>DFLU01000011.1:0-1460 GCA_002375495.1 Flavobacteriaceae bacterium UBA3611
AAGAGGGTGATCATGATCGGTGCGCCTATGTCGTCACAGGTGAAGTTCACAAGGTCAGCGGCAGCTGTGTCGATACCACAAGCTTCCATTGTTGCCGTAAGGTCGATCATATCGAACGGATCCAATACGGCAGTACCGTCTGCACCCAATTCAAGTGTGAAGTCCATACATACCAATACTGGGTCTAGGTCGTCGATCACCTCGTAGGTGGCCGTACATGTAGAGGTGTTCCCGTTGATGTCGGTAACCGTCACATCTATGGTGTTCGTTCCTACATCGCTACAGTCTACATCGAAGCTAGATACCGCAATAGTACCTCCACCAGTAGTGTAGTTCAGCGTACCGTTCCAGATACGTGGGTTGAAAGGTGCACTTGAGAACGGTGTGTTCTGTCCGGCACCAAGGCTCAACGTAAGGTCACCGTTGCTGTAAGAAGGCATACCCGGCGCTGGGTTGGTTCCCGTACCAGAATAACTGTGTCCGTGGGTAGCGTCCAATACCAATGCCACACCATAAGTGGTGTTAGCTAACAGGGTCACTGGAGTATCCAATACTGCGTTGCTAGGCGTATTGATCGTACCTGATGCAGTACCCGATCCCGTTGCCGATAGCGACCAGGGTGCAGGGTCTGTCTCATTGCCCACGAATGTCCCCACAAGGGTAAACATGTCTACCGTGAAGGCTCCGCCCTCGTCCGTGTTCAGGTCAAGGTCGCTAATAGTAAGGTCTGAAGGTCCTACTGTGATATCAAAGAATACAGCTCCACCATTGGCACCACCGTTGTTCGAGTCGAAAATGGTTGTAATCGATCCCGGTGCAGGAGGTGCAGTCTCATCAACGGTCGTAGAGGCTACTCCACAGTTGTCGCTGAAGCCTAACAATAGGTCGGCAACGTCTACGGTAGCCATACCGTTTGCGTCAAGTACTACCTGTAATGGGTTCGATACTGCGATGTACTCGTAGTTCATTGTCCAACTATTGAGTGTACCCGTGTCACCACCGGCATTGTCTGTGATGTTCAATGTCCATGTACCCATGGTGCTCACACCGTCGAAGGTAGAGAGTGCCTCGTTCGGGATGAACATCCCAACGTAAGGCTCTGGGCACGAATCTTCCACCGTATTGGTAGCCTCGTCGTCCAAGTCGATGTTGATTGCTGGATCCACATTGTTACAACCGAAACCTGACGCTGGTACACCCGGTCTGTCCATCAACTGTACCGTGGTGGTACCGTCTGGTGCCGTAAGGGTCACCGCAAGGTCACCGATCCAAGTATGGTTGATATCAAGGTTCACGTTCAGGTCGGTGATGTCGAAATCGTCTGTGATGTCGATGGTAGCCGTCAGTCCAGCAGGGTTGTTGTCAGGGATGGCCGTGGCCGTTGCGTCCGTCGCAGATCCGAAGATCGGTGCAGGGTCGCCCGCACATGAGATCACTGGGTCCTCGTCGTCGTTAACCGT
>DFLU01000011.1:1786-17754 GCA_002375495.1 Flavobacteriaceae bacterium UBA3611
GTGCCACCACCGTGGTCACCGGTAAAGGTAGCACTCATCTCAACATCGCCAGAGGCCATTGCAGGGCCCGTGATGGTAGTTGGGGTGTCTATAAGGCCTAAAGCGTCAAAGTTATAGGCCGTAAGTGGGCTTGATACCGATGTTTGAGTCGGTGAACCACCGGCCGTAGGACAGTTGTCCATGATCGTCGGCATCGGTACGGTAACGTTGGCACCGCAGACACCCATATCGTTGCTCTGTACAATATCTGCCGGGCAGGTAAGTACCGGGTCTTCGTTGTCTACCACAGTTACGTTGAACATACAGGTAGATGTGTTCCCGTCGCTGTCTGTAACCGAAAGTGTCACGGCCGTTGTCCCCACTGGGAAGGCCGAACCACTCGCTGGGGTCGCAACGATATCTCCCGAGATGTTCCCATCTTCGGTATCTGTCGCCGTACCAGCAAAGTTAGATACCGCTGTACACACACCTGGCTCGGTGTTGATCATGATATCTGCAGGACAGGTGATTACTGGAGCGTCGCCAATCATAGTGATCCCCGTAATATTTAATCCAATGGCATTAACTCCACCACTATCTCCACCAGCATTGTCTGTAAAACGTAGTATCCAATCTCCGTTAGGATCTTCTCCATTAAAAGTACTAAATAAGCCTAATGGCTCTACAGAACCGGCAATAGAAGGAACGGCTGGATTACAAACTGTTTCTACATCAACTGCTGAACGAGTGCCGCCATCTTCAAATGTAGCCAAAATATCATCCACATTACATCCGAAAGCTCCAGAAGGAGTAGGGTCGCCTGGCTCGTCCATAAGCGCGACAATAGTTCCCGCTGGTGATTCTAGTTCAATGTCTAAATCTCCTAGCCACGTATGGGTAACATCCAAATCAATGGTTAAATCTGTTATACTACCTGAATCTGGAACATTGATGATATATTCCGTGACTCCAGGAGGAACACCAACGCCATTGTCGTTTAATGGCCCAGTGGCTCCATTATAGGTCATTTGGGCACTACCTATCCATGTACAACACAGAAAAAGCAACGCCACATAAAAAAACGTAATTTTTTTCATAAAATTAAAATTTAAATTAGAATGATTGTTATCGTGCGTCAAGATAAAAATAATACTTAAAATATTCATAATTTTTTTGTGTTAGTTGCGTATTTATCGACAAAATGCACTATTACACGTCAAAATATGTCAAATTTTTTACAACTTTGGTTGTTCTTAATCTGCTATATTTGTTGCAGTAACATTTTAATCATGAGAAGACTAGTAATCATTTTGGCAATCATTGCTTGTTCTTGTTCAAACACTGTCGAACAAGAGAAAATTTCCGAAGAGAACCCACAACAGTTTGAAAGAATTGAAAGTAACGCATCAGGAGTGACCTTTAAAAATATACTCCAGCAGCGTATCGACTTGAACTTCATGAATTATATGTACGTGTATACGGGCGCTGGTGTGGCGGTTGGCGACATTGACAACGATGGACTCGAAGACATTTATTTTGTTTCCAATCTCGGACCTAACAAACTTTATAAGAACAATGGAAACTTTGATTTTAAGGACATTACCTCAAGCTCTCAAACTGAAGACTATCAGGGGTTTTCTACAGGCGTTAGCATGCTAGATGTGAATGATGACGGCTGGTTGGATATCTATGTATGTAAGGCAGGCTCCCTAAAGGATGATGAAGCAAGAAAAAACTTGCTTTTTATGAATCAACAAGACGGGACATTTAAAGAAGAAGCTAGCCAATGGGGATTGGCAGATCCTGCATTTTCAACTCAAATCTACCAAATCGATTTCGACAACGATGGCGATTTAGACCTCTATTTGGTAAATCACCGAGAAGATTTCCAGAATAACGGAAAAATTAATTCTGAAATTCAAAAAAATACCAATGCACTTACCAGTGACCATTTGTATAGAAACGACGGTACTAGATTCACCAAAGTTACCCAAGAGGCCGGACTTGTAAACAAGGCATGGGGTTTGAGTGCTGTGATTTCTGACTTTAATGAAGACGGATGGGATGATATTTATGTTGCCAATGACTTTTTAGAGCCAGATGCTTTATACATCAACCAACAGAATGGTACTTTTAAAAATGAGATACTCAACCGCCTAGACCACATTACCACCAATAGCATGGGTTCAGATTATGCAGATTTGAACAACGATTTATTGCCAGACCTCATTACCCTTGATATGCTATCGGAAAATTATGCCCGTAGCAAAGAAAACATGGCATCTATGAGCATTTCTGGTTTCAATACCATGGTTGATATCGGTTACCACCACGCCTATATGGCAAATATGTTACATGTAAACAGAGGAAAGGGCAAGTTTTATGAAACCGCACAATTTTCTGGCGTAGTTAAAACAGACTGGAGCTGGGCGCCCCTTTTAGCCGATTTTGACAATGACGGGCTGAAAGATATTTTCGTAACCAACGGGGTTGACCGAGATTACACCAACCAAGATGCTCGTGCTAAATTACGTGAAATAATGAACAGCGGCGAAAGCAAACAACTTCAAGAAGTTTTAGACCTTATTCCAACAGAACGCATTAACAACTATATCTATAAAAATGAAGGCAATCTCACCTTCTCTAAAAAAATACAAGAATGGGGCTTAGACCTACCCACCTACTCTAACGGTGCTGCCTACGCAGACCTCGACAATGATGGCGATCTAGACTTGATTATCAATAATTTGCACGACGAAGCGGGAATCTACAAAAACAACGCGCGTAATAACTTCAGCAAAATAACCCTAAAGGGCCCACTGGGGAACAAGCACGCAATTGGCTCAAAAGTTTTTGTAAAAACAAAGCAAAAAGAACAAGTGCAGGAATTATATACTGGACGCGGATTTGAATCATCTGTAAGTCCGAACCTCGTTTTTGGTCTAGGTGACGAAAAAGTGATTGAAGAAATTAAGGTGGTTTGGCCTGACGGAAAAGTTTCTACTAAAAAGAACCCCAAACCAAACAGCAGCCTGAACTTTTCATATGATGAAGCAACCTCTGATATTGCTAACAATATGAATAAAAATCTCAAAAAACACCGTAGGGAAGCTGCAGAATTGGGACTAGCATATCGCCACGTTGAAAATGATTTTTATGATTATGGCGAACAATTACTTTTACCACAACGCCAATCTAGCAAGGGTGCCCGTTTTGCAAAAGCCGATGTGAATAATGACGGCCTAGAAGATTTCTTCGTAGGAAACGCGGCAGGGTCGCCCGCAGCGCTGTTTATTCAAAAAAATGATGGAACCTTCAACAATCCACAGAAAACCCTATGGGACAAAGAAGCGAGTTTTGAAGATGCAGACGCCCTCTTTTTTGATGCCGATGGTGATGGAGACCAAGACCTGTATGTGGTAAGCGGCGGCTACGAGTTTGCCGCCAATAGCAATGAACTCCAAGATCGCTTGTACACAAATGATGGCAATGGAAACTTTACGAGAAACACGAAGGCACTCCCAAAAATGCTGAGTGTTGGCAAATCGGTTGCCGCAGCCGATATCGATGGTGATGGCGACCTCGACTTATTTGCAGGTGGAAATGTAGTGCCAGGAAAATACCCCTTGGCTTCCCCTTCATATCTACTACAGAACAACAACGGCATATTTAAAGACATTACCCCTAATAATGCCGATTTACAAACGCCAGGGATTGTTTCCGAAGCAATTTTTACAGACGTTGATGGTGATAACGATCCAGACTTATTGCTCACCGGAGAATGGATGAAACCTACGTTTTACACCAACAACAATGGCGCTTTTACCAAAAAAGAAACAGAAGCGTTTAACAAAAAAGAAGGTTGGTGGTTTGGTGCAACAGCCACAGATATGGACGGTGATGGTGATGTCGATTATTTCTTCGGAAATCTAGGTAAAAACAATAAATTTCAACCTTCAGAAAAAAAGCCACTCTTTATTTATGCAAAAGATTTTGACAACAACGGCTCTTTTGATATTGCACTGAGCAAAATAAATGACGGGCGTGTTGTTCCGGTACGCGGAAAAGAATGTAGTAGCGAACAAAATCCTTTCTTACTAGAAAAAATTCAGAGCTATAAAGAGTTTGCCAGTTTAGATATGGAATCTATCTATGGTAAAGAAGAACTAAAAGAAGCTGAAAAACGAACCCTTTACACCTTCGAGTCTGTGTACGCCCAAAATAATGGTGATGGCACCTTTACCCTAACAGAATTGCCCAATATGGCACAGTTAGGCCCTACTCTTTCGTTTATCACTAAAGACATCAACAACGATGGCAACCTAGATGTTATGGGTGTTGGTGCGATTTATGATGCCGAGGTAGAAACCATTCGTTACGATAGTAATTACGGGTATGTACTTCTGGGAGACGGCAAAGGTAATTTTGAATACACCAAAGAATTCGATCCGTATATCAATTCAGACGCAAAAGACATTGTAGAAATTTCCATACTAAATCAACCGCATTACGTGGTTGTAAGCAACAATGCACCTCTAGAAGTTTTTTCTTTTCAGTAGAATTTAAAAGAAAGGTCGGTATTGGGTAATTCTAAAATCGATGGTATTCAGTTTGGGATTGGCTTTTTTCATCTCTTTGTATAGCTGAAGCGCACCTACCGCCCTATTGGCAGCCCCGCTGGGAGCCGTTAAGGAAACTGTGGTGATTGTTCGTTTTGATTTAGGTAACTCGAACGAATGAATTCTGGGAACGTTAATATTTTCTACGGAAAGGGATAAACTGTACTCTTTTAGGTGTTTTCTAAAAAAATACTCAGGGCCATTCTTGCTATTACCGCCGGTGAACAAAAGTGTCTCTATTCTTGAATGTGTTTCTAATACGGAAACCAAGTCACGTAATTCAATTTGTTGCATTCCTAAGTCGCTCGCGTCCACTTTTTCACGACGCGCGCTTGCCACGATATCACAAATGCCCAAACCGCGATCTTGCAAAAATTTTTTGCGTTGCGCAATCGCAAGATCGGTAGTTTCATATTGTAGATTTAAATCAAAAAGTGCATCTAAGATAGGCCATAATTGTCCGTCCCTACTTCCGTAGCAGAAATCTACATCCCCTTCTTTCAATTCGCCAGTGGTAAAACGCGGCGGCGGTAATGTACCAACAATTAATTTTGTAGTGTTTTTTGGGATAAAAGTCGGGTATGGATGTACATGATGAAACAAGGCTTAACGCACAAACACAGGTTCGTTTTCGTTTTCGGTATATTGCTCACTATAGCCATACCCATCATAATCGAAACCTTTTAACCCGCGTAAGGTCTTCGTATTGTTATCAATTACATAACGCGCCATGCTTCCCCTCGCCTTTTTAGCGAAGAATGAAATGATTTTAAGCTTTCCATTTTTGAAATCTTTAAAAACAGGAGAAATTACGGGAGCTTTTAGCTTTTTAGGATCGATTACCTTGAAGTATTCTTGGCTTGCTAAATTCAGAAAGGTCTCCCCTTCTTCCAATTCGTTATTCAAGGCTTCGGTTACTGAATCTCCCCAGAATTCATACAGATTCTTTTTTCGGTTTATAGAAAGACTTGTCCCCATTTCGAGTCGGTAGGGCTGTATCAAATCTAACGGGCGCAACACTCCATACATTCCGCTTAGAATACGCAATGAGTCATTTAGCAAATCTATTTTACTTTCAGGAATGCTATATGCATCGAGCCCTTGGTACACATCGCCTGCAAAGGCATATACAGCTGGCCTGGAGTTCTTTTTTGTAAAAGGAGTGCTAAAATCTTTGTACCGCTGGTAGTTAAGCGCGGCTAAAGAATCGCTAATGCTCATCAACTCGCCAATTGCTTTTTTCGACTTTCGTTCTAATTTGTTATTGATCATTTCAGCCTGTTCCAAAAATAACGGCTGGGTGCCTCTCGTGGTTGGCAACTTACTTTCAAAGTCTAATGATTTGGCGGGAGATACTACTATTTTCATGCGAATTTCTTTTTTGTAAAAATACAATTTCAAATTTGGCTTTATAAACGTCTCCTAATAAATATAATTAAACAACAGATAATTTTTTTTTATACACAATTGATTCCTAGCGCATTCTTGTGCCCAAGAGAAATACCCCGGTGTTAATTAAGAAACTCTTAACGTTTGCTTCATTTATCAAAAAGTAACTTTAGAAAAAATATCAACATTTATGAGCAAAAAACTATCATTATTCGGGCTTATTGCAATTACAATAGGCACCATGACAGCCCAAGAAAACATGGGCAAGAAAGCAACCCTTTTAGAAGACGGAACCATTACAGTTGAAAACGTGGCAATCCCACCAATGAAAAAGTCGAACGCCGGCAACATTGAAGAACTATTCACCTTTGGGCGTCCTGCCAATCCGAGTATAAAAAACTCACGGGGCGTAACATTAGCAGATGTAGACAACGATGGGGTTCAGGAAATTTTATATGGTATAAACACCGAACTTTATGCATTAAATGGTGCTGGAGAAATTGTTTGGCAAAAAACGGTAGAAGGCCCCATTCTATTACCTCCCACAGTAGCAAATATAAATGGAGACGACAATGTGGAAATTGCCGTTAACACAGGCTACCCAACAACCGTTGGACGCATCTATTTAATGGACAACAACGGAGATGACCTTCCAGGATGGCCTTTAAACTTTAATGACAACTGGATGATAAACGCACCCGTTTTTGCAGATCTTGACGGTGATGATATTATGGATATAATAAGTTGCCAGCGCCAAAGCAGCACTGTAGGTTTTGTGCACGCCCTAAAACAGGACGGAACACCCATTAATGCAAATTGGCCTGTACAATTTGATGCGACGCCCGCCTTTACACCTTCAGTAGGTGATGTAGATAACGATGGAGATCAAGATGTGGTTATCGCAACTTCGTCTACTGGAATGTATGTTTATGATGTGAACGGCGATTTGTTAACTGGCTTTCCCCTAGTAAATCCTTTAGTTCGATATTCGTATCAGTCGCCTTTGCTGGTCGATTTAGACGGAGATAAAAACTTAGAGATTGTGGGTAGCAATCACGGCGATGCACCTGGTTTTTATGTGCTCAAGAGTGACGCAACGTACTATCCTGGATGGCCAATTGCAACTGCGGGTTGGACGTACTCACCTCCTACTGTAGTCGATTTTGACCAAGACGGAACCTACGATATCTTTATGGCAGACCGAAATACAAGTAGTAATGGCACACCGCTACCAACAATTTACGGACTAGACCCCGATGGTGAAAACCTTCCAGATTTTCCAATTGAAAAATACGGTGGTAACGAAGGAGTATTAACCATCGCAGACATTAACAACGATGATGTGTACGATATTATTTTCTCTAGTACTCTTACCGATATGGATAACATAGGGTATATTCATGCGTATTCATTAGATGGAAGCGGAGAACTTGATGGCTTTCCATTGCGACCACGCGGATTTACATTTCTGAATGGAGCCGTGGTTGGTGATGCTGATGGAGATGGTGTAATGGACTTAACCGCTAATTCGTACACACAAAATTTTGGTGCTGAAATAGACTCCACATTTGTAACAACTTACAACCTGAACGTACCATACGATGCTACAAAAATTCTTAGCAATGGCTATAAAGGGAGCAACACAAGGAACGGATTAGTTTCTATTGAGGAGGTACTTGGTGTTTCTGAATTCAATGCTGAAATTGATTTTGTTATTGCACCAAATCCTTCAAATGAGATTTTGAATATATATTCTACAACCGATATTGCAAATGCAAAAATAACGCTTGCTGGAATAGATGGAAAGGTAATTTTTAACGAAAATAGAACCATCGTTACTGGCGAACGACTTCAACTTGAAACAGCAAATTATGCGAACGGAGTTTACTTTGTCACCATTTCAGATGGAACAAAGAAACAAACATTGAAGTGGGTTAAACGTTAATTAAAACTGGGTTCACTTAATCATTCTATGGCGTGTTTTGCATAATTGCGCCATTTATCAATACAAGCCTCTATATCGTTAGGTATGGGGGCTTCAAATTTTAAGAATTTCCCAGTGGTTGGATGTTCAAATCCTAAGGTGCGAGCATGCAATGCTTGGCGTGGTAAAATTTTAAAACAATTTTCTACAAACTGCTTGTATTTGCTGAAGCTGGTACCCTTCAGAATTTTTTCACCGCCATAACGCTCGTCATTAAAAAGTGTATGCCCAATGTGTTTAAGATGCACCCTAATCTGATGGGTACGACCTGTTTCTAACCTACAACTAACCAAGGTTACATACCCAAGTCGTTCTAACACTTTATAGTGTGTTACGGCTGCCTTACCTCGCTCTTCAGCGTCTTCCCCTAAAAAAACGGTATTCTGCAATCTATTTTTTGGATGCCTACCGATATGACCTTCTATAGTGCCACTATCGTTGGTGACATCCCCCCATACCAATGCGATATATTCGCGTTCGGTGGTTTTATTAAAGAACTGCCTAGACAAATGTGTCATGGCTTCTTCAGTTTTGGCAATCACCAATAGTCCGCTAGTATCTTTGTCAATTCTGTGCACCAATCCTGGACGATTACTGCTATTATTCGGGAGGTTATCAAAATGAAAAGTCAGTGCATTTATAAGAGTGCCACTATAATTTCCATGTCCGGGATGCACCACCATGCCGGCTTCTTTATTCACAACCAGCACATCGTCGTCTTCGTATACGATATCGATTGGGATATCTTCTGGGGTAAGCAACAACTCGTAAGGGGGGTGTTCAAAAAGAACGGTAACCACATCGCCTGGTTTCACTTTGTAGTTTTGTTTAACTACAGTGTCGTTTACATATATATTTCCGTCTTTGGCTGCCTTCTGAATTTTATTACGGGTAGCATTTTCAACCTTATTCATCAGGTACTTGTCTACCCGCAAAGGCGATTGCCCTTTGTCTGCTACAAACTTAAAATGCTCATAGAGATCGTCATTTCCTGAATCTTCGTTAGCGTTACCGGGCTCCATCATCTTCTATAATTTCTTCATTGATTTCGGTTTCACCCTCTGGGTCACTTTCGCCTTCTTCATCATTGTCACGCCCTATCCGGCTCAAACTTTCATCTCCCACAATTAAATCGATTACAGAAGTGATTTCCAACTCGGTTCCTGGTTCTATACGGGCACCGGCGTGTCTAATTTCTAGTACTTGGTCGCTCATATGTGGTTTTGTGGTTACCTTCCCTATTTCAAAACCCATTGCTTTTAGGGTCGGCTCAGCCTGACGGGTCGTTTTGCCCACCACATCGGGAATTTTCACTTTTCGATACCCAGACGGATTTAAGGTTAAATAGATCTTACGGTCTTCTTTAACAAATTTTCCAGCGCGTGGTAATTGTTCAATAACCGAAAACCGCGGATATTCGGGATTAAAATTAGCTGAATCTAAGATTTCGTAACGCAGCTCATTTTCATCTAAGATATTTTCTACATCATTCAGCGTCATTTTGGCCAAATCAGGAACTTCAATTTTCTGTCCGTGATTGGTGGTACTCCGAAGCCACCAAAGCACAATAAATGATACCACAATAAGCCCCAAAACAATCAGTAATAATTGTTTTATGAAGGCTTTCGAAAAGATGTATTTTATAAACGACATACGTTGAAGGTTAGTTGCAAAAATAACAAACCTAAAGTTAGCAACTTTTATACGATAAGTTATATTTTTGATAAACGCACTAATTCAACTTTTGGTATGGTGAAAAAAAATATAGCCGTGGTCATGGGAGGCTTTTCCAGCGAATTTGAGATTTCGTTAAACAGCGGCAATGTGGTCTGTGAATCGCTAGATCAGACCGTTTATAATATCTTTCCTGTACATATTTTGCAAGAAGGGTGGTTTTACGTTTCTGAAAATGGTTCAAAATCACCTATCGACAAAGATGATTTTAGTTTTAAAGTGGCTGGTGCTAAAGTCGTGCCCGATGCCGTTTTTAATACCGTACACGGAACGCCGGGAGAAGACGGATTGCTACAAGCATACTGGAAACTAATTGGCATTCCGCAGACTTCCTCTTCTGTGTATGCCAGTGCACTTAGTTTTAACAAGCGCGATTGCTTATCTGTCTTAAAGGGCTTTGGCGTAAAATGTGCGAATTCGTACTATATAAACAAAGGAGTACCTTACAATCTAGATGAAATGGTCAAGAAAGTAGGGCTTCCGTGTTTTGTTAAACCGAACCGCGCAGGATCTAGCTACGGAATTAGCAAAGTGAAGAACACAGACGAGTTTGAAGCTGCACTTCAGAAGGCATTTACTGAAGATCATGAGGTGTTGGTTGAAACAGCTTTGCTAGGCACAGAGGTTTCTGTGGGTGCGTATGCAATCAATGGTAAAATTACCGTATTACCCCCTACTGAAATTGTTTCCGAAAATGAATTTTTTGATTATAAAGCCAAATATTTAGGCCAATCTGAAGAAATCACACCCGCGCGCATTTCCGAAGAAATCACACAACGCGTTCAGGCCGAAACAAAACGAATTTACGAGTTATTAAACATGAAGGGCGTAACCCGTTGCGAGTTTATTATCCAAGAAGGAGAACCGTATTTTATTGAAATTAATGCCACGCCCGGTCTCAGCAAAGAAAGTATTATCCCGAAACAAGTGCGCGAAGCAAACATGACGCTGACCCAATTCTTCGGAATGTTGATTGAAGAATCGCTGGCAGCACCCCAAAAATAACTTTTGTACCTTGCAGTTAGTATTCTTTTAAGCTGAACTTTACTGAATTATGAGACGAGCCGTTTTCCCTGGATCATTCGACCCCATTACGTTAGGCCATGTAGACATTGTCACTCGGGCACTTCCGCTTTTTGACGAAATCATTATAGCGATTGGGGTAAATGCAAACAAATCGTACATGTGGCCGCTTGACGAACGTATCGAAAAAATTGAAGCCGCTTTCCGTGGAAACACAAAAGTAACCGTGGCATCCTACGAAGGGTTAACCGCAAATTTTTGTAAAGAACAGCAAGCACAGTTTATATTACGCGGACTTCGAAACACTACCGATTTCAATTACGAACAGACCATTGCTCAAGCCAATGAAAAGGTAAATGGTGTGGATAGTATTTTCTTAATCTGTAGTCCAGAATTTTCACACATCTCCTCTTCGATTGTGCGGGATATTGCACGAAATGGCGGAGACTTCGCTAGTTTAATTCCATAACACCTTCATTGCGGAACATAATTGCATAAAAAAACTCCCCCAATAGGTGGAGGAGTTTTATTTAATTCGCAATTAAATCGTTATAACGCTGCTACGTGCTTTGCTAATTTCGACTTAACATTAGCCGCTTTGTTATCATGAATGATATTTTTCTTAGCTAATTTGTCTACCATAGATACTACAGAAGGGAAAAACTTTTCAGCCTCTTTCTTATCTGTCATCTCACGCAACTTCTTGATTGCATTACGCGTCGTTTTGTGTTGGTAACGATTGCGTAAACGCTTTGTCTCGCTGCTTCTAATTCTCTTTAATGCTGACTTGTGATTCGCCATGTTTTTTGTTTAATCTATGTTTTGTAGTCCGTAGGGGAATCGAACCCCTGTTACCAGGATGAAAACCTGGCGTCCTAACCCCTAGACGAACGGACCATTCTTTTGAATTGCGGATGCAAAAATACAACATTTTTTTAATGAAGCAAATCCCTTTCAAAAAAAATTTAAAAAAATTAATATGCCTTCGCAAAAAGCACACGTCTTTTAGACGGTTTCCCTGTAACCATACAGCTTCCCGACTCATCTTCCTCGTCTATAGGAATACAACGTATGGTCGCTTTGGTCTCGTTTTTCACCTGATCTTCCGTTTCAGTTGTACCATCCCAATGCGCTAATATGAAACCTCCTGTAGTCTCTAACACTTTTTTGAACTCCTCATAGGTATCTACCTTTGTTGTATGTGTCGCTCTGTGCGTCAGTGCCTTTCTATATAAATTCTCCTGTATTTCAGTCATTAGTCCCTCTACAACACCCACTACATCATCGCGCAACACAAACTGTTTTTCCAAGGTATCGCGACGTGCGAGTTCTACCGTACCTTTCTCTAAATCTTTCGGACCAATGGCAATTCGTACAGGAACACCCTTCAATTCGTACTCGTTAAATTTCCACCCAGGCTTTTGCGTATCCCTGTCGTCATATTTCACCCGAATTCCTTTCGCCCTTAAATCTCGCTGCAACGCTTTGGCCACTTCACTAATGGCAGCCAATTGTTCATCATTTCTATAAATCGGAACAATTACTACTTGGTCTGGAGCTAACTTTGGAGGCAACACCAATCCGTTATCATCGCTATGCGTCATTATAAGCGCACCCATCAATCGTGTTGAAACTCCCCACGAGGTGGCCCACACATATTCTTGTTTCCCCTCTTTGGTCGCATACTTTACATCGAATGCTTTTGCAAAGTTCTGCCCTAAAAAGTGTGAAGTACCTGCCTGTAGTGCTTTACCATCTTGCATCAACGCTTCAATACAATAGGTTTCTAACGCTCCTGCAAATCGCTCGCTTTCTGTTTTCAGCCCTTTCACTACGGGTACGGCCATATAATTTTCAACAAAATCTGCATACACATGCATCATTTGCTCTGCTTCTTCAATTGCTTCTTTTTGGGTAGCATGGGCAGTATGTCCTTCTTGCCATAAAAATTCAGCGGTGCGCAAAAACAGTCGTGTACGCATTTCCCAACGTACCACATTGGCCCATTGGTTAATCAGCAACGGCAAATCTCTATAACTCTGCACCCATTTCCGATAGGTATCCCAGATAATTGTTTCCGAAGTCGGGCGCACAATGAGCTCTTCTTCCAATTTTGCCTCTGGATCTACTATAATCCCCCCGTCTTCGTCATTTTTCAACCTATAATGGGTCACCACGGCACATTCTTTTGCAAATCCATCTACATGACTTGCTTCTTTGCTGAAATATGATTTTGGAATGAACAACGGGAAATATGCATTCTGATGACCAGTTTCCTTAAACATTCTGTCAAGCTCCGCTTGCATTTTTTCCCAAATGGCAAACCCGTATGGCTTTATCACCATACAGCCTCGAACTCCACTATTTTCGGCAAGATCTGCCTTTACAACGAGTTCATTATACCATTTACTGTAATCTTCTTGTCTAGTTGTTAAATTCTTCGCCATAGCAGGTGGTTTGGCACAAATGTTGTGACATTGTTAAATGATTAGTTCAATCGGGCAAAACTAGTTATTTTTACGTAGCCCAACAATAAAATACTTCAGATATGCAGACTAAAAAATACTTCCTTACGAACCCGTTCAACCTTTTGATGGTTGGACTACTTTCTATTGTTTTTGTGTCGTGTGGCACATCGAGGTATGCTGCTGAAGACGGCATCTATGGCGCGAGCGATTCAGATACCCAAGAAGTGGCTACCGAAGACAACTCAAGTTACTACAAACAATATTTTAAAACCAAAAATGCCGAATATGAAAGTCTTCCAGAAGAAGATTTAATCTTTACCGATATCGACGCATACGTTTCTGACGAGACTATAGATGAAGAGGGCTATATTGTCCCAAATCGATCTGGCGGTTACGAAGACGGGTATGGCGCATGGGGTTCCAATTCAGACAATATTACCGTGAACATTTACGAAACTGGCTTCAATAATTGGGGCTGGGGTGGCGGCTATTGGGGTTGGAACAATCCTTGGGGCTGGAACAGCTGGGGCTGGGGCGGTTACTGGGGTTGGAATGCTGGTTTCGGCTGGGGCTGGGGTGGCTACTACGGCTATGGAGGCTATTGGGGCTGGAACAACCCTTGGATCTATAATGGTTGGGGAGGATATTACGGACACCCATATTATTACAACGGATATTATAACGGAGGATACGGAACACAAGTTGCCTATAATCGCGGCAGACGCAATGGTGACTACGGAAGAACCGCTACTAGAAGCAATAATCGCTCGTACTCTCGAGGTGAAAATTCACGTCGGGCATACCGTTCTGATGCACGCTCTTCTGTAGGTCGTTATTACTCAAGAAATAACAATTCTGCTAGAACAAATAGATCAAGTCGTTATAACCAAAATCGACAGACCAACAGACCGCGATATAACACAAGAAATACTTCAAGACGGAATAACGCGCGACCTTCGTCAAATAGATCACGTACTAATTATTCAAGACCTTCATCAAATAGCAGGAGATCATCTGGATTTTCAAGACCTTCTTCTGGCTCTAGATCATCAGGTTCGATGCGAAGTTCTGGCGGGTCACGATCGTCAGGATCACGAGGCGGAGGTGGCTCTAGAAGAGGTGGCGGACGCGGATAAATTCCAAACAATTAGTTATTAAATTATTTTATATGAAAAGAATATATTTCTTACTCATAACGGTACTTTCCATGCCGTTTTGTAACGCCCAAAACATTACTGATGGCCTGCGCTACGCAGATGAAAATATTACCGGAACAGCTCGCTTTAACGCTTTAAGTGGCGCTTTTGGAGCCTTGGGTGGCGATTTGAGCGCAATTGCAATCAATCCAGCCGGAAGTGCTGTTTTTCTAAAAAACGATGCGGCTGCTTCCTTTGCTGTCTCAGATAGTGACAACACAACCAACTATTTCAACACCGTAAGAGAAAGTGGAGACAATGAAGTGAGCTTAAATCAAGCCGGAATGGTTTTCGTATTCGATAATTCGGAGAACTCTAATTGGAAAAAGTTTACGCTTTCCCTAACCTATAATAACACTCAAAATTTTGATGATGATGTATTTGCTGCCGGAACAGGCAATTTGTCTATCGGTTCCTTTTTTACACAACAAGCTCAAGGGATTCCTCTCGACTTATTACAATTGCGAAGCGGCGAAACCATTTCTCAACTTTATAACTTTTTAGGAGAGACCGAAGGAGTGACAGCGCAAAATGCGTTTTTAGGCTACCAAGCTTTTATTTTTGACCCCGTCTCAGACGACCCGGCAAATACAGCATATGTAGGTAACTTTTCTAGCGGAAATTTTAATCAGCAATATAGCTACCTTACACGAGGCTATACCGGCAAATACACTGCCAATTTTGCGACACAATATGGAGACCATTGGTTTTTTGGCGTTAATTTAAATTCACATGCCATCGATTATGACAGAAGTACTTTTTTATTTGAAACCAATAACAATCCGTTAGCATCGGTAGATCAAATTGGTTTTGAAAACAATCTTTCGGTGTTAGGTGCTGGATTTTCAGCTCAAATCGGAGCCATTGCCAAATTTGAAGATATTCGCATCGGACTATCTTTCGATACGCCTACTTGGTTTGAAATCTCAGAAGAAACTTCACAATATTTAGAAACACGCAGATCTGTTGATGGTCAGAACATCACCGAAATCATCAATCCGAGAGTGGTAAATGTTTTTGAAAATTACAACCTCCGTACACCTGGAAAAATTATAGCAAGCGGGGCTTATATCTTCGGAAAGGATGGGCTCATTAGTGTTGATTATTCATACAAAGACTATTCATCTATTGAATTTCGCCCGCAAAGCGATACCTTCTTTGCTAATGAAAATACCACCATTGAAAATCAACTCGCTGGTGCCTCTACATTTCGTTTAGGCGGAGAATATCGTCTAAGTCAATTAAGTTTAAGAGGTGGATATTCTTATGCGCAAAGCCCTTACAAAAATGGCACTACCATCGGAGATACATCAGGTTTTTCTCTTGGTTTAGGATATGACTTCGGAAATTATAATTTTGATGTTTCCTATTCACGCACTGAACAAGACAGAGAACAGCAGTTATACAACATAGGTCTTACAAGTAGTGCATTAGTGTCCAACGTAAATAATAATATTGTATTTACGTTAGGTGTTCAGTTATAGTATACATTACATATAAAAAAAGCCTTTCCAAAATTGGAAAGGCTTTTTTTATGTCTAACATTTATACACCTATCGTTTCAGGGTAAAATGCC
>DFLU01000008.1:0-2826 GCA_002375495.1 Flavobacteriaceae bacterium UBA3611
CCAAGCAACGGTAGCGTGAGCATCAACCCTGACGGGACGTACACGTATACTCCTGACCCAGGTTTTGAGGGCGAGGATACCTTTACCTATACGATCTGTGACGACGGTACGCCATCACTCTGTGACACGGCCACGGTAACGATCCAGGTATTGGGCAGCCCAGATAACATCACCACTGCTGTGGACGATGCATACTACGGGTTCCCTGATGCAGACATTACGGGCAACGTGTTGGACAACGACACCGACCCAGAAGGCGACGACCAGACGGTTGACGTGGCTGTGAGCCCTAGTAACGGTCCTACGAACGGAACGGTAGCATTGAATGCCGACGGAAGCTTTACGTATACTCCGAATGCAGGATTTGTTGGGACCGACAGTTTTGTATATGAAATATTTGATAACAATGCCGACGTGGCAAGGGATGTGGCAACGGTCTATATCTCGATAGCCGATCCTGGCAACGAGATCCTTGCTGTAGATGATATCAATGATACCTTCGTGAACCTTCCGGTGAGCGGAAGTGTAGCGACCAACGATGAAAACTTTGATGGTCCTGCAGGTACAGAGGTATTTACCTTAATTAGTGGTCCTACTGCTGGAGGCACCTTAACTTTCAACCCTGATGGTACTTACGATTATACACCAGCAGCAGATTATGTTGGAGATGATACTTTTGTATATCAAATTTGTGACGGTGGAAATCCTATAGCGTGCGATACTGCGAATGTGACTATCACAATCGTGGATGACCCTATTATTGGAAACGATCCGCCAGTGGCAATTAATGACGTAAACATTACAGAAATTAATGTGCCAGTAGATGGAAATGTGTTAGTAAACGATTTCGATCCTGATGCAGGTGACGTAATCATGGTTACTTCAAACACACCACCATCAAGTGGAAATGTAGTGCTGAACCCAGACGGTAGTTATACCTTCACTCCAGCAACTGATTTTACAGGTGTTGTTACTTTCGAATACACGATTTGCGATAACGCTGCCACTCCATTATGTGATAGCGCAATAGTTACTATCTATGTGATTGCAGATCCTGGTAATATTACTGTAGCCAATGATGACGCCTATTACGGTGAAGTAAATATGGATGTTACGGGTAATGTACTAGACAATGATAGCGATCCTGAAGGAAATGACCAGACATTAAATGTAGGTGTCACTCCAGTGGAAGGGCCTTTCAATGGTTCAGTAGTAGTAAACGCTGATGGAACATTCGTATATACTCCTGGAGCCGATTTCAAAGGAAATGACAGATTTGTGTATGAAATTTTCGATAATGGCAGTCCGATTGCAACAGACCAAGCAACGGTTTATATTCTAATTGAAGAAACTCCTGCGCCTGCAATTGCAATCGTAAAATCAGGAATGTTCATTGATGGAAACCAGGATATGTGTGCAGATGTAGATGAAGTTATTCGATATACATTTACGGTTACAAATGAAGGGAACGTACCACTTGAGAATATCGTGGTTACAGATCCGTTGTTAGAGGCACCAAATCCAGTAGTTGCTATCACTTTTGTTGATGGAGATACCAATGGTGACAATATATTAGACCTCGACGAGACATGGACGTATACTGCAGATTATGCAATAACTCAAGATGATATCGATGCCGGAGAGGTAACTAATCAAGCTACCGTTGAAGGAACCGATGAAGATGGTACTACAGTAAATGATCTTTCAGGAGATACAGTTACTACCGATACCATCACAATAACTACACTATGTCAAAACCCAGTAATCGCTATCGTTAAAGAAGCGAGCTACGATGACGGCGGAGACTGTTCACAACCAGGTGAGTTGATAGATTACACGTTCACGGTGACAAACCAAGGAAATGTAAGCCTGTCTAACATCTCGGTAACAGATCCGTTGTTGGAAGCACCGAATCCAGTAGTAGCAATTGTGTTTACCGGTGGAGATACTGATGGAGATTCAGAACTTGATGTTACCGAGACTTGGACCTATACAGCTAGCTACGCTATCACACAAGATGATATCGATGCTGGTGAAGTAGACAACCAAGCTACAGCAGAAGGTACGGCACCTGATGGTACGGTAGTTGACGATCTTTCAGGAGATACTATTTCAACAGATACCATTACAACAACTACCCTATGTCAGAGTCCAGCCATTGCAATAGTGAAGGATGCAAGCTATGATGACGGTGGAGACTGTTCACAACCAGGTGAGATGATAGACTATACATTCATTGTAACAAACGAAGGGAATGTAACCTTATCGAACATTGTTGTGACCGACCTTCTACTTGGAGGAAATGTACCTGGCCCAGTTAATGGTGACACTAATGGAGATGGTAATCTAGATACTGATGAGACATGGTTCTATAATGGAACTTACTTGATTACGCAGGATGACATTGATGCTGGTGAGGTGAACAACCAAGCTACAGCTGAAGGTACAGCGCCTAATGGTACGGTAGTGGACGATCTTTCAGGAGATACTATTTCAACAGATACTATTACAACAACTACTCTATGTCAGAGCCCAGTAATCGCTATCGTTAAAGAAGCGAGCTACGATGACGGCGGAGACTGTTCACAACCGGGTGAGTTGATAGATTACACATTCACGGTGACAAACCAAGGAAATGTAAGCCTGTCTAACATCGCGGTTACAGATCCGTTGTTGGAGGCACCGAACCCAGTAGTAGCAATTGTGTTCACCGGTGGAGATACCGACGGAGATTCAGAACTTGATGTTACAGAGACTTGGACCTATACTGCTAGCTACGCTATCACACAAGATGATATCGATGCTGGTGAAGTAGACAACCAAGCT
>DFLU01000008.1:2983-18552 GCA_002375495.1 Flavobacteriaceae bacterium UBA3611
GCTATCGTAAAAGAAGCGAGCTACGATGACGGCGGAGATTGTTCACAACCAGGTGAGTTGATAGATTACACATTCACGGTGACAAACCAAGGAAATGTAAGCCTGTCTAACATCACGGTTACAGATCCATTGTTGGAAGCGCCGAACCCAGTAGTACCAATTGTATTTGGCGGAGGTGACACAAATGGTGATAACGAACTTGATGTTGATGAAACTTGGACGTACACGGCTAGCTATACTATCACACAAGTTGATATCGATGCTGGTGAGGTAAACAACCAAGCTACATCAGAAGGTACAGCACCTGATGGTACAGTGGTGGACGATCTTTCAGGAGATACTATTTCAACTGATACTATAACAACTACCACCTTATGTAATGAGCCATCTATTGCGCTTATTAAGAGAGGAACACTTAATGATGAAAATGGAAATGGTTGTACAGATGTTGACGAAACGATTTCTTACTCTTTTGAAGTGAAGAACACAGGTAATGTTACATTAACAGCAGTTACTATAAACGATGACTTAGTAAATGTTATCGGCGGGCCGATTACCTTGGCTCCAGACGAGACAGATACTACAACTTTTACAGCAGTATACAGTATCACACAAGCAGATATTGATGCCGGTGAAGTTGTAAACCAAGCGGTAGCTATGGGTACAGCTCCTGATGGGACTGTAGTAGAAGATGACTCTGACTTCGATTTATTTACTGATGATAGACCGACTGTTACAGGACTTTGTCAGAATGCGAGTATTGCATTGATTAAGGAAGGTACGGTCATGGATGAAAACGGAAGTGGTTGTGCAGATCCTAAAGAAACCATTGAATATCGATTTACAGTGCAAAACACAGGAAACGTAACACTTACGAATATTGATATTGAAGATCCATTAGTGAATGTTCTTGGAGGACCAATAACCTTGGCTCCTGGACAAACCGATGTTAGTTCTTTTAGTGCAACATATTTAATTACGCAAGCTGATATCAATGCTGGTGAAGTAATAAACCAAGCAACTGTAGAAGGTACAGATCCGAATGGTGATGTGGTTAATGATGATTCTGACTTCGATGTATTCACTGACGATAGGCCAACCATCACGGCCCTGTGTCAAGGACCATCGATTGCGTTGATAAAAACTGGAGAACCACAAGACCAGAATGGAAATGGTTGTGTAGATCTTGGTGAATCGATCTTATACGAATTTGTTGTGAAAAATACAGGAAATGTAGTATTGACCAATATAACCATTACAGATCCATTAGTGGCTGTAACTGGAGGTCCGATTACATTGAACCCTAACGATTCTGATTCAAATACATTCAGAGCCGAGTACTTTGTGACACAAGAAGATGTAGATGCCGGATTCGTAATTAATCAAGCACTTGCTGAAGGTACCGCACCAGATGGCACCATTGTGAGCGATCTGTCAGATAACGATAGTTTCGACGGAATGGACCCAACTGAACTTGGCTTATGTCAAGATCCTCGAGTATCACTTGAGAAGTCTGGTGTGTTCAACGATGATAATGATGACGGTATTCCGCAGCCAGGTGAGACTATTTCGTATGTATTCAGTGTTGAAAACACAGGAAATGTGCGCTTGTTCAACCTAGTGCTTACAGATGACTTGGAAGGAATTGTTGTTGAAGGTGGCCCGATTCCAGTACTGGAAGTAGATGAGATTGATGATACGACCTTTACCGCAACCTATACTATCTCTCAAGAAGATATAGACAATGGTGAAGTGGTAAACCAAGCTGTAATTACAGGTGAAACTTCAAACGGTACAGAAGTAGAAGATACTTCTGACGATCCGAATGATCTTACAAATACCGACCTAGATGGAGACGGCGATCCTGACGATCCTACCGTAACTATCTTACCGAATGTACAATCACCACCACCACCATTTGAAATATTTAATGGTATTACACCTGATGGTGACGGACTGAATGACTTCTTCAGAGTATTGGGAATCGAAAACTTCCCTGATAACAATATGAAGATTTACAACAGATGGGGTGTACTTGTATTCGAAACCGATGGATACGGTGGAGCAAACGGCGAAGAGAATGTCTTTAGAGGTTTCTCTAACGGTCGTGCAACGGTAAGAAGTGATGAAACATTACCAACAGGTACTTACTTCTATATCTTAGTTCGCGAAGATCCAAACTCGGGTGAAACATTGAAGAATTCAGGTTACCTATATATAAATAGATAAACAATCATTGAAGAATAAACCCTGGGTGGGTGCTGCCCACCCAGGTATTAAATACATAACTATGAAACACAGTTATCTTACAATTTTGGTTTTGGCCCTTGTAACTACCGTATCAGGTTGGGCGCAACAAGATGCCCAATACACCCAGTACATGTACAATACACAAGTGGTAAATCCAGCTTATGCAGGTTCAAGAGATGCGCTCAGTTTTGGAGCGTTGTACAGAACACAGTGGGTTGGTTTCGAAGGAGCTCCCAAAACAGGAACATTTACTGTAAATTCTCCTATTGGAGCATTAGAAAATATGGGGCTGGGATTGTCTATTGTTCGCGATGAGATAGGACCAGCAATAGAATCTAATGTGAATATAGATTATTCGTATACTATTAATACTTCTGAAACAGCCGAATTAAGTTTCGGTCTGAAAGCAGGTGTAGACCTCCTAGATGTAGATTTTACCAAATTGAATATCTTCGATGGTAATGACCCGCGATTCCAGAATAATATAGATAACAAGATTCAGCCACAGATTGGTGCAGGACTGTATTATCATACTGAAAAGTTCTACGCCGGACTTTCTGTACCAAACTTCTTGACAACAAAACACTACGACGAAAGTAACATTCTAAACCTAGATAATGAGACGATCGCTGCCGAGAGATTACACTATTTCTTGATAGCAGGATATGTTTTCGACCTAGGTGAAAACCTCAAATTTAAGCCCGCTACCTTAGTAAAGGCAGTGAGCGGATCGCCACTTCAATGGGATGTGTCGGCCAACTTCCTTATTAACGAGAAGTTTACATTGGGAGCTGCTTACCGATGGAGCGCTGCATTTAGCGCACTAGCCGGTTTTCAGGCAAGCGATAGTATCTTCATTGGTTTCGGTTATGATTACCAAACCACCGATATCGAGCAATACAGCGATGGTTCTTACGAAATCATGCTACGCTTCGACATCTTTAAGAAACCAGAACGAGTACTAACACCAAGATTCTTCTAAAAATAAATAACAGCATTTATGAGGACAGTTACATCATTACAAAAATTCATTTTGGCCGTACTGGTACTTTTAGTAACCAGTACTGTTTTTTCCCAAAAAAAACAGGTTGAAAAAGCGAACAAAGAGTTCGATAAATATGCCTATATCGATGCTCGTGAAATCTACCTGAAAGTGGTGGAAGACGGGTACGAATCTGCGCAGATTTTTAAGAACCTTGGAGATACTTTCTACTGGAATAGCGACTATGACAATGCCGCAAAATGGTACCAGAAATTAATCTCAAATTACCCTTCCGAAGTAGAAGCGGTGTATTATTATCGAGCAGCCCAATCGCTTAAAAGCTTAGGTCAATACGAAGACTCTGATAAACTAATGGATCTTTATGCAGCCGTGGGCGGTGGAGGACTGATCGTTCAGAATTATAAGGATGACCCAAATTACTTAGAGAGTATTGCCTTTAAAGCGAAAGGTTACGAGTTAGAGAAAGTTTCAGTAAACACAAAATTTTCAGACTTTGGTCCTTCTTACTACGGTGATAAATTGGTGTTTGCCTCATCTACAACAAAATCGGAAGGTGGAAAAAACTTCCAGTGGAATGACCAGCCATATCTCGACCTTTTTGTCGCAGATATTGATGCCGAAGGAAGGTTGTCTGAAGCAAAAGACCTGCCAGGAGATATCAACACCAAGTATCACGAATCTTCCACTACATTCAGTAAAGATGGTACAACGGTGTATTTCACCCGAAACAACTTTATAGACGGGAAAAAAGGAAAGGATAAGAACAAAACCATCCGACTTAAATTATATAAGGCGACTAGAAGTGGAGATAATTTTTGGACGAATATTCAAGAATTACCTTTCAATAGTAAAGAATACTCAGTAGCACACCCAGCTTTGAGCGTAGACCAAAAACGCCTGTATTTTTCATCAGATATGCCAGGTACGCTTGGTATGAGTGATCTTTGGTATGTTGAAATTCAAGGTGATAATAGTTATGGAGAACCGGTAAACTTAGGCCCAAGTATTAATACGGAAGCACGCGAGTCGTTCCCTTTTATTAGTGATGCGGGAAATATGTACTTCTCGAGTGACGGTAGAGCAGGACTTGGTGGATACGATATTTATGTAACACCATTGGATGCCGAGGGCATGCCTACGGAAATTTCCAACCTTGGAGAACCTGCAAATAGTAACCAAGATGACTTCGGATTTATAATCAGGGAAGAAAAACGAATTGGATATCTTTCTTCAAACCGTGATGGTAACAGAGGAAGTATTGATGACGAAATTTATAGAGTACAAGAAAAATGTGAGATTATCCTAAACGGAACTGTATTTGACGTAGACTCGAATGCATTGCTTCCAGGAGCTAAAGTACAACTGCTAGACGAAAATAATGGCTTGGTAGACGAAGTGACAGTAGGCGAAGATGCTGCTTATCAATTTATGGTGAGCTGCGAAACAACTTATTCTATTCGTGGTGCAAAAGAACGCTATGCTCCTTATGAAACAGTGGTTACTACACCAGACAAAACCAGTGAGATTACTGTGCCAGTCCCGCTCAAGCTAATCGATCCTTGTCCGCCAAACGATTTAGGTTGCCGACTGAAATTACAACCTATTTACTTCGATTTCGACAGGTATAACATTCGTCCAGATGCTGCTGTAGAATTGGCCAAGATTTTGGCTGCCATGCAGAAGTACCCAGAATTGATAATCCATATCGAGTCGCATACAGATTCACGCGCGCCTTTCAAATACAACGAACGTCTGAGTGAAAAACGTGCTCAGTCTACCCTAAATTGGTTGGTAGATAAAGGTATTGACCGTAGTAGACTTACGGCAAAAGGATACGGAGAACGACAGTTGGTAAACAATTGTAGTGACGGAGTTGAGTGTACTGAAGAAGAGCACCAGCTAAACAGAAGATCAATGTTCATAATTCAGAATTAGATAAGGGGAATAAATCTAAGCTGAATTTTGTAAAAAACGTTCCATATCTTTTTATGGAACGTTTTGTTTTGTACCCTACCTATTTCGTATTTTTGGGAAAAACCCAAAAAATTACTATGGCAGAAGAACAAGTAATCCTCGTAAATGAGAAGGATGAACAGATTGGGCTCATGCCCAAACTTGAAGCACATGAAAAAGGATTGCTACACAGGGCTTTTTCAGTATTTGTTTTTAACGAGCAAAACGAACTAATGCTACAACAACGGGCGTTGCATAAATACCATTCACCCGGATTGTGGACCAACACTTGCTGCAGCCACCAGCGCGAAGGCGAAACTTCTATTGCCGCAGGTGAACGTCGACTGCAAGAAGAAATGGGCTTTACCGTTCCCTTAAAAGAAACCACGACGTTTATTTATAAAGCGCCCTTCGACAATGGGCTTACCGAACACGAGCTAGATCATATTCTAGTGGGTACTTTTAATGACGCTCCCAATATTTGTGAAGACGAAGTAGCCGATTGGAAATGGATGCCCTTAGATGCCGTACATGACGACATCAAAGCACGACCAGACATTTATACAGAATGGTTTAAGATTATTTTTGACAAATTCTATAAATTTTTAGAGGTATGAGTGTAACGGTTTATAGAAAAGCACATTTTAATGCCGCCCATAGACTTTTTAGAAAAGAATGGAGCGATGAAAAAAATCTTGAGGTCTTTGGTAAATGCAGTAACCCCTTGTACCACGGCCATAATTACGAGTTGGAAGTAGGGGTCACTGGAGAAATCGACCCAGAAACGGGCTTTTTAATCGATTTAAAAATATTAAAAGAGCTCATTTATACTGAAATAGAACAGCCTTTTGACCATAAAAACCTGAATGAAGAAGTGCCGGTATTTAAAACACTGAATCCGACAGTGGAAAATATTGCTATGGTAATCTGGGAAAAATTACGCGCAAAAATGGACACGCGTTACGGTATCACCGTAAAATTATATGAAACACCACGCAATTTTGTGGTATATACTGGGCCCGATTCAAAATGAAACTAGAATCAAAACTTCCAGACTTTACGTTGAACGATCAAGAGGGTAATCCTTTTTCTATTTCAGAAATTAAAGGAAAAAAAGCCGTCGTAATATATTTTTATCCTAAAAACTTTACCCCAGGATGTATAAAAGAGGCCTGTAGTTTTCGGGATGCGTATGAAGATTTTAAAGACTTGGGGGCAGAGGTGATTGGGATTAGTGCAGATAGTGACGCATCGCACCAAAAATTTGCCAAACGCTATCGGTTGCCATTTACCTTGTTGGCAGATGTTTCTAACAAGGTTCGAAGAAAATTTGGTGTGAAATCGAGTCTCTTCGGAATACTTCCCGGTAGAGAAACCTTTGTTTTCAATAAAGAAGGTATCTTGAAGTTTAAATTTAATTCGATGGGAGCCGAAGCACACATCCAAAAATCATTACGTTACCTGAAACAACATAGTGAATTCTAGACCAAAATTATATCCACTTCAATTTGTTCCGCAGCTTAAAGAAAAAGTGTGGGGTGGTCACCAATTGCAAACACTTCTCAATAAAAAGGGAACTGAAACAATAGGGGAAAGTTGGGAGATTTCGGGAGTTGAAGGGACTATTTCAGAAGTAGCACACGGGCCACTAAAAGGAATGGCGATAACCGACCTGATAAACGAATATGGCGAAACGTTAGTGGGGGAAAGGGTTTACAAGGATTTCGGGAGTCAGTTTCCGTTGTTGTTTAAGTTTATCGATGCCCAACAAGATCTTTCTGTACAATTACACCCAGACGATGCATTGGCCAAGTCGCGCCATGATTCCTTCGGAAAAACAGAAATGTGGTACATCTTAAAAGCAGACGAAGATGCACGACTCATTCTAGGTTTCAATAGAAATCTTAGCAAAGACGATTACGTAAAAGCAATGGCTGAGGGAAAAATCACGTCAGTTTTGCATTCAGAAACAGTTTTAGAAGGTCAGGCGTTTTTTATCGCCCCAGGAACGGTTCATGCCATCGGCGCTGGTGTGTTGTTGGCAGAGATTCAGCAAACTTCAGATATCACGTATAGAATCTACGACTGGGATCGCCCTGATACCGATGGAAAATTAAGGCAATTACATACTGAGGAAGCGTTAGACGCTATCAATTTCGGTAAGCCCAATGCTTCAATAATATATACTGACACGCCAAACAAACGCTTGCTTTTAAAGAAATGCCCGTATTTTGTGACTTATAAATTACAACTCACCACCACTTTTTCAATCAATGACTTTCAACTAGGAAGTTGCAAAGTGTATATGTGCGTAGCGGGGAGTGCCCAATTAATCAAAGATGACGCTAAAATATCTCTTCAAAAGGGCCAGACAGTGTTGGTTCCTGCTTGTTGTACTTCCTATCGATTTGAAACTGAAAACGCCACACTTTTAGAGGTATACATTCCGTAGTTATTCGTACCTTGCGCCAAAATTTTAAACAAATATACCATGGCGAGTGTACGCGATTTAAAGAGAGATATAAACTATGTATTGGGCGATATTATTGAAGCCGTTTACATTTGGGAGCTTACCAATCCTGATAAGGACACTAAAAAATCTCAAGCAATTATAGACGATGCGATTGAAACTTTTGACGAACTAATCGTGAAAGTAAACGACCGTAGTGTTCCTAAGGCTGAGAAAAAAGCACACTATAAAGCAGTGAATGCCGAGTTAGAAACTAGAGGCCGTAAGCTGATCGATAAAATAAACGCGCTGTAAATTAGTTTACAGTTTGCTTGTTGATTAAAGACTCCAAATCCTTTCCGTATTTGGAGTCTTTAATTTTTTGGGGTAATGCGTTGTAAACGGTATCTAAGTACTTCTTTGAAAGCCCTTCTACTTCATTGGCCATTACATAAGGCGCAATTTCAAATTCTTTTTGAGTCAACGCATAATTTACAGACGCCAAGTATTTAGAACGTAACAGTCGCTCTTCTTGCGTTGTGAGTGCCGCATAAACTGAATCATTCTGCTCTGCCATTGCTTTTAAGCGCAACGAGACAATCTCTAAGTTCTTATCGGCATACCGTTCCATGAGCTCTTTGTATTCTTCGAGTTTTTCTTGGTTTGCTGAACCCGTTACCGTATATCCATTTCCGAAGCTTTTTAAGGTAGTATTGATGTTCAGCTCACCTTCTTCTGCAAAAAATGGGATGCGTTCGTCTAATAAATCACCATTCGTTAGACGGAGGTATAAATAATATACTTCGGGACTAGGCACCGAAACCGAAAACTCAAAATTTGGATCACCATCAATTTTTAAAGAATCAATAGACACTAACGATGTGTCTTGAATTCGTTGAAGGATCAGTGTTCCTTTTTTTAGACCGTCTACCGTCCCCGTCAATTTCATTTCATGTTCGGGAGCACAGCTAAACAGTGCGCATATAAAGATAGATAGTAGTAGAAATTTCGATTTCATGGGGTATATATTAAGCCTGCAAAGATGGTAAAATAGGATGTGATTACCAATGTTGTTTTTTACTATTTCCGCAGAATTAACCACCTGCCACTACGCGCATCATTACTGTACATAATACAGCGCCTAAGGTCCCAATGGCATAACCGAATACTGCTAACAGTACACCAACAGTTGCTAACGAAGGATGAAACGCAGAGGCAACAATAGGTGCCGAAGCAGCTCCTCCTACGTTGGCCTGACTTCCAACAGCCAAAAAGAAATACGGAGCGCGTATGAGTTTAGCAACAAGTATTAAGAGTCCGGCGTGAATGGCCATCCAGAGAAAACCTACAGAAAGCAACCCAGGGTTGTCAAAAATTTCCAGGATATTAATTTTCATCCCGATGCTTGCTACCAAAATATAGATAAAAATACTACCGATTTTACTCGCACCAGCGCCTTCGTAATTGCGGGCTTTGGTGTATGATAATACAATACCGATAATAGTGGTAATAGAAACCATCCAGAAGAAACTAGAGTTCAAAAAGGTAAAAGAATTTCTGGCAATTCCTGGTGCTAAGCCCTGAACAAAGCCTTCAAAAGCAGCACTCAGATAGTCAGCGCCAAAATGTGCAAAACTTACGGTACCGAAGGCAATTCCCCCTAAAATCATGTAATCTGTCAAGGTCGGTTTGCGCTCTGCTTTTTTAGCTAAAGTCGCTACTTTTTCTTTTAAACTTTCAATAGCCGAGGTATCTGCTTTTAACCATTTATCGATTTTGGTTGCCTTGCCAATTCCGATAAGTAGGATTGCCATCCATACATTAGCCACTACAATGTCAACAAATACCATTTGGCCATACTGACTCGGATTGAATTTGTAGATTTCGAGCATCGCCGCCTGGTTGGCGCCACCACCAATCCAGCTTCCTGCCAACGTCGATAATCCGCGCCATACAGCATCTGCGCCTGCACCGCCCACTGTTTCTGGAGAAATAAGTCCGATGACCAACACAGCAATGGGTCCGCCCAAAACAATACCAATAGTCCCCGTAAAAAACATGATAAGCGCTTTTGGTCCAAGGTTAAAAACGGCTTTTAAATTCATGCTCAAGGTCATCAAAACCAGCGCTGCCGGTAATAAATAACGACTCGCCATATAGTACAAATTGGTACTTCCTTCAACGATTTGACCATCGTCTTGTATGGTCGTCCATTCTGGTGCAATTAAGCCTAAGGAGGTAAAAATGGCAGGGATGAGGTACGCCATAAAAAGGGCGGGCACAATTTTATAAAATTTGTACCAAAACCCAGATTTTTTATGGGAGGTATAAAAAATAAACCCCAGTGCAATCATGAGCAGGCCGAAAACGATGGTATCGCTCGTAAAAAATGGGGTCGTGTCTTTTATGGTTTCAGTAATGGTATCTTGCATGGTATTTTAGTTTGCATGCAAAATACGTTTTCTATGGCAGAAATGTAAAATTTATTTCTTCGGAAGACGGTTCGCTTTCTTTAAAACCTCTCGAAGCATCCACTCAATTTGACCATTGGTGCTGCGAAATTCGTCTGCAGCCCATTTTTCGATGGCTTTCATGGTATCTTCATTTACACGAAGTGCGAATGCTTTCTTTTTAGACATGGTCTGTCTTTTCTAAATTTTACTATTGTTTAATAAATTGTGTGATAGCAGCAATTAACTCAGGCATCACGGGTCGTTTCGGCTCGTTATATGATTTTTGGTTAACTAAATCGTCGTCTCCTTCTTTAATTTCCTTTAAAATATGATTCATATTCGGAATCACGGTGTAGGTGGCATCTGGTTTTGCTTCGGAAAGTACTTCCCCTTCAGAAGGTAACACTTGTAAGTCTTTATCTCCGGCTAAAATTAGCACGGGCATGTCAAGTTTTTTGATCTCTTCGGAAGGATTGTATTGCATCCAGCTACGTATGAAGGGTTGAAGGCTAGGTCTAAAAATAGACGAGAGTCCCGGACTGTAATTTTGAGTGCTTCCGTTGGTTCTAAGTTCGTCAAAGGCAGCACGTGCATTCGAGGTGAGCCCAGGAGCTTGTTTTGAAAGCTGTTCTACAATGACCTCGTCTATACTACGTCCAGGGCCGGCCAACGAAATGTACCCATCTACATTTTCTTGGGCTGAAACTAATCCTACGGTAGCACCTTGACTATGTCCTAACACATAAATTTTAGAAAAAGCATTCGATCGTGCAAAAAAAGCTACTACATCTGACGCGTCTTTGATAAAATCGTCAAATCGGATACTTTCTTCATTCACGTTGCGTTCTTTCATCTGCTTTACGATGCGCTTATCATACCGGAAAGTGGCAATACCTTCTTGGTAAAGGGCTTCAGCTAAATACTTCAACGAATTGTTTTTCATCATCTGTTGGTTTCCGTCTCGGTCTGTGGGGCCAGAACCCGCAATAATAATGACCAAAGGCGATTTCGCTGATGTTTCCGGAGTAAGAATAGTTCCGTCTATAAACGGACTTACAGCGATGTCTTTTTGAATAAAGTCTTTTTTGTTTTGTGCTAGTACAGAAACACAGACAAAGAGTAGTAAAGCGATTAGTTTCGTTTTCATAATAGGTTGTTTTTAGTGAACCTTTCAATTATTTTTATAGCTTCGTCGGGCTTTTGGGTACCGACCAAAATCTTTTGTTCGTTTTTGAATACAATTTGTATGCCCATATTTCCTTTGGTGTTGTAGACTTTTCCCCTACCTGACATCGAATATTTATAGCCCCAACCGCCAAATTCAGTTAGCGGCCTATACTGTCTAACGTAGCAACGGTCAATTTCGTGCCACGCAACTGTTTTCAGTTCACGTTGAAAGGGCCAAAAACCGAAATGAATTCCTGTTTCATCAATTCGTGTCCTTAATTGTACCATGTACATCCCAGCCGTTATGGCTATTGTGATCAAGGCTGCAGGGATACTCGTTGCAAAAAAAGTTGTTTTATCTTCTTCAGCTACGTTTGGATAGGCCCAAAGCATTCCGCCTATGGTGATTCCTGCCACGCTTAGCAACAGTATTTGAAGCCATATTTGGTTAAACTTCTGTACTTCTTGAAAAACTCGCATTATTTTTCTTTTTCAAGCAGCGCGATAAAGCTACTTCCCGCACCACCAATAAGTTCTATGTCTTTCACTGTCCATCCCTGTCTTGCGTAATCGTTCAACAAATCTTCAAACTTTTTTGCATTTTCACTCCAGTTAAAAGTCGATTTTAATACTTTGTATTCTTTCATAATATAAATTATGTGTTTAATGTTCCTGCGTTTACAATGGGGGAGGCGTCTTTATCACTACATAAAATAACCATTAAATTGCTGACCATGGCTGCTTTTCGTTCTTCATCTAATACAATAATTTCCTTTCGGCTCAATTCTTCCAGGGCCATTTCAACCATACTCACTGCGCCTTCTACAATTTTGTGTCGTGCGGCTACGATCGCAGTTGCTTGTTGTCTTTTTAACATAGCGCTGGCAATTTCATTAGCGTAAGCCAAATACCCAATTCTAGATTCTAACACTTCGATACCTGCAATGGCCAGGCGCTCTTCAAGTTCCTGTTCTAACGCTTCATTTACCTCTGCCATACTAGAGCGAAGGGTGATGTCTTCATCAGTACCTTCATCTGCAAAATTGTCGTATGGATATTTGCTGGCTAGTTCACGCACGGCAGCATCAGTCTGGATTCTCACGAAGTTTTCGTAGTTGTCTACGTCAAAAGCAGCTTTGTGTGTGTCGCGTACCCGCCAAACCAAAATAGTACTAATAATGATGGGATTTCCCAGCTTATCGTTCACTTTTAGACGCTCACTATCAAAATTTCTTGCGCGTAACGAGATTTTTTGTTTTGAATAAAACGGGTTTACCCAATACAGCCCATTTTTCTTGATGGTCCCTATATATTTTCCGAAGAGAAGTAATACCCGAGAACCATTTGGATTGACCAATACAAAACCTGGGAGCAAGAATAGTGATGCGAATATCAGTACACCAAACCATGGCATCCTTGTGATAAATATAGCGGCAATACCACCAAAAAATAGTGCGATAGATAAGAACAGCATTAGGTATCCGCTGGACGGATTGGAAATTTTTTCGTTGCTCATGACTTTAGATTTAAAATGATATTAAAATGATATTAAACAAATATAAGTGTTTTTTTTTGAAACTTCCAAATTAATACTTCTTGCATTCAAAATCTGAGTGGTATATTTGTAGTAAATAGAACGCTTATGACACGTATAGCAATCACTATATTTATTGTAATTTTTAGTTTACAAACTGGTATAGCCAATGAAGATTGGGGTAAAACCGGGCATAGGGTAACAGGCGAAATAGCCGAAAAATATTTATCTAGAAAGTCGAAAAAGGCGATTGATGCGTTGCTAAATGGGCATTCGTTAGCTTTCGTTTCAAATTATGCAGACGACATAAAAAGCGATGACGCTTATCGAAAATATGGACCGTGGCACTATGTGAACTTTCCGTTCGATAGTACCTATGAAGCTTCTGAAAAAAATGAACGAGGTGATATTTACCAAGCAATTCAAAAGTGTATTGCAGTATTAAAAAATAAAAATGCACCCCGCGAAGAAAAAGTCTTCTATCTTAAAATGCTAGTTCATTTTATGGGCGATTTGCACCAGCCGTTGCACATTGGTTTGGCAGAAGATAAAGGGGGAAACGATTTCCAGGTGCGCTGGTTTAATGAAGGAACTAACCTGCATACGGTATGGGATTCAAAAATGATAGATAGCTACCAAATGTCGTATACCGAATTGGCTACGAATGCCAATCCGCTTACAAAAAAACAAGTTGCTGCGATTCAACAAGGTTCTATAAAAGATTGGATGTACGAGAGCCGTGCTCTTTGTAAAGAAATTTATGCCACGACGGAAACGGGCGAAAAATTGAGCTACCGGTATATGTACGAATATATGAACACGGTACGGGGGCAACTACAAAAAGGGGGAATTCGCTTGGCAGCTGTCCTAAACCAAATCTTTGGTTAATTACTTGCGTTTTGAAATTTTATTGTGGCTTATCTGTTTTTGCCTACTGCTCTTAAATCGGTCCATTTCAGGATCTCTTAGCTTGGCATGCTTGGTGGCTCTTCCCTGTACTCGTTCGCGCCACATTCTGAAACTGGAAGGTTTCATCTCGCGCCGCATAATTTCGATCACTTCTTGTTCGGTAACTCCAAACTGAAAGGTGATTGCTTCAAAAGGTGTGCGGTCTTCCCAAGCCATTTCTATGATGCGGTCTAATTCTCTTTCTGTAAATTCTTTTTCCATGATATTTTTTCGATATACAAATTCGGAAATTTCTAGGTCTTAACAAATGTTTTTCCTTATGTTTTTGCAAAACACAGGTCGCTTAGTGTGCTAGCCGAAAGGTGAGATTGATTCGAGGTGCGACTATCTTTTTTGTCTTCGGAATCTGATGCTGCCAAAAGTGCTGGGTACTACCTTTCATGAGAAGCAGACTCCCGTGTTCGAGTTCAATATTTTGACGCATTTTTTTATCTTTTTTATGTCGCAACTGAAATTTTCTTTTGGCTCCAAGGCTAACTGAGGCAATCAAGGGATTCTGGCCTAATTCTTTTTCGTCGTCACTATGCCAACCGTTACTGTCTTGGCCATCGCGATATAAGTTGAGTAAAACAATATTAAATTTGGCATTACAAACAGCTTCAACTGAATTCTTGATATCCAGTACCAATGGTGTATAAGGTGTGGCGTGCATGGTAATATTTGAATACGAATACGATGTTCCTGCATCGCCAAATAAGGCGGTTAGTCTAGGTTGCATATATGTTTTTCCGAATATTTTAATGCTATCATGCTGCCAAGGAGTTTCTTTTTCTAACCTACGGAAAAGGGTCGTGGCTTTTTCAGCTGAGATAAAATTAGGATAATAAGTAATATCCGCGTTTGGCAGTTGTATCGATTGGTTTTCGAGATGCTCTTCTGAAGAAAATAGGTCCATTTAAACATATTGATATGCCCAGTACATCAATGCAAACTGAAGGGGTAGTCTCAATATTAGCACCCACTTCGGAAGTTTCAGGGCAGCCTTTTCATTTTGAAGCATGTAAATATGCACAGGTATAAACGCAATGAGTTGTAAAATAAGACCCCAAGCCCCTATGGTTTGGGTTTCTGGATTTAAAAGCAAGAAACCAGCTATCATTTCAGTAATCCCACTTATCGCAACCAATGTACCTGGCGCAGGAAGGTATGGAGGGATGATCCTTTTATAGAGTTTGGGCTTTTGAAAGTGGAACGCACCTGCGACCACAAAAATGAGCCCTAATACGTATTGGTGCCATGGTAACATTATAGACTGTCTTTTAATTGTTCCACCTGCTTGTTTTTCTCCTGTTGGTCTATCAGCGAATCGAGTGGGGGAGCACCATCGCCTATACCACCGTCAGATTCAACTGGTATCATTTTTTCTTCGACATTTTTTTGATCTCGGCATCCAAAGGCTATAGAGAGAATCAAGACCAGTATCGCAATTATTTTCATGCGATAAAAGTACATCTTTAAAATGAGAAAGCCCCCTTCCGATTTCTCGAAAAGGGACTTTCAGTATAATAACAATCAGTATTATTCTTTTATGAGACGCTTCACGATACTAGCGTTCTCGCTCTCGATCTGTACGATGTACACACCTGCCGCAAGGCTAGAGATATCGATGGTCTTCTCACTCTGCATTCCGCTTAGGTCGGTGGTGTTCACCAACTTCCCGCTCACGTCATACATGGTAGCGCGCTCCAACACGATGTTCGAGCTGTTGGCAATGGTCACCTGTCCCTGTGCAGGGTTCGGGTACATCGTCACGCCCGCATCGAGTGTGGTGTCGTTCACACCGAGGATACT
>DFLU01000009.1:0-1460 GCA_002375495.1 Flavobacteriaceae bacterium UBA3611
AAGAGGGTGATCATGATCGGTGCACCTATGTCATCACAGGTGAAGTTCACAAGGTCAGCGGCAGCTGTGTCGATACCACAGGCCTCAAAGGTCGCCGTAAGGTCGATCATGTCGAACGGATCCAATACGGCAGTACCGTCTGCACCCAACTCGAGTGTGAAGTCCATACATACCAATACTGGGTCAAGGTCGTCGATTACCTCGTAGGTGGCCGTACATGTAGACGTGTTCCCGTTGATGTCGGTAACCGTCACATCTATGGTGTTCGTTCCTACATCGCTACAGTCTACATCAAACATGCTAACGTTGGCTATACCACCACCAGTCTCGTAGTTCAGTGTACCGTTCCAGATACGTGGGTTGAAAGGTGCACTGGAGAACGGTGTGTTCTGTCCGGCACCAAGGCTCAACGTAAGGTCACCGTTGCTGTAAGTCGGCATACCCGGAGAAGGATCTGTTCCTGTACCCGAATAGTTGTGCCCATGGGCTGCATCGAAGACGAGTGCCACACCGTATGTGGTGTTGGCCAAAAGGGTCACCGGAGTGTCAAGCACTGCGTTGCTCGGTACGTTCACTGTACCTGATGCGGTACCCGATCCAGTTGCCGCGAGTGTCCAGGGTGCAGGGTCTGTCTCATTGCCCACGTATGTACCCACAAGGGTGAACATGTCTACAGTAAAGGCCCCGGGGTCCTCGGTATTGAGGTCAAGGTCACTTATCGTAATGTCAAGAGGCCCAACGGTAATATCGAATAACACGGCACCACCAAGGGCACCTCCGTTGTTAGAATCGAATACCGTAGTGATAGATCCAGGTGTTGGGGGTGATCCAACCTCAACGGTCGTAGAGGCTACTCCACAGTTGTCGCTGAAGCCTAACAATAGGTCGGCAACGTCTACAGTTGCCATACCGTTTGCGTCAAGTACTACCTGTAGTGGGTTTGATACTGCGATATACTCGTAGTTCAGTGTCCAGTTGTTTAGTGTACCCGTGTCACCACCGGCATTGTCAACGATGGTCAGTGTCCAGGTACCTAATGTGCTCACTCCGTCGAAAACAGACAGGGCTTCGGTCGGGATGAAAGTACCGTTGTACTCGGTCAGACAAGGACCTTCGATAGCATCGGTCGCCTCGTCGTCCATGGTCACCAAGATGTCGTTCACAGTGTTGTTACAGCCCAAACCTGTCGCAGGCACACCGGGTCTGTCGATTATCGCAGCGGCGGTCGTACCGTCAGGTGCGGTCAGGGTGACAACAAGGTCGCCGATCCACGAGTGCGTGATGTCAAGGTCCACGTTAAGGTCGGTGATGTCGAAATCATCCGTGATGTCGATTGTGGCCGAAACACCGGCAGGGTTGTTGTCTGGGATGGCAGCACCGGGTGCATCCGTCGCAGATCCGAAGATCGGTGCAGGGTCGCCCGCACATGTGATCACCGGGTCCTCGTCGTCGTTAACCGT
>DFLU01000009.1:1772-158578 GCA_002375495.1 Flavobacteriaceae bacterium UBA3611
GTGCCACCACCGTGGTCACCGGTGAAGGTAGCACTCATCTCAACATCGCCAGAGGCCATTGCAGGGCCCGTGATGGTAGTTGGGGTGTCTATAAGGCCTAGAGCGTCAAAGTTATAGGCCGTAAGTGGGCTTGATACCGATGTTTGAGTCGGTGAACCACCCGCTGTTGGACAGTTGTCCATAATCGTTGGCATCGGTACGGTAACGTTGGCACCACAAACACCAATATCGTTGCTCTGTACAATATCTGCCGGGCAGGTAAGCACCGGGTCTTCGTTGTCTACAACTGTTACGTTGAACATACAGGTAGATGTGTTCCCGTCGCTGTCTGTAACCGAAAGTGTCACGGCCGTTGTCCCCACTGGGAAGGCCGAACCACTCGCTGGTGTCGCAACGATATCTCCGGAGATGTTCCCATCTTCGGTATCTGTCGCCGTACCAGCAAAGTTAGATACCGCTGTACATACACCTGGCTCGGTGTTGATCATGATATCTGCAGGACAGGTAATTACTGGAGCGTCACCAACCATAAAAGAAAATATAGTATGGCTTGTCCAATTTTGTGTTCCGTTTAATACCCAAGCTAAATCATTTTCATAACTAAAGTAAAATCTGTTATTACTATTCAAGATTGTCTCAGAAATTAAAACAGAAGCTTGAAAAACACCAGCAAGATCATAGAGATGTACTGAGTTTGTTACCACATCAAAGAGCGCATATTCAAAACCAGTCACACCCGTGTACCCAATACTCATTTCTGCGTAATCTGTACCAGCAGGAGTTGAAGTAATCACAGTAGTCCCAATCGTTGCGTTGGTGGCACGGTCTACTCTGAAAATCCCCGGGGCTGACTCGTCGAAATAAATGATTTCATCATTGTCATAATCATAGTCCCCACCAGATTGAGAATCTGGTTTGTTTGAACCAAATAAAAGCGTACTGCCATCTGGACAAGTAACAGATGAAGTTATGGCATAAACACCGCCAGAACCAAATCCATTCGCTTCTGCTTGCATGGAATTTGGGTTCCACCAAATTCCTCTTTGGTCTACACCTACTGGAGATGAGCTATTAATAGCACCTGTAGTGGCATCATGACAATGAATTGGTCTGGCAGTACTACCACCAGTTGAAGCATAGTACAAATCATCTATCGGATTGTACGCTATTGCCATAGGCGTATCGCTCGGATTTGGATTTTGGTCAAGCACTAAACCTGGCGTTCCATTCGTCAGAGGAGTTCCTGCCATTCTGCCCACTTGTGTTGCAGGGCTTGCAATAATAGTGTTCGCACTTTTTGTGCTTACACTAGTCTGTAATGTGGTGTCATCAACACTTTGCGCATGGGCTACAAAATGAGAAGACAGCAACATTGATATGGCACATAGCCATATCCATGTAATTTTCTTCATAATTAAAATTTATTTTAAAGTTAGAGGCACGAAAATACTTTTTAAATTATGGAATTCCAAACTGTTTTTCGATAAAAATTAAAAGACAAATACCCGATATTTAGAATTGTATGTTTAAGAAAAATAAAATCTACTCTTTAACTAATTGTTTTGTAAGCTGTTGTGTTTCCGAAGTAATGAGTACCATGTAACTAGCACTCGCCAAATGCGAAATTGGCACGACGGTTTCCGCAGCATTATTAACAGCAAGATTTTGAACCAACCTGCCCGTCATGTCATATATAGCGACTTCTTGAAGTTCGATTCTAGCAGGGTTGGCAATCACTATAAATTCGCTCGCTGGGTTTGGAAAAAGTGTTACCGTTTCCAAAGAAACTGTTGTATTGGTAGCCAATAATTCTTCTATGGTAAGTCTAAAGAAGCAATCAATTTCATTGCCTGAAGGGTCGGTTGCCGTAAAGTTGATCAGGTATTCTCCTAGATCGAGCATCGTTCCCGGTGCTGGGTCCTGCTGTACGGTAGTTAAAGGGCCGCAATTGTCTTGGTACACGACGAGCCCATTTGCTACATAATCTGGAAGTGTATAAAGTCCATCAGATTGTACCACTTGGTCATCAGGACAAGTAATGGTTGGGTCTAGGGTGTCAACCACATTCACTACGGCCGTACAGCTATCGGTTACGCCATTTCCGTTAGTCACAGTAAGGGTCACTGTTACAGGCTTGCCCACGTCACTACAATCAAAGGTGTCTATGTCTAGGGAGAGTCCGCCACTACACGAAGCCCCTGTAGATCCTGCATCTATGCTAGAGGCAGGGATGGTTGCCGTACCGTCAATACCTAATGGAACGGTCACATTTTGACACACCGCAATTGGTGTTATATTTTCCTCTTCTATGTTAACTACTGCCACACACGAACTCATATTTCCGTTTACATCGGTTACGGTGAGTGTCACATTATTAGGTCCCACATCGTCACAGGTAAAGGTGTCTATATCTATTTCCAATAGTGCGATTCCGCAGGCATCTGTACTTCCGCCGTCTACATCGCTCGCGACAATCGTTGCCATGGCATTGGCATCAAGTATTACTGTAATGTCTTGACAAATAGCTTCAGGAACTACGTTGTCTTCAACCGTAACAATTGCCATACAGCTACTGCTATTTCCAGAAGTGTCGAACACGGTAAGCGTTACCATATTTGGTCCAACATCTGCACACGTAAAAGTGTCTGTGTCGAGTGTAAGCGTATCGATAGCGCAGTTGTCTGAACTTCCACCATCTACGTCGGCAGGAAGTATCGTAACAGTTCCTGTTGCATCTAATTGCACGGTAATATCTTGGCATACGGCAATAGGATCTATTGCTTCGGAAACGGTCACTATTGCTGTACAGGAGCTTGTATTGCCACTGTCGTCGGTAATGGTAAGGATTACGTCATTCGGGCCGATATCATCACAGGTAAAAGCCGTTTGAGAAGCCGAAAGCGAAGCGATTCCGCAGTTGTCGGTACTACCTCCATCAATATCTGAAGGTATCAAGGTTGCGTTTCCGCTAGCGTCTAAGATAAGCGTTATGTCCTGGCAAATCGCGGTAGGAGGTAACATATCTTCTACGGTTACCATAGACGTACACGTACTGGTATTTCCACTAGCATCTGTAACGGTAAGCGTGACGGTCTGTGGTGTGCCCACATCGGCACAGCTAAATGTGTTGGGCGATACGCTGCTAGAAGCAATGGAACAGTTGTCTGAACTTCCGTTGTCTATGTCGAATGCATTAATTATTGCCATACCCGAGGCATCTAATTGAACGGTGATGTCTTGACAGACAGCAGTGGGCGGGGTTGTATCGGCCACAATAACGGTGAAGGTGCAGTTGCTGGTATTAATCCCGTCTGAAGCTTCTAAGGTGATGCTGGTATTTCCCGAGCCTACCATGGTTCCGGGTGGGGGTGTTTGGGTGATCGAGACCGTGCCGCAGTTATCTGTCGCAGTTGCTAAGCCCGTATAATCGGGTAGGGTGAACATACAATTTGCATCGGCCGTTTCATTTTGTGTGGGCGGACAAGTAATCACAGGAGGAGTTGTATCTTCTAGCGTCACTGTGAATGTGCAACTATCGGTGTTGCCGTTACTGTCTTCAGCAAAAATAGTGATCACGGTAGTCGTTGCAATGATGGTGCCTGGTATCGGGCTCTGACTGAGAAGTGGATTCGGGTCACAATTGTCAATTACAAAAGCTAGGCTTGTATAATCTGGTACAACGAACTCACAATTTGCATCGAGTATTTCATTTTGATCTGCTGGGCAGCTAAGTGACGGGGGCGTTGCATCTGTTGGTATCACATCGAAGGTACAGAAATCACTGTTTCCACTTGCGTCTGTTGTTGTTAGTGTGATGGTTGTGGTTGCTGAAATTACCGTGCCAGCGGGCGGATTTTGGGTAATTACAGGAGCAGGGTCACAGGCATCGGTTGTGGTTGCTAAGCTCGTGTAATCTTGAAGCGTAAACTGGCACGAACTGTCATAATCAACATTTTGGTCTGCGGGGCAGGTGATGGTTGGAGCAGATGTGTCGCTTACCACAACATCGAACATACAGCTGCTTAGGTTGGTGCCGTCAGAAGCTTCTAGAGTGATTGTAGTATTTCCTATACCAACCACCGTTCCGGGTGCTGGTGTTTGGGTGATGGAAACTGTTCCGCAGTTGTCGATTGCTGTTGCCAAACCGGTATAATCGGGTAGGGTAAACATACAGCTGGCATCGGGTGTTTCGTTTTGAGTGGGCGGACACGTAATAGTCGGTGCTGTTGTGTCTTGTAGAATTACGTCGAAAACACAGCTATTTATATTTCCAGAGGCATCTTCGGCAACAAGTGTGATTTGAGTTGTGACCGTAAGTACTGTGCCAGCTATTGGACTTTGTGTCACAGTGGGATTTAAATCACAACTATCAGATACAGTTGCTAATCCCGTGTAATCTGGGAGAATAAACTCACAGTTAGCGTCAAGATCTTCGGTTTGATTGGCTGGACAGGTAATGGTTGGAGCTGTGTTGTCTTCTGGAATTACATCGAAAACACAAGTATTTATATTTCCTGAGGCATCTTCAGCAGAAAGTGTGATTTGCGTGGTGCCAGTAATGGCGGTGCCGGGAATCGGACTTTGTGTTACTGTTGGATTTGTATCACAACTATCTGAAACAGTAGCCAATGCGGTATAATCAGGTAGGATAAACTCACAATTGGTATCAAAATCTTCGTTTTGATCTCCTGGGCAGGTGATGTCTGGTGCAGTCACATCTTCAACCGTAACAATTGCCGTACATGTGTCAGAATTGAGCGCATCATCAAAAACCGTTAGAGTAACGGTGACTGGATTGCCAACATCGGCACAGGTAAAGGTGTCTATGTCAACTTGATAATCTGTAACCGCACAATTGTCGGTACTGCCACCATCTACATCGGTGGCAACAATGGTTGCATTTCCGAAGGCATCCAGCTGAATGGTAATATCTTGACATACGGCGACTGGAGCTTCAATATCGTTTACGGTTACGTCGAAACTGCACATACCTATATTTCCAAAAGGATCGGTATAGGTAAAAGTATTTGTCGTGGTGCCAACAGGGAATTCAGAACCAGCAGCTAGCCCGGCTGTTTGGGTGAGTAGGGAGGCACTATCAATTTCAAGAATGTATCGATAAGCACCCGCCGTAGGACTTATATCGTTCCAAAAACCATCTGTTCTCAATTGACTGTGATTTTCTCCAGTATCTCCATTGGGCTCGCTAGTAAACCAATTGTTGTACACAAAAGGTTCACCACTTTGCCAGACAAAATTTCCCTCTGAGGCAATGTCATTATATCCTATAATTGGCGTTGCATTTGGCGCCATTTGCTGAACTCTGTCGAATAAGAACGAGTTCATAACATCATCTTCAATGGTTACAACAAACCCCCCATTCGCAACCGCGTCTGCAAATGCATCTGGAGGTAGAAATTTAGCGTCAGAGAGGTAATATATTTTTTTATTACTAGATCCAATTACTTCGAACCCAGGGATTGTACTCGTAATACAATTTTCAGAACCAAACACCGTATAGTCAACAGTTGCACCACATGCTAGTGGTTCGTTGTCAACAGTAATATCTGCAGGGCATGTTAGTACGGGGAGTTCAGTATCATTTACAGTAATATTGAATGAACACGTATCTGTATTTCCGTTTGCATCGGTAACAACGAAGGTGTTGGTTGTTGTGCCTATAGGAAATAAGCTATTCGGACTTAAGCCAGCAGTTTGTATGGTGGTTTGATTTAAATATTCTGAACCATCTACAGAAATAATGGCAGGGTACAAATCTGAAGGAGCAAAAAAGGAACCACAACCAATATAACCCACGGCAGTTTCGGATGCATTATTATTGAGATATCCCATTAAAAAGTTTGCTGTTTCGGGGGTCACTACTTCAACAATAATGGTAGCATCTGAGGGTATAAATACATTTATAGGAACCTCCAATATTGTTGCATTAGCAGCTGGTGAAGCAACGGTATTGGTAGCATATGGTAGAACGTGATCGCTTAAAGGTGAATTGTAGGTAGTGATGGCATTAGGCAATTGATCATCCAGATAGATATTTACAGTTACGTTTTCGGCTGGATTCGCAAATGCTATACCCACTCTAATGGTATCTATAAAATAGTCGTTAGTAACACCTTCCGCAGCTAAATCAAAAATACGTACATGACTAGAAATAAAATCAACACAATCAAATCCAAGATTTACAATTTCATCTACTTGAGACAATAATAAAGGGTTGGTTTGGTTGCAGTCTTCATTTGGAATAGGATAAGGGTAATCTACGTAAGCACCACAAAGACCGGGATCATTGTTTGTGGTAATATCGGCCGGGCAGGTAATAGTAACAGGTGTACTGTCTGTAATTGTGATATCGAAGCTACAGGTGTCAGTATTGCCTGATGTATCGGTGGCTAAGAATGTATTGGTCGTGGTGCCAACGGGGAAATTAAATCCTGATGGTAAACCTGCAATTTGTTCGATACCTCCTGTAAGTTCGAGTACATATCGTGAAACAAAAGCAGCGCCAATATCAACCCAGAAACCGTCGGGTCGCATGGCAACATAGTTTTCAGGCACACCCCCGTTTGGCTCGCCAACCAACCAATTTTCGTATACAAACGGTACGCCACTTTGCCATTGGTAGGTTCCTTCTGTAGTTACATCATTTAATCCGATATAATAGGTTAGGCCAGGGGCAATAGCTTCTACCGCTTGGTTGATTAGGACTTTGGTTTCTTCATCTACAATCGCGGCTACCGAACCTCCCAACGAGATTGCGTTTGCGAATGAGCTAGGTCCGTCGTTAGTGCCATCAGATAGGAAATATGATTTTCCATTTTTCGAACCTAAAAACTGGAACCCGGCCGGTGTTGTTGGTGTTACGCCAATATTGTCTGTTGCCGTTGGAAAAGGATATGTTATAGGATTTATAGCACAATCACCTGCGATATCACTTGGGCAGGTAATCACGGGGGGTGTTGTATCTGCCAATTCTGGGGCTTCATAAGCACCAAAATCAACAATCACTGTGGTGTTGCTATCGCCGTCTACAATTCGGGTATTTCCGTTAAGGTCGTTAGGTTCCGTAACCACAGTATTATCCCCAAGGTCTATTACTGGAGATGCTGTTTGCACCGTAAAATCGTTCGTTGCAGGATTGGTAAAGAGTGGGTCGTTGGCTGGGTTGGTACCATCAAGGCCGTTGCTTGCCGTAAGATCAAATCCTTTTATGAGCGAATGAGTAAAGTTTCCTGTAATAGCGCCATCTGAACTAATTTCATCATCGATACCATCACCGTCATCATTATCCCAAAAAATTGAATTTGTAATATTTAAGGTTGAAGTTGCACTATTATCCACATAAATAGCTTCCCCAAAATTATTGTTAGAAGCGGTATTTCGGGTAAATGTACTTCCAATAATCTCTAGTGACGAGCTAACAGTATAAATGGCGCCTCCTCTTGCGGCGGCATTATCATAAAAAAGCGAGTTTTCAATAATCATATTCGCGCTAAATAGCCTTATGGCACCATTGAGCGTAGAATTATGGTTTCTAAAAATAGAGTTGCTAATTCGAGATGTTCCTGTATCCCGGACATCTAGGGCGTTCACGTTAGTATCGAATAAGCAATTGTCAATAGTTAGATTTAGAGGAGCTAGTAAAAAAATAGCATAATCACCGGTGTTATTTGAAATAGAAGTATTGGATATAGTGATCACTTCATCTCCTCTAAAAAATATGGCTCCAGCAAAACCGCCTGCATTGTTACTAAAGGAAGAGTTATTGATAACAATGGTATGATTTTGACGTGTGTTTGCCAGCGCTCCTGCAGCATAATTACTTGCGTTATCTGTAAATGTGCAGTTGTTTATGGTAAGATTAGCACCTCCTGCATATGTTTCAATTAACAAACCTGCGCCACTACGTTGAGCAAAATTCGGATTACCAGGGCCTTCATCGTTAAATCCGTCGCGTATGGTTAAACCATCTAATATGATTGGAGCTGCTATTGCAGTAATATATACTACATGAATAACATTATCTGCAGTAGTTGCGGGTACTCCAATATCGCCACTTAAAATCGTGGGGTAGGCGTTGAAGTCCCTTGTGCCTAAATCAATAGCCCCGTTAGTTGGTGAAAACCCGCCGTAAACAGAGCAGTTACCTGGAATATTAAAATTAGTATATCTATCGGTTGTTGTGGTAGGCAAGTAGGTGCCTTCTGCTACATAAATAGTGTCAAGTGCTGGGCAATCGTTAATTTGGGTAATTGCATCTTGAAGGTTGGTAAAGGCATTTGCCCATGACGTACCATCATTACTACCGGTGGCATTTACATCTACATACACTATGTTAGCAGGAAAAGCGGCACAGAGCGAATTTTCAGTGAGTACTACATCATTACTTCCACTACCAGCATTGTAATTTATAAAAAAAGTTTGTCCATTAAATGGCACTGTTGCACCATTCGGCAACCCATTAAAAGTACCCACAATAGGTCCTCCATTATTTTCTATAAGCGTAATTGTTGTGCCATTCGGTACAGGTCCCGCTAGTCCATCTACTAAGTTAAGGATAGTGTTTGTAATATCTACGGTCATTCCTGTTGCCACCAATTGACTATAATCAACACCTGGTGTAGTAACACCGTTTATAGCTAGCGTAAGTTCATCTCCTATAGAAAAGACATTATTTGAAAAACCTAATATTGGTAATTGTCCTGGTCCCGTTACATTATTTCCGGCCTGGATTTCCCCTTGTAATGTTATTGTAGATAATCCTGCTATGTTATACGGCCCAGGTCCTGGATTTGGGGCAATACCAGCAGGGCCTGTTAGGGGGCCCGTTACAGCCGCTATATGTATAATGCCACCACCAAAGGCAGTGATTCTTCTGTCAAAACTAAATAGGGTAATTGCATCACTTGCCGCGTTTGCCGATGTTCCAGTAATATCAATATTTCCGGCGCCGTTAGTACCAATGTTAGCGTTCACAAAAATACCCGCGTTGTCTACACCAGCTGCATCTATAGAAGTTCCCATTATGATAGCATCACCACCTCCGGTACTTATATCTGAATTTACATAAACTCCTGTATTACCATCTGTTCCTTGTCCACTAGTACCAGTAATAGTAACGGCTCCAGAATTCGATTGTATGTTTGAGCCTGAGTCTAATAAAATTCCGTGGTTACCCGAAGTTCCATTCCCGCCTGTTCCTGTTAATGAAATGCTTCCACTTCCTGAAGTTTGTACCGTGGAATTATTTGAAAGCACTATTCCCGCCCGATCCGACACCGTACCATCTCCTACGGCCACTCCGGTCAATTCGATATTTCCTGTTCCTGTTGTACGTATCGTAGCACTATTATTTACTGAAATTGCTACTGTATTGATTCCGGCTAAGGTAGCTGCTGTATTTGCTCCAAAATTGATGTCTCCATTTTCTGCGGAAATATTAGCACCTGAATCTGCTACAATATTTTGAGAAGCAGTTAAGGTGATACTCCCTGCTAGCGTTGTTGAAACATCTTGGGTAACTGAAATAGTTCGTGCATTTATGTTGAAACTTCCTGAACCAATTGAAGTAGGGTTGGTTTGAAAGTTGGCATCATCATTGGCACCACCATTCACCGTTACATCTGCATTGAAGTTGGTATCAAGACCTTGAATGTTTACAATATCTGCACCAGTCCCACCACTTAACTCTGTATTAATGGTTAAGCTGTTTGTTGGGTTTGTGAACGTAATATTTTCACCTAGGGTAGAGTCTATAAAGCTTTCATTGTCTGCTATATCACCATCGTCGCTAAGCGTGATAGTTTCACCCACACCCGTAAATGTAAATATTCGGTCGGTAACGCTTAAATTATCAATAATAGGTTCTAAGCCTGTATACGTAATAACGGGATTCCCTGCTACTTCAACATTCCCGTCATTTTCATTTGTAAAAATATGTGCAACAGAAGCAAAAGTTCCGCCTCCTTGCAATCTTAAAATATCACCAGGAGCTGAACTAATTTGTGTTCCGCCGTTGTAATTAATAAGGTCTAGAAAGTTTCCACCAGAAAAATTGGTAGTGAATGTGTCATCACCGCCAAGGGAATTAATAGCAATTATTCCTGTTACTGAGGCAATTGGCACGTCTACGGTATTAGGGTCTATTTGAATGGCACCCAGACCAGTAGTCAAAGTATTGTCTGGATCTGTAAAGCGGTAATTAGCTCCATCTATAACTATAGTAAGATTATCATCTCTATCATCATTGTCTATAAATTCTAAATCACCACTTGCTGTTACCATGATATTAGATATTGCTACCATCGGACTCTCAAAAGGGCCAAAATCGACAGTGGCAGTACCGTTATTATCCCCATCAATAATTCTCGTATCTCCGTTAAGGTCTGTTGATTGCGTAACAGCTGTGTTATCTCCAAGATCTATTACTGGAGAGGTAGGTTGTAGGGTAAAATCGTTGGTGACGGGGTCTGTAAATTGTGGGTCGTTCGCCAGGTTTGTGCCGTCTAGGCCGTTGTTAGCTGTAAGATCATAGCCCGATACGAGTGAGTAATTGAAATTTTCTACCGTATTGGCAGGGTCTTGACTAAATATATTGGGGGAGCCATTTGTGTTATTGTAATCCCAAATAAGTGTGTTGGTTATATTTATTGTAACTGGGTTTATTCCCGGGCTGGGAAGATTGTCAACAAATATTGAATTACCTGAAGCAAAAGAATTTTGAGTAATGGTACAACCAATAATATCAAGCGTTTGATTCAAATTGCTATTATTGCCGAAATAAATGGCAGCATTAGTACCATTGTTGTCATGAAAAAGCGTGTTTTCAAATCGAGAAGGCGTGTTAAAAGGAGCAAAGACTACACCACCACCAGTACCCCCAGCGCTATTGTTTCTCACTGTTGTATTCTTTACAATTAATGAAATGCCATCTTCAATATATATACCACTGTTTAGCTCACCAAAATTATTTTCGAATATGCAATTTTCAATACTAACAGCATCGGTTCCTTCAAAATTCATTGTTGAATACGAAGCGTTATTTGCTATGGTTGTATTGGTTATCGTGACACCAGTAAGCGCGGCTGCATACAAAATTGCACGATTATTAGATTGATTGTCTGTTATAAAACTATTGTTTATCGTTATTAAATGACTTGGACCAATCGTATAAATTATATCGGTAATTGATGCGTCATTATTTGAAATTGTGCAGTTATTTAAAGTAAGATTGATACCCCCTAACGCATTATCGATTAGAACGGCTGTTGCATCTCCTCCTAAAAAATCAGAATCAAAACCATCGCGTATGGTAATACCATCAAAGGTTATGGGTGCAGTGTTTGATGTTATAATGACAATGGTATCGGTGTTATCATTTGTAATTCCGGGCACGCCTATATCACCACTTAATATCGTAGGGTACGCATTAAAATTTCTAGTGCCTAGATCTATCGCACCATTATTTGGAGAAAACCCTCCATAAATGGTTGTATTTGCTGGTATCTCAAAACTAATGTCTTGATCTGTTGTAGCCGTGGGGAGATATGTTCCTTCTGCGATGTATATAGTGTCTAATGCTGGACAATCATTAATAGCAGTAATGGCAGCTTGCAAATCGGTAAATGCATCTGCCCAAGAAGAACCATTATTTGCTCCAATAGCATTTGCATCTACATAGGCGATATTCGACGTAAACACCGTGCAAGGATCTACGATGGTTACCGTAAAACTACAATCGGCAAATGTTCCATTGCTATTATAGGCTCTGAAGGTATTGGTGGTAGTTCCTAACGGAAAATTTGAACCAGATGGCAGACCGGCAATTTGTACAACGCCCGTGTTAAACTCAATGATACCTGCATTTACAGGGTTTGTGTCATTTGTGTCTTCCCAGAGGCCCGTATCAAAAATAAAAGTGTAATCTGAGTTGCCTGTATTATTTGGTTCTCCAGCGGTCCAATTGGTATAGGTTGTAATTTCACCGCTTTGCCACACAAAGGTTCCTTCTACCGCTAAGTCATTGTAGCCAATGACGGTTTTACTAATAGCCGTAGCCAACATGGCGTTTTGAATAAAATTATTCTCTGCTAAGCTATTGATGCTGACTAAATTATAACCTGAGGAAGCCGCCAGATTATATGCTTGTTGCGCACTGGTTGAGGAGTTTTGTAGATAATAGCTACTGCTGTCAAATGATCCTAAGAACGTATATCCAGGTATGGTGGCCGGTGCTATTGCTCCATTGGTTAATGTTGGTGCGGTATAGCTTATCGGGTTGTCAGAGATGTTGGCGGTGATGTTACCCGGACAAGTAATCGCTACCTGTGAATAACTAGTACACAGAAATAATAGAAACCCAAAAAGTAACCCTATTTTAGTAGCAGTTGTGAATGCCGAAAGGCATGCTCGGTAAAATTGCTTCATTTTTATCTGGTTGGTAGTTAGTTTGTTGAAAATATAAAAACCTCAGACACTATTTCATACGCGTTGTGAAGTATTTTCAGTTTATTCGATAAAGGGGTTGATTAGCGCGTCTAAAATCATGTACGTATGGTTAATTAATTTTTTTGTCTTCTGTTTTCAGCCACTATGCTAATATAAATGTTAGGGATGCGAGCATCAATCACATATTGATGTGGTTTTTGTCTAAGAGTCTAGAATATTGAGATGCAAGAAGTGATTTTTCGCATTGGAATAAAAAAAAAGCCACTCCCGATATGGAAGTGGCATCTAAAAATATGATTTTTAATTTTACTTAATCATCTCATAGCTTCGCTTAATGAAATTGGTGAGTTCTTCACCTTTCAGCAAACCTTTGCTCAACCTTGCCAAATCGAGTGCTTGGTTTGTTAAGCGCTCTTTTTTCTTTTTGGTTTTGGTGTTTAAGATTTCACCTACCAGCTCGTTGTTGGTATTTACAATCAAGTTATACATTTCTGGCAATCCGCCCATTCCAAACATACCACCGCCACCGGTTTGTTGCATCTCCTTCATGCGGCGCATAAATTCAGGCTCGGTAATGGTGAATGGATTCGCATTGCTGTCCATCGCCTCTAACTGTACCGTAAACTTTTCACTCGGAATAGTTTCAGTTAAAAATGTTTTCAACGTTTCTTGCTCTTCTTCGGAAAGTTTAGAGATTGCAGCTTCGTCTTTTTTGATGAGGTTGTCAATATGGTCACCGTCAACTCGCACAAAACTTACATTTTCTTTCTCAGACTCTAACTTCTGGATCAGGTGCGAAATAATGGGCGAATCTAGCAATAAGACTTCGTAGCCCTTTTCTTTGGCAGTTTCAATATAGCTATGCTGTGCATCTTTGTTTGAAGCATATAGCACCACTAATTTGTCGTCTTTATCGGTTTGCGCGTCTTTAATTTTCTCACGCAGTTCTTCAAAAGTGAAATAGGTGCCATCTACCGTCGGATACAGGGCAAAATCTTGTGCTTTCTCGAAAAACTTGTCTTCCGTAAGCATTCCGTACTCAATCACAATCTTGATATCATCCCATTTCTTCTCAAAATCTTCACGATTTTCATTGAATAACGATTTCAACTTGTCTGCCACTTTACGCGTGATGTAGCTCGAAATTTTCTTAACTGCACCATCTGCCTGAAGGTAACTTCTAGAAACGTTCAGTGGGATGTCTGGCGAATCGATCACACCGCGTAACATGGTTAAAAACTCAGGTACAATTCCTTCTACATTGTCCGTAACAAACACCTGGTTTTGGTAGAGCTGAATCTTATCCTTTTGGATGTTCATATCGTTTGTCATCTTCGGGAAATATAATATTCCGGTAAGATTGAACGGATAATCTACATTCAGATGGATGTTGAACAACGGCTCCTCGAACTGCATAGGGTAGAGTTCACGATAAAACTTCGAGTAGTCTTCCTCTTTTAAATCGGCAGGAGTTCTGGTCCACGCCGGATTCGGATTGTTGATGATGTTATCGACCTCTTTTGTTGGAGCAGGATCCTCCTCTTTAGCATCTTCTGGCTTTGGAAGCGTTTCCGTTTTAGTACCAAACTTAATCGGGATGGGCATGAACTTGTTGTACTTTGTCAACAGCTCACGAATTTTCACTTCCTCTAAAAATTCAGTTTCGTCTTCAGCAATGTGCAGAATAATTTCGGTTCCACGTTCGGTTTTATCAGCCTCTTCCAAGGTGTAGTTAGGAGAACCATCGCAAGTCCAATGAGCTGCAGGTTCCTCTTTGTAACTTTTGGTAATGATTTCAACCTTTTCAGCTACCATAAACGCAGAGTAGAATCCGAGTCCGAAATGTCCGATGATTCCAGCGTCATCCCCTTGCTTGTCTTTGTACTTTTCAATAAATTCTTCGGCACCAGAAAAAGCAATCTCGTTGATGTATTTTTCAACTTCTTCTTTGGTCATCCCAATACCTTGGTCGATGATGTGCAACTGCTTTTTTTCCTTGTCTATTTTCACCTCGATCATCGGGTTGCCATATGCTACCTTCGCCTCGCCAATGTTGGTAAGATGTTTCAGCTTTAAAGTTGCATCAGTGGCATTCGAAATTAATTCCCGGAGGAAGATTTCATGATCGCTGTATAAAAATTTCTTGATGAGCGGAAATATATTCTCTACCGCTACATTAATGGTTCCTGTACTCATAGTTATGCTATTTTTTTCGCTGCGCTGCGCAGTTTTTGATTTTCAATTAATTCTGAACTATAGTAGGCAAAGAGAGTACCATTGTGAAAGATGCTGACAGGTTGTCATTTGCTTCCCTTATTTTGTATGAAAGGGTGGGGTTCAATTATCGATTCCCGAGAAGGGCGTCGCGATTGAATTAGAAAACTCAATTTTTAACATAACATTCTGTTTAATGATTATATAAAAAAATTAAACATTCATTATCTTTGAACCAGTGAATGAATTGATAGATAATTGATTTACTGAAATTTAAAATCTACATACCATGAGTGCCAAGAAATCGACAAAATCTACAAAGTCTGTAACGAGAAATCAGATTATAACTGCTTTTATGGAGCAGGTTTTAGTGGAAGAAAAGTTACCTAAAAGTGTTTTCAAGTTTTGCAAAGAAAACAATATGTCTGAAGCTGAATTTTATAATTTCTTCGGAAGCTTTGACGGACTGCAACAAGAAATTTGGAATAGTTTTTTCGACCATTCGATGCAATTGGCACACAAGAATAAGGAGTATGAAACTTTCAGCAATCAGGAGAAGATGCTGACGTTTTTTTATACTTTTTTTGAAATGCTCACAGCAAACCGAAGTTATGTGCTTTTCGCCCTTACAGAGCAACGAGACCTTATGAAGAACATGAAGCAATTAAAAGGATTGCGCAATCGAATTAAGGAATTTGCTGGAGATTTAGTGGCCGATGCCAACAGTGAAAAACAATTAAAAATTTTGAAACAGCCGGTTTCAGTATTTTCTGAAGGCGCATGGCTTCAAACCTTGTTTATCCTGAAATATTGGATGGAAGATAATTCGCCCAATTTTGAAAAAACAGATATGGTTATCGAAAAGTCGGTTCGTGCCATTTTCGATGTGTTTGCCACTACGCCCTTAGAAAGTGTGCTTGATTTCGGAAAGTTTCTGTGGAAAGAAAAGATGAATTAAATAAATGGGCCTTAGAATTATTAGACGATAGGCGAAAATTCATAAATGATAATTAACAGCAATTGTATTGAAAACAATAGATAGCATACCCACAGGTAAAGTTTCCCGCGCTACGCAACTCGTTAAAACAGGAGTAAAAGTTGGTGGAAATTACCTTAAATATTATGGTGAAAAGCTGGTAGATAGTTCGGTTACCAAGGACAAATTGAACCAAGAGAATGCCGCCGATATTTATGACGGTCTCAAAAATTTAAAAGGCTCGGCGCTTAAAGTGGCACAAATGCTTAGCATGGAAAAAAATATCATGCCCAAAGCCTATGTAGAGCAATTTTCACTCGCACAATTCTCTGTGCCTCCATTGTCAGCTCCCTTGGTACGAAAGACGTTTCATCGTTATTTTGGAGAATACCCAGAAGATTTGTACGATGCATTTAATGCGAATTCGGTTGCGGCAGCGAGTATTGGGCAAGTGCACCAAGCCACCAAAGACGGTAAAAAACTTGCTGTGAAAATTCAGTATCCTGGTGTGGCAGGAAGTATTAGTAGCGATTTAGCGCTCGTGAAGCCCGTGGCCATGAAAATGTTTAATATTAAAGGGAAAGACAGCGATAAGTATTTTAAAGAAGTTGAAGGGAAATTGTTGGAAGAAACAGATTATGTGCTAGAAGTAGAGCAAAGTATCCAAATCACTGAAGCATGCGGGCATATTCCGCATCTAAAATTTCCGAAGTACTATAAAGACCTCTCCAATGAGCGAATCATAACTATGGATTGGATGGATGGGGTACACCTGTCTGAATTTACCAAAGAAAACACAGATCTTGAGTTAGCAAATACCTTGGGACAGGCGTTATGGGATTTCTATATGTACCAAATTCATGAATTACGACAAGTACATGCCGATCCGCATCCTGGAAACTTCCTAGTCTCTGATGCAGGTGAGTTAATCACCATCGACTTTGGATGTATCAAGAAAGTACCCGATTCGTTTTACACCCCTTATTTTGAACTTGCAAAGCCGGAGAACATAGACAATCCCGCTATTTTTGAGGAAAAACTGTATGCGTTGGAAATTTTAAAAGAAGAAGATTCAGAAGCAGAAAAGGTGTTCTTTTCAAAATTATTCCATGAAATGCTGAGTTTATTCACGCAGCCATTCCACCAAGAAGTATTCGATTTTAGTGACACCACGTTTTTTGGAAAAATTGCCGAGCTAAGTGATACCTATTCGAAAGACACCGAATTACGAAAAATGAACGGAAATAGAGGTTCAAAACATTTCCTCTATATGAACCGCACCTTTTTCGGACTTTATAACCTGTTAAATGATTTGGGTGCTACGGTACAAATCAATCAATATAAGAAATATACAAAAAGATAATTTTAACAAAACTTTGTTTAATCAAATTATAAATATATTAAACAAAGCTTTATCTTTACAGTAATCAAAATGGGATAATAGAATTGCTATGAAAAAGAGTAAACCTCTATTATTTATTGGTTAGGTTGTTTTAAAAAGGGAAGCTCCACGGCTTCCCTTTTGTTATTTATAAAATAGCAACTACTTACTTTTTAATATCCGTAGTTGTTTTTAGCTCGTTTTGGTTTTTATTCTTCACATAAGTCTCTAACCAACTATCTTGTTCCCACAGTAAGTGTAAAATGCTCTCTTTAGCCCGATACCCATGGCTCTCTTTGGGTAACATCACCAAACGTGCGGTAGCTCCCAAACCTTTTAACGCATTAAAATACCGCTCACTCTGCAGTGGGTACGTTCCAGAATTATTATCTGCTTCTCCGTGAACCAACAATAGCGGAGTTTTCATTTTGTCTGCGTGCATAAAAGGTGACATGGTGTAATACGTTTCGGGCGAATCCCAATAACTGCGTTCTTCACTCTGGAATCCGAAAGGCGTCAGGGTTCTGTTATACGCACCGCTTCGTGCAATACCAGCTGCAAACAAGTCTGAGTGACTCAATAAATTGGCTACCATAAACGCCCCGTAGCTATGTCCGCCCACACCCACACGATTTCTATCTATATATCCTAGAGCATCTACCGCATCGATCGCGGCTTTGGCATTGCCCACCAATTGGCTTCTAAAGGTGTCATTTGGTTCTTCATCACCTTCACCTACGATAGGAAAGGCAGCGTCGTCTAACACCACATAGCCTCGCGCCACCCAATAGATAGGCGAACCGTAATACGGATAAATAAATTCGTTGGGGTTGGAGGTGCTTTGCGAAGCACTGTTTTTATCTTTAAACTCTCTTGGGTATGCCCACAAAAGCATTGGTTTTTTTTCTTTCTTCGCTCTGTCATATCCTACTGGTAGGTACAATGTGCCTTCCAATTCGAGACCGTCGTCACGTTTATAAGTAATCACTTCTTTGTGTACATCCTGCAAGCTCTTGTATGGATTGTCGAAAGAAGTTACTGGCGTAAGGTCATTTTTCTTTTTAATATTTCTGAAATAGTAATTGGGGTATTCATTGGGAGATTCAATACGTACCAAGACTTTTCCTTTTTCAAGGTTTACGGCATCTACGAGGGTTTCTTTTTTATCGGTATAGGGCGAAGTGTATAAGCGCTCTGTTTTCTGTGTTTTTAAATCGAATGCATCGATAAACGGAAATTGCCCATCTTCAGAATAGCCCGCTCCCATTAAATATGCCTTTCCTTTATTTGTTGAAAGCACATAGCGATTATACTCATTTCGCTCGGTTACAAAATTACCCGGATCACTATATCGATCCTGATAGTTTCGATCGCTGATGATCATGGCTTCCTCATTGGTGTTGTTGGGGCTAAAGAGGTAGGTTTTCGTATTTCTGTCGTTCCACCAGTAGTCGTATGCAATAGCCACATCATCATCTCCCCAAGTAATTCCTGAGAAACGATTTTTTGTCTTTAAAATTTCCCTTGGAGTACCTGTAAATGGAGCGTCTAATTGGTACACAATGTCTCGATAAGCTACTTTAATTTCAGGGTCACCGCCATCTTGTGCTTCGGTGTAAACCAGACTGGCACCTTTATCGGCTCTCCACGAAAGATTTCGCATACCAGTTCTGGTTGCCATAAAACCTTTGGGCCGCACTTCATCTAATGGTACATTGTTTATCGTGTGTAATTTGGTGCCGTTGTTGAAATATACTGTTTCGGTATAGGGAAAACGATAATAAGGAACTAAATAGGAAAAAGGGCGTTGTATTTCTGAAACCAACACATATTCGCCATCGGGTGAAAAGCTGATATTTCGATACATTCCAGTGGGTAAAAACGATTGTACGTCACCATTGAGCCCCACTTTTTTTACTTCGGAAAGCGCCAATTGTTCAAAATTCGCTTCGTCGTTCGGGTTTTTCAATAAATCTTGGTAGGTTCTGTTTTGGGCTTTTGCACCGTCGCTTACTGAAATCGTTGGTCCTGTAGGTACAGCTTCAGCCACATTAATAAGTGCTTTTCTGCTTTCTGGGAGCATTTTAACCAACAAAGCATCAGAGTTTTTGAACCAATTAAGGGCGTCGCCCATATTTGCGTTAACGGTTGGTGAGGTAATTTTTCTAGCAGCACCTTTTTCAATTTCAAGGAGCCAAACTTCTACGCCTGTGGTAGTTGTGTTAAGGCAAGCGATGTACTTTTGGTTGGGCGCCCACGAAAAATTGGAGAGTCGTGGATTTTCAGGTAGTCCCGTTACCTGTGTCGCTTTTGTATCGGTAGCTTTCTTTACTTTAATATTGTTGTAGTAGTTAGTGCGACTTCCAATATTGGTTTTAGGATTGATTCGCAAACCACCCAAACGTAATTCGGTTTCTGAGAGCTCTTCAATACTTTTAAAGGCATCCCGGTAGAGAAGTATGACATTTTCGGCAGCATCATCCATCAATACTGAGGGTGCTAAAGGCGCATCTACTAAATCGAGTATTTCGTTCGGAGGCTTTTGATATTCAGTATTTTCTTGGGCACAAACAGTGAGAGCTACAAACAGGAATGCAATTAAAATGGAGAGTTTTTTCATGATGAATTTATTTTCAGAAAAGATATTAAAAAAGAAAACACCAAGCAATGAGGTATTATGCGTGCATAACAACTAAGTTCGAATAATTTCACCCAATACGTGCTATTTGGTATCTTTCAGCAGTTTTATTACGATTTATGTATACATCAAAAATTTCAGGAGTGGGGCATTATGTTCCCGAAAACGTTGTCACCAACAACGATCTTTCAAAATTAATGGAAACCAATGACGCTTGGATCCAGGAACGAACTGGTATCAAAGAGCGCCGCCATATAAAAAAGGGTGACGGAAACTCTACTTCGGTGATGGGCGTAAAAGCCGCAAAGATTGCGTTAGAACGTGCCAAACTCGCACCAAAAGATATCGATATGATTGTTTTTGCCACCCTGAGCCCAGATATGTATTTTCCGGGTGGGGGCGTACAAGTGCAAGAAATGATGGGCATGCGAACCGTACCCGCGCTGGATGTACGCAACCAGTGTAGCGGTTTTGTATACGCGGTTTCTGTGGCAGATCAGTTTATTAAAACCGGTATGTACAAACATGTGTTGGTGATTGGAGCTGAAAATCATAGTGGCGGACTTGATTTTACAACCCGCGGGCGCAGTGTGTCGGTGATTTTTGGAGATGGGGCAGGAGCAGCCGTATTGTCTAGAAATGAAGGAGACGGCGGAATTCTGTCGACCCATATCCATTCCGAGGGAAAACACAAAGACCAATTATCTTTACAGGGACCAAGTACCGAGCATTGGGTACCCCAAATAATTCAAGAAAACGATCAGGAAAATATTCCGTATTACCCGTACATGAATGGGCAGTTTGTATTTAAGCATGCCGTAGTTCGTTTTGCTGAAGTGATCAATGAAGGTTTAAAGGCAAATAATTTAGAATCTTCTGAAATCGATATGCTCATTCCGCACCAAGCCAATCTCCGTATTTCGCAGTTCATTCAGAAAAAAATGAAATTACGGGATGACCAGGTCTTCAACAATATTCAAAAGTATGGGAATACCACGGCGGCATCTATACCGATTGCGTTAAGTGAAGCTTGGGAACAAGGAAAAATTAAAGATGGTGATTTGGTGGTATTAGCAGCTTTTGGTAGCGGATTTACATGGGGAAGTGCCATCATTAGGTGGTAATTTTTCGCATATAATTCTTACATCGCCGCCGGTTAAAATGTAAACATAAAAGAGCCGCACTTCCCCAAGAGCGGCCCTTATACATAAACTAAAACTCCTCAATTTTAGCTTAATAACTCGGTTCATACGTTCAAAATGAACCATTGGTTATTTAGTTGGTCTCAAAAGTAAGGTTGTGATATAAAGTATGAAATACCCGTTAGCGGGTATTTTCAATAAAAAAAACCTCCCTCCCGTTCGGGAAGAAGGTTTTTAACCAACAATTCTAATTTTTTAAAGGCTAATTCAAATAAATTACAAATGTATAGGTAAGTCTTTCATATTAATAGACTTCAAAATCATGCCAAACGTTGCACCGAGGTGGTTGATTTAACATTTTTTTGGCACTATTTTGTTAAAATATCCCGCCACTATCATCTTTAGTATTGTCATCGCGTCGCTTTCTAGACTTGGCTCTGTATTTTCCACCTCCGAAGCGATAGGCTAACGAAACATTCACAGTATTACTTTCCCAATTAAACGAACCTGTTTGTGGGTACGGTCTTACCCCATCAAAAGCAAATTGCATGGTGTGAAAAATGTCGTTATAATTTAAACTGAAAGTTCCTCTTCCTTCCCATAAGCTATAGCGAGCACCCACATTCACAAAGTACATGGGCTCTATATCAAATTGAAGCGTTCGGTTTTGTCCGCGATAAAAACCAAATGCCGAAAGTGTAAGCTCTTTGGTCACTTTAAAATTGTTGAACATTCTAAAATTCCAAGCCGTATTATCTACCTCTACCGTTTGTGTTACAATATCTGCTGCAGAAGGATCAGGTTGGGTAGTATCTACAAATTCACTGATCCCGGTTTGGGTCTGATTGTACAGATCGAAACTAGCATTAAAGCTCCACCATTTGGTAGGTCGATAATTACCCGATAGTTCTACTCCGTAGGCACTGGTATTGTCGAAGTTGTCGAACGTAAGGATGACACGGTTGATATCGTTACGGTCTACAAAGAGGGCTCTGTTAATTTCATCTTCAATCGCCCGGTAAAACACCCCTCCAGTAATACTCCCTTTTTCTAGATTTCTTGTATAATTAGCTTCAACAGAGTTCGTAAACTGTGGTTGGAGTTGGGTATTTCCGAAGGCAGAAATAAAAGGCGTCGCAAATTCGCGTATCGGATTTACTTGGCTTATGCCCGGTCTGTCTACCCTACGGCTATAGCTTACCTGATATTGGTTTTTTTCACTCGGATTATAGGTCACAAAGGCCGAAGGATATACTTGAAGGTAATCGTTGGTAAAGGCCCGTACCACATTGGTGTCTGCTTTTACTTCAACTTGCTCTACCCGGGCACCCAATTGTACCGACCATTTTTCAAATTGCTTGCCATAGGTGGCGTAGGCAGAATAAATATCACGCGTATAATCGAAGTCGGTACTAGGCGTTGGTACAAGGTTTCCTTGGCTGTTTAGTGAAGTACCTGTAGAACTATAATCGATGTTTGTTTCAAATAATAAGGCCTGTAACCCCAGCTCAAGCTTGGTGGTTTCGTTTAGAGGATTTACATAGTCAAGATTCACCGTAAGCAAATCACGTTCGGTATCTGACGCATCTTCATAGTCGGTAAGAAACGCATTGCCTGTAAAGTCGAAATCAATATCTTCATCGTTTGTAAAAGTGTTGTAATCTGCTTCCAACTCGATATTGTGGCCTTCTTTCTCGAAATCGAGTTTATAATCGAAGTTGTACTGCGAAGATCGATTTTCGCTCATAGCCAAAAATAATTGCTGTTGGTTAAACGATGCATCGTCATAATAAAAAACGGTCGTGGTACCGTCTGTTGCTCCATCAAACAAATTTTGGTTGGTGAATACCGAGAAGGTATTTTTGTCATTCAGGTAAAAGTCGACCCCAACCTTAAAGAGGTTCGATTGCCCTTTGTCTAGCATGTCAAACACTTGTTCAGAATTGTCTTCAGGTCTAAAAATGTTTCCGTTATTCTGATTTTTTGAAGTGTTATGCCCCCAGTTTCCAAAGAAATTAAACTTTCCATTTCGGTAATTCATATCGATAGCACTGTTAAACTTGGCTTCTTTTTCGTAGGTGAGCCCCACATTGGCATTTCCGTTAAAACCAATCATGGTATTTTTATGCAAAACAATATTAATTATACCGCTCATTCCTTCAGGATTGTATTTAGCTGAAGGGTTTGTGATAAGCTCAATTTGTTTTATGGAAGTAGAAGGAATCTGTTTCAGCAATTGCGCTACAGGAACATTACTCAATTTACCATCTACCATCACTCGCACATTCTGATTACCTCGAAGCGAGATATCACCTGTTTGTTGGTCAACATTTACCGAAGGTAAATTGTTCATGATATCTGCTGCCGTAGGGCCCGAAGTAGTTAGGTCTTTACCCACAGTCACCACTTTTCTGTCTAATTTTTGTTGAATGGTAGTTCGCTCTGCCGTGACGGTCACCTCGTCTAATGACGCCACGTCTTCTTCAAGTGACACCATTCCAAGGTCGATATTTCGGTTACCGGATGCAATGGTGATATTGGTTGTAAATTTTTTGTAACCGATGAATTGGATATTAACGGTATAGGTTCCTTCAGGTATTTCTGAAATTTTAAAATTTCCGTTGTCGTCTGTAACACCTCCGGTGAGCAGGGTTCCGTCTGATTTGTGGATGGCTACGGTAACGTAGGGCAGTGGCTCTTGTAAATTTTTATCGATTACTGCGCCGCTTACAGAACCTTTTAGATCGGTGTTCGCTTGAATGGGATTTGCTGCCATGCAAATGCAAAGCATGACGAATAGCATTAACTGTTTCATTTTTTGATTGATTTGATTGTTTTGATGAATGTAATAGATACTACTTGGTATTGCATAGAAAATAGGCGCTACGCGGTACTAAATAGTAGTTGATTGTAAGTAAGACGCCTGAGAAGAAATTTTGTTACATTATTTTCAAAAAAAAACCCGAAGTCTAGAACCTCGGGTTTTCGCTTTTGTTGCTATTATTAACACTAACCATCAACGTAAAAATTTTCACAACAAAAGCTTGAAATATTTCTATTATATAGACGGAGTAGGTTTCATATTGTTACAGCAATTAAATTATTTAACATTCTTTTAGTTTTTTGGACTGTTTTTGGACTGAAATTGTGCCGAACTTTGGGTTATGAAAAAGACACTTGTATTAGGCGCTAGCCTGAAACCAAACCGATATTCTAACTTAGCCATCAATAGATTGGTAACCTACAATCACCCCGTGGTGGCCATTGGCCTGCGCAAGGGCGAAGTGGCAGGGGTGGAAATTTCCACCGAAAAAGTACCCTATAAAAATGTCGATACCGTAACTCTGTACTTGAATCCGTCGCGACAACAAGAATATTACGAGTATATCATTTCGTTACAACCGCAGCGTGTTATTTTTAATCCGGGTACCGAAAATCCCGAATTCTACGAGCTTTTACGCAACAAAAATATTCAGGTAGAAGTTGCTTGTACGTTAGTTTTGTTGGGCACGAACCAATACTAGTCCGATGTAAGTTAGCAGTCCGTTTAAAATCAGGATAAAAAATCCAAATTCAAATCCGAACCATAGCTCACTAAAATAGCTAATGGCGTATCCTACAAATGGGGTAAGAATGGCTACCAAAGGAACCCACTTATCTTTTACTTTCCAATTACTGAATAGACCAAAGGCATATAACCCCAACAACGGACCGTACGTATACCCAGCAAACGTAAACAGCTTTAAAATCACTGAGGTATCGCCAATGGCATAATTAAAGAAAATGATCACGAAAATAAGAAGCAGCGACATGCCAATGTGTACACGTTTCCTGATTTTTACCTGATCCTTTTTTGAATGTTTCTTTTCTATATCCAATATGTCGATACTAAACGAGGTGGTAAGTGATGTGAGGGCACTATCTGCACTACTGTACGCTGCGGCGATAAGCCCCAATAAAAAGAATACTGCCAAACCTATTCCCAAGCCAGAGTCTACTGCGATGGTAGAAAATAACTTGTCTTTTTCTGCGTCAATACCGTTCTGCTGTGCGTAAAGTGTAAGGAGTAAGCCCAATCCTAAAAAGATAATGTTCACTACGGTGAGTACCAATGTAAACCAAAACATGTTTTTTTGTGCATCTTTTAGGTTGCGACAGGTTAGGTTTTTTTGCATCATATCCTGGTCTAAACCAGTCATTACAATAGCAATAAAGGCCCCACTAATAAATTGTTTGATAAAATACTGCCCACTTTTATAATCCTCGAAAAAGAAAATTTGTGATAGGTCGCTTTCTGAAATGGTCGTTAAAATACCACTTCCGCTAATACCAAGACCTTCTGAAACATAATAAATCCCTACTCCCAAAGCAATGAGCATAAACAATGTTTGCAAAGTGTCTGTCCATACAATGGTTTTAATCCCACTCTTAAATGTATACAGCCAAATAAGTAAGATGGTAATGGTTACCGTGACCCAAAACGGAACCCCTTCTTGCCCGAAAAAGGGCATTTTATCGAATACGAGATCTTGCAATACAATGGCCACCAAATACAGCCTAAAACTTGCCCCAACTACGCGCGACAATAAAAAGAACGAAGCACCTGTTTTATAAGATGCGTTCCCAAAACGACCGTCGAGATATGTGTAAATTGACGTCAGGTTCAACCTGTAATACAATGGTAATAGTACTAATCCGATCACTGCATATCCCACGGTATATCCTAGCACCACTTGAAAATAGCTGAAACTGGTTGCTTCTACTGCGCCTGGCACCGAAATAAACGTGACACCACTTAGCGAAGCTCCAATCATACCGAAAGCAACCAAATACCATGGCGATTGTTTACCAGCCTTAAAAAAGTCGTCGTTGCTGCCGCCTCGATTTGTGAAATAAGAAACCAAGAGCAAAATACCGAAGTATCCGCCTATTAAGAGTAAAATGTGTAAGGGCTGCATAGCGTGATCGACTTAGAAGTGCGTGTAAAAATACAAAGATTGCGTTCACTGACATTTTATTTTTTAATACTTTTGAAAAGTACTCGCCGTGAGCGTGTTATTGATAAAAAAAAGCTACGATGAAATTGAAATTACTACTCCTCGCCCTACTAGGGTGTTTTGTTGCGCAAAGCAATGCCCAGCAATATTTAGAAATGATTGATGCAGGAACTTTTCCTGTGCATGAAATTGTTCAAGAAGCTGAGGCATATTTTGAAGGAAAAGACAAAGGAAGGGGCAGTGGCTATAAACAATTTAAGCGTTGGGAATACATGGCAAATCGTCTAAAAAACGAAGCTGGGTATGTGCCAACCGTTACCGAGAACCTGGCCGAACTACAACGTTATAACCAATATCTAAATGAAACTGCCGCTACACGGTTGCCACTCAACGATAATTGGCAAGAATTGGGGCCTTTTGCTAAAAATGGTTCAACAAGTTGGAATCCCGGTGTGGGACGAGTCACAGGAATCGCTATAGACAATACCAATCCCGACCATATCATCATCGGTGCCAATACAGGCGGCGTATGGCGAACCACAGATGGTGGCGATACTTGGACACCCATGGGCGATACGTTTACCAACCTCACCGTATATTCGGTTGCTATAGATCCAACAAATAGCGATACGTATTATTTTGGTTCGTCCAGCGGACTTATTTTTAAATCGGTTGACGCAGGAGGTACTTGGACTCAAATTGCTGATATGAGCAATTCGCTCATCAATAAAATTGTGATCAATCCCGACGATACCGATATCATGTTTGCGTGTTCTCAGAATGCAGGAATTTTCAGATCTACTGATGCAGGGGTAACGTGGAGTAATTTAGGGATAGATGGTAATGCATACGATGTAGAATTTAAACCGGGAGATACCAACACAGTGTATGCTTCTGGTCTAGGATTTCACGTCTCAACCGATGGAGGTACTACGTTTACTACGATTACAGGAGTGGGTGGCGGACCAAAAATGATTGGGGTTTCTGAAGATGATGCCACTAGAGTGTATGTTGCCGAATCTGATGGAGGTTCGTTTGGTGGATTCTACGTTTCTACCGATAGCGGAAATTCATTTACTGAAAGAAATCATGCAGGGCGGAACTATTTTGGCTACGATACTGCTGGTTTTGATTCGGGAGGTCAGGCACCCAGAGACATGGACATTGCCGTAAACCCGAATGATGCAGATGAAGTTCATATCGCCGGAATTCTAACATGGCGTTCTACCGATGCGGGAGTTAATTTTAGTTGTACCGCAGATTGGATTCCCAATGCTGCAGCCAGCGCGAATATTGGGTATTGCCATGCAGATGTTGATATTTTAGTGTTTCAAGGAAGCACCTTGTTTGTGGGTTCTGACGGAGGAATTTTTAAGGCGGAAGACACTAATAATGTTACGGCTAGTTATTACGAAGATATCACTGAGGGCATTGGTATACGGCAATGGTACAAGATTGGTATTTCACAAACATCTAATGTTATTGTAACAGGTGGAAGCCAAGATAATGGAAGTTCTTTTTACGACTCAGATAGTGATGTATGGACCGATTGGATTGGTGCAGATGGAATGGAAGGATTTGTAGATAAAGACGACCCCGATGTGATGTACGGAATGATTCAATTTGGAGGTATGTATAGAACAGACGATGCAGCAAACTCATTAACTGGTCTAAATAATCCTGCTTCCGGAAATTGGGTTTCCCCGTTTGAACAAGATCCTATAGAAACAGACGTTATCTACGCAGGTTTCGACCGTGTTTATAAATCTACCAATAAAGGAAGTTCTTGGACTTCTATTTCACAAGATTTTGGAAATGACCTGAGCCATTTAAAAATTTCGCCTTCAGATAACAACATCATGTATGCTGCTCGAGGCGGGATTTTATTCCGAACTGACGATGGAGGTGATACCCAATGGGCGCAAACATCAAATCCGGGCGGTAGCATCAACTCAATTGCAATTCATCCCACAAAGCCGAACAAAATAGCCGTTGCATCTAGCACAATCAATAAAGTGTATGTTTCAGAAGATGGTGGCGAAACGTGGCAAAATTATCGCCTTAACTTACCCAACTTTAGCTCGTTAGCCGTAGTTTGGCATGACAACGGTGCCGACGGGTTGTATGTGGGTATGGATTATGGAATTTATTATATCGATGCAGGCCTTGACGAATGGCAACCTTTTAGCAACAACATCCCCAACGTAATCATTAACGAATTGGAGATTCATACAGATCGCAACGAAATTTATGCGGCTAGTTATGGTCGCGGATTATGGGTTTCGCCCACCGCAGATCCAACTATTGTTTTAGGTACGGGTTCCAATACGTTTGCTGAAGGAATTAGCATGTACCCAAATCCTGCAGAAAACACCCTTACAATAGCTTCAGTTTTAGCGTCTTCGGCAGCAATACGAATCTACGATGCTATCGGAAAATTGGTGCTTTTTGAAAGAGATATAGATTTGGGAGGTAGTACAACACTCGATGTGTCAACCTTAACTAGTGGTGTGTATTTTGTTCGAATTAATGCTGAAAATGGCACTGCGACTAAGAAACTTCTGAAAAGATAAAGACACGATATTTCATATGAAATGCTTCAAATTAGGGACTCCTTTTTTGAAGCATTTTTTTTATCTTCACCCCCAATGGAATTCTCTTCAAAATTATTAGAAAACGCCGTAAATGAGATGTCGCAACTCCCCGGAATTGGGAAGCGTACGGCATTACGACTCGTATTACATCTTTTAAAACAACCCGAACAACAAACAGCACTTTTGGCTGGTAGCTTGCAGAAAATGCGGGAGGAAATTCGGTTTTGTAATAATTGCCATAATATTTCAGATACCCCATTGTGTGAGATCTGCGCGAACCCGAAGCGAAACGCAGCCATTGTTTGCGTGGTAGAAGATATTAGAGATGTGATGGCCATAGAAAACACCAGCCAATACCAAGGGCATTACCATGTGTTGGGAGGTAAGATTTCACCTATGGACGGTATTGGGCCGGGAGAGTTAACCATTCGTTCGCTGGTGGAGAAGGTGGCCCAAGGCACTGTAGAAGAACTCATTTTTGCGCTTAGTTCTACTATGGAAGGAGACACCACGAATTTCTACATTTTTAAGCAAATGGAACCCTATGACGTCACCACTACCACCATTGCAAGGGGTATTTCTGTGGGTGATGAGTTGGAGTATGCAGATGAGGTTACCTTAGGAAGAAGTATATTGCACCGTATTCCTTTTGAAACTTCGTTAAAAAACCAATAGCCAGTGGAGCTTTCTGTTGTTATTCTGAATTACAATGTACAGTACTTTTTAGAACAGTGCATCCTAAGTGTGCAACGTGCTATCGGGAATTTAGATGCTGAAATCATCGTGGTAGATAATGCTTCTTCAGACGATAGCTGTGCTATGGTTACACGGAAATTTCCGCAGATAACATTGATTCAGAATAAAGAAAATGTTGGTTTTAGCAAGGCGAATAACCAAGCAGTAGCCATTGCCAAGGGAAAATATGTTTGTATTCTAAATCCAGATACGGCAGTGGCCGAAGATACCTTTTTAAAGTGCTTGCAAAAAGCTGAAAAGCTAACAAATTTGGGCGCTATGGGTATTCATTTATTAGATGGAACTGGGCATTTTCTGCCAGAAAGTAAACGAAACCTTCCTACGCCCTTCGTGTCTCTAAAAAAAGTATTGGGTTTTACTAAAAAATACTATGCAAACCATATTTCTGATAAAGAGGAAGGTGAAGTGCAGGTGCTCGTAGGGGCTTTTATGTTGCTAGAGCGCAGTATTTACAAAGATGTAGGCGGATTCGACGAAGATTATTTTATGTATGGTGAAGACATAGACCTATCGTATAAAATTGAGAAAGCGGGCTACAAGAATTATTATCTGGGCACTACCGAAACGCTGCATTACAAAGGAGAAAGCACCCAAAAAGATGCTGCATATCTACAACGTTTTTACGGGGCGATGCAAATTTTTTACAGAAAACATTTTAAGTCGAATGTTTTGTTCGATATGGCTGTGAAAATTGGGGTCTCCTTAGCGAAATCGGCAAAAAAACAATCGGTGGGAAGGCGCAAAAGTGACAGTGCGAATGTGGCACAGGCAATTGTAATCACCGATAATATCAATCTGCTGAAACAGTTGTCAGAAAAAATTGATATTCCACTAAAATCTTCTTCTAAAAGTATGTTTCAAAATGGTGACGTACAGGATACACTGCTTATATTCGATTCGGAATACATCCCCTACAATCAGATTTTTCAAGTAATGCGGCAATACAAAGGGCGAGGCAACCGCTATCGTATTCGTCCTCCAGGCTGCTCTTTTCTTATAGGTAGCGACCAAAGCGATGATAAGGGTGGAGTAGTAGTTTTCGACTAATCATCAAGGTTACTTACATGGATCATGAATCAACAATTTTAAAAGAATGCATCTGTTAAGCTGTATTTTTTGATTAATTTTGCAGTCGTAAAAAAGATAACTATTTGTAATGGCAACATTTGAACTGAAACTACCTAAAATGGGTGAAAGTGTAGCAGAAGCTACATTAACCAACTGGCTTAAAGAAGTGGGAGACACTATTGAAGCAGACGAGGCGGTACTTGAAATTGCTACCGATAAAGTAGACAGTGAGGTACCCAGCGAGGTAGATGGAGTGCTAAAGGAAAAATTGTTTGATGTAGACGATGTAATCCAGGTGGGGCAAACCATTGCAATTATAGAAATGGAAGGGGAAGCTTCCGCTAGTGATACCGCTGAAGCTTCTGAAACCGAAATGACTGCGCCAGCACCCAAAACGGTAGCTGCTGTAACAGAAACGGTAATTTCAGCAAAAGAGACCACACAATCTGCTATAGAAAGTTCTGAAGACCGTTTTTACTCTCCTTTGGTAAAAAACATTGCTAAAGAAGAGGGTATTTCGCAAGCAGAGCTTGACGGAATTTCAGGAACTGGCAAAGATGGCCGTGTAACCAAAAATGATATTTTAGACTACGTTGAGAACCGTGGTACACAACCCGCGCCACAAGCAACCCAAGAAAAAGCAGCACCAAAGACAGCCGTTGAAGCTAAGAATCCGGCAACTGCGAAAGCAGCTACTCCTGTTTCTGTGAATGGTGGCGATGAAGTGATTGAAATGACACGTATGGGGAAACTCATTGCGCACCACATGGTGGCGAGTACCCAAACTTCTGCACACGTACAGTCATTTATTGAGGCCGACGTGACCAATATTTGGAACTGGCGTAAAAAAGTAAAAGACAGCTTTGCGAAACGTGAAGGCGAAAACCTAACGTTTACCCCGATCTTTATGGAGGCAGTGGCGAAAGCGTTAAAAGACTTCCCAATGATGAATATTGCCGTAGACGGCGATACCATCATTAAGAGAAAAAATATCAATTTAGGTATGGCAGCTGCCTTACCAGATGGTAACTTAATTGTTCCTGTTATCAAAAATGCAGACCAGCTGAATTTAGTGGGGATGAGCAAAGCGGTGAACGATCTCGCGAGTCGTGCACGTGAAGGACAATTAAAACCAGATGAAATACAAGGAGGAACTTATACGGTAACCAATGTGGGAACTTTTGGAAGCATCATGGGAACCCCAATTATCAACCAGCCGCAGGTAGGTATTTTGGCCTTAGGTGCTATTAGAAAAGTACCTGCCGTGATTGAAACCCCCGATGGTGATTTTATCGGTATTCGCTACAAAATGTTCTTGAGCCATAGTTACGACCATAGAGTAGTGAACGGCGCATTAGGCGGGCAATTTGTAAAAGCCGTTGCCGACTATCTGGAGGCATGGGATATGAAGAGGGAGTTTTAAAATTTCCGTAGAAACAAATAAACACAGACCGCTTCTTTAATAAAGAGGCGGTTTTTTTAATCACCCTTGTTTCAATTTAGAAAGAATAGCTTCCAAATCGTCATACCCAAAAATCACTTCCCCTTTGTTCCAAATCACGGGAAATTTTATCTGTGTTTGATTGGTGAGGTCTCGTTCAATATGCGCTAAAAACTGCCGATACACCACAGGGTGCTCATTAATGTTGAAAAATCGATGGGGTACACGACCTTCTTCCAGTTCGGCAAGCAATGCTTCACATTTTGTACAACCATCGGCCGAAAAAACGACCAACCGTCCTTTAATGTGCTGCTGAATATCGGTTACTTGATTCTCGTGGGTGATATTGATGTCTAGTTCTTTTTCGTTTACAATCAATTCATACGTATAAGTAGATTCTTGTCCCGTTAGTTCTATCAATGTAATCATTGGTGTATTCGACAAAGGCGGCAGATTCTTGATCACGGGCTTACTGGCACTTTTACGGTAGCCTTCGGCATTCACCATTAAAAACACGTTCAGGGTATCGGTGGTCTTATTTTCGGCCATTAGCACTATACGCTTTCCGCGCTTCTTTTCGGTAATCAAAACTTTCAGTCCTTGGGCATAACTTCCCAATGAGGCAAATAAGATGGTGATAAAAAGTAACAGTTTCAACATAACACAAAAGTAACAATTAGTACCTTTGTTGCACAAATCGTACCAATGGAATTAAAACTGAACAGACCTATCTGTTTTTTCGACCTAGAAACCACAGGAACCAATGTAGCAAACGATCGTATTGTTGAAATTGCAATCCTAAAAGTGTTCCCAAACGGCAATAAAGAGAGCCATACCTGGCGTGTAAATCCTACAGTGCCCATTCCGCGAGCAACGACTGCTATTCACGGAATTTCAGACGAAATGGTCGCTAATGAGCCTACGTTTAAAGAATTGGCACCGAAAGTACAAGAACTGCTAAAAGATAGCGACTTGGCAGGGTACAACAGCAACCGTTTTGATATTCCATTATTAGCTGAAGAGCTGCTAAGGGCAGAAGTCGATTTGGATTTAAAGAAAAATCTTGCCGTAGATGTGCAGACCATATTCCACAAAAAGGAAAAACGTACACTAGAGGCTGCCTATAAATTTTATTGCGATAAAGATTTGGTAGACGCCCATAGCGCCGCAGCAGATACGAATGCCACCTATGAAGTTTTAAAAGCGCAGTTAGATCGCTATGACGACCTCGAAAATGATACGAAGTTTCTGTCGCAGTTTAGTGCACACAAAAACTACGTAGACTTTGCTGGGTATATTGGGTATGACAAGCAGGGCAGGGAGGTTTTTTCCTTCGGAAAGCATCGCGGTAAATTAGTAGCGGAGGTTATGGAAAAGGAGCCAGGTTATTTTGGTTGGTTACTAAATGCAGATTTCCCTCTATACACCAAAAAAGTACTTACACGATTGAAGCTGCAAAAATTGAATAATAAGCTATAATGAGTAATGAGTAGCCTGCCCGTACCGAACGTACGTTCGGGCTGGTGAGTGGCGCTTATAGCCTACAGCCTGAAGCAAAAATAACTGACAACCCATAACCGACAACCGACAACTAACAACTAACAACCAATAACCACCCTATGAAACTCATCTGTATAGGCCGAAATTACACAGATCACATTGCCGAATTGGAGAATGAGCGTCCTTCAGATCCGGTGATCTTTATGAAACCCGATACGGCTATCTTATTAAAGAAACAACCGTTTTTTATACCTGATTTTTCAGACGATATCCATCATGAAGTAGAGGTATTGGTGAAAATAAAAAAGATAGGGAAACACATTCAGCAGAAATTTGCACATAAATATTACGATGAGATCGGACTCGGAATCGATTTTACCGCAAGAGACCTTCAGAAGCAACTCAAAGATAAGGGGTTGCCGTGGGAAAAGGCAAAAGGTTTTGACGGTGCAGCTGTGATAGGAAATTTTTTTCCAAAAAAAGCGTTTCCTTCTGTAGACGATATTGAGTTCCGCCTAGAAAAGAACGGAAGCGTTGTGCAACAAGCGTCAACAAAATTAATGTTGTGGAAAATTGATGCGTTAATCGAATATGTCTCGAAATATTTTACATTAAAGATAGGAGACATTATCTTTACGGGAACTCCAGCTGGAGTTGGTAAAGTTTTCCCAAACGATACACTAACAGGATATTTAGCAGAAGAGCAAGCCTTTTCAATAAAAGTGAAGTAAATGGATACACACTATTCTAGAGAAAAATTAGCAGAAGTCGCTGGGGGTGATGAAGATTTCATGACGGTGGTAGCCCAGACTTTTTTAGAAGAAATACCACCAGACCTGCAGGCACTAGAAGATGCCGTAGAAAATAATAACAAGGAATTGGCCTATCAATTTGCACACAAGATGAAGCCCAATTTTGAAATGTTCGGTCTTGGCTTAGAAAAAGACATTACCCAAATCGAATCTTGGACCCGTTCTTCAAAAAGCACCAATGCGGTGAGCGACCAAATGGAACGCGTAGTCTCTACTGTAAAAACGGTGTTCGAAGAACTGAAAAGAGACTTTTCACTCTAAATGCTAGTCGAAATCATTACCATAGGCGATGAAATCTTGATCGGTCAGATCGTAGATACCAACTCGGCCTTTATTAGCAAACAACTTAATAGTATTGGGGTAAAGGTCTTTCAGATCACTTCAATACAAGATGACAGAGAACACATTCTCAATGCCCTAAACGAAGCCAAGGACAGGGTAGATCTGGTGTTGGTCACTGGCGGACTCGGACCTACGAAAGACGATATCACCAAAGAGACTTTTTGTGAATTTCTTGGAGATACTCTTGTCGAGAATCAACAAGTGTTAACCAATATCAAACAAATTTTTAAAACATACATTGGCCGCGAACCATTGCCCAGTAACCTGTCGCAAGCCATGGTGCCATCTTCGGCTACGATATTAAATAATAACCACGGTACTGCACCCGGAATGTGGATGGAAAAAGACGACACTGTTTTTGTCTCTATGCCCGGGGTTCCGTATGAAATGAAATACTTGCTTACCCATGAGGTAATACCAAGAATCACCAAAAAATACAACAGGCCACATATCTACCACAAAACCCTACTTACCTATGGCAGGGGTGAAAGCGAAATACAAGAACATATAAAGTCTTGGGAAGCAAACTTACCTGAAGAAATCAAATTTGCCTATCTGCCCTCATTGGGGCGGGTACGATTAAGACTTTCGGCTACGGGTACAGACGAGTTAGGAATCAAGAACGCCGTGAACCAACAAATGGATGCCTTATACAATTTGTTGCAAGATATTGCCGTGGGGTATGAAGATGAAGCTACCATCCAAGAGCGTATTGCCAATATTTTACAAAAAAAAGAAGCTTCTTTAAGTGTAGCCGAAAGCTGCACAGGTGGTGCAATAGCCCAAGAAATAACTGCAATTCCCGGTGCTTCAGCCTATTTTAAGGGCGGTATCGTTCCCTACGAAACCCAACAGAAAACGAATATTTTAGGAGTTCCAGCCAATATCATTGCAGAACATACAGTGGTGAGTGGCGAAGTAGCAGCGTCTATGGCAGAACATTGCACAAAATTGTTTGGTTCTGAATATGCCTTGGCAACTACGGGGATCGCGGGTCCGACCAAAGGAGATGCAACCGATGAGGTGGGTACTGTGTACATTGCAATCGCCACACCAGCGGGGGTTGTTTCAGAACGTTTCAGTTTTGGTAAACTACGAGAACGGGTAATTGCCAAAGCAACCAACAAAGCTTTTGAAATGCTCCTAAAAGAAATTTCGAAAAACTAAATTCCTTTTGTTGTTCAAACCGATTAATTTATTTAAATTTGCACCCTGTTTTAAAATAACTAAATAAACAATACAGTAATGTCAAGAGTTTGTGAGCTTACGGGCAAAAGAGCAATGGTAGGGAACAACGTGTCCCACGCGATGAACAAGACAAAGCGTAAATTTAACGTGAACCTCGTTAAAAAACGTTTCTACATCCCAGAAGAAGACCAGTGGTTAACCCTGAAGGTTTGCACTTCTGTATTAAAAGACATCAACAAAAAAGGAATCTACGCTGTAGTAAAAGAAGCCCGCGAAAAAGGGTTCTTGAACAAGTAATTCCATTATAAAAGCACGAAGAAATGGCTAAAAAAGGAAACAGAGTTCAGGTAATTTTAGAATGTACCGAGCATAAAGACAGCGGTATGGCAGGAACTTCTCGCTATATCACGACTAAGAACAAAAAAAATACTCCGGACCGTATGGAGTTGAAGAAATTCAACCCTATCCTTAAAAAAATGACGGTTCATAAAGAGATTAAATAATTAGTTCCGTAGGTTTTACGGAAGATAAACAAGTTTATCATGGCAAAGAAATCAGTAGCATCGTTACAAACAGGATCAAAGCGTTTAACCAAAGCCATCAAGATGGTGAAGTCTGAAAAAACTGGCGCTTACATGTTCGTAGAGTCTATCATGGCTCCAGATCAAGTAAACGATTGGTTAAACAAGCAATAACCTACTCGTAAAATATTTAGGGAAGCCACTTTTTTTCAAAGGTGGCTTTTCGTATTTTTATAGGGTATTGGGCGCTCCCACACCGTTGGTGTGGTCAGGCTATCCGCTGTATCCCCGATAACTATCAGGGGATGCCGCTACTATCCTTAGCGCAACATCCCCGAGTGCCTTCGGCTCACTCGTGCCTCATTCGTCGGAGGCAAATCAAGGGGGATAAGGAAGTTTCAAAAAGAGGTAACTCTTAAACTCATACACAGAACAATGAGCTTTTTTAAGAAAATATTCAACAAAGAAAAAAAGGAAACCCTAGACAAAGGTCTGGAGAAATCTAAAACCACCTTTTTCGATAAACTTTCCAAAGCGGTTGCTGGAAAAAGTAAGGTAGACGATGATGTACTCGATAACCTCGAAGAAGTCTTGGTTTCTAGTGATGTAGGAGTTGCTACTACACTAAAAATTATCGATCGTATCGAAGAGCGGGTCTCTAAAGATAAATACCTCGGTACAGACGAGCTAAACCAGATACTTCGCGAAGAAATTGCTGGATTACTTAGCGAAATCGATGCAGGCAACGCAACAGATTTTGAAGTGCCTGCTGGTACCAAACCACATGTGATCATGGTCGTGGGGGTGAATGGTGTGGGTAAAACAACCACCATCGGAAAGTTGGCCTACCAATTTAAAAAAGCTGGAAAAAATGTAGTATTGGGTGCGGCAGATACTTTTCGTGCTGCGGCTATCGATCAATTGCAGGTTTGGGCAGACAGAACAGGTGTGCCTATCGTAAAACAGAGTATGGGTAGTGACCCTGCCAGTGTTGCTTTCGATACATTACAGAGTGCGGTAAACCAAAATGCCGACGTGGTGATCATCGACACAGCGGGTCGTTTGCACAATAAAGTAAACCTCATGAACGAGCTTACCAAAGTGAAGCGCGTGATGCAAAAAGTAGTGGGTGATGCTCCCCATGATGTATTGTTGGTCTTAGATGGCTCTACCGGGCAAAATGCATTTGAACAAGCCAAACAATTCACGGCCGCCACAGAAGTGACAAGCTTAGCCGTTACCAAATTAGATGGTACTGCCAAAGGTGGGGTTGTAATTGGCATTAGCGACCAATTCCAAATTCCAGTAAAATACATTGGTGTAGGAGAAGGCGTAGAAGATCTTCAAGTATTTAATAAGTTTGAGTTTGTGGACAGCTTTTTTAAGTAGATTTACTTAAAAATAACATGATACACCCACATACCGAATTACGCTTTATCAATGACGAAATTGGCCACGGTGTCGTAGCTACCCAATTTATACCCGCAGGAACCATTACATGGGTGTTAGACGCGTTAGATCGTGAATTTACCCTACAGAAATTTCAACAATTCGACCCTTTGTACCAAAATATTCTAGACACTTATTCGTATCGAAATAGCAAAGGAAATTACGTGCTTTGCTGGGATCATGGGCGCTTTGTAAACCATAGTTTTAAATCGAATTGTCTTTCTACCGCATACGATTTTGAGATAGCCATTCGCGATATCCAACCCGGGGAACAGCTTACAGACGATTACGGTTATCTAAACGTTGATACTCCTTTCCGTGCTTCAGAAGAAGGAACCAAACGAAAGACAGTATATCCAGACGACCTGAAAAATTACCATAGTGTGTGGGATAAAAAGATTGCTGCTGTCTTTCCGAAGATACCCACCTTAGACCAACCCCTTGAAGTGCTGCTTTCTGCTGATACCAAAAACACCATCCACAAAGTAAATAATGGTGAAGAGTCTTTGGCTTCTATTCTCGAAATTTATTACAAAAGACAATAACGAGTCTCTTGCCCATTAGTTTAATTGATTTACAGTACCTTTGCACCCGCTTTGGCGATTCGCCAATTGCACTTAACATTTTGTACCCAGTACTATAAATTATGCGCACAAAAACCCTTAAAAAGAATAAGATAAATGTAGTCACCTTAGGCTGCTCAAAGAATGTATACGATAGTGAGGTGCTCATGGGGCAATTGCGTGCCAATAACAAAGAAGTAGTACACGAAGAAGAGGGGAATGTGGTGGTGATTAATACCTGCGGATTTATAGCAAACGCCAAAGAAGAAAGTGTCAACACGATTTTGGAATACGTTCAAAAAAAGGAAGAAGGCATTGTAGACAAAGTATTTGTGACGGGCTGCCTGTCTGAACGATACAAACCAGACCTTCAGAAGGAAATTCCGAATGTAGACCAGTACTTCGGAACCACAGAATTACCAGGATTGTTGAAAGCCTTAGGGGCAGATTACAAACACGAACTCATTGGCGAGCGACTTACAACCACTCCAAAAAACTACGCCTACTTAAAGATTGCTGAAGGCTGTGACAGACCGTGCTCGTTTTGTGCGATCCCCATTATGCGTGGGAAACACCGTAGTACGCCTATCGAAGATTTGGTAACCGAAGCAGAGAAGCTTGCCGCCAACGGTGTGAAAGAACTCATCTTGATTGCACAAGATTTAACCTATTATGGATTAGATCTCTATAAAAAAAGAAATTTAGCCGAACTTCTACAGAACTTGGCTAAAGTAGAAGGCGTTGAATGGATTCGCTTGCATTATGCCTTCCCCACAGGTTTCCCGATGGATGTTCTTGAAGTCATGAAAAACGAACCCAAAGTGTGCAATTATATAGACATTCCGTTGCAGCATATTGCCGATCCTATCCTTAAAAGCATGCGCCGAGGTACCACCAAGGCGAAAACTACGAAACTGTTAGACGAATTTAGAGCTGCGGTTCCAGAAATGGCCATCCGTACCACGCTCATCGTTGGGTACCCTGGTGAAACCGAAGAAGACTTCCAGACACTAAAACAATGGGTGATTGAGCAACGATTTGAACGGTTGGGATGCTTTACCTATTCGCATGAAGAAAATACCCATGCCTATAATTTGGAAGACGATGTGCCAGAAGAAGTGAAGATGCAACGCGCCAATGAAATTATGGAAATACAGAGCCAAATTTCATGGGAATTGAACCAACAGAAAATTGGGCAAACCTTTCGAGTAATTATCGATAGAAAAGAAGGCAGTTATTATGTAGGACGTACCGAATACGACAGCCCAGATGTAGACAACGAAGTTCTCATTAATGCGGAAGATGGATACTTGCGCACCGGAGAGTTTTTTGATGTGAAAGTCACTGCTGCAGAAGACTTCGACCTCTATGCGGAAGTTGTAGTGTAGTCATTTCTAACGAATACTGGCGAAGAGAAATCACACAACTTGTGAACTGCTTTTATAACTTAATCTACGTTTAACAACGGTGTTTCTACCCTAGTTTTGTTTCCAAATTCGTACCTTAGTCGTTATGAAATACACTTTGTTTTTTGTTACGATTGCCTTATTTTTATCCTGCAAAGAAGATAAGAATACCGAGGCCGGACCAAACCTTGATACTGCTTCAGAATTTGCCATAACCAAAGCAATTACTTTACTAGATAATCCTTCAGAAAAAAACAGCCATCTACCTCGACTGTTTACTGACGGAAATACACTGTACCTCTCTTGGGTTACTCGAAAAGATAGTACCGACCAATTGTACTATTCAGCTTTAAACAATGGAAACTGGCAGTCGCCCGTGCTCATTTCAGAAGGAACAGATTGGTTTACAAATTGGGCCGATTTCCCCGCTATTGCAGCCAATGATCATTCTATATTGACCAGCCATTTACAAAAGTCGGCCAACGGCACCTACACCTATGACGTCATGCTGAATTTGCTCGATAAAAATCTGCCATCTCCACAAACAAGTGGTGCAAATTCCAAGGGTGTGTTTACAAAACAAAATTTTATCCTTCACAACGATGGCACCAAAAGTGAGCACGGATTTGTGTCGATGTTGCCTTACCAAGACAATAGCTTTTTTATCACTTGGCTCGATGGTAGAAATACCGCTGGAGCTGAGCACGACACTCATGAAAGCCACGGAATGGGAGGTGCCATGACATTACGGAGTGCGGTGGTTCCAGCTACGGGAGAGATTGCACAACGTACCGAACTAGACAATCGGGTATGCGATTGTTGCCAGACCAGTGCGGCTATGACCACCAATGGACCTGTTGTAGTATATCGTGATAGGAGTGAAGATGAAGTACGGGATATTTCAATCGTTAGATATGTTAATGGCGCATGGACCAAGCCAACTACGTTAGGAGAAGATAATTGGAAAATTGCGGGTTGTCCTGTAAACGGCCCATCTGTTGATGCTTTTGATGACGCGCTTGCAGTAGTCTGGTTTACGGTAAGTAAGGGTGAAGGCGATGTAAAAGTAATTTTTTCTGAAGATGCGGGAGCAACGTTTTCGAGACCGTATCGTATCGATTCTGGGAGTGCCACCGGCCGTGTAGATATCGTCATGCTATCTAAAAAAGAAGCTGCGGTAATGTGGATGCAGCCTGATGGTGAGGATGAAGCGCTATACTTGATGAAAATAGACGTGCACGGTTACACTGGAGACCCCATTGTAATTTCAAAAACTTCGGCAGCGCGTGCTAGTGGCTTCCCTCAATTAGAGCGTGTGGGAGATACGTTGTTTGTAGCGTGGACCGATGTATTGGAAAAAAGTAAGCATATCAATGTAGCAAAACTATCAGCAAGCGCACTTTAATATTGCCGTTGGCTGCTATCAGATAATTCCCAATTAGCCGTATCTTGTTTTAGATGAAAAAGAAGCTTCTTATTATCGGCCATACGTTTCCTGAGCCAAATACTACAGCAGCAGGTAGCAGAATGTTACAACTCATCGATCTCTTTCAAGCACAAGATGTTGAAATCACTTTCGCAAGTACTGCCGGTAGTTCTGAGTATAGCACAGATCTTTCAAGGATGCGAATTTCGGTGGTTTCTATTGAGCTGAACAGTAACTCCTTTAACGCTTTTTTAGAACAGTTGCAACCCGAAATAGTGCTGTTTGATCGGTTTGTGACCGAAGAGCAGTTTGGTTGGCGTGTAGCTGAAACATGCCCCAATGCACTGCGCATTCTAGACACAGAAGACTTACATTTTCTTCGAAAAGCACGAGAAGAGGCTTTTAAGAAGGGAGTCTCGATGAATGAAGTAAATCTCTTTACTGAAACTGCCAAACGTGAACTGGCCAGTATCTGGCGGTGCGATTTAAGTTTGCTTATTTCTGAAGTAGAATTTAACCTACTCACTGAAACGTTTCAAATACCAAAAACAATGTTATGGTATCTACCGTTTTTGGTTGCTTCGGAAGCTTTTACTGAAAAAGAGAACCGGCCTTCATTTGAAGTACGCGATCATTTTGTGGCGGTAGGAAATTTGAAGCATGCGCCCAATGTGGCTGCTGTTGTACTGCTAAAACAAAAAATATGGCCCGCGATACGACAACACCTTCCGCAAGCCGAATTACACATTTACGGCGCGTATGCACCCCAGCACATACAAGAAATGCACAGCCCGAATACTGGTTTTCTAATCATGGGTTGGGCCCCTACTATTTCCGAAGTAATGCAAAAATCGAAAATACAATTGGCACCACTGCCTTTTGGGGCTGGATTAAAAGGTAAAATTCTGGATGCGATGCGTTACGGGTTGCCAACGGTTACTACGCCCGTAGGAGCAGAGGGTATGTTTGGCGAAACCGAAGCACCGGGTAGTGTGTCAGACCATTGGGATACGTTTGTTGCTGCATCGGTTCAATTATATCAAAATAAAACCGAGTGGCAGCTGGCACAAAACAGCGGATTCTCAATTTTGGAAGCGCGTTTTAAAAAAGAAGATTTTTCAACAGTGTTTGCACATACGATTTCTCAGTTACTAGCGACACTCGAAACCCATCGCATCAAACATTTTATGGGTCAGATACTGCAGCACCAATCGTTACAGGCTACAAAATACCTCAGTAAATGGATTGCCGAAAAAAATAAAAACTGACATGTAAGTTGGAGAATACCGATTTAGAATTTGGTAGCCAGGTCTACTTCGGCAGCAATGTACCCAAATGAAGCCCAATCTGTACCAGAAACGATGTCTTTAAAAATGGTATGGGCAGCATCTGTGTCGCCTTGACAAAGCAAATAATTGGCCACTCCGTATGCCAACGCACTGTTGGAGGGTGAATCTTCAGATTTTTCCAGCAGTTCTTCTGCTTGTAGTAATCCCTTGTACAACAAACACGCTTTTAAATATGCTTCATTTTCGATGACAGACATGCTTGGGTCAATTTGTTGTAAATAGGTGTTCGCTTTTTCGGTGTTCCCCATTAGGCAATTAATAGTGTATAACCAATGTACTGCAGAAACCACATTGTCGGGACTTGGCGAAGTGGCTAGGCATTTTTCATAGGCATTGATGGCTTCACGATCGTTGCCCGCTAAATAATGGGCGAGTCCCAAATGATAATAAATATTGCCATGCATGGTGCTTACCGGGATGCCTTGAGCGTTGGGCATGCCGTCTTCTTCTACTTTGTTTTCTTTTCCTTTTATGAGTTGTGCCGCTTGTTCGAGATCTGCTATTGCCTTATCAAATTCGCGCACGCTAATGTATCGATGTCCGCGATGGCGAAGCAGTCGTGATTCGTTGGGGAATTTTTCGAGGGCATTGGTATAAATATCAATTGCCTCCCGATAATCACCCGTATAAGCTGTAAAACGGCCGTGCCAAATGGTGTTTTCTAGGTCTGGGTTTTCATCAAATGCTTTTTTCTTGATGCTGTACCGTTCTAGTGATTTCTCAGATGGCGTAGTGCTGTACAGGGTGTCTCCCAATTTAGAGATAGCTTGGTAGGGCTGGTTCCATTGAGCCGAATTGGTAATAGGTTGTTTTTTTGTGTCTGTGCATCCAATAAAAAGAAGCAAGGAGAAGATTGTAAGATACCGATACATATTTTTAATGTTAGTACATAAAAATACAAAATTGGAGCGGTTTACGATTTGTTTTGAAATATAGGTGTATGATAATTTACGTATTTATACTTATTGTTGATTGATAATGAACAACTTACCTTGGTTTTTTAATTCTCCCCGCTAACCATGGAACCTTCAATAAGCACGAAATCTTCGTTTACCCTACTGTTAACTATGTTATTGGAGGGTGCCCGACTGGAAATACCAGATGCAAGGTGTACATTTTCCTATTACTGGGATCCAAAAATTTCTGAGGGGAAAGCGCAGTTGGTGGGTATTAATGGAAGTATGTTGGCCATTACATTATTTAGTGAAATGCAAGAGCGATATGTAGTGTTCAAAAGTGATATGCAACCTACAAAATACAGTATAAAGGGTGTTGAGGTGGTTATTCATTCAATAGTATTGCATATTTCCTTAGAAACTGAAGAAAAAGGTGCAGCTATTACATTTAACTTCAATAAATCTGTGATACAAACAAATGAAGGCTATCAAGGAATAATGGAATAAAACATTTAAAAACGAAAATTATGGACCCAGAACATTTTGAGGTATTGTTTTACGTAGTTGTGGTTTTGTTTGTTATCACTTTTATTTTTGCGCTGCTAGCCATGGCAGGAAAGATTTCGGTCGATAAAAAAATAAGGTATGGCTTGTATACGGCCTTTGTGTTAGAATTGGGGTTGGCTTTTTTTGGTTTTTTGAAACTCGATTACAAAGCAGAATATAGTACGAATCCGCCTCAATCTGAATGGGTGGGCCTCGATATAAACACCATGAAGTTAATTCGTCCTACGCTGCTTATGAACGGTAAAGAGGTATTAAAAGACACAAAAAAAATAGTGTTGGGGAAGTCGGTTTCTGATGCAAAGCATGCGATTAAAGATAAAGACTATACCTATAAAGTACGGGGAAGCGATCTTCAAATATTTAATACTTACGACACTACTTTCACAGAGCCTTTTGGGAGGATTCCAGATATTCAGTCTGCATTTTTCAATCAGTTGAATTATGAACGAAACACCCTGTCTTTGGATTATAGAAAAACTGTCGAGTTTAAAAATAGTTCGGCTACTGGCAACAGGTGGAAAAAGAATTATTCTTTCTTCGAAGCACCAGGAATTGATGTTCGGGTAATAGACTCCATAGGACTTGGAACGGGTTATATCATCACCCAGAAAAAAGTCGGGCAACGTAAACCTGTAGAGTTGTTTAATTCTCTAAAAGCCAAAGAAACACGGGAGGCGGCATTGCATTTAGATACCCGAATCATTCACACCTTCGAACACGACGGTGTGTTTTACATTATTTTTATCGTTAATTGTGACAACATACCAGAAGGGGGTCGATTTTTCGATTTCCAGCAACTAAAATTAGTACCTGAATTGTATGCGACTGAGTAAGTCTTTAAAAAATGTTGAGTTGATTAATCCAGTTATCAAAAAACAACGGATCGCTACAGCGTAAATTTATTATTGTTCACAAAAAAAATAGAGTTTACAAGAAACAGTTTTCCGTTTTCCCAAAAGCTTCGGAACAACACATCGTCTACCATATAGATAATACTTCCGCTTCCCATTCTGGCTTCACCAAATACCATCGAATTTTTGAGTTTTGCCTTTGCATCATCTCCAGAAAACCCGGAAACACTTGTTGGGTCTTCGATATAGCCTACATTGTATCCGTTTTCTAAAAATGAGTAAGAGGTGCTTCCTAATTTTAGGCTGTAATAAGAATCTCCGTAGCCAAAAGCCATTGGGTGGCTCGGGTCAATCTTAATTTTGTAAATACTTCCTGTTATAAAGTTCTTTACACTTTCGCGTTCACGCTGGTCATAAGGCGTGAGGTTTCCTGTACTGGTGCTATCTTCTTTTTTATCATCATCGGCCGTATTCTTTTTTAAGTCGAAACCGTCTTTTCCAGCAAATAAATTGGTCGCTCCGCCTATTGCAATAATCTTTCCGCCCCTGCGAACCCATGCTTTCACATCGTCCATTACTGAATCGCTACCCAAGCTGCTATACCAACCGCTAGGTAATATGAGCACATCAAAATTATTTAACATGGTGGGTCTAAAATCTCCTGTATCTATGGAGGTCACGGGATAGTTTAGTTGTGCTTCAAAGAAATGCCAAAGTGCACCGTAGTTTAAAGATGAAGTGCCTTCACCGCGCAACATTGCGATACGCTGGTTGTTGATTAGTTTTACGTCTGGCGATCCAAAATCTGTTCTGGTATCTCCAAAACTGGTTCCTGATCCATATAATTGACGGTTGTGTTTGTTGGCTATTTCTACTACTTTTTTATTGAAATCGGCATTCATCCGATTGTCACTTTTGGTAATTACCAAGCTGCCTTTTGCAAAATCCCTTCCGCCAAACTTCAGGTCTTTTTCAGAAAAACGAACACGAATGTCTTCTTTTAATAATTCGGCTAAAAACTGGGCGTCGTACAAACTATTCCACTCGCTGATGTATCCTGCTGCGTTTTGTGAGGCAACATTATTTACATTGTAGGTAGGTAGCTCTTTGTCGGCTGTCACCAAACTCGTGCTCGCCACAGCCTCAAGTCCGTATGCATGCGGAATGCTCCAAGCAGTAATGTCATACGTAAGCGGTTCTTCAAGTGCAGCATCGGGCTCAAAAAGTACTTGAACCATTTTACCTTTTGGCTGATTGGTATTTACAACCAAAGCATTGGCAGCGTTCATGGTGCCTTGTGCGTTGGTGCTGTAACTATATCCGCTTACCGTTCCGTTGCTTTTTATTCCGTATTTAATATCGTGTTTCTGTAGTAACTTTGTAAGCGCATCAATTTTGTCTGGGTGACCTTTTACCACATAACTTTTGTATTTCAGGTTGTCATTTTGGAAGAATTTCTTAAACTCGGTATTTAGCTTCGCTGCATTATTGCTTCCCATTTCAACTGTAGAAAGACCGGTGGTTGTATGATGTGCCACACGATCTACCAAGGTGAGTTCGTACCCTTCATCTGTATTAATACCTAAGCCCGCACGACCGTGTCCCGCTTGCTCATACGTCATCCCAATGGCTCCCATAAAAGTAGGGTAGGTGTCCCCGTAACTTGGGTATAGCAAGTCGAATCGTTCACGGGTAAAGAATAGCCAACCTTCTTGGTCGAAATAACGTGCATGGTTTTTCCCTATTTGCGTTTGGAAATCGCGCTGAAAAGGGGTGATAATTTCATGATATGGTTCTGCCGCAGGTGCAAAATAGTAAGGCTCATTAATCCCCTGCTCATGGAAATCGACATGAATATGTGGCATCCACTGATTGTATATTTTTAAGCGTTGCTGGGTTTCTACTTGAGTCGCCCATGCCCAATCACGATTTAAATCGAATAAATAATGGTTAGGTCTCCCACCCGGCCAAGGTTCGTTATGCTCTACGGCTACTTGTTTAGGGTTGTAAGGATTATCTTTTACCTGATTATACCAATTGGCATATCTATCGCGCCCATCAGGATTTACACAAGGGTCAATGATGACCACCGTATTTTGAAGCCAGTCTTGTTTTTCGGTAATAAGCTGGTAAAGCGTACCCATAGCCGCTTCTGTGCTGGAGGCCTCATTTCCGTGTACGTTGTAACTCAACCATACAATGGCGGTTTGCGGACTCGCACTTCCGTTTTCCAAACCAATATTTTTAAGGTTGTCTCTTCTAATCTGGTCGATGTTTCCTATATTTTGAGGTGACGAAACCACTGCGTAGGTAAGCGGTCTGCGCTCGTTTGTTTTTCCGTAGGTATCGTACGTTACCATATTGCTGTTGGCCGCCACATGCTCAAAATAGCGAACTACATCAGCATGGCGAGAGAATTGGGTGCCTAGTTCGTAGCCAAGAAATTCGGCAGGCGATTGTACTTGTGCGGTAAGGGTAACGCAGATAAATAGGAAGAAATAGGAAATATGCTTCAGCATTTTGAGAGTTTTTTGATTGAAGGCTAAAGATACATGAAATTCCAGTTTGTAAAATTTCCATTTCAGAATTTTATTAAAAATATCATGTTGCGGTCACTTCGATACACCGCTTCGCGGCACTCAGTGACCTTTTCAGTACCGAAGCAGTTATTTAACCGACTTAAATTTTTCCCAAAAAAGGTACGGTGAATCCTGAAGTCTGAATTATCCCTTATTTTTGGACAAACCTTCTGAAATTTTATGACCACTAACACCATTTCGTACGAAGAAACTGGATATTTTTCAAAATTGATATGCGATTATCTAGCTGAAGATGCTGCGCTAACTGATTTCTACGGAAGGTTTCCGAAACTTGAGAATTTCAAACGGCAAATAGAAGCCAAGAAAGAAACGTTTACAAGTGAATCTAGAAACGCTTTGGTGGAGCAATTAAAGACGCAGTACAAATCGTTTAAAATTTCCGAAGCAACCCAACAAAACATTGAGCTCCTTTCTGAAGAAAACACCTTTACCATCACCACCGGGCACCAACTGAACCTTTTTACGGGACCGCTCTACTTTTTATATAAAATTTTCTCGGTCATTAACCTTTCCGAAGCATTAAAAGAAAAATATCCAATGTATGATTTTGTCCCTGTGTATTGGATGGCGACAGAAGATCATGATTTTGATGAGATTAATTACTTTAATTATCAAGGAAAAAAAATAACGTGGAACCGTCCTAGCGGAGGTGCAGTGGGCGAATTTTCTACGGAAGGGTTACAGGAAGTTGCAGAACAACTGGCGCCTATTTTTGGCGAAAGCGAACACGGAAAACACCTGCATCAACTCTTTACCGAAGCATATCTCAATCACGATAATTTAGCAGACGCCACGCGTTTTTTGGGAAATGAGTTGTTTAAGGAACACGGATTGGTAATTGTTGACGGAAATGATGCGGTGCTGAAAAAAGCTTTTATTCCGTATGCTGAAAAAGAATTGACACAGCAGCAATCCTATAAAAAAGTTACCGAATCTACCAATCGGTTAGTAGATTTTGGTTATGCTGAACAAGTACACCCGCGCGAAATCAATTTGTTTTATCTAGCCGAAGGAGTTCGTGAACGAATTGTGGAGGTAGCAGGAAGTTTTTATGTAAATGAGACTAAAATTGAATTTACGAAAGACGCATTGCTACGCGAATTACAAGAGCACCCTGAGCGCTTTTCACCCAATGCTTTGCTAAGACCGTTATACCAAGAAGTGATTTTGCCCAATTTGTGCTATGTTGGAGGCGGGGGAGAATTGGCCTACTGGTTTCAGTTGAAGGATTATTTTGAATCGGTTGCAGTTCCTTTTCCTATGTTATTACTGCGGAATTCAGCATTATTGGTGTCGCAAAAAAGCTTAGAAAAACTTCAAAAATTGGGAGTATCTGTTTCGCAACTTTTTCAGAAGCAAACAGATTTAAAAACAGAACATACCCATGAGCTATCTGAAATTGCAATCGATTTCTCAACCCAACGGGCACACCTGCAACAGCAATTTAAAGAGCTGTACGTCATCGCCGAAAAAACAGACGCATCTTTTATAGGGGCGGTTGCCGCCCAAGAAAAGAAACAATTGAACGGACTGGACCATCTTGAAAAGCGATTGTTGAAAGCACAAAAACGAAAACTGGCAGATCAATTAGAACGACTCACCGACTTACAAGATGCGCTCTTTCCGAAGCAAAGCTTACAGGAACGAAACACCAATTTTTCAGAATATTATGTGGTGTATGGTAATACTCTATTAAATGAACTGAAGAGAAAATTAAACCCACTACAGCCAGAATTTACCATCGTGACACTTTAGGAAATTAATCTTCGCTATAAATGTGCAACTTTTGTTGCAGTACAGACACCTCACTCGAGAGGTTGTCTATTCGATCCAGCAGGTTCAGAATGATGTCGATTCCTTCAGGATTTATCTTTAGATCTTTATGCAGTCGTATCATTTTCTCAACTTTATGAATGCTTGTAATCGCTATGCAAGGTTCGGTTTCCTGAACCGTGATTTGAATGAGCCCGGTGTCATGAAACTTAGTGAACAATTCTTCCGTAACTTCATACTGCTTGCATAAGTGGGTTACTGTTATGTGCGTTGTATTTTCCATTAGGATTGTAATTTAGCGAGTTCTTGAAATAATTCTTTTTCCCTTTCTGAAAGTTGGGTTGGAATTTCTATGTTATAGGTTATGATTAAATCTCCATACGTGCCATCCTTTTTGTATTTGGTAAACCCTTTTCCCTTCAGCTTAATTTTGGTGTTGTTTTGGGTGCCCGGCTTTATCTTTAATTTTGCTTTTCCGTCAAAAGTGTCTACCGTAATTTCTCCTCCCAAAACCGCTTTGTGAAGCGGAATCGTAATCGTATTGTAGAGATCGTTTTTAACCCTCTTGAACTTTGTGTTGTTGTTTATTTTAAAATTGATATACAAATCACCTTTCGGACCACCTCCAACACCTTCACCGCCATATCCCTTAATTTTGATGGTCTGACCGTCTTCTACACCTGCGGGAATGGTCAAGCGAATGTTTTTTCCGTTCACCGTCAGGGTTTGTTTTTGTGAAGTATACACATCGGTGAGGTTTATCTGTAATGAAGCATTTAAATCTTGCCCCTTAAATTGGACATTTTGTCCAAAACCTCGACCAGATCTTCGGCTACTTCCAAACATCGATTCAAAAAAATCGGAATACTCACCAGCGTCTCCGCCAAATCCTTCAAACCCGCTAGATCTCGTGTTTTGGTATTGCTGCTGTTGTTTTGCTTTTTCTATATCATCTGCATGTTTCCAGTCTTTGCCATACTGATCGTACTTTTTTCGGTTTTCAGGATTACTAAGCACTTCGTTAGCTTCGTTTACCTGTTTAAATTTCCGTTCTGCTTCGGCATCATTCGGGTTTACATCAGGATGGTACTTACGGGCTAATTTCCGATAGGCCTTCTTGATTTCTTTATCGGTTGCATTTTTATCAAGGCCCAATATTTTGTAATAATCTATAAAAGCCATTTTAATTTTAGTTATAAGGTTGCCAACATTTTATTTTCTAAGGTGCCGCCATAGGTTTTTTGGTACGCCACTTTTCTTTCGATAGACTGAACAACGGCCGTAGCGAAGTCGGCCTCATAAGCGCGGCTCATCATGTTGAGTCCGCCAGGGCTAAACACGTTTATTTCCATGAGTTTATCCCCAACTATGTCAATACCCACCAAGAACATGCCATCTTGTACCAATTTTGGGCGCACCACTTCGGCGAGTTCAAGCATTTTATCGGTTACTTTTACTTTGTCTGGTTTTCCTCCAGCGTGGATATTGCTGCGGATATCTCCTTCGGCATTTACCCGTTGTATCACAGCATATTCACCATCTACTTTTAAAGGATCACCATTCATTAGTATAAGTCGTGTATCTCCTTTTGTGGCTGCCGGCAGGTATTCTTGCGCAATTACATACCCATCTCTGCAGATGGCCTCTATGGTTTGGCTCAAGTTGTGTTCGTTTTTCTTGTCCATCATAAAAACATTCGTACCACCAGAGCCCTTTAGCGGCTTTAAGATCATTTTATTTTTTTGTTTTTTGAAGAAATCACGTATCTCTTCTTCATTGCGGGTAATGATGGTTTCAGGTCGTAGAATTTCTGGAAAATGCTGAAAATACATTTTGTTTACCGCGCTTGCGAGGCTGGGAGGGTGATTCAGGGTGAGTACCCCATTTTTCACAGCTATCTCACCAAATATAAAGGCAGCGTTTTGTGCCCACTCGCGTTCGCCAATTTCATCACTAGGATCATTCCGAAGAAATAGAACGTCTAAATCTTCAGAAGAAACTTGTTGTAATTCTTGTTCCTGCACTGCCTTAAAATAGGTTTCTTGACTCTTAAATTTACGATCGGTAATGGTTTTTCCCATGGCGATTAAGTTACCGTCGCTGGCATATCCCAATTCACCTACACCGATGTAAAATACGTCATGTCCTCTTTTGTAGGCCGCATAGCCAATGGTAGGAGTGGTATATTTTACTTGTTCGGTCTCATGGCTATTTATGATAAAGGCTATTTTCATGTGAGTTAGTTTAAAAGTTCGGTGAGTGTTATTCCCGCGCGTAATTTTTTCATTCGTTCCTGAACAGCCTCGCGCTCGAGAAAGCGAGGAAGTACAGGTTTTTTAAGTACATTTCTGTGAATCAATTCTTCAATAAGTGCCACGTGATTTGTGTTGAATTTTCCAGCAAAAAGGGTTTCTATGTTTCCATCATTTTTTAGATACGCCAATACATTCATCAATCCAGCCAAATACACCGCATCTTTTGTAAGTCCGCCACCCCTATAAATACGCATGGTGATATAATAGGCAGTTCGATCTGGAAAATTATGGTTGTGGTGTAGTAAAGAGAATGTTTCAACAAACGAAGCACCCATACTCAAACTATGGGCAGCGATTACCCTTCCTGCCAACAATCGGAGTCTATTTATCGTAAGGCCGTTTACTAAATACTCTGCGAGTACTGCAAGTCCTTCCTGTAATTGGTCGTAACCAGCAAACCCAGCATACATTTGCTTTAATGGCTGGCTTTTACCGTTACAATAGGTGAGAATATGGGTTCCTACTTCATGTTGAATCAACGCATCGCAACGTTTAGCATCCATAGATAACTGGTCGCTGATAAGCAAGGTGGTCTCCGAAACCATAATTCCCGCTACATCGCTTCTAATTTCTACGGAAAGTTCCAAATTTGGGAACAGCTCCTGGTAATGGTTCACTTCTTCTTGCGCGTGTTTGGCAAAATCATGACAATTAAATTTTTTTTGGGAAGCTACGTTTTCTCCTTTAGGAAATGCTTCTAATATTTCGTTGGCACCGTTTAATACTTCTTCTTCAATAGCACCATATAAACTTTCGCCTATAAACCGAAAACTATCTGTACCGCGTTCTTCTAGCATGGTAAGTTGCTTTTCAATTTCCAATCGTTTATCTCTCAAGATATATGCTAGTGTTGGATCGTCTACTTTTTCTAGCGGAATATCATATAATTTCCGTTTTTGCTGCTCTGGATCGAGTGCCACCAAACGGTAATTGAACGAAGGAGTTTTAGAAAAGTTAGATTTTTTGAACTTTTCCCACTCTTGCGTACTATTTACAGGGGTTGTTCGCATCAGGAATGACATGCCTTCACTGATTTCGGCTAGTACCGAATCTGCCTCCATTGTAATTCTGTCTAAATTGGTTTTCCCTAACATTAAATAGTGGTGAAAGGGATTCGACGTCTGTACACGGATAAACTCGTACACAGCTCTTTTAATGATTTCTGAAAGCTGCGTTGCGAACTTTCTGTAGAAAATTGAAAAAATTTGGTTTTCTTCTGGGCGTTGGTAAATTGTCGGTACCGCCAAGCCAATGAGTAAACTGCCAGATTTTTTTGTTTGTGGTAAATTTAATAGGGGTTCTAAGCGGTCGGGATGACGATCATGGGTGTCTGATACCACGGCTGAAACTTCAGGATAAATCAATCGCATTTCATCGATACCGTTTTTTAGCGATTTTATGGTAGCGGGAGCTTTTCCTTTGGGACAAGAGATTTCAAATTCGGCACCATGGTCTTTCCGTACCGGCCACATTTCTAGGATTAAGAATGAATTTAATTTTTTTGAAACTTGCGTGGCAATACATTCTAATAATTCTGAAACAGGTTCGGTATCTTTTACGATGAGATAAGATGCCTGTGTTTTCAAAAGGCCAGAAAAATACAGGTCAGGCTTTTTGTATCGATAGACACAAATGTAGGGCAGCATTTTGTCCATATGCAACATGCCTCCCTCAGCTAGGGGCTGATTGATGGGAAGTTCGTCTTCTAAGTTTTTACAGAGTAATGTTACAAGATCTTGATCTATCATATTACCTTAAAATTAATCTTTTTTAAAGGCTTAGATGCTTAAATTGTGCGCATTGGCATTAGTTTAACGGGAGATGTTAATGCTTTCTGAATAGCTACAATTCGTATAAAATTTTCATCTTTCAAATATGGCTAACTAAAAAAATGAAGTATTTTTGCGGATGCAAAACAATGTTCTCATCCTAGATTTCGGGTCGCAGTACACACAGCTTATCGCTAGACGTGTGAGAGAATTAAACATCTACTGCGAAATTCACCCCTACCACAATGTTCCATCAGATCTTTCCACCTTTAAGGCAGTAATCCTTTCTGGGAGTCCGCTTTCGGTTCGTGCCGAAGATGCCGCACATCCAGACCTTTCAGCTATAAAAGGAAAATTGCCATTATTGGGCGTTTGCTACGGAGCACAATATCTGGCACATTTTAACGGCGGGAGTGTAGCCCCATCTAACATTCGTGAATACGGTCGGGCCAAACTATCGATGATTAAAGATAACGAGCCGCTTTTCCAAAGTATCCCTGAAGATACACAAGTTTGGATGAGCCATAGCGATACCATTGCCGAGTTGCCAGAAAACGGAGTGCGCTTAGCGAGTACGGCCGATGTGGTGAATGCCGCATACAAAATTGAAGGCGAAGAAACCTATGCCATCCAGTTTCACCCAGAAGTGTACCACACCACCCACGGAAAGCAATTGCTCGAAAATTTCTTAGTCCACATGGCGGGAGTAGAACAATCATGGACTCCAGGAGCTTTTGTGGATATCACAGTAGCCGAATTACGGAACAAAATTGGTGATGATAAAGTAGTACTCGGGCTGAGCGGTGGAGTAGATTCTACAGTTGCTGCGGTGTTATTGCATAAAGCGATTGGAAAGAACCTCTATTGTATATTCGTTAATAACGGTTTACTACGGAAAAACGAGTTTGCCGACGTCTTGCACCAATACAAAGACATGGGGCTTAATGTAAAAGGAGTTGATGCCTCGCAGCGATTTTACGACGCGCTTGCAGGCGAAAGTGATCCTGAAACAAAACGAAAAGCCATCGGGAATGCTTTTATAGAAGTGTTTGATGATGAAGCTACAGCTATAACCGATGTCACCTATTTGGCACAAGGAACCATTTATCCTGATGTGATTGAAAGTGTTTCTGTAAACGGACCGTCTGTGACCATTAAAAGTCATCACAATGTAGGTGGGTTGCCAGATTTTATGAAATTGAAAGTGGTTGAACCGCTTCGTATGTTGTTTAAAGATGAGGTGCGCCGTGTTGGTGCCGAAATGGAGATAGACCCAAAACTGTTGGGAAGACATCCGTTTCCAGGACCCGGTTTGGCAATTCGTATCTTGGGAGATATCACGCCCGAAAAGGTACGTATCTTGCAAGAAGTAGACGCCATTTTTATTGAAGGTCTTCGGAAATGGGATCTCTACGATAAAGTGTGGCAAGCGGGTGCTATATTACTTCCAGTACAGAGTGTTGGGGTGATGGGCGACGAGCGAACCTATGAAAAAGTAGTGGCCTTACGTGCTGTAGAAAGTACCGATGGAATGACGGCAGATTGGGTAAATTTACCGTATGAGTTTTTACAAGAAACAAGTAACCATATAATAAACCGCGTAAAAGGCGTTAATAGAGTAGTGTATGATATAAGTAGCAAGCCTCCTGCAACCATCGAATGGGAATAACATTGGCACGCTGCTTGTAACTTTATTCATTTTTTAAGAAAATCGAACACGCTTTATCCGTACTTTTAGGAAAAAGTAAAAAACCTTGATTCAAACGTTGAAATATCTCCTCTACATTGCTATCGTGAGCTTCATGATTGTTGGTTGTGATGCGCTGTCGTCGCCTACACAATCCCAAACTAATTACCGAAGCCATACGGTTCAGAAAGGTGAAACCGTTTTTAGTATCGCCAAAAAGTACAATACAACGGGCAAAGCCATTTATGCGCTTAATCCTGATGCGAGAAACGGGATACAAGAAAATGGTGTCTTGGTAATTCCTGCCGCAGACATCATTAATAGTCAGTCTGGCGCGGTGCGTTTTGTTACGCATAAAGTGAAGCGAAAAGAAACCTTGTTTAGCATTTCGCAACAGTATAATGTTTCCGTAGAAGACATAAAACGCCATAATAAACAACTCTACTCAAAACAGCTTAAGAAAGGCGAAAAGCTACAAATTCCGATAGCGGTAAATAACAGCGGTACCGAAACTACCACTACTACGGAAACAACAAATTCAGCAACTTCAGATACGGGAAAACATGTGGTAAAACCTAAGGAAACTAAATTTGGGATTGCCAGAATGTACGGAATTAGTATGGCTGAACTTACCGAACTGAACCCGAATCTTGGCGAAAACCTTCAAATTGGCACTACGCTCATTGTTCCTTCTGAAAAGGTAACTACAGAAGCTTCGGTAGATACAGATCGGTTTTCATTCTATGAAGTATTACCCAAAGAAGGGTTTTATCGACTAAAAGTGAAACTCGGATTGACCGAAGAACAAATCGTTGCCCTTAATCCGTACGCAAAAGACGGATTGAAAGAAGGTATGATACTAAAAATACCAAAAGAAAATAACACCGTTTCTACCGAGGAAGTTTCAACCATAAACCTTGAAACAAGGCTGAGCAATAAAAGTAAAAAACGTATTGCAGTAATGCTTCCGTTTTTGCTGAACAGGGCTCAGGGAGATTCTATCAATAACTCTGAAATTTTGCAAAATGAACGCACTATGGGCATTGCACTCGATTTTTATAGCGGTGTGCTCATGGCTACAGAATTTGCGAAAGACAACGGTATTTCGGTAGAACTAGATGTGTTCGATACCGAAGCTAGTGCCAGTAGGGTGGGAAGTATCATTGCCCAAAATAACTTTAAAGATATACATGCCGTAATTGGCCCTTTAAGAGCAAATAATGTAGAAAAGGCGGCCACAGCCTTACAGCGAGACGATATTCCGGTGTTCTCACCTTTGAGCAATCGGGAACTCAAAATATCGACCAATGTATTTCAGACCTTACCATCAGATGAACTGCTGGAAAATGGTATGATTAATTGGATTAAAGACCATAGTGCTGGTAAGAATATTGTGGTAATCTCAGACAGTAAGCGAAGTGCACAAAAACAAAAAATTGTACAATCACTTCCCAACGCAAAGACTATTTCGCCCAGAGATAAAGGGTTTTTGTATGTTGGCGACATCGATAAGCACATGGCTCGCGGAACAGCAGAAAATTGGGTGATTGTAGAAACTACAGACCCAGTATTGTTAAGCAATGTGGTGACTATACTAAACGGTATGCCGCAAGATTACAAGGTGCGTATGTTTACCTTAGACAAAAGCAAAACATACGATTTTGACGATATCAGTAATATGAATTTAGCGAAACTTAACTTCACGTTTCCTTCGGTAAGTAGAAGTTATGAATATGATGAAAAAGACCCGTTTTTAATCAGTTACAAGAATAAATACGGCGTGTTACCAAATCGCTATGCGGTTAGAGGGTTTGATGTTACTTACGATGTGTTATTGCGGTTGGCTTCTGCCGAAGATATGTATGACGCTACGAGTGCAGAATTTGAAACTGAATACATCGAGAACAAGTTCCGTTATGCAAAAAAGATTTTTAAAGGATATGAGAACAAGGCAATGTATATCCTAAAATATACGCCAGATCTTACCTTCGAAGTTGTAGAATGAGCACCTCTAAAGTAACATATATTGGGAATCTCAGAACAGAGAATATACACCTAAAGTCGGGTAATAGCTTTATTACTGACGCTCCCACCGATAACAACGGAAAGGGTGAAGCTTTTTCTCCTACTGACACAGTGGCAACTGGCTTGGCAAACTGTATGCTCACGGTTATGGCAATTAAGGCGCGAGATCTTGATGTAGATTTAAATGGTAGCACTGCTTCAGTTACGAAAACCATGGCTGCGAATCCGCGGCGGATTTCAAAAATTGAAATCCGTTTACAATTGCCAGCGGGCATTTCAGAAAAAAACCAAAAAATACTCGAACGTACTGGAAATTCTTGTCCGGTACACCACAGCCTGAACCCAGCTATTGAAAAAGAGATTGTATTTCATTGGGGTTGAAAGCTTACTGAAAATTTACGCCCTCAATAAAATTAGAAAATTTACGTTCATAAATTATGAAATTTTTACTCACCATTTTGGTCTGCTTGTTCATGGTCCCCACCATTGGCGACGAAGTGAAAATGCAATGGAACGAAAATCGCCAACTCACTTGGGACGATTTTAAAGGCGTGCCCAATGCTGGAGACGATTTTGTTGCAAGCACAAATAGCGGTATTTCCTTTTCGTTTTCTTACCAAACTCGCAACGGTAAGATGAAGATGGATTATGAGGTTTTTTGCAATTTCTATCCTGAATTGTCTTGGTATAAAAAAGAATTGGTAACTCCTTATATCTTAAAGCACGAGCAAACACATTTTGACATCTCTGAACTATTTGCAAGAAAACTTCGGAAAGCAATGGACGAAACAAATTTTGGTAGCAATCCGAAAGATGAGGTAAACGCAGTATACCAAGAAATTGAAACACAACGTCGGCAAATGCAAAACCAATACGATTTGGAGAGCGACCATTCTAAAAATGAAGCAGCCGAAATGCGTTGGCGCACCTATGTAGCAGAACAATTGCAAGCGTATGGAAGCTGGAAATAAGGGCAACGCTAGCTTTACGCCAGACCCCAATCATTTAAAAAAGTTGGCCAATTATAAAATGCCTTTTGGGAAATACAAAGGTCAGTTGTTGGTGAACATTCCAGAACCTTATTATGTTTGGTTTCACCAAAAAGGGTTTCCGAAGGGAACCTTAGGGAATTTATTGCAAGAAATGTATGAGATTAAACTAAACGGTCTTGAAGGTTTGATACGCCCTTTTATTGAACGCGCACCTTAATTACTACTTTTTTGAGTGTTATTGATTTGCCAAGCTGAACTCCCGTGCAATGGATGTCCTGCGGAAATAGGACAACAAAATTCCCAGCCTGTAGCGGCAAAATAGCTACGTCACAGTCGTAAAACGCATAGTCTTTCTCCTTGTCGGCTTCGTAGGGTTGCTGTGTTTTGAGAGTAGTAACTCCAACACCTTCAGCACCAGAAATAATGTAGTGAACATCAATGTATTTATAATGTGATTCTCTGATACATTTTTCTTCCGGCTTGGTTTCATATTCCATCACGATGGCAAAAACATCTTTCCCCTTTAATTCATAAGTGCCCGTTGCTAGTTTTTCTAGGTCGGTTTCAGCTAAAAACTGAAAAGCGGTGTCTAAACCACTTGCAATAGGCGAATATTGCTTAGCATGTGCTAACGTATCTCGTATCATGAGTATAAAAATACTGCTTTTGATTGATACATCAGTACTCTAGAAAACAAGAATGTTCAGAACAAGTTTATAGGCGATTTATAGGGCGGCATTGTAATAAATCGCTACCTTTGCATCCCGTATAGCTAACATAGCAAAGGCATTCATGAGCACTACAAAATACATCTTCGTTACGGGCGGGGTATCATCATCATTAGGAAAAGGAATTATAGCGGCGTCGTTGGCTAAGCTATTGCAGGCCAGAGGGTACCGTGTGACCATTCAGAAGTTAGATCCTTATATTAATGTAGACCCCGGAACTTTGAATCCGTATGAGCATGGCGAATGTTATGTAACCGACGATGGTGCCGAAACGGACCTTGATTTAGGTCATTATGAGCGTTTCTTGAATGTCCCTACTTCGCAAGCAAATAATGTTACGACGGGCCGAATTTACCAAAGCGTGATTGAAAAGGAACGTCGGGGTGAATTCCTCGGAAAAACAGTACAGGTTGTTCCACATATTACAAACGAAATTAAAGAACGCATCCAAATTTTAGGTAAGAGTGGCGATTACGATATCGTGATTACTGAAATTGGAGGTACCGTGGGAGATATTGAATCGTTACCCTACATCGAGTCGGTACGACAATTGAAATGGGAGTTAGGAGACGATAACGCCTTGGTGATTCATCTTACGCTAGTACCGTATCTTTCTGCAGCAGGCGAATTAAAAACAAAGCCTACCCAACACTCGGTAAAAACCTTGATGGAAAGCGGAATTAAAGCAGATATCTTGGTATGCCGTACCGAACATGAGTTGAGTGAAGACCTTCGTAGAAAATTAGCATTGTTCTGTAATGTGCAATATGAAGCTGTGATTCAGTCGATAGATGCCTCTACGATTTATGATGTTCCTAACATGATGTTAGAAGAAGGCTTAGACAAGGTGACGCTTTCAAAATTGAACATGGAAATTGAAAGCGAGCCCAACCTAGACCGTTGGAATCAATTTCTAGAACGTCATAAAAACCCGAAGGGTGAAATCACCATCGGTTTAATTGGGAAATACGTAGAACTACAAGATAGTTACAAATCTATTTTAGAAGCCTTGACACATGCTGGGGCCGAAAATGAAGTGAAAGTGAAGGTGGTTTCTGTTCATTCTGAACATATCCACGATAGTACTGTTGCTGAAAAGTTGGCAGGTCTAGATGGAATACTAGTCGCTCCAGGTTTTGGTGAACGTGGCATAGAGGGAAAAGTAGCAGCTGTTCGTTTTGCGAGGGAAAATAAAATTCCTTTCTTCGGAATTTGCCTGGGTATGCAGATGGCCGTTATTGAATATGCTAGAAATGTAGTAGGTCTGGCTAATGCTAATTCTAGTGAAATGAGCAAGCATACAGACCATCCCGTTATCAATTTGATGGAAGAGCAAAAAAGTATTACCGATATGGGAGGTACCATGCGCTTAGGTGCTTGGGACTGTGCGTTAGAGGATAATAGTATTGTAGCTAGTGTGTATGAAGATGACATCATCCAAGAGCGCCACCGCCACCGTTATGAGTATAATAATGAGTATAAAGACCAGCTCGAAGCTGCTGGATTGAGGGCTACGGGGATCAACCCAAAGACGGGCTTGGTAGAAATTATTGAAATACCAGACCATCCTTGGTTTGTAGGGGTTCAATATCACCCAGAGTATAAAAGTACGGTTGCGAATCCGCACCCATTGTTTGTAGCATTTGTAAAAGCGGCCCATGAACATTCAAAATAAAAGGAGACAATCTGTCGCAATCTTAATTGAGGCGAAGTTGTTGCATTGCAAATAAAAATTATTTGTGTCTGGTTGAACGGCCAGCCCGAAAGAGTCATACTGGCGGGCAGTTGAAACCTACTTAACAGTTATAGAAATATAAACTTCGGAAATTGACTGAAGTATTTTAAAAGTTATTCCGCCAATAGCGGAACAGTAAACATGGAAGAAAAAAAGTTTGATAAAAATTCGCTGATTGGGTTCTTGATTATTGGAGCCATCCTTATCTGGATGCTTTATATGAATAGCAACGAAGAAGCGAAACAAGAAGTTACTACAGAGCAGGTTGCAGATGAAACTACTGACGTGGCAGAAACTACCGAAACCAAGGAAGTAACGCCTACTGAAATTAATGCTGCTTCTGCTACCGATTCACTTGCTGTTGAAAATTTAAAAAACAGATTAGGTTCTTTCGCTTATTCAGGAACACTTCCTTCAGCAACTGAAGGAACTACCACCATTCAAAATGATGTGCTCGAATTGAAGGTAAGCAATAAAGGTGGTCATATTGTGGAAGCCAAACTAAAAGAGCACACTACCTACACAGGTGAACAAGTATACCTAATTAAAGATGGTAATAACGACTTTAATCTTCAGTTTACAGCCGAAAACAGATTGCTGAATACCCGCGACCTATATTTTGAACCATCGGTAAGCAAGAGCGGTGAGAACAATGTACTTACCATGAAGCTTAAAACAGGTCCCGATACCTATTTGGCATATCGCTATGAGTTGAGCCCTGGTGAATATATGTTAGGGTTCAGTTTGAAATCGCAAGGATTAGAAGGCGTAATAGATATGTCGCAGCCTATGTACTTAGATTGGAAGTTAAAAGGGTTTAGACATGCGAAAAGCATCACCTATGAAAATAGATATTCAAGGTTGACTTATGAGCATGAAGATGAAGACTTCAGTAAATTAGACCCTACCGGCGAAGATAGCGAGTTAGAGACCAATGTAGATTGGATGAATTTCCGTCAGCACTTTTTCAGCTCAATGTTATTGACTGATACACCATTTAAAGAAGTAGCATTTTCTTCGACAGACTTAGTGATTGATGAAGAGGTTGATACCGTTTTCACCAAAAAGTATGGCGCAAAAATTTTAATCGAACCAAAAGGCGGTGCGCTGGCCGAGAACATGAATATGTACTATGGGCCAACAGATTACCAGATATTTAATGACTACGACAGAAACTTAGACGAAGCCATGCCTTTAGGGTGGGGTATTTTTGGGATGATCAATAAATATATTATCATTCCTTTGTTTGGCTTGCTCATCGGCTTCTTGCCAGCGGGAATCGCCATTATCGTACTTACCATCCTTATTAAATTAGCCCTGTCTCCTGTTCAGTACAAACAGTATTTGTCTCAAGCTAAAATGAAGGTCTTAAGACCCGAAATTGATGAGATTAAGAAAAAGTACGAGGGTAATAACATGAAGATTCAACAAGAAACGATGAAACTTCAGAATATTGCAGGCGCAAGCCCGTTGAAGGGATGTCTTCCGGCAATTTTACAGATTCCTGTGTTCTACGCATTGTTTACATTTTTCCCTACGGCATTCGATTTACGCCAGAAAAGTTTTCTCTGGGCAGAAGATTTAAGTAGTTATGACACCATTGCAGAGCTGCCTTTCCATATACCTTTTTATGGAGATCACGTTAGTTTATTCCCCATCTTGGCATCTATTGCTATTGGTGCGTATATGCTGATGAGTGCAGGCCAGAGCATGCAGGCACAACAGCAGCCAGGCATGCCGAATATGAAATTTTTAATGTATCTCTCGCCTTTATTTATGTTGGTGTTCTTCAACAACTATGCGAGTGGGCTTTCCCTTTATTACTTGGTTTCTAACTTAATTACCATAGGAATCATGCTTGTGATAAAGAATTACATTATCGATGAAGATAAAATTCATGCGCAGATTCAGGTGAATAAGAAAAAGCCTAAGAAACAGAACCGTTTCCAACGAAAAATGGCAGAGATGATGGAGCAGGCAGAAGAGCAGAAAAAAACACAGAAAAAGCGTAAGTAGAATATTGCTTTCCACTTTTCCTCCTTGAGTTGAAGATTGTGTAGCGGAACGTATTTTTGGCATTCTTTTTGAAAATTGACATACAAAGCATTCAATAGAATTTCAAAAAAAACGTTGGTTTTAAAAGAGTCATCTATGAAACGTTCAATCATTTTTATTTTCACATTAGTACTTACCATACCCACGTTAATTGCCCAAGATGGGATTAACCAAACAGATGCTGAAGGAAAACGCCATGGTGTCTGGAAGAAGTATTATCCCAATACCAAACAACTTCGGTACGAGGGTCAATTTGAGCATGGAAACGAAGTAGGTACTTTTAAATTCTACTGTCAGGAATGTGGCGATAATCCGACTACGGTGAAAGAATTTACTGGTAACAATAAAAGGGCTGAGGTCTCTTATTTTACGATCAAAGGAAAATTGGTGAGTAAGGGCATGATGGAAGGAAAAGACCGTGTTGGCGAGTGGATGTATTACCATAAAACGTCGAACCGCCCTATGAGTAAAGAGAATTATTCGAAGGGAAAACTAGACGGTGTGCAGACTACTTTTTATCCCGACGGAAAAGTGACTGAAGAAATCACCTACGTAGACGGTGTGAAACAGGGTGAGAACAATTACTATTCTCCTGAAAATGTGCTGTTAAAGAAGTTGATTTATCACAATGACCAATTGCATGGTCCTGCCGAATATTATGATGCCAATGGCAATGTAACCATAAAGGGCTATTATAAAAATGGTAAAAAGCATGGACTTTGGCAGTACTTCAAAGATGGTAAATTAGAGTTGGAAGAAACCTTTCCGAAGCCAAAACAAAAACAGTAATTCTAGAAGAAATAATCGTAAAGCCGAAATTCCCAGATCGGGAGCATTTGGCATGCCCATGCTATGTTGTAACTTTGTACCATGAAAAAGAAAAAACGTGTTGTAGTAGGATTGAGCGGAGGTGTAGACTCCAGCGTTGCTGCCTATCTCTTGCAAGAGCAGGGATATGAAGTAATCGGTCTTTTTATGAAAAACTGGCACGATGATTCTGTGACCATCTCTAACGAATGTCCGTGGCTAGACGATAGCAACGATGCGATGTTGGTGGCACAGAAGCTAAATATTCCTTTTCAAACGGTAGACTTGAGCGAACAGTACAAAGAACGCATTGTAGACTATATGTTCCGCGAATATGAAATGGGTCGTACCCCAAATCCTGACGTGTTGTGCAACAGAGAGATCAAATTTGACGTCTTTATGAAGATTGCACTCGAATTAGGAGCCGATTTTGTAGCCACAGGTCATTATTGCCGAAAAAAAAGCTTTGAGAAAGACGGAACAATTATATATCAATTGGTTGCGGGAAAAGACCCAAACAAAGACCAATCGTATTTTTTATGCCAACTTTCACAAGAACAATTGGCAAAAACGTTATTCCCTGTAGGAGAGTTGCTGAAGCCAGAAGTTCGCGAAATAGCAGCAGCGCAAGAGTTAGTGACCGCTGAGAAGAGAGACTCGCAAGGATTGTGTTTTATAGGAAAAGTACGCCTTCCTGAGTTTTTACAACAAAAATTGGCACCCAAAGAGGGAGACATCATTGAAGTAGCTCCAGATTTTGATGGGTATCATCAAAATGGACACCAAGAGACACTAGAAGAACTTTCAGCTAAATACGATTATAAAAAAACCGATGGAAAAGTAGTGGGATCCCATCAAGGAGCACATTACTTTACCAATGGGCAACGCAAGGGGCTAGCCGTTGGTGGTACACAAGAACCGCTGTTTGTAATCGCTACCGATGTAGATGAAAATGTGATCTATACGGGTCAAGGAAAAAGTCATCCCGGGCTCTATCGCAGAGGGCTTTTTGTAAAAGCAGAAGAGATTCATTGGGTGCGCGATGATCTTCGGCTTGCGATAGACGAAACTAAAAATGTGATGGCGCGTATTCGGTACAGGCAGCCTTTGCAAAATGCAACCTTGCATCGTACAGATTCAGGGCTTTATGTTATCTTTACTGAACCGCAATCTGCAATTACAGAAGGTCAGTTTGTTGCTTGGTATGATGGTGATGAATTGCTTGGGAGCGGTGTAATATCCTAAAAAATAAATGCTATGAAAAAAATATTCCTTTTGCTTACTCTTATTGGTTCTACGATAGGGTTGGCACAACAAGATGCACTCGTTTTCTTTGCCGATAAGGAAAATGTGCAGGCTGCTATAAACAATCCAATTAGTATTCTTACCCAAGAATCGTTAGAGCGCAAAGCAATGCATAATATAGCTATAGACGAACGTGACGTGCCGGTGAATGAAGCCTATATTACCTCCTTGAAAAATCAGGCGGGAATTACAGTGCATGCTAAAAGCAAGTGGCTTAATGCTGCTTATGTGCGAGGGTCTGAGCAGAACATCAATAATTTGGTAGACGAGTTGGATGAGGTAATCGCAGTAGAGTTTGCCGATAAAAACTTGAACAGACAACCTTTTCAAGGAAAGGCAAAAGACAAATTTGCGATCGAAAACTCCCAAGGTAGAATTATCTACGATTACGGCGATGCTGCTAACCAAATTGAACAGATTGCCGGAGATTACCTGCACGAACTTGACTTCACAGGAGAGGGAATGATAATTGCCATTCTTGATAGTGGATTTCCTAATGTAAATACCATGGATGCTTTTGATGCCGTGGTTTCTGAAGGCAGACTTTTGGGAACCTATGATTTTGCTGAAAGACAAAATAATGTGGATGGCACTGGCCAACACGGAACCCTAACGTTTAGTGATATTGGGGCCTTTTTAGATGGCGCTGAGAATTTTGTAGGAACGGCACCAAATGCTTCCTTTTATTTGTTTAGAACCGAATTTGGACCGACCGAAAATCCTGTAGAGGAAGCTTGGTGGGTTGAAGCCCTTGAACGTGCCGATAGTTTGGGAGTAGATGTTGTGAATACATCATTGGGATATCAAGACTACGATAATTCGAACTACGACCATAGTTATGAAGATTTAGATGGAGAAACTACCATCGCTGCCCGAGGGGCAAATATTGCTTCTGAAAAGGGGATGCTGTTGGTAACTTCTGCAGGAAATGATGGTGGCCAATTTAATTACGTGGGAACTCCTGCCGATGCAAAGGGGATATTAACGGTTGGTGCTGTAGACGCAAATGGAGATTATGCCTTTTTTAGTTCTATAGGTCCGACCGTAGATGGAAGAATTAAGCCTGATGTAATGGCGCAAGGATTTCTAGCAGCGGCGGTCGACAAAGATGGAGATGTGGTAGAAATTAATGGTACCTCGTTTAGCTCGCCAATCATGGCAGGGGCTGTTGCTAGTCTATGGCAATCGCGTCCAGAAGTTCGAAACGACCGACTGATGGATGTAATTCGCGAATCGGGGCATTTGTTCAATAACCCGACTGATGAAATGGGCTATGGAATTCCAAATTTTGAAGAAGCGTATCTAGCGCTTCAAACCTTGGGTATTGAAGATCAGTTGCTGAAAGAGAACTTTGCCATTTATCCTAACCCTGTAACCGATGTTATGAACGTTTCCTTTCCGCAAGAGGTAGGTAACGCTGTAGTGACGGTATATGACGTGCTAGGCAAGCAGGTATTACAGCAGCAGGTAACTGTCGCAGGAAATCGTGTCGATTTCACTAAACTTTCCGCAGGAATGTACATCGCGAATATAAATGGGGACGGAATTAACAATAACTTTAAAATTTTAAAGAAGTAGTGCGACGATCTATTACCGAGCTTTTTGATATAAAATACCCGATTGTACAGGCGGGAATGATTTGGAATAGCGGTTGGCGCTTGGCGTCTGCTGTTAGCAACACAGGTGGGCTCGGCTTATTGGGGGCAGGTTCTATGTATCCAGACGTATTGCGCGAACACATTTTAAAATGTAAAAAGGCAACCGACAAACCATTTGGGGTAAATGTCCCGATGCTGTATCCTAATCTCGAGGAAATCATCCAGATTATTATCGAAGAGAAAGTACCTATCGTTTTTACGTCAGCCGGAAACCCGAAAACATATACCCAGCACCTAAAAGATCATGGAGTTACCGTGGTACATGTGGTAAGTAGTGTAAAGTTTGCCTTGAAAGCACAAGAAGCTGGGGTTGATGCAGTCGTAGCAGAAGGTTTTGAAGCAGGTGGCCACAACGGTCGTGAAGAGACTACTACGTTTACGCTCATCCCGATGGTAAAAGAACAGATTGAAGTGCCTTTAATTGCTGCAGGCGGTATTGCCGACGGAAAAGGTATGTTGGCCGCCATGGTTTTAGGAGCAGATGGGGTACAGGTTGGGAGCCGTTTTGTTGCTTCGGAAGAGAGTAGCGCGCATCGAGCTTTCAAAAAAATGGTGGTAGATGCCCAAGAAGGAGATACCTTGCTTACCCTTAAAGAATTGGCGCCGGTGCGTATGCTGAAAAATAAGTTTTTTGATGAGGTAATGGATTTGTATACTAAAAATCCTACTAAAGAACAGCTAGTGGAATTATTAGGCAGGGCAAGGGCTAAGCGCGGAATGTTTGAAGGTGATCTTGAAGACGGTGAGCTGGAAATTGGTCAAATAGCAGGACTGATTCACGATATTAAACCAGCGGCTCAAATTGTTATGGGTATGGTACGTGAATATGAAGAAGCAAAAAATGAATTGACTTCAGAAAATTTATTTTAAAGTCTGTACTAATTTCTCTGTTTTAGGGTGCTATTAAAGCACTTTTTCCTATTGTTTTATTCGCACAAAAAAGCCCACAAAAACCAATTCATTAGTTTTTTCGTATCTAATTCTTTATCATTGTGTAACTATTTGGTACGACTGTGACTTACTTTTTTATTGTTATAATTTTTATTTCTCTTGCTGCCATTGTACTATATACAGTACGTAGAATTCGTTTGGCACGCCACAGGGGGAAACGTTTGCCCCAGAAAAATCTCTACTACGCCATGGTTGCCAAACTGTTTATGAAAGATTTACCAGACTGAGTGCACGTTTAAAATAGCTATTCAAATTTCTTGCTGCTATTGTTGAAACCAGAGATTTACGTCAATCAAGATTTACTCGACTTACTTTACCACATTTTTAGACCCCATACTTACTTGCAAGAGTAGGGCAAGCCCCATTACTAGCGCACAGCCAAAGAGATTGAGCCAGAGATATGGCATAATGTCTATATACCAAACTATAATTACGATGACTTGGGTAATGAGCGCTGCAACAAAGGTAGCTTTGCTTTTTACATATTTTACGAAGAAGGCCAAAAGGAAAATTCCTAGTACGTTTCCGTAGAAAATGGAACCGATAATATTCACCAATTCAATTAAATTTTCAAACAAATTTGCTACCGAAGCTACCATAATGGCAATAACACCCCAAAGCATCGTAAACCATTTGCTCGCATTCATGTATTGCTTTTCGGTTCTGCCCGGTCTGTTTCGTTTGTACAAGTCGATTGCGGTAGTAGACCCCAATGCATTCAATTCTGAAGCCGTACTAGACATGGCTGCGCTTAAAATAACTGCTAGAAGTAAGCCAATGAGTCCGCGGGGCAGGTTGGTCAAGATGAAATGGATAAACACATAATCTTTGTCGTTTGTTTCTGCTTCCGGATTCGCCTTTTTGATCACTACTTTCGATTGTTCCCGTAACGATTCTTCTTGCAGCTGAAGTGCTGCAATTTCTGTACGCAACTCAGCTTGTTTATTGGTATTCGTTGTTTGTGAATAGGCCAGTTGTGCAGCGTTGAGGGTTTTGTCGATACCTTCTTTTTCTTCTTCTAAAGCAGTGTATTCTGAAGCATATTCACTTTGCATCACATCTTTTACTGCTGCCGGATTAAAATGTAACGGCGACGCGTTAAATTGATAGAATACAAAAACCATGACCCCCACCAACAAGATAAAAAATTGCATGGGCACTTTTAATAATCCGTTCATGATTAGGCCCATTTGGCTTTGCTTTACCGATTTCCCTGAAAGATATCGCTGTACTTGGCTTTGGTCTGTGCCAAAGTAAGAGAGCATTAAAAAAGTACCACCAATCATACCGCTCCAAAAAGTATATCGATTCTCAAAATCGAAAGAGAAATCTAGTATTTCCATCTTACCACTGGCGCCCGCAATCTCAAGCGCCTTATCGAAAGTAATATCGAGTGGCAGGTAATTCAGTATGATGAGAAATGCCATGAACATTCCCAAAAAAATGATAGCCATTTGCTGTTTTTGGGTAACGCTCACCGCTTTTGTTCCACCGCTCACGGTATAGATAATCACCAAGATCCCGATAATAATATTTAGATAGAGTAAATTCCATCCCAGAACGGCCGAAAGGATAATGGCTGGTGCGAAGATGGTAATCCCTGCTGCCAGACCGCGTTGTACAAGAAATAAGATGGCCGTAAGAGTTCGGGTTTTTAAATCGAATCGGGTTTCGAGGTATTCATAGGCGGTAAAAACTTTAAGCCGGTGGTAAATAGGGATAAACACTATACAGATGATAACCATCGCAATGGGCAGCCCGAAATAGAACTGCACAAATCCCATCCCGCTATGAAACGCTTGGCCGGGCGTAGATAAAAACGTAATGGCACTTGCTTGTGTAGCCATGACGCTTAAACCTATGGTCCACCATTTGGCATCATTTCCACCTTTTAAGTAGTCGGTAACATTTTTACTTCCTCGGGCTTTATACGTTCCGTAGAGAACGATAAAGAGAAGTGTTCCAATAAGCACATACCAATCGTAATTATGCATCTAGGTGTAGTTTTTCATTAGAAAATAGAACAATACAATGTACCCAATGTTGAGTAGCAATACCAAAGTGTATTTCCACTTCCAGACAAATTTGTCTCTTACTTGTTCTACGATTTCATCTGTTTCCATCTGTTTGTTATTTGCCTACCGAAAGTAGATTTGCAAAGAGCCTGTACGCTCCGGGAACTCCTGCGGGTAATTCCCTAAAAAAGCTTAGACCGGTATAAATATAGTGTCCTTTTCCGTAGGGAGCTACCAGTAATGACCCATTGCTTTGCGGATAATCTTTATCGTTCATTCCTAAAATAGGTGTAAACGAATCATCCCACTCGCTCGGAAAATAGAGTCCGCGCTCCTGTACCCAACCCTCAAAATCGTTTTGGGTGATTTTATTGGGGTTGTTTAGCACTTCGTGATCGGGAGCTAATATGGTTACCTCACTAAATTCGTCTGTAACACGTTCTCGGGATAGTGTAATGGGGAAAGGAGCAATGTCATTAGTGACCATACGGTGTGCGGTATTGTATTGCAACAGTAAGGTTCCTCCATTTTCAACATAGGTATTCAGTGCTTGCTGTTTAAAAGCGAGTTCCGGAACTGTATTATATGCACGAATTCCTACTACAACCGCGTCAAATTGTTGTAGGTTTTCGGCAGTAATTTGGTCGGGAGCCACGGTAGTAACATTGTAGCCTATTTCTTGTAGGCTCTGCGGAATTGCATCACCTGCACCTTCAATATACCCGATGTTTTCGCCTTTTTTCTCAATTCCGATACGTACTATTTTAGCCTCACTGGGAAGTAAAACTCGTTGGTAAGGAATATGGTCGTAATCGATAGTAATTAGCTCCTTGTCAAAATATTGATCGCCCATCTGTACCAACGAAGTAAGGGTTCCTTCACTTTGGTTTTTGGGAGGAGTAACAGTAAATGTAAGCGTTTGTGATTGTCCTTTTTCTGCAATGTTGAAAACGCCCTGCGACGGATTTACAATCCAACCATTCGGGTGTTGCAGGGTTACACTTCCAGTGATATTATCACGTCCGGCGGTTACAATTACAGGAACCTGACGCGCTTCTTCCGAAGAAAATATGAGTACTTTTTCTGGAATGCTCGAGGAAACAGCAGGAAGTACTTCAAGTGGCTGATACACTTCTCCTTTTACAGGATCGGTGAATTTATAAACAACATCTCGTGCTATTTTTAAATTTGTGTTTCGTAACTGCAAGTCGAATACCAATTTCTCGGGTGCGGGAGTTTCTGGCATTCCTATCATTTCTTCTGGGGCGCTGTACATGCCGAGGGTTCCTTTTTGGTTAAGCCAATAGGGTGTTGAAACTTTAGCGCTAGCATTTTTTATGGTAAGTTGAAATTCCTTTTTCGAATTGGGTGGTAAGGTTTGGTTTACCGCCAATAGTAATGTTCCATCTTTAGTTTCAATTCCGTTAATTACTACCGAATAATCACTTCGGTTTATGGCTTCTACGGTTACATCATACGAACCGTTTGGGTTTACGGCGTTGGTGTTTGCCACTCCTTCTAAAAAGATGCCGCCGCTGTCTAAAATTAATGTTTGCAGTTGGTTTAACTTGATTTCGCGCCAATGGCTGTCTTTCAGATTTTTAACCAAATCGTATGCTTTGGTGAGCTGGGGTAACATGGCCGACGGATTTTCAAAGTTGAAATTTTCAGCCAACGGATTTAAAATCGCACCAATCGCTGCACCGCCTTCCAGCCGAGACCAAGTAGTATTGATACCATCGAAAATATTCGATTTGTCATCGGGGAAATCACCTTTTAAAAATTCAAGATATTCTGTCTGGTTCCCACGAGAACCTGTGCTTCCGAAACCTTGCGACTTGTGCATACTGCGGCTCAAGGATGCAATTTCACCATTCGATAGCCCTAGTGACGGATAATAGTTTCCAGTTTCAACCGAAACCAGATTGGTCTTGTCTGCTTTTTCAAAATTTTCTCTACTTCCGTAGAACCACCACGACGTATTAAAAAATAAACGTTTGGGTTGCCAAGTGCCATAGGCTTTGGCCGAAGCAGGATATTTTGTGGGGTCGTTCAAGAGGTCGAATGCTGCAACACTTAGCATAGCAGACGAGGTGTGGTGCCCGTGGGTGCTGCCCGGGTTTCTGTGGTTAAAGCGGTTTACGATAACATCGGGTTTAAACTTCCGGATGGCACGTACAACGTCACCCAATACTTCTTCTTCATTCCAGATGGCCAGTGTCTCGTCTGGGTGCTTCGAATATCCAAAATCGTTGGCACGGGTGAATAACTGAGAGCCACCATCGGTACGACGTGCAGCCAATAATTCTTGGGTGCGAATCACCCCGAGCAATTCTCTAATTTCGGGACCTACCAAATTTTGGCCACCATCGCCACGAGTTAGTGAAAGATAGGCCGTTCGTGCTTTTACATCATTGGCCAGGTACGATATGAGGCGTGTGTTCTCATCGTCTGGATGCGCCGCGATATACAGGGCAGAACCAATAAAATTAACTTTTTGGAGGTTGTGATATATTTCTGAAGCAGTTGGCTTGGCGGGTTGTTGTGCGTTTGCATAGGTGAAAACTAAGAGCAACAGTGGCAGAAATGCCTTGATTTTTCTGAACATTCTGGTGATTTTTCAGTGGTACCCAAATATACCTAAAATGAAGAATCGCATCAGTCTATTGGGTGTTCTTTAACATTTTTGTCGTCTTCAACGATTTCGGGGTGAAACAATTCATCGACCATATTCATTTCATCTGGCTTTAACACGCTCACACCTTTCTGAAGTATTAAACTATTTGGATAGGTTATGGTCTCACCTTTATCGGTTTTGATGATCAGGTGGAACGTTTTAATATCGTCTATAATCCCTTGGTAGTCGTGCTCTTTGTCATGAACTTTTATATAATCTCCTATTTTGTACGGAAAGATAAAAAACATGATGATACCGCTGGTGATGTTGCTTAAGATAGACCATTGGGCAAAAAAGCCAATACCAATTACCGCAAATACCGAAAGGATTACCGAACCAAAATTCTTAAAATCGACTCCCCAAATCAGAATGGCAGATAGCAACAAGAGAAAAATAGTTGCATAGTTAATATGCTTTACAATTAAACCCGTTCTGTGTTCTACACGCTCAAACTTTCGCGCAAAACGACGGGTTACCAGTATTAGCGCCCATCGTAAAAGGACGAGAAACACAACAACACAGAGTGTCTGGATACCGTGTGAGATAAAATAGTCTTTAAGCATCATTAGTTTAGTTCGAGTGAATCTCTTAAACGTTCAAAGGTAGTGTTATTTTGTGCCCAATAAGCGGTTTTGATACGTTTCAATTTTTCTGCGGAAGTCACCAAACCATTTGGGTGTGTTTCTTCCCAGCGTTCTATGGTGTATGGAGAACGGCTGCTAAAATAAATTTTTAGCTTTCGTTTTAGGGTAGGGTAGCTCATTTCGTAGCGCGATATAGAATCTCCCACCGTAATTGACGCTTCTACGTCGTGGGCTGCAATGGGGAGGTGGCTCATTCTGAAAAACTCAAACGAAGGCACCATCTTAAAATCGTCTGTTGGTAATTCTTGCGGATCGATTCTAATTAAGTTCCAAATATCACTTTCGAGCCATGTTTTTTGAAGTTCTAGTTGTGCATCGGCCTCCCCTTCAAAATACGAGTGTTGGGTTATTTCAAAATCATTACGATTATTCAACTGCACATATACATGGCCGCACCATTCTTGCATGCTGTGTGAGACTTTTATAGCGTGTTTTTTGTTATTGGTTGGGGTAAAAATACTCGTCATAACCGAATACGGGTATATTCCGGTAACGTATTTTTTGGTCTGGTTCAGTTTAAGCACTGGAATATTTTCTTCGGAAGGCGAATCGGCTTTCACCTGTGTTTTCGGCAGAAAATCTTCGGTCACAAAAATGTTAACGGCAGAGCCTTGACGCAATTCTCCGTAGCGTTCTTGTGTTAGCTGGTACGACGTAATTTCTGCCGTGCCATTGTACCAATAGTCTTTAAACTCTTCGGAAAGCTGCCGTTTTTTAGCAGTATTGTCTTTTTTTGTGGTACTGTCACTGTTTGGAATGAGGCTTCCTTCAGAATTTGTGCACGATGCCATAGATAGTACTAGAAAAGATAGAATGATAGGAAGCAGTTTCATAGCAGGAAATTTCAGTAAAAATACGAAAAATCAGCCTTCGGAAATTTCTATCAGCGTTTTGTAGACAAGTCGTGTGGGTAGCCCCATGACATTAAAATAGCTTCCTTCCAGTTTTTCGATGCCAATATAGCCTAACCATTCTTGTACACCGTAACTACCTGCCTTGTCGTAGGGCTGGTACGTAGTGATGTAGTAGCTAATCTCTTCTTCGGAAAGTTCCTTAAACCAAACCTTGGTGCTGTCTGAAACGACTTTCTGAAAGTGTTTTCCCGTAAAGCATACCGATGTAAATACCTCGTGCATTTCACCACTCAGATTTCGGAGCATTTCTTTTGCTTCGGCTTCGTCTTTGGCTTTCTCGATGGCCTTGCCATCTTTCCATACAATGGTGTCGCTAGTGATTAGAATATCGTTTTCTTTCAAGTCTGTAAAGGCTGAAGCCTTCAATTTGGAAAGGTATTCGGTAATTTCAGATTTTTTTAAATGGTTGTCGTATACTTCATGTACGGGCCGCACATCGATGGAAAAATCGATGTCTAATTCATTAAAAAAATACTGCCTTCTTGGCGATCCCGAAGCAAGTATGATGGTGTGGTGTTGTAATTTTTCTCGTAGCATTGGTTAATGAGTTAAAATTTCAGCAAAAAAGTAAATAGATACCACACCCGTAAACATCAAAATTTTGAGGGTGATAGACATTGCTGCAAAATCTCTTTTTTTCTTGGCGCTCCATGCGCGGATACAAAAATAGAGTAATGGCCCACAAATTAAAAAAACTACATACCCCAAGGCGAATGTGTAATCGTATAAGTTGGTGTATGCATAAAGTAACAATGATATCATTGCTGAAATTGCCATGGCAAACACTATGTTTCGAACCCTGAGGCGACCTAAAACAATGGGAAGCGTGTTGCGTTCGCCTTTTTTGTCACCATTAATGTCTTGAATATCTTTTACCAATTCTCGCATTAGATTTACGTAAAAAGCCCAAAGGGCATACCAGAACACGAGGGTGGCAGCTGTTTTTTGTAACGGCATTAATTCGGTTTGTATAGCAGGATAGATGTCGAAAATAATACACACTAAGAGGCTGCTCGCTACTAAAAGTGAAATTACCAAGTTGCCTACCAACAACATCGATTTTAAGTAGGTGGCATAACTGTAGAGCAGTGCCGATATGATGATAAAAACGGCCGCTAAACCAGGGTGGCCAAGCCGGTTAGCAAGTACGAACCCGCTCCCAACACCAATTATGTTTAATATGATATATAGATTGTAGGCAGCTTTTTCAGTGATGGTTTTTCCAACCACCACCTTTTTGGGTTTGTTGATGGCATCAATAACCACATCGTGAATATCGTTTATGACGTTACCCGCAGCGGCAATGCTAAGTGTTGCTATTGCCAGCAATGAAAATTCTAGAGTTTCCATGGCAACTTGCACGCCCAATGGCTCGAAGAACCCAAATTTTATCACCCATTGCATGAGTAGGAGCAACAATAGGTTAATAGGACGAACCATACGCAGATAATCCATGTATCGTAATTTTAGGTGAATCAGTCGTATTTAGCGCTTCCGCTATGTTCTGACATCCATTTTCCCTGTACTTTCAGCACTTGCTCGATGATGTCGCGCACACAGCCTTCGCCTCCTTTTTTGTGTGAAACATACTTGCTGATTTCTTTGATTTCTGGAACTGCATCTTGTGGGCAACAAGGCAGTCCAACCTCTTGCATCACCTTAAAATCGGGGATGTCGTCACCCATATAAAGCGTGTTTTCTGGTTGAATGCCTTTTTCAGCAAAATACGCATGAAGCGTTTCTGTTTTTTGATGGGTTCCCAAATGGATATCGGTAATCCCAAGGCCTTGCAGACGTTTGCGAACCCCTTCGTTAGAACCGCCACTAATAATACACACATTCATGCCTTCGTCTACTGCCGTTTTTAGGGCATAGCCGTCTTTAATATTCATGGTACGGTACATTTCACCATTGGTGGTCACCATGATGGTTCCGTTGGTGAGCACCCCGTCTACATCAAAAACAAGGGTAGTGATAGCATTCAGGTATTCTTTATAGCTTCTTTCCATAATATTATTGGTCTTGGTTGGAGGTGTGTTTTATGTGCTGCTGAATCGACTGGGTAAGGGTAGTGTATAAATCGCTAAAACCCGTGTCTTTCAGTAAGTCGAGATGTTTTTGAATGGTGTTGGTGTCATTGCGTTTGGCAGGTCCCGTTTGTGCTTGAGACGGGGAGAGCGATTCTATTTTTTTTGCTGTTTCGGCAATGAGCGGTTTTAAAAGGTTGAAATCGATATGTTGTTCTGCAGAAATTTCCGAAGCAACCGTGTAGAGATGATTTACAAAATTATTGACAAATACCGCTGCTAAGTGCAAGGTGCTGCGCGCTTCCGAAGTAATCTCAACTACATTTTCAGAAAGTGCTTTCCCCAAGCTTTGTAGTAGCTTGAGATCTTTTTCATTTTCTGCTTCGATACAGATTGGTATATTTTTGAAATCGACTGATCGGTTTTTGCTGAAGGTCTGTAGCGGATAAAATACGCCTCTTTTGTTTTTTGATGAGAGCGCCTTCATGGTAACACCTCCCGAAGTATGCACTACCAACGTATCGAGAACAGGTAGTGCCTCTGATATGGCCGCTATTTCATCGTCTGGAATGGCAATGATAGATACAGCTGCGTTTTGAAGAGACGAAAGTTCCTGTGTCTGTGGGGTTTTTAGGTTTTTGATCGGATTTCGGTTGTATACCTGAACCACATTCACGGCCGACGATGCTTCAAAAGCACTGTACAGGTGTTGCCCCACGTTTCCATATCCGAGTAGTACCACATCAATCATGTAGCGAAGTTACGCAACTCCCCGTGCAACTACCAAATTTCAAAAACGAATTTGAAAGAATTCGTTTTTCAAAATTCACATTTAAAGTCTATATTTTAAGAGGAGACAGAACATCCAACCCTCAAATTTTCACTATTTTTGCAGAAAATTTGCCAGATGCAAAAGAAACTTGCCGATTTCCTCTTTTCGACCCGATTAACAGCTGTTTTATTTATTGTTTTTGCTGCTGCCATGGCAGTTGGAACATTTATGGATGCTTCGTCTGAAACATCGCCAACACCTTACTCGCGTGAACTGATTTACAATGCTTGGTGGTTTGAAGCCATTATGGTATTTTTTGTCATCAATTTTATAGGAAACATCTTCCGGTTCCGATTGTACAAAAAAGAAAAATGGGCCACACTCACCCTGCATTTGTCTTTTATCTTGATTTTAGTAGGAGCCTTTGTGACACGTTATATCGGGTATGAAGGCAGAATGGAAATAAGGGAAGGCGCTACCGAAAATAAGTTTCTTTCAGAACATACCTACGTTACGGCTTTTGTAGATGGAGATTATGTGGTAGATGGAGTACAACAACGACGTGTAATTCCGCCGAAAAAAGTGCGCTTGTCTGAGCGGTTGGATAACAATTTTACCTTAGAAACCGATTATAATGGGGTTCCTGTAAAAATTGCTTATAAAGAGTTTATTAAAAATGCGAAAGAAAGTCTAGTAGCTGATGTCGCGGGCGAAGGATACCTTAAGATAGTAGAGAGTGGAGGAGGCGAGAAGCATGACCATTGGTTACAAATTGGGCAAGTTGCCAATATCCACAATATATTATTTGCGTTAAACAAACCTACCCAGGGCGCTGTGAACATTACTTATGACGAAAATGATGGTAGTTATAGTATTTCGGCTCCTTTTGAAGGTTCTTTCTTAAACATGGCCGAATTGAGTGCTGCTGGTATCGAACCTGGGCAGGCCATGGGTAATATGGAGCAATTTCAGCGTCGTTTTGCAAGCGATAGCGTGCAACCCCTTATGCTACGATCGTTATATAATTTAGCCGATATGCAGTTTGTGATTCCAGATCCAGTGACTGTAGGTCGTCAAGGTGTTGTACGAGCAGAAGCACCAGAACAGACCAACCAAGACGGATTGATTTTGGAAGTAACAGCAGGGAATGAAACTAAGACGGTAGAACTGTTAGGGGGTGCAGGTACGGCTCCAGACCCCACTAAAGTGACGGTGAATGGCCTCGATGTATATATAACGTATGGCTCTAAAGAATACGAGTTGCCTTTTAGCATTACGCTACGTGATTTTATTGCTGAAAAGTATCCAGGTACAGAAAAAAACTACAAATCGTTTAAGAGCAAGCTCACCGTAAGCGATTCTGATACTGAATTTTTCGATACCGAAGTGTATATGAACCACGTCCTAGACCATAAAGGCTATCGTTTTTTCCAAGCGAGTTTCAATCCCGATGAAAAAGGAACCATTCTTTCCGTAAATCATGATATGTGGGGGACATGGATTACCTATATCGGTTATTTCTTGCTATATCTTGGACTCATGGCGATTCTATTTGTGAAAGGGTCTCGATTTGGGTCATTAAAAAGAATGTTAGATAAAGTGAAATCGAAAAGAGCAAAACTAACAGCGGTGTTGTTGATACTGTTCAGTTTCGGAATACAGGCGCAAGAAACTACCCATGCACACTCACAGGTAAAAATGGAGCAGATTGATAGCGTAATAAAGGCGAATGTGGTAGACAAAGCCCATGCTGCTGAGTTTGCTGAATTAATCATTCAGGATAATGGACGCATGAAGCCTGTGCATACCTACGCCAGCCAATTGCTACGAAAAATTAGTAGGAGTAACGACTACGACGGGATGGATGCCAACCAAGTGTTCTTGTCGATGACCGAATTTCCAAGACTTTGGGTTGAAGTACCTTTAGTGAATTTAAAACGCGGTAATGATAGCATTCGGAAAGTGCTGGGCGTACCTACCGATACTGAGAAAATTACCTTACTCGATCTATTCAACGAACAAGGAAATAATAAACTAGACCCATACCTGCAAACGGCAACGGCCAAGAATAACCCAAACCAGTTTGAAAAAGATTTTATCAAGACCTACGAAAATGTTTTTTTACTGAATGAAGCACTAAGCGGGAGTATTCTAAGAATTTTCCCCGTTCCGAATGACGAGGGTAACAAATGGGTGTCGTACTTAGAACTGGGAGAAGCTAATTTTAAAGGGCAAGATTCTATGGCGGTACGCAATATCCTACCAGCGTATTTCCAAAGTTTGGCCCAAGCAAGAAAAACAGGGGATTATACCCAAGCCGAAGCCGTTTTGGAAGGTCTTAAGAAATTTCAGCGAACCTACGGAGCAGAAGTGATTCCTTCAGAAAATAGAATCAAAGCCGAAATTATCTATAACAAAGTAGATATTTTTAATAGGCTCTACAAGTACTTTACCCTGATAGGTGTGTTGATGTTCGTGTTTATAATTTTCCAGATTTTTAAAGAAGGAAAACGTATTAACTACCTTATAAAGATTTGTAAATATATTATTTGGGCATTTTTTATACTGATGACGGCCGGTTTGGTTATGCGCTGGTATGTTAGTGGCCATGCACCCTGGAGTGATGCGTACGAAAGTATCATTTATGTGGCTTGGGCGACGGTGTTCTTTGGGTTGGCATTTGGACGGAAAAGTGATCTCACCATTGCATCTACAGCCTTTGTGGCAGCAATTATTTTATGGGTGGCCAACCAGAATTGGCTAGACCCGAGCATTGCGAATCTCGTACCTGTGTTAGATAGTTATTGGCTTATGATTCATGTAGCCGTAATTGTTGCGAGTTACGGGCCTTTTACCCTAGGGATGATTTTGGGGACCACCATCTTGCTACTTATTTTATTGACTACCAAGACTAACAAAGTTAAAATGGAACTTACCATCAAGGAGTTAACCATTATCACCGAGATGGCACTTACTGTTGGTTTGGTAATGCTTACCATAGGAAATTTCCTCGGGGGGCAATGGGCGAATGAAAGTTGGGGGCGCTATTGGGGTTGGGACCCTAAAGAAACTTGGGCGCTCATCAGTATTATGATCTACGCCTTTGTGATTCATGCAAGATTAGTGCCTGGCTTACGCGGCAAATGGACCTTTGCTGTGATGTCTATTTTTGCTTATGCAAGTATTATGATGACCTATTTTGGGGTAAACTTCTACCTTACCGGACTGCACAGTTATGCCAGTGGTGATGTGCCTGTAACCCCTACCTTTATTTATTATTTGGTTGGATTCTTTGTGGTATTGAGTGCAGTATCATTCGTTAAGTATCGAAAGGTATATTAAAAAAGGGTAAACCATTTGGTTTACCCTTAACTCATGTTTGTTTCTAGTTGGGGAAACTTTTTCTCGAATAGAATTTTAGTTGTACAGATAGTCTGGCTGACTGTCTAACAATCGGAAGTCTTCTTGTATTTGTTCACCGATTTCAAGTTTTTCATAGAGTTCCTTGGTCAGTTCTTCAATCTCTAGTTCGGTGGTTTTTAGCTTACGTGCAATTTTTGAGTTTTCTTTACCTTCGCTTATGTATTGCAGTAGTTTTATTTGCAGACCGTCCAAATCATAGTGCATGATTAAATTTTCCAGATAGACATCTTCCATCAGTTTTACTGCACTCTGTCGGTTCATGGCTTCTTGTCTTTTCAAGAAGATACGCATTTCGGTTTGTCTCATTTCGTGCTCTTCTTTTATCGCTCGCATTCTATAAATAATGGCATAGGTAAGGATAAGCATTTCTACAAGTCCAGCAATCTTGATATGCACTGCTTCCGTAGAAAGAAAATTGACCCCTATATTTTTCAATACAAAAAAGTCTACTGCAAATAGTAAAGGAATAAACGAAGCAATGGCATAAAATTTCGCATAGTTTTTTCTGCTGAATAGAAATACGCCAGCGCCAAAATAACAGACCAATACTGAAATAGAAACGAAGTTCGCCGTATAGGCAAGAATGGTACCTTCAGATAAAAAGGCTGCTCCAATTAAGATCCCTGAAATAACGACTAGGGGAAAAGCAATAAACTTTACCTTCGGAAAGAATTCCTCTAGATTCAGATATTTAGATGCGAACAACGCACTAAAGCCCATGGCAATCCACAATAAAAAGGATTGAATTAACAACGGATTGGAAGGTGTGTCGAGGCCAAACAGGTGGTGAATTCCATCGTTATAAAAGAAAACAGCGGTAACCCCAGCCAATGCCAGTGAATAAAACAAAAACAACCGTTCTTCGAATATGAAATAACAAAGTATATTCACCAACAGCACCATAAGTGCGAAACCGTAATACATACCTTGCTTAAATGATGTTTTTGCTTCTGCAGATGAGTTTGTGGCAAGTATTGAACTTTCCTGAATATTTTTTTCGGTTGGTGTGGTTGCCGGTTGCAATTTTTTGTAGGAAAATTCTTCAATAGTGGAAAGTTCACCATTTTTCGGTCCAATATCAGTTGCCTGGTTTTGGGAAACATCAACCAAAGCTGAGGTATCATTTTTCAATGTAATCGAAACTGTCGAATTTTTCTTGGATGCTTTCATGCTAGGTAGCGTAAAAGCAGTAGTTGTCGTATTTTCTGCTGTGTTGGATGTTCCTTCGTTAGTTGCAAATGAATCGGTTGGATTCAGTAAAATTGCCAGCAAAAAACACCACAATGCGGGGTAGAATTGTAGCCTTCTCATAAGTAAGTTTTAATAATTTGGGTACCCCAATATACATAAAAAATACATTTCAGCTAATAAATGTGCATTTTATCGATGTTTTTAAAGTTTTTCAGTTTTAAAGCAAAAAATCCGGATGCCTGCAAAGTCATCCGGATTTTTTATAGTGGTGTTTGTAACTAAGTTAGTTCCCAACCATATCTTCAGGCTTCACCCAAGCATCAAATTCGTCTGCGGTGAGATAACCAAGGTTTACGGCTTCCTCTTTAAGCGTTGTACCATTTTTATGTGCCATATTCGCAATTTCTGCTGCTTTGTAATAGCCAATTTTTGTATTTAGGGCCGTTACCAACATCAGCGAATTATTTAACATTTTCTGAATGACCTCATGATTAGGAGCTATTCCTTGAGCACAATGTTCATCGAACGACACACAAGCATCTCCTAATAGCTGTGCAGACTGTAAAATGTTTGCAGCCATTACAGGTTTAAAAACATTCAATTCATAATGTCCTTGCATACCACCAACTCCTATCGCCACATCGTTCCCCATCACTTGTGCGCAAACCATGGTGAGTGCTTCACATTGGGTTGGATTCACTTTACCGGGCATGATAGAAGATCCAGGTTCATTGGCAGGAATGGTAATTTCACCAATACCACTACGTGGGCCACTGGCCAACATTCGGATGTCGTTAGCAATTTTATTTAAAGAAACGGCTAACTGCTTTAGAGCGCCATGTGTTTCTACAATGGCGTCATGCGCAGCCAATGCTTCAAATTTATTTTCTGCTGTAACAAAAGGAAGTTCTGTAAAGGTCGCAATATATTCAGCGACTTTAACGGCGTATCCTTTAGGAGTATTGATGCCGGTTCCTACGGCCGTGCCGCCAAGGGCCAATTCAGAAAGGTGGGGTAATGTATTACGTAAGGCTTTTAATCCGTGGTCTAATTGCGAGGCGTATCCGCTAAATTCTTGTCCGAGTGTTAATGGTGTTGCATCCATTAAATGGGTACGGCCAATTTTTACGACATCTTTAAACGCTTCCGATTTTTTTTCTAGTGTGTTCTGCAATTGTTCGATTCCAGGTATTGTGACATCGATAATTTTTTTATAGGCAGCAATGTGCATTCCAGTAGGAAAGGTGTCGTTAGACGATTGGCTTTTGTTTACATCGTCGTTAGGCTGAAGAGTTTTATCTCCTTCACCGATGTTTTTACCTGCCAATTGGTGTGCGCGATTGGCAATTACCTCATTCACGTTCATGTTACTTTGCGTGCCGCTTCCCGTTTGCCAAATCACCAATGGAAATTGATCGTCATGTTCTCCAGCGAGAATTTCATCACAAACTTTAGAGATAAGGTCTCTTTTGGCTTCTGAGAGTACGCCCAATTCGCAATTGGTATGTGCAGCAGCTTTTTTGAGATAGGCAAACCCATATACTACTTCCAGTGGCATAGAAGCGGGCGCACCAATTTTAAAATTATTTCGGGAACGCTCTGTTTGCGCACCCCAGAGTTTGTCGGCAGGTACTTGTACCTCGCCCATGGTGTCTTTTTCTATTCGGTAGTTCATAATTACGATATTAGCGACGGCAAAGGTACGAAAACAGCAAAGGCTTCTCAAGCCACATCTGTTTAATTCCTGTGGATAAATTGGAATTAATTTTTGTTTTTTCTGAAAAAAGCGTGTTATCTTTGCAACATAAAACCACGCAGATTATGTTCGAATTTGACCAATATTTAGGATTTTTAGCTTTCTTGACCATTTTAACCATCGGTTTTTGGTTGATGATTTTTTTAGTATCATTCATTCCATATTGGATTGGTGGTGCTTTGTATGAAAATTGGAAATTAAAGCGTGAAGCAAAAAGACAAGAAGAAGAGACACTTTAATTACATGTCTATCTATATATAGTATAAAAAAGGAGCTCTAACTAGAGCTCCTTTTCTTTTATGTCTTACATAGTTTACTTTTATCCGCCAAAGTCGCCTTCACCGTCATCAAAGTCTCCATTGCCACGCTCCCCACGCTGACGTTGTTTCTTTTGGTTGAAACGATACGTAAAGCTTAAATTGAATTGTCGCTCTCGCCATTGAAACTCACTATCACTAATAAAAGAGGGTGTTTCAGTGCGCGTGATACGTTTTCTTGAATTCAGTAGGTCACTTACATTGAAACCTATGGTTGCATTCTCATCCATGATATCTTTGCTGAAAGCCAAGTTGATACTCAATATTCCTTCGTTTTCAGATTGCGCGTCGTTTCTAGGCCCTCTGTAGAAAGCAGTAGTCTGCCAATCAATTTTAGAAGGCAGTGTCACCTTAGAGCTTCCGCGGGCGAACCAGCTTGTGTTTTCAGTACCATAATCTACATCATTGAAAATTCCTTCTGTTTTAAAACCAAAGAAATTAAAGCTTCCGTTTAAGCGCAGCCATTTTGCTGGATTATAAAGAATTCCTGCTTCAAAACCGTAGCGTTCGTTCGTAGACAGGTTAAAGGGTATAGTTCTAATAATGGGCACACCATTGGGTGTTACTTGGCCAGTATCTTCGCTTACACGTTCAAAAGCATCTGTTTCTCGTTGGTAATACACAGATGTGGTAAGTGTTAATTTACTCCATCGTCTTAGATACCCCAAATCGAAGGCATTTGCAAAGGCGGGTCGCAAACTTGGATTTCCTTGAAATACGTTTGCTTCACTACTTCTTGATGGGAATGGGTTAATGAAAAATCCGCGCGGGCGATTGATCCTACGGTTGTATCCAAGTGTAACATTTTCTCGTTCGTCCAGTTCATAGACTAAATTTACTGTTGGAAATAATCCTGTATAACTGTTGTCAAAATTTACGTCAAAATCGTCATTGCTCGTAATATCCTCTCCAGTTACATTTCCTTTTAATTGGGTGTCTTCCAGACGAAGTCCTAACAAGAAAGAAAACTTGCCAAATTTATTTCCGTATTGGGTGTACAGCGCATTTACGTTTTCTTCGTAGGTAAAAACATTAGAAAGACTATCATTTCGAACAAAGGCACCATTGGCTGTAAGTTGTTCTGTAAGTAAATAATCGGTTTCTGTTTTTTCAAAATTTCCCCGATAACCTATTTCAAATTGTGCGTTTTCACCAATAGGGCGCACATAATCGGCCTGAACTAAATATTCATTTTGATTTTCCTTTTGGGTAATTAATTCTGCTGGAAGTAATTCAGTAGTGGGAAAGGTATTGAACTCATCGATAAACGATGTTTCGGTCTCTTTGTCATCTTCAGCTTGTAAATCGACTGTTAGCTTGTGCCCGCTGTCGTCGAAATTGTTCACGTAATTCAATGAAAACTGAAGACTGGTATCTTCTTCGGTTTCTGTTTCTATTCGGCTTCGCTCTACGGCAAGGGCATTCGATGCATTAAACTCTTGTGTTAGGTTGGTGGTGGTATCTTCATCATCTCCAAGGCGTAAGAATCCAGAAGCAGTTAGGGAAGATTTTTCAGTTAAATAGTACTCAATCCCTAAGTTTGTATTAAATCCACGGTTCAATCGGTCGTAATCGCGCTCTTCTACCACCAACGGGTTCGATGCGTTTGCATTCAAATATTGGGTTTCAAAAAAAGCGTTTCCAGGAGATTCTCGATATCGAATTCCTGTAGTATTGAAGATGTTAAACTTATCGGTTCGTAAATTAATGTTTCCAGTCAACCCGCTACTTAGCGGAACTCCTAGATTTGCCTGTACGGAACCATTTAGGCCCAACGTTTTTTCTTTTCTAAGGATGATATTTAAAATACCTGCGGTTCCTTCGGCATCATATCGAGCTGAAGGAGAAGTAATCACTTCCACCCGTTCTATGGCTTCGGCAGGTAATTGGCGCAACGCATCAGTACTTCCAAACCCGGCAATGGCACTTGGTTTTCCGTTGATAAGAATTCGAACGTTCTCATTTCCTCGTAAGCTAATAGCTCCATCTACATCTACCGTTACCGAAGGTACATTACTAAGCGCATCGCTCACGGTAGCACCACTAGTGGTGAGGTCTTTCCCGATGTTGTACACTTTTTTGTCTAATCGAATTTGTACTTCGGTTGTTTCGGCACGTACCACTATTTCATCTAAACTTTCAGAATCGAGTGAAAGATAGACATTTGGGAGCGTTGTGTTTTGTTGAAGACGCTGATTGGGCTTTTCTATAGTTTTATAACTGATAAATTCATATCTAACCGTGTAGGTGCCAGCATCAACTTCGATGGCATAATTTCCGTCAAGGTCTGTGATTCCTCCTGTAACGGTTTTTCCCGACGCATCAATAAATGATACCGTAGCATACTCGAGGGGGTAGTTTGTACCTTGTTCGAGTACTTTTCCATCGGCGATTACTGTGTTTTGGGCAATTAAAAATGAACTGAATAAGAGGGCTAAAAGACTGGTAAGTATTTTCATGTAATTTCTTTGGGCATTGGACTACGAAAATACAGTTAGGTTTAGCCCAAGAATTACAAAGTTTTGTTAAAATCAGAAGGGTACTTTATAAAATTTCGCTGATGCTTTCGGGGGGTCTTCCAACAACCGCTTTTTTGCCATGAACCACAATGGGTCGCTCGATTAATTTTGGGTGCTTTACCATTGCAGCAATCACTTGGCCTTGGGATAGGTCTTTCCCTTTATAGTGTTCTTTCCAGATCGATTCATTTTTGCGAACTAAATCGATGGGCTGAATGCCTAATGTCTTGATGATTTCTGAAAGTTTTTCTTCGGAAATAGGTTCGTCTAAGTATTTTACTATTTCATATTGTTTTCCAGAAGCTTCAACTATAGCGAGGCCTTGTCTCGATTTGCTGCATCTTGGGTTGTGGTATATGGTAATCATCTTGGTAATTCGTTAAGTTCTGAAATATAATCATGTTGAAGATCTTCGTGTAAACCCTCAATTTTCTTTTCAATGAGTAGAAGCTGTCGTTCATAAAGCGCCATCATTGTTTTACTGCGCTTTATACTTTTGCTGAAATGGATCATGGTATCGCAAAAATGTAATAAGAGAGCCACTTCGGTCTCTTTCACGGGAGAGTACCTAATAAATTTCTTTGTGTCCCTTAAAATTTTCCGAATGCTCTTTTTGACATAGTAAAATTTGCTGGTGTTAATCTCCGAAAATTGGGCGGAAATATATTCTTTCACTTCGGCCACATAGCTTTCTTCATGGTCTGCTTCAAACAATAGATAGGTGAGAAGCTCTTTGTTTTCTTTTTTAAAACGAGCCAAACGTAAGCAGAGTGCCTCCAACTCTTCTTTAGAGCGAAATTTAATTTCTTTACGAAGTTGAACTGCCGTGGCTGGTTTCATTCTTTAGATGTAGGGTTTATATATTTAGGGCTGAAATCTTCAACATCGAAAATTTAGATAAGCAAGCAATTTAGGTGTTCAATAGTCATGTTGTTGAAATTGTCACTCTATTTTTCACTACTCACTACTCACTACTCACTACTCCCGGCTATACTTTTCCATATAGCGCTTCCACAATTCAGTTTGATGGGTTTCGAGCGAGATTTCCCGTCCGTCAATAAACGCATGGGTCAAAATATTGGTGCGCATATCTAGTGCATCACCTTCACTCACAAACAGGGTTGCACTTTTTCCAACAGCTAGTGTTCCATAATTGGCATCAATTCCTAAAATTTTAGCTGTGTTCCCGGTGATAAGCTGTAAGGCTTTTTCCTTGTCTAGCCCTTGTCCGGCAACATGGCCTGCATAAAATGGTAAATTTCGGGTTTGAAAATTACTCATATCTGCATTTTGCAGTCCCACCAGCAATCCGCCTTCTACCAATAACTTTGGTAATTTGTACGGTAAATCATAGTCGTCGTCCTCACGTTGTGGCAAGGCGTGTGGTTGTCTCACAAGTACTGGAATGTTGTTTTTCTTTAAAAAAGGGATGATTTTATGGGCTTCATACCCACCTACAATCACTACATCTTGTACACCATTTTCCTTTAGGGTGGTTACCGCATCAATCATTTCTTTTTCACCTTGGGCATACACATAAAGCTTCTTGCTTCCGTCAAAAAGACCTTGCATTGCCAAGTATGCTTCGTTGGGTTGCTCGCCAGCTTTGCCACTTCCATACGCTTTGGCGTTCAATATAAAATCTACGCCTTCTTGAATTTGTTTTGCGTAATCTTTATTTGGCTTATACCCTCGGTCTTCACCCAACCACCAGCGACCTCTTCGAAAGCTGTTTGGCCAATTTAAGTGAATACCGTCATCTACCTTCACTGCAGCATCTTCCCAATTCCAAGCATCAAATTGAACGATTGAAGAAGTTCCGCTTATTCCGCCTCCTTGTGGTGCAACTTGGCCGAGTAATACCCCGTTCGGGCGCATACTTTCAACAACTTTACTTTCAGCATTGTAAGCAATCAAACTACGCACATTTGGGATAAATTCTCCTAATTCGTCTTGGTCGTCACTCGCCCGCACAGCATTTACTTCAACCAAACCTAGTGACTTGGCAGGTGCTATAAATCCTGGGTATAGGTGTTTGCCTTGGGCATTAATGGTTCGACCTTTAGTTGGGGTGCTTGCATTTCCGATAGCTGTTATTTTACCATCTTCAAAAACAAGTACGCTGTTTTCAATTACAGTACCATCACCAATATGGGCGGTTGCTCCGGTAATGGTTATAGCTTCTGTTTGTTTGGGTGCCGGCGTTTGTTGAGCGATTGCTGTGGTGCCCAAAACTGCCATTGTTAGTATTGTTATAACTGTTTTCATGATGTCTTAGTTTATGGTTTCACAGTGAAATTCTCTCTTGTCTTTTCCTTTTGGAGCACGTGTCTTGGCTCCGCCATTTTTTTCGTCCAGCATCATTTTCACAAGTTTGTTTCGTTCGTTTTTTACATTCTGTCTCATTTGGGCATCTTTTTCAATATCGAAATAGGTGACACCGTCGATAATCGTTTTTTCAGCCTTCGCATACACCGATAGTGGGTGGTCGCTCCAAAGTACCAAATCGGCATCTTTTCCTTCTTTGATGCTTCCCGTGCGGTCGTCTATGTGTAACAATTTCGCAGGGTTAATGGTAACCATTTTCCAAGCTTCTTCTTCTGTCATTCCGCCGTATTTAACACCTTTGGCGGCCTCTTGGTTAAGACGTCTCGACATTTCTCCGTCGTCACTGTTTATCGCAACTACCAAGCCTTCGCTTGCCATGATGGCCGCATTGTAGGGGATGGCATCGTTTACTTCATATTTGTAGGCCCACCAATCACTAAACGTAGAAGCACCCACGCCGTGCTGCTTCATTTTGTCTGCTACTTTATAGCCTTCTAGAATGTGGGTAAAGGTGTTTATTTTAAAATCGAAACGTTCAGCTACTTTCATAAGCATGTTAATTTCGCTCTGCACATAACTATGGCAACTAATAAAACGCTCGCCATTTAAAATTTCAACTAAAACCTCCATCTCCTCATCGTATCGAACATTTTCACCACTTTTCTTCTTGGCTTCATATTCTTTAGCACGATTAAAGTAATTCACGTACATCTGTTCTACCCCCATACGTGTCTGCGGAAAGCGGCTGTAACTCTGCCAATTGCTCTGTTTTACGTTTTCACCTAGAGCGAATTTGATGAACTTCGGACTGTTATCATATATCAACCCATCTGCATCTTCACCCCATTTCAATTTCAGAATCGCAGACCGACCACCAATTGGGTTGGCGCTACCATGCAAAATCTGAATCGACGTAACACCACCAGCTAAATTTCGGTATATATTAATGTCTTCAGGGTCTACCACGTCTTCGATGGTCACCTCTGCAGACGAATTGTGCCCTGCTTCATTAATAGATAATGCTGCAATATGCGAATGCTCATCGATGACACCGGCTGTTAGATGCTTTCCGGTAGCATCAATCACAGTTGCACCGCCAGCACGCAAGTCTTTACCAACCGAAACAATCTTACCGTCTTTCACAAGTACATCTGCGTTTTGAAGTACGCCGGCTTCTTCGCCTGTCCAAACAGTCGCGTTTTTAAACAACATATTTTGTTGCTTGGGCTTGGTTGTGAAGCCATAGCCAACATTGGGGTAGGTAATAGGAACAACTTCATTTTTGTTGTCTTCCTCTTTTTTATCTTTCTTTTCTTCGGAAACAGTACCTGCTTGCTTTACCGCCATAAATTCTTGTTCGGCCCCAGAAGGCAACAACAATCTACCTGAAAAGTTTTGGTCTCCTTTGGGTATGATTCCCGTCGTGCGGAAAACTTCGTTGGTGGTTTCATCTGTAAAACTCAAGCTCACCCAATTATCGCTGTATTCTATTTTTGAAGGATATTTGGTGTCGCCTACTGAAACTTCCGATTTTAATTTGGCTACGTCGCCTGTTAAGGTTACGTCGTAGGTTTTTCCACCTGCCGAAATTTTATAATTTCCACGGATGTCTTTCTGATCTTTAGTATTGATCACATTTTTTTGTCCTTGCACCCAATTTTCATATAAGGTAGTTTCTTTATCGAAAATAGGCCCCGAAGTAATCAAGAAGTTGGCAAAACGACCTGGTTGTAACGACCCGATTTGGTCTGAAGCATTTAAAAATGCAGCAGGAATCGTGGTTAGCGCTTCTAACGCTTTGGTCTGGTCATATCCATACGTAAAGGCTTTCATTAGATTTCCTTTCAACTCAGATGGCGTTTTTAGCTCGAACGTAGTGAGTGAAAACTCCACATTATTGTCAGATAGCCATTTTGGGTTCATAGGCGCTTGGTTCCATTCACGCATATCTGCAACGCTCAGGTATTTTTCAGCATACGGATTGCTTACATCGTAAGCGTCTGGGAAATTAAGTGGGATGATGTAGCGCGCATTACTTTTTTTAATGGCATCTAACATTTCGTATTCATCACCACCCCCAACAATAACGTAATTAACCCCGTACGCATCGCCTATTTTATCTGCGCGTACATTGTTGTCTTTACTCCCGGCTTCAAAAAATGAGACAAGATTTTTGTTGGCGTTTAATGCTTCTAACGACCTGTCTTTTGTCTTAGAGTTTCCTTTAGCATACCAGTCGGCATCGCTGTACATCTGTCTTAACAATGCCATGGCACCCATAAGAGAAGTAGGGTAGGATTGGCGGCTGGTGACACTTTTTTGAAAAGAGAAAAACTGTCCGCTCTGGTCATTTATAATGCGCGTGCCAGCGCCTTCATCGTCGTTTAGTGCGACCAAGACTCCCGTACCACGGGCAATACCGTCCATAATGTGGGTATTTAGCACTCCAAAGCCAGCTTTTCTAAATTCATCGGCCTTTTTCTTATCGTAATCAAATTTTGAAATGGCTTCATTTTCAGGCATGATATGGTCGTTCCAATAAAAACCATCGCGTGATGCTTCGTATTGGGGAGAACGTCCGTTGCCTTCAGCCCGCTTGGGTTTGTCTACGCCAAAGTCGGTGTACGGATCGATAAACGAAGGATAAATATGTTTTCCTTGTAAATCGATTTCAATGGCGTTGGAAGGAATGTTTACTGACTTTCCAGACGCTACTACCTTACCATTTTGGATAAGCAGCGTACCGTTTTTTACCACCTGGGTAGGTGTAATATATAAGGTAGCGTTTGTAAAGGCGGTGTAGTTGGTATTTTTTTCTTTGAGTCCTCCATTGTCTGGAAAGTACTCCTGTGCCGAAGCGATTGAGATGCTGAGAAAGCAGAGCATCCAGAGAATCCGGTTTTTCATGAGTTTTTGATTGAAATTTTAGCGTTTCGAAGATACTACCCTTATCCCTGTTTTGAAAACATTAAGATTGGTTTAACATGTTATTAAGAAAGTGCTTTGGGCATTTTCCAGAGGCGTCAACCGAAACTATTTTCTGGGTGGATAATTCGATTTAAAACGGCTTGTCTTCAAAATAATTAACCACAAGGGCTACCATATAACTGTAGCTCATGATGCCCTTCGATTGGTTATTCGCCTTTAGGAATTGGTCCCAGAACGATTTGGAAAACTCTTCGAACGGATTTTGATAGCTTGCCCAAAACTCACGCATTTCTCGATAACTCTCCAAAATCCCAAAGTTAATGGTGGGTAATAGCGCTTCGTACGCTTCCATATCGCGTCGGGCAATTTCGTTTATGCAATAGCGGAGCGCAAAAATATAGCCAGTGTATTTAATATAGGTGTTATCATTATGGAGCGTGGCCAAAGTGGCAACAAAATTGGCTTCATTTTCTGCGGCATAGCCAATTTGATGCGCTTGTTCATGACAACTTACTACTGAAAATTTATAGGTTTTAATTAAGTTGTTCACTTGCGCCTCTCCAGAAAACGGATTGTAATAACCGCTATATCCCATATAGGTAAGTCCCAAACTCCAACCACTTTTTTTGATGCTTTTGGGGTGATACGCCAACTGTGGAAATTCTTGCTCCAAATTTTTATATCCGTTATCGCTCATGTCGAAAATTTCTTCTTGAGAATACGGTAAAACCACTTTGGTACTGTCTGCAACGCCCAGTTCTCTGTGCAAAGCATTCGATTTGGCAATGAGTCGTTTGGTGGTCGCTATAAGTTGCTCGGTGGTATAATCACGCTCTAGCGCTAGTGTTTTGTGTAGCGGTACACGATAGTAGTTGAAGCCCCACAACAAATTAAATACGAAGTATACAATAGAGACGGTCGCCGCAACATCTACAAAAAACCGAACTGGTTCAGATTTTAGGCGGCGCACATTTTTGTACAACCAGCGTAACGCGATGATACCTATCAGCACATAAAAAACATCGCCGATCGAAAAAGGAATCCACCCGAATAGATACCGTGAGATTTTTGAGAGTATAGGAAACAGTCCTTGGCTGTAGTATTGCTCTACAAATTCTGGAAAATTTCGCAACGCTTTAAGAGCGAAATACTGAACGGGCAAGAGCAAGGCCAAAAATACCTTTGTGTTTTTAGGGTTGAAAAAAGTATGGATGTTTCGCAATTACTGTTTTTATGGGTTTTTTTACTGAAATGCCAATAAGAACTAAGTCTTTTCTGCCACTAAAAATACGAAAACCCGTAACTTTGAAGCGATAAAAACAATTATTTAATTCGCTATAAAAATTATGAACGAAGCTATCCGAAACCTAGAGCCAAAAGCAGTCTGGAATAAATTTGCAGATCTTAACGCTGTGCCACGCCCATCGAAAAAGGAGGAGCGTGTAATTGCTTTTATGAAAGATTTTGGAACACAGCTTGGCCTCGAAACGATTGAAGACGAAGTAGGTAATGTAATCATCAGAAAACCTGCTACGGCTGGTATGGAAGACAGAAAACCTATCGTAATGCAGAGCCATTTAGACATGGTACACCAAAAAAATAACGATACAGAATTCGATTTTGACACCCAAGGTATCGAAATGTATGTAGATGGCGATTGGGTGCGCGCAAAAGGAACTACCCTGGGGGCCGATAATGGTCTAGGGGTGGCTACCATCATGGCAATTTTAGAAAGTGATACGATTGCCCATCCAGATTTGGAAGCCCTCTTTACCATTGATGAGGAAACTGGAATGACTGGTGCCATGGGCTTAAAGAGCGGACTCTTACAGGGTGATATTTTATTGAATCTAGATACAGAAGAAGATGATGAAATTGGAGTAGGATGTGCCGGTGGGGTAGATGTAACAGCCGAAAAATATTACAAAGAACAAGATGCACCAGAAAATACTACCACCTATTCTATTAAGGTGAAAGGGCTGCAGGGCGGCCACAGCGGAATGGACATCATAAAAGGTTTAGGGAATGCCAATAAAATGATGAACCGTATATTGTATAAATGTCAGGCCGTGATGCACATTGCCTCAGTTCAGGGTGGAAGCCTTCGAAATGCCATTCCTAGGGAAAGTGTAGCAACCGTTGTGGTTGAAAACTTAAACGAGGCTGCGTTTACTTCTGAATTTAAAAGAATCGCCAAGCATATAAATGAAGAATATGCGTTGTTGGAACCAGCGCTAGAGATTAGCTGCCAGAAATCAGAAAATACTGCCGAAAAAGTAATGGTTCCTGCTTCGCAAGAACAATTTTTAAAAACGCTATACGGATTACATAATGGTGTATACAGAATGAGCCCTGCCATTGCAGATTTGGTTGAAACTTCAAATAATATTGCCAAAGTACTTGTAAAAGAAGGAAGTATTAAAATTGAATGCCTCACTCGATCTTCGGTGAATTCATCTAAACTTGACCTGGCAAATACCCTCAAGTCGGTATTTAATTTAGGTGGTTTCGAGGTCACATTTTCTGGCGAATACCCTGGGTGGGCGCCCAATATGGATAGTCCGATTTTGAAGGTGTTAGACAGTTTATATGAAAAGCTTCATGGAGAAAAGGCGCATGTTGCTGCTTGCCATGCAGGGTTAGAGTGTGGGATTTTAGGTCAGAATTATCCAAAAATGGATATGATTTCGTTTGGTCCTACCATTAAAGGGGCGCACTCTCCCGACGAACGTGCTAGCATTTCGTCTACGCAAAAGTTTTGGCAATTTGTGATTGAGATTTTAAAGGAAATTCCGAAAAAATAAGTCCCAAAACGCCCTACAATTTGTATTTTTGTCGCGCTTAAAAACAAGAAACATCCTATTATGAACTTACACGAATATCAAGGAAAAGAAATTTTAAACAGCTTTGGTGTAGAAATACAAAGAGGAAAAGTAGCTACAACTCCTGAAGAAGCTGTAGATGCCGCTAAAAAATTAACCGAAGAAACCGGAACAGGTTGGCACGTTATAAAAGCACAAGTTCACGCTGGTGGTCGTGGTAAAGGTGGTGGTGTAAAACTTGCAAAAAATTTGAAAGAAGTTGAAGAAATTGCAGGACAGATCATAGGGATGAACCTTGTTACCCCCCAAACCAGTGCTGAAGGGAAAAAAGTACACCAAGTATTAGTCGCAGAAGATGTGTATTACCCGGGCGATAGTGAGCCAGAAGAGTACTATATGAGTGTGTTGTTAAACCGTGGTACTGGAAAAAATATGATTATGTATTCTACCGAAGGTGGAATGGATATCGAAACAGTTGCCGAAGAAACTCCACACCTTATCTTTCATGAAGAAGTAGATCCTGCTGTAGGGCTTATGCCATTTCAAGCACGACGCGTAGCGTTTAACTTAGGGCTGAGCGGACAAGCATTTAAGCAAATGACCAAATTTGTTACAGCACTCTATAAAGCGTATGTAAATAGTGACTCTTCATTATTCGAGATAAATCCAGTGCTAAAAACTAGCGATGACAAAATCATTGCAGTTGATGCGAAGGTGAGTATCGACGACAATGCGCTTTTCCGTAGAAAAGAATATGCTGAGATGCGCGATATTAGAGAAGAAAACCCTGTTGAGGTAGAAGCGAAGGCCGTAGGTTTAAGCTATGTAGACCTTGATGGAAATGTAGGCTGTATGGTGAATGGTGCCGGATTGGCGATGGCAACAATGGACTTGATTAAGCAAGCGGGTGGTGAGCCAGCAAACTTCTTGGATGTAGGTGGAACTGCAGATGCCGAACGTGTGGAAACTGCTTTCAATTTAATTCTGAAAGATCCAAACGTAAAAGCAATCTTGGTAAATATTTTTGGCGGTATTGTACGTTGTGACCGTGTGGCACAAGGTATTGTGGACGCTTATAAGAATATGGGTACCATTAATGTTCCAATCATTGTTAGGCTGCAAGGTACCAATGCAGATATTGCGAAAGAATTGATAGACAACAGCGGATTGGATGTACAAAGTGCAATCGAATTCCAAGAGGCAGCAGACAAAGTACAAGCGGTACTTGCATAATTGCTTCAAAAATAATGAGTTGAGCCCCGATTTTCGGGGCTTTTTTTATGGCTTATTTGCAGGTGAAAAGCATTCCTAAATGTTAACGATTGTTAATAAATGATTATTTATCAGGTTTTTATGTAACAAAACCAACAAGGTGCTCGTCTATTATTTAAGTAATTATTCATCAATTAAATTTTAACAATCATGAAAACATTGAAAACAGTATTCGTGGCACTTTCGATCCTAATCACATCGAGTGCTTTTGCAACCAATCCAACAACTTCTGGCACTCCTGAAACGATTGCCAAAGAAATCACCGCGCTATTAGAAAACCCGACCTTTTTGGTCACACAAGAACAAACCGTTGCGGTAGAGTTTGTGCTGAACAAGAACAACGAAGTTGTAGTACTTTCAGTAGACTGTAAAGATGCAGATGTTTGCAGCTTTATAAATTCTCGACTGAATAGAAAAGTCTTAGAGAGCGAGCTTGAATTAGGGAAAGTGTACACACTGCCCGTTAAGTTTGTGTCTAAAGATTAGTTGCAATCTAAATCAATTAAATCCCGAAGTGTCACAGCTTCGGGATTTTTTTTATTTTTGAATTATGAATAGTGATCAAAAAGCACTTATTAGTGATCTGATTCTTATCGCTAAGGCAGACGATAAGATTACCCATGGCGAGTATGATTTTATACAACGCCTAGCCGAACGTATGGGTGTTTCGCCTAAAGAGGTAGACCAACTCTTCCACGATCCACTTCCGATGAAAACATCATTCACCGAATTGGAGCGAATTACACATTTCCATAAAATGGTGCTTCTAATGAATGTAGATGGTGAGACCCACGAAAAGGAGTTGGCACTTATACGTGATTTCGGGCTCCGATTAGGGTTACGACCTGGTGCCGTAGAACAAGTTTTGGAGGCCATGGAACGCTATGAACATAAAATAATTCCGTCCCACGAATTGTTGCAGATTTTTAATACGTATTACAATTAAGCCCTGGCCAATTGTTTAATGCGCTTACGATCTGATTTGTTTGAAAGTGATTTTTTTGCATCTTTTAACAGCGTCTTCAGCTCTCGATCTACAGCTGTGCTATACGCTTCATTTTTGATATCCTGCTGCTGTTTTAGATAGCGTAGCATTCCGATTAATTTTTCAACAATAATCACATCGTGCTTACAATAGGTGCGTAAGGAAGCCATGCAGGTGTAGAGTAATTCGCTAAAGTTCACTACGCTTACTTTTAACAGGATTCTGTTTTTTTCTCCAAATTGTGAATTGTCGTATTTCCGCATTCGCAAAGCGAAGAGCTCGGTAAGATAATCGATAGCGTTAATTGCCGTACCGGGATCATTTACCCCTGGAGACATTGCCTTCACCGCTATCTCTGTAATTTGTTTGAATGCTAAGATGTAATTGTCTTCTACAAATTCCCCCCTTGCAAAATTAATGTTGTCTAAAATGTCTTCTACGATTTCGTCATTCAATGGTTTTTCAGAAAGAATAAATGGTGTGTGTTGCAGCACAAAAAAACCTTTAGGTACAGTAAGGTATATTCTTGTTTCTTGTTCTTTACAAATATTTAAAATGTTTTGAATAGAAATATTCTGGAAATACCCGCTCTTTTTGGTGGTATAGGAACTCCAGCCTTCAGTATTTGTAGAAAATGTAGCACTGTGGTGGGCTGTTTCTTTTTCTTTCACTAAGGTGAGTTCGAGCCGATCTTTCGACTTGTAGAAAATGGTATCCAGAATATTGTTAATCTGAATGCTCTGGGACATATTGTGGATGAAATAAATAAACATTCCCAAGCAAACCAATGTCATCACAATACCCAATAAAATAGAAAGTCCGGGTAGATTATATTTTTCATCATCTGGCTCGATCGAAAATAGTATAAATATCAAATAAACAAGGGTAGCCAGATATGTTCCTAAGATGATTTGGTTTTTCTTATCGCTTATCAGCCCTGGTAACAATCGTGGTGAAAAATTGCTGGATGCTTGGCTTAATAATAGCATTACCATAGAAAAACTAAAAACCATCATCGAGATAATACCGCCAATACATGCGCTCATAATGGTGAGCACCGTATCGCCATCTTCAAGCATTAATTGTGGGAGTTTGTCTAATAAAAATCGAGAGACATTCCTCGCTTCTAACCAAGCCATGATAAAGGCAAAGCTGAAACCAATAAGGGCCAGAAGGCTCGGATAAAAGGCAATTTTTCCCTGAATAGTATTAAAAAATGCCTTGAGGCGCAGGTATAGTTTTTTCATTTTCGTTGGTTAGAAAACTAAGGTAGCGATATACTTCAGGATTATTCTTAAAATTGATTTAAATAACGCGGCATAGTGCGTAGGAGTAGACAAAAAGACAGTAGAAACGCAAGTGAATCGGTCAAAAAGACAGATTTTAATATTTGGAACTTTTTTTGACTATAGAGATGGAAAATAGACAACATTAAATAGTATTGATATGAAAACAACAAATAGAAATAACCTTATTTTTCCATCTATTTTTGATGGATTATTTACCGAAAATAGATTGGATGTGCCTAATTATGAAAAATTTAGCATTCCAGCGGTAAATATTTCGGAAAAAAGCGCGAATTTTGTCATCGAGATGGCTGTTCCGGGAATTGCTAAGGAAGACATCACAATCGAAGTTGAAGAAAACAGTTTGAAAGTTTCTTCAAAATCCAACGACAAAGAATTCGTAAAAGATTCAGAAAACAGCGACCTTAAGTTTACGCGTAAGGAGTTCAACTACGGAAAATTTAGAAGAACATTTACGTTACCAGAAACAGTTGATACAGAAAACATTGATGCCACCTACAATGCTGGTATCTTGGCAATCACACTTCCAAAGATGGAAGAAAAGAAAGCCTTGAAGAAAATGGTTGAGATTTCATAATTGAAATTTAATTTGGTTAGTTAGTTGAAAATGCCGCACGCTACTCAATCGGGGTGCGGCTCTTTTTTTGCAGATACTTCACAACTAATTTCTACCCCTTCGCCTGCGTGCTCCAGCTTGCTTTTTTTCAACCTTATCCACATACGAACTGTTGTCAGATTCTGAAACTGCATTTTGAAGTCCCTTAACTTCTTTAGGGGTCAAATCTCTCCATTTTCCAATAGGTAGATTGCCCAATTCAATGTTCATAATACGAGTACGTTTTAGTTCAACCACCTCATATCCAAAATAGTCGCACATGCGTCTAATTTGCCTATTTAGTCCCTGTATGAGTATAATTCTGAACACAAACCGGCTTAGTTGTTCTACCTCACATTTTTTAGTTGTGGTTTCTAGTTCATGAAGAGGTACCCCATTGGCCATTTTTTTAATAAAATCTTTAGTGATGGGCCTATCTACTTTTACGATGTACTCTTTTTCGTGTTTGTTTCCAGCCCTTAGTATTTTATTTACGATATCACCGTCATTTGTCATCAATAGTAAACCCTCACTGGGTTTGTCTAGCCTGCCTACATGGAATATACGTTCTTTATGGCCTATAAAATCGACTACATTTCCGTCCACACGTTGGTCTGTTGTACAGGTAATCCCAACAGGTTTGTTCAGTGCAATATATACGAGGGTGTCATTTTCGGTAATCAATTTATCATCCACACGAATTTCATCATTTGGCATGGCCCGGTCGCCCAAGGACACCTTTTCACCATTTAGGGTGACACGCCCTTGCTCAATTAGGGTGTCGGCTTGCCGTCGCGAGCAATATCCGCTATCGCTAATGGCTTTGTTCAATCGTGTGGAATCTGGATGGTGGCTCATGGTGCAAAAATACGCTTTTCAGTAGAAAGGTTAAACTTGATATAAAGTACTTGAGCTAGCATAGAGATAATTGTAATTTTAACTTCAAACAACACATCATGGCCATTTTAGGATCAATTATTAAGGGAGCAATCGATTTGCGGGGTAGCATCGTTGGTGATACTTCACCCGTTGAAGACCAACAGAATGTATTACGTTCGTTACTCGATAAAGCGAAGGATACTGCCTTCGGAAAGTATTACGGATTTACTACCATTTTAGAGTCTGAACAACCCGCTAAAAAATTTACTGAGGTCGTGCCGTTTTTCGATTACCATACCATGAAAGAAGAATGGTGGGATCGTACCATATCTGGTCTGCCAGATATTACATGGCCAGGGAAACCTTCCTATTTTGCCCTTAGTAGCGGTACCACGGGGAAAACCAGCAAACGAATTCCCGTAACAGACGAAATGATTGAGGCCATCCGTACTACAGGAATCAAACAAGTGGGAGCACTTACAAATTTTGAATTGCCCACCGATTTCTTTGAAAAGGAAATAATGATGTTGGGAAGTTCAACCGACTTAAGTGAACGCGATGAATTCCTTGAGGGAGAAATTAGTGGCATCAGCGCGAGTAATATTCCTTTTTGGTTTCGTGGATACTACAAACCAGGAGAAGATATTGCTAAGATAGACGATTGGGACACGCGTGTGGCGACCATAGCTAAACGTGCCAAAGAATGGGACATTGGCGCTCTGAGTGGTATTCCCTCTTGGATGGAGCTCATGATGAAAGAAGTGATCGAATACCACAACGCAGACACTATTCACGACGTGTGGCCCAATTTGCAGGTATATACCAGCGGTGGTGTGGCTTTTCAACCGTATGAAAAGAGCTTCCGTCAATTATGCGCAAAACCAGTGACTGTGATAGATACGTATTTGGCTTCTGAAGGATTTATTGCATTTCAGCAACGGCCTGAAACTACATCCATGAAGTTGGTAACCGACAATGGTATCTACTTCGAATTTGTGCCCTTTGCGCCCGAATACATTAACGAAGACGGCTCTATCGTACAAGATGCTCCTGTGTTAACGTTGGCTGAAGTCGAAAAAGACCAAGACTATGTTCTCATTATTTCAACGGTTTCTGGTGCATGGCGTTACCTCATTGGTGACACCATAGCCTTTACTGATGTTGAAAAAGCTGAAATCATCATTACGGGACGCACCAAGTTTTTCTTAAACGTGGTAGGCTCACAACTTTCAGTAAACAAAATGGAAACGGCGCTTCGTGAATTAGAAGCCCAGTTCGATATTGAAATTCCTGAATTTACGTTAGCAGCAGTAAAGATAGATGGCGATTTTCACCACCATTGGTACTTAGGGACAGACGCAGCTATAGAAACTACTAAACTTTCCGAAGCACTAGATAACGCCCTTAAAGAGGCCAATAAAAATTATAATGTAGCACGTGGTAAAGCATTAAAAGGAGTTAAGGTGACAACGGTTTCACCAAATGCATTTCATGAATGGAATGGAAAAAATAAGAAGAAAGGTGGCCAGGTAAAAATGGTGCGCGTGATGGATGAAGAGAAGTTTGCCGAATGGGAAGCCTTTGTAGAAGAGAGTTCATTCTAGAACCGTAATTATTTTATTGTTGTTCCTGAATTAAGTGCATCACTTCTTCGGGAGACATGTACAACCTTCTCAATTTTGCTTTATACCGTTCTGAAAAGTTGGCATTGTCTAAGATGAAATTCTTCGTTCTTAGTATGTACTCCCCCATACCATGATTAATGGCAAAAGTGTCTGCAGCACGTTCTACTTCTTTGATATGGGTACCGCTAAACAAATATTTCAACCCAAATATGAGCATACCCACTTTGCTACGACCGCGATAATCCATAATGTGCCCCAATTCATGGCCAATCCAACCTATTAGTACATCCTTCGGAATATCTGCTACGGTAAATTTTTCGTCTTCAATCTGAATCTTACGACTTATCAAGATAATGTAACTTCTGTTTTCCCGAGAGGTGAAAAAACTCTTATACGTAGGCTGTGCCTGCATTGTAGATTTCCTGATGTTGTCCTTAAATCGAAACTCGATGGGAGTATCCTTTAGTTCAGGATAATACGTGAGTGCTATTAATACTTCAGCCTCTATACTTTGTGGGATAATCTTGTTGTCTCGATTAATTTCTGCGGTTGCAATCATACAGGAAACAAAATACAAAAACAGGGTAATGTAGTGTGTTAAGGGCATATTAATTATAAAGGTACCAAATATCTGGTCCCTATGGTGTTTTACGAAATATAAAGGTCTATTTTTCTTTTACAATTTACACCTTTTCGAGCTGTCCTTGCAGCGTCTTTATCTTATCACGCAATTTGGCAGCCATCATAAAATCCAAATCTTTTGCAGCCTTTTCCATTTCTTTGCGGGTATCGCGGATTTTCTTTTCGATCTGCGGTTTGGTCAAGTATTCGTTCTCTGGTTCTGCTGCGAGACTTTCAGCGGTGTCAAACGTAAAGCGCTCTGTCTTTTTCTTTGTCAGCGCATTTTCGAAACTTTTCTTGATCGCTTGTGGTGTGATGTTGTTTTCGGTGTTATACGCAATCTGTTTTTCCCTTCTGTAATTAGTTCCATCGATAGTAGCCTGCATACTTTTTGTAATCTTATCGGCATACATAATTGCCTTTCCGTTAATATGTCGAGCTGCACGCCCCACGGTTTGGGTAAGCGACCGGTTGCTGCGCAAAAACCCTTCTTTATCGGCATCCAAAATAGCTACCAATGACACTTCCGGAAGATCGAGTCCTTCACGAAGTAAGTTTACCCCAACCAACACATCAAAGATTCCGAGGCGCAAATCTTGCATGATTTCTACCCGTTCTAGCGTGTCTACATCACTGTGTATATATCTACAACGAATGCCCACTCTCGATAGGTATTTTGTTAGTTCTTCCGCCATACGCTTAGTCAACGTCGTCACTAACACCCGTTCATCCTTTTCAACCCGTTGCTGTATTTCTTCTAATAGGTCATCGATTTGGTTCAGGCTGGGTCGGATTTCAATGGGAGGATCTAGAAGTCCGGTGGGTCTAATAATCTGTTCAATGTACACCCCGTCTGTTTTTTCCAATTCGTAGTCGGCTGGGGTTGCACTCACGTAAATTACTTGATTTTGCAGGGCTTCAAATTCTTCAAATTTCAAAGGTCGGTTATCCATTGCTGCCGGTAATCTAAAACCGTATTCTACCAAATTTTCTTTTCGTGATCGGTCACCTCCATACATGGCACCTACTTGTGGTATGGATACGTGGCTTTCATCAACCAGCATCAGGTAATCGTCTGGGAAATAATCTAACAAGCAGAAGGGTCGTGTTCCTGGAAGGCGTCTGTCCAAATAGCGTGAGTAGTTCTCAATTCCGCTACAATAGCCTAATTCGCGAATCATTTCTAAGTCGAAATTAGTGCGTTCATCCAATCGTTTTGCTTCAAGGTGTTTGCCAATTTCTTTAAAATAATCTACTTGTTTTACCAAATCATCTTGAATGCTTCTAATTGCACCCTGTAGCACATCTGGTGAAGTCACGAACATATTTGCCGGATAGATATTCAGACGGTCGTATTTTTCGATGATTTCGTTGGTCTGCGGATTGAATGCTTCGATGTCTTCAATCTCGTCACCAAAAAAGTGAATTCTGAAAGCGTCGTTCCCGTGACCAGGAAATACATCTACCGTGTCTCCCTTAATTCGAAATCGGCCGTTGTGAAATTCTGCTTCGGTTCTAGAAAACAAGCTCTGTACCAATTGGTGCAACAATTTGGTGCGCGACAATACTTGTCCTTTGAGTAGGGTGATGACGTTTTTCTGAAATTCAATAGGGTTTCCAATTCCGTAGAGACATGAAACCGAAGCCACCACCAACACATCCCGTCTCCCTGAAAGTAGGGAAGAGGTAGTACTCAAACGCAGTTTTTCAATATCCTCGTTGATAGAAAGATCTTTTTCAATGTACGTTCCACTACTTGGGATAAAAGCTTCTGGTTGGTAGTAATCGTAGTACGAAACAAAATATTCCACCGCATTTTTTGGAAAAAATTGCTTGAACTCGCTATACAACTGTGCCGCTAAGGTTTTGTTGTGCGCTAGCACCAAAGTAGGCTTTTGTACAGATTCAACTACGTTGGCTGCAGTAAAGGTTTTACCACTTCCGGTCACCCCAAGTAAGGTCTGATATTTTTCACCATTATTGATACCTTCCACAAGCGATTTGATGGCCTGCGGTTGATCTCCTGTTGGCTTAAAACTAGATACGATTTCAAATTTCATAGGACAGCAAAAATACGGAAATGATAAGGTAAATAATAGGAAATGTTTTGGTTAAACAAAAGGAATTAAGATTCTGCTAAGTTGTTGTAGTGCCAGTAGAATTCAGCCGAAAAAGTTGTGTTTAGCTTATTTACTCTACTGCAAAAAGTAAAATCTGTTCCAATTCAACCAACTCTTGCTGGTTCGGAAAATCTTTTAGTGGTTTTTCTAATGCCGTACTTGCTACATTGCACTTTTCTTTTACATTTCGGCATCTGTAAACTGCAGCATAAGCATACCTGTAGGTTGCGTGGTAATCGTTTGGAAATAGTTCGATGGCTTTGTTGTATTGAAACATCGCATTATGCCATTGCCCCTTTTTGATATAGCTATCTCCATCTTCAATATAGAAACGGTATTTTTCCATTTTTCTATCTTTTTCTAATACTTCAATCATCGCAGCCTTTTCCGTTTCATTTTTAAAAAAACCAATTGAAAAGTATAGAATGGGTATAAAAATTACCATAAAGAAAAGTAAGAACTTCAGGTTATTTCGTCTTCTCCGTTTTATTATTTTATGTCTAATTTCAGCTAGTTCTTCAGTAGTAGCAGTTTTAAGATCGATGATACCGGCAGCTTTGTGAAATTCACGTTTCCTATTTAGAAAAGAACGTTCCTTTCTGAAATAGGTCTTTTTTCTTAGCATTTGTCTATTTATTTTTAGACTATTGCTCATCCCTTGGATACTGCCACCTCCTCCCATTACTTATCCAGATTTATCAATAATTCACATATACATATCCCAAAAAGGCATCGGTAAATTCGGGGTCATTTAGGTGAAGCACGTAGTAATATGTACCTACCGGAACCAATTTGTTCTGTGCCAACAACCCTGTGTTCGGAATGCCATCCCAAAAGCCATCTTCGTTTTTGCCTTCGTAGATAAGGTTTCCTTGGCGGCTATAAATCAGCAATGTAAAATCATCAAACACATTAACAAGGCCAGTTATTTCAAATTCGTCGTTAATACCGTCGCCGCTGGGTGAAAATCCTTGCGGAATGGTAGGTGCGCAATTTTCCGTAGTTAACAAAAAGGAAGCAGTGGTAAAGCAGATAACGTTCTCCAGGCGAACATAAATACGTTGGGGGTCTGCACCATTGGTATATTGTTCAGGATCTGCAATCGGGTTGGTATTGGCAATGGCATCTTCTTCGTTGGTGAAATAGGTAATGGTATCGTTCGGGTCTGTAGAAATCAGCTCATTTTGCTCGGTGAGGTCAAAGGTCGCCGTATCAAACCCTTCGTCACATTCCAATAAATCGGGTAGCGGTGCGATTGGGGGGATGCTTCCAAATACAACCACCATTTCAAATTCATTATTGGTGTCGTCTAATTCAAATACTTGTCCAATGCCCATTCCGTTATCATCAACCACCAACAACAATGTAAACGTATTGGGAACCGTGTCTGACAAGGTAAGTTCTAACACGCCAGGTTCGCTTCCTCCTTCAGGAATCACATTTTCGGTAGTTGCCTGGGCTACTAATTGACCATCAATGTAAAACGCAATAGGCGTGGCAGCAGGTAATGGTGCGGTGCCAAGGGTGTTGAAAACCGTATATGCAATTGTTAAGTTCCTTTGTCTACAAGCATTGAGGTCGTTTGTTATGGTGATCGTAGCGTCCGGCAGTGGGCAAACAAGTACTTCTATATTGAAACTTCCTACCGAAAAACAGTCTGCATTGGCCGCTCGTACCCAAATAGTCTGCGGATTTTCACTATTGATATATGTTTCTGGTGAATCGATAGGGTTTTCGTCATTTTCAGCATCTGCTTCGGAAATGTGAAACGTAATGGTATCTGCGTCGGTCACTGAAGCCGTAGCATCAAACAAATTGAAGGTTTCGGTACCCACTACATCACACTGCTCTAAATCTTGCAAGTTTGAAACATCTGGAAAGACCAGTAAACTGAAATCAACTATAAAGTCATTGTTAGTTTCGTCAAGCTCATTTACGATACCTACACCGCCACCCGAATCGTCTACCGTAGCACGTAATTGGAAATCGGCTGGAATCGCTTCTGGGATACTCAAATCGATAGTGCCGCTTTCAGAACCGCCAATGGGTAATTCTGTCAGTGTTTCCGATTGTCCCACCAGCGAGTTGTTTGCATAAAAAGAAATAGGTGTATTGGCAGGTAAAGCTCCTGTGCTGTTTACATTAAAAACGGTATAGTCTACTGTAATGTCTCGGTCACCGCAGGTATCTGCACCCGTTACATCATCAATAACGATGGTGGCATCGGGCAATTCTACATTTAAAACGGTGATGATGTTATTTATAAGTACCAAATCTTGACCAGAAGTAACCTGAATCAACGCTTGGGTGTCGCCGGGTTGGATGTTATTTTCAATATTGTAGAAATCCAAATCCATGTTGAATAATTGGTCAGATCCTGTAAACGAGTTGGTACCGTTAAATTGGTTGTTGGGCGGATTCAGCGGGTCGTTGCTAAGAATATTTCCGTTGATAGAAAGTGTTTCGTTCACCGCAATGTTTCGGTCGCCTTCCCATGCTAAAAAACCAATTTTTGCGCCTTCATTATCGAGAACATTCAAGTTTTCTAACAAAATGTTTATTTCCGATTGAGCGCCAGAAACACCATCCAAGCCGTCAAATAAAATAATTTGGTTCAAAGGAAGCGAAGCATCTTCATAAATCACGTACATGGCCCAGCCACCAAAGTTGGTAGAATTCCCTTGGTTGATTTGGCAAAAGGGTTGTATGTCTTTAAGTAGATCGAGTTCAGAAAGGGTGTATTCGCCAGTTCCGTTTGCATTTACAATATTGGTGACATCGGCATAGGCAGCAAAATAATTAAATTTCGTTCCACTATTTGCTACAAACGAATAAGAGAAATCTCGAGTTGCAGATACTGGAGTTCCATTAAGTTCAACATCAAAATCACCATTTCCAGAACCAGCCCAGTACAGTGCCGCGGCTACAACAGTCTGTCCGGGGTCTAACGTTAAATCTGCACTGCTTTCGGTAAGGATGGTACATTCTGTAGCATTACCATTCTCTTCTAGATTTAGTGTATTTCCTAAGCCAACATAATCGAACTGGCCATTGTACTGAATAAATTGCCCTATTTCTTGAGCAGAAATGATGGTTGTACAAAATAATAGGAAAACGAGCAGGTACTGTTTGCGCATGGTATTGGTTTGGTAGCTAAATATAAACAATATTTAGTACCCAACTCCCCTGAAACCTTACATCTTCCCTTTATTTATAAATCGCGACGTTTTAGCAGTGCGTAGCTCCAGTATACAAATAAGAAGGTCCAAACTAGCACAATCGCTAATGGAAGCAACCCTACTTCATAGGTTTTGGTAAATGCTTCGCCTAACTGATTGGCAGCAGATTGCACCGCACCCAACCTAGAGAAAGGCTCTTTAATGAGGTTGCTCATTGCGGTTAACGGAAAAAATTGAGCGACGTTTTCAGCAATATCAGTTCCTTTAAAAAACTGCCATTTCATAAGGGCGTACAAAATGCTTTCAACAATCCACCAAACCACCAAAAAGCCAATAGCAAAAGCCGAACGTTTCACCCAAACTCCCAAGAAGAGGCAGAAGGCGAAGAAGCCCATAAGTTTCACAAAGTAGGCCAACAGGTATTCCATATCGCTAAAAATGATACCCAGCTCGGTATAATCAGAAAAACTAAGCCCTAGTATCATTGAAACGATAAATACGAATAACGTCGATATCAGAGCGAATCCGATGACCGTAATAAACTTAGAGAGCACGAATTCGCGCTTGCTCAAACCATCGATCAGGTTTTGCTTTAAGGTGCGGTAGCTATACTCGTTAGAGGTCATTGAAACAATTACGATGGCCAAAAAGATCTTTAAAATAGCTGCCATATAGGTATTGAAATGCCAGATAAAAGGAAAGTTGAAAATTCCTTGGTCTGCCACGCGAAAGTTCACTTTTCCGATATTGAATTCGATGGAAGCAATAAGGGCTATAAACGTGATTAGCACAAAGTAGATAATCGAAATGACCCGTGCCGAGCGGTTATAGCGTAGCTTTTGTATTTCTATAGATAAGAGTCGTAGCATGGTTGGTTAGTTGAGGTTTTTGGTGATTTCTAAGAATTGCTCTTCAAGGCTTTCTTTGCGTTTTACTAAGTGCGAGAGGGCAATTCCTTTGGCGTGCATTTGTTGATTAAAGGTAGAGGCGTCCATCGGTTCGTTCAAATAAGCCGTCAAAATTTCTCCTTCTTTTTTAACGGTTCCGAAGGCTGGATTGCGCTCTAGTTCTGCTTCCAACATTTCTAAATTGGCACTGCTCACTACAAAGAAACCGTGACTTGCGTTCATTCCTTCAACACTACCACTGTACAAGCTCACTCCTTTTCTCAAAATTACCACATGCGAGCATACTTTTTCTACTTCATCTAATAAGTGGGAAGCCAGTAGGATGGTGGTTCCATCTGCAGCAATCTGCTTAATAATTTGCCGTATTTGGTGAATTCCTTGTGGGTCGAGCCCATTAGTGGGTTCATCAAGAATTAAGATTTCGGGATCGTTTAGCAAGGCAGAAGCAATGGCAAGCCGTTGTTTCATCCCTAACGAAAAGGTACTAAATTTACTATCCCGCCGTTCGTGTAAGCCTACCACTTCTAGTTTTTCATCAATTTTGTTGACGTCTACACCTTTTATTTTGCATACCAGCGCTAAATTCTGTGCAGCGGTCATGTACGGGTAGAAATTCGGGCGCTCGATAATGGCGCCAACCTTTTTTAAGGCTTGATGTGTAGATTCGGTTCCACCAAACCAGCTGTAGTTGCCAGCGGTTTTGTTTACCACGTTCAGAACGATGCCGAGGGTGGTCGATTTACCACTTCCGTTAGGACCTAAGATGCCGTAAACATTTCCTTTTTCAATAGAAAAAGACAAATCATTTACAGCGGTAATGGGGCCAAATTTCTTGGTGAGATTGTTAATTGTTAAGATAGTTTCCAAGCGATGTGATTTTGGAGGTTAGTTACAAATATGACGAACGAGTAGGTGTTTTGTTACAAAGCTAGCCAATCAGAAAAAACAAATCCCAAATCCTGATAAGAAGTTTTTCTGTCAGAATTTGGGATGTATCTTTTAGAATTTTAGAATCTTAGCTCTTCTGTTCTTTGTTGAAATAGACAAGGTAATAATACATCTGCTTTTCTTCGTCCCAACCCTTTTCTACGAACTTTTCAGCACTTTCAGGATTAATGAAATCCATTTTAATCTGAATGTTGGTGTCTAACTGAATGACATTCTTTATTTTTTTACGCGCTGCCGTCACTGCCGTATTTGCAATGGGGAAGGTCGTGATGTCTTCAATCTTGTATTTGGGCGCCTGCTCTGTTTTGTAATGCTTGAATTCTGGTATCAAATCTGGGTTGTCCAGTACTTCGTTTACAAACAGGCTTTCTTCAAACTGATCATTCTTGGCAAAGTGGTTTACCGCCCGGTTCATGAACATCACCTCTTGTTGTTTGTCTTCTGCAGGCAACACCACATCTTTAGCGAAATCCTGACAGAATTTTAAGTATTTCTTGGTGTAAAAATTATCATCTGCGGTAGCTTCAACTCCCAGAAAACTTTCTAGCCAATAGCGGGCATCATAACGATTGCTATCTACCGAAAGGATTTTATACCCTTCTTCTTTTTTTACATTGAAAATGATAGCGCCTTTATCTAATTTATTGAGATTTACCCCTTGTTGCAAGATGGCGTCTAGTTGTTGTTCTCCTTCGGAAAATTGAAGAAAATCTTGTTTCAGCTCCGATTTGAAGATTCCGATGGCTTCAACCTTTTCGTTGTCTAACAACACATTTTCCATATATGCTACATACACTTCCCCACTTTTGATGTGTGGGTGCATTGACTGGTCGAATAGGTATTTTGCAATTTTTTTGCTTTCCTCATGAACATTGTCTGGATTTGAGAAACAGGCTGTTGCAATGTTGTAGAGCTCGTTGAATTCTACGTCAGCCTCATTGTCGAAATGAAAGTAATTCTCTTCTTTATCTCTAAATGGTTTAAGGAAAAACTCTTTCAGTAATGGCGTTAGCTCATCGTCCATTTCGTAGGGGGCGGCCGATAATAAGATGCCTTCGTTTCTGCTCTTATTTCCAACGCGGTGAATGGATAATGAGGCAATATGGGTGTTATATAAATTGATCATGTAAGCGCTATGGGTTTAGGTTGAAAAGGTGTAAACGGAAACGGGCTTAATTCCAGTTTTCGTCAAAATCTAGGTTGTCGTAATCTTCGGCATCAAGGTCGTATTCTTCATCGTCAAAATCGTCTTCGCCGTCAATTTTCTCTGCTATAAATTCTTTTTCAGGAGCTTCTTCAGGTATTTGGCCATGTGAATACATGAGGTTAGGGTATTGCATGCCCGGTTCGGGTTCGGTAATTTCAGCCAATTCTACCATAAACGTCCACATGCTCAAGAAATCATACACATACAAAAGTCTTGGCTGGTCTTCCCAAACGGTGTCTTCCAAAATCGTGTCTCCCATGGTTCGCACAGTGTCACCACCTTCACTCATATCGAAAAGGGCGATTTCCTCACCTTGTTCCCAAAGTTCGTTGCTCACGTAAAACGATGCCATTTCCTGACCTGCAAAACCGAAGGCTTGCGTAATTGCATTATGGAAATCTTCCATGGTGCTGCTAGCGTCAATTTCAATATCTCGAAATACGTCTTCGTGGGTATCTAAAATGGCTCTAAATCTATAAATCATCCTGCTAAATTTAAGAGGGCAAAGATACGATTTTACGAGCGAAGTAGAAATACCAAAAACATGCAATTTGTCATTTTACAGTCGTCCAGTCCAACTAGCAGAAATGAATGGCAAAAGCTGTTTTATGAGCGATAGAAAGCTTACGAAATTGTTATCTCCAACTGATTGGCAACGAGATCGTCAAAGGTTTCCCGTTTTCTGATGAGATGTGCCGCGCCCTTGTACCAAAGCACTTCTGCGGGTCTGTAACGGCTGTTGTAATTGCTCGCCATAGAAAAACAATACGCTCCGGCGTTGTGGAACGCCAAAATATCGCCTTCGGTTATTTCTGAAATACGTCGGTTATTGGCAAACGTATCGGTCTCACAAATATAGCCTACCACACTGTAAAAGCGCTCTTTTCCCTGCGGATTGCTCACATTTTCAATATGGTGTTGTGCGTTGTACAACATCGGGCGGATGAGGTGGTTAAAGCCACTGTCTACCTGTGCGAAAACGGTTGAGGTGGTTTGCTTGATCACATTTACCTTTGTGAGAAATTTACCTGCTTCACTCACCAAGAATTTACCAGGCTCAAAGGCAAGGGTAAGTTCTTTTCCGTAGGTTTCACAGAACTCGTTAAAGCGTTGTGTAAGTTTTTCCCCTAACTCGTTTACGTTGGTTTCAATATCGCCTTCCTTGTAAGGCACTTTGAATCCGCTACCAAAATCGATGAATTCTAAATTACTGAACTTAGCTGCCGTTTCGAATAAAATTTCCGAAGCATAAAGAAACACATCAATATCTAAAATGTCGCTACCCGTGTGCATGTGGATACCGTTAATGTGCATGCCCGTATTTTCCACGATACGCGCCAACAGCGGAACTTGATGTATGGAAATCCCGAATTTACTATCTATATGCCCTACGGAAATGTTCGTGTTTCCTCCTGCCATGACATGCGGATTGATACGTACACACACAGGAGTTTTTGGGTGCTTGGCACCAAATTGTTCTAAGATAGAAAGATTGTCGATGTTGATTTGCACGCCCAGCGCTGCCGCCTCTTCCAATTCTTCTAGAGAAACACCATTGGGTGTAAAAATAATATCAGATGCCGGAACTCCAGCTTTTAAAGCCAGCTGAACCTCTTGTATAGACACCGTGTCCATTCCACAACCAAAACTGTGCAATAATTTTAACACCGAAATATTAGAAAGAGCCTTAACTGCATAATGAAATTGTACCTTTTTGACTCCCTTAAATGCCTTTGCCAAACGTTTGTATTGCGCTTCCATGATAGAGGCGTCATAAACATAAACTGGGTTTCCAAATTCTTGGGCTATGGCCAAAAGGTCTTGGTGTGTCATTGTGTACTTTTTTTGGTTGAAAATTTAAGGGGGTAAAAGTAGTACCTCCTGTACAACAGCTTCTTAAAGTTTTTATAAAATTTTAAATAAAACTTGTATTTACGAGCATGAACCAAATGGTAGGGAATATTTTGTGCTTAGTTTTTGTACCTTTGCACCCAATTTAAAAACGAAAAAATGCAAGACGGAATCTACGCAAAGATTACTACTGAAAAAGGAGAAATACTTGGGCAATTGTTTTACGAAAAAACACCGGGAACGGTGGCTAATTTTGTGGCACTGGCCGAAGGAAATCTCGATAATGAAGCCAAACCACAAGGAACACCTTACTACGACGGATTGAAATTTCACCGAGTGATTCCAGACTTTATGATCCAAGGGGGTGACCCACAGGGTACAGGAGCTGGCGGACCAGGATATAAATTTGACGACGAGTTCCACAAAGAATTGCGCCACGATACCCCAGGCGTATTTTCGATGGCAAATGCAGGTCCAGGTACCAATGGAAGCCAGTTTTTTATTACCCATGTGGCTACGCCATGGTTAGACGATAAGCATACCGTATTCGGAAAAGTATTGGAAGGCCAGGATGTTGTAGACAGTGTTACGCAAGGCGACACCATGCAAAAGGTTGAAATTATACGTCAAGGTGCCGATGCAGAAGCTTGGAATGCTGTAGAAACCTTCCGTAAGTTCAATGGTGCAAAAGCAGAACGGGAAGCCGCTGCAAAGAAGGCGCAAGAAGAGTTGCTAACTTCTATTTCTGAAGGCTTTGAAGAAACTGAGAGCGGTCTGCGTTACCAAATCATCCAAAAAGGTGACGGTGCCAAAGCAAAAGCTGGTAATACAGTATCGGTACATTATAAAGGAATGTTTCCAGACGGAGGCGTGTTTGATTCGTCTTACAAAAGAGGTAATCCTATCGAATTTCCAGTAGGAATGGGGAACGTGATTGCTGGATGGGACGAAGGAATTCAATTGCTTCATGTAGGTGACAAAGCAAGATTTGTAATCCCAAGTCACTTAGGCTACGGGGCGCAAGGAGCTGGCGGTGTGATTCCACCGAATGCAACATTGGTTTTCGATGTAGAATTAATGGATGTGAAAGCATAGTTCAAAACTTGTTGAGAACAACTTGAGAAAACGCCTTGGGAAACCGAGGCGTTTTTTAATTTCGTGCTATGGATATAAAAAAGTTACAATACCCGATTGGCCCGTTTCAGGTTCCTTCTGAAATTTCGGAAAACGACCTTCAAGAGGCCATAACCATTCTAGATATTTTTCCGGAGAAGCTTCGGCTCTTAGTGTCCCAGCTTCCGCAGAAAACACTACAGCAACCCTACCGCCCAGAAGGATGGACCATTCAACAATTAGTGCACCATATTGCCGATAGCCATCACAACAGCTATATTCGTTTTAAGTGGGCGCTTACTGAGGACAATCCGAAAATTAAAGCATACAACGAGAAAGAATGGGCGTCTCTGGGCGATTACCATACCATGCCCATTGTTTGGTCTTTAATGCATTTGGAGGCAGTTCACCACAAACTTGTGTACCTTTTGAATACCCTCACAGAAGCACAGTGGAACCGCACCTATCAGCATCCAGATAAAGATGGCCCTTCTTCGCTAAAAGAAACTGCTTTACTATATGCATGGCACAGCATGCACCATTATGCGCATATAAAAAATGCCTTAGACCGCTTAGAAAACTAACACGTGCCTCTGCAATATAGCGGGTTCGATTATTTGTTAACGGTATGTTAGCGCATGTGTTATACCAAGGATTCTTCTTTATCTTTAAAAGAAAAAATGATTAAAGAAGGAACAAAAGTGCAATGGAAGTGGGGCAATGGCACCGCAACTGGGAAAGTAATCAACACGTTTACTGAAAAAGTTACCAAAACAATTAAGGGAAACGATGTGACCCGAGAGGGGGAAACTGACAATAAAGCCCTTTATATTGAGCAGGAAGATGGTGATACCGTGTTGAAGTTAGAAAGTGAAGTCTCCCGCGCCGATTAATTTTACGATCGCTATTTGATTTGAACTTTTGCTGCCGTATCTTTAAAGAAAGAAAATATGGCTATGGCACAATTCATTAAAATTTACGAAGAAAACCCGAATCCGAAAGACATCAAAAAAGTAGTTGATGTGCTTCGGAATGGAGGTTTGGTAATCTACCCCAGCGATACGGTGTACGCTTTGGGCTGCGATATTACTAATAATAGGGCACTAGAACGAGTGGCTTTGCTGAAAGGCGTCAAGATGGAAAAAGCGAATTTTTCTTTTGTATGTGAAGATTTGAGCAACCTAAGCGATTATGTAAGACAAATAGATTCTGCTACGTTTAAGTTGCTGAAACGGGCGTTGCCAGGGCCTTATACCTTTATTTTACCCGGAAACAACAACCTGCCTACGGTGTTTAAGAAAAAGAAGGAAGTAGGGATACGGGTGCCAGACAATGCGATTGCCCGAGCGTTGGTTAGCGGTTTGGGGAATCCGATTATTTCTACCTCTATTAAAGACGAAGATGAGGTGATTGAATACACTACAGATCCTGAATTGATTTTTGAAAAATGGGAGAAGTTAGTCGATGTGGTGATTGATGGTGGCTATGGAGGAAATATTGCTTCAACCGTGATAGATCTTACCGGAAGTGAGCCTGAACTGATTCGAGAGGGTAAGGGTAGCTTAGAGATTTAAAATAAAAAACCCGACACATATATGTCGGGTTCTTTGTTTTATTTTAGAAAGCAGATTATTGACCGCCTTCTTGGCTTAATTCTTCCATTGATGTTTCTACCATTTCGTAGAATTGGTCGATTTTAGGTAATACATAGATTTTTGTTCTACGGTTAATCGATTTGTTCTCGGCAGAGGTGTTAGGTACTTTCGGTACAAATTCACCACGTCCTGCAGCGATTAACTGTCCCGGGTTCGCACCAAGGTTCACGAGCTCACGTACAATAGCAGTCGCACGTTTTGCACTTAAATCCCAGTTGTCTAACAACACACCACTTTTATAAGGTACATTGTCTGTGTGTCCTTCAACCAATGCTTCAAACTCAGGCTTATCGTTGATTACTTTTGCAACTTTAGCTAAGATTTCAGAAGCCCTAGGTGTAATGTTGTAGCTTCCGCTCTTAAAGAGTACTTTGTCACTAAGCGAAATAAAAACAACTCCTTTTTCAACATTAATTTCAATGTCTTCATCGTCTAAGCCAACTTCTTTTTTCAAGCTGGTCACAATAGCCAAGGTTACACTGTCTTTTCGTGTAAGCGCATCTTGAAGTCTTCTAATGGTCAAGTCTTTTTCTTGAAGACTCTCTAACGATTTTTCAAGGTTAGCCGCACCTTTTTTAGTAAGGTCTGTAAAATCACCAATTTGTCTAATAAGATCTCCGTTAGTGGCGTTCAATGATGCTACCTGACTCTTTAAGCTTTCGTTTTGTGCTCTCAAACCAGAGCGTTCTTCTAAGCAGTCGTTTAACTTTACAGTAGCTGTATTTAATAAGTCTTGGGTTTTCTGTTGCTTGGTCTCCAGTTCTGCGTATTTCTTTTTAGAAACACATGACGTAAAAAATAACCCAGAACAAAGGGCCAACACTATTAATTTTTTCATTGTTTTTATTTTAAGTTGTTTGTTTTAATAGGTTTAGAAAATTAATTCTAGACCAAAATTATGAAATGAATGCTCATGTATTGTACGATTAACAATACTTTAAGTAAAATATTATTTCAATTGGTTGTAGAATTTTTCACCCTTTAAGAAATAAGCGATTACAACAGAATTGATCTCAGAATACTTCAAATTGCTGGCCCAATTTTTTCGTTTCCGTAGAAATTTCGGTAGTAGTGCATAAAAGCTGAAATGCGCTCTCAAGATGGCGAAAAAATGATTTCCTTTTCCTTGAAGCAAAAACTGTATTCCTGCAAACGCATCGAGCACCAAACGTTGAAAAATTCGCCACCAAACAACACTTCCTTTTACGTTTTTTACCAACATTAGCAGCGTATTTCTAAAATTGTAGAAGGTCTTTTGTGCGTTTGCCGCACCAAGCGTTGCTCCGCCCACATGAAAAACCGTAGAAGCTCCCACATATTTTACAATTCCTCCTTTTGCCTGAAGTCGCCAACAAAGATCGATCTCTTCCTGATGGGCAAAGAAATCGGCATCCAATCCGCCTACCGCCCTAAAAGCATGGCTGCTTACAAAAAGACATGCTCCCGAAGCCCAGAATATCGTTGTGGTATCATTGTACTGGCCTCGATCTTCTTCAAGGGTGTTGAAAATTCGACCACGGCAATAGGGATACCCTAGTTTATCTACAAATCCGCCCGCCGCTCCGGCATATTCAAAATGTGTTTTTTTGTTGAAATCTAATATTTTGGGTTGGGCAGCGACCAATTGGTCATCATTTTTAAATGCTGAAAGGACAGGGGCCAGCCAGTTTTCGGTGACTGCTACGTCGCTATTCAGTAGCACAAATATTTCTTCGGAAAGGTTCGCTAAGGCGTCATTGTATCCTTTGGCATAGCCACCATTTTCTGTGTTCTTGATGATCTGTACCGTCGGAAAATGCGCCGAAACATACGCAAGCGAATCGTCTGTAGACGCGTTATCTGCCACATATACTGTCGCTCCTTCCGAATACTGTACAACCGAGGGGAGAAACTGCTCTAAAAGCGCTTTTCCATTCCAATTTAAAATAACGACTGCTGTAGTCATATTATTCGATACAATTTATTGCTAGAGCCAACACTTTTGGTAGCTGAAGTGTCACACTGAGCTGAGTCGAAGTGCTGTCGATGTGCTCTCGAAACTAGCATCATCAATGTATTACATTTCGTCTCCAAAAAATATAGCGTTCATCAATAATTTATTGGTACCATACCAAAAAGCCCTGAAGTTGGTGTTGTCTGTAAAATAAATTACTTGTCCACGACCTAATCCGCCTGTTTTAAAAGGAACGGTGTTCTTAAGTTCTTCCAATCGCGGATTTGAAATATAACCTGCCATGAGCGGAGACCCTGTGTATTGTATCGGGTTATTGTAGCTGTTCTCATCTGCCGCTACAAAGAGGGTTGTATTTCTGAACATTGGCAATGTATTATTTTTGTATCCAAACGCAATAGGGTGGGAGCGGTCTAATTTGGTCTCGAAAATTGCACCACCAATACCTTTGGCTCCAAAATAATTGCGACGTTGCTCAAAAGTGATTCCCTTGGCTGTATCTTGAGCTGTTTTGAATTTCATTTTTAAAAATTCATTGCTGTTTAAATAACGCCCGGCACTTCTGTAAGCTATCAAAGTACCTCCGTTGCGAACCCATGTTTTTAGCTTTTCGGTATCGTCTTTATCTAAGCCGCCACCCCAGCTTGCCGGCATGATGATATCGGTATAACTGCTCAAATCTAAGTAGCCAAAACTGTCGGTATCCAGTTTTGTTATGTGCATATCGTATCGTGTGTCGAACAAATGCCAAATCTCACCAGCGTCATACGGGTTGATTCCGCCGCCAACTAAAATAGCAACCTTAGGCATTTCTACAGCACGAAACTGGCCGCTACCTAGGTCGATACCCTGAGTGAGGCCGGTTTGTACTCCTGTGAATGTTACACCTGTTTCCTTACTTACTTTTGCCAGAAAGTTGTTCAGTTCTGTGCCTTGCATTTTTTGGTTCTGAACCGGAATCATAACCGTTCCATAATCGTATTGCTTGTTTTCAAGGCTGAATGGCGACATACCTACCTTTGCCCGTAATTCTTTTTTGAGGATCATATTAAGGGCTTTCGGACTGTAATATTCGTGCCATTCCATTAAATAGGCGTAGTTAGACATGTTTGGCGCCGTAGGTGTCTTCATCTCCAAATCGTTTATTTTGACTCCTGCCTGTGCCATGGTGGCATTTTCGTTGTAATCGAGGTTAAAAGCCAATGGAAGCGTCCATGCTGAAACATCGTAGAAGAGGCTGTCTTGAAAAGACGTTCGTTTTTCGAACATTGCCTTTACCAAGCGATGTTGTCTCTGGTTCTTCGGAATAAGGTAACTAGCTCCTTTTTTATAATTCGTACCATCTTTGCTGAAATCGGCTTTGATTTCATGAACGTCTATTTTATGACGCTTTAAAATTTCCGCTAGATGAAATGCCTTTGCTGCATCTTTTTCATCTCCAAATACAATGGCTCCCGAAGTTGCCTCATTACGCGCATCGGCATAAAAGGTTCGCTGGTAATCGAGTAATTCGGTACGCATCCCGATGGCGGCTTCTAAAGTTGAAAGCGCTGCCGTAAACTGGTTGCGAACCGTAAACGGAAACGTAAGGATACCGTTTTCACTTTCTTGTGCATGTCCGCGTGACGAAGCTTGCTCAAAAAGAATCCCGATTCCACCATTGATGTCTGGGAATGTACTACCCTTTCCGTAGTAGAAATCGTCAAAATTTTCTTCGGTATAGTAAAAACTACCAATCTTATCTAACGCTTTGGCGTGGTAGGTTCCGATTTTGGCGGTAAGCTCCTGGTTCAGTTTCGGGGTAAGTGGGTGCGTTCTAGAAGGGATTCCTGGTTGGAAAAAGAAACTCGAATTGGTACCCATTTCATGGTGGTCTGTTAATATATTCGGGTACCAATGGTGAAACGTTTCAATACGGGCACGGCTTTCTGGTAACTGAACAGGCAACCAATCGCGGTTCATATCAAACCAATAATGGTTGGTACGCCCACCTGGCCAAACTTCGTTGTATTCGCGGTCGTTCGGGTCTGGATTCACATTCTGGCTTTTGTGCATGTTGGCCCAATAGGCAAAACGCTGCAATCCGTCTGGATTTAGCGAAGGATCGAACAAGATCACGGCATTGTTCATCAGTTCGTCAATTTTCGGACCTTGCGCTGCTGCGAGGTAGTAGGCAGCCGCCAAAGCTGCGTTTGAGCCACTGGCTTCATTGCCATGGATAGAGAACCCTTGGTACACCACCACTGGCATAGTGGCCGTATTTTGTGAACTACCCGAACTTTCGGTAAGCGATACATGGTTCTGGCGTATATTTTCGAGATTGTTATGATTTGCTGGTGAAGTAATGGTGAGTAGCAGAAGAGGGCGCCCTTCGTACGTTGTACCTCGATTTTCAATGGTAATACGGTCGCTTGCTTCGGCGAGGGCATACATATACTGTGCTAACTTGTCGTGTGTGATATGCCATTCGCCAACCTCATGGCCAATCACGCTTTTTGGAGTAGGAATGTTTGTGTTGTATGTCACATCATTGGGTAGGTAGTAATCAAGGTCTACCACATAGTCTTGTGCTAGCACGAGGGTTGAAATAGATAGAAAGCAAAGCAGTAGAAGGTTTTTCATAGTTGATTGTGTTTTGGTAATAATTATTTTTTTGCCAAGGAAACAGTCTCCCGTGCTATGCCGCCCGTGAGGGCATAGCACGGGGGGTGCCGTATGGTAAAAATAAAAAAACCGTCTCGAAAGGAGAGACGGTTAATAGTTAAATATGATCAAAACGATTAAATATCGTCAAAATCGATGTCTGTAAAATTGCTCGGTCCCGGTTCATCTGCTACTGTACCTGCTTCAGCAGCACTCTTTGGACCGCCTAAATCTTCTTCTTTTTTGTAGTCGCTTTGGTGGCGTTCGCTGATCACTTCTTCTCCTTTTTCATCAATGATGTAATCAATCATCTCTGCCAAGTGGTCTTTAAACTCAGAAAAATCTTCTTTGTACAGATAAATTTTGTGCTTTTTGTAGTGAAAAGAACCGTCGTCGTTCGTAAATTTCTTGCTTTCGGTAATCGTAAGGTAGTAATCGCCAGCCTTGGTAGATCGTACGTCAAAAAAATAGGTACGACGGCCTGCGCGCATTACTTTGCTGTAAATTTCTTCTTTCTCCATCGAATAAGTATCGCTCATAGTTGTTTGGTTTAAACTTCTGCCAAAAATCAAAAAAAAATACAAATAAGCCAAATGTAGTGCTACATTTCTTTTTCTGAAAGCTGCTTATTATACAATTCTTTATAATATCCATCGGTATTTACCAATTCTGAATGAGTTCCTTGCTGAATGATCTGCCCTTCTTCCAACACGATAATCTGGTCTGCATTTTTAGCCGAAGACACCCTGTGGCTCACGATGATGGTGGTTTTTTCTTTTGAAATTTTCTGAAGATTCTGAAGTATTTCTTCTTCGGTTTCAGTATCAACAGCCGACAAACAATCATCAAACAACAAGATTTTTGGATCTTTAATAATGGCGCGCGCTATGGAAACCCGTTGTTTTTGTCCGCCGCTCAACGATATACCACGTTCTCCCAAAACAGTGTCGTACCCATTCGAAAAACCAATAATGTTTTGATGTACCGCTGCATTTTTTGCAGCTTCAAAAACTTCTTGGTCGGTTGCAGATTCTTTCCCAAACTTGATATTATTCTTAATACTGTCACTAAAAAGAAATGCATCTTGGGGAACATAACCAATCGCTTCCCTGAGATTCTCTAAGTTTCGTTTGTCAATAGGGATTCCATCTACAAGCAATTCGCCTTCTGAAACATCATACAGACGACCGATAAGTTCAAGGATGGTAGACTTTCCGCTTCCAGTATTGCCAATAATTGCCAAGGTTTCTCCAGCTTTTACTGAAAACGAAACATTTTTTAAAGCAGTGATATTGGTGTCACCATACGTAAATGATAGATTCTTAAATTCGATGGTGCCCGTCACGGTTTGTTTTTCTAAAACCGTATTCTGAATGGCAGGCACTTCCTCTAAAAATTCATTAATCCGTTTTTGTGAAGCTTCTGCTTGTTGCACCATCGATGAAACCCATCCAACGATAGCAACCGGCCATGTGAGCATGTTTACATAAATCAAAAACTCGACAATGGTTCCAAAATCTATGAGTCCGTCGATATACTGTTTGCCACCTATATATATCACCAACAAGTTACTTACACCTATGAGCAACACCATGAGCGGGAAAAACAGTGCCTGTACCTTTACGAGTTCAAGATTTTTATCACGGCTTCCTTCAGATAATTCTACAAACTCATTATTGATACGATGTTCAATCCCGTATGCCTTGATCACTGAAATTCCGCTGAAACTTTCTTGGGTGAAGGTGGTTAACTTCGATAAGTATTGCTGTACCACGGTGCTTCGTTTGTGAATAGCGATGCTAAGTCTGTAAATACACACAGATAAAACAGGTAGCGGAGCCACTACATATAAGGTAAGCTTCGGCGCTGTATAAAACATATAGGGCAACACTACTAAGAAAAGGGTAATTGTTGTGGTGCTATACATTAACGCCGGACCCGTATACATTCGTACTTTCCCAACATCTTCACTGATACGATTCATCAAATCACCCGTTCGATTTTGCTTGTAAAAGCTGAGGGAGAGTCGTTCATATTGTTCAAAAACGACATTTTTAAGATCAAATTCTATATAACGGGAAACCACAATAATAGTTTGGCGCATGACAAAAGTGAAAAAAGCGGCCAGCAATGTAGTGCCTAAAATAAGCAGTATATTTTTGATGAGCTCAGACTTCACCGTTTCTAAGTCAGTGATACTTCCTCGAATATATTCGTCGACCACGTTCACAGTATCTCCAATGATCACAGGTACAAATAATTTGAATATTGCTGCGATGATTGTTACTATCAAACCCAAGAGCAATCTGCCTCGGTATTTGATAAAAAAACGGTTGATGTATTTCAACTCTTTCATGTAGGGCTTCCTTTGATATTAGCAGATTCGTATTTTAACAACAATCATTTTGCGGGATTATTAATTTAAAACTACTTTTGCACGTCCTTTTTGAGGATGTATTAAAATTCTAAAAAATATGGTGACTGATGTAGTTAACACAAAAGACCTAAAAAAAATGGCTCCGGTCTTTGGCCAATTTTCATTCGATGACCACGAACAAGTGGTTTTTTGCAACGACAAAGATACAGGTTTAAAGGCAATAATAGGAATTCATAATACCGTATTGGGGCCTGCCCTTGGTGGTACTAGAATGTGGCAATACAATAGTGAGTGGGATGCTTTAAATGATGTGCTGCGCCTCTCTCGTGGTATGACGTTTAAGAGCGCTATTACGGGCTTGAACCTCGGTGGGGGAAAAGCAGTGATTATTGGTGATGCCAAAACACAAAAAACACCTGAGTTGATGAAACGGTTCGGTGAATTCGTTCATTCTTTGAGTGGGCGCTACATTACTGCGGAAGATGTCGGGATGGAAACAGCCGATATGGATTTGGTGCGTACAGTGACTCCTTACGTCACTGGTATTTCAGAAGAAAAAGGAGGAGCCGGAAATCCGTCGCCAATTACTGCCTATGGTGTTTTTATGGGAATGAAAGCTGCTGCCAAATATGCCTTCGGAAACGATATACTTGAAGATAGAACAGTGTATGTGCAAGGTATCGGTAATGTAGGTGAAGCCTTGGTAGAACATTTATCTAATGAAGGTGCAAAAGTGTATATTGCAGATATCAACCAAGATCGATTGGCTGAAGTTCGCGATAAATACAATGTAGAAATTTACGGAGGTAGTAATATCTACGCCGAAGATATGGATATCTATGCGCCTTGCGCATTAGGAGCAACCGTAAACGACGAGACCATCCATCAACTAAAAGCAAAGGTTATTGCCGGTGCCGCAAACAACCAATTGGCAGACGAAAATAAGCACGGTACACTACTGCAAGAAAGAGGGATTGTGTATGCGCCAGATTTCTTGATCAATGCCGGTGGAATTATCAACGTATATGCCGAATTGGAGAATTATGGCAAACAAGAGATTATTCGCAAAACTGAAAATATTTATAATACAACCTTAGAAATCCTGAATACTGCAGCTACAAAAGGCTTGACTACGCATCAAGCAGCCTTTGAGATTGCACAGGGAAGAATTGACGTTAGAAAGAACGAAAAATAGTTTTTTCCATCTAAGAATATGTATCTTTGCAGCGCACAAGACCCGTTCTTGTGCGCTGTTAGTTTACACACCAAAGTTCTTATCAGATTATGCTCACAAGAAGACATATAAGAGTTAAAGTATTACAATCGGTTTACGCTTTCAATCAAACTGAACATGCCGATCTAGAAAAACAGGAAAAATTTCTGCTCTACAGTCTGGACCAAATGCACGACCTTTATGTTCTCTTGCTTCAAAGTATGGTAGCCTTACGCGATCATGCCGAGAGTTTTATGTTGAAATCACAACAAAAACATTTAGCGACGGCATTAGAGAAAGATCCCAGCCGCCATTTTGTAGATAATAAAGCCATTCAGCTATTGGCCGAAAATACAACGCTACAGGAAATACTAAAACGTAAAAAACTAAATTACTGGAAAGAAGACGATGAATATATCGCCATCCTCTTCAAAGAACTTACCGAAAAAGATTGGTACGCCACATATCTTTCTCAAGGCAAAACTTCGCTAAAAGACGATCGGGCATTCTTAGCAAAAGTATACCGAGAGGTAATTGCACCTAACGAACAATTGTACGACTATCTGGAAGACAAGAGATTGACGTGGGTAGACGATTTCCCTATTGTGAATACAGTGATCGTTAAAGCACTTGCTAAAATTTCCGCAGAGAATAGCGCCAATATGATTCCGGAGCTGTATAAAAATGATGAAGACCGCGATTTTGCCATACAATTGTTTCGAAAAGTGATTTTGAACGAAGAAAAACTTTCAGCACAAATAGATGGTAAAACCCCGAATTGGGACAAAGACCGTATTGCAGATATCGACTTGATTATACTGAAAATGGGCATCGCAGAATTCCTGTTCTTCCCTTCGATTCCTGTACGCGTTACCATCAACGAATACCTAGAAATATCGAAAGAATATAGTACTCCCAAGAGTAGTATCTTTATTAATGGGATACTCGATAAACTCGTTAAAGAATTCACCGAAAACAAAACATTAAATAAAATAGGGCGGGGCTTGCGCTAAATGCAAAAAATTGGTTATTTTTAGCCCCTCTAAAAAAATAAATTAAATTTAGGACACCATGAAAAAATCATTTTTAATCGTAGCTGTACTTTCAGCATTCATTTTTACCTCTTGTAAGAACGATGCTTCGGAAAAAGTAAAAGAAGAAAACGTTGCTGCTGCTGCAGACCGTGATGTAAATGCTGGGAAATTTCCAGTTATGAAGTTTGACAAAACTGTTCACGATTTTGGAACTATAGACCAAGGAACTAATGTTGAACACCGTTTTACCTTTACAAACACAGGTGAAGCTCCATTGGTAATCGTAGATGCTAAGAGTAGCTGTGGATGTACTGTGCCAGAAAAACCAGAAGCTCCAATCGCTCCAGGTGATACAGGAGAGTTGTTGGTTAAATTTAACGGTAGCGGTAAAAACCAAGTGAGCAAAACGGTTACGATTACAGCCAATACACAAGCTGGAAAAGAAACCCTACAGATCAAAGCATTCGTAAATCCAAAAGACGGAGCTGCTACTGGTACTCCATTGAGCGGAAGCGGGAACTAAAAACCGCTAAAAGCACACTATGGAATCATTACAGAGCTTTGCTCCATTAATTTTGATGTTTTTAGTGGTGTATCTATTTATGATACGGCCGCAGATGAAACGTTCAAAAAACGAAAAACAATTTGCAGCAGACCTGAAACGCGGCGACAAAGTAGTTACCAAGAGCGGAATGCACGGGAAGATCTTAGATCTGAACGACGATGGCACCTGCATTATTGAAACTGGAGCTGGCAAAATGAAATTTGAGCGTTCTGCCATTTCAATGGAACTATCCAAAAAGCAGAACGAAGAAAAGAAGAGTTCAGTTATTGAACGAAAATAACGAGAACATACCCAAACAAAAACCCGCAACGTTTAGTTGCGGGTTTTTTTATGCTGAAACTTGAAGCAGATTATTCTTGATGTTCGGGTACCAATTGGACAATATTTACAATCACCTCAATGGCTTTTAACATACTCTCTACAGGAACGTATTCAAATCGTCCATGAAAGTTATGGCCTCCTGCAAAAATATTAGGACAAGGTAATCCCATAAAGCTAAGCTGAGAACCGTCGGTACCACCGCGTATCGGCTTTATCAGCGGTTTAATATTGGCTTTTTTCATTGCTTCTTCTGCAATGTTTACAATGTGCATTACAGGTTCTATCTTTTCCCGCATGTTAAAATACTGGTCCTTTATTTCAACCGTTATACGTTCTTGGCCGTATTGCGCGTTTAACTCGTCTGCCAGTTGCAACATCATGCTTTTTCGTGCCTCAAAATGCTCTTTATCGTGGTCTCTAATAATGTACTGAAGCTCGGTACCATCTACTTCTCCATTTACGCTGTACAGGTGGAAAAACCCTTGTCGGTCTTCGGTGTGCTCTGGAGTTTCCATTCTAGGTAAAGAGTTGATGTAATCTGTAGCAATGTACATACTGTTTACCATTTTGCCTTTTGCATAGCCTGGATGCACAATCTTCCCTTTTATCTTCACCACAGCTCCTGCTGCATTGAAATTTTCGTATTCTAATTCTCCAATCTGGCTGCCATCCATGGTGTAGGCCCAATCTGCTCCAAATTTTGAAACGTCAAACTTGTGGGCGCCGCGTCCTATTTCTTCATCTGGGGTAAAGCCTACCCTGATTTTTCCGTGTTTTAACTCTGGATGCTGTATCAAATATTCCATAGCGGAAATGATCTCAGCAATACCAGCTTTGTCGTCGGCTCCCAAAAGCGTAGTTCCGTCTGTAGTGATAAGTGTTTGGCCTTTATACAGCAATAAATCGTCAAAATCTTTGGGAGAAAGTACAATATCTTCTTCTGCATTCAATACAATGTCGCCACCGTCGTAGTTTTCGATGATTTGCGGATTCACATTTGCTCCAGTAAAATCGGGTGTGGTGTCAAAATGAGACACAAATCCAATCACAGGTACTTCTTTTTCTATGTTCGAAGGTAATGTGGCCATGATATACGCGTTTTCGTCGATGGTCACCTCCTGCATTCCTATATCCTTTAACTCTTTAACCAAGGCTTTTGCCAAATCCCATTGCTTTGCGGTACTGGGTGTGGTGTCGCTAGAAGGGTCACTTTCGGTGTCTACCGTAACATAACTTATAAATCGATTAATAAGGTGTTGCTTGTCTATCATAGTTTGTGGTATTTCCATACAAATTAACGGAATAACCCCAACATTTTTAATGGTTTTAATACTATTTTTGCACAAGATTTCTAACCATGTACAAATCAATTGTTCGTCCGTTACTGTTCACTTCAGACCCTGAAAAGGTGCATCACTTTACCTTTAAGATGGTTCGTTTTCTGCACCAATTAGGATTTGGAGGAATTTTCAGAAGTATCTATAAAATAAAGGATAAACGTTTAGAGCGAACGCTCTTCGGATTAACTTTTTCGAATCCGGTAGGTCTGGCAGCAGGCTTCGATAAAGACGCAAAATTATTTAAAGAGCTTTCCAACTTCGGATTTGGTTTTATTGAAATCGGTACCGTAACCCCGAAACCACAAGCGGGAAATCCAAAAAAGCGCCTGTTTCGACTTAAAGAGGATAGTGCTATCATAAACAGAATGGGGTTTAATAACGGTGGTGTAGAAGAAGCCGTAGAGCGTCTAAAGAAAAACCCAGGACCAGAAAGCCCCAACCACATCTTGATTGGGGGTAACATTGGTAAAAATAAAACAACGCCCAACGAAGATGCTGTAAACGATTATCTTATTTGTTTTGAAGCACTGTTTAACCACGTCGATTACTTTGTGGTTAACGTGAGTTCACCCAACACACCCAACTTACGCGAATTGCAAGAGAAAGCGCCGCTCAAGGCATTATTAAATACACTTCAGCAAAAAAATAATGGAAAACCTGCGAGAAAGCCGATCCTTTTAAAAATTGCTCCAGACTTAACCGATAGTCAGTTGCTGGATATCATAGATATTGTACACGATACCAAAATCGATGGTGTGATTGCAACCAATACAACGATTTCGCGCGACGGGCTCACAGCTGCAAATAAGAAGGAAATGGGCGGATTAAGCGGAAAACCGCTAACAAGTAGATCGACAGAAGTTATTCGTTTCCTTTCAGAAAAAAGTAACCAAGCGTTCCCGATTATTGGAGTAGGTGGCATCCATAGCGCCGAAGATGCACTGGAGAAACTAAATGCCGGTGCGAGTTTGGTGCAACTGTACACAGGTTTTATCTATGAAGGACCTGCACTCATCAAATGCATCAACGAAAAACTGCTTGTAGCTAAACAATAAGATTAAAGTTCAATTACTTTTATGTATTGCCTTTTAATTTTTTAGGAATTGTGCCAAAGCCAATGACTACTTTTGTACTTTGATGTTTTTGCTTCATGATAGAAACGCTACTTTCTTTTTCTTTGGCCACCGTGGCTTTAGCACTTTCGCCAGGGCCAGACAATATTTATGTGCTCACCCAATCGCTCGCACATGGTAGTAAGAGCGGTATTGCCACGACAGCGGGTCTTATTAGTGGTTGTATTGTTCACACAGCCTTATTGGCATTTGGTATTTCAGCATTGATTACTGCTTCGGAAGGACTGTTTATTGCCATTAAAATAATTGGCGCAGCATATCTTTTGTATTTAGCTTTTAAAGTATTTAGAGCAGATGCGGCCATTCAAATTTCCGAAGGAAACACCCAAAAAAAATCACCTTGGAACTATTTCAAAACAGGGGTAATCATGAACTTGTTGAACCCAAAGGTAATGTTGTTTTTTATCGCGTTCTTCCCAGCTTTTTTATGGAATCCCGACAGCAATACTGTGTATCAATTTTTTGTATTGGGAGGCGTATTTATGGGCGTTTCGTTTATAGTTTTTAGTGCAATCGCACTCTTGGCGGGTAGCATTTCACGGTTTATAAAACACCACAAGGGGGTAGGGGTGCTTCTGAAATGGTTACAGATTATTGTGTTTGTTGGTATTGCCGTCTTTATATTGATTCCATAATTTTGGGAGAATGCTAAAATTGAAACTGAATAGCTTAAATCGTACATCAAATACTATCTTTGAAGGTAATGCAAGAAGTTAAAATCATAGAATGTCCCAGAGACGCCATGCAAGGTATTAAAGATTGGATTCCTACCGAGCAGAAGGTGCAATACATCCAATCGTTGCTGCGATGTGGCTTCGATACAATCGATTTTGGAAGTTTTGTCTCTCCAAAGGCCATTCCGCAAATGCAAGATACGGCAGAAGTACTGGCGCAACTCGACCTTTCTGCTACCCGAAGTAAATTATTGGCAATTGTTGCCAATGTACGTGGGGCAGAGGCAGCCGTACAGCATCCCGAGATTCAATATCTAGGGTATCCGTTTTCTATTTCAGAGAATTTCCAAATGCGAAATACGCATAAAACCATTGCACAGTCTATTGTTATCCTCGAGCAGATTTTAGAACTGGCAGATAAGCACAACAAAGAAGTGGTCACCTATCTTTCTATGGGGTTCGGGAATCCGTATGGCGACCCGTGGAATGTTGATATTGTAGGGGAGTGGGCACAGCGCTTAGCAGATATGGGCGTTTCTATTTTGTCGCTTAGCGATACGGTGGGGAGTTCAACCCCCGATATTATTACGTATCTGTTTTCAGAATTAATTCCGAAATACCCTGCCATCGAGTTTGGTGCCCATTTGCATACCACACCTACCGCTTGGCACGAAAAGATAGCTGCTGCCTACGAAGCGGGCTGCCAAAGATTTGATGGTGCCATACAAGGGTTTGGAGGTTGCCCAATGGCCAAAGATGAATTGACGGGAAATATGCCTACTGAAAAGATGCTGAGTTTTTTTACTGCTGAAAAGGTAACGACCCATATCAACCCCATGTCTTTTGAAAGTTCCCACAACGAAGCAACCAAGATTTTTACAAAATATCACTGATGAAATCAACTTTAACATCTTACAGAAATCACAACCGAAACAATCTTTTAATTCGGAATGTGGCTGCGCACGGCCTTATTTTGTTGTTTATCGCTTTAGTAGTTTCCGGATGTAAATCGACTGTAAAAACGGTACAACCTTCAAACGCAGATGAAGTGCATTTTAAAATTGTTCAGTTAAACGATGTGTATGAGATTGCCCCTCTAAGTGGCGGACAATACGGAGGTATGTCACGGGTTGCCCATGTGGTAGATTCCATTCGAGCTATAAACGACAATACATTTCTGGTCATGGCAGGCGATTTTTTAAATCCGTCGCTGCTAGGAACCGTCAAAGTAGATGGCGAACGCGTTCGAGGTAAACACATGATTGAGGTTATGAATGCGATGGATTTCGACTTGGCAACTTTTGGGAATCATGAATTCGATCTTTCAGAAGAAGACCTACAAAAGCGCTTGAACGAGTCTGAGTTTTCATGGACATCTGCCAATGTATTTCAAAATACAGATGACGGACCCTCAAGTTTTCAAGTGTACCGAAATGCAGATACAGTACGGGTGCCCGATGTATATCAATTTCAGATAAAAAGGGCAGATACCGTTGCAGCCACCGTAGGGATATTTAGTGTTACTCTAGATTCAAACCCCCGAGAATATGTATACTACAGCGACTACCTATTTGAAGCAAAAACAGCTTTCGTTACCTTAAAGGCTAAAGGTGCAGATATGATTTTTGGCCTCACACACTTGTCTTTGGAGCAAGACAAAGAAGTAGCTCGCTCCTTGCCGGAAGTCCCATTTATTATGGGCGGGCATGAACACAATCATATGTTGGTTCCTGTAGAGACGAGTATCATCGCAAAAGCAGATGCGAATGCCAAGACTATTTATGTGCATAGTTTCACTTATAATTTGAAAACAAAAAAATTAGAAATTGATTCTCAATTAATGCCCATAACCGACCGAGTAGCATCAAGCCCTCGTGTGAAAGCTGTGGTTACAAAATGGAATGACATTCTGGATGAAAAGATTAAGGAAGTTATATCAAATCCTGATGAAGTGGTCTACCGTGCGATTGTACCATTAGATGGCACCGATAGTGCCAATAGAAGTAGACAGACCAATCTGGGTAAAATTGTGACCAAAGGAATGGCTGCTGCTTATCTAAATGAGGTAGACATGGTTATCGTAAATGGAGGCTCGTTTCGTTTGGACGATATGTTAGAAGGAGATGTTACTAGTTTAGACATATTTAGAGTGTTGCCTTTTGGGGGAAGTGTTATTAAGGTTGAGCTGAAAGGCTCACTGTTGAAAAAAGTATTAGATTATGGCGAATCACAACGTGGTACGGGTGCTTATTTGCACAGAATGAATGTAACCAAAGCAGCGGGTGATGGCTCATGGATGTTTAACGGGACTGCAATACAAGATGAAACAGTATATAAGGTAGCCATGAGTGACTTTTTAATGAAGGGCTTCGACATCCCATTTCTTATACCTGGAAATGAAGGGGTTGTTTCGGTCTATGAGCCGAAGGAACAGGAACTTGCTTACGATATCCGAAAGGCAGTCATAGAATCATTGTTAAATGATTAAAATATCCTCTTGAATAACTTAGAATTATTCTAAATAATAATTATTTTTGCCACATTAAATCAGCTACTATGAAAAAATTTGTTCGTTATTTTTTGATTCTCGCCTTATTGGCATTGGTAATACTGCAATTTGTTCGCCCAGAAAAAAATCAAGGTGGGTACGAAGGTGTTATTCCTTTTGAAAATGAAACAAAACCGAGTGTTGCCGTAGCTGAAATTTTAAAAACCAATTGTTACGATTGCCATAGCAACCAGACACAATATCCTTGGTATGCTGAAATTGCTCCTTTTTCATTGTGGTTAGATGATCATATTGAACACGGTAAAGGACATTTCAACGTTTCTGAATGGAACACCTATTCTGCCAAGAAAAAAGATCACAAACTTGAAGAACTTATCGAAATGGTAGAAGAGGGAGAGATGCCACTCGACTCTTATACTTGGCTGCATGGCGACCTGTCTAGTGAAGATACCAAGTTGCTGTTACAATGGGCTGGATTAGCTCGTTTACAGTACAAAGACCAACTCGAAGTTTCTACGGGAAAATAATCCCTATTTTTATTTAAAATAAATCTAAATAACCTTGCGTAAGTAATTTTTCAATTTTATTTTTGCGACTGAAAACAATCACTATTTATATCCAGTCTAAATAAAAACAATATGAAAAATTTACTTTTTGCAGCTACCTTTATTTCGGTGTTATTTGCTTCTTGCTCTTCAGATGATGACAATGGCACAGCCATGGAAATAGACAATGAGGTAGTTGCACCAGCTACCTATACTTTTACCCGTAACGGAGAAAATTCGGTTTCTTTTAGTGGTCAAACCACCCGAATTATGATGGCAGGTGAGTTGGTATCGGCTTTTAAAAATTTCGATACCGCTACCGAAAACTCTCTCAAAGCAATGTTTGCCCACGTTGAAGGTGCTGCCGATTTTGATTCAGATGCTCTTAATGCATCAGACAAAAACGTTCGAAGTAAAACTGCTGCTTCAACCGATTATTTTGCTGCTAATACCACCGAAAGTACCTTGATTAAAAATACCTTCGACTCGTATATCACCACACAAACCTCCGAAGTTTTTCCAAATGAGAATACAGTGGCCGAACCAGGAACTGCTGGTCAGATCGCAGACGGTTCATCAGTTCGGTACGTAACAAGCCAAGGACTTGAAATGAACCAATTATTTGCCAAAGGTCTTATTGGGGCTTTAATGGCAGACCAAATGCTTAATAATTACCTCGGAACTGCTGTATTAGATGAAGCCGATAACCGTTCTAATAACGATAATGATATCACCGAAACCGATAAAGCGTACACCACCATGGAACACAAATGGGACGAAGCGTATGGGTATTTATTCGGAACAAGCGCAGACCCTGCAAATCCGTTGGCTACCATAGGCGAGGACGATAGTTTTTTAAATAAATATGTGGGAAGTGTAGCTGGCGATAGCGATTTCTCTGAAATAGCTACGGAAATCTTTGATGCTTTTAAATTGGGTCGTGCAGCCATTGTAGCAAAAAATTACGAAGTGAGAGATGCACAAGCCGCAATCATCCGCCAGAAAATTTCAGAAGTAATTGCAATTCGAGCCATTTATTACTTGCAAAATGGAAAAACTGCCATTGAAAACGAAGACTTTGGAGCTGCGTTCCATGACCTTTCTGAAGGGTACGGTTTTGTATACAGCCTTCGATTTACAAGAAATAACCAAGATGATAACTCCTTCTTCACACGAAGTGAAGTAGACGAATTTACCGAGGCAATGTTAAATGATGGTGAACATGGTCTTTGGGATGTAAATCCAGCCACCTTAGATACCATTTCAGAAGCAATTGCCGCTAAATTTTCATTTACAGTTGCACAAGCCGCGACTGCAGATTGATTTATAATGAATAGCCACAGCAACCGATTTTCATAACAGGAATCGGTTGCTACCTTTTTCTCTTTACGCCTATAATTTGAAACTATGAAGCATTTATTTTTAATACTCTCTACCTTAGTAATCGTGTGGTCTTGTTCTACCGATGACGATCCACAAACCCAAGAGGAGCCAAGCGCAAGTTTTAATCGGCAGGCAATGTTGGTAAATTGGGCAGATAAAATTATCGTGCCCGCCTATCGAGATTTTCAGCAAAGTACAAACGAACTTCAAAGGAGAACGGTAGAATTTACTGCCACTCCAAACGAAGTAAATCTTGCGACATTGAGAAATCAATGGATTACCTCGTACAGAGCTTTTCAAAAGGTGTCGATGTTTGAAATCGGTCGGGCTGAACAACTTAGATTTAGAGACCGTTTGAATACGTATCCTGTGAATGTTGCTGAAGTTGAAGATTTTATCGCCACAGGCGATTATAACTTCGAGTTACCGTCTACCAATGATGCACAGGGCTTTCCCGCAATGGATTATCTTCTCAACGGACTCGCGCCTACAGACGCTGAAATCGCAAATATATATTTCGGAAGTAATGGCCTTGCTCATAAAGCATATCTCGAAGCAGTAGTTGAAAGTATCCATGTGTTGGCCACCGATGTATATAATAATTGGGAAACTAGCTTTCGTGATGATTTTGTAGCGAACAATGGTTTTTCGGCATCAGCATCGGTAGATAAGCTTACAAACGATTTTATCTTTTACTTCGAAAAGTCACTGCGGGCAGGAAAGATTGGAATCCCGGCCGGAGTGTTTTCTAACGAACCGCTTCCGCAAAATGTAGAAGGGTTATACTATGGTTATCTATCAAAAATATTAGCGCTCGATGCGCTCGATGCCGCAGAAGGCTTTTTTAGGGGAAGAACAAACAATACTGGAAATGTTTACGGCGAAAGTTTTGAAACTTACTTAGACTTCTTGAATACCATAAAAAATGGAGCAGATTTAAGTGACCTGATCATCGCCCAGTTTGAAGAAGCTCGCGTTGCTATCGAATTACTGAATACTGACTTTACAGAACAGATTGCAACCGATAACACTGCCATGTTAAACGCGTATGATGAACTACAACGCAACGTGATTTTGCTAAAAGTAGACATGCTTCAAGCATTGAGTATTGATGTTGATTATGTAGATACCGACGGAGATTAATGGCCTTTAAACTGAACAACTACTTCAACACTACTACACAGGCCGCCCCTTTGGCGGTCTTTCGTATATTATTTGGTGTGATGATGTTTTTCAGTATTCTCAGGTTTTGGGCCAATGGTTGGATTGAAAAGCTATACATCGAGCCACAATTCCATTTTACCTATTATGGCTTCGATTGGGTAAAGCCCTTCGGAAATGGGACGTACCTTTTATTTGCTATCTGTGCTTTGGCAGCACTCATGGTGGCGGTTGGGTACAAATATCGATGGGCCATGCTCATCTTCTTTTTGAGTTTTACCTACATCGAATTGATGGATAAAACCACCTACCTCAACCATTATTACTTTATTAGCTGTATCGCTTTTTTGATGCTTTTTTTGCCTGCGCACCACTATTTCTCGGTTGATGCAAAACGCAAACCACATCTTGCCTCGTTTACAATCCCTAGTTGGACCATCGATAGCATAAAACTGCTTTTAAGCATTGTTTATTTTTATGCAGGGCTTGCAAAACTAAACAGCGATTGGTTGGTGAAAGCAATGCCTCTTAAAATCTGGTTGCCCTCAAAGTATGATATCCCCGTTATTGGTGAACTTCTGCAACAAGAATGGATGCATTATGCCTTTAGCTGGGGAGGTGCAGCATACGACCTTGTCATTCCTTTTTTACTGTGGAATAGAAAAACCCGAGTGTTTGCGTTTATCTTGGTAGTGGTTTTCCATGTGTTGACCCGAGTACTTTTTCCTATCGGAATGTTCCCCTTTATCATGATCTTAAGTACCCTCATTTTTTTCGATTCAAGGTTTCACCACAAAGTGCTCCAATTTATTTCCAAAATCTTCCGAATATCTAAGACTGCCTGGGATGCCCAACTAAAAACCATAGCTCCCCAACCGGTAAAGAACTTCAAACGGTATGTTGTGGGTGCCTTTTTGGTATTTCAATTGCTATTTCCGTGGCGCTACTTGGCATACCCAAACGAACTGTTCTGGACCGAAGAAGGCTATCGGTTTTCATGGCGGGTGATGCTTATGGAAAAAGCTGGGTATGCCCAATTTACCATTAAAAACGGCACGACTGGAAAGCAATTCCGTGTAGACAATTCAGATTTTTTAACACCGCTTCAAGAAAAACAGATGAGCTTTCAGCCCGATTTTATATTGCAATACGCACATTTCTTGGGCGATCATTTTTCGGCCCAAGGACATCAAGATGTAGAAGTTTATGTAGAGAATTATGTGGCGCTTAACGGAAGGTTGAGCCAACCTTATATAGACCCAACCATAGATTTATTAGAACGGGAAGATAGCTTCGCACCAAAAGATTTTATTTTACCCTTCAACGATTCGATTAAAGGATTATAGTACATGAAAAACGCATATTTTATATTCTTACTTTTTTGTAGCATTTCGGCCAGTGCCCAGTTTACGTTACGCGGAACTGTGCAGGCAGAAGCAACAGGACAACCCATCGCAAACGCTGAGGTGTACCTCACTAACCTTTCAAAAAGTACTACGACTGATGCGCTAGGAAATTTCAGCTTTGAAGCGCTTCCACAAGGAAACCATACGCTGGTGGTGTTTAATTTTGAATATGAAATTGAAGAGCGGCAGCTTTCCTTTTCTGAAAATACCACGCTTACCATTTCACTAGAATTATTAGGAGAGACGCTTTCCGAAGTACTTATTACCAAGCGGAAAGAAAAAATCTTCGCATTAAAACAACTTCGAGATGTGGAAGGAACCGCTATTTACGCAGGAAAGAAAAGTGAAGTTGTTGTTATGGACAACCTGACTGCAAATATTGCTACGGGAAATGCAAGACAGATCTATGCGCAAGTGGTTGGCTTGAACATTTACGAAAATAACGACGCAGGTCTGCAACTCAATATCGGTGGCCGCGGACTCAACCCAAATAGAACTGCAAACTTTAATACCCGCCAAAACGGATATGATATTTCAGCAGACGTACTTGGCTACCCAGAAAGCTATTACACACCGCCAGCAGAAGCCATCGAACAGATTGAGGTGGTTCGCGGGGCTGCTTCATTGCAATACGGAACCCAATTTGGAGGGCTGATTAATTTTAAGCTGAAAGGCCCGGAACCTAACAAGAAAATAGAATGGACTTCGCGCCAAACCGTAGGCAGTTATGACCTTTTTACTAGTTTTAATAGCTTGAGTGGGACCGTGGGGAAAGTAGGCTATTATACGTATTTCAACTATAAAACCGGGAACGATTTTAGACCCAATTCACAATTCGATTCGTATAATGCCTTCGGGAAAGTAGTCTATGACCTATCTCCAAAAACGAAAATCACAGGGGAGTTTAGTTACTTAGATTATCTGGCACAACAGCCTGGCGGACTTACAGACAGCCAATTTGAAGAAGACCCAACGTTTAGTAACCGTACCCGAAATTGGTTTAAAGTAGATTGGAAATTATATTCGTTACTGCTTAACCATGAGTTTTCCTCTGCTTCGGAAATGAGCTTGAATGTATTTGCGTTAGATGCTTCAAGAAAAAGTGTCGGCTTTAGAGAAAACCGTGTATCGCAAACAGACGATTTGGATGCTCCCAGAGAACTGATTGTTGGGAATTTCAGAAATTGGGGCGCAGAAGGCCGTTTTATTACGCGCTATACTTTTTTTGATAATGAAAGCACAGTATTGTTGGGTGCCAAATACTACCAATCTAATAATTCTGAACGCCAAGGTCCGGGTACCAATGGTGCCGATGCCAATTTCAACTTTGCAGATGATGAGTTTCCCGATTATACCCGACAGAGCGATTTTACATTCCCAAACTTAAATTTGGCGCTTTTTGCTGAAAATATCTTTCAGCTGAACGATAAGTTTTCGGTTACGCCTGGGCTCCGTTTTGAGTCGATCAGGACCGAGAGTGAGGGTGCCTACAAGCAAATAAACGTTGATAATGCCGGAAATGTGATTTTAAATGAAACCATTCCCGATAACCGCGACTTCAACCGCTCGTTCTTGTTAGCGGGAGTTGGACTAAGCTACAAAGCCAACTCGTCGCTTGAAATGTATGGAAATTTCAGCCAGAATTACCGTTCTGTTACGTTTAACGATATCAGAATTACCAATCCGTCGCTTACGGTAGACCCTAATATTTCAGACGAAAAAGGATATACTGCAGATTTAGGTGTTCGTGGAAAATTCAAAAATCTCATATCCTATGATGTGGGTGCTTTTTTCTTGAGTTACGAAGATCGATTGGGAGTAATTTTACGGGCGTTAAGCGATATTCAGCAAGAACGTTTCCGCGGAAATATTGGCGATGCTGTAACCTATGGTTTCGAAGGATTTGCAGATTGGAATATTTGGAATACGTTTTCTGCAAACCGTGAGGTACGACTCAATGTTTTTTGGAATGTAGCTATTACCGAGTCTGAATACACTTCGTCTGAAGAAAATAACGTAGAAGGGAATGAAGTAGAATTTATCCCCAAGGTGAATTTAAAAACAGGAGTGAACTTCGGATACAAAAATTTTCTTGGTAGCCTTCAATATACCTATCTCAGCAAGCAATTTACAGACGCCACGAACAGCGAACGTGATTTTTCGAGCCAGAGTGGCATCATAGGTGAAATACCGGCTTATGATATTTTAGATTTGTCGTTGCGCTACACCTACAAGTGGTTCCGACTAGAAGCAGGAATCAACAACCTGTTGGATAATAGTTATTTTGTGAGAAGGGCTACGGGCTATCCTGGACCTGGAATTATTCCAAGCCAACCACGGACGTATTATGCGGGCTTGCAATTTCAGATTTAAATAGTGCTAAATTTTCTGCAGCTATTTCTGAAGTTTAAAATTTTCTTACATTTAACGAAAACTACTTATGTTCAGATTTACGCTTCTTTTGTTATTCGGAATACTTTTCGCTTCATGTGGAGCTAAAAAAAATCCCGCATTTGCAACCAGGAATTTTGAAACGAACACCTCTACCGAAAACATTGCACCCTTTTTTGATGTGGTCGATATGGCAGAAGATGATACGTATGGCTTGACAGGTGAGAACCCGATTAAAGTTGGTGAAAATAGTGCATCGAATCAGCGACGTTATATCGCGTCTTTGGCAGGACCAAACGGCGAAGTGCTATCATTTAACAGAACAGGAAGTTGCTGTGCTTATGAAAGTGAGAATGCAATCTTCGGTTCTGCCTTGGTAGATGTATACGAAGTAACGTATGAAGGCTTGAAGGAACCTATTTTATTGTACATTAGTTTTTACGATTACGAAACATTGCTCATTCCGAAGGGGTTTACAAAAAGAAATCCGTGATTCTGACATTTTAGTAGTATATTTGCACGCAATTAAACAGTAACCCCTTTCCGGTATCTTGGCACAACGCCTCGGAAGTTAATTTAATTGCGATGACTGCACACAACGACAAAATTCTAGGCGAAGGTTTAACGTACGACGATGTTCTATTAGTTCCTGCCTATTCCGAAATTCTACCCCGGGAAGTTTCTATAAAAACAAAATTTTCAAAAAACATTACGCTCAACGTACCTATCGTTTCCGCTGCGATGGATACAGTTACTGAAAGCGCCATGGCTATCGCCATTGCTCGCGAAGGAGGTATTGGTGTATTGCATAAAAACATGACCATCGAGCAGCAGGCTGCAGAGGTTCGTAAAGTGAAACGTGCCGAAAGCGGTATGATTCAAGACCCGGTTACCTTGAAAAAAGACAATACGGTGGGAGATGCGCAAAATACCATGCGCGAATATAGTATTGGGGGAATTCCGATTGTTGATGACAACGGCAAATTAATCGGTATTGTAACCAATCGTGACCTTCGTTTTGAAAAAGATTACGAGCGGAAACTCAGCGATATTATGACTACTGAAAATTTAGTTACCGTTGCCGCAGGTACTTCGCTGAAAGAAGCTGAAATCATTCTACAGAAAAATAAAATTGAAAAGCTGCCTGTTGTTGAAGACAACGGAACACTTTTGGGGCTCATCACTTTTAGAGACATTACCAAACTCACCCAAAAACCAATAGCGAATAAAGATAACTACGGAAGACTACGCGTTGCCGCTGCGTTAGGAGTTACAGGCGATGCGGTTGACCGCGCCGAGGCCTTGGTGCAGGCACAGGTAGATGCAGTGATTATCGATACCGCCCATGGTCACACCAAAGGTGTAGTGGCTGTGTTGAAAGAAGTAAAGAAAAAATTTCCAAATTTAGATGTGGTGGTAGGAAATATTGCTACCGCTGACGCTGCACAATATTTGGTAGATGCAGGGGCAGATGCCGTGAAAGTTGGTATCGGACCAGGTTCTATCTGTACCACGCGAGTTGTTGCTGGAGTAGGATTTCCACAGTTTTCTGCAGTGCTCGAAGTAGCTGCGGCCATAAAGGGCTCTGGTGTTCCTGTGATTGCCGATGGAGGTATACGATACACAGGGGATATCCCGAAGGCCATTGCAGCCGGAGCAGATTGTGTAATGTTAGGTTCTTTGCTTGCAGGTACTAAAGAGTCACCCGGTGAAACCATTATTTATGAAGGTAGAAAGTTTAAGAGTTATCGTGGTATGGGTTCTGTGGAAGCGATGAAGCAGGGATCTAAAGACCGTTATTTCCAAGATGTGGAAGATGACATCAAGAAATTAGTACCTGAAGGAATTGTGGGGCGTGTACCGTACAAAGGTGAATTGGTGGAAAGTATGACGCAATTTATTGGCGGTCTCAGAGCTGGGATGGGGTATTGCGGTAGTTCAGATATCGAAACTCTTAAATCGACCGGGAAATTTGTGAAAATTACCTCCTCAGGAATACATGAAAGCCACCCACACGATGTAACCATCACCAAGGAAGCTCCAAATTATTCTAGGTAGTTTTTTATTTATTGCAGGTATCGTTGTCCGCGATGCGGTTTTAAGCGTTCCCGGAGATCATTCATGTGTTGTGCTTCAACTACTAAATAAGCAACATAGTGCATTTCGGTAACCTTCTCGGTGTTGCAGAGGGTGTTTTCCAAACCTTCATCGGCTACGAATTCTTTTAAATGAACTACGTGGTGCTGGGCGATGGGCTGGGCATTCGGACCACGGAAATCCCATATAAGTTTGATACGGTCCATTACTTTTCTTCTGCTACTGAAGTTCCGTTTTCCACGAAATTCTTGAAATCGTTAAGGTATTTTTGCGATTGTTTCTTGAAAGCTCCTGGCATTAAAAAGCCCATAAGTTTCATTCCGAATCCTTGAAACTGAAATTCACTTTCACTACGCCACCTTGTGGTGTTGGCGTCTATTTCTTCGAAATAATTTTGCTGAATGTTATGAACTCCCTTGGCATCATACGTAGCATGGAATTCGTTCGGAAAATCACGTTTTTGAATCGTTTCTGTTAATTGCATGTCACGCTTGCCCATTTTGTAATGCAGTTCCATTTTAGCACCTTCGGCCCCTGGGGTACCCTGTATATCTTTGTAATGTGTGAGTCCGCGTTGCCAGTGCTTCATGTTTTCAGCGCTATCCAGTTTTTCGATTACTTCGGCTCTCGGTTTGTTGATGATAACTTCAGTAGTGTATTTCATGGTTCATCGATTTTTATTGTTATAGTGTATGCGTTATAAGTTGATGAAGAAGTATCAACGTAGCCCATTTCAACTAAAAAAAGAAAAATGGTTCAACAAGATACATAATTTCTATTTTTTGCTGCCACAGCGAGGTACTAATTGGGATAAAAAAACGTTTTTGAAAATGGACTAACAACCAGCTATAATTTGTTATTTTTGCACACATTTCAAAAAACTTGTTGTACCATGAATAAAACAATACTATATCTTCTTGCCTTCATGGCGGTAAGCTTTTCTGCAAACGCACAGAACTCGAAAAAAGAAGTGCTGCTTACTATAGATGACGACCCTATTTATGCTTCTGAATTTAAAAGGGTTTACAAAAAAAATCTAGAGTTGGTACAAGATGAGCGTCAAAAAACCGTAGAAGGATACTTAGATCTTTTTATTGATTATAAATTGAAGGTAAAAGAGGCGTACTCGCAAGGGCTTCACAAAAAGCAAGGTTACTTAAAAGAATTTGAAAAATATCAGGAGCAGCTATCCCGCTATTATATTTATGAAGACAACGTAACTTCAGATCTAGCACTGGAAGCATACGAACGAGGTAAAGAAGAAATCAAGGCGTCTCATTTGCTTATTATGACTTCGTTTTCAGACAGTCCAGCAGATACCTTAAAAGCGTATAAAAAAATTGACCAGCTTAGAGCGCGTGCCTTAGCGGGTGAAGACTTTACTACTTTGGTGAAAGAGAATTCTGAAGAACCCAATGCCGATAAATCTGAAGGTAATTTGGGGTATTTTTCTGTTTTTTCATTGGTATATCCGTTTGAGACAGAGGCCTACAAAACGAAGGTGGGCGAAATATCTGATATAGTTCGTACCCAATATGGTTATCATATCATTAAAGTGCATGACCGGCGAGAGCGAGCACCGTTGCGTACGGTTTCACATATCATGATCTCAGATAAAAATGATGATACAAGAACGTTCAATCCCGAAGAAAGAATCAATGAAATTTATCAATTGCTGGTACAGGGCCAACCGTTTGAGGAATTGGCAAAGCAATATTCAGAAGATAGGGGGTCTGCCAGTAACGGCGGTAGGTTACGCCCATTAGGAAAGGGTGAAATAAGCGCTACAAAGTTTGATGAAATGGTTTTCAGTCTTGAAAATCCTGGAGATCGTACCAAGCCTTTTAAAAGTTCGGTAGGTTGGCATATCGCCCGTCTCGATTCAATTCATGGAATCACCTCTTTTGAAGACCAAAAGGAGTCATTGAGCAAACGAGTGAAAGATGGCTCGCGTTCCAAAATTGTCACTGCGGCAGTAAAAAACCAAATTATGGACAAATATGGTTTTGAGCAGGGCGCGCCTTATTTAGAGTACTTCAAAAATCACGTGAATGAGGGGATTCTGAAAGGGCGCTGGAAATTTGAGCCAGTTCCAGAGGCAGACGATAAAAAAGTGTTCACCATTGGTGATAGAACCTATACTTTTAATGATTTTGCAAATTATATCCGAAACAACCAAGCGCAGCGAAGAACTTTTACAAGTATTGGAGAGGCGCTCATTACATTGTACGATCAGTTTGAGACCGGAATGGTAAAAAAATATTATAAGGATAAATTGGAAGACGAAGATCCTGAATATGCTGCGGTTATTTCAGAATATCGTGATGGACTCCTTATTTTCGACTTGATGCAACGAAATGTTTGGGACGAAGCCAAACGCGATACTATAGGCGCAAAAGAACTATATGAAACGACCAAGCAAAACTATCGTTGGGCCAAGCGGGTAGATGCAATTGTTATAAATGCAAATGAAATGGCCTATGCCGAACAAGCAAAGGACTTGTTAAAGCTAGGTAAAACTGTAGAAGAGATTAAAACACAATTAAATACCAACGACCAAGTAAACGTAATCATAAGCGCCGGTAAATTTGAAGAAGGTGCTAAAGAACTTCCAGCTGGTTTTAAGATGGAAATGGGCGTTTCTGAAACGATGCAACAAGAAAATCGTTATACAGTTGTAAAAGTGAAAGAAGTAATTCCGCCTTCAACCAAAAGTTTTGAAGACGTTCGGGGTAGGGTCATGACACAATTTCAACAAAAATTAGAGGAAAACCTTATGGAAGAGCTTCGCAACAAATACAACGTAAAGGTGAACAATAAAACACTTAAGAAACTTAAAAAAGAACTCGATAGTTAATGTATAAAATCGCCACCATATTGGGCTTGGCATTCATGCTTTCTGGCTGTGAGTACTTCAAAACGGACGAACCTAAAATTCCGGTGGCACGTGTGAACAACAGTTTCTTGTATCAAGAAGATATTAAGTCGCTCATTTCAGAAAACACTTCAAAAGAAGATAGCACCCTTTTGGTGAACAACTATATTAATCGGTGGGCAACGCAACAATTGTTGATGGATCGGGCAAAAATCAATATTCCTGAAAACAAGCAAGAAACCTATAATAAGCTGGTAGAAGATTACCGAAAAGACCTGTATACCGAAGCTTATAAAAACGTAGTTGTCTCACAAACCATAGATAGCACTGTTTCGGCACGGGAGTTGCAAGCATTTTATGAGGAAAGCAAAGAGAATTTCAAATTGAATGACGAACTTTTTAAAGTTCGCTATATACAGGTTGCTGAAAACTTTGGCAATTTGGAGACTACAAGAAGTAAATTGGAGAGTTTTTCGGAAAAAGACCAGACAGATCTCGCCACAGAAAGTATTCAGTATAAAACCTTCAATTTTAACGATTCGATTTGGGTGAAGCGCAAGACATTGCTGGAAGTATTTCCGATCTTGCAAACCGTTGAGGAGCAAAAGTTAAATAAATCCAATTTTCTCCAGCTACAAGACTCATTAGGAGTATATTTGGTGAAAATTGTAGACAAGCTAAATCCCAATGATACCGCTCCTTTATCGCATGTAGAACCTACTATAAAACAGGTGATACTGAACAAACGGAAATTGGAATTGATAAAGAAGCTAGAAAAAGACATAACAACAGATGCACTTAAAAACAATAATTTTGAAATATATGAAAATCAATAATCTGCTAGTGGTTTTTGCCATGTTGGCTGCCAGCGTGGTATACGCACAAGATACCTTAGCCGAGGCAACTACAACTGCTGAAATGGTACAAACCGATACTGTTAAAAAGCCTTTTGAGCGATATAAAGTGGAAGGCGTGGCCGCCGTAGTGGGTGACTATGTTGTGCTAGATAGCGATATCGACAAAGGATATTTGGAGTTTCAACAACAGGGAATTTCCACAGAAGACATTACACGTTGCCAATTGCTCGGAAAATTGATGGAAGACAAACTATACCTGCACCAAGCCGTTCAGGATAGTATTATAGTAAACGACAGCGAAATTAATCCTGAAGTAGACCAATTGCTTCAGATCATGACTTCGGAAATAGGAAGCGAAGAAAAATTGCTAAAATTTTATAGAAAAAACAGCTTACCTGAATTGCGTAGTGAATTATTTACTGCTAGAAAAAATTTGAAACTATCTGGCAGAATGCAAGCCAAGGTGGTCGAAAATGTTGAAATCACACCAGAAGAGGTTCGTGAATTCTTCTTTTCAATCCCTGAAGACGAACGCCCCGTGTTTAGTGCCGAAGTTGAAGTAGCACAGATTGTAGTAGAACCACAAATCACAAAGGAAGCAAAACAGGAGGCTATAGACCGACTGAACCAGATGCGCCAAGATATTGTTGAAAATGGTGTGAGTTTTGCAACCAAGGCCGGACTCTACTCTGAAGACGGTTCTAAGACCCGTGGCGGACTCATAGAAGGGGTGCAACGGAACTCTCAATACGTAAAAGAGTTTAAAGACCAAGCATTTTCATTATTAGAAGGTGAGATTAGTGAACCGTTTGAAACGATCTTTGGTTTCCATATTTTGAAAGTAGATAAAATTCGTGGCCAGGAAGTAGACGTACGCCATATCCTTATTTATCCAGAAGTACCACAATCTAGTATAGATGCTGCCAAGGATAAAATGGAAAAGGTACGCGCCGGAATTATCGATAGCACCGTTACATTTGCGGATGCTGCGCGCCTGTATTCAGAAGAAAAAGAAACGCGTAATAATGGTGGACTGCTGGTAAACCCGGTGACCTTCGATACATGGTTCGACCTCACTAAGATGGATCCAGAATTGAGTGCAAAAGTGTACAATTTAAAACCTGGTGAAGTTTCTAAAATTTTTACCGAACGTGACCGTACAGGAAAGGCGAGTTATAAAATATACACCGTTGTTAATCGTAACGAAGAACATCCAGCAGAATACGTTACAGATTATGAGCGTATCAAAGACCTTGCATTAAAAGAGAAAAAAATTCGGGCGATAGAAGCTTGGCAAGACAAACAAATTAAAGATACGTATGTAAGCGTGAACGAAGACTACCAGGACTGCGAGTTTTCTAGTAACTGGGTGAAACAATCTAACTAATAATTATTATGGGAGACGTAGCGGCAGTAGAGCAACTCGTAAAAAAATACAACGCCTTACGGCAAGAAATAAAAAAAGTTATTGTTGGACAAGACGAAGTGGTAGAACAAGTGCTACTGTCTGTTTTTTCAGGAGGTCATGCGCTATTAATTGGTGTTCCTGGTTTGGCAAAAACGCTGTTGGTGAACACTGTTGCACAAGCACTTGGGCTCCAATTTAAACGTATTCAGTTTACGCCAGATTTAATGCCGAGTGATATTTTAGGGTCCGAAATTTTAGACGAAAACCGAACGTTCAAGTTTATTAAAGGTCCCATTTTTGCCAATATTATTTTAGCAGATGAAATTAACCGTACGCCGCCAAAAACCCAAGCAGCGTTGCTAGAAGCCATGCAAGAGCGAGCAGTTACCGTTGCAGGGCATCACTATAAATTAGACTTACCTTATTTTGTGTTAGCTACGCAAAACCCTATTGAACAAGAAGGAACCTATCCGTTACCAGAAGCCCAATTAGACCGCTTTATGGTCGCTATCAACTTAGACTACCCAACCTTTTCTGAAGAAGTAGAAGTTGTAAAAACAACTACAGGTGGTGTCACACAAACCGTTAATGCTTTGTTTTCGGCACAAGAAATTATAGATTATCAACAGCTTATTCGGAAAATACCTGTGGCTGACAATGTTATTGAATATGCGGTTACCTTGGTGGGGAAAACGAGACCAAAAAGTGAGGCAGCTCCAGAAATCGTAAAAAATTATATCGATTGGGGTGCGGGTCCACGTGCGTCACAAAACTTAATTCTTGGTGCAAAAGCAAATGCAGCCTTGCACGGCAAGTTTTCACCAGATATTGAAGACGTACAGAAGGTGGCAATTGGAATTCTGCGCCACAGATTGATTAAAAATTACAAAGCCGAGGCTGAGGGACTTTCTATTGAAGAGATAATTAAAAGCTTATTTTAATGCTTAAAAAGTTCATTGTTCCAATAATCGTATTCCTAATTGGGATTGGTTTTTATATTGCGGCAGCCCTTTTTAAAATCCTACATTGGGGCTTGGGTGTGTTTAATGCCGCTACCTTCTTAATCATAGCATCTGTGATCCAGCTTATCGCTATTATTTTGGCCATCATTCAGCTGCTTAAAGTATATCGCAGCAAGTAGTAGGTTTCGTTTTTACGTAAATCTTCACGAATTCAGATATGATTTTTGAAAAACTTCAATTTTTATATTCTCATTTTTATCTACTAAAAATTTGAATATGTTTAATTATATTCAAAAATATTAATAATTTGATAAAAAATATATATCAAAAATCGTTATTCATTAAGTATTTTTAAATAAATTCAAAATTTGTTACTTTTGTAAGTATTCTTTTTCGCCCAATAACTGCGGAAAGTAATCATTAAACCAAAAAACTTGAAACTATGGCATTCGACATCGATATGATAAAAAAAGTGTACGCCCAAATGGCCGAACGTGTAGATAAAGCACGTGAAGTTGTTGGAAAACCGCTGACACTTTCTGAAAAAATACTATATAGTCACCTTTGGGATGAAACTCCAAACAATCCCTTTGTGCGTGGAAAAGATTATGTAGAATTTGCTCCAGACCGTATTGCTTGCCAAGATGCAACAGCACAAATGGCCTTACTTCAATTTATGCAGGCTGGGAAAAAGAATGTGGCAGTACCCACAACGGTACATTGCGATCACTTAATTCAGGCCAAGCAAGGTGCTAAAGCAGATTTGAAGCATGCAAACGAAACCAGTAGTGAAGTGTTTAATTTTCTTGAATCAGTATCTAATAAATACGGGATCGGATTTTGGGCTCCGGGAGCGGGAATCATTCACCAAGTAGTGCTAGAAAACTATGCCTTCCCAGGAGGGATGATGATCGGTACCGATTCACATACGGTGAATGCCGGAGGTTTAGGAATGGTAGCCATTGGAGTAGGAGGTGCAGATGCAGTAGATGTAATGGCTGGGATGCCTTGGGAACTAAAGTTTCCGAAGTTGATAGGAGTGCGCTTAACTGGAAAACTGAGTGGTTGGACTGCCCCTAAAGATGTGATCTTAAAGGTTGCTGAAATTTTAACAGCAAAAGGAGGTACAGGAGCTATTGTTGAGTATTTTGGCCCGGGTGCTACCGCCATGTCATGTACCGGAAAAGGGACCATTTGTAATATGGGTGCCGAAATTGGCGCTACGACCTCTACTTTTGGTTATGACGAATCGATGGAGCGCTATCTACGCGCTACCGAAAGAGCCGACGTTGCCGATGCAGCTAATAAAGTAAAAGAATACCTTACGGCAGACCCTGAAGTGTATGCCAACCCAGAAGACTATTTTGATCAAGTAATTGAAATTAATCTGTCAGAATTAGGCCCACTTTTAAACGGACCTTTTACACCAGACCTTTCTACCAACGTAGGGGAAGAAATGACCGAAAAGGCTACGAAAAATGATTGGCCCATTATGGTAGAGTGGGGATTGATTGGTTCGTGTACCAACTCTTCTTACGAAGATTTATCACGAGCATCGTCGATCGCACAGCAAGGTATCGACAAAGGGTTAAAAATTAAATCGGAGTTAGGAATCAATCCAGGTTCTGAGCAAGTACGCTATACTGCCGAACGTGATGGAATCTTAGGGATTTTTGAAGACCTAGGGGCAAAAATATTTACAAATGCCTGTGGACCTTGTATTGGGCAATGGGCGCGTTACGAAGACCCAAAAAATGCTCCAAAAAACAGTATTGTACACTCTTTTAACCGAAATTTCGCCAAACGTGCCGATGGAAACCCAAATACCCATGCATTTGTTGCATCGCCAGAGCTTACGGCGGCGATTGCCTTTGCAGGTAGGTTAGATTTTAACCCTATGACCGATGCACTTATTAATGAAGATGGAGAAGAAGTTCGTTTTGAAGAGCCAACAGGCTGGGAATTGCCTCCAAAAGGGTTTGCTGTAGAAGAAAACGGCTATGTGGCCCCTATGGAAGACGGAAGTGGCGTAGAAGTAAAAGTTGCACCAGATAGTGAACGATTACAATTACTCACACCATTCGAACCGATTAAAGACGAAGATTTGAGCAATGTAAAGTTGCTGATCAAAGCCTTCGGAAAATGTACTACAGACCATATTTCGATGGCAGGACCATGGTTGCGCTATCGTGGGCACCTCGATAATATTTCAAACAATTGCTTGATTGGTGCGGTGAACGCTTTCAACAAGAAAACAAACTTCGTAAAAAATCAATTAGATGGTGAATATGGCGGAGTACCAGATACACAACGTGAATACAAGGCAAAAGGTATTTATAGTATTGTGGTTGGAGACCATAACTATGGTGAAGGATCTTCTCGTGAGCACGCGGCCATGGAGCCACGCCACTTAGGTGTTGCGGCTGTGTTGGTGAAGAGTTTTGCACGAATCCACGAAACGAATCTCAAAAAACAAGGGATGTTGGCACTTACATTTGTAAATGAAGCCGATTACGACAAGATTCAAGAAGATGATACCTTTAACTTTGTGGATATTGCAGATTTTGCACCAGATACACCGTTAACTTTAGAAGTGACCCATGCAGATGGTAGTACAGATACGATTAAGACCAACCATACCTATAACAATGCTCAGATACGATGGTATAGAGAAGGCTCTGCACTGAATTTGATTAAAAAACAGAATGCATCTTAACGTACTATATTATAATTCATAAAAAAATCCCCGATGCGAGTCGGGGATTTTTTGGTTTTAACCAATCCTTTTGAGAATTTATTTAGACCAGTCTGGTTAGCTATCGTATTTGTTGTATGGTGAAAAAACTTAATACACTATCACCTTCAATATCTATAGTGCCAAGCGCTATATCTCCTTCTATTTCAAACGTGATTACATCTCCAGGTTGCAATGCCAACAACGTCTGTACGGTTCGAGTGGGAGGAGACACATTAGTTCCCAATAAGCTCACACTCGCGAAACTTTGTTTATGTATCACCGTTCCATTTTTTAGGAGTCGAAGTCCAAGATTGGTAGCAGCTCCGATGGTTGCATCTAGTACAATTTGTGAATTTATTTCATAGATACCGTCTCTTGTTGCAGTAAATTCATGGGTTGTGGTATCAAACTCATTAGATACGTCAAAGTCTTCCTGATCGAACGGTATAAGTGCCGACCCCGTTAGTAAACTGAGGCTAATCCCTGAACTTACAGAAAAACTACCCTTCACAGCGGTGGGAAGTGCCTCTTTCACAATTTCTGTGGCAGTCATACTGGTCACCATCCCATTCTCACTAGTCAAAATTTTTTCTTTGGTTATTGTTGTATTCGACGAATGCGCTATGGTTCTGATGTTAAGTGTTCCATTAATATCTAAGGTTGCGATGGGTTCTGTAATACCGATACCCACTTGAGCGTAGAGAGGTAACCCCATCATAAAAAAAAGAAGTATCTTCTTCATGAGAATTGATTTAAGTTAATACAATGGGGAGATTTGATACTAAATATACAAAAAATTACATTATATCGATAAAATATGTATTTAATCGATAATATTTAATAAATAAGTAGGATTATACTGGGTTTAATATTGGTTTCATTCTACGATACATGGTTCGTTTTCTTCTCTATCTTTGCGTATGGTTTCATTTCTGAAGAAAAACGTAAGTACGATTCTTATTCTAATTTTCTTGGCACTCTTGTTTATTCCGCAAACAGGAATGCCCATCCGCGTTTTTTTTAATCGGCTTATCGCTTTTAGTCCTTCGGAAATAGATACAGATGAGCAGGTCGAGCTTTCTGATTACAACTGGCCCTTACGTTCTTTAGAGGGTGAAAACAAGAACCTTGAAACTTCTGAAGGGAAGGTAGTTCTAGTAAATATTTGGGCTACCTGGTGTCCGCCCTGTGTAGCCGAAATGCCTTCCATGCAAAAACTGTTCGACGCCTACAAAGATCAGGTCGATTTCTATTTTGTGTCTCTCGAAAATCCGGAAACCATCCAACGCTTTATGACTAAAAAGAACTACACCTTTCCTGCGTTCACAACAAACAACGTTTTTCCGAAGGAGCTGGAAACAGGAACGTTTCCCACAACATATGTGATTTCAAAAAGTGGAAAAATTGTAATCGATAAAGAGGGAGCAGCAGACTGGAGTAGTGATGCGGTGCACCAAACCCTTGATGCGCTGTTGGCAGAATAGTTACATTCTAGTTTTTTGGTTGGCGTTGCAAAGCGAAATGATTTCGGCAATGCGTTTGTCACGGGTTGCTTGCCGTTTGGCATTATGCAGCCAGCTTAAATAGCTTTTTCGATATCCCGGACTAAAATTTTGATAATTCTCAAAGGCCAAGCGATTGGTACGAAACGCATCTTGAAGGTCTTTTGGCACCACCAGATTTTCTACATCGTCCATTTCGGTCCAAGTTCCAGTTTCCTTGGCTATGTCTATTAATTTCCAACCACTTTCGTGAATCAGGCCTTGTTTGTCAAGTTCTTCAATGTATGTTTTATTCAGTTTACTCCACGTGCTTTTGGGGTTTCTAGGACAAAAATATTGCCGCCTTTTACCACCTCCTAACGATTTCACCGTACTGTCTATCCACCCATAGCAAAGTGCTACGCGTACTGCCTCTTCCCATCGCATGGTGGGTATGTTGGTTTCAAGTTTATAAAATATTAAAAACACACCCTGTGTATAGCTTTGATGGTGCTGGTGCAGCCAATCGCGCCAATCTATATTTCTTGGAAAGTACAGCTCAGGTTTTTCTTCCATGTTGAAACGTTAATCGTTTTTCTCTTCAGAATTCACATAGAAATCAGGTTTTACAGAAACTTCATCAATAGCACTGCTGAAGGTTTTGGTCTGCCATTGGGCGGTTGGGTAGATCCATTCTTCCTTTCCATCGATTTGTATGATCACTGGCATGGAGAAACCGTTTACGATGTCTTCGTAACGATAGTTTAAAGTAGTATCCGCTTTCTTGTACACCAACTTCGGAATTTTGGTGGTACGTAGATACTGATCCCAAAATGCAGTTAAGTCTAGTCCAGATTTATTACTGATATATTCTTCCACTTGGGTACTCGTTACAGTTTGGTGGTAGAATTCTTCATTCAACCCTTGCAGGATATTTCGCCACTTGGCATCGTCATGTATCCACTGGCGCAGTGTGTGCAATAGGTTCGCACCTTTATAGTACATATCACTACTACCTTCGTGGTGTACGTTGTAAACTCCAATTAATGGACGATCGTTCATGATCATTCGGCGGGTTCCTATGACATACTCGCTTGCGGCTTCAGTACCGTAATGATAGTCTAAATACAAGCTTTCAGAATAAGCGGTAAACCCTTCATGAATCCACATATCGGCTACATCTACATGCGTGATGTTGTTGGCAAACCATTCGTGCCCTGCTTCGTGTATGATTATAAAGTCGAATTTTAATCCCCAGCCAGTGCCACTCAAATCTCTTCCTAAATAGCCATTTGCATATTTATTTCCGTAGGTAACACTGCTCTGGTGCTCCATACCAAGGTAGGGTACTTCAACTAGCTTAAAACTGTCTTCGTAGAATGGGTACGGGCCAAACCAATGCTCGAAAGCACGCATCATTTTAGGTGCTTGTTCAAATTGACCTTTTGCTTTTTTAAGGTTATCCCGAAGTACCCAATAATCCATGTCTAAAGTGCCTTTCAACCCTTTATAGGTCTCATTAAAATTCACGTAATCTCCAATATTGATATTAATTCCGTAGTTATTAATCGGGTTTACCACCTCCCATACGTAGGTGTCGGTATCTAAATCTTCAGCAACCGCTTTTTTCCTTCCGTTGGCAACGGCAACCAATCCTTTTGGTACAGTGATTACCACGCTGGCACCGCGATCTGGCTCATCATAGGCATGATCTTTATTGGGCCACCAAACACTTGCCCCGATGCCTTGGTTGCTCGTAGCGATAAAATGGTTGCCGTTTTGGTCTTTCTTCCAGGACCAGCCTCCATCCCACGGAGCGTTTTTGGCTTCTCGCGGATTTCCTGAAAAATCAATGGTGATGTCGTAGGTTTTGCCCTCTTTTTGTTTCTGCTGAAGTTGGACAAAATGAGCAGCTCCTTCCGAAGTAAACCTTAATTCGGTATCGTTTTGAACAATTTTATCAATCTTCATAGGCGCTTGCAAATCTATTTGCATACGATTTTTATCGTCAATTACTTTGTAGGTAATGGTAGTGCTGCCTTCAATATATTTTTTATCAGGTTGCACGGTGACATCTAGCGCATAAAATTGCACATCCCACCAGGCACGTTCTGGCGTGATGCTTCCACGAAGTGTATCAGCGCGTGTAAATGTTTGTGATTGAATACTTCCGAAAGTGATTAATAAAACGAAAAAGAAAATAGGCCTCATAGCTTGAAAAATAGAGTTGAAAGATACCGACTATTTACCCAACAACCAAAGTTGTGCCATTTCGAAAGGATGACCTAAAATGTACGGCAAAATTTTACAAATTACTAGTATGATCTGCCTTGTATGAGTCATTACTCTTTCCGTTCTTTGTGGTTATGAAGGATACGTTTATCCATAAGGGACTTCGGAAAAAATTGGTGGCAACGCTCCAAAAGAAAGGTATTGCCAATCGTGAAGTTTTAGCGGCAATCAATACCATCCCGCGACATCTTTTTATGGATTCTGGGTTTTTAGACCATGCCTATGTAGATAAGGCGTTCCCCATTGCGGCAGATCAAACCATTTCACAGCCCTATACCGTTGCCAGGCAAACAGAATTGCTAGAAGTTGTTCGCGGCGATAGGGTGCTTGAAATAGGCACAGGTAGTGGTTACCAAACTGCTGTGTTGTTGGAGATGGGTGTGACCGTGTATTCTATTGAAAGGCAGAACGAACTTTTTAAAAAAACAAAGCGGTTTTTACCTCAATTGGGCTACCGACCAAAAAAGTTGATTTTTGGTGATGGCTACAAAGGGTTTCCAGAAGCGGCACCATATCACGGAATTATTGTTACTGCAGGCGCTCCTTTTGTGCCAAAGCCTCTTCTTTCGCAACTAAAAGTTGGAGGTAAGTTGGTGATACCCGTAGGGGAGAACGTACAAATTATGACCGTTTTTACACGAACATCGCCCACTAATTTTGAAAAAGAAGAATTTGGCGAATTTCGGTTTGTCCCGCTTTTGGAGGATAAAAACTAGTCGATAAAATTCAAAAATTTCAACCCAAAAATAAACGCGCCATCGCTACCGCCGTTGTAATACGATTTTACATAATCAAGTCGTAAAAAGCGAAATTTTCCGAAGCCAAGATTGTCGATACCCACAGAAAATTCAGAATAGGGTTTGTTTCCGTTTATGCTTAAGAAGTGCGCGCCGGCCACTAAATTAAAATTCAATTGGTTAACGCCTGGAATCTTTCCTAAGATCCATCCTTTAAAATCGTGCTCAAAATGTCCCTCAAAATAGCTTTGGTTGGTGCTTAAATCGTAGTAAGGCAGTAGGTTGAAGACATTGGTGTAGTTTCCAGAAGTACCAATTCTGGTTTGGTTTCCGTTGAAATGCTGGTAGTCTACAAAACTTATATCGTCACCGTTTAAAAAGGTTCCACCTTTTAAATTATACACAAACTCCCCTTTGTTTCCGGTATTGACCCGCTGGTATAAGCGTGCGCTAACTTGGCTAAAATCATAGCCATCGATAGAACTTCCCAGACCATTTTCAAAAGTAAGGGAAAGGAACGGGTATTTTTCGTTGCCTAGGTTGTATTTCCCGTCGGGATAGGTCATGTATTTTTGACCAAACGTAATATTGGCGGTAACACTGCTCTTAAAAATACTGTGCTCTAAAATACCAGCATTGGTAAAGTCTGTCGGGTCTAGCGGATTATTAGATGTGTACGAAACATCATCGTTGGGGATGGTCACATAATCGGTGTTGTTAAAAAGTGGTTTCCGTTCTTGATAACTAAAGTTGGTAGCAATGCGCAAGCCATTAAATAATTCTTGCCCGTACGTTCCGCCCACATAGGTAAGGTCGAATACTTTCATGTAGTTGCGTTCAAAAAACAAGGTAGAAACTGTATTCACCAAAGGTGAAATAGGTTGCGCACCGTTAAATTGTTGCACCCTGCTGCCTGCATAGACGCCTAGTCGCAGTCTGTTGGTGCGGTTAAAGTTTTTGGTCATGCTCCCAGAGAATCGAAGTCTGTCTTCTGCAATACCATAAGTGGCATTCACATTTGCCGAGAACCAATTGGTCTGGTTTTCATCTTTCCAGCTGAAATAGGACAAACCAACGCCACCATTCCAACCTTGTACGGTATTAAAGGAAACATCTGGGATAGGTCCGTTGTAGCTGAAACGCCATTTGTCATAGCTATTTCGGTATGAATAACCCAGAATGGGGTCGAGTATCTTGAAACGGTTGCTCACGCCATCTATCGAATCTAGATAGGTTTCAGATTTGCGGAGTGTTTGGATACTATCTTTTTTGATGTAATCGTTCAGCTCTTCGTCAGTAAGCGGAACAGGGCGTGTGCCTTTCCAGAACAGGCTGTCTTTTTTATTGGCTTCCTCTTCAAATGTAAGAACTTCGTTGGTGAACGCTCTTTTTTCGAAGTTAGGATTAAAATCGTAATTGCTGTACACGGCAATAAATCGGCCGTCGCCTTTAAATCCTAAAAAATCAAATCCAAAATCGATGGTCTGTGAAAGTTTCACCCAGAAATCATTTGTGGGGTCGTATTTAAAATTCTGCTTAAACAAAAGCTGGGTCACCATGGGAACTTGTATGGCTTGGCCCGTGGTGGTAAGTTCAACTCCGTACAGTTGCCAATCGTCTTCTACAATGTAGATAAAACCTTCCCAAACACGGTCTTTAGGGCGTTTCGGGCTCACCTGTATTTTATTGATAAGCTTTGTGCCTTCATAAAAGATACCATCAAGCTTGTAATTGTAATACGATAAAGCGCTAGCTGCTATGGGCGAAACGATAGCAGCGTTGATGTTGGTGGTGTTTTCATAAAATGAAAAGTTAGCATCCCTAGCACTGTTAAAACTGAAGCCGTTATCGTTACCGCTAACCTTACTAGCGATTATTTTTTCTTTGAAATCGTCTGGTTTCTGAAAGGCAATTTCGCTAATGGTTTCTGAAAGATAAATAATACCCGTACGGGTAGAATCTAACTGCCCGTCTAGATCACCTACTTCTTGTCCGAGAATTTTCTCTGGTAAGTCTTCCACACGCCAGAGTCCACGCGAGTAAAAATCTGCTTTGTATTCTGAAATTTTATCAAGATTGATTTTTCGTCTGGCAATGGTCTCCCGAATAATTCGATAGGCAGGATCTTCTGATGCATTGATAACTACGGCATCTAAGCTAACCGATTCTTCTTCTAGGGTGACGTTTAAGATATGGGGCAGCGATGAAACGGTAACTTTTTTATTGACCGTTGTAAATCCTAAATACTGAAAAACCAATTCATAGGTACCCTTTTCAGTGATGTTGAGCTCGTAGTTTCCGTCGTCGTTAGAGGTAGTTCCCGTATAATTATCCTGCAGATAGATGTTTACGAAGGCGAGTGGTTCGCCTTTGGTGTCTGTAACTTTACCTACAATTTGGGCTTGGGTTAATGCGGAACAAAGGAAGAAAGAAAAGAGTAGTATTCTGATCATTGTGTTGGTTTACATAGAAAGACGACCGACGGTGCACATTTGTTTCCTTTCTAACATGATTTTAGGATTTTAATTGTTGAATGCTTTTTTTATTCTGCTCAGATTTCGTTTGTTATCGCGGTCTTTAATACTTTCACGTTTGTCAAATTGCTTTTTACCACGCGCCAGGCTAATCTTCATTTTCGCCAAGCCTCTATCGTTTGTAAATAGCACCAACGGCACGATGGTAAGTCCGCTATTTTTAACCTCTTTCTCTAATTTTTTAAGTTCACTCCGATTAAGAAGTAGTTTGCGTTCGCTTTTCGGGTTGTGGTTAAAGTGGGTGGCATGCGAATATTCCTGAACGGTCATGTTGATAACAAAGAGTTCGCCTTTGTCATTAAATTCACAAAAGCTCTCTGCTATGGAGGCTTTGCCTTCACGAATCGCTTTTATTTCGGTTCCTGCCAAGACAATCCCAGCTGTGTAGGTGTCTAACAGTTCGTATTCGAATTTCGCTTTCTTATTTTTTATTTTGACGTTTTTCTGTAATGCCATAGATAAACAAAGGTACAATTTTGGTTTAGCAATTCCGATGGAAAATAAAGATGATGGGGCGGGAAGTGGTGAGTTGTGGGTGTGAGAGTTTGAAAATGGAAGATGATAGTGAGCTTGTGCGTTTAGAACCCGAACACATTTCGTTTCTTCGGAGGCAGGCAACGATTAACAGTGAACTACCAACTAGTTGTTGGGTCTTGAAATCCGGTCTAGCCGCACTGGCGAATAATCGGTACGCAATTCGTCTCCCACCATTACTTCTTCAAAATAGCATCGGGCACCCCCAGCGGTCATCATGTTAGGACCATCCTGAATGTGTAGGTGTAGGTGGGCTTCACTAGAATTTCCTGAGTTTCCGCAATTTCCAAGGTATTGGCCTTTAGTCACTACATCTCCTTCTTTTACGGCAAGGCTTCCTTTTTCGAGATGGGCATACACAATATATTCGCCATTTTTAGTACGCAGCATCACACTATTTCCTAAAGGTTGCGACGGATTCATAATGGTGGGTCTGTTGTCTTCAACGCCAGTTATTACTTGAGCTACTGTGGCGTCGCAAACTGCGTAGAGCGGTTGCCCGAAGGCGTAGTAGTCTTCGTTTCTAGTGCCACTACGTTCGTATGATCTGCCGTTTTTTCCGACAATAATGAAATCGAATGCCCCTTTTTGTACTCGGGTGGTCACGTGGTAATTTTGCATTTTGGTAGTACCGCCCCAAAAGGTGAACCATTCGCCTTTAAACGGAAGTTGCAATTTAGTGGTATTGCGCTCAAATTTGGCAGGTGCATCATTTTCGACGGGTTTGAACAGCAACCCAGAAATTTTATCATCTCCGTCTACATAAATGCCAACCGATTGTTGTCCGTTGTGGAACGTAGCTAAGAAGTTATCCCTACCTTCATTTCCGTCTACAAATTCGAAACTGTTAAACTTTCCGAAGTTATTCTGAAAAGTAGAGAACAACTGATGTAACGTCGCTTCGGGTACTTTTTGCTGAAAAGAGTCGCTCAGCATGTCGTAAATGCCCTGATAGTTTTCTGAATTGTAAAGCCCTTGTAATTGTTGAAGAGCCTGTACATTTTTTTCAGACTGCGAAAAGGATATTGTGCCAACCAACAAAACGCAAGCGAAGAAGATTAATTTTGCCATGATATAGTATTCTGAAAGGTTTACCCTTTATAAGTGACCTAATGGTTACATTTGTTACAAATATAACGTATGAAAGTCTTTTACATTTTAGTGGGCGTTGCCCTTTTATTTAGTTGCAAAGAAGAACCCAAACTTACTGCCCATGATATCGTGGAAAAAGCCATTGAGACAAGTTGTGGCGGTGTTTGCGATGAAGCCGAAATAGCCTTTGTTTTTAGGGATATTTCGTATAAAAGTTACCGTAAATCTGGCGTTTTTGAGATGGAACGCGTCATGGAGGATTCGATCGGCACGATTCGCGATGTATTGACCAACCAGAGCTTCCAGCGGTTTGTAAACGATTCGTTGGTTGCGTTACCAGATTCTATTGCGAGACGGTATGCCGCCAGTGTCAATTCAGTACATTATTTTGTGCAATTGCCCTACGGATTAAAAGATCCGGCAGTAGAGAAGGAGTTGTTGGGAGAGAGTACGGTTAAGGGAAAAGACTATTACGAAATTGGTGTTACGTTTCAGCAAGAAGGTGGTGGAGACGATTATGAAGATGAATATGTGTATTGGATTAATAAAGAAAACTTCCAGTTAGATTATTTTGCCTATAACTACAGAACGAATGGTGGTGGGGTGCGATTTCGCGAAGCCTATAACAAGCGTGTGGTAAAAGGCGTTCGTTTTGCAGATTACAACAATTACAAGTACAATGACATCACGTTTCCGCTTATAAGACTAGATTCGTTGTATGAAAACGGACAACTTGAATTGCTCTCAAAAATTGAAACAGAACAGGTGGAGGTGACACTTTTGGGTAATTAGCAGTTGTGGGTTATGCACTTCGACGGCACTTCGACTGCGCTCAGTGTGACAGCTCAGTGTGACAAGTTATGAGTTGGGGTTATGATGAAAGATAAAAACTAAAGACCAAAAACCAAAAACTAAAGACTCCATAGGATAAGCCATCCCTTTCCAACTTCCAACTTCCAGCATCCAGCATCCAGCATCCAGCATCCAGCACCCAGCATCCAGCATCCAGCACCC
>DFLU01000009.1:158675-265360 GCA_002375495.1 Flavobacteriaceae bacterium UBA3611
CCAGCATCCAGCATCCAGCACCCAGCACCCAGCACCCAGCACCCAGCATCCAGCACCCAGCACCCAGCATCCAGCATCCAGCATCCAGCACCCAACCTCCAGCATCCAGCACCCAGCACCCAGCATCCAGCACCCAGCATCCAGCATCCAGCATCCAGCACCCAGCATCCAGCACATAACCTCCATCTTCCATCTTCCATCTTCGATCTCCCAACCTCCAACTTCCAGCCCAAAACCTTTCCTCCTTCTTTTGTACACCCCATGCGCAACCTTTATCTTTGCATGCGTCTAAATGACGAACCCTAATTTCTCCTTTGGAGTTTCAACTTAAAATTTATCAGAATATGCCTGGATTTGAAGTATTTGGTGCCGAAGAGCGCAAACAAGTAAACGATGTGTTAGAAACGGGAGTGCTCATGCGCTACGGTTTTGATGGTATGCGAAACAACCATTGGAAAGCCAAAGAATTTGAAACGGCGTTCGCGCAACGTATGCAGTCTAATTATTGCCAATTGGTTTCTAGCGGAACGGCTGCACTCACGGTAGCTTTGGCAGCTGCAGGAATAGGCGCTGGTGATGAAGTGATCATGCCCACATTTACATTTGTTGCAAGTTTTGAAAGTATCCTGATGTTGGGCGCGGTACCTGTGTTGGTCGATATAGACGACACGCTTACACTAGATCCGAAAGCTGTAGAAGCAGCCATTACACCAAAAACAAAGTGCGTGATGCCGGTTCATATGTGTGGTTCTATGGCCGATTTGCAGGCGCTTAAAGATATTTGCGACACTCACGGTCTGTTGTTGCTCGAAGATGCCTGCCAGGCCATTGGTGGTACGTATCAAGGAAAACCTCTGGGAAGCTACGGTGACTTGGGTTGTTTTTCGTTCGATTATGTTAAAACGATCACTTGTGGTGAAGGTGGTGGGGTGATTACCAATTCTGAGAAATACAAGTTGAATGCCGATCATTACCAAGACCACGGACACGACCATATTGGTAACGACAGGGGTGCAGAAACGCATCCGTTCTTGGGGTATAATTTCCGTATTTCTGAAATGAATGCGGCAGTAGGGCTAGCACAATTAGATAAACTGGATGGTATTTTGCGAACACAAGAACGCAATTATACCATTGTTAGAGAAGCATTGTCTGAAATAGACGGAGTTACTTTTAGACGCGTTCCTGAAGGAGGCGTAGAAAATTATAGTTTTGTAAATTTCTTTTTGCCTTCGGAAAGCTTTGCCCAAAAGGCACATAAGGCGTTAGCTGATGCGGGTGTAGATGCCTGTTTTTACTGGTATAAGAACAACTGGCATTATATTAATGGTTGGGAACATTTGCGCGATCAGAATAGTTTGGGTCCTCTTTCTTCTGAAATCAAATCACAAATGCAAGACCTAAACAAGGCCGATTTTTCAAAAAGTGATGCCTGGATGGGCCGTACGGTTTCTAGTTTGGTGAAAATTGGTTGGACCGAAACCCAAGTGCGGGAACGGGCCGAAGCGATGAAGAAGGCTATTGCCAGTGTTCTGTAGTGCTTTGTTTCAAATAGATTAAATACAATTACGATTTAATTGCCTAATTTTAGGGATATTAAACCGTGTCTATTGAAAAAAGTTGTATTTCTTCTCTTTTTTGCTTCTGCTTCATTAGTGGCACAAGATGCCGCTGCCATAGACTCTCTCAAACAAATAATAAAAGCGGAAAAACTTCACGACAGTATCATAAGTACTAGTTATGCCTCTTTGCTGAGATATTACAAACGAAATAATGAAGATAGCTGTCTTGTTTATTTTGACAGACTAAAAGCCTACGCCGATAAAAATAATTCTGATCTAGCATATTATCACTACCACCGCTTAAAAGCTGGTTATGTTGGGCTTTTTCCGGAGCTAAACCAGGATAAGTATGCTTTTATCAACGGCAATTTACTGGAAGCACTCGCATACGCCAAAAATACAAACGACCCGAAACGTGTTATTTTAACGTACTCTCGATTGGGCCAAGAGAACGTTCGGTTGGGGAAAAATGAAGCTTCGTTAAACTATGTCCAAGAAGGTGAAAAGATTGCTGTAGCCGAAGGTCTTTGGTATGAAATGGCCTATATCTATGGACAATTGGGTGAGCTGTATAGTCTTGGTTTTAACCAAACGGAAAAAGCATTACCCTATCTTTTAAAATCAGATAGCCTATATAAAGCTAATAATTTTCAGGGGGATAGACGTGGTTCTACCTTGTCGTATATAGGTGACGTGTATTCAACTTTTAAAAATGTAGCGGAAGCAAGAGCGTATCAAGAGCAGGCTTTAGCTATTTTCAATGCATCTAATAACGAGTTTAAGCAAATATTCATAAAAACCAAACTCGCTTCCATAGAAGCATTAGATAAAAATTATGAAAAGGCGATAGACTACGCACTAACATGTATTGCTTACTATAAAGAAAATAAGTTTCCGATTTATGAAGGTATTTGTCAAGCCGTTCTAAGCGATATCTATTTTCAGAGCAACCAAATTGAGAAAGCCCTACAAGCGGGTGAGGCTGCTATTGCACTAAATAAAAAAAACAATTATGATAACGGATTGTTTATGGCCCTTGTAAACCAAACAAATCTGTTACACGAAAATGGAAACTATGCAAAAAGTAACGAAGTAGCATTAGAAGCCGAAGCGCTAGGGGTTGCACTTGATAAACAAGGTGATTTACAGCCAGTGTATGAAGTTTTGCACTTAAATTCAGAAAAGTTAGGAGACTATGAGAAGGCATATTTTTATGCCAAAGAGTTCAAACGAGTCAGCGATTCCCTAATCGCATCGCAAAACATTGAAAAGGCTAAAGAACTTGAGGCCCAATACAAAAACACCCAACAGAAACAAGAAATTCAGTTGCTTCAATCACAAAAAGAGCTTGTTGAGGAGCAAAAGAGAAATCAACGGAACCTCCTTTTTGGAATTATCGGCTTGGTGTTGTTAGCTGGTCTGGTATTGTACTTTTTATTCAGAAACAAACAAATAACAAATCGGAAGTTAAAAGAAGTAGACACCATTAAGTCTAACTTCTTTACGAATATTTCGCACGAATTCAGAACACCGTTAACGCTAATATCGGCTCCGATTGAAAAGCAATTGGAGAATAAAAAATTGGCTAGTGAAGATAGATCAGATTTAGAAATGGTGCAGCGAAACTCCCAACGACTATTGGTTCTTGTAGATCAACTACTGGACCTTTCAAAATTAGAGGCTGGTAACCTAAAACTGCAGGTAAGCGAAGGGAATATCAACATCCTTCTTAAATCCCTCACAGGTGCTTTTCAGTATCAAGCAGAAAAAAGAAATATTGATTATGTGGTAGCTATCGAAGCCTTTGAAAATGTATGGTTTGATTCCGATGCTATTGAAAAGATCGTGGTGAACTTACTGACCAATGCATTCAAATACGTGCCTAAAGGCGGAAGGGTGAAATTTTCAACCACAAAAAAGGAAGACACTTTAGAGATAGCTATCGAGAATGATGGGCAAATTAGCGGTACTAAAAATATTGAATCGGTTTTCAACCGTTTTTATCAAGCAGATAACAAGACAGAGGGTGTGGGGGTTGGCTTGGCATTGGTAAAAGAATTGGTAACACTATATGGAGGAACTATTCAGGTTGAAAATACCGCTGATGAAACAGTGTTATTCACAACTACGTTACCCATCTATGCACATCAATTTTCGAATGCAGCAATTGTTCGCAATGTGCCAAAGCAGACTACTTCAAAAAAAGCCACTCCGCTTTTCCGTAGAGAAAACAACGAAGAACAATTATTGGAAACTGATAAAGACGCTCCGATTCTCCTTGTAGTTGAGGATAATGAAGACATACGGACCTTTGTGAAATCTGCCTTTTCGAGTGAATATCGTGTATTAGAAGCAGAAAATGGTGCCGAAGGAATTGCATTGGCAACAGCAACAATCCCAGATATAATTATTTCAGACATCATGATGCCCGAAGTGGATGGGTTAGAACTGTGCAAACAACTTAAAAGTGATGAGCGAACGTCACACATCCCCATCATTCTCTTAACCGCAAAAGTAGAAGAGCAATCGCAATTTGAAGGTTTAGAGTTGGGTGCAGACGACTATGTGCTAAAACCTTTTAAAACAAAATTTTTAGAAACTCGGGTTCAAAATTTGGTGTTATCAAGAAAACAGCTTCGCGAAAGATACAGCCAAGAAGTTGTATTGAAACCAAAAGAAATTTCCATTTCAAGAATTGATGAAACCTTTTTAGGGAAAGTACAAGAAGTATTAGACAAACACCTCACGGATCCAGATTTTAGTGTTGACGAATTTAGCAAGTTGCTTGGCATGAGTAGGATGCAGCTGCATCGAAAGTTAAAGGCACTTACAGGGGTAAGCGCTACTGAGTTTGTTCGCTCCCAACGGCTTCAATTGGCCACTACATTACTTAAAGAAAGCGATATAACGATTTCAGAAATTTGCTACCAAGTAGGTTTTAATAACCCTTCCTATTTTTCCAAATGCTTTAAGGAGGTATTTGGATGTTTACCTTCAGAATACGCTCAAAAATAAGCTTAACTTTCCGTGTAAACGCCTATCTATAGGCAAACGTTACATTTCTGGTAGCATCTGTTACGAGCGTGTTACTACTTCTTCCCATTAGAAATTACTTTTATTCCAAAGAAAGTTTTCCCCTCTTTCAAAAAAAAATCTTATTGATTCATTTGTAGCTATTTATGAGTACTAAATACGAAGGAACTCTTGATAAACCAACTTCAAAAGAAATTTATCTGAATGTCAATCATTTAGAAAAAGGAATCTACGAATTGAAAATAGTGTATAACAATAAGGTGATTAACACAACGCATTTTAAAAAGTAGTACTAAAATAAATATGTTATGAAAACCTCTGTAATAATTTCCATACTTATTCTTTTTTTGTCCCTTAACCTGTATAGCCAAGTGGGTATTAACAACACCAGCCCAGAGGCAACACTTGATATTACGGCAAGCAATGTAGCGACTCCCAATAGTAATGACGGAATTTTAATCCCACGGATTGATAATTTTCCCGGCACGCAACCTACCATAGACCAAGATGGAATGATGGTCTTTGTTACCGGGAATGGAACTCCGTCGAAAGGTTTTTATTATTGGGATAGTACATTGGGCGACTGGGCAGCTATTAGTGGTATTGGGGCCGAACGTATTGACGAACTTTTAGATGGGAAATCAGATACTAGCGGTTCATCTATTTATCTTGGAATGAATGCTGGAAGTAGCGATAGTAGTACTAGCAATTCAAATGTGGGTATAGGCTTTGGATCGTTAGAGGCGAATACCTCCGGACAATTAAATGTTGCTGTTGGCTACCAATCGATGGAAGTGAACACAACCGGAAATCAGAATGTAGGTATAGGTTTTCGGGCTTTGCAAAATAATACAGGAGGATTAGATAACGTCGCACTGGGTACCGCGAGTATGGAAAATAATACGATAGGTACAGCAAATACTGCTTTTGGAAGTCTTTCACTTAATTCGAATACAGATGGACAGGGAAATGTAAGTATTGGGCATAGTACCTTATTGAATAACAGCACTGGCGATTACAATACTGCCGTTGGGTATGCTGCATTAACAAGTAACACCGCCAATGGAAACACGGCCTTGGGAAGTTTTTCGGCTAGTAATAATACAACAGGTGCCGCTAATACTGTGGTGGGATATAATGCGCTAAACGCTAACACTACAGGAAACTGGAATACTGCTCTAGGATCTTCTGCACTCTTCAATAATACTTCTGGAAATTCAAATACAGGTATCGGATTTAATACTCTTTACAACAATACAACGGGCTCAGGAAATATAGCGGTAGGAAATAGAGCATTAATCGACAACACCACAGGGCAGGAAAACGTAGCCATGGGAAGTGCCAGTATGTTTAATAACACCACAGGTAATTATAATGTAGCCTACGGAAATGGATCCATGTTAAATAATACCATAGGGGGCTTAAATGTGAGTAGCGGATATCAGTCATTATATAATAATACGGAAGGGAATAGTAATGTAGCACTAGGAACTTATGCCTTATTTAGTAATACCACAGCATCGTTCAATGTAGCAATCGGTCGATCTGCACTTCAGTCTAACTCTATAGGAGCTAATAACAGCGCTATGGGTACCTTGGCATTATTTCAAAATACAACTGGAGCCAGTAATACAGCATTAGGATCTAATACCTTACGACTCAATACGGTTGGTAGCGACAATACTGCTCTGGGTTTTCAGGCATTGTACGCGAATACCGCAGATGCCAATACTGCAATCGGGTCGGGCTCTTTACAAAGCAATACAACGGGTATTCAAAATACAGCCTTAGGTACCGAAAGTCTGAATAGTAACACAATTGGTTCGGGCAATACAGCTCTTGGATATCAGACATTACAGAATAATTCTGGAAATTCAAATACGGCAGTCGGCTCCATAGCATTGGTTAGCAATACGACTGGTGAAGAGAATACAGCTGTGGGTAGTGGTGCATTAGTTACTAATACTATAAGCTCTGGAAATACGGCATTGGGCTATAATGCCTTAACATCAAATACTGATGGAGTTGATAATACTGCTGTAGGTAGATGGGCCATGAACAGCACTTCTACAGGCTATTCTAACACTGCGTTAGGAAGCTTTGCGATGAGCGCCAATCAAACAGGCATCGGGAATATAGCAATAGGAAATAATGCCTTGTTTGCGAATACAAATGGAAACTCAAACGTGGCAATTGGCTATGCAGCACTAGGGAGTGCTACATTAGGTTCTAGTAGTGTGGCAATAGGTTTTGAAGCGTTAACTACGAGTCTTAATGATAATAATGTAGCTATCGGAAGTAGCGCTTTACGAAACAATTCAGGTACCTTCAATACGGTAGTAGGAAATAGCGCAGGTTTTAACAGTGCTGGTGCGGCATCCAGTAATGTGTTTATAGGTTATGAAGCGGGTTATAGTGCATCTGGTTCGGGTAATATATTCTTCGGAAATGGAGCTGGTTATAACGAAACAGGAAACAATAAATTATATATCGAAAACTCTAATGCAGATGCAGACAACGCTTTGATCTATGGCGAATTTGACACTGATTTATTGCGGGTAAATGGAAATGTAGAAATAAGCGGTGTGACCAATCTAAACAGAAATGTTGCCACAGGTATAGCATTGCGCGTAAATGGCTCTGAAGCCTTGTGGTATAATGGTACGTACTTTAGCTGGGGATTTGGAGCTACTGCTAATTACTTTGCCGACAATGTAGGATTGGGAACGTCGACTCCTGATACTAAACTACAAATCGAAGGAGGTACCGATGTGTCGATTGGAGGAGGAGGATTTGCAACGTTTGGTGCAGTCACCGGTTGGAACATCGCAATTGATGATAATGAGATCATGGCCCGAAATAATGGTGGGACTTCTACACTCAACCTGCAGGCTAATGGCGGTACGGTGAATGTAGGCGGAGCCGTAGTGCATGCAAGCGATAGACGCCTTAAAAAAGATATTGAAGCTATTGGCTATGGATTGAAAGAAATAATGGAGCTAGCCCCAAAAAAATACTTTTGGAAGAATAGAGAAGAGACCGATAAAAAATCATTCGGACTCATCGCCCAAGAAGTTGCCGACATAGTTCCAGAATTGGTAGAAGGAAAGGAAACAGAAGATGAATTTTTAGCAGTAAATTATACTGAAATTGTGCCTATTCTTATCAACGCTGTGCAGGAACAACAACAAATTATTGACACATTAAAAATGAAACTTCAGGAAAAAGAAACCGCAGCTGTTTCCGTAGAAAAAAGAGTCGAAAAACTAGAAAAACTGTTGTTGGCCCTAGAACAATAGTATACACCATTAACGAACCTCAATTACCTAAATCATGAAAACTAAACTACAATTAATAACAATACTCTTGCTACTAACAATAGTGGGTAGTGCATACGCCCAGAAATCTGCAGATTTGTCTGTTAAAACTGAAATAGAACTGGCGGTGGCAAAAGAGCAGAATGCATTCAAAAACGGTGACTGTGATACCGTGCTATCGATGATGGATGACGATATCACGTTCTTAGCCAATGGAAACAAGGTGCCTTCAAAACAAGTAATCGGTACATTTTGTAATTCGATGCCAAGACCGTTCAAAACACCGCTATCTGATAACATAGAGGTGTTCCCACTAACAAATACTTCAGCATACACCATCCGCACCCTTGAGTTTTCAAAAGATGACACTACCAATATTCAAGAACTGGTAACAAAAATCTGGAAGAAAACAGACGGAATTTGGAGAATTACCCACCTACATTCCACAGCAAAAGAGATGAATGCTAACTAAAACTACCAACATGAAAATTTTCGACAAGCTAAGCCTTGTACTACTACTTATTTCAATTTTTACTAGTGCCAATGCACAGATAAAAAGAGAAAGCACTTTCGAAATGCCTTATGGTAATAATGATGCTGTTGGAAAATATGCCACTGTTAATGGGGTGAAAATGTATTTTGAAGAATATGGAAGTGGCGAGCCCTTGCTATTAATACACGGAAATAGCGGTGAGATAAAAAATATGGACCATCAAATTGACTATTTCAAAAATAAGTATCGCGTGATTGTAGCCGATAGTAGGGGGCATGGCAAGTCTGGAGTCGAAACAGACTCCTTGACCTATACGCAGATGACTAAAGATTGGGAGGGTCTAGTAGCACATTTAAAATTAGATTCCATTCATATTTTGGGAGTGAGTGACGGCGGAATTATCGCCTTAAAAATGGGAATCTCTGGTAAAACTAAAATCAAAAAAATTGTTGCTATGGGCGCCAATTTAAGACCCGACGAAACGGCTGTAAACTCTTGGGCGATCAATGAAGCAAAAGGGGCGTTAGAGTTTGTATCTTTTAAAGCAGCACAAAAAGATACTAGCAAAAATTGGCCGTTAGGAAAACAGGTTCTCGGATTATTAGTGTACCAGCCTAACATTCCGAAGGAAAATTTATCTAAAATTACCGCCAAAGTCTTAATTATTGCAGGTGATAAAGATGTGATTAAAAACCAACATTCGGTTGAAATATTTGAGCATATTCCCAACGCACATTTGTGTATCATGCCGGGGCAAACACATTTTGCGACTGCTGAAAACGCGACCTATTTTAATGGTATCGTAGACACATTTTTATCTCAACCGTTCAGCAGGCCAGATTCTGATTGGACTAAAAAAAGAAAATAGATTAGGGGAGTAATGCCTAATACCCTACGTATTCGGTAATCTCTAACCCATAGCCAATCATTCCCACACGTTTGGTCTGTTCGCTGTTCGAAAGCAGTTTGATTTTGTGAATACCTAAATCGTGTAAGATTTGGGCACCAATACCAAAGTCTTTATTATCCATAGCGATACGCGGTGCTTTTACAATTTCATTAGCCTTCTGCGTTTCGCGAAGTGTTTTTAAGCGGTTAAGAAGATTAAAAGACTGGCTTTGTTGGTTTATAAATACGATGGCTCCTTTTCCTTCCGAAGTAATCGCACTAAACATATCATCCAATTTTTTGTCGGCATCATTGGTAAGGGTACCTAGAATATCGTTGTTCACCAAAGTAGAATTAACACGAACTAAAACGGGTTCATTTTCCTTCCACGCGCCTTTGGTTAGCGCGATATGCACCTGATCGTTGGTGGTCTGCTGATATGCCCGCAAGCGGAAACTTCCAAATTTTGTATTGATGTTAAAATCTTCTTTTTTCTGAATAAGGGAATCATGCTCCATACGGTAGGCCACCAAATCTTCAATTGAAACCAATTTCAAATTGAATTTTTTAGCAACTTCAACCAAATGTGGTAGACGTGCCATAGTACCATCTTCGTTCATGATTTCAACAATCACACCTGCAGGTTGCAATCCTGCCAAGCGTGCAAAATCGATAGCAGCTTCGGTATGTCCAGTTCTGCGCAACACACCACCATCTTTCGCCTTAAGTGGAAAAATATGCCCAGGCTTGCTCAAATCATGCGGTTTGGTATTCGGGTCTATCAATGCCTGCACCGTTTTAGCACGATCTGAAGCAGAGATTCCTGTCGTCACTCCATGACCTTTCAAATCGACTGAAATGGTAAAGGCCGTCTCCATAGGGTCGGTATTATTGCCCGTCATCATCTCCAACTGTAATTCTTTGCAATGTGTTTCGGTGATGGGAGCACAAATAAGTCCGCGACCATGAGTCGCCATAAAATTGATCGTTTCTGGAGTTACCAGTTCGGCAGCAGCCAAAAAGTCTCCTTCATTTTCTCGGTTCTCGTCATCAACCACGATAATTACCTTACCCTGCCGAATGTCTTCAATGGCTTCTTGTATGGTATTCAGTTTAATGTGTGTACCGTTTTCCGTAGTAATCATCGTACTAAAATTTGGCTACAAAGATACGGAAATAGTTAGAGGTAAATGGTCGGTAGTGAGTAGTGCACTTTGACTGCGCTCAGTGTGACATCTCAGTGTGACAAGTAGTGAGTTGCCCGCCCGCCTGAATGACATGGTCGGGCAGGTAACGAAAGTACGTTCGGGTGGGTTATAAGGCAAAATAATGTCATTCTGAACGAAACATAGTGAAGTGAAGAATCTCTCAAAAGTTTGTTGTCAGTATTTATTGGTTGTTCTTATACCGCAGCTAACTCTTCCTGCATTTTTTTCTTAAAGCTGAAATGCAAGAAAATATAGATTGCCGGACCTAGAAATATAAACAGGAGCCAAGCTGTGATGTCCTGTTCTTTGCCAATTATTTTTTGAAATCTCGAATATCCAAGCAATCCTTTTATAGTGAAAATATAGAAGACAATGAGCGATACCACTTGGCTTACATCAAAAATTGTCTTTATTGTTTCTGCATAATTGATGTTTATATTATTGAAGGTGATAAGCCCAAACAAACAGAGTAACGAAACAAAATAAGCCACCAAACTTTTTTTGGAAGAATTAGAAAACTCGTTAAATGCATCTAGGGCCTCAGTATATTCTTTATTTTCAAAATCTCCTGTCAACTTCAACTCAATCTCTGTATAGCCTTTCTGTTTTAGTTGTTGTATGGCCGCTTTGCGCACTTCTTCCGAATAGTTGTACTGTCTATAATTTTTAACGATGTCCTTTAATTGGGTATCAGTTCTAGACAGCACCAAAGCTTTCTCTTGCTGTGTTAGTAAAATAGCCGCTTCATCTTCTACGATGGCTGCATCTGTATTTTTCTTTCCGAAGAGTCGCCCAATACGCCCAAAGAAAGTATCAAAATCAAAAACACCCTGATCTGTCGTGGCTCGGTAGGTAAGCCAGATACTTAAAGGAAACATAATCGCAGTACTAATCCATGTCGCATAAAACGGATGCATCGTCCCGTCTTCTGCACTGTTTTTGGCAAAAATCCCAATAAAGTGATACGTTAAGAACAGTAAAATGGCAATAACCATGGGCAACCCCATTCCTCCTTTTCTAATAATGGCTCCCAAAGGTGCACCTACAAAGAAAAGGATCACACAGGCAATCGCTAAAGCAAATTTTTCGTGGAAGGCAATTTCGTGCTTGTTAAGGCGCTTTGTCTTTATTTTAAACTCATTTTTCTTAGCTCCAATAGATTGCAACGTCTGTTTTGCGTTGTTCAACGCTTGGTCTATAATGACGAGTTTTCGGGCAGGTTCTACCAGATCGAGTAGTTCTTCTGTTTCTTTGGCCGTAACCTTTTCAGCTACTTTTTCATCGTTAAACTTGCTAATACCGGTTCTAAAATACATTTGATCAGAAAAGGCAGCAATGTCTTTAGTGTAAGCATTAGAGAGCGTATCAATTTCATCTACCAATTCGTGAATTTGATACATATTATGGCTGTTTAGCTCATTCTCTTTATCTACATCTACATTGTTAAATTGGGTAAGGTCTATGTTAAAGGCATGCTGCTCAAAATAGCTTTTTGCAAAAGGAAGCCGTTGCCGTTTTTTTAAATCTTTTACCTGAACGTCTTCGTAATAGTTACCATTATTCAGAATCATGGTAAGGGTATTGCTGTCTTCTTCGCCTGCCAACTCTCCACTCTCAGCAATAATCACAATGTGGTTACCGTTGGGGCGTTCTTGGTTTTTCATATGTATCACCACATTCTCCAAAAACTGGTCACGGTCTCCATACTTCTTTTTTACTTTTATGTTGAAATCGTCACCTATCTGACTAAACTGTCCTTCGGTAATTGCCATCGACGGACTTAACTGCGCTATGTTTCGTCGAAGGTTCTGCCATTTATATTCAGAATAAGGAATCACGTTATTGGCAAAAAAGAAAGCGATGCCAGCTAGTAGCACGATAAACACCATGATACTGCGCATGGCGCGTTGCAACGAAATCCCGGTAGATTTCATAGCTGCAAATTCATATTTTTCAGCAAAACTTCCGAAGACCATCAAGGAGGTTACCAAAATAGTGAGCGGTAACACCATGGGAATGAGCTTGGGAGAAAAGAACCAAAGAAATTTTAGAATAATCCAAACATCGAGATCTTTCCCGGCCAGTTCAGAAATGTAGAGCCAAATACTCTGCAGCACAAAAATGAACATTAAAATAATGAAGACGCTCGCAAACGTCTTCAAATATGTTACCAATATGTACCGGTCCAGTATTTTCACTAGATGTTTAGTCTAATTTATTGATGTAGTAGCCGTCTTTTTTATACTTGGCTTCATCAAAGGTAAACAACCCTTTTCCAATAGGCTGGTTGGTTTTAAACGAATTTACGGTAATGGTATATTTTGTGCCATTGGCATCAGTCTGTATCAGCTTATAAATGTGTTTGGTCTGCGCATCGATACCCAAGAGAATATCCTTAATCTCAGCCTTAGAATCGATTGGAATTAACTTTACAAACTGAATTTTTCTACCCTTCACATTTTGGGTGATATCCATTTTATACGTGTACCCATTTTCATAAAAAGTCAACATCTTACTAGGAGTAATTTGCTTGTCTTCGTTGGGGTTGTATTTTGAAATATTTACTTCTTCATCTTCTGGAATGATGGTGTACATGTTTTTACCGTCAAACATCGTAGTAGTTCCCAACATATGAAATACATATTTATCGCCCACCATGGTTACATCACCACGGGTGTCTTGACTAATATTTTCTTTTGCGTTGTTGAGGTTATACTTAAAGTCTATTGTAATATTATCATAACTCTTCACTTTTGCTGAAACTTCCTTCAACAAACTTTTTGCGTCTTGAGCTTGTGTCATCCCAAACGACCCTAGTAGGAGGGCCAAAATCAATACTTTTTTCATTTTAAATGTCTTCATTTTCGTTGTCTAAAAGTTGGTTTAATGCGTCTATTGTAGGAACGAGAACCTGTCTTGCTTTGCTTCCTTCAAAGGGTCCCACAATGCCGGCAGCTTCTAGTTGGTCTATAATACGCCCAGCCCTGTTATACCCTAATTTTAATTTTCGCTGTAACAAAGAAGCAGATCCCTGTTGTGCGATTACCAAAACTTCGGCAGCATCTCTAAACAGTTTATCCCGTTCTTCTATGTTATTATCAATTGTTGTGCCACCTTCTTCGCCAACATACTCTGGAAGCATATGTGCATCTGGATATGCTTTTTGGCTTCCAATGTAATCGGTAATATCTGCCACTTCCGGGGTATCTACAAACGCACATTGAATTCGCGTAAGATCATTTCCTTGGGTAAATAACATATCCCCCCTACCAATCAGTTGGTCGGCGCCGCTGTTGTCTAAGATGGTACGCGAATCAATCTTACTGGTTACCCTAAAGGCAATCCGAGCCGGGAAATTTGCCTTGATAATCCCCGTAATCACATTTACCGACGGACGCTGCGTCGCTATGATTAGATGGATCCCAATAGCCCGTGCAAGCTGTGCCAACCTGGCAATAGGGGTTTCCACTTCTTTGCCCGCCGTCATGATCAGGTCTGCAAATTCGTCTATCACCAACACAATGTAGGGCAAGAATTTATGTCCGTCGTTCGGGTTTAACTTCCGGTTTTTAAATTTTGTATTGTATTCTTTAATATTCCGGCACAAGGCATCTTTCAGCAAATCGTAGCGCTCGTCCATTTCAATACACAACGAATTCAGGGTATTAATCACCTTGTTGGTATCTGTAATGATCGCTTCTTCGGTGTCTGGCAATTTGGCTAGATAATGGCGTTCAATTTTGTTGAAAAGCGTTAATTCCACTTTCTTGGGGTCTACCAATACAAATTTTACTTCGGCCGGGTGTTTTTTGTACAATAAAGAGGTGAGAATGGCATTAAGTCCTACCGATTTACCTTGTCCTGTAGCTCCTGCCATGAGCAGGTGGGGCATTTTTGCCAAGTCTACGACAAAAGTTTCGTTGCTAATGGTTTTTCCCAAGGTGAGAGGTAGTTCCATCTCGGCATTCTGAAATTTTGGTGAAGCGATGGCAGAGCGCATGGAAACGATTCGCGGATTCTTATTCGGAACTTCAATACCGATGGTTCCACGACCAGGGATGGGCGCAATGATACGGATACCGAGTGCTGCGAGTGAAAGTGCGATATCGTCTTCCAGATTTTTAATTTTTGAAATACGAATTCCCGCATCTGGCACAATTTCATAAAGCGTCACCGTTGGCCCTACGGTAGCTTTAATATTTGAAATACCAATTTTGTAGTTTAACAGCGTCTCAACAATACGATTTTTGTTTTCTTCTAGTTCTTCTTGGTTGATAGTGATCCCTTTGCCAGCGGTATAATCTTTTAAGAGTTCGATAGACGGAAACTTAAAATTGCTCAATTCGAGGGTTGGATCGAACTGCCCAAAATCTTCTACCAATTTTTTACTTAAATTCTCTTCAACCGTTTCTTCTTCGGCTGCGGTTTCTACCTCCATTGCCACGTCACTTTCTGATGAAATTTCATCCTGAACCACAGTCTTAAGTACGGGTTCTTCTATCGAAGCTTCGGGTGCTTCAGTTGTTTGGGTATTTTGTTTTTCCCCTTCGGAAATAGTAGATGGCTCTGTCACCAGCGTTTCAACCACATCCTTCTCATAATCTGTTTGGTCTATCCCTTCCGAAGAACCACTAAAATCTTCACGAAGCTCGCGTTGCGTTTTGTTGAAAGCGGCACCTATTTTTTCTGGCGTCATCTTAAGTCGCACCACAAAATAGACAATGGCGAGAAACAACATGACTAAAATTGCGCCAGTTAGGCCCAAATAGTCTTGTAAAAGATCGTTCATTTCAAAACCAATCACCCCACTAAATAGGGTGGAAGTTTCCGAAAAGAATCCGAAGAAAATAGCAATCCAGATCATTACCAGTGTACCCCAGAACCAAAATGTTAGAAGTTGTTTTTTATTAAAATCCAGGAAAAAATATACTCCAGTGAGCGTAATGAGAAACGCTAAAATAAACGAAGCAATACCAAAACCGCGATATACAAAAAAGTGACCCACATGGCTGCCAAAGGTATTGAGCCAATTTGCGGTTTCGTTTGTACGGTCTAAAATCCCTACCTCGCTATGGTCTGTTTGCCATGTGAAAAAGTATGAAGCAAATGAGATGAGCAATGCCAGACCCATTAACGCCAAAAAACTACCGAGTACAATACTTTGTTGCTTTGTTAGTGTAACCGTTAATTTTTTTCGCTGTGTGCGTTTCTTTGAAGTCGCTGACTTTTTCTTTTTGGCCATAAATGTGGTATGCGTCGTGCAAAAATACAACGTTACAAACTACATAAAAATTTTGGAAGAGATAAAATTGCCCTCATGAAACTTTTGCAGGTTATCAACTAAGAAAATCGAATGAAATTAAGAGCTCTCCATTTTTTTGCCAACAGATCCAGCCGGTCCCGACAGTTTTCAATCTGGAGTCTTGTAGCGCTACCTGCATCCATTGGTCTTTTACCAACAAAGGCTTTAAGAAGGTATATTGCTGCACCACTTCGCCTGCATGGTCTAAAGGTTTGATTTTCACTTGTTGCGTTTGGTCTAATACTTTTACGCTATTTACTCCCATTAAAAAATCTGGCCATAACAGCAAATTACCCTGAGATTTGTCTAAGTAGGCTGTCTGACCATCTTGTTTGTTTATTTCAATAAGAACCATGTCGTGGCTCACCCCAAGTGCTTTAAAGTAAAACAAACCATAATCTAGTTTCATGTATTCGGGAAGCAGGTAGGGTGGGGCATAGGTGCTCGTAAAATCGCCATACTGATTTTTTCCCATTACCAGACTGTCTTGTGGCATATGTTCTAGGAGGCCTTTTTCTAAATTCACATTTCCGTAGAAATAGAGGGTGGGATGCTCATAAAAATTAGGTTTAAAAAAACCGACACCCATGTCACCTTTGCGAAAAGGTTTGGGTAGTTGCATCACGCTATTGGCAGTAGCAGGTTCGGCAGTTTCTGTGGGTGTTGTATTTTGGTAAGATTCGTCCTCAACTTTGTGCTCTGTTTTTCTTTGGTTGAACTTGTAATGGGTATATCCATAAGTAGCAAGTAGTAGGACTAAAAGCGCCCAATTAATGATTTTAATTTTTTTGATTTCTAAGAAATGGGCGATAAAAAAGGAAGCCACAAAAGCAATACCACCGAACATAACGCCATAGCCCAACACTATTGCTCCGCCAGCTAGGCCTTGGTTTTTACCTGCTTCTATATAGCCCGCGAAATAAAGCCCGATGATGAAAAAAACCAACAACATTAGTATGTAAAATCCGATACGGGCAGGTTTAAAAAAGTTTTTCATTTTGTAGTCGTTAGTGGTTAGTCGTTGGTCGTTGGTCATTGGTCACTAGTCGTTGTTGGTCACATATAAAACAGGAAGACGACTAGCTAAAAAGATTGTATAGAATTAAAAGCTTCCCGTCTTTTCTCCACCGTATCCATGCTTTTTGTCCCGTAGGCTCGTAATTGTTAGTTAACAAGAATACTTCCATCCAATCTCCTTGCACGTAGCGGACCTTAAAATAGGGCGGATTCGCTGTACGTCCGGCAGAATTGATATACGGGTGGTCGAATGTCTTTTGGTTGGCATCCACAAATTCTACCGAGTGGCAGTTCAGTAAAAACTGTCCCCAGGTTAGAAATGTTCCTTGATAGGAGTTTAAATAGGCCGTTTCGCCTGTGCTTTCATTAATGAAAACCTCGGAATAGTCTATACCTAATTTTTTTACCCGTAGAAGAAATACCCCATAATCAAGTTTTTCATGATAGGGTTGAAACCCGTTAGGAGCATAGCCGATACCATCTGCATAGTTGCCATTTCGTGACGTAAATGTAATGCTGTCTATGGCACGCACCTGAGTGCCAGCTCTGCTATTTGGAATGTCGTAAAGATATAAGGTTTCAATTTGATCTGTTTTAGGGGCGTAAAATCCTTCTCCCAACTCCTTTTGTTGAGATTGCATCCTATAGGACCCAAAGAGTAAAAGCGTTCCGATTATGCAAACAAATTGTAACAGTTTCTGCTCCATTACTTTATTTCTTTCGTCACTTTAACCGTTTCCCCGGCTTTGATTTCCATACTAAATTGGGCACTCTTAGCCGAACTGTTATAAACTCCTACTTCAACCAAAGTGACGTTATACTTTCCAGGGTTTAAAAGAACCTCTCTGTCTTTTTTGTAGGTTCTTCCTCCATAAACTTGCTCCCCTGTAGCTGCATCTTTAATTTTAATGCCAGCATCGGCGGGTTCCCCATTTAACGTACTACCGATGATAGCAGTACCTGTTTCAAAATTATAGGAAACGTTCGTCGTTTGGTTGCCAATTACAACTTGGTCTTTTATGGTAGTAGTGGTATGCATTCCTTTCATTACTAGTGCTTGAATATAAATACTGTACGTGCCTGCATTTAGTTCAATTTCTTTGGTTTTGCCATATGTGCGTGCGCCATTTACCACCTTGCCGTTGGCGTCTTTAATTTTCAAAGTGCTATCCCAACCCTTTCCATTATTTGTGGTGGTTATTGCAAATTTCCCTCCGTCAAAACTTACGATACTGTAGGTGCGTTCATCATTTGATGTCTTTACACCTTTTAAAGTGATGGGCGCTACTTTTGAGTTTTCTAGCGGTCGTACCACCAGATCGTAAGTCTCCTGTGGGAGGTAGACATAGGAGGTGTCTCTGTAGGTACGGCTATGTCCCGCTCTATTTTCGGTGCCGGCTTTGTATACCGTAACATGGGCATCAATAGCTTTGCCGTTCATCGTTGCATAAATACCGTGGTTTCCCATTGGTTTGTCTACGGTTTCTGAAGCAACCAATGTCATCGCATCGCCCAATCCGCTAGCATCTGCCGCGTCATAGTAGTTTCCATCGCCTGCCTTTGCTGCGCATTTTAACTGTGCCGTTTCCCCTTTTTTGAGTCCGAACCCTACAATGTGCAATTTAAAATCGATGCCTTCTTTCTTAGCCGCAGTTACCACATCACAGATATTTCCATCGCAAGATTCAATACCATCGGTAATGAGAACGATCGTAGCCCGCTTATTACTTTTCCTAAGTTGATCTATTACTTTTTCTGCTGAAAAAGCCAACGGTGTTTTCCCTAAAGGTTTGATGTTTTTAACCGCCGTGGTCACATCGCTTTTAGAAGTATTGGTTAGCGGAAGTAGTGTTTCCACATCGGTACAATCTCCTTTTTTCCTATGCCCATACGCTACAAGTCCTATTTGCTGGTTTTCTGCAAAATTGTCGATAGAAGTAGCGAGAACAGAAGCGGCGATTTCTTGTTTTGTTTTTCCTTCCATCTGCCCCCACATTGAGCCGCTGGCATCGTATATAAAGATGATGGGTGCAGGAACTTCAGGATTTTGTTTTGTTTGGCCCATGGCCGAAATGGTGAATAGAATGACACCTACGAAATAGATGAATCGTTTCATGATATTCATGGTTTTGGTTGCTAGTTGAAACGAAAGTTACAACATAAAATTTATTGGGAATAAACTTACAACCAATGGGTTAGTGTGTCAATTACCCGTTTGGGTAGTTTCAATAAAATGAAAATTAGAGGGTATTGTAGCTTACTTCACGAGCTTGGAGAGCTCGATGCCCACATATTCATGCGTATAGGTTTCAAAATAAGTGAGAATAGAGTCAGGTGTATATTGTTTTTCTGAAACTTCTGTGGTAACCGAAACAAACGCTAAATTTTGCTTGATCTTTTCTACGTCAAATTCACTCTTTAGGCTGAAATTCACATCGGTGCCTATCCACAGTGCTTGGTTTGGTAACAGCTTATATGTTACTAATAACGAATCTTTGCTTACGGGTATACTATTTTCTAGTGGGGTGTTACTTACCTTGGTAGGACGTTTAAAAGCGTATACTTTAGGAACTGAGACAAACGGGCGATTTTTTTCAATACGTTTTACCGTATAGGTAATTTCAACCGCTGTATCGGTATCATTATAAAAGTAGAATTTTGTGAGGTAGGAGCAGCTAGTTAAAGTAAGTGCGACCACAGTAAGAACAATCCATTTCATGGCCATATTTTTGGAATATAAATAATACAACCCACTACAATGGCAATACCGGCTGCAAAGAAAACTGCTCCAGCCGCCACATCTTTTATATAGCCAATTTTGTTGTGGAAATCGGGATGTACAAAATTTGCAATTTCTTCGGCAGCCGTATTCAGGCCTTCTATACTTAACACTAGCCCAATGGCTATCATTTGTACCAGCCACTCGGTAGCTGAAATTTCAAAATAAAAACCAGCGCCAATCATGATCAGCGAAATAACAAATTGCACTTGAATACTGGCTTCATAGCGCAGCAACATATAGGCACCTTTGGCCGCGTATTTAAATCCTTTAATGCGTTTTCCTATAAATGTATTCCACATTACTTCAAGGCATTTAGTGCTTTTTGGTAATCGGGTTCTTGTCCTATTTCAGGTACTTGTTCGGTATGTAATACGTTGTTGTTCTCGTCTAGCACCAGCACTACCCGAGAGTGAAGCCCTTCAAATGCACCGTTCGTAATTTCCAATCCGTTCGCTTTTCCGAAGCTACCATCTTTAAAATCACTTAACATTTCAACATTATCTAGGCCTTCCGCAGCACAAAATCGAGCTTGTGCAAACGGGAGGTCTCGAGAGATACAGAGAACTTTCGTATTGTCTAATTGTGAAGCTTGCTCGTTAAATTTTCGCGCTGAAGTAGCACAAACCCCAGTATCTACACTTGGAAAAATATTTAAAATCTTGCGGTGGCCATCGTAATCTTTTAATTGCTTGGTCGAAAGATCTGTTGCCGTCAGTTTAAAATTAGAAAGTGTGGCTTCTAATTTTGGAAGTGTACCCGAAGTTTCTGTAGCGGTTCCGCCTAATGTAATGTGTGCCATGAATGTTATGCTTGAGTTAAGGTATAAATGTAGCGATTCAGAATAAAACGCTCTAATAAAGGATTCATAAAAAACGGCTGCTTAAATACTGCTGAAAGTTCCTACAATTCGAAAAACGACAAAGGTAAAACTACCCAACCGGGTAATTGACAGTGAGTTACATTAAAGTTAGTTTTGGTTCATAGATTATTGACCAATTTAACTTCAACGATATGAAAACATGTAATACCTTAGTTACAGCAGTTTTATGTGCCGTATTTGCATTGGCTGGCGCACCTCAGGCCGAAGCGCAAATCTGGAAAAAACTAAAAAAGAAGGCAGAAGACGCTGCAACCAGAAAACTGGAAGACAAGACCAAAGAAGAAACTGAAAAAGCTATGGATACCATTTTAGGCAATGATGGTGGTACCAATAGCGGAGGTAGCACTGAAAATACCGGCGGTTCAGATAATGGAGATACTAGTAGCACGGGGAGTGGAACCGAAACAATTCCGAATAACGATACCGAAGAAATCACGATGTACAAAAAAAGTGATTGGGTGCCAGGAGAAGATATCATCTTATTCGATGATTTTGCCGACGACCCGATTGGAGACTTTCCGCAGTTGTGGAACACCAAAGGTTCTGGTGAACTTATTACACTAAGCGATGACCCTAAACAAAAATGGCTGAAACTATATAACGATACGTGGTACGAGCCAGATTTGCCTAAAGATTTGCCCAAAGATTTTACGGTAGAGTTTGACCTTCGTTCGTTTAACATGACCGACGGAGTCTCACAAACCGCAGGGTTTTACGTTTATTTTGGAGATGGTAAAAAACCCTTGAATATAGGAAAACGTTGGGTGTATAGCTACCTATCGCCCTATCCAGATTGGGTAAAGGCCCAAAACATAAAGTCAGTCGATAATAATGGTGATGGAGAGCTGGCAAATGGGCGTACAGAAAAGGATATTAGACAAGCTTTTCAAAACGGAATGCACGTTGCTATTTCAGTTAAAGGAAGGCGTTATAGAATGTATGTAAATGGAGAAAAGTTTTTTGATGCCCCTCGAGCCATTAACGAAAATGAAAATTTTGGGGCAATACTTTTTGATACCTATGGAATAGGAGACGAACAGGCCGTTCTTATCACTAACCTCCGTGTTGCTGAAGGGTTGCCAGAACCTAGGGAGAAATTATTTAAAACGGGAAGTTATTCTACCACCGCGATCACTTTTGATGTAGATAGTGATAAATTAAAACCGGAGGCGTACGGGATTCTTAAAGAGCTGGCTACCGCCATTAAAGAAACACAAGAAAAAAATATTCTGATTGTAGGCCATACCGACAGCGATGGTAGCGATGCACATAACTTAGAATTGAGCAATAGGCGAGCAATTTCAGTGAAAAATGCGCTGGTACATGATTTTGGTGTCGATGCCTCACGATTGAATACAAAGGGTAAAGGCGAATCTGAACCTGTGGCGAGTAATGACACTGCTATGAACAAGGCAAAGAACAGACGTACCGAATTTATTGTACAGTAATTAATCTAAAAATAATACTTATGAAAAATTTACTCATATTCCTAGTGTTTTGTAGCACTGCAACCTTTCTTGCGCAAGATTGTATCATTCCTAACGGTAGCTTTGAAGACTGGACAGGAAACGATGTACCCCATTATTGGTATTCGACCAATGTAGCGGGCAATGAAGGAAATGCTAACGAATTAGCCGATTTTGAGTTTCGAAACGTGTTTCGGACCCCAGGAAAGTTTGGAAGCGGTGTTGAGCTGCGCAATGTTTCGATAGAAGATTTGTTAAAACAAAAAATGGGGGCCGATTGGGAAAAAATTCCGTTGGCCTATCGAGAGCAAATACGAACCAAAAGTTCCTTTAGTTCATCAATTGGCTACTGCGTACAAAAGGATTGCAATAAATTGTTGTCAAGGGGAATGAGTGACTTCAAACCCCTACTATTGCCGATTTCCGAAGAGCAGGCACCTGCCTACTTAAAGGGATATTATAAAGCAGATCTGAAAGGAGGCGATAAATTGTGGGTGAACGTAGCATTTTTAGATGCGGGCTATAATGTGGTAGGTGGTGTAAAGCCTGGACGTACTGAAAATGTAATCGCAAAAAACACGATGGATTGGGTAGAGTTTAAAATTCCATTCGATTATTTTCCAAAGAAGTTGAAACACATTAAATATGCATATCTGCAATTCAATATGATGGGAAAGGACTTTCCTAGTTCATACCCTTTTGGTATAGACGCGACCAGTATTGCAATGAAATATCCGAGCCAAGAATACAGTAAAGTGTATTTAGACGAATTGTGTTTTGGCGGACAAGGAAAAGAGGTTTCCCCTGACGATCCGAGTCTTGTGGGTACCACAACGGGTGAAGGATCTGGTATTGGTTCTAATGATGATACTAATAACAATGATGAAATTGAGCAACGTATCTATATTGCCACCAACGGAAGTGACGCTAATTCAGGAACCCGGCAAGCACCCTTCGCCACTATTCAAAAAGCAATCACAGTAGCACAAGGAAAGCGTTTACAAGGCAAGCGGGTAACTATTGTTGTAGGTGACGGAATGTACAGGCAAGAGGCCAATATAAACAGCACGGGGGGAAGTGGTCTTCCTCCACTTCGAATTGAAGCAGAAAATAAGCACCAGGCTATTTTTATAGGTTCTGAACCGATTACTGAAAATCCAAATTGGCAAAATCAGGTTGAGAGTTTATACATGTCTACTACCGCCAATCTGCATCCCGACCAAAAACCGGTGTTTAATCCGAATAATTATAGCAACCCCATGGAGACGATGGTTCCAGCGTTGGTGGTAAACGGAACACAATTAAAACATCAGCAAGGAGGAGATTTGCGAAATACAGCCAATGCTTATATGTACACACCCCAGCAATTTTTTGTAAACCCTGGAAGTTCTAATCTTTCAAATGCTGCTATCGAAGTATCGGTACGAGAAAATGCGATCGCTTTTACAAATGGTGGGAATGTAACAGTTCACGGACTGCGACTAAAGGGATATCCACAAGCGAGTATTCCGCAGTTAACAGCACAACAATTACCGGGACTAGAGGGCGTTCAGGCAGAAGAATGTTTGTTTGAATAGAAAATTTCGTTGTGTTTTATGTGAAAGTCTCAGCAGCCAACCTGCTGGGGCTTTTTTCTTGGATTTAGTTCTTCTTCCTCATGTCACTGATGGAATATCCTTCAACACTAAAAATACGTTCAGGAACTTCTGAAGACATGTTCTGGATGGCCAAGGTAATGGTTGCATCCCGTTTTTTATCGCTTACAATACTTCGCATGGCAAAACCCTGAACCCCGCAGGCATTTAGCATGTCTACAGCTTCTGTGTCTTCACCTGCACCTACAGATTGGTAGGCCAATACTTGAACTAGACTCAGTTCAATTTCTGGTGCAATGTAGAGCGAAACATCGTATTTTTCACTTTCACATTTCATCTCATGACAAAAAATTCCGTTAATAGTCTCTTTGCTTTCGGTATCATTTAATTTCATTCTCGGACCCGTACCGAAATCTCGCAGCGCGTATTGCATTCCAGGCCAGTATTTGTCATTCATAGGTAAGATGTAACCTCCTTTTTTTTCGTTCATTTCAAAAAGCCCCGTAATAGTAGAATCTGAAGGTACGAATACCAAACGGAGGTCTGGCTGGTTCCCTTTTGCCCGAATGATGATGGCAGTTTTGGTTTCAGCAAAATAATACGAAATGGTATCCTGCCTCATATTTCCACTAGCCGATTCTTGAGTCATGACCAAATCGAAACTTCCCGTAAAGTTCTGGGCCAATGTGATTGTAGTAAGGAGTAGGAGAAACGGTGTGCATAAAATCTTCATAACGGTGTAGTTTTACATGCACGCAGCGAATTCATATAGCTTTTGGAAATTTCGTTTAAATCCACCCTTTTTTAATGGCTTTGCTAACAGCTTCAGCTCTTGAATTTACGTGCAATTTTTTATAGATATTTTTAATATGTGCTTTTACAGTATTTGTTGAAACGAATAAATCTTCTGCAATTTGGCGATTGTTCGTACCGCTGCTCAATTTTTCTAAAACTTCAAGCTCACGGTCGCTCAACACATGTTCGGTTTGGGGCGTAAATGAAGCAATGACCTGACGTGCTATAGAAGGGCTCATAGGTGCGCCCCCTTCGTAAACATCTTGTATGCCCTGCAGTAAAAATTTTGAAGAGCTACCTTTTACCAGATAGCCCACAGCACCATTTCGCAATGCCGAAAAAACCAGTTCAGATTCTTCATGTACCGTAAGCATGACAATGTTTAGTTCGGGTTGCAAGTGTTTCAATTTTGAAATGGCTTCAATACCAGAAATACCGGGAAGGTCTATATCTAGGAGCAACACATCTGGACAATGGTCTTTTAGTATTTCCAAGGCTGCTTCCGCAGAAAAAAAAGTGCCCGTAACCTGAAAACCTTCGGCATTGTTGAGCACTTGTTGAAGCGACTTTAAGATAAGCGCGTCATCTTCAACAATACAAATTTTTATGGGAGCGATGTTTTTCATTGGTTGTTAGCAAGATACGATTCTATTTTGACCCTTTAATTACCCAAGCGGGTAGTTTCTAGGGTAAGGACGAGGGTAGTACCCCCGTTCGTTTTCGATTCTATTTTTAAGGCACCACCTAGCGCTTCGGCCCGTTCACGCATATTGCGTAGCCCGTTTCCACTGTTGGCAGCTTCCTTTTTAAAACCTGTACCATTGTCTTTTAGTTTGAGGGTTAATTTTCCAGGTTTGTGTGTGACGTTAAAATCGATAAGGGTAGGGTGGCCGTGTTTTACACAATTGTTGGTGGCTTCTTTTAAGATCATAAGCAGATGTCTACGTTCTGCCATATTCAACTCTTTGGTTTTTAATTCTTCTGAAATCGGCTCAGATTTAAATTGGATGTTGGCATACTCACAAAACTTACCTGCAAACTCAATATATCTGTTCAGCGTGTCGTAGGCGTTGTCTTTTGTGGGGTCTAATGTCCAGATAAAGTCTCGCATCCCGCTGTTTAAATCTTGTACGTTCTCGTCTATTTGGTTGAGGTGTTCCTGCAATTCTTTGTTTTCTGAATTTTCAATACGTGCTAACTCGGTAATCAGTGCTATACGGGTGATTTTTGTTCCAGCTTCGTCGTGAAAATCACGAGAACTACGTTTCCGAAAGATATCCCGTTCTTGGGCACGGGCCAATTCTACCTTGCGTTCTTGTTGTAAACGCAGCTTTAAAAGCAAATAGATAGACCCTGCAATTAACAAGGCAAAGAGTACATGGGCCCACCATGTTCTGTACCAGGGAGGTAACACTTCAATAGTAAGTGAGATAGGGTCGCTCCAAACACTGTCGTTATTAGCTGCTTTTGCCAGTAATTGATAGGAGCCGGGGTCTAAGTTAGACCTTGTAATTACAGGGTCTTTGGTGTAGGTCCATTGCTCTTCAAAACCATCTAGTCGGTATGCATAACGCGTCTCCATAGGTAAAGTGAAATTAATGGCATTGAGGGTGATACTAAACACTTTATCGGAAGGCCGCAAGGTTATTTCTTTTAAAAAATCGATATGGTTTTTAATCTTCGTCACCCCATTGTTTGTAACTCCGATGGGAACGGGTTCATTCCATATTTTGAAGTTTGAAAAATGCACTTTCGGTACTGCCGTGTTCTTTTTAAACTCTTGTGGTTTAAAGCGAAGCACCCCTTGTAAGCTTCCAAAATAGACCATTCCATCTTTGGTGATAAGGCCAGATCCTCTGCTGAACTCTACATTCTTAGCCCCTGCGATATATTTGTATGATGTGGCTTTTTTTGTATTTACGTTAATTAGTGAAAGTCCGTTACCGGTGCTCGCCCAATAGGTGCTGTCACTTACGGGAATTACCTGCAACACACTATTGTCTGATAGTCCGTTTTTTTCATTAAAGAGTATGACTTCGGCTTCGTTTTGAGTAAGTAGCTGTTCTTTCTTCGGAAAATAGTAGCTTCCGGAAGCGGTATTTGCAAACAATCGGTCGCCGTCTAGGGTAATGTTATACGACCGCACTCTATTGAAGGGTGTTTTCGCTTTAAATTTCCGAAATGCGGTATCATTTTTAACCACATTAAGATGTGAAAATCCGCTCCCTGCATTACTTACCCATAAATTTCCACTTGCGTCCATAGCAATATGGTTCACATAGTCACCCGAAATATATTGGGGATCCCTCAACTCATATCGAAATTGGGACATTTTTCCATTGGACTCTTGCTTTATGATGCCTTTTCCGTGGGTAGCAAACCACTTGTTGTGCTGTGCATCTTCGTGAATACTATTTACGTAGGGGGTGGGTAGCTTATTTTCTTCAACGCTGCCAATTGGGATGGTGCTTATAGTGTAGTTGAAGTTAGTTCTGTCTGGCCAAACTATTTTATTGATTCCATTACCCGTTACAATATAGATGGCACCATCGCTGTCTTCGGAAATTTCAAAAACCACAGGATTGACCAAGTTTTTGGGACCATCGCCAGCATTGATGTGATGAAACGTTTCTTTACCATCTTTCTGCTGAACCACAGTTACTCCTGTTTCCGTATTGCCAATCCAAATGGCACCCGTGTTGTCCTCATGCAAGGCAGTGATGGTATTACTGGGAAGTCCTTTTGTAGGATCTGCGCTATATCCCAAAATCTGGAATTGATTCACGTAGGGGTCGTACACATCCAAACCGAAATTACCAGCCACCCAGAGACGATTTTCGTTGTCTATATAAAGGTTATGGATTTCATTATTGCTAAGCGAAAGGTTATTCCCGGTGATGGATCTGATGTAGCGGTACGTATCTGTTTTTGGTTTATATGCAACAATGCCTTCGTGCGAACCAAAAAGGAGTGTACCTGTTGGATATTCTAAAATTTCATACACCGTCAGTGAAGGAATGCCGTCGGGTTCTTGCTGTGGCAGTTGTCTAAAGGTTGGTTGCAGAGGGTCTCCCAACAGTTGTACCACACCGCTGCTGCTCATGGCGAGCCAGTATGTTCCGCTGCTGTCTCTAAAAATAGATTCAATCCCATTGCCTGCATCTGGCAATCCGTCTTTGGCTGAAATAGTTCTAAACGTCTCTTTTTCTGGGTTAAAATAAGCTAATCCGTCGTCTGTGGCCATCATGAATTCTCCTGTGTCAAGCAGTTCAAAATCACGTATGGAATAGATAGAGGGGATGCCATCGCTGCCATCGGTATACCACCAACCTTTTACTTCACCTGTTTGGCTGTGGATACGGGAGAGTCCTGCCGAACTGCCAACATAAATATAGGGTGGTACTTCTATCAGTTTTTTAGTGAGTTGCCCAGCCAAACAACCTTCACAATTGCCGGTTTTTTTAAAATTGGTAAACATGCCAAGCATCGGGTTGTATTTGCTAACCCCGTTTCTGGTAGCTGCCCAGATCATTCCGTTTTGGTCTTCAATTACATCGTATACCGATTGGTGGGCTAGAGCAACGGTATTGGTGTCTAAGGCTGGCATGAAAACTTCGAACGAATGCCCGTTAAACTTATTTAACCCCTTGTTGGTGCCAATCCACAAAAATCCTCGGCTATCTTGAAAAATTGCGCTAATAGATGATTGTGAAAGACCATGCTCCACTCCGTAGTGCTGAAATTGATAATTTTCTTGCGCATACGCACTTCCGCAGAATAGTGCAACGAGAATAAGCGTCAGAAATGTCTTCATACCATTGGTTAGTATATTAAAAGTACAAATTATTGCTGAAAATCAGTTAATTGCACTTTCTTGAAATGAAGAACATTCTACATATTTTTAAGGTACGGTGCCATTACCCGTTTGGGTGATATTCAATAGAAATTTTCCGAAGTAGCATAAAAAAACCCGCCCTCATTGTTGAGAGCGGGTAAAGTTTAACCTAACTTAACTTAAAAACTAAACTAATTTTTTGGCAGCAATTAGTTTAGATGCTGTGACAGATACTCTGCAACACCCTCACGATCTGCATTCATGGCTGAAGCACCTTCTTGCCAATTGGCAGGACATACTTCACCATTTTTCTGAACGTGGGTATATGCATCGAGCAATCTGATAAATTCTGAAACGTTTCTACCCAGAGGCATGTGGTTCACGCTTTCATGGAAAACGGTACCTTCTTCATCGATGAGGTAGGTAGCACGATACGTTACATTGTCGCCATCTACCATTACAGTTCCGGTTTCATCATCGTAACGCTCGTTGGTGATATCCAAAATACCCAATTGGTTTGATAAATTACGGTTGCTATCTGCTACCAAGGGATACGAAACACCTTCGATGCCACCGTGGTTTTTAGGCGTGTTCAACCAAGCGAAGTGTACTTCCGGTGTATCACAAGAAGCCCCGATTACCAAGGTATTTCTTTTTTCAAATTCGTTTAGTGCTTCTTGAAACGCGTGTAATTCGGTAGGGCATACAAACGTAAAGTCTTTTGGATACCAAAAAAGGAGAACTTTTTTGTTTTCTTGTTTCGCTGTTTCTAGAATATTCATCTTTTTGGTGATTCCCGATTTGTCGGTTACATCAACAGAAAGATTTGGAAATTTTTTACCTACAAAGGCCATATAAAATTGTTTTTTAATTGCACTTATTTTTTGAGGGTGCAAAGGTACAATTTCAAGGAGCTTTTCAAAAGGAAATGTACGCCCAATTTTTATAAAATCGAGTTAAAAAAATGCCTCAGTTGTATACGTAACTGAAGCATTTTGAAATGAGTTGTTTATGTTTGTTGGCATTAGTTTTTCTATTCCGATTAATTTAGTCTTTTAAAATTCCGTTCGAGTATTTCATTTGGCTAAAGATTTTAATTGATCATTCAATAGAGATATTTGTTGCCTGTCTCGCAATCATTACCCATTGGCTATTTTTATACATCCAAATATCTGTAAACCGTCTTTTTTCTGTAGTTCCAGCTTTACCAGTTAAACCAGTCGGCATTACTGTTTCTAAACCCATTACAATTCCGATATTTTCAATAATTTTTATTTTGTCAATTTTCTGCTCATAAGAGGTATAATCAATATATCCAAGTTTTAAAGCTTCCATAGCCATATTTAAGTCAACCACAGAATTACTTGGTGCATTGACAATTACGTCATTCGCAAGTATTTTTCTAATCATAGATGAATCCTTTTCAAGAATTCCTTGTACTTGAAGTCGTTCCATTTTTTTTAATTCGTCTACAGCAGAGGATTTGTTCACGACTTCATTTTTACAACTTAATATTGAAAATGCAAAGAGCAAAGTGAAAATTCCGAATGCAGTTATTTTGGTTAATTTCATAATGATGGTATTCTATAATTGTTAGTCATTTTTATACCTATCTACTTTATTAGTGTAGACTATATTCAGGACGGGTCAGACTTGTGGGTAACGATTTTATATATGTTTCCTGCCTGCCGGCAGGCAGGTGTGGCGTGACTGCGGCTGATTCGGAAAGCTAGCCAAAGGCGAGTCTGCAGTTGCATAACAGCTTGATAATCAGCATGAAGTCTCCGACGAGTGCTTTAGCACGAGAGGAAGACAAAAGGCGCCGCGCCGACGGATTTATCCGATGGACTAATTTACGATTAATTGGGGAGATTTAGATTTAGCCGGAAACTAGGCATAAAATATATGCAGTGTTATGCTTGTTTTGGTTTGCGTAACATCTTGATTTTAATTCTGAATGCGGCGAATAACAATGTCATGAACGGGCTTAACCAATTAAAAATAGCGTAGAAGAAATATTCTGCTACACCTACACCCAATACACCGCTTTGATAGGCCCCGCAGGTGTTCCAAGGGATGAGTACTGATGTTACTGTTCCGCTATCTTCCAGTGTTCTTGAAAGGTTTTGGGGTGCGAGTCCGCGATCTTCATACGCTTTTTTAAACATTTTACCCGGAATCACAATGGCCAAATACTGGTCGCTTGCGATGGCATTTAGCCCCAAACAACTTATTACGGTACTTGCAAAGAGGCCAAAAATTGACGAGGCCATTTTTAGCAAGGCGTTTGTGATACGTGACAATGCGCCAATTCCGTCCATGATACCACCAAAAACCATGGCACAAATAATTAGAAAGATGGTCCATAACATTCCTTCCATGCCTCCTGAAGAAAAGAGGTCGTTTAACTTTTCATTTTCAGTAACAATTGCGGTATCGGTAAAAATAGCTTGTGTAATTACACTAAAATTCGAATCTGAAAGTTCTGCCAAGACATCTCCTTGAAAAATAACAGCAACCACCGCCGCAGAGATAACACCAGCTGCCAGAGCGATGAGCGGTTTTGTTTTTATGAGAATGAGGGCAATCACAATGATAGGAACAATAAACAACCAAGGTGTGGTGTTGAAGGTAGCGTCTATGGTAGCAAGTAAGCCACTAATGTCGGCATCTCCAGTAACCTCTACCGTGGCACTTATAATGCTAAAGACAATTAAGGTGATTATAATAGTAGGTACGGTTGTAAATGCCATATACCGAATGTGCGTGAACAAATCTGTGCCTGCCATGGCAGGGGCCAAATTCGTAGTATCGCTTAATGGTGACATCTTATCGCCAAAGTAGGCTCCAGAAATTACGGCTCCGGCAATCATGCCGGGATTAATTCCTAAAGCAGTTCCAATTCCTACCAGGGCAATACCTACAGTGGCAGAAGTGGTCCAAGAACTACCAGTTGCTATCGAGATAATAGCGGCGATAATAACTGAGGCAGGCAAAAAAATTGCTGGACTTAACACTTGAAGACCGTAATAAACCATAGCTGGAATAACGCCACTTATGAGCCAGGTGCCTGCTAATGCACCTACCAAAAATAAAATCATGATGGGGATGAACACGCTCTTTAGGTTTTCCCAAACTTCGGTTAGCATAACACCCAGTGAGACTTTGTTCATAAAACCAACAATGGCTGCAACCACACCACCCATTAGCAGGATGTATTGGTTAGAGTATTCGCCCAACCACTCGCCATCTTCCCAAAAAATATTGTAAGCGAGCAATGCCATGAGGATTACCACAGGAATAAGGGCTTCCCAAATGGAAAGCTCTTTATTGTCCATGATGTGTTGCTTTTGAATATCTATTTCAGAGAGATTGTCTTTTTCTTGCATGGCGGTTGGTTCAAATTGAAATGTAATGTTACGATTTTGTGGTGGTTCTTGCAAACTTGGTGAAGCATCTCACATTGACACTTCCGTTTTACTTTTTTTGAAAATTTCAACGGTTGTTTATATAGACTCTGAAATGGCAAGCACTCACTGTAACTTGTAAATTGCTCAAAAAAGCTGACATTGACTCTTTTGCGTTAGGCATTCAGAAGAAAAATCGGATATTGTAAGCTGGTTCAATAACTTTAGATGCAGCCGGTAACGTTATCAAGAATACTATTTTTTAGAAAGTTGGTATTAGTAATTCTAATTGCTGGTTTGCCTATTGCCATACCCGTGTCAGAATTGAGGGCACAAAACAAGGTTGTTGACAGTTTAGAACAGGTGTATGTTTCTGTTACCGATCGCAACGAAAAAATTGAGACGCTGCTGCTGTTGTCTGATGAATATTTAGACAAAAACGTACAACAGGCCAAAAGAAAACTAGCCCTGGCCTATGAATTGCTTCAAAAGGAAACCGACCCAAAACTTTGGATTAAATACCACCTTATCAATAGCGTCTTTTTTCGTATTGATGGAGCAGCCGATAAAGGCATCCTTTCAGCAAGAAAAGCCCTTCAATTAGCAGGTTCACATCCCGACTCGAGTAATTTTAAGGCTCAGATCTATAATTCGCTGGGAGCTTTGTATGATGATAAATCTGATGCCCAACAAGCATTGGAATATCAGTTAAAGGCACTTCGGTATGCCGAAGCTGGCAACGACGAACAAATGATAGCCACCATAAGCAACGGAATTGGGCGTGTGTACTTGTATCTTTCAGAATATGAAAAAGCGAAGACCTATTATTTACGAGCCATCGAAATAAAAGAGCGCCGACAAGAATACGATAAGCATTTAGCGAATTCTTATAACAATTTGAGCAACTGCTTTGACGCTGAGGGTCGTTATGACAAATCATTACAGTACCTCGATAAATCTATTCAACTAAAAGAACAAATAGACAATACGGTGAACCTTATCCCGTCGTACAACAATAAAGCCTACACTTTGTTGCTTATGAATAAGCTTGATGTAGCAGAAAAAACCATACAGCAGGCAATTTTTTTGGCCGATTCACTAGATATCACCATTGAAAAGCAATATGCCTATAGTACGTATGCAGAAATTCTTTTTGCACAGAACCGAGTAGCCCTTGCAGAAGCGTATATGAGCAAGTCTATTGCTATGAGTAAAGAAAGCAATGATCTCTATCTGGCCAAGTACAACCTCGACCTTATGTACAATATCTATCTAAAAAAAGGGGATTATAAAAAAGCATTAGAATTTTATAGGGAGCGCAGTATTGTGCTAGACTCGGTTTACAATATTAATAAAAGAAGCGAAATAGAGAAACTTGCGTTAGAGTATGGGACTGAGAAGAAAAATAAGGAAATAGCACTCCTCAATGCCGAAAAGGAACTGAACGAAATAGACTTAAAAAAAAGCAGGCAATTGCAATTGGCGTTTTTATTGGTAGCAGGTTTGGCGGTGGTCGTGCTTTTGCTATTGTGGTCAAGGCATAAGAATAAAGCGAAAACAGACCAACTATTGAAAGAAACCTTGGCGCGTGATTATGAAAAAAAATTGTCAGAAACCGAACTGCAAGCGCTCAGAGCACAAATGAATCCGCACTTCCTGTTCAACTGCTTAAACTCCATCAACAGTTTTATTATTAAAAACGAACAAGAGCAGGCTTCCGAATACCTATCTAAATTCAGCATGTTGATTCGAAAAGTGCTCAATAATTCGAAATCGTCTAAGGTTACCTTGGCTAATGAACTGGAAGCCTTAAAATTATATATCGAATTAGAATCCTTGCGATTTGGTAATTCGTTCGAATATTCAGTTTCGGTAGATCCAACTGTTGAAACAGATTATCTTGAAATTCCGCCACTCATCATACAACCCTATGTAGAAAATAGCATTTGGCATGGGCTCCTACATAAAACCGAGGGGCCTAAAAAATTGAGCATCGACATAAAACAAGATGAAACCCTATTGATTTGTATTATAGAAGATAACGGGATTGGTCGTGTAGCAGCTGCGAGCCGAATTAAAAATTCGGTGTCGAAGCGAAAATCGTTTGGAATGAATATCACCAAAGAACGGCTAGAACACATCAACCAAAAACATGACGAGCGCAGCCATATAGAGGTAGTAGATTTAAAATCTGAATCAGGTGATGCAATCGGAACTAGGGTCACCATTAAAATCGCAATATAAATGAAGGTACGGGCTATCATAGTTGATGACGAACAGCACTGCATTGAAACGTTGACTTGGCAGGTTGGCAAGTACGTCCCTGAAATTGAAATTTTAGAGGCTTTTAATAGTCCTGCTGAAGCAATGGCGTACCTTACGACCCATACCGTCGACCTTGTTTTTTTAGATGTTGAAATGCCAGAGATGAGTGGGTTCGATTTGTTGAATGCGCTGCCAGAAATAGACTTTGAAGTAATTTTCGCTACAGCCCACGACGAATTTGCAATAAAAGCCTTTCATGCGAGTGCTATTGATTATCTGCTGAAACCAGTTAATAAAGATCTGCTCATTGCAGCTACAAAAAAAGTACTCGAAAAAAAGAAACCTGCTATTCTGCCTGAGCAAATAGAGATATTAAAAAATGCGTTGGGATTAACAAAGGTTCAAAAAGAACGGATTGCGGTTCCTACCCAAGAAGGATTGCATTTTGTAAAGGTGAGCGAGATATTGTACTGCATCTCAGATAGTAACTACACCTTTATACATTTAGACAGTGGCCAAAAACTTTTAGTGAGCAAAACTTTAAAAGAAATTGAAGCAATGTTGCCCAATGAAAGCTTTTTACGAATACACCATTCGCACTTAATTAATTTCACGAAAATTGAAAAGTACATTCGGGGGGATGGCGGATATGTTGTAATGGACGATAAAAAGTCGTTGAGTGTAAGTCGGAGCCGAAAAGAAATGTTGCTTTCCAAATTTCGGTAAAATCATTATTGTTACCTACTCACCGAGTACGGTGAACCACTCCCATTTTCTGCAAACCACTCATCTAATCTGTGTAAACCGCTGTTTTTGAAATAGTTTTGAGATATAAATCAAGAAATTATGTCAAGCAAAAAAGTTTCCTCGTATCAATTACTCTACATCGAAGGGGTGAACCAAAAAGCGTATATCAGCTGTTGGGACCAAGGTAAATTTCAAGGGTATATCGATTTTTATGAACTAGACAAACTCCCATCTCCTGGGATAAACAGCAATGGAAGTCTTCATCTGGCCTATCCGATAGATCGCTTAGACGGTATTGTTCAAACCCTGAGGGAAGAGAGTCCCATCTATATTCAGGTCGCTGAAGTAGGCTCTTTTACCATATGTAGAATTCTTACTTCCAATGAAGCTGTAGGCGAACAAGAAGGTCTAGCTTCATAAGTCATTTCTTAATCTAAGTAATTAATCTCAAAACTTTCAATAATGCCAAGAAAACAATTTGATTCGTACAGAATAAATATTACCCACGGAACCTGGGCAGTCGCTAACATCTCATGCTATAAAAATGGTGTGTACCAGGGCACGATTTACTTTGTATCTGGTGCCGTAAATGAGCCTACTATCAATTCAAATGGTTCCTTGTCACTATACTTCAGCTTCGACAAATTTGAAAGTATCTATACGGTCTGCCGCGAAGAGCGTCCAGTATACATTGAAATCTGGGGTGCTTCAGATAAATACTGTAGAGTGACAACAGATTCAGAACCAGTAGGTGAAGAAGAAGGAAATTAATTGTTATAAAATCTTGATGTATGAAACGCATTACCTCACTACTTGTTATTAGTATGTTGTTACCTTTTTTTGCCCTTTGTCAGGTGGGTATTGGTACCCTAACACCCAATGCCCAGCTAGACATTCAGGCGAGCAACCCCGCAGCACCATTGCCTACAGATGGAATATTAATCCCAAAGGTAGATGAGTTCCCGGCAACCAACCCAACGGCGGCTCAAGATGGTATGTTGTTGTTCGCTACTGGTGATGGTAGTGTGTCTAAAGGATTTTATTATTGGAATGATAATTTAGCTAATTGGGCGATTGTTGCCGGAGCAAAAAGTATCAATGAATTAACAGATGGAAGCGCTTTAGGAGAATCGGTGTTTCTAGGATTGGATGCTGGAATGGTGGATGATGGTACAACAAACCGAAACATTGGTATCGGAAATAACAGTCTTAGTTCAAACGTAGATGGAGCTGCTAATGTTGCTATTGGTTTTGAGTCTATGTTGAATAATGTGGATGGTAATTTTAATACAGCCTTGGGGTATTTTGCTTTACGAAGCAATGTAGTTGGAAATGGTAATGTGAGCGTCGGTTTAAGTTCGGGGTTTAATTTGATAGGGGGAAATAATAATACTTTTTTAGGGTTTAGGGCGGGGTCTGGTGCGTCAGCATTCTCAATGGAAGGAAGTGTCTTTTTAGGCAGTCTTGCGGGGTCTTTCGAAACAACTAGTAACAGATTGTACATTGAGAACTCTGGTACTACTAACCCCTTGATTTACGGAGAATTTGACAACGATATTCTGCGCGCTAACGGTACTTTTCAAATTGGAAATCCCTCAGGGACGGGATATGCATTTCCAAGTGTTGACGGTACAACAAATCAAGTATTAAAAACTGATGGAGCAGGAAGTGTAGATTGGGTGAATGTGACCTCGTTTGGTGCTGAAGAAATTGATGACCTCATAGATGGGAAAACTGATACAAATAATACCTCTGTTTTCCTAGGAGTCAATGCGGGAATAAATGATGATGATACTAGTAATTATAATATAGGTATTGGCCCAGGAACTCTACAAGCCAATATAGACGGTACTTATAATATTGCTATTGGAGAAAATGCTATTTCTTTAAGCTCTACTGGATATGAAAATATCGGAATAGGTACTCTTGCATTGAGAAATAATTCAGGCAACTATAATGTGTCAATAGGAGGAACTAGTATGCTATTTAATACGATAGGTGAAAACAATGTTGCCTTAGGAATAAGAGCCTTATATGGAAATAATGGTTCAAATAATGTGGCTGTAGGATGGAGAGCAGGTCATACTAGTGGTTCGGGCAGCAATAATATTTTTATAGGATCAGAATCTGGATATAATGAAGTAGGAAGTAATAAGCTCTATATTGAAAATACGAGTGCAAACGAAGATAATGCGCTGATTTATGGTGAATTTGACACTAATTTTCTGAGAGTGAACGGAGATTTTGAGGTGAATAATTCCGCAGCTGCATCTGTGAAAGTGTTAACTGGAAACGCAAATATTTCTGCATTTAAATTATTTGAAGCGGGCGATTTTGGCTATGAATTTGAGTACAACGGAAATACCGACAAACTGCATCTTTGGTCGCGAACTTTCGCTGGAAACGAAGGGATTCGAATGACGTGGCTCAAAAATGGGAATGTGGGCATTGGTACTACAAATCCGGGATACGCGCTCGATGTTACTGGCGATATAAACACCACAGGGAACATTCGTCAATCTGGGGGTGCCTATAGTTTTCCCGATTATGTGTTTGAATCGTACTTTGACGGAACGTCAACGTTCAACCCGAAATATAAATTGCAGTCGCTTTCCGAAGTAGAAATTTTTCTAAAGGAAAACAAACATCTGCCAGGCGTACAGAGTCGGGCAGATGTTGCGATTAACGGGTGGAATGTTTCCGAAAACGTGCGTAGCAACCTCGAGAAAATTGAAGAACTTTATTTATACAGCATAGAGGCAGATGTCAAAATTAAGCAACTTTCCCAAGAAAATAGAGAGTTAAAAAAACAACTCGATGCGCAACAAAAAGACCTCAAATTGATCAAAGATAAACTAGGTCTTATGAATTGACGAGATGTAATAACAACAGAATATAAACTACAAATTGCGTATTTCTTCTTTCGCACTACGGAAAATTTAATTACATTGCAATCGCCTCATAACTACGCACTTAATCTTCTTTTCATAATTTAATTCATGATGAGAAAGATTTTAGTTTTTTTAGGAATATTGGCCAATTCTGGTCTTTTCGCGCAAGTAGGTATCGGCACTGTTACTCCTGAACCTTCTTCCCAATTAGATATTTCGGCAACAAATAAAGGAGTATTGGTTCCTAGGATATCCCTGGATAATGTAGCAAATACTATGATCGATGGTGCAAATACTGCTGCCACTGGGTTGCTTATTTACAATACAAATGCTGTTACCGTAGGCGGGAGTGGTACTGGATATTACTATTTTAATGGCAGTGTTTGGGAACGGCTCACCACTTCTTCCAACTCAAGTGCAGATGCAGATTGGTTTGAAGTAGGAACAACGACTCCGCCAGATGCTATTACCGATGAAATATATACACAAGGAAACGTGGCCATAGGTAAAACAACGGCAGATTATCCTTTGGATATTGAAAGCGACATATCTGAGCGAGGTGTAAATCTTCAACTAATGGGAACCGACGGAGCAGAACGTAGGGGAGTTTATACTACCATCACTAACTCAGGTAATGGTTTTCACTTTGGAACATATAACTTACTTTCTGGAGTAGGAAGTGGAGCGCATAACGGCATTTACAATTTACTATCAGGCGCTGGTACTGGAGATATGCGCGGTACCTATAATTATGTCAATAATTCTGGAAATGGAGAACATTTTGGGGTGCTTAATACCTTGTTAGGGTCGGGTTCTGGTGTGCATCAAGGTATAAACAATCTGATTTTTGGTTCAGGAACTGGAACCCACTACGGGGTACTTAATGAACTGTCAAGCTCTGGCAGTGGTTTTCACTATGGTGTTGAAAATAGATTGTCTGGGGCCGGGACGGGACCACAATATGGCATTTTTAATCGCTTATCAAATACGGGCGATAATGTTCACTATGGTATATATAATGAGCTTACTGGTAACGGTAGTGGATTACATTACGGTATGCGAAATATAATGAACGGAACGGGTACGGGTATACAGAACGGACTCGCCAATAGTATTTCAAGCAGTAATGATGCGAATCAAATTGGAGTCTCTTCTGCAATGTTTGGTAGTGGCGATGGAGATTATTTTGCAATTAATAATTCTATTTCAAATTCAGGAAATGGTGATCACTACGGAGTGCGTTCGAGTTTGTCAGGATCTGGGACAGGCCAAAAACTTGGAATAGAAAACCAATTAACCGGGAGCGGGGGTGGAGTGCAGTATGCTGTTAAAAATGATATCACAAATTCTGGCAACGGAATTCATTATGGAATGTTTGCAGAGCTCTCAGGAAGTGGTTCAGGCCAACATTATGGTACCTATTCCGAATTGTCGGGTACTGGAACTGGGTTTCAGTATGGTGCATATCATTTAATTGGCAATAGTGGCGATGCCAACCACTTCGGTGTATTTAATAGTTTGTTTGGAACAGGAACCGGCATTCATTATGGTATGGTAAATACCATTGGCGGTACGGGTAGCGGAGCACAAGTTGGTACGATAACTCTAATTAATAATTCAGGAAATGGCGATCACAGAGGATTTTCGAGTCAGTTGTCTGGTAATGGCTCAGGAGATAAGACGGGTGTAGATATTATTGTAAATGCATCTGCTGGAGGGACGCACTACGGTATCCGCTCGGAAGTTACCAAGGTAGGAAGCTTTGCAGGGTACTTTAGAGGAGCTGTTGCAATTGGAACTAACGCTGTTAATACATATACATTACCCGCATCAAGGGGTGCGGCAAATCAAGTTATTCAAACCGATGGTTCCGGAAACTTATCATGGGTAGATACCGATAGTTTTGTACCCGTACTCGGTGCCAGAAATGGACTCAATTTAAATGGAACCGATATTGAACTAGGAGGAACGTTATCACAAGATACGAGCATCCTTTTGGGGGCATCAGACCTGAGATTTAATCTCGGTGCTTCTGGAAACTTTATAATTGAAGATACTGGTTTCGATATATTTGAAATAGACAATGCAGGCAATACAAACGTGGGAACAGATATGATTTGGCGTGACGGTACTACCACGGCGACTGTCTTAGCAGCTATTTTTGATGATGGGAATGATGGACGATTTTATGTTGCTGAAAATGGAGCTATTTCGGTAGATCTGGATGCGAACACTCAATTTGTTTTCAATGAACAAGGTTTAGATAGAAATTTCCGTGTTGAAAGTGATGGTCAAACCGACATGTTTTTTGTAGATGCTGGAACCGATAGAATTGGCGTAAGAGAAGGAAGTCCGCTGGTAGATATTCATCTAAAACAGTCAACTTTAGGTTCGGGTACTTCGGGAGGGATGGCGTTTGAAAGCTCAACGAGTACCGACATTTGGAAGATTTACCATTCGGGAATTCATTTTTCTTTTGCTGAAAATGGAGTTAGACGCGCTTATGTTGAAGGGGCCACAGGTAATTATGTTATTACATCAGACAGAAGACTTAAAAAAAACATTGAGTCGTTACCGAATGTTGCCAATAAGCTTCACGATATCAACCTTTATCGATATCATTATATTAGTCAGCATAATTCTGAAAAAAAAGTGTTGGGTGCTATGGCACAAGAGGTACAGTCTCATTTTCCTGAGATCGTATCAACAGATGAACATGGAAATTTAGGAATTAGTTATGATGGATTATCGGTTATAGCAATCAAAGCCATTAAAGAACAACAGGCTGTAATTGAAACTCAGCAAAGTGAAATTGACGCGCTTAAAAAAGAAATTAAATCTATAAAAGCCCTGCTAAAACAATAATAATCTACAAAACTCCCACTTCAACCATACATTGTCGCATCATTTTATAGGTACGCTCAATATCGGCATCCAATCCTATGGAGAATCGAATCAGTCCATCTGTCAGTCCCATTTCCTTTTGTTCGTCTTCGGGTATTTCCGAAGAGGTTGAGGTACCAGGGGCGCTGAACAATGTTTTATAAAACCCGAGACTTACAGCTAAATATCCCAAATTTCGTTCTTGCATCAATTCCATTAACTCATTGGCCTTATCTAAAGATCCTACGTCAACAGTGAGCATACCGCCAAAACCATACTGTTCGTTCATTTGGCGCTTCATCAATTCGTGCCCAGGATGACTCTTAAGTCCGGGATATACAGTTCGCAAACCGTCAGCTTCAAATTTTTCTGCCAAAAATTGGGCATTCTTACTGTGTTGTTGCATCCTGATATGTAGCGTCCGTAAATTTTTCAGAATAGAAGCAGCACGCAGACTATCCATAGCAGCGCCCAGTAACATACAGGCTCCGTCATTCACATTTCGTAGGGTGTCTATCAATTCTTGGGTCCCACATACAACACCTCCCATGGTGTCACTGCTTCCGTTAATAAATTTGGTTAAACTGTGCATCACCACATCGGCTCCCAACTTTGCGGGCGACATCGATAATGGTGAGAAGGTGTTGTCTACCAACAATTGCAGCTTGTGTTTTTTAGCCAATCGTGCCAATCCTTCAATATCGGCTATCTCCAGTAATGGGTTGCTCACACATTCGCAAAAAATGATTTTAGTTTCAGGAGTAATGGCAGCTTCAACCACATCTAACTTGGTTATGTCTACAAATGAAGTTTCAATGCCAAGGCGTGGTGTAAAGTTTTTTAGAAAAGCATAAGTCCCACCGTAAATCGTTCTGCTGGATACAATATGGTCACCAGCCTGACAAAATTGTAAGATCGTGGGGGTTATGGCTCCCATCCCACTGGCTGCCACATTTGCAGTTTCAGTACCTTCCATGGCCGCTAAGGCTTCTCCCAAATAAAGGTTAGATGGCGTTGAGTGTCTGGAATAGAGGTAACAACCTTCTGCGTTCCCTTCAAAGGTGTCGAACATGGTTTTGGCAGAAAGGAAGGTGTAGGTAGACGAGTCTGAAATAGATGGATTCACCCCTCCAAATTCTCCAAAGTATTGAAGATCCTGAATGCTATTTGCTGGTTTGAAATTTTTAGTTGCCATAGAAAGTTATATTTAAATCAAAAGTAGCTAAGTTTAGAATGATTGTCAATAGACTGTCCATTGTTCAGTTTATATGTCTCTAAATATATCTGAATTGTGAATAAAAGTCTAAATAGCGTGTGCTTTTCCGTATCTTTCAGAAAATTTTTCAAAAATGAATTTAGATCGTATAGACACCCAATTGCTGAACTACCTTCAACAAGATGCAAAGCAGACCAATAAGCAACTCTCCCTGAAGCTGAACCTTTCGGTTACGGCGGTTTACGAACGGATTAAGAAGTTAGAACGTAATGGAATCATTCAACAATATGTTGCATTGCTGGATACAGAGAAGCTAAAAGTTGGTTTTACGGTATTTTGCCACATCAAACTAGTTAAGCATGCTGAAGCACATATTTCGAAATTTGAAAACGCAGTGTTACAATTACCCGAAGTTTTGGAGTGCTTTCACGTCAGTGGCGATTATGATTACCTGCTGAAAGTGCTTGTGCGTGATATCAATCATTTTAGAACTTTTATGGTGAATAAGCTTACCCCCATCGAGCATATTGGAAGTACCACGAGTTCATTTAGTATCAAAGAGGTGAAAAATACAAAAGCGATTGCATTGTAAGTGATTATAATTCGTTAAGCGCTGTAATACATCGGTCTATAGTTTGTAAGATCTGTATTTAAACTAAACTTTTTTGGTACCTTTAAAGAGATTTTGCGTTGTAATTAACATTCCATGAGTTGCAAACTACCCACTGTCAATTTTAAAAATTTACTGCGAATTACGTTCCTTGTGCTCGTCACGTTTTCAGTAAGAGGTCAAACTGCAAATGAACAATTAGAGCAGCTTCTAACCGACTTTATGATTACTGAAAATCCCAGGGAAGGTATAGACAATCTACTTTCTTTCAAGGGGCGTTTAGAACAGGCCAAAGATTCTTTACAAGGGCATTATTACTTGAATTTAGGAATAGCATACGGACAGGTAAACCATGCCGATTCTTCATTTTGGTATTTAAAAAAGGCTGAAAAAATTGCCCACAATACCAAATCAGATTTTCTATTAGCGATGGTCAACAATACGCGTGGCTTAGTTTTTATGGGGAAAGCAGAATATGAAGCTTCCTTAAATGCCTTCCAAAAAGTGATGAAGTTAGCTGAAGGAAAAGACGCCCCCAAGCTAAATGATGTATTGAGTAAAACCTATGGAAATTTGGGCGGAGTGTACTATCAATTAGGGCAAATAGACAAGGCGCTGGAAACCACCAAAAAGAGTTTGGAATTGTCTGAAGTTATTCAAGACACTACAGATATTGCATTGAACCATTTACGATTGGCGATGGTGTATAATGACTTAAATCAATTCGATAACGGAATAGACCACTTAAACAAGGCACGAACGTTTTTCAAAGACCTTGAGAATCCTACCATGTTGGTTTATGCCGAAAGTAATTTGGGAAAGATCTTTTTAAAACAAAAAAAGCTAGACAGTGCATATGCACATTATAAAGAAGCGCATAATTATGCCAAAACCTTAGGAGAACAAGAAGAACACATCACTACATTGATTGCAATGGCCACCGTAAAACTAGAACAAAAACAATTGGCGAATGCAAAAAATTACGCACAGGCGGCGTTGGTAAGAGCTACAGAGAACGGTTATGCCAATAGCGAGCAAAAAGCGTATGATATTCTGTATAAAATTGCTTTAGAAGAAGGAAAGACAGCTGAAGCCTTAGACTACCGAAACGCCTCCATAGCGCTTTCAGATTCTTTGGGTAATGTTGAGGTGAAAGCTCGCGTTGCCGATTTGGAAACGAAATATGAAACTGCCAAAAAGGAAAAAGAAATACAACAGCTTACGTTTAAAAGTGAGTTGAACAGTGCCAAACTTGCAAAGGCAAAAAATGAATTGATAATCATCATTGTGAGCAGTTTGGCTGTGATTGGAATTCTGATTTTGCTATTTTACACAAGAAATAAGAAAATAAAGGCCGAACGGGAAGCGCAGAGCCTTCAGGTAGAAGCGTTGCAAAAACGTTTTATGGAACTGCATAGCAGTCCGTCAGAACTTTCCGTAGCATTAAACATGGACGAGTTAAACCATAAACTTCACACCCCGCTTACCGAACGGGAATTCGAAACCTTTAAGTTATGTGTCTCCGGAAAGACCAATGCCACCATTGCAGAAGAATTGTTTGTTACCGTTAGCACGGTAAAATTTCACCTTCGGAATGCCTATAGTAAATTAGGCGTGAATAATAGAAAAGAAGCATTCCAATATGTGCTAGAATCTATTTAATCTACTTTAGAAACCAACAAATCAACGGCAACTTTTTTAATCATTTTAGTATTTCAGTGGAAATTATAAACAACTGAAAACTAATTATTTAAACTTTATTTTTTAAATCCTAACCCATAAGGTTAGGGTGTTTTATAAATAAAAGGAGCAGTTTAGTAATGTCTTAGTTACTTAATTCCAGCACCCATGAAAAAAATATTGTTAGCTGCACTTTTTAGCCTTTTTATCTTTTCAAAAGTACACACACAAGTAGGTATCGGTACTATTACTCCAGATGCTTCGGCTGTTTTGGATATTGAAGCCACAGACAAAGGCATTTTGATTCCCCAAGTTTCACTAGCTGATGTTTCAGATACGATGCTCGACGGAGTGAATACGGCTGCTACAGGGTTGCTTATATACAATACCAATGTAGCAACTGTTGGAGGAACTGGCGCGGGATATTATTATTTTAACGGAACTGTATGGGAACGTTTATCAACTTCCTCCAGCGCAGGAGATCACGATTTTTATGAAGAAGGTTCAACAAATGCTCCAGACGATATCAATGACGATCAGTTTACTATGGGAAATGTGGCAATAGGTAAGAGTACGGCAGATTTTCCATTAGATATTGAGAGTGATGTAGCTCAAGGAGGAGTGAATGTGGTTTTAAGCGGAACAGATAATGCCATACGTCGCGGTACTTTTAACAACATATCTAATTCAGGATCTGGCAGTCATCAAGGAGTATTAAACGTTTTGTCAGGTAGTGGTTCAGGCTCACAGGTGGGAACCTACAATAACATAACTAATACCGGTAATGGTCAACATACTGCAGTTTTAAACCAACTTAGTGGTAATGGTACGGGTCTGCATCGAGGCATCAATACTGTTCTTTTAGGCTCTGGTTCAGGAAACCAGTTTGGAGTTTCAACCAGTATTAATAATTCTGGCACTGGAGTACATACGGCGATCAATAATTTTCTAGGCGGAACTAATACAGGAGAAAAAACTGGTGTTGTAAATCAGTTTGGAGCCCTTTCAAACGGATCTAAAACAGGGGTATACAGCCTATTTGAAGGCAATAATGCAAACGACCGAATGGGAAGTAGAAATCGATTTCTAGGATCAGGATCAGGCAATCACTATGGCTTGGTGAATGAGATGATTAATTCCGGAAACGGTTTGCACTATGGTACGTATTCAACACTAAGCGGCACGGGCAGCGGAACACACTTCGGAAATTGGACAAGATTGGAAGGTGCAGGAACAGGTATTCAGATAGGAAATAGAGTTACCATAGCTAATACTGGAAACAACACGCACTACGGAGAATTTATTAGATTAGAGGGTTCAGGTTCGGGAACTCATAATGGAACCGAGATTCAGTTGTCGGGTTCTGGGAGCGGAGCTCAATTGGGTACCATCAACGTAATTGACAATAGTGGCAACGGGTTGCATTATGGTTCTTATAATGTGTTGAGAGGTACTGGTAGCGGAACGCATTATGGAAATTGGGCGAGATTGGAAGGAGCTGGTACTGGTAATCAAACAGCAACATACAATGCAATAACAAACACTAACGACGGAGATCATACGGGTGTAGACAACCAATTATCCGGAAATGGTGCTGGAATCCATCTAGGGGTTAATAATCGCTTTACAGGAACTGGTAGTGGCACACAATACGGATTGAAAAACTATTTTTTAAACAATGCAACTTCAAACGCGCAATACGGACTTTTTAATGAGTTTTACAGTTCCGGGAATGGAACTCATATGGGTGTTTTTTCGGCTGTTAATGGCAATGGTAGTGGTTCAAAATACGGTGTGTATAATTTACTAGGAGGAAATGGCAGCGGCACAAAATATGGCACGTTTACACAGCTCGGTGGCAATGGTTCTGGCGATATGTATGGCGAACGGTTGCTAATAACAAATTCTGGAAATGGCACTCAATATGGAAATTATACTTCAATTAATGGTGCTGGAACGGGCATTAAGTACGGTTCATATAATTCCATTGATTCGAACGCGGGTGGCTTCCATTATGGCGTATATTCTGAAGTGCTGAAAGCTGGAAGTTATGCGGGGTATTTTCTAGGAAATCTTGCCGTTGGTACAGTTGTAGGAGATACCTATACTTTTCCAGCTTCAAGAGGTACAGCCAATCAAATTATGCAAACAGATGGGGCAGGTAATATGAGTTGGATAGATGCCCCTTCACCCTCTTATTGGTCACGAACGGGAACCATTGTTAATCTTGCAAATGCTGGTGACGATATTGCCTTTGTAAGTGACCAGACCAGTATTACCTTTCCGGCTACTTCTGGTACTCCGCCTGCGATGTTCTACATGTTTGATTCAGGAATTTCGAATGCGAATAGAATGGTATTTGCGCATTCTACGGGGTTTTCAAACTTTGGCTTACAATATAACGATGCCGACGACTCTTTTCGGTTTTTGGGCGCAGGTACAAGTGTGGTAGAAATTGATTTAACAGGAACTACGGTCATGTCTGTGGTTGGAAATATTAACGTGAATGGTGATATAATTACCGATACCACTACCTATCCAGATTATGTTTTTGAAAAGTATTTTGATGCCTATTCTGAAATAAACCCTGAATATCAATTCCTTCCGCTACCCGAAGCAAAAGAATTTATCCAAAATAACGGCCATCTCCCAGGGGTGAAGTCTTTTAAAGAAGTGAAGGAAAATAATATGAACATTAACCTTTCTGAAGTTGCAGTGACCAACCTAGAAAAAATAGAAGAACTTTTTATTTATACCATCGAAGCCCACGAACAAATCGAAAACCAAAAAACTGAAATCGCACAATTAAAGAAAGAACTGGCTGAAATAAAAAGCCTGCTTAAAAACAAAGAATAATACACTTACCTACTACGCAGAATTTGGTAAAAACCGCTCGCAGTTTCACTATAGTTGAAATAAGGAGCGGTTTAATTTCTTGAAATTAGGTTGTAATTCTTGTGATAGCTTCAAATTTAAATTGGTGTTTCAAACGGTTCCTTCGGAAATACCATCCCAATTTAAGTATCTTAGCTACATGCCAACTTCTGCCCGATACCGTCTTATCGAATTTTTCATACTCTTTATGTTGTTGCCCATCAGTTTGGCAATACCTTATAATTCCTGGGCAAAGGTCGGACTTGTACTCATCGGATTTGTATATGTAGTGGTGGTATTGCTCCGTAGTGAAAATATCCGTTTTCAAATTAAGAAAGATATCCCGTGGGGACTATTCTGGAAACGAACTGCCTTGCTATTTTTGTGTATCATTGTATTAACTACAACTTATGTCTATTTGGTAGACAAAGAGGCACTGTTTTTCGTACCACGTACCAACTTGCTTCTATTTTTGGGAATTGTGCTTGTTTATACGCTGCTTTCGGTATGGCCGCAAGAACTTATTTATCGTACCTTCTTTTTTGAACGATATACAGATTTGTTTAATAACAAACGCCTTATGGTTTTTATGAACGCCATTGTATTTTCTTTGGCTCACTTGTTCTTTAGAAATACCTTGGTGTTGGTGCTTACGTTTTTGGGCGGACTCCTGTTTGGGATTACCTATCTTAAATTTAAGAGTACGACGTTGGTAACCATTGAGCACGCCCTCTACGGAAATTGGCTGTTTACTGCGGGTATGGGACAAATGTTAGCCTTCCCAGGAATGGAAAGCTAGTGAGATAACTCATCTACTTTCGCTTTTTACCTTTCACTACTTACAACTTCCAGCACCCAGCATCCAGCATCCAGCTTCCAGCATCCAGCATCTAGCACCCATCTTCCACCATCTAGCACCCATCACCTGTCACACTGAGCTGTCACACTGAGCTGTCACACTGAGCGCAGTCGAAGTGCTGTCGAAGTGCCGTCGAAGTGCAATATCCCTCAAACTTTTAAACCCTAAACTTTTAAATCGGAGAAGTGTATTGTACCTTTGCACTCGCATTCAAAAACACACACTATGTCAAAATATGATGTTGCCATAATCGGTTCGGGTCCTGGAGGCTATGTGGCCGCAATTCGTTGTGCCCAATTGGGTATGAAAACCGCAATAATCGAGAAGTACAACACCTTAGGGGGTACCTGCTTAAATGTGGGTTGTATCCCGAGTAAAGCGTTGCTAGATTCGTCACATCACTACGAAGATGCCATGGAGCACTTTGAAGAGCACGGAATTGACATTCCAGGTGAGGTGAAATTGAATTTCCAGAAAATGATCGAACGCAAAGCCGGAGTGGTAGACCAAACCACCAAAGGCATCGATTTTTTGATGAACAAAAATAAAATCGACGTATTTACCGGTATGGGCTCGTTTAAAGATGCCACACATATTACCATCGAAGGAGATAAAACCGAAACCATTGAAGCAACAAATACTATCATTGCTACCGGTAGCAAGCCCGCTACCTTGCCGTTTATTTCAATCGACAAAGAACGCATCATCACATCAACCGAGGCCTTGAGCCTTTCGGAAGTGCCAAAACACATGATCGTGATTGGTGGCGGAGTGATTGGTCTCGAACTTGGCCAAGTGTACAAGCGCCTAGGTGCCGATGTTTCCGTAGTAGAGTATATGGATCGTATTATCCCAACCATGGATGGCGCCCAGAGTAAAGAACTCATGAAAGTGATGAAAAAACAAGGGGTGAAATTTTACGTTTCGCATAAAGTTTCCGCAGTAGAACGAAATGGAGATGAAATCACAGTAACCGCGACCGATAAAAAGGATAAAGAAGTAACCTTTACGGGTGATTATTGCTTGGTTTCTGTAGGCCGAAGACCTTATACTGACGGACTAAAAGCGGAAAATGCTGGTGTGAAAGTTAATGAGCGCGGACAAATAGACGTGAACGACCATCTTCAGACCAATGTGAAAAATATATATGCCATTGGCGATGTAATTCGCGGTGCCATGCTAGCTCATAAAGCGGAAGAGGAAGGCGTGTTGGTTGCTGAAATTTTAGCGGGCCAAAAGCCACATATCGATTATAACCTGATTCCTGGGGTGGTTTATACGTGGCCAGAAGTTGCGAGCGTAGGGCAAACCGAAGAAGCTTTAAAAGAAGCGAAGGTAGATTATAAATCGGGGCAATTCCCCATGCGTGCCTTAGGCCGTAGCCGTGCAAGTGGTGATACCGATGGTTTCGTTAAAATATTGAGCGATGCTAAAACAGACGAGGTACTTGGCGTGCACATGGTAGGAGCCCGAGTTGCAGACCTTATTGCAGAAATGGTGGTAGCGATGGAGTTCCGTGCGAGCGCAGAAGATATTGCCAGAATAAGTCACGCACACCCAACCTATGCAGAAGCTGTGAAAGAAGCGGCTTTGGCTGCAACGGCAAATAGACCTTTGCACGTTTAAAAGAACATCGTATAGTGAACATAAAAACCATTTCTATTTGTTAGGAATGGTTTTTTGTTTTCAATATCTTTCCACTCCATATGCGCTCAAAAATCTATAAATCTTGCAAGTTAACTCCTCAATTAAAGCAACAACTGCTTATATGGGCTAGTCAATTTGAAGAAATAGCCTGGTTAGATAGCAACGCGCACTTTCAAAAACATTCAAAATATCAGGCGATTTTAGCTGTAGATGCCTTTACCGCGATAAAGACCGATGTCTACCGTGCTTTTGAAAAGTTAGATGAATACCAAACGGTGACCTACGATTGGCTGTTTGGCTATTTGAGCTACGACCTAAAAAACGATGTGGAACGGTTGAGCTCTAAAAATTTTGACGGACTCGAATTTCCGGATTTGTATTTTTTTCAACCGAAGAAAATCTTTCTTTTTTCTGAAGATAGTGTGGAAATGCGCTATCTGAATATGGTTTCTGACGAATGTGAAAGTGATTGGCAAGACATTCAGAATACGCCACTTTCCGAAGCTACCACACCTGACCCCATTAAAATAAAATTGCGCACCTCTAAAGATAGTTACGCAGAAAAAGTAACGGAAATGTTACACCATATTGAACGGGGCGATATTTATGAAGCCAATTTTTGCCAAGAATTTTATGCCGAAGACACCAGCATCCATCCGTTGGCTGTTTTTGAAGCCTTAAATACTATTTCCAGACCCCCGTTTGCCACCTTCTTAAAGTTAGACCATCAGTATGTATTGTCGGCCTCTCCCGAGCGCTACCTCCAAAAAGCAGGAAATACTATTGTTTCACAACCCATTAAAGGTACGGCCAAACGTCTTGATGATGCCTTGGAAGATGCTAATATGGTAGAACAATTAGCCAACGACCCCAAAGAGCGTAGCGAAAATATCATGATTACAGATTTGGTGCGTAATGATTTATCGCGTATTGCCCAAAAAGGAACGGTTCAAGTAGAAGAACTCTGTAAAATATACACCTTCGACCAAGTGCACCAAATGATCTCTACCATTCGGTGCGAAGCAGACCCTGAGTTCTCACCTGTGCAAATCATTAGAAATACCTATCCCATGGGCAGTATGACGGGAGCTCCCAAGGTGAGCGCCATGAAAATTATTGAAGCACTTGAAGACACCAAAAGAGGCGTATATAGTGGTGCAGTAGGTTATTTTACACCTTCTGGCGACTTCGATTTTAACGTGGTGATACGTAGTATTCTTTACAATGAAGCCAAAAAATATGTTAGTTTTTCGGTAGGCGGTGCCATTACGGCAAAATCGGTAGTAGAGTCTGAATACGAAGAATGCCTCCTAAAAGCAAAAGCGATGCGAAGCGTATTAGAGTAACTTTGGGGAATGATATTTAGCGGCTGAGTGATTTCGATATGTATCGAAATTGTATCGAAGCCGCAGCTTTCTATAATTGGGTATTTGCACTTATGTGCTCTAGACAACATAAACGAATTTTATGCACTCTAGACAACATAAATATACTTTATGCACTCTAGGCAACATAAATTTGTATATTTGTAAAAAATGAATCCATGAACTATTCGGTTATTTCAGGAGATATAATTTCATCAAGCAGCTTAACAGCCCAGGATAAAAGTGAGCTAGAAAAGCAATTGGCGAAGCTCTTGGCAGATTTGAAGCTACATTTTAATGTATTTGGGCGTGTTCTAAAAGGTGATTATATAGAATGTGTTGTTCCTGAAACAGGACGGGCACTCCAATTGTGCTTGGCGATGAAGAGTTTTGTGAAAACCATTCCTATTTCCGCAGAAACCCTTAAAGCACATAAACATCGTGCAAAATTATTTAAAGAGTACGGTATCCGTTTGGCCATAGGGTATGGGCCCCTAGAACGTTATCAACCCGAAAAAGGGATTGTAGACGGGGAGGCTATTTATCTTTCGGGACGAACCATAAATACCAAATCTACCCACGATAAAGAGCGAATTGTTATAAAAAACACCCTGTTTTTTGCTTCAAAAGATGAAGCAATGAACAAAAAGTGGACGGCCATGTTGGAGTTGTTAGACGTACTATTTACCAAAGCTACGCAGCGACAATGCGAAGTGGTGTACCTTAAGTTGTTAGGACACAACGAAGAAGCTATTTCAAAAAAACTCGGCATAGACCAGTCTGTTGTGAATAGACACTCCACCAACGTTGGCTGGAATGCGATAGAAACAGCGGTCACCTATTTTCATGAATCCTTAAACTCATAAACATGCCATTTGAACAATTTTTGTTACTTCAATTTTTGGCCCACGTACTGGCAGATTACTTTTTTCAGACCAGTGCCATGGCATACCAAAAAAACAAATTGGGTTTTAAAAGTAGGTTGCTGCCTTTACATATCCTCATTGTTTTTGTGTGTTCTTGGCTGCTTTCTTTTCAGATTGAATTTTTCGTGGGCGCCGGCATTATCGCGATCTTGCATTATATCATCGACGGCTTTAAAGCAAAAGTTACTGCACATAAATCATTTTGGAAATACGCCTTTTTTGCAGACCAGCTCTTACATTTGGCTGTACTAGTAGGAGTTTCGTGGGTTTTTTCTAAACATCACGGACTGGCACCTTTGTGGGAAAACCCATTTTCTACAACGCAAATTGCCATCGCCATCGCTTATTTGTGTTGCTTAAAACCTGCAAACATCATCATCAAAGAAGTGTTTCGGTCATCACAGATTGATGTAGCCATTGCAGCACGAGAAAAAGCCGAAATTTTAGACGGCGCAGACGAGCTACCCAATGCGGGAAAACTCATTGGTATTCTAGAGCGCACCTTGGCATTAACCTTTATCTTAATTGGCCAATACCAGGCTGTAGGGTTCTTAATAGCTGCAAAATCGGTGTTGCGTTATAAAGATACCGACACCCTTAAAACCGAATACGTGCTTATTGGTACTATGTTAAGCTTTGGTATTGCTGTGGTTTTAGGTATTTTAGCTGGCGCTATCTAGCACTATGGAAACTTCCTTTAAAACACATCTCGAAACGCATTTTCCCTTTATAAAAGATGCAAAACTGCTCATTGCTTGTAGCGGTGGGCTAGACAGTGTGGTGCTTACGTATGTGCTGAAAAAACTAGAATATACGATTGCATTGGCACATTGTAATTTTTCGCTGCGCGGAACTGAAAGCGATGAAGATGCCCTTTTTGTTGAAAAGTTAGCTGAACAGCTTGGGGTTCCTTTTTATTTGGAAAAATTCGATACCCAAAAATTTGCTGAAGAACATAAGCTTTCAACCCAAATGGCGGCTCGAGAATTACGATATGCTTGGTTTGATGAATTGCGACGAGAACATGAATATGATTATGTAATAACAGCCCATCATGCCGATGATGCCATGGAAACATTCTTTATCAATCTCTCAAGGGGAACTGGTTTAAGGGGGTTGACAGGTATTCCAGAACAAAATGAAGCTGTTGTTCGACCTATGTTAGCTTTTTCAAGAGAAGAAATTGAACGCTATGCTAAAAAGCAACAATTGTATTGGCGAGAAGATAGCAGCAATGCAAAAACAGCCTATTTGCGTAATAAGTTGCGGTTAGAAGTGCTGCCAAAGTTTAAGGAAGTTTCAGAACAAACCCTTCAGAATTTTCAGAAAACGCAGCAGTACTTGCAGAACAGCCAAGCATTGATTGATGATTATATGGCGCTGATTTATAATTTGGTAGTTACAGAAATACCTGAGGGATATCGTATTGATGTCGATAAAATTTCAGAATTACCCAATAACAAAACGCTTTTGTATGAATTGTTATATCCATTCGGTTTTACCGCTTGGGACGATATTTTTGGTCTGTTACATGCACAATCAGGAAAGGAAGTTTTATCGACTACGCATCGTCTTCTTCGGAACAGAAATGAGCTTTTACTCACTGAAATTGCCGAAAATGTAACCCAACAGGAATTTTTTATAAAAAAAAACGAAAAAGAAATCAACAATCCCATCCATCTACGTTTTATTCCTACCAAGAAAATAGGGAATATTGAAAACAGTACGGTCTACGTAGATGCAGATTTACTCACCTACCCACTTACACTTCGGAAATGGCAAAAAGGGGATGTGTTTCAGCCTTTTGGAATGCAAGGAAAAAAGAAACTCAGCAAGTTTTTTAAAGATGAAAAGTTATCTTTGGTAGCCAAACAAAAGGTCTGGTTACTCTTTAGCAACAATAAAATTGTGTGGGTAATCGGATATCGTGCCGATGAACGTTTTAGAATAACTAAAAGCACGACGCAGCTACTTAAAATAACAACCGAACAATGAAGCATTTTTTAATCACCACTGTTTTTTTACTATTTTCGTTTACCACTCTTTTGGCTCAGGACGACGGTATATTTGATCCCGTTAAATGGAAGGTCAGCCTCGACAAACAATCAGATACAGAATATAATGTATTATTGCAGGCTACCATCGATGAGGGCTGGCACCTGTATAGCCAAACCCAATTTGGTGAGGAGTTTGAAGGTCCTATCCGTACCGAAATCACTTATAACAACACCCCAGAAACCTATACGTTAGTAGGTGATACCCAAGAACCAGACGTTCCGGTTTTATTCGATCCCGTCTTTGAGATTGATGTGAAGTACTTTGAAGATAAGGCAATGTTTATACAGCCTATCAAAGTTGTAAATCCGGACGGTTTAAAGATTATTGTAGAGGTATATTATTCTGTGTGTGACGATGAAAAATGCCTACCGCCAGATACGAAGACCTTTGAGCTAGATCTAGCTTCTGGAACCGCCCAAAAATCGAATGCCGAAATTACCGAAGAAGATTTAGAGAAGTCGGCTGCACTTACCATCGATGTGAAAGGTACTGATGTGTTTAAAGATGAGAGCGAAAGTTCAGAAAAAAGTTTTCTGACTATTTTCTTACTCGGTTTTGTTGGCGGTCTCATCGCTTTGCTAACTCCTTGTGTATTCCCAATGATCCCGCTTACGGTTTCCTTTTTTACCAAAAGTGCTAAAAATCGGCAAAACGGGTTAGCCAATGCCATACTTTACGGTTTGTTTATCTTTTTAATCTACGTATTGTTGAGCATTCCTTTTCACCTGTTAGATTCATTAGACCCTGAAATTTTAAATAACATTTCAACCAATGTAACACTGAATATTATCTTCTTCGTCATTTTCGTCGTTTTCGCATTTTCGTTCTTTGGCTATTATGAGATTACGTTACCACAGGCTTGGAGTGCTAAAATGGACAGTAAAGCGAATAGTATTGGAGGTTTCGTAGGTATTTTCTTTATGGCCCTCACGCTTGCCATCGTTTCGTTTTCATGTACGGGTCCGATATTAGGGTCTCTCTTGGGAGGTTCACTCACTAGCGACGGCGGCGCATGGCAGTTAACTATGGGGATGAGTGGTTTTGGCTTGGCCTTGGCCTTGCCTTTCGCACTATTTGCTTTGTTCCCAAATTGGTTGAATTCATTGCCCAGAAGTGGTGGTTGGCTAAATACGGTGAAAGTGGTTTTAGGTTTTATTGAATTGGGCTTGGCGTTTAAATTTTTATCGAATGCAGACTTGGTAGAGCATTGGGGATTGCTAAAGCGTGAAATATTTATTGCTATTTGGATATTGTGTGCCCTCGGTATGGTATTGTATTTATTCGGATTGATACGTTTTCCGCACGATGGTCCAAAGCGAAGACCTCCCATGGGGAATATCCTAGTTGGGGTATTGTCGTTTGCTTTTATGTTATACTTAATTCCTGGACTTACCAATTCTAGCTACGCCAACTTAAAGCTATTAAGTGGTTTCCCTCCCCCGTTGTTTTATAGCTTATACGATAAAGACACAGAGGCACCGCTAGGGTTAGAAGCCTACAAAGACTTTGATGAAGGTGTTGCTGCTGCTAAAGCATCAGGAAAACCAATTATGGTCGATTTTACGGGTTGGGCCTGTGTAAACTGCCGTAAAATGGAAGAGCAAGTTTGGAGTAGGGAAGATATCTTCAGTACGATAAACGAAGAATACGTGCTTATTTCATTATACGTAGACGACAGAAAAGAATTACCTAAAGAAGATCGTTTCAATTTTTTAAAGCCTTCCGGAGACACCAAACCCATTAAAACAGTGGGTGATAAATGGGCTACCTTTCAAACAGTAAACTTTCAGAATAACTCACAACCTTACTACATCTTGATGGACGCCGATTATAACTTGCTGAATAAACCTGTAGGGTATACGCCAGACGCAGATGAGTATTTGTATTGGTTGCAAGAAGGAGTGAAAAACTTTAAAGGCGAAGAACCTAAATAAAAGAAATTATGGTACATAAACTATCAGTATTTATTGCGCTTTTTGTAATTGCAGTTGCTTGTGCGCAGGAGGAAACCTATGTTAAAGACAATTACAATAAAACTGAAACCTATATCACCATGCGTGATGGTACCAGACTTTTTACGGCTATTTATAGTCCGAAAGATACTTCTAAGTCGTACCCGATGCTTCTAAAACGAACGCCCTATAGTTGCAGGCCGTATGGCGAAGATCAGTTTGCTTCTAAAATTGCACCCAATGAGTTTATGATGAAAGACGGCTACATTGTGGTATACCAAGATGTTCGTGGTCGATGGATGAGTGAAGGTACGTATGACAATATGCGAGCTTATATTCCCAATAAAACTGGAGATCAGTTTGATGAAGCTAGTGATACTTACGATACCATCGATTGGTTGGTGAAAAACGTCCCAAACAATAACGGTAACGTAGGTACGTGGGGTATTTCTTATCCTGGATTTTATGCAACGTATTCATTACTCGATGCCCATCCGGCACTGAAGGCTTCGTCACCCCAAGCGTGTATTGGCGATTTTTACTTTGACGATTTTCACCATAATGGAGCGTATCTGTTGAGCTACTGGAGGGCTACTTCTGTGTTCGGATATGAAAAAACAAAGCCCACAAATGAAGCGTGGTACGATTTTCCCGATTTGGGAACCGAAGACCAATACCAATTCTTTCTAGACGCGGGCCCCTTGTCGAACCTCGATGAATATTACAAAGAAGACAATGTGTTTTGGCAACAGTTGAAAGAGCATCCAGATTATGACGAATTTTGGCAACGGAGAGGGATCATTCAACATTTAAAAAATATTAAGCCTGCGGTAATGGTTGTGGGCGGACTCTTTGATGCGGAAGACCTCTACGGTCCGTTCGAAACTTACGAAAAGATTGAAGAAAATAGCAACAATTACAATACGGTTGTTTTTGGTCCGTGGAGCCACGGCGACTGGGCGCGAACCAAGAAACGTCAGGCCATTGGTAATGTGTATTTTGGAGACGACATTTCAGTGAATTATCAGCAGGATATTGAAACCAAATTTTTTGAACATTTTCTGAAAGGCGACGGAAGCGGAAAACCTAAATTACCCGAAGCCTATATGTTCGATTCTGGATCTTTAGAATGGAAAGAGTATACCGAATGGCCTCCGAAAAACACGGCTAAGAAAACATTTTGGTTGCAAAATGACCAACGTCTTAACGACCGCGCTGAAAAGAGCTACACCTTTGAAGAATTTGTAAGCGACCCAAAAAAACCGGTACCGTACACTGAAGACATAAAAATGGTGTTCACTCCAAGAAAGTTCATGACAGACGACCAGCGTTTCGCTGCTAGAAGACCCGATGTTCTGGTTTTTGAAACACCTGTCCTTTCTGAAGACATGACTTTAGCTGGAGATATCATGGCAAAACTAAAGGTGGCTACTACTGGTACCGATGCAGATTGGGTGGTGAAAGTAATCGATGTGTTTCCTCCAGATGCACAAAACACCCAAGAGACCCAAGACCATCTTAAAATGAGCAATTACCACATGATGGTACGCAGTGAAGTACTTCGAGGCCGCTACCGCAATAGTTTTAGCAAACCAGAAGCGTTTGTACCTAATAAAAAGACTGATGTAACCATAAAACTGCAAGACGTACACCATACCTTCAAAAAGGGACATAAAATTCAGGTGCAGGTACAGAGTACGTGGTTTCCATATATTGATATCAATCCGCAGGCCTTTGTGGAAAATATCTTTTACGCCAAGGAAGGTGATTTCAGCAAGCAAACACATAAAGTGTTTAACGATTCTTCTATAGAAGTTATGGTACTTCAGAAATAGGTTGGGTAAGGGATAAAAAAAAGCGTCCCAAAATTGAGACGCTCATAACAAACCTAACTTAGTAAATTTATAGTTGCTACAGGACCTCTTTTTATCCCCACAAAAAGAATTCACTGTTGCAATTCACTAATTCAATAGCTAAATTAAGTCAATTGATTAAAATTTCCTATACGTATTTACACGTATTTTTTGTTTAGACCCCAGATTTCTTATAGTTATAGTTTGCTTAATGCTCCTTTTTTTTGAATTTTAATTTTAGCTTTACAGCATATGAACCCAATCATAAAAAAAATAGCAGTGCTCACCAGTGGAGGTGACGCTCCCGGCATGAATGCTGCCATACGGGCCGTCGTGCGAACCAGTTCATATCACAACTTAGAGTGTGTGGGAGTTTATAGAGGATATGAAGGGTTGATTGAAGGCGACTTTACGCCACTCAATGCACGTTCTGTAAAAAACATCATCAATCGTGGTGGAACCTTTCTGAAATCGGCACGGTCACAACGTTTTCGCACCAAAGAAGGCAGGCAACAAGCCTATGAAAACTTACAAAAAGAAAATATTGATGCACTTGTAGCAATAGGAGGTGACGGAACTTTTGCGGGAGCCATTGTTTTTAATGAAGAACATGATTTCCCGATTGTGGGCATGCCAGGAACCATAGATAATGATATCAATGGCACCGATTTCACCATTGGCTATGACACTGCGTTGAATACCGTAGTAGAAGCCATCGATAAAATTAGGGATACCGCCAACTCACACAATCGACTGTTTTTGGTTGAAGTGATGGGTCGTGATGCGGGCGATATTGCCTTAAATGCCGGAATTGGTGCTGGAGCTGAAGAAATTCTGATTCCTGAACAGGATATGGGACGCGATCGGTTGGTTGCTTCTTTAAAGCGAAGTAAGAAAGCAGGGAAATCGTCGAGCATTGTCGTGGTGGCTGAAGGTGACCAAATTGGTAAGAATATTTTGGGTTTGGCAGACTATATACGTGAAAATTTACAGGAATACGAAGTGAAAGTTACGGTATTGGGCCATATACAACGAGGCGGTTCACCTAGTTGTTATGATAGGGTTTTGGCTAGCAGGTTGGGTGTGAGTGCTGTAGATGCACTGTTAGACGGCAAACGTGACATCATGGTGGGAATTATGCATAATAAAATCGTTCAAGTACCTTTTGCTGAAAGTATTAAAGGAGACAATCATATCGATTTAGATTTGATTCGAGTAGCAGATATTACTTCTGTATAAACATAATAACAATAAAAATGACAGCCGATGTTTCGGCATAAACATATGAAAACAAAAATTGCAATAAACGGTTTTGGAAGAATAGGAAGATTGGCATTTAGAATCGCTTCACAGAATCCTTCTGTTGAAGTAGTGGCCGTAAATGATTTGTTAGAAATCGACCACTTGGCCTATTTGCTAGAATACGATTCGGTACACGGTAGATTTCCAGGAACCATAGAAGTGAAGAATAGCGATCTAATCGTAAACGGACGTTCCATTAGAGTGACCAACGAACGAAATCCCGAGAATTTACAATGGGATCAGGTGGAAGCCTCTATTGTTCTAGACTGTACAGGAATCTTTAAAGAAAAAGAATCGGCGCAAGCCCATATTGACGCGGGAGCAAAAAAAGTGGTCATTTCGGCACCATCAAAAACAGCACCGATGTTTGTGATGGGCGTGAATCACAACGAATTAAAAGCAAGCGATACTATCATTTCAAATGCCTCATGTACTACCAACTGCCTTGCGCCTTTGGCTAAAATTATCCATGATAACTTGGGGATTGTAGAAGGCTTGATGACAACGGTGCATTCGGTGACCGCAACACAGAGCACAGTAGACCAACCTTCAAAGAAAAATTACAGATTGGGACGAAGTGGCTTGGCAAATATCATCCCTACCACGACGGGAGCTGCTGTAGCCGTGACTAAGGTAATACCTGCACTGGAAGAAAAATTAACGGGCATGGCGTTTAGAGTGCCTACGGTAGATGTTTCGGTAGTCGATTTGACCGTACGCACAGAAAAGGCGGCCACTTACGATGAAATTAAAAAGTTATTTAAAGACGCATCAACAGGCGAATACAAAGGCATCGTAAGCTATACCGAAGCTGCTGTAGTTTCACAAGATTTTGTTAGCAATCCGCATACCTGTAATTTTGATGCCGAAGCAGGAATTGCCCTTAACGACAACTTTTTTAAGTTAATTGCTTGGTATGACAACGAATACGCATATTCAGCGAAATTAGTTGAACTTACAATACACGCGGCAAGTTTATAATATGGTATTATTTACAGACGGAGGTTCTACAAAATGTGATTGGGTGCTTTTAGACACCACAGGTAAGTTGGTGCTTAAAACCCAGACATTAGGCCTTAACCCGACGGTACTTTCTTCCGAAGAAATAAAACATCGAATTGAAGCGAATGCTGAATTAAAGACCGTTTTTAATACAGTTGAAACACTAGATTTTTACGGGGCTGGCTGCGGTACCATTACGCCGCGTAATAAATTAAGAAACGAGTTAGATGATCTCTTTCCGAAGGCAACGGTAACCGTTCAAGAAGATCTAGCCGCTGCTGTGTATGCGGTAACTACAGCACCCGGAATTGTATGTATTTTGGGAACTGGTTCTAACAGTTGTTATTTTGATGGGGAGCACATTCATGCGCCCATTCCAGCCTTGGGATACAGTATTATGGATGAAGCAAGCGGTAATTACTTCGGAAAAGAGCTGCTGCGAGACTATTTCTACAAAAGAATGCCTGCGCATGTCGCCACAGCATTTGAAACCGCTTTCAATTTGAATCCGGACGATATCAAAATGAACGTGTATAAAGGGGCAAACCCAAATGCGTACTTAGCTTCCTTCGCACAGTTTATATTCAGTAAAGAGATCACAGAGCCATATTTACTAAAATTGGTTGACAAGGGAATCCGTTTATTTGTGAACTGTAGGGTACAATCGTTTTCAGAAGCACCAAACGTCCCCATACATTTTATTGGGAGCATTGCACATTTCAGCAAGCAGATTATTAGAACTGTTTTAAATGAAAAAGGGTTGCAATTGGGAACGATTATTCAGCGACCCATGGACGGATTAATGGCCTATTATCAGCAAAAAATAAAAACAGGCTAAATTGTATGTCTATTGACTTCGAATTTCTAATTTCGTAACATAAATTCACATCTGTATGCCATCGATGCCAAAAATAAATCCGACTACCACCAAAGCGTGGCAGGCATTGCAACTTCATTTTGAAGAAATTAAAGAAACGCACCTACTAAATTTGTTTGCCAACGATCCCAATCGAGCAACCGATTTCAGTATTGAATGGAATGATTTTTTTGTAGATATTTCAAAAAATAGAATCAATTCCAAAACACGTGAATTATTATTACAATTAGCTTCAGAAGTACAATTAGAACAAGCAATTTCGGCTCAATTTGAAGGTGAAACTATTAATGAAACCGAAAACCGAGCGGTGCTGCACACCGCCCTTCGTGATTTTTCAAATAGAAAACCCGAAGTAGTTCAAGCGTTAGAAAAGATGAAGCATTTTTCTAACGACATCATTCAAGGCAACTGGAAAGGACATACTGGCAAGCCAATTAAAACCGTCGTAAATGTGGGTATTGGCGGAAGTCATTTAGGACCCAGTATGGTTTGCGATGCACTTTCACATTATAAAACTCATTTAGAGGTTCGGTTTATTTCGAATATTGATGGTGACCATGTTTCAGGAATTTTAAATAGTCTAGACCCAGAAACCACCCTGTTTATCATTGTTTCAAAATCTTTTTCGACCCAAGAGACCCGTACCAATGCCGATACTATAAAAAAATGGTTTCTTTCAACAGCAGATGAAGCAGCTATCAAACAGCATTTTGTGGCCGTTTCTGCTAACTTAGAAGAAGTACAAAATTTTGGAATTTCCGAATCGCATATATTCCCAATGTGGGATTGGGTAGGCGGACGATTTTCGTTATGGAGTGCCGTCGGACTATCTATTTGTTGTGCGGTTGGTTACGACCATTTTGAGGAATTGCTGAAAGGAGCACATGAAATGGACCAGCATTTTCAATCGGCGCCGTTTTCAGAAAATATTCCTGTGGCACTCGCACTTATCTCAGTGTGGTACAATAACTTTTTTAGGTGTGAAACCGAAGCCGTAATTCCGTATGCTGAAGCGCTGCATAAATTAGTGCCATATCTACAACAAGCTGTGATGGAGAGCAACGGCAAGTGCGTAGACAGAAATGGAGAGGCTGTACATTATCAAACAGGGAATATTGTTTGGGGTGCTACCGGAACCAATGCACAGCATGCATTCTTTCAGTTGTTGCACCAGGGAACAAAATTGGTACCTACCGACTTTATTTGTTTTGCTGAACCGTTACAAAAAACGGGCGATCACCACGCCAAGCTCGTAGCCAATTGTTTGGCCCAAACAGAGGCGCTAATGGAAGGGAAAGCAAATACCAAAGAACCCTTTAGACACTTCGAAGGCAACAAACCAAGCACGACCTTGCTCATCAAAAAACTATGTCCGAAAAACCTGGGGAGCCTTTTGGCACTTTATGAACACAAATTGTTTGTTCAGGGTGTTGTTTGGAATATTTACAGCTACGACCAATGGGGCGTGGAGTTGGGGAAGCAGGTTGCAGGTACTACACTAAAGGCCATTCAGGAAGAAAACGGAACGTTGCTAAAGAATTCGTCAACACTACTGATTTTCAAAAAATTGTGAGAAAGTAGGATAGGTTAGCGGGGTTTCCCTATTTTTATGAAGAATTATTCAATTCAACTGTGCTGTTTCATTTCAACTGATGAAGCAGACAGATATAACTAACCTTTAAATTTTATTATTATGAGTCAAGAAGACAGAAAAATCAGTTTAGAGACAGCGATTGAGTGGACTACCCAATGGCGTGATGATGAATCAGATTACAACAAGTACAACGAGTGTAATGCATTTTTGATTCCCGTACAGGATTTAAATGATGTGTTAAGAGAAATGGGGAATCCACCAGACAGTTCAGATGCCTGCGTACGTGCCTATTTGGGAGTAGACCCTAGCACGAATACAGAAAAATTAATTATTGTAGGTACCGAAAAAGACGAAAGCGGTGTATATCGTGACCTATTACCAACAGTATTAAATTCTGCAGAAGGAAATACGAACAGTATTTGGGATTTTGTAAAGCCATGCCCGCCGCAGTGTGATGATAAGAGTGCGTTGAATTAAGAATGACAGACATTTCTCTTTACATAGCAGATGCGCTTACAATAGTTTCTATTATTCTAGCAGTATTATATGTTATAGGCTTTACCAAAAACGGTAAGGCCTATCGTTATTTTACTTGTTATCTTATTTTGGTAGCCGTCATACAAATAATCATGTATGTATATGCCGGCAAAAAAATGAATAATATCTTTTTGTTTCATTATTACTTTATCGGTCAATTTATCTTTCTTTCGCTATTTTATAAAGAGCTTATTCAAAAAAAGTGGGTACTTTATATCCTAGTTTTAGTGCTTATTGGGTTGGGCACAAATTATGCTATCCATCCAGAAATTTTTAACGAATATCATACCATTGGCGTAAGCATAACACAAAGTATCATTGTAGTTTATGCGCTAATATATTATTATCAATCACTTACTGGGCGCAATTTGTTTTTGCTTGTAAACACAGGTATTTTACTGTATTTTATGACAAGTATCTTGTTTTTTGCGTCGGGTAACCTAATTATCGATCTCAATCTGCCAAAAGAAACTCAACGGTATATCGGAATCGTAAATCAGTTTTTATACTTTATTTTCTTGGTGCTCATTTTTATTGAATGGTACCGAAGCCATCGCGTTAAACTTGCCTGATGCCATAAAAAACGCCTGTGTTAACGGGTAAAATCCCCCTAATGATTCATACTGTTTTAAATTACATTGTATCAATATTGTCTGTTGTTTTAGCAGTAGTGTATATGCTACGTTTTAACGGAAATAGCAAACCGTATAAAATATTTAGTGCTTATCTTGTTTTTATCGCGCTTATTCAGATTACCCTCTGGGTGTATGCATTGCAAAAACTGAACAACCTCTTTCTCTTTCCATATTACTTTATCGGCCAGTTCCTGTTTGTGTCGGCTTTTTATTTCTCGTTGCTACGGAAAAAATGGATGCTTCCAGTCACCTTAGTTGTTCTTGCAAGTCTAGTTTTTCAATATGTATGCTACCCTGAAACTACAAAAGATTTTAATGCCTATGGAGTGAGCATAACGCAAAGTGTGGTGGTGTTATATGCCTTATTGTATTATTATAGGTCTTTGGTGGGTGAAGCCCGTTTTCTATATATAAATGCAGGGGTGTTGTTATATTTTACCACAAGTATTTTGTTCTTTTCTTCAAGCGATTGGATCACTTCATTAAATTTACCAGACACGATTGAAAACAATCTAGATTCGGTAAATGACATCTTATACTTTATATTTATCTTGTTAATTTTGGTAGAGTGGTTTAAAAATTATCGCACTAAGAAAACACACAACTAGCTGTTTCAAATTTGTATCTTCGTCTCTATGCAAGAAAGCCTACTTCAGCAGGATCAGATCATCACCATTATTTTAATTGCCATCATCTTATTGATGTTGATGTCTACCGCAATTATTGCTTTTTTCTACCTATCGAGAAAAAAAATTATAAAAACTGAATTAGAAAAGGCACGTTTGCGTATAGACCACCAACAGGAAATGCTTCGTACTACGTTAGTTACACAAGAAGAAGAACGTAAGCGAATTGCCCAAGACCTGCACGATGCTATTAGCTCTAAGCTCAATATTGTTTCACTAAACGCTAATTTTCTTACCGAGCCGCAGATTTCAGTGCAAGAAGCAAATTCGTTGGGAGAAAGCATTGTAAACGTTACCCAGACGGTACTCGAAAACTCACGCCGGATTGCCCACGATTTGCTACCGCCATCTTTAGAAAAATTCGGATTGGTGGCAGCGATAGAAGAACTCTGCGACCAAGTACAAGAATCTAAAGTAATTCAAGTAAAGACCGATTTAGAGGAAACAGCCAATGTGCTACGAGATGCAGCGGCATTGCATGTGTTTAGAATCGTGCAGGAGCTTTTCAACAATACCATTAAGTACGCAAAGGCAAAAACCATTGTTTTGACGATGAAATTTATTGAAAACGCTGTACATTTACACTACCAAGATGATGGAAAAGGCTTTGTTTTGGCTGAAGGAAAACTTGCAAAAGGACTCGGGCTCTCAGGTATTGAGAACAGAGCAGCTATTTTAAATGCAACAGTAACCTTCGAGTCGAAACCCAACGAAGGAATGACATTGCGCTTGAAAGTACCAACCAACTAATTAACATACCGTGGAAATTAAAGTCGTCATTGCAGATGATGAAGAACTGTTTAGAGTGGGCATTGCCCATATCTTTTCGAGAGACGAAGGTATTAACGTGGTTCATCAAGCCGAGAACGGAGAAGAACTAATCTCGTATCTCGCTTCAGCAGATCCATTGCCAGATATCGTGATTACAGATATTAAAATGCCGAAACTGAACGGCGTTGAAGCCACCAAAATTATACATAAAGAATATCCTGAAATAGGCATAATTGCACTTACCACCTACAATACCAAACCTTTTATAAGGAATATGATCGATGTTGGAGCAAGCGCTTATCTCGTGAAAAATTCAAAACCTTCTCAAGTAATTCATACAGTAAACCAAGTGTTTTATAACGGGTTCTACTACGACAAGCAGGTAATGGAAATTTTGAATAGCAAATACTCTGGTACTGGAGAACACAAGTCGCATTACGACGCCGATTTCTTGACGGAACGGGAAGCTGAAATACTAGAGCTTATTTGTAAGCAATACAAAACTTCTGAAATTGCAGACGAACTTTATATCAGTCCGCGCACGGTTGAAGTCCACCGAAAAAATTTGTTGGTAAAAACCGGGGTTAAGAATATCGCTGGATTGGTGATTTTTGCCATCCAAAACGATTTGGTGCCGCCCATTGTGATAGAGTAGTGCTTGTTTTAGCAATCACTCATATTTACTTGAACAGCAAGTCCTCCTTCACTCGTTTCTTTATATTTTGAAGTCATGTCTTTCGCCGTTTCCCACATGGTGGCAATTACTTTATCGAGTGGTATTTTTACATCTTTCGGGTCTCTGTCTAGGGCCATTTCACATGCGTTTATCGCTTTTATGGCTCCCATGGCGTTGCGTTCTATACAAGGAATCTGTACCAACCCAGCAATAGGGTCACAGGTAAGTCCGAGGTGATGTTCCATAGCGATTTCAGCAGCAATTAGCACTTGGGCAGGTGAGCCACCCATTAATTCTGTAAGGGCGGCGGCGGCCATCGCAGATGAGACACCAATTTCGGCTTGGCAACCACCCATGGCGGCGCTAATGGTAGCGTTCTTTTTGAAAAGACTTCCAATTTCGCCAGAAACGAGCAAGAACTTTTTAATATCTTCAAAATTTCCGTCGTGGTTTTCTATCACGAGGTAGTACATAAGCACTGCGGGAATCACACCAGCACTACCATTGGTAGGAGCGGTTACCACACGGCCTAGTGATGCATTCACTTCGTTTACGGCTAGCGCAAAACAGCTTACCCACTTTAATATTTGTCTGAATTTTACCTCTGTACCACGTATGGCCTTAATCCATTCTACGGCATTGGAGTAGGGAATATCTCCTTTTAATTTTTCGTGGGTCTCGAAGGCACGGCGCCTTACATTAAGCCCTCCTGGTAAAATACCTTCGGTATGGCAGCCAACGTACATACTGTCGAGCATGACATCCCAAATTGCTGAAAGTTTCGCATCAATTCGTTCTGGAGCGCGAAGGGAGAGTTCATTTTTTAGTACGAGTTCACTTATTGAGAGTCCTTCGGCAGTACAATGCTCTAGTAATTCGGTTGCTTTGGAAACTTTATACGGAAAGCTATTAAATTTTTCTTTTTGCCGTTTTGCCCGGGCGCGTTCTTTTTGGACTACAAATCCGCCACCAATAGAATAATAGGTATCTCTAGTTTTTTTGCCATTCCGTAGGGTCGCTTCAAAAGTGATTCCGTTGGGATGAAAGTCTAGAAATTTTCTGTTGAAAATAATCTGCTCCTTAAAATTGAAGTCGATAGGCTTTTCATTATTGAGTTTTAAGGTGTTGTTTTTCTTTAGCGCCTCAATTTCTGGTTGAATGTTTTCGATATCGTAGGTAACTGGGTCTGTGCCCATGAGCCCCATGACCACGGCAATATCTGTAGCATGGCCCTTTCCTGTTAGAGAAAGGGAGCCATAGAGGTTCACTTTCACCGAGGCAACGCCAGTAAACAATTCACGTTGTTGCAATTTTTTGATCCATAGGTTTGCGGCACGCCATGGTCCGAGGGTATGCGAGCTTGATGGCCCTATACCTATGCTGAGCATATCAAAAACACTAATACTTTCCATTGTGTTAATTTTATGACACAAATGTACTTTATCTGTGCGTGAGTTTGTGAAAAAATATATTGGAATATTTCCAATTATAATATGGAAATATTCCATATTTTTGATTCATGGAAATAACCCATTCAGGAAAAGTAAAGAAGGCAGAGGCTCGTCATGCACCAGAGGTGTCTAAACAAACAGGTTTTCCCAGCGCAGCGACACATTATACTGAAGCACCCATAGATTTGCATAAAGAACTTGGTATACACAGGGATGCTACGTTTTATGTACGTGTAGGAGATGCTAGTTGGGCTATGTATAACATTTTCAAAAATGATGTTCTAATTGTAGACAGATCTGTTCCCGCCAATTGTAACGCACTTGCGTTAGTGGTACAAGACGGTACTTTTAAAGTGCTTCGTATTCCTTCCCAAAAGCAAGTTGAAACTTTCCAATTGTGGGGGGTCATTACCTACATTATACATAGAGTATGATGATAGCAATGGTAGATTGTAATAGCTTTTATGCATCTTGCGAGCAGGTGTTTCGCCCAGATTTATTGGGAAAGCCTGTTGTAGTACTCAGCAATAATGATGGGTGTATTATCGCTGCCAATAAAGAAGCGAAGGCATTAGCAAATATACCTATGTTTGAACCTGTTTTTAAAATTAGGGATATCCTCGTAAATAATAATGTTACTTTCTTCTCTTCAAACTATACCTTGTACGGAGAAATGTCACAACGGGTAATGAGTATTCTCGGTTCTTTCTCATCAGATGTAGAAGTATACAGCATAGATGAGGCCTTCGTAAACCTTTCAGGAATGAACTATTTTAATTTATATGCGTATGGGCATGACATTAAAGATACCATCTACAAATATACTGGCTTGCCTGTTGGGGTGGGCATTGCACCTACCAAAGTATTAGCAAAATTAGCCAACCGTATCGCGAAGAAAGTACCGGGACATGACCATGTTTATGTTATAGATTCTGAAGAAAAACGTATTGAAGCACTGCAATGGGCAAAAACGAAAGATATCTGGGGGCTAGGAAAAAAGCATGTACAGCGATTAGAAAAGATAGGGGTATATAGTGCGTATCAATTTAGTAAAACACCTTTGCAGTGGGTGCGTAAAGAAATGACTGTGGTTGGTGAGCGATTATGGAGAGAATTGAGAGGTGAGCCTTGTATCGAGTTTACTACCATGCCAAAACCGAAAAAAGCGATAGGTACTGCTAAATCATTTGGAAAAAAACTGACCGATATAAAATTGATAGAAGAGGCTTGTGCCTACTATATTAGTGAAGTGGCAGAGGTATTGCGAGCACAACAATCTTGTGCCACCTACGTACAGGTTTTTGTAATTACCAATTATCATAGTAAGGTAGATAAACAATATTCTAACAGTAGAACTGTTGCTATGCCCATCCCGACAAATGATACATTTGCATTGATTAAAGAAGCCAGGAAAGCGCTGTACGCGATATACAAGCCAGGGTATCGTTATAAAAAAGTGGGGGTGAACCTTTTGGGAATTATTCCACAGGAATATGTACAGGGAAATTTGTTCTTACCTTCAAAACTTAATAATAAAAAACTAATCGGGACTTTTGACATGCTGAACAATAAATTTGGAAAATCTACAGTAGCCTCTGCTATTACAGGAACAAAAAAAAGTATGGAAGAGTGGGAACTTATTAAAAGAGAACGCAGCAAACGTTACACTACACAATGGGGAGAGTTGCTGGAAATTTAATTTTTTGAAATTGTTTTAGCCGATCGGTAGAAAATCACGGAAGCCAAAAAGCCAATTCCTGAGAAACCAGCCAATAGCCAAAATACATAATGATGTCCCGTAGCACCTTTCCAACCATCTAAAAAGTACCCCATCATCGGTCCTGCAAAGATATCGGGGGTGTACCCAATAAAAGAAATCAGTCCAACAGCCGTTCCTGTAAGAAGCAGCGGGATCTTACCTTCGCGCATCACAGCAAAATAAAGCACCCGTGCTGCATACACCCCAATAGCGGTAATTATAATAGTGAGGAAGAATAGGGTATTGGTACCCGGCCCAAGGATTCCGGAGGCGAATAAAACAGATCCTATGATCGAAAGTAAAAAACCGAGACATAGATAAAGCGAGGGTCTGGCGCGATCGGCTAAAAAACCAATCACCACTCCTACAATGGGTCGTATAAACAATAAAAAGGTTCCTGTTTTAGCGGCATCTACTTCCGAGTAGAGAAGGACTTCGCGGGCATAGAGCGAAAAGATGTCTGTGATTTTATACCCTACATACGCACAAAGTATAATGACCATAAGCAACCAAACAGATGGTAACTTAAGTACCGTCCTGATATTTTCTAGGGTGATTTTTTCGCGTATTATTTTCTCTTCGGAAATGGTCGTTTTTAAAAAGAAGAACACAAAAACACCAATAAGCGCTACCAATACTGCCGAAACATATACAATCATAGAAAACGCATCATTTTGCTGAACTGTATTCAGTTCGACGCTTTCCGAAGGAATAAAAAGGGAGAATACGTACACGCCCAACAACCCAAAGAGCGCACCTACCAATCCGCGACCTCCATCCAAAAACCCAAATGCCTTTCCCTGGTTTGTGGCTCCACCCCAAACCCGAGTTGCTTTTATCATGGGCGCCCAAAACAGGAAGATGGTGGTAAAACCCCAATAGCCATATAAAATTTGTAGATGCAACAACGACGGGTTACTCGCGTATACGAGTCCGCCCAGGGCTGTCAACACCAAAGCGATTCCCATCAGTTTTCGGGGTTCAAACTTATCAGCTAGGGGTCCGCCGACCAGATATGACCCCAATGCTACCAATCCGTAGATGGAGAAACAATACCCGATTTCGGTATTGGTAATATTAAAAACATCCAAAACGGTGGCGCGAAACACTCGGGCTAAGACGAACGGAAGTATAAATACGGCCTCACCTGCTAAGATAAGTAGCACGATATAGTGTATGGGTTGTTTGGACTTTGGTGGATTTGTCATTTTGCTGCTAGAAAGATAGGGGATTTTGTTGAATGGAGGGTGGAAACAAGTTGCTGGGTGCTGGGTGCTGGATGTTGATTATTAGGAGTGAACAGTGAATAGTGAAGGGTGTTGGTGCAGTGTGACAGAAGTTGGAAGCGAGGAGTTGATGGTTGTCGGTTGTTAGTTATGGGTTATCTGTGAATGTGCGTTATAGGTGCATTGCTTATAATTTGGATGCTCCTAGTCCATATTCCATATTCCATATTCTATAATCGTTGTTGGGTGCTGCACTTCGACGGCACTTCGACGGCACTTCGACAGGCTCAGTGTGACAGCTCAGTGTGGCAGCTCAGTGTGACAGAAGTTGGAAGATGGAAGATGGAAGATGGAAGCTTGCCCGTAACGAACGTACGTTCGGGCGGGTTGGAAGCGAGAAGTTGCTGTTTGTTAGTTATAGGTTGTCTGTGAATGCGCGTTATAGGTGCATTGCTTATAATTTGGATACTCCTTAGTCCATATTCTATACTCCATATTCTATAATCATTGTTGGGTGCTGCACTTCGACGGCACTTCGACAGCACTTCGACAGGCTCAGTATAACAGCTCAGTGTAACAGCTCAGTGTGACAGCTCAGTGTGGCAGCTCAGTGTGACAGCTCAGTGTGACAGAAGTTGGAAGCGAGTTGTTGGTCGTTGGTCTTTAGTCTTTAGAGAATATTCTGATGCGTACTGAATACTGTTCACTGATTACTGTGTACTTACAACTCATAACTCATAACTCATAACTCTTAACTGATAACTGCGTTCTGCTTCCTGGTTGATGGTTGCTGGTTGATATAGGTGCATTGCTTATAATTTGGATACTCCTAGTCCATATTCCATACTCCATATTTTATAATCGTTGTTGGGTGCTGCACTTCGACAGCACTTCGACTGCGCTCAGTGTGACAGCTCAGTGTAACAGCTCAGTGTGACAGAAGTTGGAAGTCTCTTTTGTCTTTTTTCCTCGAATAGCTCTTTTCCTTTTTCCAACATAGTCACTTTGCGTTAGGGATAGTAGCTAGCTACCGTGTAGCGCGAATAGCCCGACCCCCGATACCCCGATAGCTATCGGGGCGGGGGAACGCCCTAGTTCTCGATACATCCCGAAAGTCGTTGGGACACTCGAACTGACGGGTGATGTATCAAATTGACATTGTTTCTGCCACGATGTCAGTTGTTTTTGCTTGGCACATTCCTTGACTTATAGAGAGCGTAAGAAAATTCAATTTAAAAATATATAACACTAATAATATGAGTAAAATAATTGGAATCGACTTAGGGACCACCAACTCTTGCGTTGCCGTAATGGAAGGTAGTGAGCCAACGGTAATCCCTAACGCCGAAGGAAAAAGAACAACCCCCTCAGTGATTGCATTTGTTGAAGGTGGTGAAATTAAAGTAGGAGATCCTGCAAAACGCCAGGCGGTGACCAACCCAACAAAAACGGTGGCATCTATCAAGCGTTTTATGGGGAACAAATTCTCTGAATCGAAAAAAGAAGCCGATCGTGCTGCCTACAAAGTGGTAAAAGGTGAAAATGATACCGCTCGTGTAGATATTGACGGACGTATGTATACACCTCAAGAATTGAGTGCGATGATTCTTCAGAAAATGAAGAAAACAGCCGAAGATTACTTAGGTCAGGACGTAACCCGTGCAGTAATTACCGTACCTGCATACTTTAACGACAGTCAGCGACAAGCCACTAAAGAGGCTGGTGAAATTGCTGGATTGAAAGTAGAGCGAATCATTAATGAGCCTACTGCTGCAGCATTAGCGTACGGTCTAGATAAAAAAGATACCGATCAGAGGATTGTAGTATTCGACTTTGGTGGTGGTACACATGATGTGTCTATCCTTGAATTGGGAGATGGCGTATTTGAAGTATTGGCTACCGATGGTGATACCCACTTAGGTGGTGATGATGTAGATGAAAAAATCATCGACTGGTTGGCAGATGAGTTCCAGAAGGAAGAAGACCTAGATCTTCGTAAAGACCCAATGGCACTGCAACGTTTAAAAGAAGCTGCTGAAAAGGCAAAAATCGAATTGTCTTCTTCAACACAAACTGAAATCAATTTGCCTTATGTAACTGCAACATCTAGCGGACCGAAGCACTTGGTGAAGACGTTAACGCGTTCTAAGTTTGAGCAGTTGATTGACGATTTGGTAAAGCGTACCATCGCTCCTTGTGAGAAAGCATTGAAAGCTGCTGGATTATCTAAGAGTGATATCGATGAGATTATTTTGGTAGGTGGTTCTACACGTATTCCTGCAGTTCAGGAAGCGGTAGAGAAATTCTTCGGAAAAGCACCTAGCAAAGGAGTAAACCCAGATGAAGTTGTAGCCGTAGGTGCTGCGATCCAGGGTGGGGTACTCACCGGAGATGTAAAAGATGTATTGTTGTTAGACGTAACTCCACTTTCATTAGGTATTGAAACCATGGGAAGTGTGATGACGAAACTTATCGACGCCAACACAACCATCCCAACGAAGAAAAGTCAGGTATTCTCGACTGCGGCCGACAATCAGCCAAGTGTAGAGATTCACGTACTGCAAGGAGAGCGCCCGATGGCGAACGACAACAAGACCATTGGTCGTTTCCACCTAGACGGCATTCCACCAGCACAACGTGGTGTACCGCAAATTGAGGTAACTTTCGATATTGATGCCAATGGTATCATTAAAGTAAGTGCTGAAGATAAAGCTACTGGTAAGAAACAGGATATCAGAATTGAAGCTTCTTCTGGATTGACTGAAGAGGAAATCAAGAAGATGAAGCAAGAAGCAGAAGCGAATGCTGAAACTGATAAAAAAGCCAAAGAGGCTGCCGATAAGATCAATGAAGCCGACGGAATGATTTTCCAAACGGAGAAGTTGCTGAAAGAATCTGGCGATAAGTTGTCTGAAGATAACAAAACCAAGATTGAAGGAGCTTTGGAAGAACTGAAGAAAGCGTACGAAACCAGAGAGGTTGAGAAAATCCAACCTGCGTTAGATAACATTAACGAAATCTGGAAATCGGCAAGCGAAGAAATCTACAAGGCACAAGCCGAAGCACAAGGACAACAAGGTGCTCCTACAGGCGAACCTGCAGGAGATGCTGGTGAAAGCCAATCGTCTAACGAAGGTGAAGGAGCCGACGTAGAAGACGTAGATTTTGAGGAAGTTAAGTAAGCAGGGAACCAAAATGGCAATGCCATTTTGAATGAATCGCTTATCCCGCTGCAAAGCGGATCTTAACACCTTCAGAAATATATTTAGAAGTAGAAATCCCAATCTAGCAATAGGTTGGGATTTTTTTTGGTGGCTGAGTGTAGTGCCAGTGGCGCAACGTATCGAAGCCACCTTGGTGTTGGGTTGTTTTTACCCAGGATCATAAAAAGATCATTTTTTATACCATTTTACGTATAAACACCTATTTTACAGTAATTTAAGTAATTGTATCTTTCGTTTTGAGTAGTGTATTCACCTCATACCAATAATACTTAAATCGTATGCGTTCTTCCGTCCAAAAATCTGAAGCAAACAATCTACCCACAACTGCACCCCAGCATACCGAAGCGCCGTGCCATTGTGAAACTTCGATTCACGATAACCGCCCCGAGACCGCTGCACAATTACAACTTCAAAAAATAGCAAATGGTGGCGTGCAAGCTACTCGTATTGCCCAACTACAGCAATTGGCGAATAACAATACACAACCAGCTATCATTCAAAAAAAGGAAAACAAAACAGGCTTACCCGACCAGCTCAAATCAGGAATCGAACAGCTCTCAGGCCATTCTATGGACGATGTGAAAGTACATCGTAATTCTGACAAACCTGCAACACTACAGGCGCATGCGTATGCACAAGGCACCGATATACATTTGGGTCCGGGACAAGAAAAACACCTACCACATGAAGCTTGGCATGTGGTGCAACAAAAACAGGGTAGGGTGAAACCAACGTTGCAAATGCGGGGTCACGTAAATGTGAACGATGATATGGGTTTAGAAAAGGAAGCAGATGTCATGGGGGCAAAGGCCATGCACATCGTTCAGAAAAAAGAAGCAGGTGAGACCGATTCCGAAGAAAAGAAAGCCAAAAAGATAGAAAAAGACAGTAGCTGTAATGCAAGTCTGGGTGGGAAAGGCGGATTTAGTGCTGCCACCGATTCGTTGCTCACCAAATCTGACAATTTGTACGCGAAGATGGTACAGCGGAAGGGTTTGGTAGAAAATAAGAGTTCAAGTTTAGGGAATGTTGTTCAGAGAATAGAAATAACAGTAGACTATCAGTCTGTTATTATAATTGCAAAGCAGATAATCTCAATTCTAAAAGCTATGGCGCCTGTTCATCGTGGTGGCGATAAAGAAGAGTCTGAGGCATTTGTGTCAGATCAACGCAGGTTGCTTGATACTACAGATTTGTTACTGCGTAAAATTCAACATTTTCGTTCTACAGATATGGGCAAGGTAAGTGCTGAGAAGGCAAACCAAGCGTTGGCTTTTGAGTTAAATGAATTAAGGGAAATGGCAACGGCAATAAAACAAAAATGGTTTGATAAGGCCTCCCGGCAATCTTTAGAGAGAGAGCGTTTGCGCCCTGAATATTATGAAGCGCTAGCTGAAGATTCTGAGACCACCAGAACTCATACAAGTCATTCACACATCAAAACATTTCCTCTGAAACAAATACCCTTTAAGCTATTGCCCGCTACTTTGCGGAAACAAATGGAAGCCATAAGCCAATTGAGAGGCGACAGAAGACTTGAAGAACATGAAGAAGAATTGGTAAAGCCAAGATCATTTCATCAAAATGAACATGGCATGTTACCGTATGTTTCTTATACGAAGCCTAGAGCAAGAAAGCAAGGTAAATCTGATGGTAACGAATATGAAAGTAAAATAACAAGGTCTGAGTTTATCAACATAGATGATGTCTCTGGAGCACGTAGGGGGATCATCGAAGCCTTTGAAGCTGAATATTTTAAAACATTAAGGGCAAGTGATGTTCGAAAGGATAGGGGTAGAATTGAACAGGAGCAAGAACAAGCCCACATAGCAAAACACAAAGGGAAACACAGAGTCCCCGAATTTGAGGCAGACTATACCGGGTTTGAATTTAATGATGGAAATACACCTTATTTTATGGACCCGATGGATAATAGGCAGACTGGTAAAGCTGTATCGGGTAGTAGCCGCATCGGCAGAAGAGATGACTACCAAAGTCAGATACCACCGTATACAGAACATACCATTCCAGCAGAGGTTATCGCCGTAAAACAGGGTGGGGGTAGAATTTTATACAATTACCATACAGGAAAATTTTACATTACCTTATCCCATTACGATAACTTCATTGAAATAACAGGAGCACCGCGTCTTGAAGCAGAACATGCCGCTACTGCTTCCTCTTCTGCTTCCGCTTCAGCAACATCAACTTCATCTAGGTTGGAAGAAGAAGGAACTTCTACAGCTATCCATTCGTTTCACGAACCAATGGACGAAGCATTGGAAGCCGGTTTACAAGCTTCGGAATTGCACATAGCAACCGCAGAAGGTATAACTGAATTTTTTAATATTGGCCATGCTTCTGGAACTTGGAATGCTTGTTTGATAGGTTCTATATTGGCGACTGTTTTCGACCGTAAAGCAACACCTGAAGAGGTTGCTATAATTCGAGAACTGCCCGCAGTGGCCGCTTTAGAAGAAATACAAGCTGAGGAACCTATTGATATAACTTCAGATGCAGGGCATACCATTATCCATGCTATCAATGCGCACCATGAAGTAAATTTGGCAGTTTATCTTGTAAATCCTAACCCTGATGAGGGTCCGCCAATAGAGACACCAATTGTTGCAGGTGTAACCCCTTGTTATATTTATGCGGCCCCAGGGCATTTCATACCCGTGTTCAAAAAGGAAGGGCAATAGCTGAGGCTACTTAAAACCTGAGGCTGTTTACAGCGCATTGTCCATAATCGCTTCCACAACCTCCGGATTTAACAACGTGCTTGTATCACCCAAATTGCTCATATCATTGCTTGCTATTTTCCGCAGAATGCGTCGCATGATTTTTCCGCTTCGCGTTTTTGGCAAACCATCGGTAAACTGAATTTTATCCAACTTGGCAATGGGTCCGATCTGTTCGGTAATAAGCTGGTTGATTTCTGTACGCAGATTGTCATGGTTTCTACTTTCGCCTGTCTCTTTCAGTGTTACATATCCGTAGAGCGCATTTCCCTTAATGTCGTGTGGAAAACCAACAATGGCACTCTCGGCTACGGCAGGATGCTCGTTGATCGTATCTTCTATGGGTGCGGTACCTAAATTATGTCCAGAAACGATAATCACGTCGTCTACACGCCCTGTAATTCGATAATAGCCAACTTCATCGCGAAGTGCACCATCACCTGTAAAATACATGTTTTTATAGGCCGAAAAATAGGTGTCCTTGTAGCGTTGGTGGTTCCCCCAGATAGTTCTAGCGATACTGGGCCACGGAAATTTTATACACAAACGTCCGTCTACTTGGTTTCCCTGGATTTCTGTTCCATTTTCGTCCAATAACGCGGGTTGAATCCCGATAAAAGGCAAGGTAGCGTAGGTGGGTTTGGTTGGTGTTGCAAACGCAATAGGTGTAATCATGATGCCGCCCGTTTCCGTTTGCCACCACGTATCTACAATGGGAGCTTTTCGTTTTCCTACGTTATCATCATACCAATGCCAGGCTTCTTCGTTAATGGGTTCGCCCACTGTTCCCAATACCTTTAACGAAGATAGGTCGTGTTTTTCTACCAATTCAACTCCTTCTTTGGCTAATGCCCTGATGGCCGTAGGCGCCGTATAGAATTGATTTACGTTGTGTTTTGCGACAACTTCCCAGAATCTTCCAAAATCGGGATAGCTCGGTACGCCTTCAAACATCACGGTGGTAGCTCCGTTGCACAACGGCCCGTACACAATGTAACTATGGCCTGTAATCCAGCCGATATCGGCAGTACACCAATACACGTCTTCTTCTCTATATTGAAATACATTCTTAAACGTATAGGCTGTATATACCATATAACCGCCAGTGGTATGCACCATTCCTTTTGGTTTGCCGGTTGAACCTGAAGTATATAAAATAAACAGCGGGTCTTCAGCATCCATCACTTCGGCCTTTCCTTCTTCGGAAGCTGCATCTAACAACGGTTGTAACCAATAATCGCGTCCGTCTTTCATATTAACATCCGTTTGTATACGCTTCGCGACCAATACTGAATCTACAGAAGGGCAATCGGTCAGGGCTTCGTCTACAATACTTTTTAAATCGATGGTTTTAGCACCACGGAAGGATCCATCACTTGTGATCACGATCTTACAAGATGAATCGTTAATGCGTGTGGCCAAAGCATTTGCTGAAAATCCAGCAAAAACTACCGAATGTATAGCGCCAATTCTAGCGCATGCCAATACTGAAATCGCCAATTCTGGAATCATGGGGAGGTAGATGCACACCCGATCTCCCTTTTTGATGCCTTGGTCTCTCAAAACATTTGCAAACTTATTCACGCGTTCGTACAATTGGCGATATGTGATGTGTTCTGCTGACTCGTCAGGATTGTTAGGTTCAAAAATGATCGCGGTTTTATCGCCCCGGGTTGCCAGATGTCGGTCTATACAGTTTTCGGTGATGTTTAGTTTTGCGCCTTCAAACCAAGTGATTTCTGGCGTATCGAAGTCCCATTTCAGAACCTGGTTCCATTTTTTTCGCCATAGAAAATGTTCTTCGGCAATTTCTTCCCAAAAAGATTCTGGGTTGTTCACCGATTTACGATAGACCTGATAGTATTCTTCTAAATGCTTAATGTGGTAATTGCTCATTTCTAAGTGTTTCTAAGAACTTTGGAAAAATAATTTTTCTGCTGCATCGAGAAGACGGGAGTGTATGATAAATCGTACTCCTAATGGAATTTCTAACGAAAAACTAGCTCCACGCCCTTCTGTGATATCTATTGTGAGGTGTGTGTGCTTCCAATAATTGTATTGGTCTACATTCATGTAAAATGGGACACCCGCTACCTCACCTAACAGAATATCACTTTCATCAAGATACATGTCATCTTTTTCAAAAATCATGGGTGCTGAACCGTCGCAACAGCCACCGCTTTGATGGAAAATTAAAGGGCCGTGTTTGGTCTTTAATTCTTCCACAATTTCTTTAGCTTTTTCTGTGATTTCAACTCTTTTCATTTGTTTAAATATATATAAAAAGGCTGAATCGCAGTGGGATTCAGCCTCAAATACATTTATTTAATTTTAGAAGAAACCCAATTTGTTCTTATCATAAGAAATTAGCATGTTTTTGGTTTGTCTGTAATGATTTAACATCATAAGGTGATTTTCGCGACCAAAACCAGATTTTTTGTATCCTCCAAACGGGGCGTGGGCTGGATAGGTATGGTAACAATTAACCCAAACGCGCCCAGCTTTTATTGCTCTAGGAATTTGATACAGTTGGTGTGCGTCACGAGTCCATACACCTGCACCTAAACCATACAATGTATCATTGGCAATTTCTAATGCTTCCGCTTCATCTTTAAATTTGGTCACACAGGCCACGGGACCGAAAATTTCTTCTTGGAACACTCTCATTTTGTTGTGACCTTCTAACAATGTTGGTTTAATATAAAAGCCATTTGATAAATTTCCTTCTAGTTTATTAGCTTCTCCACCCGTAAGTACCTTGGCACCTTCTTCTTTTCCTATTTTGAAATACGACTGTATTTTTTCGTATTGATCATTAGAAGCCTGTGCCCCAACCATGGTTGCGATGTCATACGGATTTCCTTGCACGATCGCATTAGTTCGGGCTATTACTCGCTCCATAAAAGCATCATATATATCTTCTTGTACTAGGATTCGTGAAGGGCATGTACATACTTCTCCCTGATTAAAAGCAAACAAGACAGCTCCTTCAATAGCTTTGTCTAAAAACGCATCATCTTCGTCCATGACACTATTGAAGAAAATATTTGGGGATTTTCCTCCAAGTTCCATGGTTACCGGATTCAAATTTTTGGACGCATATTGCATAATTAATTGACCTGTTGTTGTTTCTCCCGTAAAGGCTACCTTATCAACTTTTCCACTAGAAGCTAGTGGTTTTCCCGCTTCAGGTCCAAAGCCATGAACAATGTTAATGACACCAGGAGGAAACACATCGGCAATTTTCTCCATTAGTAAGGTTGCAGAAGAGGGTGTTTGTTCGGCCGGTTTAAGTACAACACAATTACCTGTAGCCAAAGCTGGAGGGAGTTTCCACGATAACATTAACAAGGGGAAGTTCCAAGGAATTATTTGTCCTACCACACCCAAAGGCTCTTTTATATTCATAGATAGCGTATGCTTGTCCAATTCGGTTGCACTACCTTCTTCAGAACGAATGCAGGCTGCAAAATAACGCCAATGGTCTATACACAGTGGAATGTCGGCATTGAGTGTTTCTCTGATTGGTTTTCCGTTATCACATGTCTCGACTACGGCAAATTCTTCAAGATTCGATTCTATGATATCTGCAACTTTATTCAACAAAACAGCTCGTTCTGCTGCAGGAGTATTGCCCCAAGCTTCTTTGGCATCGTTTGCAGCTGCGACTGCGTTTTCGACGTCTTCTTTTTGGGAACGGGGATATTTCGCTATTAAAGTATTGTCTATTGGCGATGTATTTTCGAAATATGCACCACCCACGGGTTCTACAAATTTCCCGTTGATAAAATTTGAATAAGAATCTTTAAATTTTGGTTTTGAATAATTCATATGTTTCAGTTTTAATGTCCACATCCCTATATAAAAGATGGAAAAATATTATATTCTAAATTTTAGCCGCTTTTATTAATGATATAGATAATTTTTATAAAGGTATTTTGTCAAATATTAATTTAATAGTACATTATTATCATTAATTTGAACATATCTATCATTCTTATAAACACGGTGCTTATTTTTTGTAATATTGTGTATGAGCCAATTATTAAATCACCATAAAAGGCATCGGAAGCTTACCACTTTGGTTGAGAATAGAACCACCTATAGTGCTGAATATGCAGAATTAAACATTTATGAAACACACGCATATGCTGAACAAGTTGCTTTGATTTTTGATTTTCCTATTATTGCTAGTATGCTAACTGGCAAAAAGGTAATGCACATTGACGGAATACCTTCGTTTGAGTTTTTTCCTGGAGAATCGGTGGTCATGCCTACCCAAAAGGAAATGATTATAGATTTTCCGTTAGCTACAGAGCACGCTCCCACACAATGTCTTGCACTGGGGATAGATGCTCAAAAGATTAATGAGGTGGTAGAAAAGTTTAATCATCACGTAGTAATTGAACGTGAAAATAATCAATGGCAATTAGAAGAGGCGGCTTCACATCTTATTAATAATACGGATGTAAATCACCTAATCGAACGATTAACATATACATTTACGAACAATCGTTCTACCTCTAAAGATGTACTATTAGACTTAATGATTCAGGAATTGATTGTGCGTTTACTACAGACAAAAGCAAAGATGGCGATTTTGACAAATCAAGACACTGTTTTCAGTGATACACGAATTGGTTCTGTTATTAAATTCATCAATAAAAATTTGACAAACAAGGATATTACGGTAGATTTATTGGCAAAGAAGGCTTATATGAGTACTTCTCATTTCCACAAACAGTTTAAAAATACATTGGGCATCTCGCCCATCGATTATATCAATTCTGAAAAAATTAAATTTTCAAAAAAGTTAATCAAAGAATGTAAAAATGCCCGCATGTCAGAGATTGCATTTAAAGTAGGTTTTAATAGTGTTAGCTATTTTAACAGACAATTTAAAAAAATGGAATTAATGACTCCGCAACAATTTAAAGCTTCCATAAAACGGTAAATTAGTATATGGAAAACTACAAAAGCATGCAAACGCCAATTGTTGTCGAACAATTCTTTGATGCTGCACAAGGAGAACTATGGAATGCCATTACCAATGCAGATGAAATGAAACAATGGTACTTCGATGTAATTCCAGAATTTAAAGCAGAAGTTGGCTTTAGTACAAAATTTATAGTGAACGCCGGAGAGCGGATATTTCCGCATTGTTGGACCGTTACCCAAGTGAACCCAGGTAAAGCTATTTCGTACCAATGGACTTTTGATGGATACCCAGGAAAAAGTATTTCTCATTGGGAATTAACAACTAAAGCCAATAAAACGACTTTACGGCTAACCGCTGAAGTTCTTGAGCCGTTTCCTGACAATATCCCAGAGTTTGAACGTGAAAGTGGAGTAGCGGGATGGAACTATTTTATTAAAGAACGACTTGCTGATTATATGGCAGAAAAAAGGAGTACCTAGGGCTCAGAGAATTTTCTGAAAACAAACACTATTTTCCTTTCCTACATATTGTCCATAGTTCGGAATTTCAACATACCCATTCTTTTTATATAGTGCGATGGCGTCGGGTTGCCGCTTTCCCGTTTCTAACAAACAACGCTTGTATTGCAACTCACTAGCCCATTGTTCCAATGCGGTTAAGATGCTAGACCCAATTCCTTTTCCGCGATAGTCAGGTAGCGTATACATGCGCTTTATCTCCATAGTCGCATCATCGAAGTGTTTGATAGCGCCACAGGCGAATGCTGTCTCTTCATCATGCATAATAAGAACATGATTGATGTTTTCTAAGCCATTAAACTGATCATAAAACGAATGCTCATCGCCATCTGTAATCGCTAATTCTTGGTCTAACGATTGCACCAATCTTTTGAAGTTAGCGTTTTCTGTAGTTGTTCTTGAAACAATCATGTTTGCCCTAATTATTGTGTGCTTTTGAATGCAAGCTTAAAGATACATCTTTCTTAAGATTCCTTATAAAATTATAAATTGTTAAACCTGTACTCAGATTTTTTTGTTTAAGATTATTGAAACGATATATTTGTTTTGATGAAGATTAGTGTATTGCCCAAACAACCAAATTGGATTGTCTCATATTTTAGAGTGGGTAGATTGCTGTATGGTGCACTACTTTTGTTTATTATAGAATCATGGGTGTATGGTGTACAACTTAAAAAAGCAATATATCTGGAAGCTACAGGGTGGATTGTTTTTTGGGCTTTGTTTTTTCTCTTCTCGTTTGTACATATTTATCTTGTGATCATGGATGGTTGGTCCCGTTACCAGAATTATAAGCGTGCAAAAGATCAATTTTTTATACATGGCTTCAGAGAGAAAATTGCGCTTCATTATATTGGCTCTAAATGTCAGCGTATGGCTGCAGAAACAGCTGCCGAAGAGTTGGGAATTAAGGAGGATGTGCAAAATTACTATAGAGAATGCGGTGTAAAATGGTATCACTATATACCTTATTTTATGATTAAAGAACCGTTCTTTCTTTTTAAAAAAATATTCTGGTCGCGTACTTTTTTAGAAGATGCATACGAGCCAAAATTTGACTACCAAGCAATGTTTAAATCGCAGACAGCTTGATTTCCTGCACACATATAAGTAAGCACTACGGAAATGTATTGGCCCTGTCTGATGTTTCTATGCAATGTAAAAAAGGTGAAATCTATGGCTTGGTAGGGGCAAACGGAGCTGGTAAAACCACACTTTTTAAGATTTTACTGGGTTTGGTCACAGCCGATAGTGGTACGGTGGAAATAACGGGAGATGGTACAAAAAAAATTGGAGGTATTATTGAAAAACCAGCCCTGTATCCTTACTTGAGCGCCCAAGAAAATCTACGCTTGTTTGCGAAAATACAAGGGGCCGATGCCTCAGAAACAACGGTTGAAAATGCACTAAAACAAGTTGGCTTACCCTTGCACAGAACCGATCCTGTTCGGAATTTCTCCATGGGTATGAAACAACGACTCGGAATTGCGGTGGCATTGCTTAACAACCCCTCGTGTCTGTTGCTGGACGAACCATTTTCAGGTCTAGACCCCATGGGTATTGAAGCGCTTAAAAAATTGATCCTTCAACTGGCAGAACGCACCAACATGGCCATTTTAATTTCTTCCCATATTATAGAAGTCCTTAGTTCAGTATGTTCAAAACTATCAATTATCCATGAAGGTACTATCATACAAACCGGTACTACAAACAACATTCTTGCTGCGTGTACCAAAAGATATACCTTGTGTGGAAAAAATATACAACAAGCATCCTTCTTAGCAGAGTATGATGCTATTCACGTCGGACAGTGCATGAGCATTTCAGCGACTACCGAAGAAATTCCTGAAATTATTCTCAAGTTAACCCAGCAGCAAATTTCAATCACATCTTGTAAGCCTGAATTAGACGTACAACAACTTTTTAATTTGAAAAGATCATGATGCACATCTTTTCTATGGAAATTTTTAAATTGTTCCGTCAAAGGCGTACCTACTACGCAATTTTGGCGCTTTTTATTATCGAAGGGATTGTAATCCTCAGTGCGTATTACCAAGGTGCCGATATCATAGATATTGTTTTAGCCAATCTAAAAGACACGTTCTTCTTTCAAGGGAATTTACTCAACGGAAATCTAATTGTCTACTTTATATTAAACTCCTTTTGGTTTCACGTCCCCTTGCTTTGTATGATTATTGTCTCTGGGATGCTCACTACTGAATTTGAAGAAAAAACCATTGAAACTGTATTAATGCAGCCAGTTATAAAATGGAAATATCTCTTGGCAAAATATGTGGTGGCCATTATATTCACCATGTTCTTGGTCTTTATATTGGCACTTACATCGTTTCTATTTTCGTATACAATTTTTGGAACGGGCGATTTGGTGGTCTATACCAACGGACTTACATTTTTTGAACATGAAGATGCCTCGTACAGATTGATCTGTGCCTTTTTCTTCGGAAGCCTATCTTTGGTCTTCTTTTCAGTAGTAAGCCTAACTTTAGCCGTGTTGCTGAAAGAAAGTTTTAAAACTTGGATTGTTGCGGCTTTATTTTTGATTGTATCAACCGTGTTGTTGAAAATCGATTTGGGTAGCGACCTATGGAACCAATTGGCTTATTTTAAACTTAACAATACCTGGCAGTACTTTTTCGACCCTACTATCAATTGGACTGCCATTGGTGTGAATTCAATTATTTTAATAGGATACACCTTGGCAACCATGTGTCTCGGATTGCTATTATTTCAGAAAAAAGATATATGATGAAATTAGTTAGCATAGGATTACTGTTTTTTTACTCAATATTGGGTTGGGCCCAAACTGCCCAAGAGCAAATGGATTCAGTAAAATTGCGTCTGGATAGTATACAATCTTTTGAGGCTACAATTGCCTTGCATGTTGATATATCCTTTATAACAATGCCAGATAAAATGGCGCAGGCAACGTTTCAAAAGGGGGAAGATATGGTCATTACCTCAGACGATTTTGTGTTGATTCCAAAACGCGGATTGGACCTGTCGTTTAGTGAATTGTTCAAATATTCTTTTTTAGCGATAGATAGAGGTGAAATTACTGGCCACTCAAACGTAGTACGATCGATTTCTATTTTACCCTCAAATAGCAAAGCAGATTTTAGCGTAGCCAACTTGCATGTAGATGCCCAAAACAACCGTATTGTTTGGGCCGAAATCAATACGAAAAAAGACGGCACCTATATCCTAAACCTGACATATCCAGATAAAGGGGCTATACTTCCAACTAGTTTAAATGTCTCTTTTGAAATGGATCGAATTCGTATTCCACTTAATTTTGCTGGCAGTGACGTAAGTATTGATCGCAAAAAAATGCGGGAAACCGAACAAAAAACAGGGACAATCGTTCTAAACCTTGAGTATACAAAAATCGAGAAGACCCAATAGCGTACGCTGTAATTACCAAAAGCTTACTTCACTAAAAACTTCAAGGTTTGCGCACCGTTTCCACCGTCTAGCTGAATAAAATACAAGCCCGCCGAAAGTGTATGTGGCAACGAAATTTTATTCGAGAAAATTTCCGCAGATTGCTGCGTTAATAATTGTCCCATACTATTGTAAATCTTTACTCCTACGGTAGGTGAAAGTGTAGTCTGGTTGCAAAAGATATCGATGGTATTGCCCACCGGATTTCGTTCGAGTTGAAAACGTTCGTTTACTGAAACTTCTTCAACACCTAAAGGCTGTTGTCTAATTTCGCTTAAAGCGAAAAGAATATTCTGGGTGGTAGGTTGTACATGGCCTTCGTTGGTTGAAGGTATATGAAATGCCACAAATGGAGAATCTCCCAAATCGGGTGTTGCGTACCAATCGTCTTCGGTCTCCAGGGCCAACGCGCTAATGGTTGGGATAAACGAAAACTGATCTTGATCTAGTGCGTCTACAAACGCCTGTATTACGGGGTTTCCGCCGCCGCCTCCAAGTGCGTTCGATATGTTCGAGAATCCGCCAGGAGCAGCATCAACTCCGGCGATGGCACCAGATTCGGCATCAGCTTCAAAAGTATCTGTAGGGATTCCGATTAGAAAGGTGGTGAACGTGGTTACATTATTGGTTTGGTTGGCTTCTGGAGTAAAATGAATGCTCACGTCTGCCGTAACACCAGCAGTGATCGATAAGTTGGTGTCAACCACTTGCATTCCTGGCATGCCGATGGTGGTTCCATTTCCTGCGCCATTTATCATTGCTACATTTCGAACATCCTGCGGAAACCCTAATGCGTCCAGTTCTGCCTGAAAAGCATCCCTAAAGTCTGGTGCTCCAGCAGGAAGCAATTTTGTAGGATCTTGTTGTGTGGGCGAGCCCGCCAACAAATGCCCTAACAAGTGGTCGTATAGCATTTCTTTGGCTGCGGGTGAGTTGAGCACTGAATTTACGATGGCTTGTGCTTGCGGATCGTTAAACTCGTCTGCCAGATAATTGATGAGGTATTGCAACCCAATAGGAATGTTGGCACCTTTGTGGGGCGAATCGAACGAAATAAACAGTCGGGTGTCATGCTCTAAGCTGTTCTGCTCCATGTATGCCAGACCGTACCTAGCGATAAGTCCGCCCATACTAGGTCCCAAAACCACCAATTCTTCGTCTCCTACTTTCTGGTCGTTCATTTCATTAATAAGCTCAACCAAGACCATTGCGTTTCGTTGAATAAAATCGGCACCTCCGTCAATATCCTTTCCGTCGGTGTTGTAAACAGGAGCATTCAGTATCACAATATCAAATCCTTCGTTTCGAACAATATCCGCTAAATTCTGTCCGCCAAAAGCAAAACTACTATAGAGTCCGTTAATATCACGCGCATCACCAGGGTCGAAACCGTCTAAGATGATAATCGGTTTGTCTAAAACGCCATCTACGTTATCTAGGAAAATTTCATATTCACCCTCACCAAAATAAGCTTGGGTTTCATCATATCCTTGATATGAAATACTCGCCACAATGGGTACAACCACCTCAGGGTTGGAAACATGCTGAATGTTTTCAGTAGGGGATTGGAAAGTAAACTGTGCTACAGTAACGTTTACTGCAAATAGCAGGACAAAAAGAGAATAAAGAGATTTCATAGCAATTCAATAATTTTTAAAGCTACAATGTACAAATTTCATGCAGATATGCCCACCGAAGGGCAATTCGATTTGTATTCATATATTTCTCATATCTTTAATCCTTACATTTAAAACCCAGCAGATGGATTCCCTTTCAACGATTATTTTAGGTGGCGCTTTGTTTGTAATCATGTTAGGGATGGGGTTATCGCTTCGGGTAGCCGATTTTAAGCGGATTGTCATAGATCCTAAAGCCGTTTGTGTAGGGCTTACAAACCAACTGCTAATCTTACCGCTTATTGGTTTGTTAATTGCTTCGTATGTCACCAACCAGCCTGAAATTGCTGTTGGGATTATGATACTTTCAGCGTGTCCTGGAGGCCCAACATCCAACCTTATTTCGTACATGGCTAAAGGAGATTTGGCACTTTCGGTCACCTTAACAGCACTAAGCAGTTTGATTACGATATTAACCATTCCGTTTATCATTACGTATGCTTCAGAACATTTTATGGGAACCGGACAAGAAGTGGTGTTGGATATCCCAAGCACGATTCTTCAAATATTTGGTATTGTTGTGATTCCTATTGTTTTAGGGATGCTCGTAAGAAGATTTAAAACCTCCTTCGCAGAACGTATGGGACGCCCGGTTCGAATTGCATCTGGGATTGTACTGGCGCTCATTATTATAGGATTGGTTTTAAAAGAAAAAGCAAACTTTGTATCCTATTTTAAACAAGCTGGATTGGCTACCCTATTGTTAAATGTACTTACCATGGGGGTTGGTTATTATTCAGCAAAAGTATTCAAGTTGCGCAAAGAGGCGGGAATTTCAATCGCAATAGAATCTGGGATTCAAAACGGAACGTTGGCCATTACGATTGCCGTAGTATTTCTCCAGAATAGCGCATTGGCCATAGCGCCTGCAGTGTATAGCTTATTGATGTTTTTAACTGGTGGTGTGATGATTTATTTCTTCGGAAGGAGAAGCACATAAAAAAGGCCCCTTTTCAGGAGCCAATAAAAACCAATATTCAAATTAAACTTTAATTATCGTCGTCGCTAGTTTCGATTGCAATCACACTATTAGATGGGGGAACAATCGTATTCTTTTGAAGATCGACCACACCAGAATTCGACATCAAAACGATAGAGAACATATCAGTGTTGGTGAAATTATTTTCTGCGATCATCAATTCTTTCAGATTGCTGTTGTTAGCTAGTTGCATCGGCAAATCACCAAACAAATGATTGTCGAAAACATTAAAAACTTCCAAACGGGTAAGTGCGTTTACTGTACTTGGTACCGTACCTTCAAATTTGTTGCTGCTTAGATGCAATTGCTTTAAACGTGTAAGATTTCCTAAAGTAGCGGGTAGTGTTCCGCTTAGATTATTTCCGTTAAATGCCAATACTTCAAGAACTTCTAGATTCCCTATCGTTTCAGGCAGCTGTCCGGAGATAGCGTTGAATGAAAGCTCTAGCGTCTGTAAATGTGATAGATCGCCAATAGAAGCAGGTATTTCACCTTTAATATTGTTGAACAGGAGACTGATGCCAGTGACATGATTATCTGTTACAGTAACACCTTGCCAATCGCTCACTGGGGTGTTAAGATCCCATTTTTGGGTCCATTCAGCACCATTGGTAGCCACATAAAAATCGAGTAAGGCCTGTTTTTCTTTAGATGCCACTTGGGCAGAAACAGCTACACAAAATAGAATAAGTACGGGGGTAAGTAGGAGCTTTTTCATTGAGGTCGATTCAGTTTTTTTCTTACAATTGATAGTAAATTAAACATATTATTTGCTGAAATGCAAATAAAATCGACGAAATGCACAAAATTAATAAGTCTGAGCTAACTCCTGAATGAATTTAGTATGTACTTCATGAGTTCCTTTAAAGACCAAAACCGAGAGTTTATTGCCAAAAATAGCATTTCCCTTTAACGTTTCCTCTGTTTCTCTAGCCTCAGTAATATATTCGTCAGCATCTCCATAGAGATAGGTTACATTGCAGTTCTCTGGCAGGTAGTTGAAGTCTTCGGTGCCAAGTTCCTTCGGAATTCCGCCGCTGTGCAAGACGAGTTCGTCACAGATCATTTTCCTGCTGGCCAGCCAACGCATGGCGATAGAGACCCCTTGCGAATACCCAAGCACAATAAATCGGTGCTTTTGTGTGGGCTTTTCAGCCTCCCAAACGGCATCAACATAGTTTAGAATGTTCTTGGTGTCTTCAATCGTATTCTCTTTCGTCAGCCACGAGGCCCCTACGTGTTTAAATTTCGGACCAATATAATATTTAGAGGGCGCCTGCGGAACGATGACAAAGTTTTCAGTCGGGTCTAGTTTTTCAAAATAGCGGGCAAAATATTTACTGAGGTACCCCATTCCGTGGAAAACTAACCAAACATTTTTAGTATTGGTATTTAGTTTGTTCAATGTGGTGTACGTATTGGTAGTAGAATATTTTACTATCTTTTCTGAATTCATTTTGCGCCTTGTTTTGTATTTTTACAAAGGTAATTTAATTGCTATGAAGTATACGAAAGAAGAAGTACTTTCACGGTGTAAGCAGATGTGCAATAACACATTGATGGAAACCCTGGAGATTGAGTTTATTGATGTTACCGATACTACCTTGGTTGCCCGTATGCCCGTGACACCTAAGGTGCATCAACCAGACGGAGTACTTCATGGAGGTGCTTCTGTAGCATTGGCAGAAAGCGTGGGGAGCGCTGCTGCTTTTATGTTTCTGGATGTTGAAAATGTAGCCATCAGAGGAATTGAGATTTCGGCTAACCATGTGAAAGCAGTACGGGATGGCTATGTATATGCACATGCCGAAGTGCTGCACAAAGGGCGTACTACCCAATTGTGGAACATTCGCATCGAAAATGAAGAAAATCAACTAGTGTCGATGGTGAAATTAACGACACTCACCTTAAAAAAGTCGTAGTATATGTTTCATTTATTTTAAAGAAGTTCCTAATCTAAAAAACCACCTATTCAAAAACCTCCCCGCATGCCACACCAAAAACTATTTCAAAAAGCAAAAGAACATTTTGAAAGCAAAATACCTTTTGTATTATTTGCTACTCCAGGTGAGAAAACGATAACAGCCGCTTTTCAAAAGGAAAACAAAAACTATTCAAGCACAGATTTTTCAAAAGAAAGCTTCGCAATGGCTCCTTTTCATTTTGATGGAAATGTACTACAAATCCCTTTCGAGCATTGTGATGTACAAACGGCAATCGCACTAGCTATAGATGCCCAAGCACAGTCTAACTTCGACTTGGAAGAAGATCCAGCCGATAAAGAAAAGCATGAAAATTTAGTAAGTAAGGCCATAGATGTTATTGCAAAAGGTTCGATACACAAGGTGGTAGTCTCTAGGCAGAAGAAAGTGGCTTTAACGAAATTCGACCTTGAAAAACTTTGCAAGTCGTTATTTTCTAAATACCCCGATGCGTTTCGATATGTTTGGTATCACCCTGAAACCAATATTTGGTGTGGAGCCACTCCCGAAATTCTCCTTGAAACTAAAGATCGACAATTTAAAACCATGGCTTTGGCAGGTACGCAGCGAATTGATGAAAAAATGATGATTCAGTGGAGTGCCAAAGAAAAACAAGAGCAGCAATGGGTAACAGATGCAATTATTGCAAGCTTGGAATCAAAAACTACAGTATTAAAGGTGGCGAGAACCGAAACCCACATTGCCGGGAATCTAGCACATTTAAAAACTGAAATCAGTGGCGCGCTCAATAAATCTAGGACTACTACAGAAGAAATTGCCAATGCATTACACCCAACGCCGGCAGTCTGCGGAACGCCCAAGACAGACGCACTACGTTTTATAAAAGCGAACGAGGGTTACGATCGTTCTTTTTATACGGGTTTTCTAGGGCCGGTTGGTTCAAAAGAAAGCCAAACACGATTGTTTGTGAACTTACGTTGCCTTTCTATTGATGATTCTATGGCTACCTTATACGCAGGTGGCGGAATCACTTTCGATTCTGACCCAGAATCTGAATGGCAAGAAACCCACGACAAACTGCAAACCATGGCTAAAGTATTAGAGCCACTACTTTAAAAATACCGCCCTGCTTCGTACCTTTGTGCTAATGAATGCTAGCAGCAAACTCCTTTCACAGACGGTGGTCCAATTATGCCTTAAAAAGGGGATTCGCCATATCGTACTTTCTCCAGGATCCAGAAATGCTCCGCTTACCATTGGGTTTACCGATCACCCAGATTTCGAGAACTTCAGTATTGTAGACGAGCGTTGTGCAGCTTTCTTTGCTTTGGGAATGGCACAGCAATTAAAGGCACCAGTTGCGGTAGTTTGCACATCTGGATCTGCCCTGCTGAATTATTTTCCAGCCGTAGCAGAAGCTTTTTATAGCGACATTCCGTTGGTGGTACTTTCTGCAGATAGACCTGCGCATTTAGTTGAAATTGGCGATGGCCAGACCATTCAGCAAGAGCAAGTGTATGGCAATCACGTGTTGTATGCTGCAAATTGTAAAGAAGGAGAAGCGCATCAGGTTTTTAACGAAACTGAGATCAACGTAGCACTCAATACCGCAATCGAGTTACAAGGGCCAGTGCATATCAACCTTCCTTTTTCTGAACCGTTGTACCAAGTGGTGCCAAACTTTCAATTAGAACCGCAAAACGTACCGGTGAGGCCTTTTACTGCTGAAAGTTTAGAGGAATCACGCTTTAAAGATTTCATGCAAACTTGGAACAGGGCTACCAAAAAAATGATACTGGTTGGCGTATTGCCTCCCAATAGTATCGAACAACAGTATGTAGATTTTTTAGCGGAAGACCCTAGTGTTTTGGTGCTTACTGAAACGACCAGCAACCTACACCATGAAAATTTTATTCCTGCCATAGACCAGTTGATAACAGCTTTAGATGCAGAAGCGTTAGAGGTGCTGCAACCTGAAGTGTTGGTAACCTTTGGCGGAATGGTAGTGAGCAAACGAATTAAAGCATTCTTGCGAAAATTTCAACCAAATACCCATTGGCACATAGACCCAAAAAAAGCCTACGATACTTTCTTTGCACTAGATTTTCATTATAAAAATACTCCAAACGGATTTTTAGAAATCGTTCAAAAAAATGCAGCGATTGTTACAAGCAGCTATCAGGATGGCTGGTTAAAAGTTAGGGAGAACAGACTGATTCGCCATAAACTGTACTTGGCAAAAGCAACGTTTTCAGATTTTACCGTTTTTGCTGAAATTTTTGAAAACCTTCCTGGAGGCGTACAACTACAATTGGCTAACAGTGCTACCATACGGTATGCGCAACTATTCGATATAGATCCAACCCTAGAAGTGTTTTGTAATCGTGGTACCAGTGGTATTGATGGGAGTACCAGTACGGCCATCGGGGCGGCTTGGGCCGTCAAAAAGCAAACGGTATTTGTGACGGGCGACCTTAGCTTTTTTTACGATAGTAATGCACTTTGGAATAATTACATCCCGCCAAATTTCAGAATAATTATCGTGAATAATAGTGGAGGAGGAATTTTCAGAATCTTGCCAGGGGCTAAAGAAAGTACCCATTTCAGCAACTATTTTGAAACTACACACCATCTAAAAGCTAAGCAACTAAGCGAGATGTTCGGTTTTGAATACACTTCAGCGAACTCACAAAACGAATTGAAAGCCGCATTGACCAACTTTTTCTCGATTTCAGAAAAACCAAAAATATTAGAGATTGTGACCCCTTCCGAAGTAAACGACCGTATCTTACTCGATTACTTCGATTTTATCGCGTGATTTTGTTTCCAATACCTGTTTGCCCCATTCGTAGGCTTCCTCTAGATTGCTTACAATTTTAAACGGCTTCTTAAAGAATGCTTTTTCCAAGTGGGCATTGTTCACCTTCGATTTTTCTGGACTCACTATCACAAGTCCTTTTAATGTAGGTACCTTGTTTAAATATTTATAGTCGGTAGGAACCACCGCATACGAATTGATTCTATTCGAAACATAAATCCAAGGTTGGTTTCCATAAAGTTTTAATCCTTTCACCAACAGTGTGAATCCGCTGGCATACGATAAGGTGACACCTTCTTTTACTTCAACCACGGCAAACTGATCGTAGAGATAGACATCTGCAGCGTCATTTTGAAAAAAATCTTTAACCGTTAATTTCTCTGGAAAATGCGAGGAGGTATTTTCAATCATTATTGTTGCGGGGGAGTAGGTTTGTTTCGTAGTGCATAACGTAAAACATCGCGGTAAATTGTACCTTTGTACCATTATGTTGAAACTAGGAGAATATCAGACACTTACAATACTAAGGGATACAGATCCCGGACTGTTTTTAGGGAATCCTGAAGGCGATGAGGTACTATTACCCAACAAGTATAGGCCCGACTCGTTTGAAATTGGCGATGAACTGGACGTTTTTGTGTATTTAGATTACGACGAACGCCCAGTAGCTACCACATTAACACCTTACCTTACATTAAATTCGTTTGGCTATTTGCATTGTGCAGATGTAAATGAATTTGGCGCCTTTATGGACTGGGGTGTACAAAAACAGCTGTTTGTTCCCTTCAAAGAACAGGCGAGGCCCATGAAAGTTGGTAATTGGTATATTGTTTACCTGTACCTTGATGAACAGACGCAACGCTTGGTTGGTTCTAGTAAAACCAATAAGTATTTGACTAACGACAATGTGGACATCGAAAAGTTTGCTGAAGTTGATATTTTGGTTACCCATCTTACCGAAAAAGGAGCCAATGCCATTGTGAATGGTAAGCATCACGGACTTATTTACGAAGGTGATATTTTTGAAGACATTCGCACTGGGGACCGAATTAAAGCATACGTCAAAAAGATTAGAAGTGATAATAAAATCGATTTGGTATTGCAACCGCCGGGCTACCGTAGTATAGAACCTAATGCCAATTACGTGCTGGATGAATTAAAAGCCGCTGGCGGCTTCCTGCCCTTGCATGACAAAAGCGATCCTGAAACCATTAAAAATGAATTGGGACTCAGCAAAAAGTCGTTTAAAAAAGCTATTGGTAGTCTTTATAAAGACAAGCAAATTGTGATAAAAGAGGACGGGATCGAGTTATTGGCTGAAGATTAACCTTCGGTCTTGAAAAACGTCTTTTTATACGCCACACAGGTTTTAAACCTATTGTCGTTTGCGATTTTAGGATGCTGAAAAGTTCCCGCGAATTCCAAACCAATTTTTTTCATAACATGTTGTGATGACAGATTGAGATCTGGTGTAAATGCTAACACTTCCTGTAAATCAAATGTATGTTCTGCTGCATGCAGGCATGTTTTGGCAGCTTCGGTAGCATAGCCTTTGCCCCAAGCACTCTTTTTTAGGCGCCACCCCATATCTACGCCAGGTGTAAACTCACTTTGCCAGGCTTGTACTGCGAGTCCGCAAAAGCCAATAAACTCACCTGTTTCGAGCACATCTACAGCAAAATATGTAAAGCCATGTTTTTTATGGTGTGCTTTCAGCCTTTCGATGAGCGCTAAAGATTCTTCAGCTGATAAAAGACTCGGGAAATAACGCATCACTTCACGATCTTGGCACATTTCAATAAAAGGAGTTTCGTCGCTTGGTAGCCAATTCCGAAGTCCAAGACGTGGTGTTGTTAAAATGTAATTGTTATTCAGCATAGAAAAACAAAGTAACAAAAAGCAACAACATTTTAACTACCAATTTATCAGTTCTTTTTAGGCCTTGGAAGATCAAAATAGAGATTCACTGTTTCTTCGAGTCGTCTCTTGATTTTGTCAAAATTTTCTTGGGTAGGGCGAAAGTTTACATAGTTTTCTATAATGGTACTTCGTTTGTAGATTAGAAAAGTGTTTTCAACTTCGGGATTGATTTCATTGAGGTGAATTTCAGAGGAAATATCTGAAAATGAAGGCACCACTGTTAATGCAACGGTCTGCAAGTTCAGTTCAGCTCCTAGCCGCGCGAGCGTTTTATTGCTACTATTATTCTGATAGTCGGTTTCATTGCCATACACAAAATAAACCTTCAGATGTTTTCCTCTGGCCACGCTCTCTGCATCTAAAAAGGACAACCATTCTTTAATATCAGTCCAATTTGGATGATTTCCAACAAAATAGAGAATGCCCTGATACCAGCCATATTTGCAGATCGGACACGTTTTAGTACCCTTGTCAGGGCCATAAGCATGATAGGGTGTAAACGAAAATATACTCTCGCCAATGCTTTTCCCAGAATCGGGTTTAGTTATGTTATCTTTTGGATAATCAGGGATGTTCAGGCCTAAAATGATGTTCCGTTCACCCACCCAAAGTCCATCTTGGTCTACAAATCGGATGACACCGCTACCGCCACGGTTTTCCATTTTTTTTCGTCGCTCAGTGGTTAATAGAGTATCATCGTCGAACGTAAAGTTATCTATATAATACACATCATCTAGGTCGGGTTCTTTTACCGTCACATGTATGTGGGCAGCTTCGTTTCTACTGGGGTAAGAGCCAGGTAATATGGTATAGATAGCATATTTTCCATTGGCATCGGTTTGTAGCCAACCTCGCATATAACCATGTGTTTGCCCCAACTTGTTTTTGGGCATATTTCGGGGATGTCCTTTTTCCGTAGTATAAACTCCGCTACTATTGGTATGGTAATAATAAAGGATTATATTTTTTGCCGGTGTTTTGCCATCACGTTGAAACACAGTGCCGGTAAGCATTATTTTACGACCCTTTTTGTTCCAGCCCGGGCTCGTATCGCGTGCGGTTAACGTTGTAGGCATTTTATAACCGAAAGGTTGTTGGCTATCAAAATCGTCGGGTAACCGCTCTGTTTTTTCTTCGGAAATCTGGCTGTTGCAACTTACCAATTGGAAACACATAAACAATAAGAAACCTATTCTGAAATAATGTAGCATACTAGTTTTTTTGAAAAAGTACAACTTCCGAAGCACCTGAAGCCCTAGTATAACTGGTAGTAGTCTATGTGGAGTATGGAATTAGCTTAGTGGAGTAGATGGTCCCAGTTCGCTCTGTAATGTCTGCTGAACCGGATGGTTGTATCGTCTTGTAGTGTTGCATCAAAATCGCCATTGTTTCTAGAGATTAGTTCTGTAATAGCTGTGGTATTTACAATGCTAGACCGATGTACCCTTGCAAAAACGGAAGGATTTAGTTCTGTTTCCAATTGCTTTAAATTTCTGTTGTCTAAAAATTTCTGGTCTTTAGTGTAGATTGTTGAATATGGCTTGTCGGTGATGATGTATTGAATCGATTCTTTTGGTAACGTAACAATTTTCCCCGCTTTTTTTAATCGAATGACTTCTGAAACCCCAGTTGGTGAAGGCGTCCGATTTAAATTGCGCAATGCAATAGCAATTGAAGGTACAATAGCGTACCATAATAACGTAATGTAAAACTGATTGGAAAGCGCTGTATTAAACATGCTTATAAACCGATGTGAGGGTGTGAAAACTAGTGTGCTCACCAGCACAAAGAGTGATGTGAACAGTAGTAAATGTGAAAAGCTAAAAAATAGTGAAACACCAATGTTTAGAGGCGCTTTGGCCCATATGTTCTTTGGGTTGGCAAGTCGAACCAACTTGTTTGCAAGCATGGTGAGCGGTATAAAAAATATCCAGAACGTATGGTAAAGTAAACTTTCTGAAATATAAAATCCCGTGTGTCGGGTTCTGCTAAATAAATAATCTTGCAGTACGGCCAAAGCAATGACAAACGCTACCAGAAGCACATACCAACGTGTATGCCCAAAGTTGGGAACCCGTAGCTGTTTTTCTATGGATGCATACTGTTCCACAATTAATATTATTGTTGTGATGCTTCATCGCCTAGCAACACCTCTAAAATTGCAATGGCGGCTTCACTAATCTTTGTTCCCGGACCGAACACAGCAACAGCGCCCGCATCGAAGAGAAATTGATAATCTTGCGGCGGGATTACGCCCCCTACGATTACCATGATATCTTCACGACCTAATTTTTTTACTTCTTCAATTACCTGCGGAACCAATGTTTTATGGCCTGCAGCTAACGATGAAACTCCTAAAATGTGTACGTCGTTTTCTATGGCTTGTTGAGCCGCTTCCTTTGGAGTTTGAAACAACGGACCGATATCTACGTCGAAGCCAACATCTGCATAACCTGTGGCCACCACTTTGGCTCCACGGTCGTGACCATCTTGTCCCATTTTTGCGATCATGATGCGCGGTCTACGTCCTTCCTGTTCGGCAAATCGATCTGCCAACATACGTGCTTTTTCGAACTGTGGGTCTTTTTTGATTTCTTTGCTGTACACGCCGCTAAACGATTTAATTTGTGCTTTATACCTTCCAAAAACTTCCTCCAAGGCGTTACTGATTTCACCAAGGGTAGCTCTTTCACGGGCTGCTTCTATGGCTAAAGCTAATAAATTTCCTTCAGCTGTTTTGGCACCATGCGTCAAATTTTTAAGTGCTTCGGAAACTTTAGTGGCATTGCGGCTCGCTTTTATCTTTTTTAAGCGCTCCATCTGCCCTTTGCGTACCAACTGATTATCTACGTCTAAAATTTGCAGCGGATCTTCTTTTTCAAGCTGAAATTTATTGACACCAACAATAACATCTTGACCCCCGTCTATACGGGCTTGTTTTCGCGCAGCAGCTTCTTCAATACGAAGCTTTGGGATGCCCGCTTCAATTGCTTTCGTCATGCCGCCTAATGCTTCCACTTCTTCAATCAGTTTCCAGGCTTTTTCAGCAATATCATTTGTTAAGCTTTCCACATAGTAACTGCCTGCCCACGGATCTACCGTTCTGTTAATTTGTGTCTCTTCTTGTAAGTAAATCTGCGTATTTCTGGCAATACGTGCCGAAAAATCGGTAGGAAGTGCAATCGCTTCATCTAAAGCATTGGTATGCAAACTCTGTGTGCCGCCAAAGGCAGCAGCGGCAGCCTCAATGGCAGTTCTGGCTACATTGTTAAACGGATCTTGCGCAGTCAGGCTCCAGCCACTCGTCTGGCAGTGAGTTCGAAGCGCTAATGATTTTTGGTTTTTCGGATTGAATTGCTTGACAATTTTAGCCCATAACATACGCGCGGCCCGAAGTTTGGCAATTTCCATAAAATGATTCATCCCGATCGCCCAGAAAAACGATAGGCGAGGGGCGAAGCTATCGATGTCCATACCAGCTTTAATCCCAGTACGAATGTATTCAAGCCCGTCTGCCAAGGTATACGCCAGCTCAATATCGCAAGTTGCACCGGCTTCTTGCATATGATACCCTGAAATTGAGATGCTATTAAATTTCGGCATCTTTTCAGAAGTAAATTCAAAAATATCGCTGATGATTTTCATGGATGGTGTTGGCGGATAGATATAGGTGTTTCGCACCATGAATTCTTTGAGAATATCGTTCTGAATGGTTCCAGCCAACGCTTCAGGAGCTACACCTTGTTCTTCGGCAGCAACAATGTAAAAAGCCAAAATGGGTAGCACTGCACCGTTCATGGTCATAGAAACACTCATCTTATCCAACGGAATCTGGTCGAATAAAATTTTCATATCCTCAACGCTATCAATAGCCACACCCGCTTTTCCTACATCGCCCACAACACGTTCATGGTCACTGTCATAACCGCGATGAGTTGCAAGATCGAATGCCACAGAAAGACCTTTTTGTCCGGCAGCCAGATTTCGTCTATAGAAAGCATTGCTGTCTTCCGCAGTAGAAAAACCAGCATATTGCCGTATGGTCCATGGTCTGCGGACGTACATGGTAGAGTAGGGACCCCGGAGGTTGGGGGCAATTCCTGCCACAAAATTAAGGTGGTGAAGGTCTTCAATGTCTGCTTCGGTATACCTTTTTTTAATAAGAATATCTTCGGCGGTAGTAAACTTTTGAGATTGTGAGTTCTCTTGGCTTTTTATTTCCGTCTTCCCGCTTCCTACTTCAATACCTTTTAATTGAATATGTTGGATGTCTTTTCTACTCATGACTCAGTCGTTCTTGTTCTACGTTTTCAGAAAGCCTTTTAGCAATTATCGGAGCTATTTCGGTTTTTCGTTTGTTAGTTTTTACAAAAGGAAACAGTTCAAGGTCATGCTTCATCTGGTCTGCCTTATTCGGGTATTTATTGGTTCCCAAGAGCACAATTTTCCCTTCGTCAAACCAATCTTGCTCTTTTTGGGCGCTTTCTTTTATTTTTTTCTGAAGCGTACCTTCTTTTAATTGTGAAAGCAGCCCGCCTCCTTTTTCAATCGATTTAAACAACTCCAGTGCTTTTTCTGCTAATTGATGGGTTAGTGTTTCAATATAATAGCTGCCGTCTGCCGGATTGGAAACAGCGTCAAAATAACTTTCGTTTTTAAGGATAAGCAACTGGTTACGGGCAATACGCTCTCCAAATTCGTTGCTTTTGTGGTACAATGCATCGTATGGTAGGTTGCAAACGGAGTTCGCGCCTCCTAACGTGGCAGCCATACATTCGGTGGTGGTACGCAGCATGTTTACGTTATAATCATAAAGCGTTTTATTTCTTCGGGATGGCAACGCAATAATATGACAAGTTGTGGGAGTATTATACGCTGAAGCTAAGCTTGCAAATAACATGCGTAGGGCACGAATTTTGGCAATTTCAAAGAAATAATTAGAGCCAACTGCTACTGTAAACGTTATAGGGGGTGATGCGTTCTGTTTAGATGGGTCAAAATGGTTTAGGTATTCGTTGGCATGGGCCAAACCGTATGCCAACTGCTGTACCATATTGGCACCTGCGTTTTGATATACGGAAGTCGAAACTGAAATCAAATGCTCAACGGGAAATTTCTTTATCAGCGTTTCAAGTAGGGTGTGATCTTTCGCACTATTATGAAACCAATTCCCTGAACTGGCAAGGTTACCCAATACATCTATCAGGTGGTAAACGGTTGCGTTCTTTTCTTTCAGATATGAAATTGTATCTGAAATGAATGCTTCGTCTAAAAATTTCCAATCTATATAAAGACCTGATGTTGAAAAAGGAAAATTTTTGAAAACCGTTTCAAGGTCGAACCTATTTTCAACAGTAAAAAGAATAGCTTCGGCACCGCGTTCTACAGCATCGAGCGCCAATCGATTTGCAATGGCGGCATCGTCTATATAAATTTCTTGGGTGATGCTCCATTGTTCAGGATGCCCGGGTATGGTTGTGGGTGTCGCTTCAAAATCGTCTGCGTGGTAGGTAGGTCGTACATGAACACCTTCCAAACTTTGCCAGACCAAGGCATCGTTATAGTCGGCACCTTTTAAATCTGCTTGAATTTTTTGTTTCCATTGTTTTGCGGAAACGGGATCAAAATCTTTAAATAATGAATTGCTCACGGTTTTGTGCTTTTTTGATTTCTGAAGTTATTTCAGACTGTCTTCGTGTTCGATGATAAAAATATCTTCCCCTTCTTTTTTTAGAAAATATTTTTCTCGGGCAAATTTTTCAATTTCGTTGCTGTCTTTCATCTTATCGAGAAATTCTTTGTCTTTACCAATTTCCTTTTGGTAAAATTCTTTGTTTTCTTCTAACGCCTCAATTTCATCGTTGAGTTCTTTGTGTATAAAATACGAATTGGTATCGAAGAAAATCATCCAAACAATAAATAAGACGATAATAAGTATGTAGGTACTCCCTAGAATCCTAAACCAGCGCTTTTTTTTGAGTTCTGAAAATTTCATACTCCTAATTTTTGCTGAACGATATTCCGAATCACATCTACCGCGACCGTATTATACCTATTATTTGGAATGATAATATCTGCAAATTCTTTTGAAGGCTCTATAAACTGCAAATGCATAGGCTTTAGGGTGGTTTGATAGCGTGCAAGCACCTCGTCTAAATCGCGCCCTCGATCTGCTATGTCTCTTTTTAATCTGCGAATGAGCCGCTCGTCGCTATCGGCATGTACAAATATTTTAATATCGAAAAGCTCCCTAATTTCGGGGTGCGTTAAGATTAAAATTCCCTCTACGATGATTACTTTTCTTGGGTGTGTAGTCACAGTTTCGTCAATTCTGTTATGTGCCACAAAGCTATACACTGGCTGTTCAAACGAATCGCCTCGTTTTAATGCTTCCAGATGTGTAGCCAATAATGGAAAATCGATAGAGTTGGGGTGATCGAAGTTAATTTTCACACGATCTTCAAAGGTAAGGTGGCTAGTATCTTTGTAATAGCTGTCTTGCGAAATTACGCAGACTTCATCTACTGGAAGTTGTTCCACGATTTGTTGCACAACGGTTGTTTTTCCGCTTCCGGTGCCTCCTCCAATCCCGATAATTAGCATACTTTTTTATTTAGCACAAAGGTAGAAAATCTGCCGACTTGTAGCCGTGGTAAAATGCTATTCTTTAATTTCGGCCACTTCGGCTTCTGTTACCATCTTTTCTTGTTTGTTCCCCCAATTATTCATGACGTAATTCATCACATCTGCAACTTCTTGGTCACTGAGTCCCATGGGTGCCATCACGCCGTTGTATACCTTTCCATTTACTTCTATTTCACCTTTTTGCCCAAATTTTACTGCGTGTATGCTTTCGGCACGTTTGTCTTTAAGCCAATTTGAGTTTGCCAAAGGCGGAAAATTACCAGGAATTCCCTTACCATTTGCTAAATGGCATTGCATGCAAAAGTCGGTGTACACCATACCGCCTCGCTCCATACTAGCCTGGAGCGGTGTTTGGTCGTTGCCCATGTCTTCAGAAATAGTGGCGTTGCCAATTTTAATGCTACTTTTTTTTGCTGAATCTTGACAAGAAATAAATACGATTGCGGCTGCAATTATTATGATGGATTGCTTCATTGTTGTATGATGGTTAGAACTGTTTAATTTGGAACAACTTTATAAATACCGTCTCCTTCAACGGCGATGTAAATATAACCATCTGGAGCTTCTTTTACATTGCGTACACGGCCAATCCCGTCGGCTATTTTTACTCGGTCTATTACTTTTGTTCCATCTAGTTTCACTAATTCAACATAATTAAACTTTAGGGAACCTACCAACAGATGTCCTTTCCAGTCGGGATAGGTATCGCTAGTTACGAAATCCATTCCGCAAGGAGCAATAGAAGGCACCCAATAATAAACGGGTTGCTTCATGCCTTCTTTTTTCGTGATATCGGTAAATTTAGTACCGCTGTAGTTTATTCCATAACTAATTACTGGCCAGCCATAGTTTGCGCCTTTTTCAATAATATTGATTTCATCACCCCCTTTTGGACCGTGTTCGTGAATCCATATTTCACCTGTGCTAGGGTGCAGAGCCATACCTTGCGGATTCCTATTTCCGTAGGTGTAAATAGCATCGAGCCCATCTGTGCCAACAAAAGGATTGTCTGCAGGAACTGTGCCGTCATCATTAAGGCGGTAAATTTTACCACCATCTCGGGTAATGTCTTGAGGGTTTACATCTCTCTCGCCGCGTTCGCCAATTGAAAAATATAGATACCCCTCATTGTCGAATTCAATTCGGGAACCGAAATGTTGCCCGCGTGTGGTATTAGGAGTTGCCTTATACAAATGTTCGATGGTCACAAGTGCATCACCCTCAAGTTTGGCGCGACTTAATTTGGTGTTTCCACCATTCCCTTCGCCCTCTTCTGAAGCGTAGGTAAAGTAAATCCACCCCGTTTCTTCATAGTCGGGATGTAGGGTAATGTCTAAGAGTCCTCCTTGACCACGATTATATACGTCAGGAACATTTTTAATTGACGTTTTTGTACCGTCTTTAAAATGTATCAATTCACCGCTTTTTTCAGCAATTAGCATACTACCATCGGGAAGCCACGTCATGCCCCATGGATTCGTAAGGTTATCGACAACTAATTCAGTAGTATACCCTCGTGGAGTATCGGTTGTTAAAGCAATGTCGTTTTTCTTCTTTGGGGCATTACAGCTAACAAGTAGAACAATACAGCAACATAGAGATAGTATGGTTTTCATGGCATAATTTCTTTCCTGAAAAGATAGTAAAATAAGTACTAAAAGAAAAACCCAAATACAAAGTTGTACTTGGGTTTTGCGGGGGCAATTATGGTAGTGTCTCGCTTATAGGTGGCTATTCATATAAGGTCTCTGACACAAATATTTACGAAATTTATAAGTAGTTGGTTTTATATTTGGTCAAAATTTGAAGCACAGCAAAAACAACAATCTTTATACTCCATTTTAATTCATTGGAAATACCATTTTTCTTGTCAATCATTTAGGTCTCGTTAAAAAACCTCCACTGCTATCCTTGCGGTATTGTTGCACGAATCCTATCTTTATAAAAAAAATCTTCAGATGAATTCAACATTCAAAACACGAGTCAATGACACCTTTGACTTTTCTTTGCAAAAAGATGAAATTGTAGCTATGGATGCTCTGTCTAGGGATGGAGCGGTACATATTGTCCATAATAATCAATCAATTATGGTTTCTGTTGAGAAGAGCGACTTTGATAAGCGTTCTTATTCCTTGAAAATAGATGGAACGCTATACGAAGTAATAATCGAAAACGAGCTCGATTTGCTTATTGCTGAAATGGGACTCGCAACAGGCGAAGAAAACGTAAGCAATGAAGTACATGCGCCCATGCCAGGATTGATTATCGAAGTGGCTGTAACAGAAGGGCAGGAAGTGAAAGAAGGAGAGGTATTATGTGTGCTTGAAGCTATGAAAATGGAAAACGCCCTGCTTTCGCCAAAAGATGGAACCGTGAAGTTTGTCACTGTAAAAAGAGGCGATACTGTTGAAAAAGGAGCATTATTAATAGATTTTGAACAAGAATGATACAAAAAATTTTAGTTGCCAATAGAGGAGAAATTGCCTTGAGGGTCATGAAGACCGCACGCAATATGGGCATTAAAACGGTAGCAGTATATTCTGAAGCCGACAGAAATGCGCCACACGTACGGTTTGCAGATGAAGCAGTGTTAATTGGTCCGCCACCATCTAACGAATCCTATCTTAAAGGCCCCTTTATTATTGAAGTCGCCAAAAAACTGGAAGTAGATGCCATACATCCGGGGTACGGATTCCTTAGTGAAAATGCCGAGTTCGCAGAACAAGTTGAAGAAAGTGGAATTATTTTCATAGGTCCGAAATCACACGCCATTAGGATTATGGGAAGCAAATTGGCCGCAAAGGATGCTGTAAAAGAATACGGCATCCCGATGGTTCCAGGCATCGATACAGCAATCACTGATGTTGACAAAGCCTCAGAGATAGCAAAGAAAATTGGTTTCCCCATTCTTATAAAAGCTTCTGCAGGCGGCGGTGGAAAAGGGATGCGCATTGTTGAAAAGGCTTCCGAAATAAAGGAACAAATGAAACGCGCCATTAGCGAAGCAGAAAATGCGTTCGGTGATGGGTCTGTTTTTATCGAAAAATATGTGGGCTCGCCACGACATATCGAGATACAAGTATTAGCCGATACCCACGGAAATATCATCCATCTTTTTGAGCGCGAGTGTAGCATCCAGCGTAGACATCAAAAAGTGGTCGAAGAAGCACCGTCTTCAGTGCTTACCCCTAAACTACGCAGGGAAATGGGTGCAGCAGCCGTAAAGGTGGCGAAAGCATGTGATTATGTAGGTGCGGGAACGGTTGAGTTTTTATTGGATGAAAATATGAACTTTTACTTCCTAGAAATGAATACCCGTTTACAAGTAGAGCACCCTGTCACCGAGTGGATCACCGGAATCGATTTGGTTGAGCAGCAAATAAGAGTGGCAAACGGAGAAAAATTATCGTTTGGCCAAGACGATTTGAACATTCGCGGGCACGCCATTGAACTCCGGGTGTATGCCGAAGATGCGCTCCATAACTTTATGCCGAGCGTAGGCACTTTGGAAATATACCGGCCTCCGTCCGGAAAGTATATCCGTGTAGATGATGGGTATGAAGAAGGGATGGAAGTTCCTATTCAATATGACCCTATGCTTTCAAAACTAGTCACCTTTGGGAAAACACGAAACGAAGCCATACAGCGTATGCTAGAGGCAATTGCCAAATATGAGGTAAAAGGGGTTAGTACCACTTTGCCCTTTGGAAAATTCGTTTTTAAACACGAGGCGTTTCGAACCGGGAAATTCGACACACATTTTGTAAAGCAGTACTATTCTGAGGATAAACTAAAGGAACAAATGCGAACCGAAGCCGCTGTTGCAGCTAAAATAGCCTTGAAACTTTATCTACAGGATGCTGAATTGTTACGGCTTCCGAACTAAAAAATTGTCTAGATATTATGAGTGATGTATCAAAAAAATTGCAGGAAAAAATTACCCAAGCCCATTTAGGGGGTGGTGAAAAACGAATTCAAAAACAACATGCAAAAAATAAGCTGACCGCCCGCGAACGTATAGAATACTTATTGGATGATGGATCTTTTGAAGAAATGGGCATTTTGGTAACGCATCGTACCACAGATTTTGGTATGGATAAAGAAATTTATTATGGCGATGGTGTTGTGACGGGCTATGGTACTGTAGATGGTAGATTGATATATGTTTTTGCGCAAGATTTTACTGTATTCGGAGGCGCCCTATCTGAAACTCATGCCGAAAAGATTTGTAAAGTAATGGATCACGCCCTTCGAGTTGGTGCGCCCATTATTGGTTTAAATGATTCGGGTGGTGCTAGGATTCAAGAAGGTGTGCGATCTTTAGGCGGGTATGCCGATATTTTTTATAGAAATGTACAGGCATCTGGGGTTATTCCCCAAATTTCAGCTATCATGGGACCCTGTGCCGGCGGTGCTGTTTATTCGCCTGCTATGACTGACTTTACCCTAATGGTTCAAGACAGTAGCTATATGTTTGTGACCGGGCCTAATGTTGTAAAGACAGTAACCAATGAAACAGTGACTTCAGAAGAGTTGGGTGGTGCAAGAACACACGCTACCAAAAGTGGCGTGACACATCTCACTGCCGCAAGCGATATTGTTTGTTTGAACCAAATCAAACAGCTATTAGGTTACCTTCCGCAGAATAATAAAAATAAGACAGAAAAGATCCCCTTCGAAATAAAAGATGAAGTTCGTGAAGAATTAGAAACCATCGTGCCAGATTCTTCTAACAAGCCATACGACATGCGCGATGTGATAGAGGGTATTATTGATAAAGATTCTTTTTTTGAAATCCATAAAGACTATGCAGATAATATTCTAGTTGGTTTTGCGAGGTTGGGGGGTAGAAGTATCGGGATAGTAGCAAACCAGCCTATGAGTCTCGCTGGAGTCTTAGATGTGGAAAGTTCGCGAAAGGGTGCCAGGTTTACACGTTTTTGTGATTGTTTTAATATACCGTTGCTAGTACTGGTAGATGTGCCAGGATTTTTACCAGGAACTGATCAGGAGTGGAATGGGATCATCTTAAATGGAGCTAAATTGCTGTATGCATTGAGCGAGGCAACCGTCCCGAGAGTGACGGTAATTACAAGGAAAGCTTATGGGGGGGCGTATGATGTAATGAACAGTAAGCACATAGGTGCCGACATGAATTTTGCGTGGCCTACGGCCGAAATCGCAGTCATGGGCGCCAAAGGAGCCAGTGAAATTATTTTTAGGAAGGAGATTGCTGCTGCCAATGATCCAGAACTAAAACTTTCAGAAAAGGAAGCTGAATATGCTGAAAAATTTGCTAATCCGTTTAGGGCTGCGCAGCGCGGATTTATAGACGAAGTTATTCAACCAAAAAATACACGTCGCAAATTGCTGAAATCTTTTGCTATGTTAGAAACTAAGTCGGTAGTGAGACCCCAAAGAAAGCACGGGAATATTCCGCTTTAGATGTAGCGCATTTTAGGCAAGAGTTTTATATTTGCAATCCCTAAATGAAATTCGGGATGTGGCCCTTCGACAATTGATTCGTTGTCACAAAGCTCAGGATAAACTGCACCACATTAAGTTTATCAAAAAAAAATATTTCGGGATGTGGCGCAGTCCGGTTAGCGTATTCCGCTGATAGCGGAATGGTCGCAAGGATGAAACATTTTGTGTACATATTGTGGAGCGAGCGTTTGGGTCGCTATTATTGCGGCGAGACGGGCGATGTGGAAAAAGGCTAGCTGTGCACAACAATTGTGGTTACAAGTACACAACCAAGGGCATACCTTGGGTAATGACCAGAGTTTTTGAAGTAGCAGATAGGTCGGAAGCCCGACTTTTGGAGAGGAAGATAAAAAAGCGGGGGATCAAAAGATTCCTCGAAGCAATAGAATAATATTTCGGGATGTGGCGCAGT
>DFLU01000006.1 GCA_002375495.1 Flavobacteriaceae bacterium UBA3611
ATGTTTTGTAGCGTGACTGCGGCTGATTCGGCTAGCGCTGGAAGCGTCAGCGTGAGTATCAGCTGGGGCAGTGGCGCCGTGCCGACGGATTTATCCGTTGGGACAATTTACGATTAATTGGGGAGATTCAATTCTGGCTCGAAATGAGCCATGAAATATATGCATTGTTAGGCGCTGTGCCCTTTGTTTTTGATCAGCAGCTCTTCGTCTTTCCTCCAAATATAAATTAGACTTGCTATTATATTAAATAGAATCAATAAGAAAGTCCAATTGTTTTTGGTCGATTTTTTTACATTTTTAAAATTCCATAACCTATAAATCAAATATCCAATTTGAACAATTGTCAGAACGTTTACCAGCGGTCCTTGATACTCAAAATCAATTATATTATTTGAAATCCACGCTACCGATTTAGGGTAAATAAAGGTGAGAAGATATACTAGTCCTATTAACGAGGGAATACTGAGAATAGTTTTTGAAAAGGTGTTCATTAATTATTAGTCTAGAAAGACGTTTTTTTGCATTGCGCCTAACGTGTTATATCGTTCAGTTTATAGTTGATATCCTGTAAAAAGCACTAGGATAACAACAGGTTTCTATAGTTGATATCCAGTAAAAATATAGCTTAAAACACAATATCCCAAAAATCTTATTCCTTCCACTTAATGTTGCAGCCCATACTCGGTTTCTGATCCTTTCGCTGCACATTGTTGTTCAAAATATTATCCATCGCCTCTCGCAAATCCCGACCGTTTACCGGAATTCCATTACCGGGACGGGAATTGTCCAATTGGCCACGATATACCAATTTTAAATCGCCATCAAACAAATAGAAATCGGGCGTACAGGCAGCATCATACGCCTTGGCTACCTCTTGGGTTTCATCAAATAAGTAAGGGAATGGGTAATTTTCATTTCTGGCAACATCCCACATAAATTTCGGAGCGTCCTGGGGGTACTTCTCAATATCGTTGCTGCTTATCGCCACAAAGCCAAAGCCTGTTACCCGGTAATCGTTCGCCATACGCACCAATTCTTCATTTACATGCTTAACAAACGGGCAATGGTTGCAAATAAACATCACCACCGTCCCTTTTTCACCGCGAATTTCGGCTAAAGAAACTGGTTTGTTGGTTCGTGCGTCAATAAGCGTAAATTGGGGTGCTACTGTGCCTAAAGGCATCATGTTAGAAGGAGTGAGGGCCATGTGTGTTGTTTCTTAAATTAGTAGCGATTGCGTAGGTAAAGTTACAAATCTAATGGCTCATCTGCGCGAGTATTACAATTTTTAAATACTAAACATATTATAAAGATTTGAAGGTCTGCAAAAGCCTATGTATCTTTATTAAAACTGAAATAACCATGGAAAAAGGATATAGTTCGCTTTCAGTAGCGATAGAAGATTTACAGAAGGAAGGATTTACCGAAGATTTCAACTTAGTTGAAGAAGGAATTGAATCGAAAGGACTGAAAAAAGAATGGAAAGCAGGCGACTGTGAAGTTGTGCGCTATTTCCGCTTTGAGGGAATGACAAATCCAGGCGATAGCTCCATTCTGTACGCAATAGAAACCAAAGATGGTAAAAAGGGCTTGTTGGTAGATAACTACAGCGCCGCAGGTACTTATATTTCCGAAGAAATGCGCGAAAAATTAAAAATTACCCATGACGAATAACCTTTCATGGTCCGATTTTGAAAAGGTAGACATGCGGGTAGGAACCGTAATTTCAGCTTCCGAATTCCCCGAAGCCAGAAATCCTTCGTATAAACTTCAAATAGATTTTGGTGCCGAAATAGGAATCCTCAAATCGTCGGCACAAATCACAAGTTTGTACACTACCGAAGCATTGATTGGGATGCAGCTAGTTGCCGTAGTAAACTTTCCGAAGAAACAAATAGGACCTTTTATGAGCGAATGCCTGGTGCTAGGCGCGGTAAATGATACCGATGTAACCTTGTTACAGCCAAGCTTAAAAGTTGAAAACGGACTCAAAATTTCGTGATGTTATGCGGAAACCGTCTTGCTTTTACTTCTTCCCATTGAAATAAGACCGAAAATAGGCCCAATGGCCAATACTAAGAATAAATAGGTGGGGGCAACTAGTTCCGAAAGATAGCTGAGCACCTGTATACTCACAATTGTAGTCGCAAACCCAATGCAATTTACAATGGTGAGCGCCGTACCCTTTTGTTCGCTAACTGCGCGTTGTGCCACTAAGGTTGAAAACATAGGCGAATCTGCAATCACGGCCATGCCCCAAACCAACAAGAAACTATAAAAGAGAATGGGTTGGGCGGCAAAGAACACAGGCGATAGCAAACAACAGATGCCCGAAATTAAAAGCGATGCCCTTGCCACTTTTTCACTACCTATATATTTTGAAATAGCCCCGCCAGCCATACAGCCCAAACTTCCTACGGAAATAATAAAAAACGATGCTGCTGAAATGTTCAATGATGCACTACCTGCCTGAAGCGAATAAGCTTTTAGCAATACAGGCACAAATGCCCAAAATGCGTACAACTCCCACATGTGGCCAAAATACCCAAAAGCTGCTTTTCTAAAAGGTTGGTTCTTAAAAATGTATGTAATGGTGGTAAGCTGAAGTTTTTGGGCAGGTTTCCGATAGGGTCCGTCACCTACAAAGAGGAGGAGTAGGAGTCCGCCAGTGGCCGATAGTATGGATATCGTTACAAGTACGGTTTTCCATGATAAAGACATTTCAGAATTCTGTAATGCATGCGGAAAAGCGGTGCCCAGTACCAATGCGGCTACCAAAAAACCCAATGATTTCCCCAATCCTGTTTCATAGTAATCGGAAGCAATTTTCATGCCCACGGGATAGATGCCAGCTAAAAAAACACCGGTTAGAAAGCGAAACGCGACCAAACTTTCGAGAGTGTTGTTCTCAAATAGGAGGCAAAGGTTTGCTGCAGCACCTAAGATGGCACATATAAAAAACACGCGGGTAGGTGAAAAGCGGTCTGCTATGGTGAGCAAAGCAAAAACAAACGTGCCTACAATAAAACCAAATTGTACGGCAGAGGTGAGCCAGCTAAGCGCCGTGTTGGGCAATAGGAATGTTTCGGTGAGTTGTGGTAAAACCCCGTTTCCTGCAAACCAAAGCGACGTACAGCAAAACTGGGCAATCACGATAACGGGTAAAATGTGTTTGGGAGTTTGCATACAACGTCCCGAAAATAGCCAAAAATTATTCTAAACTGTCAAATTCAACAAATTCATATGCTGGAGAACTTTCAAATAATTGGCGCAAAATGGCAGCATGCCCATTTCCCATAAGTACCATAATACGATCTTCGGGACCCTCGGTAATACCTATAATATTTCGGAAGATGCGCAGGTTTCTGTTATACCACCAAATAGACAAATGGTCTGCCCCTTGGTTGTTCTCAGTTTTAAATCCGCCGAGTAAGTAAGCACCATAGCCATACTGATGGGATTCTCTAGAGTTCATATTTTTCAAGTACTCGGTCAGGTTCATTTTAGAAACTAACTTATCGTCATACGCCAACCATTCTTCAAACCCCTTCCATAGCGGGTCGTTGTAATCCCAATTCACATCACCGGTAATGGTTTTCAGAAACACAGAGTCTTTTTTATAAAGATCACGGCTCAGCGAGTAGGAGTTCACTTGGTAGAGGGTATCTATTCCTAGTTCTGATGCAACGCGCATCCCGATTTGGTAGCGCTCGTCTCGTTGATCTCGAAAGTCACCTTGGTTGTATTTTCGCAGTTTTTCTGTGGCATTCCAATTTGGGTTGGCTTCAATAGCGATTTTGGTGGGTTTAAATTTTTTGATATAGGCTACCAATTCGTCTACTTCAGATTTTTTGGGTTCTTGTAGCACATCAATCTGATCTTCTGGTGGCGTTTTGTATTCATCTAAGCCTGGATAGTCAAAATGGAACACGCCCACGACCAATACGTTGGCTTTTTCCTTCGGAAAGAAATCGGCTGCTGTTTTTATAGTATCATTTTGTTGAGTGGGTGTGGCATCTAATTTTTCAGTAGTGCGGTCATTTTTATCAGTACAAGATATAATGAATAGAGTGGCGAGAAGGAGGAATGTGTATTTCATAATGCTTTTTTTGGTCATTGTAAAGATGCATACGGTTATAGAATGTTACAGTTACAAGCGTGTTTCTAGCCTAAACTAGCGGTTTTTCGCTTCGGAAATGTTAAAATTTGTTAAAATACTACTTTGTAATGCATAGTACTGTAACAAAACAAATAGTTGTTCGTCTTCTTATTATAACCTTTAAAACTACAATCATTATGAGAACTTTAGACAGCAATGCATTAACATCACGTGTGAAAAATTCGAAAGCATACGAGTGGAACAGTAAAAGAAGGTATCGTTAGTCACCTTCGGCAGACATCAATCAAATTAAAACGACCCAGTATCATGAAAAAAATAGCCCAAATGTTGAAAGCTTCCCGCGACTTCGATATCTATCGGTCGCTACGGATCCCGACCGAGCGAATTGGCTCGCAAAACATTGGAGATCCGCTTATCAAAAAGCTTGATTACAGCAGGGTGTAATCACAACAATTCATCAATCAGAAATTGAAAGCTGCACATGCCTAATCAACATGTGCAGCTTTCTTGTTTTAAGATCATTGTACTAAGCTGAAGGGGGTATCTGCTAACTTTTGTTGGATATGTGTTCATTTATTTAAGAAAACTTTCACATTTATTCGCTTTATTTAAAAGTAATTTTAACGTCTAGCTACTGAGGCGCTATGAATGAACACCGCCAACCAAATAAAATGGAAACTTCATCGTCCCAGAACGGTGCTTCTTTGGTGATGGGTGATGGTGAAATGGCGACCCGTATTCGTGAAAAGGATTGGAGCGCCAATCCCTTAGGACCTATCAGCAGTTGGCCACAGAGCTTACTTACCTCAATTAATATTATTCTCAATTCAAAGTTCCCCATGTTTATTTTTTGGGGCGAGCATCATATTTGTTTTTATAACGATGCCTACCGCCCTAGTTTGGGTATGGAAGGAATGCATCCAGATATGTTAGGCACTCCCGGAAAAGAGGCATGGGGCGATGCTATTTTTGACACCGTAGCCGGACCAAAAGTAAAACTTGTTAAAGAAACCGGAGTTGCCACTTGGAATAAAGACTTTTTAGTGCCGATTTACAGGAATGGGAAGATAGAAGATGTCTATTGGACTTTCAGCTACAGTCCCATTTATGACGAAAATTCTGAAATATCAGGTGTATTGGTTACGGTTATGGAAACGACAGATAATGTAGTTTCACTGCAGCGTTTAGAAGAAAAAAGTACCCAATTAAATTTTGCGATAGAAGGAGGCGACCTCGCTACCTTCAGCTACCTTCCCCAAACAGATGAACTGTCAGGAAATAAACGCTTTAAGGAATGGTTCGGACTCATAAACACGGAAAAGGGCAAACTTCATGAGATAATCAATTCTGCCATTATAAAAGAAGATAGAGAGCGTGTGGCACAAGCGGTCATGAAAGCTCAAAATTATGAGTCAGGGGGTCATTACGACATTGTTTACACCATTCATAACCACAAGATGCAACAAGAACGAGTGGTACAGGCAACAGGAAAATTTTATTTCAACGAGCAAAAAGAACCCTTTCGATTCAACGGTATCATTCAAGATATAACTACTGAATACGAGCAAGAACTAAAACTAATAGAAACATTAGATGCACTACGTGAAAGTAAAAGTGAATTGCAATTTGCTATTGAAGCAGCAGACTTAGCTACGTGGGACCTGAATCCTATTGACAATAAATTTAAAGGAAATGACCGCCTTAAAGAGTGGTTCGGATTGAAGAAAACAGACGTAATACCACTAAAAAAGGCTATGGAAGTTATCATACCCGAAGATAGACCCCGCGTACAGGCTGCTATTGAGAATGCATTGAATTTTGAAACCGACCACCATTACGATATAATATATACTATAAAGCGAACTAATGATGGTAAGGAGCGTGTAGTGCGAGCACTGGGAAGGGCTTGGTTCAATAAAGATAACCAACCATATCGGTTTAACGGCACCTTGCAAGACATCACCGATCAATATTATTCTGAAAAAAAGTTGAAAGAGGCCTTTTTCAAGATTGAAGAAAGTGAAAAGCGATTTAGGCGTGTTGCTAATAATGCGCCAGTATTTATTAAAATTACAGATTTAGAAGGTAAAGTTATCTTTGCCAATCAACCATGGTTAGACTTTATTGGCAGTTCGTTAGACCAGCATTTGGGTTCTATTGCTTTTACCAATACGCATCCAGAAGATGTTGAAAATTGTAGAGCGGTATTTGAAGAATCATATTATAATCAATCAGATTTTAAATTAGAATACCGGGTAAAACGTTTTGATGGTCGTTACCGATGGATGGTGAATAAAGGGGCTCCCAGATATGGTGTAAATGGTGAGTTTGAAGGGTATATCCATGCCTTTATGAACATACATGAAATTAAGCTGCAGGAAAAACAGAAAGACTTGTTCATTGGGATGGCAAGCCATGAGTTAAAAACCCCAGTGACCTCAATGAAGGGGTATGTGCAATTATTGAGTGCGAAATATAAGAATAGTGATGATGAATTTTTGAAAAAAGCATTACACACTATAGACAAGCAAATCTTGGTCTTAACTTCGCTAATTACAGACTTGCTGAATCTTTCCAAAATGAAACGCGGCGGATTGCAACTTAATAAAACATTTTTCGATATAAACGAGTTGTTGGAAATTAATGTGTCCCAAATTAGAATGGTAAACCCGACCCACATCATTGATTTGTCAAAAACGCAAAAGATTCAGGTGTACGCAGATAAAGAGCGTTTAGGTCAGGTAATCACAAATTTTCTGACCAATGCTGTAAAATATGCACCCAATTCTAAAAACATAGAAGTGAGCGCATCAGTTCAAGATGATAAAATTCGGGTCGCTGTTCGCGACTACGGTATTGGAATCAAAGAAGAAAATAGGGAGCGTATTTTTAAACGTTTTTATAGAGAAGAGGGTCGGGACGAAAATACCTTTCCAGGATTTGGTATCGGACTCTATATTGCCGCAGATATTATAAAAAAACACAAGGGTACTATAGGTGTAGAAAGTGAAAAAGGACAAGGATCTACATTTTATTTTACCATTCCCATTCAAGAGGAAACAACTAACTAACAAACACCATGTCAGATAAAAAACCGCATATTTTAGTAGTAGAAGATTCAGATAATATTTTAGAAGTAATTACGCTAATGTTCGATTTTCAGGGCTGGCAAGTGTCTACCCGCACCTCTCTCACCAACATAATTGCAGATGTGAAAGAAACAAAACCCGATTTAATTTTAATGGACATGCTGCTGTCTGGAGCCAATGGCTGTGACGCTTGTACAACCATAAAAAATGACGAAGCGATTAGCGATATTCCCATTATGATCATGTCTGCCCATCCCGAAGCACACCGCGAGGCTAAAAATGCAGGTGCAGATTATTTTATCGCTAAACCTTTTGAAATGGATGCGCTCATTTCCAAAGTAAAACAAGCCATAGAGGCGTAGCGGCTCGTTAATTCAATGATGTGCAACTTCTATTTCGATTATAGAAAAAGAAGTAGTAGCCTTCCAACAATTATTTCTGATCTTTTTTTACACGGAAACTCGGTGCCTCGTAATCTTTTGGTAAATAATCTGAAGGAATCGTACTCATGTTACCGTCGCGTGCTGCACGATAATGTGGCGATAAAATCTCAATACCGCGCTCGTTACATACGTCCTGGATATTTTGATGCAGATTACTGTAAATGGTAGCTTGTTTGTTAGCCTCCCGAATATAGGCGTTAATTTGGTAGGCTACGTAAAAATCCTCTAAACTGGTCTGTAACACAAAAGGGGCTGGGTCTGGTAATACCAACTCTGTTCTAGTGGCAGCTTCTATAAGCGCTTCGTGCATCTCTTTCCAAGGAACATCATAGCCAATGGTCACGGTGCTATGGATAATTAATCCTTTTTCTGGCGCGTCGCTACTGTAATTAATGGTATGGCTGCTCATTACCGTAGAGTTTGGGATAGAGATAATTTCGTTTTTAATAGTTCGCACACGGGTTACCAACGACGATTTTTCGATCACATCTCCAAATACTTCGCCTATTTTAACCCGATCGCCAATTTTAAACAAGCGCATATAGGTAAGTACCAGCCCAGCAATAATATTTGAAAGTGAGCCTGCAGATCCGAACGTAAACAGAAATCCCAAGAATACCGATATCCCTTGAAAAACAGGCGAATCACTGCCTGGGATGTAATTCCAAATGGCAACAATCATAAAGGCGATCACCAACACTCGAACGATTTGGTAGGTTGGGTTGGCCCAATCTGGATAAAAACCATTGATTTTTAAGTTCCCTTTGGCTATTTCTTCTTTTAGAAATCGAATGCCCTTTAACACATAGCGGAACACCAACACAATTACGATAATGGTAATTAGATTTGGTAGATAGTTCCAGATACTCAGCAATATTGACTTTAATGGGTCTAGCACATAGCCGAAAAGCGTATCGGCGAAATTACGTGTCCAAGGAAAAATTCCGAAGAGAATCGGAAGTGCGATATAGATTGCCAAGAGCATGACAAACCATTTCAGCGCCTTATTCACAAATAGTAAGGCGCTCACTTGTCGCTTGGCGTCAAAAAGGGTGTAGTCTTTTAGACGAATTCCTTTAATCCTTTTGTTTTCTTGAGCTTCAATTTTTTTGGCAGACCATCGAAACAGTTTTGCAATATATTTCAATAAAAACCAAATCACTACCAACACTAAAAGTGCGAGGCCAATTTCTAACAGGATAGTCCAAACGCTGGTTTCGGCTTTGTATTTGGTAACTGCGGCGCCGATTTTTTCTTTGTATGTTTTAGCAAGTTCAAATTGTGTACTGTCTTCCCAAAGTGCGTCATTCTGCGAAACACTCATAACGATATCTTCGCCATAAGTAACGTCGAACGTGGTTTCTGCTTCCACAACTTTTAGTGAGTCTGAAGAAAAATCTGGGTAGTCGGGCAGTTTTTTAATCCGTCGGGAGATAGCGTCAGAACGTTCACTGGCCGAAAAACTCCCTAACTTGGTGTGTACCAAGAAGAGCGTATCTTTAAAGAAGCCGATCACAGGATATCCTTTCGTCGATTTCCGAAGATTGGCAATTTCTTCTTTTTTTCGTTCTAATAGCACATCTTCTTGGGCGCTCAACGAATTTATTTGTTGCTGCAGCGCAGTTCGTTTGCTCGCATCGTCAGATTTTAAGGACGAAATTTGCTGCTGAAGGTCAGCTTTCTTCAACGAATCTATGAGCCGTTGTTTTTCGAGATCGGCTAGTTTTTTCTCAAAGTTTTTCTGCTGTATTGCTTCAGAATCTACTGCTTTCACAGGAAGACTATCCGTTTGTGAAAGTGTAGAAATAGTTGCAAGTAATGCAATGATAAACAAAAGATTACAAGCGGTATGTTTCATCTATAGTGCCTTAAAAAGGAGAGCGAATGTAGTTTAATTTGCAATAGGTTGTGCTGAAAAACCCTTAAAAATATGATAAAATTTACATGCTCTGAAGTGCTATACTTCTGTATCCATCATATCGGTAACCACGTGATATCTAGGGTCGTCTATGGCGTCTTGGATAATGGTTTCAAACTCGGGATTCCATTTCATCAACATGTCCTTACAATCGGGGCTAAGATGGGTTAATGTAATACTGCGCCCGCTGTCAATATATTTATTGGCGATATTCCGAAGTGCTTCTACGCCAGAGTGGTCTGAAACTTTCGATTCAATAAAATCGATTTCAACTTGTTTCGGATCGTTAGAAACATCAAATTTGTTGTTGAAGGCGGTAGTAGAACCGAAAAATAACGGTCCCCAAATCTCATACACTTTGGTACCGTCTTCTTTAATACGTTTTCGAGCCCGAATCATGGTAGCGCTTTTCCACGCAAACGATAACGCACTCATAATCACACCAGCAATCACGGCAATTGCCAAGTCTTGCCAAACGGTGATGGCAGATACGGCAATAAGTACAATGGCGTCTGTCACCGGTATTTTGTGTAAAATCCGAAAACTACTCCAAGCAAATGTACCAATCACCACCATAAACATAACGCCCACCAAAGCGGCAATAGGAATCTGCTCAATTAACGGAGCACCAAACAATACAAAACAGAGTAGGGCAACGGCTGCAATGGCTCCAGAAAGGCGTCCGCGACCCCCAGAATTAATATTGATAATACTTTGACCAATCATGGCACAGCCACCCATTCCGCCAAAGAGCCCGTTTAAAATGTTCGCACCCCCTTGGGCCACACATTCTCTGTTTCCACTACCACGGGTTTCGGTCATTTCATCGATCAGGTTCAAGGTCATTAAACTTTCAATAAGGCCAACCGCTGCAAGGATAACTGCTGTTGAAAGGAGCAGCGACCAATGGTCTCCGATGGTATAGAAAAGAGTAAAAATCTGATCTTGAAAAGTAGGTAACCCACCTTGTAATCCTTCGCCACCACCATCTTTAATAAAGGAACCTACCGTGCTTACGTCAATCTTTCCGAAGATAACAATAGCCGCCACTACAACAATTGCGGTTAGGGCAGCTGGAATTTTTTTAGTGAGTTTTGGCAATCCAAACATGATGGCCATGGTTAATACCACCAAACCGAGCATAAGCCATAGATTAGTGCCTTGCAACCATTGCATTTCGCCATCTACGTTTTCTTTGAACAAGCCAAGTTGCGATAAGAAGATAACGATTGCCAAACCGTTTACAAACCCCATCATTACAGGATGTGGTATTAAACGAACAAATTTACCTAAGCGTAACACACCAGCTAAAATTTGGATGCCTCCAACTACTAACAATGTTATGAATAGCCATTGGAGTCCGAGATTTTCAACAGGCGTAGCCAACGCTTCACCCACTTCATTTCCTTTGGCAATTAAATGTACCATTACTACCGCCATGGCTCCTGTTGCACCAGAAATCATCCCTGGTCTGCCGCCGAACAGTGCCGTAACAATCCCCATCATAAATGCGCCGTAAAGCCCTACCAAGGGATCGACCCCTGCGACAAAGGCAAATGCAACCGCTTCTGGCACGAGTGCCAAAGCAACAGTTAACCCCGAAAGGATGTCGTTTTTCGGATTCTGCGTAAAGTTTTTAATAGTTTTCTGCCAGATCATAATTTCCCTTAAAAAAGCGGCAAAGATACTCGATATAAATAGACTGCGCCCAAGAAAGGGCATTAAAAAAGCCCCTAAAAAGGGGCTCAAATTTCTTAGTTGGCCAAGCCAACAAGCTCTACTTCAAAGACCAGATCGGTATTTCCCGGAATCTGTGCTCGCGGATTTCCAGCTTCTCCATATCCAAGGTGTGATGGGATATACATTAGTGCCTTATCACCCACTTTCATATCTAACAACCCTTCTCTAAATCCAGCAATTAACTGTGCTTCTGGGCTGTAATCTGTGGTCATCGGGTCATACGGATTCCGCTCATTTAGTACTCCGTATGTTTCAGCAACATCTTTATAGGTGGTAAAGAATAAATTTCCGTTGGTAAAATACCCAGTACAATGAACTAAAACTTTGTCGCCAATCTCTGGCTTAGGGCCATTGCCCTTTTCAGTATATAATACTTTTAAGCCAGACTCTAACTCGGTAGCTTCTGCCTTTTTGGTAGCAAATAGTACTGCTTTGTCTGTTTTATGCTGTTCAATCTGTGCTTGCTTTTCGCGTACTTCTGCTTCTAGCTCTTCCATTCGCTTACTGAAATCGATAATTTTCTGATTCCCTTTGTTGATGATGTTTACTTCGTTCATCACCACATCATCTACGGGCTTATCGCCAGGTTTAACCGTAGGCACTAGGCTAATAGCATCTACAATATCTTGACCGATAACGATTTCACCAAATACAGAATGCTTTCCGTCTAGCCAAGGAGTAGGTTTAACCGTAATAAAAAACTGGCTTCCGTTATTGTTTGGACCACCGTTGGCCATCGATAAGATGCCTTTTCTATCGTGTTTTAGGGTATCTACAAACTCATCAGGGAAAACATATCCTGGATTTCCCATGCCGCTCGCCAATGGATCACCCCCTTGAATCATAAAATCTTTCATGACGCGGTGAAATGTGAGTCCGTTGTAATACGGCTTCCCTTTGTAGGTAGAATCAACCATTTCGTTCTGACCTTTGGCCAATTCAACAAAATTGGCAACCGTTAGGGGAGTGGCTTCATTGTAAAGTTTAGCAACGAAGGTACCTTTGTTCGTGATGAATTCGGCATAAACGCCATCACCTAATTCGGGATATTTATCTTCACATGCGGTCGTGGTCATGACCAAGGTTAATATAACCAGTGCAAAAAGCGATAATTGTTTCATTTTCATAATTATTTATTCTTAATTTTCTTGGGTTATTTCTATCGATTGTAAGGTTACGGTACTTTGTATTGGCGTGTTTGTAGCCAGTTTTTCTACAATTCCGTAGTAACCAAATGCTTTGTAAGAAGGGAAAATAAACGTAACGGTTTCTCCTTCTTTCATAAGTTTTATACCATCTTTAATACCAGAGATCAGCTCTTGGTTGCTTTCATCTACTTGGTATTGCTGGAGTCCGTTTTCAGCTTCAGATACAATGGTAGTCCCTTCTAAATTTTTCACGTCATACGTGAAAGTAACAACGTCTCCTTTTTTTGGCATTGTTGAACTCAGCGTGTCTTTTTTGTTGTAGAAGTACCAAAAACCATTGGGTGAAGTTTCAAAATCGGTTTCGGGATTTTGGGCAATCAGCTCCGTAATAATAGCTTCTTCCTGTTGGTACAGCTCTTTGTTCCGCTCTGCAGATTCTTTAATAAAACTTCCTGAAATACGTTGCACAGGCCTACGGGCTTCTGGGCTTTTGCAAGCAGCTACCGAGAGGACAAATAGTAGTAAATAAATGATTTTATGCATGGGCATTCAGGGCATTTTTATAGAGGGGCAATATACTAATAAATTCAGTAACGGTATCTTCAAGAGATTTGTCACTTCTTCCGCCAGCGGCGTTGGTATGACCGCCTCCGTTATAGTGTGAGCGCGCAAATTCATTTACTGAAAACGCACCTTTGCTTCGGAAGGAAATCTTCACAATAGCATCTTGTCTGTTTTCAATAAAAATTACAGCAAATTTTATGCCTAGCACCGAGAGTGCATAGTTTACGAAACCTTCGGTATCTCCTTTCTTGAAGTTATGGTCGTCTAACTCTTGCTGAGACATCGTAATGTATGCGGTGTTGTACTCGGTTAGAATGGTTAGGTTTTTTAATGCTACGCCCAGTAATTTAAGTCGGTCGGGCGTATTGGTATCGTATATATTTTGGTGAATGGCAGCACCGTTGGCACCTACTTCCATGAGGTGTGCGATAACGCGATGTGTGGTAGGTGAAGTAGCAGGGAACCTGAAACTGCCCGTATCGGTCATAATGCCTGTATACAAGTTGGTTGCGATGGGTTCAGAAAGTAAGTCTAATTTCTGTAGACTTGCGATAAAATGGTAGACCATTTCAGCCGTAGAGCTCATCTGTACATCACTATACATGGCCGTTGCATAGTCTGCGGGAGCTTGATGGTGGTCTATCATCACAAATTTTGCAGTGCTGGCCTCTAGGCTTGGCTGTAAATTGCCCACCCGATCTAAAGAGTTAAAATCGAGCGTAAAGATGAGGTCAGTTTCTTCAATCAGTTTTTCGCACTGTTCGGTGTCTTTATCAAAGATATGGATGGCTTCATTACCCGGCATCCATTTCAGAAATTCGGGAAAATCGTTTGGCATTACTACCTTGCAATCATGGCCCATTTCAGATAGGAAAAACGAAAGCCCCAAACATGAGCCAATAGCATCACCATCGGGGTTTTTATGACCTACGATTATAACTTTCTGAGGCGTTGCCAATAGCTGCTGAACACGGTCTAGCGTTTCTTTTTCCATAGAGTGCGAAGATACAATTTATTAATAGTTGTCTAAAGAGACATTTGTATATTTGATACAATAAAAACGTGAAACAATGAAGTCTCCAATAATGCTTTTGGTAAGTGTTGCACTACTATTCGTGGGGTGTAAAAGCCTGTCGACCCAACATACGAAAACAGAAACTCCTGAAATACAACAAGAAATTAGTCAGGAGGCACCACTCAAAGTAGTATTTGCGAGTTGCAACGATCAGGATAGGCCACAACCGCTCTGGAAACCGATTATAGCGAATGATGCACATACTTTTATTTGGGGAGGCGACAATGTGTATGCAGATACAGCCGATTTATCAAAAATGAAAAACGACTACCAGAAAGTGCGCAACCATCCAGATTATGCGGCGTTGTTGGCGGAAACGAATATTTTGGGTACGTGGGACGATCATGACTACGGAAAAAATGATGCTGGAGCGGAATGGGAAGTAAAAGAAGGTGCCAAAACCATCTTATTAGATTTTTTAGGGTATGCTGAAAATGATCCACTTCGGAAAAGGGAAGGGGTGTACCATTCTCGTGCTATTGAAACTGAAGCAGGGTCGGTGAAGTTTATATTGCTAGATACACGTTATTTTAGATCGCCTTTAAAGGAAAGCAATGTGGAAGGCGACCGCTATATGGCGTGGCCGAAAAGTCACGAAGGCACCGTTTTGGGGGAAAAACAATGGAATTGGTTAGAAGATGAATTAAAAGACAATTCGGCAGATTTTACTGTGATTGTAAGTAGCATTCAGTTTTTGAATTACAACCACGGTTGGGAAAAATGGGGCAATTTTCCTTCGGAAGTAGCTACAATGTACGATGTGCTAAAAAAGGCAAAGGCAAAAAATATTTTTTTCTTAAGTGGCGACAGGCATATGGCAGAGGTTTCAGTTAATACCGAAGCAGGATTGCCTTATCCGTTGGTCGATTTTACGAGTAGCGGACTCACACATACGTGGATAGACGGTGCTACTGAAGCCAACAAATACAGGGTGAGCAATGTGGTGAAGCAACTTAATTTCGGAGTGCTCTTATTCGATTTTGAGAACCAAGAAGTTACGTTCCAGATAAGGGGTGAAGATGATTTTCTGTACGAAACCTTTACACAGCAGTATTAAACAATCGTTAAGGACTTGCAGTTGTGGTTTAAATACCTACTTTTGCACCAAATTTTAAAAACCTATGAGAACAGATAGAACGTTTACCATGTTAAAGCCTGACAGTGTTGAAAAAGGACACGTTGGAGCTATTCTAGAAAAAATTACAGCAAGCGGTTTTAGAATCGTTGCGATGAAATTAACGCAGATGACCACTGCCGATGCTAAAGAATTCTATGCAATCCACAAAGAACGTCCGTTTTTTGGCGAATTGGTTGAGTATATGACCAGAGGTCCTATTGTTGCTGCAATCTTGGAGAAAGACAATGCGGTAGAAGATTTCAGAACGTTGATCGGGGCTACCAATCCAGCCGATGCTGCAGAAGGTACCATCCGTAAAATGTATGCTGCTTCTATAGGCGAAAATGCCGTACACGGAAGTGATAGCGACGAGAATGCAGCCATCGAAGGTGCATTCCACTTTGCAGGACGCGAAATGTTCTAAGAATACATAATTTCAATAAATGCAAACCCTTCTACATGAATTTGTGGAGGGGTTTTTTGTTTTGTAGTAGTGAGTAGTGCACTTCGACAGCACTTCGACTGCACTCTGTGTGACAGCTCAGTGTGACAAGTAGTGGGTAGTTAGTAGTGTGTAGTTAGTAGTAGGTAGCCCGCCCAAACTCCGTTCGGTACGGGCAAGCTTCCAATTTCCAACTTCAATCACCCAGCATCCAGCATCCAGCATACATCACCTGTCACACTGAGCCTATCGAAAAGCGTTAACCATCAACTATCGTAAAATCAATCTACTCACCAAATCCTTCCCAACTTCTTCGTTTAGGAGCTTTATGATTTTTTCTTTCCCATAACTCAACTCTTCCCGTAATACTGAAGAACTCAAGCTAACATACAACGTATCTCTTTCTAACGAAACGGCGGTAGTATATTTTGAAATGGCTTCACCCAGCACGTTGTGCCAAGCTTCCTGGATAGAGACTTTATCCAATCCTTTTTCCAAACGATTACTCGAGATAAAATCTTTTAAGACATCACGTATAGAGGTTTCTTCTGCGTTTCTTTTAGCCATGGTAGGGGATTCGTGTTCAAAAATTATCTGACTTGGGTTTAAGCCGTTTGAATTTGTGAAGTATTAAAATTACTCAAAATTGAATTTTTCAAAAGGCTTATAAAAGTAACGATTTCCGTCGCGATTCAAAACCACTAACTGATTTTCTTTTGCGGTCAACACCGTTTCTTTCCACGAGTCGTATGGCGTTTTGTAGTACATCCGCAAGCTGTCGTCTTCTACTTTTAGCTGAAAGGTTTCTGCTTGTTTACCCGTGGTAAATGTTCCGTCTAGTTTGGGCTGCACTTTTTTCCGCACGCCTTCAGCACCATTAACTTCAATAAAATCGACGGTAGTACTAATACTGAACTCTTTTTGGGAACCATCTGGCATGATTGCTTTTTCTATGGCCCAATACCCACCTAACTGTTCCATTTGTTCTTGTGGGTCTCTGGTTTCACAAGCATAGCAAAGTGCGATAGATAGCAGAAATAAGATAAACTTTGGTTTCATAATGTTGCTGTTAAAGAGGAAACATTTTGTAGGTCTGGCGTACATCTTTTACGATCTGTTCGGTTCTATCGGCGTGGGTATCGCTTATAAATAATTGTCCGAAATGGGCGTCGTCTACCAATGAGATAAGCTGTGCTACGCGCTGCTCGTCTAATTTATCGAAAATATCATCTAACAACAAGATAGGGGTCACCTTGCTTTGTGTTTTGATAAAATCGAATTGTGCCAATTTTAGAGCGATGAGATATGATTTTTGCTGTCCTTGCGATCCAAATTTCTTTATGGGGTAGCCATCGATAATGAACTTCAAATCGTCTTTATGTATACCGAAATTGGAATACTGTGTCATTCTATCTTTTTGTCGGTTCTGTTGCAACAAATCGATTATGGAAGCTTCCTTCAGCTGGCTTTTATATTTGAGCGAAACGGTTTCGTTACCGTTGCTGATAGCTGCGTATCGCGCTAAGAAAATAGGCGTGAACTGTTCCACAAAATGGGCGCGCTTTTCGTAGATTGGAGTGCCTAATTCGGCTAACTGCAGGTCGTAAACCCCGAGTTGGTCTTCGTTAAAAGTGTTGTTGGCCGCGAAGTATTTTAATAAGGAATTTCGTTGCGCTAAAATTTTATTGTAATTGATGAGAAGCCGTAAATACGAAGCATCTCCCTGTGAAATCACGCCATCCATAAATTTTCTACGCGTATCGCTACCTTCAATAATGAGGTCGCGGTCTGCAGGTGAAATAATCACCAAGGGTAAAAACCCGATGTGTTCACTAAATTTCTCGTATGCCTTGCCGTTGCGTTTAATCAATTTTTTTTGCCCAGATTTTGCGCTGACAATTATTTTTTCGTTCCGTTCGTTTTTTTGGTAATGCCCTTCTACCACAAAGAAATCTTCCCCGTGTTTTATATTTTGGCTAGTAATTGGGTTAAAGTAGCTTTTTCCGAAGGAAAGATGATAAATGGCATCGAGAATATTGGTCTTCCCAACGCCGTTTTGCCCCACAAAACAATTAATCTTCGGGTCGAACTGAAAACTTTCGGCTTCAAAATTTTTGTAATTGATAAGTGAAACAGAAGTTAAGTGCATATAAACTAAGGACTTGTGGGTTTTAATGTTGAATCAATTTCTCATGGAAACGAAGCTGCAAATTATTGAAAAATAACAACTTTTTTCCCTTTTAATTTCTAATAAAAATTTTATTTTTGCCCGTCAGTAAACCAAAAGTATGGCTACATATAAAAAGAGAGGCTACAAGCCCAAGACCAAAGCAGAGAAGGAAGAAGTTATTGAAGACGGAAGCGCAACAGCAGAGGTGTTCAATACACTAGATGAAGGAGCCTCCAAAACGGAAGCTTGGGTTGAAAAGAACCAAAAAGCAATCCTAACCGTGGTAGGCGTTATCGCCGTTGCAGTACTGGGATATTTGGGGTATCAGCAATGGGTACAAGAGCCAAAAGAGGCTGAAGCCATGAATGAAATGTTCCAGGCACAGCAGTTTTTTGACCAAGCCTTGAGCAACGCTACAGTGAGTGATTCATTATACGGTTTATCTCTTAATGGCGGACGTGGGAAATACGGATTTTTAGAAATTATCGATAATTACGGTGGAACGCCAGCAGGTAACCTTGCTGAATACTACGCAGGAATGGCTTACTTAAATACCAACAAGTACCAAGAAGCTATCAACCACCTAGATAATTTTGAAAGTGATGACGAAATGTTAGCGCCGTTGGCAAAAGGAGCCATTGGTGATGCATTTGCGCAGTTAGACCAAAAAGATGAAGCCTTAAAATATTATGAAGAAGCGGCTACCATGCGTGATAATGAGGTTACTGCACCGCGTTTTCTGTTGAAAGCGGGCATGATGGCAATGAATTTAGGCAAAGCTGATGTTGCGCTAAAGCACTTTACAACATTAGATGAAAAGTACCCAGAATCGGCTGAAGCTACCAAAGCAAAAGCGTATAAAGGTACTGTAGAAGCAATGCAGTAATATGGCTACAGAAAATAAGAATTTATCTACATACGATAAAACAACAATCCCAAACGCGAAAGACCTTCGGTTTGGGATTGTTGTTTCAGAATGGAATCCGGCCATCACCCAAGGCATGTTTCAAGGAGCCTTTGATGCGATTTTAGATTGTGGCGGACAAAAAGAAAACATTGTACGTTGGAATGTTCCCGGAAGTTTTGAATTGATCTACGGCTGTAAAAAAATGACCGAGAGTTTCGATATGCTGGACGCTGTGATAGCGATCGGGAGTGTGATTCAAGGCGAAACAAAGCACTTCGATTATGTCTGCGAAGCGGTGGCACAGGGTATTAAAGACTTAAATGTACAAGGGGATATCCCAGTGATTTTTTGTGTACTTACCGATAATAACCTACAGCAATCCATAGACCGCAGTGGCGGTAAACATGGAAACAAAGGCACCGAAGCAGCCATTGCCGCTATCAAAATGGCGCAATTGCGAAAAGACGCGAAGTTTTATAAGTAGGTTTTGGTTATGAGTTGGTAGTCTTTGGTCGTTAGCTATTCGTCATTAGTCATTAGTCATTAGTCATTAGTCTATAGGGGGTGTTTATAAACTCGTATGAGTTAACACTCAGTCCATCCAAAGTCCGTTCGTCGGGAGGCAAGCTTCCAGACTCCAATTTCAAATTTCCATCTTACAGCTTCCAACTTCTAGCCTTCATCAATAGCAACCGGCATGGCTAAAGTTTGGAACGGAAGTTGTTTATACATTCTATGTGAAACCACTTCAAAAACTGCTACTTTTTAAGTACATTTGAAGGTAATACGAATCTTATGAAAATTAGCTTCCTAAAACGTACCAAACCTAATAACCGCTTCAACTATACCCCGAGATATTACAAAGGGAAAGAAGATGCGAACGAGTACAATTTTGCGAATAAGTTTGAAAAGTATTACGAGACCTACAATAAAAACGACTTCGGGTCGCATTGGCGCGACGCACGTTTTGCCAGTCGCAACCGTAGCAATGGCGGGTTCAATAAAACGATTATCGCAATTGCGCTCGTATTGGTGTTTATCTGTTTGTGGATCTTAGATTTCGACCTTTCAATATTTAGTTAGCCTTTTACATGGCAGATATCATAGCCTTATTGCCCGATCATGTTGCCAATCAGATTGCTGCCGGAGAAGTGGTGCAACGCCCTGCCTCGGTAGTTAAAGAATTGCTAGAAAATGCAATCGATGCCCAAGCAACGTCCATCACATTGGTGGTTAAAGACGCCGGAAAAACCTTAGTACAAGTTACCGATAATGGTATCGGGATGTCTGTTACCGATGCACGTCTGTGTTTTGAACGTCACGCTACGAGCAAGATTAAACTGGCAGACGATTTGTTCAACTTACATACCAAAGGGTTCCGTGGGGAAGCATTAGCTTCGATAGCAGCCATTGCACATGTTACCCTAAAGACCAAACGCGAAGAAGACGAGATAGGAATCACCATCACTATTGAAGGAAGTCAGGTGACCTCCCAAGAACCTTCCGTGGTGCCAAAAGGCACGACCATTTCAGTAAAAAACTTATTCTATAACATTCCGGCGAGGCGTAATTTCCTAAAAAGCAATCCGGTAGAGACACGCCATATCATCGACGAGTTCCATCGGGTGGCATTGGCCCATCCACAGATTGAATTCTTGATGACGCATAACGGTAGCGACGTTTTTAATCTGCCTTCAGGAAATAGCAAACAGCGCATTGTGAATATCTTCGGAAATAAGACCAAAGAAAAATTAGTTCCCGTTTCCGAAGACACCGAAATTGTAAAAGTGTCAGGCTTTGTTCTGAAACCAGAGTTTGGGAAGAAAAGTAGGGGAGAGCAATTCTTTTTTGTGAACAATCGCTATATAAAAAGTGCCTATCTACACCATGCCGTCTCAGCAGCGTTTGAAGGATTATTAAAACAAGGAACCCACCCCGGGTATTTTCTATTTTTGGAAGTGGCCCCGAAGTCTATCGATATCAACATACACCCTACCAAGACCGAAATTAAATTTGACGACGAGCACAGTATCTACGCCATGCTTCGGGCAACGGTAAAGCACAGTCTGGGGCAATTTAGCGTGGCGCCGGTACTCGATTTTAACAAAGACTCAGATTTCGATACGCCTTATGCCTACAGCAAGAAACAGCCGAGCATACCAAAAATTGAAGTAGATAGTAATTTTAACCCGTTTCAGGAAGAGCGCTCACCAAAACAGGCAAACATATCGTTTCCGTTTAAACGCGAAAAACAACCCCAGTGGGAATCGTTGTACGTGGGTTTAAAAGATGATGCTTCGATTTCTTCTTTAGATGCTTCGGAAAAGGAATCGGGGACGCATGATGCTATCGAATTTGAAAGTGACCAAATTACAGGGAGCTTATTTTCGAGCAGCCAAGAAGACAATGCCCATATTACGTTTCAGCTTCAGAACAAATATGTAGTGAGCCCTATAAAAAACGGAATGCTCATCATTCACCAACATTTGGCACACTATCGCGTTCTGTATGAAGAGTTGCTTAAAAATATCACGGTGCAAGAGGGAGTGAGCCAACAGTTGCTATTTCCGTTGCAATTAGACTTTTCAAAACCCGATTTGGTACTCTTAGAAAGTGTAAAAGAGGCGTTAGAGCATACCGGATTTGTGTTTGGAACAACTGAAGAAGACACCTTGCAGATTAAGGGCTTACCGGTTTCGCTTACTGAAAGCAAAGCTGGCCAAACCTTAGAAAAATTGGTAAAAGACATCAAAGAAGAAGTTCCAGATGCAGGATTCAGCCAAAATGATTTATTGGCAAAGAGTATGGCGAAAAGTATGGCAATAAAAACAGGAACTGTTTTGTCTAAGGAAGCTAGAGAGCACCTTGTACATCGCTTGTTTGCCTGTAAAGAGCCCAGTGTATCACCAGACAATTTACCAGTATTGGTAACAATAGACACCAATGATTTGGATAAAAAATTTATGTAAAAAGATTCCGTTCTAACGGAAAACGTACTATGAGTAGAATAAGCGATACGGTTAAACACATCATCATCATCAACGTGATCTTTTGGATTGCCACCTTGCTGATTGGCAAGAATGGCGATTTTATGAACGATCTGTTTGCCATGCATTTTCCGTTAAACGACGGATTTAAACCCTGGCAAATAATTACCCACATGTTTATGCATGCCAGCTACGAACAGGGAGGGGGCATTGCGTTTTACCATATTCTCTTCAACATGTTCGGGGTTTGGATGTTCGGAACCCCGTTAGAGCAGATGTGGGGTAAGAAGAAATTTATCTTCTTTTATATTTCTGCAGGACTAGGGTCGCTATTGTTGTATACGGGAATCCTTTATTTTCAGTTCAACAGCGCACTAGACGTACTACTTGCAGCAGGTTTTGACCGCACTGAAATTTTTGAAACTTTGAACTCTGGAGATTATATGTACGACAAGCGTTGGGAGACTGCTTTAGGTGGTGAGGAAGGAGTAATCGATTTGTTACGCCCGTTTAACGGCATCATGTTAGGGGCCTCTGGGGCGCTCTACGGAATTTTAGTGGCATTTGCCATGACGTTCCCAAATACGCCGCTCATGCTTATCTTTTTGCCCATTCCGATTAAGGCAAAATACTTTGTGCCGGGCGTATTGGCAATCGATTTATTCTTTGGGCTTACATCGTATTCTATGGGGCCTATTGCACATTTTGCGCATATTGGCGGTGCCCTCACAGGATTTATCATGGCTTATTATTGGAAGAAAAACAGTTTTAACGCAAACCGTTGGGATTAAATGAGCACGAATAATCTTTCATATCAGTTTAAGACTGCAAATGTCATCATGAAGTTGATCGTGATCAATCTCGCGGTGTACCTGTTGGTGAATTTGGTCGGCTTTTTTATGGGGCTGCAGCCCAATCGCTTGCTAGAATTAACCAAATGGTTTGTGCTGTTCGATTCTTTTTCAGAAAGCATTGTACAACCATGGTCTATACTTACGTATTCGTTTATTCACTTTGGGTTTTGGCACCTGCTGTTCAATATGTTGTGGTTGTATTGGTTTGGTAACTTTGTGCTCAACCTCTTTAACGAAAAACGCTTTTTAACGGTGTATTTGTTGGGTGCCATGTTTGGCGGACTCCTATTTGTGGTTTCGTATAATATTTTCCCTGTTTTTGAAAATCAACCCAGCTATCTCATTGGCGCTTCTGGGGCAGTAACTGCCGTCATGGTGTTTATAGCCACCTACACGCCAAATGCTGAGATGCGTATTTTTAAATGGAACATTAAATTATGGCATATCGCTGTAGCGTTGGTGTTGCTAGACTTAATCAGACTTTCTTCTGGTAGGAACCCTGGCGGAATGCTAGCACATTTGGGCGGAGCGATTTTTGGGTATGTATACGCTTCGCAATTGGCCAAGGGAAACGATATTGGGAAATGGTTCGAGAATTTTATGGATTGGTTTGCAAACCTCTTTAAAACTAGAAAACAAAAACCATTTAAAAAGGTACACCGAACAACAAGAAATGCTGCACCGCGTTCTAATAAAAATACAAACAAGTCTGCCAACCAGAAAAAGGTAGACGCAATTTTAGACAAGATTGGTAAGAGCGGTTACGACAGCCTTACCAAAGCAGAAAAAGATTTTTTGTTTAAAGCAGGAAAGGAGTAGTCAACATTGAAAAAATTGGGGTTTTTCGGGACGGTCTTATTTTGGGTAAACTCCCTAGCGGTATTCCTGTTGTTTTTAGCGTTTTTCTTACCCTACGTAGCACCCAGTACGTCACCCACCTTGTCTATTCTCAGTTTGGGAGTTTCGCCCTTATTATGGCTTAACTTTTTGTTTTTGGTGTATTGGTTGCTTCGCAGAAAGCGGGTTTCTCTATTATCGGCTTCTGCCCTTGTGATTGCCTATTTTATTTTCAATCCTTTTTATAAATTTTCTTCGGAAGGGGACGCTAGCACTACACAGCAAACCCTTTCGGTACTATCATACAATGTTCGGCTTTTCAATCTATACGAAGCCGAGAGCAAAACGAAAGAAGCTTCCGAAGTGCTGTCAGAAATCATCAAAGAGAAGGATCCTGATATTATTTGCCTTCAAGAATTTATCAAGAAGCATTCAGTCGATTTCTCGGCCTATCCTTTTATCTATACCGAATTCAAAAAAGACAACACCTTGGGACATGCTATTTATTCGAAGCACCCCATCATCAACACAGGGTCTTTCAACTTTAAGGAAACTGCAAACAACACCATTTTCGCCGACATCGTTCATGGAACCGATACGATTCGAGTATATAACCTACACCTACAATCGATTGGAATAAAGCCTTCGGTAGAGAAATTACAAGAAGAAGACAAGCAAAAAGTGCGTAGACGTATTTCTTCTGCATTTATAAAACAGGAACAGCAGGCCGCAATCATTCTAGACCATGGTCAACGTTGTCAATACCCTAAAATCATGGCGGGTGACTTCAACAATACGCCGTTTTCGTATGTGTACCGGTACTTGAGTGAAGATATGCAAGATGCTTTTTTAGAACGGGGAAATGGCTTGGGAACTACCTTTAATTTCGATTTCTACCCGATGCGAATTGATTATATTTTGACCTCAGAAAATTTGAATATACTTTCGTTTGAACGTATAGACACTACATTTTCAGATCATTATCCGATTCTTTCAAAGATGGTGATTGAATAAAATTTCGTAGTTTTTTATCGAGACGAAATTTTATTTCTCTGCGGAAAAATTTAGTTGTTGGGTTTCTAGATAATTTAAGGAGTTTGGACCTTCATTAAATAGTAAATCTAAAACCGAAAGATTGGGCAACCAGCCGTGCTGCGCCTCTAATACCTGGGTGTAGGGTTGTAGTGGGTATTGTATCTTCGATTTTGCCACGGCCAGATGGCGTAGGTCTTTGATTTCAGGATTCACTTGGTAGGTTTCGGTTTTTGATATAGCTACTTCAATACCTATTAATTCTGAAAGTGTTTCAAAAATACGGAGGTTGTGGTCTAAAATTCCATTTACCTCACAATTGAAAAGCGGCGCTAATTCGTCTTCGTAAAACTCAAAAAAAGGGGAGGTGCGGTAGGCGTTCTGAATGCTTTTCCAATGTTCTTTTTGCCAGGGGAAGGCGTTTTCAGCAATCACGTCGACCATTTTTTGGCGTGTACCATCTTTACTGTGCTTTACGGGAACATTCAACAATAACGTACCATTTGTATGCGCAATATAACAGCGGTTTCGGTAGGTCTGTTTTTGGTAATTGTCGCACACTTCAAAAGCCACAGCATTCGCCTGTGCAATGGCCGCCATCTGTACGATGCTCGGGAAATATGTGGGGTGTACTAAAATCATTAATTTAATTTCAAGCTGGCCACAACACTTGCTTTATCTATGAGTCCGATAAATCTAGAATCCATCGCATTATCTCGGTTATCACCCATCACAAATAATTTATTCGTCGGAATAATTAGGGGGCCAAAATTGTCTTTGTTCCATCGGGCATCGTATTGCTCTTGTATCATAGCGTCTTTTTCCGAATAATGACTTTTTACCCTGATAGCTTCTCCTAAATTAGCCGAAGCATCTGGCAAGAACACAAATAACGAATCTGAGGCCATATTGGCATCTTGATACATGTAATCGTCGGGCGTTAAAAGATGCTCATACGAGGAAATTTCATCAAAATGCACACGATATAAATGTTTTAACGTAAGGTGCGCATCTACATTTTGAGAATTTACATATACAATCCCTTTTTTTATTTCGAGGGTATCACCTTCTGAAGCGATCAGTCTAAAAATATACTCGTATTCTTGGTTAGAAAAAGGGTCTTTTTCAGAAAATACGATAAAACTCCCATTCTTGTATTCCCAAAGGTTGGAAGCCATAACCTGAGTGCCAATTGGCAACGTGGGTTCATTGGCAGTTGAACTCATAATATAAGGCTTGGCCACTTGTTGAACGGTCATAAAATAAATAAAACCTATAACGCCAACCACGCCAATAATGAGAAGTATGATATGGGTTCGCTTCATAGCTTAACAGCAAGTGCAGCTTCGAACTGCCTATTACTTTTTCTTAGCTTTATTTCTTTTTCTGAAATAGTTAAATGTAAACCAAGCAGCCAACAGCACTAAGAAATAGGTTAAATAAGATACAGGTTTCCCACTACCATGAACCGTGGTAAAGAAACGCTCCCAACGCGGACGCCAATTGAGGAGTCCCTTATTGGTGTTGTCGAAACTAGCCCAAATAAAGACTGGTTTTCCAACCACGTGATTAAACGGCACAAAACCCCAGGTGCGCGCATCTTGAGAATTATTTCGATTGTCTCCCATGAGCCAGTAATAGTCCATTTTAAAGGTGTATTCAGTTATGGGAGAACCATTTAGTAACACTTGGGTTCCGTTTTGGGTGATTTTATTGTCAATGCCGAGTTCAGTCCCTTCATACACTTCAATTATGCGTCGGTAAAAAGGAATACTTTGGGCATTAATGGCTACTGTTTTACCAGCTTCTGGAATGTAAATTGGCCCAAAAAAGTTATTGTTGAATTCGTATTGTGCATCATTTGGAAACACACTTTCATCGTAATAACCTTCTTCGATTTCAATCTGAACCACATCTAGCACATCAGGATTGTTCTTTAGCTTTTCTGCGGTAGGTTTTGTGAGGTGGGCGGTATGGATTAATACTTGATTTTCACGGTCGATACCAGAAACATAAATATCTGTGATATTATAGCGGTCTACCATAAAAGGGATAGGGTCTGCTGTATATTTTCCGTTAATGGTTTGTACCAGTGCCTTTTTTGCATACACTTCATACGCAAATTGAACTTTCGCACGGTCTGGCAATACGTTTTGCTTTCCGTCGATATACACGTAGCCATTTTTTACTGAAAGCGAGTCTCCGGGTAATCCTACACAACGTTTTACATAATTCGATTTTTTATCGATGGGTTTTTGAACGCTACCGCGCATCTGGCCGGGTGTGATATTAATAAGCGTATCTACTGGCCAATTGAATACAACAATATCGTTTCGCTTGATTTTTTGAAATCCGGGAATTCGCGTATATGGTATTTGCGGTTTAGAGATATACGACTTTACACCAACTTTGGGTATGGTATCGTGTACCATAGGAAAGGCGAGGGGTGTCATCGGGATACGGGCACCATAATGGAACTTGCTCACAAATAAGAAATCGCCTACCAATAAACTTTTTTCTAAAGAGGAGGTAGGTATGGTAAACGGCTGCATAACATAGGTATGCACAATAGTAGCTGCTACCACTGCAAATAATATAGAGCTCACCCATTCTCCTGTGGAGGTACGCGGTTTTAGGCTTCTGTCTGCTATGTGGGTAACATCTTGTGTGTAGTTGATGTAATAAATGTAAAGTCCGAACGTGAGTAGTCCCAGAGCGGTATCAACACTGCTGTTTCTGCCGAAGCTGCGTAGCGTTTCCACCCAAATTACTGGGAACATAATCAGGTTTACAATGGGTATAAAAAGCAGGAGGGTCCACCACCAGGGGCGATTAATGATTTTCATCAAAACTAAAGCGTTATATACAGGAACTGCCGCTTCCCAAGCTTTTCTACCGGCATTACGATACAATTTCCATGTTCCTAAGAAATGGATTACTTGTACAATCAATATAAATAATAACCAACCTGTCCAGCTCATGTTATATTTTTTAAATCTTTAATCTTTAGTCGGTGGTCATTGGTCGTTAGTTTTTTTCAACTATCATCTTCCAACTCCCAACTACTTACTATCGGTTAATCCTAACACATCTTTCATGCTATACACACCTGTTTTCCCGACCAACCATTCGGCTGCTAAAATAGCACCTTTTGCAAAACCTTCACGTGTGTGGGCTTCATGTTTTATAGAAATAGTGTCAATATTCGACTCATAATCTACGCGGTGTGTTCCTTTCACATCGGCTTCTCGTTTGGCGGTAATGGTGATGTTTTCTTCGGAAACAGTATCGAGTTCCCAGTTTTTTTTATCGGAATGTTCTAAAATCCCTTCAGCAATGGTAATCGCCGTACCACTAGGGGCATCTTTCTTCTCGGTATGATGAATTTCTTCTACGGAAACAGTATACTCCTTCCACGGAGCCATAAGTTTTGCCGCATACGCATTTAAATCAAAAAAGAGATTTACTCCAACACTGAAGTTGGACGCATAGATAAAGCTTCCGTTACATGCTTCACATTTTTTTAGCACCTTTTCGTATTCTGAAAGCCAGCCTGTGGTTCCTGAAACAATAGGAATGTTGGCATCCAAACATTTTGTGATGTTATCTACAGCTGCTTCGGGTACTGAAAAATCGATCGCTACCGCTGCTTCGGAAAGCGTTCCCGTTTCAAAATTACTTCCTTTTTTATACACAATCTCGTGTCCTTTTTCGGTAGCTAACGTACCGATAATCTGTCCCATTTTTCCATATCCTAACAACGCTAGTTTCATTTCAATTTCAGTTTAAGCGCCAGTCCGTACTGGGGTTGGGTATTGATTGGGTTCACTTCAAAATTTGGGGTGAGTGATAGATCTGGGCTCACGTCGTATTGTCGTAAATGCGCGTCTACATTGGCATCGATGATGTTCACTAAATAAAAGGCTATGGCTACAATTAAACTCACATCTTTGTTACGTTGCGCAGAACGTTGTGCGTCAATAAGCCTGTCGTTGCTGATGATTGGCGTATCGCCATCACCAAAAAACTCATCGTCTGTAAAACCAGCCAACCTACGTTTGTAAGCATTTCGGAAGCGGTCGTAATCGTTGTCATTTCTAATGTGGAAATAGATACCCGTACCTATTCCGGCATATGCGATGGGAATTTTCCAGTATTTTTTATTGTAAGCTTGTCCGAGACCAGGCAACACTGCCGAGTAGAATGCGGCTTTACTGGGTGCCAACGGATTGTAAGGTTCTTTTGCGGAAAGCGTATCTTTTACCAGCAGTTGGGTGTCAGTTTTTACTGCAAGCGAATCGTTGGTCTGCGCCAACAGGGAAAAGGTACAGCAAAAAAAAAGGATATGTAAGAGGCTACTTCTCACTTTTCAATAGGCTGAGGATACGATTAAATTCATCCTTGTTATGGAACGGCACTACGAATTGCCCTTTACCAGATTTACTCACTTTTATGGCAACTTTAGCGTCTAAAATGTCTGTTAACTCTCTACGCGCTTTATTTGCATAGGTTGGCAATGCCTTCTTGGCAGGAGCTGAATTGCTTTCTGGTTTTTTATTAGAACGAACTAACGCCTCGGTATCGCGTACAGAGAGTTTTTCAGATAGAATTTTTTCGTAAATATCTAGCTGTTCGTTTAGGTCTTCTACGTTGATGAGTGCTCTTCCGTGCCCCATCGAAATAAACCCATCGCGCATCCCAGTTTGAATAATCGGGTCTAGTTTCAGCAAACGGAGGTAATTGGCAATGGTAGAGCGGTTTTTCCCAACACGGTCACTCAGTTCTTCTTGGGTAACCTGTATTTCTTCAATAAGACGTTGGTACGAAAGTGCAATTTCAATGGGGTCTAAGTCTTGGCGTTGTATATTTTCAACAAGCGCCATCTCTAACGATTCCTGATCGTTTGCAATACGAATATACGCAGGAATACTGGCCAGTCCTATTAATTTTGAAGCACGGAAACGACGTTCACCACTTACTAATTGGAAACTGTTAAAGCCTAATTTTCGAACCGTAATGGGTTGTATGACCCCTAATTCTTTAATAGAGGAAGCCAATTCCCGTAACGACTCTTCATTAAAGCTTGTTCTGGGCTGGAAGGGGTTTACTTCAATAGTAGACAAATCGAGTTCTACGATATTACCTACTACTTTGTCTGCATTTTTGTCTTCTGCAGACTGTATATCGTTGGCAGGATCTTTCAGCAGAGCAGAGAGACCGCGCCCCAGCGCTTGTTTTTTAGTTGCTTTCGCCATAAAACGTTATGCGTTTTTTTCAATTAGTTCTTGTGCCAAACTTAAGTAATTATTGGCACCTTTGCTACCCGCATCGTAACTAATGATGCTCTCACCATAACTGGGTGCTTCACTCAAACGCACATTACGCTGAATGATTGTTTTAAAGACCATTTCATCGAAATGTTTTTTTACTTCATCTACCACCTGATTTGAAAGACGTAGACGCGAATCGTACATCGTGAGCAACAAGCCTTCAATATCGAGGTTTTTGTTGTGTATTTTCTGAACGCTCTTAATGGTGTTTAATAGTTTGCCAAGTCCTTCCAAGGCGAAATATTCACATTGTATCGGAATGATCACTGCATCTGCAGCCGTTAACGCATTTAAAGTGAGCAAACCAAGGGAAGGAGCACAGTCTATCAAAATATAGTCGTAGCGTTCGCTCAAACCTTGTAGCGACTCTTTCATCATGTATTCCCGGTTCTCTTTGTCTACCAATTCAATCTCGATGGCAACCAAATCGATATGCGACGGAATGATATCTAGGTTTGGCGACTCAGTTTTCAGAATAGCATCAGACGCCTTTACTGTATGCTCTAATAACTGATAGGTGCCTATTTCAACATTTTCCACGTCAATACCAAGACCAGAAGTTGCATTGGCCTGTGGGTCTGCATCAATCAATAGCACTTTCTTTTCTAGTACACCCAATGAGGCCGCTAGATTTACACTTGTGGTAGTTTTACCCACACCTCCTTTTTGATTGGCAATAGCAATTATTTTACCCATTAAATTGGTTTCAGTTTGAAAGATTAAAAATACGATTAATTATGCGGGCAAAAAATGAATTTTGTTAACAGGAAGTGAACAAATTTTGATACATGCTATATGAATCTTAAAACAATTCGTAGCTAGCTCTAAGGTAGAGCGTAGTTTTTTCAAAATTTAGCTTTGCAGAACTATTGGTTTTAAAATATGAATATTGTACTCCGGTAGAAATCCCGAGTAGTTTATTTCCAACAGGAACAAAGGCACCTAATTCTGCAAAGGGACCGAGTGCAGCTTTAGGACCTTCACTTTGAAAACGTAGTGGTAAACTGAGATTTTCACGGTCAAAAATTGGGAATTCATTTCCATCGGTGTCAATGAAGCGGTATGCATCATCGTCTTTGGTTATTTTCTGTTGAAACAAAAACCCAGCTCCAAGATATACATCTACAGTTGCTTGTTTTGCAAATCGATACGCTATAAATGCTTCAATGTTTGCAAAACTGAAATCGCCTTTCGCCCTAACAGGTTCCCCCTGAATCACGACGGGAGTTTCATTTTCAGATCTTTCCTTAGAGTAATAGATTGCAGCGCGTGTATAAAATTGTTGAAATTCATAATCGGGAAAGAGGTTGAACTGCAATCCAATACTATATCCTGAATTAAACTTGGTATCTTCAAATATAGGACCGCTGGAGTGTAGCTGTACGGAATTAAAACCTGCTACCACGCTAAAAAAATATTTGGCGTCCGTATCGGCATCGGCAGATTGCGAAAAACTTGAAGTACTTATTAAAAGAGCAAGAAATAGGAATTGAAACGATTTTTTCATAAAGACATGTGTTAGAATGCTTGGTTGTTTCTCTGGCAAAACTCCAAAACAACTGCGTTGCAATTCTATTGTTTTTTTCCTTCATTACCTACTCAACTGTGATGATATGCTATTCTTTTTTTAAATTCTTCAAAATTTTTATCATTTCGTACATCGTGAGAAATCTCATTTCGCCTCCGTGGGATTCCTCGTCGCTTTGCTCTGTCGGAATGACAACTGTTATGCTATGATGTTTATGAATCCTAAGTAATATGTTGTCATTTCGAACATCGTGAGAAATCTCATTGCGTCTTTGTGGGATTCCTCGTCGCTTTGCGCTGTCGGAATGACAACTGTTATGTTATGACTTATTTTTTTTAGACCGAATCATGGTAGGGAAAGTCACGGCAAAAGCTCCAAAACAATTGCTGCGCAATTTACTTGTTTTGTTTCTTTCGCCACCCACGCAAATGTGGGATATGCTATGACTTATTTTTTTTAGACCGAATCATGGTAGGGAAGGTCACGGCAAAAGCTCCAAAACAATTGCTGCGCAATTTAGTTGTTTTGTTTCTTACGCCACCCACGCAAATGTGGGATATGCTATGACTTATTTTTTTTAGACCGAATCATTGCTTCGAGCATATCCCACATTTCTTGAGGGACTTCTTCGAGCAAATTCATTTGTCCAGCGCCTTTTAACCACTCTCCACCATCAATGACAATTACTTCACCGTTTAAATAGGCAGAAAAATCTGAAACTAAATAGGCGGCCAAGTTGGCCAATTCTTGATGGTCTCCCACACGTTTTAGTGGAACTTTTTTCGCAAGGTCAAACTTCTCTTTCAAGTCGCCAGGCAGCAAACGATCCCATGCGCCTTTGGTAGGGAAGGGGCCAGGAGCAATGGCGTTAAAACGAATGCCGTATTTTGCCCATTCTACAGCTAAGGAGCGCGTCATTGCCAATACGCCCGCTTTAGCGGTGGCACTAGGCACTACATATGCTGAGCCTGTAAAGGCATAGGTGGTCACAATATTTAAAACGGTCTTGTTGGTCTCCTTCTTTTCAATCCAATGTTTTCCGAATGCCAAGGTACAATTTTTGGTTCCTTTAAGCACAATGTCGATAATGGTGTCAAATGCATTTGCCGAAAGGCGCTCGGTAGGAGAAATAAAATTTCCTGCGGCATTGTTCAGTAATACATCTACACTTCCGAAGGCATCATTAGCAGCCTTTACCATGGCTTCTACTTCATCATAATGGCGCACATCACACTGAACAGGGAGCACGGTTCCGCCCGTTTTTTCTTCCAACTCTTTCTTTACAGTTTGCAGCTTCTCTATATTCCTAGAAGTAATCACCACGTTGGCACCCAATTCTAAAAAATAGGTGGTCATCGATTTTCCTAGTCCGCTACCGCCGCCAGTGACTACAATTGTTTTTCCTTTGAGGGCGTCGTCGCGCAGCATTTTTGCTTTTAAATCCATTTTCTGAAAGTTTAGTGTGGTAAAAGTACGGCTATTCTGTTATTTATTATGCTTGCATAATAAATTATTTTATTTCTCATAATTCCTTAAGGGAGAACGGGGATGCGTTAGTATTGCTCTTTGCTATTTGGGAAATCACCCGATTTTACATCGGTACTGTATTGCTCGAAGGCTTTGGTCATTTCGGTGTACAATTCGAGGTAGCGACGTAGAAATCGCGGATTGAATTCATGCGTCATGCCAATCATATCGTGCGTTACCAATACTTGTCCGTCAACCCCATTCCCTGCACCAATACCGATGATTGGGATGGTAAGGCTTTTGGCGACCTCTTCGGCCAGTTTTGCAGGTACTTTTTCAAGAACAATGGCAAAACAGCCTGCTTTTTCTAATAATTTGGCGTCGGCTTTTAGTTTTTCGGCCTCTTCTTCTTCTTTAGCACGAACGGTGTAGGTTCCGAATTTATAAATTGATTGAGGTGTGAGGCCCAAATGCCCCATTACCGGGATTCCTGCATTTAGGATTCGTTTGACCGATTCTTTAATCTCTTTTCCACCTTCCACTTTTACAGCATGTGCGCCGCTTTCTTTCATGATCCTGATGGCAGAACGAAGGGCTTCTTTTGGGTCACTTTGATAACTTCCGAAGGGAATGTCTACTACTACCAAGCTACGGGTAATACCACGTACCACCGAAGAGGCGTGATAAATCATTTGATCTAACGTAATGGGAAGGGTAGTTTCATGGCCAGCCATTACATTTGAGGCAGAGTCGCCCACCAAAATCACATCGATTCCGGCACCATCCACAATTTTCGCCATGGTGAAATCGTATGCAGTAAGCATCGAAATTTTCTCTCCTTTATCTTTCATATCGACCAAAGTCTTGGTGGTGATACGCTTGTATTCTTTTTTGGCTACGCTCATGATTGTAACAATTTGAGCTGTAAAAGTACTAATTTTGAAGTTCAACCCTTAAAAGAAACACCCATGAAGTCTATTCTTTTTTTTCTCGCATTCTCCATACCATTGGTAATTTCGGCACAAAGCAACTTTACTGAACAAGATGCCAAGCAGTTAGTAGACACTTTCTTTGAAGGATTCCATAAAGGGGATACAGTCATGATGCGCTCTGTATTGGCACCCTCCGTACGCTTGCAAACGGCTGCATCCGATAAAGATGGAGTTGCGCAATTGAGCGACGATAGCATTTTAAATTTACTAAATGCGATAGCCAACAGGCCAGCCGACCAAAATTGGGAAGAGCGACTGCTCGATTATAAAGTACAAGTGGATGGTAATATAGCGCATGTATGGACGCCCTATGAGTTTTGGTTTAACGGAAACTTTAGCCATTGTGGTGCCAATGCGTTTACCATTGTCAAAACCGAAGCGGGTTGGAAGATTATCCACCTCATCGATTCTAGACGTAGGGAAGGGTGTAGGGAATGATTTTTTCTTCGGAAATAGTAGTAAAAATTATTTCCGTATCTTCACCACACGTTAACTCCCACCAACTTTATTAGATTTCAGCGATGCTCACAAAAGTATACGGGAGTGCTGTGTTTGGTGTCGAGGCTACTACCATCACGGTTGAAGTAAATACAGATATTGGCGTAGGCTACCACTTGGTAGGGCTGCCCGACAACGCCATTAAGGAAAGCAACTTTAGAATCGCTGCCGCACTACAGAACAACGGTTATAAAATTCCGGGAAAAAAGATTACCCTGAACATGGCACCCGCAGATATGCGCAAGGAAGGTTCGTCTTACGACCTCACCTTGGCCATGGGCATCTTGATTTCCACAGGGCAAATTACAGAGCAACAACTCTTATCTGACTATATCATCATGGGCGAGTTGTCGTTAGATGGTTCATTACAACCCATTCGTGGCGCTTTGCCCATTGCTGTAAAGGCGAAAGAAGAAGGATTTAAAGGCTTTATCCTTCCAAAACAAAATGCCAAGGAGGCTGCTATTGTAGACGGACTTGAAGTCTTTGGCGTCACCACTATTAAGGAAGTCATCGATTTCTTTCATGCTGAAATTCCCCTAGAACAAACGGTGATCGACATGAAAGCTGAATTTTACGAGCACCTCCAAAATCCAGAATTCGATTTTAGTGATGTAAAAGGACAAGAGAGCATTAAACGCTGTATGGAGATTGCCGCTGCTGGCGGACATAACATTATACTAATTGGGCCACCAGGAAGCGGCAAAACCATGCTCGCCAAACGATTGCCCAGTATTTTACCACCCTTAAGCCTTTCCGAAGCATTAGAAACCACCAAAATACACAGCGTAGCGGGTAGGACCAAAGAGAAGGGCGGCATCATGACGACACGTCCGTTTCGGAGTCCGCACCATACAATTTCAGATGTGGCCCTCGTCGGGGGCGGGCAATACCCGCAGCCAGGAGAAATTTCGTTGGCACACAATGGCGTATTGTTTTTAGATGAACTGCCCGAATTTAAACGCAGTGTGTTAGAGGTGATGCGACAACCCTTAGAAGATCGCGATGTTACGATTTCTAGGGCGCGATTCACAGTAACGTATCCGTCCAGTTTTATGTTGGTTGCCAGTATGAATCCGAGTCCTGGCGGCTATTTTAACGATCCGGGGGCTCCGGTAATCACTTCCCCCGCTGAGATGCAACGATATCTCAGCAAGATTTCGGGGCCTCTTTTGGATCGTATCGACATTCATATTGAAGTCACTCCGGTACCTTTTGAAAAATTAAGTGAAGAACGAAAAGGCGAGCCAAGTGTGGTGATTCGTGAGCGTGTGACCAAAGCACGTGGCTTTCAGGCCCAGCGTTTTGCTGAGTACGAGAATATCCATTACAATGCCCAGATGGGTGTTAAGCAAATCAGAACGTTTTGTAAGTTGGATGCCGCTTCTATGGAATTATTGAAAAACGCGATGGAGCGATTGAATCTTTCGGCACGGGCCTACGACCGTATTCTGAAAGTTTCTAGAACCATAGCCGATTTAGATGCTTCGGAAGCGATTTCAGGCACTCATATTTCCGAAGCCATTCAGTACAGAAGTTTAGATCGGGATGGTTGGCTAGGTTGAACGTAGGTAGGAAAAACAGAGGATAGTTCATGTTCTATTTTGATACGCTTATGCCGAAATTTTAAACACATTTCACAAAGTAAATTTTTCGATACTATTATCTAATTTCAATCTATTTCTTTCATTCGAAATATACCCAACAGCGGGTATAAAAGAAAACATTTAGTAATGGTACCTTTATCGAATTAATAGTATTACTCTTGGGTGAGTTGTTTAGACGGTAGCAGCACTATTACAGGAATTGTTATACCCATACTCTATATATTTTAGAAAAGCGCAGTTTCACAATATCATTATGGTGAGCCGAACGTAGTCTCGATTTTTATAATCTAATGAAATCACCGAAGAATGACGGTTAAAGATGGTAAAACCGAAAATAGTTGAAATTTCCTGCTACACTAAAATTTCAAAATAAGCTCAATTAATTATGGAACTCAAAAAAATAGTATCAAGATTTTTTGCAATAGCTGCCATTTTCTATGTAGGGATGTCAGCTATCGGCCAACAGTTGGTTGTAAACGACGGCCTAAAAGCACCCTACGTTGAAGAAGCCATCTTGCCTGTTTCAAATTCAGCTTATGTAGTGGTAAAAGATAGCACGGTTTATCTCTATAACGCCACAGCAATATTGCCCAGCAAGAAACAAGAACTTACTGATAGTTATATATTCAATACTGCTGAAAGTAAACTATATGATGTACGGTTGGTGCCGCAGTATCTAGACCGAATGGATGAAGATTTACAACAAATCATCACCTTGGTAACATTCAAGTATGAAGTACAGTACGGTATTGTAGATCAAACCAAAGCAAATGAATTAGTGACACGGCATGGACATTTAATTCCGAAAACAGCAATTTCAGAAACCTTTTCTTTTAATGAGACACTAGATATTGAAGACACCTACAGTTTTAGTATTCATCAGGATAAGCACTTTGCACTACCATCGCATTTCATACGTATAGATAAAAACAACGCATTGGCTGTACACCAAAATGGAAATCTCGTGCTTTCAGAAGTGAAAAACCATAAAACGAGTAGAGAACAGAGTTGGGCTGGTTTCAATGGAGTTCTAAATCTACTTAACTGTGTCAAAATTGGTGATGTTGCTCGTATTAATTTTCAACTGTATCAACAAGAAATTGACAGCGTAGAGGATTTTTGGAGCATCATAGACCTTGAAAACCAACGTTTTGTAACTGTAGATTTAAAAGAATTTCATTCAAATTTAGAAAAACTAAATCTACAGGATGTAGCCCTGCTTAACAACACTCCATATTTTTACAAAGCACAAAACGGAAGTAATATTAAATTGTTTGTATTTCCAAAAAACAACTTTGTTTGGTATGATGACAATTCGCATTATTTTGGTTCTGATGACCTAATTGAATATGTCACTATGCAGATGAATGGTAAGAATTACAATGTAAGGGCACACGACTATATTTATAACCATCCCTCGCAAATATTAAAGGCAATTACACCAGAGGAAAAAGAAAAAATAAAATTACTAGAGAAGGAATATGTTATAAATAAACGCAAAACAATATCAGAACGTTGTAAGGAATAACAAAGTTCAATGTTGTCTGTTGTTGATAGCTACAAACTTCTAAAGACACCATAAACCTTGGTGTGAAAGCAAAAATCGCGAATGAAAACAAAAAAACTAAGAGGGCACAATCGTATATTTAAAGAAATAGAAAATTGGAAAAACGATTGTCTGGAACTCGACTTAGAACAACTGTCTTATTACCAAAGAAATTACGAAAAAGTATGGGTTCGACCCTTTGGTGAAATATCTATTACGGGTGCCACAATACCTAGGCCTAAGCGTAAAGCACGAAAATTAATTTTAGAAGGCTTACTTGAAATATTCAACAGTTGGGAACTACAACTAAAAACATTAGACAAACCGTATTACTTGGCTATTTGGCTGAATGAACCCTATATTGAGAATTCTCAAGTTGTGTGTGCTATAGATGAATATTTAAACTTTTATGATATCACCTACTATCGGCCAGAAATCCAAAAAGTAATGCCCACACAAAATTATGGAAAATTAAAAACCGACTTAGACGCATTTGATTGGATATATGCCATAGACGAACATAATTTCACCAATGAAGACTTACAAGAAACCGCAGATGTCTATGCTTCTGAAAAGGATTATTTTGCGATGCAGCGATGGTTTAAAAAGCAACTAAAAAGAAATCCCATAATTCAGAAGGACAATGACGTTATTTATTATCGTACTGAAAAAGGAACCGTTTGGATAGGCACCAAAAACTAAGGCCGGTCTGAGTGCCAGGCCGTTATTGCAGGTGTTTACAAGTCCGAAGCCATTCAGTACAGAAGTTTAGATAGGGATGGTTGGTTGGGGTGAAATCTACGAACCATGATATTCCGAAGTTCTAGATGCAGCTTCCCGATTTTTAACCATTAAGTGCGTTTTACTTATCGTCCTGCTGCGATATCCCAACAGGTGAAAAAAGTTCTTTGTAAAGAAGCGCGCAATTTTTAAGTTTACTTTCAGTTCGTCTTTTTTTGTAGATGCCCATCTCACTCCAGGGAGAAGCGTTAACAGATTATCAAATCTAACTTTCCTCAATACACTGGAGATATATAAAAACACCTTGGGTACTTTCCGCACAAGGAAGAAACCATCATTGCCCTTGCCTTGATAAAGCGGCATAAAAATGTTGGCACGCTGTGTTGCTATGATGGGTTTTCCATTGCTTTTTGCCAGTGGTATCCCTTTCTTTATGGGTTGGAAATTGCTAAACCCAGGTTCCATTTTAAACACTTCGAAAGGCTTTATTTCGTACCGTTTATAAATTTCATAAAAGGCTTGTAAGTTTTGGGTGCGATGAAACAAGTAGGAATGGTGTTTTTCGAAGTCGATTGCAGATTTTTCCAAACACCCAGAAAACACAATAGACAAGTATATAAATGCAATATGGGCATCTATAGATGACGTCGCTTCGTGCTGTCCGCCTTCAAACCCAAAGGCAATATATCCTAGCTCATTAATGTAGCTCAATAGCGCACCAGTTAAGAACTCTTCGATCCCTAAAATAAGCGGTAGCGGATATTGCGAGGTGTATTTGCGGTTAAGGAGACTATCATTAACAGTGATAAAAGGAATGGAATCACTAGACGTAGTGTGAAGGTCATAAAAATAAAAAGGTCCTCTTTCAGTAGAAAGAATGGTTGTGATGTGTTGATAAATATCTTTTAGCTGTAAGAGTTCTGCGGTCTTCTCTTCCGTTTCAGAATCATTAATTTTTTCAATAGTTTCTTCCGTCCAAAGCCGATTCAGATCGCATGCGTCATATCGTATGCCTTTGGCTAGTGCAGGCAGATTTCCACTTATGGCATACAAATTTCCCCTAAAAGTTGTTGTATGCTCTTGTAAGTTGCTTAAGACTTCCCGTAATGCAAAAATACCTGCTGGTTCATTACCGTGTATGCCTGCAACGAAGATGAGTGTTGGCCCTTCTAATGCGCCTTTTATAGCGCCAATGATACGTTCTTTTTGAACTGACATATCTAAACGCGCAGGTGTGGCTTTAATCATGGTCGAATGGTATTACGTCTTTAATAGTTATAATTCCGACCAAGTCTCCGTCACAAGCTACGGGTAAACAGCCAATTTCATTTTTTTTCATTGTTTTGATAGCATCGATAATATGGGTTTCTGGGACTACAGTAATGACCTGCTGTTGCATAATGTCTGCTACCGTAACATGCGTTGTATCACCGTCTTTCTTCGGAAATTTTTGAGCATGAGTCCACGTCAGCAATCCAGTTAATTTTCCGCTATCATTCTCAACTGGAATGTGGTGGATATCCTTCCATTTCATTAACTCAGTTGCTAGGGAAGCCAAATCATTTTCGTTTACTGTAAACAGTTCTTTGGTCATAATTTGGCCTACCAGATGTGATTCCTGCTTTAAGTAACCATCTTTTTCTATGGGTGGCCAATGGTGAACGGGTGTATTGTCTGACTGATTTTTATGCATTGCCCTTGTAATGAGACGCACGGCTTTATCAGTTTTTACGGTATCCTTTAAAACACGAAAATTAGCGGTGATCCATTCGGCACCTGTTTGATTTTTTATTCTGTCTTCAATAATCCCCAACAGCTGTATTCGATCACCATCTGAAATTCCGACTTTTTGTAGCCCCGCATGTGCTATCGGTAACAGTATTTCGCGCATTAGCGTTTCAATAGCTATAGATTTTCCCTTCCATTTCATTATGGCCTCCCGTCCCATACGCGAAGCTTTTATAAAATTCGATTTTACATCTCTGAAGTCCATCACGCTCGGCATATCATCAAACGCTGCAGGCCGCCCCACCATGAGTCCGACCCAAAGTGCAAAATTCGCCATTTCATCAAGCGTAGTGGGGCCTGACGGAATGTAGCGGTTTTCGATACGAACATGGGCTTTGCCACCTCCAACACCATAACACGGTCTGTTCCATCGGTAAATAGTGCTGTTGTGAAGGTTTAGTGCGGGAAGTTTTGGGATTGTTCCGTTTTCTAGCAGGGTTAAGGAGTCTGTTTCGATTTCTTTGGATAAGATTACTTTATGGTTTGCAATATCATCTTTAAATATTTCAGCTATAGAACCGGTTTCCCATTTATGTCCAAATTTTACTCTGGGTTGTTCATTTTTTAAGGTGTACGATAATTTTCTGGTGTCTATACTTTGTTGAAAGAGCGCTATACGTGTTTCACTCCATAGTTCTCGCCCTAAAAGTAGCGGTGAGTTGGTTGCAATAGCCAGAATCGGACCCGAAATAGTTTGTGCCCAGTTATAACTTGAAATAAAATCTTCTGGCGAAATCTGTAGGTGCAATTGAAAACTGGTGTTACAGGCTTCAAACAAGACTGAGTCATGGGTAATAGAAAGCTCATCTACACCCCGTAGGTGCAATTGGAAATCGGCACCTTTAATCGATTTGAGCATATCATTTAACGCATAATATCGCTCATTTTGTGTTAAGAACTCAATTTCAAGTTCACTTTGGCTAATCGTGGGTAAAATGCCAGTTAAAACAATTTTAGTATGTTCCTTTTCAGCTTCAATTCGTGCTTTTTCAAGTAACGAATTCAGCTGATTACCAACCTGTGTAAAGCAGTCGCCATGAAGCGCCACGGGATCTAAATTGATTTCAAGATTGTATCGTGCTAGTTCGGTTGTAAAATGGGGATCGTTAATGGCTTCTAAAATGACACTCGAATTTTTAGCAGGTCTCCAATTATCGTTTACCAAACAGAATTCCTGTTCTGCACCAATGCGAGAGATATTAGTTTCTATAAGATCGTTTTTAAGCATGAGCTCTAACGCTTCAATATCATTGATAAGATGTTTTATGAATAGTGCCCTCGCGCCTTTGGAACTCAGCTTTTTTACATTTTTTTCTCCCATACTATATGTTTAAGGTATCTGCTAAACGCTTGTCCAAACATAGCCACAGTATAGAAGAAAAAATATGATTTATGTCAGCTTGTGAGATCTACTCTAGGTTACACCTGTAATTAAAACGTAATTTTCTTAAGCAATTTAAGAGGTAGAATCAGAAATATTTCCGAAGTGAGATTATCTATTAATGTAAGCTAATTTTGTTTAAACCTAGATATTTCTATTTAACATCACTTTAACAGTTACCCTAAACTGTGATTGTATCTTTGATTTTCAATCAAATACATTTACAAATGACAATTAAACCCTTTCTAAAAGGCTCATTTGCAGCTATGTTGCTCATGAGTTTAACTTTCGTTTCGTGCGATAAAAAAGCGAACGATACAAGTAAAACAGAAGATGATACCAGCTTCTCAATCGATTACGAGAAGTACGAGCTGGAAAACGGCCTCGATGTAATCCTTCATCAGGACAAGAGTGACCCGATCGTTTCTGTTGCAATACAATACGGTGTAGGTTCTAACCGTGAGAAAGCGGGCCGTACTGGTTTTGCCCACTTATTTGAGCACATGCTTTTTCAGGAATCGGAGAATGTACCACAGGATCAGTTTTTCAAAAAAATTCAAGATGCCGGTGGTACGCTAAACGGAGGTACGTGGAAAGACGGTACCGTATATTATGAAATCGTTCCAAAAAATGCGTTGGAAAAGGTGCTTTGGATGGAGAGTGACCGTATGGGGTTCTTTATCAATACCGTAACGGCTTCTGCGTTTGCAAATCAGCAGGAAGTGGTTCAAAACGAAAAGCGCCAACGAGTGGATAATAATCCTTATGGACATACAAGTTGGGTGTTAGACAAAAATATCTATCCGGCAGATCACCCATACAACTGGCAGGTGATTGGTGAATTGGAAGATTTACAGAGCGCTACGGTAGATGATGTACGTGAATTCTACGATCGTTTCTACGGTCCGAATAACGCCACCTTAGTGCTGGCAGGAGATTTTGAGAAGGAAGACGCCAAGCAAATGATCGAAAAGTATTTCGGCGAAATTAAAAAGCGTCAAGAAGTGGCGAAGTTAGAGCCACGCCCTGTGACGATTTCAGAAACAAAGAGACTTTACCACGAAGATAATTTTGCTACCGCACCTCAGCTAAACATGGTGTGGCCTACAGTACAGCAATACACAGACGATGCGTATGCCCTCGATTTCTTAGCTGAAATTTTATCGAGTGGAAAAAAAGCTCCGCTTTATAAAGTATTGGTAAAAGATAAGAAACTTACCTCTAGAACTACTGCCTATAATAATTCGCAAGAGTTGGCAGGAGAATTCCACATTATCATTACTGCTAATGATGGTGTCGATTTAGATGAGGTTGAAGCGGGAATTACCGAAGCCATGGCGATATTCGAGAAAGAAGGCGTTACTGAGCGTGATGTAGAGCGAATTAAAGCCGGATTGGAAACAAGTTTCTACAATGGTATCAGCAGTGTGTTGAGCAAGTCGTTTCAATTGGCAAGCTACAATACCTTTACGGGAGACCCTAGTTTTATTGAACAAGATATTGAAAACATTAAAGCGGTTACCAAAGAAGACGTAATGAATGTGTACAACAAGTACATCAAAGGAAAGCCGTTTGTGATGACCAGCTTTGTTCCAAAAGGACAAATGGAGCTGATTGCCGAGAATTCTACAAAAGCCGAAGTGGTTGAAGAAGAAATTAAGGAAAATGTTGAAAAGACCGTAGTAGATGAAAATACGGAAGTAGCGAAGACACCTTCAAAAATTGACAGAAGTGTGGAGCCTGAAGCGGGAGAATCACCTAGCCTTAACGTGCCAAGTAGCTGGAATGCTGAACTTGCCAACGGAATGGAAGTCTACGGAATTGAGCAAAATGAAATCCCGACGGTAAATTTCAGCTTAGTGATAGAAGGAGGACATTTGTTAGACGACAAAAATAAAAATGGGGTCGCCAACCTAATGACAGACATCATGATGGAAGGAACCGCCAATAAAACTCCTGAACAGCTGGAAGAAGAAATCGAATTGTTGGGTGCTAGTATCAATATGTACACCACTAGAGAATCTATCGTGGTACAAGGAAACACCCTTACACGTAATTTCGACAAAACCATGGATTTGGTAGAAGAAATCCTATTACAACCGCGATGGGACGAAGAGGAGTTTGCACGTATCAAAACTGCAACTATCAATCAAATTAAGCGTAGCGATGCCAACCCAAATGTGGTAGCTAGAAACGTTTATAACAAGTTGTTGTACGGTGAAGACCATATCTTTAGCTATCCAACAAGCGGTTCAGAAGAATCGGTAAGCGCTATCACAATGGACGATTTAAAAGCGTTTTATAACGCGAATTTTTCTCCATCTGTAAGCCGTTTCCACGTGGTGGGTAAAATAGACAAGTCTGATGTGTTAAGCACTCTTGAGAGTTTAGAAGAAGGTTGGGCCGCCAAAGAGGTGACCATCCCTGAGTATCCAATTGCCGATAATCGCGACAAGGCAAGCCTTTATTTTGTAGATGTTCCCAATGCAAAGCAGTCGGTGATCAATATTGGTTACATCGCGTTACCAAGAACCGATAGCGACTTTTATCCAGCAGAGGTAATGAATTATAAGTTGGGTGGTTCTTTCAGCGGAAATGTGAACTTGGTGCTACGTGAGGAGAAAGGGTATACCTACGGCGCGCGTACCGGTTTCAGCGGAAGTAAGATCCCTGGAACGTTTACGGCTTCTTCGAGCGTGCGGACTAACACGACGGGAGAATCGGTGCAGATTTTTAAAGATCAGATTGCGAAATACAAGGAAGGTGTAGCGCCAGAAGATTTGGAGTTCACTAAAAACGCACTCATTAAATCGAATGCACGTCGTTTCGAAACACAATTCTCACTATTGGGAATGCTACAAGAAATGAGTAGTTACGACCTAGACCCGAATTACATCGAAAAGGAAGAGGAAATCATTAAAAACATGACCCTCGAGCAACATAAAGAATTGGCCAACAAATACCTAGATGAGTCTAAAATGGCATATTTAGTAGTGGGCGACGCGGCAACGCAGTTCAACCAATTCAAGAAAATGGGCTTCGATGAAGTAAAATTGTTAGACAAAGAAGGCGAAGAAGTTGAACTAAAAGACGTGAAGCAATAGCCTTGTTCAATCTAGCTTTCCAAGCTTGACTCGGGATCAGAAGAAAAGTAAATTTTAAGAAGGGATGCCAATTCGGTGTCCCTTTTTTGTTATCACCCTTTTTTGAATTGAACAATGAGATATATTGATTATACACCCAGCAAGCAGTTATCAGTTATCAGTTATCAGTTGTCAGTTATCAGTTGTCAGTAAACAGTATATTATCTTCTAACGACTAACGACTAACGACTAACGACTAACGACTAAAGACTAACATCACCCAGCATCCAGCATCCAACACCCAGCAACCAACATCACCCAACACCCAGCTTCCAGCTTCCAGCATCCAACACCCAGCATCCAACACCCAGCAAGCAGTTATCACTTGTCAGTTATCAGTTATCAGTTATCAGTTATCAGTTATCAGTAAACAGTATATTATCTTCTAACGACTAACGACTAACGACTAACATCACCCAGCACCCAGCATCCAACATCCAACAACAAATATCCAACTTCCCACAGAAAACAATATCTTTAAAACCGAAACCGCAAAACAAACTCCTTTGAAAAACCCTTTTAAGAATATTGGTCCGGGCACCTTGGTAGCAGCTGCGTTTATCGGTCCAGGAACAGTAACCGTCTGTACGCTAGCTGGGGTACAGTTTGGGTACGAATTGCTATGGGCTCTAGTCTTATCTATTGCAGCAACGATTGTGTTGCAAGAGATGGCGGCTCGGTTAGGATTGGTTTCAGGAAAAGGCTTGGCTGCAAATGTGAAAGCACATATACAACAACCGAGCCTTCGTTTGCTCGCTGTACTGCTCATGCTATCGGCTATTTTAGTGGGAAATGCTGCCTATGAAGCTGGAAACATAAGTGGTGGTGCCTTAGGGCTACAAGCCATTTTTGAGGATACCACGGTCATGATTGGAAGTTTCCAGCTCAATTATTTAAGTATCCTAATTGGGGTTATAGCCTTTTTGCTGCTTTATATTGGAAACTATAAGGTGATTGAACGTTTTTTAGTCGGTTTGGTCATTGTGATGAGCATTTCGTTCGTATTGGCAGCGGTGCTTACCCAACCCAATTGGTTGCAAGTGATGCAATCGGTTGTAGTGCCCAAAGTACCGTCAGAGAGCTTGCTCACGGTGATTGCCTTGGTGGGTACTACCGTGGTGCCTTATAACCTATTTCTACATGCTTCGTTGGTAAAAGAAAAATGGAACGGCCCCGACAACTTGAAAGCTGCGCGTAAAGACCTTTATATTTCGATTATCTTGGGCGGACTCGTTTCTATGGCGATTGTTGTGTGTGGTGCCGCCATACAACAGACTACAGTGAACAATGCGGCAGACCTCGCCAAAGGGCTCGAACCCTTATACGGAGAGCTTGCTAGTTATGTGTTGGGTATCGGTCTTTTTGCTGCGGGAATCACAAGTGCTATAACTGCACCCATGGCAGCAGGATATGTGGCACGCGACTGTTTTGGTTGGCAAGCTGGGTTGAAATCGTCTAAATTTAGAGCAGTGTGGATGCTCATTTTACTATTGGGCGTGGTTTTTTCTTCTATCGGATTTAAATCGATTGAGATTATTCAATTTGCGCAAGTGGCCAACGGAGTTTTACTTCCGATCATCACTGGATTTCTAGTATATATCGGAAATAAAAAATCGGTATTAGGCACTTTTAAAAATAGTACCCTTCAGAATAGTATAGGTATTTTAATCATACTTGCAACACTAGTGTTAAGTGCCAGAAGTCTGTACAAGGTTTTTGCTTAACTTAGGCTTTGTTCTTTCGCTTTTCGATTAGATACGTTCCACCTAAAGTTATGGCGATACTAGCAGTGCTAAACAGTGAAAACAAGGAGTCATTATTGCTGAAATAAATCATTCCAGCAATACAGATCACCATAAGAACTGTAAAAATTGTAATGGTTGTTTTCATAATAACGGGTTTGATACATTAGTAGTTTCCATTTTAAAAATGTTACATTTAAAACAATGAAGCATACCAAAGTTGAAATAGACATTAACGCCGATGTAGGAGAGGGTATGGGCAATGATGCCCTAATCATGCCGTATATTTCATCCTGTAATATTGCTTGTGGAGGCCATGTTGGTGATGAAGATACTATAAGACGTACCATTCAATTGGCAAGGGAGAATCATGTTCATGTTGGGGCGCACCCATCTTTTCCAGATCGAGATAATTTTGGTCGAAAGTTACTCACCATGACCAAAAACGAACTTACGCAGAGCATCGAAGCACAGGTGTTGTTGTTCCATAAACAATGTGAAATTGAAGAAACTCCACTACACCATGTAAAACTGCACGGTGCCTTATACAATTATGCCGCCAAAGATGCTCCTACAGCAGACGCAGTGGTAGATGCCATCATCGCCACGAAATTCCGTCCAAAGCTCTACGTGCCCTATGGTTCGGTGTTGCATAGAAAAGCTGAAAATCTATTGCCTTTGGTTTTTGAAGGCTTTATAGACCGAACATATATGCCCGATGGCTCCCTTGTTGCTAGAAACACTGAAAATGCTGTGATCAACGATAAAAATGCGGCTTGGCAACAGTTGTATCAAATGGTGACCAAACAAAGCGTTACGACTATAACAGGTGAAGTTGTTGCTCTAGTGGCGAACACATTCTGCATTCATGGTGACCACCCCAATGCTGTTAAAATTTTACAATACCTCCATGAACAGATGGATGCACACCAAATATCTTTACCAAAATGAAACAGCCCTCGGTACATTTTTTTACGCCGAATTCTCTTTTGCTGAAATGGGAACCACAAATCTCAACAGCTATAGAACTGGAAATGCACGGTTTTTCAAAAATGATTGCTGAAAATTGCTCAAATGATATCCTTGAAATAGTACCCAGTTACCATGAATTAGCTGTTTACCTTACAGAAAAAGCAAACATTCAGGATGTTGCCACCAAGATTAAAAACTTGTTGGTAAACCGAAACCAAGCCGAAAAAAAATCATTAAAACAACGTACGTTAACCATACCCGTTTGCTATGAAGGCGACTTTGCAATCGATATAGAAACGGTTGCAAACATGCATCACATGAACCCCAGCGAAGTAATTAGACTGCATACCCAACCCGTGTATAGCGTTTCATTTTTAGGGTTTTTACCCGGATTTCCATACGTGAGCGGACTCCCAGAAAAGTTGCACACCCCAAGACGTGAGAATCCGAGGACTAAGATTGCAAAAGGCAGTGTGGGAATTGGGGGAAAACAGACGGGGGTTTATCCGCAAGAATCTCCTGGAGGTTGGCATATCATCGGGAATTCGCCCCTTTGTTTTTTTGACGTCCAAAAGTCACCAGCCGCCTTGTTGCGTGCAGGCGACAAGATTTTATTCACGTCTGTGAGTATAAAACAATATGAACAGATAGCCACAGAAGTGAAAAAAGGAACCTACGAACTAGATATAAAGCACGATGATTGAAGTATTAAAATCAGGGTTGTATACCAGCGTACAAGATTTGGGCAGATTTGGTCATCGAAACGAAGGTGTGCCCATATGTGGCGCAATGGACCAACAGGCGGCCATTAGGGCCAACCAATTGCTTGGGAATAACAAGAACGAAGCTGTTTTAGAAATCACCATGATGGGTCCTGTCTTAAAGTTTACAACACATAGCGTTATTGTGCTCACAGGCGCTCGATTTGGCGCCAAGTTGAATGATGCCGAAATAGCCATAAATTCTCCAATAAAAGTACAGCCAAACGACGTTCTTACCATTGGAAGCGCTAGTGGGGGCGTGCGCTGCTACTTAGCCGTAAAATATGGGATACTAACCGAAAGGGTGTTGGGAAGCCGAAGTTGGTATGGTGGCATTACTTCTTCAACGGTAGTCAGACAAGGAATCGTATTGCCGATTACACCGTACGAAGGAAGGTTAGCGAGAAAGGAAATTTCCGAAGAAAGAGAACTTACAACAGATAAAAAAATTGAAATTTTTAAAGGTCCAGAATTTGAACATTTGGCACCAGCGATGCAACAAATGCTCTTATCGAGCAGTTTTACGATTTCGCCACAGAGCAACCGAATGTGCTATCTGCTAGACGCCGAGACAGCGTTAACCGCGCCAGAAATACTAACCGCGCCCGTGCAACCCGGGACCGTACAACTAACACCTTCTGGGAGATTGCTCGTGCTTATGCGCGATGCCCAAGTTACAGGCGGTTATGCACGTGTATTACAACTGAAAGCGTCTGCAATTGACGCACTGTCACAAAAAAGGGGAGGAGTGACGGTAGCATTTAAAGCAATCGATTTACCTGTTCGATCGGTAACGTAGCGTTTTCATAAGGTATCATTTTTAGTGGTGACATACCCGCTAATTTCGTTGAAGCGGGTTTTAAGGTAAGGATGTTTCAGAATAGAATCTACGTAGTTCAGGCTACTTTTACTCAAGTGCCTTGATAGCGTAGGTTCGTAGCTATTCCATGGGGAGAATAAGTTTTGTCGCTTGTTATCTGTAAGGTCTATGATTTCTAAGTTTTTTTCTTTTAAAAATTTTTTTAATTCACAATACGTATGGTCATCTACTATTTTTCCGCCCAATACGTTTTCCACATCAGTTATAGATATTTTATGGGGCATCATAAGCTGCACGTAACCAAAATTTGGATCATTGTCATCGAGGTTTGCAGATAAATCACTCAGGTAATTAGGAATTTTGTCTAGATTCATCCCTGTTTGGAGATCGGCCATGATATTGTCGGTCTCTGTTTCGTCTATCGTAATATGTGTACTGTCTATACGTTTTCTAAATTCTTTTAGCAACTGTTTGATGTAGATGCTTTTTCCGTTGCTGATTTCAATAAAAACTACTTTTTTGCCCTTTAAAACAGTTGTGTCTGCCTTTAGGTATTGATAGAGATCGAGACAACCTAAAAGTCCGCTGTTGTCTATGGCACCAGCATCAATGTAATGCCCGTACCCCTTGATTTTTGCAGCTGGGCTCAAAAACGGAAATCGATTGGTAGTAGAAACAGCCTGATAATAAGGGACCGTTGTTTTTTCTGAAATATCTGCCAGATTTACTGAATTTGGAAATATTTTCTGAAAGCGATCACTAGCAACCGACCAAAAGATTCCGCGACCGCCATGGGTTCCTGCGGTGTTCATGATAAGAGATGGATAATAGCCATTTGGAGCTCTTTGGTAGGCATTTTTCCAATAACCACGATACGAAACCCCTGAAAGAGAATCGATATAGGTGTTTTCTATGTGGTCTTGGTATTTTTTCATGGCGTGATAGGGCCGATCTCGCAATCCGATATTTTTATACAAAGGCCATAATTTTCGGTAGGTATCGATTCCGAGGGTAAGTGACAAGTCAAGCGACGTATAGTTTTGCTTCGCCAACGTATTAATTTTCTGGTTTATTTTTGTGGTATCAACACCATCTTGCCAATACAAACCCGTATAAAGAGCCAGCCCTAGCGATCCGCCAGAAGCTCCCGAAAGAGCTACTGTTTGGTCTAACAGTTTACCGTTGGTCTTTGTTTGTAACATATTTACCACTTTTAGTGTCCAGACGTTTGCTTTGAGTCCGCCACCATGTGAAGCTATAAAAAACAAGGTACTATCGCTTTTGGAGCGTATTTTGTCGATAAATTCATTTTCCTGTATCGGATTTTCAATTTTGGCTACTGTGTCCAGTTGGTGGGTCGTCATTTCGTTGTCGAAAAATAGTCCGATAGCGCCTAGGAGAATGACTAAAATGAAGGTTCCGAAGAGTATTTTATAGGTGGTTGTGCCGAAGAGATAAAGTTTTTTTGTTACGAAGAAAAATTTATTTACGCTCGCAATGATATAGTAATAAAAGTAGAAAAACGCCAGTATAATAGGAATTCCATTTAACAGGGCTCCGCCGTTGCTACTCGCAACCATAGACCAGATAATAATTACACTTGCTACTATAAAATTGAAGAAGTAGATGAGAAGATATTTCTCTGAGATTGCAAGAGGCATCAGCCATTTCAGAATCGGTTTGAAAAGTGATTTCTTACTGCTGCGTTCAAAAACACTGCAAATACGAGGTAATTTTGATCGCAGTAACCTAAAGAATACATAGTTAAACATAAAGGCATAACTAGTAAATAGCATGAGTAGCAGCTTCAGCAAGCTGAATTCCTTAATTATAAGTGTGATGCTGAGCAATACAACACAACATGTGGCGGCAATGGTATAATAAACTCCTAGACGTTTTAAAAGCGCATCCAATTTATCTTCGAATTCTTCTTTGCGCTTCAAGGTGTTTTCTTGTATCGCTAATCGGGTGTTGCGCTCGTATTTGGTAATTGTTTGTTTTAAGTAGATATAGATGATAAAAGGAACAAATAACAACGGATACACCGTTAGATTCCACGGCAGTGAAGAGAAGTTGTCTTCGAAAATAAGGTTGGGCATAAAACTCTGTAAGATGAAATGTATCCAAACCATATGTATCAGAATGCCAATAAAATATCTGAAATAGTGGGCTAAATTATCAGGCACATAAGTAGAAGCTGGGTTTTTGGTGAACACATATACTGTGAAATTATGTAACGGACCAAACAATTTGGGCAATGGCTTTTTTGGTGCCCATTTGGTATAGTCGCCACTGTTGTTTAAATCTGCAGCGTAATAATTGTAGATGGGGTAGTGCGAGAGCACCAGTGCCAAGGCGTTGATAAAAAAGAATGAAAACAGCAGTGCAACCCAATCGTTTTCAACCAAGTCTACCATCATGGTAAATGCCTGGGCCATTTTGGTAAGCAATAATAAAATGATGATAACAACCAAAAGGCTGAGAAAAGAGGATTTAAAAAAGTTTTTTGAGGACCTAATAAAATGATTCAATAAGGCAACGGCCCTTTCGAACAACGGCTTGCGTTTTTTGGTTGGAGACATAACTAGTTGCTTAGCGTACTAAGATATTGTTTATTAGCACATTGCACAATAGGTGTTTCCCGCAATAAAATCAGGGTTTTTCCTGTTGCTAGTTGAAAAGGCTATCGCCTTTTACATCGATATCTTCTTATTATATTTTTTCTGAGCTACAAAACAAGGCCTAATGCAACTTAAAAACCTATTGGGAACATAATAATCGGGATCGTTTTTTTCAGAATATAGCAAGTCAATTAGAGTTTTAATTTACGTATTTTTTCTACAGAAATATCTTAGGTAATTATTCTTATATTGTACGCATTGCGAATAGGGAAGTGAAGGGAAGAAAATTATTTTATTCACCTTCAGAAAGGCATCAACTATTATTTTAATGACATCTTTATTAGTTTTAGACAAAACTAAAAAATATACGTAAAATACAAAATATCAAGGTTATATAGTGGTTTATGTAAATAAAAGATTAAGGTATACTGATTTTTGTTTTTTTTTGAAAAGTGTATTTTCTTTTCATGTCAGACATTTTTTTTTTTGATCAGTAAGCGTCTAATTTTGTTGTCTTGACTATCTTTTAAATGGGGTGGCATTTCAGTTATGATTCATCCAAATGTAAACCCTTTCGATCTTTAAAATTTCTATTGGACGTGACGTAGAATCGTATCATCTTTGATTTAAAAAATATCTGAAATTTCTAGTAGACAGAATTAAAATCTTTACGATTTAACGTAGTTTCAATGTGTGTGGAAAAGTAATTCTTAGATTAATTTATACAAGGGAAGTATTGAGTAAGTGATTTCTGCATTTCGATAAAAAAGGGATTTTTCCTGTTTTTTAAATATTTGTTTTTTCAGAAGTGCCTTTTTCCCTAATTTGATTGCTTATGAATCTTTAAATAACGAACAATGCCAAAACCAACAAAATGTATTTCGGTAACCGAAGCTAAAGAACTGTGTAACAATTGGATGAGCTCTCGAGGAGCGTCGCTTACCAGTAGCCGTGGATCGCAAGATACCAGCGATTTTACCTTTAGTTTGTCAGAGATGGAAGAGTTTTTAGCCTATGTACGGGAAGAATCTACCAAACAGGGCGTGTCTGATCCTGGAATTCGAATCTATTTTGCGGCGTACAACAATTCAAAATCAGACAAGGCTACTGTGATTTTAGCACCCACCAAAGGTGTAGACCAAAATTCAGATATTAACTACGATGTAGATCCGATGAACAGGAGTACACAAGGCTGGCCTCCTAATATCTATTAGTATTGGATATTGGTGACTTTATATTAAAAAATATTCCTGTAATTCTGCTAGAATTAATAGCAGCGATTGCAGGAGTATTCTATGTCAGAAAAGTAAAACCTGATAAAGGGAAGTTCTTTTTTGTGATTTTTTTGTGGTTCACACTAGTGGTCGATATGATGGGTAGTTATTCTGGAATCGCTTACTTCACTGAATATAAAGTGTTCGGTTTTGTGAAAGGAACAGTTTTTAGTAATAATTATTGGTTGTTCAATATATATATTCTCGTGAGCAACCTCTTTTTCATATGTTTTTTCAGAAATGAGATATCTAATAACAACTATTCAAAATTGTTACTTTTTTTATCAATTGTTATGGCTATCACAGTAACTATAGACTTCTTTATGGGCAATTATTTCCATACTATTTCAAGAGTTTCAACAATTTTCGGGAGTCTTTTGATGCTTCTTGCCATTTTATTATTCTATATGGATCTTCTTGCTTCGGAAAAGTTATTATCACTAAAATACAATCTGCCCTTTTATATTTCCGTAGTATTACTCATTCATACCCTGTGTACAACACCGCTCGATTTTCTATCTAATTACTTTAAGACCTCTACCGGAAACGACCTATTTGTATCATTTCGAGTGTCTACCTTTTTCTTTTTGAATATCTTGCTATATCTAACCTATACTATTGCTTTTATACAATGCTCGAGAAAGAAGCACTTATCTTATTAGGATACCTTATCGCCATAGTGCTGTTTGTATGTGCGTTTACCATCGTTTTTGTCATGTTTTTTCTGAAACGTAAAAATTTGTTGGTATTGCAAAAATTAGAAGCAAAACAGCGATTTGAAAAGGAATTGGCCAAAACTGAAATCGAAATCAAAGAAAATACGCTTAAAAATATTGGATGGGAACTACACGATAACATAGGCCAGTTGTTATCTGTGGCCAACATCCATCTCAATATCCTTCAGCAAAACATACCAAAAGAACAGACATCACAGCTAAATGAGACCAAAGACGTAGTAAAACAAGCCATACAAGAAGTACGCTCGCTCTCTAAAACGCTAAATAATGATGTGGTATTAAAAAACGGACTCCCAGCATCGATACAAACCGAGTTAGACCGATTTAACCGACTTGATTTTCTGACCGCCGATTTTAAAAGTGAAGGCAGCCCTAAACCGCTACAGAGTTCGCACGAAATTATTATCTTTAGAATTGTTCAGGAGTTTTTGTCGAACGTAATCAAGCATTCAAAAGCTGGTAATTTGAAAGTGGTTTTAAATTATACCCAATACCAGCTACATATTAAAATAGCCGACGATGGCGTAGGTTTTTGTACCAAAACCACACCTACAAATGCTGGGATGGAAACTATGAAAAGTAGAGCCGCCCTTATCGTAGCGACGTATGAGCTCGTTTCTGAAGTAGGCGTTGGCACCTCCCTAGAACTAACTTATCCAATACATACCCATGCAAGAAACACCTTGTAAAATAGCCATTGTAGATGACCATACCTTGCTAGCAACCTCGTTGCAGCAGCTAATCCGTTCCCTCGGAAATTTTGAGGTATTGCACCTTTCTAAAAATGGAAAGGAGTTTATTCAAAATCTCAATAATACATCCGACAAACCCGATTTGGTGCTCCTCGATATCAATATGCCCGTTATGGACGGCTTTGAGACCGCTAAGTGGCTCAAAGAAAACCACCCTGAAATTAATGTGCTCGCACTTTCTATGGAAGACGACGAAGTTACCATCATTAAGATGATCCACAACGGCGCAAAGGGTTATTTGCTGAAAGATACCCCTCCTGAAACCCTAAAATTAGCCATCGATGAAATTATGAGCCAAGGGTTTTATCATTCAGATTTAGTGGCGAACACGCTCATACATGCATTCAACAAAAAACAAGAGGTAGAAGACCTGGGTCTAAAAGACACCGAAATGCAATTTGTGAAGCTGGCTGCCACCGATAAAACCTATAAAGAAATTGCCGATATCATGAATCTGAGTCCGAAAACTATCGACGGCTATCGCCAAGATGTGTTTAGACGTTATCAGATAAAGAATCGGGTCGGACTCGTACTGTTTGCCATTAAAAATGGTTTGGTAGAAGTGTAGTCAATTAATTTTAATTTTTAACCTTCACACGCCGCCCAAATCACATCGTCTGGGGTAGGGGCTAAAATCATTAAATCTTCTTTCTGTACCGGATGGGTAATTACCAGCTTGCGAGCGTGCAAGTGAATGCTCCCATCTTTGTTGCTACGGTCAAAGCCATATTTCAGATCTCCTTTTATCGGACTCCCGATAGCTGCCAATTGCGCTCGAATTTGGTGATGTCTGCCCGTTTCTAAGGCGATTTCCAACAAGTAATAGTTGTTTAATTCTTTGGTAACCTGATAGGTGAGTACCGCTCGTTTGCTTCCCGGCACTTCCTTGGCATGGGCATACGATTTGTTTTGCTTCGGATTTCTTTTTAGATAGTGGACAAGGGTTTCGCTAGCCTGCGGTGGCGGATTTTTTACAACAGCCCAATAGGTTTTTTCGGTATTCCGTTCTGCAAATTGTTTGTTTAATCGCCCCAAAGCTTTCGACGTTCGTGCAAAAACTACCACGCCACTCGTGGGGCGGTCTATGCGGTGTACTACGCCCAAATACACAGCACCAGGTTTGTTGTATTCTTTTGCGATGTATTGTTTTACCACTTCAGCTAGCGGCGTATCACCAGTTTTGTCGCCCTGCACAATATCGCCTGCCCTTTTGTTCACCACAATGAGGTGATTGTCTTCGTAAAGTACTTGTAAATTTTGGAGGTTGCTATGTGTGCGTTCTCTTGGTGTGGCCATTGTGGAAGTAATACATTCTACGGGTTAAAAATACTTTAATTTTAGTACTTTTAAGGTACACTAACCATTTCAATTATGAAAAAATACTTCGCCTTAAGTCTTGTTCTTTTTTTGTGTTATGCTTGTGCTGAAAAGCCTACGGAAACATCAGATATTGCCATTTCAGTAAAAATTTCTGATAGTTTAGATGTTTCCAACGTAGACGGAAGATTGCTCTTGATGCTTTCCACAAATGAAGAAGCAGAACCTCGTTTCCAAATTAACGACGGCTTAAACACCCAACTGATTTTCGGAAAAAATGTAGAAGGCTTCAATCCTGGCGATGTAGTGACCTTTACGGAAGAGGATTTTGGGTTTCCGTTTGAAAGTATGTCTGAAATTCCAGATGGAACCTATCAAGTACAAGCGTTGTTACATGTGTATGAAACGTTCAACCTTGCTATTGGGCATACGGTGAAACTCCCGATGGATAATGGCGAAGGACAACAATGGAATAAGTCGCCTGGTAATTTATTGAATACTCCAGTTGCTTATTCGGTTGAAAAAGATAACGGAATCGATTTTGAAGTGGTTCTCAATCAAAAAATTCCGCCGATTGAAGAACCCGAAGACACCGAATTCATTAAGCACATCAAAATGAAATCGGAAAAGCTATCCGAATTTTACGGTCGCGATATGTACTTGGGAGCCCATGTGCTGCTGCCAAAAGACTTCGATAAGCATCCAGAGGCCAAATATCCGCTAATGGTGTTCCATGGGCATTTTCCAGACGATTTCGGCGGTTTTCGAACCACACCACCAGATCCAAACCTAGAACCAGAATATTCAGAACGCTTTCAACAGGCAGGCTACAACAAGATTGTGCAACAGGAGGCATACGATTTCTACCAGCGGTGGATTTCCCCCGACTTTCCGCGTATGCTCATTATTGAAATACAACACCCAACACCGTATTACGACGACAGCTACGCTGTAAATAGTGCTGCCCAGGGCCCGTATGGAGATGCAATTACACATGAGTTAATTCCGTATATCGAAGCACAATTTCGTGGCATAGGCGAAGGCTGGTCACGATTTCTGTATGGCGGTTCTACGGGTGGTTGGGAAGCGCTAGCTGTTCAGGTAAAATACCCGAACGAGTACAACGGTTGTTTTGCGGCCTGCCCAGATCCTATCGATTTTAGAGCCTATTGTCTTACCAATATTTACGAAGATGACAATGCATACTACTACGATTCAGAATTTCAACCTTTAGAAGTACCAGGACGTAGAGATTATCTCGGCCAGATCTCTACCACCTTAAAACGTTCTAACCATCTCGAACTAGTACTCGGTGACAAATCACGGTCGGGACAACAATGGGACATTTGGGAAGCTACGTACTCACCTTTGGGAGACGATGGCTATCCGCAACGAATATGGGATAAATATACAGGCGATATCAACAAAGAAGTTGCCGAATACTGGAAAGAAAATTACGACCTCCGATATATTTTGGAACGCGATTGGGCGAAGCTAGGAGATGATTTAAAAGGAAAAATCCATATTTATTGTGGCGATATGGACAATTACTACCTGAACAACGCAGTGTATCTCATGGAAGACTTTTTAGAGAACACTACAGACCCTTACTACGATGGAGAAGTAGCGTATGGAGACAGAGCAGAACATTGCTGGAATGGCGACCCAAATCTACCCAATAGCATCTCTAGACTGCGCTATAACTCGATGTACCTGCCAAAAATCATGAAACGTATCGAAGAAAGTGCCCCAAAAGGAGCAGATCTTACGAGTTGGCGTTATAAGTAGTAGAATAGTTGAAGCAGTTAATTATCGTCACCAAAAATTAAGATGGTGCTTCTTCGGGTGGGCCTAAAACCGTAAGGTGTGTAGTTTCTGTTTCGATAATAGGAACCATACGGATTGAAAATAGGGGAGTAGTACTGCTGGTCGCGATATACTTCGTTGCGAACTTTAGTCTTTCCGTCGCTTTGGTAGCCATAAATTTGCGGACGACCAAAACTTTCTTGCAAACGCTCTACCGAAACCCGAGAATACGACGATTGCTCGTTCGCGGTAGCGGCCATGTCTACTGGTTGCCAAAAGTTTTGCGTAGTGACTTGCTGGTTTGTAAAATCTGAAAAACGAGATTTTTTATAAATAGTAGTTGCCACTTTTTTCTGAAAAGCAGAAAGTTCTGGTGTGGGTAATTCTGTTTGTAAAGTCGCCGTTAGCGTAAAATAACGACTCTCAAAATCATTTTGTCCAAACGCATAGCATGAACCAAGCAGTAGAAATGTAAGGAGAAACTTCATCTGATTCAATTTATGCAAAAACCACACCAATTATAAACTTAATTTTTTCGCAGTATTGCTTGGTATGGCGTCTTTATGAAGCGTAATACTTATGGCCTTTAAACGCATGTATGCTTCGCTAAAATACACAAATCCGCCATTGGCGTTCCGACTTTCATCAGTGCCCCAACTATTTTTTACCTTGTAGTATTTGGTGCCGTTTTGGTCGGTTAGCGTACCCGTGATGTGCATCAAATGGTCGTCTGTGGTGGTAAAGTTTTCAAATTCATCTTGGCGGTATTCTTGGGTGATCTTTTTCTCTGGATAGACGCCCTGTAATGCTTTGATATTGTTCTCTTCCCTCAACGGAATAACAGCTACCCCATCTTTGCTGGAAAAGGTGCGTTCGCTCACGTCGCAGTCAAGTTCTACCGTAAAACCTTTAGCCAATGCGTTGTCGATGGCAGCCATCATTTCATCTAGTGGAAGATTGTGAAAACTTCCGTAGCTCCAATTGTCAGGAATATTCAGGATAAATTCAGAATAAAAAGGTGCGTGCGTAAAGGAAGTCAGCGTAACGTAATTTTCAGGTACAATTTTCATCGCTTCGCGGAAACTTTCTGGGGTGTACTGCTTTCCTTCGTACGTAAAATTGTTCACGTTTTTTCCGAGGTAGATATCTAATACAGCTTCGGTTGCTGGTTTCCATTTTTTGCTCAAACTACGCCCAGGATTGTCTACATAGGTTTTTGCCATGGCTTCTAGCACGGCAACTAATTCGGCATGGTTATGTCCAGTTTCGTTTTGAAAGAGTCCGCTAAAGGCTTCATGGGGAACCAAGCCGTAGGCAGCAACAGAGTTCATCACGTCATGTGCGAGTCCGCCCTCACTAAATTGCGCTTTTCCTTGTCGCATCACGAAGTTTTCCAACTTTTTCGGATAGGTATTCCGAACTGTGTACATTTCAGAAAGATCTACCTGCTTGCCCGTAAGCCTAATAATTTCAGACTCTAAAAACGACGTACTACTAAAGCTCCAGCAAGTACCTGTTCTACCTTGGCTAATTACGGGAGTTGCTTCTAAATCTATTTGAGCGGTGAAGGTGTAGGGTTCTTGGGCAAAAAGCGTAGCTGAAGTAAGAAAAAGCCCAATGAGTAAATAACGAAAGTGCATAGTAGATGTTTTAAAAATGTCTGACTGGGTGCAGTTGAAGCCTACTTAAAAATTTGGAATATAAAAACACTTCGACTGCGCTCAGTGTGACAATGTAAAAATAGTGTTTTATCTTTACCGTAAAAGTAACAATTATGCTCATACCCAACTGGAAAACCGCCAAAGAATATACAGATATAACGTACAAGAAGTCGCATAATGTGGCTCGGATAGCCTTTAACAGGCCCGATGTACGCAATGCTTTCAGGCCTAAGACTACTTCAGAATTATTAGACGCTTTACACGATGCCCAAGAAGATACAAGTATTGGGGTGGTGTTGCTTTCTGCCGAAGGCCCATCTACCAAAGATGGCGTCTGGAGTTTTTGTAGTGGGGGCGACCAAAAAGTTCGCGGCCACCAAGGATATGTGGGAGACGATGGCTACCACCGATTGAATATTCTAGATGCACAGCGACTTATCCGGTTTATGCCAAAAGCTGTGATCTGCGTAGTACCGGGATGGGCCGTTGGGGGCGGACATAGCCTGCATGTGGTATGCGATATGACCCTAGCCAGTAAAGAACACGCTATTTTTAAGCAGACCGATGCAGACGTAACCAGCTTTGACGGTGGCTACGGAAGTGCCTATTTAGCCAAAATGGTGGGGCAGAAAAAAGCGAGGGAGATCTTTTTCCTCGGAAGAAACTATTCGGCCCAAGAAGCCTTTGAGATGGGTATGGTAAATGCGGTGGTGCCACACGACGAATTAGAACAAACTGCGTTCGATTGGGCACAGGAGGTGTTAGGGAAAAGTCCGACCAGCATTAAAATGCTGAAATTTGCCATGAACCTCACAGATGATGGTATGGTAGGGCAGCAGGTTTTTGCCGGAGAGGCCACACGATTGGCTTATATGACCGATGAGGCGAAAGAAGGAAGGGATGCATTTTTGGAAAAGCGGAAACCAGACTTCGATAAGAAGTGGTTGCCTTAAAGTATCCGAAAAGAAATACCTTCTAAACTTATAAAATCCGATCCATTTCCTCCGGACATATAGCGTACCTCACCATTGGCCAATATATCTACCCGAACGGTATTACCGCTTTGTCCGCCAGTGGCCAGGACCCTACCTGAAGGACGGTACCCTATGGGGAGTGTAAAAATAAGTTCACCAGCTACAAAAGCAACAGTTTTTCTTAATAAGCCTTGTAAGTATACTCGTCCATTGTTTTTATAAAAACTGGGGTCGATATAGCCACCTCCATACGCTTCCCAATTTAGGATGAATGTAGGTGTCTGGGGATTTTCAACAGTACCAGCTGCATATGTGGCATCTGCAAATTCTTTAGTGATCAACGCTTTATCATCTGTAATTTCAGCAATATCAAAACTAGGGGCGGTAATGGCACCGTTTTTTAGAATTTCTAGCGCATCACTTCTGCTACTGGAATTTGTTCCATTCCCAATTGAGAATAACCTATCCGTAGGTACCCAAGAAGAGGTGTTTCCAGAAACTGTTGTGCTGAACACGCCCATTTTTGTTTCAAAAAAAGATGGTGCAATATTATTTCTACCAATAGCAATAGCTGCATAGCCACTAGCCGTGTTGCCAACTCCTATCGCTGTGGCGTTTACTCCTGCAGCATCATTGCTCACACCTATTGCCACGGAGGCGCTTTGGGTTGAATTGTTGTCATTTCCAATGGCAGTGGACCAGTTTCCCGAGGCAACATTTCCGTAGCCCGAAGAAATACTATAATCCCCAGATGCTACAGAGGTATATCCACTTGCAAAACTATAATTGCCAGAAGCCGTTGTAGACCTTCCTGTTGCAAACGAGTATTCGCCATTTGCTCCTCCTGTTGCTGGCAATGTGTTTGCGCTTAAATCTACGGCATTATAGCCAATAGGTCCATAATTTGCGGGGTTGCTGCCCACCAACCGCCATCCATAACCATTGCCTTCGTCTATTTTTTCTAAACCCGCTAATGATAAATTTTGGTAAGTTACATCTGCATATTCTTTGGTAAGCAATGCTTTGTTATCTGTAATTTCAGCAATATCAAGACTTGGAGCAGTGATCGTGCCATTTTTAAATATGGTCAAGGCATCACTTCTATTCATATTATCTGTCCCGTTACCAATCGTAAAAAGCCTATCTGTCGCAACCCAGCTTGTAGGCGACCCAGAGTTTAACGTGCTAAACAAACCCAGTGTGGTTTCTCCATACGTACTCGATAGATTCCAATATCCGGTGGCGAGAGCAAAATCACCCATTGAAATTGCATGATTTCCAAGCGCAACGGCAGTATTTCCAGCAGCGTACGCGTAATCCCCCAAGCTAATGGCATAATTTCCTTCCGAAGTACTGTTCCTTCCCATAGAAACAGCCCCATAACTTGAGGCTAGATTCCCTACACCCATGGTAAATGAATATTGTCCGGAGGAAGTATTCTCTAATCCTCCCGAAAAACTATAGTCGCCCGTTGCGCCAAAACTACTACTAGTATTATTGCTAATGGAAGCATCTACTGCTTTAAAGCCAATATTCCCAAAATTGAGTGGGTTGCTACCAGCAAGTCGCCATCCAGTATTGGTTGCTTCGGTTATTTGCTCTAAACCCATACTAGGAGCTGGTCCTAGTGCACTCCAGCTGTTACTATTGTCGTTCCAATAGTAAAATCCTTTTGTTGGCGCACCATTTCCTGTGGCAAATACCATCATTCCATCCTGATTTGTAGAAGGGTTAGCAGAAGGAAAGTCATCTACTTTTGGAATTAATATACCATCGGTGGTGGCTGGTGTTGCTTGATTTGAAGATTGCACCTCTAAAAGGGCATTGGGAGTTACCGTATTGATTCCGACTTGTGCCTGTATGCTCCAGTACATAAAGAAGAGTATCGTACTATAGATTGTTTTTTTCATGGTGTTGTGTTTAATGGGTTTCAAATGAAATTCCGTCAAGACTTATAAAATCTAAGCTTCCACTTGTACCGCCCATATACTGAACAGTTCCATTGGCCAGAATATCAATCCGAATGTTCATGCCTGTTTGTCCGCCGGCACAGAGCCTTCTCGCTGTAGGTCTATATCCTATGGGTAAGGTGAAAATGACCTCACCACTGGTCATGGTGCTCGTATTCCGAAGTAAACCGCTTAGGTATACTCTTTTGTTATGTTTGTAGTAATGTGGCGTTTCATATCCATTTCCGTAGGGCGCCCAGTTTCCGACCAAGGATGCGGCAATAGGATTTTCTGGTGTGGCATAGGTAGCATCGGCATATTCTTTGGTGACGAGAGCTTTAGGATCGGTAATTTCAGCAATATCAAAACTAGGTGCGGTAATGGTTCCGTTTTTTAAGACAACTAATGCATCACTACGTGCAGAAGAATTTGAGCCATTACCAATCACAAAATGCCTGTCTGTAGGAACGAAGCTCGAAAGATTTCCTAATACATTTGTATTAAAAGAGCCCATAGCAGTTTCTAAATATGACCTGCTAGCTGTAAATCTTCCATAAGACATGGCGTAATCTCCAAAACTTTGAGCAGTTGCACCTGCCGCCAATGAACAAAAACCTGAGGCATATGAATCGAACCCAATGGCAGTACTATAAGGCCCTATTGCCTTACTTTGAGGCCCAACTGCTATAGAATGTGACCCCGAGCTTACCGAACTAATTCCAAAAGCCATCGCACCATATTCTGAAGACTGTGCATTCAAACCTACGGCAATGCTATTGGTACTAGTAGCTCCGTGAATTGTGCTTGCTGTGTTCGAAATAGACAAATCGATTGCATTGGTACCTATATTTCCATAGTTAGCAGGATTCATACCACGCAATCTCCATCCAGAGCTGAAACCTTCTGTTATGAGTTCAAGTTCACTTTTGTTGCCAGAAATTTTTTGCCAACTACTCCCTGAGTCATTCCAAAAATAAAATCCCTGTTCAACCACTCCGTTTCCTGTTACATACACCATCATCCCATCTTGATCAGCCGTTGGGTTGATGGTTGGAAATGCATCTATCTTAGGAAGTAGCACGCCATCTGTTGCAGATGGAGTGGCTGGGTTAGAAGCCTGTACCTCCAAAAGGGCTTTTGGAGATACAGTGTTGATTCCAACTTGGGCGTAGGTGATTTGGAGGCAAAAAAAAGCAACGATGAGTGAGATTACAATATTCATACTACAAAATTTTCAACGTTTGTATTTTTTGTTGGAAACAAAGTTATGAGTACCACAAATCATTTAGAATAGGTAGTGAACGTAAAGTTTAGGTAGGGGTACTTAGGGAAGCTACTTTCAGTGGTTATTAAGAAGGGAGAAGATGAAGTAATACCGGAAAATGTAGAGGCGTTTCTTCAACTTTTAAAATTTCCGAAGTAAACAGCCGAGTTTAAATAGCATCAAGCATACTGAAATGCTCTTTTGCCCAGGTAGTAAGCGCATCAGTCTGTGAAGGTAGTTCGAGTTTGTTGATAATATTTGCTCGGTGATTGTCGATGGTACGTACTGAAAGTCCGAGCATTTCAGCTATACTCTTGGAGGTATTTCCTTTTGCGATTAGGCGCACAATGGTTCTTTCTGAAGGCGTTAAAAATTTAATACGCTCTAACTCAGGGGCTACTTTTGTATTATAAATGGCATCGAAGGTTTTACTGTAATAGGTATGGCCACTATGTACTGCCTGAATGCAGCGTTGTATTTCAGAAAATGGTTCTTCTTTTAGGATATATCCAGAAATACCGAGTTCTTTTGTTTCTAAAATCAACGATTTTTCTTTGTGGGAAGTGAGTAAAATAAATTTCGTGTTTAGTTCTTTTTCTTTGCATTTACGCACTACCTCAATGCCGGAAAGATATGGCATTTCTACATCAAGAATGGCAATGGTAGGAGTGAGGTCTATTATTTGGTCCAGTGCTTTTGCACCATTTTCGCATGTGGAAACCACATCATAATTAAAGTTCCGCAAAGCTTCAGCAAGTCCGCTTAACAATAAGGGATGGTCATCTGCTACAAGTATTTTTATTTTTGAGATCATTTACTGATACTTGCTTTAATCATCGTGCCCTCATTTTTAGCGCTATTAATGCTAATTTTTCCTTTGAGTAGTTTGATACGTTCAGACATTGTTTTTAGCCCTAGGCTGTTGTATATGGTATGTTCGGTATCTTCAAAACCATGACCATTGTCTTTGATAATGGCGGTTATTTTTTTTTCTTCTGAAGTAATTTTTACCAAAAGCGTTTTTGCATTTGCATGTTTTATAACATTTGTAATACTTTCTTGCACAAATCTGTAAAAGTTAAGTGTTTCTTCTTGATTGAAAAATGAATCGATGTTATCAATTTCGGTAGAAACAAACATCGCTGTTTCTTCATCAATTTCTAAAAGTAAATGTTGAAGGCTTTTTGTAAGCCCCAATTTTTCTAACATTGGCGGATATAGTCCTCGGCTTATGCTTCTAACTTCCTCTAGTGTTCCTGCGGTCATTGCAGCGAGGTCTGCCTGATCTAAATTTTCTGCTTTTCTATGCATAATCGACAGTCGTTGTCCTACACTATCATGAAGATCCTTAGCGACGCGCGTACGCTCTGTCTCTTGCGCCAATAATAATTTTTGAGAAAAATTAGATTCGATAATCTTCTGCTTTTTTTGATTGTTTCGGGAACGTACTACCAAAATAAACCCGAAAATCCCAACTAAACTGATGGCACCAAAAGTTATCCACTGATTTTTTGTCTTGTGCTTTTCTTCTAGTAATGCTAGTTTGTTTTCTTGGTTTTCAATCTGGGCGTCACGTTTTTCTGTTTCATACAGAGTTTGGTAATAGGAAAGTGCATTTACTTTTTTCACACTATTTATAGAATCATTCAATTTTTGAAATCGTTTCAAATGATAAAGTTCTAGCTCAGTATTCCCCAATTTCTTATAGACATCAACCATAAACGCCTCGTTGTCTATATCTTCTTCAGCATGAAAATCGACATTTTTATCTCCTAGGGTCAATAAGCCTAATTCCAATGCTTTTTTATAATCTCCTTTAGCTAAATAATAATGCTTCATACCACTATTATAGCTTCGTAAATTAGGGCCTTCTGTCATAAACTCATCGTACTCCTGTAGTTTTTGAATTACTTCTTCAGCTTTTTCTAAACTATCTACCTTTGCATATTTTTTAAGTAATTCTAGATAAATTGGCGGTGCATAGCGGTTGTGATAATCTGTTTTTAAGATAGAAGCAACAGCTAGTTTCAGGTATTTGATGCTCTCTGCCAAACGGTCTTGCTTGCCAAGGTCTGTTGCCATGTTAGAATAAATACTTGCTAAAAAACCATCTTCATTTGCCTTTGTTGCAAGGAATTCGGCCTCTTTTTGAATTTTATGGGCCTCTTCAAAAAAATTGTTCTGACTATAAAGAATTGATAATGAATTCATGGTAGCCAAAATATTGAAGGTGTCTTTTTCCTCTTCAAATACCTTAATAACGTCTCTATAAATTATAGAAGCTTTTGCATTCTCTCCTAAGGACGCACTGATTTGTGCCCTGTACATTTTTGCCAAGCCGCTGTGATAGTTATTATTAGTTATTCTAGCATATTTGGTGACGGAGTCTAGTAGCTTAACTGCCATTTTATAGTTACCAACGTCTTGAAATACATTGCTGCTGTTTAGATACAAACGGGTAACATCGGTTGGTGCGATGTCTTTAAACATAGGTTCATATTGGTTGTAGATGGCAAAAGCTTTCTCAAAATCACTTAGATAGGCACTGTAGAAATACATGAGATCTCCTATGTTCATTGCCGCAACAGACATTGAATCGATTTCAATAGCATACGCTAAGGTAGCATTGGCAATCGAATCGTATATGGAATTATGATCAAATTTGGTTAATTGGGTAAGACTATCCATCCAAACCAAACGATCTCCATTTTTAGTAGCAGCAATTTTCTGTTTTATTACTGAAATATCCTGCCCGTCATATTGAGCGAAAGCTGTTATGTAGCATAAGCAAAACAGTAAACAGAGTATTTTGGTTCGTTTCATGTTGAATACCTATCTATCAAATATAATGATAAGATATTACTCGTTTCTAGGTAGTTGTACTTATACGAAATGTGAAATGGTGGAAGAAGTGTAAAAAAAAATAGCCAAGACATTGTTGTCTTGGCTATTTTAAGGATTTGGATGTTAAGTACTATACCACCTGAAACGCTTCAACCGCTTTTTCAATCTGGGTTTCACCTGTGAGAATTTCAAAGGCTTGGTTTTTTACAACTTTGGTATCAAGGCTTTTTACGAGGGTTCGGGCTACATCCCACCGTGGGATTTCACCTTGCTCGTTCAATTTTTTCTCTAATTTAATTTTCCCTAAGCCTTCATTGTTATTCAATGCACCCGGTCTCACAATCGTAAATGTGAGTCCGCTAATGTCTAAATACTGGTCGGCATTTTGTTTGGCCTGCAAGTATTCTTTCAAATCTCCTTGGGGATTGTCAGCGCCCATAGAACTTAGCATTACAAACTTCTTAATGCGTTCTTTTTTAGAGGCATCAATTAATTTCTTGGCACCTTCTTGGTCTACATTAACCACGTCTTTTCCGCCAGATCCTGCTGCAAAAATCACACGGTCTATCCCTTTGGTTGTGTTTGAAACATCTTCTGTTAAATCACCCCAAACGGTAGTTACACCCTGGTTTTCAAATTCTTTTTGTTGCGACTCATTCCGCACCATCGCAACGGGCGTGTATTGGCTCGATTCTTTTAACAAATTGATTACTTTATTTCCAGTGGTACCTGTGGCACCTGCTACTAATATCTTTTCCATACCTAAATATACAATCGAATTAGAGCGTTGCCATATGTATTAACGGTCTTTAACGCGGAAATTTTAAAATTTTAAGAAGGTATTATCGTTTCAATTCTAACTTAATGCGCTCCTCTAATATATTCATGCAATTGATACGCAAATAATGCAATTCCGGCAATAACCAAATAGGTGTTTGCGGCTTTGTAAAAAGCTTGAAAACTCTTTCGTTTTCGCCATTGGGTAATGAGCAAGACAATGGGAATCAGCGCTAAAATCTGTCCCAATTCTACCCCTACATTAAAACTGATAATTTTCGCTAAAAATAAGTCGTCTCCCATGTCAAAAGACTGCAGCCGTGTAGCGAGCCCAAAGCCATGAATCAACCCGAAAAGCAGCACCATAAAAAGTAAATTTGGCGAAACGATTCCCAATTTTTTGAAACCATTTAGGTTTTCAAATCCTTTATACAGCACACTTAGCGCAATCACAGCATCTACCAAGTGTTCGTTAGCTGTGATGCCAAGATAGGTGGCACCAATGAGCGTAACCGAATGCCCAATGGTAAACACAGTGACAAACTTTACGATGTCCTTAAAAGTGCTTAAATAAAACACGACGCCTGCTAAGAATAATAAATGATCGTAACCAGTGAGCATGTGTTTAGCTCCAACGTAAATGTATGACAGCAGCCCGCCGTTGTTTAAAATATCTTGATCAGATTCGCTTACTCCATGTGCATATAGGGTGAGGGGCAATAGCATGGCAAGTATGACGAATAGGGAAGACCGTAGTTTTTTCAAAGCTTATTTTTTTCGGTAGAAGAAGAAAAACAATCCGCCAATGATTACTAAACTCGCAATCCAATACACATACGACGGGATTCCATCTTCATGTTCATGTTCATGCGTGTGTGTCGTTTCATCATGTGCATGGCTTACTTCAAAGGTAAGTGTGGCCCAATTGCTCTCATGGGTCAAGCCCGCTTCTTGAGTGGTCACCAAATGAATGGTTCTAAGATACCAGATTCCATCTGCAGTAAGCTCTACATTAATCATCCCGTTGGCATCAGTTCTTAGTTGCTGGCCAGTGGTATGGGTATGGTTCGTTTCTACGGTTGATGAATTATTATCATGGCTATGAACCTCTTTGTCGTTTCCGTGCGTGTGGTCTCCCTCGTTTCCGTGGCTGTGGACTTTCTTTTTGTCTCCGTGTGTGTGTTCTCCGTCGTTTCCATGGCTGTGGACTTCCTTCTTATCATCGTGTGTGTGTTCTCCGTCGTTTCCATGACTATGTACATTGTCTTCATCTCCATGCGAATGTTCGCCTTCACCATCATGGCTATGCGTGGTATTGTTATGTGAATGGCTGCCTTTTGCTGAAACAAAATCTGCGTACACCAACTGATTTGCCAACGGGCTTCCATTTCTCAGTAATTGGAATTTTAGTGTACCACCCGTATTAGCTTCGTAGGGGTTGGATTGTGGTACAAATTCGATAGGATATCCCAATACCGTTTTATAATCGTCTGTTTTGGTATCTCCCACCTGAAAAATAGCCTTTACGTGTTTAGAATATTTTTCAATAGCATCTTCTTCCAATAAATTATTGGTTTTGCGCTCATTAAGCATATCTAACGCACCATCGTGTTCTAAATAACTGTTGAAAGCGTCTGCATCCAGTTCAATAGTGCGTGCTTTGGTTGAAACACCCGCTACCCACGTTCCAGCCTCGCCTGTTGTAAATGTAAGACGGGTCATACTGTCTATTTCGGTCCATTGGTCGTTCTTAATTGCCATTCGCTGCCCATTTCCGAAGAAGCTAGCGTCCAGCATACGGTCACGGTCGATGACGTTCTCACTTTTTTCAAAGGTTCCGTTGTATAGATCGAGTACAGCTTGCTGATTGGGTTGTAGAAAAAACGTATCCATTTTAAGATACATGTCGTGTCCGAACAAGGCGAAACAGACAAGGGCAAGGAGAAAAATCTTTTTCATAGGGTTCTGATTGGTGCTATGATTTCAAAAATAGGGAAAGCCAACTAAAACGAATGCTACGTTTAGAACACTTTAATAAAAAGAGTGGGGAAGGGATTTTTATTGGGATTTTTTTGAAGTGAAGTAAATGAATTAAAATATTATTTGCTTACTATGTGTATTATAGGATTATGGTACCTGAGATTTGCATTTTAAAGAAGTGTCAGACACCATGGCATATACCAAAGTTTGTGGAATATGGAGCATAGAATATGGACTAACATTCTCGTTCAAAATTTTGATTATGGAACAAACTTCCAACCCGCCCAAACTCCGTTCGGTACGGGCAAGCTTCCAACTTCCGCGTTCCCGCTTCCCGCTTCCCTCACCCAACAACTATAAACTGTCAACCATCAACTATATGAGATTCCCTGCCCGAAAGCGAAGGCGGGCTTCCTATGGTTCGGAATGACAGCGGAGTTACTAAAGACTAACGACCAAAAACTAACAACTAAAGACTATCGACTAAAGACTTCTCAATACGCTTCATCATGCACATTCGCAACCGCTCTTCCGCTGGGATCGTTCATGTTCTTAAAACTTTCGTCCCAGTCTAGTGCCACTTGGCTACTACATGCCACACTAGGAACACTTGGTACGGTTAATGCTGCGGCATCACTCGGGAAGTGCTCTTCAAAAATGGTACGATAATAAAACTCTTCTTTGCTTGTCGGGGTTTGTATCGGGAATCGATATTGGGCGTTTTGCAATTGCTCATCGGTTACTTGTTCATTTACCATTTCCTTTAAAGTATCAATCCAACTATAACCCACACCATCACTAAATTGTTCTTTTTGTCTCCACGCCACCTCTTCAGGGAGCATATCGCCAAAGGCCTCTCGCAATACCCACTTTTCCATAGCTTGGCGGTCCGTTGGTTTTGCTTGTCCGCTCACAATCATCTTGTCTTTTGGATTGAGGCGCATGGCAACATCCATAAATTCTTTATCTAAAAATGGTACCCGGCCTTCAATTCCCCATGATGCTAACGATTTGTTGGCGCGAAGGCAATCATACATATGTAGTTTTTCGAGTTTCCGAACGTTCTCTTCGTGAAATTCTTGTGCAGAAGGCGCCTTGTGAAAATAGAGGTATCCACCAAAAATCTCATCGGCACCCTCACCAGACAACACCATTTTTATCCCCATTGCCTTAATGGCCCGTGCCAATAAAAACATGGGGGTAGAGGCTCTAATCGTTGTGATATCGTAGGTTTCAACATGGTAAATCACATCGCGTATGGCATCTAAGCCTTCCTGAATCGTAAAATGTATTTCATGGTGTACGGTATCCAGATGGTCTGCAACCTTTTGGGCAGCCGCCAAATCTGGAGAGCCTTTTAAACCAATAGCAAATGAATGCAGACGCGGATACCAAGCACCTTCCATATCGCCACTCTCGATACGCTTGTCGGCATATTTCTTGGCGAGGGCAGAGGTAATCGAAGAATCCAATCCGCCCGACAATAAGACTCCGTAGGGTACATCGCTCATCAATTGTCTGTGTACGGCTGCATCAAGCGCCTTTCGCAGGTCGTCTATGCTGGTTTCATTGTCTTTCACGGCATCGTATTCCATCCAATCGCGTTGGTACCATCTTTTCAGTTCGCCATCGCTACTATGCAAGTAATGCCCTGGAGGGAAGAGTTTTATTTTGGTACAAAAGCCTTCCAAGGCTTTTAATTCGCTAGCTACATAAAAAGTACCATCTTTGTCCCAGCCCATGTATAAGGGGATAATCCCCATGTGATCTCTGGCAATCAAATATTCGTTGGTGGATACATCGTAGAGGGCAAATCCGAAGATTCCGTTCAGCTCATCTAAGAACGAAGCTCCTTTCTCTTTGTAGAGTGCTAAAATGACTTCACAATCGCTTTTTGTCTGGAAGTTGTAGCTGTTTTCAAATTGCTTGCGCAGTTGCATATGATTGTAAATTTCGCCATTGGCAGCCAATACTAGCTTCTTGTCTTCTGAAAAGAGCGGTTGTTTCCCTGAGGTCGGATCTACAATCGCGAGGCGTTCGTGCGCCATGAGCGCGCGTTTATTACTGAAGATGCCACTCCAATCCGGGCCACGGTGTCTCAGGCATTTTGCCATGGTTAATAGTTGTGGCCGCAGCTCCTCGGCTGGCCTTTTAAGATCGAATGCACATACAATTCCACACATAATATATCGGTATTTGGTTATTTAATTAGTCTAATATTATTCCCAATTTTAGATCCCACTATGCAGCGGGATGGCTCAACTAGCTCTGCAACGGGCGCTTTGTTTCGTTACCGTAAGTTTCGCACAAAAAAAAACCGCCAAGCTTTTTGAAACTTGGCGGTTGCATATAGGGTACAAGTTTCTGTTACGTCTTTGCGTTATTATTATTGTTATTATTTACAAGAGTGTGTAACATGACTTGTTTTATTTCTTTGTCTTTACAAATATTGGTGAAAATTATCGGGGATTCCAAATTTTGATCGAATTAATATGTGTTGTACTAAACATTCATATAAGATTACGTCTACCTGAACCTCGATTTATGTTCTCATGAACTATGTTCGCTCTCTTGTTGGGATTCTGAAATAAATTCAGAATGACGGGATGTCTACGATGATGGGATTCTGAAATAAATTCAGAATGACGGGTTGTCTTACAAGTAGAAAAGTCCTTCATTAATGTTCTAATAATTAAACACTAACAATTCTTCAGGTAGCTCGTTTTTCGGAATTTTCACGCCATTCACGGTATAATACACCATTTCAACCAATGCCTGATCACGTACTTTTACGCGATAAATTTCCCGTTTCGGATTAAACATGGTGATAAAATGCACATGTTCTACCTCAGAATCATCAAACTCTGATCGCGTTTTTAGTAAAATTTCCGAAGGAACATTGTCGGGATCTAAAAATTCTGAGTGAAAAAAAAGCATCCCATTGGGTAGGTAGGTAGCCGTGTGGCTATTTGTGCCACCGCCATCGCTAAAAACTGCCTGATATCGTTCTGGAATACGGTCGGTTGCCGATAAACCACGATTTACGGCCCAACTGCGAACAAATCCGTTTGGAAAGTTTGTTTTGTGCGACATGATCACTTCGCTTGGCACTTCTGCCGTGGCAATAGGGTCAAATTCTAAACTGGCATCCTGCGCCGTTAGTGATACCGTAATGATGAGTGAAAGTAATAAGAAAGTAATTTTTTTCATAGCTTTTAGTTTTATCATATTAAAATACGATAAATAAAAGCTATACCCTAACACTTTAGCGTTACCTTAACTTTGGAAAGTCTGCCGGATTTGCCTCATGCATCACTTCATATACCGTTTCAAAAATATCTTCTGCAGAGGGTTTGCTGAAATAATCACCGTCGGTTCCGTAGGCAGGTCTATGCGGTTTTGCCGCCAAGGTTTGTGGCTTGCTATCTAAGTATTGGTAGCCATTTTGGGTGTCTACAATATGATTCATAATGTAGGCCGAAGCTCCGCCAGGCACGTCTTCGTCTATCACCAACAATCGATTGGTTTTCTTGACACTCGCTACCATATCATGGTTTAAATCGAGTGGTAACAATGACTGCACATCGATGATTTCGGCGTCAATACCCACTTGTTGCAGTTCTTTGGCCGCTTCTTGAACCACGCGTAAGGTACTTCCGTACGAAACCAATGTAATGTCGGTCCCTTCCTTTACGGTTTCTACCACCCCGATCGGAGTTCTAAATTCACCCAAATTGGTTGGCATTTTTTCTTTTAATCGATAGCCGTTCAAACACTCTACGATCAATGCGGGTTCGTCGGTTTCTAACAACGTATTGTAAAAACCGGCCGCTTTGGTCATATCTCTAGGCACCAAAATATACATACCGCGTAGTAAATGAACAAGTCCGCCCATTTGCGATCCACTGTGCCAGATGCCTTCCAATCTATGACCGCGTGTTCGTACGATTAACGGCGCTTTTTGAGTTCCGTTAGTTCGGTAGCGTACGGTTACCAAATCGTCGCTCATAATCTGCAAACAATAGAGGATATAGTCGAGGTATTGTATTTCAGCAATAGGTCTAAGTCCGCGCATCGCCATTCCGATTCCTTGTCCTAAAATGGTCGCTTCACGAATTCCGGCATCGCTCACACGCAACTCACCATATTTTTCTTGCATGCCTTCCAACCCTTGGTTTACGTCGCCAATTTCGCCTGCATCTTCACCAAAAATGAGGGCTTCAGGGTGTTTGCTAAAAAGTGCATCAAAATTATCGCGCAGTACTACACGACCATCCACTTCTTCGGCACCGTCGTTATAGGTCGGTTTTACTTCGGAAATGGTCTTAGCGTTTTCTTCGGCTTCAGAATATAAATGCGCAGAATACTTCGGCTGTATGCGTTCAAAATAATTGTTGATCCAATCTTGTAACTGTCGTTTTTCGGAAGAATCCTCACTTACCACATAGCGCAATGCTTTTCGGGTAGCAGCGGCAATCGATCGGCGTAGTGGCTCACCTTCAGCAGCAAGGTCATTTTTAATTTTTTCAATAAACGTCTTGTTCGCAGAACTTTCAGCAAGATTAGAAAGCAATGTAAGCGCTTCTTTCTGCTCTTCTTTCTGCGGAGCTAAAAAGGCAGTCCAAGCTGCTTTTTTACCATCACGCACTTGTTTTTTAATGTCTTTTTCTAGTTCGGTAAGTTCTTCTTCTGTGGCCATGTTATTGGCAAGCATCCATTGGCGCATCTGTGCGTTACAATCGTATTCGGCTTCCCATTCCAATCGCTCCTTACTCTTATAGCGCTCGTGCGAACCACTGGTAGAATGGCCTTGAGGTTGTGTGAGTTCTTTTACATGAATCAGTACCGGAACGTGCTCTTCTCTGGCAATTTTTGATGCTGTCTGGTAGGCTTCTACCAATTCGGGGTAATCCCAACCTGTGACGCGTATGATCTCGTAACCATTTTCGTCTTCAGTACGTTGAAACCCTTTTAAGATTTCAGAAATATTTTCTTTGGTGGTCTGGTGGCGCGCGTGTACCGAAATACCGTACTCGTCGTCCCAAACACTCATTACCATGGGCACTTGTAACACGCCCGCAGCATTTATAGTTTCCCAAAACAAGCCTTCGCTGGTACTGGCATTACCAATGGTCCCCCAGGCAACTTCATTTCCGTTGATAGAGAAATTGGTTTTGTTTTCGATGCCTTTTACATTCCTGAATATTTTTGAGGCTTGTGCCAACCCCAAAAGTCTTGGCATCTGGCCAGCCGTAGGGGAGATGTCGGCACTACTATTTTTTTGTGCAGTGAGGTTTTTCCAGCTGCCGTCATCATTTAAACTGTGTGTTGCAAAGTGACCACCCATCTGGCGTCCTGCGCTCATGGGGTCTGCCTTAATATCTGTATGGGCATACAAGCCAGCAAAAAACTGTTCGATGGTTAATTTTCCGATGGCCATCATAAAGGTCTGGTCGCGGTAGTACCCGCTACGCCAATCACCATTTTGGAATGCTTTTGCCCAAGCCAGTTGTGGAACTTCTTTCCCATCGCCGAAAATCCCAAATTTTGCTTTACCCGTTAACACTTCCCGTCGCCCAAGTAGGCTACATTCGCGACTGGTGACAGCAATTTTATAGTCGTTTAAGACTTCGGCTTTAAAATCGTCGAAAGATAACTCGCTGTTGGTCTGTGGGTTTGTCTGCATTGCACGTTTTGTTTGCCGCAAAAATACGCAAAAACGAGCTGCGAAACAATGTTAAAGTATTGCAAGATTCTCAATAAACCGTGCTTTAATGTGCTATCTGTTAGAAGATTTTAAAAGTTTCAGCAGAACGATACGAATGAGTAAAAGAAATGGAAGCCCGTGTAAGAATACGTCAAACCAATCTTGAGCTTGCATCCCATTTGCGCCCCCAAATATCCATTTCAGCTTGCCCCAAAGGTGTGGTTCGGGGAAAAATGGCGCTAATCCCAACGTTAGGCACAGCAAAATGATATGTTTCCAGTTGTTTAAAAATTGCATTGCGTAGTTTAATACCAGGTTCGGGTAAAGAGCCCGAGCAGAGTTTTCGGACTCAGTGTGACGATAAATCGTACTTTTTGGTCGTAATTGGGTAAGCCAGGTTCCCAACCAAGGTTTGAGTATAGCGGGAAGTACAATTCAAAATAATCTGCTACCAAGCTCAGTCGTATCCCAGAATCGTACACAAATTTTGGGGCCACACCGCGATTGTCTACCAATCCTACGTCGCCATAGGCATAAATCCATTTCCAGATATTGGTACTGGCATTTAAGGTAGCCATCCAGGTGTTGGAGAATGCAGGTTCTAACTGACTTTTGAAACCTCCTTCGGCAATAATAAGTTGCTGACTGAAAACCCCGGTATCTTCGCTTCTTCCGTAGTAATTGTAATCGAATAGATAATCGGTGGGCCTGTCTAGTGCAAAGCTGAAAAAATTATTGTCGGCACCACTATCATTGAACAAAAAGGCACCTGCAAAGGCCCGAACATTCAGTTGGCGGTTGTTTAGGAATAGTTTTCGATATTCGAAGGTGGCGGCAATCTTACTGAACTTCTTAGAAATTTCATAATCTACAGTACCCCGAAAGTAATTGATCAAATTCGGATTGGAATACACATATTGTGCATTAAACACGCTATAATTTGGGTCTTGGGAAGCATCGTTCGGGTTTTCATCGCGAAACACATTTACATTCCGAAGATTGATAAACTGTTTTTCATTATCCCGTAAATCGTCTGGACGAAAGGCAAAAACCATAAACGGCGTCACTCTTCTATAGAACAAATTCTGGTCGTACGAATAATAATTACCTGAAATTCCGTAGCGCATAGAGTAGGGCTGATTCTCGGGCAAACGGGCTGTATACGAAATAGAACCGCTACCAATCAAGGTGTTAGAGCCAAATCCGTATTGTGGTTCCAGCTTGTAATGGATGCCTTTGGGTAGTACCGTTTTATTATAGAGTTTCATCCCCACACTAACACCGTCATAGAGGTTGTATTCAAAAACGGGCATAAAGAACAATTGATTGTATTTGGGATCTTCTACGTCTTGAAAAAGCCGAAATTGAATCGGACGGTTGAGCAATCCCTTTACTTTTTTGTAGTTGTTCCGTTGGTTAAACTCTGGGATAACTGCTTCGTAGTTCAGTGCTAATTTGCGAACATTCGCTCGTGGAACGGTAACCGTAATGGTACTGTCTATGGGGGTGGTCCATTGTTTAAAAAGCACCTTGTCTTTATTGAGTCCGTAGATGGAAACAGGCAAGGTGTTGTCACGTTTGTTCGCTATCGTGACTTGTAGTGAATCGCCTACTTTTTTGATCTTTTTTATTTTGAAATCGATGGTGGTGCGTTTGCCCACAAAATCTTCAAAAAACCAATTCACGGGCAAATCGGTGTTTTGCGAAACGATGTTTTCAAAAGTGGAAGGCGATACCGGCTTTAATAAATTTTCTGAATAGAATTCTTTAATCGACTGTTCCAGCACCGGTTTGTCTAGATAGTCTGCCAAATAATTGAGTCCGTCGCCTCCATAATAATCGTTTGCAATGTTTTTGTTGAATTTTACTAGCGAATCTTTTGGCGTCACCAAGGCTTGTTGCAAATTGTTTCTGGCCATGTTTAGGTATAGCAACGGATATTGGTCGTTAAATTCAAGATCTGCAGCATGCGCCCATTTAATAATCCACCAATTACTCAAGCTCCCAATAATCTTCATTTTTGGATAGTAGGTGTCTACATATTCGGTCATTAAGTAAATCTGCAGGGCACCAATAAGCCAATAATCATCACGTGGATGCAGCGCCAGCGTATTCTCAAGGTAATTTCGGGTGATGGTTTTTAACTGCTCCATATCGTACTCAAAACCATCGGGAAACGGACTAATGAAATCGGGCAGCTGATTCAGCCCATAAACCGGGTCCTTCCGATAGGCCTCTTCGGTAGTCATGAGTTTTTTAAACGGATAGTCTCCTAATTTTGCATCTAAAAAATGAACAATCCGGTCTACCGCCAGCGCTTTAATAGCCGGAGAAACTTTTTTGTCTTTTAGGTTGGTCACCAGTTCAAACTTGTCGGTAACAATACGTTCAAATGTATTTTGCTTTTCAATATGAATGATTGCCTGATTGCGTTTTTCACCTTTTAGCGATACCAATGTTCCATTTTCCGTAGTTTCGGTATCCACCAAATCGAAATTAGAATTTAGTGTGTATGCTTCTGGCAGGGTAAAATTAATGTTGAAATCGGTAGGGGCGAGGTATAGGTCGTCTGAATTCTTATTGCTATACGCATGCCAAGTGCCGTCGAACACTGCTGGTGCAATAAACCAGTAGCGAAGTTTATAATTACCGAAATTATCTACACCGTAGCGCGTAAACTTATCGTCAGCCACTTCAACCGTGTAGGTAAATCGAAGTGTGATCGCTTCTTTTGGTGCGAGCGGTTTGGCCAAAGGAACTTTCAGAATGTCTAAAGCGGCGCCCCGTTGCCAAGTAGCACTGGTTGCACTGTTTTGGTCTGAAATAAATTCAACCTGCTGAATGATGGTTTTTCCTCTTTCTTCTTCTTTTTCGAAATGGAACGAGCTATCAAAATTTTCAGCAAAACGTTTCGCTAAGGGAGTGGTTTTGGTTGAAAAACTATTCGCCCAATCGTTGAAGTATAAGGTGTCTAGGGATGTTTCAGAAGTATTCTGAAAGGTGATTTTTTGAGTAATGATGATGCTTTCGCTTTCAGGAAGAAGTGTCGCTTCTATAAAAATTTTATTTTGGGCGCACAGGGGTACGACCGTAATAAAAATAAAGAGATATAGAAGATAGCGTGTGATCAAGAAAACGTAAAAAATTAATAGATGTGCAAGTGTAAGAAACTATTTTACAAATTGTATACCACAACTGATTAAAAATTCGGACTGTGATTCGATTTTTCGTAGAAATCGTTAAGTACTTTCAACACTTCGTCTTCAGTATCAACAATATGTACCAAATCTAAATCGCCTTTACTGATGTTGTTGTTTGCTTCTAACAGTGTGCTGGTTACCCATTCCCACAGGCCTTTCCAAAATTCGGTCCCAACCAAAATTAACGGGAATTTATCAATCTTATGGGTCTGAATGAGAGTAAGTGCCTCAAAGAATTCGTCTAGTGTTCCGAATCCGCCGGGCATCACTACAAATCCTTGCGAGTATTTCACGAACATCACCTTTCGAACAAAAAAGTAATCAAAATCGATACTTTTATCGCTATCGATATACGGATTGTCATGTTGTTCGAACGGGAGTGTTATGTTGAGTCCTACGGAGGTTCCGCCAGCTAAGTGCGCACCTTTGTTACCCGCTTCCATGATACCGGGGCCACCGCCTGTGATAACACCATAGCCATTTTCGGTAATCTTTTTTGCAATGTTTTCTGCCAATTGGTAATTCGGGTTGTCTGGTTTGGTACGTGCCGAACCGAAGATACTCACACACGGACCGATACGGCTCATTTTTTCATACCCATTTACAAACTCGCCCATGATCTTGAAAATAGCCCATGAATCGTTAGTTTTTACTGCATTCCAGTTTTTATTCTGTTGTTCGTTTCTCATTGTATGGTCTTTAGTCGTTAGACTTTCACTTCGACTGCGCTCAGTGTGACAGGTTGTTGGTTGTCGGTTGTGGGTTGTGAGTTGTCTCTTGTTACTTTTTTTAAGTATTTCATTTCAGCTTTAAATTTCACTACTCACTACTCACTACTTGTCACACTGAGCCTGTCGAAGTGCACTACTCACTGTAATTCTTTCTTTAAAAACTTGGCAGTAAAGCCTTTGTTGTTTTCTACAATCTCTTCTGGTGTGCCCGTTGCCATGATCTTACCACCTTTTTTACCACCTTCGGGCCCGATATCGATAATATAATCGACCGTTTTAATCACATCTAGGTTGTGCTCAATAATTACCACGGTGTTTCCTTTGGCCACTAATTTGTTAAGAACGATAAGCAGAACTCTGATATCTTCAAAATGAAGACCGGTGGTAGGCTCGTCTAAGATATAAAAAGTATTGCCAGTATCTCTTTTTGAAAGTTCTGTTGCCAACTTAATTCGTTGCGCTTCACCACCGGAAAGTGTCGTAGACTGTTGTCCTAAAGTAATATAACCCAGACCAACATCTTGGATGGTTTTTAGCTTTCGGTATATTTTTGGTATGTTTTCAAAAAACGGAACAGCTTCATTGATGGTCATTTCCAGCACATCATAAATTGAATTCCCTTTGTAACGTATCTCCAAAGTTTCACGGTTAAAACGCTTTCCTTGGCAGGTTTCGCACTCAACATACACGTCTGGTAAAAAGTTCATTTCAATCACTCGCAGTCCGCCACCTTTACACGTTTCACATCTTCCGCCAGCGACATTAAAACTGAAACGACCTGGTTTATAGCCACGAATCATCGCCTCAGGGATTTTCGCATATAAACTTCGTATTTCTGAAAATACCCCAGTGTAGGTTGCCGGATTGCTTCGCGGCGTTCTACCGATAGGCGATTGGTTAATGTCGATCACCTTATCTAAATGTTTTAGCCCAACGATTTTTTTATAGGGCATTGGTTTTTTCACCCCATTAAAAAAGTGTGCGTTTAAAATAGGGTAGAGGGTCTCATTAATAAGCGTAGATTTTCCACTTCCTGAAACTCCTGTAACACCTACCATGGTACCCAAAGGGATTTCAATGCTTACGTTTTTTAGGTTGTTTCCTGTGGCTCCACTAAGTGTAAGTGATTTACCATTGCCTTTTCGGCGTTCTTTCGGCACTTCAATTTCTTTTACACCACTTAAATAATCGGCGGTTAGGGTTTGGTGTTTTAAAATTTCCGTAGGGGTTCCTTCAGAAACAATCTCACCTCCATGCCGCCCTGCTGCAGGACCAATATCAATCACATAATCTGCATGCTCAATCATGTCTTTGTCATGCTCTACCACAATCACAGAATTTCCGATATCGCGCAATGAGATAAGCGATTTGATTAATTTTTCATTATCACGCTGGTGCAAGCCAATACTGGGTTCGTCCAAGATATAGAGCACACCTACCAACTGTGAACCGATTTGCGTTGCGAGCCTGATTCGCTGTGCTTCGCCACCCGACAATGATTTTGAACTTCGGTCTAAGGAGAGGTAGGTAAGGCCCACATCAATCAAAAACTGTAAGCGAGACCGTACTTCTTTTAAGATTTCAGCAGCGATTTTCAATTGGGTATCGCTCAGCTTTTTTTCGATGTCATTAAACCATTCTGCCAACTCGATCACGTCCATGTGGGCAAGCTCGGCAATGTTTTTTTCGTTCACTTTAAAATAGAGTGATTCTTTCCGCAGGCGACTACCCCCGCACTCTGGGCAGGCAACTTTGTCCATGTATTCTTTGGCCCACCGTTGTAACGACTTACTTTCGTTGGCTTCGTAGGTATTCTGAAGGAAAGTAGCAACACCTTCAAAATCGATTTTATAATTGCGGGTAATCCCTAAAGTCTTCGATTCGACATCAAACTTTTCGTTTCCGCCGTGAAAGATCATTTCCTTTGCCTTTTCAGGAATGCTTTCAAATGGATCACTGAGGCTAAAATCGAAACGCTGTGCAATGAGTTCCAACTGTTTAAAAATCCAATTGTTTTTTTGCGGTCCGTGCGGCGCCAAGGCTCCTTGTTTAATAGAAAGTGTCCCGTCTGGTACCAACTTGCTCAGATTCACTTCATGCAATTTCCCTAAGCCTTTGCAATTGGGGCACATGCCTTTGGGCGAATTGAACGAAAAGTTGTTTGGTTCTGGATTCGGGTACGAAACGCCAGAGGTAGGGCACATCAATGACCTACTGAAATAACGCACTTCATCGGTTTCGTTATCGAGCACCATGAGTACATCGTCGCCATGGTACATAGCAGTAATAATAGTTTCTGAAAGGCGCTTGTCGGTGTCGCTTTCTTCAGAAATTTTTAAGCGATCGACCACAATTTCTATATCGTGCGTTTTATAGCGATCAATGCGCATTCCTTTTACAATATCGATCACTTCACCATCTACACGAACTTTTAGAAATCCTTGTTTGGCAATCTGCTCGAAGAGTTCGCGGTAGTGCCCTTTTCTAGAACGCACTACAGGAGCAAGAACGCTTACTTTTTTTCCGTCGAAATCGTCTATGATAAGTTGTTTGATCTGCTCATCGCTATAACTCACCATTTTCTCACCGGTATTGTAGCTGTAGGCATCACTGGCACGAGCGTATAACAGACGTAGGAAGTCATAAATTTCAGTAATGGTACCTACGGTTGATCGCGGACTCCGACTGGTAGTTTTTTGTTCTATGGCGATAACGGGAGATAGGCCTTCAATTTTATCGACATCGGGTCGTTCTAGGCTACCCAAGAATTGGCGTGCGTATGCAGAAAATGTTTCAATATAGCGCCGTTGTCCTTCAGCATAAATTGTGTCGAAGGCGAGTGACGATTTTCCGCTTCCCGAAAGTCCGGTAATAACCACCAATTGTTCTCTTGGAATGCTAACATCTATGTTCTTTAAATTGTGGACACGAGCGCCTAAAACTTCAATAAAATCGCCATTTTTTGCCATAGTTTGCAAAGGTACTCATTTGTATTGAAAATTTAAACCTTGCAGGTATCTCCTTCTTTGAAATTTATTATTTTATTGAAGTACTTATTCTGAAATTTCCTTCGATAAGAACTGGTAGAAGGTTGTTGAAATAAAAAAGATAGTACTCACCACAAAAGCGATGCTGATAATGAGGAAGATAACGGGTAATTCGAACAACAAAAAGCAAAGGGGTAGCAGTATTCCAAAAAGTGAAACCATCAGGAAGATACTGTAGAGATATCTCATGGCGCGGGGCAATCCTTTTCCTGCCACATTCTGAAACTGAACCAATTTTGGAATCACTTCTTTGGTCATGTATTCGCCAAGGCGCGATAAAAATACTTCGTTAAAAGATGAATCCTCAAAATGCTCACTGTCTATAGAATTTGCCAAAAGCATGATGCGTTCTTGGTGCCTTTCAAAAACCGCATTGTAATCTAAAAAGTCTTTAAAAATGGCAAACTTATACCCAAAGTAGTACCACAATCCAGAACCTGATTTATGTTCGAGCCATTTTTCAACGATATCCTTTCCGTAGGAAGAAGGATAGACGATGTTCTCTGGAATTCGTTTGTCTTTTGGGCTGGTCATCAACAACGATTTCATCTCTAGGTAGAGATTTTCGGTATCTTCAAAATTGTGATTTTCCTGAAGGAATTCGATCGCCAATTTCGATTTGCCTTTGTAGAACTCTTTAACTTCAAAAAAGGTAAGACCAGCAAACTCATCGTCTATGTAATCCTTAAGTCCCGGCAGCCACATTTTTGAACGCAACAGTAATTCGATAATATTTCGAAAACTGTGCATTTTTTCAGTAATTCTACCCAGATGGTCAGTGGCTAATTCTTTAGAAGATTTTAATCGGAATGTACCCATAGCCAGGTACACCATGAGTAAGATGGCAATAAAACCGCTGATTGCGATAAATAGGGTAGTAAGATCTGATAATTTGTCTATAAAAGCAGGAGTTGCAACTACCTTTTGGCGAAGCAAGAAAATTAACGCAATGCACAGAACACCGCTAAACACCAATGGTATCACGGCATATACATCTCGTACAAGCGATTTTCTCTTCATTACATAAGCTGCGCAGTTGGGGGCTGCATTTGTGATTACAGAAACAACAATAATACCACACAACGTTCTGTGGGTTTTATTTTAGATTCAAGATTAACGAGGCAGTTGTAACGGCAAACGGGTTGTTAACAAGTATTTAAAACGTTTTGATTCGACTTCAAAAATACGGATTTCAATGTCAGTTTGTAGTAAAAACCTTACATTTCGATATGTGGTAGTAGATATCCGATGAAATACCCTTGTTGCAGTGAAAGCCGCTACTAGAATCCCACTGCGGTGTCATCACCACGTGGATCGGCACCACCTTCGAGGGTACCATCGGGTAACACTAAAATAGCATCTACCTTACCGATAATAGGATCTACTCGGGTGTTTTCTGGGTATCCTTTTTCCGCGAGACGTGCTTTTAGTTCTGGCGAAAAACGATCTACTTCATATCTGATTGCATCTGGTAGCCATTGATGGTGAAATCGAGGTACATTTACTGCTTGTTGCATGTGCATTCCAAATTCGTTTACATTCAGAATGGTTTGCAACACCGAAGTGATAATGGTGGCACCACCGGGTGTGCCTACTACCATCCAAAGGTTGCCGTCTTTTTCAACCAAAGTTGGTGTCATAGAGCTTAGCATCCGTTTTTGGGGCGCAATGGCGTTTGCTTCCCCACCTACCAATCCGTAAATATTGGGCTGACCGGGTTTTGCACTAAAATCGTCCATTTCGTTATTCAGAAAAAAACCGAGGTCTTTTACATATAGTTTTGACCCGTAGCCAGAATTTAGTGTAGTAGTTGCCGAAACCGCGTTTCCGTATTGATCTACAATAGAGTAGTGGGTCGTTTCTTCGCTTTCGTAGCCAAGAATTTTCCCTGGACCGATGATTTCCGAAGGAGTTGCCTGTTCGAAACTAAAATTTGCCATCCGTTGCTCTAAATACGTATCTGAGACTAAGGAATCGACTGGGATTTCAACAAAATCAGGGTCGCCCAAAAAATAGCTGCGGTCTGCATACGCACGCCTTTCGGCCTCTGCCAGCACCTGTATGTATTTTTCAGAATTGTGCCCATAGGTTTCCAACGGAAAGGGTTCGACCATCTTTAAAATCTGTGCAAGACAAACTCCACCGCTTGACGGGGGCGCCATAGAAATAACTTTCAAATCTTTATAATCGAATACAATAGGTTCACGAAACTCAGCTTCGTACACTTCTAGGTCATCGATTGTGATTATTCCACCTCTTTGCTGAATGTAATCTACTAGTTGCTGGCCAATCGATCCGCCATAGAATGCAGTGAGCCCTTCTTTTGAAATCGTTTCCAGCGTTGTTGCCAATGCTTCATTTACGAGTCTGTCTCCTGCCTTATAGCCGTTTGTCATGATAGAAGGTTCACCGCTAATTTCTTCAAAGATGGGGGCGTAGTGGTTTAGGCGTGCTGCCTGTTGTTCTGTAACGATAAAACCTTTTCTGGCCAAGGCAATCACGGGTGCTAAAATTTCTTCCATAGGTAGTGTGCCCAGTTTTTCACGAACCGCGAACATTCCAGCAATGGTACCGGGAACGCCAACGGCAAGACTTCCTTGTTTGCTTTTTTCGGCTTCATACACACCTTGTGCATTTAAATACATATCTCTGCTGGCAGCCATGGGGGCTTTTTCGCGATAATCGAATGACCCCAATTCTCCATATTGGGTTCTGTACACCATGAATCCGCCACCGCCTAAATTACCGGCGTATGGGTACACCACAGCGAGTGCTAATTCTGTAGCGATCATGGCATCAAAAGCGTTTCCTCCGTTTTTCAGAATTTCTATACCAACTTTAGATGCCTCTTCACGAGCCGAAACTACCATTGCTTTTTCGGTAATGAGTCCGATTTCAGGAAGGTTTTCAATGGGGGGCGTTGCTTGCTGCTGCGATTGCTTGCAAGAAAAGCAGAGCAGCAGTAGCAGGAGCCATGTGAAGTTTTTGAGCCTCATAATTCTGAAAGTTTAACTTGTGACGCTGTGATCAATTCAGCAAAAAAGGAAGTGAACTCATCTTCAAATTCTGTATAAAACTCTTCCAGTTCTAACACGGCAAAGTTCATTTTTGAACGGTTTTTGGTACGTTGGTTCATTTGGTTCAAGATAGTACTAATGCCCTGTATGCTAGCATAGCTGAGCAGCCAATTGTCTGCAATCATATACGGCATCATACGCTGTATTCGGGTCGGTAATATTTCAAAATTGGTACGCAGCAGTTCGTAAAAATTGGTTACATAATCGGCTAAGGGCTGCGGATGGTAATCGTTCCAGTTTTTAGCTAGAAAGTGGTCATAAAGAATGTCTACGATCACTCCGCTGTAATGGCCATAATTTTTGTGCAATCTAGCAGTACTCTGCCGTACGGTGGGGTGACTGTCTGTATAACTGTCTATAAATCGGTGCAAAAGAATTCCTTTTTGAATTTTTGGCGGGAACTTTTTATAGCGCTTTCCCTTGATGCCATCTGCTATAAAATTGCCTATGGTAATGCCTTCGTCTTCACCAGAAAGATAGATATGTGCTAGAAAATTCATCTGGGACAATTTACAAATTTGCGGTCTACTTTTAGCGATAACAAGTATCTTTGCAAAAAATAAAAACTACCTATGACTTTAATAAAATCGATATCAGGTATCCGTGGTACTATTGGCGGTGCTCAAGGCGAAAATTTAACCCCCATTGATGCAGTGATGTATGCTGCGGCCTATGGAACTTGGGTGCGGCGACAACGGGATAAAGATTCGTATGCGGTGGTAGTAGGTCGAGATGCACGAATAAGTGGCGAAATGATACAGCAATTGGTGATGCAAACGTTGGTGGGGATGGGCTTTCATGTAATCGATTTAGGATTGTCTACTACACCTACGGTGGAAATGGCAGTAACCATGGAGCATGCCGACGGTGGGATTATCCTTACCGCAAGCCACAACCCGAAGCAATGGAACGCCCTTAAATTATTGAACAATAAAGGGGAATTCTTAAATGCGGAAAACGGACAAGAAATTTTGGACATTGCCGAAGGGGGAACTATCCAATTTAGTGAGGTGGATAACCTGGGACGGATTTCAATAAATGAAGCGTACATCGATTTGCATATTGATGAGATTTTAGAACTGCCGTTAGTGAATGTTTTGGCTATAAAGAAAGCTAATTTTAAAGTAGTGGTTGACGCCGTAAACAGTACCGGTGGAATTGCAGTACCGTTGCTCTTGGAGGCATTGGGCGTACACCCGGTTAAGTTGTATTGTGATCCTACTGGGCATTTTCCACACAATCCGGAGCCACTAAAAGAGCATTTGGGCGATCTTATGGAATTGGTGGTAAAGGAGCGTGCCGATTTCGGAATAGTGGTAGATCCTGATGTAGACCGATTGGCGTTTGTAGATGAAAAAGGAGCTATGTTTGGTGAAGAATACACTTTGGTGGCTGTGGCAGACTATATTTTACAGCACAATCCAGGTACCACGGTGAGTAATATGTCGTCTTCACGTGCATTGCGCGATGTGACCGAAAAGCATGGCGGAACCTATACAGCCAGCGCTGTAGGTGAAGTGAACGTAGTACAGCAGATGAAAGACACCAATGCTGTGATTGGCGGCGAAGGGAATGGCGGAATCATCTATCCGGAGTTACACTATGGAAGGGATAGTTTGGTTGGAATCGCTTTGTTTTTGAGCCATTTGGCAGCAGAAAAAATTGCGGTAAGCGAGCTTCGGAAACGATACACCAGCTATTTTATGAGCAAGAAAAAAATTGAACTCACACCACAGCTTGATGTAGATGCTATTCTGAAGGAAATGGAGTCTCGATATGCCAATGAACAAATCAATACCCTTGATGGTGTTAAAATTGATTTTGCTGAAAATTGGGTCCACCTTAGAAAATCGAATACCGAACCTATCATTAGAATCTATACAGAGGCCAAAAGCCAAGACGAGGCAGACGCGTTGGCAGATCGGTTTATAGGCGAGTTACAAGTCATTGCGGGGTTGTAGTGGGATGCTTTTTGGCGATGCAGAAACCTTTCGACTGCGCTCAAGGTGACATCGCTAACGGTGAGCTAGACGCGTCCAAAAACTAAACGTAATCTTTTACTTTGTCGCGATACTTCCACCGTTTGTGCGTCCATAGGTAGTACGCAGGCTCTGCATGTATCTGTTCTTCTACAAGCGCTAAGAACTTATCGGTGATTTCGTAATCTGGAAAGTCATTAGGATGCTTGGTAATAAGCCTAACATTGGCGGCATAATGACCACGTTTTACCTTTCTAATATCTAGATAGATCACCGCCATATCAAACTTCTTTGCGAGCATTTCGCCTCCCGTGAGTACCGGAACTTTTACTCCCATAAATTCTTGAAAATGCTTTGCTTTCCAGTGTTTGGCAGTCTGGTCTGCTATAAAACCATTAATGATGAGTTCGCCACGGGAAAGGGCAGCTCCCATTTTGTGAACGGTTTCTTTGGTATTGATGAGCTCTGAATCGTATCGGGCGCGTATTTTTTTAACCAACCGGTCGAAATACGGATTTTCAATCTTTTTATACACCGCGTACCCCTTGTGGTTTATAAATCGTTGTAAGATTACACTCCATTCCCAGCTGGCATAATGGCCCATAAACATCATGATGTTGCGGTTTTCTTTTTCAAGCTCATGTATAATTTCTACGTTGGCCACTGTAAAACGCTTCTTCATTTCTGCTTCGGAAATAGAAAGCGATTTTATAGCTTCTACGACCATATCGCAAAGATGGGTGTAGAATTTTTTCGAAATCGTTTTAAGTTCTGCTGTAGATTTTTCAGGAAAGACAAGTCGTAGATTCGCCATGACCACCTTTTTTCTATAGCCTATGATATAGTAGATGAGACCGTATAGCACATCTGAAATTCCATACAATGCCCAAAAGGGGAGTTTGGAAAGACACCAGATAAGTGGGTACACTAAAATATAAACTAACCGTTGCATAGCGAATGTTCCCGCAAAACTAACTAAATTTATGCTTCTTATTTTAAAAAACAACGCTCTAAATGAAAGGGATTGATATTGCTACCATTGTAATAATTGCAGCCAACGTATTGGTGTCGTTAAAAGGGTTTAACGACTTTTCTTTTTTCGAAAAATATAAGTTTAACATTGCAGGGATACGTCGTGGCGAACAGATTAGGATGTTCACTTCTGGTTTTCTGCATGTCGATTTTACCCATTTGCTGTTCAATATGATCACGCTCTACTTTTTTGCGGGTGTCGTGATCAACGCCTTGGGTACCGTTCAGTTTGTGTTAATATATCTAGCTTCATTGCTCGTCGGAAATTTACTGTCGTTCTATTTTCATAAGGATGAATACCACTACAGCGCTGTTGGGGCAAGTGGTGCGGTAACCGGGATTCTATACGCAGCCATCTTATTTTACCCAGATATGGGCCTATACCTTTTCTTTATTCCTATCGCGATTCCTGCATGGATTTTTGGCTTGGTATACCTATTGTACTCAATTTACGGGATGAAGAGCAGACGTGGTAATATTGGCCACGATGCCCATTTTGGAGGCGCCATAGCGGGTTATGTGCTCACCTTAGGGTTTGCACCCGGATTGTTTAGTACGAGCTTGTGGATTGTAATAGTGCTCGCGCTGCCTATTATTCTATTGTTTGTACTCCATAAATTAGGTAAGATTTAAATCCTTCAAGTTGTATCAAAAAAAAAGTTCTGTTGTAGCCCACCAAAAGGTACAACAGAACGTTTATTTTTTTTACTTCTTTCTAATTAAGAAGCGAAGCTATTTTATTTTCTAGTGCAGGACCTCTTAAGTTCTTGTCGATAATCACTCCATTTTCGTCTAACAAAAACGTAGCGGGAATAGAGCGTACATTATACATCTTTGCGATAGGATCTTGCCAAAACTGTAGATTTGAAACGTGGTACCAGTCCATATTATCATCTTCAATGGCTTGAATCCATCGGTCTCTTTGTCCTTGGCGGTCTAGGGACACACTAATGATATTCAGTCCTTTATCGTGGTATTTTTGGTATACATTCACCACATTCGGGTTTTCTCTTCTACAAGGCTTGCACCAAGAGGCCCAAAAATCGATAATGGTATATTTCCCTAACGCGTCTTTGAGTCCGAGCTCTTGCCCATCGGGAGTTTTCGCTGAAAATTCAGGTGCTTTTGCTCCAATTTCGGCAGCGCTCATTTCTTCAATAGTTGCCTTAATTTTTGCAACCATAGCAGTTTCTTGTAATTCTGGACTCAATTTGGCAATAGCATCTTTGGCTTCAATCGCGTTCATTTCTTTGCGATTCATCATTTCAGAAATAAGCATGACCGAGAAAATAGAATTTCCGTTTTCAGCAATAAATTTAGACTTGTAAATTTTTTCACGAGTCGATACGTCTGTGTTTTCTTGCTGCAATTGTCTCAGCAAAGCAGCATCATTGTTACGCTGTGCTTCACGATATCTAGCAACCACCTGCTCGCGTTGCTTGCCCAATTTTCTAATTTCGTTGGTGAAGGTTCTGTACGAATCGTTTTGCGGACTCCCAGTGACATACGATGCCTGTACGCTGTCTTTATAGATAACTACCTCTAAGTCTTCATTCTCTGGAAAATATGCTACACTTCCACCTTGTGGCAATGCAAAATAGTTTACCATGCGCATCTCAGATTTCGGATAAGTGGCCGTAAACTTTCCACCTGTAACCGTAACCGTGTCTATGGCAGCCGGCTGGTTGGTGGTAGGGTTTACTTGGTACACCGTTAAATTAGTGCCATCTGCCATCCCTTGCGCAGTACCTGTAATGGTAAAATTATCAGCGTCGCCATTATTTTGGCAACCCATTAGAAAAAGAGCCGAAAGGGCTACAATTAAATACTTCATAATTTATATATCTTTGCTACAAAAATAAAGGGTTTTTCTTCCGAAAAAAAAACTAAATCACACAATTGTTAATTCTCTTACAATTTTGGGTTTTCTATTAGAATAATCTATAATTTTACGTTGTAATACGTTGAAAAAGATAATGAAAGAATCAGCTAGGGAGTTTCCCTTAGACATAAAAATTAGCTTTAAGGCATTGTTCGATAAATATCGGGAGAATGCCGATAAGGGCTCTGCTTTTCAGAAGAAAAGGGCTAAAACCGTTCTACAAGTGGCCGAAGAACACCCCATCTTGTCTGAAGGGTTCACCACCGATGCCGAAATTGCAGAATTGAAACCACAGATCGATCTTGTGTTGGAAGATATTTTTCCGTCGGTATTACAGACCAACGAGATAAAAATCGCCGGAGCACCATTTCAATCGAAACCCTTTAAAACCTCAGCGCGTTACGACGCTATTAAAGCGAATGCAGACAGCACTTACGAGATTCAGTTGTCTGATATGAGTGACGACGAGTTCTACATTCTAGGCTGTAGCTTGATTCTTCGAAGTTTTTACGGGTACAATATCGATTTCAGGCGACCGTATTTTTATGATATCCCTGATGCGAATGGCGTAGTGAAGTCGTATAAAGTACTTTACAATGGTGACTTCGGAATTATTGAAAAGACCAAAGATTCTATTGAAATCACCAAAGAAGATGTTTCAGAATTACTAGATAACTCCCATAACATTTCACTGTGGAAAGAAAAGTTTCCGCCGAACTCATGGAAATTCTACGGTTTTGTAATTGCAAATATGTACGACGCCACTGCCGATGTGTCTATTTCAAACTTTAAAACTAGTTTACTTTCTAACGAAAACGACTACGATAATTTTGTTGATGAGTTTGAAACCATCTTAAAGTCGCTGTACGGAATACAAGATTTGGAAGTTGGCTTTACGATGTTCGACGAGGAGAATGATTTGCTCGAGAGCCCGTCGCACGGCCCTAAAAGTTATCTTCTGAACGGGAAATCGAAAGAGAAATGTACTACTACACTCTGTGAAGCTTCTCATTACACTTTATTTAAACAAAAACAATTTTACTGTATTTCTGACGTGCCAAAATTTGCTGCCCTTCACGACAAGAATGTGTTGTACAAAAAGCTGCGAAAGCAAGAAGTTGGCAGTGCTATTATAGTTCCTGTGGTAGATAATGATGAATTGTACGGTATCCTTGAGATTGTTTCAAAAACACCGCAGGCGCTCAATTCTATAAATGCAAACAAATTGCACGATATACTGCCCAATCTGGTCGATTCTGTAAAGCGTTCGAAAGAGAAAAAAGAGAACGATATCGAATTGATGATACAGGAGGAGTGTACGTCTATACACGCAAGTGTTCATTGGAAATTCAGAAAAGAAGCACAACGTGTGATTAAAGCACAAGAAGCTGGCAATCAGGCGTATTTCCGTGAAATTATCTTTGAAGATGTATATCCGTTGTACGGACAGATAGATATTAAAGGCTCTTCTGAAGCCCGTAACAATGCTACCAAACTAGATTTGGTGTTGCAATTGCAGCATGTACAGAAAATCATTAAAAAAATTCATATTTCCGAAGAACTTCCCATCTATGAGCAAATCGAGTTTCGAATCAGTACTTTTTTAGATGAAATTCAAGAGGAAGAGCTGCAGGTAAATACCGAAAGGCATGTACTTCAATTCTTGAAGTATGAAATCATTCCACTTTTTAGTCATCTTTCAAAAAAGAACGATGCCTTAAAAACCTTAGTAAAAGAGTATAACGAACTTGTAGATAGTACGTCGGGCTTGGTGTATCAACACCGAAAAGATTATGACGAGTCGGTTACGCTTATCAATAAACGAATGGCCGCTATCATAGACCGCAAGCAACGGGACGCACAGCTCATGTATCCGCATTATTTTGAGCGTTTTAAAACAGATGGGGTAGAGCATAACCTTTATATTGGCGAATCGATTACCAAGACTAAGAGCTTTCATAAAATATACCTCTATAATCTGAGATTGTGGCAATTGCAGGTCATGTGTGAAATGGAAAATCAATTTTATAAGTTGAAGAGTAATTTACCCATTCCGCTAGACGCTGCCTCTATGATTTTAGCTTTTAATTCGCCGTTGGCATTGCGTTTTAGGATGGATGAAAAGCGATTTGATGTAGACGGAACCTACAATGCGCGCTACGAGGTTGTAAAAAAGCGAGTTGATAAAGCTTCTGTAAAAGGTACAGACCAACGTATTACGCAGGCGGGTAAAATTTCGATTATCTATTCCCAAGATGAAGATGAGCGCGAATACCTAAAATATATTGCTTTTCTCCAGAGTAAAAAATTACTCGATACCGATGTAGAGCTTTTAGAAGTTGAAGATTTACAAGGCGTTACAGGTCTAAAGGCAATTAGGGTAAGTGTGCTGTATTCAGGTATGTCTAAAGACGACCCCAAAGAATATTACACCTACGAAGACCTGATCACACAAATCAATAATTAAGAATTCGGAACGATATTATTGGTCACCTGTTCTACTTCTACAGGGTCGAATACGTAAAACGACACCCCAAAAGCAATGATAGAGATGATGATTCCTATCACAAAAATGGTGTAGGTCCATCGCAGGATACGATACTTTCTATCCAACACTTTCCCTAAAAAGTAAAGGTCTTTTGTAAGCGAAGAATACACATAATCCCGATCTTTTAATAACTCGTCTATCGCCCATTGGTATTGCGAAAGTTCCATTCTGTGGAAATTTCCGAAGAAGGTCAAGTTCACACTTTTGTTCTTCACATCTTCTTTGGTAAACTCACCACGGGTTACATTAGGGCGCGTAGCGATTACAGCAAGCACCATAGTGACGGTGCTCGAAACCACAAAAATAGCCGAGGGAAGTACCAAATAAGGGTTAGAGTCTAATTTAGAAAGCAAGTTTGAAAGCACCAACGATATAATGATGGCATTTACAGAAAGTAAGATGTTTGCCTTGGTATCGGCAATATCACTTAATTTAATGTGATTACGAAGCGCGGTACGGTAAAAAGTCTGGATGCCCCGTTCTGGGCTGGCATCTTTATACTTTGCTTTAAGTTGCGCCTTCATTTCTTCTTTCTTGCGCCTCTTTTTTGCTTTCTTCCGGTCTTTTAGCAAACTAGCAAGATTGTCCTCTTTTACTCTTTGCCAATTTTTTAAGGCATAATCGCTATAGTATTGGTGTTTATCAGAAAGGACTAGGATATTTTCTTCACGCCACTCTACGGCTGTATATTCTTTAACCCCTTGTAATTTCAGTTCCTGACGTAAAAACTCGCTGGCTTCTTTAAAATAGTCTTTCCCAAAATGGGAGGCGTCTGCATCGCGAATCATTTCTTCTAGCGCATTGTTTGGCGTGTCCTTAAATTTGGTAGCCATGATGCATTTTTTCACGCCTTCAATAATTTCTTCGGAAACTCCCTGTTCTTCTAAAAATTTAGTGGCAATTTTCACACTTTCTTCTTCGTGGCCCTCTCGCGTATGAATATATCCGGTGTCATGCAAAAGTGCGGCCAGCCGAAGCACCGTGGCATCAGTATCTGAGACCTCCGAATTTTCAATAATCTCATTGATACTTTTGTAAACACGTTTTGAGTGTGTATAATTATGGTAAGTGAATGTATTGGGCAGTTTTTCTTTAAAAAGGTGTAAGATAAAGTCGTCTGCAGCCTGTACAATGTCGCTCATAGGGTTGGGATTAAGGGTACAAATTACTAAAAATATGCATCTCTCTAAATTCAATGCAGCTAAAATTAACAGCATTATAACTTTTTAATCGCACCATAATTGCAACCTTTGAATAATAAAAACAGAAAGCAAAAACCGAATGCGGTTACGATTACTTCCCTTTTATTTTATATGCTGTGCGCTCGTTATTGGTTGTGCTACCTATAAGCCCCAATACCGAGAACTGTCAGAAACCTATTCGTATCCCACAGATAAAACTATAGAACGCACTTTTTATCTGGTGGGTGATGCAGGAAAATCGCCTATGGGCGGTATGAGCGATGCATTGACCATCTTTCAAAAATATATTAAAGACAAAGACACCGAAGGTGATTACGCGATATTTTTGGGAGATAATATTTATCCCGATGGACTTCCTCCAGAGGGTGATCCTGATAGAGCACATGCGGCCTATATGCTAGATGCACAGGTACAATCGGTAGCTAACTTTCAAGGTGAAACATTTTTTATTCCTGGAAACCATGACTGGTATAGCAATGGCTTAGAGGGTCTGCGCAGAGAAGAATTGTACTTAAAGAATCTCGCAGATGGTAAAGAATTGCTCCAGCCAACCAATGGCTGCCCACTTACAAGTATGGATATTTCAGAGAATATCCAGCTTATCATGATCGATTCGCAGTGGTACCTCGAAGATTGGAACATCCATCCGTCTATCAATGAAAATTGCGACATTAAAACCCGGGAGAAATTTTTTATCGAACTCGAACTTGAACTTGAAAAAAATAAAAATAAAACCATCGTATTTGCAATGCACCACCCAATGTTTACCAATGGGACCCATGGCGGATTTTTTGGTGCAGAAAAACATTTATATCCTACACAACGTAAAATACCACTCGTGGGTTTGGCTTCTTTAGTGGCACAAATTAGGGCACAAGGTGGTGTTTCGGTACAAGACCGTTACAACGAACTTTCTAATAAATTCATGAATAAACTGGCTCTTGTCGCTAAGAAGCATGGAAAATTGGTCTTTGCCTCAGGCCATGAGCATACCTTACAGCATGTAGAAGAAGACGGTCTAGTACAAATCCTTTCAGGCTCAGGTGCGAAAAATGGCTTTGCTGCCTTGGGTAAATCAGGGCTTTTTAGCTATGGCGGACAAGGATTTGCGGTGTATGATGTGTTTACCGATGGGTCTTCATATGTTCGTTATTATGGCGTTGACCAAAATATGGAACCCAGCCTTTTGTTTGAAAAAGAAGTGTTTAAGCCAAAAAAGACCTTCGACATAGCTGGAATTCCAATTACCTATCCAGAAACGATTAAAACACCCATTTACAAGCAGGATAGCATCCGGGAGGCACTCTTTTTTAAGACGGTTTGGGGAAGAAAATACAAAGACGCCTATGCAACACCCATTACTGCAAAAGTGGCTATTTTAGATTCGCTATACGGTGGTCTCAGTGTGGTGCGCGAAAACAATACCAAAGACTATAAAAGTCTATTGCTTAAAGATACCTTTGGAAATCTTTATAACATGAGGGCGCTCACAAAACAAGCGCTACGTTATTTCGAAGATGGTGAAGTATCCACCAACCAAAACCCCTCTGTTCCTGTTTCAGAAAAACAACAAGATTCAGATTTTGAAACTCCAGATACGTACGGTTCTGAGTTTTACACCGCTTCACACCCGTATGCAGCAATGGCGGTGCCTACCTTAGCAGATAGTATCAACATTTTTAACAACAAACCCAATTTGGTGTATGTGCCCAAACAAAGGGCGCTAAAAGATTATAATTCAGACTACGGAGATGAGTTGTATTATATTTCCGTAGCACCTTCAGAAAACAATGAGGGAGACCGCATTTTTCAGTACGCCCGCGATATTGAAACCACAGACGACATCCTACTTAAACTTCGGAAGGGAGGAAAGGTGCGTATTGATGAAGAAACATATATAAAATCGAGACTCTTTGATATGCTCATTGGCGACTGGGACCGTGAGCCAGACCACTGGCGGTGGGCGCTGTATTATTCAAAAGGAAAAGACAGTGTGTATGTGCCAATTGCTAGAAATAGAGACGATGCCTTTGCAAGTTTGGATGGTGATATTTTAGACGCGGCCCGTTCTATCTTCGGAAGCAGTAACCTACGGCATGTGTATACTGAAAATTTAACCGATTTTAAATGGTTTAATGAAGAAGGAATCATCTTAGACCGAGCACTATTACAACGCACCACAGAGAGCCAGTGGAAGTTTGTCGCCAACCAAATACAAACACAACTTAGCGATACGGTGATTGACCTTGCTTTTCAGAATGTACCTATTGAAACAAGGGGCGAAACCTTAGATGAAGTAATAAAAATACTAAAAGCCAGACGGGATAACTTAGTTTCGATTGCTGAAGCTTATTATGCTTATTTCAACAAGCTTAGAACCGTAGCGGGTACCGATGGGCGAAACTATTTTGAAATCGACCGAATGCCCAATGGCGATGTACAAATTCGCGAATTCAATAACAATGGTGGTAGTAAAGGTTCGTTGGAAAAGGAACTTACCTTTAAAAAGGGAAAGACCGATCAAATTTGGGTGTATGGCTTACACGGTGATGATGTCTTTGAAGCAGAGGGAAGTGGCAAAAGCGGTATATTAGTCCGCCTCATTGGCGGGCATGGCAACGATTCCTATTCGATAAAAAATGGAAAGCGCATTCGCATTTATGACCATAAGAGTAACCCCAATACGGTCGTTTCAAAAGGGGGCGCAGTGGTTCGATTCACCGATTTATATACTTTAAATACGTTCGATTACCGAAAGCAAGTTAGCCGCGATGGAAGTTTTGTAGCCTCTACGGGCTACAATCCAGATGATGGTGCGCGTGTCGGACTCCAATATACTTCTGAGATGAACGGGTTTAGTCGAAATCCGTTCTCGAGACGACACCGATTTAATGCAGGCTATTATTTTGATACTTCTAGTTTTGATGTGGGGTATCAAGGCGAAATAGCGAATCTCTATAAAACATTAAACCTTAGTTTTGGCGCCACCATTACGAGTCCGAATTACATCTTTAACTATTTTGGCTACGGAAATGAAACCCCGAATCCACAAAATGACTTGGGGTACGATGCCAATAGGGTAGAGGTACAAACGGTAAGTGGAAATTTAGGCTTACTGCGAAACTCGTATTTTGGTAGCTTTTTTAAGCTACAGGCTAGATTTGAAGGCATGACGGTGAACAGTCCGATTACAGGGCAAGTGAATTCAGAAAATACCGCTGCGCTCGAAACTACGAATATTTACGGAACCATAGAAGGAATATACAGCTACCGAAGTTTTGACGATGCGCGAAACCCTGCCCGTGGAATGCTCTTTGACCTCAACCTGGGTATCACCGATAATTTCGACAATTTTGAACGCTTCTTCGGATTTCTAAACACACGGTTAGGATTCTACAACAGTCTGACCCAAAACGAGAAATTAGTGCTAAAAACAAACGTGCAAGGGCAATTCAATTTTGGGAACAAATTCGATTTCCACCAAGCTGTAACCTTGGGCGGCTCGAATGGCCTTCGCGGATTTAGACAAGAGCGTTTTGCAGGTAAGTCAAGTCTTGTGGGGAGTGCAGATATACGATATGGTTTTGATGAATTCAGAATAGAACTTTTCCCGATGCAAATAGGAGTCTATGTTGGAGGAGATCTGGGTAGAGTTTGGATTCCAACTGGAAACTCTGAACGTTGGCATAATTCGTATGGCGGTGGATTGTGGATGAACGGAAGGGGCGGATTTAATGCCACTGCAAGTTTGTTCCATTCTACAGAAGAAACTCGATTCGTATTTGGCCTCGGGTTCGGATTTTAAAAAGAAAATATGGAAAATCACTACAAATTCTTGTGGCTCCTGATCTTGGTTTGTGGTTTTCAATCATGCGCCATTCGTGGGGTTATGGTCGATGAAGAACGGGCAAAGGCCCAGTCACAAATCACTTCAGAAGCAACTACTACCTTTTTCATCGCAGGGAATCTGTATAAGCAAGATACTCAATTCAAAAACGCTTTTTCACAGCTGGTGCGCGATTTCCGAAGTAAAGAAAAACAATTGCTTCTTGTGGGAAATACGGTTAAAGGGAAAGACAGTAGTAATATCACTTCAGATCTTGATGCCACACTGTCGTTATTTAAAAATTCAGGCGCAGCAGGATATTTAGTGCCAGGTCACGACGAGTGGAAATTTGACAAAACCAAAGGGTTAGAACTTATAGAAGATTATATGGAAGCACGCCTTGACCAAGAAAAGGTGCTTACACCAAATAATGGCTGCCCATTAGAAAGTATAGAAGTTGGTGATGACATTCAATTGGTGATCATCGATAGCCAATGGTATCTCGAAAACTGGAATACCCACGCTTCTATGAACGACAAATGCCAAATCAAAACAAGGAAAAAATTGTTGCAAGAAGTGGCGGGAGAAATAAAGAAAAACGCTAATAAATTAGTGCTTGTGGTGTTGCAACATCCGGTTTTTACCAACGGGTACCACGCGGGTAGATTTGCATTTAGGGACCACATTTTCCCACTTCAAGGTAATGTGCCCATGCCTGGGGTAGCCACGTTAATAGCACAAATTAGATCACAGGGAGGTACATCAATTCAAGACCGTTTTAACAGCAGATACAATGAACTTGCCAGCGAATTACAAGCAATTCTTGACGAGCCAGACCATAGAATTGTATTGGTTTCTGGACTGGAACAGAATTTACAGTATATAGAAAAGGGCCATTTTAAGCAATTGATTTCGGGTGCAGCTTCAGAAACCAAACCCGTGACCATTAGTGACAATGGTATCTTTTCGTACGGCGGAAATGGGTTTGCGGCGATCTCAGTACACGATGATTTAAGTGTTTCAGCTACTTTCTATCAAACCTCTGCCGAAGGCAAGGCTTCCGTTCTTTTTGAACATACGCTATTCGAAGCAAAGCAGAAGCCAAAACTAGATACTCTTCCTAAGAAATTTCCAAAATATGTTGAAACCGCTGTTTACAATGATACGTTGGTAGATCGATCTGATTTTTTTAAATCGTTTTGGGGACAGCATTATAGACACGTTTACGGCACCAAAGTTAAAGCGCCAGTCGCAGTTTTAGACACCTTATATGGCGGACTCGAAGTCGTGCGGCCAGGCGGTGGAAATCAGACAAGATCGTTGCGATTGGTAACCAAAAGTGGCAAAGAATATAATATGCGCGCACTGAAGAAAAGTGCCGTTCAATTTTTAGAAAATACAGCGTTTAAAGGAATCAATGGTCAAAAGTATTTTACCAATACCGTTCCTGAAGAATTGATACTCGATTTTTACACGGCAGCCCATCCGTATGGAGCCTTTGCAGTTCCTGAGTTGGCGAAAGCTGCCGAGGTGTTTTATACGACTCCAGAACTGTATTATGTGCCACAACAAGAGCGTTTGGGGAAATACAATGATGCATATGGAAATCAACTATATATGATTGTAGAACGGCCAACAGACGATTTTAAGCACCGTAAGAGCTTTGGGTATCCTGACGATGTTGAAAGTACAGACGATTTGCTTGAAACGTTACGGGAAGATGAAGATTATAAGTTAGATGAAGCCGCCTATATTAGAGCACGCATATTTGATATGCTATTGGGAGATTGGGACCGTCATAGCGATCAGTGGCGTTGGGCAGAATTTGAAGACGACAAAGGTAAAAAGGTGTTTGTGCCCATTCCTCGAGATCGAGACCAGGTGTTCGCCAATTTTGACGGGTCTTTTTTAAATGCTTTGAGAAATATCATGGGCAGCGCCAATCAATTTGGTGTTTACGGGCCAAATATCGAAGATGTAGCTTGGTTTAATGCCGCAGGAAGCAAACTAGACCGAGCATTGATAAAACGGAGTGACAAGTCGGTTTGGATAGAACAAGCCACTTTTATACAAAATGCAATCGATAGTGCCACGGTAAACCGTGCCTTCAAAAAACTGCCGACAGAAGTCCAGGACAGTACCATTGCCCAAGTTAAAGAACACTTCTTGGCACGAAAAGAGAACCTACCCGATATCGTAGCTCGCTACTATTCAGAATTTATAAAATTCCAGATGCTAACGGGTACCGATAAAGACGATCATTTTACAATAGAACGCATGCCCAACGGATTGACAAGAATCGTAGCGCACCGAATAAAAGACGGTGATAAAGATGAGGTGCTATTCGATAGAGTTTTTGATAGCGACGAAACAGAAGAAATTTGGCTGTACGGATTAGATGACGATGATGTTTTTGAGGTCGTAGGAAAAGGCGACAAACCTGTTCTTATTCGCATTATCGGAGGCCAGAACAAAGACTCATTTACGGTTGAAAACGGACGGAAAATCAAAATTTATGACCGACGCAGTAAAAAAAATGAGGTGCTAGAGCGTGGTGGGGCACATGTTCGGTTTACAAACTTGTACGAGGCCAATATGTACGATTATACACGAAAACCCCACAGCAGTAGCTCGTTTGGGCTAAAAGTAGCCAACAATCCTGATGTGGGTACGGCATTGACGCTTTCCGTAGAAAAAAGTAAAACAGACTTTATTGGCAATCCCTTCGGAAAAAGACTACAATTATCTATCGCGTACCAGTCTATTACACAGGGGTTAGATATAAATTTCAACAAGGCGTATGCCGCTATATTCGGAGATGTAAACTTTTTCGTTGGTGGAAGGTACACTTCTAAAAACTACACCCAGAACTTTTTTGGCTTCGGAAATGATACACCAAACTTCGACGATCGCTTAAGTCTCGATTTCAATAGAGTAAACATGAGTTTTTATAGCGGCGCAATTGGGCTTGAGCGCGATTCAGATTACGGAAGCTATTTTAGGGTGCAACTTGAGATGGAGAGCGTAGATTTTTTTAGAAACGGAGCGAACATTTTCGACACTAACCTTACACGATTACAGGATGACCGTAGGTATTTCGGAATTCCGAGTGCAACTTATACCTACAAAAATTATGACGATGTGCTGGTACCCACCAAAGGGATGCGCTTTACAACCACCTTGGGGGGTATCGATTCATTTCAAGACAATACACTCACGGGATTTGCAAAAGCACAGCTCACGTTCTATAATTCACTGTTGAGCAACAACAGATTAGTATTAAAAACCAATGCACAAACCCATCTTTTGGCAGGAGATACACCCCTCTTTTACCAAAATGCACAGCTGGGTGCCAATAATGGCCTACGGGGGTATAGAGACCAGCGGTTTACGGGGCGCCATAGTTTTATGGGAAATGCAGACCTGCAATACCGTTTTCAACAAATGAAAACATTTTTGTTCCCACTTACCTTTGTGGTGTATGGCGGCTACGATGTGGGGCGGGTATGGGTAGAAAATGATGCGAGCAATACGTGGCATAGTTCGTATGGTGGCGGATTGCATTTGCAGTGGACCAACGCTCTAAACGCTGATGTTAGTATGTTTTATGGGGAAGATGGAGTACGCCTTCAGTTTGGACTCGGATTTACTTATTAATGGTGAACTCGTACAAATTACCGCCTTCTACACCATTTTGTTCATCGGCTATATAAAGTGTTTCATTATTTTTAAAACAGATACTTTCCTTTTGTGAGTGGTGTCCTAACGATAACTTTTCGATAGTTCCGCTAAAGAAATCATCTCCTTCATAATCTGTCAGTAACCAAACATTTTCCTTTCCTAAAAGTGCAACAGTTCCTGTTTCAAAATTTATTGTAGCGGCAGTAATTTGGCAAATACTGCGGCTATCGCAGGTTTGGTAGGTGCTTATTAAAGTTGCTGACCGTTTTCCTGGCACAGCTGGAACTTTGTATAATTTTACGGTTCCATTAAAATGGCTACTCCGGTTCCGGGTAAACAGATAAAAATTGTTTTGGTGGTAGATAAACGCTTCAACGTCGAAATTGCGTTTTCTTTTTTTCGGTGGAAATTCGCTTTGATCTTCGTAGGTGTAGGTTGTTTTTTCTACGGAAACCGGCACTTGATCGTCCAGAAAGGAGTCGATTGTGTAAATGGCAAGATCTTTCCTTTTGTTCGAATTATTCCCGAAATCGCCTATAAAAATGCGTCCGTTTTCATCTGCTGCAAGGTCTTCCCAATCGGTGTTCTTGGTAGTTTTTAGATTGAAAACCTTTTCGATATCTTTTGTTTTCGGGTTAAAGCCGTACAACGACGCTTCGTTATGAGAATCTGATACCGCCCAAATAAGATTACTTTGAGGTATTTTTTCGATACCACTGATTTCTTCCAGAGATGCTGGCAAGGAAGCGATAATCTTTAGTTCACCAAAATCAAAACAGCCGTAAAAACCAAGGGATAGTAAGAATACGAGAATAAAATTTTTCATAAATAAAAAATCCCTTCCGCACGTTGCTGAACAATGAGAAGAAGGGATGGTTTTTGTTAAACTGTTTACGCTTCTGGGTGCGTGTCTGAAGTTTGCATGGTCCAGGCATCTAGCATCCAGCTTGTTTTTTCTAGGTCGCCAATATACGCTCCAATCATGTCTATAGTTCCTTCGTCACCTGCTTTATCAGCTTTATCAATTACAATTCGCATCTGTTTTAAGATGGCTCCGTGGTCTTTTAATAACGTCTTCACCATCTCAATGTCTTTCATTTCAGAAGGAGATTCTTTTAAGTTTGAAATTTTCAAATAATCAGAGTAGTTACTCACTGGTTGAAATCGCAATGTTAGAATTCGCTCGGCAATTTCATCTACTTTCAGTTTGGCATCGTCATAGAGTTCTTCGAATTTTTCATGGAGATCGAAGAAACTTCTTCCAACGATATTCCAGTGAAAGTTTCGCAATTTCTGATAGTACAAATGGTAATCTGCTAAAAGTACATCCAACTCTTTTGCAGTTGCCTTAATTTTGGTTTTATCTAAGTCTAAGTAGTTCATTTATATTTCTTTTGTGTTTTACCCAAAGGTACGTGCCTTTCATCTTTTTACCCAAAATTCGCGCTCCTTTACAATTATTTTAACGCCATTTATGGCAGTCTTTAACAACACCCATGTCTTTGGGTAAATAGGAAAGATAAATTTTCAAAAATTGTACATTTGCGTACCGACCCTTTTTGAAAATCTAGTTGATGACCAACGAAACCAACCTACATACTGCCATTCTTGCTGCTATTGCGGCTGGAAAAGAAATCATGGCCATTTACTCAACAGATTTTGATGTAGAAGAAAAGAGTGATAATTCGCCCTTAACTATTGCCGATAAAAATGCCAATGATGTCATCAACACATTTTTGGAGAAGTTGGATATTCCGATCATTTCCGAAGAAAACAAACAAACACCGTACGAAATTAGAAAACACTGGAGTCGCTGCTGGATTGTTGATCCGTTGGACGGAACCAAAGAATTTGTAAAGAGAAATGGAGAATTTACGGTAAATATTGCATTGATTGAAAATGGTGTGCCTATTCTGGGGGTTATTTATGTTCCTGTGACCAAAACCTTGTACTACACAGCTGCTGATGCTACGAAAGCGTTACGTTGTGTAGTGGTTGAAGAAGACAATATGACCATAGAGAAAATTTTAGATGCTTCGGAAGAAATTAAACCTACAACCCATAGTACTGTAGCACTTCGGGTGGTAGGCAGTCGCTCCCACCTAAATGATGAAACCAAGCGTTTTATTGAAAATTTGGGGCAGCAAACTGAAATAGTATCGAAGGGAAGTTCCTTAAAATTTTGCTTGGTCGCCGAAGGTAACGCAGATGTATATCCGCGTTTCGCGCCCACAATGGAGTGGGATACAGCCGCGGGTCATGCCATTTGCAGGGCAGTGGGCTTAAACGTTACCATTGCCGAAACCAAGGAGCCTTTACAGTATAACAAAGAAAATTTATTAAATCCTTACTTTTTAGTACGCTAAATGGCAGACCAATCGTACAAAAGGCACTTGGCCAAAACAATTACTTGGCGTGTGGTAGGAACCCTAGACACCATCTTGCTGTCGTGGATGATTACAGGAGATGCGGTTGTGGGGTTACAAATTGGTTTGGTAGAGACAATTACCAAGTTGGTGTTGTACTTTTTACACGAACGGGCATGGTTCAAGATTAATCTTGATAAAAATGCTCGTATTTTAGCAAGTAGAAAACGGCATTTGGCCAAAACATTTACATGGCGCTTTGTTGGTACGTTAGATACCGTTATCATTGCATGGATTATTACTGGGAACCCCATGTCGGGACTTAAAATTGGATTTGCCGAGGTAATAACCAAAATGGTATTGTACTATATCCATGAGCGTGTTTGGTACCGTATGGATTTTGGCCTAGCGCAACGAAGAAAAAAGAAATGAGTAACATTATTCCACATAATTTTTCTATTTCGGCACAAGAACGGGCTTCCCAAAAGGGCCATAAAGGATTGCTGGTATGGTTTACTGGGCTTTCAGGATCGGGTAAATCGACTATCGCAAATGCGCTAGAACAGCAACTTTTTCAACAAGGGATTCATACCTATGTGTTAGATGGCGATACGATAAGAAAGGGCTTAAACAACGATCTATCTTTTTCCGCAGCAGATCGTACCGAAAACATCAGAAGAATAGCCGAAGTAGCCAACTTAATGGTAGATGCAGGTTTGGTAGTGCTGGCAGCCTTTGTTTCGCCTTACAAAAAAGACCGAGCAGCAATCAGACAAACCGTAGGGACAAATACAATGGTAGAAGTGTTTGTAGATACACCGCTTTCAGCATGTGAAGAACGTGACGTAAAAGGTTTGTATGCAAAAGCAAGGGCGGGAGAGATTTCAAATTTTACGGGCATCAGTGCGCCGTATGAAGCACCTACAAATCCGGAGGTACGTATCGACACTACCAATAGTACAGTTGTAGAAGCCGTAGAAGCACTCATGGCAATCTTAGAACCTAAATTAAAACCCAATGGCTAAATATTATTTAAACTATTTAGACGAGCTAGAATCGGAAGCTATTTACATTCTTCGCGAGGTATGGGCACAGTTTGAAAACCCAGTGATTTTATTCTCTGGAGGGAAAGACTCTATTTTGGTTACCCATTTGGCAAAAAAAGCTTTTTATCCGTCCAAAATACCATTTCCATTGTTACACGTAGACACGGGGCATAATTTCCCAGAAACCATCCAATTTAGAGATACTTTGGTACAATCGTTGGGTGTACAATTGTTGGTAGGTTCGGTTCAGGAGAGTATTGACCAAGGACGCGTTTCCGAAGAAAAAGGAAAGAATGCAACGCGTAATGCGCTACAGATTACCACTTTGTTAGATGCTATTGAAACCCACCGTATTGATTGTGCGATTGGTGGCGGACGAAGAGATGAAGAAAAAGCACGGGCAAAGGAGCGGTTTTTTTCGCATCGTGACGATTTTGGGCAATGGGATCCAAAAAATCAACGTCCAGAACTTTGGAACGTTTTAAACGGAAAACACTTTGAAGGAGAGCATTTTAGGGCGTTTCCTATTAGTAATTGGACCGAAATGGACGTCTGGAACTACATTTTTAGAGAGCAAATTGCCATTCCATCATTGTATTACGCACACGAACGTGAGGTTGTTTGGCGTCAAGAATCTTGGATTCCTGTTTCAGAATTCTTGAAATTGGAAGAAGGAGAAACAGTACACAAAAAGAAAATCCGTTTTCGAACCTTGGGTGATATCACCATTACGGGCGGTATCGAATCTGATGCAGACACCTTAGAAAAAATTACGGCCGAAGTGGCTGCCATGAAACAAACAGAACGTGGCAATCGAAGCGACGATAAACGCAGTGAAACTGCGATGGAAGATAGAAAACGACAAGGGTATTTTTAGCGCATATAACCATGGAAATAGACAAAAATCAGTTACTCAGATTTACGACAGCAGGAAGTGTAGACGATGGTAAGAGTACGCTCATAGGTAGGTTATTATACGATAGCAAATCTATTTTTGAAGACCAATTGGCAGCCGTTGAAGTCACTAGTAAGCGGAAAGGCCATGAAGGCGTAGATCTTGCATTGTTTACAGACGGGCTACGCGATGAACGCGAACAAGGTATTACCATCGATGTGGCGTACCGTTATTTTACTACGCCAAAACGAAAATTCATCATTGCAGATACGCCTGGGCATATTCAGTACACCAGAAATATGGTGACAGGAGCCTCTACGGCCAATGCGGCACTTATCCTTATAGATGCGCGCCACGGGGTGATAGAGCAGACCAAACGCCACGCTTTTATCGCTTCGTTACTGCAGATCCCGCATGTTATTGTGTGTGTCAATAAAATGGATTTGGTAGATTTTTCAGAAAAAGTGTATGAAAATATCGTAGCACAATTCGAGGAATTCTCATCAAAACTATATGTAAAAGACATTCAATTTTTACCTATCAGCGCACTATTAGGCGACAATGTGGTAAACCGAAGTGAGCACATGGACTGGTACCAAGGTGCGCCGCTACTGTATTCATTAGAAACTTTGCACATTAGTAGTGACCTCAATAAAATCGACGCCCGTTTTCCTGTGCAAACAGTATTACGACCACAAAGTGACGAATTTTTAGATTATCGCGGATATGCTGGTAGAGTAGCCAGCGGTATTTTTAGACCAGGAGATGGGGTCACCATCTTACCTTCCGGATTTACATCTACCATAAAATCGTTAGATACGAGTAGCGGACCACTACAGGAAGCATTTGCTCCCATGTCTATTGCGATGACCTTGGAAGATGATATTGATGTGGGTAGGGGAGATATGATTGTAAAAAATAACAATCAACCCAAGCCAGTACAGGAGTTTGATGCTATGCTATGCTGGTTGCACAACGATAGCGCGAAATCAAGGGCCAAATACACCATCATGCACACCAGCAATGAACAGCGGGCGATGATTAAAGAGGTGCTTTATAAAATTGACATCAACACCTATGCACGTGATGAGGCCGACAAAGACCTCAATATGAATGATATTGCGCGTATCAAAATTCGCACTACCAGACCGTTGATGCTAGATGAGTACCGTGACAATAGAATTACAGGTAGCTTCGTGCTCATAGACGAAGCCACGCACGAAACTGTGGCGGCGGGTATGATAATGTAGTACTTTCGTATCTTACTGCCAACCAAAACAACCATGCCTGAGTCCGTTTCACAGCAAACCATTGGAGTACTCACCTTGCCATTAACGCATAATTATGGTGGGATTCTTCAATTTATTGCCTTGCAGCAAGTGCTAACATCATTCGGTTATAATACGCTGCTGCTGGATTTTCAACCTTCAGGGGGAACTGCAAAAGCGTGGCTTAAAAGTCTACTTTTTCAGTATTCCTTCGGAAATATTAACCGATTTAAAAAACGATATGTTGTAGAACAGACGGAACCTATTTATACCATTCAAGAACTTCGGAAGGTGGTGTTAGATCGGCAATTGGCAGCAGTAATTGTAGGTAGCGATCAGGTATGGCAAGAGCGTTTCACACAGGGGAACTTAGGCGCCTATTTTTTACATTTCCTAAAAGATGACTCAGTCCCTAAAGTAGCGTATGCAGCTTCTTTCGGAACTACTAAAATAGAAACACCTATAGATGCTGCGGAAATTTCCGAAGCACTGCAAACATTTACCGCAATTTCTGTACGAGAGGATAGTGGCAAAACTATTTTAGCCGATGTTTTTGGGTACTCAGATGCAACACATGTGTTAGATCCGACCTTATTACTGCCAGCTTCATTCTATGAGTCTCTCATCTCTGAAGGTGAAATTAAAACTTCTAATCCAGGACTATTCGCTTATGTTTTGGACGAAACTGATGAATTGCGAGCACAAATCGACCAATTTGCTGAAAGTAATAACTTGTCGGTTTCGGAAATAAAACATCGTTCCTCCACAAAAATAGGGCAACTACTTCAACAAAAACCTTTGGTAGAACAATGGTTGTATGAGTTTAAGAATGCTAAATTCGTAGTTACCGATTCGTACCACGGTATGTTGTTATCTATTATTTTTGAAAAGCAGTTTTTGGTAGTTGTGAATAAAAAACGGGGTGCAGCACGGTTTGAATCCCTTGCAAGGCTATTGGGTTTAGAAGACAGGTTACTGAACATTCTAAATTCAGAGAACATACAATCGTACCCAATAATTGATTATAGCGATCTAGATAGCTTGTTAAACGTTCAAAAAGAAGCTTCGAGCAAATATTTAAAATCCAATTTACCTACACTGTTTTGAACAGACTAAGAGAGCTATATCGTTCAGTTTTTGTTCAGCAAGCGGTGAAGGGTACCCTTTGGCTTACCTTGGGCTCTTTTCTATCTAAAGGTTTAGTTGTATTGGCATATCTGCTGCTGGCTCATATTTTGTCGGTTCAGGAATATGGGGAGTACAGTATGTTGAAAGCAACCATAGATAATTTCCTGATTTTTGCCACTATGGGAGTTGGTATCACAGTAACAAAATACATCGTAGAACTCAAAAAAACAGATTCGTTGCTCGTATCAAAAATTGTAGGCATCTCCCTAATGGCAGTTGTTCTTCTTAGCACCTTGCTGTTTCTTATTATCACATTCTTTTCAGAAACCCTAGCAACTTCTTTCCTTTCAAATCAAGAACTTGCCACTTCGCTCATTATTGCTGGTGGAGTACTTGTATTTGTAGCAATTGCAACTGTGTTGCAAGGCGCATTATTAGGCCTGCAACAATATCGGTCTATCTTTATTGTTCATTGTTTTCAAGGTGTTTTACTATTGGCAGGTCTTACCATAGGGGGATATTTTTACGGAGTCCTGGGTGCTATACTCGGCAACTTAATAGCAACGGTGTGTATGGCTATCGTAGGACTGATACTATTAAAGAGAGGGTTGCAACAAGAAGGATTAGCACTTGTTTTTAGCGATAGCAGGCGCACCTTGCATCGTATTGCTAAGTTTGCCATTCCGGCCTCGCTCGCTATGTTGGTAGGAGCTCCAGCCATTTGGTTGATGAATGCGCAATTGGTGAACACTCCTAATGGATATGAGCAATTGGGGATCTATAGTGCCGCGTTAATTTTTGCACTTGCGTTACGCACTATCAACACTGCAATTGGCAATGCGGTTTTACCTCTTTTCTTAGATGTAGAATTGGTTGTTACTAAGCGGAAACAATTTTTTAATTACCATGGAGCTTGGTTAACCTGCTTGGCGGTGTCGTTGCCTTTGTTGCTGTTTCCTGAGCTCGGTTCGTGGCTGCTCGGCTCAGAATATCCAGAAGAAGTCATTGAGGTAGTGATAGCATTATCAATTGTTTCAACCCTTAGCTTTTCCTTTAAACAGGGCATTTCTAGAGATCTCATCCGACAAAATAAAATGTGGTATAGTGCTTTCAGTATGCTGCTCTGGGCTGTTATTTTATTTGTAGTATTTTATTTTGTGCAACATTTAGGTGCTATAGGTTTTGCCATTGCATTTTGCTCGGCCTATCTTCTAAATACAATGATTGCAGTGCCTTTTTATATCTATAAAAAAATCACACCTAGACAGATGTTTTTTTCTGGTTGGCTTTTTCCATTACTATTACTTATAGCCATATTTATTGCCGTCAACCTTTCTGTTAAATTATTTTTTGTTAGAATGGTCGCTTCTGTATTCTTGCTATTCTTGATTTCAATAGCTGTTAAAAAGTTTTATAATACACTCGTGCATCCAAAGTCATAGCGTATGTTTTCAATTGTTATTCCATTATACAACAAGCAGCACACTATTGGCAGAACCCTCCAGAGTGTATTGCAACAGCAGTACGAAAATTTTGAAGTATTAATTATTAACGATGGCAGTACAGACAGTTCTTTAGAAGCGGTTGCTACATGTTCCGATTCGAGGATTAGAATTATCTCTACTGAGAATGCGGGTGTTTCAGCAGCACGAAATATTGGTCTTAAACACGCCCAATACCAATGGATAGCCTTTTTGGATGCAGACGATTGGTGGGATGACAGCTTCCTTAGAGTGATGGCTACGCTGATTGAGCAATTTTCCGAACACGCTATTATCGCCACAAGCAGAACCCATGTATTTCAAACATATGAACAACGGTACCTGCATAAATTCTTACCAAAAAAGGGAGAAGTAGGCGCGTTAGACCATTTTCAGGTAATTTCAGAGGGGTTGCCATCAATGCACACCTGTAGTACCATATTTAACCGAAGCCTTTTTAAAACCGAAGCTCCATTCAAAATTGGCATGGAAATGCACGAAGACCATGAATTATGGATGCGTCTCGCTGTTTCCAATTCCGTGTTATTTTTAAACAGTCCGTTGGCCTTTTATAACAAACAAAACAAACATTCTGCATCGTCAAAGCAGTTGTCTGAAAAAGACTTTCATCAGCTGGTGGCAACGATCAAAGAAGTAAATGTGAAAATTTCAGCAGAGCAAAAAGTAACTTTTAAAAAATATTACCGTCGGTTTATTGTATTTTCATTTCTAAAAAATAAAAAACATTATTCAACAATAGAAAAATCGGTATTAGAGCAACAGGTCAAATCTTTGCTAACCCCCAGCGATATGTGGCTTTTGCGAATACCATCATTTATTCCGCTGTCGCCATTGTATCGCTGGTTAAAAAGAAATATTAGTTCATGAAAAAACGAAAAACTAATTTATTTGTTGTGGGCGCAATGCGGGCGGGCACCACTTCGTTTATGGAAATTTTAAATGAGCATCCTGACATTTATGTTTCGCCTATAAAAGAGCCACATTTTTTTGTAGACCAACTACCAAGTACTTTGTATTCGCCTTCTCGATTTTTTTCGGTGGAAAATTACTTCGATTCAGACTTCCCAAAGCCATTGCACCTAGCACATGTTAGAAATCTGGAGCATTACAACCTTCTTTTTTCCAGAGCTACTTCAGAAAAGTGGATTGCGGAAGGCAGTACCTGCTATTTGCATGCTCCTGAAGCAGCCGAAAAAATTTATAGTTACAATCCGCTGGCAAAAATTATCATCCTTACGCGCGAGCCCATTGCACGTGCTTATTCACATTATAAAATGGACAAAGGATTGGGGAGAATTACGACAACCTTTGAAACGGAATTAAAGAAGGAACTTCGTTTACATAAAGCTAATAATTTGCCATGGCATTCTTATCTTTCTATGAGCAGTTATTCTGATGCGGTGTACCGTTTTAAGAATTATTTTAAAGAGGTGCTGGTGTTGCCTTTTGAACAGACCTATGGCCCAGAAATGGATTGGGGGCTGCTTTGGAAATTTCTAGATATTTCGGCAATTGCACCAACCGACATTCCGAAGAAAAATAGGAGCAACAATGTTATTGCGTTACCGCTCTACAACAAACTATACAATTCTGTGTTGAAAGATTACTTTTCTAAATTTCTAGGGAGTTCTAGCAAACAAAGAATATTTAAGGCCATTGTAAAAAAAGGAGAAGAGGAGATGATCCTTTCAGACACCACAATGAAAGCATTAGAACAGTTCTTTAAAACAACAGAAGAATAAGACCTAAATTTTATTGTGAAAAGGGTTTCATAGCACTATAAATCTTTATTTTTGCAAAATTCAACTTCAACCCAAACAGGTATAACTTAGACTTTGAAAATTGGCTAACCATTGTCTCTTTTTTTAGTATGTCATTCGCAAAAGCTTGCTTAATAAAATAAATAATCTGTTAGACAAATTTGGCCTTAGCGGCATCCGAAAACCGCTACACTTGGCCCTGTCTCAAAGTTTTGTGGCCGGATTGTTTGTGGCTATCGACTTTATTTTCTCCAAGGAACTGTCTGTTGCAAATTTTGGTGCATGGAAAGAAATTTTCTTTTTTCTGAATTTGGGTATCCCGCTGCTTGCTTTCGGTTTGCCAGAGGGTTACAAATTTTTTATAGCTAAAGATGAAGATGACCATGGTTATTTTGAAAGTACGACTAGTTTCCTACTGGCCGTTACGTCAGTATTACTCGCTGTTTTAATAATTTTAAACCTGTTCAGTTATTTTGGTCTTTTCGATCTGGGGATGTATTATGGGTATTCGTTATTGTTTCCACTACCACTATTTGCATTTCTGCTGAACAAAACACTTCGCTTTACCTATGTTAATATAGGTTGGGAAGAAAAACTTACCAAATTATCGTTTATTAGCACCATTATAAATATGGTTTTTATAATTGTAGGTGTGCTGCTTATTCGAGAACACTTATCTATACTGGTCGGACTTTCAGTGTTGCTCTATTTCTTTATTTTTATGTGTCCAGCATTATTCTATGCCAGAGCTCTAAAATTCAATTTCCTGAAATTTAGATGGAACGGTGAGCAGATTAAGAAGATGATTACCTATGGTTTCCCATTGTACTTAGCCACTTTTGTAGGTGTATTCAGTAATAATTTGGATAAGCTTATTGTAAGTGTTACCAATGATGATGCAATATTTGCAATATTTGCCGCTGGTGCTTTTGAAATTCCATTATTTGCCATGGTAAGTGCAGCATTTGCACAGCAGGTTTTTCCTCGAGTTGTAGCACTAATTGACAAAAAAGAGGAACTACAGGCAAAAAGGCTATGGATGGATACTTCTGTAAAAGTTTCGCTTATAACGTATCCTATGATTTTGTTGGCACTTTTCTTTGCAGAAGAAATCATCTATTTCGTGTATAGTGAAGCGTATGAAGATTCTGTCGTACTTTTCAAAACATATTTGCTAATTGGTTTATTTCGAAATAACAGCTACGGTGTTTTATTAGCTGCGAAGGAGAAAACAAAAATGGTTACAAATATCACATTGGTATTATTAGGTATAAATTTAATAGTTTCCATTTTGTTATACTATTTCTTCGGTCTTCTGGGAATCGTTGTAGGAACATTGATTACTAATGGTTTTATGTGGTTGATTTATACCGTGAAAGAAAGACTATGGAGTCTTTATCCAAAGCTATTTTTTAAAAACAAAATTATTGTCACACTATTAATTTTAATATTGCTAATTTACATTTATGGATAACTTTTCTCAACAGAATAAAAAAAATATATTGATTGTAAGCTATGGTTATCCGCCGTTTAATGCACCTTCGGTACAGCGACCGTATACACTTGCCAAATATTTAGATAAGAGCAAGTACAAGGTCACGGTAATTACCTGCCCGAATGCTGATAGTTCGTTGGGCTATGATCCAAATTTTGATGAAGCATTGGCAGACGTATTGTTAATTAAAATTGACGCTAAGTTCTTAAATAAGATCTCTGGATTTAGAACTCCAGAAGTTTCTGTTAAGAAACGAAAGAGTACTATCCTGACCAAAATTAAGCAGAAAATATTTTCATTAGGAGCTTCTATAATATTTCCTGACAAAGGTGTGTTTTGGTATGGTCAAGTGGTTCGTTACTTAAAAGAGCATTCTAGTATTATCGATAATTGCGATATCGTATTTACCAGTTCCCCATTGGCAACGAATCATAATTTAGGAAATTATATAAAAAAGAAGCGCCCCGATGTAAGATGGGTGGCAGAATTTGAGGATTACCATTACCTTGAAAATTGGTCTCAGAAGAGAGGTGTGTTATCTAGCTTACATAAGAAACTTGAAATGAAAGTTATCAAAAATTCTGACAAAGTGACTTTTGTTTCTGAAACCATGAAAAACAATTACAAAAAATATTATCATGAATATGCCAAAAAATTCTATACCATATATAACGGGTACGATACAGATAATTACAAATACCTTAATTTTGACACTTTAGAAAATGAAAAACTTTCCATCACCTACGCAGGAAGTTTTTATAAAGGTGTTCGGTCTCCCATACCATTATTGAAATTGTTAGATCGTGCTATTAAAAAAGGCGTTTTGAAAAAGGACGAAGTTGTGGTAAAGATTGCAGGTAATTTTGAACCCATCCTGCTCGAAGAAGCTAAAAATTATGAATCATTTTCCTGTATCGATTTTTTAGGCAAAATACCAAGGTCTCAAGTATTGCGCTTGTTTGCTAATTCACATTTGTTATGGCTCATAGTAGGAAATCAGGTAACACATTATACGAGCGTGCCTCTAAAATTATTTGAGTATCTAGCGTCACGACGACCAATACTCAATTTTGCGCCATATAACTCTGAAGCCTCTGCGATAATAGAAAAATTCAATCTCGGGGTTAATTTTGATGTTCAAACTGAGGAATTTCAAAGCCTAGAACAAAAATTTTATGATTTAGTAGGTCGATTTCATAAAAACGAGTTGGCCGAACCTTTACCAGCACAAGAAATTGATATATTCAGCAGAAAAACCCATGCGCTACAATTTGAAGCTGTTTTCGAGTCATGAAGCGACTTTTCTTTATCATATTCGTCCTTTTGTCATTTATCACGCAAACTATTGCAGAGCCTGGTACGCATCCAGTTTTTTCTAGATTGACGTATTCTGATATATTCGGTTTAATAGGGTTGATGTTCGGGATAAATATATTGTTCACGGGGTTTGTGTCTGCTTCTAAAATATCCAGTATCTATAAAATGGCGCTATTGCTTATTTTATGCTTTTTCTTGCCCTTGTTCTTTTCTTTTAACATAGAATCAACAATTATAGAATGTCTTATTTTGTTGTTCTTAATTTTATTGTCGGTAATGTTGTTTCAACATTTTAAAGACCACTTGCTTGACATCTTATTTCCTGTTTTAATATATACATTGCTTATAGCTAGTTTTTTAGGGTTTTACGACTTGGCTGCTGACCCCATCGGATTACCAAGGTTATTTCCAAAAAGGGTAGACGGCGAAGCGTTATCTGGATTTCGTAATGCAGGTCAGGCAGGTGCTTATTTTTTAGTTATGTTGAGTATTTTGATACCATTACGGTTCTCTAAGCTCTACAGGTATCTCTCTCGTAGTAATAGAATTGCGTTATCAATAACATTTGTTCTCTCTTTAATCTTTTTGTTTTTGACTGGAAAAATAGCAGCCTATGCCGGATTGTTGACAGGGGTTGTCTTTTACCTTTTGTACAAACGAAATATTAAGGCATTAATAGCAGTAACGGTGGGTATTGTTCTGCTCGCATTGGTCTGGAATAACCTAGAAACATTGATGCCGCAGACATTTGAACGCGTTTCTTATAAATTTGATGCGCGCGTTGTTCAGAATGTAAACAATGAAAGCGATAATGATTTTATTCAAGAAAATTTTGGTGCGGCGTTTGTGGCATTTGAAGACAGGCCCTTTATTGGCTCAGGAATTGGAGCCTTTCACGGAGTATATTCTACTCATGAGGTGCATAGTACGTATTTAAAAATGCTCGGGGAAACGGGGCTTATTGGTACAATGGGCTATATACTGTTTATGATTTTTTTGTTGCGATTGTTTAAAATTGGAAAATATAAAAAGGAAAACCCGTTTTCAGACTACATCATGACAATGTTACCTTTTTTGTTGGGTTGCCTTCTAAGTTGGTCTTATACCTACCACTTAAGGAAGCGTGAATTTTGGATTATGGTTTCTGTATTGGTCATCGCCAATTATTGTGCTAAAAATTACAATAAATGGCGGTTTGAAGAACTCCAGAAAAATACAAATCAACTTTTAGAAAGAGACTAAAATAAATGGCATTTTCGGAAAAACTATATCGTAAAGCTCCCTACTTCATAAAGGTTGTATTACTTAATGTGAAATCTTTTCTAAACAAACGGAAACGCTATACACCTCAATACCATCAATTTTTAGCACATTATAAAGGTCTTTGGCTGGCTCCGATAGACGAAATAAAGACCTATCAAAATGATGAATTGTCTAAGCTGTTGTTAGAATGTCGAGCTCATGTACCTTATTATCAAACTATTTTTGAAACACTGGAAATTTCAGAAAAAGAATGCGCTAGCAATCCATTTGGGGTGCTAAAACAACTACCATTACTAACAAAAGAAGACCGTAAAAACAAGGTGGAAGATATTGTAAATCAGCACCCTGACAGACCCTTGGTTGAAATTGGATATACAAGCGGAACTTCTGGATCACCTACAGAAATCCATTTCGATAGTGAGACTTTGGCACGCGGATTCGCGCTTTGGTCCAGGTTCCACCATACCATTGGAATTACAGGCGATGAACGGATGGTTCGATTTTCGGGTCGTATCATAGTAGACCCTTCGGCTAAAAAACCACCTTTTTGGATATATAGTCGCATCGACAAACAGTTGTATATGTCTGCGTACCACCTTACCACGACCAATTGTGCAGCGTATATCAAAAAATTGAATACGTATAAGCCAGAATTTCTAGATGGATATCCTTCTGCTTTATATGTGCTGGCCAATTACGTGCTTTCACAAAATACAACCCTCAATTTTGTACCTAAAGCGATTGCTGTAACTGCTGAAACACTCTACTCATACCAGCGTATAGCAATAGAAAAAGCCTTTGGCTGTAAAGTTTATAATCAATATGCCTCGAGTGAGGGAAGTCCGCTTATTACTGAATGTACATCAGGTAATTTACATGTTAATTTAGACAGTGGTATTTTTGAATTCTTAGACGCAGAGAATAATCCAGCCGCTCCGGGAAACATAGCTAAAATGGTAGTTTCTTCTTTTAGAAATTTAAAAACTCCTTTATTACGCTACAATATAAACGATTCGGTACTTCTTCCAAAAAAGCAAGTTTTATGTGATTGTGGCTGTAAAATGCCATTGGTTATAAAAATTGTAGGAAGAGAAGATGATGTGCTTTGGACTCCAGAAAAAGGCTACGTAGGTAGGATGGATACAGCTTATAAAGGGATTACAGGTATTGTAAAAAGCCAACTGATACAGCAGTCTCCTGAAAAACTTGTGGTAAACAATATAGTAGACCATACGTATACTGCAGCGATTGAAGCGAAATTGATTCAAAATTTAAATGAACGTCTTGGGAAAGATATCCACATTGTGGTTCATAGTGTTGATGAAATCCCATTGTCTGCTAATGGAAAATTTGATGCAGTAAAACGTGAATTTGAAATTCCTAAAATGTAATCGAAGTAACCTTGAAAGTATTAATTGCCATAAACAGTCTTGATACCGGAGGAGCTGAAAAGCTGGTCCTCGATGCGTTGCCTAAATTTGTAGAAAAAGGAATTGACATTTCATTATTGTTATTGAATGGCGAAAACACATCTTTCTTAACGTCATTAGAACGTGACGAATGCTGTGCCATTCATAAAGTTTCAACTGGAAGTGTTTATAATCCTTTTTTAATTTTTAGGTTGATTCCATACGTAAGAAAGTATGATATCATTCATGTTCATCTGTTCCCAGCCTTATATTGGGTTGTTTTTGCTAAACTTTGTTCTTTTTCAAGCACCAAGTTAGTATTTACAGAACATAACACTACCAATAGAAGGCGTAACTTATTTATATTTAAATGGATAGACCGTTTTGTGTATAGCAGATATGCTAAAATCATTACGGTTTCAACTGAAGTAAAACTGTTTCTGAAAGAGTATCTTCAGGTGAAAAATAAAAAGTTTACAACCATTACAAATGGTGTTAATTTGGAGCATTTCAACACAATAGAGACAGCACATTCAAAGCTTTTTGAAAATGACAGTGACGAGGTATGGACAATTGTTCAGGTTGCAGCATTTACAAGACAAAAAGACCAAGAGACCTTGCTGAAAAGTATTCCATATGTTATTTTTCCAGTACAATTGTTGTTGGTAGGCAAGGGGCCACTTCGCTTGAAATTAGAGAACTTGGCACAATCTTTAGAGATAGAAGACAAAGTTACATTTTTAGGAGAGCGTATAGACATTCAGCAAATTCTTAAAACTGCCCACGTAGCGGTGCTTTCGTCTCATTACGAAGGACTCTCGTTGTCTGGCGTTGAAGCCATGGCTGCAGGAATTCCTTTGGTTGCAGCTAATGTTTCAGGTTTGAAGACCTTAGTGCACGGAGCCGGAATTCTTTTTGAACATCGAAACGAAATCGATTTGGCGAATAAAATCAATTTGCTCTTATCAGATGAAAAACATTATCTAGAAACCACTACCTTATGCATAAAACGCGCCCAAAAGTACAGTTTAGATACTATGGTCGATTCACATATTAAATTGTACAACGAACTACTATAACAAAGGCTCATGAAGAATGAATATACGCAGCAATATTTAACCACCCCTGAAGAACTTTCAGCATACAGGGAGTTGTTTTTACGAAATGGTTCCGAAAAGAATATGGACCAACTCATGTGGATACACTTCAAAAACCCAGCATCATCTTCTAAAATTCTTCAAACATTCGACAAAAATAACGAGTTAGTAGCCATCATTGCTACTATTAATTTAGTTTTTAAAGTAGGAAATACGACACAATTGGCTTGTCAGACGATAGATTTACTCACCGATAGTGAACATTACGGACAAGGACTTTTTAAGACGGCGGGTACTACCTTATATCAAAAACTTGAAGAAGAAAAGTATGCGTTTACGTACGCTTTTCCGAATGATAAATCAGTTCACGGTTTTACTAATAAATTAGATTGGGAATTGCTCGATCCAATGCCATTTATCATAAAACCACTACGAAGTGGGTTTTTCGCAAAAAAAATAGTAGGTCAAAAATTGGGCTCTTTATTCGATATCGGTCTTTTTAGAAAGAAAACACCCCGGTTACCTAAAAATGCAACAATAAAAAAAATTGAACGATTTGATGATGACGCAACCTTGTTGTGGAATTCTTTTTCGTCTCAAATAGATGTAGCCGTGCAGCGGGATGCAAAGTATCTTAATTGGAGATATTTTGAAAAACCGAATGAAGATTACAAAATTTATGGATATTATGATCAAGAAGTTTTAGTTGGTTTCGTCGTTTTTGCTATTAAGGAAAAGCATGGTGGATCTGTTGGCTATATTATGGAACTTTTGTACCATCGAGAAGAAGAAAGCGTTGGAGCGCAGCTGTTACAATTGGCAACAAATAAAATGATAGACAAGAAGACAGACGTATGTTTAGCATGGTGCTTTAAACATGCGCCTAATTATAGAGCTTTTAAAAAACAGCGTTTTATGACATTTATAGAAAAATTACGCCCCATAACATTACATATTGGTTTTCGCAGTCTTTCTATAACTACACCACTAATAAAAAAGAGAGAGAATTGGTACATCAGTTATTCAGACTCTGACACCGTATAATGAAAACAGGTAAATTATATATATCGCTCGATTTTGAACTCCATTGGGGTGCTGCAGAAAGATGGGATGTTAAAGAAATGGCAGATTATTTCGATAATACCCGAAAAGGCATTCCTAAAATGCTAGCACTTTTTGAAGTATATGAAATTGCAGCTACATGGGCAACGGTAGGGTTTTTATTTGCAAAAAATAAAGACCAGCTCAAAAAGTTCAGTCCGAATCAAAAACCCAGTTATGACAATCAAAAATTGAATTATCATCGTTTGGTTGATGATCTCTGTGTTGGAGCCAATGAGAAGGATGATCCTTTTCATTATGCTAGTTCGTTAATTACCCAGATTATTGCCACACCGCTCCAAGAGCTAGCAACACATACTTTTTCGCACTATTATTGTAATGAGAGCGGACAATCGGTTGAAGAGTTTTCTGCCGATTTAAAATCGGCTCAGGCCATTGCAAAAGAAAATTATGATATTACCTTAGAATCACTTGTATTTCCGCGAAATCAATTCAATAAAGATTATTTAGATGTTGTAAAAGCAGCGGGTATTAAGGTAGTACGTACCAATCCCGATGTTTGGTTTTGGAAACAAAAGCATACGTTGATTCCTTTAATTAGAGCATTTGATACACTTATTCCTATAAGCAAACGTTTGTCTTTTGCACCCGATGAAATCAAAATGTCGAATGACCCCATCTTAGCTCCTGCAAGTAGGTTTTTACGCCCGTATAGAACAAAGGAAAAACTTTTGCAACCCATGAAAAAAAGACGGGTGCTTAATGAAATGACAATCGCAGCCAAAAAAGGGGAGTCCTATCACTTATGGTGGCACCCTCATAATTTTGGGACGAACTTACAGGAAAACCTGACATATCTTGAAGAAATATTGCAACACCACCAATCGTTAAATCGTAGATACGGATTTGAATCTGCTACCATGAAATCAATTTCTCAATGAAACCGAAATTAATTCGCATGACCACTATCCCGCTTTCCTTAGAAAAACTTCTAGAAGGCCAGTTGGGCTACATGCAGCAGTTTTTTGAAGTGACGGCGATTTCCGCCGAAAAGGAAAGGCTAGAACGTTATGGCGCTAACGAAGGGGTTCAAACGTATCATGTACCGTTAACACGGGAGATTACCCCCTTCAAGGATATAAAAGCGGTTTATCGGCTCTACAAATATTTGAGAAAGGAACGCCCCAATATCGTGCACACACATACGCCAAAAGCAGGTATAGTAGGGATGATGGCGGCTTATTTTGCAAAGGTGCCGCATAGATTGCATACGGTGGCTGGTCTGCCGTTGTTGGAAGCTAACGGATTTAAACGTTGGGTGCTGAATTGGGTTGAAAAGTTGACATATCGGTTTGCGACAGGGGTGTATCCCAACTCGCAAGGCTTATTGCAAATCATATTAGCTGAAAAATTTGCTCCCGCTTCAAAATTGAAAGTTTTAGGTAACGGAAGCTCGAACGGTATAGATACTAATTATTTTTCTGCGGAAGCGTTTACGCCCGAACGGAACCTTCAGAAAAGAAATGAACTAAGAATACCTGCAGAAGATTTTGTATACGTATTTGTTGGGAGAATTGTACGGGATAAAGGGATCAACGAGCTAGTGGAAGCGTTTGTAAACCTGCAAAAAGAGATTACAGACACGTCTTTGCTCTTAGTAGGCCCTTTCGAAAATGATTTGGACCCGGTTTCAGAAGCTACTAAAACCCATATAGAAAGCCATGATAAAATTATTTCAGTAGGCTACCAGACCGACGTACGCCCATTTCTTGCAATAAGCGATGCGTTGGTATTCCCGAGTTATCGGGAGGGCTTCCCAAATGTGGTGATGCAGGCTGGTGCAATGCACCTTCCCGCTATTGTGAGCAACATTAACGGCTGTAATGAAATTATAAAAGAAGGTAAAAACGGCACGATAGTGGAGCCCAAAAACACTGAGATGCTGTACCATAGCATGCTTGAAATGGTTTCAAATAAAGAGAAATATGCAATATTGAAATCGAATGCGCGAAGTAGTATTGTAAAACGATACGGACGTAAACAGATGTGGCAGCTCATTCATGAAGAATACACCACATTAATTGCTACTAATTTAAAAAAGTAACGTGTATAAAACTCTTGTAAAGCCTATAGGTGATTTTGTAACAGCACTGTTCATTTTTGTGTTGTTATTACCAGTTTTTCTTATCACAACCATTGTCTTGGCTGTGGTCAATAAAGGGAATCCGTTTTTTGTGCAGCGACGTCCCGGGAAGAACGAGCGCATTTTCTCTATCTATAAATTTAGAACCATGTCTAATTCTACAGATGCCCAAGGCAATCTGTTGCCAGATGCAGCACGCCTAACGACCTTTGGCAAGCTGGTTCGTAGCAGTTCTATCGATGAGATCCCACAGCTTATCAATGTACTTATTGGTGATATGAGTTTGGTAGGACCACGCCCATTATTACCCCAATATTTGCCATTGTACACCCCAGAACAGCGCAAACGGCATCTCGTAAAGCCTGGTATTACTGGTTGGGCACAAGTAAACGGTCGTAATGCGATTTCTTGGGAAAAAAAGTTTGAAATGGATGTGTACTACGTAGAAAGACTTAATTTTGCGCTAGATTTAAAAATCTTGTTACATACCTTCCTTAAGGTAGTTGGCCGAAAGGATATCAACACCGAAGGAACTGTAACCACAGAACCTTTTAAAGGAACCGAAAAATGAAAAATATAGCAATTCTAGGGGGAGGCGGACATTGTTATGCACTCATAGAACTTATACGCGAAGGAGCGCTGTTTAAACCTGTCGTTGTATTAGACAAGGCGCCTAAGACTCCTTCAATTTTGGGCGTTGAAGTGAAACTACGGCAAGGCAATACACCCATAGAACATTTTGCTGCAATTGCAGTTGGGAACAATGCGATTCGAAAAAAAATTGCGGGAACAATCAATGTCGAATGTCCTACTTTTATCAGTAGTGCTGCCGTTTGCTATCCCTCAGCCAAATTGGGAAAAGGAGTTCAAGTGTTGCCGAATGCCGTGGTTGATGCTGAAGTTCATTTAGGCGATTTTACCATCGTGAACAACAATGCAACAGTAAGTCATAATACCGTTGTAGAAGAGTACTGCCATATTGCAATTAATGCTGCCATTTCAGGGGGATGCCATATAGGCGAAGGAGCGTTAATAGGTGCGGGTAGTGTGTTGTTGCCTAATATTTCAGTAGGGAAATGGGCTACAGTAGGTGCGGGTGCTGTTGTGATTAAAGATGTGCCTGCCGGCGCTACCGTAGTGGGTAATCCGGCTAAAATTATTAAAATGACCCATGAGTAACAGAATATATCTTTCTTCGCCCCACATGGGCGGAACCGAACAAAAATATGTGCAGGAGGCGTTCGATACCAATTGGATTGCACCACTAGGTCCTAACGTATCTGGTTTTGAACAAGCTATTGAAACGTATTTGGGAGCAGGAAACCACGTAGCAGCCCTCAGTTCTGGAACAGCAGCCATTCATATGGCGCTGATTCTCTTGGGTGTTTCGGAAGGAGATGAAGTATTATGCCAAACATTCACCTTTTCGGCCTCTGCCAACCCAATTGTATATCAAGGGGCAACTCCAGTTTTTATAGATAGTGAATCCACTACCTGGAATATTTGTCCGACCCACCTTGAAACAGCTATTAAAGACCGAATAGCGCAAGGAACCAAGCCCAAAGCCATTATTGCAGTACACCTGTATGGTATGCCGTATCAAGTTGAGGCAATCCACAAAATTTCTGAGACCTACGGAATACCCATCATAGAAGACAGCGCTGAAGCACTCGGAAGTACCTATAAAGGCACAGCTTGTGGTACGTTTGGAAAGATTGGAATTTTAAGCTTTAATGGGAACAAAATTATCACGACATCGGGTGGGGGAGCGCTAGTAACAAACGATGCTAAGGTTAAAGAGCGTGCCATTTATTTGGCTACCCAAGCAAGAGATGAAGCTCCTCATTATCAGCATTCTACCATTGGGTACAATTACAGGCTTAGCAATATTTGCGCGGGTATTGGCCGTGGCCAAATGGAAGTGTTAGATGACCATATAGTATTGCGAAGGGAAATGCATGCCTTCTATAAAAATATGTTTAGTAAAAGTGCGGGCATTACAGTATTTGAAGCGCCGTCTACAGATTATTTTTCGAATCATTGGTTAAGTTGTATTACACTAGATGCTGAAACGGTCGATTTTTCTACGGAAGATATAAGGAATGCTCTTGCTGAAGATGAAATTGAATCACGCCCTCTGTGGAAACCAATGCATTTACAGCCGGTATTTAAGGACGCTCCCTACTACGGAAACAAGATAGCCGAAAATTTGTTTCACAACGGTTTATGTTTACCGTCAGGGTCTAATTTGTCAGCTTCTGAAAAACAGCGAATAGCATCAAAATTAAAACGCTTCGTTTAGATATTTCGTATATTTGAATATACCCAACAAACCTCGTGAATAATTCTTCTAAAATACTTAACAAACTATTCGTTGGTGATAATAAATTACGTCTGTTAGACCAACGGTACTTACCTCGATGGATCGTCGTACTCATTGACGTACTCCTGTGTGGCTTCGCCCTCATAATGTCATATTTTATATTGAGTGGTACTCGGATCGCTTTTCATGACGTTCTGACTATCCCTTTGCAAATGGTGATGGTGTTATCAGTAACCTTGCTTTTCTTTTTTGTATTTAAAAGTTACTCAGGAATCATTCGCCACTCTACATTCACAGACATCTTAAAATTGGCTTTAACTGCTGTTTCAACCTTTGCGTTGATTGTTTTGTTCAATACAATTTATAGTGCCGTTACCGATCAAAAAGTATTCTTGACAACCTTCTTGTTGTTGTATATGTTTGCGTCGTTTACCTTCATGTTATTGTTTCGAATTTCAGTAAAAGAGAGTTACACTTTTTTACGAAATGCTGCAAACAGTGAAGGAAAGAAAAAAATTGCAATCATTGGTATAGACGATGCTACGATTTCCTTGGCAAAAGGAATGATAACAGAATCAGATTTACCGTATACGTTGGTAGGCTTTTTAACCCAACAGATATCGTCTAAACGTGTCCAAATTTTGGGAAAACCTGTGGTTTCTTCTTCTAACCTTGCTGAAAGTCTCCAAAAATTGGAAGCCGAAGGCGTGCTCCTTATGAGTGATTCTTTCTCTGGAAAGGAAAAAAATGAAATTGTTGAGAAATGCCTCAATGCAGGAGTAGAAATATTGAATGTTCCCAATCTCCAGAACTGGAAAAAGAAGGAAGATATTACCAACCAAATAAAACCACTTCAGATTGAAGACTTGTTAGAACGGAGTCCTATAAAAATAGAAGACAAGACCTTGGCAGCCGATTTACAGGGAAAAACGGTATTAGTGACTGGGGGGGCGGGTTCTATTGGGAGTGAAATAGTACAACAATTAGCCACTTTTAAACCTTCTTTAGTTGTAGTTCTAGACCAGGCAGAGTCTGCGCTGCACGAATTAGAACTCTCTCTCAGACTTAATTATCCCGATTTCAATTTTATAACAGAGTTAGCCGATATAAGTAATATGTATCGGTTGGAACTCATGTTTAAAAAATACAGTTTCAACATTATCTATCATGCAGCTGCCTATAAGCATGTACCACTAATAGAAAGGAATCCGCACGAGGCCATTTACGTGAATTTGTTAGGTACAATTAACCTTTGCTTTCAGTCGATTTCAAACAACATCGATCGTTTTGTGATGGTTTCTACAGATAAGGCTGTAAACCCTACAAATGTGATGGGAGCTTCAAAGCGTGCGGCAGAAATGTATGTGCAATCATTACAGAACGAGTCAGAAATTTCAACAAAATTTATTACCACCCGATTTGGAAATGTACTGGGTTCTAGTGGTTCTGTGATACCACATTTCAGAAAACAGATTGCACAAGGCGGCCCTGTAACGGTTACCCATAAAGATATTATTCGGTACTTCATGACCATTCCAGAAGCCTGCCAGTTGGTGATGCAAGCTGGGACCATGGGAAAAGGAGGTGAGATTTACGTATTTGATATGGGAGAGCCAGTTCGTATTATCGATTTGGCCAAGCGAATGATTCGCCTTTCGGGTCTGGAACCTTATGAAGATATCGATATTAAGATAACAGGGTTGCGTCCTGGTGAAAAACTTTACGAAGAGTTGCTAAACGATACCTCTACGGTATTGCCTACACACCATCCAAAGATCATGATTTCTACGATGCCTGCGGGCAATTTTGCTGAAATAAAAGAAAAGGCCGAAGAAATCATTCGTACGGCAACCAAACAAGAAGATCAGAAGGTGGTTCGAATGTTAAAGGAAATGGTACCCGAATTTAAGAGTGAGAATTCTACTTTCGAGAGTTTGGATGATCCAAAAAATAAAGCGTTGACAAAAATATAGGGCGACTCTCTTAATAACCTTATATTTGCATCGATTATGAAAAAACTCATCTCTATACTAGTGTTGGCTTGTTGTTTAGCCTCTTGTGCCACTAAAAAAGAAATCCTCTATTTCCAAGATGCCGATACTTTGAGCGCTAAAGAATCGTCACGTTATTTTGAACCTGAAATTACTGCAAATGATATCCTCTTCATTTCTGTTTCTGCTGCAAGCGAAGAAGTGCTAAAACCGTATAAGCGGAATATTGGAATAGAAAATAATAATACCGATGAACAATTACAAGGCTATTTGGTAGGTTCTGACGGAAGTGTGCAGTATCCTGGGCTTGGCAAAGTAATGGTTGCAGGAAAAACACGTAAAGAAGTAATTGAACTGCTCACCGATAAGCTTTCTGAATATGTAAAAGGTGTGGTGGTAGATGTACGTATCATCAATTTTAAGATCACCGTATTGGGTGAAGTTGCGAATCCGGGAGTTTACACCATTAAAGATGAGCGTGTTACAATACCGCAAGCCATTGGTTTAGCTGGTGATTTTACAAATGATGGTAATCGGGAAGATGTGGTCATTATACGAGAAGTCGACGGCTCCCAACAAGTTACTCGAATTGATTTTACAAAAACAGATCTTTTTGCAAGTCCGTATTATTTTTTAAAGCAAAACGACGTTGTGTACGTACAACCCAGTCTGAAAGGTGTGAAAAAATCAGGATTTATTCCAGATGTACCTGCCTTGCTCTCAGTGGCCACCATAATACTGAGTGCAGTGATCTTATTAACCCGATAATTGTATGGAGTTGCCAAAAACACATTCTGAAAACAATGACGTGAGTATTAAAGAATACTTACTAAAATATGTTCGATATTGGTATTTTTTTGTGATTGCCATTACAATCGCACTGGTAGGGGCATACGTTTACCTTCGATATACGATTCCATTATACAGCACACAGGCCACAATTGTGATTAAAGATGACAGCAGTGGTGGAGATTTAGGGAATCTGTCGCCATTCTCTGGGGCTGTAGGATTTACTGGTTTTCGAAAGAACATGATAGAAGATGAATTGGAAATCTTCCGTTCGAAACGAATTGTGACTGAAACAGTAAAAAAATTAAAACTCAATATTACCTATGAAACTATAGGTACTATAATAACCTCTGAAAATTATGAACAACGCCCATTTGTGGTTCAGTTTATAAATTTCAACGACAGCTTAAAGACGAATCGTATTCCTAAACTTTTTTTCAAACTGATTTCTGATAGGGAATTTACAGTTTCAGATGAAAATAAGACCTTTTCAAAGCAATCAGTTTTTGGCGAGCGTATTACATTGCCTTTCGGCGAAATTATTGTGATTCCCGTGTTAGATAATAGCATGCCTTTTTCAGAATTTATTGGTAGCACCATTTCGGTAACCTATCACCCGATAGATGCTATTGCCTTAGCATACCGCGGAAAATTTGATGTGGTAAATGAGAAAAATTTCAGTAACGTGGTGAAACTAACCATGCGTTCTCCTGTTCGAAAAAAAGCTGAAGATTTTATTAATGAGCTTATCTTTCAGTATAACAAAGATGCGATAAACGATAAAAATCAGATAGCCCAAAAGACATCGAATTTTATAGATGACCGCCTAGATATCATCACCCGTGAACTGGATTCGGTAGAGCGTAACAAAGAAGTTTTTAAGAGTAACAACCGTCTTACAGATATTGAGACCGAAGCACAGATTATTCTGGAGAATGCAAGCGATTTTAATAAAAAACAACTTGATGTTGGCACACAACTGGAGCTTGCCAACACTATGGTAGATTACATGCAAAATGCGTCTGCTAACGATTTACTGCCTGCCAATATCGGATTAGAAGGTGAGGAGCTTGCCAATTCAGTTAGTAATTACAACCAACTCATATTAGAGCGGAACCGTCTGCTTAAAAACAGTACGGCACAAAACCCCGTGGTAGTAAATGTGAATAACCAGATTGCACAAATACGCGAGGGGATTTTAGGAAGCTTAAAGAATACTGCTAACGGACTAAAAGTAGCGTTACGTGATTTGAATTACCAGCAATCGGCATTGAACTCTAAGATTTCACAAGTGCCCACCAAAGAAAAGTTGTTTCGTGGTATTGAAAGACAACAAACAATCAAAGAACAATTGTACCTGTTTTTGCTTCAACAAAGAGAAGAGGCTTCTATTTCGCTTGCTGTTACCTCACCAAAGGCCAAGGTTATCGATAATGCTTATAGTAGTAAGGCGCCTGTTGCTCCCAAGAAAATGCTCTATTACATTGCAGCTATTGTGTTCGGATTACTCATACCCTTCTTAGTAATTTATATTTCAGATTTGCTAAATACAAAAGTTAAGAGTAGAAGGGATGTCGAATCTGAATTACCAAGGGTAAATATGCTGGGGGAAATTCCGAAGCTGGATAAAGGAGACAGCGAACTGGTACAAACCAACGACCGTAGTATTTTGGCAGAATCTTTCCGAATCTTGCGTACGAATGTACAGTATAAATTGGGTAATGAAGAGCAATCGAAGCGAATATTTGTAACCTCAACAATAAAAGGAGAAGGTAAGACTTTTGTAGCCTTCAATTTTGCACTCACCCTGGCGCTAACTGGGAAAAAGGTAGCTTTAATTGGTGCAGATATTAGAAATCCGCAACTCCACAGATACCTTAAACCCGGTGAAATTAACCGAAGAGGTCTCACAGAGTATATTGTTGACAATTCGGTAACTGTAAAGGATATTGTGGTACAAAGCGATTTTAATGAAAACTTGGATCTAGTGCTTTCGGGTGCAATTCCGCCCAACCCCGCTGAGCTTCTTTTACAACAACGAACCAAAGATTTCTTTGCTGAAATAGAACAGCACTATGATTTTGTTATTGTAGATACCGCTCCAGCAATGCTGGTGACCGATACCTTACTGATTAATAAACTCGCAGATTTAACGTTGTATGTAGTTCGTGCAGGTGTTACAGATAAAAGGCTGCTAGCGTTCTTAGACGATGCTATTGCCGAAGGAAGGTTGAGCAATGTAGCAGTAGTTCTTAATAATGTATCGATAAATAACTTCGGATACGGGAATAAGTACGGTTATTCTTATTCGAATGAACAAGTTTCATTCTGGAAGCGAATCTTCGGAAAATCCTAATCATGAAATATCTATCCTTAATTGTCTTGTTAGCAATTTCGGCTGTCACTATTGCCCAAGAAAATATTTCGTTTGGGGGTATGCTAGAGGCTGCTGGTTATGCCTCATCTCAAAATGAATTACCATTGTGGATGTATGCCAACCAGTCTAGAGAACTCGGTGCGCGAAGTAATGTTAATGGTACTGCAGAAATTTTTACAACATATAAACTCACCGATAGCAGTTCGGTTCAGTTTAAGGGAAGTACATTTTATAGAAATGACGTTTCAGACGAACTACAGCGAAAAGAACTTTTCATAGAATTTAAGAACACATGGCTTCGTGTCACTGCAGGCGCCAAAGAAAATCCTGAGGTGGCTCAAGGACTGTCAAGTACCAACCAAAATTTTCTTTGGTCACGTAACCACAGACCATTGCCAGGTTTGAAATTGGCTACTAGTAAGCCCTTACGGATAAACAATACCTTTTCGATAGATGCCTCTATAGCGCACTACCAATTGAATGACGACCGTTTTGTAAAGGATACCCGCTTACATTATAAACATTTAGCCCTCATTACTCAGTTGAATGACCGGACTTCTATAACTTCAAAGATTCAGCATGTAGCACAATGGGCAGGAACTTCACCACAATTTGGAGAACTTCCCAATGATATTGAAGCTTTTATTGATGTGTTTTTTGCAAAAGAAGCTCAAGAATCTGGCGAAGTGAATGAGGGGCTCAATGCAGTAGGGAACCATATAGGATCCTACCTTTTAGAATATAATTGGAAAGCCAAATTTGGTGCTATTTCCTGGTATCATGAACATCCTTTTGAAGACGGAAGCGGGACACGCTTGGCAAACTTTCCAGATGGTGTGTGGGGAGTATATTGGCAGCCAAACAATTCAAATTTTATTTCGGGTGTTTTGTATGAATTTACCACAACCAAAGATCAAAGCGGCTCGTTTGGGGTTGGGCAGGACAATTATTTTGGTAATCGAATATATAGAAGTGGATATAGCTACGAAGGAGAAATCATTGGTTTTCCATTTATTTTAAATGACCCTACCTTAGAGCTTGACGAAAGCACTATCGCTATTATCAGTAATAGAGTAGCTGTACATCATTTTGGGCTCGCAGGACAATATAAATCTGTACTATGGCTTTTGAAATCGTCTATAGCCAAAAGTTTCGGACGCTTTATCAACCCATTTCCTGAGCCTGTCACAACCACGCACCACTTTCTTGAATCCACCTACCCAACAGAGTCATTTGGTTCTTTCACACTAATATTAGGATTGGATACATCGAGCGTTATTGAAACAAATTTTGGTGGCGGACTTAAATATAGTTATGCTTTTTAGCGGGTAACTCCCTGTAAAAGTTCTTCAGCAAGTGGTTCGTCCCCTCTGGTATGCAATACTGAAATATCTCCTGTAACTTCAAATACAACGGCACGAACTTCAGAAAACTCAATCACGTTCGCTTCCCTCAACTTAGCATATAAATCTGAAATGCTCACATTGGCTTTCGATAAATTTTGGTGCAGAACAGTTCCATCTCTCATGAGCAAGATGGGCGTATTGGTAGCCACATTTTGAAAGGTGCTCGATTTCCGAATAAAAAAAGAATACAATGTTTGCAATAGAATAATAAGAAAAAGTGCTACGCCTCCTTTTAAAATTGAATAATCTGTGCTTCCAATTACATCTGCAAAAATAGAACCCATGGCAATCGTAGTAGCAAAATCGATGCTGGTCATTTTAGCAAAGGTGCGTAAACCGAAAATGCGCGAGTAGATGAGAATGATCACAAATATTGCAACCACCGAAACAGAACTTTTTATAATGATAGTTTGATTTGCATAGAGCCAGTTTTCCATAATAGTGAAGTTTAGAATCATAAATTACGAAGAAGCAAAGAATCAATCTATTTTTTACAAAATATTTAAGAACAAACGGGTTGTGATAGACCATGGAAAGCGTAGTTTTGCAAAACTAAATTTGAAAGGTTGATAAAAGAAACAATCATAGCGATTTTATGGAGTCTTTCTCCATTTGGAGAGGCTAAAGTGGGCATTCCGTACGGAATTGCAAACGGTCTGAATCCGTTCTTTGTGTTTGTTATCTGCCTTGGAGCCAATATAATGGTGTTCCCAATTATGTTGTTTTTCCTGAAATACGTGAATTCTTCACTATTGCGATGGCGCTTTTATAAAAAAGCTGCTATTTGGGTAGCCCGAAGAGCCAAAACAGGTTCTGGAAACAAGATTGAAAAATACGGTTTTTGGGGACTCATTTTTTTTGTTTCAATACCGCTCCCTGGTACTGGAGTATATGCAGGTACCATTGCGGCCTATATCTTTAAAATTGAGCGTAGCAAAGCTTTTTGGGCCAATGCCATTGGCATCACAATTTCTTCAATAATCGTTTGGGTTACTACCTACCTTACCGTAGAGGGAGTGGCTTAAATCTTTATAATTTACACATTTTCAGAAATATACGTGTTTTTACGTATAGTACATTCATTTAGGTAATTGTAGTTTAGCCCTAATATTAACCAACTAAATTATAATATATTATGGAACCATTTTTAGGACAAATACAAGCATTCGGATTTAATTTTGCACCACGAGGTTGGTCAAAATGTGAAGGACAACTATTACCAATATCTCAGTGGACGGCTCTTTTTTCATTATTGGGAACTACTTTTGGAGGAGACGGAAGAACAACCTTCGGTTTACCTGATTTACGCAGCAGATCTATTGTTGGCATGGGACAAGGTCCTGGACTAGACAATATTACATGGGGTGAAAAAGGAGGAAATTACACACACACCCTAACTACGCAACAAATGCCATCGCATGCACATTCGGTGCAAGTTGCTGTAAATTCAGGAGCTGGAGACGAGGCTAATCCAACTTCTTTTATTGCAAGCCATGCAGGAGGATTTTCTGAAGAATCGACTGCCAATGCACATTTAGGCGGAGTAACGTCACAAAACGTTGGTGGAAATCAGCCGTATAACACTCGGAATCCGTTTTTAGGGATAAACGTATGTATTGCGATGGTCGGAATATTTCCATCTAGAAACTAAGCGTACTTATTATTAAAATTTAAGGGACAAGACAGCTGTTTTGTCCCTTTTTTAGTTGACTAAAACTTCAAGATGCGGCGATGTGCCTGTTATATAGGTTGCAATTAGCTGGTTAAATTCTTTTTTCCCATCAAACACCCCCACATATAACGGAGCTGTGAGTCCGCTTTCAGAGCGACTTACTATTTCTTCTTTGTAAATTTTTATCGTTGTAGTTATAGCAAGAGTAATCTGAGTGTTATTAAACGCTTTAGGAAGTAAAACCGTTTTGGGTGTAAACGAAATTCTAGGGTTTTGAAACGATTGTTTATTTAAAAATAGATCTTTGTTTAAGCTGAATACGCGTTCGGTAAATTCAAAATTTGAAATATCGTTATCGTCGGTACTTTTTGATTCCCCTAATTTTTGGTTCGAACACACAGCTATTGCCAGGTCTATTTGTTCTGGAATTAAAATAACATCTTTACTGGTTTGTTTAACCAAATTTTCGGTGATTTCTACTTGTGGTTCTCGCGCTAATGCGTGCTGCAAACATTCAACCACAATAATATCAATAGTTTCCGGGTGTACTAAATTAATTTTAGTGGCATCACATTGTATAGCTTCTTTTATGAAACGCTGCAGCCCTAGTTTTTCAATAATTTTAAAAGCAGATTGATGGCTTGCAGGGTTTACTTCAAGAAGTGTAAGTTGAATTTCTTCCGAAGAAAACTTCGTCAGTAAGGGTAGTGCCAAGGTCGCGAACGGCCCCGTGCCGGCGTATAAAATTTCTACTGGTTTGTTGCGCTTAATCAATAGATCTGTCACTGCGTTGTAAATTCCCTGGCAGAATCGCTTCGTTCTATATGTGTCCTGGGCACATGAAGCCGCCCATTTAGATGCGATGGCAACACCGCTTTTTAGTTCTAAATTCTGTTGTTGTTCAGGACTATCGAAGTTTAAGGGTGAAAGTTCTCGCAAAAGCAAATCGTACGATTTAATTGCCTCTTGCAATTCGCAATCTTCTATTTCTTTACTGAAAAGAATGGTAGCAATACCTTCAAGTCTTTTAAAATAGTCGAGTGTCTTCGTGTTCATTAATAAAAAGTTCGTCCTAAAATAAAACTTATTATGAAATCTTTAGCGGTTTCAAAAGAAACTTCTGAAGAAAAGGATATTCAACTTACAATTGACGCCGATTGTCGATTATTTATTAAAAACTCATTTTCTTTTTATATCTTTAAAATCAACTAATTAACTGAAATTATGCATAAAAATACTCCCCGCAGAGCATTTCTGCAGAAAACGCTATTAGCTACAGGTGGTCTTAGTCTCCTTTCTACACAATCTGTAAGCGCTCTTACTAAGTCTAGCCCTATTGAAGGTTATAATCCGTTTACAGAAGAAAAAACAGATTTAAGAACCAATGTATTTGGTAAGCATTTAGTGGTTACCGGAAAAGTATATGACAGCTCTGGAAAGCTACCGTTAAAAAATACACTGGTCGAAGTATGGCACTTAACTCCAGGTAGCAAGAAATATAGACACCGAGGAAAGATGTATACAGATGCCCAAGGACGCTATCGATTTGTGACAGACCTTCCTGAAAAGGACGCCTCTCTAACTGCCAAAGTAAATTTTAAGGTTTCGCATGGCGATTCAGAGCAATTTACAAGCTTGCTTCTTGGTGCGAAAGATGCTTATATACGATGTGATCATTGGGAGAAAAATAATCGGTTGGGCGACAAGCTTTTCCCTTCTTCATCTTCTTTTCTGAACACAAGAACGATACAATTCAACATTTCAATATAACTAACCACTAAATACAATTTATTATGGAAGGAACTTTAGCAGTCATCTGGATGTTTGCAGGAAATTTTGCACCAAGAAATTGGGCCTATTGCCAAGGACAGATATTAGCGATCCAACAAAATCAAGCCTTATTTTCTCTCTTAGGAACTAATTATGGCGGTGATGGTAGAACCACATTTGCCTTGCCAGATTTTCGTGGAAGAGTAGCCGTAGGATTTGGAAACGGACCAGGATTATCGAATAGACCTTTGGCACAACGAGCGGGCCAAGAAACGCACACGCTTACCCAATTGGAAATGCCTAATCATACCCACCCTTTAAGCACAACTGTAGCCATAAATACCGCAAGTGGAGATGAAGCAGCAAATAATGGTCAATTTTTAGCAAGCCATGCTGGCGCGTTTAGTGAAGAATCTACTGCAGGAGCGGCGCTCGGTGGTGTGTCTTCGCAAATAGGCAACACAGGTGGAGGTCAGGCCCATAACAATATGCAGCCCTTTTTGGTGATGAACTATGTGATTTGCCTGTCAGGTATTTTTCCGTCAAGAAACTAATAGGTTCATGACGTTACAAATTGCCGTATTACTGCCAAAATCGGACATGTTTCCGACCTTGGCAAAAGATTTCTTACAAGGATTAAAATTGGCATTAAACACATCGAAACCCGATCTGGATGTTAATTTTATTATTGAGATGACAGGGTTGGCGAATGAAGAATCGCTATTAAAAACCTGTGAAAAGCTTTTAATAGAAGATACTATCGATCTTGCCATTGGTTTTTGTGCAGACAACTTGATAGATGACTTTACCACGCTTTTCAACAGCTATAAAAAACCATTGATTCGAGTAGATTTAGGAGCTTCTGTGATCAAAAATGAGCAGGTAAATCCGTATACGCTGCACTATACGTTAAATCTTTGGCAGTCGGCTTATGCTGCAGGATTATATGCAGCAGAAAATTATGGAAAGAAGGCTTCGTTTTTGGCATCTGCGTACGACGGTGGATATCACCTAAGCGCAGCATTTGCAGAAGGATTTCAGACAGCTGGTGGCGATATCTTGAGATTTAATGTGGGGCCGATAGATTATAAGCAAACAAATTTTACTGAAATGATAGCCTCCATAGAAAAGGAACAACCCGACGTAATTTTTGCTGTTTTCAGTTACAAAGAAGGTGTAGAAATATGTAAGCATTTGGCCGATGCTAGTTTCAACGGAAATATCCCCGTGATGGCAATTCCGTTAATGACAGATGAGACCATCAATATTGAAGATTCCGGATTGAAAAATGTACAATCTGTTGCATCATGGTCTTTTGTGGATACTTCGGAAGCGATGCAAAAGTTTCAAAACAACTTTAAGGACGCTCATGATGAAAATCCAAATGTAATATCCTTATTGGGATATGAAGTGGGCCAAGTGATATTGCATGCACAGGCTGAAGACGGTACACTACCTGCGAAAATTTCCGAAGCAATAAAAGATAGACCTTTAAAAACCCCTCGAGGGAAAATTGGCGTGAATAGTAAAAATGAATCGAGGCCAGAATGTTTTTATGTTCGTGATTTTCAATTCAAAAACCAGCGATACGAGAATCATAAAATAGCAGAATTAAATAATCCTGTTTCAGAAGAACTTCTTGAAAAATTTCAACAATGGCCTAACCCAAGTTGGCAAAATCCGTATCAATGTACGTAGCTGCAAATTACGTAGAAGTACGTATTGATAGCTAAAATTAACAAGAGTACATTTGAGCATATCAAATTGAATTTCAACAAATTGCTTCAAAAAGCAATTTTAAAACTACCAATCATGAAAAAAATTACAGCACTAATTCTTGTTTTTTGTGCCTTGTTTCAGTTTACTGAAAGTGCTGCGCAAAAAGTTGTGGTCATAGGGATGAATCACGTTTCATCTGGACCAAACACTGATGGTTTTGCTTTTGTAGCTACTGAAAATATTCCCAACGGAGAAATTATATATTTTACGGAGAATGAATATGTATCAGGAACGAATGCTTTTGACCCTGGTGAAGCGGTCATTATTTACACTTCTCCCGGTCTGACTACTGGAGATGTAGTGTTTATTGATGAGACGAGTACCAATACATATTCGCTTACCTGTAATTCTGGTTCCGGGGCTATTTGCGGAACAGCAGCTCATTCAGCAACAAACGGTAGTTTTTCCGTCTCGACAAATGGTGACGGACTTTATGCGTATGCTGACACCAATGACAATCCCGGTGATGGTATTTCTGAAATTTACTCGGTATTATACACAGGTTCAGGCGAATTGCCCACCCAAAATGGAGGGAACATACCTGCTGGTCAAAGTCCGTTACCTGATTACCCCAATGCGATTGTAGTAGATGGTTTTCCTGATGATGGTGATATCAATGTAGGACCAGATCGGGTAGAATATATGTTCAGCCCAGCATCAATGAGAGATGGTGTGAGCAAAACAGCTTTAGAAAATCCAACAAACTACCTTAGTTACGTTGCTAACCAAGCATTGTCGGTGGTGCCATTTACCAATCTTAATTTGGGTGGCGCTAATCCTGTAGCAACACTTTCGGTATCAAGTAACATGATTGCTGAAAATAGTGGGGGTAGTATTACCATAACAGCAACACTCGATGCAGCAGCTACTGCAGCGACGACCGTGAACTTAACAATCACTGGAACGGCTACCAATGGTGCTGATTATAGCCTGACCGGAACTTCTATTACTATTGCAAATGGTGCAACTACAGGTTCCATTACACTAAGTCCTACTGGAGATACCACCTTGGAGCCTAACGAGACAGCCATTCTAACTATTGCTTCTGGTACTGGTTATGATGCTGGTAGTCCGAGTTCGCAAACAATCACGATTACTAATGACGACACAGTCGCTAACACACCTGTGGTGGCTGTAACAGGAACCAACCATAGTGGAACAGATGGATTTTCATTTGTGGCTTTAGATGACATTACGGCGGGTACCCAAGTATATTTTACAGATTATGATTATAGCAATGCTACCCTCGCTTTTAGCGCGCCTAGCCAGCAAGGAGTAATGCTTTGGACCGCTCCTGTGGGTGGCGTAACCAGAGGACAGGTAATCGTGGCAACAGAAACTGCGATGAATGTTTTTACAACAACTTGCGACAGTGGAACTTGCGGTACAATGACCCTTGTGGCAGGAACTTTTGCGCTAGCAACAGATGGTGAAGCATTTTATGCATATACTGATAGTGATAGTGATCCTACGAACGGAGTGACAGAGATATCTTCGGTGTTGTATACTGGTTTAAGTGCATCTCCGGGAGGAAATATTTCGGCAGATCGAAACCCCAATTCAGTTTACACTGGTGCAATAGTAGTAGATGGCTTTCCAAACGTTTCGGCAAACAGAACAGAATATGATCCTACCAAAAGAAATGTGAACGTAGATCAAGCGGTTTTTCAAAACACAACCAATTGGGTGCATGCGCAAGCAAGTGCTACGCTAGACACCACACCTTTTGCTAATATTATTATTACTACAGGTTCGGCAGACCCTTCTGTATCAGTTACAGTTTCGCCTGCCACCGTAGTAGAAGACAGTGGTACAGCTATAACATATACGTTTACCTTAAGTGCAGCCGCCACAGCCAGCACAACTATTAATTTCACGGTAGGAGGTACGGCAACATTTCCTTCAGATTATAGTGTTTCAGGAACTGCAAGTTTTACTGCTACCACGGGAAGTATTGTGATACCTAATGGTGCGAGTACGGCAGCTTTTACAGCTACCCCAATCGCAGATACTACGGTTGAAACTTTAGAGTCTATTGAAATCATGATAGATTCAGGTACAGGCTATATAGGTGGTTCTCCAAACGATGCTACAGCAACCATCAGTAATGATGATACTAGTATGTCTGATCCTCTAGTGGCTATCACAGGACTGAACCATGTAACTCCGGATGCTTTTTCATTCGTAGCGGCGCAAGAAATTCCAGCCAATACAGTTATTTACTTTACCGATAAATCATTTGACAATACAACATTAACCTACGGTCCTAACGAAACAGTATTTATGTATACTTCCCCAGGAGTAGCCATTCCGCAAGGAGACGTTATTGTAGTAAAAGAAGATCCAGCAAATACCTATTCATTAACATGTAATGGCGCCAGTGGTGCTGCCTGTGGAACTATTATAGCTACAGGTGCTTTTAATGCAGCAACGGCAGGAGAAACGTTTTATGCTTATGAAGATAGCGATGCAGACCCTACCAATGGTGTTGACGATATCTATGCAGTATTATATACTGGAAACGGCGGAACAGGAATTTCTGGCGGGCCGATTCCAGCAATAGAAGACCCTTCAGGAATTTATTTGAGTGCTTTGGTGGTTGATGGATTTCCCGCAGTACCGCCAAATCGGACTGAATATGACCCAACACTGAGAAACATTCCAGTTAGTACCGCTGATTTCGAAAATGTTGCGAATTGGGTACATGCCCAACCGAACGCCGACCTTTCTCCAGTACCTTTCGCAAGTATCGCAATTGTAGCAACCTTTACAGCTCTGGCCGATCTTTGTATTGACGCAGGGGTGCAAACCGGTCTGGGAGGTGGTTCACCAACAGGCGGCGTATACAGCGGCCCTGGCGTTACAGACGATGGTAACGGAATGACATATAGCTTCGATCCCGCAGCGGCTGGGGTTGGGGTACATACGTTAACATATTCTGTTTCTGGAAATACAGCCACAGACGATGTAGAAGTATTTGCATTGCCAACAGTTGGTTTTACAGCACCCGCAGATCTTTGTATAGATGCAGGTGTACAAGCAGGCCTTGGTGGTGGAACCCCAACAGGCGGTGTGTATAGCGGTCCTGGTGTTACAGACGATGGTAACGGAATGACATATTCTTTCGACCCTGCAGCAGCAGGAGTTGGAACTCATACAATAACATACAACTTTACAGACGGTAATGGATGTTCAGGTAGTGCAAACGATGACGTTGAAGTATTTGCTTTACCAACAGTAACTTTTACAGCACCTGCAAGTCCAGTTTGTCCTACATTAGTATTAACTGGTCAAGGCGGCGGAACTCCAACAGGAGGAGTCTACAGTGGCCCTGGAGTTACAGACGACGGAAATGGCATGACGTATACTTTTGATACCAACGCTTCAGGTACCGGAACACATACCATTACATATACATTTACCGACGGAAACGGTTGTACAGCATCTGCTTCCGACATGGTAACGGTTGAAGATAATGATCCGCCAGTGATTACCTGCCCAGCAGATATCACAGTCGATAATGACCCGGGTCAATGTGGTGCTATCGTAAATTTTGCAGCAACAGCTACAGACAATTGCCCGAGCACGGTAACCATAACATATTCTCAGGACCCCGGAACACAATTTCCGGTCGGTACGACGGTTGTAACAGCTATCGCAACGGATGGCGCTGGACAGACTGCTAGTTGTACATTCAATGTAACGGTAAACGATGCTGAAGACCCAACTATTACTTGTCCTATTGATATTACACAGAGTAATGATCCAGGAGTTTGTGACGCATTTGTTACAATACCTATTCCTGTTACATCGGATACTTGTTCTATTGCAAATGCATTAGATTTTGATGGAGCGGATGATCTTGTCTCATTAAATCTTCCTTCTGTATTCACAAATTTAGCAACTTCAGATTTTACAGCTGAAATGTGGATATTTCATCGAAATTCAGAATTTGAAAGACTCTTTTTTGCACAACAGGATTCCAGCAATTATGCGACCGCAGCAACTAGTAATTCAGGGGTTATATTTTTTTATGTAGTAGTTGGAGGAACCACTTATTCTCTTCAAACAAATGCAACGGTTCCACTAAATTCTTGGACACATGTTGCAATGCGCTGGACTGCCAGTACTGCTACTCCAGAAATTTTTATAAATGGCACTTTAGCCCCTGGTACACCCGGCGGATCTTCTTCACTTTCAACCGATAATGTAATGACCTTGGGGAGTAAACTTAATGCGACACAGAGCTTTAATGGGCAAATTGATGAATTTAGACTATGGTCTTCAGCACAAAGTAATGCTGATATTGCTTCAAATTCTAACAGTTGTATAGACCCTATGGCCGCTGGACTAGAGGTATACTACACTTTAGACCAAACTTCAGGTAACACAACTGCAATGGACAGCACCGGAAATGGAAATACTGGTACACTAATTAATATGGATCCAGCGAATGATTGGGTAGCTGGAACTGTAGAGTGTCCCTTGTTAGTTGTGAACGACTTTACGGGTACTGAAAATGCATCTGGAACATATCCTGTAGGAACCACAACAGTAAATTATACTGTTACAGATCGCGCTGGAAATACTGCAACCTGTAGCTTTGATGTGACTATAAATGATACAGAAGCTCCAGTGGCAGTTTGTCAAGATATCACTGTACAATTAGATGCTGCAGGAATGGTGAGTATCGTTGCTGCTGATGTAGACGGCGGTTCTACTGATAACTGCGGAATTGCTGGGCTTTCGGTAACACCTAGCACCTTTACATGTGCAGATGTTGGTCCTAATACCGTTACATTGACGGTAACCGACACCAGTGGAAACTCATCTACTTGTACCGCAATAGTAACTGTTGAAGATAATGATCCGCCAGTAATTACCTGCCCAGCAGATATCACAGTCGATAATGACCCGGGTCAATGTGGTGCTATCGTAAATTTTGCAGCAACAGCTACAGACAATTGCCCGAGTACGGTGACAATCACCTATTCGCAAGATCCAGGTACCGAATTCGCAGTAGGAACTACGGTGGTAACAGCTACCGCAACAGATGGTGGTGGAAATACATCAACTTGTACGTTCAACATCACCGTGAATGATGCAGAAGACCCAACGATAACCTGTCCGGTAGATATAACTCAAAGTACAGATCCGGGGGTTTGTGGAGCTGTGATAAACTATACGGCACCTGTTGCAGCAGATAATTGTGGCGGTCTTATCGTTACTGAAACATTTAACTTTACTGGTGCTTCACAGACATTTATAGTGCCAACTGGCGTTACAAGTGTTTCTATTGACGCGTTTGGTGCTGCTGGGCAAGACATGATTATTGAAGATTTTGATCCTAGTACCGGTGGCCTTGGTGGTCAAGCTAGTGGAGAATTAGCAGTAACACCTGGGGATGTACTTACTATTTTTGTAGGTGGTGCGGGAACTGATGGAGTTGGCGGATTTAATGGTGGCGAAGTAGGAGGTTTTGGAACACCTACTACAGGAACTGGCGGATTTGCTGGTAGTGGCGGTGGAGCTTCTGATGTTCGAATTGGAGGCACTTCACTAACAGACCGTATTATCGTTGCCGGTGGCGGTGGCGGTAGCGGAAGAGACTACGTAAACGGTACTTGCACACCATGTGGTATTGGCGGTGACGGGGGTGCTGGAGGTGGATTCACTGGAATTGATGGAGAAGACCCATCTTGGAGCGGAATCCTTGGCTCTTTCCCAAATGTAGGAGCTGGTGGTAAAGGAGGTACTCCTACCATGGGTGGTGCAGCTGGAGATGGACCTAATGGCCCAGCTGGAAACCCAGGCGCCCTTGGAATTGGAGGTGCTGGTGTGAATGGTACACAAAGTGTTGCCAGCGGTGGCGGCGGTGGTGGATACTATGGTGGTGGTTCTGGTGGCGGAGGTGATTCTGGAAATGGTGTCGCAGGCGCTGGCGGAGCTGGTGGTTCAAGCTATGTAGGTGGTGTTACTTCAGGGATAACAAATCCTGGAGTGCGAGCGGGCGATGGAAGAGTAGTGATTTCTTATACGCAAAATCCAGTTGTGACACAAACTGCTGGTCTCCCAAGCGGAAGCACCTTCCCGGTAGGAACTACAACGAACACGTTTGTCGTAACAGACGGAGCAGGAAATACAGCAACCTGTAGTTTCGATGTAACTATTAATGATACCGAAGCGCCGATGATCACGTGTCCTGGTGATATTATGGTGAACAACGACCCGGGAGATTGTGCCGCAATCGTATCATTCATGGCCACCGCAACCGACAACTGTAGTGCCATGGTAACATACTCACAAGATCCTGGAACAAGCTTCCCAGTGGGAACCACTACAGTAACTGCTACGGCAACAGATCCTGCTGGTAATACAGCTAGCTGTACTTTTGATGTAACAGTAACAGATAATGAGCCTCCAGTTGCAGTATGTATGGATCTTACGGTTCAGTTGGATGCATCTGGAAATGCGAGTATCACACCAGCTGATATTGATGGTGGCTCTTCTGATAACTGCGGAATCGCTTCGCTTGCGATTACCCCTAGTACATTTAGTTGTGCCGATGTAGGCCCAAATACGGTTACTCTAACAGTTACCGACGTGAACGGGAACTCGTCTACCTGTACTTCTACCGTAACGGTTGAGGACAACGTGCCACCAGTGGCCGTTTGCCAGGATATCACCATTCAGCTGGATGCCAATGGCGATGCTAGTATCGTCCCAGCCGATGTGGACGGCGGCTCTACCGATGCCTGTGGGATCGCTTCCATAGCGATCGACATAGACACCTTTACCTGTGCTGATGTAGGTCCCAACAACGTGACCCTTACGGTAACAGATGTGAACGGAAACTCAAGTTCTTGTGTGGCAGTGGTAACGGTAGAGGACAACATTCCACCGACCATTACCTGCCCAGCAGATATTGACCTCGGTACCGACACGGGTATCTGCGGTGCGCTGGTGAACTACCCAGACCCATTGCCAACAGACGATAACTGTGGTGTGGCCAGCATTACCCAGACCGCCGGTCTGCCAAGCGGTTCCATATTCCCAGTGGGGATGACCGTGAACACCTTTGTGGTGACCGACCTGAGCGGGAACACCGCCACCTGTAGCTTTACCGTTACCATCACCGATGATGAGCCGCCCGTGGCCGTGTGTCAGGACATCACCGTACAGCTCGACGCTTCTGGCAGTGTGACGATATTGGCAAGCGATGTGGACGGCGGCAGCACCGACAACTGTTCGACGGGAAGCCTAGACCTATTGCTGGACATTGATACCTTTACATGTGCAGATGTGGGCCCGAATACGGTGACCCTCACCGTGATTGACGAGGCAGGGCTCAGCAGCACCTGTACGGCGACCGTTACCGTAGAAGATGTGACACCGCCCGTGGCAGTGTGCCAGAATATCATCGTACAACTGGATGCGACCGGAAATGTGACCATAGACCCATCACTGTTGGATAACGGATCCACCGATGAATGTGGTGGCACGCTAACGTACACTGCATCACCAGATACCTTCGACTGTTCGAACGTGGGTGCGAACACTGTAACCCTCACGGTCACCGACAGCAACGGGAACAGCAGTACCTGCACGGGGGTTGTACTGGTAGAGGACAATGTGAACCCTGTTGTGACCTGTATGGACATGACCGTATCACTTGATGAAAACGGTCTGGCAACGATAGATCCAGCCGACCTAGTACTGGTGAGCGACGACGCTTGTGGTATCACTACAACTACAGCAAGCATCACAGAATTTGATTGTGATGATGTAGGTACTCCGGTAAACGTGACGGTAACTGTTACAGATCCTTCAGGAAATACGGCTAGCTGTACAGCAACGGTAACAGTGCTCGATGAAATAACACCAGAACTTGATTGTCCGGCAGAAGTAACAGTACAAACAGAAGGAGGAACTCAGTATGAAGTAGAAGACTTTATCGCTTCTGGTATTGTGGGTGCGACAGACAATTGTAGCGACCCCGTGACTTTAGTGAGTCAAGATCCAGCAGTTGGAACGTTGTTAGACCCAGGAGTATATCCTGTAACCATCACGGTAGCAGATGATTCTGGCAATGAGGCAAGTTGTGTGTTCGACCTGATTGTAGAGGAGACGTTGGGGGCTATTGATAATTCGTTTGATATTTCAAGCATCACCATGTTCCCGAACCCTGCATCAGATTTTGTTACACTCGGCAATCCGCAACAGATCCCATTGAAGGATGTGGCAATCTACGATGTGACAGGACGTTTGATCAAGACACTGGATGCGGAAACGGTAACCGATGAGATGAAGATAGATATCTATGAACTGGCAAGTGCTACATATCTATTTATCATTAACACTGCAGATGGTGTACAGGTGACACAGCAGATCGTAAAAGAATAACTTTTAAAATTAGATTAGATAGTTAGATAATTCCTCTCGCAAGCAATTGCGGGAGGTTTTATTTTTGTGCTCCTACCTACATATTGGGAGCATTGTTAATGGCTATCGGGAATGTTTATAAATCACCCAAATGTAGCATGTTATAGAGCTTATAATTCCAATAGCTAAGACGGTATACGTCGTATTTAGAAGTTTAAATTTCTTATTGAGAACACACCCTAGAAAATATAGGTCTTTGGTTAGCACTTCATAAATCTGATCGGTAGAGGTACGCATTTGGTTGACTGCCCATTCATACTCTTCCAATTTCATTTTGTGAAAATTTCCGAAGAACGCTAGGTTCACCTCATGATTTTTAACCGCTTCTTTATTAAATGTACCGCTTGTAATTTTTGGTATGGTTGTAATAATTGAAAGTATCATTGCAATGAGTAAGAATACAACAAAAATAACGGTAGGAAGTATTAAATACTCATTACCCGAAATACCGATAAAGCGGATGCTATTGGTTAGTATTCCAGAAATCAATAAAGCGCAAACAGCAAGAATGAGATTCGCTTTTTTATCTGCCATTCCACTTAATTTTATATGGTTTTTCAGTGCAATCATATAAAAAGATTGCACGGCAAGGGAAGAACCTTCTTTTACAGTTAAAAGATTACGAATCTCACCAGAGCTCGAAGAAAAAATTGAAGCACGTTTTGCCATGGCGCTAAAGATACACGCAAATCACTGACCAAATACGCGGTGCATCAAATATGTTAAGGCGCAATAATATTTCAGATGCAACACTGGTTTATTGATCAAAGGATTTCATCGATAGTAGGCAAAGGTATAAAGCTTTCAATGGCTCATTAGGACTTTGTAGGAATATGAAATAAAGAATTCGGCTTTATTAGTTATTGGATAATTAGACAATGGTGATAGCAATTTCAGATCACAATAAATTGAATAATACTATTTATTGCCTTAATTCAACTTGAAATAAAATAGGCAACGAGTATAATACCTCTACTGGTTTTCCGCGTTGTTTTCCAGGCGACATCTTGGGAAGCGTGCTCACCACCCGAACGGCCTCTTGCTCCAACCTTTGGTGTGGAGCACGTGCTTTAATATTCGAAGTACTACCGTGAATATCAATTTTAAATAAAACGCTTATACGTTGTTTGCCTTCTAATCCGAGTTCACTCGCTAACTCTGTATTGAAATTACGTTGTATAAACTCCATTATTTTGCCTTCCATACATTCTTTTTTTGCTGTCCTATCATTAAAACTTTCACAGCCAGGATAGGTGGGGATTTCTTCAATCACTGCAAAAGGAACTTCAGCAATGACCTCTTCTTCTTTCACTTCAACAATATTCTCAATTTCTGCTATCCGATATTCTTGATCTGTTTCTGTCGATTCAATTATTATTTCTTCAATATCTGAATCATCTTCAACTACTGTAATTACAGTCTGAATTACTTGAGTAGGAGGAGGTGGTGGCGGTGGTTTTATTTGCAAGTCGATTACAGGAATGTCTAGTTCCAAATCATCATCGACTAACAGGGCGTCATTCTCAATACTAGAAGTGTCATACGATTTCCATTCGAGTGAAAAATATGCGATAGACAGCATTAGTACCAGTCCGGTTTGAAAAAATACAATACTCCACCGATCTAGAGACAACTTTGGATTCTTTTTGACTTCCATAACATTAAAAATTAAGAGGCTACGAAACAGTGATAATTCAGCAAATGTAAGGCATTGTGCTAGGTGCAACGCTGTAGACGCCTAAATCACATAGTGTAGCGCATATTCTTAATAAAGTTGGTGTAAATCAATGTGTTAAACTATGACAAATGTCATCTTTTCAGTATGTTAAGGATAAACACACAAGCTATTTGTTTTTTTAGTTGAAGTAAAAAATTAGGAACATAAAAACCTATTAAAGAATGTAATTTTGAACTTGGCGCCTTCAGTTAAAGGAGTATGACTTATCTTTTTCTAAAAAACTGTTATGTTCGGAAATATAATAACACAGATACTTAGTTGCAATAGTAATAGTTCTTATAGAAGACACTAGTAAAGCTGATGCTAGGTTAGTGAAATTACGATTTTGCCGTGGTGTAGGCCATCTCCGAATCGTTGAATCGCCCACGGTAATTCTTCAAAACCATAGGGTCCATCTATTATACAATCTAACTTGTTTTCTTGAAAAAGCAGGTTGATATAATCTAAATCTTTGTTCGCTTTTAACATGACCATGTGAACGCGTTTCTTGGTAAATAACCTTAGTACTGGTCGCATATAAAGCATCTGTAAAAGTTTGCCAGATATACCGCCAATTGAAACATATTTTCCTCCCGGTTTTAAAACTCGTAAAAATTTCCAAAGAGATCGATTCGTTTTGCAATCAAGAATCAAATCATATTTTTGATCACTTTTAGTAAAATCTACTATTTTATAGTCCAATACGGTATCAAAACCTTGCGCTTTCATTGCTTCTAATTTTTTACCCGTATCGACCCCTGTAACGCTTGCATTGTAAAGCTTAGCCAATTGAACTCCGAAAGAGCCAACGCCACCACCGCCACCATTTATCAAAACTTTCTGTCCTTGTTGAATTTTTCCAACATCCCTTAGACCTTGTAAGGCAAGCATTGCGGCATGAGGAATGCTAGCCGCCTTTTCAAAACTTAAGCTATCGGGTTTAAGTGTAAGTGCCTTCTCATCTATGGAAATAAACTCAGCAAAGCTGCCAAATCCATAATTGGAGATGTCTCCGTATACCGCGTCGCCAACTTTAAATTTTGTTGTGTTGTTACCAACCTGAGTTACGATTCCTGCCAGCTCCATTCCCGGGATTCTTAATTTTTTCCTTGGTTTTAAGATCCCGAAAATAAGTCGATAGGAAAAAGGTTTACCACTGGTAATACTCCAATCATAGTCATTAATTGTTGTGGCGCAAACTTTCACCAAAACCTCGGTGGCTTTCGGACTGGGTTTTTCAGTCTCATTAAGCTTAAGGACTTCCTGAGGTTTACCGTACTTTTTAAGGGTATATGCTTTCATTTTTCTTGCAGCTAATTTTTTATTAATTTGAAAAATGTCTAGCACAATTAATATTGAATGTTGCCAGATGTTTTATTCCGTAACGACAATTCCGCCATCAAGCTCTTTTACACTCGGTTTTTCAAACCAACCTTCCATAAAGTCGAAATTTTCTTTTGTGACATCAAATTCGTAAGTAGTTCCTTTCTCGTTATTCCTTTTTAGTACTCTCTTCCATCGCGTTTCTTTTGAAATATCCAAAAAGTGAATTTGTAGTTCATAACCATTTGATTTGGCAAAATTTCTAAATTTTTCTCTATGTTCCAACTTCGATAATCCTAAGTCTAAAATAGCGTCAGTCTTTGAGTTTTCTAATTGATGTACCAATTCCATTATCATTATTTCGGCTCTATCAATTCTTTCTAAAAACCATTCCAACCCATCATCTGGTTTTTTGTCGGCAAGAAATAAGATGTTATTCCACTTGTCAATTGAAAAGACAATTCCGTTTGTTTTTCTTTTCAATGCTGCAGCGTATGTTGTTTTTCCAGAACCTGTATTTCCAACTATTAGATGTATCATTTAGTTTTCCTCAAATGTGTGACAACGGTCTTTTTTATTATTTGGGTAAGAATATGTTTAGTTACTTTCCGATACAGAAAGTAAGATGTAAGTATTAATAGGTTTTTAGGTGATGTGAGGTACAAATTAGGTACAAAAGGCGCAAATTGGTATATGACAAACAGGTATCACCTGACATAAAAAGTTTGTATTTGAATGTACAGATATAATTTTTAAAACTGCTATTTGAATAATTTTAGCGACTATAAAGGTATTCTTCAAACCTTTTGTGCGCTTATGAAGGCGTTATGACTACTTTTTCCAAAATCTGCTTCAGACCCATATTTATCATATTTTGTACGTAATAATTAATCTTATTAGCAAGTTTGTCAATTGTTAGATTTTCTCTTTCACAAATTTTCTGAATGCGCTTAGCATAATCATAAACCGTAGAAAGTTTTCCAGACGGGGTATACTAACTATAGCCTTTTTTTATCTAATATAGTTTAAAGTTTTCTAGCATATAATTCTAATAAATAGTTATCAAATCACTCCATTCTAGATACTTTCTTATTGCTTTATTGCAATATCATCACATTGTACCTTAAATATGACAAGTCGTGCTGTAATTTTTATATAACTTTATTTCATTAAAACGACTCTTTGCGAGTATGAAATGCTATCGATCATCATTATTTACCGCCGGTTAATTAGTGTCTTTATCTCTCCGATTTGAAAAACGGGCATCCCAAAATTTCTCCCATCGTAATTTTCCATCTTCATACCAAACTATATATTTTCTGGTCCTCATTGGATGAAGATCACTTTTTATACTGTCGTTTAAAGAATTTTTGCTGCGAAATAGATCCACGAACCATATAATTTCCTTTCGATCTGTCTCTAGTTTAGCTAAAAATTCTTCTTTGGGTACCAGGCTCATTTCCTGCCTGTCGTAATTAGGACGATTAAGGATATGGTTAATAGCCATGATCCGCCCTTTGTCATCAAGGAATAGCTGCTGAGCCATCTCAATAATGCCCAGCATATCCCTGACTGCTTTGGAAGGAATAAATATTTCATTCTCACCGTCCTCAACCGTTTTTTTGGTAATGCTGGTTACCGCATACTGCATTTGTTTTTCCTCCCCGTCCGGTGGCAAGTAATATGTTTCAGTATGGTACTTTTCCCTAATCCACTTCATCCAAACAACATCAGTCGGATTACTGTAAATATCAGTATCTGGTGAACTCACCATTCGATCGATAGACTCTACAAAAGAGCTTCGGCGTGGATGATTTTTAACTATATCAAGCAACTCTGGAGCTTGTCCTTTTTCTATTAGTACACCCCGAATATCCACTCTAGAATTAATAAAGGCTTTGGAATCATGTACTGAAGTGTAGTTAAACAACGCCAGCCAGTCTTTGTCATTGCCTTCATTGCGCAGGTCGCGATCGCTGAAATGAATCCAGTTATTAAAATCAATTATCGGCTCACCTTCAACTGCTGTTTTGACTTGTTCGTCAGGTGTTCCTAACTCCTGCATTTCTGGAGCCAGTGGTTCTTTAACAATCCAGTTATCTTCAATATCTGGCATTTCTTCATGAATCGTATCTATCAAGAGTTCTGCGGGGTTATCAACGTTAATAATCTTCATATAATCATCCACAAACTTTTCTGTATCTTTAAGAGGGAGGTGGTCGGATAAATAGCCTTGGATGTAATGTACAGCAAGCCAGGTATATTTTTCTTCTTGGGTGAACAACTTACTTTTTGAGCCATGACTGGCATCGGTGAAGCCATTGCCATTACCTTCGGTTCGTTTAAAGCCTAACGATTTCATATAGGCGATAGCGGCAGAGATTGCCCATTCATAAACCGAAAGATCTTCAAGGCTAAGATGCTCAATATAAGCCTTCAAGAATTCCTCTGCCTTATCTTTTGGCTCTTTGTCCTTGTCCATAGACTGATATTCCAGGAAGTCATCAAATGAGCGTTTGATCACGTACCAGGCCAAGTCATGAACTATAGGATAGATTTGTTGGCCTCCTCTTGCAAGTGCATCGGCGTCGACTGGAATAAATTGTAGTGACTCTATCTGGCGTGGACGAGCTTGCGCGGCCTGTTTATCAGTGATCACCCCGGCATAGAAGGCCTTTTCAACCACAGATCGGAAGCCAATTCTGACGATTATATTGCGATGCCTACCAGGATGGGCGAAAACATTTTTTAGCGACCAATCTGCCAGTTCCTGCAATGCCACTTTGTCCTTCAGTTTGGAGGCAACTCCTAAAGTAATTGCTGCAAGATCTTCCTGGATCTGCGGATCATTACAGGGGAATAGCTTAACAAGTAACATTTTAAACTCCTGAGGTTGACTGATTGCCCATGCGGTTAATGCTTTGCGCAGACGCTCCCTGAATAACTGGTCAAGGCTAGCCAGTGCCCAACCAAATACCAGAGGATATTCATTATGCAATGAAAATTCGGGCAGATAGAGGTCGTTTTCACCCATAGGGTCGATCACCCAGCGCAGGTCGTACTTGAAATATTGTCGGCTTTCCTCTTCATTTAATTTATTAATATCGTAACGATCTATCCCCAGCCATATTTTATCGCGTTCAATTGCTGTAGTTTGTTGTATCAGTATGCTATGCAGATATTCAGCACCGAAATAGTTATCTGCCGATGCCGCTGAAGGATAAATAAGCGTGCGGAATACGAAATGACGGCTTGTATGATCTTTGAAATATAAGCCATCGATATTTTTCTTAAATGAAGCGGCTACATCGGAAGGAGCTTGTATAAGAGCCCTGGTTTGAAGTTGCAAAATGATGGCCTCGTCAATGCCCTCTTCTAGAAAATCATCTCGGCCGATCAACCTCTTATGTTTATGAAAGAGCATATTGGTAATTTCTTGGACGATCCGCTGATTGAGCAATTGCTGTTCGGTTGGCTTTCCTTGTTGCATTACTGTACTTAGAAATTCCGGAATGGCGGTTATTTTCTCTTCAATAATCTCGGCTACATATTTTTCTGCCATGATCACCTCCATAATAGATTGATAGGTCAGGGTATAAGAAACCATCTTCATTTTCATGACTCCAGTACCAATAGGTATTTCACTTTTGCTAAGGAAGGCATTATTTACTAAAAATTCAATTGTCCTTTCCACCTGCTCGTTAATTAAATAACTTAAAGAGCTTTCCTTTAATAAGGTGAATAGGTCAATATGAGATATCTCTGGCCTATTGTAAAACACTTCAGCAATCGCTCCAATGGCCTCCCTTATCGGATTGCGTACTGCACCAGGGTTGATAACCGTTTTAAATTCTTCATCCATCCGATCAATCTTTTCATTGAGTAGGTCTTGTTCGGCAGTGAGTATCTCGTCTAGTTCGGTGAGTTTTTTGCCTGCATATAATTCGCAAAATAGCCTCAGGGCATACAGGCTGTCTATGCCCCGGATCAGCGATCTTGGCTCAACAGTTATATTAAAATGCTCAAAGTATTGGTCTAACACTTCCTGCACAGGTATATCGCCCTCGCGTGGAATTTCAATCACTCGAAAAGTATGGTCCGTGGGCATTTCCTTATCATTTAAAAAATAAGGTCTGGCAGTAAATGCAAATCGCACCCTAGGGTAGCGGCCTGTCAATATAACGCTTTCTCTTATCCGCATATACCATTCGTGCCAGTGGTCGGTATCTTCCTCCAATCCATCAATACAAATTATAATTTTAGCTGGTTCATTTTTCAACTCTTCCCCTGGGTTTAAAGCTTTGGCTGCATGGTGGTCGGCGCGTACTGCAAGCGTTTCAAGTGCGGATAACATTTCGTTCTTATTCCAATTATCAATATCCAGCGCCTTTTGTAGTAAATTCTTCCAGTCACTATTTGGTGCACCCTTAGCCCTAATGATAAGCGCCGGCAACTTTTGACGATTCAGACGGATATCTACTGTATTGGAAAGTGCGTGTGTTTTTCCGGTTCCTGAATTACCTAGGAAGAGCCGACCAGATTGAGCCACCTCAATTTTTATTTTGTTTACCTCAGTTGTCAGATCGAGATCGACAATTCGGTCGAGTGTAGCTATCAATCGTCGCGGCAAGCCTAATTGGCGATCGGTTGACTGCCAATCCCTCAATTCGTTGAAAAGATTGTTGGTTATCGGCATGGGTTGAAACTTAATTGCGCGCAAATCGCTCAAGCCTTGTTGAATTGCTTTTATAAGCAACAAAAGGGAAGAAAGGTTTTGATTGATATTGGATTGTACAGCATTCAATTCCGTTAATATAGGATTTCCTGCCTCCAGAGTTTCAGTAAATCGTGAGATAATGGAAGTCGAGTTTTGCAATATTTTGGTGATTTCCCCAATTGTACCAAGTAACTCCTTGCGATAGTTCTGGCTGAACAATATCTGCTCGATATGACCCTGAATGACACCCGGACCATGTAGTTCAGGAATGTAACGTTTGTCGATCCAGCCCGCCTTTTCCAGATCGAATTGATCCACCAGTTGCTTATGGGTAACTACATCTCGCTCGAACCAGAATTTATTCATACCCTCATTGTCAGAATCCAGCAATTCATTTTGCATATCCTGCTCGAACCACCACTTAAATTTTGTATTCAGATGTACCCCTTGTATTTTAGTAGTGAACTGATCCACACGTGATTCTTCTGTATTCTCAACCGGAACCTGCCCTTTACCTATTTTGGTAGAGCTCAGGGAGCGGGGAACACAAATAATATATTCTGCAATCTTTTTCCGGATCTTTAAGGCGGTATTTACGGACTTTTCGATCTGTGTGATCTGACTATTCTGCATGGCAGTCAGGAACCATTTGGCCTGAACAGCAATAATTTTTCCATTCTTCAATTCGCCATAAGCCTCGATTCCACCATCGCCCCCGGCACCATTCACTACACGGAATTTCACTAGGTTACTGTTATATTTTCTACGCAGGTACCGCTCAAATAGTTGGGTACAAAATGTTTCAAAGGCATTCTGGGGGCTGTCGCTGTAGGTTTTAAAATTTTTGAAATCCATTTCAGTAAATAAGTTTAGTTGGTTTCATTCGATCAATGTACGGTATAATATCTGTTGAATAATATAATCGATGTATTTGGAATGGTTCTAAAAGGCTGAATTCAGAATTGCGCGATATGAGCTATGGTTTGCTTCTCCAAACATACTATCAAAATTATTGTCTGCCATTATTTTTCTACCTTCTTGTATCATCAAAAGTCTCTTGTATCAGTTTTTGGAACTTATTTTTGCTAATAGTTAGCGTTTAATGTTCCTGAAAAATCTTAGCCAAGACTTTATATTATAAGGTTTATCGCGGTTTTCGGCAAACAATATCAAATGATAATGGAAAAAATCATGATTTCCTGGAAAATTACTTTAATGTAACAAATTTCAGGGAATCTCTATCAATACCACTTAAAAGTGCGTCATCTTTTTCAATAAATGGGTCATACCAATCTGCTTTTTCTTTGGCCCAATTTATCCATTCTTTTTTGTCTGCATCTAGGGTATTCGTTTTAAGCACAAATGCTTCAAATTCCTTGATATAATTTCTAAGGTATTGGGTTTTATGCCATCGCGTGGCGGATTCAAAAAGATTGGTGAATTTAGTTAGCTCGTTCTGCCTTCGTTCTTGTAACTCCTTTTCTCGCTTAGCCTCGATTTCAAGTTCTTTATGCCAGATTTCCCGTGCTATTTTTTCCTCTTCATCTTTTTTTGCTCGTATTTCTAACCAAGCTATAATATCTGGAAGTTTATCCTCTAAGGTTTTTGTTTTGCTGTCGGACCATTCTTTAATTGGATATGAACGATCTAGTTTTAAACATAAATTTCCGGTTGGTACTAGATCAAATTGTGGCCAACTCGTATTACTTTCTTTTTTAACTCTTTTATTCTTCTCCTTTAATCGAATTGTATAGGAGTGCCCTTTAATTGATACTTTGGTGTTATCGTTTGCCGTGACTACATGTCCGCGCGTTTCTAGTATCTTGATGAAGCTATCCATAAATAACAGACTACGCTTAAATAGTTCTTTTGATACACTAATGCTGAGAACCTCGGTTTCATTCGTTTTAATATGCCAATATCCTTTCTCATATCCGTATATAAGGTCATTTTTAAAGTTTCTTGTCGCTACTGTTAGACTGTGTGGTTTTGAGAGTTTGTTAGGGACTTTAAATATCAATCCTTTTGTATTTGCCAATTCTTTTTTAGCAATTGCTAATTCAGAACGCTTATGACTACCCTCAAATAACGCAGGGTTAGTATTTTCTAAAATGATTTTCGGGTTATCATCTTGTTTGGGGAGTTTGGCCTTCACCACGGGCTTGTTGTATTTAAGTTTCGACCAATAACCAGAATTGGGTAGGGGAATGGTATGCTTTTTACAAATTTTACGAATACCATTGTCTGAGAATCCATACTGCTTGGCAATATGCGTTACTGGTTTGCTCCAGACCAGTTCATAGAGTTCTTGTCTTGTGACCGTTTTGTTCCCCATTATTTAGAATTTGATAAATTGAACTTTTTCAAAAAGATAAAACTAAGTTATTGCCTTATACTTATTTCAATTTAATCTTGCCCGTTAATAACTAGATGAATTAAAACCCTTTTCAGTTAAATAATTGAATATTAAACACTGTTTTTTTAAGTTGCTAAATTTTTATTAGTGATCATTACGGTTTTCCTCAACTTTCTTTTGGGCAATAGCTGTACCTTTATAAATCCTTAAAATAAGTTTTTACACTTATTTGTTGTCAAAAGATAATTTTACGAAACGTTTATTAAAAAAACTAAGGGATTATACTTATTTCGAAAATTGAATGTTTCATTTATATTCGAGCATCAACTAACCCCAGTACATGAATAAAACTTCCCACAACAAACTAGTTTCATTTATTTGGTCTATAGCAGACGATTGCCTTCGCGATGTATACGTTCGTGGAAAATACCGCGATGTGATTTTACCCATGATCGTATTGCGACGATTAGATGCACTTCTCGAACCTACCAAAAATGCGGTGCTTGAAGAGGTTGTCTTTCAAAAAGATGAACTTAATTTTACAGAATTAGATGCCAAAGGCCTAACGGATGCCTCTGGTTATGTGTTTTATAATACTAGTAAATGGACACTCCAGCAATTAAAAGATACAGCAACCAATAGTGCACAATTATTACAGGCCAATTTTGAAGATTACCTAAATGGTTTTAGTCCCAATGTCAAGGAGATTATTCAGAAGTTTAAATTACGCTCCCAAGTGGCGCACATGGCAAACAAAGATGTGCTGCTTGACGTTTTGGAGAAATTTACTTCCCCTTACATCAACCTTACTCCTTTTGAAAAGGAAGATCCAGAGGGTAGAAAATTGCCGGCGCTATCCAACTTGGGGATGGGCTATGTGTTTGAAGAATTGATTCGGAAATTCAACGAAGAAAATAACGAAGAAGCCGGAGAGCACTTTACACCTCGTGAGGTGATTGATTTGATGACGCATATCATTTTCGATCCTATAAAAGATAATCTACCTCCTGTAATGACCATTTATGATCCTGCGTGTGGTAGTGGCGGAATGCTAACGGAAAGTCAGAATTTTATTAAAGATGAGGAAGGGAGCATACGCGCCCTGGGCGATGTGTATTTATTTGGTAAGGAAATCAATGATGAAACTTATGCCATCTGTAAATCTGACATGATGATTAAAGGGAACGATCCCGCCAATATACGTGTGGGCTCTACTCTTTCTACCGATGAATTTGCTGGGAAAAGTTTTGATTTTATGCTTTCTAATCCGCCCTACGGAAAATCTTGGAGCAGTGAGCAGAAATATATCAAGGATGGTAAAGATGTGATTGATGAACGATTTAAGATTCAATTATCAAACTATTGGGGTGTATCGGAAGATGTAGATGCCGTTCCGCGTTCTAGTGACGGACAATTATTATTTTTAATGGAAATGGTTTCCAAAATGAAACCGCTTTCCCAAAGTGCTTCAGGATCTCGCATTGCCTCCGTTCATAACGGTAGCAGCCTTTTTACCGGGGATGCGGGCGGAGGCGAAAGCAACATTCGTCGTTATATTATTGAAAACGATTGGTTGGAAGCTATCGTTCAGCTACCCAATAACCTGTTTTATAACACCGGTATCACGACCTATATCTGGATATTGACCAACAACAAACCAGCGCACCGAAAGGGAAAGGTTCAGCTTATTGATGCAGGTAAATTATTTAGAAAACTCCGTAAAAACCTTGGAAACAAAAACTGTGAGCTTGCGCCACATCATATAGACGAAATTGTGGCCTGCTATACGGCATTATCTTCCCAAGAAAGTGAAGATGAAAACTCTCTCGCAGCACAAGTTTTTGACAATTCCGATTTTGGATATTACAAAGTAACCGTTGAACGCCCCCAACGCCTTAAAGCCCAATTCACCACCGAACGCATCGAAAACTTACGCTACCATAAATATTTGGAAGAACCGATGCAGTATGTATATCAGACTTATGGGGATGCTATATATAGCAACCTTAAAGAATACAAGCAAGAAATCTTGGATTGGTGCGAAAAACAAGAACTAAATCTCTCTTCTGCTAATAAAAAGAAGTTGACACAAGAAGCGACGTGGAAAAAACACTTAAAGCAAGTTGAGCTCGCCAAAAAATTACAACCTCATTTTGCCGATGAAGTCTTTACCGACTTTAACGCCTTTACCAAAGAAGTGAACCGTGTTATTAAGAGTGAAAAGTTGGATACCTCGGCCAGTGAAAAGAAAGCGGTCCTGCAAGCAGTGAGTTGGTATGATGCGGAAGCCGAAAAGGTGATCAAGAAAAAAGAAAAAATTAATGGTGCAAAACTAGAAAAGGTATTGGCGCATTTAGGGTGTACCAAAGACCAATTGACCGATTTTGGATATTACCCCACCGCCAAGGCCGATGAGTATATTGTATACGAAACTGAAAGCGACCTACGTGATACTGAAAATGTACCGTTAAAGGAAAACATTCATGCGTACTTCGTGCGCGAAGTACAACCTCATGTATCAGAAGCTTGGATTAATCTAGATGCCACTAAAATTGGCTATGAGATTAGCTTTAACAAATACTTTTATAAGCACACTCCGTTACGCAGTATTGAGGAAGTCACAAATGATATTTTGGCGTTGGAACATAAAAGTGATGGTTTAATTTCAGAGATTTTAAACTTGGCATAATGGTAGAAACGGAAACAAAAGTAGAGCGTTACGAAAGTTATAAAGACTCTGGCGTAGAATGGTTGGGAGATATTCCTGAGCATTGGGAAGCTTTGGCAAATAAGTTTGTTTTTAATTTGAAGAAAAATCAAGTTGGGAAAAAATCTGCTGACTACGATTTGTTATCATTGACTCTAAAAGGAATTATGATAAGAAATTTAGAAAATGGCGGAAAATTTCCTGCTGAATTTGATACATACCAAGAAGTTAAAAAAGGTGATTTTGTTTTTTGTCTTTTTGATGTTGAAGAAACTCCTCGTTGTGTAGGTTTATCTGATTATAACGGAATGATTACAGGAGCATATACTATAATGGAGCCGAATGAAAATTTTGATAGAAGTTTTCTGTATTATTTCTATTTGAATTTAGATGCAGATAAAAGAATGAAACCTTTATATACAGGTTTAAGGAATACTATTTCTAAGGATAATTTCTTTGCTTTTAAAACCTTTGTTCCACCCCTTTCCGAACAAACTGCCATCGCTCAATTTTTAGACGATAAAACTACCAAAATAGATGAAGCCATTGTCATAAAACAGCAACAAATAAGCTTGTTGAAAGAACGCAAACAAATACTGATACACAAAGCAGTTACACAAGGTTTAAACCCAAATGTAAAACTAAAAGATTCTGGTGTGGATTGGATTGGTGAGATTCCTGAGAGTTGGAATTGCATAAAATTTAAGTTTATTATTCGTACTAAAGCTCGATTAGGTTGGAAAGGGCTAAAGGCAGCTGAATATGTTGATAGAAGTAATTATGGGTTTCTTTCTACACCAAATATAAAAACTAGAGATATCGATTTTGATAGCGCATATTTTATTACCCAAAGAAGATATTATGAGTCGCCAGAAATTATGTTACAAAAAGGAGATGTTTTACTTGTAAAAGATGGTTCTACGTTAGGAATATCGAATATAGTAAGGGATTTGCCTTTTAAATGTACCGTAAATTCTTCTATTGCCGTTTTGCGTGTAATGGAAGGAGTAAATCTTTTGCCAGAATATTTGAACTACTTTTTAAAGAGTGAAACTTGCCAAAGAATTATCGATAAGAAAAAAGATGGAATGGGTGTCCCTCATCTATTCCAATCTGATATAAACAATTTTAGTGTTCCTATTTTTCCAATTGAAGAGCAGAGGCAAATTTCAAATTATATTGAAAAATCATCAATTAAACTTGATGAAGCCATTAACTTAAAACAGCAGGAAATTGAAAAGTTAAAGGAGTATAAGAGTAGTTTGATAAATGGTGTGGTGACGGGGAAGGTAAAGGTTTGTTAAAAATTGTACTACCTTTATAGAGTTTAAAAATAAACTATGAGTAAAAAAGAAAAACAGGCGCAGTTTTTTCCATTCGACAATCAATCTGACGAAGAAATAGTTGATGTTGAAGTCGAAATTGAAGACGAGAGCTCAATAGAGTTAATGGAAAAACCTTTTGACCCAACTAAAATAAATATCGAAACAAAAACACCATCTCTAGATACTCTAATAAAACGTATTGCTAGAGATAGCATTGAGATGGATACTTCATCTTATTTTCAACGTAAGGATGATCTGTGGGATAGAACAAAGCAAAGCAGGCTTATAGAGTCTATACTCATTAGATTTCCGCTACCAGCATTCTTTTTTGATGCAAGTGACGATGATAAGTGGCTAGTTGTTGATGGATTGCAAAGACTTAGTAGTGTAAGGAATTTTTGTGTTAAACAAGAAGGTAAAGCAATGATGAAACTTACTAATTTGGAGTTTTTAAATCATTTAGAAGGATCTAATTTTGAAGATTTACCGATTAGTTTGCAACGTGTAATTGAAGAAGCTGAGGTAGTGATTTACAAAATAATGCCTGGGACACCTACAGATGTAAAATTTAATATATTTAAGAGAATTAATACGGGAGGTTTAATTTTAGAATCTCAAGAAATAAGACATGCCTTATTTCAAGGCAAACCAGCAAAATTTATAGCGAAATTAGCTGAAAACAAAAACTTTCTACAGGCAACTCAACATAGGATAAAAACGCATCGTATGCTAGATAGGGACTTCGCAAATCGATTCTTAGGATTTTATCTTTTCGGATATGAAAATTACTTTACAGATTTAGAAACATTCATGAGTAAGGCAATGGCTGAAATTAATTTTTTAGGCGATGATAGATTATTGGAAATTGAAAATGATTTTGGTAAGTCCATGAAACTAGCTCAAGATATTTTTAAAGATAAAGCGTTTAGAAAAATTTATAAAAACCACAAAAGGACTCCACCAATTAACAAGGCCTTGTTTGATGCTATTTCGACTCAATTTGCATTATTGAGTGATAATGAAAGAAATACATTAAAAACACAAAAAGTAAAGTTTAGAAATCTTTTAAAGGAGTCATTGAAAACTGATCCAGAGTTTTTTGCGTCCGTTACAAGTTCAACCGGTGATAAAAAGAGGGTGATTTTAAGACATTCAAAAATAAGGGAATTGATTCATCAAACAATAAACATAAACGATTATGTTAGATAATATAGAATTAAGAAATTTTAAATCGATTAAAGAAAAAAAGTTTAATTTAAAAAATCTAAATTTATCATTAGGCTTAAATGGTATGGGAAAGTCTTCCTTTATACAGTCTTTTCTATTACTTCGACAGTCGTCGCAAAGTTTACATCAATTAAGGTTAAATGGCGATTATGTTAAGATTGGTACTAGTAAAGACGCACTATATCAGTATACCAAAAAAAATGAAAATCTAACTATTAATATAGAAAACACAGCTAATAAACATTGGGACCGTCAATTTGAGTATGAAGTTGAAGCAGACTTTATGAATGAAATAGTTGAATTGACTTTTTATGGAGAGCCAAATAATAAAATTGATGACAGTATAAAACGTGAGTCATTATTTACTAATAATTTTCAGTACTTAAATGCTCATCGGACAGAACCAAAAGACATTTATAAAAAAAGTTATTCAAGTGTAGTGACCGATTTAAATTTGGGCGTGCACGGTGAATATACTGCACATTTCATAGAAACCCACGGTAATGATGAAATAAATTTTGATAATCTCTTACATCCCAATTCTGCAGTTAAAGATGAAATCGCCGGCACAGAAATAATAGTTAAGACTTTAATTAATCAAATAAACTTGTGGATGGGTGAAATATCACCAGGGGTTAATATTAGAACCACCTCTATTTCTTCTGAGTTTGTTATGTTAGAATACGTTTTTAAACAGCCTAATTATGGTAATACGAATCGATTTAAACCTGAGAATGTTGGTTTTGGTATTACATATGCTTTACCCGTTGTTACATCACTACTTTCAAGTAGGCCGGGTCAGTTATTAATTATTGAGAATCCAGAGTCTCATATACATCCCAGAGGACAAGCAGAACTTGGGAAGTTAATTGCTAAAGTAGCAATGAACGATGTTCAAGTAATTTTAGAAACACATAGTGATCATATTTTGAACGGAATACGTGTTGCCGTTAATGAGGAAACTATTTCTAAAGATAGGGTTGCCATTTTCTACTTTAATAAAGTAATCACTCCTAACGAACAATACTCCGAAGTAACTGATATTAAGATTGATCAAAATGGCACTTTGAGTGAGTATCCTGAGCATCTTTTAGATGAATGGAACACGCAACTTCTTAAACTTCTATAAATGAATTTAATATTTAATGAACTTTCATTAGAACCTTTATCTCAAAGCGTTTTCGAAATTCAAGATCGATTTTCACATTTATTAAATTCTTTCAAAGTTGCTAATGATAAATACAGTTTTAACCGTATAGTTATGGTGCAACATGTTTTTAGTATGGATTTTATTGCTGGTCAAAATATAAACCAAGTAATAGGTGCATTTACTGATCGTGATGTTCAGCAATTATTGCTTGGGTTAATTCAAAAACCATATGCCGATGATTTGGAAGCGGAAGACATCGAAAGTTTTTTGCAGGGAGAATATTTAATAAATAGTGTCGATAAGCCAACCGACATTTCTCCGATGGGCCTGCCTATTTCATATATTTTATCCGTGCCTTGTTTGAGTCTTTGCTCTCATGAATTTTGGAAACAAGAAGTAATCATAGTACAAAAAACAATAGATGGGGGCTCTATAATAGAATTACCTTGCATAAATATTGGCTGTAATGATAATTTAAATAGTCCTGCTATGGTGGATTGGGCGGCTAATGTATTTACGAAGGATTTGACTACTAAAGCTGATATTGAACAATATTTAAATTACAACAAATATTCACTTCAACTTTCAGATTCTTTTCTTTCAGATCTATGGACATGGAAAAAAGTAGATCCTGAAAAATATATTTATATTTTGAAATTAATGAAAGATGTTGAAATACATCCTTTTACTGGAGGTATGGGTAAAACAGAAAACCTTCGTGGTAGAGATAAGGAAGCTTCAAAAAGAATAACACAAAAAGATAGATTAAGTTATTCAGTTGAAAATGATGAAGTAACATACTTTGCGTGTAAAGGTCATTATGATTTTCATTGAAAATAAAAATTATGCATAGCCAAACCAATGAACAAGCATTAGAAGCCGCCATAGAGAAGCACCTTAGCGGTACCTGCCTAGAAGATATAAAAGAGCAAGGCAAGCCTATTGATGCAGTAAATGAGGATGCAGAAGTATACCGGAATGGGAAGGGATTTTTGGTTGGGCAACCGGCTAATTTCAATGCCCAATATGCTATCGACGAGCAATTCTTTTGGGAGTTCTTACAAGAAACCCAGCCGGAAGAGTTAGATAAAATCCAGAAACAAAGTGATTGGAAATTAAAAATTCTTCAGCGCTTTGATCGTATGATTAAAAGGTATGGTGTGTTGCACCTACTCAAAAAGGGGTTAGAGGTTGATGATGCATATTTCACTTTATTTTATCAGTTACCGTTGGCTAGCAGCGGAGTCTCCGTAAAAGAAAAATTTCAAAAAAATAGATTCAGCGTTACGCGCCAGATTAGATACAACCTAGACAGGCCAGGAGAAGAAATTGATTTAGTGCTTTTCATCAACGGGTTACCCATTATAACTATGGAACTGAAAAATCCATGGACTGGTCAAAATGCCAGAGTGCATGGGCAGCATCAATACCGAAAGCAGCGCGATAACCAACAACCTTTATTGCAATTCGCTCGTTGCATGGTTCACTTCGCCGTAGATACGGATGAGGCGTATATGACAACAAAATTGGCGGGGGAAAAAACCTATTTCTTACCATTCAACAAAGGAAATAAACACGGTAAAGGAAATCCTGAATTACCTTTTGGAGACACGGGACATCGTACTCAATACTTGTGGGATGAAGTGTTTACAAGAGAAAGTCTAGCAAACATTATCCAACATTTTGTTCGCTTAGACGGAAAGAAGAAAGATCCTCTAAATGGTAAAACGCTTTTTTTTCCTAGGTATCATCAAATGGACGTTGTACGCAAAATCTTAGCAGATGCTACTAAAAAGGGTGTAGGGCAAACGTATTTAATTCAGCACTCCGCTGGATCTGGGAAATCCAATTCCATAACCTGGGCAGCCTATCAATTGATAGAAACATACCCAGAAAACGATACTGTTCCTGGTTGTAAAGGAATAGAAAGACCATTGTTCGATTCGGTCATTGTGGTTACAGATAGACGCTTGTTAGACAAACAGATAAGAGATAATATTTCAGACTTTTCAGAAGTAAAAAACATCGTGGCCCCTGCCTATTCTTCAAGGGAGCTTCGTGATAATTTAGAGCAAGGGAAGAAGATTATTATAAGCACCATTCAAAAGTTTCCCTTCATCATTGATGGAATTTCAGATTTAAGCGAGAAACGATTCGCAGTTATAATTGATGAAGCGCATAGTAGTCAGAGTGGTTCAGCTCACGACAGTTTGAATACTGCCATGGGTCAGCAAGTCACTGAGGAGGAAGATATGGATGCACAAGATAAAATTGTGAAGGCCATGGAAGCAAGAAAAATGCGTGGGAATGCTTCTTATTTAGCTTTTACGGCAACTCCAAAGCCTATTACACTTGAAAAGTTCGGAGTACAACAAGAAGATGGTGGTTTTGTTCCTTTCCATCTCTATTCAATGAAGCAAGCCATAGAAGAAGGGTTTATTCTAGATGTGCTTTCTAATTACACTACCCTAAGGAGTTACTATGAAATTGAGAAATCTGTAGAGGACAACCCTTTGTTCGATAACAAAAAAGCACAAAAGAAATTAAGGGCTTATGTAGAGCAACATCAACAAACCATTCAAACAAAAGCAGATATAATCCTAGACCATTTCATTCCTAATATCGTCAACAAAAAAAAGTTGAAGGGTAAAGCGAAAGCGATGGTGATAACGCAAAGTATTGCATCCGCTATTCGATATTACAAGGCATTGCAACGAACCCTTAATGACATGGGCAATCCTTTCAAGATTGCAATCGCTTTTTCTGGAATAAAGGAAGTAGATGGTATTGAATATACCGAATCTGAGATGAATGGTTTCGCAGAAAAGGATACGAAAGACAAGTTCAACGATGATACCTATAGAATTTTAGTAGTAGCCAATAAATATCTAACCGGCTTCGACCAACCAAAACTATGCGCAATGTATGTTGACAAAAAACTACAAGGCGTATTGGCAGTCCAAGCTTTATCACGATTGAATAGGGCGGCAAATAGTCTCGGAAAAAAGACCGAGGATTTATTTGTGTTAGATTTCTTCAATTCCACCGGTGATATTAAAGAAGCGTTTGACCCGTTCTATACCGCCACTTCATTAAGTCAAGCCACTGATGTGAACGTATTGCACGATTTAAAAAGTGTATTGGATGATGTTGGTGTGTATGAGTGGTCTGAAGTTGAAGATTTTAATGAAAAGTTTTTTAGCAAGGAAGACGCTCAAGTGCTGAGTCCGATTATAGAACGGGCTTCAGAGCGTTTCATACATGAATTGGAGCTAGAAGATGATGAGAAAGCCGATTTCAAAATAAAAGCTAAACAATTTGTAAAAATTTATGGGCAAATGGCTGCTATAATGCCTTTTGAAGTAATCACTTGGGAAAAGCTTTTTTGGTTTTTAAAGTTTCTTATTCCTAAACTCCCGGTTAAACCGGACACAATAGACGGTCTAGATGAATTACTAGAAGCTGTTGATTTATCAACTTATGGTTTAGAACGGGTTAGATTGAATGAAAGCATTGGTTTGGATGATTCAGACAGCGTTGTTGATCCCCAAAACCCAAATCCCAGAGGGGCGCATGGAGGTGAAGAAGAAAAAGATCCGCTAGATTTGATCATACAATCCTTTAATGAACGGTGGTTTCAAGGTTGGGAGGCGACACCAGAAGATCAACGTATAAAATTTATAAGCTTAACAAAATCGATACAAGCACATCCAGATTTCCAATCTAAAGTCGCCGAAAATTCAGATGAACAAAATAAGAATTTGGCATTTCAAAAGATTTTGGACGATGTGATGTCCAAACAGCGTAAACAAGAATTAGATCTGTATCGCTTATACGCAAAGGATGAAACTTTTTATAGAGCTTTTTTTGACACCATGAAACGTATGGCTAGTATGGGGATGTAAAATATGATGTTTATAACATTAGATGTATCTCCAAGTGGTTGTGCAATAAAAAAGGTATAATAAAGATATTGTATATGACAGTCATTGCGTTAAAAAATAACTAATATTTACTATCAGATTTATTTTTTAAAAAAACTTTAATTTCTTGCGCATTAGTCTAAAATAACTGTAATGGTTGTTATGACATTTGTACATGTCAAGTATTTAGACAGTTACTAACATTATAGAACGTAATGATAACTTTGGTAAATAACATCCATTACAGTTTCTTAAATATTTTGATTTACAATCCACCTACGGCCAAATTTCACATAATTAATATCTAATTTATTGTACTTAATGTATACATCAATATATTTTTTGACATTATTTTTATGGAAATAGTCATCAAATTTTAGTGGATTGTCAGAGGCTTTGTAATGCTTTAAGAAGTCAGACACCGTAAATTCATCTTTTTCTATCGTCAAATTATTTAATATACGTTCAAACTCCTCTAATACACTATCATTATTAAAAATTGCCCTGAAATTGTCCTGATTTTTGTCATAGCTAATTTTCTGTAACCCCTGGGTTAAGTAGAGAGCGACACAACTATATACAAAGTTGTAGAATGAATTCCATTCTTTCTGGTCCCAATCGGAAAACAACGTATGCCCAAAAGTTTGATATGGGGTGTTTTCAAGATTAAAATAATCGGTGAATTTATATTCAAAAAACCGTCTATTTGTTGAAGCCTCTGCTTCATCATAACGAACAGACCAATTTGTGGTGATAACAAACTTAGGTGTTTTATTAAATGGAATCTCAACGGCTTCTTTACCTTTTCTTTGCGGACTTATACTTCCTACTATATTGGTATATAAGTCATCATACTTAAACCCAGCTGGTACGTCGTCAATAATATAAAGATTCTTGGCTTCCGTTAAGTCTGCAAAATTGTGAATATAGTTTGTGTCAAACTCGCGTCCTCCTTTAAGCATAGCAGGTTGAACATATTGTAATGCTTGTGCCAAAATGGTCTTTCCCCTTCCTCCATTTCGATTAACGTCATTCGCACCATCATCACTTAAAATAATACACGGGTTTAATGCTGGATTTTTGTAGGTATGGCATAAATAACCAAACATGGTACAGAATTTTTCAAACAATTCTATTTCAGAAGTATTTAAATTCGAAATTCTAGGGTCTTTTCCAACACTGACCATCGTTAAAAATGCTTCAAACTCCGAAACTATGTCAGATTCAATAAAATTGTGATTTTGGACGCTATGTGGAGCAAAAAAAGCATTTACATCGGAATACTCTAATCGGTTAATTTCTAAGTTCTCATCGTTAGTGAGTTTATAAAAGCCATTTTTAAAAGGCAGTCCAAACGTATTAGGGGTATCTCGATAATAGTTAATAGCTTTTGATGGTAATAGAAGAAAGGCTTGGCTAATTAAAGTTTTATTTTCCTTTGCAATCTTATTTTCTATTGCCGCTGTATGTAATTCGTTTATTTCAGATTTTAAAAATCCGACGGTCTCTGTTTTATGATTGAATGGTGCAACAACATTATTGGTATCCTTAAAAATAATTATATTGTCGTTAGATTCTTCCCTTCCTCGAATAAAATTTTCTTGTTCAAAGAATGCTGCATACTTATGGGCTGATGTGTATATGTCATAATCGCTAATGGGCGTATAAAACAAAGAGGGTACAGTGTTAAGGGAGGGTTTTTCACAAGGCTTAATCGAAAACTCAACATCTTTTATTTTCAATTTTTTTATGGTCGTGTCTTGCAATACAAATATGCCATCATGTAGCCTTACGTAATTCTTGATTTTATTCTTTTTGACAAGTTTTTTTATGGCCCGTTCTTCTTGTACGACAAGATCTCTGAACATCTTTCCTTTATTGTTAAAACGTTCTTCTGTAATAACATCATTAATACGGTTCTTATAGATTGGTTTTAATTTATCTCTTACTTGCTTAATGGTAGTTCCATTTACCCCAGAATGTAAGTTAATAAGGGTATTAAATTCAGTTTTTCCGATGATGCTGTATACATCTTCAATAGGCATTTCTAGGCCTAGATCCAATGCTATAAATGTGGGGAAAGCTCTTGAAATATCTATTTCCTTTATCTTCATTGGTATTTCAGCTCTGAGCACACTAGGAGTGCGGCTAAGAGGTGTGTATACTCTATGGTCTACAGTCTTTACGTTGAAAATACAATCAAATTCTTTTTTATAGACTCCATATAATTTAAGCATCATAAACAATACGTATTCCTTGTATTGGTAGAAGTTAAATGGATTGTAGTCTTTGTCTTGATCTACTTTTGAATAGTATTCTTTTAATTTTTCAATTGAGTGTCGAAAATATTTTTCTTTTAATTTTTTTCCTTTTCGGTATGCTTGGACATATTTAAAGTAATCATTGTCTTTAAGCGGATTACTAATTATAAAATCTAGGTACTTAATAAGTACTTCATCAAATTCGCTCCTATACTCTTCAGACCTGGTAACGGCATCATTATAGTTGAAGTTTTGTTTTTTACTTCCAGATTGGATTTTGATTCTATTTATAAAATCATCTTGCCAATCAGATATAATATTTTCATACGTCATAGCTACACCCATTTAAATTTTATAAATCAAAATCTGTTTTGTGGTATCAAAATAGGCTCTGAACCCATCACTTCTTGGAGGGATGTTCTTAATAAGAATGAATTTTGGCATACCTTCTTTTAAAAGCCTTTGAATATCACCTTTGGTGGCTGGCTTATTTTCTTCTTTTGTAAATAAGTTAGTAGCTAGGTTTATTGCTAAAGTTCCTGCTGCGGCATTTCCTACTCCTGCCCAGGTCATTTTATCTTTCCTTGGCATACCATCTACCTTTTTTGATTCGGTTAAATGTTTTTGTGCCTTTTTCTTTTGTTTATGATTATTGACTCTGCAACTGTTACTACAAAATTTTTGCACGTGCCTTCTTTTAGGGATGTATTCCACACCACAATAATTACAATCGTATGTATATCGGTCCATTGTTCGTTATTTTAACGTTAGAGTAACGCTTATTGAAGCGGGTTTTTTAATAAGTATTCGTTGGCTTTTTCGTGAAGCGAAGATTTAGTTTCACGTTTTCCACTCTTAATCCAATCTATGATTTCGGATTTAAGGAAATAGAGTTTCCCTTTTTTGTGGTAGGGGATAGCATTTTTATGAACTAGTCCATAAATACTCCCTTTGGTCATTGAGATAAATTCAGCAAGTTCCTCTATTGTTAAAAGAGGATCTTCTGTAGCCGATAATTTATTTGCCAGGGTAATGTTTAATTGTCCCGTAATTTTCTTTGCGAGTAGGTTTAGTACTTCGTCATTGATTAAAAAGAATTGATCTGATTGCATAGAATAATAGTTTTTTGTTTGGGACAAATCTATTATCCAATGGTTGCTGATTTTCCGTTAAGGATTTTAGAGGGATTTAAGGGGGATATTGCAACTATTTGTAGAGCAGTTATTTATTGATATATTACAATTAAAAACAAGCATTTATTGATGTAAAATATTTTCAAATTTTTTATTTTACTTTAATCTTTTGTTGTTGAAAAATTGAGAATAATCAATTTGCAATTCTTCGGCGATAAATTTTAAACCATTATTAATGAGCTTAACTTTTAGGTGCGCTATCTTATCCTTTTGTTCGGTTTTTTTAAATACGGCATATCCTTTATTAGCTTGTTTGTATAAATAATTATCACTGGCTTTAGTGCCTTCAAATATTTCGAATCTATCCGTTGCTCCAATGACTAATATCAACCTCATGAGTTCAGTGCTATCTAACATTTTTATTTTTAATCTGTTTTTTAATAGATAAAATAAAACAGCTCTTTCATTGACATCAAATTCATTGCTAATCCTCTCCCTAGTAGTAATACTGGATTTGACAGAATCATTTTCATTTTGCGTTTTTTCTATTTCGAAAAATGAAGGATCACCTGTTCTCTTAGAAGCTTTATAATCGATCATTTCAACATATTCTTTCGAATTCTCATAACTAATATTCTCAAAATCTTTGGCATAAAAGTATTTATACCTTCCTTTCTTATAGATTAGTTCATAATAGCTCCAATAATTATAGAAGTGATTATTAATTTTTTCAATAGACTGTTGTTTGGCAATTGTCTTAACAAATTCCTTATATTCTGATTTTCCTGATTTTAGATACGCTTCTTTCACTTCATTTTCTAAGATTAATGAAATCACTTCCTTTCGTTCTAAGTCGGAATCATATAGACTATGTCTTTTTTCAAATAATTTAAAGCATTCTTTTAAATTATGTTTTGTGAAATCATCAAGTATTTTATTTTTTTCATCATTCAGATTAATATTGATTTTTTCAAATAAATTAGTGAAGTTTTTCTTCTTTTTTTTAGCAGCTTTTAAATCATCTATTGTTTTGGATTTAATTTCTGCCCAAGTAGCATCAAATTGAGTGTTATATATCTGTAAGTAATCCATCTAAATCTAAATTAATGCGGTTAGCTGCTTTTATTTTATTTTTATCTAACACTTTGGTATATATCTGAGTGGTAGAAACGTTTTTATGTCCGAGTAGTTTTGACACTGTATAAATGTCTGTTCCGTTAGCTAATTGTAACGTAGCGTAACTATGTCTAAAATTATGAAATGAAATATTCTTGCTTATTCCAGAGCGTTCAATCCATTCCTTTAAGGGTCTTGTTATTTGAGTGTATTTAATGTCTTTGAAAATCTGCCCTTTTTCTGTGTTTTGAATTTTTAAAATTTTATGGGCTGTAGTTGATATGGGGTGATTGTTTATGTTTCCAGTTTTTTTCTCTTTCAGTTGAATATAATAGCCTTGATGCTTGTCATGGTAGATAGATTCCCATTTCAGATTTAGAATATCGGAAAAACGAAGTCCGCTAAGGGCAGCAAAGAATGCCATGTGTTTCACCTTTTCTATTTTGATCTCCGTTTTCCATAACAGGTCTAATTCTTCTTCCGTAAGATATTCCCTGTGGGTTTGTTCTTCTTTAATGTACTCAGCATTAGCTGCCAAATCTTTGTGCAATAGATTTTTCTTGTACGCCTTTTTTAAGACTGTAATAAAGTGTTTATAGTACGTTGATGCTGTATTTATAGACAGTTTACGTTTTTCTTTAACTCTAAGGTTATCGGTTTTCAGTAAAAATTCTCGGTATTTAGAGACGTGATTCTCATTTAGTTGATGGCTTTGAATTTTGTGACCAATAAACTCTTTGAGATAGTTGGATGATGATTTCCACGCCAAATAATTTGAATGACTGGTTGTATTTAATTTCTCTTCAACGACCGTTTCGTAAAATAAAATAAAATTAACGCTTACGTTCACATTTTCTTTAAATCCATACTCTTTATCTCTAAATTGAACCATACGTTTAGCCCTTATAATTTCAGCAAATTCAATGGTGTCTTTATTGTGACTCTTTTCGCCAGAATCTTTTGGCTGAGCATAGATCTGTAATTTTAAAAATTCTCTTCTGGTCTCCTTACCTGTTTTAGGACTCGTAATAGGAGGGTAGTAATCCAGATATAGACTGTATTTGTCGTTTGCTAACTTTTTTTTACGAACCGTAATATTTACCATTAATAGCTAATTTAAATTTTGGTGAGTAATTTTTCAATTTCAGATCGTTTCACACGAATGAGTCTTTGAGATAGATTAGATGCTCTTAGTTTTCCCAGTTCAATTAATCGATAGGTTGATCTTCTTGAAATATTGAGTAGAGAAGCAGTTTCTTTTACGGTTAAATAGTCTTTAACTTGTAATACTTCCAGCGGCTCAAGCTTTATTTTTAGAGTTTCAGTATTTGATTTTTTAATCTTGTTTTGTCTCTTCCTTTTCTTATAGGCCACTTTTGCGCAATTGTCACCACAAAACCTAGTAACAGTAGTTTTTGCAATAAACGGCTTATTGCAATTTTCACAAATTCTATTTACTCTAATATTAGAACTCATATCGACTGGTAATTTCTCCCTGTTTTGGTATCATTAAGACGAAATAAGATACATTAAGTGTCATTAGTCGCCATAATCTCGCCCTAGAAGTCAAATATAAATATTTATAGCTGACGAGGTACAAAATAGGTACAAAATATACTCAAATTCGATAAAGAATATTAAAATGAAAGAAAGTTGTAAAAATGTAAAGTACTGTAAATGTGTAGAATAGTTTATTTTAGTTTAGTATGTTTTACTAATCTATTTCCCGATACAGAAATTAGCAAAAATATTCCCCAGCAATTCATCATTGGATATTTCACCTGTAATCTCACCAAAATGGTATAATGCCTGCCGAATATCAATCGCAAGCAAATCACCACTTAAATTGGCATCAATTCCCGCTTGTACTTTTTGAATTTCTTCCAACGCTTTTAAAAGTGCATCATAATGGCGCGTATTGGTCACGATGGTTTCGTTATTTCGCAAAGCACCGGTGTTTACAAAGTCGAGGAGGGTGTTCTTTAACTCTTCTATACCACGTCCAGTTTTTGCCGAAATCAACAACGAATGGGACCCTTCGACTGCGCTCAGGGTGACACGTATCTTTTCATGTAATTCTTCGGAAAGTTGATCTGTTTTGTTGGCAATAACAATTAGTTGTTTATGGGGAAAGCGATTTTTAATTTTCTCTATTTCTATTAAAAAAGATAACTTCTGCTCCCCTGTCGGGGGAGCTGCCAACGGCTGAGGAGGGTAATCCACATCGGCAACATTTGCATCAAACAAATACACCACCACCTGACTATCCTGAATCTTCTCAAATGTCTTTTTTATACCAAGACCTTCAATAGTGTCTGTGGTTTCTCGAATACCAGCGGTATCAATAAAACGGAACCCAACGCCGCCAAGTACGATTTCATCTTCAATCGTATCTCGGGTAGTACCAGCTATATCACTCACAATCGCGCGTTCTTCGTTTAATAATGAATTCAACAATGTTGATTTCCCTACATTAGGCTCACCTACAATTGCAACGGGAATACCGTTTTTCAACACATTACCCGTCGCAAACGAATCGATAAGGCCTTTCAACACTTTTGTGATTTTGGTAATCAGTGCCTGAAAATCGTCTCTGTTGGCAAATTCAACATCCTCTTCAGCAAAATCGAGTTCCAATTCGATGAGCGAAGCAAAATTCAGTAATTCTTCTCGCAGTTTTTGTATTTCCGAAGAAAATCCGCCCCGCATTTGTTGTATTGCCAATTGATGACTGGCAGCAGAATCACTGGCAATCAAATCTGCCACCGCTTCAGCTTGGCTCAAATCCATTTTTCCGTTTAGGAACGCACGCAACGTAAACTCACCAGCTTGCGCCATTCTACATCCACTGCGTAGGCACAACTGTATAATTTCTTGCTGAATGAAGGCACTTCCATGACAGGAAAATTCTACCACATCTTCACCTGTATAACTATGTGGGTTCTTAAAAATAGTGGCAAGCACTTCATCAATCGTTCGATTTCCATCTTTTATGGTTCCAAGATGTACCGTATGGGTTTTCTGTAACCCCAATGCTTTGTTTGAAACTGAAACAAATAGAGTAGAAGCAATGGTGATCGCATCTGGCCCTGAAAGCCTGATAATAGCGATGGCACCAGCTCCAGAAGGTGTGGCAAGGGCAACTATGGTGTCGTTTTGATTCATCTTCGCAAAAATACAAATTTAAGTGGCGCGGTACTGAGATATGTGAGGGGCATAAAACATCGTTTTCAGATCATATTTGTACTTTTGAAACAGATATCTGTAACATTTCTGGGATTTTAACAACTTATATACACAACTGAACCATGGAAAACGAAGATAAAAAGAATGACGGCGGACTTAAACACTTGCTCATTCCACTGGCACTATTTATAGGTGTAGCTGTAGTCACGTTTATTTTAGCTTCGTGGATTATCAGTCTCTTTAAATAACCTTAAAATCAATCAAAAATGGAAATCGTTAGTACCTCACACACTCTAAAAAAAACAGATAATAATTTGTTGGTGTTTACGCACCTGTCTCAATTGCTTACCTATGTAACAGGTTTTGGGGGCTTTATTGTGCCCCTCATTTTGTGGTTGGTGAAAAAAGATGAAATTGAAGGCATGGATGAGCACGGAAAAAGTATTGTAAACTTTCAAATTACGATGTTCTTGATAGCACTTATCAGTATTCCCGGAATCTTTTTGTTCGGCTTAGGAATTCTTTCGTTAATCTATGTAGGCATTGTATCGTTGGTAATTCCTATTCTGAATGCGGTACGCGCAAGCAGAGGAGAAGCACCGAGTTATTTTAGTACAATCCGTTTCATATAAAATTATAAATATCAAACCGGGGCTAGTCCCTATCCCAACCCTCATTTCTTACGATTTGAGGGTTTTTTATTTCAGTTTTGAAGTTCATCTTTAAAACGAACAATATGAAAACGATTTTTTTACAGAAACACATTATTTTTAAAAGTGTGATGTTGCTAATTAGTGCATTCATGATTAGTGTTACAGCACAGGCCCAAGGGGTGAGCGCTTCAGCAAAAGGAGTTCTCGATTTTGAAACAACCGTAATAGACTACGGGACTATTGAAAAGAATTCTAATGGTGATCGTACATTTACTTTTAAAAATAAAGGAAGTGCGCCTATCGTAATCACCGACATTAAAAAGAGTTGTGGTTGTACGGTGGCGTCTAAGCCAAATGCAGCTGTTATGCCTGGACAAACGGCCGAAATTGGTGTAACTTACAAGACGAGTCGAGTAGGAGCTTTTACAAAATCTATTACAGTGCTTTCGAATGCTGTTGAACCCAGAAAAATTTTAAAAATTAAAGGGGTTGTGGTAGATTCTGAAAATAAGCTAGGGAAATAACAACCTGCTAGACAAAAATGAGGTTGGCTTTATAATGGACAACCTCTATCTTTTTGCTATGTTTCCGATTATTTTTTTATAAAAGTGATGGCAGGCATTTGCTCTATTCTGATAAAATACGTTCCTGACGATAATCTTGCAATATCGATTTCATCTAACGGTCCCGTAATTCCAGACCATAGCTCGCTTCCTTGTACGGTATATATCGTAAAAGCTGATGGTTCAGTAAGCCCCGCTATCTTCAAATAATTGCTTGCAGGATTTGGGAATAGCGCGATGTTAGGCTCACTTTCTTCGGAAACACTAAGGATATTTTCAATTTTTGAAATTTTATCGGCTCCTCCCTCAATTATAAATAAAGTAGTGCTGTTTAATGCAATATCCCGCGGTTCTAGCACCCCAGATACTACATTGGCTAACATTGGTGGATTCCCATTCAAATCGTATGAAGTAATTTCATTTCCGGTAAATTCGGTTACATAAATAGCATCATTTACTATCCTCATCCCTAATGGTCTTGAAAGTCCAGCGACCAAGCTAGTTGGCGAAGTATTTCCTGAAGTTACATCTACGGTAGAAATGCGGTTAGCGTTGCCTTGCGCCATATACAAAATGTCTCCGCTTATGGCTAATCCTGTCGGGTTGAAGTTTATCACCGATGTAGCAACAACCTCGGCTGTTGGTGTTGTGGAAGTGATATCAAATCTAGCCACTACATCACTATTATTGTCTGAATAATACAGAAAATTTCCATCGAGCAATAAAAAGTTGGGCGTGTTCAAACCGGTGGCAAAATCTTCACGTATAGGTGTAGGAACTGAAAGGTCAATTTTTGAAATTCTTCCAGCACCAAATTCAGCTACATATAGATCATTTCCTTCTAAAGCCATCCCTTCGGGGGTTGCTAAGCCAGCAATCACGACTTCGGGTGTAGGCGAACTTACCGTAATATCAATTTTTTGAATGCTATTGGCATCGGTAAAGTACAGGGTATTTCCGTCGAGTAAAAGCCGTTGCGGACTATTAAGACCGGTAACAACATCTGTTAGTTGTGCATTTGCGATTGCAAATGAGCTAATAGCAATAATTAGCGAAAAGATAATTTTTTTCATAGATGAAAATTTAGAGGTTATATCTTTCCATCGAAGAAAAAGTAAAAAGTCATCAAAAAAGAATGATGTTGGTTAGTTATTAAGCAAATAGTATTTAGAAGAGAATATACATCTGTTCTTCAGGCAGGGTTGCAATTTTCATGGTAATGATAGTAGGGTAAAGAATAAGATGTTAACCAATTTTTAATTAACACAATCTCCCGAAAACAGTAGAAATAATTAGGATAGCGTGTAAGTTTAAGCTACAAATTAATTTTTTAAATCTTTATGTAACCCTTTGAGAATTGTTTCAAATTCATGATTACATGTATCAATTAACTCATTTAAGTCACTAGTAGTGCTTTTCTGATGAAGCCCCTGTCTACTTTCATTTAAAAGTGAAGTTAATCGATCTGCCTGAATATAATATATCGACATGGTGCTTTTATGGATCAGATCAGACAAGTTTTGAATATTACGCGCATTCATAGCGCGATTGTAATCTTTTTGATAGCTAACCAAGGCATCCAGTGTGCTAGTGATGAACTTCTTTAAGAATTCTTGCCTATTATTGGCCATCTTTCTATATCGTTGCAAATTGTAACTATCTGGTATTGGAGTTTCAATTAATGGTACTTCATCTTGATGTGTTTCAGTTTTTGGCTCTATTTTCTTCTCTCTGTTGTCAACTTCGTTTGCAACACCATAATGTTTTAATAATTTCTGAAACAATTCATTAGGCTGAAACGGCTTTGATAGATGGTCATCTATTCCAGCTTCCTCGAGCGCGCTTTGTACTTCACCTTTTGTGGACGCTGAGAATGAAACAATAACCGGACTAGATTCTAGATTTAATTCTCTAATCTTTTTTGCCGTTTCATACCCACTCATTTTTGGCATTTGTAGGTCTAATAGAATTAGATGAAATGATTCTTCTTCCAAGATTGAAAGGGCTTCAAGACCACTTTCTGCTGAAGTGTATTTAATTTTCCACTGATCGAGATATTGTTCGGCGATAAAAATATTAGCCGGATTATCATCCACAATTAAAACACGCATATCTTCAAGTTTATGAGCTTTAAAATCAATGCTGTTCGACTCTGTTGTTACACTTTGCCTATTTGTTTTTTTATACCATAATTCAAAACTAAATTGTGAACCTTTGTTTAGCTCACTACTAACATTTAAAGAACTATCGTGAAGTTCTAATAATTTTTTACTAATGGTAAGTCCGAGTCCTGTCCCACCAAATTCAACATTAACATCATAACTGGCTTGTGCAAATTCTTGGAATATAGCCTCTAGTTTTTCTTTAGGGATACCTATTCCGGTATCAGATACCACAAACTTTAAACAGACTTCGGAAGTCGTTTCTTTCATTTTAGAAATTGCGATAGTAACTTGGCCTTTCTTGGTAAATTTGATTGCATTTCCAATTAAATTTGTTAGAATCTGCTTGAGTTTTAATGGGTCGCCTATCAAATAATTAGGTACATCTGTATCCACATTTGTATGAAGATGGATACCTTTTTCGCTAGATTTAACCAAATATGTCTGATGTAGCAGGTTTGCAAGGTCTGCCAAATTAAATGGGACTTGTTCTAGGATTATTTTTTTAGCCTCAATTTTACTTAGGTCTAGTAAGTTATTAACGAGTCCTAATAGATGCTCAGATGAATGGAGCAATAATTTTGCATACTCCTTTTGATTTTCGCTTAAAGAAGTTTGGTGCAGTAAATTACCAATACCCAAAATGGCATTTAGCGGTGTTCTGATTTCGTGACTAATCGTGGCAAGAAAATCTGCTTTTGCCTTAGAGTCAGCCTCGGCTTGCTTCTTAGCTTTTATAAGTTCTGCCTCATAATGCCATCGATCTGAGATGTCTAAAATAGTTGCTTGATATGAAACAGGGAGATCATCATGGGCAGGAACTTCTCGTACATTAATAAGACCATGGAAGATGCTCTTATCTTTCCTTACGATATCAAAGTAGACTTCTTTTACAAAGCCTTGCAGTTGAATCAACGGAAAAAAATGTGTTTCAAAAAAAATTTGACCTCCAATTCGGAATAGGCTCAACAACGAGCGCTTCAGAATCAATTCATCTTTGGTATAGCCTAACCATATGCATAGCGTATGATTAATATCCAGAATCATTGCTTCTTTATCGAATGATACAGAACCACAAGGCGCGTAATCATAAAGATCAAGAGCAGCCTTTAATCGCTTTGAATCAGCTTTCTTCATTCTTGGGCGTATATCCAAATAATTAATCTAAAAACTCCAGTATCGCTTCCGCCGTTTCTTTTGGCGCACTCAAGTTGGGACAATGTCCAGTTGCTTCTAGGATTTTTAATCTTCCGTTTTGTACTGCATTGGCAGTATATTCTCCAACGGCAATTGGGGCTATTATGTCTTTTTTACTTTGTAAAATCAAGCAAGGAACCGCGACAGATTTTAAATCCTTCCTATTATCAGAGAGAAAAGTAGCACGCGCAAAATTTTTCGCGATTTCAGGATCTGTACTACAAAAACTTGCGCTTAATTCTTCACCCAATGCTGGCCGATCGCTATTTCCCATAATTACTGGAGCCATCGTTGTAGACCAGCCTAGATAATTACTATCTAAAGTTTCCAATAATTCTTCTATGGCCGTTTCATCAAAACCACCCGTATAATGAGCGTCGTTAATATAGCGGGGCGAGGGTCCTATCATGATCAGTTTTGAAAATAAAGTAGGTGCTTTGTTTGAGGCCAACACGCCAATCATAGCACTTACTGAATGACCTACAAAAATGACATTCTCGAGATTAAGATGGTCACAGATAGTGAGAATATCATCGGCATACGAATCTAGCGAACTGTATTTTTCATGGGAGTATGCAGAAATATTCGAATTTCCAGCTCCGATATAATCGAAAAGTACAACTTTATACTCGTTCTCAAAATATGGGTACAAAAAACGAAACATATTCTGGTCACATCCATAACCATGTGCAAATAACATTGGTTGTTCACCACTGCCAAGTACATTAATGTTGAACAAATCTTCTATTCGCTTCTTCTTATTGGAGGTCATGGCTCGGTTATTACCTGAGTTAAATTTACGCAAATAATTTATTTAAACCCTTGTAAAAAATAAAGGTCTTTGAATTTGACGTTTTTATTGTATGGTAACAAAAAAAATCTGCCCTTTATATAAAAGAACAGATTTTCAAAAAGTATGGTGTTTGGCTAGTTATTTAGCATCACGGGCATCACAAGCATGGTTACTTGCTCACCTTCGTCTAATCCATCAATCGGAGTTAAGATTCCTGCACGGTTGGGTAGGCTCATCGCCAAGGAAACTTCATCGCTGGTAAGATTGTTCAACATTTCGGTTAGGAAACGCGAATTAAACCCAATCTGCATGTCGTCGCCCTGATAGTCACATGTCAAGCGTTCTTCTGCTTTGTTGCTGTAATCGATATCTTCTGCTGAAATATTCAATTCTGCTCCTGCAATCTTTAAACGAATTTGGTGTGTTGTTTTATTGCTAAAAATACTCACACGTCGTACGCTGTTCAAAAATTGGTTACGATCTATGGTAAGTTTGTTCGGGTTTTCCTTCGGAATCACCGCTTCATAATTAGGGTATTTCCCATCGATCAATCGACAAATTAAAACCGTATTGTCAAAACTGAATTTTGCGTTGCTCTCGTTATACTCTACCGTTACTTCTTCTTCGCTACCTGCCAAAATACTTTTCAGAAGGTTTAAAGGCTTCTTCGGCATGATAAATTCTGCTGCTTGAGAAGCCGAAACATCCTCGCGGGTATATTTTACCAGTTTATGTGCATCGGTGGCAACAAACGTTAACCCTTCCGTAGCAAATTGAAAGAATACACCACTCATCACAGGTCTCAAATCGTCATTACCACTGGCAAAAATGGTTTTACTGATAGCGGTGGCCAAAATATCTCCTTGGATTTTAGTTGCCGAAGGATCTTTCAACTCGACAGCTGTCGGGAACTCTTCACCAGCGGCATACGCAAGCGCATACTTACCGTGATTACTGCTAATTTCAACCGTGTTATTATCTTCAATCGTAAATGTGAGCGGTTGTTCCGGGAATGTTTTTAAGGTATCCAACAGCAAACGAGCAGGGATACAAACACTGCCAGTTTCATTGCTCTCTACGGAAAGCGTCGCCGCCACGGTAGTTTCAAGATCTGAAGCTGAAACGGTGAGCGAATTTCCGTCAAGATCGAATAAAAAGTTATCTAAGATCGGAAGCGTATTGTTACTGTTAATGATACCTCCAAGCACTTGCAATTGCTTAAGTAGATATGAACTGGAAACGATGAATTTCATGTAAGGTTATTTTCTGAACAATTAATCTTAAAATCTATGTGTCACACATTTGGTGCAACATAGCAATGTGGTGCAAAATCACCGTTAACGATTTTAGCGCCTGTCTAAGTACAAATATATCTTAAAACAGACGTTCTTTAAAACTAACTTATTAACAGTTATCGCGCGTATTTGCGCTTTCTGATGTATCTAAATAAAAGACCGAAGAGTGCCAATAAAGCTAACGGTACTAGTATATTAACGAGTTGCCATTGGTTTCGTTCGGCCACTGTTTTTTGTGGATCTAAGAATGGAACCGCAATTTTCTTGTTGCGTATGTTTATAAGTCCGCTATCCTCCAGCATAAAATTTACCGCATTCAACAAAAATTCTTTATTTCCGTAGAATGTTTGCGTCCATTTGTCAAAGCCGAGCTCCAAAGGCCTGCCATTGTCTAATTGGTTTTTAATCACATCGCCATCGCTCACGACCAACATTTTAGTAGGGGCTGAGTTTGTTCGGTCTGTAAGCTTGCTTTCTGCGGAAAGTTTAAAAGGTTTGATACGGTTGGTAAATGCCGAAGGAAACTCGCCTTCCAACAATACCGCCATGGGTACCTCACCCGCATTGAACTCTGCTGGGTTCGGACCCTGATTTACGACCGCCAGCGCTTTTGGGATTTCTTCATCGATTGAAACTTCTACAGGTACTCCCTGTATTTTAGTGAGTGGCGAAGAACTCAATAAAATGGTTTTCTGCAACGCATTGGGCAAGGTGTCTATAGCACTTGCGTATTCAAATTTAACAGCTTCAATATTGTTTACGATGGGGTGGGTGCTGTTACTTGCCGTTAGCGGATGGAACAACCACGGATATCTGTTGTATTGGGCATCTCTTTCTTCGCCTGAAGCAAGTACGATAGGAGCGCAGTAGACATCTTTTAGCACGTTGGTATTTACGCGAATTCCGTATTTGAAAAAGAAATCGCCCAAATTTAGATCTTTTGGAATGAGCACCGTAGCACCATTTTCTGGGTTCTGTACCGCTTCTGTGCCCTCTACTAACCAAATAGAAGCACCACCGTTCATGGTAAATTGATCTAAAATATATTTTTCTGAATCGCTAAATGCTTCAGTAGGTTGGGCCACTACAACAAGGTCGAATGAATTCAGTTGCTCCAGCGTTTTAACGGGTGCTACGGCGGCAGAATCTAACGTAAATGGAGCAATGTAGTAGGTGTTTCGTAAGGTGCTGAACAAATCGGCTACATAGCGATCGTCTAATTCTCCATTTCCCTTCAACACGGCAATACGTTTGCTCTTGGCATTTACAAGTTGGTGAAACCCGTTCGCGAAAGCATATTCTAAATTTTGGATGGAGTTGTTCACGCGCTCTTCGGAAGTAGCGCCCAAGGTGTTTTTTAGCAATGGAATTTTGACCGAACGTTCGTTGTAATAGGCGAGTGCCCACGGATATACAATTTCGGTAGAAACTTTACCATTTTCACGAACTTCTACTTGCGCCCCTTTCATGCCCTGGGCGGCGAATTGCTGTTGTAGAGCTTCAGGATTGTCGGTTTCCAACGGATTGATAAACTCGAATTTGATATTCGGATTGTAGTTAGAGAATTCTTCCAGTAATTGCGCTGTTTCAATTTTTAGACGTTTAAATTCGGGCGGGAAATTTCCGTCGAGAAAAACATCTACTACAATAGGGGAATTTACATCTGCAATGGTGTTTTTTGCAGCTTCAGATAGGGTATATCGCTGGTCCTGGGTAATATCAAATCGACCGTATACGTAATTTGAAATTACATTAACCACGACAAAAAGCAGTAGGGCAGTGGCGATATGTAGTATGTTCTTTTTCAAATTATACCTCCCCACAAAATTCGTTGTAAAATTCTATTATTTTAATCATGTCCGAATACGTCCATTCTTTGTTTTGAATGTAGCCTACCAATTCAGGACAGTTTTTAAACCAATCTTCAGCTTCTTTCCTAAAGTTCAATCTTATATCATCTACCTTCCCTGTCTCCATATTTTTTAACCAGTAACGCCTTTTTCGCATGTTAAAACCACCTTTAGAGTAGGTCGTGACTCCATTCCCAAACATCTTCTTGTCGTGGTTTATATAATTTTCCCGCTTCTTTTGTGCGTCTGATTTCTGAGTTGAAAAAGATTCTGGATATTGGGCGTAGGCATTTATGGAACCCTCGGCAACAAGCTTCAGCAATTTAAACCGCCTTTTAATAAAAACATACTCAAATATATAGTAGGGATATTCAAGAAACGCCACTCTTTTCAGGTCGAGCCCGTCCATATTGGCCGGTTCATCACTTAAACTCATTCTGAACTCAATAATATCATCCTTCGTGATATCAGCAAAGCCTTCAAAAGTACTTCCATCTGCCAAGGTTACTTCTGCGGGCTGGGGCTGACATATCATTGCAACCGACAATAGAAGAAATATGGTAGTTAAGATAACTTTCATTGTTTCCGAAGTTTTAAAACGGTAAAAGTGAGGAACAGCGCTGCCACACTAACAAAATAGATAATATCACGCGTATCGATGACCCCTCTTGAAATGCTCGTAAAATGAGCTTTGAGTCCGAACTGTGCCACATTTAGATTTGCGTTGATACTTGCCAAGCCTTCAAATCCGAAATAGAGTACAAAACATAAAAACAGGGCGATGATAAAGGCTACGACTTGATTTTCTGAAAGCGTAGAGGCAAAAACACCAACAGCGGTATATGCCAGTACCAAGAAAAATAAGCCGAGATACGATCCCAAAGTGCTTCCGACATCCCAATTGCCTGGCGGATTCCCAAGACTGGATATGGTCCAGATGTATAGGAAAGTTGGCAATAGGGCGATGCATATCAAAACTACCGCACCTAAGTATTTTCCACAGACAATAGTTGGCAGCGATAGGGGCTTAGTCACCAACAATTCGATGGTACCCATTTTTAATTCATCACTAAAGGCACGCATGGTAACTGCCGGAATTAATAAAATTAGGATCCAAGGCGCTAAATCGAAGAACGCAGAGAGATCTGCAAATCCGGCATCAAAAATATTATAGTCGCCCGCAAATACCCATAAAAAGAGTCCGTTCACTATTAAAAAAACGGCAATCACCAAATACCCAATGGGACCGGCAAAAAAACTCGTTATTTCTTTCTTTACTATTGGTATCAAGCTATTTTATATTGCTTGGTGGCTTCGATCGCCTCAGCCACCATTAGATTTTATTTTTCACTACTCACTACTTGTCACACTGAGCGCAGTCGAAGTGCACTACTCACCACTTTCTACATCAACACTCCACGCGGCTGCCTTAGAACGAAATTTAGGTTTGGTTGTTGCCCATACGTTTTTAAAAAGTTCGCTAGCACGGTATGCCTCTAGATCACTTTCCTGTTCCCATTTACTATAGGTGAAAAAGATAGTGGGATCTGTCTTGTCTCGCAATAACGTTAGGTGGGTGCACCCAGGAAAATTTCGAATATTCGATTTTACAGTTTCAAAATTAGCCAAAAACGAAGAAATTTCGTCTTCCTTAAATTCCATTTTTACAATACGTGTAAACATAATATTTTTAACTGTTGGGTGAAATTAATTTTTATAGTTCAATTTGCGTTTCAAAGTTGAAATTACTATTTAAAAAAGCAAAATGTCAGTTTGAGCGCAGTCGAAAACAATTAAATGTATCAATCTTGAGCATTTCGACTGCGCTCAATGTGACATATCAATTTAATTTGACTTTTTTACCTATTTCACCCAACGGGTTATTCTTAAATAAAATTAACGGTTACAGCATCCCTAAATTCGAGTCCGAATAAGGTAGCAGCGCTCCCAACGGTTGTTGGGTTACTTTTATAAATGGCCAATTCTAAAAATCCGGCCGAATTCCAAACTGCCAATTTTTTACCATCTTCTTCACGTCGTTCTTTGGGTATTTCAAAATTGATTGCATCGCTATAATGCGTGTGTACTACGTCAAAATTTGCCCTTCTTGCTGTAATTTTATAATCCCTGCCTTTGCCAACTTTATCGAACAGGGTTTTATTGATATTGCTCACAACATTTCCGTAGTTGTCGATATAAATAACATTGCCAATAATTTGTGTCGATTCGTTATTTACGACGGGTTGTATCCCAACCAATTCCTTGATTTCAGAAATAGGTTTACCGATGACTTCCAAGGTTCCTCCACGTGCCAAATGGCATGCTACTTTTACAAAAACATCAAGAACCGGAAAGTTGCTAAAGATGCGATCATGAATATTGATTTCAACAATTTTTTCAGGGTTTACTTCCGCAGTTAGCATTGAAATAATTCCGTTGTCGGCACATACAAAATAATGGCCATCTAATAACAGTGCAATGTGTCTGTTTTCAGGATTTAGTTCAGAATCTATACCAATAATATGTATGGTGCCCTGCGGAAAACTCTTATAAGCCCGCTGAATAATATAAGCGGCTTCGGTACTGTGGAACGGAGATATGCTATGCGAAATATCAACAATCCTGATGTCTTCCAATTCACTATAAATTGCACCCTTTACCGCGCCAACAAAGTGGTCTTTCTCTCCAAAATCGGTAGTGAGGGTTATAAAGGGCATTGGTTAATTGTTGATATGTTGTTGAAATTACTACCACAAAAATAAGCTACTTTTGCAGTTGTAAAAACTATATTTACACATAGTATTAAATGTTATAAACAACATCGCTTTTGAACGAACTTATCATTGAACTTACCGAAATCAGTCCGAGAGATTTTTTTGGGCTCCAGAATGCTAATATTGACCTTCTAAAAAAGTATTTTCCAAAACTTAAACTCGTGGCGCGCGGAAGTAAACTGAAAGCGTATGGCGATGAAGAAGTGTTGGAAGAATTCGACAAGCGCATTACCATGCTCCTTGAACATTTTGGGAAATACAATAAAATGGATGAGAACGTGATCGAGCGTGTACTTTTAAGTAGAAGCAAAGACGATTACGAAACGTCTGCAAGTAGTGGCGAAGTACTCGTACATGGTGTTAGTGGAAAACTCATTAAAGCTCAAACAGCCAATCAGCGAAAGTTGGTAGACCTGATGAAAAAGAACGATATGGTTTTTGCCGTGGGGCCAGCCGGTACAGGAAAAACATATACGGGTGTCGCTTTGGCGGTTAAAGCGCTTAAAGAAAAACAAGTAAAGCGAATTATCCTTACCAGACCAGCTGTTGAAGCTGGTGAAAACCTAGGTTTTCTTCCGGGCGATTTAAAAGAAAAATTAGACCCCTACATGCAACCGCTCTACGATGCACTTCGCGATATGATTCCGCATGAAAAACTAGAGAGCTATATCGAAAAAGGAGTGATACAAATTGCACCTATGGCCTTTATGCGCGGTAGAACGCTAGACAATGCGTTTGTAATTTTAGATGAAGCCCAAAACACAACGCATGCCCAAATGAAAATGTTCTTGACCCGTATGGGGAAAAGTGCAAAGTTTATGATCACCGGAGACCCTGGGCAAATTGATTTGCCACGACGGGTGATTTCTGGACTGAAAGAGGCATTGTTAGTATTGAAAGATGTAAAAGGTGTGGGGATGATCTTTTTAGACGATAAAGATGTGATTCGTCACCGTTTGGTAAAAGAAGTAATCGCAGCTTACAAAAGCATCGAAAATCTGGACTCGTAACTAACGTTTAAAGACGACTGACCAACGACTAATAACCAACAACCGTCATGAAGAACACCATTATCGCTACCAACTTTAATTTTCCAGGTCAGAAGAATGTCTATAAAGGCAAAGTGCGAGAAGTGTATACCTTAGCGAACGACCAGTTACTCATGGTGGCGACCGATAGGCTGAGTGCCTTCGATGTGGTAATGCCAAAGGGAATCCCGTTTAAAGGGCAGATACTTAATCAAATTGCAACCAAAATGATGCGCGCCACAGAAGATTTGGTGCCCAATTGGCTTACGGCTATACCAGACCCAAATGTGGCTATTGGTCATGCTTGCGAGCCTTTTAAGGTTGAAATGGTTATACGTGGCTATATGAGTGGTCATGCCGCACGCGAGTACAAAGCTGGCAAACGAATGCTCTGTGGTGTTGCTATGCCAGAGGGTATGAAAGAGAATGATAAATTCCCGTCGCCTATTATTACGCCCGCAACTAAGGCTGAAATGGGCAACCATGATGAGGATATTTCTAGAGAGGAAATTTTAAAACGTGGCATTGTTGCTGAAAAAGACTACCTAGTGCTAGAAGATTACACCCGAAAGTTATTTCAGCGAGGGTCTGAAATTGCGGCTGCTCGCGGACTGATATTAGTAGATACGAAATACGAATTTGGTAAAACAAAAGATGGAAAAATTGTCTTGATTGACGAAATCCACACCCCAGATTCTTCCCGTTATTTTTATGCTGATGGCTACGAAACCCGTCAACAAAAAGGCGAACCTCAAAAGCAACTCTCCAAAGAATTTGTGCGCCAATGGCTTATCCAGAATAATTTTCAAGGTCTCGAAGGACAAACCGTACCTGAAATGTCTGAAACCTATATTCAAACCGTTTCTGAAAGATATATAGAACTCTACGAGAATATTACAGGGGAAACCTTTGTAAAAGCAGATGTTTCAGATATTGAAGCACGTATCGAACAAAATGTTTTGAATTACTTAAATTCATAGGCGCCATTAACCAAGACGATCTATAAATCTCTTACACATCCTTGGTAAAAAATCAACAGTTGCTAGTAACGTATGAAAAGTTAACATTATCAGTTAAAGAAATCACTTTTTGTGGAGTTTAATCTTATGTTAAGTCGAAAATTTTGAGAACACAAATGGTTTAACTAACTCAGGTCGTTTGATTTTGGCGAAATAATAGTATAAAAGCTATGAAAAGAGAAAGCCCTTTCTTCGGAAGGGGCTTTTTTTATTGCTTCTGAAGTAAATAAACATACCCAACCGAAAACTCCGTAAAATCGGCTTGCCCTAAATTAGCATTGATCGAAGCTCCTGCAAACACATTATGTGTCGGACTTTGCTCATTTCCGAAGAGATAATACCGAAGCCCCAACCTAGTGGCGATTAATTTTTTCAACTTATATTTTGAGTTGTATTCGCCAAGCATCCAACTTTCAGGAATCTCCCTCGGGGTATCATCCCACCCCTGATTGATTCGCCAATCAATATCATAAGCAGGCTTGTGGATGTTGGCACCTATCATAAATGTGAGGCCGATATGGTTCAGCAAGATCTCGCCCTCAGCAAACAGCGTAAGGTTCGAGGCAGACCAAGTAGGTGCATCTGTAAAATCTTCAAATTCTCGCCCAGGCTGCACCAACGATTCGTTTTCAGCTATATAATCGTAGTAATGCTGATAGTACCGATAACTAAACCCGACACCGTATTTAAACGTTTTATTTAGTTGTTTCCCTGCTGAAATAGCCACGGTGTAAACCGGTTTCTGATCATTATACACCAGCGATAGTATGTTACTTCCCAACCCAAAACGCGGAGCGATATAAAATGACGAAGAACGTGTTGGCTTGCTTTGAATAGCAGTGGCTGCACTGCTATCTTTTTGGGTGCCTATAACTGCCGACAAACTTCCTACCAATGAGTTGTAACCGTTGTTCGGCAAACGTGTGTGCCCGTTAGAATGATGTAAATAACCTCCGCCCAAGCGCCATTGAATGTTCTTGGTTTCAAACAATTTATAATGAAAAAACAGTCTGAAAGTCCATGTGACGTGCGTAGATACCGCTTGATTCAACGGGTTGTTAATGGGATCATATATTTTATTGAAATAAGAGCCTCCCAAACCTACATTCATTGTAAAGTTTCTTCGGGTACGACCCAAAAGATTGAACTCAACATTGGGCAATAGGGTATAAGCCTGCCCTAAAAATTCGCTGTTTCCATAATCAACAACCCCTAAAGCGATTCCTGTTTTGGGGTATCCCAAGCGGTATGCCCACTCCTGCTCATTGTGTTGCTGAAATTTTCCGAAGTTAATATACAGCCCTAGCGTGGCAGAAGATTCAGGGAAATCGGTGTTACTGGCTGCCGTGGTGCCTCCCAAGAATTCTGGAGTTATAAATCTGCTAGAATCGAACGATGAAGTTTCTGTTTGTGCAACCAAACACAAATTAGTGAGCAGAAAAAGAAGGTAGTATAGTTTTTTCATGAAGGTGCAAGAAACAATTTCTTCGCTAATTTTAAAAATTTAAAGGTACATTCGTATTCCAAATACCTTTCAATTTGAATATTCTAGAAACTCTTTTTTCCGAAATGGCCTCCCTAGCATGGGGGTTGCCATTGCTGATGATATTAATGGGTGGCGGATTGTATCTGGTATTCAAAATTCGTTTTTTACCGTTTAGATACCTCGGTCATGCCATTGCAGTTTTACGTGGAAGGTACGATAACGAAAGTGATTCTGGCGAGATTAGCCACTTTCAGGCCTTAACCACTGCACTTTCGGCTACGGTTGGTATGGGGAATATCTCAGGTGTAGCAGTTGCGATTGCCATTGGTGGACCTGGAGCTGTTTTTTGGATGTGGGTAAGTGCTGTAATTGGTATGTCTACTAAGTTTTTTACCGCTAGTTTGGCTGTGATGTTTCGTGGAAAAGATTCTAACGGTGATGTCCAGGGTGGTCCCATGTATTTTATCACAGAAGGACTGGGCAGAAACTGGAAGTTTTTAGCAGTGTTTTTCAGCGTCTCAGGATTGGTAGGTGCCTTGCCTGTTTTTAATGTGAATCAACTTACCCAAGCCATTAACGATCTGTTGCTAAAACCCGCCAATATCTATCAAGGTACAGCTACGAATATCATAATTGGTTTGGTATTAGCCACCATTACGGCCATCGTAATATTGGGCGGTTTGTCGCGTATCAGTAAAACTACGTCCAAACTGGTCCCTGCAATGGTTTTGCTCTATTTTGCGATGGTGCTCTATATTTTAGGCGCACATTATACCGAAGTACCCAAATACCTCTCGCTCATCTTTACTGACGCTTTTTCAGCCTCTTTTTATAAAGGAGACGCATTTTTAGGCGGAATTGTGGGCGGACTCATACTATTAGGGATACGAAGAGGAGCATTTTCCAACGAAGCTGGAATTGGTACGGCACCCATGGCGCATGGTGCTGCCAAAACAAACGAACCTGTTCGTGAAGGCTTGGTAGCGATGCTCGGGCCTGCTATAGATACGCTCATTGTTTGCACGCTTACGGCACTCGCAATTTTGGTAACGGGAGTTTGGCAATCTAGCGAAGCGAATGGTGTTACCTTAACCGCTACAGCTTTTACCGAAACGATCCCGACCTACGGAAAATATGCATTAATGCTGTGTATCGCCGTGTTTAGTATTTCATCTTTGTTTTCGTATGCTTATTATGGTACCAAATGCATGTCTTTTTTATTTGGAGCAAAAAATAAAGGCATTTACAACTATTTTTACATTGCGAGTATCATACTGGGCGCAACTACGTCGCTAGGGATGATGATTAATCTCATTGATACCTTCTTTGCACTCATGGCAATTCCTACCATGTTAGCCACGATTATCTTAGCTCCCAAAGTAGTACGGGAGGCAAAACGCTATTTTGCGAGCCTAAAAAAATGATTGCTAATCTATATTTTGAATATGCGCGTCTAGCGAAATGGTGAATTTTTTTGCGCCGGTCGGATTCAGATGGCTTTGGTTCCAATAATCACGAACATTGTAATGAATCGTATCTGTTTCTAATGAAAGCACGGAGACGTTATCGAATCTTGCCTTTGCAACGGCTACGATACTATCGCGCCTAGATAGAATTTCAGGAACCCGCTGCGGCAGAAATGTTTTGTACATGGGTGCTTTACACAATACTACGTTTAGATTTTTCGCTTCTAGGAATGCTAGCATTTTAAAGAAAAGTTCGGTATTGGTTTCGAAAATTTTCGCACTGGGTATTTTGTTGATCTTAAAAACTTTCTTTTCGGAAATTTTAGCTTCATCGTAGTGTAAGTCTTTAAAAAGACCGTCGTAGTTTAGGGTATCATACCCAAATCGATTGAAGCCGTACAAAATTTCTTTTGTGGCATAGTAGTTTACCATCTGATCGGAAATAAATTTTGGATTGCTCAAATAGATCAGTTCATCCTTAAAATAGGTAGGTCGTTCAAAATTGTTAACCCCGTAGTATTTCAGATATACTGAATTCTTCCAGAAATGTTTACCGTTATGCGGAAGTTCGAAATGACTATAAGAAGTTTCTAATACAACGGTTTTCAGCTTTGGAAACCGGTTTATCAGTTGTTGAAGTATTTTGAAATCGGTATCGTGGTGTTGGTTTCCGCCCGCTAGATTCAGCGTTTTTGAAGTCATGAATGCAGGGTTTATGCCACCTTTCATTTGAGAAGACCCCAACACTAAAACTTCAATCGCATCGGCCTCCTCATTCATATACTCCGCAACATATTTCGTGCTAATTGGGAGTTGCATGGCGGCGTACTCTATAAGTCCGTAAACCAGAATCACGGGCACAAAAAACGCTAGCAGGTATATAATGAATTTACGTTGCATTAAAATTGAAAATAAATAAAAGCTTCCTTTGGTTCGGCATAGCGAACAATTAAAATAATTAAAACATAGTAAAAAATCCATCGTGCCGCTCTGGGCCATGTGTTCTCAAAGGTCTCTAACGGATACGCTTTGGTACGTGTTAAAATTTCGGCCAAGATCAAAAATACCAGATAGAGCAATTGAAAACCGATTAAAGATGAAATATGCCCTATGTCTTGAAATGTGAAAATCCGAAGCAAGATATCCCATGCTTGCGAAATATCTTCAGCTCTAAAAAAAACACTAGAAATAGAGGTGAGGGTAAAAAAGTAAATCAGACTGAACATTCGTGGTCGTTTCGACAACCATTTAGCCAATGTTTTTCGCCTGCCAAATATCGGTACTCGTTCAACCGCCAATAGCAACCCGTTAAAAAGTCCGAAAACAATAAAGGTCCAGTTGGCTCCATGCCAAAGCCCCACCAATAGCATGGTGAGCAGTAACCCTAAAACACGTACCCGGACGGTTATGCGATTAAATTGTTTCAGAAATGGGATGTAGACATAATCTGTAAACCATTTGGTTAGGGTGATGTGCCATCGTTGCCAAAATTCGGTAATCGATTTGGCTAAATACGGAATATTAAAGTTGTTGTGCAGCTTAAAGCCAAATAGTTTCGCAGTACCTACTGCCATATCAGTATAACCAGAAAAGTCACAATACACCTGGAAAGAGAATAGGGCAGCGGCAAACGCCAAGGTGAAGCTTCCGTACTGGTCTGGATTCTCAAAGGCCATGGTCACTGCAATCCCCAGCTTATCTGCAACCAGTACTTTTTTAAATAACCCCCATAAAATTTGCCGCAGACCCTCTTTAGATTGTTGTAGGTTAAATTTTCTATTCTTTTGAAACTGCGGAAGTAAAAATTTGGCACGTTCTATCGGCCCTGCAACCAGCTGCGGAAAAAAGCTTACAAAACAGAGAAAGTCGAGTAAATTTTTCGTGGGTTCTACCTTTCTCTGATACACATCAATAGTATAACTCATGGTTTGGAAGGTGTAAAAGCTAAGTCCAATAGGTACAATGACACTCCATATACTATATTGTGTGCTAATTTCCGAAGAAAACAAATCATGGAAACCCGAAACAAAAAAATCGAAATACTTAAAGGCGATTAATACCGATAGGTTCCAAAAAAGGCTCGCAAATAAATATAGCTTGCGTCTATTGGTATTGGTGGATCGTAGCAATAATTGTCCTGCAGCATAATCTATTAGGGAGCTGGCCAATAACAATCCTAAAAAGCGCCAATCCCACATGCCATAGAACAAATAACTTGCGAACAATAGCAGTAAGTTTTGCCAAGTTCTGCGGGTGCTGCCAATAGCCCAATACAGTGTACAGACAATAACCAAAAAAAAGCCAAAATCGAAAGAGTTGAAGAGCACTCGGTGAATTTTGGGCTAAAGATAGTAAAGTGGGGCAGACTGTCTAGTCTAAAATTACTTTGTATTGGCTAAGCATTTGAAGCATAACTGTTTCAGTAGGAGAAAAATTCGGAATCGTTTTAATGTGGGTATCGTGGTTTAGCTTTTTGAGATAAAACTCAATAGAGCCATCTTCGTACATTTCCGGAATTATTGGATGAACATAGTACTGTTTACAAACTGACCTCGTATTTCCAAGCCCTTCGGCAGCTGCATCATAGGCGCGCAAGCTATTTGTTTTCAGTTCTTTCTTCGTCTTCGGCATACCCACATTGTATAAATGTTCAAAAAACAACTTGCTAGCAGCCCAAGTCCTAAAGTCTTTTGCAGAGAATTGATCACCACTCAACTCATGAATATAGTCGTTCACCATACCGCTATCTATGCTGTGGTGGTTGCCGTTCTCATCATAATACTGAAATAATTCCCATCCAGGTATCTCCTCGCATTGCATGACTAATTTTCGCAGCTTTTTATTTTTAACTTCTACCGCGTGTTTTTTACCCTTTTTACCTACAAATTCAAATTTGAGACCTTGGTCCAGCACATCTAAATGTTTGGTGCGCATGGTTGAGAGTCCATAGGTTTTGTTTTTCTTAGCGTAATAATCATTGCCCACACGAATGTGCGTTTCTTCCATAAGACGGAGTACCAACGCTAGGCACTTTCGCTTGGTCATCACTTTTAGTTGTAGATCTTTACTCACCTGTTCGCGAATGGATGGAAGGGAGTTTCCGAAGGCAATCATCTTAAAAAACTTCGTCTTGTTCTTTATCTCAGACCAACTGGGGTGGTAGCGGTATTGTTTTCGATTTTTTTCATCCCTTCCCACAACCTGAAGATGGCCATTTTCGAGATGGGTAATTTTTACATCGTTCCAAGCCGGCGGAATCACAAGGCTCTTGAATCGCTTGATGGACTTCCGATCTACAATTTTTTCTCCATTTTGGGTATAGTAAAAACCACGCCCATGTCTATGACGTTTAATGGTAAGTTTATTATCGGTGACATAAACTAGGTTGGCAAGTTTCGCGGCCGCAACCGGATTTTTTAGAATTTTCTCAACCTGAGGAGCCTTTATTACCATGCCGTAAAAATAGAACGACAAAAAGTTAAAAGCTCTTAAGGCTAGCTTAATAATTTCAGAAAGTTAATCGAAGTAACTAAAAGTTTCCCCATCCTTAATTGTAAGAAGCGATTCGTAAATTAGCTTAATCACATTCTCCACATCATCGCGGTGTACCATTTCTACAGTAGTATGCATATACCGAAGCGGTAAAGATATAAGCGCGCTGGCCACTCCGCTACCGCTGTACGCAAAAGCATCGGTGTCTGTACCAGTTGCTCTAGAAAGCGCCGCTCTCTGGAAAGGGATTTTATTTTTTTCGGCAGTAGTCGTAATAAGGTCACGCAGTTTTTGTTGTACCGCAGGGGCATATGCTATTACGGGGCCGTCACCAATTTTTGCGGCACCCTGCTTTTTTTGGTCTATCATCGGGGTAGTAGTATCGTGGGTCACATCGGTTACGATAGCTACATTTGGCTGAATGCGCTCTGCGATCATCTGTGCTCCGCGCAGCCCAATTTCTTCCTGTACCGAATTGGTAATGTACAGACCAAAGGGCAGTTTCTTTTTGTTTTCCTTTAGCAAACGCGCCACTTCAGCAATCATAAATCCGCCCATACGGTTGTCTAATGCCCGGCACACAAATTTATCGCCGTTTAAGATATGGAAGGTATCAGGGTAGGTAATTACACAGCCTACGTGAATTCCCATCGCTTCCACTTCATCTTTGTCTTTAGCGCCTACATCAATAAAAATATTTTCTGGTTTTGGAGCTTCCTCTTTCGATTTATTGCGGGTGTGGATCGCTGGCCAGCCAAACACGCCTTTTTTAATACCTTCTTTCGTATGGATATTTACAATCTTTGAAGGAGCAATCTGGTGATCGCTACCTCCATTTCTAATTACATAGAGCAACCCGTTGTCACTAATATAGTTAACATACCAAGAAATCTCATCGGCATGACCTTCAATGACAACCTTAAACTTTGCCTTGGGATTAATAACTGCCACAGCAGTACCATAGGTATCTGTGATAAACTCATCAACATACGGTTTTAGGTAGTCCATCCATAATTTTTGCCCGTCCCACTCATAGCCTGTGGGCGAAGCATTGTTCAGATAATTTTCTAAAAAAGTAAGTGATTTTTTGTTTAAAATAGATTTCGCCATAGCGCCAAAGGAGTTTAAATAATAATGAGTTTCAAAATTAAGGATTAATTCAGAAGTAGCACGCCACAATTTTTTAATTTTGGAACAGTTTTGGTTTAGTAAAAGCAAACATTGAAAATGAAATACCTAGCATACCTATATATATTATGTTGTTCCTATGGAGTAGCGCACGGGCAAACCATAGAAGAGATGAAACAGGAGCAAGATAGTCTTACAACTTTCTACTATATTATAGATGGCGACAGCATTCCGAGAGAGTATATAGATCTTGAAGAGGTGGTGCTTTTAAATAAGTTAGAGTTCAACTCTAAAGAAGATCGCCGTAGGTATCTCATCCTTCGGCGTAAGACCAGAAAGGTGTACCCTTATGCAAAGTTGGCATCAGAACGTCTTACAACCATGAGCGAGCGCTTAAAAACGATCGATAGGAAACGTGATCGTAGAAGATATACCAAGCGTATTCAAAAGTATGTGGAAGAAGAATTTTCTGAAAAGTTGAAAAAACTCACCCGTACCGAAGGACAGATTCTCGTTAAATTAATCCATAGGCAAACCGGGCGTACGGCATTTGCCTTGGTAAAAGAGTTGCGCACGGGGTGGCGGGCATTTTGGTACAATACAACGGCCAGCATGTTCGATATCTCTATCAAGGAAGAGTATCGTCCGTTCGAGGTTAAAGAAGATTATCTAATTGAAGATATCTTAGAGCGCTCCTTCCAGTCTAATAAACTCGAGCGCCAAGCACCGGCATTTGATATCGATTATCTTGATCTTACCGCACATTGGAACCGTAAGACAAAGTAAGATCAGCTTTGCTTGTGTATTTCGTTGATTTTGTTTACTTTAGAAGTTCGCTCTTTAATTTTAGGGTGTTCCCCCGGCCCCAATAGCTATTGGGGTCGGGGGCGGGCTTTACACTGTATCCCCAACCCGAATACTATCGGGTTGGGGGATGCCGCTCCAATCCCTAACACAGTTATTAACATTTTAAGTAAAAAGAAGATTAAAATCAAGCAGTTAGCAATTGTTAATAACTCAACAGGCATTTTTATTCAAATTGCTTTGGAGTTTTAAAGTTTATGAGCGTATATTTGCACCCGCTT
>DFLU01000007.1:0-49775 GCA_002375495.1 Flavobacteriaceae bacterium UBA3611
AAGCGGGTGCAAATATACGCTCACATAAATCATTCTACCAAACTTATTTTAAACTTTTTTTAAAGAAAATGTAACATCAAACTCCAACCGTTTGATTTTAGAAGATTTACATTAAAAACTTTTTTTGATCCCCTTTATACCTTTATATATAGGCAATAATCTAAAGTCTTTGTGTAAAGGATGAAAACGGCCCGCCCGAACGTGCCTCTTCGGCACAGACAGGCATCCCCCGTCCCGATAAGTATCGGGGTCGGGGGGAACGGCCAAAATATACCAATAGAATCTTATGGCGCATATTGTGAGACTTTGAAAACCGTAGTATCTTTGCCCCTTAAATGAACAAACTATGATAGGGATTACCCTGCCTGATGGCACTGTGAAACAATTTGAATCGGGATCTACACCTATGGATGTAGCGATGAGTATTAGTGAAGGGCTAGCACGAAATGTGATTTCTGCTTCTTTTAACGACACAAAAGTGGAAACCACCACCCCACTCACCACAGATGGAACCCTAACCCTATACACTTGGCGAGATGACGAAGGAAAACAAGCCTTTTGGCACTCTTCTGCCCATATCTTGGCGCAAGCACTTGAAGAATTGTATCCGGGTATTAAACTTACCATTGGACCCGCCATCGAGAATGGATTTTATTACGACGTAGATTTAGGAGACCACACGATTTCGGAAAAGGACCTACCTACCATCGAAAATAAAATGTTAGAGATTGCCCGTGGGAAACATACGTTTACCATGCGCGAGAGCTCGAAGGCGGAAGCGCTCGATTTCTATAAAAAGCAAGACAATGAATACAAAGTAGAGCTGATTGAGAATTTGGAAGACGGCACGATTACCTTTTGTGACCATGACACCTTTACCGATCTGTGTCGTGGCGGTCATATTCCGAATACCGGAATAGTAAAGGCAGTGAAGCTGATGAGCATTGCAGGTGCATATTGGCGTGGTGATGAAAACAACACCCAACTAACGCGAATTTATGGTGTAACATTTCCGAAGCAAAAAGACTTAAAGGAATATTTGGAACTCCTAGAACAGGCCAAACAACGCGACCATAGAAAACTGGGCAAAGAACTAGAGCTTTTTACCTTTTCGCAAAAAGTTGGTCAAGGCCTCCCATTGTGGTTACCCAAAGGTGCTGCATTGCGGGAGCGGTTAGAGAATTTCTTAAAGAAAGCACAGAAGAAAGCTGGATATGAAATGGTAATCTCCCCACACATTGCCCAAAAAGAACTGTACGTTACTTCTGGACACTACGAGAAGTATGGAGAAGACAGTTTTCAACCCATAAAAACTCCTAATGAAGGTGAAGAGTTTTTTCTGAAACCGATGAATTGCCCACACCACTGCGAGATGTATAAAAACAGACCGTGGTCTTATAAAGATCTTCCGAAGCGCTATGCAGAATTTGGAACAGTGTACCGTTACGAACAAAGTGGCGAATTACACGGGTTGACACGTGTACGTGGATTTACCCAGGACGATGCCCATATTTTTTGCACACCCGACCAACTGCATGAAGAATTTTTAGGTGTGATCGATTTGGTATTATATGTTTTCGGATCGCTTGGTTTTGAAAATTTCACCACGCAGGTTTCCATACGGGACATGGAAAAACCTGAAAAGTACATTGGCGATTTAGACACTTGGGACAAAGCCGAGGCAGCCATTTTAAACGCTGTGAAAGAAAAAGGCCTTGATTATGTGGTGGAAACTGGAGAAGCTGCTTTCTACGGTCCAAAATTAGATTTTATGGTGAAAGATGCGTTGGGACGCAGTTGGCAGTTAGGAACGATACAAGTAGATTATAATTTACCGAAGCGTTTTGAACTTACCTACAAAGGAAGTGATAACGAATTACACCAACCCGTTATGATTCACCGTGCTCCTTTTGGAAGTATGGAGCGATTTATTGCGATTCTTTTGGAACATACAGGTGGAAATTTCCCGCTCTGGCTCATGCCTGAGCAGGTTAGTATCCTGTCACTGAGCGAAAAATATGAGAATTACGCCCAAAAAGTTTTAAATTTGCTGGAAAATGACGAAATTCGCGCCCTTGTAGACAACAGAAACGAGACCATCGGAAAGAAAATACGGGAAGCAGAAATGAATAAATTCCCATATATGTTGATTGTAGGAGAACAGGAAGCGAAAGACGGCACAGTTTCTGTAAGGAAACATAGTGAGGGAGATCTAGGAACGATGACCGTTGCTGAATTTTCAGAACTCATTAACACTGAAATTGAAAAAAATAGTGTAGATTTTAACGTTTAACCAAAATAATTTAAGCCATAGCAATACGAAGAAAAAGAAGTAGAGGTCCGGCAAGGATCGTAAAAGAAGACCAACACAGAATCAATAAGAAAATTCGTGCTGAAAAAGTACGTCTTGTTGGAGACAATGTTGAAGTTGACATTTATCCATTATCGAAGGCATTAGCCATTGCAGAAGAACAAGGATTAGACCTTGTAGAGATTTCGCCAAATGCGGAACCTCCTGTTTGTAAAGTAATGGATTACAAAAAGTTTGTCTACGAACAAAAGAAGCGTGACAAAGCCATGAAGGCGAAAGCCCAAAAGGTGACTATTAAAGAAATTCGTTTCGGTCCGAATACAGACGACCACGATTACGAATTTAAAAAGAAGCACGCCGAAAAATTTTTAAAAGACGGTGCCAAATTGAAAGCATATGTTTTCTTTAAAGGGCGCTCGATTATATATAAAGACCAAGGGGAGATTTTACTGCTTCGTTTGGCCCAAGAATTGGAAGAAGTTGGAAAAGTAGAACAGATGCCAAAATTGGAAGGAAAACGAATGATCATGTTTATTGCCCCGAAGAAGAGCAAATAAGCGTATTTAAAAATATTGTCGGCCTACGGCAGACAATGCGAAATAATAAATAAAAACAAGGACATGCCTAAACAAAAAACAAAATCTAGTGCCAAGAAGCGTTTTAAGCTTACGGGTACAGGAAAAATTAAGAGAAAGCATGCGTTTAAAAGCCACATCTTAACAAAGAAAAGCAAAAAACGTAAGCTTGCCTTAACGCATGATGGACTCGTTCATCAAGCAGATGAGGACAATGTGAAACAAATGCTTCGATTGAAGTAAACGTTACACCGGTTAAAACAATTATTTAAACCCTGGAGTTGGGCCTACACTTCGACTGCCCTCAGTGTGACAGTTAGAAGTAAAAGATTAAAGTGTCGATTATAGACCGCCTGCTACAAAAACAATTAAATTATGCCAAGATCAGTAAATTCAGTTGCTAAAAGAGCCCGAAGAAAAAAGGTGATGAAGCAAGCCAAAGGATACTTTGGAAGACGTAAAAACGTATGGACGGTTGCTAAGAACGCTGTTGAGAAAGCAATGTCTTACTCATACAGAGACCGCCGTGCAAAAAAGAGAACTTTTAGATCGTTGTGGATCACCCGTATTAACGCAGGTGCGAGACAACACGGAATGTCTTACTCTCAATTTATGGGAGGGATGAAAAAATCAGGAATTGAATTGAACCGTAAGGTTCTTGCAGATTTAGCGATGAACCATCCTGAAGCTTTCGAAGCCATCGTTAAGAAAGTAAAATAAATTAGATAATCGTATTATTTCGCAAAAGCCCCGCTCAATTGAGCGGGGCTTTTTTTATGACTTCACTTTACTAAGATGAATCGGCTACTGAAGCGCTCGGAAACTCACCTCTGTTTTTGTTTTCAACTTATTATCGAAATACATCACATGGCCCTTTGGCAAAATTACTCTAGTTATTCTGGACGGATCGAGCCTAATTTTTTCTTTCACTTTTCCCTCATACTCAACACGAATAGAAAATTGATTTTCTCCTAGGTTTTTTACGATCGCAACACTCCCTGTTTCCATAAAAGGATTGATTGCTCCGTCTTGTCCTTTCCCCTTTCCAGAAATACACATGCTCTGCCCTGGGTCTAATTCAAGTACCTCTTGGGCATTGGTGTCAATTTGAAACACCAGCATAATTACCACTATTAGAATAAATTTCTTCATTTGATTTTTTTTAAATTATGTTTTTTGCTTTTTCTTCTTTGCTGCAGGAAACAATACATTGTTCAGAATAAGACGATAGCCAGGTGAATTAGGATGTAACCCTAATTCAGTTTTGGCATCTCCCACACGATGTTGGTAATCTTCTGGGTCATGCCCACCGTAAAATGTAAAGAATCCTTTTCCTTTAATTCCGTGGATGTATCGGGCTTCACCATTGGTTTTATTCTCGCCCATCACCAATACATTCGACTTCACAGTGCTTCTTCGGTACGATGTAGTCTGACCCATAAATCCTTTTACCAACGAAGTATGGTTCTGTACCAACATACACGGTATTGGGTCCCACTTCGCACTGTAATCCATTAAACTGAAATAATCTGTTTCTTTCGGAATTCGCCTATCCTGTGTCATATCGATAGACGAGTATTCATAGACCATCGGACTTCGTTCTAGGGTAAACTCTTTAAAAGCAAATGTTTTGTTGAAATCGATTTTGCTTTGGTATCCAGGTTCACTTGGGTCACCATCGAACATGGGTTCACAAATATCGATACCTTCGGCAGCAAGGGCTATATCGAAACTATCGGTGGCACTGCACATCGCAAACATAAATCCGCCGCCAATTACATAATCTCTAATTTTTAAAGCGACGTCTCTTTTTTCTTCGGAAACTTTATCATACCCCAATTTGTTAGCGAGCATTTCTGACTTCCGTTTTTCTTCAATATACCATGGTGCGGCGCGATAGGCACGGTAAAATTTTCCGTACTGACCCGTAAAATCTTCATGATGCACATGCAGCCAATCGTATAACAATAGTTGGTCGCCCAATACTTCTTCGTCATATACTACGGTATAGGGAATTTCAGCATAGGTAAGTACCATCGTAACGGCATCGTCCCAAGGTTGGTTGCCTTTTGGTGAATATACTGCAATTCTGGGTGCTTTTTCTAGCACTACAGCCTCCATGTTCTGCGACGGACTGGAAATTTCTAATAAAATTTGTTCTGTTTTACTATCGGAAAGCACTTCAAAAGAAACACCACGTATCTGGCATTCTTTTCGAATTTCTTCAGCATCTGGCAGTAAGAAGGATCCACCACGATAATTCAGCAACCATTTTACTTTTTGGTTTTTTTCTAAGGTCCAATAGGTAATCCCGTAGGCTTTTAAATGTTCTTTTTGGCCTTCGGCATCCATCGGGATGAGTATGTAAGACGCCGATGCTGAAAGGCTAAAACCAAAAAACACTAGGGCGATAAGTATGCGTTGTATCATAATGGGGAAGGTACAAATTTTGAGCCAAAAATTTTGCGGTCGTAATTATGAATGTTTGGGCAGGTTCACGAAAAAAGGAACTACTTTTTTCAAGCAATTCCTTCCAGCTAATGTTTTCAATTTTAAAACTTGAAAAAATTATAAGTTTGGCTCCCCTACATGCTTTTTATAGAATTTCCATGCTTCACGGGCCACATTTCTTCCCAATTCTAAACCGGCTATATTGTCTGCCTGAATATGATAGCCCCCTAATACTCTAGAAATCCCTGCCATTTCAGCTGTTTCTGTAAAGGTCGGAAACTTTAGTGTGACGGTATCTCCCAGATTGTCCAATTCGGTCATGGCTCCTGCCACAAGTGTCACTTCAGAACCAAACGTATCACTGCCCGTCCATAATTTGAGCGCCTCGGCACAACCCCCACTGATGGTGCTGTGTCCTGAGGTATAACTCGGAAACGGCGGACATAAAAAGGTTTCTGGCGAATAAGGTCGCCATTGTGTACCATCTATTTCCATCATACCCTTGCCTTCGCCACCCCAAGCTTTAATTATTTGATCTTGGTAGTATTCATGAACTAAAGCATAGGGCCTTGCATAATCATAATACATTTTTGAATCCCAAGAAGCGATAAAAGCATCCATCGCCACCACTTGATTGTAGAAATACATCTTTACATCCTGGTCTAGTGTATGGTTATCACGGATGGAAACCTCTTGCGCAAATTTAAGCCAATGCCCTGCCTGTTGTACCGATTGCGGACCGTCTCGCATAAACTCGACCAAGGCTTTTTGTTCATCTGTTAGGTTGGCTTGCATTTCAATTACTTCTTTTACTTCAGCCTCCAACTGAGGAGAACCTATCTTTGGCGGAGGACCCGGCCTGAATTGGTCACCCGATTTTAAGGCTACGGGTGTTACTTTATCCCAAAAAGGCGTGAGACATTTAGGAGCAAATTTACCTCCCTTTCCATCTGAAAAATATTTAGGTTGCCAACGGTTGGGATCTACATTTTCATCTGCTGAATTTACAGGTTCGTAGCCCACATAATTAAAATACGGTACTCCGTTAGAACCCTCCTCTTCACCATATTGATTCGCCCCGTCTCCCTTTCTGGCTTCTATCACTGCTTTAGCTGCCAAATTACCTACCCCTTCAGGAGTGTTTGGGTCTTCAGAAGTATTGGTTGGATCTAAGCCTAAGTCTTTCATGAATTGTACAAACAGGTCTTTATCAGACGCATAATATTCATTCATAGCTCCAAAAGCGGCGTAACTAATTGCAATTTCTTTGTTATTGAGGGTACGTTCGTCGCTTGGTCTGCGATCCACACCTTCAAGATAGACTGGAATTGCTTTTTCGTCATAGCGCGACCAAGCGTCGAAAACGGCAACAAATATTAACCCAAGATATCTAGATGTTACAGTAGGCCTTGGCTTGAATTTTTCGGTGTCATTTGCTTGGGCGGTGATTGCCATTGCCCCCCATTTATAAGCTAGATTTTCAGCTCCTGTTGGTTGTTCTATAGGTTGTATTCTTGTTGTCGATTCACTGCCTTTGCTCTTTTTGCAACTCACAACAACAACTAACAGCGCCATCACTAGTACGAATTTTTTCATGGTAAATTATTGGTTGGTTGAATATAACGCCTAATGTAAAAAAAACCAGCGGTTTACAAAAAAATACCCTTCGGGTTTTTAAAGTTTAATTAAATCCGCAATGTATATAAGAAATAATGTGTTAGAGTTCGATACAATTAAAAGCGCTATTGGCTTATTGCTCGGGCCCGAGCAACGTCCATTGTTGTTCTGTAGGTTGATGGCTTTTTGCAAATTCTTGTGGATGCATCAAAAAAAAGGAGTCGTCAAAGTCAAATTCGAATAAATAGGTATTCATATCAATAATACCACTAGACCAGGTAGCATCGCACAAATACCACTTTCCATTAAGTTTTACGGCGTTCCATGAGTGATTTGCCATTGCAGTATCAGCAAATTTTGCACCATTCATTCGGCCATATCCGTGAACAATTTCACATTCTATTCCCGCCAAATTAGCAAGATCCTTTACTAAAAAGGCATAACCAGTACATAGCGTTTCTTTATCTTCACGTAGTCTTTTAAACACTTGCCGCTTACATTGTTCATTCCACAACGCTAATGCTTCCGGACTGTTTTTAAATTTTCTACGTTTGTGCTCATTTTCGGAAGTTAGATTGTAATCGCCCTTAATATTGCGGCATACCCAAGAATAAATGGCTCGAAAACGCTCTACATCAGTTTCTAATTGGGCGGTTAATCGCAATGTAAGAATGGGCAAACTAGAAAGATCTTCACCTTTGTACCGCTGTGCAATTTTATCTGCCTTTTCAAAACTAATTTCATTGAAATCGGTTCGCTGGGCATGCAACGTTAGTGCAAAGGTGAAGATTAGAAAGTAAAGAATACATTTCATTGGGCTTTACATTCCGGTTTTTTGGAGAGCTACTTGCGCAGCTCCATCTTTGGTTCGCAGTGCCGCTTTAATATACACCGGGATGTCTTCCAAAAAGGGTTCAACATAAGTAGTGGCGTTGTCAATTTTAATCTCGCGATTTTTGTATCCGAGATAGCTTACCACCAAGATGTCATTTTCTCTTAGCTTCTTCGGAAAATCGAAAGACCCATCTTCATTGGTGTTAACACCAACAGTGGTGCCTTTTAAAACAATGGAGGCGCCAAATAACGGACCGTCATTGCTGGTGACCACGCCGGTCACAGTTCGTTCTGTACTTTGTGCAATTATGGGATTGGCAAACAGCCAAAACACCATAATAAGTGCGATTGTACCTACGCTTTTAAAAACGTTTTGTTGTGTTGTAATAGTTTGTGTTTTCATACTATAATGGTTTTAATTTATCCCAAACATAGTATGGTTCTCATCACGGTAAAAGGTAGAATTAGCGAACAAAGCAATCAGCTGAGCCAAACCTCATTCTGAATGAGTTTCAATTTTAAAAACTGCTTTAAAAATAATTGATAGTACTTTTTTATGTAAGCTGAAAGTTCCTGCTAGAAAGGTACGTCATCATCATCACCCTGAGGAGAAAGATCATCGTTCATAGCACTACCGAAGGCTTCGTCTGCACTTGGTAGATTGTCTGTTTTGAAGGTGTCGTCATTGGCAGCGGCGTTCATGCTACTATGGAATTCTCCTGTGAAATCGAAGGTTTCCAGATTTTCAAAACGTCCTAAATGCCCAACAAACTTCAGGCGAATTTCGTCCAGACCTCCATTACGGTGCTTGGCCACGATAAATTCTCCCTGTCCTTCGGTTGGCGAACGTTCTTCATCATCCCACTCTTCTATTTTGTAGTATTCTGGGCGGTAAATAAAACTCACAATATCTGCATCCTGCTCGATAGCTCCAGATTCACGCAGGTCACTTAACAAAGGGCGTTTGCTTCCGCCTCGGGTCTCAACCGCACGCGATAACTGTGAAAGTGCAATTACGGGTACGTTCAATTCTTTGGCCAATGCTTTTAGATTACGCGAGATGGTAGAAATTTCTTGTTCGCGGTTTCCTCCTTTTTGGCTTCCTCCAGCAGTCATGAGTTGCAAATAATCGATCATGATCAGTTTGATACCGTGCTGTGACGACAATCGACGTGCTTTTGCCCGTAAATCGAATATCGAGAGTGACGGCGTATCATCAATAAACAGCGGTGCCTTTTCAAGTCCGTTTACCTTAACATTTAACTGTTCCCATTCGTGCTTTTCGAGATTTCCAGTTCGAAGCTTTTCTGAAGAAAGTCCCGTTTCCGAAGAAATCAATCGTGTAATAAGCTGAACTGACGACATTTCTAACGAAAAGAAAGCCACCGGAATGTTGTGTTCTACGGCAACGTTACGTGCCATAGACAAGGTAAGCGCGGTTTTACCCATACCCGGGCGCGCGGCAATAATAATTAAATCTGACGGCTGCCAACCCGAAGTAAGTTTGTCTACTTTATCGAATCCGGAAGGGATTCCGGAAAGACCTTCTCGGTTTGCAATTTCCTGGATTTTCTTTTTTGCCTGAATCACCAATTGCTGGGCCGTTTCAGAAGAACGTTTTATGTTGCCTTGGGTAATTTCGTATAATTTACTCTCTGCCGTATCTAACAAATCGAATACATCGGTGGTCTCATCGTACGATTCTTCAATGATTTCGTTTGAAATTTTAATCAGTGACCGCTGAATGAATTTTTGCAGGATAATACGTGCGTGAAATTCGATATGTGCCGAAGACGACACTTTTTGGGTAAGCTGAACGAGGTAAAACTCACCTCCAGCCGCTTCCAAGGTAGCATTCTTCTTTAATTGCGATGAAACCGTTAATAAGTCTACAGGTTCACTGTTTTCAAACAGCATATGGATGGCGTCAAAAATGTGTTGGTGCTGTTGTTTGTAGAACACATCAGAAGAAAGGATGTCGATTACCTCATCTACTCCTTTCTTGTCTATCATCATAGCGCCCAGCACAACTTCCTCTAAATCAACTGCTTGCGGCGGTAGTTTTCCCTTTTCCAACGAGATTACCTGCGAGGAACGTGATTTATATGAGGTTTGAGGTTGCACTTTTTCCATGGAGCGAATGTAACTAAATTGTTAAGGCGGGACATTATGAAGCCCCTCTCTAATATTAACGTGTCATCAACAATTGCATTGTTGATAACTCAATTTTTCTGTTGATAACCTGTAAAAAAATCCGAAGTGCTGACTTCGGATTTCGGTATGCGTTGGTATGGTTGCATCTAACCTTTGAACACACCCATATGTGAATATTTATCCATACGTTGTTCCACTAATTCGGTTGGGGATAAGTTCTTAAATTCTGAATATGATTTTTCGATAGCGGTGGCCACATTTCTAAATGTTTTTTCCCGATCGCTATGTGCTCCTCCAATGGGTTCTTTTACGATCTGATCTATCAATTTCATTTTCTTCATGTCGGTAGCCGTAAGTTTTAGCGCTTCAGCCGCCTGTTCTTTAAATTCCCAACTACGCCATAGAATAGACGAGCAACTTTCTGGTGAAATCACCGAGTACCAAGTATTCTCTAGCATGAGTACCTTGTCTCCCACTCCAATTCCCAAGGCACCACCACTGGCACCTTCGCCAATAATTACTACAATGATTGGCACTTTTAGCTTGGTCATTTCAAAGATATTTCGCGCAATCGCTTCTCCTTGTCCGCGCTCTTCTGCTTCCAATCCAGGATAGGCTCCAGGCGTATCAACCAGGGTCACCACTGGGACATTAAATTTTTCGGCAGATTGCATCAGGCGCAATGCTTTTCTATAACCTTCAGGGTTTGCCATACCAAAATTACGGTATTGGCGGGTTTTGGTGTTGTACCCTTTTTGCTGACCGATAAACATATAACTTTGGTCACCAATTTTACCCAAACCGCCCACCATGGCTTTGTCATCCTTAAAATTGCGATCTCCGTGCAATTCTAAAAAAGAATCCCCACAAATGGCTTTTATGTAATCCATAGTGTAGGGACGGTTGGGATGGCGCGACAATTGTACACGCTGCCAAGGGGTAAGGTTTTTATAAATTTCGGTTTTTGTTTCTTTTAGTTTCTTTTCAATCTGTTTGCAGGTGTTGGTGACATCTACATCGCTCTCTTCACCAATCTGGCAAGCCTTTTCGTATTGCTCCTGCAATTCCTTAATAGGTAACTCAAAATCAAGATATTCCATTGTAGTTCTTGGTTTTTTTGGCTAAATGTTAGTTTACAAAGATAAAATTTTGTCACTAGGTATTGCCTAAAGTACGCTTTTTTCTGTCTATTCTGTTTTTTACAATACCATTCGCTATTACGGTTACTATGATTATCAGGGCACCATAGTAAAATTTCGGACTCATATTCTCATCTTCACCTAAAATAAGTAGTGCTAGAATAATTCCATACACAGGTTCCATATTTATGGTAAGCATTACGGTGTAGGGGCTTATCCATTTCATAACATGTACAGATGCTATAAAAGCATAGGCGGTACAGGCAGAAGCAAGTATAAAAAGGTAGCCCCAATCTGTAGCCTCTAGCTGAAAAAATGCTGCGGAAAAGCTTCCGCTGAAAGCCAAGTAGACGGTTATACAGAGCATTCCGAAACCTAATTCATAAAACGAAATGGCCGAAGCATTGTACTTTACAGCAAACTTTCCGTTAATAACGGAAAACAAAGCACCTAAGAATGACGCCAATAAAGCGAGTAAAATTCCGTAGAAATAATCGCCTTCTACATTAAAGATAATATAGAGCCCAACAATCACCAAGATTCCGAAGAACACTTCGTAGCCAATAATTTTTCGCTTGTAAAACAATGGTTCTAGCAACGAGGTGAAAAAAGCTCCTGTAGACATGATTGCCAGGGTCACCGATACATTCCCCACTTTAATAGCGCCAAAAAAAGCAAGCCAATGCACCGCAATAATCAATCCTGCCAAGGCAAATCCGGCCAGTGTTTTCTTTGGAAACTTGTACTTGATTTTTCTGAATTTCAAAAATAAAAACACAAAAAAAGTGGCCATCAGCATGCGATACCAAACCAAGGGAATGGCTTCAATAGATATGAGTGCGCCAAGCACTGCAGTGAAGCCCCAGATAAAGACAATAAAATGAAGGTGCAGGTAATTAAGGAGCTTATCGTTTTGCATTTCTCAACAGATAGACCGCTAAAATAGCAAATACAAAATTGGGAAACCACGTAGCTACAAAAGGTGAGAAATCACTTTGCTCTGCCATGGTGCCAAAAATTTTGTCGAAAAAGATAAAAACCATCCCGATGGCAATACCGATGGCAAGATTAACCCCCATTCCGCCACGTCGTTTAACCGAAGATACGGCTACGGCTATCACCGTTAAGATATAGGCAGAAACCGGCAAACTCCAACGTTTATAGCGTACTACTTCGTAACGGTTTATGTATGAAGAACCCCGTGCTTTCTCACGTGCAATAAACTTATTGAGTTCTACAATGTTTAACGTTTCAGCTATATAATCTACTGGCGTGAGGTCTTCCATTTCAAAATCGAATACTGTATCCAATCTTTTCTTACGCTCAATTATATCGTCATCTTCACCAACAAGCCTTTTGGTATAGTTGTACAGTGAGTAGGTGCTATCTTTTGCGTGATATCTAATTTGGCTAGCGGTTAATTTATAGGTCATTTCATTCCCTTCAAAATGTTCGAGGGTGAAATTATTTCCGCTCTTTTCCTTTACATTAAAATAACTCGCGTAAATGTAATCGTTGTCATTAATCTGCCTAAATACATTGGTCTGGTCACGGTCTTTTTTGCCTTTTTTAAGGTATTCATACTTAAACTCGTTAAAACCCTTACTGGCTGTAGGCGCAAAGTACATCCCAGAAGCCAGGGCCACTAAACAAACAATGGTAGCGCCTATCATATACGGTCTTAAGAATCGATAGTACGATACCCCGCTACTCAAAAATGCAATCACCTCTGTATTATTTGCCAACTTGGAAGTAAACCAAATCACTGAAAGAAACAAAAACAACGGAAATAATAAATCGGCGAAGTAAATGGTAAAATCTAAAAAATACTTTGCGACAATCGGGAAAGGCACTTCGTTCTCTAAAATCTTATCGATTTTTTCGGCCAAATGCACGATAATACCAATAGGAATGAACAACAGGAGCAACAAGATAAATGTGCCCAAGTATTTTTTTAATATGTACCGATCTAGTATGCTCAGCATCTACAAACGTTTATCCATTTGTTGTACCATTTTATTTTTCCACGGAGTAAAAGTTCCCCCTAAGATATGCTTTCTAGCTTCACGCATCAACCAAAGGTAAAACCCAAGGTTATGAATTGTACAGATTTGTCTCCCCAACATTTCGTTTACGGTAAAAAGATGGCGCACATACGCTTTACTATATTCGGTATCTACCCAAGTAATGGCCATTTCATCAATAGGCGAAAAATCTGCTTCCCACTTCTTGTTTTTAATATTTATCGTTCCGTGTGCGGTAAAGAGCATCCCATTTCTACCATTTCGAGTCGGCATCACACAATCGAACATATCGATACCGAGTGCCACATTTTCTAATAAATTAATAGGCGTACCCACTCCCATTAAATAACGCGGTTTTTCCTTCGGAAGTATAGCCGTTACCACTTCGGTCATGGCATACATCTCTTCGGCTGGTTCTCCAACTGAGAGTCCGCCAATGGCATTCCCTTCAGCTCCTACCGAGGCAATATACTCTGCAGATTGCTGGCGTAAGTCTTTATAGGTACTCCCTTGAACTATTGGAAAAAACGTTTGGTCGTAGTCATAATGTAAAGGTGTTTTTTCTAGATGGGTGATACATCGCTCTAACCAACGATGCGTCATGTGCATAGACCGTTTAGCATAATTATAATCGCACGGATATGGCGTACATTCATCGAAGGCCATAATGATATCTGCTCCAATCTTGCGCTGTATTTCCATCACATTTTCGGGTGTGAAGGTGTGGTAGCTGCCGTCTATATGCGACTTAAACTTTACGCCTTCTTCTTTAATTTTTCGCCGATCTGAAAGTGAATAAACTTGGTAACCGCCACTATCGGTAAGAATATTGCGGTCCCAATTCATGAATTTATGGAGTCCGCCAGCCTTTTCAATAATGTCGGTTTGTGGACGTAAATATAAATGGTAGGTATTCCCCAAGATGATGGGTGGGTCTATTTCCTCTTTCAATTCGCGCTGGTGCACTCCTTTTACGGTAGCCACGGTTCCCACCGGCATAAAGATGGGGGTTTCAACAAAACCGTGGTCTAATTTCATCGTTCCCGCCCTAGCTTGGCTTTCCGTATCTGTTGCTTCTAAAGTAAACTGCATGAAGGTAATTTTCTTTCGGGCACAAAGATACCGTTTCTATTTGCTACTTGCGACATAAAAACTAGCTATTGGTTTGCGTTTCAACTAGCGAATGAAGAGGAAACAATTTTTTTCTGAAATTTTCAAGCTGCTGAAAATGCTAAGATATTGAGACACTATTCTTCTCTTCGGAAAGTTGATGCACTAATGCTATTTTACATTTTATTTTACCCCCGTATGTATCTTCCATGTTAACAAAAGCCTGAAATCGTTAATAACTGCGTTATTTTCGCCTTTGCGGTGGAAATGGATTAAAGTATTTTTGAAGCAATCTAATTAAACAATACCATGGCAGATATAAAAAAACTGGAAGCACTTGTCGTTCAAGTGCGTAGAGACATCTTACGACAAGTACACCGGGTGAATTCTGGACATCCTGGCGGATCTTTAGGGTGTGCAGAATTTTTTGTTGCACTCTATCAAGAAATGATGGCTCGGAAAGACGGTTTTTCTATGGATGGGATTGGTGAAGATTTATTCTTTCTGTCTAATGGGCATATCTCGCCTGTATTTTACAGCGTTTTGGCGCGATCGGGTTATTTTCCGGTAGATGAATTGAACACATTTCGCCATATCAACTCGCGCCTGCAAGGCCACCCGACCACGCACGAAGGCTTGCCGGGTATACGTGTTGCCTCTGGATCTCTAGGACAGGGAATTTCCGTAGCTATTGGCGCAGCCGAAACAAAAAAACTGAACAACGACAATCACCTAATTTATACACTTTGCGGTGATGGCGAACTGCAGGAAGGCCAAAATTGGGAGGCCATCATGTATGCGGCAGCAAACCAAATTGACAATCTGATAGTTACGATAGACTTGAACGGGCAACAAATTGATGGATCTACAGAAAATGTGCTACCGATGGGAAATCTAGCCGGAAAATTTTCAGCATTCGGTTGGGATGTACTTTCTATTGAAAACGGAAACGACATGGCTGCTGTACTAGAAGGTCTGAAAGAAGCAAAATCACGTACGGGCAACAAAACACCTGTTTGCGTACTATTACATACCGTTATGGGCAACGGCGTAGACTTTATGATGCATACCCACGCATGGCACGGAAAGGCTCCTAACGACGAACAACTGGAATCAGCCTTAGCACAAAACCCAGAGACGTTGGGTGATTATTAAAAGAAGATTAATTAAAAGACTACCGCTCGCGCGGGCAATAGGATGAAAAAATACACAGACACAGGTAAAAAAGACACGCGATCAGGATTTGGTGCAGGGCTCACAGCCCTCGGGAAATCGAATGAAAATGTTGTAGCACTTTGTGCCGACTTAACCGGTTCGTTAAAAATGGACGCGTTTAAGGAGAATCACCCAGAGCGGTTTTTTCAGGTAGGGATTGCAGAAGCAAATATGATGGGGATGGCAGCAGGTATGACCATAGGCGGTAAAATTCCGTTTACGGGTACCTTCGCCAATTTCTCTACAGGACGCGTGTATGACCAAATTCGCCAGAGTATTGCATATAGCGGTAAGAATGTAAAAATATGTGCGTCGCATGCTGGGGTTACCCTTGGCGAAGACGGTGCCACGCATCAAATTTTAGAAGATATTGGCCTTATGAAAATGCTTCCTGGGATGACCGTGATCAACACTTGCGATTACAATCAAACCAAGGCAGCCACCTTGGCTATTGCTGAGCACGACGGACCTGTTTACTTGCGCTTCGGAAGACCAAAAGTGGCTAATTTCACCCAAGAAGACGGCACTTTCGAGATTGGAAAAGCTGTTCATCTGCAAGAAGGAAGCGATGTTACGCTTATTGCAACGGGCCACCTTGTCTGGGAAGCCCTTCAAGCAGCCGAGCAGTTGCATGGCGAGGGAATTTCCGCAGAAGTACTAAACATACACACCATTAAACCGTTGGATGATGCCAGCATTATTGCCGCTGCTAAAAAAACAGGTTGTGTGGTTACTGCTGAAGAGCATAATTACTTGGGGGGTCTGGGCGAAAGTGTAGCTCGTGTATTAGCGTTACAACACCCAACACCGCAAGAATTTGTAGCGACAGATGATACTTTTGGTGAATCTGGAACTCCTGACGAGCTAATGGACAAATACGGCCTAAACGCTGAAGCTATTGTGAAAGCGGCTAAAAAAGCCATTGCCAGAAAATAAGAAGCCTTTCCTAAATCACATAAAAAAGCCTTGAAGTTTTGTGTTTCAAGGCTTTTTTAATGTTTTATAGCTACGATAACAATTAGCTGTCTTCGTCTAAGTGATCTGGAATCCCATCACCATCTTCGTCTGGTAAGGTGATATTCCCTTCGCTATCAATAATAATTTCATCGCGGGTAGGGCGGCCGTCACCATCGTCGTCTGCATCGTCAAAATTGGGTCGTTGGTCACCATCTGTATCGTCATCTTCTTCTAAACCGTTACCGTTGGGGTCTTCCATAAAAGTTGGCAAGCCGTCGTTGTCTTGGTCGCCTGTTTCCTTCGCGTACATTTGGAAGGTAAAAATTAGCTGAGAATATAAAGGTATGCTCGAGGTTGGCGGCGGATTTACATAATAGCCGAGACCCGACTGCATAAACACTGCTCCTACACCAAAATCTTCAAAAGAAACTGTTCCGTCAGGATTGGTAGTAAAAGTTGAAGCTGTTTCAAACTCAATCAACGCATCTTGAAGTCCGTTTACGATAAGAGTCATATCAAACTTTACCGGTGAAGAAGACGCATCAAAAACTTTACTATAAGGCTGCGCTGCCGTTTCTTCATTTATATAAGTACCCTCATAGGTAATGGTAGCAAGATCTCCAAATGTAGGTTTTTCACCTGCTCCTTCCAGTGCATCTAGGTAATACAACTTATAGCTCACACCGTCGGTCACCCTATCTTCAACGATTTTAGATGAAACCTGGGTCAATAATGGAATCTTATCAGCATTATCTCCAGCTATGGTATCAAATTTAATCTGAAAGTCGAAGTCGGCTGGCGGATTCGCAAATTCTTCATAATTATAAAAGTGCGTTCGTAAATATTCTTCGACTATAGCTGTGCTTAAAGGAGCTTCTTCACCCCTATCCCTTGCTGGAATAAAATTAGGATCGGTAGGATCGTCATCATTTCCGCAGGCTACAAGCGTAAGAAGTATGGCAAGTAATGGAATGTAATATATATTTTTTTTCATCATCAATTTTTCAGGTGCGCAAGATACAATTTTCCGTTATTTTTGTATGCTTAGTTAACGCAGAATTAAGGGCTTTTGTATGAGGGTAGACAAATATTTATGGTGCATTCGATATGTAAAGACTAGAAATATAGGAACACAGGCGTGTAAGAAAGGCGCTGTAAAAATTGGCGGAAGTACCGTAAAGGCTTCTAGAGACGTGTTTCCGGGTGATAGAATCAGTTTCAGAAAAAACCAAATCACCTATCAAATTGAAGTACTCGATTTGCCGCAGAGCCGGGTTGGAGCCAAGCTTGTAGACTTGTACCGAAGAGATGTAACGCCAAAAGAAGCGTTTGAGCAAACAGAATTATTAAAATATTCAAAAACGTATTACCGAAAAAAGGGTGTGGGCCGACCTACCAAAAAAGACCGTAGAGATATTGAAGACTATACTTCTTTGGGTGAAGAGGAATAATCTTAACTGTGTATCTTTGAAAAAAACTTCCCAATGGCAGATATAGAAACGATGATATTGAATAAAACCGAAATAGCCCATAAGATAAAACGTATGGCCTACCAGATCTATGAAGCAAATGTTTCGGAAGATGAAGTAATCATTGCGGGAATTCAGAGCAACGGATATGTTTTGGCCGAAAAATTGAAACGTGTGGTCGAGAAAATTTCTCCGCTAAAGGTAAAACTCTGCAAGGTGAAAATCAACAAAAAGGATCCACTGGCACCTATAACTACCAGTTTATCTGCTGAAAACTACACCAATGGAAGTTTGATATTGGTAGACGATGTGTTACACTCTGGTACTACCTTAATATATGCTGTGAAACATTTTTTGAATGTACCGCTAAAACAATTTAAAACGGCTGTGTTGGTAGACCGAAATCATAAAAAATACCCTGTAAAAGCAGACTTTAAAGGAATTTCATTGTCGACATCTATCAGTGAAAATGTTTCAGTTATTTTTGAGAGGGGTAATGATCGGGCTATTTTAGAATAGTTCTAGTACTATTTCAGAAACCACCTCGTCTACTTGCGAATTTGCATTCACTTTTAATTTTGCCTGTAAGTAGTAAAAATTTCGTTCAAATAAGTGTTTTCGAATAAACTCATTCAGGTCCTTTTTATTTTCTAGATGCGAAATAAGAGGCCTGTGCTGCTTTTCGGGAAAGAGGCGATTTGTTAAAGTTTCAACACCAACATTCAAAAACACACTTACTACGTCTTCTGTTTTATTGAGCGCTTCCATCACAGCACCATAACAAGGAGTTCCACCTCCTGTAGCCAATACGAAGGAATGATCATCCTCTAGAAGCTGCTGTAAGATTTCCTGTTCTTTTTTTCGAAAGAAAATTTCACCCTTGGTATTAAAAATCTGTGGTATTTCCATCCCGACAGTCTCAGAAATTACGGTGTCCAGATCTATGAATGTAGTAGAGAGCACTTTAGCAAGGCGGCGACCTACGGCAGATTTCCCACTGCCCATATACCCGATGAGAATGATTTTCATATCCACAAAAATAACCAATTTGAAAAGGTGGGGCGGTTTAAATAAAAAAGAAAAATTTTCTTGACAATAGCTTTGAATTATTAATTTAATGATAGTATATTTGCACCCGCTTAAGGGAAATAAAAACACCTTTTCGAATTGAAATTATGACTTGGTAGCTCAGTTGGTAGAGCACCTCCCTTTTAAGGAGGTGGTCCTGGGTTCGAGCCCCAGCCAAGTCACAAATTTATTGATATATTGGTTTTGGGCGAGAAGTTTATCCTGAGCAGGCGACGCAGGAGCATAGCCGAAGGGAGCCCCAGCCAAGTCACAAAAATTGTAATAACGCTGTTGGGCGAGAAGTTTATCCTGAGCGTGTGACGCAGGAGCACAGTCGAAGGGAGCCCCAGCCAAGTCACAAGAAGTACTGCCCATAGCGGTACTTTTTTGTTTTTGAACTTTTTGTAAAGATCAACTACCCGGGTGCTGAAATTGGTAGACAGGCACGGTTGAGGGCCGTGTGCACTAGTTGCGTGTGGGTTCAAGTCCCATCCCGGGTACCATAAACCATCTCATAAGAGGTGGTTTTTTAGTTTTATATGACAGCCTTATAATTACCGCCCTCTTATTTTTGTGCATTCTAATTACTTAAATGGTATCTTTGGGGAGCAATAGCCCAGTTTAGAATGCTTGTGAAAACCAAATTCAGTATTAAAGATCTCGAGAACCTCAGCGGTATCAAGGCGCATACTATACGTATTTGGGAAAAGCGGTATGGGGTGTTAGAGCCGTCTAGAACAGACACGAACATTCGCACCTATTCACTCGAAAATTTAAAACATTTACTGAATATTTCCTTCTTGTACGAGCATGGATATAAGATTTCAAAAATTGCAAAACTTTCAAAAAAAGAACTATGTGGCTTAATCACCGAAATGGCAGTAGTGCATGAAGAACAACATGCCATCCATCAGCTAAAAGGTGCCATGTTTCAGTTTGATCAACAACTGTTTGCCAATACCTACCACGCTTTATTAAAAACAAAAGATTTCCCAGAAATCTTTACAAGTATTTTTATACCGCTACTCACCGATATTGGGTTTTTATGGCAAGTTGGTACTATAGACCCTTGTCACGAGCGTTTTGTTTCTGAAATGGTGAAGCAAAAGATTATCGTGAACATTGAAAAATTATACACCGAGCGCGCATTACAAAAACCGCCCTCTTTTGCTCTTTTCCTACCGCATAAGGAAATTCATGATATCGGCCTTATGTATGCAAATTACCTATGCATTAGCAAGGGAATAAACACCATTTACTTAGGAACAAATATTTCAATTACAGGTTTAAAAGAAATTGTAAACCATCATCATAATATCACATTTCTCACCTACCTCACAGTAGTGCCCTCAGATGGTACCGTTGGGCAATTTTGCAAAAAATTTAATGCTGAGTTTGGAAAAAATAAGACATACGATCTTTGGCTCTGCGGAAGTAAAATAAAGGATGCCAATCGTACCGAAATTCCTTCTAACGTATCATTACTTCATACCATACCAGATTTGGAGACCGCACTTGAAACTCTTAAAAATTAGCCAAATTTGAAGCAGTGCGACTTTTTTGTTCAAAAAATATATAAATTTGTTAAACAATAATGGGACAAAAAATTGCAATCATAGGTTCTGGCTTTTCCTCATTGGCAGCCGCGTCATATCTCGCCCAAGGAGGTCATGAGGTGACCATATACGAGAAAAACAGCACTGTTGGCGGGCGGGCAAGACAGTTAAAAAAAGACGGCTTTGTCTTCGATATCGGACCAACCTGGTACTGGATGCCAGATGTATTTGAACGATTTTTTGGAGACTTCGGTAAAAAACCATCAGATTATTATGAATTGATAAAACTTGGGCCAGCATATTCAGTTTATTTTGGCGAAAATGATTTTATTACCATAGAAGATACGCTTGAAAAAATATGCGCTGCCTTTGAAGCAGAAGAACCTGGAAGTTCTATTCAACTTAAAATATTTATTGCCGAAGCTCAAAACAACTACGAAATTGCCATTAAAGATTTGGTATACCGTCCAGGAGTTTCTCCATTAGAATTGGTGACACCTGTTACGATGAAAAAAATTGGGCAGTTTTTTAGCACCATCAGTAAACAGGTCAGAAAAAAGTTTGAGAATCCGCGCTTGGTATCCATCCTCGAATTTCCTGTATTGTTTTTGGGTGCAAAACCTTCAAATACACCGGCTTTCTATAGTTTTATGAATTATGCAGATTTCGGTCTAGGTACTTTTCATCCAAAAGACGGAATGTATTCTGTAATTGAAGGCATGAAACAATTGGCTTTGAGTTTGGGAGTAACGATTCAAACCGATCAAAATGTAGAAAAAATCAATGTCGAGCAGGGGCATGCAACCTCCTTAGTTAGCAATGGGCAGCATATTTCCGCAGACATCATCTTAAGTGGTGCAGATTATCATCATACCGAAACCTTACTTCCAACGAAATACAGACAATATTCTGAAAATTATTGGGAAAACAGAACATTTGCCCCTTCTGCATTACTCTTTTATGTAGGCTTCGATAAAAAAATAGAGAATGTAGAGCACCATACCTTATTCTTTGATGTCGATTTTGAAGCTCATGCCTATACGATTTATGATGAGCCATCATGGCCTGAAAATCCGTTGTTTTATGCAAGCTTCCCCTCTAAAACCGACAAGCATTGTGCCCCTGACGGAAAAGAAGCTGGTATCTTTTTAATTCCTTTGGCACCCGGTATAGAAGATACAGAAGCCATTCGGGAGCAATATTTCGATAAAATTATGACACGCTTTGAGTATCTCACCAACCAAAAAGTGAGAAATTTCGTTATATTTAATGAATCGTTTTGCATCAATGATTTTGTAGCAGATTACAACTCATATAAAGGGAATGCATACGGTTTGGCGAACACCTTGTTACAGACCGCATTCTTGCGACCTAAGTTGAAAAGTAAAAAGGTTAAAAATTTATATTTTACCGGTCAGTTATCTGTCCCGGGGCCTGGCGTACCACCCTCATTGATATCAGGAAAATTGGTGGCCAGTTTAATTGAAAAACATTTAAATTGAAAGAACTTTTTGACATAGTATCACAACGTTGTAGCAAGGAAGTTACCAATGCCTACAGCACCTCTTTTTCGTTGGCTACAAAAATGTTGGCCCCCAGTATTAGACAAGATATCTACAACATCTATGGGTTTGTACGTTTTGCAGACGAAATTGTAGATACCTTCCACGATTATGATAAAGCTTCACTTTTTAACCGGTTTGAAGAAGACTTAGACCGCGCGCTGGCAGAAAAAATAAGTTTAAACCCTATTTTAAATTCATTTCAGCATACGTTTCACCAATACGGAATAGACCGCTCCCTTGTTAATTCGTTCATGAAAAGCATGCGCCTAGATTTAAGTAAGTCTGAATACCTAACCGAAGAAGAATACAAAGATTATATTTATGGGTCTGCAGATGTTGTTGGGTTGATGTGCCTCAAAGTATTTGTAAAGGGAAATGATGAAAAATACAATCTTTTAAAAAAATCGGCTATGCATTTGGGGTCTGCATTCCAGAAAGTAAACTTTTTACGTGACCTCAAAGAAGATTATGAGGGCTTAAGCCGCACGTACTTTCCTAATACGAACCTAAATGAATTGGATGAAGCCTCTAAACAACGTATTATAGATGACATTCAGGGGGATTTTAAATTAGGGTATGAAGGTATCTTGCAATTGCCCACTGAAGCAAAATTTGGTGTATTTATGGCTTATCGATATTATAGAAAGTTATTGAAAAAACTGGCAAGCACTCCAGCACTCGAGATCAAAAATTCACGCATCCGTGTACCGAACTATCAGAAATTCGGTCTCCTAACGCGAAGCTACGTGAAATACCAATTAAAACTTGTACGTTAAGTTATGGCGATTCTTCTTTGGATACTGATTTTCTTAACCACCTTTTGTATCATGGAATTTATGGCGTGGTTTACACATAAATATGTGATGCATGGATTTTTATGGAGTTTACATAAAGATCACCATAAAAAAGATCACGACAGCTGGTGGGAACGAAACGATTTCTTCTTTATTTTTTATGCTGCGGTGAGCATTGGTTGTTTTATAGGTTGGCAATATTATGGGTTTTGGGCTGGTTTGCCCATCGGACTCGGAATCTTTGCCTACGGAGTGACGTATTTCATGGTGCATGATATTTTTATACACCAACGTTTCAAATTATTCCGGAACGCCAATAATTGGTACGCCAAAGGAATTAGAAGAGCGCATAAAATTCACCACAAACACTTAGGAAAAGATAAAGGTGAATGCTACGGCATGCTATTTCCGCCATTGAAATATTTCAAAAAATAACCTATGGAGTACCTCTATCTTTGGTTAAACCTGGGGTCTTTTATCATTCCTTTTCTGTTCAGTTTTCACCCGCGACTTCAATTTTACAAAAGATGGAAAGGCTTTTTTATTGGCATATTGGTCATGATGGCCATCTTTATCCCTTGGGACGTACTCTTTACCAATAATGGTTTTTGGGGATTTAACGACGATTATATTACAGGTTATAAATTGCTGAACTTACCCATTGAAGAATGGTTGTTCTTTTTTTGTATTCCCTATGCCTGTATCTTCACTCATTATGCACTTCTTGAGCTAAACCCGAAGTTTCAATTTTCCAAAAAAGTCGTGAATATAGTGTATATAGTACTGGTATCGGTTCTTATAATTACACTGTGGTATAACTACAATAAATGGTATCCGTTAGTAAATTTCCTCTATGTATTGATTCCCCTGGGACTAGCCTACAACTACTTTAGGCCATTGTTACAATCATTTTTTGCAACCTATCTTATCATCTTGATTCCCTTCTTTATCGTGAATGGAATTCTAACTGGAACCGGGATTGAAGAACCTGTAGTTTGGTATAACAACACCGAAAATTTAGGTATACGATTACTCACCATCCCAATAGAAGATACTATTTACAATTTGGGAATGTTGCTTACTGTGTTGCTTTGTACAGAATATTTCAACAAAAAAACTTCAGCGCGAGGTTAAAAGTTGGTAGTTGGTAGTTGGTAGTTGGTAGTTGGTAGTTGGTAGTTGGTAGTAAAAATAAAAATACCTGAACTTTAGTTAATTTAGTTAGCTGAGATGTTAGTTTCCTACTTCGCTCAAGAATTTAATTCGGTAGAGGCGTAATTCTTCCACATCGTAGTCGCCATCAAATTCATTCATGGCTTCTTCAATATTGTCGGTTTCAGCTTCTAAGAAATATTCATGTAACTCTTCTTGTTGGTCTTCATCTAAGGTTTCATCTACCCAATAGCTAATATTCAACTTAGTACCGCTATATACTATCGCTTCCATTTCGTCGATAAGCGCATCCATCTCGATTCCTTTTGCCGAAGCAATATCATCTAAGGCCAGTTTTCTATCTACGTTTTGAATAATATAGAGTTTGAGTCCGCTGTTGCTACCCGTAGACTTTACTACAAAATCGTCTGGGCGAGAAATATCATTTTCTTCCACATAGTTGCTGATGAGTGAAATAAAAGAGCTTCCGTATTTTTTTGCCTTTCCTTCACCTACCCCGTGTACATTGGCCAGTTCTTCTAAGGTAATTGGATATTTCAGCGCCATATCTTCAAGCGAAGGATCCTGAAAAATAACATAAGGCGGTAAATTCAGCTTGTCGGCTACCCTTTTTCGTTCAGATTTCAGCAACTGATAGAGTTTTTCATCTGCTACCGCTCCTCCTCCCTTTTGGTTTGTGATGATCGCATCATCATTCGCTTCTTTGTACGAATGGTCTTCAGTCATCATAAAGCTTTCTGGCTTCTGTAAGAAATCTTTCCCCTTTTGGGTTATTTTAATTACCCCGTAGGTTTCAATATCTTTTGAAAGCATTCCTGCCACTAAAACTTGGCGTAACAATGCCATCCAGTATTCTGGCTCTTGGTGGGCACCAATTCCGAAGAATTCTTGTTGGTCGGTACGGTGTGATTTTATCATGGCATTCACCTTTCCGATGAGTACATTTACCACTTCTTTGCTCTTGTATTGCTGGTTGGTTTCACTTACTACCTTCAACAACTTTACAACATCATCTTTAGCTTCGCGCTGTGTTTTGGGATTGCGCATATTATCGTCCATCTCACCACCTTCTCCCGTTTCATTGTCAAATTCTTCTCCGAAGTAGTGCAGTATAAACTTTCGTCTAGAAATAGAAGTTTCAGCAAAAGCAACCACTTCTTGCAGCAAGGCATGGCCAATTTCTTGTTCGGCCACAGGTTTCCCGCTCATGAACTTTTCTAACTTTTCGATGTCTTTGTAGCTATAAAATGCCAAACAGTATCCTTCGCCACCATCACGTCCTGCACGTCCAGTTTCTTGGTAATAACTCTCTATGCTCTTCGGAATGTCATTGTGTACCACAAACCGCACATCGGGTTTATCGATTCCCATACCGAAGGCGATGGTTGCTACCACCACATCGGCGTCTTCCATCAAGAACATATCCTGATGCTTTACACGTGTTTTAGCATCGAGCCCTGCGTGATACGGTATTGCCTTAATACCATTTACCTGAAGGGTTTGCGCAAGTTCTTCCACACGCTTTCTGCTCAAGCAATAAATGATACCGCTCTTACCCTCGTATTGTTTTACAAATCGAGTAATGTCTGCATCTACGTTTTTGGTTTTCGGCCTGATTTCGTAAAAAAGGTTGGGACGGTTAAAAGAGGCTTTAAACGTATTGGCATCTTGAATACCTAGATTTTTAAGAATATCTTCCTGAACTTTTGGCGTAGCCGTAGCGGTAAGTCCGATAATCGGGATATTATCTCCTATACGCTGAATGATTTTCCGAAGATTTCGATATTCAGGTCGAAAATCGTGGCCCCATTCGCTGATGCAATGGGCTTCATCTATGGCTACAAAAGAAATGGTTTGTTTCTGCAAAAATGATACATACTCTTCTTTGGTCAACGATTCGGGGGCAACATATAATAATTTCGTAACGCCATCTTCAATATCACCCATCACCCGTTTTACATCAGTTTTATTAAGCGAAGAGTTTAAAACATGGGCAATGCCCTCTTCCGAAGAAAGCGCACGCAGGGCATCCACTTGGTTTTTCATGAGAGCAATAAGGGGAGATACCACAATGGCAGTTCCTTCTTGCATTAAAGCAGGCAGTTGGTAGCATAACGACTTGCCGCCGCCAGTGGGCATGATAACGAAGGTATCGTCTTGTGCCAAAACACTTTTTACAACTTCTTCTTGAAGTCCTTTGAATTTTGAGAAGCCAAAGTACTGCTTTAGTGCTGCGTATAAATCAAATTCAGCCACGCTGCTTTTTTATAATTAAGGTGTTCTTTGTTTTTGGTTTGAATTATAATTGCGTAAACAGGGGAACAATTGTAATTTTGCAACCATTATGGTAAAACTGTATCTATTACCTGTATATTGTGGCCGTTGGGCTTTCACCCTATTGCCAATTTAAATATACTAATTTCTGAAACAGTTGCAAACTTATTAATGAGCAAATTTTGAATAGAACCTCACAAATTATAGCGGTTGCCAAGCAAACAATTGAAACCGAAAGCAAGGCAATCATGCATTTGGCACAACTAGTAAATGAAGAATTCGCGCAAGCGGTAGAAGCTATCTACCATTCGAAAGGTCGTGTAGTGATTACCGGCATCGGAAAAAGTGCGAACATCGCAACCAAAATTGTGGCCACCTTAAACTCTACCGGCACCCCTGCCATTTTTATGCATGCAGCAGATGCCATTCACGGTGATTTGGGGACTATTTTAAAAGACGATGTGGTGATTTGTATCTCTAAAAGCGGAAATACCCCAGAAATAAAAGTACTTGTGCCACTTATTAAAGGCCGCGGAAACACCTTATTAGCCATTACTTCCAATCGTGAATCATTTTTAGGAGTACAAGCAAATTACGTGTTGCATGCGTATGTTGAAAAAGAAGCTTGCCCCAACAATCTTGCACCAACAACCAGTACCACAGCCCAGTTAGTAATTGGCGACGCACTCGCTATGGCGCTGTTAGATCTTCGCGGATTCTCAAGTAAAGATTTTGCACGTTTCCACCCAGGAGGTTCTTTGGGTAAAAAATTATATTTACGTGTTAGTGATCTTACTTCATTGAACGAACGCCCAGAGGTACATCCCGATACCGATGTTAAAAATGTGATTGTTGAGATTTCTGAAAAATTATTGGGTGTGACTGCCGTGGTTGAAAACCATAAAATTGTTGGTATTATCACCGATGGAGATTTACGTAGAATGCTTACCAAAGAAGAAAGTATCACGGGTTTAACCGCAAAAGACATCATGACTGCCAACCCAAAGCGAATTAACAACGACGCTATGGCAGTTGAAGCAATGGAATTAATGGACAAACACGGTATCACGCAAATTCTCGCTGAAGAAAACGGTCGGTATTGCGGTGTTGTTCATATCCACAACTTGACCAAAGAAGGCATTATTTAATGGCCAGAACAAAAAATACAGATCCGGGCAAAGAGATGTCATTTTTAGACCATCTCGAAGAATTGCGTTGGCATCTCATACGTTCAACCATTGCGGTTGTGCTTGCGGGTACTGCAGCATTCCTGTTTAAAGAACTCATTTTTGAAGGAATCATCTTTGCGCCTAAACGGGCCGATTTCCCGACCTATCAAATTTTGTGCAAAGCCGCACGTTTTATAGGCTTTGAAGAGAGTTTCTGCTTTACTGAACTTCCATTCAGGGTGCAGAGTAGAACCATGGCCGGACAGTTTTCTGCCCATATTTGGACTTCCATCACTGCCGGATTTATTGTGGCGTTTCCGTATGTGCTCTATGAGTTCTGGCGCTTTATAAGCCCAGGTTTGAGAACGAATGAACGTAAAAGCTCACGCGGATTCATCATTGTGGCTTCCCTCCTATTTTTTATCGGAGTTCTGTTTGGCTACTATGTAATTACACCGCTTTCTATGAATTTCTTGGGCAGCTACCAAGTAAGTGAACAGGTGTTCAACGACTTCGATTTGAGTAGCTATATTGGCCTTGTTCGTGCGTGTGCACTGTCTGCCGGGCTTATTTTTGAACTACCCATCATCATTTATTTTCTGACCAAAATTGGCGTGGTCACCCCCCAATTTTTGAAAAAATACCGAAAATTTGCACTGGTGATCGTACTGATTATTTCTGCTATCATTACACCGCCAGACATTGCCAGCCAAGTGATTGTAGCCGTTCCGGTGGTTATTTTATATGAAATCAGCATCATTATCGCAAAAGTGGTGGTGCGCAACCAAAAAAGAAAATTAAAAGCCCATGGCAAACCAAGTTGAAGAATTTAATGCCTACCGTTCAAAAATGAACGAAAAGATGATGGCCGACAATAACAAAATTGTAAAGCGCATCTTTAATCTCGATACCAATGCCTTTGCTGAAGGCGCCCTTCCGAAGAAAACAAAAGAACTATTAGGATTGGGAAACAGTTTGGTCTTGCGCTGTGACGACTGTGTAAAATACCATTTAGAGGCTTGCTACAAGCTCAATATTTCAAAAGAAGAAGTGGTAGAAGCCCTGAGTATTTCTTTGTTAATAGGTGGCACGATTGTGATTCCACACTTACGCCGTGCGTTCGAATATTGGGAAGCCTTAGAAGCAACTGTTTCGTAATTTTTACTTCGAAAAATTTAGCTGTACTTTTAACGTTCTAGAACAAACAGTGGCGCAACAATTAAAATTTTGCAATGCGGAAGCGAACGTCACGCTGTCACACAGGAAAATATCATGAAATTAAAAGCCGAAAATCTTGTAAAATCGTATAAGGGGCGTAATGTCGTAAAAGGCATCACGGTTGAAGTAAACCAAGGAGAAATTGTCGGACTCCTAGGTCCTAACGGAGCTGGGAAAACAACCTCTTTCTACATGATTGTGGGCTTAATTAAGCCCAACGGCGGGAAAATTTTTCTGGAAGGTACCGAAATCACCAAATACCCCATGTACAAGCGAGCGCAAAACGGTATCGGGTATTTGGCACAAGAGGCTTCGGTGTTCCGAAAATTAAGTATTGAAGACAACATTTTAAGTGTACTACAACTTACCAAGCTCTCCAAAAAAGAGCAGGAATTAAAAATGGAGTCGCTCATCGAAGAATTTGGTTTGGGGCATATCCGTAAAAGTCGTGGTGATCTTTTAAGCGGTGGCGAAAGACGACGTACCGAAATTGCACGCGCTTTGGCTACAGACCCACATTTTATACTACTAGACGAGCCCTTTGCAGGAGTAGACCCTGTCGCGGTTGAAGACATTCAGCGTATTGTGGCGCAACTAAAAAACAAGAATATCGGGATTCTCATTACAGACCATAATGTTCAGGAAACCTTGGCCATTACAGACCGCACATACCTTATGTTTGAAGGAAGTATCTTAAAACATGGCGAACCAGAAGAACTGGCCAATGACGAAATGGTGCGAAAAGTATATTTGGGGCAAAACTTCGAGCTTCGTAAAAAGAAATTAAATTTTTAGAATTTTAAGGATACCACTATCCCCTAGCTAGGCTTCAGTATTTAACTCAATTAGGCTTCCAGAAAAGAGAAAGTAGGATATAGACTCCTAGAATAACGGGTATGGCGATAAACTTCAGCAAAACAATTGCTAGCATACAAATTGCCAAAAATACATACCGAATAGCATTCGTTTTTAAATCCCAAGTTTTAAACTTCAGCGCAAAAAGTGGTAGTTCAGCATTCATCAAGACACATCCCAAGAGCGTGATTCCTGTAAGTGTATACGGATTCAAAATAAATTGTTCGGCCAAAGCAGACCATTGAAATGCCAAAATAAGTGGTAAACTGAGCACGAGCAATGCCGTTGCTGGCGTTGGCAAGCCTATAAAACTAGTAGTTTGCCGGGTATCTACATTAAATTTTGCCAAACGATACGCTGCCCCTACCGCAATTAGCAATCCGATAAACGGTATAAATTGATGCCAGCCAACATTCCAACCCTCGGTAACGAATAAATCGGTCATGACCAATGGTGCCCCATTTAAACTTTCAGAAAAAAGTTGTACCATAACCATGGCAGGAGCTACGCCGCTGGTTATCATATCTGCCAAAGAGTCTAATTGAAGTCCTACTTCGCTCTGTGCATTCAGTAAGCGGGCGGCCAAGCCATCAAAAAAGTCGAAAAAGATTCCTGTAAAAACAAAATACGACGCCGTTACCAAATCGCCAGAAATAGCAAAAAATATGGCCACACAGCCACATAATAGGTTTAGTGAGGTAATTAGGTTAGGAATCTGTTTCAGCATAATAAAATTGGGTTACGTGTAAAAATAAGAAAGTATTTCCGTCTAAGCCCAATATGGCACAATATCTGGTCAAAATAATAGTTTAGTATTCTGTAAAATAATGAGATATTTGCTGAAATTTTATCACTTGAAAAAGTACCTGATCCTCGCCTTATTCCTATTGGCTTTATCGGTAAATGCGCAGACCGTTCGTAAATATTCAAACGAATTTATGAACATTGGCGTAGATGCTGCTGCTTTCGGTATGTCTAATGCCGTGGTTGCCTCTACGAATGATGTGAACAGTGGGTATTGGAATCCGGCGGGCTTGGTGGGCCTAGAAGACAATCAATTGTCGCTGATGCACGCTTCTTACTTTGCCAACATTGCCAATTACGATTACGCAGGATTTGCCATGCCGTTAGACAAACAAAGTGCGGTGGCGCTTTCTATTATTCGCTTTGGGGTTGATGACATCCTGAATACGACACAGCTTATTGATGAACAAGGAAATATAGACTACAACCGTATCAGCCTGTTCTCTACAGCAGATTACGGGGTAACGTTTTCGTACGCACGTGAACTCCCCTTAGACGGCTTGAATGTTGGGGTAAACGCAAAAGTCATTCGACGGATTATAGGTGATTTTGCTTCTTCTTGGGGTTTTGGTCTCGATGCAGGGGTACAATTCACTACCGGAAATTGGAATTTTGGAGTGATGGCACGCGACATTACGACTACGTTTAATGCATGGGCGATAGACGAAGAACAATTTGCAACCATCCAAAATGCGGTAGAGGGGCAAAACCAAGAGTTACCTGAAACTACTGAAATTACCATTCCGAAATTACAGATAGGTGCTTCCAAAAAATTTGTATTTCATTACGATTATGTGCTCTTAGCTGAAGCAGACCTTAACTTTCGCTTTGCACAGACCAACGATATAATTTCAACCTCGTTTGCAAGTATCGACCCAGCACTAGGATTGCAATTTGGGTACATAGACATGGTATTTGTTCGGGCCGGTGTTGGAAATTTCCAAAACATACAACAATTGGACGGTAGTGATTCTGTAGGCTTCCAGCCCAATATTGGTGTAGGATTCAAATACAAAGGGATTCAGGTTGATTACGCCCTTACCGATATAGGTGATCAAAGTGCCGCCCTCTATTCTAACGTATTCTCATTAAAATTAGACTGGAGTATTTTTAGGTAAATACCCTAAAATTTGAATGACGTGCAAGAAGAATTTGTATTTTGCACCCACAAAACCGTAAGCTTTGTTCCGTAACCTGTTCTTCTTTCTATTTGCGCTAAGCACAATGATGCTACAGGCACAATACGTTCCCCTTTCCGAAGCAGCAAAAGTGAGCATCCTCACTATGGGTCCGGGAGATAATCTTTATGACAAATTTGGCCATAGTGCATTCAGAATTGAAGACCCTACACGTGGTTTTGACGCGGTTTATAACTATGGAGTATACGATTTTGATACGCCAAATTTCTATACCAAATTCGCCCAAGGAAAACTTTTATACAAACTTGAAGGTGTTAATTCACAACCATTTATAGATCATTACATCGCACAGAATCGATGGATTAAACAACAGGAGCTCGATCTTTCGTATTCTGAAAAACAAGAACTTTTTACCTTCTTGAACAACAACCTAAAGCCAAAGAATAAATACTATAAATACGACTTCTTCTATGATAACTGTGCGACTAAGATAAGAGATGTGCTTGTGAATGTGTTGGGAGACGACATCATTTATACAGCCGATTTCACTTCGGAAGACAAAACGTTTCGAGAGCTGATACAACAAAATGTACACTGGAACACTTGGGGAAGTGTTGGCATGGACGTAGCCATTGGTGCTGTTACTGATAAAAAAGCGACTACTTGGCAATATCAATTTTTACCAGATTATGTGTTTCTGGCCACAGCAACTGCAGACTTAAAGCAGAATAACGGTATACAGCCCTTAGTGGCCAATACAGAAACTATTTACGAAGCAACTAAGAAGCCTCCAACTAGCGACTTTTTAACGAGTCCGCTCTTTATATTTATCCTCTTGGCACTAGCCATAATTGGTTATACCTATCGAGATGCCAAACGCCATGTGCGCAGCAGAGCGCTTGACGTGCTTATTTTTGGGGTCACTGGTTGTATAGGAGTCATTTTATGTCTGTTGTGGTTTGCCACAGACCATAGCGCCACAGCCAATAACTACAATTTGTTGTGGGCCTTCCCTTTTAACTTGCTGATTGCTTTTTTTATAGGGAAATCGCGACCTAAAGTTTGGGTGCGTAGGTATGTTCTATTTTTGGTATTGCTACTCGTGTTACTGGTAATGCATTGGTTTACGGGGGTGCAAGAATTCGCTTATGCTTTTATCCCATTGTTTGTAGCTCTTGCCATACGTTTTGTATATTTAATACGCGTGTTGAAAGATTAACGATTTCGGCAGTAGTTAGTCACATTTGTATTATTGCCCTCGGAAAAAGATAATGGTGCTCAAGGTCTTAATTACAATACTGATGTCTAAGAACAAGCTTCTTCGCTTTATATAATACAGGTCGTATTGCAACTTTTCTAACGCATCTTCTTCACTCATCCCGTACTTGGCGTTTACCTGTGCCCAGCCAGTTACTCCGGGTTTTACGATGTGACGGATTTCATAAAAAGGAATTTTCTTAGATAAGTCGGCTACAAAAACAGGGCGTTCAGGACGTGGCCCAATCACACTCATATCGCCCATTATAACGTTTATAAACTGTGGGATTTCATCAAAGCGAGAACGTCTTAAAAAGCGTCCAAATTTGGTAACACGCGTATCTTTTTTGGCTGCAAACTGGGCACCATCTTTTTCAGCATTAATAATCATACTACGAAGTTTGAATATTTTAAAAGGTTTTCCGTTTTTACCCACGCGAATCTGGGTATAAAAAATAGGTCCTCTGTTTGCACACAGATTCCCTATAAGAATTACAGGAGATATAATGAGGCCGAAAACGAGGCCCAAAATTGAAAAAAGTAAATCTAAGATGCGGTGAAAAAATAAATAGAGTTTATTCTGGTTACTCCTGCTGAACGGAAAATAGCGGTAAAAATCGCGCTCTACGTGTTGCACCGGGATTCGGTGGGTAATTTCTTCGTAAACCTGAGTATATTCCCGGATAGGCACCCCCTTTTCTAATAATGAAACCAACTGATTGTTTAGCGCGATGGTCATGGCCTGTGCTTCTGGTGTAGCAACAACAATTTCTGAAATATGATGGGTTGCAACCGTTTCTGCTATATTTTCGCTAGAATACCGCTGTAGCTCGTAAGGTAATTCGAAGTTCTCCTTCTTTTGGTCGAAATCGATAAATCCCACAATCTTATAGTTGGGATCAGATTTTTGCAGCGCTTCCAGAATCGGAACCACGGTTTTCGAATCTGTAATCAGCAACACACGTTTAAAAAATCTTGGCGCAGAGATTAGAACAATGTAAGCGTATCTCCATAAGAACAGTGCTATATTTATCGATAAGAAAAAGTAAATGATCTGCATCCTGTTGGTAGGAAGCTCTGGCGTATAAAAAGGTGTAAGAAGGTAGAATAAAACGGTTACAGAAGAAGTAAGTATGATGTTCTGAACAACAATTTCAAATTTTGCTGCTTTCTGTAAGTTGTACAGTTCAAAAATGGTTGCGAATACGGTGAGGTACAATGCGAGAACTATAGACCAAACCCACCTACTACCATCAATTCTAAAATAATCGAAGTTAAATACCATTCCCACTACGTACAACAGCGATAACACGCTAGCAATATCGAAGATGCGCAGCAAGACTTTACGTTCAGAAATATCAAAATGTATATTCGATTTCTGGGACATGCGATGGTTGGTTTGGGGAGTTAAAAGTAGTTATTTATTGGGATAAAAGCGAAATCCATTGCTGTTTTACTTGCTGCCAATCAAATTGTTCGACTTTCTGTCGAGCGTTTTTAGCGATGCTTCTTGCCTTTTCTTCCTGCTTGCAGAGATCTGTTATAGCATCTGCAAAAGCTTTCGCATCATTCGGAGGAACTAAAACACCAGTCTTTCCAGATTCAATTAAGTACGGGAGTCCGCCAACATTGGTCGAAACTACCGGTAACCCCAAAGCCATGGCTTCTATGACACTTACCGGTGTATTATCAAAGTTGGTGGTATTGATAAAAATATCGTGCACTTCAGAGTGGCGTATCCATTCGTCTTTAGGTAGTTTTCCAGTAAATTCTACAGAGATATCATATTTAGCAGCGATTTGTTTACAGGTTTCAAAAGTAGCATCATTTGTAGGACCCACCATTGTGAGCGATGCATCCACACCTTGATCTCGCAATATTTTTACAACTGAAATGGCCAATGTCGGATTGTAAATTTCAGCAAAAGAACGCACCCATAACAAGCGGGGTTTGATTTCCTTCCGAAGTAAAAAAGGATATTGTGAAATTTCTAATGTATTTGGAATATGAACCAGATTGGTATACCCTTCCGCAGAAAACGCTTCCATTAAATAGTGTGAAGGTGCTACATTTACTTTAGCATTTCCGAAGAGTCTTTTACACTGTGCCTTATTTTGTTGCAATCTGTTAGGTAAATTCCCCCCATGCAGTATTGGTATGTATGGTACTTTTTTCATTCTACAAATAAGAGCAGCATAGACCGCATACTGAAAATTAAGTGTGCTATAGGTATCGATAAGAACTATTTTGGAAGCCGAAGCATGGGTAATAACAGCGGCCATCATGTGTATAAAACGCATGATTTTATTCTTTTTATCTGAAACAGCAACTACAGAAAACCCCTCATTTTGTAAACGAGGACCCAAGAGATCTATGGCGGTGGCGTTGCTACCCTTCTGTGCCAATTTGTTTCCTATGTACAGTATTTTCTTTTTTTCCATAGTTTATATTCAACAAAGATAGGCCATAAATAAAGGCGGGTGCAGCGATACGCATAGAAGAATGGGCGATGGTTAAAATCCAAAAGATAATAAAGGGGAAAAAATAAATGTTTTTTCTACCATTCATTTTTGATATGAGCGGTGCAAGTAATAAAATGAGCAACGCAATAATTCCGAAAGACCCATGTTCTGAAAGCATTCTGGAAACCTCATTATGGGAAGGAATTGTCGTATCTAGATTTTCTTCGTAATAAGATTTTGCTCTACCTACTCCAATTCCGTATAATGGGCTCTCAGTAAATGCTTGAAAATCGGCATCTATTAATTTGGCCCTTCCAGTTGTAACGTCAGACTTTTCTCTACCAAGAGCATCTTTGTTTGCATATCTGTTGGCTATGAGCCCGCCCGTTTGTAATACCGAGAACAACCAAATGGCTAGAACGCCTCCAGCTACTGCAATAATCCGGTACGACAGTTTAAATTTTGTACGAACATTTGAAAGAAAATATAAAATCACGGCAAATACGCCCATCATTGCAACAGCAACAAAAACGCCACCCCGAGAAAATGTTATGATTGCACGATGAGATAATGTCATGAGCCAAAACATCATCACCAGATGCACCAATTTATTCTTGTATGGGATCAAGAAGCGGCTAAATAATATAAATGCTCCCAAACCAAGGACCGTGGCTACTTGGTTGGGTCCAAATCCTCCAGAAGTTGCAGAAGTAGAAGCGGTACCTGTGATGACAGCTTGAATGTTGATATTATAGAAGTACACATAAATGGTCATTGAAATTATCGGGTACACCATAAAATTTAAGATGGAAAACATCTGTTTTAACGTCACCGTTCTTCCATAACAATACATAGCTGCCACGGTAAGACATATCGGGCCACTTAAATTAAACAGAATATTCTGCCTAAATTTATCATCATATTCTGTTTCAAGAAAAGAAACATAAACCCCCGGGAAGAGTAGTAAGAGGTATATAAAATACGTTAAAGAAGTACGTTTAAATCCTTGGTAAATCATCCCGATAACCAAAAACAAGATGACCATATACTTTCCCGTTTCATAAAAGAAATAGGCCTTGGTCATCCTAAAAAACACCTCTGCCCCTACCATATAAGCAGCCGCAATAAGGACTTCGCGTTGTTTGTCTGGTAATAGTACAATGCGATAGAGAAAGTAAGCTACTACAAACAGAAAATAGACAATCATTGCGGGCGTAAATGCTGTCGCCAACAAGCCTACGCCCACATGAAAGAGCACAAAGAACAGGGGATGGTTTACAATTTTGGTCGCGTTCAAAATGTGGAGCCTATTTTCAAGTTGCTATAATTTCGTTCAAGATACGGGAATTGTAATGTTCAAACGTGAATTTTGATGCAGTCGCATAGCCTTGGGCCGCTTTTTTTAATAATTCTAGTTTATTTGTCTGCTCAATTTCAACTAGAATATTCCTAAGTTCCTCGGCAGTAGTTGGTGTTACCACATACCCATTAGACTTATCAATATACTGCCCAATACTTGATACATTTGAAACAATAGGAATACATCCAAAATTCATCCCTTCGGCAATCACCTTCGGGAACCCCTCGGAAGCCGTGCTTGGCAACATCAAAAACTGACAATCTCGATACACATTAAATACTTTTTCACGCGGTAGAAATCCATGGAATATTGCTGGAATCTGGTATTCTGCACATTGTTTTTTATAATCTACCATCTGGTCACCATTTCCGATAAAATGAAGCGTTGCCACCATCGACTTGTTTTCGAATTTCGAAAATGCATCAATGATTCGTTGTACCCCCTTCGCATTGTCTAACCTACCCACAAAACAGAATGAAAAAGGACCGTCGTATTGCTTCTGTTTGATTACCGATATTCCTTCAGAGCGCTCAGAAATAGTAAGACACGGATTCTCAAAAGTGTAACAATGGGCAGGCTGGTCTTCCCAAGATCCGTTTATTGTCACCTTTCGGGACTGTTTTTTTAAAAAATGACGTTGCAGACGATAACCAAGGGGCGGATGCTCCTGATTCCAATTGCCGGCGTATTTATACCACCCCTTTTTCTTTGAAAACCAAGTAAGATATGGTACGAGATAAACACCCATGCCTGTAGGGGTTCGCAATTGGAATACATCCACTTTTTTAAGCGTATTGCGCACAACTGCTATTGTTTTTGGAGCTCGGGCTATCGTTTTTAGCTTACTTAAAAAAGACGTGCCTCCTGAAGGTGGTAACGGCACAAACGTAATGTTGTCATGCACATAGGGCAGTGAACTGGGTGGAGGGACACTGTTATGCAGTATAGCTACATGGTATATCTCGTTAAAATGGGATGCCAAATGATTCAGTTCGCTTACCGTAGGCCCCCAACCTACGATATCTCCACTTTTCGATTGGTAATGTTCAGTATGTGAAATTATAACCAATTTCATATTAGCGTAACATCGATTGAATGAATTCAATATCTTCCGAGTCTAAAATCTTGCGATAGGCTTCATTCGTACTCGTATTTATCTTCCAGCCTTCAAGTTTGTTGCGAAAGTTCTTAGAATACGAAACCCCGGTGAAACGGCAAATGGACTCGCATACTTTAGATGTATCCGCTACTAAATCTTCATATCTCACCGTTTGAAGTGAAAATCGCTCTAAATTACTTTTATCTTTTTGGAAACTTAAATATTTGTTGGTATAACCCTCAAGCAAAAAACGTTTGTCCAACGATTCAAAAACTTCGGGCTTATCTTTATAACCCCAACGCAGCTTATAGTATGAGGCAATAACTGCCAAAGGATCCCGATCAATCCATATCACCATTGGATTGTCAAATACGGCGGCTAAGGTTTGGTGTCTGGAATAGCCAGTTATCTTTGTCATAAATTTAGATTTCCCGCTACATCGATGGATTTTGTACAACACTCGTACAACTTCTTGTACCCTTTTAGCATCGATTTCTTTCAAGTCTACCTCATTAAATTCAGGTATATAATGCAACCAAAAGTTATATGCCTCCGATATTCTCGGAAACCCAGACTTTCCTCTATTCCATTTTTCAAAAGAATCAATTTCCTGCAAGCGATTAAAGTACGTAAGTTGGGGTATTTTCGGATATTTATTGACATAATTCGAAAGCCAACCAATATTTTCATGTAATGCAAGAATATTGCTCAAAAGAGTCGTTCCGCTTCTTCCTGGTCCATGGATAATAATTCCGTCCTTGAGTTTCATACGTTTCTCTTTATGATTGAAATATACCTTGGAATAATCTTATCCCAGCGAAAATTATCAGACCAAGTAATAGCATTCGTGCTAAAATGTTGATACCCGTTTAAAATTTTATCTAAGGCTTTTGCGAAAGCCTTCTCACAACTCGGTTCAATCGTAAAACCCGATACGCCTTGACAAATAGCATCTTCAAGCCCACAGCCTTTAGACCCGATTGCTGGAACTCCTAGGGCATTTGCCTCAAGTACCGCAATTCCAAACCCTTCTACATCTCCTGTTTGGGTTCGTTCACTTAGCATCACAAACACAGTAGCTTGCCCTAAAAGATTTATTTTTTCTTGTTCGGAAATCCTGCCATAAAAGGTACAGTATTCTTCTACATCTAACTGTTGGGCGAGCGCTAATAACTCTTTTTTATAGGTTGGAATTCCAACCATATGATAATGAATGTTTTTATACGTTCGTAATAATTTAGGTAAGTGCCGAATTACATTGTGTTGTCCTTTCCTCGGAGTGAGATTACCTACTGTAAGCAAGTTTATTCTTTCGCTCGATTCGCTTTTTCTAACAATTTTTTTTTCAGATTGTACTAATGAAAAACCGTTTGGAATTACAGTACATTTTTTAAGGTTTAGATCTGCTATCAGCGACTGGGTATAGGTAGATACGGCGACTACTTCTGTATTTCGTTTCAGGCTCCAACGTGTAAATTTTTGTAAAATGGCATTATTCAACAATAATTCACTGCCATGAATAATTGCAATAATTGGTTTACGGGTTAAAATGGAAAGTAATCCGCCGATCCATAGTGAAAATTTACCAGACACTATTACCAACTCACTATTTTTAGAAACTTTATACGAAGCGATAATTCGTTTTAAGTAAGTAAAAAATACTAATTTTTTTCGCGGTATTCGTACGGTTTTAAAGTTATTGCTCTCATCAAAATGTGCTTCTTCAGCACCTTTTACACTTCTCTGGTCTGCTATCACAGTTATATTTAATCCATTTTCGCTTAACGACTTAGCTAAATGTAACGCATGATTCCCTATTCCACCGGGTTGAGGGGGAAATTCTGAAGTGATCAAAAGAACGTTAATCGAGTTCACTTATTCTCGGACCTTCATTAATTTTTTGAGAAGCTTTGTTCCAAGATATGCATACTTGAACAGCTATGACAGGTAACAAAAATAGGGACAAAATAAGACCAAGAACCATCATTCCCTTATTTTTTTTAAATCGGTACGGTACAATGGATGGAGGTACCCTCTTTAAAATTGCAAACCAAGCATTGGTAGGTCCAAAATAAGACCTAAAAAAATAAAGCACACTAGGAATGGGTCTAGGAGCCACCCAATTTTTTGGTCTGAACGCATCCCAACTCCCCATTTGACGCAGCCCCCCTTCTCCAGCTTTAACATCGACACAGTAAGCAAACGGGTTGCTAACTGCGCGTATCCCTTGTTTGAAAGCACGTGCTCCAAATTCGCCATCCCCCATACGTTGCCTTTCATATTGTCGGTCAAATAGACCTATTTCCTTGAATACAGATTTGTATAACATTGCATTTCCTGTAGCAAATTGCGAAGCCACAGCAAAAAAACTTCGATTTTCGGGCATTTTGCTGCCTTCTGCAAAAAATACGCCAGCCGATATTTTGATATCGAAATAGTCTAAGCATCGAAGATGATTTTCTAACCATTGCTCAGGAACTCTAACATCGTCTTCAGATAGGGCGATAATGGCGCCTTTCGCATTCCTAATAGCAGTGTTCCTCGCTAGCCACAAGGCAGGCACTTCTTGCCTTAAAATATTAATACTAAGCTCAAATTGGTCATAAAATTTAGAGTTGAATGGATTTGACTGATCTACTACAACGATCTCAAAATTAGCGTACGTCTGCTTTTCGAAATCCTTTAAAACATCTGTCAGATAACGATATCTATTCAATGTTGGAATTACTACACTCACCAATGGTTTTTCTGAAATCAAATGTGATGCTTCCTTCCACGATGGATATTCTACATTGTTTTTCCAGTAGGGTTCGAAAGAAATATGGCGAGTTTTTACAAATGCTTCGATTTCCTTGATAGGATTGTTCAGAGATACCAAACGGACCAGCAATGTATAGACAACCCATATGGGATGGAAGTTTTTCCGTATAAACAAATACTCATCAAAAATTGGCACTCGTGCAAATGTAGTGTAGGTGTCAGTATTTCCTAAATATCCCTTATGTACAGCTTGCCAAGAAAGGTCATAATTAAGCGCTTCTTGGCTGCGGTATCTTGTCTCCTTATTTAAAGATGCCAATACAGGTTCAGGTAATGATTCTGGTATTGGAAAGATGGTACTGCCCTCTTTTCTTTTCAGTTGAAAGTAATGCACAGGCTGCAGAAATTGAAGAAAGGAGAATGGCAAAATATTTGTTTTTGGCGTTTGGGTATATTAGTGCAGTCAAATTAAGAATTACATGGTAAATATCTACAAATTATTCTTAGAATTCGATATGCCTGGCCTTTTAACTAAATCGACCTAATCTTTAGCGTTATTAAAAAAAGTTTCTGAAAATATCCGACTGAATTCAATAGCTCCCCGCTCATTTACATGAGTCTGGTCACTAAAGAGGTCTCGATCTTTCAGACTGTCTTTCAAATCGACATAATTAGGCAAATATGAGTATAGCGGACTTAAATCACCTTTAAAACCATATATAGGGGATGTAAAAAAATGTAATTCTATGTCATTTTCTTTGCAGAGCGCTATCACCTTTTTAAAATAGGGGTTTTCGGCTACAATCGGCTGATCTGCTATATAGGGGCGATCTTCAACTAAAAGTCCGCTTCTGGCTTTAAATCCCGCATTTTTTTCATAATCTACTCCCTTCCCCATCAAACTCGGCAATACATTTCTATACCCTAGCCTCGCCTCAGAACGCTGATATCTGTAAAACGGAACATAATATCCAAAAATATACGCACTTCCGAAATTTTCAAATATTTCATACTTATCGCGTTCTTGAAGATACGGAATCCATACCTGCTCACCCACAAGATCTGGGTCATCTTCGATATATTTAGAATCAACTTGTACAAAAACCTTTTTTGTATTTCGCACTTTTAGAAACTCTTCAAGCATCAAATAAATTTCAATACTTGTAAATGCATTTACACCCAGATTGAGTCCGTAAGCTCCGGTTTTTTCTTCCACAATTTTAGGATCTATATAATATTTGGCGCGGGATGACCCCAAAACTATGTAATCTACCTCTGCTTTTCCCTGCATGTCTCGAACCCACATGGCCTTATTTCGATACGCTCCATGGTTATAAACCCAAGTATAACCTACATCTAAAAACAACATGATGGCGAACAAGGTTAATAATAAAAACAATATGTACTTCCCAAATTTCTTCATTAGAATTGAAAATAGATAAAATCTTGAATATTAGAGAAGCTTCCAAATACAACAATTAGAGCAATTACAACAGCTACTCGCAGTAGTGAAAACTTTGATGAGTAAAGCGGAAATTCGACTTCCCTAGAAAACCATTCATAATATAATAAAATAGCCAATAACGGAATTAATTCGAACGAATACCGCTCAATGGATAACATGCTCATTTCGGTAGAAAATTCGGCAATCTTTATAATATATGCATTGGCGTGTTCAACAGAGTTAGCCCTAAAGTAAATCCACCCCAGACACACAATGGCGAATGTGAATAACATGGCTATACTTTCTCGAAGATTGGGTAAAAATCTTCCGTCAGCGGCGGTATCGGTATGCTTTCTGTTTCGGCCTGTTAATAACAACGGCACAAAGAAAAATGCATTGATTGCTCCCCAAACTATAAACGTCCAGTTGGCACCATGCCAAAAACCACTTACCAAAAAGATGATAAATACATTCCGTATCTGTTTTAATTGACTACCTCTACTTCCCCCCAACGGAATGTAAATATAGTCACGAAACCAAGTAGATAGCGATATGTGCCAACGTCTCCAAAATTCAGCAATATCACGTGAAAAATACGGATACCTAAAGTTGGTCATTAATTTAAAATTAAACAATCGTGCCGTTCCAATCGCAATATCGCTATAGCCAGAAAAGTCACCGTAAATCTGAAACGCAAAATAAACAGCTCCCAAAAGCAAGGTGGCGCTACTCAACGAGTCGTAATTACCGAAAATCTCGTTTACATATTGGGCACAATTATCTGCAATCACAATTTTTTTAAACAAGCCCCAAATAATCTGCTTGATTCCGATGATGGCCTGATCGGTATTGAAGCTGCGTTTCCGAAAAAACTGTGGTAATAAATTGGTAGCTCGCTCTATGGGACCAGCCACCAATTGTGGAAAAAATGACACAAAAGCTGTAAACGCAATGAGGTTTTTGGTAGGTTCTAATTTCTTGCGGTATACATCTATGGTATAACTTAAGGTCTGGAAAGTATAGAACGAAATCCCAACAGGGAGTATGATATCCAAACGGGACGCTTCAAAGGAAGTTCCAAAGAAAGAAAAAGCTTCTACAAAATTGTCCAGGAAAAAATTATAGTACTTAAAAAAGCCCAACAGCCCAATATTTACCAAAATACTTACCCCGAGCAATAACTTTCGGGAGCGTTTATTTTGAGCTGTACCCAATGCCCTGCCAATAGTATAATCGACCAGCGTACTAAACAATATCAAAAATAGAAAGCGCCAATCCCACCAGCCATAGAATACATAACTCGCCACAACCAACAATAAATTTTGCGCCTTGATGCTTTTATGAAACACAAACCAATAGAGTATAAAAACTATCGGAAGAAAAATGGCAAAATCAAACGAATTGAATAGCATAGTTCTGGTTAATGTGGCGTGTTAAAATAGGTTGTAAAAAATCCTCCCAAAGTTAGTTTTTCTTTCCAAAGGGCTCGATTCTCGGCGAGTAAATCTTCAAATTGCTGTGCCGAAAGCGATTCATGGAAGGCTGCTACCTTTTCTCCTACCCTATTTAGATCTTTGTAGTCTACCCAAACCACCTGCTTTTTCCAAGGTATGGTTTCTGCCAGCGGCAACAAACAATCGGTATTCACAAATACTGGAATTCTCCCCATGGCTAGGGTTTCGTAAAAACGAACTGAAAAATTTCCTGCGCCGCGCACACACACTACATAATCACTATCGCGCATATTCTCATAAAATTCAAGGGTAGTCTTTGCGCGCATTTCCGGAGTTGTAGCTCCAGCACGGTATTGTTTTCGGTAGATAAAATTGGTTGTTACGGTACTCGTTTTTTCTAGGGTACGCAAAATAGCCGCCCGTAGATAGGAGGTAGATAGCAGTTGTTGCGCTTGCCCTCTAGACATCCCTAATCTGCTACGAACATTACGAGCTGCCGTGTGCAACAGTTCTTTAGCAGCATTCAGCATACTTGCATTGGCCTGGCCACAAAAACCTACTACAGGCGTTTGATTGTGGAACCGATTAAAATGACCTTCCGTTTTAAATATTTTCTGCATGGGGTCTTCTACAAAAGCTGGCATTCCCACATGTGTTTCTGGCAACCAAGCTCGGTTACCGCTATGCCTAAAAACAATCACATTTTCAAAATCGGGGATACCCACTCCAAAATCGCCTACCATAAACGAAAGCACCTTTTTATTTACCGTACTTGCTTGTGCTATTATTTGCTTGGCGGTTGCCATCTTGTTTTCTGAACGATAAAAATTCCATGACATGGGCAACAGCACAAAATCGGCGTCCTGCATTACCTCAGCAAAATGCACGTCATTTTCTGAAATGTTATAAAGCGACATACGCTGGGCATCGGTAAAGGATTCTTTTTTTTCAAAAGGTTTTAGTAACGGAAATATATGTTGCCGTTTCGGATATACCTCGCCTGCTACAAACAACTTTATCATGTTCCTGTTTTGTAAAATGAAACAATACTTTTTTGTTGCTGTTCAATAGCAAAATACTTTTTAACCCGTTGCTTGGCTGCTTCGGAAACCGTCTTTTTTTCTGCTGCTGAAAGCGATAACACATATTCCAATTGAGTTGCCAAGGCAACTTCATTTTCTACCGGAAACAACCATCCTGTCTCATTGTGAACAATATTCTCTGGTAACCCGCCAACATCACTTGCTAGCACCAACTTCCCCATGGCTTGCGCCTCTAACACCGCGTTGCAGAAGCCTTCATTTAAACTTGGCTGTACATAAACGCTAGCGTGTTGTAATTTTTCTAAGGTTTCTCGATGTGTCAATTTTCCGTAGAAAAACACCACATCCTGCAATCCAGCTTCATGCACATGAAAGGTATAGCGTTCCTTTTCTTTTGGTTCGCCATCACCAATGATATAATAGGTCACTTCGTGACCCGCATCCCGAAGCAATTTTACAGCCGCAATGGCCGTATGCAACCCTTTAATCCAATTTAGTCTGGCGATGGTTACGATTTCCAAGGTATTTGAATTGGGTATTCCTCCCGATGGTAAGGAGTCTATTGCAACCGCTGGCGTAATGATCTCATAGGGTGTTTCAGCAGATAACCCATACGATTTTGCTTTGTTGTATAAATAGGTCGAAATACTGTGTACCTTATCTACATGCTTCCATACTAAACTATAGATTCCAGGATGTTTTAGCGGAAAGATATTCATATCAAAACCCCTAAAACTAACTCCCATTTTTGCGCCAATGGCCTTGGCTACACACTCACTACCAACTGCCATGGTAGCAAAGCCAAAATGCAACCAATCTAGTTTTGCCTTCAATATATGTGCATTCAAGTATACCTTTTTTAGTATTTCTGCGGTGGTTGTGCCTTCGTTACGCTCTAATTTTATAAATCGTTTTACCGTACCCAAATGAAGAAGTAATGATGTAAATACTACTCCCATTGCCAAGAGTTGCAGGGGCATAAGGCTGCGTACCTTGGGTGCTACCTCTACAGGACAAAGCGTAAATTCAGGTCGGTGCTTTTGCACAAACAGCGTCACTTTAAAACCCGCCGCTTGCAACCCCTTGATCTTTGAAGTGAAGAAGGTTTCAGAATAACCTGGAGTCTGGGATAGCACGATTCCAATATGCATGGTTAGGGTTGTTGGATGGGGTAAAAGTCGATTTCAAAAATATTTAAAATAGAATTGATAGCACCCAGTTCTTCAGGCAAAAAAATAATTTCTGAAGCATTCTTCCTTACAATCGTACTTTTTGGGTGGGTCTTACTAGACGGCTTGGTATATTCGTCTTTAATTGTCGCCAAAGGTTCTAAATTAAAATCGGTGCAAAGTGCCAAGAACTGGTTTATATCGTCCCGCAGCTGTTCGTAATACACCAATCGGTATTGTGCATTTTCTGCTTGCTGTAATCGCAGTGGGACCACATTTTCGATACACCAGCGCAGGGTCAGTCTTTCTAAATCGCCCAACTCCTGCCAAGCCTTCAAATTGAATTTATAATGCTCTTGGATTAGAGCTACCAGTGGCTTCTGACTCGCAAAATGTGATAAGTCATACAACCACGGAAATTTTACACGTTGTTGTGACTGCAACACGTCATACGGATTGCGAATGATGTGCAGCACTGGGATTTGAAAGGCCTTTTGTATGTAATGTGCCGAGAGGTTACAACGCACGAATTTGATCACAAATTTCTTCGGAATGATGGGCCAAAGGTGTCGTTTCCATTTTCTATTGCTATTTTGGGCAATCCAGTTACAATCTACACGGTTAGAAAACACATCGGTAAGGTATCGGTGTCCTTCTTCAAAGCCCTCCTTTTGTGTTACAAAACGGTCGCTCAACAAATGACCGCGCGGCGTTTGAAACTCGTGGTCTGGCTCGAACAACATTCGGTATCGATGCTGCTTGCCAATGGTTTCTGCCAACCAACTGGTTCCGCTTCGTGCAGAGCCTACAATGATGATATGTTGCTTAAAACGTCCCATTTATTTTTTTGCAAGTTGTTGGTAAAGTTCAGAATATGCATTCACTTCTTTTGTTATGCTGAAATTTTCTTCGATGCGTTCGCGTCCTTTTGCAGCCAAAGTAGCTCGTACCGATCTATCTTCCATAAGTTGAAGCAATTGGGAAACAAGTTCACTTTCCGAAGTAAAAATAAATCCGCCCGCGTCATTCTTCAGCAAAAAACGAGCGCCACCACCAGAATTGGAAGATAGCACAGGTACTCCACACGCCATTCCTTCCATGATGGAAAGCGGCAATCCTTCGTTCTTACTAGCCAAAACGAGCACATCAAAATTCGCCATAACTTTCGGAATATCTTGATTTGCTACAAACCCGTTGAATGTAACTCGGTTGGTAAGTTGGTGTTTTTCAATAAAAGCCACCAATTTCGCTTTGTAGGTCGCATCTTCTTTACCGTAAAATTGAACCCTTGTAGCCTCAGGAAGTTTCCGAAGTGCTTTTAACAACAACAACTGATTCTTATTGTCGCCAATTACCCCTATGCAACCAATGGTAAAATGTGAAGTGCTGTCATTTTGCTCGAGGGGTTTAAACACAGATGTGTCTAGCCCATGGGGTATAAATGTGACTTTTCTCTTTAGCAGTGTATGCGAAAAAAACCGTTCGTTCATCTCTGGGTTGTTGTACACGATATGTGAAGACAGCAAACTTTTTACAAACCAGCGTTTAGACCATGCATTGTTTTTCTTGGTGTACACGTACGGAACACCCGCACGGTGGCACGCTAGCGCTTCGATGCTATTCGATTTATAGTCCCAGGAGTGTACGACATCTATTTTTTTCGCTTTTAGCAAACGGGCGAATGCACCCACATAGCTCCATTTCCCAACTTCTTCTGACACATGCTGCCTGGCGTCCGGTTCAATTTCATCAGGAAAAATATCTGGAAACTTTTCAACCAAAACAAAAGGATGAAACAACGAACGATCTAAACGTTTATAAAGCGCCAGCAAGACAAATTGGCTGCCAGCCGTCTTAAAATTAGGGATCGTATATAGCACGTTGATCATCTTACAACTTGTTTTTCCATAGATTAAAATCAAGTAGATTTAAATGCTGGCTCCTGTTTTTATTTAGAATATCAAATTCAAAATAGCTGTTCTCTAACTGTTCTAACCTATTAAAAGCTGGAAATTTTCTTTTAGAAAGTATCCCTACACCCCAATCGGTGTCGAAACAAGCACTGTATAAAGACGGTTGGTGCCTAAATTTATAAAAGGCTTTCCAAGTAGTGCCATTCCAATAGTTTTGAGCTGGCGAATGCTTAAAACCATGGCATTCCCGCTGGTGAAACTCGGTGGGCGGATTGCAATCATGAAGCAAGATCACCCCTTCTTCTGTAAGGTAGTTGATGCTGTTTTGTATATCTTTCTCTGTTTGATCTGCAGTGTGCAAGCCATCAATAAAAATAACGTCAAACTTTATCGACGAAGGTAATGACAGTGCACCTGCTGCCAATTCTTTAAAAAACTGGTCTGAAGTAACCTTAAATGTCGCCGGATTTTCGGCAAACTCCAATCCGGGATCTACAGAGTATTTTTTGGCACAATTAATTTTATTGAAGTTATCGTCGGGGTTTCGCACTCCTATTTCCAGATAATGCTCAGCAGAAACAGTTTCAACAAAAAAGTTGATTATTTCAGTGCGTGAAGGTTCTTTTTTATTTTCTTCAAGCGACAATCTTCTGGTTTCAATATAGAAAGGGTGGCGAAATACTTGTACTGCATCTTTAAAAACCTTCTTACGTTTTCGATAACTATCTAAAAATCCCATATTATTTCAACAACTTTATTTTAAGTGATAAGGTCAACAATATACTAATAGGATGTGAATACCAAACTGAATCTCCCTTTATAAAAGAATCATAAAAATGGCGAACCGTATTTTCCGGAACAAGTTCGCCTAGCTTTTCTTGAAAAAGGTACCGTTGCAAATGGGCATCATTTTCGGCTCCCAAAAACTGCAATTCCCAATTGCGCTGTATGTAAGGGTTCCCAATGAGTGCTTTTGTTTCCCGCTTCAATTTTTGAGAAATTCGATATGGCAAGTTATACGGACTCTTATTCTTCGGAAAGGTATACAGATTAAATGGTTTGTGTTCTTCCCATGTAATTTTAGCCAAGGACGGATTCCTTTTTTTTATGTAAGCAATCTGAAGTTGGCGATTCTCTAGATATTTTTCAGGGACGGTACAGATAAATTGGCACATGCGATTGTCAAAATACGGCAAGCTAATGGGATGTTTGGCCTCAAAAACAGCCAAGTTGGTGGCCGTCCACCGGGGTGCCCAATACAACGATTTAAACGCTCTTATTTTTGCGCCTACATGTTGTATGGGAATGGCATCCAATAATTTTTGCACCCGTTTTTCGAGATAGGTCTTAAAGGTGCCCGGCACATCCCAAACGTCCCAGAGCGCTTCTGCCAGTTCCATCCCGCCTTTTTTTATAATTTTTTTCAGCAGATACGCCACTTGCGCTTCTTCTGAAATTTCAGCATCACCCATTCCGTCAAACAGCACATCACCCCAATGTCCCAATGAAAAAACATCGCCCATAGCGTCATATTCGTCAAAAATTGCCATCTGCCGCGGATGGGTAAATTCGCTATAGCATTGGTTGATTTCTGCTAAGGTTTCAATTACTTCCCAAAGATATCCCGGCCTAATTTTATAGGCATCAAAATGAAAGTCGCAACTATTGGCAATTTTCTTTCCCAAGGTAGTTTCAGCATAGCCACCTTTAAACTCGTAGCTATACGAATGCACCTCTTTATTTAAGTGTTTTAGCGCCACGGCCTGGGTACGACTATCGAGTCCGCCAGACAAAGGAAGTATCACTTTCTTATTGCCTACTTGCTCGTCTATAATTTGTTCAAAAAGCTGTGTAAATTCTATAAGTGCCTCCTCAAATGTGATGTCGCGTTCTGCAGTATGCCAAGAAAAGTAGGGTGTGTGTTCTACATAATATCCGTCTGCATCTAATTTACAATCTGACGCTGGTGGCAGCACCATCCAATCTTTAAAATAGGTATCGGTATCTAAGAAAAAACCCGTAGCAGCAAAAATACAAATCGCTTCTTTGTGCAGTTCATGTGGTGCATGCACCTTCGCAAAGGTTGGTTTGGCAGGTATGATTGGGGTTTTGATGGTTTTCAACTGTATGCGTTTTGTTGGGTAAATATAGGAAATTACACCCCTCTTACCCTCCTCCAGGGGGGAATATCAAACTGTCCCCTTGAAAATATACCCGACTCCATCTATAGGGAACACAGGATTGTCCCCATGAGGATTACCTGAGGGCAAACACCGTTGGCAAGAAGGTAGCGAGCGCAGCTCAATTATGAACTGTCGGTTTGAATAACACCCCCCTAACCCC
>DFLU01000007.1:49947-50292 GCA_002375495.1 Flavobacteriaceae bacterium UBA3611
CCGTTGGCACGAAGGTAGCGAGCTCAACTCATTAGGGGTGTAAGTATATGATACCAGAGAACAACAGCTTCTTTAATAACACCCCCCTAACCCCCCTCGAGGGGGGAATCGTGAAATGTCCCCTTGAGGGGACTACAGGGGTGTAGGTATTAGATAACAGAGAAAAACAGCTTCCCGAGAAACACCCCCCTACCCCCCTCCCAGGAGGAATATCAAAGTGTCCCCTTGAAAATATCCCCGACCCCAGCTACAGGGAACACAGGATTGTCCCCTTGAGGGGACTATAGGGGTGTAGATGTTAAAAAATAGAGAAAACATCATCTTGAATAACACCCCCCTAACCCC
>DFLU01000007.1:50424-82909 GCA_002375495.1 Flavobacteriaceae bacterium UBA3611
CCGTTGGCACGAAGGTAGCGAGCGCAGCTCATTAGGGGTGTAGGTATTAGATAACAGAGAAAAACAGCTTCCTGAACCCCCCCCCTAACCCCCCTCAAGGGGGGAATATCAAACTGTCCCCTTGAGGGGACTACAGGGGTGTTTGCTAACAAAATCACACACTTATTCTTATTGTAATCTCATCTCAGTTTTACGTTGGTTAATAGTCTCAAGCAACAACATATCAACACTAAACATATTCTTCTTAACATCTTTGTCTGGAATACGCAATACCTTTACACCGTAATTTTCAATATTTTCTTGACGCGCTGCGTCTTGATCATATTTATATAAATGGCTATCACCATCAACTTCAATTGCTAATAGTAATTCATGACAATAAAAATCAATGATATAGCAAAGCATGGGAACCTGTCGATGAAATTGAAAACCATATGACCTGTTTTTTAATTGTTGCCACAACAATACTTCTGCCAAAGTACTGTTCTTCCTAAGTTCCTTTGCAATTTCTTTAAGATACGGTTTATATGGAATGATTCTGTTAGTCAATTGTTTAAAACAATAAATATAGGAAATCACATTGAAAATATTTTATTTTGATGAACACCCCCCTTGCCCCCCTCGAGGGGGGAATATCAAACTGTCCCCTTGAGGGGACTACAGGGGTGTAGGTGTTAGAAAATAGAGAAAACATCATCCTGAAAAACACCCCCCTAACCCCCCTCAAGGGGGGAATATCAAACTGTCCCCTTGAGGATTACCTGAGGGCAAACACCGTTAGCACGAAGGTAGCGAGCGCAGCTCATTAGGGGTGTAAACTATGATACCAGAGTAGAACAGCTTCTTTAATAACACCCCCCTAACCCCCCTCAAGGGGGGAATTATTCAATTTGTCCTAGAAAAACACCCCCCTTGCCCCCCTCCAGGGGGGAATATCAAACTGTCCCCTTGAGGTTACTTAAGGGAAAACACTGTTTAACCGAAAGTAGCGAGCGTAGTTCAACAGGGGTGTAGGTGTTAGAAAATAGAGAAAACATCATCCTGAAAAACACCCCCCTTGCCCCCCTCAAGGGGGGAATATCAGACTGTCACCTTGAAAATAACACCGACCCCAGCTTTAGGGAACACAGGATTGTCCCCTTGAGGATTACCTGAGGGCAAACACCGTTAGCACGAAGGTAGCGAGCGCAGCTCATTAGGGGTGTAAGTATAAGAAAACTTTAATTTAATGAACACCCCCTAACCCCCCTCGAGGGGGAATATTAAACTGTCACCTCAACATACAAAGCCTCCATGCCATCGATCATTTGGGTGGCTGTGTGCTGTACTTCTACTCTTTTCCGTGCCAACGCTCTTTGTGTATCTATGGTAGCAATTGGAGTGGTATAAAAGACCGAAATCGCTTCTGCCATGGCTTTTGGGGTGCGCGTAGGCACGATACTTCCTGTGGTGTCATCTAACAATTCTTCAATACCGCCACAGCGCGTACCAATTACCGGGAGACCTAAGAGCATGGCTTCTACCACAACATTGGGCAGTCCTTCTGCAATAGAAGGAAACAAAAGCACGTCTTGGGTCTGCATCAGTTCGTATACTCTTTGTTGCGGAATCTTATCGGTAAGCACAACTTTATCTTGTAATCCTGTGGCATGTATTCGGTACAGCAATTCTTCGTTGCCGTTAGCGCCCACAATAGTGTAGGTAAATGGAATGCCTTCAGATTTTAACAGCGCACACGCTTGGAGCGCATCTGCATATCCTTTTACCCAATGCGGTCTGCCAATAGACAGGATGTTCAGTATGTCTCCTTTGCTATAATTCGTCCGATAGGTAAAGTCAGCAATATTAAAACCTGAATACACGACTTTATCAATTTTATTGTGCGCCTTATAAATAGAATCGCCTGTGGCAGACATGGCCTTTGAAACCGAGTGGAATGCATCGATTTTAGGATAGACTTGTTTAAGATAATCCAGATTCTCTTTGGTAACAAACGGACGTACGTTATTCTGATACCCGCGCTGGCTCAATACCACCTTTACGTTATTTTGTTGTAATGCAGCTTCGCACCACGGTAGTAATGACGGCCATTGTACGTGTAAGATGTCAGGTTTTGCCAGTTGCAGTGCGATGTTGAAGTTTTGCTGTTGCAAAGCTTGGCGATTTAAACGGAATAGCAACCCAAGGGTTCTAAAAAACTGTTGGGGTTTCCCCAATTGAAATAAAGCGCGGACTGCAAAACCTAAACTTAAAAACAGCAATCTGCCCAGGGCTGTTGCACTTCCCAAAGGCACATAGTGTATATTTTTAATGGGATTGGGGTTGTTTTCTGCAAAACCCAAGACGGTGATGGTGTGCCGTTGGGACAAGCCAATTATAAGCCGCTGAATGAACGCCGTAGTTTTAAGGGAACCATCAAAAATTGCTATATTCAGTTTTTGGCTGCCCATGCTATTCCCTTTTAAAAGCTTCAACTTGTTTCAAAATATCTGATTGGGCCTTCCGAAATATATCTTCCTCACTTAAGTAAGGCGTTTTTTTCATAATCACACGAAGTTTCAAGGCTGTCACTATTTTTTTAGCCATCCACTTAATACCCTTATCACTTTCATAAAGACGAGGAATCTTATTAAAGGCTATTTTTATTTTTAGAGAAGCCGCCCAATCATTCCATTTAAATTCGTTGAAAGACTTGTAGGAATGCACGGGTACCCATGGTATTCTATATGCGTCAGCCACAATTGCACCGTGCATGGCTTCGGAAAGTAATACATCGGTGGCGTTAATTTGCGCTAATACTTTAGTTACGGGATCTCGAGGATCGATATATTGTATCCCAAGTTTTTTACAAATCGCTTCGTACTTAGTATTTGCTACGCTGTAATGGGGCATGTATGAAAACGAAAATTTCTTTTCCTTTAGCGGTAAGGGAAAGACCAGAGGCGTCACAATAGCAGGGTCGGTTATTGCCTTATTTTCTGGCAGGCCCAACGCCTTAGCGGTGAGCGGACCTCGAACAAATTTCACATCAAAGTTTTTTTCCATGGTCTGTTCGTTACTATGGGCACCTGATCCAAAAATTAAAATTTTAGAGTTAGGATAGTGTTTTTTAGCTGCCCTTAAGATAGTTCCAATCCCAAAAAATACCGAAGCATCACTTCCGTTAAAAATATTCGGTAAATAATGCCTCCAAATAGACGTGTTTAGTTCGTCACCAAAATTTATTGTTTTTTCATCGGGTTTGTAATGATGTAGCTTCATGAGTTGAGCCGCTTAAAGATTTGGTTGGGAACCATAATAGTGCGAAGTGGTGCCTTATTCCGTTTAAGAAAAAAAAGATATCGATTTTTCTTTAACTTAACTACCTCCCTTTCGGTAAACATTAGATAATTCTTATAATACTTCTCTTTATACTCCTGACACAATTCTTTAGAATTGACAATATTTCTAAGCAACAATTTAAGGGGTTTCACTTTGTTACCAGAAAGAAACACATCAGGGTGCTTCGAGAAATTAGTGAACTTCTTTAAAAAGTCATCAGAATCGTATGCATGGTAATGCAATACGTTACCTTTTTGCAATTTCCTGGGATTTGAGCCATCGACACGCTGATAGGCATGCACATTCTTGGGAATCACATGGGAGGAAGTACGGATAGCTGCTTTTCCCAAGTGGTGGCCATACCAATAACTTGTTTTAAAGGGTCGTTTTTCAAATGGATCCTCTAGGGTTTTCCATATTTTCTGAAATTTGCTTTTATAGGTATGTGTTGTTTTGAAAAGTGTTTCCTCAGCAAATACATTCTCATATTGTTGCTTGCGTTGAATTGCTTCGAAGGTGTAGAACCGAATAACGGAAACTGCTTGGTCGATACCTCCAAAAAATTCATTCAATGATTGGTGTGCGTCAAAATTAGGGCAAACCAACTCATCTGCATCTATAGAAATAAGCCAATCGCAGCCCTTTTCAAGAGCTCTCAGTTTAGCATCATAGGTATTTAAACATTGTCTGGCAGTATGGTGTTCAATGGCTTGAGAAGTAAATTTCTCTAAAAAAGGAAGATGTTCAAACTTTTTAGCCGCGACCGACTCTAGTATGGTAACGTACGCCAAGTCTTTAATCGTATCCTTTCCATCATCTGTACTGCCATCGAAATACACAAAAATGTGAGCTGCACCTATAGCTTGGTGGTACCGCAGATTGTTTCGCAAAAGGCGCGATTCATTTTTCACGGTTAATACAAAGGCTATTTTCATTAGGTTATTGATTTTCGTAAAAACCGAAATCCTTGAAGCTGTTGCTTTTTAGGTAATCTGAACAATATTCTTACTACGAAAGCCGTGGTAAGGTGACAGAGTTCTTGCGCCAAATTAATCAAATTTTTTCGGGTTTCTGGAGTACAGTTTCCATTCTTCGCAACTTCAATACAATGCGAAAACAGCAAACGTTTCGCACTTTTTTTGATGTATTCATCTTCATTCAGGTGGCTCTTGCTTAGCTGCTTTAGGATATAGGCCGCAGCTTGGTTTTTCCCGTTCTTGACTGTATCATTAGATAAGTTTGAAATTTTATCGGCACCACTAGCATCATAATATACCAACAATTGTGGCGAACCCACGATTGTATTGTTAGATAACGCCACATCAGTATCGAACGCATAATCCTCCCAAGCCGCAAAGGATTGCCAGGAACACAATTTCACGGCCTCCGCTTTCCAAAGACAACCGCCAGTACCCCAAGGACGACCCTCTTCGAAAATTGTAGGAATTATAGTTTTTGAATCGAACACCTTCCCTCTCCTAATCCCCAAAACCTGATTATTCGTATCGATTAGTTGACCATTGGAATACGCCATGACTATGTCTGGAAATTGTAAATGAAGCCTATGCGTTGTTTCCAGAAAATCTGGACCCCAATAGTCATCGCAATCTAAAAAACTGATATAGGTTCCCGTGGCGTGCTGCATCCCAATATTCCGGCTAGGGCCGGGACCTAAATTTTTATCAGATCGAAAGTAGCGAATGGTATCGTCTAGTGCATTAGGCGGAAGAGAGGAAGCATCGTCTACAACGATAATTTCTATCGCTTTATAGCTTTGATTTTGCACGGAACGAATACAACGATCTAGCTTTTTTGGTCTATTGTAATATGGTATGATTACCGAAACGGTTTTCATTGTAATTAATTATTGCTGAACTTTATCTTTCTCATTAAACGACCAGAAGTTAGACAGAATATTGAGCCATACTGTATTCATCCTTTGAGCAATACGACTGTTTTCTAAATTCTTAAGCATCTGAAATCGATTAAGACCGAAATAGCCTTCATAGTTTGTTAATGTCACATAATCGTTATAGAACAACGGAAAGTGAGTTTTTAAACTCGTCTGCTTTTCTGCTGAAAATAAAGCTTTGTTGGCAGCCATGCTAGAGAGTCCTTTGGTATCGTATACCGAAATCGTTCTATCCAAATATTGATACGAAACATTGTGTTTACAAATACTCAACACAAAAAACTCCCAATCGGCCACAATTTTAAGTTCTTCATTATACAACCCAAAATGCTCAAACAACTCTCGCTTAATAAAAGAAGCTTGATGTGGGATGGTTCTTTTAAAAAAAAATGAAAACGATAATTCCCTAGGGGTTGTTCTATGTATTGGACCACTTGGATAATCCTGTATGATATTGCCGTAATAAATATCATGATTCATTCGCATCGCAACTTGAACTTCTGCTAATACCGAGTTATCATACAGTGTATCTCCACTATTTAAAAAATACACATAGTTTTTTGAAGCTTTAACGATTCCTTTATTCATAGCATTGTAAACACCCCCATCAGGCTCACTCACCCAATAATGAAGCTGTTGCTTGTACTTTTCAATTACAGCAGTACTGTTGTCTGTACTACCACCATCAATGACAATAAATTCGTAATCTGCATTTTCTTGGGAAAGCACACTCTGTATTGTTTCTTCAAGTCCCGAAGCATCATTGTAGTTAATAGTTATTACTGAAATCATCTACGCTTTGTTTTCGTTTAAAAAAGCTTCCTTATACGTATTTTCAATGCCATCTCTAAGGTTTATGGTGTGTTTCCATCCTAGAGATTCGATGAGACTGACATCAAGTAGTTTTCTAGGGGTTCCATCCGGTTTTTCAGTGTTAAAGATAAGATCACCTGAATATCCTACAATGTCTTTGATAAGTAACGCCAATTCTTTAATTGAAACATCGCTACCCGTTCCTATATTTACCGCAACCGATCCATCATACGTATTCATAAGATGTATACATGCCGCTGCGAGATCATCGGCGTGTAAAAATTCTCGCTTGGGCGTTCCTGTTCCCCATACCTCAACTTGAGGTTTCTTATTTATTTTGGCCTCATGAATTTTTCGCAATAAAGCGGGTAACACATGCGAATTCTCAAGATCATAATTGTCGTTGGGCCCATACAAATTGGTAGGCATGACCGAAATGAAATTACTCCCATATTGTCTATTATAATTTTCACAAATCTTTACGCCGGCAATCTTAGCGATGGCATAAGGCTCATTGGTGTCTTCTAAAGACCCCGTGAGTAAATACTCTTCCTTTATAGGTTGGGATGCCATTTTAGGATAAATACAGGAAGATGCCAGAAACAATAATTTTTTTACTTGATGCAGATGACTTTGGTGAATCACATTAGCTTGCATCATTAAATTATCATATAGGAACTCGGCTCTATAGGTATTGTTTGCCTGAATGCCACCCACCTTGGCGGCTGCCATAATCACATAGACAGGTTTTTCTTCTGAAAAAAATTGACGTACGGCTTCTTGATTTCTTAAATCTAATGATGACGAAGTGCGTACCACAATATTTTCGTACCCCTGTTCCTGAAGCAAACGCAGCAAAGCAGAGCCCACCATACCGTTGTGCCCCGCAATGTATATTTTAGCATTTTTATCCATCATTTTATTCATGTTGTTGCAACGTGTCGTATCCACCCCCTTTTAAAAAGGCATCCTTTTTAAATAATTGCAAGTCGCTCTGCATCATTTCAGAAACAAGCATTTGCAAGGTATACTTCGGCTCCCAGTTTAATTTTTCTTTGCATTTAGATGCATCTCCAATGAGTAGGTCTACTTCGGTGGGTCTGTAGTATCGGTCGTCTATACGCACCACAACTGTACCTGCATCTAGTTGGTATAACGGATTGCTACAAACCCTTATTACCCCAATTTCATTTTCACCAGTTCCTTCAAATGCAAGTGAAATACCTAACTCTTGAAAAGCCAAGATTACAAACTCTCTTACAGTGGTGGTAATTCCGGTAGCAATCACAAAGTCTTCTGGCTTTTCCTGTTGTAACATAAGCCACATGGCTTTAACGTAGTCTTTGGCGTGGCCCCAATCTCTTTGGGCGTCTAGGTTGCCCAAGTACATGGTATCTTGTAACCCAAGCGCAATTTTACTAGTAGCACGCGTAATTTTTCGGGTCACAAACGTTTCTCCACGTACGGGTGATTCGTGGTTAAACAAAATTCCGTTACAGGCAAACATATTGTATGCCTCACGGTAGTTTACGGTGATCCAATAGGCATATAATTTTGCCACGGCATAGGGTGAACGAGGGTAGAAAGGAGTGCTTTCACTTTGTGGAGTTTTTTGTACGAGGCCGTACAGTTCACTTGTAGATGCCTGGTATACTTTTGTGGTCTTGGTAAGGCCTAAAAGACGTACTGCTTCCAAGACCCGCAAGATGCCCAAACCGTCTACGTTGGCTGTGTATTCTGGCGTTTCAAAACTGACACGTACGTGTGACATGGCCCCAAGGTTGTAAATTTCGTCGGGTTGCACTTCTTGAATAATCCGGGTAATATTCATGGCATCGGTTAGATCGCCATAATGTAATTTGAGTGATACATTTTCTTCATGCGGATCCTCGTACAGGTGATCGATACGATCTGTGTTAAAGGAAGAGCTTCTTCTTTTAATCCCATGCACTTCATATCCTTTTTGCAAAAGAAGCTCAGCTAAGTAAGATCCATCTTGCCCCGTGATTCCTGTTATGAGTGCTTTTTTCATATATAGGTGAATGCCTTTTAAATTTTATTATTTCAATATACTCTCAAACAATTCAATATAAGAATTTGCTTGTACTTCCAAATCATATTTATTTACCGCATCTTTCCGTATTTTGTCACAATCAAAGGTATCGATTGTATTTAAGAAAGTACTCAAGGTTTCGTACAAAGCATCCGTACTTATCTCTTTTGCCAATAAACCATTTATTCCGGGTTGTACCATATCTGTTATTCCTCCTACTGGAAAACCAACAACTGGAGTGCCGCACATTAACGACTCTAGCACTGTATTGGGAAGATTATCCATTAAAGATGGTATTACAAATACATCTGCTGCCGAATAAGCAATGCTCATTAACCGCTCATCATAAATATGCCCCAATTCCTGTATATTATTTAAAGATGTTAACGCTCCGTTTTTATTTCCGATGGCGCATAACACAAGACCTTCACTATCCATTTTTTCGAATGCCTTTTTGAGATATTGAAATCCTTTGCGATGATTACTAATTGAATCTGCTACAAACAAAATTACTTTTTTGCTTTTAGGGATATTCAATAGTTCCCTGGAATAATTACGGTCTCGCGGTTTAAATATTTCCGGATTTAATCCATAAGGTATACAGTGGACTTGTCTGTTCTGAAAGGCTTCACTTTTTTCGGCTTCTTTAGCCAACCAAGTTGAAGGTGCAACTATTGTCAAGTCTTGAACCTGCTTGAGCGCCTGAACAATTAATCTTTTATTGTTGGAAGAAACATTCTTTTCGTAATTTGTTTTAGCTCTTTTTTTTGGAAATCCATTAGCATCCATCCCCAAATATTCTTCTTCATAATGTTCCCCACCGGTAAACGGATGCATATCATGAAGTGTCCATACAACAGGCTTGGTGTTTTGCTTAAAAAAAGACTCATAATCCAAAATTCCAGCTACCCAATGTAGGTTTACTATATCGGCTTCTTTATATAATGAAGAAGTGGTGATATCAAAATTAGATTTTGGAAAACTGAACAACTCCAACCCTTTCGGCCTACTTTTTAAAAAGACGACATCTTCGGTAATAGATTCCTTTCCAATTAATTTTAATTCTTTCAAAATTCTTCGGAACTTTCTATGTAATTTTTTAATAAAAGAAAATTGTTTATGTTTTGGATTCAAGATATGTGCGTTGGGAATATTGTTTATTCTTTTACGTAATAACAAGGAGGCATCAACCTCCTCATTCAATAAACCTTCATATAACCGCAAACAGGCTTTTGCCGCCCCACCTCTATCGTAAGTATTTACTATAAGAATTTTCATGCCTTTTTTGCTTCTATAAAAAGAGAATCTGGTTTTCTAACTTCTCCGTCAATCACATCTAATTGATACTTTTCCCAATTAGCAATTTCACTTTCAAAAGCATTACTATAAATTATTTCGCTAAAACCTACTTCCTTTAATAGTTCTGTAAGGGAATATCTATCATACATCCATTGATGTATTTCCCCATTCAATCTAAATTGACCTATGCGAAGTGCTTTTTTTTGCGCTACGGTTAAAGCTTCTTTTTTTGATGTATTGAAAATTTTGTTTTTAATCTTTTTTAAAAGTCGCTTTATGAGAACGTGTTTAGATGATGGAGTTTTTATTTTTTTTTTGCGTGAAACTTGATTGTTCAAAAATGCCTGTCTAATCGATTTTGCCTCCATACCAATGCGTTCATAAACATAATTCTCGTTAGGAAGTGTAGATTGAAATAAATATTTTTTCATTGCCCCACCAGATTCATTTCGAACCATTTGGTCAAGGAGTTCTAATTTTATCCATTCATAATTATTTTTTCCATCCTTGTCTCCTATTGCAGCTAATTCAAGATTTTTCAAATATTCTTTTGCTATTGTCTCAAGATCTGGAACGGCAATTCTTATAATTCCACCTGGTTTTAAAACTCGAAAACACTCTTTCACGAAATTTAACCCGTCAATTTTTGAGAAATGTTCTAGAACATGAGAATGATAAACTACATTTACAGACTTATCTTCCATTGGAATACCTTCTAGCAAATTATGAGGTATGACATTGTCACTATTGGATTCAAAGTCAATATTGATCCAATCTTTATGATATTTCTGACCGCAACCTAAATTGAGTAATTTCATTTATTGCCTTCTTTATATCCAAAAATATTCAACTGAAAATCCATATTATTATAATTTCTCAACCCCATTAAAGGAGATTTCAAAGCATTATTCCCTGGGATTGACATATAAATTCTAAAATTTGCTTTCGTAAGAATATTGATAATATCATTGAGTGTTTGAGGTTGTCCAATAAAAGAATGATACTCAACAAAAATTCTTTCCACATTTTTTAAATCATTTTCGATATCCTTTAAAACTTTAGTTTCAGCTCCTTCAATATCCAATTTTAAAAAATCTACTGTTCTATTTAAAAAGGGTCTTAATGAAGTTACATTTATTGAATTTGTAGCGGTCAATGTTTCATCTAGAGTTGCGATTAATCCAGCATCTGCGCCTTCTGAATTGAAGGTAATGGATGTATCTTCATTCCACAATCCTTTTTCAATTAATTCCACTCCCCTTAGTGAAAAAGCTTCTATATTTGATTTTAACATATCAAAAATCGTGGGATCTGGCTCAAAGGCAACAATTTCTGAATCCGGATAAAGAAGTTTAAGATAAATGGATGCTAGCCCAATGTTCGCACCACCATCGATTATATATGGACACGGATTTGAAGATTTGAAGCGATATATGTTTTCTTGAAAAATTTCCTTGTACATAAACAAAAAAGAAGCACTGTCTGGAATATCAATTTCTACCCCTTTAATAAATACCTTAGTTCTAGTGTAACGAGGAGTTTTCTTTAAAATACTAAAATCATTTGAGGATGAAATATTACTATTATAACCCAACTTTCTCCTTAAGTATTTTTTTATTTCAGGGGCTACGAGACCTGATAGTTTACGTTTAAACTTATTGGCATATCCATTCTTGGCACTAACTTTTTGAGTAATGAAGGCTTTTGTAACTTTGCTGTTTAAATTAATTTCTTGTTTTTCAACATTAATTTGAATTTCATTTTGATATTTGCCTTGGTGTGCTTTAGAATTATCTATAGCACAATGAACGCCTGTTCCATCAAAACCTATATTTTTTAATAACGATTGTTTGGGGTAGAGAAATACCCCTTTTTCTAAAAACATAGAAACATAAAACCGAATGGCCCAAGAATCATTTTTCCCACCCACTTGATCTTTAAGCATTTTATAATACTTCAAGTTCCCAAAGTCTAATTTATCTCCTATACCTTTATTTTCAATCAGATCAAGTAGTTCATCTCCATTAAAATTTACCCTCTTCCACCTATCCTTCCAGGTTCCATAACCCCATGAACTCATTATAGGCAGGAAAAAAGTTTCTTCTTTAATTTTCTGAGAAGTTGGAAATCGATATCCCGAAACCCCAAATACCTTTTGTTCGTTTTTATAAAGGTCTAGGGCCTCATTCATAAACTTAAGAAAATAGGTGCCCGTAAGGATATCATCTTCTAAAACAACAACCTTCCCGTGTTTTTCAATGACCTGTGTCACCCCTTGAATTACAGAGTTTGCCAATCCAAGATTATGATCCTGTTCTCTTATTATAACTTCTCTACACCATTGTTTTTTTTCAAGAATCTGTCGAACATCCTCAATATTTTTTACGTCCTCGGATGTGGCATTTTGTTTTGGTCCATCGCAATAAATATATAAAACACTTTGATCCGCCAACTCGTTATTAGATAAAGCCTCCAGCGTTTGTTCGGTATGCGAAGGGCGGTTGTAAACAAATAATATGATGGGAGCCAATGCGGACATAAATCAAATAAAATGTATTTATAAAATGGGTTTCTGGTACCCGAACAAATCAATATCTTCTTTGTAGGCCTGCAAAATCATTTCAAATGAATTTTTGCTATAGAAGTTCACAAACCTGTTGTCTTCTCTGCTTTTGTTTAAATAAGGCAAAGTGGCATCAAGCTTCAACCTTTTGCAAACCTTCGAAAAATCTTCTTCAAGATTTTCAAACTTACCCACAAAATCCATTAAAAATTCATCATTCGAATAAAAAAACGATTTCTGTAGAGTTAAATCTTCATGCACCCGCCAATCAATATATTCATCAAAGTTCGCAAAAGACTTGACTAACGTATGCTGATGATGGTTTTTTTCCTTTAGCATAAATGTATATAAGGAAACCTGCCAATCCCAAGGATTGCGTACAAAACCAAATTTATAATAACTATCAAAAATTCTTGATGGCAAAGTTTCCTTTATCTCTTTTGCCTTACTATGCCCGCTAAAGTTTTTAGAGAATATTTTAGGATAAAGTTGAATTGCACATTTTAACTTTTCAAAAGTAGTTAGAGTAGCGGGGCTCTTGTTGTTATACTTATCTAAAGCATTTCTTATACTAGTGCCAGCGACTTTATAATTATGAATAAAAATAAACTTTTTTCTGTGCGAAATAATCATAATCTTTTCAACGAATAATAGTTTTTATTTAATGGCATCTATAATCAAAGAAGTATAATTCAATTGACCATTTCTATTTCTTTGATCGTATCGCTTAGACCTAGACACCCTTCCGTGTTTAATACTCCAATCTGTATAATGAAAATTACCTGATTCATCCCAAAATTCAAGCAACTCAGTTTTGAATCCAGTTTTTTCTAACTTATCTTTCAACGTCTGATAATTATAAAGGATTTTATGATCTTGAGCTCCACGACCAACACCCCCAGGCTTTACATAATCTATATATTTTTTATCGGGATGGTATCCATCGGGAACAGCCAGTCTTAATCTTCCATTTTTATTTAAAAATTCATAACAGTTTTTATTTGCGAGTATCGTATCATCTTCTGTCAAATGCTCCCAAACATGTTCGGCAAAAATATTATTAAGCTTCTGTCCCCCTAGTAATTTTTTCCAAGACCTACGTTTCGTTATATCTAATATGTCTTTATCACAAGAAAACCACTCATCATCAAAATTCACATTCCCCGACCCCACATTAATTTTTTTTGCTGATATAACTTCCTTTCTGAGTTTTCTATAATAAAAGAAAACTCGCAATCGCTTTTTCAAGTCCTTAATTCCTAGAATCATATTCCTAAAATATTTTCATTTCTGTAGTAAATAGAGGTGCATTTATTATAAGATATGAACCCTGGCGAAATACCCCATAAATCAATACTTTTGAATCCCAAATTAAAAAGTTCATTGACTCCTGCTCTATATTCTTCACGTTCTGAATCATCAAGTATTAAAACTCCATTATTTTTTAAGTTTTCGATAGAGTTTAAAATACAGTTCACCCTATCTATTCCATCAACAATAATAATGTCATATTTTATACCTTTATTTGATGAAGCCATTGAATATTGACCTCCAATTCCTGAATGAATGTTTTCAATCAAAACATTTTCAGGAATTTTTAGAGAAGTTCTTTCGAACCATTCTGGATTGTGCTCAACAGTATGTACTTCTTTAACATTTTCACTATAATAAAGAGTCGAATTACCTGAGCCAAATTCAAACAATATCATGTCCTTTCTCAGTCGATTCTCTATAAATTTTATAAAACTGTAAGTGACCCAAGGCAACGGATTATTATTTGAATCAATAGGAGCTTTTGTTTCCCATGATTTCCACCAGCCAATATCATGAAGAAAACCATGATGTATGAGATTTATTGCCTGTTTTTCAATAGGAGACAAAAACTCATTAAGCATAACTCGCTTTCCAATGTACCGTTCGACGAATTTCAAAAACTGTTTTTTCAGAGAATTTTTAAGCTTAGCCATAATATTTTTATTGAAATTCATGAGTCACTAAAATATTTCCCTGATTTATAGGTAGAATACGTCCAGTTTTAAAAAAATCTCCCTGCTCTACCTCAAACAAACCTGCATTGATGACCCAATCGGCAACTTGTTGATCTATACTCGTAAAGAGCGTGAAATGATACTTTCCTGATTGAAATGGATTTTCTGGAACAAATATTTTTACCAATTTTGTTTCATTCGGTTTAAAATGAATTTCTTGATTCATCAAGTCATTACTAAATATTGTAATTCGCCGTTCATGGTTGTCGTCGATTCCGACAGAGATTCGGATATTTTTTAAAGCAAATGCAGTCGTATTTTCGATTTTGATTACCATCTTGTAAGTTATTCCAGAGGGTATAATATTGATTCGCTCACCACTTGCATTTACAAACCAATAATCAAGGAATTTTAAACGCCCATCGCCATTTCTATCTGTTCTCAATGAGAGCTCCTTTACCACTTCTTCATTCCTAAATTTCTTTAGATAATGGTTAATTACTTTTTCAGTTTTTCCAACTATGTCAACCGTACCGTTATTTAGAAGCATCACACGTGTACAGAGGTTTTGTATCGTGGCCATGTTATGGCTTACAAACAAGACGGTTCTCCCCTCTCCCTTGCTAATATCCTGCATCTTCCCGATTGCCTTTTTTTGAAATTCAGCGTCCCCTACGGCTAATACCTCATCTACCACCAAAATATCGGGTTCTAGATGCGCCGCCACCGCAAAAGCCAGGCGAACCCGCATTCCACTGCTATATCTTTTAACTGGGGTATCTATATACATAGCACAACCAGAAAAATCTACTATTTCCTCCTCTTTTGAGGCAATCTCTTTTTTATTCATTCCCAGGATAGCACCATTTAGGTAGATGTTTTCGCGGCCTGTAAGCTCTGGATGAAAGCCCGTACCCACCTCTAACAGGGAAGCAATACGTCCTTTGGTTTTAATCACACCGGTAGTGGGGCTTGTAACCTTAGATAATATTTTAAGCAATGTGGATTTACCAGCTCCGTTTTTTCCAATAATCCCTAAAACTTCTCCTTCCTGTACTTCGAAATTAATATCGCGTAATGCCCATACATAATTTTCGGTTGCGGTTTCACTGCGGTCATTGGCAGCTCCTACTTTTAAATAAGGATCTTCTTTCCCGCGTATACGGTACCAAAAGCGGTTAAGGTCATGTGAAAGTGTACCTGTACCTACCAGACCTAAACGATATTGTTTACTTATGTTTTTAGCTTTTAAGATTATACCCATTACACAGTATCTATAAACGTTTTTTCAGTTCTATTAAAAATAATGAGCCCAATAAAAAATAAGGCTAGACAAATTAACAAGGTATAAACAAATCCTGCCAAAGAAAAGGTGCCTACACCCAAAATCATATACCGAAAACCTTCGATAATCTGTGTTAACGGGTTATACTCTACGAGATTTGCAACATATTCAGGAAATTTACCGCGTGCTTCTGAAACAGGATATGGCACAGCTGATAAATACATAAGCAAACTAACTGCAAAGCCAATAACAACATTTAAATCTCTATACTTCGTAGTAAATGAAGAAATAATCATCCCCATACCCAAGCCTAAAAGAGCCATCATAAAAACATATATGGGAAATAAGAAAAGGTGGCTGTTAGGGGCTATAGTTACCCCTGATGCACGATAGTAAATGTAAAATGAAATTAAAATAACTAACTGTATTCCAAATTTCAGCAAGTTAGAAATGGTCACAGACATAGGCATGATCACTCTGGGAAAATATACTTTTCCAAAAATACCTTGATTCGTAGTAAATGTACTGGATGTTTTGGTGAGGCATTCCTTGAAATAATTCCAGGCGGTAATACCGGCCAAATTAAACAAGAAAGGCGGCACGCCCCCCGTTTGGATATTCCCCAGATTATTAAAAACCAAGGTAAAAACCACCGAGGTAAACAGCGGCTGAATAAAATACCACAATGGGCCTAACACCGTTTGTTTGTAGACTGTTGTAATGTCTCTTTTTACAAAAAGTAAGAGTAAATCTCGGTAGCGCCAAATTTCTCTAAAGTTGAGATCAAGCAACTTCTTTTTAGAAGAGATTTCATAAAGCCATTTATCGTCTGCCATAGCGGTTGCAAGTTAGCATTTATCCTTTTTACTTTCCAAACTTCAAAAATTCCTGTGGTTCGTTTCGGAGAAGCCTCGGTATTCTATTGTACGTATTAATCGTCACTAATTTTATGATAATCTACCGGTTTCCCAATGTCTACCCAGTCTTCATTCACACTAAAAACCTTGACTCCAAAATCTTGTTTTTTCGCCTTTAAAAACAAATTGGGCATGTCATAAAATTCATTGGTAGGCAATAAGGTGGTCATTTTGGGGTCTAAGAGGTACACCCCTAAATTGATATGAAATATCTTGGTGGGTTTTTCCTTTAGGTTCATTAAGTTTTTCTCAGCGTCGAACTCTACCTCAGCGTAGGGGTTGGTGTGGCTCAGTTCTTTGGTACACATCACTGCTTGGGCACGGTTGGCTTGAAAAAAATCGAGTACGTGTTGGTATTCAATATTGCTTATCACATCGCCATTTACCACAAAAAACGGGTCTTCAAAACATCCTTCTTCAATAAGGCTCAGGGCACCTGCCGTTCCCAAACGCTTTTCTTCAACAACGTATTCAACCTGCACATTAAAACGGCTCCCGTCACCAAAATACGATTCGATGACCTCTTTTTTGTAATTCACACAAAAAATAAATTTGTTGAAGCCTTGGTTTTTAAACGAATCTACAATGTACTCTAAAATAGGCTTTCCCTTTATTTCTAACATCGGTTTGGGCGTGTCTTTGGTAAGGTCGCCCAAACGCGAACCCAATCCGCCCGCCATGATTACCACTTTGTTCGGTTTGTATTCAAAATTAAGGTCGTTTAACAGAAAGACTTCCTTTAGCGTGGCATTTTCATCGATCAACGGAATGTGCAAACGCCGCTTCGATTGTAAATACGATACAATCTGGCTGCGCGGTGTGGTATGCGGCAACGTTATAGGCTGGGTATTGATAATAGCATCAATTTCGCGCTTTTGTTGCAATAATGCCTTTCTGATATCTCCATCGGTGACAATTCCGTACAGCGTTTCATCTCTATTTACTACCGCCAAAAAACCAACACCGTAACTATCCAGTTGTTGGATTACATCTTCAAAGGTTTCTAACTGATCTCGGTATATTTTATAACTACTCATCAATAATGTTTTGTGAATGAATGGGGAAGTCTTTTGCCACCGCTTTTTGTATTTTCTTCCCAACAAAGGGTTCTATTCTATAAACATTCTGGTCGTCGGCGTCCATCATCTTTAACGCCATATCGTTTTCAGTAAGTACCGTGCCTATCGCTAAATCTCTAGCCGCTACGCAAACCAATTGTCTGTTGCGGTAGGTTGTTTCGGTTTCGTGAAAAGAGAAGGCTTCTGCCTCGTTTTGCAGCACATTGTTTTCAATAAAACGAATACGATTTGTCATTTCTTTCAGGGTTTCCGCATTTACAGCCGAATTGTAATCTACCCGTTCTACGCCCTGTTCTATCGTCATGTGCTTTTCAAAAAAAGTAGCTCCGAGCAAGCGGGCATATTCATTGCTTCGAATATTGAAATCGTCGTCATGCGCAGAATGGTCTGCATACCCAATAGCTAGCTGCGGGTATTTTTTCGCCAAATGTGCAATTTTACCTATTTTCACATGTTCCAGTTTGCTAGGAAACGATTGATACCCCACCATGAGCACCTCTAATTTTCCTTCAAAATACGATATTTTAGCGTCAATCTCTTCGAGTGTTCTTCCGCCTACCCCTAAAATAATGGGGAGTGCCGATTGCTTTACTGCTGCTAGCAATTTCGAATCGTAAAAAGAAACCGAATGGATGTCTAGATACGCCACGTGGTGTGTTGCAAGCAACTCGAACGAGCCCAAATCTAAGGGCATCATGATGATATCGAGTCCGGCTTGGGTGGTATATTCAAAAATAGTGCTCCATTGCTCGGTGGTAAAGGTGTATTCTTGCAATGTCTTAAACGCACTGTGTTGGGTAGAAATAAAATCTGAAGCTTCGGTGAGCACCTGAAATTTAATACCGTTCACCCCTATCGCACTCGCTTGTGCAATCAGTTTTTTGATATATTCCATGTCGCCTTCGTGGTGAAAGGCGGTCTCTGCGTAGACATACGATTTAACCATACAGTTTTTTTACAATAGATTGTTCTTTCCTTCGGTTCATATCTGCTGAAAATTCGGCAACTGAAACCATTTTTCCGTAGGGCAACTTTACATCTCCCGCCATGGCAAATTGCGTCACTGGCAAGTCGTAGTTGTTGTTTTTATAGATTTCAATAATATCTTTTAAAGCAATAGCATCACCTTCAAAGATTTCGAGTACTTTTTTGGTACGTACCAAATCTTCTGGCGTATCTACGGTCACGGTATAATTTGAATAGTCTTCTTCAAAAACCTTTAAGACGCCACATTTGTAGGTGTTAGGTTCGAACAAGAAGAGCATCAGATATTCACTTACCGACGGATCCATTTTGGCGTAGCAATCTTTTAAGGCTGAAAAACGTATTACCTCAGGAGAGGCACCAATGGGCACTTCAACGATGCGCGCATAGTCTAGTTCGTTTTCAATCAGAAACTGAATCTGTTCATCGATATATTCGGTAGTGGTAAACGGGTTGTCTGCAGTAATACGCAAGACAACATCGGCAGCTTCCTCAGTACCCACGTCTATCATACGTTCTATCACCTTGTCTTCAGAACCTCGGTATAATTTTACACCATTGCGAATGGCTACATCTTCCAGCACGTCATCTACCGGCTGACTCGAAGTACAAATGTAAATCTCATCAATTCGTTGAACGGTTTTGAGTCGTTGCACCAAATAATCGATCATAGTGGTTCCTGGCGTCAAATCGCGCAACACTTTTATCGGAAGGCGGGTAGAAACAGTTCGGGCAATGATACAAGCAATAGTTTTCATGGCTTACTCAAAATGTTTCCAGGTTAGTAGCGTATCTGCGGAAATATCCTCTTTTAATTTTCTTCCTGCAACATAGGTGTACTCATTGGGGGGAATTCCGGTACCCGGACGCTTATAGTCGAAATGTTCTTCGGAAAGTACCGTTCCTTTTTTAAGATCGGTTGCCGCTACAATACTGCGTCTAAATTTATCTTTTTTCGCTTCTTCATCTGCCGAAACCGTGCGATGTACATTCCCCATGGCTGCCTGAATCTTCTTAGAGTCGTCACAAATGGCTTTCATCTCTGCCGGATCTGCAGAAATCTCATGGTCCCAACCTGGTAAATCTTTGTCTAGTGTAAAATGCTTTTCGATAATGCAAGCGCCCAATGCCACCGATGCCAAGGGTACGGCTGTTCCAAACGAGTGGTCTGAAAACCCTACCGGCAGGTGAAAGGCTTCTTGCAACATCGTAATATTTCGCAAATGGATGTCTTCATCTTTTGGCGGGTAGATAGAAATACAATGCAATAATACAATTTGTTCGTTTCCTTCGCCACGTATGGTTTGTACAGCCGTGTCAATTTCAGCAAGTGTTGCCATTCCCGTAGAAACCACGATGGGTTTCATGGTTCTAGCAGCATATTTTAAAAACGGCAGGTTGTTGATGTCCATAGAGGCAATTTTAAGAAACGGCACTCCAATTTCCATGAGCAGGTCTACTTCTTTGGTAGAAAATGGAGACGAACAGAAATCGACTCCTTTGCCTTCACAATACTCTTTTAGCTCAAAATGCTGCTCGGGACGCAAGTAATATTTGGTCACCATTTCTTCTAACGACCCGAAGTGTTTCTTTGGCGAATCGTCATAACTCTGGTTGCGCTCATATTCTTCTTTGGCGATGAGCGATTTGGGTGTCCAAGATTGAAATTTAACAGCATCGCAGCCACATTCAACGGCACTATCGATCATCTTTTTTGCCAAGTCCATATCGCCATTGTGGTTGGCGCCAATCTCTGCAATGATATACGGAGTGCTAAAATTGAAAACTTCTTTATTCTTTGAAATTTGAATGTTCATAAACTTAAAGTTGTACTTGTTCCCACCAAAACGGGTGGTCCTGTTGTTGCATATAAGCGCTTATCTCTGCTTCTGAAAGGGTGCTTATTTTAGCATGTAAATTCCCAAAACTAGTGGCAAGAGACTCAAATTGTGTATCTACTTGTGCCATGGCGCGGTAGTGTTGTAATTTTACAGACACTTCCCTTTCAAAACGCTGCAAAGTTAACTTTTTTAAACCAATAGTATTGCCTTCGTATTGTCTATAATAGATATAGGTCTCCGCAGTAAAAAAAGCACGAATACCTTCTTTCAGCAAGTTTGAAAACACATACCAGTCTACCGCAATCAAATCGGCAGGTATCTTAAATTCCTTTGGAAGCACCTTATTTTGAATCGCCGTATTTCCCAACCCGAGTAGATTGTAGTGTACAAGATTTTTATATGAAACTCCCTGCAAGAGTTCGGGACGGTATTTCCAATAGTTTGGTTCCAAAAGCTGCCCCAATTCGTTTACCAACCATACATCATGGGCAATAATGGCATGCTGTTGCAACAATTGCTTGGAAAGTTCGATACGGTTTGGCGCAAAGAAATCGTCGGTATCACCAAAAACGGTATTATCAAAATCTGAATTTGCCACATACGATAATAATTGTGCGCGTACCTCAGCAATGCTACCCGACGTTTCAATTATTTTAAACGGAAGCTCGTACGAATCTAAATGTGTTTCAAGTTTATCTACTCCGTCATTAAAAAGTATCAAGGTGAAGTTGGTGTCTGTCTGTTCTTGTAACGACGTTAGAAATTTGGGAAGAAACGGTACATTTCCTTCAAAAATCACACTCGCAAAGCAACAAGAATCCATAAGCAGTTTCAGATTGGCACAAAGATACAATTGTTACCCTATTTCTGCTTACAAAATCACGCTACTGGGAATATTCACCACGCGGGCCTCTAAAAATTCAGAATTAGGTAGTGGTGCAGATGGGCAATCGCTGAACATTGACAATCTATTCATGAGTTGCCAGATGGGTCGCGTCATCACATTATGCTCGTTGGTATATTCCAAAAAAGCATCACGTTCGCTTTCATTTTCGAGCAACAACGCCATAAGCCAATAATTAGACGTAGCATTTTTGGGTTCGGTGATAAACGTCAACGAGTTATTTTCAAAGAAGTTCGCGTATCGCTGTGCCAGGGCACGCTTTTTCTCTAAAAACAAGGGCAGCTGTTCTAATTGTGCCACCAAAAGGGCCGCATTTAAGTTCGGCATTCGGTAATTATAACCAATGCTATCGTGTTCGTATTTGTATTTATGCGGAATCTTCGCAGTGGTAGTCAGGTGTTTTGCCCTTTTTGCAAGTGTTTCGTTTGCTGTGGTAATGGCTCCACCCCCGCCTGAGGTAATAATTTTATTTCCGTTAAAACTGAACGCAGCTACTTTTCCGAAGCTACCGGCATGCTTGCCATTTTTATAACTCCCGAGCGCCTCGGCTGCATCTTCAACAACTGGAATTTGATAGGCATCGCAAATAGAAACAATGCGCTCTATGTCACCAATATGGCCAAACGTATGCATGGGGACGCAAGCAGAAATACGCCTGCCCGTATGTTTGTTATAGCAACCTTCGTTTCGGATTTCAGCTATTTCAGCAAGGTATACCTCTAGTTTCTCAGGGCACATACCCAAGGTGTCTTTACTTACATCTACAAAATGTGGAATGGCACCGATATACGAAATAGCATTGCAGGTAGCCACAAAAGTGAGGGCTTGGGTGAGCACTTCGGTATCTTTTTCAACAGCAACAAGCAACATGGCAATGTGAAGAGCCGCAGTGCCATTTACAGTCGCAACGGTGTATTTCTGTTGTGTAGCTACGGAAAAATCTTCTTCAAAACGATTTACATAGGCACCCACAGACGATACAAACGTTGAGTCTATGGCGTCGGCTACGTATTTTTTTTCATTCCCAACAAATCGAGGTTCGTGCAGCGGAAGAAAATCGGTGGTTCCAAAGGTTTTTTGGATAAAGGAAACGACCTCGCTATACATTGTAAATTCCAGCTTTGTATTGCTTTAAATTGTCCTTGTTGGCAAACCAATCGATGGTTTCCTGTAAGGCATCGTTAAAAGCGAATTGCGTTTTCCAGTTGGTATGCTCCATAAGCTTGCTATTGTCTCCAAACAAACGGAATACTTCACTTTTTTCAGGGCGAAGGCGCGTTTCGTCGAGCGCAATCGTTGCTTTTGGGTTGATCAATTTTATAAGTCTTTCTGCCACTTCCCCGATGGTAATTTCAGAATTTGTGGCAATGTTTACCTCATGACCAATCAACGACGGGGTATTAGCAATAGTTTCGAATCCACGTACGGTATCCTTCACATACAACAAATCGCGTGTTGGTGTGATATCTCCCAATTTAATTTCTTCAAAACCATTCAGTAATTGTGTGATAATGGTGGGGATAAAGGCACGCGCCGATTGCCGCGGACCAAAGGTGTTGAATGGGCGTACGATAGTAACTGGCAAATCGAAGCTTCGATAAAATGAATCTGCGATACAGTCGGCACCAATTTTTGAAGCAGAATAGGGCGATTGCGGTTGTTTCGGGTGCTTTTCATCGATCGGAACATACTGTGCGGTACCGTACACTTCAGAAGTAGAGGTCACCAGCACGCGTTCGATTTCAAAATCGCGCGCAGCTTGCACTACATTGAGTGTTCCTTTTACGTTGGTATCAATATAACTGTCTGGCGAATGATAGCTAAACGGAATGGCAATAAGCGCCGCCAAGTGGTACACCACAGAAACATCTTTCATGGCCGTGCGCACACCGTTGGGATCGCGTATATCGCCTGTAAACACCTCGATTTTATTAAGGGTTTCCTTCGGCAGACTATCTAACCATCCCCAAGAGTTAAAAGAATTATAGAAGCAAAAAGCTTTTACCTGATGGCCTTGTGACACCAAGTATTCTACCAAATGCGAACCTATAAATCCGTCGGCTCCTGTAACGAGAATTTTTTTTGAATTTTCTTTACTCATAACATGATGTATTAAAATTTACTCCAAGTGATTTCAAGTCCGTCTTTCACTGAGAACTTCGGGTCATACCCAAGTGACTTTTTGGCTTTTTCTATGTTTGCCAACGAATCACGCACATCACCTTTGCGAGGCGGCCCATAGTTCGCGTCAATATTTTTTTCTGAAATCTGCTGTAAGTCTGACCATAGGGAATTTAAGCTGATACGTTCGCCAAATGCCACATTGTATACTTCGTTTACGGCGGTTTCAGGAGCAAACATGGCTTTTATATTGGCCTGCACTGCGTTTTCGACAAAGGTAAAGTCTCGGGTTTGTTCGCCATCTCCATTAATGGTGGGTGGGGTGCCATCTTTTAAGGCTTGCATAAACAACGGAATTACCGCTGCGTAGGCACCTGTAGGGCTCTGATTTGGACCAAAAACATTGAAATATCTGAGTCCGATGGTAGGTGTTCCATACGTTTTATAGAACACATCGGCATAGAGTTCATTTACCAATTTGGTTACCGCGTAGGGTGACAGTGGTTTCCCAATGGTATCTTCTACCTTGGGAAGGTTTTTGCTATCGCCATAGGTACTGCTACTGGCGGCATAGACCAAACGTTTCACCGAATTGCTCTCGTTTTGGGCGATGAGCATATTCAGAAAACCTGAAACGTTCACTTCATTTGAAGTGGCGGGGTCGTTGATGCTTCGGGGCACACTTCCGAGCGCAGCTTGATGCGACACAAAATCGATGTCTTGCACGGCTTGCTTGCATGTTTCAACGTCGCGAATATCACCTTCCAACAACTCAAATGCCGGATGGTTTTCGAAAGCCTTTAGATTTTTATGGAACCCAGTAGCAAAATTATCCAGCACCCGAACTTTTTTCGCATTAAATTTCAGCAGGTATGCAACAAGGTTTGAACCGATAAATCCGGCGCCGCCTGTAATCAAGAAGGAAAAGTTTGAAAGGTCTTCGGAATGGTATTTTGTTTCGTACACTTTACTACTAATTATTACATTATAAATTCTGAGAATTTGCTACTCGCTACTCACTACTCGCTACTCACTACTCACTACTCACTACTACAAACACCCATCAATCTGGTCTTTCGGTAAAAAAGATTTTACGTCAAATACCACCGAAGGTGTTGCCAGATGCTCTTGAATATTGAAATCTGCGAATTTTTTATGCCCAACCGCCAAGACTACTGCCTCATAATTTGCTTTTAATTGACTTTCTTCGGTTAGTAAATGCAGTCCAAATTCATTATAAACTTCGGTAGCACTTGCCCAAGGGTCGTAGACGTCTATATTTAAGTTGTATTTCCGCAATTCTTCAATCACATCTATCACCTTGCTGTTACGAATGTCAGGGCAGTTTTCTTTGAAGGTGATACCCATCATCAATACATGGCCGTTTTTCACCTTACAATCTTTTTGAATCATCAACTTTACGGTTTCTTGGGCTACATAACTTCCCATGCCGTCGTTCATTCTACGACCCGCCAAGATAATTTCAGGATTGTATCCTTCTTCTTGCGCTTTTTGGGCTAGATAGTACGGGTCTACCCCGATACAGTGCCCACCTACCAAACCGGGAGTGAATTTAATGAAGTTCCATTTGGTACCTGCTGCTTCGAGCACATCTTGCGTGTTGATATTGAGCAACCTAAAAATTTTCGACAATTCGTTCACGAAGGCAATATTGATATCCCTTTGTGAATTTTCGATCACCTTGGCTGCTTCAGCTACTTTAATAGACGGAGCTAAATGTGTGCCAGCAGTAATTACCGATGCGTATAATTGGTCTACGTAGGTTGCAACTTCAGGAGTAGATCCTGAAGTAACTTTCAAAATTTTGGTTACTGTATGTTTTTTATCTCCTGGGTTGATTCGCTCTGGCGAGTATCCAGCAAAGAAGTCGGTATTAAAGGTCATTCCAGAATGTTCTTCTAAGATAGGCACACACACTTCTTCGGTTACGCCAGGGTACACGGTAGATTCGTACACCACAATGTCATCTTTTTTCAACAATTTCCCAATTGTTTCACTTGCCTTCACCAATGGGGTAAGTACCGGTTGGTTGTATTTGTTTGTGGGAGTTGGTACGGTCACGATATACACCGATGCGGCTTCCATATCTTGAGGGCGCGTAGTTACCGACAAACCATTTCCATTTTCTATGACAAGTGCATTTGCCAAATCTGAATCGGATACCTCTAGGGTATGGTCTCTTGCTGACGAAAGTTCAGCAACACGTTCTGTGTTAATATCAAAACCAATTACCCGATACTTTTCAGCAAAAGCCACTGCTAGTGGAAGCCCCACATATCCCAGTCCTATAATTGCAATCGTTGGATTTTCTTTCATTTTTTGTTTTTTCAAGGTGCTTACAGCGTTTCACCTAGTTTGCTTATTTATTATTGTTATCCAGTAAAAGAACGTACTATATAGCCAATATCTTTAGACAGGCTCCAATCGTTCAAATACTTTAAATTCAGTTGCACCTTGTCGGGCCAAATCACCGTATCGTTATAGTGCAACGGATTCTCTTGTGCTAACAAGATTCTATCTTCCTGTTTGTATTTTAATGTTGCCGGTCCTGTAATACCAGGTTTCAGAGCAAGGATGTTTCTATCATCACCTTCCAGCCTATCTGCATATCCTGGTATATCTGGCCGTGGGCCCACCCAACTCATATCACCTTTCAGTACATTGAACAACTGTGGTAATTCGTCTAATTTAGTCTTACGCATCCAACGCCCAATGGTGGTTTCACTTTTCTGAATATCAATGACATTGGCATGTGTTGTACCGCGCAACGTTCTAATTTTATACAATTTAAATGGTTTCCCGAATTGACCAATTCGGGTTTGCACAAAAAGGCCATTTTTACCCATAGAAATTGTAGCTATACCAAGCAGCAAAAGTAGTGGAATTATAGCAAACGGAAGCACAAGAATTGAAAGAGATACATCGAAAAAACGTTTACTGAATTGTTGCTTCTTTGTAAGCATAGACTGAAAGTTTCAAAAAACTATTTCCTTTTCTTACGGAAGCGTCTTAAAAAGCGCTGTAAATAGCCCGAACGCTGCTCTTCTTCGTGATAGCCATTTCCATACTTACCGTAGCCACCGTAGCCGTAGCCGTAGCCATAGCCATAACCGTAGCCATAACCGTATTTGGCCTTTTCTTGATAGTAGTTTAATACAAAGCTGATGTTTTTTACCTCCCCACGTTTGTATTTTTCATTGATCATTCCCAGCATACGTTTTCGGGTATAGTTTTGTCGAATCATGTACAGGGTAGCATCCGAATACTTTAGAAGCTCTAAAGAATCTGCCACCAAGCCCATGGGCGGACTGTCAAGAATGATATAGTCATACGATTTCTTCAACTCGTCTATGAGGACATCCATGCGCTCTCCCATCAATAATTCGGATGGGTTTGGCGGTATGGGTCCTGAGGTAATCACATCTAGGTTCGCGACTTGGGTGGGTTGTACAATTTCAGATAGTGTAGCATCGTTCACTAAAAAGTTCACTACCCCGATATCATTATTAATTTCAAAATCGCCAAAAATCTTAGGTTTCCGAAGATCGAGACCTACTAACACCGTTTTCTTTTCTCCCAATGCGATCACAGAGGCTATATTTATAGAAGCAAATGTTTTCCCCTCACCACTTACCGAAGAAGTCACCAATACCGTTTTGCAGCCTTCCACTCCTTGCTTGCGATACAAAAACTGAAGCCCAGAACGCAAGGCTCGAAATGCCTCAGCAATAGCAGATTTAGGTTTCTTGAGTACAGCAAGATTCCCGTCAAGATTACTTTTTCCGATCACCCCCAAGATAGGAATGTTAGATTGTTTTTGAACATCCTGAACATGGTGTATTTTAGTATCGAAAAATACTCGTAAAAAGACCAGAACAAACGGTATGACCAATCCCAACAATGCCGCCATTACATAATTGAGCTGGGTGTTGGGTCCGATTTGGCCCCCACCTGTATCTTTCGCCGGGTCGATTACCTGGACATCACTCACATTGGCAGCCTTTACTAAATCGGCTTCACTTTTCTTAGATAAAAATAGGTTATACACACCTTCATTCAAACTATATCGGCGTTCAATTTTCAAAAGGTCTTGTTGCTCCTTCGGCAACGTTCGCATTTCAGCCTCTAACCCTCCTATTTCGGCATTAATCGACCTCAACTCTTGATTTTTTAATCCTTTGGAAGAGGTGATATTTTCTAACAACACTCTTTTTACGGCATCAATCTGCCGGTCTAAATCTAAAAGCGGTGTAGCTCCTTCTTTGTAAGAGTATTCCAACGTATTTCTACGTTGTGCCAAGCTCACAATTTGTGCCACCCCACTTACAATACTATTTTCTGAAATTCCAGCAACAGAAGGCGCCGGAACATCTCTATAATCGGTGCGTGTACGCAAGTAATCTTCTAAAACACTATAATAATTAAGCTGTTGGTTCATGCTCTCTTTTCTAATGTCTAAGTTATTCAACTTATTTTTAATTTCAGCGCCTTCAGACTCTAGATTAAAAACAGCATTTTTATCTTTAAATTCATTTAACTCCTGCTCTACATCTTTTAATTGTTGGGATTTAATATTGAGACTACTATCGATAAACCGTATGGTCTTGGTAGCAAATAAATTCTTCCGTTCGAGCATATTTTCACTCAAAACTTCTACAGAACCGTTTAGATAATCTACAATTCGTGCCTTGTTTTTACCAACTAAACTAAGGTTGAGGACAGAAGATCCCTGACCCGCCGGATTCACAGCTACGCTTGTATACCCTTTTACGGCACTGTCAAAATTAGAAAAACTGATATAGTAGTTTTCGTTCGGAATTACGGGAACATCTCCATTTGGAAGTAGTGTCCCATTAAAATAAGGGGATGCAATAGCTTGGCCTATTTTGTAGTTCTCCTGAAGTGTTTGGGCAGGAACAAAATCACGTTTCTTTTCTTTGGTTTCGTTGTAGCGTTGGAAAGTGCGATTGGCATCATTCTCAAACACGGTAGACAACACAAAATTCACCGAATCTTTAAATACAATTTTAAATTGTTGACCCAAAAGTTGCCTTTTGGCAGTATCTACTTCTACAAAAAATGGGGTTTGCTTATAGGCATCTACCAATTGGTATTTCCCATCGCGCTTATAGTTCACGTAGTACTGCAACTTATCTACCACTTCTTCATTGTGCGATCTAGAACGTAGTGTTACTACAGAGGTATTTACCTTATCTGTAGTTCCTCCCCAGTTAAAGGTTAAGCTGGTATTGGTTGTAAAAAAAGGATTTTGGTCATCTTTTATGGTGATGAGCGTATCCATTTTATACGAAGGTAATTTCCTTACATTTATATAGTACGCAACCCCAAAAGCAATGGCTAATGAAATGACAAATAACGGCCAATAACTGAGTAGCTTGAACAAGAATCCTTTAAAGTCAAAATTAACCTGTACTTCATTTATGTTGAAATCGTCGCTCATCTTATAATCGTGTAAATAAAAGCACTGTAGTTACTAAGGCAGTAAAAATAGTGAGTATTGTAGTAAACGACTGTAATCCTGTGGTACCTGTTCCCAATGATTTTTGCGGTAACGGATTGATGAGGATAAGATCGTTAGGCTGTACCCAATAGTACGGCGAATTCATTGCATCGATGTTAGTTAAATCTATATGTCCTACTTTTTGACCTGCCGGTAATTGCCTGATTATAATAACGTCGGTACGATCTCCAGTTATTGCGATATCACCACTATTGGCGATGGCTTCCATGATAGTTACTGCGTCCCTATAGATAATATTAGACCCAGGCCCGCCTATTTCTCCTGTGATTGTATATCGTATTCCCGCCAATTTTACGGTGATAAAAAGTTCGCTTTCTGCCTTGAACGTACTTTCTAGAAGCATGGTTTCTATCTTTTCCCTAATTTCATCTACGGTTAATCCTAAAACCGCAACATCACCCAATTCTGGTATTCGAATGTTTCCATGTGGGTCTACTACAAATCCGTCGTAATACAAGCGCTCTTCACCCGTAGCATTCGGGTTAGTATCTCCCGTTGGGTTGAAAGTAGCTACTCCAGCCGGATCTATCGCTTTTCCACGAATACTTAAAAGGTCATTTACTTGTACCCGATACGGATCTGGTTTTTTACGCATCACATACAAACTATCTACAGTATTTTCGTCTTCTTGGAGGTAGGTTAATTGTTTTGTAGAAATACAAGAAGTAAAACCTAGTACGATCACCAATAATAGAAGCAGGTACTTAAAGTTCATAGTGGCAGGGTGTATGGCAACAAATATAAACGAACCTTCACAATAATGAAAGGTATTTTGTTTGTTCTCCTGAAAAACTGTTTAATTTGCGAAAAATTGTATTTGTGAATTACCTTTCCGTAGAAAACATTGCCAAATCGTATGGTGAACGGATTCTTTTTTCTGAAATTTCCTTTGGAATAAATGAAGGACAGAAAATTGGTTTTGTGGCCAAAAATGGTACAGGAAAAACATCCTTGCTGAACATTCTCTCTGGAGACGATGTGCCCGATACCGGTGAAGTGGTTTTCCGAAAAGATTTGCGCACCGCCTTTCTTTCACAAGAACCAGACCTAAATCCAAACCTCAGTATAGAAGAAACCATTTTGGCTTCAGACAACCCTGTACTCAAGATTATTGCGCGCTACGAAAAAGCCATTAAAAATCCGTCAGACACCACAGCATACCAAGCAGCTTTTGATGCCATGGATGCACACAATGCATGGGACTTCGAGACGCGGTACACCCAAGTGCTCTATAAGTTGAAGCTAGACGATTTAAGTTTGAAGGTGAATACCTTGAGTGGCGGACAAAAAAAACGACTCGCACTTGCATCTGCTTTGTTACAGAATCCAGACTTACTTATCATGGACGAACCCACCAACCACCTCGACCTAGAGATGATAGAATGGTTGGAGCAACTGTTCGCAAAAGAAAATTTCACCATTTTTATGGTAACCCACGACCGCTATTTCTTAGAGCGCGTTTGTAACGAAATCATGGAGCTAGACCATGGCAAACTCTACAGTTACAAGGGTAATTATAGCTACTATCTGGACAAGCGAGATGCCCGTATTGAAAATGAAGCTACAGAAACTGCCAAGGCCAAGCAATTGTATAAAAAGGAGCTAGACTGGATGCGGCGGCAACCCAAGGCGCGAACTACGAAGAGCAAAAGCAGGATAGACGATTTCAGCGAAATTAAAAGTAGAGCGCACCAACGTCGAAACGACCATGAAATTCAGTTAGAACTCAATATGGAACGGCTGGGCACCAAAGTGTTGGAGCTGCATAATGTTTCGAAAAGCTATGGTGATAAAGAATTGTTTACGAAATTCGATTATAACTTTTTGAAGGGAGAACGCGTTGGGATTATCGGAAAAAACGGTACCGGAAAATCAACCTTTCTAAACATGCTCACCGGTTCCTTAAAACCCGACACTGGCAAGGTTGTAATAGGCGAAACGGTAAAGTTTGGCTATTATACCCAAAAAGGAATAAAAATAAAGCCCGGACAAAAAGTAATTGAAGTGGTTCGGGAATTTGGAGATTATATTCCGTTAAAAAAAGGACGCCAGATTTCAGCACAACAGCTACTGGAACGGTTTTTATTTGACCGCAAAAAGCAATACGATTTTGTTGAAAAATTAAGTGGTGGTGAACGCAAACGGCTGTATCTGTGCACGGTTTTAATCCAAAATCCGAATTTTCTAATCTTGGATGAACCCACTAACGACCTCGATATCGTAACCCTGAACGTGCTTGAAAGTTTTTTGCTAGATTTTCCTGGCTGTTTGTTGGTGGTTTCACACGACCGGTATTTTATGGATAAAATTGTGGATCACCTGTTTGTGTTTCAAGGTGAAGGAGTGATTCAAGATTTTCCAGGGAATTACAGTGATTACCGAGTGTATGAAGATAGCATACCATCAGAAAAAAGTGAAGCAGCCGATTCAAAGCCCAAAAATGATTGGAAAAAAGACCAAAGCAAACCCCAGCTAAGTTATAACGAACAGAAAGAACACGGAAGGTTAGAAAAGGAAATTGCCAAGCTAGAAAAACAACGAGAAGAATTGCAAAATAAATTTGCCACAGAAGGCTGGGACGGTGAAGAAATAGACAAACAATCACGAAAATTACAAGATATTATAGACGCTATTGAAGAAAAAGAAATGCGTTGGTTCGAATTAAGTGAGAAACTAGAAAACTAAACTCCCTCCTAGAGGGGGCTACTTGGGGATTATTTCAATATTCAAACAATCCTCTCGCTTTTACACCCCTAAAGTCCCCTCAAGGGGACAATTTTTAAATGGTCTACCAAATTGCCAAATATTTCAAATTCCTCCTCCGCGCCACCAACCAACACGGCGTGCACTCCCCTTTTGTATATGATTTGGTGACGCAGTGTTTTTATGACAAAACGAAACACCATGCATATGAAATCCTTGCGAAACATCGAGAAGCGTTACTTAATGACACATCCACTATATCGGTAACCGATTTTGGCGCAGGTTCTCGGATATTTAAAAGCAATCAACGAAAGGTTTCAGCAATCGCGAAACACGCTGGCATAAGCCGAAAACGACAACAACTTTTATTTCGATTGAGTTATTATTTTCAACCAGACAATATTTTAGAACTCGGAACATCCCTTGGGATGGCCACAATGGCAATGGCAGCTGGCAGCCCAAACGCAACGATTACCAGTATTGAGGGGTGCGCAGCTACTTCAGAAAAAGCAAAAGCGCACCTAGCAGGGTTTTCATTCAAAAACATTGAGATTGTACATTCCAGTTTCAGTGATTTTTTTCTTCGGAAAGAGTTAGAAACTTTAGACATGGTCTACATTGATGGAAACCATAGCAAACAAGCCACCCTAGAGAATTTTGAAGCCCTGCTACCCTATGTCAATAATAAAACCGTACTTATTTTCGACGACATCTATTGGAGCCAAGAAATGACCGAAGCCTGGCAGGAAATTATTCGTCATCCAGAGGTGACCGTAAGCATAGACACCTTTCTGTGGGGACTTGTTTTCTTTCGAAGCGAACAGCGAAAGGAACATTTTTCGATTCGGATGTAGTCGTTGGTCATTTGTCATTAGACATTAGTCATTAGTCATTAGTCATTAGTCATTAGTCATTAGTCAAGGTTATGTCATTCTGAACGAAATGTCGTGCAGTGAAGAATCTCATGTCGGTTGTGGGTTGTTAGTTGTTAGTTGATAGTTGATAGTTGATAGTTGATAGTTGAAGAATTTCAATTTTTTCAACTCACCCAGCATCTGTCACACTGAGCGCCAGCCCGAAAGATTCATTACTGGCAGGTAGTCGAAGTGCAGCACCCAGCACCCAGCACTCATTAGTCA
>DFLU01000007.1:83049-164668 GCA_002375495.1 Flavobacteriaceae bacterium UBA3611
TTAGTCATTAGTCATTAGTCAAGATTATGTCATTCTGAACGAAACGTCGTGCAGTGAAGAATCTCATGTCGGTTGACGGTTGTGGATTGTGGGTTGTTAATTGGTTACCTCTCACCTCTCACCTCTCACCCCTCACCCCTCACCCCTCACTACTCACTACTCACCACTCATCCCTTTTCACTATTTTTGTAACAACCTTGTTACCTTTGCGTCATATCAACCAAAGTATTGCCAACTAAAAAAACAATTCATGGGATTGGTCATTAAAATCAGGAATATCATACGAGATTTTCCATTAGGACAAGAAATTGTACACGTATTAAAAGGAATCGATCTCGATATTGAAAAAGGAGACTATGTGGCACTCATGGGACCCTCCGGATCGGGCAAATCGACCCTCATGAACCTACTGGGTTGCCTAGACACCCCTACTGCTGGCAGTTATGAGTTGAACGGCACCGATGTTAGTAATCTCTCAGATGACGAACTAGCCGACATTCGCAATAAGGAAATCGGTTTTGTGTTTCAGACTTTTAATTTATTGCCACGAACCACGGCCCTCGAAAACGTTGCCCTGCCAATGGTATATGCGGGTGCGTCTAAAACTCAACGCCATGAGCGTGCCGCAGAAGTGTTAACCAATGTTGGTCTGGCAGACCGTATGGACCATAAACCTAACCAACTTTCGGGTGGACAACGCCAGCGGGTTGCTGTAGGTCGTGCCTTGGTGAATAAACCTTCTATCATTCTAGCAGATGAACCCACTGGAAATTTAGATTCTAAAACCTCGGTTGAAATCATGAAATTGTTTGACGACATCCACGCTGCGGGTAATACAGTGATTATAGTTACCCACGAAGAAGAAATCGCAGAACACGCGCACCGGGTAATCAGACTTCGGGATGGTATGGTAGAGACCGATGTTCGAAATAGGGAATGGGTGGATAGGTAGTTGTTAGTTGTTGGTTGTTAGTTGAAGAATTTCAATTTTTTCAACTCATCCAGCATCTGTCACACTGAGCGCCAGCCCGAAAGATTCATTACTGGCGGATAGTCGAAGTGCAGCACCCAGCACTCATTAGTCATTAGTCATTAGTCATTAGTCATTAGTCAAGATTATGTCATTCTGAACGAAACATCGTGCAGTGAAGAATCTCCTCTCGGTTGTCGGTTGTTGGTTGTTGGTAAAAGGTTAATTAAAATCATGACACACGCACTTTATTAAATAATTAGACAGTTAATCTTTAACCGAAAAACGTTGTCATGCTGAGCTCATCGAAATAGCTCACAGCTTATCTTACAATGAGATTCAGCAGTCATAACCCTTCGGAATGACAATGCAACTGCTAACGAAATCTCTCAACACATCAACTAATCAACTTCTTCTCTTAGGTCGAAGTTTTAAATGAAATAGTATCGTAATTGAATGATTTTACAAAGCATGAACTCTTCAACCCATCGACTACGCATCTTCTCAACTTTTTCAGTAATTTAGCAACATGTTTGCAATCGATTTCTACAATCCGTATATCGTTATTTTCGGACTGCTAGTTTTGGCAGTGCTCGTCTTCTTTTGGAATAAAAAAAACACCACCAATAATAGAAACCGACGCCAACGTAATTTTAAAAGCGGTTATCTAGAACGCAAGAAAGAGCGGGAATCAAAAGAAAACCAAAAAAAGTGAGCACGGCGTCACTTTGAGTGGCTCCGATGAAGTCGGAGTTGTATCGAGAAGTGGCAAAAGATAACAAGGTAATACGTGACAACCATGGGTTCTCGATACGTTTTCCTCCGGAAAACACTCGAACAATCAAGAAGCGACGCGTACTAAAATTAGAAATTCATGAAAATTTATACCAAAACAGGCGACAAAGGCACTACAGCACTCTTTGGCGGAACACGTGTTCCCAAACACCACACACGCATCGAAAGCTACGGAACCGTAGACGAACTGAACAGCTATATTGGCTTGGTTCGTGACCAAGATATAGATTCCAGAAGTAAGGAAATCCTAATTCACATCCAAAATAAACTGTTCACCGTTGGCGCCATCCTAGCAACCGATCCCGAAAAAGCTACACTAAAAAGCGGGAAAGAACGGCTGAACATCCCTAAAATTTCAGAAGAAGACATCTCGCTGCTCGAACGAGAAATGGACGTCATGAACGATTCGCTCCCGCAAATGACACACTTTGTGCTTCCTGGAGGCCATACCACCGTGTCATATTGTCACATAGCTCGCTGTGTTTGCCGCCGTGCCGAACGTTTGGCAACGCTTTTACACGAACAAGAACCTACAGACGAACGTGTTTTAATGTACCTTAACCGACTTTCTGACTACCTGTTTGTGCTGGCACGGAAGTTGTCCCATGACTTGCAAGCAGATGAAGTAAAGTGGATTCCTGAGAAACTTTAAAACACAAAAGTTTTTTATATCACAACACCTTTATTTTCAATGTTTTACAAACGTTCTTAGAAATAATGCAGAAATAATTCCTTTTTTTCTTGACTTTTTGGTCTAAAAAATTATTTTTGCACAAAATTAAAATTACAACGTACTATGTACTGGACTTTAGAATTAGCATCGTATTTAAGCGATGCGCCCTGGCCGGCAACAAAAGACGAACTAATAGACTACGCTATTAGGACAGGCGCCCCTTTAGAAGTTGTAGAAAACCTTCAAGCTATAGAAGATGAAGGCGACAGCTACGATTCAATTGAAGAAATTTGGCCAGATTACCCCACAGATGATGATTACCTGTGGAACGAAGATGAATATTAAACCACTGCGAAGCAGTTAACAATAAAACCGAAAAAGTCTCAAGTAAATTGAGACTTTTTTTATGGGCAGAACTCACTAGACAAAACCGTTAAACCACTTGTATTTGTGGTTTTTTAACTGTTTTTTTGTATACTGTTTTCTACGGAAAAAATTAGTGAGAAAACGCCCCTTTTAACCGAACAACAATTATGGGATTTTTAGATAATGTATTAAAAGTTTTTGTAGGAGATAAATTCAAACAAGACATCGGGGAAATTCAACCCTACGTAGATAAAATCAAAGAACACGAAGCTGCAATTGCCAAGCTCTCTATAGACGAACTACGCGCCAAAAGTGACTATTTCCGAAGTAAGATAAAAGAAGACCAGAGCGAGATACAGACGCAGATAGACGATCTACAAAAACAGGCAGATGCCGAAGAAGATATCGACAAAAAAGAAGATATCTACAATCAAATGGATGCCCTAAAAGACGAGCGCTACGAGGTAGAGAAAAAAACGCTCGACGAGATTCTTCCTGAAGCCTTTGCCGTTATCAAAGAAACTGCCAAACGATTTAAAGACAATACGACGCTTTCGGTTACCGCAACTCCTTTTGATCGCGAACTCTCTGGCGAAAAAGAGTATGTAACCCTAGAGGGCGATACGGCCATTTGGAAAAACTCTTGGGATGCTGCTGGTAAAGAAGTAACCTGGGATATGGTGCACTACGATGTACAGCTCATCGGAGGTGTTGCCCTACACCAAGGCAAAGTGGCTGAGATGCAAACGGGTGAAGGTAAAACATTGGTGGCTACGCTTCCTGTGTATCTAAATGCACTTGCAGGAAACGGCGTTCACTTAGTTACCGTTAACGACTACCTGGCGAAACGTGATAGCGCATGGATGGCCCCTATTTTTGAATTCCACGGAATGACCGTAGACTGTATAGACCACCACAGACCGAATTCTGAAGCACGCCGCAAAGCATACAATTCTGATATTACCTACGGAACCAACAACGAATTTGGTTTCGACTACTTGCGTGATAATATGGCACATGCTCCAGGCGATCTTGTACAGCGCCCCCACCACTACGCCATTGTAGATGAGGTTGATAGTGTATTGATTGATGATGCACGTACGCCCTTGATTATCTCTGGGCCCGTTCCTGAAGGAGATAGACATGAGTTTAATGAACTAAAACCGAAAATTAACGACATTGTTAACGTTCAGAAAAAAATGCTCACCGGTGTCTTGGCCGAAGCTAAAAAATTGATTGCTGAAGGAGACACGAAAGAGGGCGGTTTCAAATTATTGCGCGTATACAGAGGTCTTCCGAAGAACAAAGCACTCATTAAATACCTTTCTGAAGAAGGCGTAAAACAAATCCTTCAGAAAACAGAGAACTTTTATATGCAGGATAACAACCGCGAGATGCCTAAAATTGACGCGGAATTGTATTTTGTTATCGATGAAAAGAACAACCAAATTGAATTGACCGATAAAGGGGTAGATTACCTCTCTGGAGAAGATGATCCCGATTTCTTTGTCATGCCTGAAATGGGTACTGAAATCGCCAAGATCGAAAACAAGGGCTTGACCCCCGAAGAGGAAGCAGCCGAGAAAGAAGTGCTGTTTCGTGACTTCGGAATTAAAAGCGAGCGCATTCACACCATGAACCAATTGTTGAAAGCCTACGCGCTGTTCGAAAAAGACGACCAGTATGTGGTAATGGACAATAAAGTGATGATTGTTGATGAGCAAACAGGCCGTATCATGGACGGGCGCCGTTATAGCGACGGTCTGCACCAAGCAATTGAAGCAAAAGAAAATGTAAAGATAGAGGCGATGACGCAAACATTTGCGACCATTACGCTTCAGAATTACTTTAGAATGTACCGCAAACTGAGTGGTATGACGGGTACAGCAGTGACTGAAGCAGGTGAGCTTTGGGAAATCTACAAATTAGATGTGGTTGAAATTCCAACCAACCGTCCGATTGCACGAGACGACAGAGAAGATAAAATTTATAAGACCAAGCGTGAAAAATACAACGCGGTAATCGATGAGGTGACCGAACTTTCGAACGCAGGTAGGCCGATTCTAATTGGTACAACCTCAGTTGAGATTTCAGAATTATTGAGTCGTATGTTGAGCATTCGGAACATTCCGCACAACGTATTGAACGCAAAACTCCATAAAAAAGAAGCAGACATTGTTTCGGAAGCTGGTAATAGCGGTATGGTAACCATTGCAACCAACATGGCAGGTCGTGGTACCGATATTAAACTTTCTGACGAGGTAAAAGCCGCTGGCGGATTGGCAATTGTAGGTACCGAACGTCATGATAGCCGTCGTGTAGACAGACAGTTGCGTGGTCGTGCCGGACGACAGGGAGATCCTGGAAGTTCGCAGTTCTACGTATCGTTAGAAGACAACCTGATGCGTTTATTTGGTAGTGAGCGAATTGCCAAGATGATGGACCGTATGGGGCTGAAAGAAGGAGAAGTGATTCAGCATAGCATGATTTCAAAATCGATTGAGCGTGCACAGAAGAAGGTGGAAGAAAACAACTTCGGAATACGTAAGCGACTGTTAGAATATGACGATGTGATGAACGCGCAGCGTGAAGTGGTGTACAAACGTCGTTATAACGCACTGTTTGGAGAACGACTTCGAGTAGATGTAGCAAATATGATCTATGACACTGCTGAAGTGATCACTGAAGGAAACAAACTAGCACAAGATTACAAGAATTTCGAATTTGAATTGATTCGTTATTTCTCTATGAGTTCGCCTATTTCAGAAAAGGAATTTGAAGACATGGGTGTGCAACAAATTGCCGGTAAGGTGTATAAAGCCGCTTTTCAGCATTATAAAGATAAAATGACACGCAATGCTGAAATGGCGTATCCAGTGATCAAGAATGTGTATGAAAACCATAAAGAGCAATACCAACGCATTTTGGTTCCGTTTACCGATGGCGTAAAAACCATTAACGTGGCTACCAATTTAGAAAAAGCCTACGAAACCGAAGGAACCCAGTTGGTGAATGATTTTGAAAAGAACATTACCTTGGCCATTATCGACGACTCGTGGAAAACACACCTTCGCAAGATGGATGAGTTAAAGCAATCGGTACAGTTGGCAGTACACGAACAAAAAGACCCGTTGTTGATCTATAAATTTGAAGCCTTCGAACTTTTTAAGGCGATGATTGAAAAGGTAAACAAAGAAGTGATTTCGTTCTTGTTTAAAGGGGAACTTCCGCAGGAAAATCAGCAACAGATTAGAGAAGCACGCCAAACCCGCCCGAAAGAAAAATTGAGCGAGCAAAAAGAGGAAATCCAAAATCTGGATGAACGTGCCGCTGAAAGTAGAGCTGCTGGGCAAACCCAACGGCAACAACCTCAAGTTACCGAGACTATTGTGCGAGAACAGCCAAAAATTGGCCGTAATGATAAGGTGACCATCAAGCATGTGATGAGTGGTGAAAGCAAAGAGTTAAAATACAAGCAAGCGCTCCCTCTTATCAAGAAAGGTGAATGGGTGCTTACCGAAAGCTAAGTGTTAAATAACCAAGATGAAAGTCCCGTAGTATCGTACTTCGGGATTTTTTTGGTATCTTTTTTGTGACTTTAGCAAAAAAATAAGTCATGAAAAAAATAATCATACTCTGCCTCCTAAGCTTATTTGTTGGTTGTAGCGCAGACGACGGAAGTGTAACCGAAGAAGAAGTGACTTTGTTTGTTAACCACTACCGCACCACCTCTGTACTTTCAAATACCACACTTTTGGTTCAAGAAAACAATGCCATAGGCTCTGAAGATTTTCATAAAACCAGCAACATAAAAGATTTCACTTTTGAACCGGGGCATACCTACCTCCTTACTGTTTCGAAGATAACTACAAAAAATCCGGGTACCGATGCGAGCACTGTTTCATACGAGCTGATTCGTCAAGAGGAGAAAAACATCGTGTCTCCACAAACCACTTTTGAAGTTCCTTTAACTCGGTTTATAAATGGCGTGGGCTATGTTTCATTTATCGTTGGTTCTGAAACGCTTGGGTTCGTGCTGGGAAATCGAATCTCTGTAGATTGCAACAATCTCTGTGCGCAGTTAGAGACTGTTCTTGGCGCTCGAGATATCGCTACGGGTACATTTACCCATGGAACAGACGGCACATACGTACTGCAAACACTTTATTAATTGTTGCGATAGATCGTTATTTAACTTGTTGGGCATCTACACTTTTTTGTATCTTCGATAGGTAACTAAACCAACCTATGAAAACAATAAAAATAGAACTAAAATGGGCCTTCATTTTTACCATCACTATGCTGGTATGGATGCTATTTGAGAAAACGTTGGGCTGGCACGACGAAAAAATTGCAGATCATTTTTGGTTGACGTTCCTTTTTGTACCGTTTGCAATTTTAATGTACGTTTTGGTAATGCGCGAGAAGCGACGACGTCAGTTCGATAAAAAAATGACATGGCTACAAGGATTCGTAACTGGTCTTAAAATGGCTATCTTTGTGGCACTTCTCTCCCCGTTGGCACAATACATTACACACAATTATATTACCCCAGAATATTTCAATAATGTAGTGACGTACTCGGTTACCAACGACCTTATGAGTATAAAAGAGGCAAACGACTACTTCAATATCAATAACTACATCTGGCAATCTGCCTTGGGGGCTTTGGGTGGCGGACTCATAATTTCGGCCATCGTAGCTATTTTTATGAAACGGAGTTAATTAGCTTCGTTGCTTGTCTAAAAATCGCTTTAAGAATGGAAGTTGTACCAAGAACAGCGACAAGAAAATACAAGCATACCACATCCCTTTTGACATCTTTAGGCTAGACATCATTTCGTTAAAATTCGAAAACGATTGCGTCATATTTTTAGAAAACAACGCATTTTCAATAGGAAAATAATACAGCAGCGCACTACTAGCCACGAAGATAAACACGAGTACTATCCATCCTTTTAATGAGACTAGCGGTGTTGCCTTTACGGGTTCTTTTTCAGCTTGAATCGCCAACATCACCTTTGAAGCAAAGTTTTTAGACGGTTTTTCTGTACCGCCCATTTGCATCAATTCACGAAAGGTTTGCTCGTCTTTTTTATATGGCTTTTCCATGATGTACATCGGTGTTTTTTATATGCGGCGCCAAGAGTGAATATAGCTCTTTTCTTCCCCGAAACATTCTAATTTTAATATTGTCTTCTGATAACTCCGTAATTTCTGAAATTTCCCTGACGGAAAGATCCTCAAAATAATAAAAAGTCAACAAGGCTGCATTGGTCTCAGATAGTTGCATAATACATTGTTGAATGAGCTCCTTTTTCTCTTTTACAATAAGTTGTTGAAGCCCATTCTCAACTCCATCCATTGCAACGTCAGACAGTTGTTCTATATCGGTATGCGCCACTTTCCTGCGTTGTTGTTTGATATAATCTAATGCTTTTCTATACGCAATGCTATACAGCCAACTGGAAAATTTAGATCTTCCTTCAAAAGTTGCTAATTTCTCATAGGCTTTTACAAACGAATCTTGCGCAATCTCTTCGGCAGCCTCCCGCTGTTTTACCATGCGCAAAATTATGGTAAAAACAAAATTCTGATACCGTTCTACCAATACCCCAAACGCATGGCTATGGCCTTGCAATGTTTTATCAATTAGGTCTTGGTCAGTGTCCTGTTTCATTTTATAGTAAGACGCGTTGTTTTCAGATTTGGTTACAATAAAAACGGTAAACCTTTTAATAAAAATATATCTTGAATGTTGTAACCAATCAAAATACTGTGCCGTCTTAGTAGTAAATCAATTCATCATTCATCTTTAAAAAACACTTATTATGGGATCTGAAGTTATTATTTTACCATTAATTTTCGGAGTTATCTTCGGAATATTTTACCTATACATTTCAGCAAGAAACAAAGAACGTTTGGCGCTGATCGACAAAGGCGCCCATGCTTCTATTTTCTACGGAAAAGATCGAAAAGTCACACCCATCTGGAAAGTAATTGTGATTAACCTAGCCTTACTACTCATGGGAATAGGTGCAGGCACGCTACTATCTGAAATTATAGTTCAAGCGGGTATGGAAGAAAGCGTTGCCCGCCCAGGAACCATCTTTTTAATGGCTGGGGTTGGCTTATTTCTCGGGTTTGTACTAACAAAAAAATTAAACAAAGATTCGTAAAATCTGAAGTTAACGATAGAGCCGTTTTGAGATCGATTGTATTTCAGAACGGCTTTCTTTTTTGAAAAACTATGGAGTCGAAAAAAATAATATCCATTATAGAATGGGCGGTACGAATTAATGTATTTCTGAAATTGTGTAATTACGGAATCGGGAAAATTATGAATGGTCAGTTCTACCTAAAAGATTCCATTCCTGAAGCAATTGCCTCCACCCCATTAAGTGAAGTGGGGAGCTATGATCTTGCTTGGACCTTTTTCGGACACTCAAAATCCTACATACTGTTTATAGGAATCTCACAAATTGTTGGTGCACTTCTATTCTTACTTCCAAAGACCAAGCTGTTGGGTGGCTTTATTTTAATCCCCATACTGCTCAACATCATCGCAGTAGATTACTTTTTCGGTGTGGCCTACGGAGCACTTTTTAGCGCTTGTTTCTATCTAGTAAGTATTTTATGGGTGCTATATTTAGGAAAAAATCAGGTGTTCGATGCCATCAAAAAACTTTTGCCAGTCCGGAAAAGAGAATTTTTACCATTGAAAGGGAAAATATGGACTGTTTTGGGGGTGCTTAGCATTTTGGGGATTTTATTTGTGATCGAGTTTTGGGGAATTGGTTATTTTGGGTACGAAGATCGATAACCTATTTAATGATAACGTTGCTGTAATTAGAATTGATAGTTAACGCTCTTGGTGAATTTTCACTCTTGTTGAATCCTTTTACCAACACTCTACCGTATTCTTTTTTATGATTGGCCTGTAATGATCTTGGATATTGCAATGTAGATTTCCTACCGTTGAAATAAAACGTGTAATCAGATGACGGCAATTCTAACGTGGCATTGGTATCATCTAAGACGATGTCTATTGAAGTGAATTTTGATGAAATCTTATTGATGAACAAACTTCCAATAAATCCTTTGATATAGGCTTCATTCTTTAATTCGTTAATTATTACATTACTAGAATTAGCGTTCAGGTTGATGTTTTCAACAGAATTCAGTTTGCAATTATCTACATACTGTACTGCCAGCACACCATTACCCCAATAATTTACTTCAATTGGGGCGTAAGAGGCATTGATGAGGGTTTTCCCCCCATCAATGCTATTTGCTGTTAATGCTGCATAATTTAGTGTAGCGCGCACATTGGTCACATCTGCCATTTTAATCTCCCCATGACGCACGTTGATGTCTGTCTTGGTGTTTTTCGGCATTCTGATGATGATTGTTTTCTTCGCCTTTTTGTTCGGTTTTTTATTGAAAAGTGGATTTCTGTTATCACTTCGTATAATGGTAGTTCTATTTCCATTTTCGTCGATGATTTCTTCTTTGGAGTAGTTGCTCTCTTCAAATTGCTTGGCCCATTCTTCGGCATCCTTCTCGAACTGCTGGCCCCATTTCTCCATGTCTTTACCAAAGTTTTCGCCCCATACTTCCATCTTCTTTCCAAATTTTTCACCAAAATCTTCACCCCACTTCTCCATACGCTTTTCGAAATCGGGACCGAAGTTCATTTCAAACGATTTTCCGAAGTTCTCACCCCATTTTTCCATACGGACTTCAAAATCTTTACTCCATGAATCTAAATTTTTCAACCAACGGTCGGTTTCTTTAACGGTTACATTGGTACCGTATTTTCGGTTCAATTCATCTACATACGATTGCTTACTTTTTTCATATTTACTACGATCAAAAGTATAAGCTCCATTGTTGTTGAAATTGTAGTTAGTGAATCCATCTCCAGATTTAATACTAGGCTTCACATCACTATAAGGCCAATTTGGCATATTTTGCATTTCTGGAATTTCGGGTACTTCAATTTTCCAATCTGCGGTGAAAATATCTCCCAGATCACCCAGGCCTTCAAGTCCTTTAAGTGCTTCCAGGCTAGACATGTTTACCAAGTCACCCAAGTTATCTAGCGAATGTAGGCTTCCCATGGTTTCAAATCCGCCCCAAAGGCTCCCTTCATTAGAGGTAATGACCACTTTTTTACTATTACCCAATACGTCAAATTTCCAGCTATCGAAAATTTCTTGTTTTTCTTTTTCTGAAAGATTTTCACCTTCTACAAATGCTTCTACTTCAACTTTATCTTTGTTCCAAGTTTCAAATACCACATTAGTATGTGAAGTATTTACCTGAACGGTCGCATCATCATTTACAGAGAATGACTCTTTATAGGTGCTCTGTGCATTTGTAATTCCAACACATAGAACACATACTGCAGTTACAAGATTACGCTTGTATGTTATTAAATTTTTCATTGTCTAAATTTTTAAGTTCTTTTAATTTGTTTTTCAGTTTGAACAGCAAATCCAAACGTAATTTCAAATTATCTATTAATGCGTTGATTGTTGCCTCGGTGGGCCCCATCTCGGTTAGTTCGTTATTTAATCTTTTGTACTCTACATCCAGTTCGGCAATACGCTCCATATAGCCATCTATCAATTCTTTATTTTCGTCGTCTGGCTCTAAAGATGCTAATTGCACTTCGATACCCGTGAGATAGAAATTCTCAACTTTCTTTAAATCTGGCGAAAGATCTCCCAACGTCAGCTTCGGTTGTTTTAAGATATCGGTTGCTTTTATTTCTGGTTCGTCTGATGTTTCAGCAAATTGTGGATCTCCGTTAGTTGTGCCGTTAAGGCCGGATAGATATTGGTATCCAAAATAGCTAACAGACAAAAGCACCACCACCACTGCAGCGATTTTTAACCAAAGGAATGTAGCCGTACTAGACGCTGTGTCATTTGGTTTTTCTGGACAATGTTTGTCTAACAATGTTTCAAAATCACTAATATGCCCATCTGGCATGGTCCTGGTTTTTTCAGGACGGTTCTTCAGCATTTCTCTAATATCCTGTGCCATATTGTAAGTGTTTTAATTGTTCTTTTAATTGTAATTTTCCTCGGTGTAACTTTGTTCGGGAGGCACTTTCTGTAATTCCCAGAATATCAGCAATCTCTTGGTGGTCATATCCTTCCAAAAGGAATAGTTTGGTGACATCCCGATAATTGTCCCCTAGCTTTTCTATTGCCTCCAATACTTCATCTACCGTCCTGTCGTCTGAGACATTCCAGTCACTTTCATCTTCTGCCAGCCGTAGTGTTTCGTCATACAAAGGCTCTGTTTCTAATTTTCTAGCTTTAAGGGCATCCAAGCACGTATTTATCACTATTCGTTTTAACCAAGCGCCAAAGGTGACGTCCCCTTTGAATTGCTCAATTTTTTTAAACGCTTTTATAAATCCTTCTTGGGCTGCGTCTTTCGCCATCGCCTCATCTTTCATATATCGCAGCGCAACTATAAACATACCGTCGCAATATTGCTTATACAAAGCCAATTGCGCCTTCCGGTTATTCTCCTTACACTGTGCTACAAGTAAATGATGAGACAATTTTGATGGTTTTTTGGTTGCTGTTCGGGTAAAGGACGAATTTTTTTAATTCATGTTTCACCTCTTAACTAAATTTTAGCTTAAATTAGTGATAAAGTAACTTCTCTCACATTGGTTTTGTTGTACATTTGGGTAAATTAAAGGAATATGAAAAATAAATACCCTGACTTTAATAAGCTGAATAGGTTGCTGGTAGCCTGTTTTGAAGCTGAAAAATTATATTTCAACGCCGCAGATGATGCGAAGACGACAGAATTAAAACGTTTCTTAAATTTTATGGCCGTAGAGCGCAATCGTATGGCAAATACAATTAGTAACGAACTTAGTTCTAGAGATATCGAACCGTTAAAACTCGATGCTGAAAAAGGACATCAAGACCGTACTTGGGAAGAAATTAAAGATGCTTTAGAGCATTTCAACTCTGAAATCATCTTACAGCAATGCATCGCTCGCGACCGAAACAACATCAAGCGGTATGATGAGCTCATTAACAGCCATCAACTACCAGAAATGACTTTGGGTATTTTATACAAACAAAAACAACAGTTAGAGTGGTATATAAAGCAGGCTATACAACATAAAGACAATCCCACTACCAAAGAACCATCAACAAGAGACGAAGCCATGAATGGTCCCTCTGATTCTACTGAAAAAAAAACGACTGAAGTTGACGAACGTGGCAGGATCATCAACCTAAAAGCAATGTAATTTAAATTGTCACAAACTAAAAAAGCCCTACAAAATTAAAAATGTAGGGCTTTTTTAGTTTAACTGCGAACGGATTTATTCATCCATTAACAGATTTAATGTTACAGTAATATTGTCGCGGGTAGCTTTAGAAAACGGACAAATTTCATGTGCCGCATTCACCAAATCCTCACCAGTTTCTTTATCAACATCAGGAATGTAACAGTCTAATGTAGCTTCCAAGAAAAATCCATCGTCATCTTTGCAAAATCCAATGGTTGCTGCTACGCTGATTTCGCCAGTATCAACCGCTATCCCTTTATCCTTGGCAACAGCTTCAATTGCGCTGCCAAAGCAAGCCGCATACGCCGCTCCAAAAAATTGCTCAGGGTTTGCGCCGTCACCTCCATCTCCTCCCATCGATTTTGGTACAGATAAGTTAAAATCTATGGGACCGTCTTCAGAGCTAACGTGTCCGTTTCTTGCTCCTACAGCGGTTGAAGTTGTTTCATATAAGGTTTTCATATCTCTATTTTTAAATTAATACAAGTCAATATACCAACGAAAATGTGCTTAAAGAAATGTGGATTCATAAATTTGTCATAAATTTCAATGATGGCAAAGCAACCCAAACAATCTAAAATACTTCATGAGAAAGACGGTGTACCTACACCCGATTTCATATCGAAGACCGCTGCTAAAACCATTCAGAAAAATAGAACTACAGTCATTTCTCCCGAAACGCTTTTAAAAGGAATCCTCGAAAGGAACATCGCTTCCCTAAGTCAAGGGATTACCCTTATTGAAAGTACGGCACCAAAACACCAACCTAAAGCACAACAACTCATAGAATCCTGTCTACCACACGCCAATAAGAGTATTCGCATCGGTATCACGGGCGTTCCCGGCGTTGGCAAAAGTACATTTATAGAACAGTTGGGGATGCACCTTACAAGCCAAGGAAAAAAAGTGGCAGTACTCGCGGTAGACCCGAGTAGTTCGTTAAGTAAAGGCAGTATTCTGGGCGATAAAACCCGTATGGAACGTTTGGTAAACAACCCGAACGCGTATATCAGACCTTCGGCAAGTGGCACTTCCTTAGGCGGTGTGGCTCGTAAAACACGTGAAGCCATTATCCTTTGCGAAGCGGCAGGTTTTGATGTCATTATTATAGAAACCGTTGGAGTGGGACAAAGTGAAACGGCTGTTCATTCTATGACCGATTTCTTTTTATTGCTGAAATTGGCTGGTGCTGGAGACGAACTTCAGGGCATTAAACGTGGCATTATGGAAATGGCAGACGCCATCGCCATTAATAAAGCCGATGGAGCGAATGTAAAAGCTGCTAAATTGGCGAAGGCATCTTTCAACAAAGCCCTGCATTTATATCCGCCTAAAGCAAATGGTTGGACCCCAAAGACGGTGACTTGTTCGGCACTAAATAATGAGGGTATTGCTGAAATCGCTAATCTTATTAACACATATATTTCCGAAGCAAAAGAAACTGATTTTTTTCAGCGGAAAAGAATGGAACAAAATAAATTCTGGCTCCTACAAACGATCGAGAATAGACTGAAAAGTGATTTTTATGAAAACGCAACCATAAAAAATGCGCTTGAAGAACAAATTGAACTTTTACATCAAGGAAAAGTAACACCGTTTCAGGCTGCAGAAATAATTCTTAGTCTTAACAAAAGCTCTTCTTAAACCAAGCTACCTGTGCCTCCAAACCTTCTTTTAACCCCGTAGTCGGATTGTAATTCAGGAGTTTTCTAGCTTTATCAATATTGGCCTTGGTGCGCGATTGGTCACCTGGTCTAGCTGGCTTGTTCTCAACCTGGATGCTGGTTCCCAATATCGCTTCAACAGTTGCAATTCCAGTAGCGGTAGTGTTTTCTTCCTCCGTACCTAAGTTAAAAATTTCACCGTTACAAATGCGTTGGTGCTCCAAAACACTCACTATACCATCTACAATATCTTGCACGTATGTAAAACTGCGAAGGTGCTTTTCACTCCCCTCGTACAACGGAAAAGCTTTGTTGTTGAGTCCGCAATCTATCAATCGCGTATAGAGTTTATCAGGTCGTTCGCGCGGCCCATACACCGAATACAGTCGCAAGGAAGTTCCTGTAAGCAATCCGCGTCGTGCATACGCCAACACCAATTGCTCTGCGGCCAATTTGGTGACCCCGTACCAACTTGCAGGAAGGGGCGCTTCGTCTTCAGCTAAGGTTGCATGCAGACCATACACCGAAGATGTTGCTATATTCACAAAAAAGGGCTTGTGGTCTAATGTTTCCACTACATCTAGCATGCGCTGTGTAGCGAGAATATTATTGCTTAAATACGATTCGAAAGTACTTGTGGCAGAAATTCCCGGTTGCGCGGCAAAATGAAAAATTGCGTCGGTTTCTTCCGTAATATGCGCTGCAAGACTGTCAGTTCGAAGGTCTAAATTTTCCACAGAAATACCTTTATCAGCAAGCATAGTTGCATTTTTTCGTTTCAGGGAAACATCGTAATAATCTGAAAAATTATCGACAGCAACCACGGTATGCCCTAAAGATTGTAACCTTTCAGCAGTATGGGACCCAATAAAACCAGCAGCTCCTGTAACAAGTATTTTCATGCGTAGTTGTGAAAGTTCAAGTTTCAAAAATAAAGTTTTGGCAGTTTATTTAAGACCCTTGCAGCATTTAATTTAGCAAATAGACCCCAGAAGGCATTTGCAAACTGTTTACACTCCAAAAAAAACAATACTTTTGCACGTAAATATCGCCCTGTGCTACCATACCAATTTACCATTATCGTTCCTGTCTATAACGAAGAAGAAAATCTTGACCGTGTAGAAAAAGAATTGTTGGCTTTCACTAAAATTGCCACAAAAAAAACGAGCATCTTGTTTGTAAATGACGGTTCTAAAGATAACAGTCAAGCACTAATTGAAGACATCTGCCAGCGCAACGAGGCGTTTCATTTTATCAATTTTAAAGAAAATCGCGGACTTAGTGCTGCGATAAAAGCGGGGTTCGACCATGTAGAGACTCCCTTATTGGGTTATATAGACAGCGACCTGCAAACGGCCCCAGAAGATTTTAATTTGCTGCTCGAACGAATTGGAGCATACGATCTCGTTACCGGCGTGCGCGCTAATCGAAAAGACAAATTTGTAAAAAATATGTCTTCCAAAATTGCAAACAGCATTCGTAGGGCTTTTACCAACGATGGGATGGACGACACCGGATGCCCACTAAAAGTGATTAAAACTGACTATGCCAAGCGAATCCCAATGTTTAAAGGGCTGCATCGTTTTTTACCTGCTATGATTTTGCTTCAAAATGGTAAGGTGCTTCAAGTCCCTGTTCAGCATTTTCCGAGAGTGGCAGGTACCGCGAAATTTGGGTTATGGAACCGGCTTTTAGGTCCGTTAATGGATTGCTTTGCGTATGTTTGGATGAAGAAAAAGTACATCAACTACGAAGTAAAATCGAAAGGATGAACGATTGGCTGGTATACACCATCGGTTTCTTAGCACAGCTTTTATTTTCTGGCCGTTTGCTATTGCAATGGTTTCTTTCGGAAAAGAACAAACGGGTCATTACTCCATCTATATTTTGGAAACTGAGCCTCTTTGCCTCTTTTTTATTGTTTGTCTACGGATATGCCAGAAACGACTTTGCCATCATGTTGGGCCAATCACTTACCTATTACATCTACATAAGGAACTTACAATGGCAAGGCGAATGGAAGAAATCGCCTAAATGGTTCCAACTATTTTTATTGGTCTTCCCTGTTTTTGTAGTGGTGTATTCGTACAACAATGGCGAATACGATCTGGACCAATTGTTTCGCAACGAAAGCATCCCGGTTTGGTTGCTGATTTTGGGCATTGTTTCACAGTTGATATTTACCCTACGCTTTGTATACCAATGGCTCTATTCTGAAAAAACCAAGACATCACAACTACCCGTCGGTTTTTGGCGCATGAGTGTTCTTGGTGCTTCGCTTATATTAACCTACGCGATTTTTAGGAAAGATCCGGTGCTTTTTGTGGGCCATATCGCAGGACTCATTATTTACGTACGGAATATATTCATTTGGAAAAAACAAGCCAATGCGTAACCTAAAAAACAATCATATCCTGCTGCTCTGCATTGCGTGCATTGCTATTTTCTTTGTAAATCTAGATGCGCTTTTTGTGAACATCATGGAAGCACGAAATTTTGCTACAGCCCGCGAAATGCTAGACGATGGAAATTGGTTGCTCACTACGCTAAACGGTGAACCCCGTTATCAAAAACCACCCCTACCCACATGGCTTACAGCAATTTCTGGTGCTATTTTCGGGTTAAAAAGCCTAACCGCCATGCGTTTGCCAGCGGCGTTGGTCACCCTGCTTTTGGTGCTGACCACCTATACTTTCACCGTACGTTTCAGCAAGAATAGAACACTAGCGTTTGTAGGGTCGCTTATTCTGGCAACCTCGTTCTACATTGTGTTTTCTGGGCGAAATGGCCAATGGGATATATTTACCCATGCGTTCATGATGGTATGTATCTATCAACTCTATATTTTCTTTACTTCGGAAACTGATAAATATCGGCACATCTTGATAGCCGCTTTGTTTTTTGGGGCTTCGTTTATGAGCAAAGGGCCCGTTTCTATGTATGCACTACTGCTGCCTTTCCTAATTTCCTTCGGAATTGTATTTAAATACAAAAAAATGAAACAACGCATCCTCCCGTTAGTGTTGTTTCTCATAGTTTCCGTTGCGCTCTCTGGTTGGTGGTATTGGTATACCTACACCTTCGATCCTGAGGCAGTGGCCGAAATTACCCGTCGTGAAACCAGTAATTGGACGGGTTACAACGTTCGACCCTTTTATTACTACTGGAGCTTTTTTACCCAAAGTGGGGTGTGGACCATCCCCGCCTTTATCGGGCTGCTCTACCCCTATCTCAAAAATCGGGTGAGCGATAAAAAAGGATATTTGTTTACTTTTTTATGGACCATGGCTTCGGTGGTGCTGCTCTCTATCATTCCCGAAAAAAAGTCACGATACCTACTACCCGTGCTCATTCCTTTAGCTTTAAATACAGCATACTACATAGAATACCTTTTTCTGAAATTTAAAAAGTTGAAAGACAAACGGGAGACCATCCCAGTGTATTTCAATTTTGGGCTCATTGCGTGTATCGGTATGGTTTTTCCAATTGGGGGTTATTTTGTGTTGAAAGAGAACATAGACGGATATTGGGTCTGGTATATTTTGCTTTCAGTAAGCTTAGCGAGTGTAGGTATATTTATCTTCGGAAAATTGCTTCGGAAAAAGATACGTCCCGTTTTTTACGGGACCATCGTTTTTATTGCGGTGATCATGTGCTTTGGGATGCCTATGGCGAAGGCCCTTACCGTAAATCCTGAATACCGCTCCCTTTCAGAATTAAACAATTGGCAAGCCCAAAATAATGACATGCCTGTTTACGAATATTCCTATTTTACTCCTGAAATGATTTGGGACTACGGAAAACCCATCCCAGTGATTCTAAATTTTGGCACAGAACATTTACCCCAAGAACCAATTTTTGGTGTGCTGGTTTCTGAAGATGATGTAGATAATTTCAAAAAGAAATTTGAAGGGTATTCCATAGAAAAAGTGCAGCGTTACGACATGAACCCCAACGCACCGGGATCCCGCACACACCGACCAAGGTTATGGCGGGATTTGTATGTGGTTTTTAAGCGTTAAACTTACGCCTAGCTTGCTTTTGAAGTTTATAAAACCCCCACCCTAGCAATCCGCCAAAAAACATACCCGTGATAATGTCTAACGGATAGTGAACGCCTAGATAAATACGGCTGTACGCCGTCATCACTGCCCAAAAAAGCAACAGAAATGGCAAATACCTGTACCATTTTTGAAGTAGCAATCCGAGAAACACAGCAGCACCCATACTGCTGGCAGCGTGTGCCGAAAAATAGCCATAGCGGCCACAGCCATCTGCCACAAAACGCATCATATCTTGTAAAGCTTCAACACGGCAAGGTCTTGGCCGTTGAAACAATACATATTTAAATAAATTGGCCAATTGGTCGGTTGCCGTAATGAGCAACGCTGCCGTGATTACAATAATGACCGTACCTCTTAGTTGATAGTGCTTATAAATTAAAAAAAGTAACACCACGTACAACGGGATTGAAGACCACTTTTCGGTAACAACACGCCAAAAACCATCCCAAGATTCGGTGCCCAGGTTGTTTAAGAACAAAAATAGTTCGGTGTCGTATTCGAGCAGTTGTTCAATCATCTCCGTAGCGCGCTACTTCCCGATCATAAAATTCGGTAGCTTCCTTGATGTAGTTTTCTGTTTCGGTCTCCAATTCCTTTTGATCGTGATTGTCAAATTCTTCCAACCACTCCACCTCATCGTTTTCAAGGTTGATCACAAAGCGTGGAAATTCAGTATGAATCACAAAAATAGCAGTTGGATAATCGGTGTTATCGCCTAAAATATATTTCGGGAGCTCCATAGGGTTGTGTTCAAAACGTTTTGGTAAAATTACATAAATTAATCGGGTGGTGTTTCAGAAATAGGCACGGTCGGGTTCGCCTCGATCAATTTACGCGATAGAAAATGGAAACGCAATGAAAGCATGATACTAGATGCGGTTAATCCCGCCAATAGCCCAATCCAAATTCCTGAACTCCCATAATCTGATCGCATGCTCAGATACCACATCACAGGAAAGCCAATGAGCCAATACGCAATAAACGTAATCACCGTTGGAATTTTCACATCTTGCATTCCGCGTAATACGCCCAACGCCACGACTTGTACCGTATCGCTAATCTGAAAAATAGCCGCGATGAGCAGCAACTTTGCAGCAATCCTGGCCACTTGGAAGTTATCTGCAAATAGTAATTCGTTATCGTAATCTAAATATAGTTTGGGTAAAGCTTCATGAAACAACACAAAAATGATCGCAAAGACCACCGCAAGCAAGGTAGAGAGTACTAAAATAGACAGCGCTATACGGCGCAATTCTAGAAAACGTTTCAATCCTTTTTGATTTCCCACTCGAATCATTGCCGCAACTCCAAATCCCATGGCTACCATAAAGGTCATCGATGATACATTCAATGCGATTTGGTTGGCTGCCTGCGGATTCTTACCTAGAATTCCGGAGAGCCAAATAGCCGAGGTAAAAATGGCGACTTCAAAAAACATTTGTAATGCAGACGGAAACCCCAATCCGAGTAGCTTTTTCAGCATTTGTTTTGAGAGCGTAAAGATTTTGATATTTCGCACATAGTCTCTTGCTTTGTAATGTTGCGACAACACATACCATAAATAAGCCACCATAATCACACGAGATGCCAAAGTTCCGATGGCTGCACCTACCACACCAAGGGCAGGCATACCAAACTTTCCAAAAATAAAAATGTAGTTCAGGATAATATTCACCACATTGGCAGCAATGGTAGCATACATGGGGTATTTCGTAAGTGATAATCCGTCGCTAAACTGTTTAAATCCTTGAAAAACAATCAACGGAATTAACGACACTGCCACCAAATTTAGATACGGCATGGCCAAGTCTACCACTTCTGGCGGTTGGTTCATGGCGTACATGATAGGTTTTGCTGTAAACACCATTAAAAACAATAGTATCCCCAGCACACTGCACAAAAAGAGCCCGTGTTTAAAAGCCGACTTACCCGATGCAAAGTTATTTTCGCCATCGGCTTCGGCTACCAAGGGGGTGATGGCTGTAGAAAAACCAATCCCTAGGCTCATCGCTATAAACATAAAGCTATTCCCCAACGAGACGGCAGCCAATTCTGCAGTACCCAGCTGCCCCACCATGATGTTATCTACCAATTGCACCACCGTATGCCCCAACATCCCCAAAATAACTGGGGTGGCCAACTTGAAATTGTATTTAAACTCTTTGGTATACTGGCTAAGCAAGTTTGCGTACTTTTGGACAAAGTTAGAAAAACCATCCCTGAGAACGCAGGGCTTGCCCCGTTTTAATTATGCACCATGGAAAACAGACGAAACAATCTCCGTATGTACCTCATCATAATCAGTATTGTCTGGTTTTTATCGTTATTTCCCGCATTGTTCCTCGCCATGTTCTCGCCCATGATGTTCGATGCTCCCGGGGCAACAAGCAGTGCATGGACCATAGCTGTAGCTTCGGCATTACTAAGTTACCCCGTGGTTGTGGTGCTTATAATCATTTTATCATGGGTCTTTTTTGCCAAACAGAAACACAAGGCAGCCCTCATTTTAAGTTTGGTGCCTGCCGTATGGATTCTGTTGAACATAGTGTTGTGGGTGGCGATTGAAATTTTTTGTGACGGATCTTTTACCTGCTAATTTGAAATCGAACCCACTCTCATATTTCTGCAATGCTCCCGAACTAGATGTTTCTTCGGAAACATTCTCGTTTAAGCCTTTTTCGGTGGTGAGCCTTGCTGCGGAAATTTCCGAAGTGAAGTTTCCGTCTGAAAAATTATTGGGGAAACAAGCCGAGTTTCTCTTCGAACATGTGTTGAACCAATCTACAGCCTACCAACTTTTGGCTTCAAATGTACAGATACATGGTGAGGAAGAAACTTTGGGAGAATTAGATTATTTGGTGCAAGACGCAAAAACGGAAGAAGTGCTGCACGTGGAGTTGGCTTGTAAATTTTATTTGCTCGACAAAGGTTTAGGTTCTGACTTGATACAGCAATGGATTGGCCCCAACCGAAAAGATCGACTGATTGACAAACTGGAAAAGCTAAAAAGCAAGCAATTCCCGATGCTCTTTGCGCCTGAAACAAAGGCCGTATTAGATTCGCTGGCCATTGCAGCGACCCACGTTGAACAACAACTCTGCTTAAAAGCATTTCTATTCCTTCCGAAAGGGGTAAAACGCAATGCACTGCCAGAAAATTTCCGCAAGTGCGTAGTAGGAACGTACATCACCCCATCTGAATTCACCGAACACCCTACCGCCCAATACGCTTTTCCGCAGAAAAAAGAATGGTTACTACCACCTGCACAACTCAGCAATTGGTATACGTACGAAGACGCCCTTGTGTATCTTAAAAAATGCATGCACGAACGGCGGTCGCCCTTGGTCTACAAAAAAACCGAAAGTGCCTTAGAAAAGTTTTTTGTGGTTTGGTGGTGATTAGCGAATCATTCGCTTTCCTTCTACGGTAATGGGAGAGCCTTCTGCCAATAGCACTGAGCGCGGTGCTGTGTGGTTTAGAAACCCGAAAGCTTCTCCATATTCTTTGGCAAAGTCGGCCTCAATATTGTAGTTTTTGACGTTGTAGGCGTTCCATTTTGGGTGGGTGACTTCGTACTCGGTAGTTTTGCGAGCGCCTGTTCTGTTGTAGCCCCAATAGTGCTCAGTGATAAATTCAGTTACTGAATTTTCTGGAATGGGTTGTGCCTCAGTTTCCGAAGTAACCGAAAAAGAAAACCAATCGCTCCCGTTTTTCCAGCGGTATTGTGTAAATAGTTCACCTTGCTCCTGCTTCCAAGTATGCTCCATTTTTCGCGTTTCATACTTTTCGTTATAGAGTGTATTTGCCACAAACGATATGGCGTGCTTGGGCACAATTTCTTTTACAAACACCACGCCCCGCTTCCATTGGTCACCAGATCTATAACGTACGTAAAATCGTAAATTAACTTCTTCAAAATGTATGTGCCCCGGTATTTTTAGGCCTAAAACCCTCGTATTTTTGAATAGGAAACCTACTAGACTTGCGTAACAAATTCCATTAAAGGTATCGAGTTCAGTTTTATAGGGAAGGTACGGTTGTAACACCGCAGGATCTACTTCGTAGTTTGCCAATGCCAATCTGCGCCATTCTGCCGTGAGGAAGCTCATATTTAATTTTTTACTTCGCTCATTTCATTCTTGATACCGTATTTATCTATCAAGTAAATTAAGCTTGTCATGGTAGCGGCTCCAAGTTCGAGTTCGCGTTTGTTCACTGCATCAAAAGTATCGTTGGCCGCGTGGTGATAATCGAAATACCGTTGCGAATCTGGACGCAATCCAGCAAGAACTACGGTGCCATCTTTAAGCGGACCAATATCTGCGCCACTTCCACCCTGTTCAAAATAATGGATGAGATACGGTTTAAACAGTGGTTTCCAGCTTTCAATATGGGCAAAATTTTCATCGTCGGTATCAAATGAGAATCCACGTGGTGTAAATCCGCCAGCATCACTTTCTAAGGCAAAAATGTGTTTTTCTTTCTTCAAGGCTGCTTGTGCTGCGTATTCTCTTCCACCGCGCAAACCGTTTTCTTCATTCATAAACAGCACAACGCGAATGCTGTGTTTTGGTTTGTAGTTGGTTTCTTTCAGCAAACGCAATACTTCCATAGATTGTACACAACCCGCACCATCGTCGTGCGAACCGTCACCGAGATCCCAAGAATCTAAATGGCCACCAACAATAATGTATTTATCTGGGTATACGCTTCCCTTTATTTCGCCAATCACGTTAAACGATTCTACGTCTTCGTGGGTTTTACAACTCTGCTTGAAGTAAAATTTCAGATCAGATTTAATTGCAAGAGCATTGCTGAGGTAATCGGCATCGTTCGTACTAATGGCACAGGCAGGAATTCGTTGCTCGGGAGGCGTATCACCATAGCTCATGGCACCAGTGTGCGGATAATCGTCTTGGCGTAGATTCATAGAACGCACCACAATACCAACAGCGCCATATTTGGCAGCTTCCATGGCACCAGCATAGCGTTGATCTACACAACCACCATAGGCTTCAAACGTATGAATGAGGTTGGCTTGCATAGGGCGGTTATAAAACACTATTTTTCCTTCAATTTGGTCGCGACCATAGCGTTCAAGGTCTTCAAAGTTTTGAACTTCAATCACCTCCGCCTTTAACCCTGTTGCATTGGTGGGAACAGAACCGCCAAGGGCACAAATATTGACAACATTGGTCCTTCCTGGGGCGGTTTCGATATAGGCATATTCTTTAAATCCGCGTGTCCATTTTGGCACCATCACAGGTTGTAACCATACTTTGTCAAGCCCAAGTTTATTGAGTTCTTTTTCGGTATAGCGAACGGCACGGTCTGCTTGTACAGAACCAGAAAGTCTACCGCCTATTTCGTTAGAGAGGTAGTCTAACCAATCGTAACTTTTACCGTTAAGCAGCGCCATATCGTAGATGTTTCGCAATTGGAGCGAGTCTGCCTGGTTCACCTTTTGGGCGAAGGCAGTATGTAAGGTAAAAACTGAAAAGAATGCAATGAGTATATGTTTCATAATAGAAAAGTTCGCGATAGCTGTTTTTATAGTTAAGTTCTGTACCAATGGCACCGATAGAGAAACGATTAAATGTACTGATAATTACAGGAACTGACTTTTTATTCGTTTTGTAGTTGGTCTTTAAACTCTTGAAGACGTTCCTTCAAATCGGCATCTAATTCAGGTTCTTTTATATCGTTGTATTGTTTTAGTTCGTTTAAGAGAATGGATGCCACCAGAAGTCTTGCTGCTGGTTTGTTATCGGCTGGTATGGCATACCATGGCGCATGGTCAAACGACGTCCTGTTTAGCACCTCTTGGTAACACTTCATGTACATGTCCCACAATTTGCGTTCTTTCAAATCGCCTGGCGAAAATTTCCAGCGTTTGTTGGGTTTGTCTAACCTTCGTAGGAGTCTATTTTTTTGTTCTTCTTTTGAAACATTCAAAAAGAATTTATAGATAAGTGTACCATTTTGTGCGATGGTTTTTTCAAAGGCATTGATTTGCTCAAATCTACGATCCCAGAAGGCTTCATTAATATCTTCTTTGGTATTTACATCAGGTAAATTTTCACCTAGGATATATTCGGGATGTACGCGTGTCACCAAGACATTTTCGTAATGGGTTCTGTTAAAAACGCCAAATTTACCTCGCGCGGGTAAGGCTATGTAATGTCTCCAAAGATAATCGTGATTTTTCTCCAATTCGGTAGGCACTTTAAAACTATGCACCACAACACCACGGGCGTTAAAATCTTTGAATACTTCACGAATCAGGCTGTCCTTTCCCGCTGTATCCATTCCCTGTAAACAAACCAATACGGCGTATTTCCCATGGGCGTACAGTGTATCTTGCAAATCGCCTAGCTTTTCGCGGGTATCTTCAAGCTCTTTTTCTAGTTTTTTCTTGGAAGCACCAAAATCTTCAAAGCTCTTAAAATCTGAAATTGCTACGGTTCCTTTTACTCGATATTCCGAATGGTTTATTGAATCCATATTTATTTAGTTGCAAATAATTTCACGTCTTCTTCGCTCACTTCGGCACCGCCGAGAATGATAAGGCGTTCTACCACATTCCGCAGTTCGCGTATGTTTCCCGTCCAATCGTATTGTTTCAATTTTTTGAGCGCATTGTCTGAAAACTTCTTTTGTGCCGTACCATGTTCATTGGCGATCTTTTCCGTAAAATATTCAACTAAAATTGGAATATCATCCCTTCGATCGTTTAAGGCCGGAACTTTTACCAAGATTACCGCTAAACGATGGTAGAGGTCTTCTCGAAAGTTTCCTTCGGAAATTTCCTTTTTTAAATCTTTGTTCGTTGCCGCAAGTACACGAACGTCTACTTTTATGTCTTTGTCGCTACCCACGCGCTGTACTTTATTTTCTTGCAGGGCGCGCAGTACTTTTGCTTGCGCCGACAAACTCATGTCTCCAACCTCATCTAAAAAAATAGTACCACCGTTGGCGGCTTCAAATTTACCTGCTCGGTCTTTATTGGCTGAAGTAAAAGCACCTTTTACATGACCAAAAAGTTCACTTTCAATGAGTTCGCTCGGGATAGCGGCACAATTTACCTCGATCATCGGTCCTTTAGAGCGATCACTTTTTTGATGCAACCAATGCGCCACCAGTTCTTTACCCGTTCCGTTAGGGCCCGTAATGAGCACCCTAGCTTCGGTAGGGGCTACTTTTTCGATCATATCTTTAATATGCACGATGGCGTCACTTTCGCCCACCATTTCGTAGTTTTTACTCACCTTTTTCTTAAGGCGGGTGTTCTCTACTACCAGTTCTTTTCGGTCTAGCGCGATACGTACAGTATTCAGCAATCGATTGAGATCTGGCGGTTTCGAAATATAATCGAATGCCCCCAAACGCATGGTGTTTACTGCGGTATCTAAGTCGCCATGACCAGAAATCATCACGATAGGTGTTTCGGGTTTAATTTTTTTGATGGCTTCTAGGACTTCCACGCCGTCCATTTTGGGCATTTTTATATCACATAGCACCAAGTCGTAATCGTCTTTTTTTATCAGCTCAATTCCCTCAAGGCCATCTTCTGCTTCGGAAACTTGATAGGCATCGTTTTCTTCGGTGAGTATTTTTACAAGCACGCGTCTAATAGCTGCTTCGTCTTCAATTATTAGTATTTTAGACATGTTTATATTTTAAGTTTTATACCACCACGGGCATAAAAATTGTTTTGGTCATCTATAGTAAAGACATCGTTACCATCTCCATCACGCAAACGAATGTCGTTTATAAAAGTATGTCCGCCATAGACATAAAAAACAAGGTGGTCTGCAAACTCCCAATCGTATCCTATTCCGGCAAGTGCGACGATCATTGAAATATTTTCACCTATTAAATTTGTACCTTCAATAGGTGCATTTTCTTGAATATTGGCGAAAAAACCATCCAGGGTTGCAAATAACTGTAATTGATGGTTTGGTATAAATTCATATTTTAAATTCGATTTTGGTACTCCCAATCCGAATGACCACTTTGGTGCAAATTCGCGGTAGTAATTTACAAAAGGTAATGGAAATGGACGTCCTGCTGTGGTTGAATAATTAATCCCTAGCACCAATCGCCAAGGTTTTTCTGGCAGATTATCGCTAGTTCTACCTGTTCTGTCTTTAATAAAATAGAAACTACCTCCAAAAATTAAGTCATCAGACACCATTTTTGATTCGAAATTTGAGGCCAATCTCGCTTCTCCTTGAATTGCATACCGCCACCCACTATCAAGCTTGTCTGTAAAACCGAGTGTGAGGGTAAAGTTTTGAAAATGTTCTTTGTCTGATTTATTAAATGGAACAGGCTCTCCTAGCTCTACATTCACGTTTCTATACTCAAAGCCAGGAACGAGGTACGCATCATCGTCTAATTGAACAGGAACATTAAAAAAAGCCCGAAACCTGCTAAAGGTATTGTCTGAATCGTCTTGAGGAAAATAGGTATATTCAATTCTCGCAATGTCTGTTAATTGGGCGTAAGTGACTATGCCAAAGAACAAGGCCATGATCAGGCAACATGTTCTTGATAATGATTTTATGTTGGGCATTAAGCATTCTAATTATTAGTTCGTGATAAAAATAAGCAACCTATAGCAAACGCATTGTTAGCGTTGTCATAAAATAAGGAGAACACCTTTACTCAGACTTTATTCCAGCTTGCGTAAACAAATGCACATCGCGTTGCGGAAATGGAATGGTGACATTGTTTTCTCGGAACAGACTGTCTATCGTAAATCGGATAGCGCTTTTAATTTTTGGGTCTACAAAGCTATCGCTTATAAAAAAGTGGATGCTAAACACCAAGGCCGAATCTCCAAAATCTTCGAAGAGTACGAAAGGTTTCGGACTTTTAAGAACGCCGCTTTGTTTGGCAACACTTTGCAGAAGTAGCTCCCGAACCATTTCAGTATTACTACCGTACGCCACCCCAACACGAACAAATTCGCGTGTAGAGCGATGGTTCTGGGTGTAGTTGTAAATAAGGTCGGTTATAAACTTATGGTTGGGTATGATAATGATTTTGTCATCTCTTGTAATGGCCCGGGTAGTACGCAATTTTATATCAATAACACGACCCACTTTGCCTTCTACCTCAATGATATCACCTACCAACAACGATTTGTCGATGATGATAAAAATACCGCCAATGATGTCTTGGAAAAGCTCTTGGAGTGCCAATCCTAAACCTACTAGCAGTGCTGCCGACGCTGCCAAGAAAGGGGTAATATTAAAACCGGAAAAGCTGAGGGAAGCAAACACCACAATCACATAGGTGATGTACTTTATGAATTTGAAAACGCTGATAAATTTAAGTTTATCAACCTCTTCCATTTTTCGGGTAAATAGCTTACGAATGGTTTTTAGCAGAAAACTAGCCACAAAGAAAGAGATGGTTACCACAAGCAGCAGCCCGATGGTGATGTGTATTTCTTTATCTCCTTTTCCGTAATGAAATCCGAGCTCCAAGAAGCTCTTTATAGCCCCCCAAATATCTTCTTGTACAACTTCTTGGATTTTATCGGTAACCTTTTCTGTCTCTTGAAACATTGCTAATATTTAAGCCACTTCGCCAATTCTTTATAACTCGCCTTTTTACCGTACATCAAGATACCTACTCGGTAAATTTTAGACGCGAACCATACGGTGCCAATAAAGGTAGCAAATAAAATGACTACAGAAATAATTTGTTGCCATAAGGGTACACCAAAGGGAATACGCATGAGCATTACCACGGGAGATGTAAATGGAATGTAAGAAAACACTTGGCTCACCGTTCCGTGGGGATTATCAATTACCGTAAAAAAGCCTACGTACACCGCCAAAATCAATGGCATTAATAAGGGTAACATAAACTGTTGCGTATCGGTTTCACTATCTACTGCAGCGCCAATAGCTGCGTAAAGTGAGGCATACAACAAGTATCCTCCTACGAAAAATAGTAAAAACATCACTACCAGATTGGCAATGGGAAGATTACTAATTTCCACAAAAACATCTTGTACGATACTTTCCATACCTCCCGCGGCATCTGCTTGGGCCAAGGCCTCTTGTTGTTGTGGCATGCTTCCCGGGTCGATTCCGAAGATAGAAGATGCAATCACACTAAACAAGCCTAACAAAATTACCCAAGCTAAAAATTGGGTAACTCCGGCGAGAGAAGTTCCTAAAATTTTACCTAATAATAATTTGATTGGTTTTACAGACGAAATAATCACCTCAATAATACGGCTGGTTTTTTCTTCAATCACACTGCGCATGATCATATTTCCGTAGATAATAATGAACATGAACAACAAATAGCCTGCAGCGCCTCCAAAAACAAGCTTAATACCAGAACCGAGTTTCGAAGTTTCCTGCCCTTTAAACGTTTCTAACCTCGTATTTACTCTAACGCGCAACTCCTTTATCCGTGCGGCGTCAATACCCGCTTCGGTAAGTTTCATGGTATTTGCCTTTTCTTGGATGGCATCTTCAATGTCGTCTAGGGTTCCCAATGAGGGTGAATCTTCAGAATAAAAGGTGATGCTCTTAGCTAATTCATCAATGTTGTTGTTTTTAGGAATAAAAAGTAATCCGTAGTTACCATTCTCTTCGGTGATTTTCTTTGCTTCGGAAAGCGCAAGCCCATCAACCCGTTCATACTTTAAGTTATCGGTACTTTCAAATTGTTCGGCAAAGAGACCACTTTCGTCCAACACCGAAATAACCCGAACTTTATCATTGTTGAGTTGCGATAGATAACCTACCAAAGTAAAGATTCCGACCATGATCAGCGGACTTAAAAAAGTCATGATAATGAACGATTTGTTACGAACCTTCGTAAGATATTCTCGTTTTATGATGAGCGATAAGTGGTTCATTTGGCTGAAGATTTAATTGTTTTTTACGGTTTCAATAAAAATATCATTGGCAGACGGAATCACTTCAACAAAGTGGGTAAGTTGTCCTCTAGTGGTAAGATATGCTACCAAATCGTTGGCCGTAGCCGTTTCATCGATTTTAATTTTGTATTGCAGTTCGTCGTTTATTGTTTTAAAAGTAGCAGGTGAAAGTTCAAATCGTTCTTTTAATTCTGCAGCCACACTCTCGTGGTTTTCTGTAACCAATCCTACTTCGTACGTATTATTTTTATAGGCACGTTTTATATCAATTAAACGACCGTCGAGTATTTTATTCGATTTGTTGATAAGTGCAATATGGTCGCACATTTCTTCTACAGACTCCATTCTGTGGGTCGAAAAGATCACCGTGGCACCCTCGTCTCTTAGTTTTAGTATTTCGTCTTTAATGAGGTTTGCGTTTATGGGGTCGAAACCGCTAAAGGGTTCATCAAAAATAAGCAGTTTGGGTTGGTGCAGGACGGTGACCACAAATTGAATTTTTTGCGCCATCCCTTTTGAAAGTTCCTGTATTTTTTTGTTCCACCAATCCCCAATTTCAAGTCGGTCGAACCAGTATTTGAGGCGCTGTTTTGCTTCAGATTTAGACAACCCTTTTAATTGGGCAAGATAAAGCGCTTGCTCACCTACCTTCATAGACTTGTACAAGCCACGTTCTTCAGGTAAGTACCCAATGTTCTGAATATGGTGCGGTTGCAAGGGTTCGCCATCTAAAATGACCTTTCCCGTATCTGGCATGGTGATTTGATTGATGATTCGGATAAAAGTAGTTTTACCAGCCCCGTTAGGACCTAGCAACCCAAATACGCTTCCCTTGGGGACTTCGATAGAGACATCGTTAAGGGCTTTAAATTCACCAAATGATTTTGAGACGTTTTCTGCGACCAGTAGTTTTTCCATAGCGTTGCGAACAAAATGTAAAGATATCGATTTGCACTCCCTTCTGTAATAATTTGCGATACTTTATAGTGCAATTTTATACAGTGGTTAGTAGGATATAACAAAGAAATGTTACTGATTGAAGCGAAAATATTAAAACAGGGAATTTCCGTAAATTAAAACCCACCCTCAAAATGAATTAAGGATGGGAAAAAAATTGCTATGAAAAAGAAAAATATCACTTATTTAACTAAGCGATACCCAAATATAGGTAAAATTAATTAATTAACGATTCTTTAAGAAAACATATCCTTTACCTTCTCAAAAAACGACTTGTCTTCCTTTTCGGGATTGGGCTGAAAATGATCATCGGTGCTCATCTTTTCAAAAAACTCTTTTTGTTCTTTGCTAAGCGATTTAGGGGTCCAAACGTTCACATGCACTAGCAAATCACCTGTACCATAGCCGTTGATACTTGGAATTCCCTTATTTCTTAGGCGCAATATTTTACCACTTTGCACTCCAGGCTCCACCTTTATACGCACTTTTCCAGTTACGGTATCAATTTCTTTAGAAGCTCCTAAAGCTGCTTCCGAAAAACTAACATATAAATCGTAGTGAAGGTTATCGCCCTCACGTTGCAAGCTCTGGTGCGGTAATTCTTCAATCGCCACCAATAAATCACCCGCAATACCATTGCCAGGAGCGTCGTTTCCTTTACCAGTTACTTTTAACTGCATGCCATCTACTACTCCGGCTGGGATTTTAATACTCACCGTATCTTCGGTTGTAAGCATCCCTTGTGCATCTGCATTGGCTGGTTTTTTATCTATAATTTGTCCTGAACCACCACATGTAGAACAGGGTGCAGACGTTTGCATACGGCCTAAAATAGTATTTTGTATACGTGTAACCTGACCCACGCCATTACAGGTGGCACATGTTTTATAGGTAGTACCTTGAGCTTGTTTCTTGCGCTTAACTTTTATTTTCTTCTCGACACCATTAGCAATTTCTTCTAGGGTAAGTTTCACACGAATGCGAAGGTTACTACCTTTTACGGTACGCCTTCCGCCACCGCCTCCAAATCCGCTAAAACCACTAAATCCGCCACCGCCGCCAAAAGCACCGCCAAAAATATCACCAAACTGACTGAATATATCTTCCATATTCATGCCGCCACCGCCAAATCCGCCACCTTCAAAGGCTTGGTGACCGTATTGGTCGTATCTTGCTTTTTTATTTGGGTCGCTTAAAACTTCGTAAGCCTCGGCGGCTTTTTTAAAGTTTTCTTCAGCTTTTGTGTCGCCCGGATTTTTGTCTGGGTGGAATTCAATCGCTTTTTTGCGGTATGCTTTTTTTATCTCAGCTGCAGATGCACCCTTTGAAATTCCGAGTATGTCGTAAAAATCTTCCTTCATATTATTGTCCTATCACTACTTTTGGAAACCGAATAATCTTATCACCTAAGGTATATCCTCTTTCAATCACATCGATTATTTTTCCTTTCATCTTTTTGTCTGGCGCAGGAACTTGGGTTATTGCCTCGTGCACTTCGGCGTCAAACGTTTCCCCTTTTTTAGTATCGATGGGTTCCAGTCCTTTCAACTTTAGTGTTTCACGAAGTTTCACATTAATAAGGTTTACCCCTTTAAAATGATCGTCGTCGTCACTCTTTTTAATTTCAGCCAAGGCACGGTCAAAATCGTCTAAAATTGGCAACAGCGCCACCATCACTTCTTGGCTCGCAGTTTTGAACAATTCAATACGCTCGCGTCCTGTTCGCTTTTTATAATTCTCGAATTCAGCAAACAAACGCAAGTACCGATCTTTTTCCGAAGCTACTTGCTCTTTTAATACCGCAAGTTCATCTACAGATTCTTCTTTCTTATTAGCATCTTGCTCTTTATCATTAACAGCATCATTTTGGGCCTTCTTTGTAGCCACATCAGATTCTTGCTCTTCTATATTGTTTTTTTCTTTCGTGCTCATAAAGCGTAAATTTTCATTTTTTCTGAACGGTGCAAAAGTACTGCCATTTCAGTACAAATGTCAAAATGTCACTTCTTTTTTATTTAATATTTTTTTAAGAGGAAATGGTACAAGAACATATAATTTTGACACCATACCAACAAAACAATAAATACCATGAAAAAAACAAACATTTTAATAGCCTTTGCCGTAGTTACAGGACTTGCCTTTACATCGTGCAATGAAACAAAAGAAAAGAACGAAGAAGTAGGAGTTGCAGCCGAAGCCGAAGAAAGCGCGGTAGCCTATAATGCAGATACCGCTAAATCTGTAATTAATTGGTCTGGAAACAAACCCACTGGTACACATACGGGAACCATCTCTCTTGCTAATGGCGAGATTATGGTAAACGACCGCAACATTGAGGCGGGTACTTTTACGATCGATATGAAAAGTATTGTTGTGACCGATCTTGAAGCAGGCGATGGAAAAGAAAATCTTGAAGCGCACTTAATGGGTACTGTGGAAGGGAAAGAAGGAGACTTTTTTAATGTAACTGAATATCCTACCGCCACTTTTGAAATCACTAGTATTGAAGGTGACCAATACAAACCAACTGTGAAGGGTAATCTAACGATTAAAGGAAAAACAAATCCAGTATCTTTTAATGCGACGGTTTCATATCCTGGGGACACAATGTTCTTGAAAAGTGAAAAATTTAAGATAGATCGTACCAAATGGGATGTAAACTATGGATCTAAGTCGGTATTCGACAATTTAGGAGATAAGTTTATCAGTGACGATATGGAGTTGCAAATTGAATTGCACGCTTCAAAATAATAATAGTTGTCAAAAAAATAAAGTACCGCACTCTCTAACGATAGTGCGGTTTTTTTTTAAAGCAATTTATGAATTGCATAATTTAGGTTCACAAAACGGAATTCGTACCCTGAATCTTCAATCTTTTTTGAGCTTACCAGCTGGCTCTCTAACAACAGGCTGGCCATTTCACCTAAAATTAGTTTTAGCATAAAACCAGGCACATTGGGAAGCCAGATGTTTTTCTGCAAAGCCGCTGCAATTTTAAATGTTAAGTTTTTGTTGGTTACTGGGTTTGGGGCAACAGCATTGTAGGTTCCGCTCAATCCGTTTTTTAGAATGTGTACATACAAACTAGCAATGTCTTCAATATGAATCCACGACATCCATTGTTCGCCAGAGCCTAAAGGAGCCCCAAAGCCTTTTTCGATGGGTTGTTTTATTTTCTCGAAGGCGCCTTCATCTTTAGAAAATACGACACCTGTTCTTACCTTAGCCACCCGCAAGCCCAGTGTTTCAAATTGATCTGCTGCAGCTTCCCAGGCAACTACTACTTCACCTAAAAAGGTATTTGCGACCTCTTTGTCAGTTTCAAAATAAAGCTTGTTTTTATGGCTGGGATAGACACTAACGCCGCTGGCAGAAATAAAATGGGTTACGTTGTGATCTATGTTTTTTAGCGTGATGAAAATCAAGTTCGCTGTTTGGGTACGGCTTTCTAAGATTGTTTTCTTGTAGCTTTTTGTCCACCGCTTGGCTATGGTGGCTCCTACCAAATTAATAATTGTCGTCACTTCCTTAAATGCTTCAGTATCGATGATGCCCTCAGAAGGATTCCAGTAAAACCCCTTATGATTTTCTGTATTTTCAATTTTCTCTTTGCTGGTTGTAAGGTAATTAACCTTGATACCGTCTTCCAGCAAGTATTCAGTAAGCTGTGTGCCGATGAGCCCAGTGGCCCCAGTTATTAAAATTTTCATTTTCTTTTTTATAGCGTTACTTAAATATACAAGGAAGCAGTTGGAATACCATATCAATTAACGCAACATTAATAGTCTAGCACCAAAACTATTGGAAGGGTATGAAAAAGTAGGTACAATGCAGTTTACGACACATTCCGTTTGGTTGCTCTTAGCATTTCGCGTTTTCCTGGCGGCCCCGGTAGTCGTTCTACTTCAAACCCTACGGCCTGCATAGCCCTCCGCACACTCCCTTTTGCAGCGTATGTCACCAACACGCCCCCTTGTTGTAATGCGGCGTACATGCTGCGGAAGATGGATTCGGTCCATAGTTCGGGCTGTACCCTGGCACCAAAGGCATCAAAATAGATAAGGTGGCAGGTATTTTCTTCGGAAATATCTGAAAAAAACTGCTTGCGTTTGGTTAGTTGAAAATGATCGTCAATTTTCGCGGTGACTTCCCACGGAACCGAATGGAGTTGTAAGAACTTTTCAGCAGAACCTTGAAGCAATTCTGGGTAGTTCAGCTTTGAAATTTCATCTTTCGCTACCGGATATGCCTCTACGCCCGTATATGTACATTTGAAATTTTCTTTGCAGCATTCTAGAAAAGTTATGTATGCATTGAGCCCTGTCCCAAAACCGATTTCTAGGATTGAAATCTCGGTATTGGGCCTTTTAGACAATACATGTACCAGTCCGGCATTTATAAAAACGTGCTTAGCCTCGGCTATTGCACCGTGTTTAGAATGGTATTGCTCGTTCCAATCGGGCAGGTGAATGGTTACAGAACCGTCTCCCGTCTGCAAGAATTCACGTTTCAAAATTTATTGATTCTCCGGCAATAAAACACCATCTGCAGTAAAAGAAAGGGTTCGCTTGGGTTCTGTGATTTGAGCAATCTCTTCTTTCGATTTTCCTGCATCTTCTGCAAAATGGCGTTGGTCATCAACACTCATCTCATCGATAAAAGCTTTCCCATTTACGATTACTTCTTCTCCAGCGATGTCTTTGGGCATAAAAAAGCCATAATCCTTAAATTTTACCATAGCTTCTTCTTCTCCCACATCTAATCGCATCCAGCAACCTTTACTTTGGCAAACGCTCTTTACTTCAGCAGCAAATTTTACATTTACCGTATCCCCTGGCTTTAGGTTTTTGTATTTCTCATACATTTCAGCCTCGGTCATCACCTCGTTATCTGTGATTTTTTCACCAAAAGATTGGTAAGCCATCGCAGTTTCTTCAACTTCTTCAACGTTGACTTCCTCTTTTACTTCTTTATTTTTTGTATTACAACTTCCTAAGATAGCTACTGCTAAAAGGGCTAGAAACAATTTTTTCATCTCGTTATTTTAATTAAGGTACTGTCTATTAAGATAGTGCAATTTTATGAAAATTTTCGATTTTTTAACGACTAATTTTTCGTTAATTTTACAACCTAACCCTTTCCCATTCAATGAATACTAGCATAGAACATATTTCGATAGAAAAAGTACAACAATCAAGGTTATCAGAAGTCGATTTTGACAATCTGACGTTCGGAAATACTTTCACCGACCATATGTTTGTTTGCGATTATAAAGATGGTGTATGGCAGGACGCAAAGATTGTTCCCTACGGCCCACTCACTATTTCTCCAGCAGCGAAAGTTTTTCATTACGGACAAGCAGTTTTTGAAGGAATGAAAGCTTATAAAGACGATGCAGGTGATGTGTTCCTATTTCGCCCAGAAGAAAATTTTGAGCGTATTAACAAATCGTCTAAACGAATGGCAATCCCTGAGTTCCCCAAAGAAATTTTCTTTGAGGCACTGCATAAATTAATCAACTTAGACAAAGACTGGGTGCAGGGCGGTGATGGCAATTCTTTATACATTCGTCCTTTTGTCATGGCCACTCAAGTAGGCGTGTCTGCATCACCCTCTGACGAATATAAGTTTATGATTCTCTGCTGTCCTGTAAAAGCCTACTACACTGGCGATGTACGCGTTGTAATTGCTCAGGAATTTAGCCGATCGGCAGATGGCGGCGTTGGTGCAGCAAAAGCAGCTGGAAATTACGGGGCACAATTTTATCCTACCAATCTCGCTCGAGAAAAAGGATTTCAACAAGTGGTATGGACCGATTCTAACGAACATAAATATTTGGAAGAAGCAGGTACCATGAATGTTTTTTTCAGAATAGGTGACAAACTCATTACAGCTCCTACAAGTGACCGAATTTTAGATGGAGTGACAAGAAAAAGTGTACTTGCTTTGGCAGAACGTGCGGGCATTCCTGTAGAGGTTCGAAAATTAGCCGTAACCGAATTGTTAGAAGCAGCCAAGAATGGAAGCCTGAAAGAAATTTTTGGAAGCGGTACAGCTGCGGTGATAAGCCCAGTGAGTGCTTTTAGTTATGACGAAACCGTGTACGATATTGAAAAGCAAAGCGACAGCTATGCTGCACGTTTCAAAAAAGAATTAAAAGAAATCCAATACAATATTCAGGAAGACCCGTTTGGATGGAGGTACCCTGTTGTGACGCACTAAGCGATGTCTAAAATCTTCTGGATATTTGGCTTAAAATAATTCGGCCCATTCAAAACTTTACCATCTTCTCTGTAAATGGGCTTTCCATCGTCGCCTAATTTACTCATGTTGCTACGTTGAATTTCGTTGAAGACTTCTTCAATTTTGTGCTGCATACCATGCTCGATGATGGTTCCGCACAAGATATAGAGCATGTCACCAAGCGCATCGGCAACTTCCACCAGATCATTGGCATTGGCGGCCTCAAGATATTCTTCATTTTCTTCGCGCATCAGCTCGTAACGCAATAAATTTTTCTTGATACCAAGATCTGCTTCAGGCGTTTGTTTTATTCCGAGTCCGAATGCCGAATGAAATTCATGGACGGCCTTTATTTTATTTTTCATAGCGAATGATTTTGCGGGTGTCTAACCGAAGGAAGTTTCAACTAAATTTCAGTAAAAATATAGAATCGCATGAAGGAACGGTATCATTTCAACATAATTTTTTTAACCATAAATTGTCAATAAACATGTATTTTTGCCATACTTCAAAAGCGCGACATGATTTCTACCGGACAATTAATTTTTGCAATTTTATTTTTTGTGGCATTTGTCATTATTGTAGGTATCAGTTACAGAAGAGACAAAAAGCTCCATAAAAAATATTACAAAGGGAATGTCTGGGTTTTGGTTGGCTTTGTAGTCTTCTTCCTTATTTTATTGGCAGCAAAATTTTTATTAAAATAATAACCCCACCCGCTGCTACATACAATAATATTTAGATTTGGGCAATTTGCAAATTCTAAGAGTTCCTGTTAACTTGGCAAGCAACAACCTAGGAAAAACAGAAGCACGAAGAACTGCTTTCTAAACCAGCACGCTTACAGAAAATTTGAAATATACCCAGTATTGGGTATGTACGTTTTAGATTTTAATCACGTATTTGCAACCAACATAAACTTATAAATCCCTAACCCATGGCACACGAAACACATCGATTTAACCTTTTACTCAGAAACGCGAGTCACCCAAGCGCAAATGGCGCAGCAAGCTTGAATCCTATATTTACCGAAACTTCTCACGGAACCCATTATTCATTATATGCAGAATTTTCACCTCGAGACCCTTCAAAAACTTATAAACATGAATTTGATGTAGGGAAGATCACAGTACGACTCCAGAATTATACGGGAGCAGTCACAATGGGAATATCATCGGTAGTTGGTATCAATATTTATAAAATTTCCGATAAGCAGAAAGAATTTATGGTAGCTAATTTCTCAACACAGCGGGTTATTGAATTGGTTGTTAGTGTACAACCGTTAAACAGTTGTGATGAAGTAGAAATAAACCTGAACGACAAAGAGTTGATCTTAAGAGAGGGAGATCTATTTGAAACCCACGTATTGCATAAAATAATAGATGGGAGCCTATCGGGGGCCGGCAGAAATACTATGGACGGTACACCTCGAATTCTCGATGAAAAATATATGTGGCGCGACGGGGAAGAAGTTATGATGGAAGAAGATATTTGGGATCATAAAGGAACTATCGAAATGCTTGAAAAAGCTGGCTTTTTTATCAATGACAAGATGAAAAACTTGATGCAGTTCAAATCGGCCAACGCTGATGAACCAGTAGATGAAAAAGATTTAAAAGAACTTCTCGATGTCATGCCCAATAGTACGAAAAGCAGGAGAAACGACCCGCGATGTAAACAAAAAACAGCCGATATTTATATCTTATAGCGTTTAGCATCTGAGGTGCCGTACCCATCAATTATGGTAAGATTGTTTTATTTTATGATACTATGTTTGCTTGTCACTTCCAAATTGGGAGCACAAGCAAACATTTTTTTTGATGAATTGAGGCATTACGAACTAAACAATGCAGCAAAAAGTATCGGAAATCTCCCTGAAGAAGCAAGAGCACAGGCTACCTGGAGAGTGAATTTCTTTAAAGATTTTAAAATTGAAAGTGATCAGTTTCGCAGTCTGAAATCTATAGACAAGCCCGCAGACAATTCGCTTGGCGACTACCTCTACCATCTGAATTGGGGCGATTATTACTTCTATATTACCTTAGACCAAAACATTAAAGCCATGGGCGAATACCAACAAGCCTTGGCAATTGCAAGCCGTGACAATGACAAAGTACTCATAGGTGAAGCGCTGAAGCGAATACTTACACTACATCGCATTCATTATTTATACAACAACCAAACATACAAGCCGTATTTGGAAGATTTCAAAGCCAATGCGTATGACGAATTGGAAGAAGCCTATTACCATTATTTTAATCTGATTTTAAATTTCAAAAATTACAATACCGAAGCATGGTCGTCTCAATCATATACCTTTCTTAAGAACTATTTTAAAAATCAGAATAGCCCATACGTACGAGGAATTTCAGAAACGGTTTTTGCCAGTTATTTTGAAGAAGTAGACCAACGAGATAGCATTTGGCACTACGCACTTAGTGCAAGAGACCAGCTTAATTCTATCCCGTATGGTTACAAAGGTACACGACTAAACCAAATTTATAGTTTCATGTCCCGCATTGCACTGCAAGAAAAGAACTTTAGTGCCGCCAAAGTATATACCGATAGTGCCACAGCAAACTATTACAACAGTAATGACCTTAAATTTAAATCACTGGGGCATTATCAAAAATCGGTAATCGATTCGGCTGCGGGAAACTACCTTCAAGCTTACGACGAGAGTATGAATTTCAGAGTATCTATGGCTGCCATTGAACGTGCCGCACAAAATAATCTTTTTAATGAATTGGAAGTGAAGTATCAAACTGCTGAAAAAGAAAAACAGCTCTTACTTTCGGAACAAGAAAAAAAGAAAACCCAAAATATTGCTATCGGTTTGGGAGGTAGTGTCATTGCCGTGGTAATTATTGGTATCCTTTTCATTAAAAACACCAAACGCAAACAACGTATCGCAGAGCAACAACGTGAATTGGAGATTCAAAAAACCGAAAAAATATTAAAAGAACAAGAACTCACCACCATCGATGCCATGATAGAAGGCCAAGAAAAAGAACGCAAACGATTGGCAAGTGATTTGCACGACAGTGTAGGGGCTACATTGGCTGCTGCCAAATTACAGTTTCACCATCTTTCAAAAAATCGGGAACAAGGTGAATTTACAGATGCTCTTTTCAGCAAAACCGGAAAACTTCTAGAAGATGCGTATGCTGAAATACGCGGAATGGCCCATGTAAAAAACAACGGCGTCATAGCCAAGAATGGGCTTTTACCTGCTGTTCACAAACTAGCCAACAGTGCTTCAGGTGCCAACGGCTTAACCATCACGGTAGAAGATTACGGCCTGGAAGAGCGTCTAGACAATACGCTAGAAATTTCAGTATTCAGGATCATTCAAGAATTGGTGACCAATATCATTAAGCATTCACAGGCCACCGAAGCATCTATTTCTATAAATCAGTACGAAGATTCACTTAACATAATTGTAGAAGACAACGGAAAGGGGTTTGATGCGCGCCACCTTCCGCAGAAAGAAGGCATGGGACTCTCAAGCATAGAGAAACGCATTGAACATCTAGAAGGAACTATGGAAGTAGACACCACCCTAGGAAAAGGAACTAACATTTTAATCGATATCCCCTTATGATTACAGTAGCCATTGCAGAAGACCACCAGTCGCTTGTAGACGGAATTGAATTATTGCTAAAATATGAAGATGACATCACCATTATCGGCATGGCTAACGACGGGGAAGCCCTGATTGACATTGTAAAAAAATCTGAACCCGATATTGTGCTCATGGACATTAAAATGCCCAAAATGGACGGAGTGACGGCTACCAAACAGATTGAAAAACACTATCCTAAAACAAATGTCATCGCCTTTAGTATGTTCGACCAAGAAGACGCTGTTACCCAGATGATCCAAGCTGGAGCCAAGGGCTATCTGCTTAAAAATTCACCCTTAGAAGAAGTACTTAATGCGATTCGAGCTGTTGCTTGTGGAGAAACGTTTTTCGACAAGAACATACCGCCAGACCTGCTTCAACCTAATACCCAAAAAACAACTTCTAAAAGTATTCTCTCTAAAAGCGAACGTGAAATTTTAGTACTTATAGGAGAAGGTAAATCTACCAGTGAAATTGCAGCAATCCGTTTTACGGCTGTTTCGACCGTTGAAAAACACAGAAAAAACATGATACGCAAGTTGGGACTCTCAGGCAAGGGAGAATTATTGCGTTATGCGTTAGAAAGAAAGTACGATTTTTAGCAAAAATACCCCTCATCGGGTATTTCATATATGGGTAAGCAGTGGTTACATTTGAAACATGACCCCGACCCAACAGATTATCTCTGCCATAAAGTTGGCTGAAAAAAATAACACACAACTCACTACCGAAGACACGATTGCTGTATTCAGAGCAGTTAAAAACATGTCTGCCAACAAGGAGCTTATCGATAAGACCCTCTATCTCTTACTGTTGGTTGAAAAAAAGCTACCCAACACTCCTACACTATCTACGCGTGAAACGCAAATTTTCAACCTAATTGGCATCGGTTTTAATTCGAAAGAAATCGCGACTATTCTAAATATTAGCAGTGCTACTGTCGCCACCCATCGAAAAAACATTATAAAAAAATTAGGGCTCACCGGCAGCGGTAAACTTAAGGAAACCGCTTTTCAATACACCCAAAAAAACATATAAACGAACGCCAATTGGATTTACAACAATCTAAATATACCCTCTAATGGGTATTGTCGCCAGATGGTCAATCGCATATTTTTGAACTCAATTATTAACCATACATAACCCCCCTATGAAAACTTTAAAATTACTCAGCTTACTATTTTTAAGTCTTCTCCTCGTAAACTGTGAAGAAGACGAACCCATCTCAGGCTGTACAGACCCATTAAGCGACAATTACAACAGTGAAGCTGTTAATGACGATGGTTCCTGTGCTTACCTTTATGGTGGTCGCGAGAAAGGACAAATTGATGTAGGATCTGAAGTAGATCTTAACAATGAGTACGACATTTACATTGATGGCGAATCTATTGGCCGTTTAAGTGTTTATTTTCCCAACGGTGCCTTTTGTGGTGCTCCCGAAAACCCCGGTCGTATTTTCGACTCTGGCTCACACGTAGTGAGAGCTGTAGGAAATGGCGGAGACGAAGTTCGTGAAGGAACTGTAAATCTAAGTCCGCAAGAATGTGATGTGGTCTTGGTTGAAAACTTACAAATTATCTCTACTGGTGGTGGAGGCGGCTCTGGTGGTGGAGGCGGTTCTGGCGGTGGCGGTGGCTCTGGCGGTGGCGGTGGCTCCGGCGGAGGCGGCGGAGGCGGAGGCCCTGATCCCGGAAGAATCAAGTTTTGGGTAAACAAAGATTTTGGCTGCGGAAATATTAGCCTTACCGTAAGCGGATTAGGATCAACAACCATCTCAGGATATATTCAAGGTGGCCCTAATAGTTGTGATGAAACCTTCGGAGGTGGAAACTTCAACAACGTAACCCCTGGAACCTATTCGTTCTCTGGAAGTTGTAGTGACAGAACTTGGAATGGAAGTGTAAGCGTTAGCGATGGCGGCTGTACCATATTCCAACTGTTGTAACATACATTTAATTACAACAAAAAACCTCCTTGCTATAGCCACAAGGAGGTTTTTCTATTTATAAACTTTACTAAGATTACATGCCTTTCAAATAGCCATAATCTTTACTGTATTGTAACATTTGCGATTCGAACGTATCTGGTTGTTCAATGCTGAAACTTTCAATCTCACCTGCATCGTTCATTTTCGGCACAATCATAGGGTTTACAAATCCGCTATACGGAGCCGACTTAAACTGGCTGTTTCTTTCAAGCACTTGTTTGTGTAATGTCTGGTCTACTTTTACACCGTAATCCTCCACCAAAGCTTTGGCAGCTTCATAGTCTCCTTCCGAAGTAATACGTTGTGTCTCCCGCAATAACTGACCGAACAATTCACGAAGCTTCTCATAATCTTTCACGTCGTAGTACGTTTTTCCGTCGCGCTCAATCTTTTCGATTACATTATCATCTTTTCCTTTTTCGTACACCCATGCACTCACCCATTGGCGGTTCCGCATATGCGCTTCTTCTACCTCATCACCCAACTCTAATCGAACTAATTGACCAACTAGTCCGTTTCTGATATACCCATCATAGGCAGCCATACCGGTTTCTTTCCAGTTTTCAACCAAACCAAGTTCTTCTAATTTTGGATCCATCAAATAATACAAACCGAACAAATCGGCACGTCCTTCTTCAATAGTAGACTTATAACTTTTTAAGGTTTCTTTTGGCGTACCAACACCTTTGTTTATTTGTCCAGATGCATGCCCCACCACTTCGTGCAGCGCTGTGTGCAACTTATCTGCCAACTGACCGTATTTTTTCTCCAGTCTAATTTCTTCTTCATCATTGGCAAATTCTTGCAAACGATCACTACCACCAGCATTGTTGTAAGCATTAATGATGTTTCCTAGAGAAACCGACTTACTTCCGTGTTTTTGGCGTATCCAGTTATTATTAGGAAGGTTCACACCAATTGGCGTACTAGGAGAAGCATCTCCCGCTTCACCAGCTACGATTACGGTTTTGTAAGACACTCCCGTAACGCTGTCTTTTTTGTGTTCTGCCATAAGAGGTGAGTTGTCTTCAAACCACTGTGCTTCTTCAGATAAGACGGCCATTTTCTTTGACATATCAAAATCTTTGATCTCTACAATCGTTTCATACGAGCCCTTATATCCTTTCGGGTCGTTGTACACTTCAATAAAACCATTAATCCAATCTATGTTTCCTTCGGTACTATTCACCCAAGCAACTGCATAATCGTCCCACGTATCTAAACTCCCCGTCTGGTAGTATTCAATCAATAAGCCAAGTGCTTTCGCTTGGTTTTCATTTTCTGCTACTCCTTTGGCTTTTTCTAACCACTCGACAACTTTTTCAATAGAAGGACTATAAAGACCACCTATTTTATATACTTGTTCTTTTAAGGTACCGTTTTCTTTCACCAAGCGAGTGTTAAGACCAACTTCAATTGGCTCTTCGGGATCTACTTGAATAGCACCGTAGAATTTTTCAACATCTGCAGTCGTTACATCTGGACCATAAAAATTAATGGCACTCTCAAGTACGATATCGGCATCTTTGCTCAAGTTTACTTTTTTACTGTCTTTGTCGTTAAAAATCACCTCTAGAGCCTCTCCTTCTAATTGGGTATTGGTAGCCGTAAGCAATTCTTCAAGATACGCCTTATCAAAATCAGGCTTTATCTTGGCATTGCTATAGTGATGGTGAATACCGTTGCTGAACCATACTCGTTTTAGATAGATTTCAAAATTTTTCCAATTGTCAGAAGCTTTGTCTCCATCATAGGTCTGGTAGATATTCTCGAGTGCCGTACGAATGGTTAAGTTGTGGCGATAATTTTGCGCCCACATCATGTCGCGTCCTGCAAGACCCGCTTGCGTAAGATAGTAAACAAGCTTTTGCTCTTTCAAGCTCAGGTCGTCCCAACTCGGAATTTGGTACCGAAGTATTTTAAGATCAGCAAACTGTTCTACTTGATAGTTAAAGTTGTCATCCGTTTCAACTTTTACAGTTTCATCTGTAGGCATATCCTTTTTCTTATCGTCGTCACATCCAACAAACAGGAAGCTACAGATTGCAAATCCTAGTAAAAAATAGTTTTTCATTGTTTATAATTTTGGTTTTTACAAATGTAGCAAATTTTGACTTCGGAAATTTTAGAATATCACCTACACGTCTTTTGCAAAAACACCTCAGCATAGAATTTTGCGTATCTTAGCACCTACAACCAAAAATCCCTATTAAAATGAAAATTTTAAAGTACCTCTTTTTCTTACTACTTATTGTTGTCATTGGTGGCGCTATCTATTTTGCTACCAAAGATGGTTCGTTCGATGTAGCTGAAACAAAAACCATAGATGCTCCTGCCGAAGTGATCTATAACAACGTAAAAGATTTCAAAAACTGGGAGGATTGGGGCCCTTGGATGAGCGAAGATCCCGATATGGAAATCACCTATGCCGAAAAAACCGAAGGTGAAGGTGCCTCGTATTCGTGGACGAGTGATGTTATGGGAGATGGAGCAATGCGGAACACAAAGGTGATTCCGAATAAAGAAATTGAACAAATTATTGTCTTTAATACACCCTTAGGCGATAGCGAGAGCGATGTGTACTGGAAATTTGAAGAAGGTGAAGCTGCAGGCACAACCGATGTTACCTGGGGTATGAAAGGGGAACAATCGTTTCTAGAAAAGGTTTTTATGAGTTTTCAATCTGAAGATTTTGAAACAACCTTGCGAACCATGTATGGAAATGGCTTAACAAATCTTGACAAAGTGGTGACCGAAACAATGAAAGTGTTTTCAGTGAATGTAGACGGACTCGCACAGCATGGCGGCGGATATTATATGTACAATACCACTTCAGCAAAACAAAGCGATATTGGCATGAAGATGGGCGATATGATGGGCCAAGTAATGGGTTTTATGCAGGCCAATAATATTCAGACTGCAGGTATGCCATTTACTATTTACAATAACATTGACGACAACAACGGGTCGGTGATTTTTTCGGCTTGTATACCTGTTCGTGATCGGGTAATCACTCCAGAAGGAAGCACCGTTGTATGCGGATTTATGGAGCCAGTTACTGCACTAAAAACAACCTTAAAAGGGAATTATGACAATCTTTCTGCTGCCTACACAAAAGCGCAAGAATACATGGCACAGAACAACTTAACACCCCACCCTACTGCCAATATGTTTGAAGTATATGTCACCGATCCAGGAGATATCCCAAATCCGGCCAATTATGTAACCGAAGTGTACATTCCCGTACTGGTTCCTGCTGAAAATCAATAGGTACAATGAAACAGCTGTTGCTTGTTTTTTTGGGAGGAGGTTTGGGCAGTAGTTTGCGATATATTGTTGGAAACTACCTTAACAATCCAGCTAACGGAATTCCGTATGGTACTTTTGCAGCAAACATTCTGGGTAGCCTAATCATTGGCATTATTCTAGGCTTGGCGGCAAAGCACCAAACACTCACCCAAAATACTATTTTATTTTTGGCTACTGGCTTTTGTGGAGGTTTTACCACCTTCTCAACTTTTGCATACGAAAATCACGTACTGCTTAAATCAGGAGACTTTATGAGTTTTGCAGCATATACCGTAGGTAGTTTTGTAATCGGTTTTGCTGCTGTTTTCTTCGGAATTTGGCTGGTACGTTTCATTTAATGATGCCCAAAATCCTTTACCCCAGCTTCTATTCGAATAGCTAGGTCATTTTCGCTTGGCGGAATTGGGCATGAATACCTAGTATTATACGCACAATACGGGTTATACGCCTTGTTGAAATCTAACACAATGGTATCGCCTTTCGGTATATAAGCATCCAAAAAACGGCCACCGCCGTAACTTCCGTCGCCACTTGTTAGGTCTGTAAATGGAAGGAAAAGATAATCGATATATTCAGGATCTTCGCTGGGTGTGGTACTCTGATACAGGTTTAATTGTAGCTCCTTTCCGAATAAACTAAAATGTGCCTCACCATACTTTACATACTCTGGAAGTCGGGATGTTGATGTTTTCATCAAAAATGGTGTCTCGTTTGGGGTTCGTACAAAAGTTGCTTCCACCCTATAGTTTAGATCGATTGGATAAAAATCGAGTTCCTCGAAGTTGTCTAAATCGGTTTTCTTGAGTATGGTGGTCTCTGGATTCGCGAACTTTTCATTTTCAGAAGTTTGGTATGCTTCAATTTCTTGTATCGCTTCCGATTGTGCATTTGCGAACAGATATAGAGAAGACACTAAAAAAATAAACAGCGGTTTCATAGACAACATTTTTTCAAATGTAGTTATTTTCTAAGCTCTAACATTTTTTAACCTATATTTGATTGATTTTCAAACAACTATTCACTACCAAATTAATCAATATGAAACTTTCCAATGTAAATCGCTTTACAGCGATACTGTTATTAGTGCTATTCACTTTTGCCAGTTGCGACAAAGATGATCCAGAAATAAGTGAAGAAGAACAGGAAGAGATGAACGAAGACCCTGCAAACTCGACAGGACGTTTTTCAGATCATTTAACTTGTAACGTTATTAATGTTCCTCCAGAAGTAGGCTTAAACTCGTATTACAAAAAGTATATTAATTGCTCAGGAGTTCCCGTGATAAGCTCGGCTGCCGTATCAGACGAAGCTTTAGTACTCGCTAGTGAGACCGTAGAGTTTATGTTAACCGATTTGGGTAATGTGCGGGCCAAATTAATTGAAGACGGTAATTACGTGGCTATATATCCTGAAGGGGGGAGTTTAAGTGATTTACCTGAAAATTTTACAGGAGGTCCGAATAGCACGGGTGCTTACTCTAATGGCCCCTCCCTAAAGGCATTGGCGACTGATGCGGCCAGTCTTTTATGTAATCCTGAAGTGGGGTATGGCCATACCTTGGTTCATGAAATGGCACATATGATAGACGGTGGTGCAATGCGGTTTATCGATAATACATTTACAGCTACGCAAACATCAATTTATAATCAAGCAATAGCAAGTGGAAAATGGGCGAATACTTATGCCGCATCGAATCCGAGAGAATACCTAGCCGAAGGAGTTACGATTTGGTATGGTGTGAATTGGATTGGTCCTGAAGGCGGTGACGGGAATAGAAACAATGTGGGTACGAGAGCTGAGTTACAAGCCTACGACCCTAACTTGTATAATTTTATAAATACATATTACAATAACAGCACAGATGTACCAGGATGCCGAACACCCGTGATAAGTGGAACCAGCGCTTCCTGTCCAGATACAGTTACTGATATTGATGGCAACGTGTACAATGTCGTGAATATTGGCCCCATGTGTTGGATGAAAGAAAATTTAGAAACAACAAAATTTAATGACGGAACTCCCATCCAGAATATTACTGACAATACAGCATGGCAAAATACAACCTCCCCTGCCTGGTCAACATATGATAACGATGGTTCCAATGGAGATTTATACGGCCACCTTTATAATGGCTACGCATTAAACAGCACCAAGCAATTATGCCCCACAGGTTGGCATGTGCCGAGCTATCAAGAATTACAAGACTTAGTTAATTATGCAGGTGGTGATTACGCTTCGGTAGACCTAAGAACTACTGCTTTATGGAACCCTCCGGGATTGCCAGCCACCAATAGCAGCAATTTTACAGCTTTACCAAGCGGAATCAGAAACCAAGATGGGTTTTTTCAAGAGGCAGAACGGCGAACTAATTTTGGCTCTCGTACCACGTCCAACTCAAATACAGCTAATTTCTATTCCAAAGCAATTTTTGGTGACCAAGAAAGAATTTATACAGACAATGTAAAAAAAACATTGGGAATGCCTTGTAGGTGTATCAAAGATTAAAATATTTAGTACTTTTATCCTATCAAAATAAAAATCATGAAAACATATACCTGGATCCAAGAAATCATTACAGTGAGAAATCACCGTGGCAGGATACGTATATGTTGACTATGTAACAATAAGACAATTCAATATAAAAACGTCCTGCCCAACAGCAGGACGTTTTACTTTTATACCACCCAACCAAATGAAAAAACTATACACAAATTACATCAATAACTTCTCAGGGCTTTCTATAGAGATCTGGTTATTGTCTTTGGTAACTTTTGTAAACCGGGCTGGCGCTATGGTACTCCCGTTTCTTTCGCTTTATCTTGTAAATGAAAAAGGATTTACCCTACCCCAAGTAGGATGGATTATGACAGCTTATGGCGTTGGTTCTTTTTTAGGTACTTGGGTAGGCGGAAGACTTACCGACACCATTGGATTTTATAAAGTGATTACGGCAAGTTTGTTTTTGGGCGGACTCGGATTTATAGGACTTCAATTTTTGGATAGTTATTACGGTATTGCCTTCGGAATGTTTGCCCTCATCTTTATAGCAGACGCTTACAGACCTGCAATTTTTGTGGCTTGTGGTGCCTATAGCAAACCAGAAAACACCACCCGAAGCATTGCACTTATCCGACTGGCTATAAATTTAGGCTTTTCGATTGGTCCCGTGATCGGGGGGATAATCATCGCAAGTATTAGTTATAGTTCATTATTTTGGATAGATGGAATTACATGTGTATTGGCGGCTAGCTTCCTATTTGTACTCTTAAAACCCAAAAAAGTCACAGAAGAAGCTCCTAAAAAGATAAAGTTTGGGCTCCCTCCTTTAAAAAATAAGTTATTCATGTTGCTTATTCTAATTATGGTATTGAGCACCATGATGTTTGTGCAATACTTTTCTGTAATCCCACTATACTATGAGCAAGCCCACTTTTTATCTGAAGATGTAATTGGCGCACTACTGTTTCTGAACGGAATCATTATCGTTGTTTTTGAAATGCCCCTGGTGGGTTGGCTAGAACGTATCAATATTTCAAAAACCATGGCGACCTTTTGGGGGATGGTCTTTCTGGCACTCAGTTTTATTGTTCTAAATCTGGGCGATTGGTTTGGAATTCTCGTAATCGGCATGGTGTTAATGACCGTTGGTGAAATGATAGGCTCCCCGTTTTCAAATGCACTAGCCCTAGAAATGGCACCAGAAGGAAGAAAAGGAAGCTATATGGGCTTATATAGCATGAGCTTTTCGGTTTCACATATTTTTGGCCATAACGGCGGCATGAACCTTGTAAACTCATTTGGTTATGCCAACACCTGGTATATTATTTTTGGCGTAGTAGCAATCGTAGCTATGCTAAGTCTACTACTCCACCAACGCGTTAAGAAAAGTCGTATTTTAGCGACCACTCCTGAATTTCCTGTATGAAAAAAGTAAGTTTTCTGGTTTTATTGGTATGTAGTGTTTTCGCTTGCGAGGAAATTTCCGATGGCTCTCAAAATAGTTCCGAAGTAGAAAAAATCAATTCTAAAATAAATCGAAGCACAACCTCTTCTGAAACGATCGAACGATACCTTCCGAAGTTAGATAGCACTCGTTACAACGTAGGGTTTTTGATCATGGATGGGGTGTACAATACCGAACTTACCGCACCGTATGATATTTTTCAGCATACTGTTTTTAGAGAAAATAGTAAGGCCATGAATGTATTCACGGTAGCAAATACATTAGATCCCATCATTACATTTGAAGGCCTCCGGATACTTCCTGATTTTGATTATACGGCAGATGAAATACCACCAATCGATATTTTGGTAGTGCCCAGTGCCGAGCACCATCTAGATACCGATTTAGAAGATGAACAAATGATACACTTTGTTTCAGAAACTGCTAAAAATGCACAATTTGTTACTTCGCATTGCGATGGTGCTTTTGTGCTTGCCAAAGCTGGGTTGTTAGACCAGCATGTTTCTACAACCTTCCCCAGCGATATAGATGCCATGCGAACTATGTTTCCAAAACTAGATGTTAGGAAAGATTTATTGTTTGTTCATGATGGAAAATACATAACATCGGCAGGTGGGGCAAAAAGTTTTGAAGCGGCATTGTATGTATGTGAATTACTCTACGGAAAAGAAATAGCCCAATCATTGGCAGATGGGCTAGTAATAGAATGGGACCTAAAAAAGGTCCCACATCTTATAATAAAAAAGTAAATTTTCAGTATTTCTATTTCTTAATTTTTTCAGTCCGGAGATTCTTTTTGATTTTACGTTGCCTTCTTGACAATAGGACCGCATCTAGACATGAAATAAATAATCCAATTCCAGCAACCAAACAAACAAACCGTATTGCAGCTGCGCCAGGAAATTCAATACCAGAAAATCCTACAGCAAAGGTTATAATTGTAATCAGTAAAAAATGTATCGTATAATTTTTCATGTGTGGGTGTATTTTATTTATAGTACTAAACTACTTTTTTAAACTATACGATTGTACTAATGAAATGTCAATTGTGGATACTTTAACGCAGTATCATAAAAACTGCAAAAATTTAATGCTTTAGCATTTCAATAGGTTTGATGCTATTGTTTGCCACTACATGCGACAAAACAATTTGTGTTTTGGTTTCCCCGTAGGAAATAAGTTGGTCGATAAAGTATTCGAGATGTTTTTGGTTGCGGAGTACTACTTCCATCACAATGTTCTCATTTCCGGTAATTCGATAACAATTAAGTACCTCCTCATACGTCTGTACCTTGTCTAAAAATGGTTTTAATTTTCCCATAAACGCACGCAGGGTAATTATTGCTTTTAATTGATAGCCTGTTTCAAATGGAGAAACTACGGTTCTATAGCTATGTATGATACCGGCATCTTCCATCTTTTTGATGCGCTCAGATACAGCGGGAGAGCTAATTCCTACTGCCCTGCCAATGGCCGAGTTACTGGTCCGAGCATTGCGTTGGAGTTGCTGTAATATTTTCCAATTAAGCTGGTCTAGTTGCATTTAAAGTTTTTTTTAAAATTAATTTAAAATTTAAACCAAATATATTAATTTACCTTAATATCAATATCTAATTATACAACTATCTCACTAAATTTGATGGAAATTAATTAAAATAGACCCCCAGATCGTGTTACCCTCTGCACACCCAAATTTCCCTGAATCGGCTATCTACAAAAAAGCCCAGGATATCTTTGCACTTTCACGAAACATTTCTCAATACCTTGGCCATGATCTTGCCAGTTTGAAGGAAGATGGAAGTGAGCATCCACATATTTACTTTTCAGGCGATATCGTACAGCAGTCGGTATCATTGGCTCCTGAAATCCTCAAAGCTGAACGCCAACCGTTTTCCGAACAAAAACAAAAGCACGTTGCCTCTGTAACGCGGCTCGCGAACTTGCTGTATAAAAACTGTGAACGCTTAGAACGTAGCGGTAGTAACGGCAAAGACTTTTTACCCATTTTACGCAATGAACTGAAAAAATTCAGAAAGTTACAGCGCCATTGGATGTTGACGTTGTAATTATTTCATTTCATATCCTCACTAAAACAGACAGTATCATTTAATAAGTAACTTCAATGTGCAGCAAAATGATTCACAATTTTTTGGTCACTGAGTGCTTCAACATTTCTTGAAGTGTATCGAAGTGACAGACCCAGGGTAAGCGATTCGCATCCTTAAACCAAAATAGCTAAAGGTGTTCTTAAATAAACTAGGAGAATCAGCCTAGACCCTTCGACACGCTCAGGGTAAGCGAATCACAACCTTTAGCCAAAATAGCTAAAGATGTTCTTAAATAAACTAGGAGAATCAGCCTAGACCCTTCGACAGACTCAGGGTAAACGAATCACAACCTTTAGCCAAAATAGCTAAAGGTGTTATTAAACAAATCAGGAAAATTAGTCTAGACCCTTCGACACGCTCAGGGTAAGCGATTCGCACTATTCTTGATTCGTTTCACTCTCAAGAATTGGCTTTCTGCTTACATATTTCGTCTGTACTGCCCGCCTACTTCAAACAAGGCGTAGGTGATTTGACCCAGCGAAGCATATTTACATACCTCCATGAGCGCTTCAAAAATATTTTCATTCTGTATTGATCGCTCTTGTAGGTCTTTTAACAAAGTAGCTACTTTTTCTTTATTACGGTCGTTCAGGTTTTCTACTACTTCAATCTGATATTGCTTTTCTTCTTCCGTAGCACGAATAATTTCTGCGGGTTGTACCGTTGGAGAACCTTTGCTACTTAAAAAGGTGTTTACACCTATAATTGGGAATTCCCCTGTATGTTTCAAAGTTTCGTAATACAGGCTTTCTTCTTGTATTTTACTGCGTTGGTACATGGTTTCCATAGCACCCAATACGCCACCGCGCTCCGTAAGTCGATCAAATTCATCTAAAACAGCATTTTCAACTAAATCGGTAAGCTCTTCAATGATAAAACTTCCCTGTATCGGATTTTCATTTTTAGCGAGTCCGAGTTCCTTATTGATAATCAACTGAATGGCCATGGCACGTCGCACACTTTCTTCGGTAGGTGTTGTGATGGCTTCATCGTAGGCATTGGTATGCAAACTATTACAATTGTCGTAAATAGCGTACAGTGCCTGCAGTGTTGTCCTAATATCATTAAAGTCTATTTCCTGGGCGTGCAACGATCTACCTGAAGTTTGAATGTGGTATTTCAGCATTTGGGCGCGCGGATTCGCACCGTATTTATTTTTTAGTGCTTTAGCCCAAATTTTACGTGCTACACGACCAATTACCGAATATTCTGGATCGATTCCGTTGCTGAAGAAAAACGAAAGGTTTGGCCCGAATTTATTGATATCCATACCTCTGCTCAAATAATATTCCACATAAGTGAAACCATTGGCGAGGGTAAAGGCTAACTGTGTAATCGGGTTGGCACCTGCTTCTGCGATATGGTATCCGCTTATAGAAACTGAGTAAAAATTTCGAACTTGTTGTTCGATAAAATACTCTTGTACATCTCCCATTAATCGCAAGGCAAATTCTGTTGAAAAAATACAGGTATTTTGCGCTTGGTCTTCTTTTAAAATATCGGCCTGTACGGTTCCACGCACCTGCTTTAGTGTTTCTACCTTAATCTTTTCATACACCTCTTTAGGCAATACTTGATCTCCTGTGGTTCCCAAAAGCATCAGCCCGAGGCCATCATTCCCCTCTGGTAATTCACCTTGGTATTCAGGCCGCTTTTTACCTTTATATAGTGCTGAAATTTTAGCAGACACTTCGTCTTCCAAGCCATTTTCTTTGATGTATTTTTCACAATTTTGATCGATGGCGGCATTCATAAAAAAACCGAGTAACATCGGCGCCGGACCGTTTATGGTCATACTTACCGAGGTCATCGGGTGGCTCAGGTCGAAACCTGAATACAATTTTTTTGCGTCGTCTAAACAACAGATGGAAACACCGGCGTTCCCAATTTTTCCGTAGATATCCGGGCGCAATCCTGGGTCATTTCCGTAAAGCGTAACACTGTCGAAAGCCGTAGACAATCGTTTTGCCGGCAAACCGTGACTCACATAATGAAAACGACGATTTGTACGTTCTGGGCCACCTTCACCAGCAAACATTCTAGCCGGATCTTCGCCCGTTCTTTTAAATGGATACAGTCCTGCCGTATAGGGAAATTCTCCTGGAACATTTTCTTGCAAACACCATCTTAAGATATCACCCCAAGCTTGGTATTTGGGCAAAGCCACTTTGGGTATTTGGGTATGCGAAAGGCTTTCAGTATGAGTTTCGATATTAATTTCCTTATCGCGCACCTTAAACGTATACACGGGATTTTTGTATTTGTTCACTTTTTCATCCCATGAAGTAATTACCTCCCAATTGTACGGATCGAGGTCCATTTTAAGTTGGTCAAACTCTGCCAACAACAATTTGAGCAAGTCTGCAATTTTTGTCTCCGTTTTTATACTTTCTGAAACGATACCCGTTTTATCAATTTCGGGTTGCTTTCCTGAAACAGTTTCTATGGTCTTAAATATTCCGTAGAGTTTTTGCGCCACTTCGGCTTGACCAATGGCTGTTTTATCGTACGCTCGATTATTTTCAGAAATTTCAGAAAGATAACGCGTACGGGCAGGTGGAATCACAAAAATTTTCTCACTCATCTCATCACTGATCTCAAAGGTACTCTTCAGTTCGGCGTTTGCCTTACTTACCAACTGATCCATAATTGCCTTGTAAAGCGTATTCATTCCAGGATCATTGAACTGGGACGCGATGGTTCCAAAAATCGGGAGTTGATCTTGTGGCGTATCCCAAAGTTGGTGGTTGCGCATGTATTGTTTTTTCACATCTCGTAACGCATCTAGCGATCCTCGCTTATCGAATTTATTGATAGCAACCAAGTCGGCAAAATCGAGCATGTCAATTTTTTCTAACTGGGTGGCCGCACCAAACTCGGGGGTCATTACGTAGAGCGAAATGTCGCTATGTTCTAAAATTTCAGTATCACTCTGGCCTATTCCTGAAGTTTCTAGAATAATGAGATCGAAGCCTGCGGCCTTAATCACCTCAATAGCTTCGGCAACGTATTTGGAGAGGGCAAGATTGCTTTGCCTTGTGGCCAAACTTCTCATGTAAACCCTGGGGGAATTGATGGCATTCATCCGAATTCGATCGCCCAATAAGGCTCCACCAGTTTTTCGTTTAGAGGGATCTACCGAAATTAAGCCTATTGTTTTCTCTGGAAAGTCCAACAAAAATCGACGTACCATTTCATCTACCAAAGACGATTTTCCGGCACCTCCCGTTCCGGTAATCCCGAGAACCGGAGTTGTGATTGACTTATTGTGTTCATGAATTTTTTCTAACGCATCTTTGGCGATATCTGGAAAATTTTCTGCGGAAGAAATCACACGCGCAATAGCACCAGGTTCTTTAGACGATAATTTTTCAACCTCACCGTTTAGGGAATCTCCAATGGCAAAATCGGCTGTTTTAACCAGATCATTAATCATTCCCTGAAGGCCCATTTCACGTCCATCGTCTGGAGAATAGATGCGTGTAATTCCATACTCCATGAGTTCTTCAATTTCCGAAGGAAGAATAACTCCACCACCACCGCCAAATATCTTGATATGTTCTGCCCCTTTTTCCTGTAGCAAGTCGTACATATACTTAAAGTATTCGTTATGACCGCCCTGATATGATGTCATGGCAATTGCATTGGCATCTTCTTGGATGGCAGTATTCACAACCTCTTCCACGCTTCTATCATGACCCAGGTGAATTACTTCAACACCAGTTGCCTGAATAATGCGACGCATAATATTTATGGCAGCATCGTGGCCATCAAAAAGAGAAGCTGCAGTTACGATTCGTACTTTATGTTTCGGAGTATAAGGAGTTTGTGTTTGCATATTTTTCAAATAGTGCACAAAGTTACGAAAACAGGGGCATAAACTTTATTTTTTTACACGCAATAAAACAGTCTTATGTTTGCGATTAAAACGTTTTTTGTTTACATTTACAACTTAATTCAAAATATAAAAATTACTCATTATGAAAAAAATTTACATTTTAGCTGCATTAGTGGCTTTCGCGTTTAACGCTACTGCACAGATAGAATACGAAGAAGGGTTTGAAAACTTTACCCTTGGTGATGTGTCTCCACAGCATCCAAATTGGAGAACTTGGGGAGAGCCTTCTGGACCTATGGAGAATGCACAAGTTGTAGACTCACAAGCTTCTTCAGGAGATAAGTCTTTAGAAATCAATTCTGATGGTGCTCCAGCTGGAATCGATCAAATTATGTACATTACAGGGGCTCCAACATCTGGAGTTTACTCTGTACGTTTTGATATGTTAGTACCAGACGGTCAGGAAGGATACTTTAACATGCAAGGTCAAGTAACTAACAATGGAACTGCTTGGGAACAATGGTTAGTTGGTGGTAATGTTTACTTCAACGAAGCTAACGGTAGCCCAGGAGAAGGTACTGTTGACGGAAACCCAGGACAAACGTTTTCATTTCCTCATGATGCTTGGTTTACAATCGATTTAGTATACGATATCGATGCTGAAGTTTGGGCGATGTACATTGACGGAACGCTAGCGTTTGATGATCAGTTGTTCGAATTCAACCCAACAACGAATCCTTTTGCAGAATTAGCTGCTTTAGATTTTTACGCTCCTAGCGCTAGTACATTGTACTACGTAGATAATGTAATCCACTTTAACGGAGACTCTACTACCTTAGGTGTTGATGACTTTAGCCCTGCTAATTTCAGCGTATACCCTAACCCAGTACAAGACAGATTGAACATTCAATCTAACGAGGTTGTAGATGCAATCACTGTATATGATGTATTAGGAAAAGCTGTTATCTCTGTAGCTCCTGGAGTAATTTCTCCAAGTGTAGACATGAGCGCTCTTTCTGCTGGTGCATACTTAGTTAATGTTAGCATTAACGGTGCTTCTAAAACGGTAAAAGTAGTTAAGTAATCTTACTGACTTTTTATAAAGTAAAAGGCCCTTCATTTGAAGGGCTTTTTTTTATCTTTATACGCACCATTAATTAATTAGACCATGAAAAAGTACCTCGCATTTGCATCTTGTTTTATACTTATTTCTTGTGCAGAATTGCAACAAGTGGTAAATACATTACCCCAATCTGGCGGTATGGATCCAACTATGATTGCTAATGGTCTGAGGCAAGCTTTAGATTTCGGTATTGACAAACAAGTGACTAAGCTCACTAGAAAAGATGGGTTTTATAAAAATAACCTTGTAAAAATAGTACTGCCTCAAGAATTACAAAAAGTAGATAAAACCTTAAGGGATATTGGTCTTAGTAGTTTGGCAGACGAAGGGTTAAAAATACTAAATCGTGCCGCCGAAGACGCTGTAAAAGAAGCTACTCCAATTTTTGTTGATGCCGTTAAAGGAATTACCTTTAATGATGCAAAGAACATTCTATTGGGTCCAGATAATGCTGCTACCAATTATCTAGAAGGCCGCACCAATAGCGCGTTGTACAGTAAGTTTAATCCCGTCATTAAAAATTCGTTCCAGAAAGTGGGTGCCGACAGGATTTGGGAAAATATAATCACCAAATACAATGCTGTTCCATTTGTAAATCAAGTAAATCCAGATCTAACCGACTATGTTACCAATGAAGCCTTAGACGGAGTGTATACAATGATTGCAGTAGAAGAGAAAAAAATAAGAACCAACGTGGCTTCGAGAACAACTACACTACTCAAACAAGTATTTAGTCTACAAGATTAAAAATTTCATATTTACATTAATTATGAGATGATTAACGCTTTGTTAATACCTCTTTACATTTCCAACACATACTTTTGTAGCATAAAACAAAATGATATGTCGGGATGGTTTTCTAAAAAATCACGCTTAGAAAAATTACAGAAAAAATATGTAGCCTTAATGAGAAAATCGTATAGGGTTGCACTAGATGATGCAAAAGAGAGTGATCGGGTTCAAGAAAAGGCCCAAGAAATTTATGACGAAATTAGGCATCTAACCTTGCTCAGGGCAGATAAGTAAGTTAATGCAACGACTTAAAGTAGTCGAAAGCATCTTTTAATCTAGACCCGTACCAACTAAAATATTCCCCATCTACTAAAAGCACTTCGTTTTGAAGTGCTTTTTTTAATTCATCAACATCACTTTCAGTAAACGGATATGGTTCTGAACTCAGTAAAATTAAATCTGATTGTTTTAAAGTTTCCGCAGTCACTTCTGGATATCTGGACGATTTTTCACCCAATATATTCTCAAAGTGATTTAGAGCTAATAGATCATTTATAAATGTATTTCTACCCGCCAGCATCCAAGGATTCTTCCATATAACATAGGCTACCTTTTTAAAAGGCCTGTTTTGTATAAATACATTGAATTCATTCTGAGCCTCGATTATAGATTTTTTCAATTGATTAGCCCGATCAGACACCGCTAGAATTTCACCTAAACTAACAATCATTTCATGTACATCATCTATAGTATAGATATCACTTACCCATACAGGAGCAATGGTTTCAAGCTGTTCTACCATCTCCTTGGTATTCTCTTCTTTATTACATAAAATGAAATCAGGATTCAATTTTTCAATTTTCTCAAAAGACACCTTTTTAGTGCCACCAACCATTGTTTTTTGTTTTCTGAAATCGGGTGGATGTACGCAAAATTTTGTCACTCCAACAATACTATCTGAAAGACCAAGTGAAACTAACAATTCTGTTTGGGAAGGAACCAGTGATACTATTCTACTAGGAGTGGTAGGTATTGTCACTTTTCTATGTAACTGATCAGTAACCAGCATCGAGAATCGATTTCATTTGAAGTTGTAGTTCTTGTGCTGCTGTAGCTGCAGCAGTAGCAAAATCAGTTTCTTTAGAAGCATAAATGATTCCACGAGACGAATTAATCAATAGCCCCACCTGACTATTAAGTCCGTATTTACAAACTTCGGAAAGATTACCTCCTTGGGCTCCCACTCCTGGAACCAAGAAAAAACTATCGGGCACCACCTTTCTTATCTCACCCAAATATGATGCTTTTGTCGCCCCTATCACATACATCAAATTCTGTGCATTATGCCATGATTTAGATGTTTTGAGTACAGAAGTATATAGCGGCGCTCCCTTCGAAGTATCCGTTTGAAAATCGAACGCGCCTTTGTTCGAGGTAAGCGCTAACAATATGGTATGTTTATTTTCAAATTGCAGAAATGGTTCTACGCTATCACGTCCCATATAAGGAGCAACCGTAACAGAATCGAATCCTAAGTCTTCAAAAAAAGCCTTGGCGTACATGGTAGAAGTATTTCCAATATCACCACGCTTTGCATCTGCAATGGTAAAAATTTCAGGATGATTTGTATTTAGATAGGAAATTGTCTTTTCTAATGCGCTCCACCCTTTGAGACCATAGGCTTCGTAAAACGCGGTATTTGGTTTATAGGCCACGCATAAGTGATGAGTAGCATCTATTATCGCTTTGTTAAAGGCAAAAATTGGGTCCTCTTCTGCCAATAAATGTTCTGGTATCTTTTTGATATCTACATCCAGACCAATGCAAAGAAACGATTTCTTTTTATGGATCTGTGCGACAATTTCTTGCGTAGTCATGGGTACTCGTTAAAAAGTTTCGCCTGCTTCTTTAAGCTTTTCTGTGTTGCTCACCAATTGAAGCTCATCTATGATTTTTTGGATATCGCCGTCTATGATGTTGCCTAAATCATATAACGTAAGATTAATACGATGGTCTGTTACACGTCCTTGCGGATAGTTATAAGTTCTAATTTTGGCACTTCTGTCTCCACTAGTCACCATAGACCCCCTCTTTTCTGCATCTTCCGCTTGTTTTTTGGCCAATTCTAAGTCGAATAACCGTGAACGCAACACTTTAAATGCTTTCTCTTTGTTCTTATGTTGGGATTTTTGATCTTGGCACTGTGCCACCAATCCAGTGGGTTCGTGTGTTAAACGAACTGCCGAATAGGTAGTGTTTACCGACTGTCCGCCCGGTCCTGAAGAACAGAAATAATCAATTCGTACATCTTTAGGGTCAATTTCAACATCAAATTCTTCTGCCTCTGGAAATACCATCACGGTAGCGGCGCTTGTATGAACGCGCCCTTGTGTTTCAGTTTGTGGCACTCGCTGTACCCTATGTACTCCAGCTTCATATTTAAGGGTGCCATATACATCATCACCTTCTACTTCAAACTGAATTTCTTTATAACCACCACTGGTACCTTCACTAAAATCTACCACACTTACCTTCCAGCCCTTGTTTTCGCAATATTTGGTGTACATACGGTGTAGGTCACCAGCGAAAATACTCGCTTCATCGCCTCCAGTTCCAGCCCTAACTTCAACAACAGCATTTTTAGAGTCTTCTGGGTCTTTCGGAATGAGCATAAACTTAATTTCCTCTTCAAGCTTTTCTATTTTTCCTTTGGCCTCGTCCATTTGAAGTTTTGCCATTTCAACCATCTCATCATCGCTACCATCGGCCAAGATTTCTTCTGCTTCGGAAACACGCTCGGTTGCCAAAAGATATTGCTCGCGTTTATCCATAAGCGCCCTTAAATCTTTATATTCTTTATTTAGCTGAATATATTGTTTCTGGTCACTAATTATTTCAGGTTGAATGATAAGATCGCTTACTTCATCAAACCTATTTTTTACTATTTGAAGTTTTTCTAACATATACTAACTTCCCATTATTCGGGTCGAGCAAATTTACAATTTTTTAGAGGATTAGATTCTCAAATCGCAAAGACACTTTACAATCTTATTGAGGTGACTTGATGACTAGCGGCGCGATAATTGTTCTTTGGGAGCCTTATTCATCAAGCAAAAATGAATTACCAATGCAGTGGCCAAGATTAAAGTTCCACGGGCTATAAACACGAATAAGTTTCCGAATCCTAGGTCATAATAGGCCAATGCTCGAAAAATTTCAGCAAAAATGAACAAAAACATAGCCAAGGCAAACACCAAAGATGCCTTCGTATTGCACGCGTGGTTATACAATAGCACCAAAAATCCTGTTACCACCAGTACCATCGCTCCTAATAACATAGCAGCATACTGCAAATTTCCCACAGTGAAATCTTTCAGCATATTAATAAACCTATATAACATGAAAGCATTCACTATAATAAATACAACAAATACAATGCTCAAAAAAACACCGAGATTTTTAAATGAAGCTTGTTTCCACAGTGCCTTCACAATAAATAGAAACGATATAAAATTTAGTAGTAATGCAACGACCGCCATCGTTTCATTTTCATACCAAATAGTAGCGAAGCTAGAAGTGGCATAGATAAGTAAGAAGGTCGCAATTAATGGGTTGACTTGCTTTTGCTTATAATATATCAAGATACATAGAAAAGCAATCGAAATAAACCCCCTAAGGAAACGGTAGGCTTTAAATTCTTCGAAATAATGTACGCCAATACTTGCTAGAAGCAGAATGAGACCTACACTTGCCAATATGAGTTTGTAGTTTTTAGCAATAGACTTCATAGTTCAATAACTCACGCCATTAATAACTTCACATTTAACAAGAGCACTAACTATAATTAAATTCTCCGTGCTTCGATTTAATTGTCAATTTTTTATCTGAAGCTTGATGTACGCGTCCTACAATCTGGGCGTCTACATTAAATGACTTCGAAATCTTAATAATTTCGTCTGCAATTTCTTCGGGTACATAAAGTTCCATTCGGTGCCCCATATTAAACACTTGGTACATTTCCTTCCAATCGGTTCCACTTTCTTCATGGATCATTTTGAAAAGCGGTGGTGTGTCGAATAAATTATCTTTTTCTATATGTAGATTTTCAATAAAGTGCAGAATTTTAGTTTGCGCACCCCCACTGCAATGCACCATCCCGTGAATTTCTTTAGAGGAATACGAATTTAAAATCTCTTTGATGATAGGAGCGTACGTTCGTGTGGGAGACAACACCAACTGTCCGGCATCAAGCGGTGTTCCGTCAATTCTATCGGTTAGTTTTTTAGAACCACTATACACCAAAGATTCGGGTACAGCAGCATCATAACTCTCAGGGAATTTTTCAGCTAAATACTTATGGAACACATCATGACGGGCACTTGTGAGGCCATTGCTTCCCATTCCACCATTGTATTGCGATTCATAGCTAGCTTGTCCAAACGAAGCCAGCCCTACAATTACATCACCTGGTTGAATGTTTGCATTGTCTATGATGTCTTCTTTTTTCAATCTTGCAGTAACCGTACTATCTACAATAATGGTGCGCACCAAATCACCTACATCGGCTGTTTCGCCTCCAGTTGAGTAAATATTAACCCCAAAGTTTGCCAACTCTTTAATTAGTTCTTCAGTACCGTTTATGATAGCAGAAATTACATCTCCGGGTATCAAGTTTTTATTGCGCCCTATGGTAGAAGATAAGGTAATCGCATCTACCGCGCCAACGCACAGTAAATCGTCTATATTCATGATAAGGGCATCTTGTGCAATGCCTTTCCAAACAGATAGATCACCTGTTTCTTTCCAGTACATATAGGCCAAAGACGATTTTGTACCGGCACCATCTGCGTGCATTACCAAGCAGTAGTCATCGTCACCTGTTAGATAATCGGGTACAATTTTACAGAATGCCTTCGGAAAAAGTCCCTTATCAACATTCTTAATGGCATTGTGAACGTCTTCCTTTCCTGCGGAAACGCCCCGTAACGCATATCTTTTTGAAATTTCCTGACCCATAGAGTTGTTGTGTTGTCACAAAAGTACTGAATACTAAAACGCCCCGAAAATTCGAGACGTTTTTTTTGGTGTATTTAAATGGTTTGTATTATTTCCAATCGGGCATAAATGCGTTCTCTTTAAACGTCTCACGATTTCCATCATTATCGATAAAATCTACTTCTAATATTACGATGCTTTGTGCTGAAATCCCATCGTTTGAAGTATTCATCAGAATTATTTCTGCTTCATTCGGAGAGTATTTTACTTGTAAATCGTTTGTCCCATTGGGTTTTGAGCCTGAAATTTCCGTAGCAACATCGGTATCGAGATCATAAATAAATACACGTGAATCTAATCTTCTGTATTCAGCGTTCTGAAATTCTGACACATCATAGGTATAGAGCACTTGTTTATTATCTACAGATAATTCGAGACCACTCACGCCACCTAACATATTTGAAAAAACCGTATCTAAGAGGTTTCCAGCGTTATCAATTATTAAAATTGATGTATTATAACCACTCAAATCATTTGTCTTAATAGCGATCGTATTGTCAGATTCATGAGCATCCACTTCAGAAACAAGCGATCCATCGGTTGTTTGGTATACAAGTTCGAGTCCTTGACCAGAGGTGTTTATACGATATAATTTATCTAACACGGGAAAATAAATACGGGTACTATTTTCTGGCCATGAGATATTAATTTCATTAAGGTTAAATCCAGCGGGCTTAACAGTACTTGTAATTTTTCTTGTCTCGCTTCCATCCCTATTCATTGTGAACACATCAACTTGTGCCCCGTCAGATTGTAAAAAGGCAATTCGGTTTGCTGCCACATTACGCACGGGTCTAAAGCTATTTTTGTCTGAAGGGGTAAGCTGAAATTCAGATCCGTCCTCATCAGCAGAAAAAATAACATTGTTGCCGTTTATATTTCGTGTAAAGAGTATTCGGTTGTCTACAGGTGCACTCACCACAGAAAATGTTCCAAACGGACTTAGTACTGGATCATTAATATTATCTGTTGCTGATACTTGCCATACATAGTCGGCGCCAAGAACTAACGGACTATACGTAAACGTAGTATCTGTAATATTCTCGAAGAGAAGAACGTCGTCGTTCTGGTTGTTACGCACCTCTAAAGTGTATTCTATTGGGTCGTTTTCAGGATCGTCTGAGGTCCATGAAAAAGTTGCCTCAACACTCTGCAAGACTTCATTTTCGGTAGGTGACAGTAATTGCGGACTCGTAGGTGGTCTATTATTAGCTGTTGAAACATCTAACTCGAACACAACATTCACTGTGGTATTGGCCAAAACCGTAGTAGGCTCAAAATCGGCTAAAAAGTCTTCTACCCTCGCCTCAACAGCATATTCGCCTACTGGAACATTCTCAATTAAAAATTTCCCAAGACTGTCGGTAAAAACGGTACTTGAAACGGGTTGGGTTGCAATTCGGGCATTTGGAATTGGGGTATTACTACCTGCGGCAACAACGGTACCGCTAATAGCCCCAGTATCGTCTTCACCAATCCTATCTTCATTACAAGAAAACATACCTACCATCAGTGTAAGAAAAACGGAAATATATAAAATTCGATCTTTCATCATCATGCTATTTAGGATTACGGTTTAGTTTTGTTTTTTTCGAGCCGAAATGATAGTTAATTCCGAGTCCAATATTATAATAGAAATCATTTCGTCTTCCCCCCACAAAATCGTCTATTCTATCAGAAAACGCACTATTCCAATCGGCATTAAGAGTCATAGATATGCGATCTGTGAAAAGATACTCTAGTCCTGCACCTACCTGTAATTTATAGAAAGGATCCCATCGTTTTAGGTTATCGGTTTCTGGATCGTCTGCATAAAACATAATACCCCCACCTCCATAAAGATATGGGGACAATCTATCGTGTGGCAGAATATTGAATTCGATATTGGCATTTTGGCTGTTCCACCATCGCATGTTTTCTGATGTAGAATTAAGCTTAAACCATTGTATTTGGTACCCTAAGCTAATTCGAGAAGAGAAACGATATTTATAGCCGGCTCCTACCATATAATCAATTACTGCGGTACTGTAATCTCCATCTACCAGGGAAGCACCTGAAAACAAACTAACCGCATGTCTGAAATCGTGGTCTTGGTAGGCGCGCTCATACAAAGCGGTTTCATTTTCTAATTCCTGTTCCAATTCGTATTGGGAAATCAATTCTTTATCTTTTTCAGGCCCTTCTAAGGTACCCCATAAATTATCCTTAATACCTTCTAAAATAAGTAATTCTACCGCTTTTTCAATAGCTTCTTGCACGGCCATTTGTGAAGGCTCATTTTTTGTAAAGCCAGTTTCTACTTCTAAAAGTCTCTGAAAATTAACATAGCGGAATAACCCTACATCTACCCCTTGCGATAAAATTGTTTTTGAAGCATTTACGGTTTTTAAAACCTCTCCAGTAGAGGTTGAGACCGCCCGTAGGTATACTGTAATTCTATCTTGCCTGTATTGTGAAGACCCGCCAACACCAAAATAACGTGCACCAACACCTCCTGTTAAGATGTTTGAATCGTATGACACAACTCCTCCTTCAAGAAGGATTCCTGCAAACAACAACGGGTTTAAACGTTGCGGAGGATTATCGGTAGCATTCCGATATTCATCCCGAGTGGTTCTAATAATATTTCTTTCGTTTAATAGGTTTCCTAAGTTTTCTCGTTCAATCGGTAAAAACCATTTGGAGTCTTCAAGTGCTTTTATAAGAATTGTAGTTGCACCTTGTGTAACGGCTGTACTAAATGTACTTCCGTTCTCAACACTTTTATATTGTCCTGTCTGATCTTTAAAGTTATAAACTCCAACCTCAATTTTACTCTCTGGTGCTGGCAGCTGGCGTAATTTTTTGGTTTGCGCGGTCAATTCGGCAATTCGTGCTTCTTGGGGTGTTGTGGGCTGATTGAAATAAGCTCCGCATCCATTTAAGAAGAGAGATATAATGAAAATGACAACAATATTTTTACAGTTTTGCATACCTATTGTTATGTTAATTATTCGGAACGATAATTTGGGTTTGCTCTCCCGTGGTTATATCTAAAATATTGATAACTAATCCTTCTGTAGATTCGAACACCTCATACTCAAGGTTTCCATCTCTTGAGGTTCCTTCTGGTGGAAGTTCCTGATCGCCAAACTGACCGAAGAGTTGGTTATTTAGCAAGCTATCAAAACCTTCAAGCCCTTCAAAACCTTCCAATTGTGAGTCTTCAAACTGGTTTTGGGCGTTGGCAGAATTTAAAAGCCATGTATAATTAAAGGGATCACCACCAAAAGCCGGGTTTTTGGGAGTATAGACTAGCTGTTGGCCAAAACCATATGAACTGATTCCGATGAAAAGAAGAAATAATAGTTTTTTCATTTTTTATTTTTTAATAGCTCTTAGTTCGTGATCCATTTCGCTCTAAATCTAAAAGATAGCGATGCACGCGAACTAATGCTTGATTTCTCATTTCAATTAAATAATCATTTTGGGGTCTGACAATAAATTCGGCAACAATGCTGTCACCCACGTAAATTTCAATCTTTGTATTGTTACCTATTGCCAAGACCTCCTTAATGGTAACAATCTCTCTGCCATTGATATTGTTCTGTAGATATTCTAAATAAAACATTTTGTAGAAATCACTTCCCAATTTGGTTTTGGTATCTTCCACAACAATCCCCCTGAGCACCAATCCGTCTGCATTCTCGTATTGCTGATCTAATGAAGCCGACGTGGTATCTGTTTTTTTCTGAAGTACTATTTTTTCAATATCTCCATTTTCATCAGCATTAATAACAATTCTATCTTTTCCTATAAGCGCATCTTCTGAATTATAAATAAGCAATAATATGATAATTCGCTCCTTCTCATCCTTATTGATTGAAGTGACAGACAGATTTTTTTGTTGCCCAGGCGCTAGTACAAATCTACCATTCTGGCTGTTTTTCGATTTGTTAGTGCTTCCTTTATCTCCTTTAAAAACAGTAAGGTCGTAACGCAAGCTTTGGTTAATTTCAGTCCGGTTGAGCGCCGTACCAGTAATAGTGAGCCTGTTGTAAGTATCTTCAAGGTCTATTTTTGCTACTACTTCAGAATTATAAATTTGTGCCTGTGCACCCAACGAAATAAGTAGCGTGAATAAAAATGGAGCTATGATTTTCTTTAAATAAACCATTATAATAGTATCATTTTCTGTTTCGAATTAAAACAGTTTGTTTCTTACCTCTCATTCGAACAACCATGTTTTGTGAAAGCGAATTATCACCAACCCATATTAAATTTTGGCGTAATCCGTATTGAACTACCGTGGCGGTGTGAGATTTAGAACCGGATGTATTTAGATGAACAACGCTGTTTTCATATCCGCTTTGAACGAATGTATTTTGAATACGACCAGCTATCAGTTCTTGAAAGATATCATTTTTTTCGCCAAATTGAAGAATTTGCGTTTGATTAGTTGCTGAAATAGTGTTTGTATTTACCCTGTTATTTCGACCAATCTGTTGAATTTGCACGGTTCTACTGATAGAATTCCCTGCATTGTTAGTTAAGTTCTTTTTTTGCTCTGTAATTTGTAAAGATGTCTGATCAAGAAATACCTGTACAGTAGATTTATTTTCTTGACAGTACATCTTGGTTGCTGCAAGAAAAATGCAGCAAATAAAAGGAATAATATGTAAACTTCTGTTTTTCAAAAATGTATGATTAAAAACGTTTTCTAGAATGTAAAGGTAGTGTATAAGAAAGAACTTTCCTACACACTACCTTTATGGTTAGTAGTTGATGTATTAGATCAACAAATGGCTACTACAGATTGTGCTGGTTTACAACAGATCCGTTTCCAGCTCCTAGTTGTACTACACTACTGTTGTGCCCAAGTCCATGTTGGTGAACAAAACTGTCGTTGTTAAGACCTACTTGAAGTACCAAAGACGTATTGTTACGTCCGTACTGCTCAGTCCAAGCATCGTTACCTCTACCAGCTTGTAAAGTTAACGAACCATTACCACGACCTTGTTGGTAAGTTCTTGCGTAGTTGTTGATACCTAACTGACCTACGATAGAACCGTTGTTTCTACCTCTCTGGTCAACATCAGCCACGTTTCCACGACCTAACTGACCTACAATAGAACCATTGTTTCTACCTCTTTGGTCAACGTCAGAATCGTTTCCACGACCTAACTGAACTACCAATGATCCATTACCGCGACCTTGTTGGTACACGTCAGACTCATTGTTACGTCCAATTTGAGCAACAATAGAACCGTTGTTACGTCCTCTTTGCTCTACATCAGAATCGTTTCCACGACCTAATTGCCCTACGTAAGAATTGTTACGTCTACCTCTCTGATCTACTTCAGAAGTATTACGTATACCAACTTGTCTTACTTTAGACTCGTTTCTTCTTCCGCGTTGGTCAACATCAGATTCGTTTCTGATACCGATTTGGTCAACTTCAGAATCGTTACGTAACCCTTGTTGGTATACGTCAGAATCATTCATTAATCCTATTTGGTCAACATCAGACATGTTACCTACCCCAACCTGGAGTACATCACTGTCATTAGATTGTGCGAACATTACTGTTCCTGCTAAAAGCGCTACTGCGCAAAAAATTGCTTTTTTCATAATTTTAATTTGAAAAGGTTAATATATTGGTTTTAATTATACATTATCAATACTCACATACCAATAACCTATCGGTGACATAAGTACATATCGATTTTTACTCGATACAAATTTCGGGGTATGAATTAGTGAAAAAAGCGGGTTTGTTAGGGATAGAAACACTTAAAATTTGAGGAAGAATTATCAGCATTTCTTATCCCAAATATCTGAATAATTCGGTAGTTTCCATGAGGGGTAAACACCCCCTTTTTCAAGAGGGTTTTTGAAATGTAAGAAAAAGATTACCAATATTTTATAAGAAATAGATGTACGAAATTTATGTATCGATGAACTACATAATTTTAACTAAAATGACGAAATGTTAAATTTATGTTAACAAAACTGTTTTTCGACCAACGAAAGATATTTCCGACAAACTGATTTCCTTTCATGCACGAAAATCCAGTTTTGTTTAAATTTCTTAGAAGATATCTAGACGATATCACTCAAAAACGCTAGGAATCAATTTATTTTAGGCTGTAAAAAGAGCATTGTTCAAGAAATTTCAGTTTTAGCGCACTTAGGAAGATCAATCCCTTATTTTATAAGTGTCATAAAACAGATTACTTATCCACAGCACAGAAACACTATTCCCAATCTGGCATGAAAGCATTGCTAAACAATAACTCACGCGTTCCCGTTTCGCCTATTTCAAGCCTATAGATATCACGTTGTGATATTCCGTCATTGCTTGTATTTGTAAAAATTGCAAATGCTTCATTGGGTGCAAAGATGGGTTCTAGATCGTTGGTTCCATTTGGTTTTTCTCCAGATACATCTGTGAGTGTGGCTGTTGCAATATCATATACAAACAGTCTAGCGTCTAACCTACGGTAGGTAGCATCTTCAAAACCTGAGATGTCATATGCATAAATTACTTTCATATTGGTTACCGACAAGGTAAGCCCGCCGGCACCTCCTGGTACACCACTTAAAATAGTGTCTAGCACATTTCCGTTGAAATCGATAGTAAAAATTGAAACGTTATACCCGTTTACATCATTCGTCTTTAAAGCAATAATATTTTCATTTTCACTCACGTCTACTTCAGAAATCAACGAACCATCTGGTGTTTGGTAGATAAGTTGGAGTCCTTGCCCGTTCGAGTTTATTCGATATAGTTTATCGAATTGCGGATAGTAAATTTTATCGCTGTTGGCAGGCCATGAAAAATTGATCTCGTTCAGGTTAAATCCAGTTGGTTTTACTACAGAAGTAACCTTCGTCTTTTCAGTACCGTCACGGTTCATAGTATAAATATCAACTTCGGCACCGTCAGTTTGCAAATAGGCTATCTTATTTGCCGCAACATTACGCCTTGGCCTATAACTATTCATTTCTTGTGAGGTGAGTTGAAACTCGGCTCCATTTTCATCTGCGGAATAAATTACATTATTGCTATTAATGTTTCGCACAAACAAAAACCGATTGTCTACGGGCGCAGCAATTACCGAAAAAGTACCTACCGGACTCAACACTGGTTCGTTAATCTGATCTGATGCCGAAACCTGCCAGAAATACTGTGCTCCCAGCATAAGCGGAGCATAGGTGAAAATGGTATCGCTAATCTCTTCAAACCGCAAAATCTCTTCATTTTGATCATTCCGAAGTTCTATTGCGTAGGTAAGTTGGTCTTCTTCAGGATCTGTGGTGGTCCATTGAAACACGGCTTCAATGCTCTGTAATTCTTCATTTTCGGCAGGAGCTATCAATTCGGGGGCAAGCGGAGGTCTGTTATTGGCTGTAGAAACTTCCATCTCAAAAACCACATTTACAGGTACATTGGCCACCACTACGGTGGGTTCAAAATCTGTGAGATAGTCTTCCACCCGAGCTTCTACTGCATATTCGCCAACGGGAACGTTTTCAATCAGGAATTTTCCGAGGCTATCGGTAAAAACAGTACTACTTATGGGTTGGGTAGAGATACGGGTGTTTGGCAAGGGCATATTACTACCAGAAGCTACCACCGTCCCAGTGATACTTCCTGTATCATCTTCGCCCACCCGATCTTCGTTACATGCCATAAAATTGAACAGCAGAATGCTCCAGACTATATATATAGGTACATTTTTCATGATTTCTTTATTTAATGGGTTTGTTAGGTTTGTTACCCCCCGCACCGAAATGATAATTAATTCCAACGCCTACGTTATAATAAAAGTCGTTTCGTCTTCCGCCTACAAAATTGTCTACTTTATCAGAAAAGACACTGTTCCAGTCTGCTTGCAACACCAATGAAATACGATCGGTAAACCTGTACTCGAGTCCAGCTCCAGCTTGTAATTTAAAAAAGGCGTCCCAACGCTCTAAGTGTTCTTCTTCTGTATCATCTGCAAATAGTAGCAAGCCGGGGCCGCCATATATAAAAGGGGAAAGCTTATCGTTAGGAAGTATGGTATACGAAAGCTGTAAGCTTTCGCTCAACCACCATTTAATATTATCTGTAGTTGCATTCAGCTTGAATATCTGCGCTTGAAACCCCACACCTAATTCTGGGATAAGTTGATAGCTATAACCCAAACTCCCCATAAAATCAATGACACCCGTGGTATAATCGCCATCTATAAACGCAATGCCCATACCGCCACTCACCTTGTTGCGAAAGGTTTGGGTTTGGTATTCACGTTCATACAGTTCGGTGGCATTTTCTACCGCTGTTTCTAAATCATAGGCATCTATTAATTCTTGGTCTTTTTCGGGTCCGTTTTCTGTTGCCCACAAATCATCTTTTAACCCTTCAAGGATTAAAATAGACACCGCTTTTTCGATTGCTTCCTGAACCGCCATTTGGGCAGGCTCATTTTTTGTAAATCCTGTTTCCACTTCAAGCAAACGCTGAAAGTTTACATATTTAAACAGTCCTACATCAACACCTTGTGACAGAATGGTTTTTGAAACATTAACGGTTTTGAGCACTTCGCCAGTTGACGTTGAGATTGCCCGCAGGTATACTGTAATACGGTCTTGTCTGTACTGTGAAGAAGCTCCTGTACCAAAGTATCGCGCTCCTACCCCACCAGTCAAGATGTTAGAATCGTACGAAATCACACCTCCTTCTAGTAAAATTCCCGCAAATAGCAACGGACTTAATCGTTTGGCAGGTTCATTTTGGGAGACTCGATATTCTTCGCGTGTGGTACGTATAATATTCCGTTCATTTAGTAAGTTCCCTAAATTTTCACGTTCTATGGGCCTAAACCACTTGCTATCTTCTAAGGCTTTAATAAGAATGGTTGTAGCTCCCTGGGTAACGGCCGTACTAAAGGTGCTTCCGTTTTCTACATTTTTATATTGCCCAGTCTGATCTTTAAAGTTGTATACCCCAACCACTATGGGTTCTTTGGGCAGCGGAAATGCTTCTAATGTTTTGGTTACGTCTGTTTTTTCAGCAATTCGGGCATCTTGGGGTGCTTCGGGCTGATTAAAATATGCACCGCAACTTGTAAGCAAAATCGCCCAGGATAAGAATAATACTATGGTAAGGGTCGCTCTCATGGTATTATTCGTTTGGAATGATAATCTGCGACTGTTCTCCCGTTTGAATGTTCAGTATGTTAATCACCAAACCTTCTGTAGACTCATATACTTCGTATTCTAGGTCGCCCTCTCGGGTAGTTCCCACTTCTGGGGGTTCGTTATTGAAAGGGGAAAATAATTGGTTTTGCAGCAATGAATCGAAATCTCCCAATCCGTCCAGACCAGGGAAATCGTCGTTAAACTGATTCTGGGCATTCGCCGAATTCAACAACCATGTATAATTGAAGGGATCGCCACCAAAGGCCGGGTTTTTAGGAGTATACACCAATTGTTGCCCTGCGCAGTAGCTAGTTGCCGAAATTAGGAATAAGAGGATGAATGTAGTTTTCATTGTAGTATGATATAGGTTTGTTATGAGCAATTGTATTTTAAATTCCTACTGAAAATTTCTGGGTACATTATCGTTGTCGTCTAAAGTTGCGCACCAAAATATTTTGATTCTTTCCTTTCATTTTAACGATCATCTGGTCAGACATTCTGTTATTTCCTAGCATGAAAAGGTTTTGGTTATACCCTTTTTGAAACACTGTTGTCTTTGTTTGGAGTCTTGGTTGGTTATGCACCAAGAGAATATTGTTGTTGGCTCCCTGTTGAAGTAGAAGCGCATCAGTGTTGTGTGCTCTGGATCGTATTTGAATCCTGTTTTTATTACCTGTCTGGAAAGAAAGGTGGGTTCCTTTTTCCGAAGTTATAGCAGCATCCAATGTATTTTGTTGTCCTATCTGTTGGATAATTACCGTACTTCCAAGGGTACTTTTATCTTGTGCTATTACGGCATTAAGTGGTAACAGAAACAGAAATACAATACAGCACTTTATGATATTTGGTATTCTCATCACGTTTTTTTTAAGGTAAAGTACGGGAGTACAGTGTGTCATACCCCCGTACATTACTTGGCTTACAAATAAATTCTAATGAACTTATAGGTGAAATATCTAGTTGCTTTGTGTTACCGAAGACATATTGCCAACACCCAATTGGTTTACCACACTGTTGTGGCCTAAACCGGTTTGTAATACATCACTCGTGTTGAAGGCACCAATCTGGTTTACCAACGATGTGTTGAAGAACCCGATCTGTGTAACGTCAGAGTCGTTTGCCAACCCGAACTGAAATACATCAGACTCGTTGCCAATACCCAACTGGGCAACAGTAGAAGTGTTCAAAATACCAATCTGGTCTACATCAGAATCGTTTGCTAACCCAAACTGAAACACGGTTGAACCGTTACCAGCACCGAACTGATCTACATCAGAGGTGTTAAGAATTCCGATTTGGTCTACGTCAGAATCGTTTGCCAGTCCAATTTGTGTTACAGTAGAACTGTTTGCCAACCCTAATTGGTCTACATCTGAAGTATTCAACACTCCAAATTGTCCTACGTCTGAGGCATTTGCAATACCGATTTGTGTAACGGTAGAACCATTAAGGATCCCAATCTGGTCTACTTCAGAGTCGTTTAAGGCTCCAAATTGCAATACATCAGAATCGTTTGCGATTCCCAATTGATCAACACGTGAAGTGTTTGCAATCCCAATTTGGGCTACCGTAGAGGTGTTAAAAGCACCTTCTTGGTCTACATCTGACGCGTTTAGCGCTCCTAATTGTAATACGTCAGAATCATTCAACAAACCGATTTGATCTACGTCAGAGTCGTTTAATAATCCGACCTGCAGCACATTACTGTTGTTGAATTGTGCGAACATTGCTGTTCCAATCAATAGCGCAATTGCGCTTAAAAATAAATTTCTCATAATTTTAAAGTTTAAATTGTTATACATTATTAAGTGTTCTTTGAAACTTGCTTGCAAGGCTTAGGTATCTTTAGAACCATGGGTCAAATATCTTGCTAGTTATCTAAAAAGTGCGTAGGTATCTGCCCCATTTATAACTGATAACCAACCCTTTATGATAGCTGACAAACACCCCTTCCTGCATAAGGGGTTTACTGTGTAGTATATTAAGACCCCTCATAAACAATGGGGTTTATCCAAATTTGGATGTAGGGCATTTCAAAATATGGCACAAAAAAAAAATGCCCCTTAAAAGGGGCATTCATTATTAATAAATGGTTTATTATCTAGTGAATAACAACTCACGATATTTGGTTAATGGCCAAATTTCATCATCAACCAATAGTTCTAATTTATCACAGTGATATCGTATTTCTTCGAAATAAGGTTTCACGTTATCGCAGTAAGCAAAAGCGCGTTTTTCTGCATCTTCTATCTTATTTGCCTTTTTTCGCTCATTAATCATATCGGTGATTCCCTTATTAATTTTGGCAATATGGCCGCTGATGGCTTCTATAAGTTCCATTTGTTCGGATGCGTGTTTTTTAAAGGTATTTCCGTAGATATCTTTCAACCCCTGTACATTCTCAATCAGCAAGTTTTGATATCTGATGGCTGTTGGAATCACATGGTTTCTCGCAATATCACCAAGTACACGACCTTCAATCTGGATACGCATGGCATATTCTTCTACTTCGATTTCATGACGGGCTTCAATTTCAACCTTGCTCATGATACCCAATTCTTCGTAAAGGGCAATCGTACTTTTAGAAACCTGCGCCTTTAAAGCTTCTGGCGTTGTCTTGTTGTTGCTCAGTTTACGCTTCTTCGCTTCTTTTTCCCACGCTTCACCGTAACCATCTCCTTCAAAACGAATGCGCTTCGATTCTTTAATATATCCTTTCAATACATTAAAAATAGCATCGTCTTTTTTCATTTTCTTGCCCTTGATCAATTCGTCTACTTCTTTCTTAAAGTCGATTAATTGCTTGGCTACAATAGCGTTTAAGACGGTCATGGGTTTCGCGCAATTCGCGGTAGAGCCGACAGCACGGAACTCAAATTTATTTCCTGTAAAAGCGAAAGGTGACGTTCGGTTTCGGTCTGTATTATCTAACAAAATTTCAGGGATCTTTCCTACTACATTTAGTTTAAGGTCCGTTTTATCTTCTGGAGATAATTTCCCATTCTTTAATTTTTCCAACGTATCGAGTACCGAAGTTAGTTGTGACCCAATAAATACCGAAATAATAGCTGGAGGTGCTTCATTCGCCCCCAATCTATGGTCGTTACTTGCACTTGCAATGGCTGCACGCAGTAGTTCCTCATAATCATTTACCGCTTTAATGGTATTGATAAAAAAGGTCAAAAACTGAAGGTTCTTCATAGGTGTACTTCCAGGACCCAATAAATTAACCCCTGTGTTTGTAGCCAGCGACCAGTTATTGTGTTTACCGCTACCGTTTATACCAGCAAAAGGCTTTTCGTGAAATAACACTTTAAAGTTATGCCGATCTGCCACTTTACTCATCACGTCCATTAATAAAGAGTTGTGGTCTACCGCTAAGTTGGTCTCTTCAAAAATAGGTGCCAACTCAAATTGGTTTGGTGCTACTTCATTATGTCTCGTTTTTACGGGAATCCCAAGATACATACATTCAGTTTCTAGATCACGCATATAGTCTAACACACGTCTCGGGATAGAACCAAAGTAATGGTCGTCTAGCTGTTGTCCTTTTGCAGAAGCGTGGCCTAAGAGCGTACGACCTGCAAGATTAATATCTGGACGTGATTTTGCCAACGCCTTATCGATCAGGAAATATTCTTGTTCCCACCCAAGGGTCGGATTTACCTTCGTGACACTTTTATCGAAATATTTTGCCACAGCTGTTGCGGCTTGGTCTACAGACTGCAATGCCCGCAATAGCGGTGTTTTATTATCCAAAGCCTCCCCGGTGTAAGCAACGAAAACGGTTGGGATGCAAAGTGTAGTGCCGTAAATAAAAGCAGGAGAAGTAGGATCCCAAGCAGTATAACCTCGCGCCTCGAACGTATTTCTAATTCCGCCATTTGGGAAACTAGAAGCATCTGGTTCTTGCTGTACCAATTGACCACCTCCAAATTTTTCGATAGAATTTCCATCGCCTGTAGTTTCAAAGAAGGCATCATGCTTTTCGGCAGTAGTACCAGTTAACGGTTGAAACCAGTGTGTATAATGGGTCGCACCTTTGCCAATGGCCCATTCTTTCATTCCTGTTGAAATGTGGTCGGCAACGCCCCGGTCGATTTTAGAACCGTTTACGATCGCATCTTGTACACTCTTAAAAGAATCTTTGGTTAGGTATTGCCGCATCGCAGCTTCATTGAATACATTCTGTTCGAAGATTGTAGAACGACGTTCTGGCTCGTTCACATCTATCACCGGACGGTTAAATGTTTCTTTAATGGCATGAAATCTTAAGGTAGACATAGTAATATGCTTTGTTTATTAAGTTATGAGGCAAAAATAACCCTTTTTTAAGATACACCCCCCTAAAAATTATGTTAAGTTGTTAATAAATGTATGATTTTATGAACACACCCCCTCTTTTTAAGGGTGATATTCAATAAAAATAGACTTAGACTAGGAAATAATTTAGTTTTTTAGAAAAGCTAGACTAATAAAAGCACAATACCCAATAACAATTACAAGTCCTTTTATTCTTCCAATTTCGAATTTCTTCGGAAGAAATGCCAGTGGTATAAGCACGGCAGCAAAGCCTAGCATCCACCATATATCATTGGTAAGCACTTCTTCGCTTTTTACAGCAATAGGTTGGATTATTGCAGTAATACCCAAAACAGAAGCAATATTGAAAATATTAGAGCCAATTAAATTCCCTAAGGAAAGGGCCTTTTCCTTTTTGAGAGCAGCGATCACCGAAGCTGCAAGCTCTGGCACGCTTGTACCCACTGCAATCATGGTAACTGCGATAACGCGTTCACTAATACCCATGGCCGTTGCCAAATCTACAGCACCCATTACCAAAAGTTCACTACCGCCGTACAATGCAACGCCTCCAATGAGTAACCAAATAACAATCTTAAAATTACTCGCTTTTGAGAGTCCATCGTCAATTCCATCGTCTACGGCATAGGTGCTGGCCTTTTTTCGAGCACGGTTAATTAACAGATATAAATACACTGCGAGCAATGCAACGAGCCCTACCCCTTCCCAAAGGGTTATTTCATTTCCGGATTTCAGCACAAAATAAAGCACGATAGATAACAGCATCATGACCGGCCAATTGAACTTGTAAAAATCTTTATCGATTGCTAAGGGGGCAATCACTGCTGTAACACCCAAGACCAAGCCAATATTTGCGATATTCGACCCTATCACGTTACCCAATGAAATATCACTAAATCCGTTTAACGCTGCTTGTATGCTCACGAGAAGTTCGGGAGCCGAGGTTGCAAATGAAACTACAGTGAGACCAATCACCATTTTAGAAAGGTTGAGCTTAAACGACAAGCCTACAGCAGATCGAACCAAAAACTCACCTCCTACCACAAGTAATATTAAACCCAAGATAATGTACAGAATGCTCATACGTATATATTAAGGAGCGAAGATAAGAAATGCTCAAGGAGAGCAGAAGAACCTGTGACCGATTTTATCAAAATTTCGGCCCCAAAACAATAACCAACTAAATTTTCAGTTATATAACTACAAATATAGTTGTTAAACTATAAAAATAGTTATATGTTTGTTTTACAAATAGAAAATACGATTTGCCCTGTCCTATTCAGCATCTTTTGGGGACATAGCATCTAAAAATATTGTAGAGAAAAAATAGATTATACATGGAACAATTAACGAACAAAGAGGAAGAAATCATGCAAGTGCTCTGGAAGCTCGAAAAGGCTTTTGTGAAAGAAGTTTTGGTGCTCCTACCAAAGGGAAACCATTACAACACCGTCTCTACCATCATTCGGAATTTAGAGGAAAAAGGATTTGTTTCACACAAGGCCTTCGGGAAAACCCATCAGTATTTCCCTGTGGTTAGCAAGAAAACGTATACTGAAAAATTCATGAATTTGGCTACTAAGCGTTATTTCGACAATAGTTATAAAAGCATGGTGTCCTTTTTTGCGAAGGAAGAAAAGATCAGTGCTGAAGAGCTTCGTGAAATATTAAAGATCATCGAAAAAAAGAATTAACATGGAACTACTCACTTACATCGCGAAATCGGCAGGAATACTCACCCTTTTTTATGTTGTATATTTAGTCGTACTCCAAAATGACACCTTCTTTTCGGCCAACCGCACGTATCTCCTTACAGGGATTATATCGGCTCTGGTGTTGCCCTTTGTCACTTTTACTTCGGTTACCATTGTGGCAGTTCCTATAGTTGAGGCTAGCCAAGAGTATACTTCAATTGTGCCATTTACAACTACGGAAACGCCTAGCGAAACTCCTTTTAATTTCGTGGAACTAATTTTCTACGGATATCTTTTAGGTATCGCGGTCATGTTAGTACGATTTACCACACAGTTATATTCGTTGCTACGGTTGCTTCAAAAACATCCTGCAAAGCGCATCGGACCATTGAATTTTGTTGAAATCGACGATGAAATCGCTCCTTTTTCCTTTTTCAACTATATCGTGTATAACCCGAAGACTCACGACTCTGAAGAACTGGAAATGATCTTAAAGCATGAAAAAGTGCATGCTACCCAATGGCACAGCATCGATTTGTTATTGGCAAATTTGGTACGCGCCCTACAGTGGGCCAACCCAGTTTCTTGGTTTTACAAATCGAGTCTTGAAGCCAATTTAGAATATTTAGCAGATAGTGAAACTGCCCAATATTTACCGTCAAAAACCGAATACCAATTAGCGCTGTTAAAGGCTTCATCGTCCTTACCAGTACCAGCGCTGACCAATAATTTTTATCAATCATTCACCCGCCTTACTGTTTTTGGAAGAGAAATTAAACTCGATTTCCAGAACGGACAGGTAAAAAAACGAATCATTATGTTAAACAAAAGAAATTCTAACAGTTACAACCAACTAAAACTGACCGTAGTACTACCTGTGCTCGCCTTATTTTTATGGGGATTTAATACCGAAGAGGTTATTGAATACACCCATGCTACAACCGAAATAGCTACTGGGGAAGTTGCAGAAAAAGCAATCAACGAAGCAACTTGGTTCTCGGCGGCTTCTACAGATGCTGAATTGAACGAATTGGAAACGTATTTTAGACAACATCACCCGAGTAGCCTAGTGAAAATTGGCAACAGAAAACGAAATGCCGCTGGTGAACTCACCGCTTTTAGTTTTGAAACTAAATTTGAAGGCGAGGACCGCTTTTACACCCGCTTTGATAGGGGTGACAAAAAAGCCGCCTTTACTACTACCTATAAAATTGAGCCAAAAGAAGCAGGTGTTTTATGGGTTTCAGAAATTGGTGACGAAGCGGTGCAGCTTAAGATTACAAAAGAGCAACTAGAACTATTCTTGCCAGAAAACAACCCGCTTGAGGTAGCTTCTAAAACTGTAGTAGCGAAAGCAACTCCGACTAAAAAAGAACCAATGCTAGGTGAGAATCCGCTCTACATCATCAACGGCAAGGATTACAAAAAAAATACGCTACCTGTGGGACATACCCTTGAATTAGACGGCAAGGTGGAAGCTTACAACCAAAAAGAAGGAGCCGCCAAATACGGCAACAAAGGGAAAGATGGTGTGCTGTACTTTAACGGGGAAGCTACGTTTGTTCCCGTGCAGACAACACCTTCCGCTACGACGCGTGTAGAAACGCCTTTACCCAGCAAAAAACAAACGAATGCAACTGAAAGCAAGAAAATTTCCGAAGAACTAAAAATAGCAAATGCGACTAAGGAGGTTCGAATTAAAATTACAAAAAACACCACCAAGGAAGAACTAGATCGTATTAAGGAAGAATTGGCGCGCGACCATGGTATTGTTTTTAATTATAAAAATTTGAATTACAATGCAAAGAATGAGCTTACTTCCATCTCGGTTTCGTACAAAGGCGATGGGATGAACGGTAGTTATAGTGTGAGCGACGATGATGGCGGCGCAATAGACGACTTCTATTTTTATATGGACACGGAAGCGGGCACTTCTGGTTTCGGTTCGGAACGGATGGTAGAACGGGAAGAAGCCAGAGCCAAAATGATGGCAAAACGTGAAGAATTAAGAGGTAAGGTACTGGTAGAGCGCAGAGAAGAATTAGAAAAGCAGCGAGATGAAATGGCCAAGGTTCGTGAAGAAATTCGTGAAGAACGCAACGAAATGCGGGAAGAAGTCGCTAAGATTCGGAAGAATAGCAGAAAAATAGTTGACGAGGAGCGCAAGATAGCAAGGGGATATGCACAAGTTACTCGAAACACGAATGGGCGCGGAGCCAAGGCGCTAATTACCAAAGACACTACAGATGAAGAGTTGGCTAACATCAAAAAAGAGATGGAGGCCAAGGGCGTAACTTTTAGTTACAGTCGTATAAAACGAAATGCAAAAGGTGAGATTACCCGAATTAAAATCCAAAGTGATGACGGCAAGGGAAGCAAACAAACCATAAGCACCAGTACCGACGACGGTGAACCGATCGAAAAAATTGTTATTGAACAATAGGGCACATTGCAGACCAATTGGAATAGTCTTACTATATTGTAAGACTATTCTTTTTTATAATGAAAAAGCAATTTTTTAAAACACTCGCGAAGGTAAACAAGGCAATTTTGCCAAGCTTTACGAAGAAAAATGTAGATTTAGCCAAGGCTTCAAAACTACAGCTGGCTTTGTTTGCCTATAAATTATGGGTGACAAAAAATGCGTTGGATTGAGCCGTTGTGCGTTTTAGCAATTTCATCATTTTCTACCCTTGTTCATTTCTCTCGCTGAAAAAGACTTGTCGCATGCAGGAAAGGGATGATGATAAAATTTCAAGTTCATCCTTTAGGATTCGAGGTAAAAACTTGAAATTTTACTGAATTTCAAAGAAAAGTACTTCAAAATGCCAACAGGTTTAAATTAATACGTTAGTACCGACCTCACTTCGTATTTACTGAGTTTTCTAGCGCCTTTCAGAAAAGAAAGTTCGATTAGGAAATTGCACTGCACGATAGTTCCGCCCAACGATTCGACGAGCCTACAAGCGGCCTGTGCCGTACCACCGGTGGCCAACACATCGTCATGTACCAAGACCCTGTCTCCTTTTTCAATAGCATCTTCATGAATCTCTAGGGCATCCATACCATACTCTAAGGTATACGGTTGCTTTAGCGTATCGAATGGCAGTTTGCCCGGTTTGCGTATGGGCACGAACCCAGCCCCTAATCGTTCTGCCAACAAGGTAGCAAAGAAGAATCCGCGCGACTCAATTCCCACCACCTTATCTATAGGCTGCATTTCGGTAAGGTTGAGCAATTCTTGCGCGCAGGTATTCAAGGCATCAGGATGTGCGAGCAGCGGAGTGATGTCTTTAAAAGAAACGCCCTTTTTAGGAAAATCGGGTATCTCACGAATGTATTGTTCTATATCGAGCATATTTTTATGGAACTACTTTGTCTATAAAGGTAAAAAGAAATATATTTGCACCCGCTAACAAAGGAAATAACTTTTGTAAGCAGTTTTTAGGCCTCGTGGCGCAACTGAATAGCGCACTTGATTACGGCTCAAGAGGTTACAGGTTTGAATCCTGTCGAGGTCACGAATAAATAGTTCAATTAGAAAAAACGCCAAGCTTGCTTGAGCGTTTTTTTGTTTGTGCTATTTTCAGCGCGGAGCGCTATCAGGATGTAAAGCAACGCGAAACAATCCTGTCGAGGTCACTTAAGAAAGAAAAGCTCACTGATAGTGAGCTTTTTTATTTGAACGAAATTGAAGCTTGCTTCAGATTGACGTG
>DFLU01000007.1:164885-269468 GCA_002375495.1 Flavobacteriaceae bacterium UBA3611
ACTACGGAGCACAAAGGAACACCAAAGGTAATCCTGACATCTACAAACCAATAACGAAATCGAAGCTTGCTTCAGATTGATGTGAAAACAAAAAAATATACAAACCACAGGTTTGCAGCTTTTCATTTAGACTACGGAGCACAAAGGAACACCGAAGGTAATCCTGACACCTACAAACCAATAACGAAATCGAAGCTTGCTTCGGATTGACGTGAAAATAATCCCGACAGTTATGGTTAGCTGACAGACGGCACCACACCCCTAAATTTATTGTATGTAACAACAGTTACCAACTCTCAAAACAAATCAGTTTACTTTTGTAGGAAAATTGAAGAAATCTTGAAAAGGTCAATTGTTTACAGTATCTTATTTTTGAAATGCCCACAATGTCGCCAAGGGAATTTTTTGAAAGCAAATCCGTATAAGCTCTCAAACATGAATAAAGTAAAGGAACATTGTTCAAAATGTGGCTTAAAATATTCTATAGAACCTAGTTTCTATATTGGAGCCATGTACGTATCCTATGCAGTAGGAGTTGCGGTGGCAATCGCCGTTTTCGTGCTTACACTAATTTTTGGGATGGATCTTGGGCCTGGTGGTATTTTATTAAGTATTGTGGGTACTTTGGTGCTAACAATGCCTTATATTGGTGCCGTTTCCAAATCTATTTGGGCGCATTTCTTTTTTAAGTACAACCCTAAAATAGCAACTAAAGTAAGTAATGAATCAAGAGCTTAGAGAAGATTACGGGTTTCAATTTGAACCTGAACTTATAGATGAAATAAGTCGTGTAGGAATTCTGATGGAGGTTTCTGAAGGCACAGACCTGATTAAACCGGGGGAATATATAAAGTCGATGCCGCTATTGCTGTCTGGCAGTATTAAAATCATGCGTCCCGATGAAGAAGGCGAAGAACTTTTATTGTACCACCTTGAAAAAGGTGACACCTGTGCCATGACCATGACCTGTTGTATGGGCAACACCAAAAGTGAAATCCACGCCATAACTGAGACCCCAGCCAAGCTTTTGATGATCCCCATAGGAAAAATGGAAGAATGGTCTAGTAAATATAAAACCTGGCGCAATTTTGTTTTTTCGAGTTACCACGCTCGTATGATGGAGCTTTTGGAAAGTGTAGATAACATCGCTTTTAACAACATGGATGAACGGCTAGAAAACTATTTAGAAGAAAAGGTCAAAATAATAAATAGCAAGCACATTCATATCACCCATAAAGATATTGCAAACGATCTTCACACGAGTCGTGTTGTAATTTCACGATTGCTGAAGAAGATGGAGAATAATAAAAAAATAAAATTACACCGTAGCTTTATTGAAGTCTTGTAACATTCGTTACAAAGAATCCGCTCTCAGGTAATTACATTTGTGCCTAACTAAGAATCGTAAATGGAAATAATCGAAATTTTAGGCTATCTAGGGGCTTTGCTCATCGGGCTCGTTCTAGGGCTTATTGGTGGTGGCGGATCAATCCTTACGGTCCCTATATTAGTTTACGCGCTTACTTTAAATCCTGTTCTCGCAACCGCATATTCTTTATTTGTGGTTGGTACCACATCGCTGGTTGGCGCTATCAAGAATATGATGAAGGGTATGGTAGATTTTAGGACTGCCATTATTTTTGCGATTCCAGCATTTATAGCCGTATACCTTACAAGAGCTTATCTTATTCCTGCAATACCCGACGAACTTTTTGAAATAGGAAGTTTTATGGTTACAAAAAACTTGGCTATCATGCTCTTTTTTGCAATCATCATGTTGTTGGCTTCCGTTTCGATGATACGAAACAATGGCAAAGAGAGGGACCTAAGTACACAAATTCAATACAACTATCCACTAATTATTGTGGAGGGCCTGGTGGTAGGTGTTATAACAGGTCTTGTTGGCGCCGGTGGTGGTTTTCTAATCATACCCGCATTGGTTTTACTCGCAAAATTACCCATGAAAAAAGCAGTAGCCACGTCCCTACTCATTATTGCTATTAAATCGTTGATTGGGTTCTTGGGGGACGTTCAAAACCTAGAGATCGATTGGCCATTTCTTTTATCGTTTACTGGTATTTCCGTAGTGGGGATTTTTATAGGAATCTGGCTCAATAAATTCATTGATGGAAAAAAACTAAAGAAAGCGTTTGGTTGGTTTGTTCTTATCATGGGAATATACATCATCTACAAAGAACTTTCTATGTAACCTTGGTTACCAAATAACATTAAAATACACTCTAAATTTACAGTATCAAATTCAGCTGAAATCAAAACTATCATTAAAAATACGGTGGTTTTTGAATAAGCATACTTAAAACACAATACTATGAACGTAGAACAAATTTATACAGGATGCCTGGCACATGCAGCATATTACATTGAAAGTAATGGAGAAGCTGCCATTTTTGACCCATTAAGAGAGGTAGAGCCTTATTTAGCCCGTGCCAAAAAAGACAATGCTACAATTAAATATGTGTTTGAAACGCATTTTCATGCCGATTTTGTGAGCGGCCACTTAGATCTCCAAAAAAAAGCTGGAGCAGAAATTGTGTTTGGTCCTGGCGCGGCACCTGCTTACGAAGCAACGACTGCCAAAGACGGACAAATTTTTGAAGTAGGAGATTATAAAATAAAGGTAATCCATACACCCGGCCACACTATGGAAAGTACTACCTACCTACTTATTGATGAGAAAGGGAACGAACACGGTATCATAACGGGAGACACCTTGTTTATTGGCGATGTAGGTCGCCCAGACCTTGCACAACATGTGGTAGAAGACTTAACCGAGGAAAAATTAGCAGGACACCTATTCGACTCACTACGAAACAAAATCATGCCATTGGGCGACCACCTCATCGTGTACCCAAATCACGGTGCTGGTTCTGCCTGCGGAAAAATGATGAGTAAAGAAACTACAGATACGTTGGGGAACCAGAAAAAACTGAACTACGCCCTACGACCCGACATGACTAAAGATGAGTTTATTAAAGAATTACTAACTGGGTTAACCGCCCCTCCTGGCTACTTTCCGCAAAATGTGTTGATGAATATAAAGGGATATGATAGTTTAGACGATGTTAAAAAACGTGGAGAAAAACCGTTAAACCCAGAAGCTTTTGAAGTAGCAGCCAACGAATCTGGAGCGTTACTATTAGACACCCGGAACGCAGAAGATTTTGCCAAGGGCTTTATTCCCAATAGCATCAACATAGGGTTGGAAGGCAATTTTGCACAATGGGTAGGCGAAATGATTCCCGATGTGAAGCAACATATCTTACTTATCACAGAGCCCGGTAAAGAAGACGAAGCCATCACTAGGCTATCACGTGTGGGCTATGATTATACCATCGGGTATCTGGATGGCGGATTCGAAAGCTGGAAAAAAGCTGATAAGTCGTTCAATACCGTCAATCGTATAGACCCCGAAACATTAGCCTCTGTATATGAAGAAAACCCATTAATCTTTGATGTGCGCAAGAAAAGTGAATTCGATTCAGAACACATCCTAGAAGCAACGAATATTCCCTTAAACGAAATTAATGATCATTTAGCTGAGCTTCCTAAGGATAAACCATTATATCTGCACTGTGCAGGAGGCTATCGCAGCATGATTGCAGCTTCAATATTAAAACAGCGCGGATGGGAATATATCACAGATGTTCGTGGCGGATTCAAAGAAATTTCAGAAACGGATATTCCAAAATCAGATTATGTGTGTCCTACCACAATGCTCTAATGTTTGTTGATTTTAAATATCTCAATTGAGCCTAAAAATAAATTTTTGTTTTTTTGTTGGTTGAAAAGCGGCTGGAGACAGTCGCTTTTTTATTTCTGCAACACTAAGGTAGTCATGGCCCGTTCATCCTGAACGTTAGTGGTTTTTACCGGTTCGAGAAGTGTAAGCTTAAACTCTTTCACAACTTGTTGAATACGTTCTCTGGTTAGATAATAGGTGCCTTTCTGTCCATTTTCTTTATAAGTAATCTCAGGAGCATTTCCGTCTAACCCAATATTTGAAGCCATTCTTACAAGCAAGATTCCATTTGGCTTCAGTACCCGCATCAATTCTGAAAACATTGCTGTAAAATGTGCTTCACTTTGTGCAAAATGCAATACAGCACAGCAGAGAATGTGGTCAAAACGACGTGCGTCAAACGGTAGTTGGTCTAGGGTACCAATTGTAAAATGTTCTGCTTGACTCGGATAGTTCGTTTTCGCATTGGCTAAGAATTCAGCATCCATATCAATTCCAAAGACCTCAAAGTCATTTTGATAAAACCATTTTAAGTTCCGGCCTTTGCCGCAACCAGCATCTAATATGGTTTGATTCTTTTGGTAACGCCCTTTTAAAATTTGGTCGATCACATAAATATCAACGTTCCCTAGTGCATCATATGTGGTTTCAAAATTCATAAGTTTTAATGTTAAATTTTTAAAGCAATCTAGTAGTAATTAATTCATACTTCTGTAACAATAGTTACTGTTTCTGAGCAGTATACAGATTACTTTTATACTATCAAAATAAAAAAAAGACGATATGGAAACAATAAATGAAAACAACATCACTACGATGCCACGAATAGGCGATATGGCGCCAGATTTTAAAGCAAAAACAACCAAAGGAGATATCCAACTTTCAGATTTTGCTAAAGATAAATGGATTGTAATGTTTTCGCATCCAGCCGATTTTACACCAGTTTGTACTACGGAAATGTCTGGTTTTGCCACGCGTAAAGGTGAATTTACAGCACTCAACACAGAATTATTAGGGCTAAGCATAGACAGTATTCATGCACACCTAGGCTGGGTAAATAACGTGAGAGAGAAAACAGGGGTGTATTTTGACTTTCCGATCATAGCCGATATAGACATGAAAGTTTCAAAATTATACGGCATGCTACAACCCAACGAAAGTGAGACAGCTGCTGTACGTGCTGTGTTCTTTATCGATCCAAAAAAGAAAATCCGGTTAATTATGTACTATCCATTAAACGTTGGTAGAAATATGGATGAAATCTTAAGAGCATTAGAAGCACTTCAAATTTCAGATAAACATGGGGTAGCGATGCCATTAGATTGGAAAAAAGGAGACAAGGTAATCGTGCCACCGCCCAAAACATTGGACGAGATGAACGCCAGAATCAATGACGACACATGCGAAAAGGTAGATTTCTACCTTGCAAAAAAATCATTGTAAGTAACTAAAATGAATAAAACACTAATTATTATGACACTTTTAAGCACACTATTTGGTGCAAAGGCACAACACACAGACACTATTAAAATATTAGATCCCGTTGCATTTCAAGAGGCAATTTCTAAAGAACAGGCACAGTTAATAGATGTTCGAACCGCCATGGAGTATAAACAAGGACACATCTCTAATGCCAAAAATTTAGATTTTTTTCAACGGGTGAATTTCAAGAATAGTGTTGAAAAGTTAGATAAAAACAAACCGGTTTACCTGTATTGCCGCTCTGGAAATCGCAGTCAGAAGGCAGCACATTTATTAGCAGAGATGGGTTTTTCGCAATTATATGATTTGAGCGGTGGTTATATGCAATGGCCTTTTAAAAATGAATAGCATGAAAACAACTCTAATCGTCCAAAATTTGAAATGCGGTGGGTGTGCTAAAACAATCACTTCTAGACTTTCTACGCTATCTGGAATAAAGGAGGTTGAAATTGACGTCCATACTTCCGAAGTTCAATTAAGATATGACACCCTGAATGATCTTGCGATGGCCGAACGATTGCTGGTAAACCTGGGTTATCCACCTGAGGGGGTTGAGAATACCATGGTAAACAAGGCAAAATCGTTTGTGAGCTGTGCAATTGGTACAATAAACTGATACTATATAACACTATGAAATACATCTTGAACTTAATGATTGTCGGCCTGCTGTTTAGCAGTTGCGGGAACACCAATAATTCAGTTAATCCTACGGAAAAAAACCTAGCCTCAAAAGTGGCGTATGCAGACGAGATAAATAAGGTGGTCGTTTTTGAATCGCATTATAAAATGCTCGTTTTCGCATTGAAAAAGGGGCAAGATCTCAAACCTCATTCGGCAACGATGGATGCTCCATTGATTATGTTAGAAGGAAGCGCTATGGTAACAATTGGCACAACTGAAACTACCGTCAAAAAAGGGGATATCATCACATTGCCTAAAGATAGTATGCATGGTGTATCTCCGATAACAAATTGTAAGTTCCTACTTATAAAATAATGGTTACTATGAAAACATATCAGTTCATAGCAGCCATCGCATTTGCAACTTTCGTGCTAACGGCGTGTAACAAACCTGTTTCAGATGGATATACAAATCACGCAGCTGTAAAAGAATTCGTTATATCAAAAACAACGGATCATCCCGGTAAAAAATTGATGGAACAGCAATGCTATGTATGTCACAATCCCAGCAGCGATCACGATGGTCGTATTGCGCCACCTATGGTTGCCGTAAAGTCGCATTATATGACTGATTCCATTACAAAAAAACAATTTACAGATGCCATTTGGAATTTTGTCGAAAAACCTTCCGAAGAAAAATCAAAAATGAGAGGTGCGGTACGTCGTTTTAACCTAATGCCTTTTCAACCTTTTAATGAAGGACAAGTCCGTCTCATCGCCGATTATATGTATCAATATAAAATTGACGAGCCCGACTGGTTTAAAAAACATGTAGAGGAAGAAAGCAATGGCAATATGAAGTACCATAATGAAGGAAGAAAAATAGACGGTACCCATTCCGAAGAAAAACAAACACCAGAAGAACGTGGTTTGGGGTATAGTTTTGACAAAACGAAGTACTAAAACGTACAATTTAGATAACAGCTCTTATGGTAAATTTCAACAAAATTATTTCAGGAGATACACCAGTTTTAGTTGATTTCTATACGAATACCTGCGACCCCCGCGATATGCTAACTCCCGTGTTGAGCCAAGTACAAGAAAATTTGGGTAAACGCGTAGAAATTTTACAAATTAACTTAGACAAGAATAAGACTATTGCCGAAACTTATGATGTGCAAAGCACTCCCACCATGTTGCTTTTTCAAAATGGACAAATAAAGTGGCGCGCCTCTTCGGTTTTATCGAACGCCGAAATTGTTTCCGCCATCATAACAAATATAGATTAAAATGAAACTTATCGGACTTATTGGCGGCACCTCATATCACTCTACCATTGTATATTATAAATTGATAAATGAATTGGTTGGTAAAGAAATTGGTGCCCAGGGCAATCCGCCCCTACTACTCTACAGCCTCAATATAGAGCTGATGCGATCACAAGATTTTGAAAAAATAAACAAAACATATCTAGAAATCGCGCAAAAGTTAGAGAAAGCAGGAGCAAAAGCCATCGCTATCTGTGCAAATACACCCCATATAGTTTATGATTTTGTTCAGCCAAAAATAGCGATCCCCATTTTGCACATCGCCGAAGCAACTGGAAGAGAAGCAAAAAAAATCGGACTAAAAAAGGTAGGGCTCTTGGGTAACAAACCCACAATGACGAAAGGATTTATACCAATGTATTTAAAGTCTGCGTTTAAAATTGAAACTATCATCCCCGCAAAGCAATATTTAGAGCAAGCACATCACTATGTTTCTGATGAACTTACCCAAGGTATCTTTTCAGTAAAAGCAAAATCGTTTTTTTTGAATCAAATGGAATTACTAAAGCAGCGAGGCGCCGAAGGAATAATACTTGGCTGTACAGAGCTTCCATTACTGCTTAAAGACGAAGATTTTGATATCCCCTTACTGGCAACCACCGATTTGCACGCTAAAATGATCACCGAATTTATTTTGGAATAAAGGAGGAGAAAAATTTATTCTTAATTGGCGCCAGACAGCACCTTCGTTCCTGGTTTGCCGTTATATTTCTAAATTGTGTAACATCGGTTACAAACATCATTAAATCAAAGAATTAAGTTTATAAAAACATTAATCTAATTAGTATGGCAAAGCATTATCAAGTGCTCATTATTGGCGGTGGCACCGCAGGTATAATGACCGCAGCACAACTCATAAAACAGAGAGGAGTAGACAACATTGCGATCGTTGAACCCGCAGATACCCACTACTACCAGCCCGCTTGGACCCTTGTTGGCGCCGGAACGTATAGCTTTGAAAAAACAGCCAAACCTATGGTATCTGTGATACCCAAGGGTGTACAATGGATTAAGGATAAAGCCACTGGCTTCCATCCTGAAAAAAATACCGTTCATACCGAAAAATCGGATGATATAACTTATGATTATTTAGTGGTGGCTCCAGGAATTACTTATGATTTTAGTCTCGTACCAGGTTTGGGCGATGCAATAGACAAAGGAGTCGTTTGTAGTACCTATACAGACCCAAAACATACGTGGCAAGTAATTAAAAGTTTTAAAGGAGGTACTGCCCTATTTACGCAACCCGCAACACCCATAAAATGTGGTGGAGCACCACAAAAAATCATGTATCTTGCAGAGAGCCATTTCAAAAAACGTGGCGTACGGTCTAAAACAGACGTTGTTTTCGCCACCGTAGGAACTGTGATTTTTGGAATAAAAGAAATTGCAGAAACCTTAATGCACGTAGTAGACCGAAAAGACATTAACCTAAGATTCAACCATAAATTAGTTGAAGTAGACGCTGAGAAACAAATTGCGTGGTATGAGTTAACCAAGGATGTCCCCATGGGAGGATGCGTGATCATGTCGGATGACGATGAAGAAAAATGTATCGACGAAACGTTTCAGTACAACTATAAAAACGTAAAAGTTACGAAGAAAGATAATCGGTACGGTATTCATTATGATATGCTGCACACGGCACCACCCAGTGTTGCCCCTGAGTTTGTAAGGAAATCATCTTTAGTGAACGAAGCCGGTTGGGTAGATGTTGATATACACACCATGCAACATAAAAAATATGGAAATATTTTCAGTTTGGGTGATGTCGCTGGTCTTCCAACAGCAAAAACTGGAGCCGCCATAAGAAAGCAAGTTCCTGTTGTAGTTGATAATATCGATCTATTGATGAAACAAAACAGCATGAGCAATAAATCGTACAACGGTTACTCCTCCTGTCCATTAGTAACCGATTATGGTAAGATGGTTTTAGCAGAATTTGATTATTCAGGCTCCTTCACTCCAGATCCTAAGTTAAAACGGTTGCTCATAAAAGATAGTTCAAAAGAGCATTGGCGTCTTTGGATTCTCAAAAAATTTATGCTTCCTTATTTGTATTGGAACAAGATGCTAAAAGGAGTTGATGTTTAAAAAAAGATTAAAATGAAAAAAAACATGGGCAGTCTAGACCGCATGATTAGGATAATTGTGGCCATTTCGCTTGCGGTATTATATTGGCAAGGTATTGTTGAAGGAATACTGGCTTATCTACTGCTTGCAGTAGCGACCGTATTCGTATTCACGAGTTTTATGAGTTTCTGCCCGTTTTATACGTTAATTGGCTATAAAAGTTGCCCAAGGAAACAAGCTACGGGTGATGCTAAAACCGATTAATATGAGCATTATCAAATGTGTTTGACCCATAATTTGTTATATTTGATTAGTTGATTAAACTTTTCTCCATATCGTTTTCGTTTCTCATCCTATTACAAAGCTTTGGGATAAGTTTTAGTGACGTAGCCCAACTAGATGAATTTATTGAACACGCCCAATTTCACAGTGAACAATATGGTGATAATGTATTCGTATTTATTTCTAAGCATTATGGTGAATTAAAAGCGAACCATCACAAAGAGCATGAAGAAGAGAAAGAAGACCATGAAGAGTTACCTTTTAATCATTCTTCTTGCTTTCATATTACCTCCTTACCCGCCTTTGTTCTCAATACCATAAAAGTAGAGATTAGCGCTCCCGATTTTTTAGATAGAACAGACAAACCGAATTTTCATTACCAAGCTCCTACCTCTTCTTTCCATTCATTGGGGCTTTTACAGCCTCCCCGACATTCATAAAAGAACTTCGCTATTTTTTTTGTTCCTGTTCCACAACTTGATACAGGGCTAGTAAACGTTTATTTTATGAAAAAATGCTATCAAACATTATCCATTTCAGCATAAAGAATAAATTCATTATTCTCTTATTTACCGCTTTCATCATAGGGTTTGGGTTATACTCACTTTCTCAAATCCCTATAGGAGCCGTTCCCGATGTAACCAACAACCAAGTGCAGGTAATTACAACCTCTCGCAATCTATCTACACAAGATATGGAGCAATTTATCACCTATCCTGTAGAGTTAGAAATGGCGAATCTACCTGGTGTTACAGAAATTCGTTCAGTTTCAAAATTTGGATTATCGGTTGTAACCATCGTCTTTGAAGACGACATGGGAACGTATTTACCGCGTCAACTTATTGCCGAAAAAATTAAATCTGCCTCAGAGAAAATACCCGAAGGTTTCGGCACACCAGAAATGGGACCCATCACAACGGGACTTGGCGAAATCTATCAATACATTTTGGATGTAAAACCAGCATTTAAAGAAAAGTATACCGCAGAAGATTTAAGAACCATTCAGGATTGGGTGGTGAAAAGACAACTCTCGGGCATTCCAGGTGTGGTAGAGGTAAATACTTGGGGTGGCTTTTTAAAGCAGTATGAGGTGGCCATAGATACCGATAAGCTAAATGCCATGAAAATTACCGCAACCGAAGTTTTTACTGCTTTGGAAAAAAACAACAGCATTTCGGGTGGTGGTTATATTGAAAAAGTAAATCAGGCATTTTTTATCCGTGGGGAAGGATTGGTAGCTTCGCTTGACGATATTCGGGCAATTGTGATAAAAAATGATGATAATTTCCCCATTTATATCAGAGATGTAGCAACCGTGGGCTTCGGAAACGCTATACGTTTTGGTGCCATTACTGGAAACGGCGAAGGTGAAAAGGTGCTCGGACAAGTAATGATGCTGAAAGATGCAAACTCAAAAAAAGTAATCGATGCTGTTAAAGCACGTGTTGCTGAAATTTCAAAATCATTACCCGAGGGTATCTACATCAATGCATTTTTAGACAGAAGTGAATTAATTGGCAAAACCACATTCACTGTTTCTGAAAACCTCATCCTTGGTTGTCTTATCGTAATTTTTGTGGTGGTACTTTTATTGGGGAATTTACGCTCCGGACTTGTAGTTGCATCTGTAATACCCTTGTGTTTACTTTTCGCCTTATCCCTGATGTACCTATTTGGGGTAGACGCCAACTTGATGTCGCTGGGCGCTATCGACTTCGGAATTATCATTGACGGTGCGGTAATCATTGTAGAATATATTGCTTTTCAGATTACGCAGAAAAAATTGGAAATCAATGCATTAACTACGGGCGAGCAACAAGCCATGAAAGATAAAATTACATTTAATGGAGCATCAAAAATGATGAATTCGGCCATTTTCGGACAATTAATCATTTTAATTGTATTCATCCCAATACTCTCGCTTTCAGGTGTAGAAGGAAAAATGTTTAAACCCATGGCACTAACCTTCAGTTTTGCCTTAATTGGTGCGATGCTATTTTGCTTTACATATGTTCCAGTTGCAGCTTCTTTATTCTTAAAGCCAGCAACTGTTTCAGACAAAAACATTTCTGTTCGTTTAATGCGCTGGATACATAAACTTTATACCCCGGTAATTCATTGGGCGTTGCACAGCAAGCGGCTCGTTCTTCTTGTTGCCACTACATTACTAGCAATTACGATTTTCCTATTTACTACCATGGGCGGCGAATTTGTTCCAACGCTAGATGAAGGGGACTTTGTAATTCAGCCTGTTCTCAAAACTGGAACGTCTTTAAGTAATACGGTTGAAATTACTACGGAAATTGAAAAAATTCTTCTCAAACAATTTCCAGAGGTCAAGCAAGTAGTGACCCGTATAGGTGCGGCCGAAGTACCAACTGACCCGATGTCTATGGAAGAAAGTGATGTGATTATTGTATTGAAACCAAAAAGTGAATGGGTTTCAGCGAATTCAAAAGATGAGTTGGCAGACAAGTTTAAAGAAGCGCTTGCCATAATTCCGGGTATGGAGGTTGAGTTTACCCAACCTATTGAAATGCGTTTTAATGAATTAATTACAGGGGTACGCGCAGACATTGCCATCAAGGTGTTTGGAGAAGATTTGGATGTTCTAGCAAAAAAAGGAAATGAGATAGCTGCTTTAATCGAAGATGTGCCTGGAGCAGCAGATATTTCCGTAGAAAAAATTGTCGGACTCCCAGAAATGAATGTGAAATTCAACCGTACAAAAATTGCCCGTTATGGGCTGAATATCGAAGATGTAAACAACATGGTTTCTATGGGCTTTGCCGGACGAACAGCAGGAAGTGTTTTTGAAGGAGAAAAACGCTTCGATCTAGTCGTGCGATTAAACAAACAAAAACGGCAAGATATTGACAATTTGAAGAATCTCTATATTGATTTGCCCAACGGGGGTAAGATTCCTTTAAGCGAACTTGCAGCTATTACCTATCAAAAAGGAGCTGCAAAGATTTCTCGCGATGATACGCGCCGCAGAATAGTTGTGGGGGTTAATGTTCGCAATCGCGACTTACAATCGGTGGTAGATGACGTGCAAAAGTTAATAAACGAAAATGTAAAATTACCTGTGGGTTACAGCATCACTTATGGCGGACAGTTTGAGAATCTTGAAAGTGCTAAAGAGCGCTTATTGGTTGCTGTTCCAGTGGCCCTGATTCTTATATTTATTTTACTCTATTTTGCTTTTAAATCGGTACGGGAAGCCCTGATGATCTATTCTGCCATACCCCTAGCTGCAGTGGGTGGCGTTTTGTTATTATGGATACGCGACCTCCCCTTCAGTATTTCTGCAGGTGTTGGTTTTATAGCTTTGTTTGGGATTGCCGTACTCAACGGTATCGTACTTATTGAACATTTCAAAGACTTAAAGAAAAAAGGCAATTTTGAAACTATAAATGACCTCATTATACAAGGAACGAAAGATAGGCTCCGAGCCGTTTTACTAACGGCAATGGCAGCAGCTCTAGGCTTCTTACCCATGGCCATATCGACCAGTGCGGGTGCAGAGGTACAACGCCCCTTGGCCACAGTGGTGATAGGCGGGTTACTAACAGCAACCTTCCTAACCCTTATTGTACTTCCCGTTCTATATGCATATTTCAACACCCTAAAGCGACCGCAAATGAAGACAAAAGGTATTAATAAAATAGGAATTCTAGCTACATTACTATTCGTATCATTTGGGGTAAAGGCACAGCAGAATCCAATGTCTTTAGAAGAATTAATTCCGTTAGCAATTGAAAATAACGCAGGACTCAATGCATTTGACTTGCAGGTGGACCAGTCTGAAGCACTCGTGAAAAGCGCCTTTCATTTCGACAAAACAGAACTCTATTACGGCTATGACGAAAATAACTTAGCACTTAACAACAAACCATTACGGATGCTAGGAATTCAACAAGACTTTCGTTTTCCAACAGTATATTTTTCAGAAAAAAGGGTACATAAAGCAACCCTGAACTTGGCATCGAGCACCTATGCAATTCAGAAAAAAGCATTGGAAAGAAAAGTTACAAGTGCCTATTACTCGTATCAAATTGCGAGTGAAAGACAACGTGTTCTTAAAACCTTAGACAGCCTATATGCCAACTTCGCAAGCATGGCTTCCCGACGTTTTGAATTGGGTGAGACCAACTATCTTGAAAAGATAACGGCCGCATCAAAACAAAAGCAGGTCAATCTTAATTATTTCGCGTCTCAACAGGAGGTAGCATCGGCATATGCTAGCTTGGTAAGTGTGGTACAGCCTAAAGACACGCTTGTAGTTAAAAAAGATAATTTGTTGAAAGTACCATTGAAAGTATTTGAACTCAATTCAACTCCAGAATTGGGATATTACCAAAACAGGCTATCGTTAGTACAAGCAAGACGTCGTTTTGAGAAACAGCAGTTGCTACCAGATATCAGCTTGAACTACTTTCAAGGAACCAATTCAGGACTTAATAATAGCTTGCACGGCTACCAACTTGGATTAAAAATTCCAATATTATTTGGTGGTCAATCAGCTCAAATTAAAGCCGCGGGTATCGCAGAAGATATTGTATCTGAAGAATTAAACGAGTATCAAATTCAACTCAATGCGAAGCTAAACGCCCTAACCATTCAACTGAACCAATTAAGCAAAGCACTCATGTATTTCGAAGAAGAAGGGAGTGCTTTGGCAGATGAGATCTTGAAAACGGCTAATGGAAGTTTCCGAAATGGTGAAATTGACTTCTATCAGTACATTCAGAGTCTTGAGAGTGCATACGAAGTGAAATTGGAATATCTAGATAAATTAAGTGAATACAACAAGAGTGTCATTAGCATCAATTATTTAACCCTGTAAATAGAATCCTATGCAATCGATTATATATAAAATAGCAATTTTTACTGTGCTACTTACTGTGGTTAGCTGCGGAAGTAAGGAAGTCGAAAAAGTACAAACGGAAATTACCGAAAATGATAATATTTTCGTTTCAAAAAAACAGTTCCAAAACAGTAAGATGGCACTAGGAAGTATGGAAGAGATGTCTTTTCCTAAAATGGTGCAAACCACAGGAATGATTGATGTACCACCAGAAAACCGTGCTGTTGTGAATGCCACTATGGGCGGATACATAAAAACCACACCCTTGTTAATAGGCGATGTAGTGCGTAAAGGACAAGTATTGGTAACTATTGAAAATCCAGAGTTTGTCACACTCCAACAAGAATATATGCAGGTTCATGAACAACTCACTTATTTGCAATCTGAATACGAAAGGCAACAAACAATGGTGGCAGAAAATATCACGTCACAGAAAAGTTTCCTTCAAGCCGAAAGCGCATATAAAACAGCAAAAGCCCGCCATAATGGCTTGCGTAAGCAGTTGCAATTACTAAATTTATCTCCCACTAGCGTAGAAGCAGGAAGCATTAGCTCTGTGGTCTCTATTTACGCTCCTATTTCGGGAAGTATTACTAAGGTAAATGTTACCAAAGGCACCTATGTTTCGCCAGCAACCGCAATTCTCGAAATTGTAGATAATGATCATATTCACTTAGAATTATCAGTTTTTGAAAAAGACATCATGAAACTGACAAAGGGGCAACCTATCAATTTTAGTATTCCTGAATCTTCAGCAAAGACCTACAAAGCGACCATCCACCTCATTGGTAGCGCCATAGAAAATAATAGAACGATAAAGGTGCACGGACATTTAGACGATGAATCTGAAGCTAATTTCTTACCTGGAATGTTTGTGGAGGCTGCTATTGTGACAGAAACTACGTTGCAAAAGTCGTTGCCTGAAACTGCTGTAATAGCCTTAGATGGTGGGGAGGTAGTTTTAAAGTTAATTAATGAAACCAACGAAGGATATTATTTCGAAAAAACGGAAGTAGAAGTGGAAAGCAACTATGAAGGACGGACGGCTTTTACCTCATCTAACAACCTCACAATGAAAGATAAGATATTAACAATCGGTGCATTTAATTTGATAGCAGATGAATAATCAAGAAAAACATTACATCAACCGGAGTGGCTGGCTACGCGCAGGCGTGCTGGGTGCAAATGACGGTATACTTTCAACAGCCAGTATTATCATAGGTGTAGCAGCGGCAAGCAGTACCCGTGACCCCGTAATAATTGCGGGGATAGCAGGTCTCGTAGCGGGAGCATTGTCGATGGCTGCGGGAGAATATGTTTCAGTAAGTTCACAGACAGATATAGAAAAATCTGATTTAGAACGGGAACAACAAGAACTACTTGACACCCCAGAAGAAGAACTGATAGAACTGGCCAAAATTTATGAAAAAAGAGGTTTACAAAAAGCGACTGCTCTAGAGGTCGCCAAGCAATTAACGGCCCACAACGCACTCGAAGCCCATGCAAGGGATGAATTGGGAATTATGGAAATAACCGAAGCTAAACCGTTGCAGGCAGCGCTATCTAGTGGCGTAGCATTTACCTTGGGCGGTTTTCTTCCTGTAGCTGTAGCTTTTCTAGCTCCCTTGGCTTATTTAGAATATTTAGAGTACGTATTTGCTATCATTTTTCTCGCCGTACTAGGAATTGTTTCTGCAAGGGCAGGCGGTTCAAGAAAGTTAAAGGCAGTTTTAAGAATCACCTTTTGGGGTACGCTAGCAATGGGCACTACTGCGCTTATTGGTTATTTATTTAACATTAACATGGTTTAAGATGTTAGCAAAAGTTGAAAAATACTGTACCTCGCTTTTATCGAGTACCAACATAAAAAAACTTCCATTCCACAATCTCCTGCACACTCAGGAAGTTGTACAAAATGCGAAGTTCTTGTGCAAGGAGATGCATATAAGTAGAACTGACAAAGAACTGCTGTTAATGGCAGCATGGTTTCACGATACGGGCTTTATAGAAACGTACTCCGGGCATGAAGAAATCAGCAAGAAACTTGCTACAGAATTTTTAAGGGGTATCGGACTTGAGAAACCATCAATTCAAGTTGTAACTGATTGTATAGACGCTACAATAATACCACAGAGCCCAACCTCGCAATTGCAAGAAATTTTATGTGACGCCGATGTGTATCATACGAGCAATTTAAATTTCTATTATCGAAAACTATTGTTGAGAAGAGAGTGGGAATTATTTTGTGACCTCAAAAAATCTGATAAGGAGTGGCACGAACTCAATTTAGTATTTCTGAAAAACCTACATTTTAAAACAAGCTATGGAAAACGTGTTTTGGAAGGTGGTAAACAAGAGAATATAGAGAAGGTGGAACAAATTTTAAGGTACTATGAATAAAAAAACATTTCCGAATTTAAATTACACCTTCAACAATCAAAATGTGTTGAATGACTTACCTATCGCTATCAGCGATCTGTTATTTAAGCGTAGCACTAACATGAGCTTTAAGGCAGGTGCGTATATTTTTGAAGAAGGGAATGCACCTGAAGGAATCTATAGGGTAATTTCTGGAAAGGTCAAGAAATCTACGTTGACTACTTTTGGTACAGAGCATATTTTTTATGTCTGTAAAGAACTCGATTATTTAGGATACCACGCATTGTTAAGCGATGAGAATTATTCAGATTCTGCTGCTGCACTCACCGATTGTGAAATAGCGTTTATTAATAAAGCGGATTTTCTAAAGGCTGTAGAAAAATCGCATCTTCTAACCCAACGTTTATTAAAGAATTTAAGCCATGAGTTTGTGGTTTATATTAACGCTACCAAGGCATTGGCAAAGTATACCGTCCGTGAGCGTACTGCTCTTAATCTACTTATCTTAGAAGATAAATTTGGAGACGATGCGGGTACTAAAACCAGCATCACCATTACTAGGATGGATCTAGCTAATATGGTTGGAACAGCAAAGGAGTCTTTAGTACGTATGCTAAAAGATTTCAAAGAAGAAGCACTTATTTCAACAAAGGGTAGCACCATATTTATTGAAAATCACCAAGGCCTGTTCGACGTCTCTAATTTCAACTAAAGTTGATAAATATCAATGTAAGAATACCAGAGTTATCACGTTTAACTATATACATTTACACCATATTGACTATGAAAGAATTAGTAATCCTATTAATTTTATTTTTTACTGCGCTCCCATCCTTAGTTGCACAAGAGTGGCAAACTAACTTTGAGGATGCCTTAGAGATAGCTTCCGAAGAAAACAAACCGATCATTCTTGTATTTCAGGGCTCAGATTGGTGCGCGCCCTGTATTAAATTAGATAGAGAAATTTGGAGCTCAGAAGTTTTCAAAAAATACGCTGCAGACCATTATGTGATGTTACAAGCAAACTTTCCAAGAAAAAAAATGAACGCCCTATCTGAAACACAAACCAAAGCAAATGCAAAACTTGCCGAGACCTATAACAAACAAGGCTTTTTTCCCCATGTAGTGATTCTAGACTCTAAGGGTAATGTGTTGGGAGAAACCGGGTATAAAAAAACAACACCAGAAAAGTATATAAACGTTTTAAATACCTATATCGATTAAATTGAAATATCTTTTGCCCATATTGTTCCTTCTCCTTTCTGTCTCCAGTATTGCGCAACAACCTTTTAAGCGAACACTCAAATTAATGGGAAGTCGTTTTGAGATTACGGTGGTTGCCAATGATTCGGTTGAAGGTAGCAAAGCGATCAATTTGGCGATTGAGGAGATCACACGTATTGAGAAATTGATTTCATCTTGGGACCCCAACTCCCAGACTTCTGAAATCAATAAAAACGCAGGAGTACAACCGGTAAGAGTAGACTCTGAGTTATTTCAACTCATAGAAAGAGCGATTGGAATTTCGAAAATTACCGATGGTGCGTTCGATATTAGTTATGCTTCTATGGATCGTATTTGGAAATTTGATGGCAGTATGAAGGTGATGCCTTCCAAAGAAGAAATAAAAGCTTCCGTGGCAAAAGTTGGGTTTAAAAATATCATCCTCGACAAAACAAACACTACCGTCTTTTTGAAGCACGAAGGAATGAAAATTGGTTTTGGTGCCATTGGCAAAGGCTATGCAGCAGATAAAGCAAAGGCCATGCTTATTTCAAAGGGGATTTCAGCCGGAATCATAAATGCCTCTGGAGACATGAATACATGGGGCAAACAACCCAATGGAAACACATGGAAAGTAGCCATTACAAACCCTATGGACAAACATAAAGTTTTTGCCGTACTACCCATAAAAAATGGTGCTGTGGTTACCTCTGGCAACTACGAAAAATTTGTGGAGTTTAACGGTAAACGCCTTACACATATTATCGACCCCAGAACCGGATATCCCTCTAGCGGACTCATAAGCGTGACTGTTTTTGCACCCAAAGCAGAATTGGCAGACGCCCTGGCAACTTCCGTTTTCGTGATGGGGAAAGATGTAGGACTTAGCAGAATAAACCAGATGCCGAAAATAGAATGCGTTATTATAGATGACCAAGGAAACATCTTCACATCTGATAACATTGAAATAGAAAAAATATGATTCAAAAATTGATAATTTTTTCATTGTTCACGGTTCTTTTCAGTAGCTGTGTTGTGGTGAAAGAATACGAAAAAGTTAATATTAACGACCCCGATATGGCGCTTTCAGAAAAAAAATGCGACCGTAATGTCACCACCGCCCATTCATACCGTGAAGCTGCGGTAGGAGCAAATGGAGGAAAAACAGGCGGAGGTTGTGGCTGTAACTAACTAAAACCAGAAATTTGAAAAAATTAATTTTAGTACTTTTTGTTTGTGCTGTGGCAAATGTATTTTCCCAATCACAGCAAGACACCTCGACTATCTATAAAAAGCGGGTGCTGGAAACTACAGAGGTAGACTTTTTAACGAGCTATTATTCTCAAGATGGTGATAATGCTGCAGTAAGTGGTGGTATTGGAACCGAAGAGCTCACAGATGTAACCGGAGCTTTTGTAGTGTCTATTCCGCTAAACGACGATGATGTTTTAACCATAGATGCAGGTGTTTCTGCCTATACCTCAGCTTCTTCAAGTAATGTGGGTCCGTTTGACGATGGTCCTGCAGATCCTTTTCAAGCTTCTTCGGGTGCTTCAAGCAGCGATCTCTGGGCAAACCTCACAGGATTTTACAGCCATAGTTCAGACGATCGAAACGATATATGGTCTGCCAAGGCTTCGGTGTCTTCAGAGTATGATTATTTTTCTCTAGGGGTTGGGGGTAGCTATACGAAATTGTTCAACGAAAAAAATACAGAAATAAGTATCAATGGAAATGTCTTTTTAGATACCTGGAATGCAATTTATCCGACCGAACTGAGACCTTTTGCTGAAGGTGGCAACGGGCTTAACAATGGATTTTTCACTCAAAACACCATTACGGGAAACACAAATTACAATCCGCGATTTGTAGAATTTGCCGATGAAAAAAGGAACTCTTATTCATTAGGCATTGGCCTATCCCAAATCCTCCATAAAAATGTTCAAGGATCACTTGCGGTAGATGTTATACAACAAGAAGGACTACTATCTACTCCATTCCAGCGCGTCTATTTTGCAGATGTGGCAGATTCGTTTATTGATAATTTTCAACTGGCCGATGCTATTGAGCGTTTACCCGACACAAGGTTTAAAGTGGCTTTTGGTGGACGTTTAAATTGGTATCTCAATGAACGTTTTACCGTACGGACTTTTTACCGCTATTATTTTGATGATTGGGGAATTACGTCACACACAGCAAGTGTAGAGGTGCCTGTAAAAATCAGCGACAAGTTTACCCTGTATCCGTCTTACAGATTTTATAACCAAACCGCAGCCGATTATTTTAGACCTTATGAAAAGGCGTTATCTACAGATGAATTTTATACTTCAGATTACGATCTTTCAGAATATTCGGCAAATCAACTCGGATTCGGTGTTTCTTATACAGATATCTTTGCGAAAATGCACATCTGGCAATTTGGCTTAAAAAGTATCGATTTGAAGTTTTATCAATACGACAGGGACACCAGTTTTACCTCAAGCATCCTTACAGCAGGCTTTAAATTTGTTAAGGATTAGATAAAAATTGCGTTTACGTATCAAAGGTTACATCAAGTAGGTGTAACCTTTTTTATTTTTACATTAAATTTAGAAGTTATGAATATTAAACAGTTCGAATATAAACCCTTAGCTCATTACAGCTATGCCATTGTAAGTAATGGTGAAATGGCGCTAATAGATCCAGAAAGAAATCCTGAACAGTATTATGCCTTCGCGGAAGCACACAATGCTAAGATAACAACAGTAATCGAAACTCACCCACATGCTGATTTTGTGAGTTCACATCTTGAAATCCATAAAACAACAGGAGCTACTATATACAACAGTGAGAAGTTAGGTGCAGACTATCCGCATCAACCTTTCGACGAAGGAGACGCTATTACTTTAGGAACGATAACGCTTAAAGCTATAAACACGCCTGGGCATTCGCCAGACAGTATTACCATTGTAGCTACCGAAGGCAACGAAACGGCACTTTTTACAGGTGACACGCTTTTTATAGGTGATGTAGGCAGACCTGACTTGCGTGAAAAAGCGGGAAATATGAAGGCTAAACGCGAAGAATTAGCCGAGATGATGTATCATACGATGCAAGATAAATTCAATGATTTGCCTGACCATGCGTTGGTGTATCCCGCCCACGGTGCTGGTTCACTTTGCGGTAAAGGAATGAGCGATGCCAGTAGCAGCACACTGGGAAATGAGCGAATGGGGAATTGGGCGTTTAAGGATCAATCTAAAGAGGAGTTTATGAATAGGTTGCTTGACGGTCAGCCGTTTATTCCCTCCTATTTTGGTTATGACGTGGATGTAAACAAAACGGGGGCAGAAAACCTACAACCATCCATAGACAAAATTCCATTTCATGAAAATTCTTCAGCGAAGGGGTTGGTTGTGGATATACGTGATGAAGAAACCTTTAAAAAAGGGCATTTGGAAGGAAGTTTCAACATACAGGCAAATTCAGAGAACGCAAAATTTGAAACATGGCTGGGCTCTATTATCGAACCCGATGAAAGTTTCACGCTGGTGATCGATAAAAAAGAAACCAAAGACAAACTTTTACATCGCGTGGCTAAAATTGGATATGAAAAGCAACTCAACCAAGTCATCACGCTTTCAGAAAAAGATCTTGTGACGACTGAGAAATTAGATGTAGCAGATTTCAAAAGCCACCCTGAAAAGTACACCATTGTCGATATTCGAAATAAAAGTGAAATTGAAGAAGGCAAATTCTTTGACAATGCTATCCCACACCCTCTCAATGAATTGCGAGAAACAGCGAATGAAATACCCACAGATAAACCCATTGTTGTACATTGTGCGGGAGGGTATCGAAGTGCCGCAGGTAGTAGTATCCTTCAGAAAAAACTAAAAGATGTTACGGTATATGATTTGAGTGATGCTGTAAAGGATTTTCAATAAAATGAAAAAAAGTATTTCTAATTTTATCCTAGCCGTAGTTTTTTTAGCTTTAGCAAGCTGCACAAATTCCGCAGATAAAAAAGGAATAGCAGACACCTATCCAGACGTAAAAGTTGTAGGGGCAATGAAAGATGCGATGTGGAAAGGTGATTTACAAAGTAAAATTAATCTTGACACCATACGTAACAAAAATGGGTTGTATGGGTTGGGCCCCCAAACTGAACTTACAGGTGAGCTGCTTATACTTGACGGAATTAGTTACGTATCACAAGTTATTTCAGATACTACTATGACGGTACGAAAAACCTATAAAACAGGGGCCCCTTTCTTTGTCTACGGAAATGTAACAATTTGGGACACACTAACCGTACCTAAAACTGTCGCAGACATGAATGCTCTAGAATCGTTTATCGATGAGAAAACGAAATCGATCAAGCGGCCTTTTGCATTTAAGATTTCGGGCAAAGTAGATCGAGCAACCATTCATGTGCAAAACTTACCTCCAGGTTCAGAAGTTTCTTCTCCACAAGAAGCCCATGTTGGTCAAGTAGATTATAACTTAAAGGACGAAGAAGTAGACATTGTCGGGTTCTTTTCAAGAGAACATCAAACTATTTTCACCCACCACGATAGTTATATGCACCTGCATTTAATTACGAGAAATCGACACAGAATGGGACATCTTGATCATGCAAATTTCAATAATATCATATTGTATCTCCCAAAAGAATAATGCTGCAAAGCTTTAATCTTTAGGATTTAGATGAATTGATTTGAACTTCGATTTCGGTAACCTTTGTTACGCAATAACGTTTTGAAAATATACACCTTTGCATAAAAATAATGTATATGAATTGGATTTATGAACCGTGGCCCTGGTATGTTGCAGGACCGCTAATTGCCTTAGTGATGTTTCTTTTATTGCTCGTCGGAAAGCAATTTGGAATGTCCTCTAATCTTCGTACCGCCTGTGCGGCAGTTGGTGCTGGAAAGGCAGCTGATTTCTTTAAATACGATTGGAAATCTGAACGTTGGAACCTCACCGTGGTGTTAGGTGCCATCTTGGGCGGATTTATCGCATCAAACTATATGAGTGATAATACTGTTGAAATTAATCCCGAAGTTGCACAACAGCTCGCTGCCGATTACCAAATTACAAGTGCCGGCAATTCGTATCTACCTACTGAAATTTTTGCAATCGAAGCACTTAGTGAACCCAGTACTATTTTTATTCTTTTTATCGGTGGTTTGCTGGTAGGGTTCGGAGCGCGTTATGCAGGAGGCTGTACTTCGGGACATGCAATTTCTGGATTAAGTAATCTTCAAGTACCTTCATTGATTGCCGTGATTGGTTTCTTTATTGGTGGTTTGGCAATGGTGCATTTATTTTATCCCCTAATTTTTTAAACAATGAGATACTTAACATATTTAGCCATTGGTGTTTTCTTCGGAATTGTCATGTTCAAATCTGAAGCGGCTTCTTGGTTCCGTATTTACGAAATGTTCCAATTTGGTAGTTTTCACATGTACGGTATCATCGGGTCTGCATTAGTCCTGGGGATAATCGGGGTTCAGGTCATAAAACGAAAGAAAATACAACCCATAGATGGAAGCGCGATGTCTTTGCACCCAAAAGAAAACAGTATTATACGGTATTTTATTGGAGGGATTATCTTTGGCTTGGGCTGGGCACTTTCAGGCGCATGCCCTGGACCGATGTACGTCTTAGTTGGAGCTGGGTTTCCATCAATTTTAATCGTGATCTTTGGTGCCCTGGTTGGGACATTCCTCTATGGCGCAATTAAAAAGTACTTACCACACTAGATGATTTTTTTAGTGTGATGGTAATTCTAAGATAACTTTGCTTCCATTTTTATCACTCTCAAGTGTAATTTTTCCATTAAGATTATCTGCACGCGCTTTTATATTTGTGAGTCCGCTACTACTTTCTGAAATATCCTTCAGTTCATAACCTTTTCCATTATCGACTATTTCGATCTTTGCAGGGTTTTCAGCATAGACATAGACTTCAATTTTAGTTGCTTCGGAATGTTTCACGGCATTGTTTACTGCCTCTTGTATTATTCTAAAAACATGCATGGTCTGCGACGGGTCTAAGGAAGATGAATTTTCACCTTTTTTATGAACCAGTACTGCTATGCCCGTAGTATTCGCAACTTTATGCGCCAAGTACCTTATTCGCTCGGCAAGATCGTCCCAGGTTACCGAACTATGGTTCATCACCCAAATGGTGTCGCGTAAATCTCTGATTGCCTCTTCGCTAAAATTGGAGAGGTCATCCAGTTTCTGTTGTGTCACTGCTTCGCTTGTCTTGTTGAGGCCCATGCCTATATTTTGTGCCGCACTTGCCAAATAGGTGAGTTGCGAACCTATATTATCATGTAGTTCTTTAGAAATTCGGAGTCGTTGTTCTTCTAATTTATTTTTAGTCTCAACCGTTGCCAATGCTTCCTTCAATTCTTGTTCTTGACGTTGTTGCTTTATTTTAAGTCGCTGTTGTCTGTATACCAAAAACCCTATAAATACCAAGAGGAATGCCCCTCCTGCCAACAAGCTCGTAATTAATCGTTGTGAGGATAATTCGGCTTCCTTTAATTCTAATTGTTGTTCCTTTTCCTTGGTTCTAAATTCCGTCTCTTTCTGTTGAATAACCTCTATATTCTTGACATTGTACATACTATCTAGCGCCTTTTCATATCGCAAAAAATAAGGGTCTGCTTCCAATGGCTTACCCCGTAACATGAGGTTGGTACTTTTAAAAAATAGGTATTCCCGGTTTCTTATATCGGGCATATTGTTCGTCTCAATTATGCTGTCTACGATAGTAATATACTTTACAGCTTTCTCAGGTTGGTTAGACATATTGTACCCCCAAATAACACCGCTGAGTGCTTCAATAATTTTAAAATCTTCGAGACCAGCATCTACACTCATCTCGTACGCTTTTATATACGCTGGTATGCCACGATCAAAATCACGTTTCCTTGAAAGAACAGAAGCGATACATGTTTGATTGCCCGCAGCACCGTAGGCATCATCTACTTTGTTTGCCTCTACCACACCTTTTTTAAATGTCTGGAGTGCCTCATCGTACATCAACAATTCCATTTGGCAAATACCTAAATTCCAGAGGGCCCTTGCTTTTAGTTGGGAATCGAACTTTTGTTGATACATTAGCGAATTTTCTATATACGGAATGGCCTGCTCATAGCGTTTCATGTTCAGTAATGCCATTCCCACATTGTTATTGGCCATGGCTATCGCACTAGGTTCATCCTCTAATCTTTTCGCTGTTTCTAGGTATTCTAGGTATTTAACTGAAGCCTTCGTATAATCTGATTGAAGCGCATACGAATTTCCAGCAATATTGAACAACCGCGCCTTTAGGTCAAGCAAACCTTCTTCCTCGAAAAACGGATGAAGCGAATCTGATACTGCAATGGCAGCTTTATATTTTCCCTGATCGTATAGGTCACGGCAATTAATAAAGGCAAGTCTTAATTCCGTTTCTCTATCTGAATTCTGTCTGGCAAAGGCCAAGCCTTCCTTATAATATTCTTTAAACAGTAACGTATCTGGTTTTAATTGTTGCACTAGCGCTTTATAGGCAGCCGCTTTCGCATTCACATCATTAGATGTAGCAATTACCTGCTTTAGGCTGTCTATTTTCTGTTCTTGGGCATATAGTGGAGCTAACAAAAGTGAAGCTAACACCAATAAGAACGATTTTACCATGATAAAAGATTTGGCTCTAAGGTAAAACACTCTAGCAAGTCTCGCAAAAATTTGTAATTCAGGTTTCAAGAAATAAGGAAAGTCCGCAGCAGGGCGGACTTTCTTCAACATACCTAACTCATTTAGGTTGGTTAATACATATTTCTGAGTGCGGTAATGTCGTTGCCATTAAATTCGCCGTCTTCATTTGCGCTAAAACATGCTAGCATGATTGAGGTGGAATCGTATCCGGTGGGGGTTCCAGTAATATGAACTGCTCCTACACCTGCTGAACCTTCGTTAGTATTCTGACCGCAGCTTTGGCGACTGAACCAATCGGTATGTCTAAAGCCAACAGAGTGACCAATTTCGTGGGTAATAACATGCTCATTTACGTTGGTGTCATAACCGCTAAGCCCGTAAATTTGCACATATTTATTTGGAAGTCCGTTACTTGGAAATCCAGCACTACCACCCGCGCCACCTGGATTGTTCACAGTATTGTTATACACAACCATATCTTTACTCTGGTAATTGGTACCGAACGTAAGTGTAAAACTTATGGAGACACCACTTAACCTGTTGTAGTTGTTCACAGCCCATTGCAGTGCGGTTCTTTCTTTGCTAGATAAGGCTTGATTTCCTCCTGTATATCCAATAATAGAGATGTTTCTGCCTTGGCTCACCAAGTTGAACGTACTGTATTGTCTTGTACCCGACTCTTCGGCTAATTTAGCCAACGACAGGAGTTGTGCTTCCGTCATGGTAATATCATCTTCAAAGAACAACCGTTCTTCAGAGGTACCATCAGGGAAGTGAAATTGCCCATAGCGGATAAAATTAACATTCAATTCTAGGGTGTTGGCGGCATCGATCACTTTTTGGGGAATTTCTTTGATCACTTCTGCCGTGTCATTATTTTCGGGGATTGTTTGGTCTTCGTCTTTAGAACAAGAAACCACTGTTAGACCGAGGCATATCATGCCTAATAGTCCAAATTTAAAATTTTTCATAAGAGTTGATGGAATTAAATTAGTAAATAGTTACAATGTTAGGTTTGTTACGATAAATGTAAATAAAATTATCGATAATACAATAAAATGATGCTTTTATTGATGATTCATTAGTAAACCTGTGTAATTATTACACATCTTTTATTCCACTAAATTGGTAGGATAGTTCTGAAAATCAGACGATTTCCGCAGAAAGTCCCGCATCAAGCAGCATTCCGCAGCGAGGCTTTAAATCTGAAAGTGAACCGGTTTTTACGGTGCATTTTCCTTTATAATGAACAATTATAGAGCATTGTTCGGCTTGTTCTGGTGTGTGCTCACATGCGTAAATAAGGGTATCGATTACGTGGTCGAAAGTATTCACGTCGTCATTGTATAGCACAATTTCATTCTGTTTTTTAACGTCTTCTGCTAACAGAAGATCTTCTAAATGTTTTTCTTGTGTACCCATGATGTACTAATTTACAAATTTTGCGGCAATCCAGTTGTTTTTTTCCTTATTCTGAACGAATTTCAGACCTAAATTATTGCAAGATTCAGTAATTATTGGCAAGTCTTCTTTATAAAAGCCGCTTAAAAACAAGACACCACCTTTGGTGAGATTATTTACATAAGTGGCCATATCTTGCAGTAAGATATTTCGGTTAATGTTCGCAATAATCATATCGTACGCAGCATCGTTAGGAATCACCTCAGCACCACCCAACATAACATTTATGGAGCCTTGGTCATTTCGCAATGCATTTTCTTCACTATTCTCTACACACCAAGTATCAATATCAATAGCATCAATTTCTGTGGCACCCCGCATGCCCGCAAGTATGGCTAATACAGCAGTACCACAGCCCATATCTAGCACTTTCTTGTCCTTACAATCTGTTTCTAACAAATGCTGCAACATCATAAAGGTAGTTTCGTGGTGCCCCGTTCCGAAACTCATTTTTGGTTCAATCACAATTTCAAAAGGTACATTATACGGCTCGTGAAAAGGCGCACGTACGGCACATGTTTCTGCCACGACGATAGGCTTGAAGTTTTTTTCCCACTCGGCATTCCAGTTTACTTGTTTGATTTCTTTCTGCTGAAAAGTAATCTGAAACGCCGGCGATTGCAAGATGTTGATATCATCCAAAATATCTTTATTCCAATCGGTTTGTTGGATGTACGCCTGCACTCCATCTTCAGTTTCCACAAAACTTTCAAAACCAGCGTACCCCAATTCGGCAATCAAGATTTCTGTTGCTGGTTGTACAGGTTCTACTTTAAACGTATATTCAATATAAATAGGCACCATAGGTCTATTTTCCAAACGCATTTACAATAGCCATAAAATCGTCTGCTTTTAAAGAAGCGCCACCAATAAGACCTCCGTCTACATCTTTCTTGCTAAAAATATCTGCTGCGTTATTAGGTTTCACACTTCCTCCGTACAAAATTGAAATGTTGTTGGCGATCCCATCCCCATATTGTTGGGATATGGTCTCCCGAATAAAAGCATGCATTTCTTGTGCTTGTTTAGGTGTAGCAGTCTCGCCAGTACCAATGGCCCAGACGGGTTCGTAGGCAATCACAATCTGTTCCCAACTTTCTTTAGACGTATGGAAGAGTCCGCGGTCTAGCTGTGTTTTTATCACTTCAAAATGTTCACTATGTTCTCTATCAGATAGTTGTTCACCCACACAAAAAATAACGGTCATTTCTTTTTCGAGGGCTGTATCTACTTTTTCGGCAAGCAAAGCATCTGTTTCATGAAAGTCTGAACGGCGTTCACTATGACCAATAATTACGGTGTTCACCCCTACACTTTTCAGCATACTAGCTGAAATTTCACCTGTAAAAGCTCCTTTATCAGACTGGTGCATGTTTTGGGAAATTACCTCTACTGGGTGCTCCCGCAAGGTTTGATAAGCAGGGTATAAGTTTGTAAATGCGGGTGCAACCATGACCGCTACATCTTCAGGGAAGACCTGCTTTTTCAACTCTGCTAAAAGGTCTTGGGTAGCTGCAAGATCGTTGTTCATCTTCCAATTCCCCGCTACTATTTTTTTTCTCATATATATTTCCGCACAGGCGGTTCTATTTAATTAATAAAAAGTCTATGAAATGGTATTAACTGACAAAACAAAAACTGATGCTTCCTAAAATCAATTAATTCCGAAGTAGGCTACGCTAATCACTGCTTACTAATCTTCGGATCGAGCCAACCATAAATAATATCTACAAAGATATTGATTACAATAAACAATGTGGCAATTACTAATACTGCTCCCATAATGATAGGCAAGTCTAAGGTGTTTAGCGCATCTACAATTTCCTTACCGAGGCCGTTCCAGCCAAAAATATATTCAACAAATACAGCACCTGCTAACATCGATGCAAACCAACCAGATATGGCTGTCACTACTGGATTCAACGAATTTTTTAGCGCGTGACGCCTAATGATATTCCAAAAGGAAAGGCCTTTCGCCTTGGCCGTACGAATGTAGTCTTGACCTAAAACCTCTAACAGGGAATTTCGCATTAACTGTGTCACCACGGCCAACGGGCGAATGCCTAAAACTACTGCGGGGAGAATCAAATTTTTCCACTGTATATAACTTCCTTCCCCAAAATCATCAACTTCATAAAGGCTGCCGGTCATATTCAAGTTTGTGTACTCATGCAACACATACCCGAACAACCACGCAAATATAATCGCACTAAAAAAAGATGGAACACTCATTCCAAAAGTGCTCACTAATTGAATGAGTTTGTCTATCCAGCCATCTTTAAACAATACTGAAACAATACCCAACAAAACACCTAAAATCATGGCTATTATTATGGCTGAAACTGCTAGCACAAACGTATTGGGTAGCGTCTCAGCAATAACTGAGCTTACGGCTTTTCCATTTTTCTGAAACGATTCGCGCAAATAAGGCCACTTTAAAACCACTTGGGTTCCTCCTGCTGCAAACAGCGGCGTTGCTGAATATTTATCTTCAGAAAGAAACGTATAGTTGTTAGGGTCTGTACTGTGGAAAGATACAGGTGCCAAGTCATTTAAATAGTACAAATACTGTATTGAGACTGGCTTATCGAAGCCATACTTTTTTTTCACGTTGGCGAGTTGTTCTGCATTTTCATTTTGCCCCAACATCATACGTGCTGGATCTCCAGGAAGTATGGTAAATAAAAAGAAAATAACTGTGACCACCCCAAAAAGTGTGAGCAGTGCGTATCCTATTTTTTGAAGCACATATTTTCCCACTAAGTTCGGTTTACATCGTCTAAAGTGAGTGCGCGGTATTCAAAATCTTCTCCGAACAAATCTTTGGCATATTCTTCTATTGTTTGGGTAAAACCGGCTTCTTTTCTACGTTCGTTCACGGTTTCAGGGTTTTCGATGGGCCAAATGTACGAGCCGTTATCATTTGACATTCCCTGGGTACCGTATACTTGCATTTTACCCTCATTCATAAGATAACGGTCCTCCATCATAGCAACCAGACGGAATGGTAATTCACCTTCTTCACCCGCCTTTTTAATGAGAGGTAAGTACGTTGGTATCTTATCTGGGTTATGTTGCACCACATACCAAGCAGCTGTGTTGGTAGGTTCGCCAACCATGCTGATTCCCGGATATCCTTTTTCGTTAAAAACGCGTTCAATAAAAGCCATATTGGCACTGTCTATCGCTTCTTGCATGGTCCAAAGGTTTCCATTGTATTCGGCTTCAGAAAGACCCATTTCTTCGCCCATCTGTTTTCTAGCTTCAGGTGTGTCTGCCTGCATTAATTTTCGGTACCGTTGATCTAGTACCGCAATACTATCAAGGCGTTGCTTCAGCCCTACATCGAAAGCAGGTATGGCTTTTTCCTTTTTCTCGAGCTGTAACTCTTGAGCGTCGTTCCAATGTAATTTCTGCTTAATGGTTCCTTTTTGTAATTCGAGTATTCCCGGATTACTTCTAACGATCGTTTTTAGCGTAGTCTCATCACAGAAGTAAAATTTGAAATTCAATTTATAGTCTTCAACCAATTGGGCAGTTTTTTCTTGGCTAGAAGCCGACAAGCCAATCACTTGATATCCTAGTTCGAGGGCACGATCTGTTTCTTTCTTGATATTGCTATAACCATCAAATTCGGTGTTCTGTAAATTGTAAGCTATCACCACGATCAGGTTTTCTGCCTCTAGGAATTGAGTGGTATAATTTTCACCTTCTCTTTCAATACTGAAATCGTGCACGGGTGGTTCGTATCCTTTCTGAATTTCGGTGGTTTCTACCCCAATAAATTCTCCCTCTTGCTGCGGATAGTCGCCATTGGTGGTTACAATCACCTCTTCTCCGTTAACATTAAATTTCCAATTGTATTCGAAGATAGGTTTGGGCGCTCCTTCAGGAACCTCCATCCCTTTCTGAATATTTGCCCCAATCTTATATGCTCTAAAATCAATCCAAGGTAAATGTTGCAACACATAATACGCAAATACCATACACGCAATAAAACTTACAAAGACGATAATGGTGCGTCCAAATTTTGAAAAGAACGGTTGTATGTGTTTTTTTCCGAAGAAAAGAATCAAGATCATGATACTGAGCACTACATCTTTCCAGAACGATTCCCACGGAGTCAGTTTAAGGGCATCACCAAAGCAACCACAATCGGTTACCTTATTGAAGTACGCCGAATAAAAAGTAAGAAATGTAAAGAACACGATCATTAGAAGCAGGCTCCACAGGGTAAACTTCTTGGCATACCCTACGATGAGCATGATACCCAACAGTACTTCAAAAATTACGACAAAAAGTGCAATGACGAGTGCAAAGGGAACTAAAAATTCGAGGTTGAGCACATCGGGCGCAAAATAATCTTTCAACTTAAATGAGAATCCTACGGGGTCATTCAACTTTATAAATCCGCTGATGATAAAAAATATCCCGACAAATATCCTGAGAAAACCTACAATGTATTTCATTCCTTATTTATTTAATTTGTTCAATTCCCGCTTGAGGGAGGCTAGGGGTGTCGTATTAAATTTATACGATGGTCTGGAACACCCCTGAAGTCCACTAGACCCCTGAAGTCCACTAGAGGGAGCACTTCATAATAATTATTCCACTGATAGGTGAATCAGCGCAAAAACCGCATAATTAATCATATCCTGATAATTGGCATCAATTCCTTCGCTCACCAAAGTTGCACCTTTGTTATCTTCAATTTGTTTCACCCGCAATAATTTCTGGAGAATGAGATCGGTTAAACTCGTTACCCGCATATCGCGCCACGCCTCTCCATAATCATGGTTTTTATCGAGCATTAATTGTTTCGTTTCAGCAATTTTCTCATCGTAGAGCTGCGTTGCTTCCTCTAATGAAAGATCGGGCTGTTCTACCACTCCTTTTTCAATTTGAACCAATGCCATCGCACAATAATTGATGATCCCAATAAACTCACTTTCTTGGCCCTCGTCTACTTTTTGCTCTTTATTTTGCTGCAGGCCCCGAATACGTTGGGCCTTGATAAAAATTTGGTCGGTAAGCGACGGAAGACGCAAGATACGCCACGCACTGCCGTAATCTTTCATCTTATTTATGAACAGCGAGCGACATGTCTCTATCACTTCGTTGTACTGTTCTGAAGTATCTGCCATAGCGTTCTTTAGAATTTGCGTAAATTTCGCTTAAATATCTTAAAATAGAAAATTGTATACACTTAATTGTAAGGGTTCTTTACTAGATCTATCGGTTCCCAAAATTATGGGAATCATTAATGTTACTCCAGATTCGTTCTATGACGGCGGCAACACCACAGTACTTAGAGATGTGATTGCCAAGGCTGAAAAAATGGTGAATGATGGTGCCACCTTCCTCGATATAGGTGGGTATAGCTCTAGGCCCGGGGCTACAGATATTTCAGTAGCCGAAGAAACCGGACGTGTTATTCCAGTGATTGAAGCGTTGCGTCGTGAATTTCCCAATACGTACCTCTCTATAGACACCTTCCGCAGCAGCGTTGCCGAAAAAGCAGTAGCCGCTGGAGCAGCCATGGTGAACGACATTAGTGGCGGAAGTTTAGACCCCAATATGTTTGCCACCGTTGCCCAATTGCAAGTACCCTATATTTTAATGCATCTAAAGGGAAATCCGCAAAATATGGCTTCCTTAGCGCATTATGAAAATGTTACAAGAGAAGTTCTTTATTATTTTTCTGAAAAATTAGCTGAAGCAAGGGCGGCGGGTATTAATGATATTGTGGTAGATCCCGGCTTCGGATTTGCAAAAACGGCAGATCATAATTTTCAATTGTTGCAATCGCTCGAGCTATTCCAGTCGCTTGAAGTACCGTACTTGGTCGGACTCTCACGCAAATCGACAGTCTATAAAACCTTAGGCGTAACACCAGACCAAGCCCTTAACGGCACGACGGTGCTCAACACCATTGCCTTACAAAAAGGCGCTTCCATCTTGCGGGTTCATGATGTAAAAGAAGCCAAAGAATGTGTTATGCTGTTACAAGCAATGCACAATACAGACTAATTTTATACCTTTAACCAACTTAAATTGCACTGCCCTTGGATTTTTTCGATGTACGCGTCATAGATATTATTGATATTGTGCTAGCCGCATTCCTGATGTATTATCTGTACAAGTTAGTGCGCGGTACTGTAGCCATTAATATTTTTGTAGGTATCGTTATTATTTATGCGATTTGGAGGCTTACCGAGTTGCTCCAAATGGAATTGCTGAGTAAAATATTGGGCGGATTCTTAGGCGTTGGTATGTTTGCGCTTATTGTTGTCTTTCAGCAAGAGATCAGGAAATTTCTACTCATGTTGGGCTCTACAAATTTTACCGCTAGACGAAAGGTTTTTAAAAAACTAAAATTATTTTCTTCGGAAAAGGAAAGCAACACAACCCTTGAGCCTATTTTGAAGGCTTGCGAAAACATGGGCAGATCGCAAACTGGAGCCCTTATCGTAATAAAACGGAACAACAGTCTCGATTTTATTAAAAATTCTGGAGACACCATGAAAATGGAGGTTAACCAACCCATTATTGAAAGTGTGTTCTATAAAAACAGTCCGCTGCACGACGGTGCCATGATTATTGAAGAAAATACCATCACCGCCACCCGTGTTATTTTACCTGTGAGCAACGATAGACGTATTCCGCAGCGTTTTGGCCTGCGTCATCGTGCAGCCGTAGGGATCACCGAAAAAACCGATGCCGTTTGTTTGGTTGTGAGCGAGGAGAACGGACAGATTTCATACTTAAAAGAAGGAGATTTTGTACTCTACGAAAACTTAGAAGATCTTAAAGAACAACTTGAACAAGACCTAGATTAACTATGGAATGTAAGAACTGCCAAAAGCAACTAGCCCCCTCTGATAAGTTTTGCGGTAATTGTGGTGCCCGCATTGTAGACCAGCAATTAACTTATAGGTACCTAGCCAATGAAATGTCTGAGCGTTTTTTCAATGTAGAAAACAATTTAATTTTACGTACTATAAAGGACATGTTTGTAAGACCAGGAGCTGTAATTGATGGCTACATTCACGGTGTTAGAAAACGTCATTTAGGGGTCGCAAATTATCTGGCACTCGCCATTACGCTTTCGGGATTGTTTCTTTTTATAATGCAAAAATTTTTCCAAGAAAACATGGATATGGCTTGGATGGGACAAGAAGACAACCCCATGCTACAGGATACGAGTTGGCTTGATTTTATGTATGAATACCAGTCAATCATGTATCTTGCCTTCATTCCATTTTATGCGCTTTTAGCCAAATTAACATTCTTCAATTACCGCGGGAGAAACAATTATTTGCACCATTTAATAATCGCAACCTATTCTCAAGCACATATTAGTATTGTCACTTTTCTTCCTGGAATTCTAATCATGCTTTTAGGAATTAACTTTTTTAAGTACACTTACTTCTTCTCGTTCCCTCTAATTATCGTTTATTCAGCTTACGTTTACAAAAGTTTCTACCAAATATCACTTGGGAAAATTATCGGTAAAACGCTACTCTTTATAGTAATAACTTCGATATTATATGTAGGATTGTGGATTGGCATCTATATAATTTTGATGCTTACAGGGGTTATTGATTTCCAAGAAATGATGGAAGCCCAAAAAGCAGCGCAAGAAGGAACTAGTTATATCGCCTCTTCGGTCATAAATTGGACTTCGTAAAGGTTTTTGTAATACCCATCTGGGCGTTCTAACAACTCCAAATGGGTGCCAGACTCAACTATTTTACCGGCGTCCATCACCAAGATTTTATCTGCCTTTTTAATCGTCGCCAAACGGTGGGCAATAACGATAGACGTACGCCCTTGTGTTATTTTATCGGTTGCTGCCTGTATCATCTCTTCAGAATACGAATCGACTGATGACGTTGCCTCATCTAAAATTAAAATACTAGGGTTACTCACATAAGCGCGTAAAAAAGCAATCAGCTGGCGTTGCCCTGAAGAAAGCATGCTTCCCCGTTCTTTTACATTGTAATGGTACCCATTGGGTAGTGAAGTGATAAATTTATGTACACCAATGGCTTTAGCGGCCTCAATAACTTCTTCTTCGGAAATGTTTGTATCGTTTAAGGTGATGTTGTTCAATATGGTATCTGCAAATAAGAACACATCTTGAAGCACCACGGCTATTTGGCTGCGCAGCGACGCAAGCGTATATTCTTTTATATCTACCCGATCTACTTTTATAGTTCCGCTATTGATCTCATAAAAACGGTTCAGTAAATTGATGATGGTAGATTTTCCCGCTCCGGTGGCCCCAACTATTGCGATGGTTTCGCCCGGATACACCTTAAAAGAAATATCTTTGATCACTTCTTCTTTTTCATTATACCCAAACCGAACGTTTTCAAAAGCAATGGCTCCTTTCGCATCAGTTAATACTTTTTCTCCTTCATTTGAGATATGCGACTTGGTATCTAAAATTCCGAATACGCGATTGGCAGCAACCATCCCCATTTGCAGCGTATTGAATTTATCGGCAATTTGACGTAACGGCCTGAATAACATTTGTGAATATTGAATAAAAGCTGTCACAATACCGAGTGTAATCACTCCACCTTCCGCAGCATTAAGTCCGCCATACCAAACTATGAGCCCAATGGCAATACTCGAGGCCATTTCAGCAATAGGGAAAAAGATGGAGTTGTACCAAACAGTCTTCACCCATGCTTTTTTATGTTTTTGGTTGATATCAATAAAGCGTTTGTATTCGGTTTCTTCACGTGTAAAAATCTGTACGATTTTCATTCCCGTAATGCGCTCTTGTACAAATGAATTAAGATTGGCCACTTGGTTCCGCACTTCTTCAAAAGCCACTTTCATCGCTCTCTGAAATACACGTGTGGCATATATAATGAGCGGTAATATAGCAAATACAATAAGTGACAGTCGCCAACTCATATACAACATTACACCGGCAATGGTAAGCATTTTCAGCAAATCGCTGATGATCATAAACAGCCCTTGGCTAAATATGGAAGAAATGGTCTCGATATCATTTACGGCACGGGTTGTAAGCCTACCAACCGCACTTTTGTCGAAATATTTCATTTTAAAACTGGTCATGAGTTTGAACAGTTTTACGCGTATGTCTTTGATAACATTTTGGCCCAACCAATTGGCATAATAAATAAAGGATAGCTGAAAAAACACCTCTAGCACGAGTACTCCCAGCATGAGCATGAGGTAATACTGCAACAACGGTAAATCCCGATTGAACATGGCGTTGTCTATGGCAAGTCGCAGCAGGTGCGGACTTAAAACCGCGAGACCCGACATGGCAATGGCAGCAAATGCCACAAAATAGAAGGTACCACGATACGCATTGGTAAATGCCAACAGTCTTTTGAACAATTTAAAATCGAATGCCTTTCCTGATTCTTTCGCCATAGCACCTATGATTCTAGGTTTATTTTTTTACAAAGATAGTGTTTGGATAGCTTACTTTTGTGAGGTAGAGTCCATGTGCTGGTGCCGAAGCTCCTGCCCTGCTCCTATCTTTACTTTCAATGATTTGTTGTAGTTCTTCTAATGTTGTTTTTCCAAATCCAACATCCAGCAAAGTCCCTACAATGGCCCGCACCATATTTCGTAAAAAACGGTCGGCTGCTATTGTAAAACGCAACCGATTGCCATCTATTTCCCAAAACGCTTTGGTAATGGTACAAATGTAGGTTTTTACATCAGTGTTTGAACGTGAAAAGCATTGAAAATCGCTAAAGTCGCATAGCATTTCTGCCGCTTGGTTCATCCGGTCAATATCAGGGGTTTGGAAAAGTTGATGTGTTAATTTTTCAGCAAACGGATCTTTTTGTAGCGAAATTAAATATTCGTATTCTCGCTGCGTTGCGTCAAATCGCGCATGGGCTTCGTCTTGTACTCGTCTTATAGATTGTACCGCAATGGCTTTGGGTAGAAACGAGTTTAACCTAAAAATGGTTTCTTCAATATTTGGGATATTTTCAAAGTCGAAATGCGCATACAATTGCCGGGCGTGTACTCCAGTATCTGTTCTCCCTGCTCCAGTCACTTTTATAGCACTTCGGAAAAACGTAGAAAGGGTTTCTTCCAAAACTTGCTGTACGCTAATGGCGTCAGGTTGTATCTGCCAGCCATGGTAAGGGGTCCCGTTGTAGGCTATTTCAATAAAATAACGCAAAATGAAGATTTAAAATTTCAGCTAAAATACGAAAGAGAGTTGAGATTGAGTGGTGAAGTGCGAAGTGGGTAGCCCGCCCGCCTGAATGACATGGTCGGGCAGGTACCGAACGTACGTTCGGGCGGGTGGGTTGTGAAAATAAATTTTAATGTTATGGCCCGTCAACTCGTCACCTTATTAAACTTTATCTTTGCTGAAAAAGAATTTCTTTTGACTAAAATACTCCTACTTAGCGACACCCATAGTTTTATAGACGAAACTGTTTTGAAATATGTACGGCAGGCAGATCAAGTGTGGCATGCGGGTGATATTGGCGATTTGAAAGTTACCGATACCCTCAAAAAACTGAAGCCTTTGCAAGCTGTTTACGGAAATATTGACAGCTCAGAAGCAAGAGCTGAATTTCCGCTGGACAATCGATTTATGTGTGAGGAAGTTTCGGTTTGGATCACCCATATTGGCGGGTATCCGGGTAAATATAATCCGCGTATCCGTGAAGAAATAAGGCGAGACACGCCGAGGTTGTTTATTACGGGGCATTCGCATATCCTCAAGGTAATGCCCGATAAAAAATTGAATCTACTGCACATGAACCCAGGCGCTATTGGGAAACATGGCTTCCATCAGGTGCGCACCATGTTGCGATTTGAAATTAGTGGTAGGGAAATAAAAAACCTAGAAGTAATCGAGTTGCCGAGATAAGAAACAAAAAACCCTCGAAGATGGCATTCTTCGAGGGTCTTGCACTAATAATACTAAGCAATAGTTTAACGTAATCGGTCTACAGATTTTACGAGATCTTCATCCTTTTTGATGGCCTTATTGGCCAGCACTAAAAAAACGATAGAGATGATAGGAAGTAACACCCCAATACCCTTCTCAGAAACCAATGTTTCTCCGGATACCTTTAGCGACCTATATACGAAAACTCCCAGTAATACAAAGTTTGATATGATGTTTAAACGGTTTAGTACAAATTGTAACTGCCGCTTCTTAAAACTCAAAATTGAAATCACAGCCAACGCGATTGAAACAAATATAAGACCGAAAACCAAATATTCGTCACGCGCTATCACAACCATACCTTCTGCATCGGTAATGCTAGGAAACCAGATATACAAACACGCCATAACCAAGGCGGAAAGTATCATATAAATGGTTTGAATACGTTGTAACATCGCTTCGCTGTTGTTGCGGAAGCAAAAATAAGGTTTCTTTTTGAAAGTTTTAACCCTTCAATTTAAAATATTGTCGTATCATTGTAGCACCTCTTCGTAACCACCTCAATAAAGGTTACTTAGTCTTCAAAATTATTTCTCAAAAAAATATCTTCAAAAGAAACGATTTTTTACAATCAAATAAACATTATTCATTTACATGTTAGAAATTTCAGAATTAAAAGCAAAAAAACTTCCTGAGCTGCAGGAACTCGCAAAAACACTCAAAGTACCAAAGTACAGAAGTTTAAAAAAATTAGATCTCGTATACCAAATACTAGACTACCAAGCTGCCAATCCAAAAGCTGTTAAAGCTGTTGTGGCAGATGATGCTCCTTCCGATGGGGCAGACAACAAAGACAACAAAGACAATACAGACAAAAAACCGTCGAACCAGAAGTCTCGTGCTCCCCGGAGTAACAACCGGAACCAACAGAACGACAAAAAAGACAGTGGCGACGCTTCGAAAAAAGATGATGCCGGAAAAAGCAATCAGCGTTCAAATTCGAAGGGTGACACGAACAAATCGTCTTCAAAGTCGAATTCGAGACAACAATCTCACGACAAAAAAGACAGTAGCGACAACAAACAGCGCAACCAGAAGTCTGATTCGAACAAAGGTTCGAACCGCAATGATAACAGGAATGACAATCGAAACGACAATCGAAATTCCCGAGGTGGCAATCAGCAAAAAAACAACGGCAACAAAGACACCCGCAACCGTTATAAAGAGCCTGACTACGAATTTGACGGCATCATAGAAAGCGAAGGAGTACTAGACATCATGCAAGATGGCTATGGTTTTTTACGTTCTAGTGATTACAATTACCTTTCGTCTCCAGACGATATTTATGTGTCACAATCGCAGATTCGTTTATTTGGTTTAAAAACTGGAGATACGGTATTGGGTGAAGTTCGCCCACCAAAAGAAGGTGAAAAATATTTCCCGCTTATCAAGGTGAATAAAATTAATGGTTTAAATCCGAATGTGGTACGCGACCGTGTGTCTTTCGAGCATTTAACACCATTATTTCCGCAGGAAAAATTCAATATTGCTGAAAAGCAGAGTACTATTTCTACTCGAATTATCGATTTGTTTGCCCCAATAGGGAAAGGACAACGTGGAATGATTGTTTCACAACCGAAGACGGGTAAAACAATGTTGCTGAAAGATATTGCCAACGCAATTGCAGCCAACCACCCTGAAGTATATCAGATCATCCTATTAATTGATGAGCGACCTGAAGAGGTAACCGATATGCAACGTAATGTAAGTGGTGAAGTAGTAGCTTCTACTTTTGACAAAGAAGCTACAGAACACGTGCGCGTTGCAAATATTGTGATAGACAAGGCCAAGCGTTTGGTTGAATGTGGCCATGACGTGGTGATTCTATTAGATTCTATTACCCGACTTGCAAGAGCATACAATACGGTACAGCCTGCAAGTGGAAAGATTTTGAGTGGTGGTGTAGATGCCAATGCACTTCACAAACCGAAACGATTCTTTGGTGCGGCCCGTAATATTGAAAACGGCGGCTCATTAAGTATCATCGCGACGGCACTTACCGAAACAGGAAGCAAGATGGATGAGGTGATTTTTGAAGAATTTAAAGGAACGGGTAACATGGAATTACAACTGGATCGAAAAATCTCGAACCGACGTATTTTCCCAGCTATCGACCTTACTTCTTCAAGCACACGTAGAGACGACCTATTACTTGATGAAAACACTATACAGCGTATGTGGGTGATGCGAAAGTACCTTGCAGACATGAACCCTGTAGAAGCTATGGAATTTATCAACGATAGATTTAAGCAAACTAAAAACAACGAAGAATTCCTGATTTCTATGAACGGATAAGGGAACCCCTTGAAAACATAAAAAAGCCTTTGGTATAACATACACCAAAGGCTTTTTTTTATACAACACTGGCAACACATTTAATACACAAAGCGATTTTCAGTGGTACTATTAGATTACATATGGTAGCTATTCTCTTATTTCGATTATCATTAAGAACACAAGTAATTCTGAAGTAAAATTAGCCGCTACAACATAATCTACCGATAAGGTCGGTGTTAGACAAACTGAATCTGCCTAACAAAATTAGCTTCGCCTATTTGTAATGCTTGTATAGAAACTATTTCAAAAACAAAGCCTAATGCGAGTTGAAGTTGATAGAAAAAAGTTAAGGCTGATGATATATTAATGATAAAAAAAAGCCCTGCAGTTATGCAGGGCTTTCTTCATTTTCGTAATGTGTTTAAAACACCTAAGCTTATTGCTTAACGATTTTCTCAGTTAACGTACCAGCAGAAGTTCTAACGTTTAAGATGTACACACCTCTTGCAAGGTTAGACAAATCGATAGTTCCGTTGTTGTACTGAACACCAGTATCTTTTCCTAAGATGTCATACATAGACACAGCCTCAACTTCGATAGTTGAAGGAATGTTTACGTTCAACTCGTTTTGAGCTGGGTTAGGGAAAATAGATACCACATCAGCTAAGTTGTCTCCAACTCCTAATACTACATCACCAGTAATGTTGATAATGTACTCTTGTGGATCTGCAACGATAGTGTTTGAGTCAGTGTAAGGAATCTCACATCCAACGTTTGTTCCACCAGTTCCAGTTCCGTCAGAACGTAACCAAGCAGTATTCAATTGACCGTCTGTGTTAAATCCTGGGAAAAATCTCATGTTGATATTTGTTCCTGAGTCTGGAACGAAAAGCTCGATAGCAGCAATTTCTCCAACTGGGATCACAGCAGGATCAACATCTTCTACTACTACAGTACCGTCATTTGCAGCACTTAAAATAATATCAGTAGAAGAAATAAGTGTAAACGCAGCAGCACCTAAGTTCTCGTTGTTTACCGTGTAAATGTTAATCTGAGCAGGAGTACCTTCATCACCAGTACCTTGTCCAAACTCTACTTGAGTAATCTGAAAATTTTGGTCAACACCAAAATCTTCTTCTAAGCTGTAAGTTCTAGCGAATGCATTATCTCTGTATTCACCATTACCACTGTTCCAGCATGCTACACCACCCGTACCAGCGTCGGTTGGATTAACACTTTGCGTGTAAGTTGTTTGTGCGTATGCTGACATTGTCATGGCAGCAGCAGCCATCATTAAAGTAAATTTTTTCATAATAATTATGTATTAAAGTTTAATATTAAAAACCAAATATAACATTCTATACGTAATTTACACAAAAAATAATTATTTTTTTTTGATTTTTGGAGCTACTTTTGAAAGTACACAAACACCTTCAAACCACAGCAATGGCAGTAAATAAGATACATTTCTACCTCATAATTACGATTCTTTTTATACAATGTGACAAAAAAATTGAGCAATCAGAATCCAATTTTGAAACGATATTTGAAACCTCTAACGGAACCGAAACTCCAGAATACAATGATGTAATCAAATTTTACAAAGACCTGTCAGAAACCTTTAATTCGGTAGCAATTTACGACATGCAGAAAACCGATAGTGGACAACCCTTACACCTTGTCACCTTCAATCCAAATCGTACGTTTGAATCAGAGTTTTCACGTGCTGATGAAAAAAGCATTTTATTGGTAAACAATGGTATTCACCCAGGCGAAAGCGATGGTATAGACGCTTCTATGCTGCTCATACGAGATTTGGCGCAAGGAAAAATTGAAACTCCAGAAAATACCATCATCGCAGTAATACCTATATATAATATAGGAGGGGCACTAAATAGAAACAGCACTACGCGCACCAACCAAAATGGGCCTAAATCGTATGGTTTTAGAGGCAATGCAAGAAACTACGATCTGAACCGTGACTTTATAAAAGCAGACACCAAAAATGCAAGGGCATTCGCAAACCTTTTCAGAATCGTGAAACCCGACTACTTTATAGATAACCATGTAAGCAATGGTGCAGATTACCAATATACACTCACCCATTTATTTACACAGCACAATAAGTTAGGAGGCCAATTGGGCAACTATTTGCACACATCGCTTATGCCAAAATTGGAAGATAGCCTGGCTAAAGCACAGTGGGACATCACTCCGTATGTAAATGTTTTCAACCAATCACCTGAAAAAGGTTTTACACAGTTTATGGATTCTCCAAGGTATTCAACAGGATACACAACGCTTTTCGGAACCGTAGGCATGATGGTAGAAACACATATGCTGAAACCTTATAAGCAACGTGTAGAAGGAACCTACGAATTAATGAAACAGTTTATAAAAATTATTGACGAGGATGTTTCCGTAATAAAAAACCTGAGAAAAATAGACGCCGACCTTTATAAAGTGGGCTCTTACTACCCCATTCAATGGCGCGTAGATAGCACCCAAACCAAGACCCTCAATTTTAAAGGGTACGAAGCTGAAATGCCTCCAAGCGAATTAACAGGCGCACAACGCCTAAAGTTTGACCGCACCAAACCCTATGCCCGAGACGTGACTTATTATAATACCTTTAAAGCCGTTGATAGTATTACCATACCTGAACAATATATCGTTCCGCAGGGGTACTGGAATGTCATAGAATTGCTAAAAAAGAACAAGATAAGCTATGATGTTGTTCAAAAAGACACGGTAATCACAGCAGAAGTATATCATATAAAAGACTATGAAACTCGTAACAGCCCGTACGAAGGCCATTACCTTCATTATAATACTGCTGTGGAAGTTTCAGAAGAAGAAGTTGCCCTTAAAAAGGGAGATTACATTTTTAACACCCAACAAGACGGGGTGCGTTACCTGCTGGAAACCTTAGAGCCCTCGGCAACCGATTCATTCTTTAATTGGAATTTCTTCGATACTATTTTGCAACAAAAAGAAGGATTTTCACCCTACGTATGGGAAGATAAAGCAGTTGAATTCCTAAATGCCAATCCGAACATTAAAGCCGATTTCGAAGAAAAAAAAGCTGCAGAACCCGATTTTAATGCCAATTGGTTTGCACAACTAGATTGGATACACAAACAATCGCCTAATTATGAGGCGGCCCATTTACGTTATCCGATCATTCGGATGGGTGGTTAAATATTCCTTCGGAAATAGGAGTTTTATATTTTCATACGAATCTTGAAGGGCCTTTTGGGTTTTTTCAAAGTTTTTCCATCGAACTTTTTTAATCCCTTCATTGGTTTCAGGAACCAATTCACCGTCGTATGAGGTATACATTTCGTACCAATAGGTAACTTTAAGTCGGTATTTATCATTGCGCTTAAACACATGGTACGTTTTTGTAATAAACCGCTTTACCTCTAAATCTTGTACCCCTGTTTCTTCCATGGTTTCACGAATAGCGGCTTCTTCATGAGTTTCACCTTTTTCTTTTTTTCCCTTCGGAAGGTCCCATTTAGAGTTACGCCGAATGAATAATATTTCCTTTTTATCATTAAAGACCATTCCGCCACCAGCCTCAACAACTTTTAATTTCTTGAATAAAAAACGTTCTAACTTTTCAGGGTTTTTATGATACAGGTTAACATAAAACAACTGGCCGTTATTTATTTTCTTGATGATTTTTTTTAACCTCGCGAGCTTTAATGGAATAGACTTGTACTGCTTTCCGATATTTTTTTCAGTAGACAAAATGATCGGAATTTCTTTGACAAAAACTTTATACATTTGCAAAATGATTTTACATAAAGAAACAGCACAAAAAACTGCTGAACTACTGCTGCAAATTAATGCAATAAAATTGCAACCACAAAACCCTTTTACGTGGGCCTCGGGATGGAAATCGCCTATTTACTGCGACAATCGCATAACTCTTTCATACCCAATGATTCGCAACTACCTGCGTGAGCAAATGGCAAAGCAGGTAGAAGAATTGTATGGAAAACCAGATGCAATTGCAGGAGTGGCCACTGGTGCCATCGGAATTGGCATACTGGTTGCAGACTACCTTAATGTACCGTTTTGTTATGTACGCCCAGAAGCCAAAAAACACGGACGCCAAAACAAAATTGAAGGCCATATAGAAAAAGGAAGCAATGTGGTGGTAATTGAAGATCTTATTAGTACGGGCAAGAGTAGTTTAATGGCTGTTGAAGCCTTAAAAGAATCGAATGTGCATGTAAAAGGGATGCTTGCTATTTTCTCGTACGGTTTCCAAACAGCGCAAGATAATTTTAAAGACGCTAACATAACGCTGAACACACTGAGCAACTACGAAAGCTTGTTGGTACAAGCTGAAAAATCGAACTATATCAGTACTGATGAAGCTTCGGTATTGGCAAGCTGGCGCGAAAATCCCGCCAATTGGAACCCTAATGTTGCGCACTAATTAATATTTCCGAAGAAAAAATTATGAAAATTGAAAGTAAAAAAGTAACCGTTCAAAAATCTGCTGATGAGCTTTGTACCTTCTTGGCCGATGTCAAAAATTTTGAACAACTAATGCCCGAAAACACGAGCAAGTTTGAAGTGATTAATGAAAAAGCCTTTGTATTTGCCTTGAAGGGAATGCCCGAAATCGCTTTGGAAGTAAAAGAGGTGACACCGCCCAATCAAGTAGTTTTGGGAGCTATGAGCGATAAACTTCCGTTTACCCTTACCGGAAATATAGCAGAAGTTTCAGATACAACTTCTGAAATAGAATTGTTATTTGAAGGAGATTTCAATCCTATGATGAAGATGATGATTAAAGGCCCGATCACAAAATTTATGGAAACCCTGGCCACAAATCTGGAGAAGGTTTAAAATAGCAGCTTTATCTCTCGCAATCCATAGGTGGCAATCGCATCGTCTTCATGCGCTACTTGAAGCATACCAGATTCTGTAACTCCAATGATCTGACCGTTTTTCTTCACACCGGCTACTTCAAAAGTAGACACTATCCCCTTGCGGAACAATCTCGCTTCGTATCGTTTTTTCAGTTCATTCGTTTTTATTGTGGTAATCTCCTTGAGCACTTTAAAAATTTCTGTGGTAACTTTTTGTAGTACTTCCTCTAGATTATAACGTTGGCCACTGGCCAGAAGCATCGATGTGGCTTGGGGCAACGCGTTGAAAGATTCTTCATTTACATTTAAACCAACCCCAACCACTGTGGCAGTTAAGTTGCCGCGTTGTACCGTATTTTCGATGAGGATCCCTGCCAACTTTTGTTGTCGTGACATAATGTCGTTAGGCCATTTCACAGAAATCTTAGGAATTCCGTATGTCTCCAACACATCTAAAAGCGCTAAAGAAACTGCAAAATTAAGTCGTGCCTGATGTTCTATCGGAAATCCCTCAAACCTCTTGAACAGGCTACAGGTAAGGCTTTTACCCGCTTCACTTTGCCAAACTGCGCCTTGTTGCCCCCTCCCCGATTCCTGTTGGGTTGCCACCACCACAACTTCATCAGTTAATGATGTGGTGGCGGCAAGTTGTTTTAGGTACGAATTGGTAGAACCAATGGCATTAAGTTTGATTATATTCAATACATTATATTTATTAGTTACTTGCTAAGGTGTATCACGCTAAAGAAACAAAAAAGTGATAACTTTGCACAAATAAAATTTTTGAATGTCAGAAAAAGAAAAAAACACAGACATACTCGTTGCCCATATTGTTAAAGGTATTGAAGAAGTTAAAGGACAAAATATTGAAATTTTGGACCTTAGGGAGATTGAAAATACCGTTTGTGATTACTTCATTATTTGCGATGGAACCTCGAACACACAGGTAAATGCTATCGTAAACTCCATACAAAAAACAGTTAGCAAAAGCATTCAGGAAAAAGCATGGCACATTGAAGGAACGGAAAATGCAGAATGGATCTTAATGGATTATGTGCATATTGTCGTGCATGTGTTTCAGAAACACATCCGCGAATTCTACGATATTGAAGGCCTTTGGGGCGATGCTAAAACTGTGAAAATAGAAACCACTTATTAAAAAAAGACACACGCCGTATGGCTAAAGAAAATAAAAAACCCGAAGCGCGTAAACCCAGATTTAATTATTATTGGGTCTATGCCATCATATTTATTGCTGTAATTCTTTTCAGCCAAGTTTTTGGAGGAGGCCTAACGCAACCCGCAAAAACTACACAAGCCGATTTCCAGAAATATCTGAAGCAAGGCGATATTGAAAAAGTAGAGATCGTAAACAAAAAAGTTGCAAAAATCTACCTCACCCCAGAAGCAGCGCAACAAGAAGAGCACAAAAGCAAACGCAGCAACAACTTGCTCTCTTCTGGCGCGAACGAGGCCGCATACCAATTTGAGTTTGGAGACCTACAGAATTTTGAAAACGATCTAAATAATATTAAAGAAGAAAACGATCTGAACACCAAGGTTGTCTGGGATACTGAAACCAACTTGCTCGCCGAATTCTTACCGTCTATTATTTTCTTCGCAGTAATTATAGGTATTTGGATCTTTATCATGCGCAGAATGTCTGCGGGTGCTGGAGGTGGAGCTGGCGGACAGATTTTCAACATCGGTAAATCGAAAGCCAAATTGTTCGACGAAAAGACCGATGTAAAAACATCATTCAAGGATGTCGCAGGACTAGAAGGTGCCAAGGAAGAAGTACAAGAAATTGTAGATTTCTTAAAAAATCCAGACAAATACACCTCTCTCGGGGGTAAAATCCCAAAAGGGGCATTGTTAGTAGGCCCTCCTGGAACGGGTAAAACATTATTGGCAAAAGCCGTTGCTGGAGAAGCACAAGTGCCGTTTTTCTCACTGTCTGGATCAGACTTTGTTGAAATGTTTGTAGGGGTAGGTGCATCACGTGTGCGTGACCTCTTTAAGCAAGCAAAAGAAAAATCACCTTCCATTATTTTTATAGATGAAATTGACGCCATTGGTCGTGCACGAGGAAAAAATAACTTCTCTGGCTCTAACGATGAGCGCGAAAACACACTGAACCAACTGTTAACTGAAATGGACGGTTTTGGAACCAACACCAACGTAATTGTAGTGGCTGCAACCAACCGTGCCGATGTACTTGACAAAGCATTGATGCGTGCTGGTAGATTTGACAGACAAATTTATGTAGACCTGCCAGACGTGCGGGAACGTAAAGAAATTTTTGAAGTTCACTTACGCCCTATCGTTCAAGACGACTCACTCGATACCGACTTTTTAGCGAAGCAAACCCCTGGTTTTTCTGGAGCAGACATTGCGAATGTTTGTAACGAAGCAGCTCTTATAGCCGCTAGAAAAGAAAAGAAAGCGGTTACCAAACAAGATTTCTTGGATGCGGTAGATAGAATTGTGGGCGGACTCGAAAAGAAGAACAAGATCATTACACCAGACGAGAAAAAAGCGATCGCTTTTCACGAAGCTGGACATGCTACCGTGAGTTGGATGCTAGAACACGCAGCCCCATTGGTAAAAGTTACTATCGTGCCTAGAGGACAATCGTTAGGAGCCGCTTGGTACTTGCCTGAAGAACGTCTTATTGTTCGTCCGGAGCAAATGCTGGATGAAATGTGTGCCACCATGGGTGGGCGTGCTGCTGAAAAGGTGATATTCAATAAAATTTCAACAGGAGCCTTGAGCGATTTGGAAAAAGTAACCAAACAAGCAAGAGCGATGGTCACTATTTATGGTCTGAATGACAAGATAGGAAACCTTACCTACTATGATTCTTCTGGGCAATCTGACTACAATTTCAGTAAGCCGTATAGTGAAAAAACAGCTGAAATGATCGATAAGGAAATTTCAGCAATGATTGAAGAACAGTACCAACGCGCCATTAAGTTGCTAGAAGACAACAAGGACAAACTTACCTTGTTGGCCGAAGAATTACTCGAAAAGGAAGTGATCTTTAAAGAGAGTCTCGAACGCATCTTTGGTGAGCGCCCATTTAAAAAACCGGCAGAAGTGCCTTTAACAGAATCTACTACCACAATAGGCGATGAGTAATTGTCGTTGTATGGTAGTAAACGTTCACGCAACATGTGTGAACTTCAGAATAGATTCTTTATATTTGAAGTAAATCGATGTCTGAACTCCTCAATAGATCGTCACCATGAGTCTCTTTAAAAGACTTTTAAATCCCGGAAAACAGTCGGCTTCCAAAAAAAAGACCGATCATGGGAAGTATTACCCTGAAGAGAAACTTCCTATAGATGAAAAATTCACCTATAATTTCAACAAGAACGGTGGAAAATTTCTCTATTGTGAAAATATGGAGGAGGCACTTGAGTCGTTCGACAATATTTTACTTGAAAACGATTGGTACGAAAAAGACGTATTTTGTATCAATGAACAATTAACCTCTCGCTTTGACGGTTTCAACTTAACCTTCAGCAAAAAAGCCAATACCACCTTTTTCCTCTCCACCTGTGAAAGTTTGGTGGCTAACAATGGCTCTATATTACTTTCTTCCAACCAGATGAAAGAGAAAAAACTACACGAACTTCCAGACAATATTGTAATCTTTGCCACTACCAGCCAATTGGTTGACACGATTAGCGAAGGCTTGCGTATTATTAAAAACCACTGCAAGGGGAAAATTCCGAGCAATATTACAACCATACAAGACTTCGAAAGCAATAAAGAAAAGGACTTTATGAGTTATGGAAGTAGCACAAAAAACCTATATTTGCTGCTACTGGAAGACCTCTAATTTATGAAGGAACTTATTGTTCGAACCATTTCGGGACTACTGTATGCCGCAATCATCATCTTCTCGATGTACACCTCACACGAATGGTTCATGGTACTCTTCCTTATCCTGGGCACAATTACCCTCTCTGAATTTTTAAAATTAGTACACCTTCGCAGTTACCTAGCATACGCCTTATTGTTGGCTGCCCTCTATTTTTTGAGTTATGAAATTTTTGATGATAACGCCGTGTACCTTTACCTGATACTCGCCTGTTTTGTCAACCTGTTTTTACTGAAAGATGTATTGTGGACTTCCAAAATCCCCATGTTTGAAAAAAAGAAATACATCGTAGTTATATTCTATGTAATTAGCGGATTTGTATTCTTGACACTCATCCCCTTTCAGCAGGAAGAATTCTTACCCCGTCTCATCATAGGTGTGTTCTTATTGGTATGGAGTAACGACAGCGCCGCGTATATGGTAGGTAAAAACTTCGGAAAGCGTAAATTATTAGAACGCATTTCGCCAAAGAAAACAGTAGAAGGATTTTTGGGAGGCATTGGCGGTTCTCTTTTGGCAGCTTTTATTATCTTTAAGTTCACAGAATTTTATCCATTGTGGGTATGGCTTTGTTTAGCGCTCATTGCCTCTGTATTTGGAACCATTGGTGACCTGATTCAGTCAAAATTTAAACGCCAAGCAGGCGTAAAAGATAGTGGAAATTTGATGCCGGGACACGGCGGACTCTATGACCGGCTAGACAGCATTATGTATGCGAGTCCGTTTATTTATGCATTTTTATTAATTGTAGCGTATGTTTCATAAGGAAGGAACGAAAATAATATTCTTTACACTGGCCATTGTGGTGCTGCTCAGTTTGGTGGTAAACCATTTTGTTGGAAACTCCCTCGTTCGCGGCGGGCTGATACTTACATTGGTTGTGTTCCTGATTTTGATTCTTCAATTTTTCCGAAATCCGCGACGTAAATTTTTAACCAGTACCGAGCAAGTGTTGTCACCGGTAGACGGAAAAGTAGTGGTGATAGAAGAAGTATTCGAAAAAGAATATTTTAAAGACAAGCGTTTGCAGATATCTGTATTTATGTCGCCTCTAAACGTACATGTAACAAGATATCCCGTGGGTGGAGAAATTGTGTATAGCAAATACCATCCCGGCAAATACTTGGTGGCTTGGCACCCAAAATCGAGTGAAGAAAATGAACGCACCACAGTAGTGGTAAAATCAGATCAATTTGGCGATGTATTGCACAGGCAAATAGCCGGCGCTTTGGCAAAACGCATTGTAAATTATGCCGAAGAAGGAGCTGTGGCCGAGCAAACTGCCGATAGTGGCTTTATAAAATTTGGATCACGGGTAGATGTCTATCTTCCTGTAGGAACCAAAGTAAATGTAACATTAAACCAAAAGGTAAAAGGAGGAATTACCGTTCTAGCAGAAAAATAAGCAGATGACCAATAAAGCGCTCGATATTGCCTTTCAGAAAGCAGTACAAAGTATAAACGAGCACACCGAGCCCTTCCCCGCAGATGTGTTGTTACGCCTCTACGCCTACTACAAACGAGCCACCAATAGCGAGGGAAGACCCAGTGGTGGCAACCCCCTAATCAGTGCTTTTAAAACAAACGCACTCTTTCAAAATCGGGATATGACCCAAGATGAAGCAAAACAAGCTTACATTGATGCGGTAAACCAGTATTTTTTGTATCGGAAATAGCGAGGAAAAACTACTGCAACCCCTTTAAACTTGCCTTAATCGTTTCAATTTTTGCCAACGCATCGGCTTCTTTTTGCTTTTCCATAGCCACTACCTTTTCAGGAGCACCTGCCACAAAACGTTCGTTGCCCAATTTTTTCTGAACACTTTTTAAGAATCCTTCGGTGTATTTTAGTTCTTCGGAAAGTTTAGCAATTTCTTCTTCTACGTTAATCGCACCAGCTATGGGCACAAAGTATTCATTCGACTTCACTCGGAAAGTGAGCGCTCCCTCTACCGCTTCAGAAACATAATTCAATGTCGAAATATTCCCCAATTTGGTAATAACTGCATCAAAATGGTCTGTTCCCCTTTCATTGTTGATGACAGAAAGTTCAATCGCATCTTTAAAAGAGATGTTTTTCTGTTTCCGAATGGTACGAATACCCGAAATCACCTCAGCGGCAAATTCGAATTGCTTGTTCAGCTTTTCATCAAAAGCTTCAGTCTTGGGCCATTCGGCCACAATCAGTGCCTCTTCAGGAGAACGTTTCGCAATATGCTGCCAGATTTCTTCTGAAATGAATGGCACAAACGGATGCAATACTTTCAAATTATCTTCCAAAATTGAAATCACCGCAGCGTAGGTTTCCGAAGCTATTGGTTTCCCGTATTCGGGTTTCACCATTTCTAGCAACCAAGAGCAAAAGTCGTCCCATATCAATTTGTAAGTAGCCATCAGGGCATCGCTAATTCGATATTTGCTATAATGGTCTTCAATCTCTGCCAATGTTTTCTGAAATTTACTTCGGTACCACTGAAGTGCAATAGTTGCAGCTTCGGTAGATTTTTCAGTCTCAGAAACTTCCCATCCATCTATCAACCGATAGGCATTCCAAATTTTATTTACGAAGCCACTCCCCTGCTTACACAGGTCTTCATCGAACATCAAATCGTTTCCAGCAGGTGAACTTAGCAACATCCCTACACGAACTCCATCTGCCCCGTACTGATCCATTAAACCAATCGGATCGGGAGAATTCCCCAGGCTTTTGCTCATCTTACGACGTTGCTTGTCACGAACAATCCCTGTGAGATACACATTCGTAAATGGTTTTTCATCACGGTACTCATACCCAGCAATAATCATTCGGGCTACCCAGAAAAACAAAATTTCAGGTGCCGTTACCAAATCGTTGGTCGGGTAATAATAATTTATCTCCTCGTTATCTGGCTCTAAGATGCCGTTAAACACACTTATGGGCCACAACCAAGACGAAAACCAAGTATCTAATGCATCTGGGTCTTGACGTAAGTCGGCAGCCTGTAGTTGGCCGTTGTCAGTTTTATTTTTTGCTAATGCTAACGCTTCCTCAATCGTTTCAGCTACCACAAAATCTTCTTTCCCATCGCCATAGAAATAAGCCGGAATTTGTTGTCCCCACCATAATTGTCGTGAAATATTCCAATCGCGAACATTTTCCATCCAGTGGCGGTAGGTATTTACAAACTTTTCAGGAACCAAATTTACGTCCTTTTCGAGCACAGCATCTAACGCTGGTTGCGCCAGGTCTTTCATTTTCAAAAACCATTGGTCGCTTAATTTAGGTTCAATCACCGCACCTGTACGTTCACTCGTTCCAATTTTATTGGTGTGTTGTTCGGTTTTTGCCAATACGCCCATTTCGGTAAGCTCTGCAACGATTTCCTTGCGGGTTGCGAAACGGTCTTTTCCTTCATAATGCATTCCGAAACTATTCAGCGTAGCATCGTCGTTAAAAATATCGATTACTTCCAAGCTGTGTTTGTCTCCAAGCACCTTATCATTTTCATCATGGGCAGGGGTTACTTTTAGGCAACCTGTACCAAATTCCATGTCTACATATTCGTCTTCAATAATGGGTATTACGCGGTTACAGATAGGCACTATTGCTTTTTTCCCTTTTAGGTGGGCAAATCGTTCATCATTGGGGTTAATACAAATAGCGGTATCGCCCAAGATAGTTTCTGGTCGTGTGGTTGCAATGGTTAAAAATTCGTCAGATCCTTCAATGGCGTAGTTCAAATAGTACAAACTACCCTGTTTTTCAACGTAATTTACCTCTTCATCGCTCAGGGTCGTTTTTGCTTGTGGATCCCAATTAACCATACGATAGCCACGGTAAATCATTCCTTTGTTATAAAGGTCTACAAATACTTTTAGTACCGACTGCGACATGTTGTCGTCCATCGTAAACTTGGTGCGCTCCCAATCGCAAGAAGCACCCAATTTCTTAAGTTGTTCTAATATAATTCCGCCGTGCTTGTGGGTCCATTCCCACGCGTGTTTTAAAAATTCTTCTCGGGTGAGATCTTCTTTATGAATGCCTTCAGCCTTGAGTTTTGCTACTACTTTTGCTTCCGTAGCAATAGAGGCATGGTCTGTACCGGGCACCCAACAGGCGTTATAGCCCTTTAAACGTGCGCGACGAATAAGAACATCTTGTATGGTATTATTTAACATATGGCCCATATGCAGCACCCCAGTCACATTAGGTGGCGGGATTACGACGGTGTACGGCTCTTTTTCGTTCACTTCTGAATGAAAATACCCCTGCTCCATCCAGTAGCTATACCATTTATCTTCAACAGATTGGGCATCATATTTTGCTGCTAGTGCCATAGTTTGGTCTAATTTTTGAAATAAGGGTACAAAAGTAGGTATTATTGGCCTATTATGAAATCACTTAATTGAATAACTTTGTTTGCAGGAAATGTAACAAATGCCTACATTAGCCTGACCAAAATCTTAGAAATTATGAAAAAATTATTGTTAATAGCTGTGGTGCTATGTGCAGGATTTACGATGAACGCACAGGCAAAATTTAAGTTTAAAACAGAAACCATAGACTATGGTAAAGTAGCGAAAGGAAGCGACGGAGTGCGTGTATTTGAGTTTACAAATGTGGGTGATCAACCTTTGGTAGTTACCGATGTAAAATCTAGTTGTGGTTGTACAATCCCAAAGAAACCTAAAGGACCTGTAGCTCCAGGAGCAACAGGAGAAATTGAAGTTAAATATGATACTGAAAATAAAGTAGGGCCTATTAGAAAAACCATTACGGTATATTCTAATGCCGACGAACCTGTAAAAGCACTAAAAATTAAAGGCGAAGTATTGCCAGAAGGACAAAGTGTGATGCAGTAAACTACTACTTAAAACTAAATTGAAAAGCCAATTCTTAGGGATTGGCTTTTTTTATATCACTTTTTGAAGTACAAATTTCTTTTTTTGCCGTTGGCCATTCCGCTCTATTAAAAAATGGATGGTTTTACCTGCTTTCGAACTAAACAACGCAGAAAGCTCATACAACTTGTATTTATAGGCAGGTTTGCCATTTACCTCAAGTACGGTATCCCCTTTTAAAATACCTGCCAAGGCAGCTGGCGATTCATCTCGCAGTTCTGCTACAATAATTCGGGGTGCCAGAAAAAATTTATAGGCAGCATTCACAGGTAGGGTAATAGACACATTGTTCTGCTCGCTCCTATCTAAGTTCATAGAGCCCGACTTATAATCCTGGACATCTTTTACCGTAACGGTACCATCGTGCGCCAAAACCACACCCGACATATTGTAATAAAAAGGTTTTTTAAAATTACTGTTTTTCTTGAGGTACATTTTTTGGTTGCGATAATCCATATACACCGTAAAACGTTTTAATAGGGCCGCTCCCAAGCTTCCGTCGCGATGTCTAAAAAAGGCAATATTTTGTAAGGCATTTTTATCAGGAAAAGAGGTAGTCACATCATTTAGCACATAATCTCCAATCTGGATTTCACCAATTTTCGAGCGTTTTCCAAAAATACTGCCGCTAAGCCCTAACCCTAAATAGTCTTGAAAGTAGTTTTTAGGAGTTTCCCTTGTATAACCGTTATTTCGAAACAACCAAAGTGCATCGCTAGAGCCAGAATCGATTAAAAGCAACACGTTTTTAAGACCGAGTGCTTCGGAAATTTTCACATTTATAAATGGTTTATTCGAAGCAAAACTGAGATCAAATTCTTTACAGTTCCTACAGGGTTTCTTTGTAAATCGATCGGGGTTATATATGGTGAGTACTTTTGATATATAGTCGGTTTTTACAACAAAACTCTTGAAAAAATCATACCCCAAAATTCCATGTACCGGCACACCCATTCGAGGTGAAAAATTTAGGGATTCATCAAAAACCACAAACAGCGTATGGCTTTTGTCGACAGCCTTCCCCACTTTCAGCATATTGTGGTCGCTCTTCAAGGCTTCAATACTGCCCCCTTGCCCCAATCCACGTATTTTCTTCGGAACGGCGTTTTGAAGTTCCAACGAGTCGTTTTCAGCAACACTAAAAAGCAATGAAGTTTCTACGCCCGTGTCTAACAAAAATGAAAGCCGGGTACCGTTTAGCTCTACCGGAACAATCACCAAATTGTTCACCAACTCAAACTTAATGCGATCTCTTTTTACATTTTCGGGCAGCACAAAGCCTTCTTGGGCAAAACCCATAGAATTTGCAAAAAGGAGGGTTGCAACAGTGATGAATAAAATTAATTTCCTACTTCCGAAAAGCATACGTATCAAGATAAAAAAAATAACGCCAACACTCATATCAATGCGTGTATTTATGGAATATATTTTGCAACTTTGTTATCTAATAACATTCTTATGCCTGCAGTATCTCAAAAGGGTTCTAAAATGCCCGAATCACCTATCAGGAAATTGGTCCCTTTTGCCGAAATGGCTTATAAAAACAAGAAAACGGTCTATCACCTCAACATTGGCCAGCCCGATATTAAAAGTCCGCAAATTGCCATGGACGCGGTGACTCACCATTCTCTTGAGATTCTTGCCTATACCCGTTCGGAAGGATCTGAACCTTATCGTGAAAAAATTGCAGCCTATTACAATCGCAATAACATCATGGTAGGCGCAAAAGACATTGTAGTAACTACTGGCGGTAGCGAGGCGCTCCTCTTTGCCATGGGTACCATTGCAGACCAAGGTGATGAAATTATCATCCCAGAACCTTTTTACGCCAATTACAATGGCTTTGCAACGGCTAGCGGCGTAACCATTGTACCCGTGATTTCTAAAATTGAAGACAATTTTGCCTTGCCTCCTATTTTAGAATTTGAAAAACTAATCACTCCAAAAACAAAGGCAATCCTTATTTGCAACCCGGGAAACCCTACTGGATATTTGTACTCTAAAGAAGAATTAGAAACCTTGGCCGCAATTGTAAAGAAGCACGATTTATTTTTGATTGCAGATGAAGTGTATCGGGAATTTGTGTACGATGGCTTAAAACACGTTTCCATTTTAGAGTTGGAAGGCATGGCACAAAACGGAATCATAATCGATTCTGTTTCCAAACGCTACAGCATGTGCGGTGCTCGTATTGGTTGTTTGGTTTCACAAAATAACGACGTGATTAAAACTGCCCTTAAATTCGCTCAAGCACGTCTAAGTCCGCCCACGTTTGCTCAAATTGCCAGTGAGGCAGCTTTAAACACACCCCAGAGCTATTTTGATGAAGTGATTGATGAATACAAGGACCGTCGTGACACCTTGGTGACATTATTAGAAGAAATCCCAGGCGTAAAAGTAGGGCATCCCAAAGGTGCTTTTTATTGCATCGCAGAGTTACCAGTAAAAGATAGTGATGCGTTCGCCCAGTGGCTGTTAGAATCGTTTGATGTAGATGGTGAAACCGTAATGGTTGCACCTGCTGCTGGATTCTATTCGAGTCCGGGTGTTGGAAAAAACCAAATCCGAATTGCCTATGTACTCCAGAAAGAGAGCTTGATAAAGGCTGTAAACATCCTTAAAGTTGCATTACAGGAATACAACGACTAATGCCTATCGAAACCAACACATCATTAAAAGCCTACAATACCTTCGGGATTGATGTAGCTGCCAATAAGTTTGTTTCTGTCAATTCTGTTGAGGAACTCAAAAAGGTACTCGCCAATCGCGGAAACGACCCTCTATTTTTATTGGGTGGTGGCAGTAATATGCTTCTTACAAAAAACATAGAAGCGCTTGTGATTCATTTAAATCTAAAGGGCATTTCCGTACTTTCAGAAAACGAACATTCTGTACAGCTACGTGTCATGGCAGGCGAAAATTGGCATGAATTTGTCTTGTTTTGCATTAATAACAACTACGGAGGTGTAGAAAACTTATCGCTAATTCCAGGAAATGTGGGCACCGCACCTATCCAAAATATTGGAGCGTATGGTGTTGAGCTGAAAGACACCTTTGTACGTTGCGAAGCGCTTCACATCGAGACGCTTTCAGAAAAAACGTTCTCTAAAAAAGAATGCAACTTCGGGTATCGAAACTCCGTTTTCAAAAACGAATTAAAAGGAGAATATATCATCACCAGTGTTACGTTTGAACTTACAAAAACGAACCATGAATTGCACACTAGTTATGGTGCGATTCAACAGGAATTAGATCGCAAAGGAATTAACTCACCTTCCATTTCAGATATTTCCGAAGCAGTTATCGCCATACGGAAATCGAAACTACCAGACCCAACAGAACTAGGCAATAGTGGAAGCTTTTTTAAAAACCCCATCATAACTTCAGAAGCATTCCAAGCATTCCGCCTCCAATATCCTGAAGCTCCTTTTTACGAAGTGAGCCCTACAGAATTTAAGATTCCGGCAGGCTGGCTTATTGAACAAGCTGGTTTTAGGGGAAAACGATTTGGCGACGCTGGAGTGCATAAAAATCAGGCGTTGGTTTTGGTGAACCACGGAAATGCAACGGGAGAAGAAATTTGGCAGCTCGCGCTTAAAATTCAAAAAGAAGTACGCTCAAAATTTGGAATCTATATTGAACCAGAAGTAAACGTATTTTAACTACTGAAAGAACCCATCTACCAAATGAAGCACACCGTTGGTAGCCATAATATCACTTTTACCTACAATTACCGATTTGTTTGTTGCTTGGTTAGTAATCACGATGGTATCACTACGCATTGTTGCAACCAGAGACTTTCCATCAATTGTTGTTAAGGTTACTTTCGAGTTTTTCTGAACACCCTGCACTAAATCTGAAGAGGTGACTGAGCCTTTCACGATGTGCATGTTCAATTTTTCAACCAATTCTTCTTTTCTAGAAGGGTCATTAAACACATTCTGACCTGTGGGAACTTTATTGAACACCTCATTATTGGGAGCCAGAATAGTGTATTCTGTTTGTAAATCTTCCAACTTATCTAACATGCCTGCAGAAACCAATGAACGCGTAAAAGAATTCATGTCTTTGTTGGTCATTAACTTGGTCATGACACCATTCATCCGGTCTTTTTGCTCTTTGGTAAGCGGCTTTTCCCGAATCTTCTTAGGAGCTTCTTTCACGACTTGCTGTTCCTTCTGCTCTTGCTGTGGCTCTTTTTCTTCCACATCATTTTTACAGGATAAAAACACAACGGTACAGGCAATTAAAAAAATAGATAGGATCTTAGATTTCATGGTAGTATTTCAATTTTGAAGGCTAAAATTAACCAAATTTTTAAGGCAACACCAAGAAAGATTGTATTTTTGCACCTAAATACGCTAGAATGAAAATCGTACTTATCACCGTTGCACTTTTACTATTGGCCGTAGCAGGTATTGCTATCAAAATATGGGGTAAAAAAGATGGAGAATTTGCCGGAACCTGCGCTAGCCAAAATCCTTTTTTAAACAAGGAAGGAGAAGCCTGCGGTTTCTGCGGCAAAACACCCGATCAATTTGCCAACTGCAAAGAAGAAACCCACTCGTAGCACTTCGCCTATCAACCGCCTATGATACTACTTTACGTATTGGCATTCGTTGTTCTTATTAACTGTGGCTTCTATGTTCTATTTTCAAAATTTTCTTTTTTAAGGCCTTCGGAAAAATCAACACAACACACTTACCCAGTTTCTGTGATTGTTTGTGCCAAAAATGAGTCCGAAAATCTAACCCAACACATCCCGCTACTCCTTCAACAAGAATATCCCAACTTTGAAGTCATTTTAATCAACGATGCTTCGTCAGACAACACCTATGAGGTCATGGAGCAATTTGCTGAAAAAGACCCACGGGTGAAACTTGTAAATGTTGAAAACAATGAAGCCTTCTGGGGAAACAAAAAGTATGCACTCACCCTGGGAATCAAAAAAGCTGTGAATAAGCGAATGCTTTTTACCGATGCCGATTGCAGACCCGCAACCAAACACTGGTTGGCCGAAATGACCAGCAAACTTGACCAAAACACTCAATTGGTCCTGGGGTACGGAGCCTATGAAAAAAAGAAGGGCCTGCTGAACGCCCTCATCCGATTTGAAACACTGATCACCGCCACACAGTACTTTTCGTATGCCAAAGCTGGCATCCCGTATATGGGTGTTGGGCGCAATCTTGCCTATACCAGCCAACTCTATTACGACAACCAAGGTTTTATGAAACACATCCAGCTTCCTTCTGGCGATGATGACCTTTTTGTGAATGGTGCGGCTACAGCAGAAAATACAGACATCTGTTTTTCAGAAACAAGTTTTACTATTTCAAAACCGAAAACAACATTTGGAGATTGGATACGTCAAAAAAGGCGGCACAATACAACCGCAAGATTGTACAAACCACTGCACAAATTTTTGTTGGGACTATATTTTACCTCAAACCTTTTCTTTTGGCTGGTAGTGCCATTCTGTATAATCTTTGCTAGTTGGCAAATTACATTGGCCCTTGTGCTATTTCGCTTTCTGGTTCAGTACATTATAGTAGGGAATGCTGCCAAAAAACTACAGGAAAACAAGCTCATTCCCTTTCTACCATTTCTTGAATTGTTTTTGGTATGCTTCCAATTAAGTATCTTTATTTCCAATTCGAATAAAAAACCGACCCGTTGGAAATAACCAAAAAAAGCATTCTAGACCATATTGAAAAAGCAAAAAGTGGAAAACAAGGAGCTTTCAATTTTCTGCTTCACCATTTTTGGAATGAAGTATACGGATTTCAGATGAAACGTGTCGGTAACGAATATGAGGCAGAAGATATTACCATTGAGACTTTTTCTAAAGCTTTTGATAAAATTGATACATTCGACCCTAAATACACCTTTGGAACTTGGCTAATTACGATTTCAAAGAATATTCAAATAGACAAATACCGAAAAAAAAGTACGTCGGTAATTTCACATGCTACCGATACCAGTGACGAGCAAATCAAGAAAATTCCAGATGACAGTCCAACACCGGAAGACATCTTGATTACCGAGCAAAACCTTGCCGAATTGCTGCGTTTCATTAAAAAATTAAAACCCCATTATCAAGATGTCATTAACTTGAGGTACTTTCAGGAAATGAGCTACAATGAAATTTCAGACACCTTACAAGAACCACTGAACAACGTGAAAGTACGGTTGCTACGTGCCAAAAAACTATTGGCCGAAATTATTACCCAAAACAGAAAGAATTGATTGCAAAACTCCGAAAATTGGGCCCCGGATTTGTATTTGCAGGCGCGGCCATAGGCGTTTCCCATTTAGTACAATCTACGCGGGCAGGCGCCGATTTTGGTTTCGGATTGTTATGGGCGCTGCTACTCATCAATTTAGTAAAGTATCCTTTCTTTGAATACGGTCCGCGTTATGCAGCAGCCACAGGCCAAAGCTTATTACACGGTTATAAAAAATTAGGCAAAGGAGTTTTGGCTACTTACTTCGTACTCACGTTTGCCACCATGTTTACCATCCAAACCGCAGTAACCATCGTTACCGCTGGCATTGCAAGTTCATTATTTGGAGGTAACACAGTATTATGGACCGCCATTATCACAGGTATTTGCTTTACCATTTTGGTAATTGGCAGGTATAAAGCATTAGACAAACTTATGAAAGCGATTGTTATTTGCTTGACCATAAGTACCATTGCCGCCGTAGTATTAGCCACCGATAATCTCGACGCTGTCCCCTTTACACAAATTATTCCCACAGAAGCAGCCAGCTTGGCCTTCCTAATTGCTTTTATGGGTTGGATGCCAGCGCCCTTAGATATTTCGGTTTGGCACAGCGTATGGACGGTAGAAAAGATAAAACTGGAACCTTCCATAGACCGAAAACAATCGCGTTTCGATTTTAATGTGGGCTATACAGCAACAACCATTCTCGCCATCTGCTTTTTAGCATTGGGCGGTCTTGTTATGTTTGGAAGTGGCACTCAATTTTCGAGCATTGGGTCTGAATTTGCCAACCAACTTATCGCACTCTACACCACAGGTCTGGGTGAAAGCGCTAAATTAATTATCGGGATTGCTGCACTCACCACCATGTTTAGCACTACCCTTACCACCTTAGATGGTTCACCTCGCGTAATGCATCTCTCTTGGGAACTGTTACGCGGAAAATTATTTAAAAGAGGCTATATATTGTGGTTAACACTATTGGTGGTGGGTACACTGTCTATCTTCTTTTTCTTTTTATCTGAAATGGGAACACTCGTAACTATTGCTACCATCTTATCATTTCTCACGGCTCCCTTTTACGCCATTATTAATTATATACTGTTGTCTGGAAAACATACCCCAAAAGAAGCACGACCATCTGTGTACATGAAAGTCATGAGCATCTTCGGAATTGTAGTTTTAATAGGCTTTAGTTTGTGGTACCTGAGTACCCTTTGGTAACCAAATCGATTGCAAATACTTATGCTACCATAAGCAATGTTACAGCTAAGATCTCAGCTTCTGAAACTAAAAAATCATATCTTTGCACCACGATATGAGTACACAAACTGCAGCACCTTCTAGACCAAATCCCAAACCAAAATGGTTGCGGGTTAAACTGCCTACAGGTAAAAAGTATACCGAGTTACGCGGATTGGTAGACAAATACGACTTGCATACCATTTGCACCTCAGGCAGCTGCCCGAATATGGGCGAATGTTGGACCGAAGGAACCGCTACCTTTATGATATTGGGGAATGTTTGCACACGTTCGTGCGGATTTTGCGGTGTGAAAACTGGAAGGCCCGAAACTGTAGATTGGGACGAACCTGAAAAGGTAGCCCGATCTATCAAGATAATGGACATAAAACATGCGGTAGTGACGTCTGTAGATCGTGACGATTTAAAAGACATGGGTTCTATTATTTGGGCTGAAACTGTTAAGGCCATTCGGAGGATGAATCCGGAAACGACGCTAGAAACGCTCATCCCAGATTTTCAAGGGGTAACCAAACATATAGACAGAATTATTGCTGTGGCACCTGAAGTAGTCTCACACAACATGGAAACCGTAAAAAGGCTGACTCGCGAAGTTCGTATTCAAGCAAAATATGAACGTAGCCTTGAAGTACTCAGATACCTGAAAGCTGAAGGGATAAAAAGAACAAAAAGTGGTATCATGCTCGGACTGGGCGAAACAGAATCTGAGGTATTACAAACCATGGAAGATCTTCGAAGCGTAGACTTAGACATCGTTACCATTGGTCAGTATTTGCAACCTTCAAAAAAGCACCTTCCTGTAAAAGAATTTATCACTCCAGAGCAGTTCAAAAAGTATGAGGAAATAGGGTTGGAAATGGGTTTCCGACACGTGGAAAGTGGCGCATTGGTTCGATCTTCTTACAAAGCACAAAAGCATTTAACATAACCGCACATAGCAATGGCTGCAAAGATCACGATTGGCATTAACGGATTTGGCCGTATTGGCCGAACCCTCTTCCGCAGTTTGTTGCACCACCCCACGATTGAGGTTGCTGCTGTAAACGATATTGCAGACACTTCAACCTTGGCCCATTTACTAAAATACGACAGTATTCACGGGGTTCTAAAGGAAACAATAGAAGTAACCGCTTCGGGAATTTCAGTAGCAGGCAAATCGGTACGTTTTTCTTCGGAAAATGATATTTCAAAAATTAATTGGCCCAATGTTGATGTTGTCGTAGAATGTACGGGGAAATTCAAATTAAAAAATCAGCTCCAAAACCATATTAACAACGGTGCGAAAAAGGTAATCCTTTCAGTACCACCTACCGAAGATGACATCAAAACCGTAGTCTTGGGGGTAAATGAAACGATCCTTTCCGAAGAAGACAACATCATCTCAAATGCATCTTGTACCACTAACAATGCAGCTCCCTTACTAAAGGTAATAGATGAACTCTGTGGAATAAAACAAGCCTACATCACTACAGTACACAGTTACACCACAGACCAAAGTTTGCACGATCAACCCCATCGCGACTTGAGAAGGGCTAGAGCGGCGGGGCAATCTATCGTACCCACCACCACAGGTGCAGCCAAAGCACTAACTAAAATCTTTCCCCATTTAAGTGATGTCATTGGTGGTTGCGGTATTCGGGTCCCTGTTCCGAACGGTTCGTTATGCGATATTACCTTTAATGTAAGTAAAGAAGTTAGTATTGCTGAAATTAACAATGCCTTTAAACGAGCGGCTGAAGAAGAATTAAAGGGAATTATTGACTACACGGAAGACCCAATCGTCTCCATCGATATTGTTGGGAACCCCCATTCTTGCATTTTTGATGCGGGAATGACCTCGGTAATTGGCACCATGGTGAAAATTATTGGATGGTACGATAACGAAACTGGCTATTCGTCAAGAATCGTTGATTTAATTCAACAAATATCGAGGAAATAACTATATTTATCGCCAAAGCACACCTACTTGATGCGAAGCTTACTACCCAAATACAAGAGACAGCTGCTTTTTTTTAGCTGTTTTTTTCTGGCGATGGTTGTTTTTTCCCAAACCACTCGGAACGACTCTATTGCGTATATCAAAAAATTACAGACAGAAGCTTCTACTGCGATTTCAGGACAGAATTTTGACGATGCGATTGTTAAACTTATTGAGGTTGAAAAAATTGTTCAGGAAAACAACTATGACGATTTAAGGGCCAGTGCTGTACTTGGCCTCGCAGAATTAAATTATTACCTTCAAAACTATCAAAAAGCAAGGTCTGAAATTGAAATTGCGTTCAATTATCTAGAAGAAAATAAGTCGGATGCCGAATTGGCGTCGGCCTACACATTGTACGGACTCATTTTAACGAGATTAGACGAATTTGATACCGCTGAGAACATACTACAAAAAGCAGATAAAATTTGTATTTCATTAAACGACGAGTCGCTACAAGCCAATGTTATATTGGCCTTTGGCATTTTAGAAATGCAACGGGCTAACTACAATAAAGCAATCAATTATTTCAATGCGGCACTTCCTATTTTCCGGGTTGAAGACATGAAGTACCAGGAGAGCTTTGCAGAGCTCAACAAAGCTGAGGCACTTTTAGAACTCCCCGTGAGTGAATTTCCCAATGGTCTTGACCAAGCAAAAAGATCGGTGGCCAATGCAAAGCGCATCATTGCGGCAAATAACTATATAAAACTACGCGCGCAGAGCTATAAACTCACTTCACAGATCGCTATGCGAGAAGGCAATACCGATGATGCCATTCGGAATTTTAGCTTATATTCTAACTTAAACGATTCCATAAATCGGGTCTATACCCAGGCAGTTTCTAAAGGCATGGACGCCGAAACTAGTATCGGAGATCTTACACAAATTATTGAAAACAAACAATCTGAGATAGACGAGCAGAAGAAAACATTGAATCTCAACAAAATGACGACGGGCTTGAGTATCGCCCTCATTATTATATTGTCCCTGCTCACATTATCGCTCTACAAAAACAACAACCTCAGGGCCAAAGCCAACAATCTCTTACAAGATAAAAATGTAGAAATGCAAAGCGCTAAGGAAAAGGCAGAAAAAGCCTCATTGGCCAAAGCACAATTTTTATCTACCATTACCCATGAATTAAGGACACCATTGTATGCGGTAACGGGATTAACCCATTTATTGCTAGAAGAAGATCCAAAAGAGGAGCAAAAAGAACACCTCAATTCGTTAAAGTTTTCTGGAGAATACTTGCTATCGCTTATTAATAACATTCTAGATCTTAATAAACTCGAAGCCAACAAGGTGGAAATAGAGAAGACTACGTTCTCGTTAAAAAAGCGGATTAACGACGTGTTGGTTGCATTGAAGAAGTCGGCAGACGACCGAAAGAATCAGCTCATTTTAGAGTTTGACGACACCATTCCGAGTAAATTGGTAGGTGACCCGCTCAAACTTTCACAAGTACTCATCAATCTTATTGGGAATTCGGTGAAATTCACCCAAAATGGTGAAGTCGTGATTCGCGTTTCGAAATTAGATCAGAACACCTCCAAAGTAAAGCTGCATTTTGAGATTGAAGACAATGGTGTGGGTATTTCAAAAAAGAAACAAAAAAGTATCTTCGAGACCTTTTCACAGGCATCTCTTCAGATTAACAGAAAATTTGGTGGTACGGGGCTCGGTCTTTCTATTGTAAAGAACCTATTGGAGCTCATGGGAAGTAAAATCCATTTAGAAAGCCAACTCGGTAAAGGTTCAAAATTTTGGTTCAACATCAATTTTAGTATTTCCGAAGAACTTCAAGAAGATAATAACCCTAACAATATTATCTACGATGTAGATTACGTTGCCTTAGAAAACAGAAAAGTACTGGTGGTTGAAGACAATAAAATCAACCAGATGATTACCAAGAAAATCTTAGAGAAGAACAAAATGGCCTGCCAGGTAGCAGACAACGGTATGGATGCGGTGCAAATGGTAGAAGAACAGACCTTCGATATCATCTTAATGGATATACATATGCCGGGGATTAGCGGTATTGAAGCCACACAGAAAATCCGCCAGTTCAACAAAAACATTCCTATCATCGCCCTAACGGCTGTGACGATAGATGAAAATCTGGACGATTTCTATCGTGCCGGGTTTAATGAAATCATTCCGAAGCCTTTCAAAACAGAAGAATTCTTTGAAAAAATCTACCGCACGCTGGAAGGCCGAAAAATGCCGGCTCCGAGGTAGTTGGTAGTTGGTAGTTGGTAGTTGGTAAAATTATCCCAATCGTTTTTTATCGATGGATTTCCGGACAAAATCTTCAAAAAACTCGGCTTGGTCTTTTAATATTTCAGTAGTAATCGGGAAATAATACATCGCAAACTTTGATACCCTATGCTGAAGGCGCATATAATCTTTTTCAGTAGTGATAATCAAATCGGTTTGGTTGAGATCTTCAATTTCCGCATCGCTAAAGTGATGGTGGTCTGGAAAACGTTGGTGTACAAAATTAAACTGCTGATCTTTTAAAAATTTCAATAACGGCAACGGATCTGCGATTCCGGTGACCAAGGTAAATGGCTTATCGTTTAAATATTCTAGCGGTAGTGTTTCCGTAGTGCTTTTAATGATGGTACCATACCCAATTTTTGAAAAATAAAGTTTTTGGTGATTGTAAATTGGCATTCTGAGTTCAATCTCCTGTAGCGTGGCATACGGCACCTGACTCGGACATTTGGTAACCACCAAACAATGGGCACGCTTCGAGCCAGTTCTGGGTTCCCGAAGGTTTCCAGTAGGCAGCATCCAATCGTCTATAAATAAGTCGTGAAATGGTGTAAGCAGGATATTTAACGATGCCTTTACCTTTCTGTGCTGAAAGGCATCGTCTAACAAAATTACGTCTGCTTTGCCTTTTAAATGTTCAATCCCAGTACGTCTATCGGCGCAAACAGCTACGGTAACTTTAGGAAATTTCGTTTTAAACTGTAATGGTTCATCACCAACTTCGGCAGCTGTATGGTTAACGGCAACCTCTAAAAAACCCTTGGTAGTACGTTTGTACCCTCTACTCAGCACCGCAATTCTGTAATCATTTTTTAAAAAGGAAATCAGATATTCTATCATAGGCGACTTGCCCGTACCTCCAACCGAAAGATTCCCAACACAGACAATCGGAATTGTATACTCCCGACTTTCCAACACATTCTTGTTATAAAGAAAGTTACGAAAACCGGTAATCCAACCGTAGACAACGGCAAAGGGAAACAGGAGTTTTCGTAGTATATTCATTTGTGTTAAAAGTGTAAAGATAAGTTTGTCTGCGGAAATACCCCGAAAAATGATAAACCGTTATCTTTACCTAAAATTGTATCGACCATGACTGTACAGGAAGTAATTCAAGTTTTAAATGCGCATGCCCCACTGCACTATGCGGAAGATTTCGACAATACGGGGCTGTTGGTAGGTGATGCACAGATGTCAATTACCGGTATTTTGATCACACTAGACACCTTGGAAGCTGTAGTTGATGAGGCGATTGACAAAAATTGCAATCTCATTGTGAGTTTCCACCCAATCATTTTCTCCGGATTAAAAAAGTTGACGGGACAAAGCTATGTAGAACGAACGGTACAAAAGGCCATCAAAAACGATATCGCCATTTTCGCTATCCATACTGCTTTAGACAATAGCTGGAATGGAGTGAATGCTATGATGTGTCAAAAATTAAAGCTTTCCAACAAACAGATTTTACTACCGAAAAAACAAATCATCCAAAAGCTCACCACTTTTGTGCCCACAGACCATATCGAAACGGTGCGTGAAGCACTCTTTAACGCAGGTGCAGGAAATATTGGGAATTACAGCCATTGCAGTTTCTCAGTTTCAGGAACCGGAAGTTTTAAGGGTGAAGAAGGCAGCCAGCCAACGGTGGGCAAGCAAGGCGAACTCCGTTTGGAAGATGAATTACAATTGGGTGTTACATTTCCGAAGCACCTTCAATCCAACATAATCCGTACGTTGTTTAAAACACATCCTTATGAAGAGGTAGCGTATGAAGTCACCACACTAGAAAACACCCACCAACATATTGGCATGGGAATGATAGGCGAATTGTCTACGGAAATTTCCGAAGAAAACTTTCTTAGCCAGATAAAAGAAACTTTTCAAACCGGCTGTGTGCGGCACTCGGCCAAGCGTGAGAAACCCATAAAAAAAGTGGCCGTACTCGGGGGAAGTGGTAGCTTTGCGATTGCGGCAGCCAAGGCAAATGGAGCCGATGCATTTGTGTCTTCCGATTTGAAATACCATGATTTTTTCCAGGCAGAGAACGATATCTTACTTTGCGATGTAGGCCACTATGAAAGCGAACAATACACAAAAGACTTATTAGTTGATGTGCTTACAAAAAAAATCACTAATTTTGCAGTCGTTTTATCACAGACAAACACCAATCCTATTAGCTATTTTTAATTTATGGCCACAAAAACAGAAACCACTGTAGAAGAGAAGTTAAGAGCCTTGTACGACCTACAATTAATTGATTCACGTGTTGATGAAATTAGAAACGTACGTGGTGAATTACCTTTAGAAGTTGAAGATCTTGAAGATGAAGTTGCAGGTATGAACACCCGCCTTGACAAATTAAAGACAGAACTTGAGGTAGTTGAAGAAAGTATTAAAGAAAAGAAAAACGGGATAGAAGAATCGAAATCCCTGATCAAAAAATATACGACCCAACAAGACAATGTACGTAACAACCGTGAGTATAACTCGTTGAGCAAGGAAATTGAATTCCAAGAGTTAGAAATTCAGTTGGCTGAAAAGCACATTAAAGAATTTAAGGCACAGATCGAGCAAAAAAATGCAGTGATTGAAGAAACTGCTAGTCGTGTAAAAGAGCGCCAAGACCACCTGAAGCACAAGCAAGGTGAGCTGAATGAAATTCTTGCTGAAACTGAAAAAGAAGAAAAGGCACTGATTAAAGAGTCTGAAAAATTCGAAAAGAAAATCGAAGAGCGTTTGGTAAAAGCTTACAAGAGAATTCGTACCAATGTTAAAAATGGTTTGGCTGTAGTTCCTGTAGAGCGTGGAGCCTCAGGAGGTTCGTTTTTCACCATTCCACCACAGGTGCAAATGGAGATTGCTGCCCGCAAAAAAATCATTACCGATGAACACAGTGGCCGTATTTTGGTAGATCCAGAATTAGCAAAGGAAGAGCAAGAAAAAATGGAAGCGATGTTCGCTAAAATGAAATAATCGCTTTCCCAAAATTATAACAGAGCCTTCACAGTTTGTGGAGGCTTTTTTTTGTACATTATTTGAAAGGAAATTGAATTTACACGACCAATTCAACATTAAAAAAATACTATGAAACATTTTATATATCAATTCGCTTTGGCCGGACTTGTTTCGCTACAAGCCTCTTGTCAATCATCGAACGAAAACAATAAGAAAGCCGAAATGCAGGCACAGAATACACAAACTCCTGTAGAAGTACCAAGCCAAAATGGCTTAGAAAAAGCCTACTTCGCGAGTGGTTGTTTTTGGTGCGTAGAGGCTATTTATGAAAGCGTACAAGGAGTACAAGAATCTATTTCTGGCTACAGCGGCGGACATACCGAAAACCCAACCTACGAATCTAGCAACACCGGTAGAACAGGATATGCAGAGGCTGTAGAAATTATTTACGACCCAAACGTTGTAAGTTTTAAGCAATTGGTAGATGTCTATTTTGGTTCGCAGAATGTCACCCAAGTGAATGGTCAAGGACCTGACAACGGCTCACAGTATCGTTCTATTATTTTTTATCAGAATGATGCCCAAAAACAGATAATCGATACCAAAATTGCAGAACTGGAAAAAGAATATGGCGAGGGTAACGTAGCAGCACAAGTACTGCCATTTCAAAAATTTTGGATTGCCGAAGGGTACCACCAAAATTACGAACGAAACAATCCTAACAATCCGTACATTCAGAATGTTTCCATTCCCAGACTACGCAAATTCCAGAAAAAATTTCCACAGTTGTTAAAAGATAGTGCGCATTAAAAATTGCGAACATGCTAAAAAGCCGTTTCAGCATCATGCTGGAGCGGCTTTTTAGTTTCATATATAGTTATAAGCACATCCGATAAATATCTAATGGTACTTATCGCTTTACCGCTTTCACTTCAAATAGTAAGGGGTATAATTTGTTGGGCAACTCGTATAACCCTTCGTTATTTTTTTCTAAATCTGGAAATACATCGTATGGGGAGGCATCATGCTCCTTAAATAGTTCTAATGTTAGTCCGGCGTCTAATAAACTACCAATCACATCGCTCAAACTATGGTTCCACCCATACTCTTTGCTCACCATTTTAGTTTTTCCATCTTCGGCATAGGTGCCTTCATATTCTTCATAAATCGCTTCTTTTTGGTGATAGCCATATTTCATATCTGGCGGTGTAACGGTATAATCGAACATCCACGCGATAGGGTGAAATTCAACAATATAAAAAACTCCGCCAGGCGCCAATCGCTCAGCAATCATCTTCGCCCATGGTTTTAGATCAGGCAACCAACCTATCGTGCCATAACTCGTAAAAACCACATCAAATGTTTCGTTCACAAACTTTGAGGTATCCAACACATTGCAGCAAACAAATTGGGCGTCCTGCTTTAATTCTTCATTTAATTCGCGTGCCATTTTAATGCCTTCTTCGGAAATATCCACTCCAGTGCATTTGGCCCCTAGCCTGCTCCAACTCAACGTATCTTGGCCAAAGTGGCACTGTAGGTGAAGCAAACGCTTCCCTTTAACTGATCCTAGTGCGTCCAGTTCGTAACGATTAAGCGACAACTTCCCTTTTTTGAAATCCTCTAAGAAATAAAAATCGCTCGCAGCGTGTACCGCTACTTTTTTATTCCATGTTTCTTTATTCGTATCGAATGCTTTTTGAAAATCCATCTTTCTATATATATGACCGAAAGATAGTAAGTTAAATTTTGTTTAATCTATCTGTGATTTTAATAGACAAACCCTATTTTTAACTTATGAAATACTTCAACAGTGCCGATTTAAACAATTTGGAAAAACGATACCGGGCACACCTTATCAACAGTTGTACGGGCTACAAATCTGCCAACCTCATCGCTACTAGGTCTGAAGATGGCGTGGAGAACGTCGCTGTTTTTAGTAGTGTTACGCATTTAGGCAGCAATCCGCCTCTGCTTTCATTTATTCTTAGGCCAACCACGGTACCCCGAAATACATACGACAATCTTAAAAATACTGGCTATTTTACCGTGAACCACATACATGCTGACATCGTTTCAGAAGCGCACCATACGAGCGCGAAATACGATGGTACCATTTCAGAATTTAACCAAACCCAATTGAAATCAGAGTATAAAAATGAATTTTACGCTCCCTTTGTACAAAAGGCACCCGTTCAAATAGGGTGTAAGTATATACGCGACTATTATATTGAAGAAAACAAGTGTTTGCTTATTATAGGAGCCATTGAACAACTTCACTGCGAAGCCCAGCTGCTGCATGATGATGGATTTATTCAGCTTGATCGCGCACAAACAGTAGCTGTGAATGGATTAGACGGGTATGCCCTTGCAAAGCTACAGGAGCGTCTAGCCTATGCAAAACCAAAGAATTAATTATGGCGCATAAAAAACTGCATTTACCTACTAAAATTTGCCCTGTTTGCGGTCGTCCCTTTGCGTGGCGAAAGAAATGGGAACAAAACTGGGACACGGTGCTGTATTGTAGTGAACGCTGTAGAAAGAACAAACAAAAATGACACATTTAGTTTGGTTTAGGAACGATTTACGGGTAACAGACCATATTCCCTTAACACAGGCGTGCAAGGCCTCGAAGAAAGTAATTGCTATTTATTGTTTCGACCCAAGGCACTTTGGCACCACCAACTTCGGTTTTCCAAAGACCGGGGCGTTTCGGGCAAAATTTTTACTACAGTCCGTATCAGACTTGAAGAAAAATTTACAAGCCTTGAATATTCCGTTGGTGCTAAAGTTTCAGAAGCCAGAAGAAGCTATACCAGCTTTAGTAGCTCAATTCTCGGTTAAATCTGTTCATTTTCAAAAAGAATGGACTTCTGAAGAACTTGCCGTTTCAAAAACTGTCGAAGCCAATGTTTCAAAGCAGGCAACATGTATTTCCTATTACAACCAATTTCTGTTTCATCCTGAAGATATTCCATATGCCGATTTCAATAAAATTTCGAAGGTGTTTACCGAGTTCAGAAAAAAAAGTGAGAAATATACCAAGGTGCGAGACGGTGTTGCGATTCCTGATAAACGCCCAGAATTTGATTTGAATCTCTCAGAGAAATTCCAAAACGACATTCCAACACTAAAAGAGTTAGGGTTAGAGCCTCCTCCAACCGACTCACGCACAGCCTTCCCCTTTTCTGGAGGAGAAACATCTGGTATAGAAAGAATACAGGAATACATTTGGAAAAAGCAACACATAACTACCTACAAACAGACGCGAAACGAATTGATTGGCACTGCCTATAGTTCAAAATTTTCAGCGTGGTTAGCAAATGGATGTATATCACCGCGTACCATTTATTGGGAAATTAAAAAATTTGAAAAAGAGGTTACGAAAAACCAAGATACCTATTGGATGATTTTCGAACTCATCTGGCGTGATTTCTTCAAATACGTATCATTAAAACATGGCGATGCGCTCTTTAAAATCGGCGGAATTTTAGAAAAAGAATACGACTGGGGAACTTCCGAAGAAAAAAAACAAGATTGGATTTCAGGCAACACTCCGTACGATTTTGTAAATGCCAACATGAAAGAAATAGCCAGAACCGGTTGGATGAGCAACCGTGGAAGACAAAATGTAGCTAGTTTTTGGGCGAAAGAATGGAAACAAGACTGGCGAATAGGCGCTAGCTATTTTGAAAGCCTATTAATCGATTACGACGTGCACAGTAATTGGGGAAATTGGCAATACGTGTCGGGTGTAGGAAACGATCCCCGAGACCGAAAATTTAACATTGAAAGGCAAGCTGAAAACTATGATCCCCACGGAGATTTTGTGGCTTTGTGGAAAGGGTAGTGAAATGAAAAATATTAGATTTTAATGTCAGATAAACAAAACAAAAAAACACTTCGTCTCATTTTGGGCGACCAACTCAACCATAAGCATTCGTGGTACGACCACCCGAATGAGAAGGTGGTCTATTTTATGGCTGAAATGCGTCAAGAAACAGATTATGTCGTGCACCACATCCAAAAGGTGGTCGCTTTTTTTGAAAGCATGCACAACTTTGCCCAATGGCTTGAGCAACGTGGTCATAAAGTAGTGTATTATAAACTTACAGACGCTCTTAATAAGCAAAACCTGGTTGATAATCTACAATACTTAATAAAAGAGCACAACATTGAAAAATTTGAATATCAGTTACCAGACGAATACCGACTCGATAAACAGCTTCATGCCTTTTGCGAGAATCTAGACATACACCACGAGGCCTTCGACACCGAACACTTTCTGACCAGTCGAGAAGATCTTTCAGATTTCTACAAGGGTAAAAAAGAAATGGTCATGGAGTATTTTTATCGGGATATGCGTAAAAAATACGACATCCTAATGGCGAACCAAAAAGATCCTGAAGGTGGTAACTGGAATTTCGATAAAAGCAATCGCAATAAATGGAAAGGTGAACATGAGATTCCGCATGAACGTGGTTTCCGAAAGGATGTTTCAGAAACAGTAAAACGGATAAAAGAGAGTGGCGTAAAAACGCTTGGGAATATTTCAGCAGAAAATTTCAATTGGCCTACTTCGCGGGAAGACAGTCTCTCGGTATTGAATTATTTCTGTAAAAACCTCTTAGTTCATTTTGGCGATTATCAAGATGCCATGCATACCGAACAGGTGTATTTATTTCACTCGAGGCTATCCTTCGCAATGAACGCCAAGTTGCTCCACCCTAAAGAAGTAATAGATTCTGTGATAGGCTATTGGCGCGATCATAAAGACATTATAGACATCTCCCAAGTAGAAGGTTTTGTACGCCAGATTCTAGGATGGCGCGAATACATGCGTGGTATCTATTGGAAAGAAATGCCAAGCTATTCTAATAAAAACAAGCTAGAGAACAAAAACAACCTACCTGATTTTTATTGGACGGGCAACACCAAGATGAACTGCCTGCATCACGCGATAAAACAAAGTTTAGACCATGCCTACGCGCACCACATACAACGGCTAATGGTGACGGGTAACTTTGCGTTGTTGACCCAATGCCATCCAGACGAGGTAGACCAATGGTATCTTGGTATTTATATAGACGCCATAGAATGGGTAGAAATTACGAACACCAGAGGCATGTCTCAATTTGCAGACGGTGGTATCGTAGCCACAAAACCTTACGTCTCTAGTGGAAGCTACATCAACAAAATGAGTAACTACTGCAAAGACTGCCATTATAAAGTTTCAAAAAAAACTGAAGAAGATGCTTGTCCGTTCAACAGTTTATACTGGAATTTCTTAGACGACAAAAAAGATCATTTCAAAAATAACCATCGCATGAATATGATGATGAGTTTACTCGAAAAAAAATCGGCAGCAAACCTTTCGGCTTTAAAAGAACGGGCTGCAAAAATCATCGAAAATCCAGATAATTTCTAGTTGGGAGCTTTTTAACAAAGCGGGTTAAACACAGGTTAAAGTGCCATCAATTACGCTAATTTCAGTGTACATTTATGATAATTAACCATTAAAACAACAAACCATGAGAGATTTAATTTGGCTTATCGTAGTAATTCTAATCATAGGATGGCTCGTAGGTTACTTCGGATTTGGAGATGCTGTAGGTAGCTTGATCCATATATTATTGGTTCTTGCAGTGATTGGTATTTTGTACCGTCTAGCAACAGGCAGAAGACCATAAATCCACAACCTTCCAACTGAAATTTTAACTATTTAAAGAAAACCAACAACATGAAAAAAGTATTCACATTTTTATTGGTAGCCGGACTATTAACGGCAACGGCAACTAGTTTTACAAGTTGCAGAGAGAAATCTACTGTAGAAAAAGTAGCAGATGATGTTGAAGATGCTGTAGATTAATTTTCTTTGCACTTCGTAAGGGACCTTTAGGGAATATATTCTTTAAAGGTCTTTTTTATACGCTATAACCATCGGCTAGCAAATGCGCATATTCTGGATGTCTTTTAATATAAGAAGCTACAAAGGGGCACAACGGCACCAATTTACGATTTTCCCCTTCTATTGCGGCTAGGGCATGTTTTACGAGCGCCGAACCAATTCCATTGCCTTCCATTTCTGAAGGAACTTCGGTATGTGTAAGGTACATTTTGTCTTCGGCACGGATATAGTCTATAAAAGCGCAGCCGTCACCAACATGAACTTCAAAGCGCTTTTTGTCTTTGTTTTCTGAAATATTTAAATCCATTACGCTTGGTTATGGGTGCCATCACAAAATGGCTGATTCATACTTTGCCCACACCTACAAAACGCCGTTCTTTTCTGTTTTTGTTCTTCTCGGCCGTCATCGTGTGTAATGTTTACCGCTCCTAAAACTAGCAAGGGTCCGTTTTTCATCACTTCTATTTTCGTAGTTTCTTTCTTCATTTCTTTATCAATTTCTGATGGCCCAACTGCATTCATATAATAGCTTAATGCACCGCTGGGGCAAGCTTTTACGGTGCCAATAATTTTTTCAGTAGCCGCATTTTCAACCTGTACCCAGGGTTTTTCTTTTGGTTTAAATACTGAAGGCAGTCCGTGTACACATTTTGCTGAATGGATACAGAGTCCTGGTTTCCAAAGTACCGTAACTTCTCCGTTTGAATATTCTTTCGTCTTTTCCATGTATTAAAGTTACGAAAATTATACGCCCCAAAGATACTTTCCTTATTTTTACATAAAACCAATCTAGATGAACAAAACACTGCTTTTCCTACTCTGTGCTACCGTTCTATGGAGCTGTAACAACACTACAAAAACTTCAGATACGGAAGCATCCCCAGACACCGAAACCATTGTTGCCACTACTCCTGCCGAAAAGATAGCCAACGCCAATGGTATTGAACATTGGAACGACGTTTCTGAGATCAATTTCACCTTTAATGTAGATCGTGGAGAAAACCATTTTGAACGTTCTTGGTCATGGAATCCAAAAACCGATGCAGTCACAATGACTTCAGCTAACGATACGGTAGCGTATAACCGGAAGCAGATGGACAGTATCACTAAAAAAACGGATGGCGCATTCGTTAACGACTCGTATTGGCTGTTAGCACCATACAAACTGGTATGGGACGAAGGCACGACGCTTTCCGAAGCAAGCAAAGAAATAGCGCCTATCTCTAACGACAGCTTGCATAAACTCACAATTACGTATGGAAACGAAGGCGGCTACACCCCTGGCGATGCCTACGATTTTTTCTATGACGATGCATTTATGGTGCGAGAATGGGTTTTTAGAAAAGGCAATAATCCTGAACCTTCTATAGTTACAACTTTCGAAGACTATCAAGATTATAACGGATTAAAATTGGCTACCATGCACAAGGACAGTATTGGCGCCTTCAAATTATATTTCACTAACATTTCAGTAAAAAAATAATGCAGCAAAGCCTTACATACGCACAACAGTGTGACGCAGAAGATTCGTTACGTTCGTTTCGCGATCAGTTTCTATTTCCCAAAGACAGTAATGGCAAGCCTCTGATTTATCTCTGCGGAAATTCCCTCGGATTGCAACCGAGAATTACCCAAGAGTACTTACAACAAGAACTAAACGACTGGGCAAAACACGGCGTTGAAGGACATACAGACGCAGAACATCCATGGCTGCCCTATCATGAATTTCTAACAGAAAGCATGGCAACCATTGTTGGAGCAAAACCTAGCGAGGTGGTAATGATGAATACGCTTACCACAAACCTTCATTTAATGATGGTGAGTTTTTATAGGCCTACCGAAACAAAATATAAGATTATCGTAGAAAGTGATGCGTTTCCTAGCGACAAGTATGCGGTTGAAAGCCAGTTGAAGTTTCACGGTTATGATCCAAAAGACGGTCTCATTTTATGGAAACCCAGACCTGGAGAAGACCTTTGTCGCTTTGAAGACCTTGAACAGATTATGGAAACCCAAGGCAATCAAGTGGCCTTGCTAATGATTGGAAGTACCAACTATTATAGCGGTCAGCATTATCCACTTAAAAAAATTACAGAACTTGGCCATAAGCATGGTTGTAAAGTAGGTTTTGATCTGGCGCATGGCGCTGGTAACATTCAGCCAAATCTACACGAAACAGGAGCAGATTTTGCCGTTTGGTGCAGTTACAAATATTTAAACAGTGGCCCGGGTAGTTTGGGAGGTTGTTTTGTACATGAAAAACATGCCAATGATCAGACATTGCCACGGTTTGCAGGTTGGTGGGGACATAACAAAGACACCCGATTTAATATGCGACATGAGTTTGATCCGCTGCCAGGAGCCGAGGGTTGGCAACTTAGCAATCCGCCGATATTAAGTATGGCCGCCATACGGGCGAGTCTATCGGTTTTTGAAGATGCCGGATTTGAGAATCTTCGGAAAAAATCAATAAAACTCACTGGTTTTCTAGAGTTTCTTCTGGAAGGCTTGAACAATGAAAACATCAATATTATCACACCGAAAAACCCAGAAGAACGTGGGTGCCAGTTAAGCATTCAGTTAAAAAATGCAGACAAGAAACTCCATACCCAACTTACCGAAGCAGGTGTGATAAGCGACTGGCGCGAACCAGATGTTATCAGGGTAGCTCCCACACCCTTGTACAATAGTTTTGAAGATGTCTGGGAGTTTGTGGAACGATTGAAAAAAATAGTATAGTAAGTGTCCCCCCGAGCGCAGTCGAGGGGTTTTACAAAACAATCAACTAATATTAGGTCTTGACTGCGCTCGACCAAACAGTTATTTTGAACAAAAAACAAAACATACTTATCATAGGCGCTGGCCTCTGCGGAAGCCTTTTAGCCTTGCGGCTTGCACAACGAGGCTACCAAATTACCTTGGTTGAAAAACGCCCAGACCTCAGGAAACAACATCAAGATGCCGGCCGTTCTATCAATTTGGCGCTTAGCGATCGCGGACTGAAAGCATTGCGTCTTGCAGGTGTTGAAACAGCCGCAAAAAAGCTATGCATCCCTATGTATGGGCGCATGATTCATGATAAAGAGGGAAATACATTTTTAAGTAAATACAGCGGCAGAGAAAACGAATACATCAATTCAATTTCACGTCCTGGCCTAAACATGTTATTGCTAGATGAAGCTGAAAAAATGCCGAATGTTACGATCATCTTTAACAAAGGATGCAAGTCAGTCGATTTAAAAAATGCTGCTGCCACCTTTAAAGATTATGATAGCGAAGAAGAACTTACCTATTCGGGCGATATCATTCTGGGTACCGATGGCGCCGGATCGGTAGTAAGGAAAAGTATGTTTAACCATAAGCAGTTCTTGTTCAGTTTTAGCCAAGAATGGCTAACACATGGATATAAAGAAATTACCATCCCGGCAACAGCCAACGGCGGCTACCGAACCGAGAAAGAAGCGCTTCATATTTGGCCTCGAGGTGAAGATATGCTAATTGCCCTACCCAATTTGGATGGCAGCTTTACCGTCACATTGTTCTTGCCGTATTCCAATAGCGATTACTGCTTCGACAACTTGACAACGCCAGAAATGGTCACAGAATATTTCAGTAAAGAATATCCAGATGCGGTTGCGCTTATGCCTAATTTAGTACAAGAATTTTTTGACAATCCAACGGGGCCTTTGGGTACCATTAAGTGCGCTCCGTGGAATTGCTACGGAAAAACCCTGCTTATGGGAGATGCGGCGCATGCTATTGTACCCTTTTACGGACAAGGAATGAACGCCAGTTTTGAAGATGTAGTTGTTTTTGATGAAATCTTAGATATGCTTGAAGGAGATTCAACCAACTGGAATACCGTTTTTGAAGCCTATGAAAAAGCTCGAAAAACGGACACTGACGCCATAGCAGATTTGGCGGTAGACAATTTTCATGAAATGAAAGAACACACTGCGAGTCCGTTATTCCAGCAAAAACGAAAACTTGAAACTGCTTTTGAAGCTGAATTCCCAGACGACTATCACAGTAAATACTCGTTGGTGACGTTTAATGAAGATATCACCTATTCGCAGGCCTTAAAACAGGGTCGAGCACAAGACAAAGCTATCCTGAATTTGTTGGCAGATGGTAAAATTACCGAACAAATGGACTTGCGCGAAAAATTGGAATTGGTAACTAAAGCAACACAAGACATTTTACACGATGATGAAATAGCAGGAAATCTATAATCTGTCCCCTCGAGCGCCCGCAAGCCCGCCCGTGCCGGTACGGACGGGAACGAATCTTTCGGGCTGTAATTCGAGAGGTCATTTAACTTGAGATAAATTAAACATAGGTTTCGACTGCCCGCTGGAATGAATCTAGGGCTGGCGCTCGACCAAAAAAATACATGACAAAAGCATGACAAACAAAAGTAAACTCGTAGAAGGCAAAGCAACACCCCGGGGAGCTTACCCGCACATAAAGCGTGCAGGTGATTTTTTATTCGTAAGTGGCACAAGTTCGCGCTTGCCCGATAACACTATTGCTGGCGCTAACAAAATTGATCAGATGGGAACCATATACCTAGACATCAAAGAGCAGACTCGTGCCGTGCTCAATAATATCAAGGATGTTCTGGCTACCGAAGGTGCAACCATGGCCGACGTAGTAGACGTTTCTACATTTTTGGTGAACATGAATGACTTTGGGGGGTATAATCAGGTGTATGGGGAATTTTTCAGTAAAGAAACTGGTCCCGCCAGAACCACTGTAGCTGTACACCAATTGCCACACCCGCATTTAGTGATTGAAATTAAAGTCACAGCATATAAACCCGCTTAAGCAAATGAAACTCGTTCTAAACATACTTGTTTTATTGTGTATAGCAAATGTGAGTTTTGCTCAAGAAGTTAAGTTTCAAAGTAGTAAAGAACCGTTTGTTCTTGGTGAAACCGTGTCGTTTCAATCTGCTATTTTAGATGAAACCAGAACACTAAATATTTATCTTCCGAAGGGATACCAGGAGAGTTCTGAAAAGTATCCGGTAATTTATGTGCTAGACGGTTCAGCCGATGAAGACTTTATTCATATTGTAGGTTTGGTTCAGTTTGGATCATTTTCATGGATTAATATGATTCCAGAAAGTATTGTAGTGGGTATTGCCAATGTTGATAGAAAGCGGGATTTTACGTTTCCATCAAAAAACAAACTTGATCAAGAAGAGTTTCCTACAGCGGGAAAATCTGAAAATTTTATACAGTTCATTGAGAATGAGTTGCAACCGTTTGTTAGATCTAATTATAAAATTTCAGAAACAAGCACGCTTATCGGACAGTCATTAGGTGGTTTGCTGGCTACGGAAATCGTTTTAAAAAAGCCACAATTATTCGACAATTACATTATCGTGAGTCCGAGTACCTGGTGGGACGACCAGTCTATACTTACTTTGGAAGCTTCAAAAACTTGGAGTCCGAAACAAATCTATGTAGCTGTGGGTACTGAAGGCCCTACCATGCAAACAGGTGCCACCCAACTTTACTATAAATTATTAGCTGCCTCCCGAGACACCAAAAATAAGGTGTATTTTAAGTTCTTGGAACAACAGGATCATGGAGATGCGCTGCACTTGGCGGTCTATGATGCCTTTGAAAAAATATTTAGCCCAGCATCTAAAAAATAAGCCTAAAATGAAAAAAATTCAAAATTACATCAACGGCGAATACACAAATGCAACTTCAGAGGCGTGGCTCGACAATTACAATCCGAGTACCGGAACTGTATATTCCAAGATTCCAAAAAGCGCGTCTGAAGATGTAGCGTTGGCGTACAAAGCTGCTTGCGATGCCTTCCCTTCTTGGAGCAACACGACCCTAGAAGAACGAAGTAAAATTATGCTGCGCATAGCAGATTTGATTGAAGCTAACCTGGATGAATTGGCAAAAGCCGAAAGTCTAGATAACGGGAAGCCTTTGTCATTGGCAAAAGCAGTCGATATTCCACGTGCGAGCTCAAATTTTAGATTCTTCGGAAATGCCATTACCCAATTTGCTAGTGAAGCCCACGAAAGTGTTGGTTTGAATACTATGAATTTTACATTACGCCAACCCATAGGTGTGGTTGGTTGCATTTCTCCGTGGAACCTACCGCTCTATTTGTTTACTTGGAAAGTTGCCCCTGCTATTGCTGCAGGTAATTGTGTGGTGGCAAAGCCAAGCGAAGTCACGCCAATGACGGCCTATCTTTTAGGAAACATACTCACCGAAGCAGGACTACCCAAAGGGGTGCTAAATATTGTGCATGGTACTGGACCAGAAACAGGGCAAGCCATTGTAGCCCACCCAAAAATTAAGGCAATTAGTTTTACAGGTGGCACAGCTACGGGTGAACACATTGCCCGTGCAGCGGCTCCGATGTTTAAAAAATTATCGTTAGAGTTAGGTGGAAAAAACCCGAACCTCATTTTTGCCGATTGTGACTATGACAAAATGTTGGCCGTAACTGTAAAGTCTTCTTTTGCCAATCAAGGGCAGATTTGTCTCTGCGGAAGTAGAATTTATGTGGAAGAACGTATCGCTGAAAAATTCAAGCAGGATTTTGTGGCTAAGGTTGCAGCCCTTAAAGTCGGAAATCCGTTAGAGGCAGATACCAATTTAGGAGCTTTAGTATCAAAACCGCATCTGGAAAAAGTTTTAAATTATATAAATATAGCCCGTAGTGAAGGGGGCAACATACTGTTTGGCGGAGAGCAGGTAAAAGTGAAAGACCATGAAGATGGTTATTACCTGCAACCTACCGTGATTGAAGTTGCTAACAACCAATGCCGCATACAGCAGGAAGAAGTATTTGGTCCGGTTGTTACCATCGTTACCTTTGAAGATGAAGCAGAAGCCCTGCAGATGGCAAATGATGTAAAGTATGGACTTTCAGCTACCATTTGGACCAACGATTTAAACCGCACCATGCGACTCTCCAAACAATTGGATGCAGGCATTGTTTGGGTAAATACTTGGTTAAATAGAGATCTACGCACCCCATTTGGCGGAATGAAAGATAGTGGTGTGGGCCGTGAGGGCGGATTTGAAGCACTGCGCTTCTTTACAGAACCAAAAAATGTGTGCATTAGCTATGCGCCTTCTATATAGTTTAATTTTAAAGGGATACCAAAATACACGTCTTTCCCCTCCTTTTTAAGGAGGGGTGCCTGAAAGGCGGGGTGGTTAGTATATGAATGAAAAACTACACAATTGGAAACATCTAAAACAACGTCGTAAGGAATTGCGAAACAATGCAACTTTGAGCGAAAAACGATTGTGGAATTTTATAAAGAATTCACAATTAGAAGGCAGAAAATTCAGACGACAGCATAGTATCGCAAATTATATTGTAGACTTTTATTGTCCTTCTGAGAAACTTATTATTGAATTAGACGGAGGCGTTCACAATAACACTGTAAACCAAAACCACGATTTTGAGCGTCAGGGATTTTTAGTGGATAAGGGCTTTACAGTAATCCGCTTTCAAAATTCAGCTATAAAAGATAGTATCGAACAAGTGTTAACCGAAATCTCAAATAACTTTGCCACCACCACTTAGTCCCCACCTCCAACTTGTCTACGACGATCCCAATAACTATTGGGAGAGAGGAAGACATAGGATACCTGAAAAGCGGGGTGGTTAAAAAATTGAAGAATCCTAAACAATTCATAAAGATTTGGTTACTTCATGATTTTTATTAGATTAACCTTCACAAATAAGACAACAACACCATGAATATAGATTTAACCAACAAAAATGCATTGGTCTGCGGAAGTACCGCAGGCATCGGTAAAGCAGTTGCTAAACAACTGGCAAAAATGGGTGCAACCGTAACCCTTGTAGCTCGAAATGAAGAAAAGTTGAAAGAGACCCTCATCGAATTACACCACGAGCAAGGCCAAAAACACAATTACTTTGTGGCAGATTTTAGCAATCCGGATGACGTTCGGGAGAAGGTCGCAATTGCTAAGGAGCGCAAAATCTGGCATATTTTGGTGAATAATACTGGTGGCCCGAAGGGCGGACCTATTTTTGAAGCCAACACTGACGAATTTACCAAGGCATTTTCGCAACATGTCATCTGCAACCAAATTTTGGTGCAGGCGCTGGTTCCCGGAATGAAAGAAGCTGATTATGGTAGAATCATAAATATTATTTCCACTTCGGTGAAACAACCTATTGATGGTTTGGGTGTAAGCAATACCATACGAGGTGCCGTTGCAAATTGGAGTAAAACCCTTGCTAACGAATTAGGTCAATACGGTATTACCGTGAATAATGTACTGCCAGGTTTTACGACCACCGATAGATTGGCAGATATTGTAGACAAAGCTGCCGACAGAACTGGAAAATCGAAAGACGAGGCCAGCAAATGGATGCAATCTTTGGTGCCGGCAAAACGCTTTGCACAACCTGGAGAAATCGCAAACGCTGTAGCGTTCTTGGCTACCGAGGCCGCGAGCTACATTAACGGTATTAACTTGCCCGTAGACGGAGGCCGAACGAAAAGTTTGTAACCCCCTTTTTGAACCTATCGTTTTTACTTACAATTATTGTATCTTTTCCCTTTCTTGCAACAACGCAACAAACAAGAAACTCGGGCAAGGATAGAACGAAGGTACCCCGCCCCTGCCAATGGCTACAGCTGGCAGGCGTGTACCCGTGATAGCCTGGTCCCGCCACGGCGGGAGCCCGCCAAAAAAAACTAACTTACAAAATGGCAGACAGAAAACTACGTATTAACGGGCATTCACACCTACTCCCCTATCCAGAAGAGATTCCGCAATTCATGCAGGACAAGGGTATTTTTTGGGTCGATAAAGACCGAAAATTTATGCTTCAGAAAGATTGGAGCCGCCCTGTGACTGATTCTAGCTTTTTTCTAGATGAAAAGTTAGCTTGGATGGAGAAATATAAAATTGACCATGCTGTGGTGCTCAACCTTTCACAGCTCTACGGAAATGGGCTACGGTTGGAAGAAATGAAGCAAGCATTGCGGTTTCAGAACGATTTTAATGCAAAAGTTCAGAAGGAGAATCCGTCGAAGTTTACATGCGGATTTGTAATTCATCCTGGTTTTATACGTGGTGCCCTTTGGGAAATTGAGCGCTGTGTGGAAGTATTGGGCATGCAATTATTGTGTTTACCAACCCATTATATGGACACTATTGGTACTTGGCGCTGTATTTTTGACGAAGAAAACGAACCCATTTTTGAACTCGCCAGCAAATACAATCTCGCTGTTGAGATTCATCCGTACGACGGTGAAAAATTTATAAAATTAGAAAATACCGCGTGGCGTTTTCACCTTATCTGGATGTTGGCCCAATGTGCAGATGCATACCATTTTTTAACGCTGAACGGTTATGCCGATAAATATCCGGGCATGCGAACCTGTTTTGCACACGGCGGTCAATTAGCCCAGATGAATTTAGGGCGTAGAATTCAAGGATTTGACGGCAGACCCGATCTTTTTGAAGGAAAAACGCATCCGCGGAAAGCTGTTGGACATAAGAATATTTTCTTCGATACTTTAGTTCATGATACTGGCTCGTTAGATTTATTAGTTAAAAATCAAGGTGTGCAGCAAGTATTGGTGGGGCTTGACGATCCGTACCCCTTGGGTGAAATGGAAAGCGTTGTGCAATCGTCTTATCCCGGAAAAATTTTAGACTTAGCAAAAGATCGTAAGATTATCACAGATGATGATGCAGATAAGATGTGGGAAGAAAATGTCATACAATGGCTGTGTGGCGATAATGAAGACGCTAAGAAAAAGTTAGTAAACAGGATAACTGGTGCATCATAAACTCTTAAAACCTACACCTTATTGGACTTTCTACCTGAAAAAATAGATGCTTACGTAGTGGCCCATTCACAGCCCGAGCCCGAACTGTTGCAACAGTTAACCAGGGAAACATGGCAAAAAGTATTGGCCCCGCGCATGTTGAGTGGTCATTTACAAGGACGGGTTTTGAGCATGCTCTCTAAACTGATTCGACCAAAAAACATTCTTGAAATTGGCACTTATACAGGCTATTCGGCGTTGTGTTTGGCAGAGGGCATGCAAAATGATGGCGCGTTGCACACGATTGATGTGAATGAAGAATTGTACGACCTACAGCGAAAGTATTTTGACGCTTCGAACTATGCTGAAAATATCATACAGCACACAGGTAACGCATTAGACATTATTCCCACCTTAACACATGATTTCGACATCGTTTTTATAGATGCTGACAAGCGGAATTACCCAAATTATTTAGAACTATTGATTCCTAAACTTAACACTGGCGCCGTATTATTGAGTGACAATGTGCTGTGGAGCGGAAAAGTAGTGGAAGCCGTAGCTGCAGATGACGTAGATACAAAGGCGCTTTTAGAATACAACCGCCTATTAAACGAACACCCAAAGCTAGAAACAGTAGTGTTGCCTATTCGCGATGGCTTGACGATTTCTAGAGTGGTGTAAAAAATGTATGTCTAAATACGAGACGTATGACCGAGGGAAGATTGAATGCCCACAACCAAAGAACGAAGGATCTACGGAGACGAAAAGGAAACCGTTTGTCTGGAAGTGATGTAACTCGAAATATGGAGGGTGGTGTTCAATTTGAGAATATTGATACTGCAACTGTTGAAAAAGTAAAGGCTGATATTCAGAAAAAAGCAAAGCGAAAGCGACGTTTCGAAGCTGTTTTTCTTGTTGTTTCCATTGGTATCGCGATACTCATCTTTATAGTATTCACACAAAAATATGACTAACTAATAAAGAATGCTTTCACTTAAAAAACAACCTTAAAGAACTTCATATGAAACCAACCATCACCCATGTAAGCGCCATCTTATTAATTGCTTTGTTATTGGCTTGTAACGATATAAAAGAGTCCTCTAAAGTTTCAGAAAAAGAACGAACACAGGTAGAAATGGTGACCAACTATGGCACCATGCAGATTGAACTGTATGATGAGACCCCACTACACCGTGATAACTTTCTCAATCTTGCTAAAAACAAAGCCTATGATAGCCTCTTATTCCATAGGGTAATCAATACATTTATGATACAGGCGGGAGATCCCGATAGTAAAAAAGCAACTAGCACAGATACGTTAGGAGATGGTGATGCACCTTACTTGGTACAAGCAGAATTTAACGATTCACTCTTTCATAAAAAAGGAGTGTTGGCTGCAGCTCGAGATAACAATCCTGAACGTGCTTCGAGTGCCATGCAGTTCTATATTGTACAAGGAAAAGTTTTTAACGACAGCCTGCTGAATCTTGCCGAGGAACGCATCAATAAAATGAAAGCAGCTCGTTATTTTGAAATGAAACCCATCAAAATTGCGTTGTTAGATTCGCTTGAAAATGCGATGAGCATGGGCGATTTTGAGAAATACAACGATTTTGGAAATCGAATTTGGGAAATGGCAAAAGTTGAAAAAGACTTTGCGCCTTATACTATTCCGGCGTATCAGCGAGATGTCTACAAAACTATTGGTGGCACACCACATTTAGATCAAAACTATACGGTATACGGTGAGGTTATTTCCGGTTTAGAAGTTATCGATTCGATTGCGAAGGCACCTACAAGCCCTTTAGATCGCCCTTTGAAAGATGTTCGAATACTAGAAGTAAACGTTATTGAATAAATTCGAAATAGTAGCTAGTCTACACCTTTTCGGGCTGACGGGAATTTATTTTTTGCAGTACATTTTTAGCTAGTTGAAATATGATAAATGCGATGGTGGTCCCTACCAAAGCCCCCACAGAGATGTCGCTCGGGTAATGTACACCTACATAAATTCGGCTCAACACAAATATCAAAGGCCAAAGAAAAGCCAGATAGATCCATTTGGTATGATCGCGAATTGCTAACACCACAAAGGTAGTCACTGTAAAACTGGACGATGCGTGCCCCGAGAAAAAACTATAATTGGTTGGTTTCTGTAAAATCCGAATCACCTCGGCCAAGGCTTCTACATTATTGGGGCGTAGGCGGGCGACGTATTCTTTGACCAAATTTGTAAAGGTAAGGGTCACCATGAATGAAATGATGGTGAAAATAATGAGCAGAAACCCTCTTTTTATGCCATAGAAATGGAAAAAGAGCACAAAAAATAAAATAAACAACGGAATCCAGCTTTCTATTTGGGTAACAAAAATCCAAAAGCTATCAAAGCGTTCAATACCCAAACTATTGAGCCAGACAAAAAGTTCTCTGTCCCATTCTTTGAGAGTTTGAAGCATTAGAATTTCCGTTTAATGGGGCCTGTGATTTCGTTTACATCTTCCTTCACCTTATCTATCTCATTACGCACGTCATGGGTAATATCTACTCCGTGTTCTTCTGCGCTTTTAGTGATTTCAGATTTAATATCGTTCGTGGCATCTTTTATTTGCCGCATGCCCTTCCCGAGGCCACGGGCAATTTCTGGCACCTTATCGGCACCAAATACCATTAGCACGATAAATAGTATAAAAGCTATTTCGCCGCCGCTGATAAATAAAGGAAGTATGGCCATTTGCATGGTACAAAGATACAAATTCTATTAGCGCAACAATCAAATTCTAAATAACAAAAAAAAGCCCCTTCCAAAATGAAAGAGGCTTTTTCAATAAATTGGGTGAATGCTTACTTGTCGCCTTTCACTTCTTCTTTAAACTTATTGAACTCACCTAACTTTTTAAGTTTAGGCCATGTATTATTTGTAGTGTCAATATCTGCCGTTTCTTCATCTGGATCTACCACGATTTTGGTAATTTCCTTTTCAGAAGCGATTACTTTTCCAACTTCCGCATCATTCAATCTCCAAATTTGGGCTGGGTAGGTATACCGCTCTGTTGTTCCATCGCTGTAGGTAACCTCAGCAATAATAGGCATCGGGATTCCTCCTGGTTTCTCGAAAGTAACTTCATAGAAATAATTAGGACTCTTCATAGCAGCTCTATCTGCAGCTGGAACATTGTCCATTATAAATTCTTGTACCGTCGTTACATCATCTAGTGTAGCATTCTTCATACTCGGATCGAAATCTTCACTACCTTCTTCAACTAGATACACCAATGGCGGCAAGTCGCTTTCTTTCATTCCGCGTGCTTCCATCATTTCTTTCACTTCTTTGTTCATTTTGCTAGTGACGTAGAATTTCTTCACATCTTTCACGCCAATATCAGTATAGTCTGTAGTGTAAAACCACGATCTCCAAAACCAATCTAAGTCTACAGCCGAAGCATCTTCCATAGTACGGAAGAAATCTTCTGGCGTTGGGTGCTTAAACATCCAACGTTGTGAATACGTTTTAAAAGCATAGTCGAACAACTCACGCCCCATAATAGTTTCACGTAAGATATTCAATCCCGTAGCTGGTTTTGAATAAGCATTTGCGCCAAAACTATAGGTGTTTAAACCTTTCGTCATAATGGGTGCTCTACGATCTTGGTCTCCTGCCATATAGTCTACGATGTTCTTAGCAGGTCCACGACGCGAAGGATACTTTTTATTTGGTGCGATTGCTTCTGGATATTTTTCTCCAAAATCTTGCTCGGCCACATACTGTACAAAGGTGTTAATTCCTTCGTCCATCCATGTCCATTGGCGCTCATCACTATTTACAATCATTGGGTAGTAGTTGTGCCCCACCTCATGGATAATCACCCCGAACATTCCGTATTTGGTGCGCTCACTGTAATTTCCATCTTTATCTGGTCTTCCGTAGTTCCAGCAAATCATTGGATACTCCATACCTTGGTTTTTCGCGTGCACACTAATTGCCTTGTGGTATGGGTAATCGAATGCCATACGCGAGTAGGTTTCTAAGGTACTTGCCACTACTTTCGTAGACCAATCTGACCATAACGGATTTCCTTCTGGCGGATACACAGAAACTGCCATCACATCACGATTTCCAATTTTCACGGCCATCATGTCCCACATAAATCGACGCGAGGTCGCAAATCCGTAGTCACGAACCATTTCAGCTTTAAATTTCCAAGTTTTGGTTCCAGTGGCAAAGCCTTTAGAAGCAGCTTCTGCCTCGGCTTCGGTAACAATTTGAACCGGCTCTTTATATTCTTTTTTAGCTTGCTCGTAGCGGTTCATCATGGTTTTACTGAAAACGTCTTTTCTATTCAACAATTCTCCAGTTGCATCTAACACATGGTCTGCCGGTACGGTAATACTTACATCAAAATCTCCAAAAGGCAGCGCAAATTCATCACGCCCCCAGAACTGACTGTTTTGCCATCCTTCCACATCGCTATACACAGCCATTCGCGGATAGAATTGAGCAATTACATACCCTTTGTTTCCATCTTCAAAAACTTCATACCCACTGCGGGCACGGTCTACAGTGTGGTCTGGAATATTGTACCACCACTTAATCGAAAATGTAAACGACTCACCCGTTTCTAAATTCTCGGGCATTTCAACACGCATCATCGTGCGATTTATAGTATGCGGAAGTGGTTTTCCAGATTTATCTTTTACGTAATCAATTTTAAATCCGCCATCAAATCCAGCACCCATGTATTTTCCAACAAAACTTGAAGCCAACTCTGCTGGTGCAGCACCACTCGATTCGATTAAAGGCGATTTAGAATCCTTTGCACGTACATTTTGATCTAATTGTACCCAAAGATATTCCAACTCGTCTGGTGAATTGTTGGTGTATGTAATAGTTTCAGTACCGTATAATTTTGATGCTTTATCATCTAAAATGATGTTCATTTCATAATCGGCCTGTTGCTGGTAGTACGCAGGACCCGGAGCTCCGTTTGGAGAACGGTACATATTAGGGGTAGAGAACTCTTCATAGAGTTGTTTAAAGCGGTTATTGTTGTAGTGTCCAGGCTTTCTTGCTTCTTTAGTTTCACCGTCGGCATCTTGCGCAAACGACATTCCAGAAGCTAAAAGCAGTGCTACTAGGGAAAGATATTTTACTAGTTTCATGAATGTGTAAATTAAATTGATTTTGATTGGTCTAAAAATACTTGTTATAAAGGTTTTACGCGGGCTAGTCGCTGAAGTTTAACAATCCTTTAGGATTTTCTTTTTCAAGCACTAAGCTGCGTCTTTTTTTGTTCTTTTTTACGTGTATAATATTCTGTTGTTCATCGAACATATCGTGCAAAACTTTGTTTTCAATTTCTAAAGTTGAAAGTTTCTTCACATTGGTTACTTCGAGGTAACATTTTACAACGTCTATGTCGTATTCTTTTCCGATGTACGTATAGGAAACAGGCGCTCCATTTACTTTTAGCTTAAACTTCTGAAATAAATACTCTTTCAAAAGATTCTCGGCGGCTTCCGTTTCTTTGGTAGAATTAAATTTTAGTTTTTTACCATAACGGGTTTCTAGGGCCGCTTCAAGGTCATCTAAAAAAATCTTGGTGATTATCTGCAGGCTTTCCTGCTTTGGTGCATATTCTATGTTGGTGATACTCACATAGAATTTATGGTCGGCAGAGGCCGTAACCAAAGGAAACAGCGCCAAAAGTATGGCAATTTTTAAAAACTTCATATCGTAATTACGTTTGGATAAGACGTGGGTGTGGCCTAAATGTTACAACAATTATTCCTTTTTTTCTATGGGTTCTTGAATTCGCGAAAGATACGTTTTTGATTGTCGTTCAAAAATATTCAGCACACGTGCATAGCTTTCATTTCTGAATTCGGTAGCAAGTGTTGAAGTCTCCATACAGAACAACAAAAAATCATAAGTTCGATCCTGGGGGATTCCGTAGGCCTTTTCAAAGAAATTTTCATCGTATTTGTATAAGATGTGGGCAACGGCTTTGTTCTCAGACTCCCATTTGCGCTTGGTTCGCAACATCTTATAGTAGCCTGTAAGGTGTTTGTACAGCGCATCAATATTAACGTGTGTTGGCCCGATGGTTTGCCCAATTAGGGTAGGGATTTTTTCTTCGGGTTCTCCTTTAAACCCAGGTATACCCAGGCTGTCAAAATCTATTTTCTTTTTTACTTTAATATTCTTGACATCACGCTCAAGATCGCCAGAGAGTTTCGGCCCCAGAAAAACTTCGTCCAGTTCGTTCACTAATTTTGAAAGCGTCACCACCAAGATGCCGCGTTCATGAATTTCTTCGGTGACAACCACCTTTTCTGGCACAAAGTGCACTGATGAGAAAATTAAGGTATCTAATGGTTTGGCGGAAATGCTAAAATTTCCGAAGACATCTGTAACACTGTTGTAACGTGACGTGGTGTTTAACACATGGATGCCTTCTACCTCTTCTGGATTGGTTATTTTTCCTTGAAGCTCCTTTTGCTGTGCTGAAGTTTCAAAAATAAATAGAAACATCCCAATGAGAACAAAGAGGGTATTATTCAACTTTAATACGTTCTTTATACACTTCACTTTGTTGAAATAAGGTTGCTAGCAATTCAATTTCGTTTTCTTCTTTCAACATCTCCGGAGTCACTGCGTTTTCTTGTGCGAAATAGATAAAATTGTCTACTTTTTCTATCGGAATTCCAAAAGTATCGGCATAATATTGGGCGCTAAATCGTTGTTGCAACGCTCTTACAATAGTACTATAATTTGGTGTTTCAACGTACGGATCTTTTTTCTTTTTTCCGACAATCGCGTTTGCAATCACGCCCAATACAGAGATAAAATTAAAACCATTTTTAAGTCCGCCATTGTTTAAGGCATCTTCTGCTACATTCCCTTTTATGGAAGTTTGCCTGTCTTCAGTAAATTCATATTCGTATTCTAGCGTTTCATAAGAAAGGTCCCAGTTGGGAGATGCATACACATCTACTCGATTTACGTCTACATTAATATTTCCGGAAAGATCGTAGGGCCGCACCACAACTTCTTCCAATTGGTTAATGGCAGGATTCATATAAATCCGCATTTGCTTCGCGGCTACCACACCTTCATCTACCACCACGGTAAACGATTGAAACTGCAAAGCAGAAATCAATACCCTATCGTTGGCTGCCACAGCGAGTGTAAAGTTGCCTTCGGCATCGGTTACCGTACCTTTTTGGGAAGACACATTATACACACTTACCTGATCTGCAGAGTCTCCCGCAGGGACGAAAATTGTTCCTTCTACCAATGTACGTTCAATGGTTTGCGAAAAACTCACGAAAGTTAAGAGCAATAAACAAGAAGTTAGCAACAATTTCATCTCTTAAAGTTACGATTGTTTTGTTGAAATAGGAAATATTTCACCCCTTTATCGAGGCCCATTACTGATAAAAATATGCCAAAATTGTAGCATCTGTTGTTTGGAAAAGTAAGCTCTTTTACAACCCTGCCTCCTAATCTTTTAAATATCGCTCCTTATAGATGACACTTTGTTGCAAAAGCATTTGGAGCAATTTCAATTCGTTTTCAGGTTGTAGCATCTGTGATGTTACAGCATTTACATCGGCAAAATGCAAAAAATCGTCTACGCTATCTAAGGGAAGCCCATACGTTTCTGCATAGAAATCGGCTGGATATTTTTCCTGTAACTGCTTTACTACATTCATTTCTTCTAAAAAAGGATCTACGTAAGTTGACTTATCTTTCTTCGGAAATATTGCTTTTGCGAGCAACTCAATAAGCCCAGTTATATTGACACCATTTGAAAGCGTATTATACCCCAATGCTTCTTGTGCAACATTGCCCTCTATTCTTGAAAACCGGTCTGGTGCGAAATCGGCATCAACATCAAAAGACAATTTAATATCTGGGGTGGCGATTACATCAATATTTTTAGCATCGATGCCTACATATCCCGTAAGATTATAGCTGCTCAAGAACACCTCGTCGAGTTTGTTTACATACGGATTCAAATAAATTTTCATCCGTTTGTTTTTCAGCACTTCTTCGTCTACGATAACGGTAAACGATTGAAATTGCAGTGCAGTGATCACGACGCGGTCGTTAAGTGCAACTTCAATAGTAAACTTGCCTTCGGCATTTGTTGCCACGCCTTTTTCCGAAGAAGCATTGTAAATGCTCACCATTTCCTTGTCTTCATCTTTGGTGACAATTACTTCACCGGCCACTGCTATGCGCTGCGTTTGCTGCGAAAGCGAAGCGGCAGTAACAAAAAGAAAAAATAAAGCGAAGCGTACTTTCACCAAATAAATGTGCTATAGTTTTGCCGAAAGCGATAATTAACTCCAGCTTTGTAAGTTTGTAGAAAGACGAACCCTTTTGAGCGCTATTACACCTTTATGAAAAATTTAATAATTGCCAGTACTTCCACTCTTCATTCTGGATCCTATTTAGACTATTTACTACCTGAGTTAGAAACGTTATACTCGGGTTTAGACGAAATTTTATTTGTACCCTTTGCAAGGCCTGGTGGCATCTCCCATGATAGCTATACCGAAAAAGCATCTAGCGCATTTCAACAGATTGGCAAACAATTGGTAGGCCTCCACACCTTTGAAGACCAAGTAGCGGCCATTGCCGATGCCAAAGGTATTTTTACAGGTGGCGGAAACACCTTTGTGTTGGTACACGCATTGCACGCTCGCAAACTGATGCAACCGCTTCGTGAAGCAATTTTTTCCGGGACGCCGTATTTGGGAACCAGTGCAGGGAGCAATATCTGCGGCCCCTCGATGCAAACCACGAACGATATGCCCATCGTATATCCGCCGAGTTTTAAAACACTGGGGTTGGTAGGTTTTAATATCAATCCGCATTACCTAGACCCCAACCCAAACAGCACGCACATGGGCGAAACTCGTGAAACCCGAATCAAAGAGTTCCATACCCAAAACACGATTCCCGTCATCGGAATGCGCGAAGGAAGTTGGCTGGAAGTAAAAGAGGATGCCATCATATTAAAAGGTAAGTTTTCGGCGCGGGTATTTTTACAAGGAAAAGCACCTTATGAAATTGAATCTGGCTCGCAAATTGATTACTTTTAACCCATGAACCGTTCCCAATTTTTAAAACTAAATGCCATTGCAGGTCTGGGCATTACCTTATTCCCTTCCCTTTCTTTTGCTTCGGAAATACAAAAATTTTCCCGGTCGCAGCTCATCGGAAAAGGGAATCCAGACATTGTTGGCGATAGCTACACCTCCAAAATGCACAAAGATGCAAAGGCAGCATTCCTTAAAATGAAAGCAGCCGCTGCCAAAGACGGTATTACCATTGAGGTGGTATCTGCCTACCGAAACTTTCAGCGTCAAAAAGAAATCTTCGAAGGCAAATACCAACGGTTTACCAACCAAGGGCTGGCACCGCTCGACGCTATCAAAAAAATTATTGAATATTCTACCATCCCCGGAACCTCCCGCCACCATTGGGGTACCGATATAGACATTATAGACGGAGGAGTTTCTCCGCGTCCTAAAAGTGTACTGCAACCCGAACTCTTCCACGGGAAAGGTCCGTTCTGCAAATTGAAAGAATGGTTGAACTCAAACGCCAACTCCTTTGGTTTTTTTGAGGTGTATACAGATAATGCCAACCGACGCGGATTCAAATATGAGCCATGGCATTTTAGCTATGCTCCTGTCTCAAAACCAATGTTGCAAGCTTATAAAAAATTGGACGTACAGCAAATTCTATTGAAGGAAAAAATTAAGGGAGCCGAACATTTTACACCCGAATTTATTGCCCAATACCGTAATGAGAACATTTTAGACATAAACCCAAAATTACTTTAACTTGTTGTTTTAAATTTCCTGACCAAGATTTTCGTAATTTTAATATTCTAAAACCATCACGATGAGAGGAAGTTGGAAAATACGGATATTGATAGGAGTGCTTATTGCAGGATTCGGGCTCGTACGTTATTGCTCTTCTATGGAAGAAAACCCGTATACCGGGACCACCCAAGCCCTCTCCATGGACCCCCAAGAAGAAATTGCCATCGGGCTTGCCAATGCACCACAGATGATTCAGGAATATGGCGGGATGTATCAAAACCAACAACTGCAAAACTATATCGATATGGTGGGGCAAAAATTGGTTGAAAGCACCGTTGCCACCCAAACACCTTACCAATACGATTTCCACCTGCTGGCAGATCCCGAAACCATTAATGCGTTTGCGCTTCCTGGCGGACAAATATTTATTACCTACGCATTGTATTCTAAATTACAGAATGAAGACCAATTGGCTGGTGTGCTAGGGCACGAAATTGGCCACGTAATTGGCAGACATAGTAGCGAGCGGGTTGCTAATTCGCAAGTGTGGCAAACTGTTGCGCAAGGGGCAGAAATAGGTGCCGGTGCCGGAAGTGTTGTTTCACAAATAGGAATGAGCACTTTATTAACCAATGGTCGGGGTGACGAATTAGAAAGTGATGATTTGGGCGTTCGGTTTATGATAAAAGCAGGTTACAATCCCAATGAAATGATTGGCGTGATGGAAATATTGAAAGCTGCTGCCGGACCAAGCCGCGTACCAGAATTCCAAAGTACCCACCCAGACCCCGACAACCGCATGGAACAGATTCGGGAAAGCATTCGGAAATATGGAGGCACGGTGGAGTGAGTAGTGAGTAGTGAGTAGTGAGTAGTGAAAGAATGCAAAATAGAACTAAAATCTAACAGGTACAGCTTTTAACTCCCACAACCGACAACCGACTAAGGACTAAGGACTAAGGACTAAGGACTAAGGACTAAGGACTAAGGACCAAATAATATGGAATATGGACTCAATCTTCAGTTATGAGTTATGAACAGATATTAAAACTCAGGACAACGAAATAACAAGAACCCACAACCCACAACCGAAAACCGAATCATTCCGTTTCCCCTTCAGCACAGGAATCATTATCTTTGCCGCATGCACAAAAAAGTTTTGCTCTTAATCTTAGATGGCTGGGGAATTACCCAAAACAATGAAGTTTCGGCCGTTGCGCAAGCACAAACACCGTTTATAGATTCACTGTATGATGCGTATCCGCATTCGCAATTGCTAACACACGGCATGCACGTAGGGCTGCCTGAAGGCCAAATGGGAAACAGCGAGGTAGGCCATATCAATCTTGGAGCGGGACGCATTGTCTATCAAGATCTTGCCAAAATAAACTTGGCCCTTCAAAACAACACCTTAAAAGATGAAGTGGTGCTGAAAAATGCCTTCAGCTATGCAAAAGAGCACAACAAAAAAGTCCATTTTATTGGGCTCGTTAGCAAAGGTGGTGTTCACGCTCACCTCAACCACCTAAAAGGATTGCTCACCGCAGCCCATGAAGCCAATGTAGACAACGTCTTTGTTCATGCCTTTACCGATGGCCGCGATGTAGACCCGAAATCGGCTGCACAGGATATTTCAGAATTAGAAACACACCTTTCAAAAACAGGCGGGAAACTAGCTTCGGTCATTGGACGTTACTTCGCGATGGACCGTGACAAACGTTGGGAACGAACCAAAAAAGCATACGATTTGTTGGTCTACGGAAAGGGAATGCCTTCCGAAAACGCCGTACAAAGCATTCAGCAGAGTTATGAAAATGGGGTTACAGACGAATTTATCGAACCCATCTTGCTCACCCAGAATGGAGAGCCTCTTGCCACCATCGAAAAAGACGATGTGGTCATCTTTTTCAATTTCCGCACAGACCGCGGCAGACAACTCACCGAAGTATTGAGCCAAGAGAGTTTTGAAGAATACGGCATGCACCAAATCCCGTTGCACTTTGTAACACTAACCAATTACGACCATCGTTTTCAGCACATCAATGTAGTGTTTAACAAAGCAGATTTGAACGATACCCTGGGCGAAACCCTTGCCAAACATGGTAAAACTCAGATTCGGATTGCTGAAACTGAAAAATACCCACACGTAACGTTCTTTTTTAATGGTGGGAGGGAAATTCCGTTCGAGGGAGAAGAACGTATTTTATGTCCGTCGCCCAAAGTTGCAACGTACGACTTACAGCCAGAGATGAGTGCCTATGACATTCGGGATAAAATCATTCCTGAAATAAAAAACCAGACCGCCGATTTTATTTGCTTAAACTTCGCAAATCCAGATATGGTAGGCCATACGGGTGTATTAGAAGCTGCCATAATGGCTTGTGAAACCGTAGATAAATGCACTAAAGATATCGTGAACGCCGCAAAAGAAGAAGGCTACACGACTATTATCATTGCAGACCACGGAAACAGTGAAACCATGCGCAATCCCGATGGATCTCCCAACACGGCACACACTACAAATCCGGTGCCTTGCATTTTGGTAGACGATAATTTAAAACAAATCGACAATGGTATTCTAGGCGATATAGCCCCTACCATTTTGCACCTCATGGGAATCGAAAAACCGAACGCCATGACACAACATTCATTAATACCTGAAACTAAATGAAATACTTTTTAACCCTACTTTGCACCATCGCGCTCATTGCATGTAAAAATAATTCAGAATCGATGTCTTCGGAAAATTCCGAAGAAAACACTACCGAGACGCTTTCAAAAGAAATAAATAACGAAGTAAAAGACACCATAGACGGCGGGATGATGCTGTTGGGAACCATCAACCGAAAAGGGTTAAATACCGAACCATACGCCGATTGGTTTTCAACTTCCCAAAAAGAGCATACCCTAGACAGTACGGCAATCGAAAATCTTAAGCCGTTATTGGCCGACGTAAAAATTAATGTATTTATGGGCACATGGTGTGAAGATAGCCAACGTGAAGTACCAGCCTTATACAAAATATTAGATGCGACAGATTACAACTACGACCGTCTAGAATTGGTGGCCGTTTCGCATGACAAAGACACCCCAAACGGTCTGGAAAAAGGTCACAATATTGAGTACGTGCCTACGATTATCTTTATTCGAGATGGCGATACATTAAATCGTATTGTAGAATACGCACACGGTACTTTAGAGCAAGATATGCTCACAATTTTAGAGGGTAAAGACTACACTCCGGCCTATGCAGAATAACGCAGATTTCTTTGTACTTTTGCGGTCCAAATCAGAGTTTGATGAAAGACACCTACACCATTGCTGTAGATTTTGACGGTACCATCGTAGAAGACGCTTATCCAGACATTGGAAAGCCACAGCTCTTCGCCTTCGATACCCTTAAAAAATTGCAAGATAAAGGGCACCGATTGATACTTTGGACGTATCGGTACGGGAAGGCACTAGACGAAGCAGTCGCTTTTTGTAAAGAAAATGGCATTACCTTTTATGCGGTGAACAAAAGTTTCCCAGAAGAAGATTTTGATATAAAATACAGTCGGAAAATCAACGCCGACCTATTCATAGACGACCGAAATGTAGGTGGATTAATGGGTTGGGGAGAAATTTATCAGGAGCTGGTTGGCGAGAATGCCCCACTTCCGAAGAAAAAGAAAAAAGGCTGGTTTGGCCTCTAAATGAATTGTATGATTATACCCAAAACATCTGAAGAAATAGCCTTGATGCGAGAAGCAGCCCTCGTTGTTTCAAAAACCTTAGGAATGCTCGCCAAAGAAGTAAAACCAGGGGTTACCACCAACACCTTAAACACCATGGCCGAAGAATTTATACGAGCGCAAGATGCGGTACCGGGTTTCTTAGGTCTGTACGATTGCCCATCAACACTCCTTACTAGTGTTAATGAGGCCGTTGTGCATGGATTACCCACCGATGTGCCATTGCGAGAAGGCGATATTGTAGCTATAGATTGTGGCGCTATTAAAGAAGGATTCTACGGGGATCACGCCTATACTTTTGAGGTAGGAGAAGTAGCCGACGAGACTAAAAAACTGCTAGACGTAACCAAACAATCGCTTTACTTGGGTATTCGCGAATTTAAACACGGAAATCGCGTTGGGGATATCGGGTATGCCATCCAAAACTTTTGCGAAGGACACGGCTACGGGGTGGTTCGAGAATTGGTGGGGCATGGCTTAGGCACTAAACTGCATGAAGATCCAGAAATTCCAAATTACGGAAAACGGGGCCGAGGTAAAAAATTTATTGAAGGCATGACCATTGCCATAGAGCCTATGATTAACCTAGGAACGCATCGTGTGAGCCAACTAAAGGATGGTTGGACCATTGTAACTCGCGACGGAAAACCAAGTGCACATTTTGAACATGACGTTGCCCTGGTAGATGGAAAACCTAGATTACTTTCAACATTCGATTATGTGTATGAAGCACTCGGGATTGAAAGTGATGAAGAAGATGAATTTCGGTTTTAACTGCTACGATAAACACTGCGGAAACTTTAGCGCACAAGCCGCTGAGCAATAATAAGCCCTTGAACAAACTTTTTAAATTTTTCCTGAATTTAATTCCACGGCCCCTCCTAATTCGGCTTAGCTATGCGGTACGCCCTATCGTGGCATTTTTCTTACGGGGAGACAGGTATACAGATCCCATCGATGGTAATTCGTACCGAAAGTTCCTACCGTATGGCTACGAACGGGTTCGTGAAAATGTGTTGGCTCCAGGTACGCTTTCATTAGAACGCCACCGTTTGTTTTGGCTATACCTAACCAGAGAGACTTCCTTTTTTACTGAAAATTTGAAAGTGTTGCACTTTGCGCCAGAACAGGCATTCTTGAAACGTTTCCGAAGGCTAAAAAACATCAACTACACCACAACAGATCTTAATTCGCCCATTGCCGATGTAAAAGCTGATATCTGTAATCTTCCGTTTGATGACAATGCATTCGACTTTATTATTTGCAATCACGTGCTCGAACATATCCCAGACGATACCAAAGCCATGCAAGAACTCTATCGAGTACTAGCCCCGGGTGGTACAGCCATTTTACAAGTACCTTACGATCGTAACCGCGCGACTACCTTTGAAGACGATAGCATTACAGACCCAAAAGAACGGGCAGCTATCTTTGGCCAATACGACCATGTGCGCGTATACGGCATGGATTATTTTGAAAAATTAGCATCGATCGGATTTAAAGTCGAAGCCCTAAATTATACCCAACAGCTCACGGAAGCTGAAATAGAAACCTTTAGGTTACCCAAAAACGAACTAATACCCATTGCCCACAAATAGCTTTATGAGAACACTTATTGCCCTACTTATTTTTACGTACTCCTCTTTTCTTTTTTCCCAAAACCCCAACGATTGCGAATTTGCCCTTGTAGTCTGCGGAACTACCAGTTTAGGCTTAGAGCCGTCAGGAGTAGGGAACAACGAATTTGCATTGCCCGGAAACACACAACCAAGTTGTTACTCATTCGATAATAATACCATTTGGTTAAAACTGAACGTAGTATCTGATGGTAATTTTACGTTCGATATTATTTCTAACGACGGTGAGGCCGATTTCGATTTTGCTATCTACGGCCCTAGCGTAACGTGCACTACGCTTGGTGACCCTATTCGATGTTCTAGTACGAATCCGCAAGAAGCAGGAGTTCCTGCCGAAACAGGACTGAACATGACTGAAACTGATCTAACCGAAGGGCCAGGACCTGATGGCAACGGATATCTCAAGTTTATTGAAGCCCAAGCTGGCGATGTGTATTACCTTCTTATAGATCGCGCCGTAGGTGCTGGCGGGTTTTTATTCAACTATACAGGAACAGCAGGATTACCTGCGGGTGTTACTGCAAATGAAGTAAGTGACATCAGTAATTGTGACGCCGATGGAAATCCTGACGGATTTACAGAATTCGATCTAGATGCGCTCATTCCGCAGATTGCAGGCTCCCAAACCAATACCACGGTTACCTTCCACCTTAATTTGAACGATGCTAACATTGGTATTAATAGCATCAATTCTCCATACACCAATATTTCGAACCCGCAGACCATCTATGCCAGAATTGAAGGCCAAAATGGCTGTAGTGATTATACCAGCTTTACCATTGAAACTGGAAATCCGAACCTTACCGATCCTGGAGATATTGCTGTTTGTAGTTATAACACTTCAGAAGAATATGACCTAGACACTATTAAACCGCTTGTGATTAGCAACCCTGCTGAGTATATATTCACCTATCACCTTTCAAACACAGATGCCATCCAAAATACCAACAGTGTGGGACCAATTATTACCATTACTGAAACACCCGAAGAGATATTTGTAAGAGTTACCGATCCTGTGTTTTCAGATTGTTATAGCATTGTCTCCTTTTTTGTTCAGGTGAATGTCATTCAATTAGCTACAGCACCCACCGACTTTTTGATTTGTGATGATGATTTTGACGGTAGTGGTGTTTTCAACTTAACTGAAAAGAATGCTGAAATTCTAGGCACATTACCATCAAATCAATTTGAAGTACGTTATTATGAAACAATTGCCGATCGGGAAAATGACACCAACCGCATCACTACACCCTACACCAATACATCAAACCCACAGACAATTTACGTCGCCTTGTTTGAGATAACCACGGGCTGTATAGACGAAACAGAACTGCAGTTGGTGGTACGTCCAAAACCAGTGCCTACTTTTACAGAAGAACCTTATTATTTTTGTTTGAACACTACAGAACCTGTAGCTATTTCCGTAGAAGAGGGCTTCGAATATTACAGTTGGAGTACGGGTGAAGAAGGTAGCGATTTAAACACCATATTCATAAATGAACCGGGCGAGTACACCGTAACTGTAACCAACGAGTTCGGGTGTGATAACAGTGTGACTACTGAAGTACTACCGTCTGATGTTGCTACCATTATTGAAATTACCGTAATCGATATAAACTACCCGAATAACGCTATCACCGTAGAAGTAGAAATTCCTGGCGATTATGAGTACGCGCTAGATACGCCTATCATCTTTCAAGATAGCAATGTGTTTGAGAATCCGCCCTTTGGAGAACATATTATCTATGTTCGCGATAAGAATGGTTGCGGAACGGTCACAGATCAGGTCTTACTTATAGATTATCCTAGGGTGCTCACACCCAATCAAGATGGTTTCCACGATACGTGGAAAATCGAAGGCATTGCTGCATATCCAAAGGCAGAGATTTATATTTTTGACAGATTCGGAAAATTACTGAAACAACTCTCACCATTTTCAGATGGATGGGACGGAACCTACCAAGGAAATGAGATGCCGTCTAGCGATTATTGGTTCAGGATTCGGCTAGAAGATTCGAGAGAATTTAAAGGTCATTTTACTCTAAAGCGTTAGTGAGCAAGCGCTCTGAAAATCCTTCTGTTACATACACAGATTGCGTTCCACTGCCATCAGTAAAAGTTAGGTAAGCTTCTACAGTATCGAGTGTTGCCAATACTTTTTTTGAACGTTCCAAACCCATGGCCATAAAGGCAGTTGCGTAGGCATCTGCAACCACACAAGTTGTGGCAATTACCGTGGCGCTGGTAACATCGCTCTCTTCGGCAAAACCTGTTAGTGGATTTATGGTGTGAACGTATTTTTTGCCCGTACGCGGATTGATCCTGAATTTTCTGTAATTCCCGGAGGCTGCCATTGCTTGATTTGATAACTGCACGGTCGCCAAAAAACTTCGATTACCAACTTCAGAATCTATAGTTTCTATTCCGGCAGTCCAAGGTTTTCCTTTCGCTACGTTGCTACCCATTGCGAGCACTTCTCCACCTAATTCAACGATGTAATCTTGACTACCTTGATTTTCTAAATAGCGCCCCATCAGGTCAATGGCATACCCTTTCGCCACCGCATTAAAGTCGAAGTAAATTTCAGGATACATTTTTTGCACCGTACCGTCTTCCATTAACTTCACTTTATTAAAGCCAACAAATTTCCGAAGCGAATCTAATACAGTGCTGTCAATTTCAGTAATCGGAGCTACGTCTCCAAAGCCATACGCATTCCGAAGAATCCCCACCGTTGGGTCAAAATAGCCGTTAGAGTTTTGGTAGACGCTTTCAGAAACACGATACACCTCCTTAAAAATGGCATCGGTAACTACAGAGCTATCTCCTTGGTTAATTCTCGAGATATCACTTTCTGGCAGATAGGTACTCACAGACTTGTTAACCACGGCAATTAATGAGTCTAATCCTTTTTCAATATCAAAATCGGTATCCGAAAAATACTGAATGTTATATGTAGTCCCAAAGGCATTACCGCTATGTGTTTTGCCAACAGGCGCTTGTTCAGCACAAGAGAACAATAGAACGCTCAATACAACAAAGAGTGACTTCTTCATAGCTAATTTATTTCTTGAATTCCGTTATAAACCATGGTATAATCTTCATTTTTAATCACAGGTTTGGCATAATCAGTTCCATGCCCCAATCCCACACCAGCGTAGTACGTTTTCGCTTCAAATTTATCTGCATGTGCCTTCATGGTTTGCATCAGCACAGGGTCATATACATTCGCGTCTTGCGGATAATGCACTGCGCGCACAATTACAAAATGAAGATCTTTATTCTTGAGCGCTACAAATTGTGGATCCTTTTTTAATTTAGAATTAACGCCTAAAAATTCAAATCCGTTCGATTTTAAATCTTCTCCCACAATGTTCATTGCTAGGTTATGCAGCTCTTGTTCGGTGAGTTCTTCAGCCATTATTTAAAACGTACAAATTCAATTCGGTTAAAGTAATAGGTAGGAATTTCGAGCGAGGTATGCAGTTCTAACTCGTACCACGGACTCATACGCATATCTTCTAAATTTTTAAGCACGTGAATGCTTTGCGCAGGCGTGTTTCCCTGTGCTAAAATAAACAAATTTTTACCGTTGGCATCGATTACTTTATCTGCAATCATCACAACATGCCCAGGAAAACCTGGCTTTATCACCATGTCGCCTACCTCCAGTTGGCCGGCGGTTTCTACATGGGTTAACTCATCATACAACGATTGAGTTCCCGCATACATATAAATAAGATTCAGGTACTTATAAAAATTTTCTTTAGAATGGTTGCTTGCCGCTGTTTTATGAAAGGAAACCTTATTGCCATTCACCTTCGGTCGGTATCCTTCAGCATATTTTCTCCAAGAACAGTGGTGACCCGATGTAAAATTAAATCCTATTTCATCCTTTCTGCCCTGCTCCCATAGATATTCGGCCCGCAATCTAATTAATGCGTCTGCACATTGCTGCAACCCATTTGCAGGAACAGGAACATCTAAAACTCCCACATGCCCTTGCTGGTAGATATAATCATTCCCGTCGTAGTTAACAACCTTAGCGCCATACGCCAACAAAGGATATTTTTGAATGTAAGCTGAAAATGAATTGTCAGGATATTGTTTTCTGCGGAAATTTTCTGGCGGCAAAACGCGTTCAGAAATGGTCATGCCGTTCTCCTTTATCAGGCTAGGTTCCACCAAATAACTAAACGCAGCATTTTGAACCAACGATCCTTTCTTTGTAAACACAAAATAAAAGAACAGGCCCAAGATAAAAAGAATGCCAACTACCTTTCGCATATATAATTAACTGAAAAGGAACATAAATATTTCTCTTTTAAAAAAAAAGGGCGTCCCGAATCGGGACGCCCTGTTGTCTTTTCTGATGGATATCGCACTATTCGCGTACGATTCTCCTTGTGGCATTCCCCTCGGGGGTCGTGACCTCCACGAAGTACATCGCCGCAGTCAGTCCGGAGATGTCCAGCACATAGCGCGGCGTGCCCACACTGCCGTGGCTCGCCACTACCCTGCCACGTACGTCGTACACATTCACGCGCTCGATCGTCGATCCGGGCACCACGATGGTCAGCTGCCCGTCGGTCGGGTTCGGGAACATGCTGATGTTCTCCAGTACATCGTTGCCGTTGCCCAACACAGTGTCCTGTTCGAACACCACGGTGAACCTACGGTCGTCCACGGTCTTGTTGGCCCTGAACTGGTAATCACCCTGGGTGAGGTCAGTGAGCGTGCCCTCGTAGCTGTCCCACAGGTAGATCGCCCTGTCCTGTAGGTTCGCCCCCTCGAACTTGGGCAGGCTGATGGTATACAGGGTGCTCTCGGCGATCAGCGTCTGGAAGCCCA
>DFLU01000007.1:269729-270055 GCA_002375495.1 Flavobacteriaceae bacterium UBA3611
GCAAGCTCGTAACTGTCGCTCTCAACGTGCAGCCAAAGGCGGTCGGGTTTCACACCGGTGTTGCGGAGTGTCGTGTTCCCCGTGGTGCGCCGCATGGTGTTGGTGAAGCTCACGCTGCCGTTGGCGGTTGCCTTTATCGCAAAGCCCTGTCCCGTGGAGATCATCTCGCCCGGTACGTTCAGCGGGTCGTCGTTGTTCGCCGCCACGCCCCCACCGATGTTGCGCACCGACACATCGTCCATGTCGAACATGATGCTCTCCCCCGGTACGATCACACTGGGCGGGGTGAGGTGCTCCCAGAAGTACAGTTCAGAGAGGCCGTTGTC
>DFLU01000007.1:270250-270661 GCA_002375495.1 Flavobacteriaceae bacterium UBA3611
TTATATGTCTTGGGGCGGGTCACCGTACCGTTGTTGAGCGTGCCCAACTGGTATGCCATATCGAAGGTCGTGTTCGCCGGGTCGCCGTAGCCGGACTGCGGCCGAACGATGTAGCCCTCCCCCACGTTGATGCCCCCACCGTAACTGCTCCAGAAGTCGCCCTCGAGGTCCTTGAAGTTCGTCGCACCCTGTGGGATATTGGGGTGTGTGTTGGGGTTGAAGCTGTCGGGGTCGTGCTCCAGCACCAAAAAGGCACTCGCAAAGACTCCCGTGCGCTGCTCGGTGTCCATGGGGCTGCCCATCACCATGAAGTCGCGCGTCTGCAGTACCGGGGTGGTAACCTCTACACGTACCGTACCGGTCTTGTTCACGCTGGCAAGCGGGTCCACCTGCACAACGCTGCCCTGGTGC
>DFLU01000002.1:0-263 GCA_002375495.1 Flavobacteriaceae bacterium UBA3611
TTGATCCTGATGAATACCGTCGCACTGTCGGTGGCCTGTGGATTCCCGTCGTCCTCAATCGAGTACATGAAGAAGTCGCCCCCTGTGTAGTCTGCAGGTGGGTTGTAGGTAAAGCTACCGTCTGCTGCTATGTTCACTACAACTCCCTGGTCTGAAGTCACCGTAAGGGTGGTCACCACCTGGTTGTCTCCCTCAAGGTCCTCGTCGTTCGTAAGTACATTCCCATTGATCGGAACATTCACAACCGTGTCGCGGAAATCGTT
>DFLU01000002.1:388-99581 GCA_002375495.1 Flavobacteriaceae bacterium UBA3611
CGGAAATCGTTCACCGCGATGGTACAGTTTTCAAGAATTGTAACCTCAACGGTATCATTACAAAGATTTCCATCTATCGCAGTAATTGTGTAGGTACCTGCCGCTAAATTATCGAATGTTTCTGATGCTTGCGGTGTTCCTCCGTCTAAGCTATAGCTATACGGCGGTGTTCCACCTGTAGCCCTTACGGTTACAGATCCAGTTCCGTTTCCGCAGACAATATCGTCCTGAGCAGTAATGGTAATGTCTAATGCTTCAGAAGGCTGACCCACTGTTGCTTCATCATTTAATATACATCCGTTTGCATCTGTGATTATAACAGAATACGTACCTGCCGAAAGATTTGAAATGTCTTGTGTAGTTTCGCCATTGCTCCATACGTAGCTATATGGCGTAGTTCCGCCCCCAACAGTTAAGTCTAATGATCCTGTGCTTTCTCCGAAGCAAGCAACATTTGTCACTGCAATACCAGAGGTAAGCTTGGTAGGCTCTCCTACTGTAGTTGAGCTATTTACCGTACAAAGCGTGGCTGTATCAGTTACTGTTACGGTATAGGTTCCGGCCGTAAGACCTGTAATAGATTGAGTTGTTTGTCCACCAGGACTCCATGAGTATGTATAATTTCCTAATCCGCCAGAAACATTTACAGTGGCTGTTCCGTCGTTACCTCCGTTACATGAAACGGGAGTTGACAAGGCAGTGGCAGAAAGATTTCTACAGTCGCCATTGTTCACGGTAACCGTAGTTGTATCCTTACAACCGTTTGCATCTGTAACTGTTACTGTATATGTTCCGTCGCTTAACCCAGTAATGGTTTGGGTAGTTTGGCCACCCGGACTCCATAGGTAGGTATACGGTGGAATTCCTCCAGAAGCATTTGCTGTAGCAGTACCATCATTAGTAGTTGGTCCAGTTTCGTCTGTTGCAGTAGCTGTAACACTAACCGCAGTAGAAGGCTCTGAAATAGTAATACTTTCTTCGACTGGTTGACAAAGTGTACCATCAATAGTTACACTTACCGTATAGACGCCAGCGAATTGTTCAGAAATCGTGCTTGGAGTACCGGCTGGCAAACCAGCATCTACTTGCTGTGGAGTTGTATTCCATGTATATGTAAAAGTAGCTCCAGGGTTCGCTGTAGAACTAGCCTGAACAGAAGCAGAACCTGTATTTTGTCCTTTACAAAGTACATCAGTTATATTGGTTACGTTAATTACGGCATCACAGTTTTGAACACATGTAATAATCACACTTTGTTCTTCTGTACAACCATTTGAGTCTGTAACAACAACCGTATATTGTGTTCCCCCTAAAAGGCTTGCAGACAATCCAGTGGCTGTTTGTGTTGTTTGCCCTGCAGGATCATCCCATTGGTATGTATAGGGCCCTACGCCACCTGAAACAGTTGCAGTAGCTGTACCATTCTGGCACAACGCAGTTGCAGCAGCATTCGTTTTAGTAAGCTCAATAATAATTGGCTCAGGTTGTGTGAGTGTTACTAGAAGATCATCTGTATTTCCGAGAGAATCGGTTACTACGATGTTATAGTTTCCAGCAGTTAAGTTATTGAAAGTCGGTGAGCCTTGCGGCGTACCTCCATTCAATGTATAGCTATACGGTGGCACACCTCCAGATGTAGTAACTGTAATGGCACCGGTATTGTCTCCGTTACACAGAATATTTGTCTTAGAAACTAATTCTAAAATTACCTCAAAGCCATCTACGAAATCGTTTCCGCAAGAAGATTCGAGTGATATAGTTCTTGTAATAAGGTTATCATTTGCTCCATCAACGTCAGAAATTGAAATATAACCAGGAAGGTCATTTTCCATGATTTCGAACACTACTTCGCTAAACGGATCTGGAATTACCACTTCTTTTTTATAGTTACCGTCTCCATCTGTCATTACTGTTTCAGAACTTCCGTCTGATCCAACAACATCTATAGATACATTGGCCAACGGATTTCCTTGTTCGTCGCTAACATTTCCGCAGATCACTGGATTAGTAATAAATACTGCATCAGGATCATCAAAGTCTGCACAGCTAATATTAAAAGAATAATAGCGGTCGCTATCACCATCTAACTTACCAATACGGTAGGTTAACGATGATTTTGTTTGCCAGTAATTACTATAGGTATAGCGTGGGTCTAGGGATACATCATCACCTGGAGCAACGCTAATTGAAGTAGACTCTCCTCTAATTTCGGTAGCAGTCTGTGTAATATTCAGGAAGGTATTGTTGCTTACAAAGTATGCATCGGGAAGACTCACCTCAGCATATTCACGTGTACTCACGTTATCGCCATCTATGTCTAGTGGAGTTCCGTAGAAAGAAATTTCAACTTCATCACCATAATTACCACCATCTTCAACAAAGGTGATACTAAAGAGCACACTTTGGTCATTATTATTGGTACTTTCAATTCTTGGTTGGAAAGCTTCTGGCAATCCAGAAGAAGTAACATCTATTTCCTTTAGAGAAGCTCCTCCTGCAAATTCTTCAATTTTTACCAAAGCATCTAAGGTAGTTCCATGAGGATTTGAAGGGAATACATCTGAGAATCGATATACTGCTCCAATTTTTAAATCTTGACCAGCAATAAGTTTCGGACTAACAAAATTTGAATTCTTATACAATGGTGTACAGTTACAATCTCTAGGATCTGGATCTGACACAACATTAATCGTTACCGTTGCAGTAGCTGTTTTTGGCAAGTTTGTACATGGAGTAGGATCGTCTTGGATGGTGTAGGTAAAGAAGGTACTTCCGGTAAAACCATTATTTGGTGTAAAGGTGAAACTTCCGTTACCGTTATTTACAAAACTTCCGTTTTGTGGATTTGTATTCGATATAATACTGAATGGATCCCCATCAGGATCAAAATCCAATCCGTCACCATTATCATCCAACACATTAAAAGTAATCGATTGATTTAAGCCCGTAGAAAAATCTTCACCAAAAGCAACAGGTGCTGCGTTATCGGCATCTTCAACTTCGTATACAACCTCACTAATACATTCAGTGTTCTTATTTTTTACTTTAACAGTATACGTTCCAACACCTATGTTATTAAACTGTGTAGATGATTGGAAATTTCCGCTGTCTAGCGCATATCGGTATTGAGAACCTAAAGGCCCAAGTACACTCAACACCCCATTATTTGGGTTACTACCGCAAGTAAACTGCACAGTAGCCTCGTCTGGATTCGGATTAATTGTAAGTGTTACCGTATTGGTATCTGTGATATTTTGGTTTGGTGCCGGAAGACGAACTTTATAGGTAAAAGTTACATCTCCTGTAAATCCAGATTGTGGCACGTATTCGTAACTTCCATCCGTATTGAGTGTAAAACTTACTCCTGAAGGACTAGGACCTGACATGAGTGTATAGGTAGACCCTGTTGGCACTGTAGTTGAGTTGTCTATCTGACCATTAATAGGTTCGTCTACACATCCCATTTTTGTCTGGGGTTGTGCATATCGTTGTAAGATGAAAAATTTTCCATCACCATGATCGTTAGACGCCCCTAAAAAGCGAACTCTTGTAATTTTTGAACCAACTGGAGCTACATTATCTAATTGGAATAATCCGATAGAAATTGTTTGACCGTTGTCCTGTTCTCTTCCAGAACCCCAGTAATCTGAACCATTCGCCGGCTCACTAAAACCGCCGCCAGTTAAATTTCCGCTTGTTCTAATAAAAGTATCCCCTAAAGGTTGTTCAGGACCACCTCCAGCAGGAATACCGAAAAATCGAACGTACAAGCAGTTATTACCACCACGCTCTGTAACCGCCAAAACCCCACCGGCGTTTGATGGGATTGGAGGGTCATAAAAAAGTGTTTGTAATTGTGAATCTGTTTCTTGGGCACCATTAATTCCGTTAGCTTCATTAAAGTTCAAACAGATATCGTCTCCTTGTGGAGCTGAAGCTTCAAAATAATGATTTAAGTTTCTACTCTGAAAAGCAGCACGTGCATTTGAGTTCCACGGGCTGTTTGGTCCGTCGTTCGAGGTGCTACTAGTCCCTACTGTCTCGGAACCATTTAGCCAAATATTATTTGTGCCATTTCCGGCCGTCCCTAAACGGGTGAGTTCATATCCAGAAGGAACCACAAACGTATTAAACACAGAACCATCTATCGTGATAGATTTAATAGTCGCTGGATTGTTGTTGTTGAAAGTTCCGTTGATAGTCTGACTATCTTCCCATTGAAAGGTAACTCCATTTCTAATAGAAGGTGATTGCACCCCTATCTGAGACTGTGCGAGAAAACCAATTAAAAGGAATGCCCCAAGAAGCCCCCTTTTAATATATTTCATATTCCAAGAAACAAAAGTAAAATTTTGCATACTAACTTATTTTTATTGTTGTATTAAAATGCCCCAACTGCATTTTTTATCTGTTGATGTTGCCAAATATACGTAGGAGATTGGGTTACAGACTTCGAATGTTACCACTTTTAGCCAACTTGTAGGAAAAATTCGTTGAACTACACAAATTGCCCATATTTCATGACCAAATTTGTAGGAAAGAAATATACGTGTTTATACGTATACGCCTATTTTATTTGGGTTAAACGTCTGTTATTTGTGGGAATACAATAGAATAACCAATGTCGGCTTTAAGTCTTTTTTTGTAAGAGAAGTGAATGAATTTAACATCAAAATTGATGTTTTGACGTGCAATTTACTATCATGAAAATCGCATTTCATAACTGAATGAAAACAAGGTATTTATATTATATGCTATTAGTCATCCTTCCTGAAATACTTTCCACAGCATTTAGAACAATTTAAAAAAATAAGAGTATTTCAATCAAAATCTTTTTGACTGATATCTTGTCTAGCTTGTTATTATTTCTCTGGATTATTTTCGCTGAAACAATTACCTAAACTACAAACTCATAGTATCTTTGCAACCTTTAAGATGAAAGTATGTTGCAAAAAGAAATAGACAGAAGGAAGACCTTTGGAATCATTTCCCACCCAGATGCAGGAAAAACAACGCTGACGGAAAAATTACTGTTATTTGGAGGTGCCATTCAGGAAGCCGGAGCGGTAAAGAGCAATAAAATTAAAAAAGGTGCTACGAGCGATTTTATGGAAATTGAAAGACAGCGTGGTATTTCTGTCGCTACGTCTGTACTCGCATTCGAATATGATGGAACCAAAATCAACATCCTCGATACGCCTGGACACAAAGACTTTGCTGAAGATACCTTTAGGACCCTCACCGCGGTAGATAGCGTGATTGTGGTGATAGACGTTGCCAAAGGGGTTGAGGAACAAACCGAAAAATTGGTAGAAGTGTGCCGTATGCGCAACATTCCGATGATTGTCTTTATAAATAAGTTAGACCGTGAAGGGAAAGATGCTTTTGAGCTGTTAGATGAAATTGAACAAAAATTACACCTTAGGGTAACTCCGTTATCGTTCCCGATTGGTATGGGATACGACTTTAAGGGAATTTATAATGTTTGGGAGAAAAATGTAAATCTCTTTAGTGGAGATAGTCGTAAGAATATTGAAGAGACCATCGAGATTGAAGATATCGCTAGTGAAGAATTAGATGACCTCATTGGTTCAAAAGCGGCCGACACTTTAAGAGAAGAACTAGAATTAGTCTACGAAGTGTATCCAGATTTTAATAGAGATGAATATCTCGAAGGCAGCTTACAACCTGTCTTTTTTGGCTCTGCCTTAAATAATTTTGGCGTGCGAGAACTGTTAGACTGTTTTGTTGAAATAGCTCCCAAACCTAGACCTAAAGAAAGCAATACCCGTTTGGTGCGTCCAGAAGAAAAAGATTTTTCTGGCTTCGTCTTTAAAATTCATGCCAATATGGATCCGAAGCATCGGGATCGTTTGGCTTTTATTAAAATAGTTTCTGGAACATTTGAGCGAAACACTCCCTACTTGCATGTTCGGCATGGTAAAAAACTCAAGTTTTCAAGTCCGAATGCTTTTTTTGCTGAAAAGAAACAAATCGTGGATATTTCGTACCCAGGGGATATTGTGGGATTGCACGATACCGGAAATTTCAAAATTGGTGATACATTAACTCAAGGTGAAGAAATGCATTACAAAGGAATCCCTAGTTTTTCCCCGGAACATTTCAAATATATCAACAATGCAGATCCTATGAAGAGCAAACAGCTCGAAAAAGGAATCGATCAACTCATGGACGAAGGGGTTGCCCAATTGTTTACGCTAGAGCTAAACGGCAGAAAAGTAATCGGTACCGTAGGTGCACTTCAGTTTGAAGTGATTCAATACCGTCTAGAACATGAATACGGGGCCAAATGTAGTTATGAAAATCTAAATGTCCATAAGGCCTGTTGGGTGCAACCAAAAGATCCTAAGAGTGCCGAATTTGCCGATTTTAAACGTGTAAAGTCAAAGTTTTTGGCGAAGGACAAAAAAGGGCAACTAGTCTTCTTTGCAGACAGTGCATTTACATTACAGATGACTCAAAGCAAATATCCTAACATTCAGTTCCACTTTGTGAGTGAATTTGAAAAAAACACAACACTCTAGCGCTACCTTTTATAGATATATCGCCTGAATATCCAATCGGTCCCCATTTCCGAAGGAAACTCTAAAAGCAGCATCTTCGGTTAACCCGCCCCCATACACAGCACCTTGTAAATGTACGCTGTATGTACCAGGCTCTAATGCGATGGTCATAGACCTAGAATTGTACACAAGGCCCGTAGCCGTATCGCAGTTCATATTAGAGTATACTACGCTAGTCATCCCATACGACTTTGACGTATCTGGAGCCACTCCGTTACCAAGATAGAAATAGTTATGGGCCACTTTTGCCCTTCCGTCATCGATCTTTGCTGTTCCGTCATACGATTCGAAATCTAACGCTACGTAGTATGTAATCACCACCATAGCACGCTGGGTAAGCGTAAAGTCTTTTTGGTATAGCTCGGCAGCATTTAGACCAGAATTAGCCTGTGTCTGAACGGTTACTGGTACGGGAATATTAGAATCTGAAGATAGTTCGCCAGATAATTTTCCGATGGTAATGGTACCGTGCTGATCTGCCACCACATTATATGTTGAACTACCTCCTAGATTATTGGCGTTATTAGAGCTGCTCAAGCCTTCTACTCGAATAGAGCTTCCACTACCTGCTATATGCAGTGCTTCTTGCGGATTGGTAGTGCCAATCCCAACTTGTGCATTACCAGCCGTTATGGCAATCATGCTTAATAAACAAAGTGTAATTATATTTTTCATATCTAGGTATTTTATAATTGTAATCGATTTGATTATTTTTTTAATTCTGTAATAATGGTGCGTCTGCATTTCCGGAAGAACATTCGCAACCTACGTCGGCACCCCGCTCATAGGTAATCGTAACTGTAGAAGTATCACAGGTTGTATCATTGGGTGCTGGCAGGCATACGGTATACTCAAAAGTTACATCTCCTAAAAAGCCAACCGTTGGAGTGTAGGTATAACTTCCATCTGGCGAGAATGTAAAACTCGCTCCAGCGGGCGTAGGCCCACTAGTTACGGTGAAGGTAGATCCAGAAGGAACATTTTTACCGTCTAACGTACCGTTGAATGGCACATTCATACAACTGCGTTCTGCTTTCGGAACTGCATATTTTTGTAGGATAAAGAATTTTCCATCACCGTGATCTATGGTTGCAGCCATTAAGTCTACACGTTTGATTAGCGATCCTACGGGTGCTAAATCTTCTAGTTGAAAAATAGCGATTCCAATAGTTCCGTTATTTTCGACGACACGTCCAGAGTTCCAATAGTCTACGTCTGCAGGAGGCGCATTGGTAATTGGTCCCCACTGCGTCGAATTTGCCCGTACAAACGTATCACCAAGGAACTGGTCAGGTCCTCCACCAGCGGGCACACCATACACCGAAATATAGTAGCAGTTGTTTGCATTTCTTTCTGAAATGGCCACAATACCCCCGGCATTTGATGGAATGCCAGGATTATAATACAATGATTGAATCTGGGCGTCTGTACTAGCAACTGCTGAAAAATCGTTACAAAGATCACGTCCGTTATTATTCGATTCGAAGTAATGGTTAAAGTTTTTGTCTTGAAATGCGGCCAACGCATCTGCATTCCACGTAGCATTTGAGCTATTGGTATTTACGTTGGTGCCATTTTGGATAATCGTATTTTTATCGTGCCCATCAGGTCCTAAACGCGTTAGCGCATATGAGGAAGGCACCGCAAACGATTGAAATACTTCACCATCTATAGTGATAGAATTTAATACGGCTGGATCATTCGTTGTTGGTTGGGTTGCATCCCATTGAAAAGTCGCACCGGTTCGTACCGATGGGGCTTGTGTTTGCGCAAATGTCGTGGTTATAAACGCGCAGCAGCTAATAAGAATGCACATGGTTATTGTGCGTGCCAATCTGTAAGTAGGTACAGTTGATTTCATAAGTATAAATTTGGGTTCGATTCTCAACAGCAATCATAAAAATTGCCGGGGCGGTTGAGAATGAGACAAATATATACGGTGCTGCGTATTTTCCTACAACAAAAATTCAACTATTCGATATAACTAAAGTATTTCTCGATGAAATACACAAAATAAAATCATATTAACTAAAAATGTGGGACATTATCTCCCTCTTTTTTACAAATATTACTCAATTTAAGGTCGTATTTAATGTAAATAGTAGCTATAAATGGCTAGAAATCAAAATCCCATAAAAAAACCTGTTGAACTATCAGCAGGTTTTCTTTAGGTTTTAAGCCTCTCCCGTTGGACCGAAATTAATCGGCATGGGCGGCTGTTGGTAGTCTTTAATTTCACCGTGTTGTTGTTCAAAGCGAGATACATTATCGTGCATTGCTTTTAAAAAACGTTTGGCGTGTTGCGGCGTTAAAACAATTCTAGACTTTACTTTGCTTTTGGGAACACCTGGCATAATACTCACAAAATCTACTACAAATTCACTTTGTGAATGGTTAATGATTGCTAGGTTGCTATAAATACCTTGAGCTATCTCTTGATCTAACTCAATATTAATTTGTCCTTGTTTTGGTTTTTTATTTTCTTCCATATAAATTTATTTTGGGCTTCCGCATAAACGAAAGACTTATTGTTATACTTTACAATTATTAAAACAAAAACCCGCGATGTTGTGTCACGGGTTTTTGATATTTATTTTAGGTTTCGACTGCGCTCAACCAGACATTTGATTTAATACCAAAGTGTCATAATTAATTATAGTTTACTTCTTGTTTCTCTTTCGTCATTTCTTCAAACTCTTCCTTCGAGCCTACAATAATAGTATCATAGCGTCTCATACCAGTACCGGCAGGAATTTTATGACCTACAATTACATTCTCTTTCAAGCCTTCTAAGGTATCCACCTTACCGCTCACCGCAGCTTCGTTCAATACTTTAGTAGTTTCCTGGAAGGATGCTGCAGAAATAAACGACTTGGTCTGTAACGATGCTCTGGTAATACCTTGCAATATTGGTGTTGCAGTTGCATTCACTGCGTCACGTGCTACTACCAAGGCTTTGTCGTTACGACGTAAAATCGAGTTCTCATCACGTAAATCGCGAGGAGAAATGATTTGTCCTTCTTTCAAGTTCTCAGAGTCGGCTGCATCTTCTACGACTTTCATTCCGAAAATCTTATCGTTTTCTTCAATAAAGTCATAAGTATGTACCAATTGGTTTTCTAGGAACGTTGTATCTCCCGGATCTACAATTCGCACTTTACGCATCATTTGTCTTACTACAACTTCGAAGTGCTTATCGTTAATCTTCACCCCTTGCAGTCGGTATACCTCTTGAACTTCGTTCACCAAGTATTGTTGTACTGCTGATGGGCCTTTAATACGTAAGATATCTTCTGGAGTGATCGAACCATCAGAAAGTGGCATCCCCGCACGAACGTAATCGTTCTCCTGCACCAAGATCTGGTTGCTCAGCTTCACCAAGTATTTCTTGATTTCACCTAGCTTAGATTCTACAATGATCTCACGGTTACCACGCTTAATCTTTCCGAAGGAAACAACACCGTCAATTTCACTAACTACAGCTGGATTTGATGGGTTACGTGCCTCGAATAATTCAGTTACACGTGGAAGACCTCCCGTAATATCACCCGCTTTCGCAGATTTACGTGGAATCTTCACCAAGATTTTACCAATCTTGATTTTATCACCATCATCTACAGACAGTAATGCCCCTACTGGAAGGTTGTACGAACGAATTACTTCGTCTTTCTTTCCTACAATCTGTAAAGTTGGGATTTTCTTCTTATCTCTAGATTCAGTAATTACTTTTTCTTGGAAACCGGTCTGCTCATCAATTTCAACTGCGTATGTAACACCTTGTTCGATATTCTCGTACTTGATCTTACCAGCAAATTCTGAAATAATCACACCGTTATATGGATCCCACTGGCATACCACATCTCCTTTTTCCAGTTTTTGGCCATCTTTTACAAAAATGGTTGAACCGTAAGGAATGTTATTGGTACTTAGGGTAATTCCTGTTTTCTCGTCAATCAACTTCAATTCTGAAGTACGTGAAATCACGATATCTACCGTCTTACCGTCAGCATCTTCACCTTTCACAGTTTTCAGATCTTCGATTTCAGCTTTACCATCAAATTTAACGGTTAGCTTATTTTCTTCGGAAATGTTACCAGCAATACCACCCACGTGGAAGGTACGCAACGTAAGCTGTGTTCCTGGCTCACCAATAGATTGTGCTGCCACAACACCTACAGCTTCACCTCGCTGAACCATTTTATTGGTCGCTAGGTTACGTCCGTAACATTGTGCACAGATACCTTTTTTCGCCTCACACGTTAATGGAGAACGAACTTCAATACTTTCTATAGGAGATTCGTTGATGGTTTTTGCAATGGCTTCCGAAATATGGTCGCCTGCATTTGCCAACACCTCTTTTGTCAACGGATTCACTACGTCGTTCAACGAAGTACGCCCAACAATACGAGCGCCTAATGATTCCACAACTTCTTCGTTTTTCTTCAAAGCTGAAACTTCGATACCTCGAAGAGTACCACAATCTTCAGTGTTGATGATCACATCTTGTGAAACATCTACCAAACGACGGGTTAAGTATCCTGCATCTGCCGTTTTTAATGCGGTATCTGCAAGACCCTTACGGGCACCGTGTGTTGAGATAAAGTATTCTAAAATTGAAAGACCTTCTTTAAAGTTAGAAAGAATCGGGTTTTCAATAATTTCACCTCCACCAGAGTTCGATTTCTTCGGCTTGGCCATCAGACCACGCATCCCTGTAAGCTGGCGAATCTGTTCTTTAGATCCACGTGCTCCAGAATCAAGCATCATATACACCGAGTTGAACCCTTGTTGGTCCTCTCGGATACGCTTCATCGAAAGTTCGGTTAACTCAGCATTGGTTGCCGTCCAAATATCAATTACCTGGTTGTAACGCTCGTTGTTGGTGATAAGACCCATATTGTAGTTCCCTACAATACTGTCTACCTGTGAATTTGCATCATCAATCATTTGCTGCTTTTCAGCAGGAATAATAATATCACCTAAACTAAATGAGAGTCCGCCCTCGAATGCAAACTTATATCCTAACGACTTAATTTCGTCAAGGAAAGCTGCTGTTCTAGGCACGCTGGTAACTGCCAAGATATCACCAATAATATCACGAAGTGATTTTTTAGTCAATACCTGGTTAATGTATCCAGCTTCTTCTGGTACTTGCTCATTAAAGATCACACGACCTAGGGTGGTAGTAATGATTTGTTTCACCAATTCACCTTCTTCGTTAAAATCTTTGGTACGGATTTTAATTTCAGCATTTAAGTCTACGCGCTTCTCGTTGTAAGCAATGATTGCTTCTTCAGCAGAGTAGAACGTAAGTCCTTCACCTTTTACCGTGTACTGGTCGTCGGTTTTACGCAGTTTGGTCATATAATACAGACCCAATACCATATCCTGAGAAGGTACCGCTACTGGGCTACCATTTGCAGGGTTCAAGATATTGTGCGATGCCAACATTAATAATTGTGCTTCCAAAATTGCTTCTGGGCCTAATGGAAGGTGTACCGCCATCTGGTCACCATCGAAATCGGCATTAAATGCCGTACATACCAATGGGTGTAGTTGGATTGCCTTACCTTCAATAAGTTTAGGCTGGAACGCTTGGATACCCAAACGGTGCAACGTAGGAGCCCGGTTCAGTAATACTGGATGTCCTTTCAAGACGTTTTCCAAGATATCCCAAACCACTGGTTCTTTTTTATCTATAATTTTCTTCGCAGATTTTACGGTCTTTACAATCCCTCTTTCAATCAGTTTTCTGATTACGAAAGGCTTGTAGAGTTCTGCTGCCATATCCTTCGGAAGACCACATTCGAATAATTTCAATTCGGGTCCTACAACAATTACCGAACGTGCTGAATAATCTACACGCTTACCAAGAAGGTTCTGACGGAAACGTCCTTGCTTTCCTTTCAGTGAGTCTGAAAGAGATTTCAACGGACGGTTGCTATCGGTTTTTACGGCTGAAGATTTACGCGTATTGTCAAACAATGAATCTACAGATTCTTGCAACATACGCTTTTCGTTACGTAAAATTACCTCAGGAGCTTTAATCTCCATCAAACGCTTCAGACGGTTGTTACGGATAATTACACGACGGTACAGATCGTTCAAATCTGAAGTCGCAAAACGACCCCCATCTAATGGCACCAACGGACGTAATTCTGGCGGAATTACAGGGACAACCTTCATGATCATCCACTCAGGATTGTTTTCACGATTGTTGTTTGCTTCACGCAATGCTTCAACAACTTGTAAACGCTTTAACGCTTCCGTTTTACGTTGCTTAGATGTTTCGTTGTTTGCTTTGTGACGTAGCTCAAAAGATAAGGCGTCTAGATCGATACGCTGTAACAGCTCGATTAAACACTCGGCTCCCATTTTCGCAATAAACTTATTTGGGTCGCTATCTTCTAAGTACAAATTCTCCTGCGGGAGGCTGTCTAATATATTAAGGTATTCCTCTTCCGTTAGGAAATCCATTTTCTGAACGGGCTCTCCTTCTTCGTTCTTCGCAATACCCGGTTGAATTACTACATAACGTTCGTAGTAAATAATCATGTCTAACTTCTTAGATGGTAACCCAAGAAGGTATCCAATTTTGTTTGGTAAACTTCTAAAGTACCAGATGTGCGCCACAGGAACTACCAAGTTGATATGCCCTACACGGTCACGACGTACTTTCTTTTCAGTAACCTCTACCCCACAACGGTCACAAACAATTCCTTTATATCGAATTCGCTTGTATTTTCCGCAGGCACACTCATAATCCTTTACAGGACCAAAAATACGCTCACAGAACAATCCGTCACGCTCTGGTTTGTGCGTACGGTAGTTTATAGTTTCAGGTTTTAGCACCTCTCCACGAGATTCAGCCAGAATAGATTCTGGTGATGCTAAACCAATAGAAATCTTATTAAATTTCTTCTGTTGTTGTTCGTTATTATTTCTTGCCATAATGCTTTGCTTCAGTATTGAGTAATGAGTTTTCAGTAATCAGTAGCAGTTTGCAGTACGAAGTGAATACTGCGTACTGCTACTGCCAACTGTTGTTACTCTTCTAATCTAATGTCCAGACCCAGACCTTTCAATTCGTGCATAAGTACGTTGAAAGATTCTGGTAATCCTGGTTCTGGCATGGTTTCACCTTTTACGATACTCTCGTAGGTTTTGGCTCTACCGATGACATCATCAGACTTTACCGTCAATATTTCTCTAAGGGTACTTGAAGCTCCATACGCCTCTAGTGCCCAAACTTCCATCTCTCCAAAACGCTGACCACCAAATTGTGCTTTACCACCTAATGGTTGCTGCGTAATTAATGAGTATGGTCCGATAGAACGCGCGTGCATTTTATCGTCTACCATGTGTCCTAATTTCAGCATGTAGATCACACCAACTGTAGCTGGCTGATCGAAACGCTGTCCTGTACCACCATCATAAAGGTAGGTATGTCCGTATCTCGGAATTCCAGCTTCGTCGGTCAATTCGTTGATCTGGTCTATGGTTGCACCGTCGAAAATTGGAGTCGCATATTTTCTACCCAATTTCTGTCCGGCCCATCCTAATACCGTTTCATAAATCTGACCAATGTTCATACGTGAAGGTACCCCAAGTGGGTTCAACACGATATCTACTGGTGTTCCGTCTTCTAAGAACGGCATATCTTCTTCACGAACGATACGTGCAACAATACCTTTGTTACCGTGACGTCCTGCCATCTTATCACCCACTTTCAGTTTACGCTTTTTAGCGATGTATACTTTTGCAAGTTTTAAGATTCCAGAAGGTAATTCGTCTCCTACAGAGATGGTAAACTTCTCACGACGTAAATTTCCTTGCAGGTCGTTTTCTTTGATACGGTAATTGTGCATCAAGTCGCGAACCATAGCGTTGGTATCGTCGTCTGTAGTCCATGTTCCACCTACTAAGTGGGTATAATCATCTACAGCGTTCAACATTTTTAAGGTAAATTTCTTTCCTTTCGGGAATACCACTTCACCTAAATCGTTGGTAACACCTTGTGCTGTTTTTCCGCCTACAATTGCGAATAGCTTTTCAACCAACACATCTTTTAAGGCGTCAAACTTAGCATCGTACTGCACTTCTAATGCAGCGATGTCTTCTTTATCTTTTGCTCTCTTGCGCTTATCTTTGATAGCACGTGCGAACAATTTTTTATTAATTACAACTCCACGAAGCGATGGCGACGCTTTCAATGATGCATCTTTCACATCACCTGCTTTGTCACCAAAGATGGCGCGAAGTAGTTTTTCTTCTGGTGTAGGATCGCTTTCTCCTTTTGGAGTAATCTTACCTATTAATATATCACCAGGTTTTACTTCTGCACCCACGCGAATCATTCCGTTTTCATCAAGGTCTTTTGTAGCCTCTTCAGAAACGTTCGGGATGTCGTTTGTTAATTCTTCATTACCCAATTTGGTATCACGAACTTCTAACGAATACTCATCGATGTGAATAGACGTAAAGATATCGTCACGAACCACTTTTTCAGAAATCACGATCGCATCCTCAAAGTTATACCCTTTCCAAGGCATAAAGGCTACTTTCATGTTACGTCCAAGTGCCAGCTCCCCTTTTTCGGTAGCGTACCCTTGACATAAAACCTGCCCCTTAGCAACACGGTCACCTCTACTTACGATAGGTTTCAAGTTGATAGAAGTACTTTGGTTTGTCTTTCTGAACTTAACTAATTGGTATGTTTTAGAATCTCCATCAAAGCTAACCATACGTTCTTCTTCTGAACGGTCGTATTTAATGGTGATTTCATTTGCGTCTACATATTCTACCACTCCATCACCTTCGGCATTGATCAATACTCGAGAATCTGAAGCCACTTGGCGCTCAAGACCTGTTCCTACAATTGGAGAATCTGCAAGCAATAATGGTACTGCCTGACGCATCATGTTAGATCCCATCAAGGCACGGTTTGCATCATCATGCTCCAAGAAAGGAATTAAAGATGCTGAAATTGACGAAATCTGGTTTGGTGCAACATCGGCGTAGTTCACAGTAGTTGGATCTACTACCGGGAAGTCACCTTCCATACGTGCAATAACACGATCGGTATCAATTTTTCCATCTTTGCTTAGCGGAATATTCGCTTGTGCAATAAGCTGTCCTTCTTCCTCTTCTGCGGAAAGGTACTGGGCTTCATTTTTAAAATCGATTTTACCATTTTCAACCTTACGGTAGGGTGTTTCGATAAAACCTAAGTTGTTCACTTTCGCATAAACTGAAAGTGAAGAAATCAATCCAATGTTCGGTCCTTCCGGAGTTTCAATTGGGCACAACCTTCCGTAGTGGGTATAGTGAACGTCACGAACCTCAAATCCGGCACGCTCTCTCGATAGACCCCCTGGCCCTAGTGCAGACAGACGACGCTTGTGCGTAATTTCTGCCAGTGGGTTGGTTTGGTCCATAAACTGCGACAACTGGTTCGTTCCGAAGAAAGAGTTGATTACAGAAGACAAGGTCTTCGCATTAATCAAATCGATTGGAGTAAACACCTCATTGTCACGAACGTTCATACGCTCACGGATGGTTCTTGCCATACGGGCAAGACCCACACCAAACTGAGACGATAATTGCTCCCCTACGGTACGTACACGACGGTTACTAAGGTGGTCAATATCATCAATCTCTGCCTTAGAGTTGATCAGTTCGATTAAATATTTTACAATCGTAATGATATCTTGCTTGGTCAAGACTTGCTTGTCCATTTCGATATCCAACTGTAATTTTTTATTCATTCGGTAACGCCCTACTTCACCCAAGTTGTATCTCTGGTCTGAGAAGAACAACTTGTTGATGATACCACGCGCCGTTTCTTCATCTGGCGGCTCGGCATTACGTAATTGTCTGTAAATATGCTCTACCGCTTCTTTTTCAGAGTTGGTAGGATCTTTTTGCAAGGTATTGTGGATAATCGCATAATCTGCTTGCTGATTATCTTCCTTGTGCAATAAGATAGTTTTTGAGCCAGAATCTAGAATCTCTTCGATATGCTCTTTTTCAAGAACTGTATCACGATCTAGAACGATTTCGTTACGCTCAATAGAAACTACTTCACCCGTATCTTCATCTACAAAGTCTTCGTGCCATGTTTTAAGCACACGGGCAGCCAATTTGCGGCCTAAGTATTTCTTCAATCCTGTTTTAGACGCTTTTACTTCTTCTGCAAGGTCAAAGATTTCAAGGATATCCTTGTCTCTTTCAAAACCGATAGCACGGAAAAGCGTAGTTACAGGTAATTTTTTCTTTCTGTCGATATAAGCGTACATAACGCTATTGATATCGGTAGCGAATTCAATCCATGAACCTTTAAAAGGAATTACACGAGCTGAATAAAGCTTCGTTCCATTGGCATGGAATGATTGTCCAAAGAACACACCAGGCGAACGGTGTAACTGTGAAACTACCACACGTTCTGCACCATTGATACAGAAGGTACCAGATGGTGTCATGTAAGGAATAGTTCCTAAGTACACATCTTGTACGATGGTTTCAAAATCTTCGTGTTCATCGTCTGTACAGTACAATTTTAGACGCGCCTTTAACGGCACACTGTAGGTAAGACCACGCTCGATACACTCTTGGATGGAGTATCTTGGTGGGTCTACGAAATAATCTAAAAATTCTAGTACAAATTGATTACGGGTGTCTGTAATCGGGAAATTCTCTAAGAAGGTCTTATATAACCCTTCTTGACCTCTTTCTTCTGACTTGGTTTCCAACTGGAAAAAATCCTGAAAGGATTTGATCTGTATGTCCAAAAAGTCCGGATACTCCGGCTTGTTCTGTACAGAGGAAAAATTCAATCTTTCAGTTTGCGTTGCTGACATCTATGGACGGAATTTTAATTAAAATTATGGGTGTGTGCGTATACTCATTTAATGCTCACCTTTATATACGCAAAATGGTTTAGGTCTATTCCGCCCCGATTAGTATCGGGGGGAAGACCTAAACCTTAAGGTTCGAAGTGTGGTTGGCTTACTTAAGCTCAACCTCTGCTCCTGCTTCTTCTAATTGAGCTTTAAGTGCTTCAGCTTCGTCTTTAGCGATACCTTCCTTAATTGGAGAAGGTGCGTTATCTACTAATTCTTTAGCGTCTTTAAGACCAGCACCAGTAAGTTCTTTAACAAGTTTTACAACTGCTAATTTAGAACCTCCAGCGGCCTTAAGAATTACATCGAATTCTGATTGCTCTTCAGCGGCTTCGCCACCTGCAGCACCACCACCAGCAGCAACAGCAACAGCTGCAGCAGCAGGCTCGATACCGTACTCATCTTTTAATATAGTAGCTAATTCATTAACCTCTTTTACGGTTAAGTTAACTAGTTGTTCTGCGAAATCTTTTAAATCTGCCATTTTCTATCGTTTTAAAAATAATTTTAATTTATATAATTTAATTAGTGCTAATGTTGGTTACCCTTCTCTTTCAGATAGGGTCTTTACAATACCTGCAATGGTACCACCGCTACTCTTAAGCGCAGAAATAACATTCTTGGCAGGAGACTGTAGTAATCCGATGATATCTCCAATAAGCTCTTCTCTCGACTTGATGTCTACAAGAACGTCTAGTTGGTTATCTCCTACGTAAATTGCTTCTTCAATAAAAGCTCCTTTCAGTAAAGGCTTATCAGATTTTTTTCTGAATTCTTTAATAACCTTAGCAGGTGCATTACTTGCTTCTGCTACCATTAAAGAAGTGTTTCCTTTCAATACTCCGGTTAATTCACCAAAGTCTTTATCTGAAGCTTCCATTGCTTTTGCAAGCAAGGTATTTTTTACCACGTTTAACTTTACTCCTGCTTTAAAACAAGCGCGACGTAAGTTAGAGGTAGTTCCTGCATCCAAGCCTGATATATCTGCTAAATAAATAGTAGCATTTTCAGATAACTGTGCAGTCAAGGTTTCAATTACTTGTGATTTTTCTTCTCTAGTCATATCTTCAGTGTTTACTGCTCAGTAAATCTTTTAGTATCAATTGCAACTGAAGGTGACATTGTAGAAGACATATAAATGCTCTCAATGTAAACTCCTTTTGCAGCTTGAGGTTTCAGTTTTACCAATGTGGTTAATAATTCTCGTGCGTTTCCTGCAATTTTCTCTGCATCGAAAGATGCTTTCCCGATTGCTGCGTGAACAATACCGGTTTTATCTACCTTAAAGTCGATTTTACCAGCTTTCACATCAGAAACAGCTTTAGCAACGTCCATCGTTACCGTACCAGTCTTTGGGTTTGGCATCAAGCCACGAGGACCTAATACACGTCCTAACGGACCTAATTTACCCATTACACTTGGCATGGTTACAATCACGTCAACATCTGTCCAACCTCCTTTGATTTTTTCGAGGTACTCGTCTAATCCAACGAAATCTGCTCCAGCTTCTGTAGCTTCGGCCTCCTTGTCTGGAGTTACCAATGCTAGCACCTTCACATCTTTACCTGTACCGTGTGGTAAGGTAACAACGCCTCGTACCATTTGGTTCGCTTTACGTGGATCCACGTTAAGGCGTACCGCTAGGTCTACAGAGGCATCAAAATTTACGTTGGTGATCTCTTTTATTAAAGCAGAAGCTTCAGCTACAGTGTAAGAACGATCTTCCACTTTCTGTACAGCTTCCTTTTGCTTTTTTGTTAATCTTGCCATTTTATAGATTCTTTTTTTGGATTAAAAAGGAGCTGCTCCTTTTACTTTAACTCCCATAGATCTTGCAGTACCTGCTACCATTTTCATGGCAGACTCAACGGTAAATGCGTTAAGATCTGGCATTTTGTCTTCTGCAATTGCCTTTACTTGGTCCCAAGTAATGGTTGCTACTTTGTTGATGTGTGGTTCACCAGAGCCTTTTTTAGCTTTGGCAGCCTCAAGAATCTGTACTGCAGCAGGAGGTGTTTTAATAACAAAGTCGAACGACTTATCTTTATACACCGTAATCTGTACAGGCAATACTTTTCCTTGCTTATCTTGGGTTCTTCCGTTAAATTGCTTACAGAATTCCATGATATTCACACCGGCAGCACCCAATGCTGGTCCAACTGGTGGAGATGGGTTTGCCGCTCCTCCGCGAACTTGCAGTTTTACTACTTTATCTACTTCTTTTGCCATTGTTTAAGTTTAAAAATTTGGTTTTTCTAAAGTGGAAGCCTAAGAAAAAACCTATTTATAGCGTGTAACAATTATACTTTTTCAACTTGCATATAGCTAAGTTCTAAAGGTGTTTTTCTTCCGAAAATCTTCACCATAACTTCTAGCTTACGCTTTTCTTCGTTTATCTTCTCAACTGTTCCGTTGAAACCGTTAAACGGACCATCGATTACTTTTACCGTTTCACCGATGATATAAGGAATGTTTACGTTATCATCTTGAACTGAAAGTTCATCAACTTTTCCTAACATCCTATTCACTTCAGATTGGCGAAGTGGTACCGGATCACCGCCTTTGGTTTCACCCAGAAAGCCGATAACTCCGTTAATCGATTTAATAATGTGGGGGATTTCACCAGCCAAACTCGCTTGAATCATGATATAACCCGGAAAATAAACACGTTCTTTGTTCGTCTTTTTTCCATTGCGAATTTGTATAACCTTTTCCGTAGGAACAAGAACCTGCTCGATATAATCTTGTAAATCTAATCGTGTAATTTCACTTTCGATATACGATTTTATCTTGTTCTCTTGTCCGCTAACAGAACGAACTACATACCACCTTTTTGTGCTTTTCGTTTCGGTCATATTTACGACTTAATCCATTCAAAATATTTCTCTATAACGCCACTAAATACTTGGTCTACACCAAATACTGCCAAGGCTAATATCACAGAAAATACAGCAACGATTACTGTTAATTTTTGCGCTTCTCCCCAAGCAGGCCATGACACATGGTTCTTGAGTTCGTTATATGATTCTTTAATATAGTTTACCATTGTAATGGGTTTTATATTGTATTGAAGTACACTTCAACTATACACACTTCGCCTTTGCTCAGTGTAAACTTAATGAGAGACTTACTTCGACAAGCTCAGCATGAACTTCTCGCCTCACAATCCTTTGCTCTGCACGGGTTGAGAGACTTACTTCGACAAGCTCAGCATGAACTTCTCGTCTCACAATCCTTTGCTCTGAACGGGTTGAGAGACTTACTTCGACAAGCTCAGCATGAACTTCTCGTCTCACAATCTTTTGCTCTGCACGGGTTGAGAGACTCGAACTCCCGACACCTGGTTTTGGAGACCAGTGCTCTACCAACTGAGCTAAACCCGTTTGTTAGGTTTTAGTCATGGTTATTGACACAATAACTAAGCTACACCCGTTATAAAAGTCAAGGCGTTCCGTCTAAGACGGAACACCTTTACCTTTATATATATACTAAATTAGTCTAGGATTTCAGTAACCTGACCGGCACCTACTGTTCTACCACCCTCACGGATTGCAAAACGAAGACCAACGTTCATTGCGATTGGTTGGATAAGATCAACGTGGATAGTCAAGTTATCACCAGGCATTACCATTTCAACTCCATCAGGAAGACTAATGTTTCCAGTTACGTCAGTTGTACGTACGTAGAACTGCGGACGGTAATTGTTGTGGAATGGAGTGTGACGTCCACCTTCTTCTTTCTTAAGAACATAAACCTCAGCTTTAAACTTAGCATGTGGTGTTACAGATCCAGGCTTAGTGATTACCATACCTCTAGAGATTTGATTCTTTTCAATACCTCTTAAAAGAATACCAGCGTTATCTCCTGCCTCACCTCTATCAAGGATTTGACGGAACATTTCAATACCAGTAATTGTAGAAGTTAACTTCTCAGCTCCCATACCGATAATCTCAACAGGATCTCCAGTGTTAGCAACTCCAGTTTCGATACGACCTGTAGCAACAGTTCCACGACCTGTAATAGAGAATACATCTTCAATCGGCATCAAGAAAGGCTTGTCGATTTCACGCTGTGGCTCTTCGATCCAAGTATCTACTGCTTCCATCAATTCGATTACAGTATCAACCCACTTTTGCTCACCGTTCAATGCTCCAAGAGCAGAACCAGCAATTACAGGACCATTATCACCATCATACTCGTAGAAAGAAAGCAAATCTCTGATTTCCATTTCTACTAGCTCAAGTAATTCATCATCATCAACCATGTCTACTTTATTCATAAACACAACGATACGTGGAATACCTACCTGACGTCCTAAAAGGATGTGCTCACGTGTTTGTGGCATCGGACCATCAGTTGCAGCAACCACCAAGATAGCACCGTCCATTTGAGCAGCACCAGTTACCATGTTCTTTACGTAATCGGCGTGACCTGGACAATCTACGTGTGCGTAGTGACGGTTTGCCGTTGCGTACTCAACGTGTGAAGAGTTAATTGTAATACCTCTTTCCTTTTCTTCTGGAGCGTTGTCAATTTGATCAAAAGCAGAAGCTTGAGAATAACCTGCATCTGCCAATACTTTTGTAATTGCAGCAGTTAACGTTGTTTTACCGTGATCTACGTGTCCAATAGTACCTACGTTTAAGTGCGGTTTCGACCGATCGTATGTTTCTTTTGCCATTTTGTATTAATTTAATTCTTAGTTATATATTAGTGTTCAATTATTTGTTGTGTTGAGCCAATGATGAGATTTGAACTCATGACCTCTTCCTTACCAAGGAAACGCTCTACCCCTGAGCTACACCGGCGTAAAGTGTATATTTCTCTAACCCCCAAAAGCCTCAGAGAGGCATTTTTTTTAAGGAAAAGACCTGCATATACAGGACAACTTTAGAGCGGGAGACCAGGTTCGAACTGGCGACATTCAGCTTGGAAGGCTGACGCTCTACCAACTGAGCTACTCCCGCTTATTTATTTCATTATTTCAATTCCATCCCGAAATCGGGCTGCAAAGGTATAGAATTTAAAGTCAAATCGCAACCTTTATTTTCGATTACCTCTCCGCCTGAGGCTGATCGGTTATCCGTTTTACCAAACCTCTTTGAGTTCAGTTGGATTACCTCTCCGCCTCTGGCGGATCGTGATCCGTTTTACCAAACCTCTTTGAGTTCAGTTGGATTACCTCTCCGCCTCTGGCAGATCGTGATCCGTTTCACCAAACCTCTTTGAGTTCAGTTGGATTACCTCTCCGCCTGCGGCGGATCGGTGATCCTGTTCGGGTGACCCCGAACCAAGATTTAAAAACGACTCCTTACAAAAGCGAGCTTTTGACGGACTCTTATTTTAAATCTTAGTGGGGAGAGCAGGATTCGAACCTGCGAAGACGTAGTCAGCAGATTTACAGTCTGCCCTCGTTGGCCGCTTGAGTATCTCCCCGGACCTTCGGAAATTTTCAACTTTTTAAAAGCCTTGATTTCCTAAAAAATATTTCAAAAGAACTTCTCTTTTCAAGAGCCGATGGAGGGATTCCCTTCGACAAAGCTCAGGATAAACTTCTCGTCCCAAATCAACTTTTGTTTCATCTCTAAAACTCAGTCAATTTCCTGATACAACTTTCAAATTTTCAGGAGCCGATGGAGGGACTCGAACCCACGACCTGCTGATTACAAATCAGCTGCTCTAGCCAGCTGAGCTACATCGGCTTTTTACCCTTTTTATGCCTCAAATTTCAGCATAAAAAAGTCCGCTATTTCTAACGGACTGCAAATGTATAGAATTTATTTTTTCCACAAAACATTTTTCAAAAAAAAAATCACGCATAAGCACGTTGTTTTTGCTTTCGCTTTTTTAACTGCCGTTCTAACGATTGAATGCATTCGTCTATGGCGGCTTCAAAGGTCTTAGATTCCTTCTTGCAAATCAGGTCACTACCAGGTACGCTCAAAATGATTTCAGTAATTTTGTTTTGCTTTTCACTGGTCTTCTGAACTTTCAAAAAAACATCTGCATATACAATCTTGTCGTAAAATTGTTCCAACTTTTGCAATCGTTTTTCCAAAAACTGAATTAGACTTTCTTTTACCGTGAAATTTGGGGCTTGCACATTTACCTTCATACAACTACATTTTAGGGTTCATCACTATTTTGAGTTTCGGGGGTGGGCATCTTTGTAAACTTGTTTCAATTGCGCAATACTGTTATGTGTGTATACTTGCGTTGAAGCGAGGCTAGCATGCCCTAGCAGTTCTTTAACCGCATTAATATCGGCGCCTTCGTTTAAAAGATGTGTAGCAAAAGAATGTCGCAAAATGTGCGGACTCTTTTTTAGTTTCGCAGACGCCTTACTAAAATAATTATTTATGACCCGATACACAAGTGTTTCATATATTTTAACGCCCTTGGCAGATAAAAACACGTACGAGGCATCTTTTATCTCAGGCAATTGGCTCCTCTCCTCCAAATAGCGTTGCAATGTTTTCATCACCGGGGCCAACATAGGTATTACCCGTTCTTTATTGCGCTTACCCAATACCTTTATTGTTTTTTGCGCTATTGAAATATCGGTGAGCTTCAACCCTACCAACTCAGCCCTACGCATGCCCGTAGCGTAAAACAACTCTACCATGAGTTTATTACGCAAACCTTCAAAACCAGTTTCTTTATCTAAAAGCTCGAGTACCGATTCAATTTCTGTTTCAGAAAAGGGTACCTGAATTTTCTTTGAAGTTTTCAATGCTTTATGTTGTGCCAAAGGTGTAGCTTCAATCTGCTTAGTTTTTAAAAGGAATTTATAATAGGTTTTTAGCGAAGAAACTTTCCTATTAACACTTCGATTGGCAATTCCTGAATCGACCAAAGAAACAATCCAACTTCGAATCACACCATAATTCACTTCTTTAATATCATCATATCCATAGTGCTCTTTAGCAAATACTGAAAAAGTCTCTAGGTCGTTTAAATAGGCTTTGACCGTATGTTCGGAATAATGCTTTTCTAAAAGCAAATAATCTGTGAATTTTTTAAAGGGCACCTGAACTTGTTTTATTAGCTTCGATTTAAAGGTAAGTAAGTTTCGGGAACAAAAAAATCCGTTGTACGAATTGCACAACGGATTTGTTTTATATCCTAATGGAGAAATGGAATCTAGATTTCTTCCTGATCTCTAAGATGCTGAATGTACTCGGCTTTTTGTATCTGAGCTCTGCGCTTTACTGACGGCTTCGTAAACTGCTGTCTTGCACGTAGCTGACGCATCGTTCCTGTACGGTCAAACTTACGCTTGAAACGCTTTAGGGCTCTATCGATATTTTCTCCGTCTTTTACTGGTATTATTAACATAGTGTCATCACCTCCTCTCTTTTGGGATGGCAAAAATATAAAATAGTTATGAGTTATGAGTTATGAGTTGGAAGTTTTTTTATTGCTTGAACAAAGATGCTCTTTTGCTCAGGTCCTGAATTAGCTTTTCTTCTTCTTCGCTTTCAAGTAATACGTTGTAGTTTTTCCAGAATTCTTTATTATACGGTCGTGGCGAAAAAATATCTTCAGACCATTCTTTATCCAACTCTTGGGCGATCTGTTCGCGGTCCTGGATTACTTCAGTAAAAACAATTTCCTGAATGGTATTGTAGTAACGTTCATCTTTGTTTTCGTTGAAAGCTTCACGACCTTCTACAAACTGGTCTGACGAACGGTCTCCTATATTTACCAATTTTGGAGTTTCATAATAAATATAGTTTGGATACATTTTTCCTTCAAATTCTTGGTAGTTAATCACCAATTTATGGTTTAGCAATGTTCCAAACAAACTCTTACTCCTGCTTTTTTGTTCTTTTGAAGCCGCCACCAATTCGTATTCAATCTTTTTGAAAGCAAAGGTGTCCCAGTAAATGTAGAGCCAACCTTTTGGTTCAAACCCTTCATTATACATCCCAGGCGTATTCAAACCAACGTAATCTTCTCCTTTTGAAATTTCAATCTTATATAATTTCCGATCGTTTTCAACTAAAACGGTATCCAGCCTGAACTGGTGTCTATCCAACATATTCTTCCCGAATAAGGCACTTGTAGCATTGGCATTACGGACCATGTTCAGCTTTCCTTTAAAGAGATTGTCCAATCCATTTACACGTTCGTCGTTCCAACGAATAGCCTTTACCAAGGAAGCCGTTTTAATAGTATCTCTTCTTAAGTTTTTAGCCCTTAAGTTTCTATTGTTGGTTCTTTTCTTAAGAAAGGCAGTATATGCGTAAAGGCTATCTACATCGCGCAGGTCGTAACTCTTTCGATTTTCGTCTATGTTGATTTTTAAATGGTCTTTGGCTCCTGCCGCATAACTAGAATCATACACGGTAAGCGCACTTTCTATAAGCCATTTGTACTCTACTTTGTTTCGTTCTTTATGGCGTAGAAACCCTTTTTGGAGGTATGCCATTTCTGGCAAGTTATCTTCTAATTCTTCAATTGCCCTGATTACGATATCGTTTCCAGTCTTTGGGCGTGTCTCGGCAACAATTAATACTTCATCTAACGATGCCACATCTTCTTCTAAATAGATATCCATAGAACCATCAAATTCTGAAACGACCGATTTAAAGCTTTTGTAACCAATGGAAGAAACCACCAAAGTATCACTAGCAAATTTTTCGGGTATCGACAATGCGAACTTACCGTCTACATTACTAACTACTCCAATAGTAGTTCCCTGAACGTATACACTGGCACTTTCGATAGGCATGAGCGTACCAAAGTCTACAATTTTGTTCTCTATTTCAATCTGTGCAGAAACCTGGAAGCAACATAAGGCAGCTACAAGGCCGAAGAAAATCTGTGCCGTTTTGTTTTTCATAACGTCTGTTTAAGTGGCTGGCTTATAATTCTTGCCATCCATTACCATTTTGGCGATAATAGAAAAAATTTTCGCCAAAACAGCAATACTATTTATGTGGCCGGTTTATAGTTCTTGCCATCCATTACCATTTTGGCGATAATAGAAAAAATTTTCGCCAAAACAGCATTACTATTTATGTGGCCGGTTTATAGTTCTTGCCATCCATTACCATTTTGGCGATAATTTCACGCAAAATTTCAGAAGTACCACCACCAATGGGTCCTAGTCTGCTATCGCGCAAGTTTCGTGCCAGTGGATATTCTTCCATATAACCGTAGCCTCCTAACATCTGCAGGCAATCGTAAGCAACCTCATCGGCTACTTTGGTTGAAATGAGCTTAGACATGGTTGCTTCTTTCACCACATACTCTCCTCTGTCGAGACGTTGGGCGGTTACATAATTGAATGTTTTACAAACTTCAATCTCTGAGGCCATCTGAGCCACGCGGTGTCTCAAAGCCTGAAATTTTGAAATCGATTTACCAAAAGCGGTACGTTCTTTCATATAAGCAATGGTATAATCTAACGCCCATTCGCTTCGAGCATGTGAGTTAATCCCCATAATGAGGCGCTCTAACGCGAAATGCTGCATAATATACGGGAAGCCTTTATTCTCTTCACCCATTAAATTTTCAGCAGGAATTTTTACGTTGTCGAATGCAATCTCACCCGTATCGCTGGCGCGCCAACCCAGCTTGTCTAATTTTGTTGCTGAAACCCCAGCTGCATCACGATCTATCACAAAAATGCTGATGCCTTTATTGCCCAATTCAGGAGCTGTTTTTGCAGCTACGATTAGGTAGTCGCTGTATACTCCGTTGGTTATAAATGTTTTAGATCCATTTATGATATACGAGTCGCCCTCTTTTACCGCCGTAGTGCGCATACCCGAAACATCGCTACCGCCAAAGGGTTCTGTAATACATAGACAACCAATTTTCTCGCCGGTGATACTTGGGGCCAAATATTTTTCTTTCTGTTCGTGGTTGCCTTCTTTATTAAGGTGGGTCATCGCCAAATATGCATGTGCCCACATAGCTGCAGCAAAACCACCAGAATTTATTTTCTGTAGTTCTTCCAAGAAAATCACGGTATAGAACAAATCTAGGTCCATACCACCATACTGTTCTGGGTAATTGATACCGAAATACCCCATCTCGCCAAATTTTTCCCAAACAAATCGTTCTATATGCCCTGTTTCTTCCCACTTCTCAATATGGGGAACCACTTCTTTCTGTAAGAAATCTTGAAAACTCTTTCTGAAAAAATCATGTTCTTCGCTAAAATATACGCTCATCGTTCCTTGTAATTTATTGGGGTTTGTGAAATTTGTTTTGATTTTTATTCAACGAACAAATATAACTGAATTCGCTTTAATTTGTTGGCAGTGATGCCTTCAATTTTTTCTAACGCACCTAACGAAGTGATCCCCTCCCGAAGGCGAACAAACTCCCAAATCTCTTTTGCCAAATCGAATGACACCCCCGGAATTGTTGACAAATCTGAAGCAGAAGCCGTGTTGACATTCCACTTTTGGACGGACTTTGGCGATTTTACCGTAAATAATTGCTTGGTTTTCTGTACAACTTCTGAAGAAAGGCCGTACACTTCATACAACTGCACATCGTCTGTAAAACCTCCCAAGCCATCTCGATAGGCAATAATTCGTTCGCTTAGTACGGCACCAATACCTGAGACTTGTTGAAGTTCTTCAGCGGTGGCCATGTTTAGATCTACTTTTTCATCGTATGAGCGTCGGGTATTAACTATTTTGCTGAATGTATAATTAGGTTTCGGCCTCGTAACCCATGCTGGGAACTTAAAATAGGGAGAAATACTGTCTATCCACTGGCCTGAGACTCCCGTAACCTTTCTAAAATCTTCTGTGTTGTTGATCCACTTTCCTTGTGCACGAAATGCTTTTAATCGGTCGAACGCTTCGGTAGGCATCCCGAGAGTATAGGCTTTGTAGTCGGTTATAAAATTGGGGTTGAAAGGATACAGCTTGGGTTTTCGGGCTTCGAGTTCAACTTGATAAAGTGAATCGATGATTCGCTGTTGTTTAACGATTTCCGAAGAAGAAACATCTAAGACGCTTTCCGCGGAAAAATCTATGCAATAATACGTCGTTAAGAGCACCACAATGAGTGCTGTTAAAAACAAAATCCCACCTCGTTCACTTCGGCTGAAGATAAGGTGGGATTGTAAGTTTGATTTTGGCATAACTCTCCTTTTTGAAATGAAGGGAGTTGACCAATATATTTGTTAGATGGTTTTAATCATCTATCGCGTTACGTTTTAATTTAATAGCATCTAAATAACGGTTTAACTGTTTTTTCACCACTGGGAACAAGAAGTACAGTCCGATCATGTTCGGGAACACCATTGCAAAAATCATTGCATCAGAGAAATCCCAAATTGATTTCATACTTGCGGCAGCACCGATTACAACAAATAGTAAGAATAAAAACTTATACGTTAAATCTGCCACTCTTCCGCGACCGAATAAATACTTCCACGATTGTAATCCGTAATACGACCACGATATCATGGTAGAAACGGCAAACAGTACCACTGCGATGGTGAGAAATACATCAGAGTAAGGAATGTATGCTGCAAAAGCTTCTGAAGTAATACCAGCACCTTCATAAGAAACGCCATCGATCATTACACCTCCAGCTCCATCACCTCCATACTGGAAAATTGTTGCTCCTGCTGCATCTCCGCCAAAGTTAAAAATTATAATTACTAACGCCGTCATAGAGCAAATAACCACCGTATCGATAAATGGTTCTAACAATGCTACCAAGCCTTCTGAAGCAGAATATTTTGTTTTCACGGCAGAGTGGGCAATTGATGCCGAACCTGCGCCCGCTTCATTCGAGAAGGCCGCTCTTTTAAACCCTACCAACAACACTCCTATTAAACCTCCTACTCCAATTGCAGTTGGGTTAAAAGCTTCCTCTACTATAAGACCGATGGCATCATCGATTAGCGAAAAATTACTGAATATTATATACAAACAGCAGATAATGTACATTACAGCCATTAGCGGAACAACTTTTTCGGTTACTTTGGCGATACGCTTAATACCACCAATAATAATGATACCCACTAAAATAGCAAGTACAACTCCTACAATAGTCCCTGCCAAGGTGCTTTCCCAATCGAACATTTCTTTAATTACAATAGTTGCCTGATTAGATTGAGCCGCGTTTCCGCCTCCAAATGACCCACCAATACAGAAAATAGCAAACAATACTGCAGCTATTTTACCAAGCCATGCAAATCCGCGTTCTTTCAATCCTTTACTTAGATAATACATAGGCCCTCCATATACCGTACCATCGGGTCCTACATCACGGTATTGCACCCCTAAGGTACACTCTACGAATTTTGTGCTCATCCCTAACAGACCGCAGACGATCATCCAAAAGGTTGCCCCTGGACCACCCAATGCGATTGCAAGTGCCACACCTGCAATATTTCCATTTCCAACAGTTCCAGAAACTGCCGTGGCGAGTGCTTGAAAGTGACTTACTTCTCCATCGCTACTTTCATCCCGAATGGTATCTACGATATCGCCATCTACAGCAAGCTCGTCTACCGTTTCTAAGTGCTTATCAAGGCTATCTACCTTGGTCATATCGGTTCCTTGGGCTATTCCACCTTCACCGTAGAGCTCTTTAGCCCCGTATTTCTCGATATCTTCGTATTTACCACGTACCGTATTGACAGCTTTCCCAAAAAAACGAATGTTCGGAAATCCAAAATAGATAGTAAAAAAAGCTGCACTTCCCACCAACAGTACAATCACAAAAGGTGTATCTGGTGCTACTTCAAAGAAAATAACAGAAGAGAAAAAATCGGAAACAGGTTTGAAAGCTTGATCAATCTGTTGATCTATCCCTACTTCCTCAACATCTTGCGCAAAGGTTAATAATGGGGTTAGTACCGTGAGAAAGGAAAGAAGATATTTCTTCATAATTTGGTTTATTGGTGAGACTTTTTTTTCGATTGGGCAAGATGCTAAAAAAAACGGCCGTTTTCAAATTTTCATCGTTAAAATGTTAACCTTTTCTTAAACGCCATATTGACTTTTTAGGCTTTCAATTTGTTCTGGACGCCCAATTAATATCAATTTTGAATCTTTCATAACGACCAAAGAGGGTTCAGGGTTTACGACATAATTTCCTTCGGGCGATTTATAGCCGATAACGCTACAGCCTGTTTTTCTGCGTATGTCTAATTCTTGAATTGCTTGCTCAATACCGTCTGGGCATACTTTTTCAAAAGGGATCTGCTCTACATTTATACTATCTCCACTTCCAGACACTGCCAAATTATCTAAAAACTCAACTAAATCTGGTGTCACCACTAAGTTTGCCATGTGATCCCCCCCTATTTTATCTGGTAAAATCACATTATCTGCCCCGGCTAGCTTCAGTTTTTGAAAACTTGTATCTTCGGTAGCACGGCTAATGATTTTAAGATTCGAATTGATCTGTCGTGCCGATAGCACAATAAATAAGTTGTCGGCATCACTAGGTAGCGCACAGATTAATGTGCTGGCCTTCTCAATCCCTGCCTGTATTAGCAGATCATCTTCTACGGCGTCTCCTTCAATAAAGAGCATTCCTTCTTCCTGTTGGCGTGAAACGATGTCTTCGTTCATTTCGATGACCACAAAATCTTTATTGTAGGCAGCGAGTTTGTGAACGGCCTGCTTTCCATTTCTACCAAAACCACATACAATTACATGGTCTTTTAAAGCGTTTATTTTATGTTGCACTTTTTTCTTTTTTAAGTTACCGATGTTGTTTTTGCTCAGCATGTATTCAGTAATCACACTAATTGCATACCCTACAATAAAAATGCTGGTGAGAATTAAGAGCGAGGTAAATACTTTTTCACCAGGAGATAATTGACCGATAGTACCGTACCCGACCGTGGTTATTGTAATGACGGTCATATAAAACGCGTCTACCCAAGTATAATCTGAAATTAGTTTGTAGCCCAACACCCCAATCATAAATACAGTGATTAGGAGAATTAAAGCGAGCGCCAGTTTAGAACCGAATAATCTTCTCATAAATCGAATACTGATGTCCGTTTGGTGTACACTAAATCTTTCAATTTCAACCAAAATGCCAAGGTTAGATATACGGCAAACCAAACTCCCAGCGTGGCAAAAGACACATAAATAAAAAACAAGCGAACGCTTTTTACACGCATCCCAAGGCGGTCTGCAAGTCGCGAGGAAACATAAAAGCCATGTTTTTCAAAATAATGCCGTATTCTATATACCAAGGTAAGCATAGGTGCAAATTAGCAAAAATTGACGAAGAATCATCGCCCAATAGCTTGTTTAGTTTTTCGATAATATTTCAATCCCTATGGCGCATTGCAAGCATCGGTGGTTGTCACAATAATGACGTTTCAAATGTAGCAGTGCTTGTGTATGCATAGCGTTTTTAGCAATAGGTTTGAGCGTGTTGAAATAGGACACGACCGTATTTTTTTCTGCTGAAATCGATGCTGCCAAGTCTAATAGGGCTTCTGAATTATCACGCCCCAGGTATTTTGCGTAACAGAATTTGATAGGAATGACCGTATTTATGAGCAATAGGTCTATAAAATTTTTCGTGAGCCGTTTTTCTTTTTGGGGCGATGTTGTACCAAAATTGAAATGTGAGTTCCAATAACTAGAAGCTTTAACCTCAAAAATAGCATACAACTTCTCTTTTGTGGTAGCCTCTATCAACCTAGAAAATAAATGTTGCTCTTTCGAATACAAAACGGCTAGCTGCGACAATCGAATTGTGGGGAAATTGGGTGGTCGCAACCTGAAAAATTTAGGAGTCACCACCGTTTGGTTTGTGAGTTTAAACTTTTTCTGAAGAAAGGCATATTCGTTCTGGAGATTCTTTATATAATCATCTTCAACCTTTTTTTGAAGCAAACCAGCTTGCCCAAACAACAGGGCTTCCAATGTGAGTACATTGTCCTTACATTTTTGCACTACGGAAAAAGGTACTGAGTTGGCAATACTCAGAAATGAATCGCCATTTACTTTTAAACCGAAATTTTTAGAAAGTTGCTGAAACAGAAGCGCTTCCCAATGGCTGAAACCTTTATCTAAACCTGCATATATTGTTTCAGTTTTTTGCTGCAATCGTTCCAGATACATTCGTTCTAACCAGTTATCGACTATAAATGTATCAATAGAAGGAAATTCTTGCTCACATTTAATAAAGGTAGCCTGTTTATCTATTAAGTTCAGATAGGCTTGTTTCGCGGCAGGCTTTACTATTTGCTTCAATTCTAGTGTAGGGATTACGGTATCGTTGGCTCGAAAAACAGCGACATTGTATTCCCAAACCACATGTAGCAAAACACTGTCATACCCTTCATCATCATGATGCTGGTGCGCATACCAGTCTGACGATTTCAAGTGTAGTTCAACATTTCCAGCCCATAATTGACCGTCTATTACAAGTTGTGCGTTCAAAAAATCAGGTCCCGCATTAAAATTATGTAGCCCAGGCGATACTACCTGAACGGTTTCACCTGCTACTGTTGTAAAATGGGAAGATGTAAATTTTTGGAACTTCCACACATAGTGAAGAAAATCTTCTTTCATCTGAAAAAAAATTATGGGAAGTTGTGGCTGAACGCTTTCAGCAGATTAAAGATACGAAAAAGATGGAAGATGGAAGATGGAAGTTGGAGGTTAGAGGTTGGAAGATGGAGGTTGGAAGATGGAAGTTGGAGGTTGGGTGTTGGGTGTTGCACTTCGACTCCGCTCAGTGTGACAGGTGCTGGGTGCTGGGTGCTGGAGGTTGCACTTCGACTCCGCTCAGTGTGACAGGTGCTGGATGTTGGGTGATGGACTTCACACTTCACTACTTACTATTCACTCTTCACGCCTCACTAAAAAACCTACAGCGCCCTAATAATATCGTGCTTGGTAATGATATGGTAGTTTCCATCGCCCAAATCTACCAACACCGCGTTGTTATTTTTATGAATCAGTTTTGAAACCTCCTCAATCGAAGTGTTTTTCTGAACGATCGGAAACGCCTCATGCATAACTTCCTTAATAGGAAGGTTGGCAACATCTTTGTCTTCTAAATATTTCCGAAGCAAATCTGTTTCGTCTAAAGCACCTACAAAACCGTTGGTATCTTCAACTGGAATTTGTGAAATTTTGTATTGCTTCATACGCTCAATAGCATGGCTTACCAATTCTTCGGTACGTACTGTCACTAATGGTTTATCTTCATGGTTCTTGATAAGGTCTGAAGCTACAGTTACCTCATCTTCTACAAATCCGCGCTCACGCATCCACTCATCGTTAAACATTTTTCCTACATATCGACTTCCATGGTCATGAAACAAAACCACGACGACATCATCTTTGGTAAAATGGTCTTTAAGTTGTAAAATCCCTTTCATGGCCGCTCCCGCAGAATTCCCCAAAAACATCCCTTCTTGCTTGGCTAATTTTTGGGTATAGATGGCCGCATCTTTATCGGTTACCTTGGTAAATCCGTCAATAACTGAGAAATCGACGTTTTTAGGTAGAATATCTTCGCCAATACCTTCGGTGATATAGGGATAGATTTCATTTTCATCAAACACACCCGTTTCGTGGTATTTTTTAAATACACTTCCGTAGGTATCAATTCCCCATACTTTTACATCAGGGTTTTGCTCTTTTAGGTATTTACCAACACCGCTAATGGTTCCGCCCGTGCCCACTCCCACTATAAAATGGGTCACTTTTCCATCGGTCTGTTCCCAGATTTCAGGGCCAGTGCTCAAGTAATGTGCTTTGGCATTGCTCGGGTTATCATATTGATTGACATACCAGCTATTTGGTGTTTCTTTTGCCAAGCGCGCCGAAGTAGAGTAATAACTTCGCGGATCGTCGGGTGCAACATTGGTTGGGCATACCACTACCTTACTACCCACAGCCTTCAGAATATCAATTTTTTCTTTGCTTTGCTTATCGCTAATAACACAAACCATCTTGTAGCCCTTTACAATCGCAGCGAGGGCGAGGCCCATCCCTGTATTTCCTGAGGTTCCCTCTATAATGGTCCCTCCTGGTTTCAATCTGCCGTCTGCTTCTGCATCTTCAATCATTTGCACCGCCATACGGTCCTTCACCGAATTCCCTGGATTAAAAGTCTCGTATTTGGCCAACACCAAGGCTGGAATATCTTCGGCTAGTGTATTGATTTTTACTAATGGCGTGTCGCCGATAGTTTCAAGAATGTTCTTTGCGTACTTCATAGAAATGCTAAATGTGCCGCAAAATTACAAAACTCCAACACAATAAGCAGTTGGCAGTATACATTATTTGTCTCAAATTAAAGAATGAATGTTTGTGCTCTATTTCTTTAATATTTTCATAAAAGTATGTCTATTTTCTGATTCCAAATGTAAAAAGTACATCCCTGCGGTATACTTGGAAAGTGATATTTCATTATTTGCTTTAGATATCATTCCAGCATTTAGTTTTTTACCAGAAATATCATGAAGCGAAAAATAAGTATCGCCTTCAATATTTACGAAAACATTCTTTGTAGTTGGATTAGGAAACACTGTAACCATTTCACTTGATTGTATTTCATCTAAAGCTAGTTTTGTAGATCTATAATGGATAGAAAAGAGTCTTTCTTGAACCCGATCATACTTTATACTAAAAAAGTTATCTTGATTTGTATAGGGTATAATTACTTCATTGTATACTTCATTACCCGTTGGCAGGTCTAATGTGGCGATATTGTAACCAACTGAATCGGTATATAAAAAAATGTACTGTTGGTTGGCTTCGTCAATGGTAGCGCTCCCACTACCATTACCAAAAAAAGTGGTCCCATTGCCAATTTTAGTATACGTTGCACTTGTAGGATTTATTTCAATTAAAAAATATTTATTGACGTTGGTATCATATAACAATCCGTACAGGTTACCTGATGCATTATCGAATGTAATATTTATAATATTCTCACCTGTTGGAGGCGTAACCACGGGACTTGAAATAACGTTTCCGTTAGTTGCATTTATTCCAAAGAGAACAGAACTCGAAGCACTCGAAGTTGGGTCTAAGAGATAATAAATTTTATTCGTTTCATCATACGTACTAATATCAAATGCGGAAAAGGCTGCGTTCGCACCAGATATTGGACTACCAATAGGTGTATAGGCTCCCGTTGCCGCATTTATGGAAATAAGGCTTTTTTCATCATTTCCATTATCCCTTTCAATTCCATAAAGTATGCCCGTATTATTGTCAAACTCAAACTTTGCAATATCTCCAATTAAAGGATTATTCACTACAGAACCTGTTATTGTATTTACTGAGTACAACCTATGATCTACGAGTGAACTAGGAAATATATAGGTTCCTGTACTTTCATTAAAAGCTCTATCGTCTGGAAATACAAATGTTATTCCTGGCAGTGTGGAAGTTAAAATGGTATGGTTTCCGTTAGTTCTATCTAATTCTACTAAATATTCCCCTTGCGCAAATAGACTACAATTTGAAATTATTAGACCAATGACAACTATGCGGATTATAACTCCTAGACGTAACGAAAACTTCATACTAATAGAATTTAAAATGGTTAGAATACATAAATACAAATAATATTACGAACTCAAAAAAAGGAAAGAGCAAGAAAGAGTTTTTTCATCATTCAAACCGAATGGCCTTCACCGGAGAAATCTTGGCGATGATGTAACTCGGCACCAACAGCATAAGCAAACACAACACAAACGTACCGGCATTGAGCGCCAAAATATAGCCAAAGTCTAAAAAGACAGGTGCTTCGGTTACATAATAGGTGTCGGGATCTAGCGGGAACAGTTTAAAATACTTTTGCGTGAGCAATAATCCTAAACCGATAACATTTCCCCAGAACAGACCTACCAAAATCAAATACATGGCATTGTAGAGAAACACTTTACGCACACTCCAGTCGCTGCTGCCCAGAGCCTTTAAAATCCCAATCATTTGGGTACGTTCTAAAATCAGCACCAACAGCGCCGTGATCATATTAATTCCTGCTACCAAAATCATGATACCAATAATTAGCGCCACGTTAAAATCGAATAAATCCAGCCACTCGAATATAGAACCGTATTTCTGCCGTATGGTGACGGCGTCGAGCTTACTACCAATTTCTTTGTAGACGCGCGCTCCCACTTGATCGATATTATCAAAATCGCTCACAAACACTTCAAACGCCCCAATTTGGTCGTCTTCCCATCTATTGAGCCGCTGCAAATGCCGAATATCTGAAATAAGGTATTGCTCATCGAACTGCTGGAAGCCACTGTTATAAATCCCAACGATTACGAATCCGCGGGGTCGCGCCTTCTGGGTTTCTCCTTGTTGCAAGAAAAAGGTAACTACTTTGTCATTCAGTTTTAGATCTAACCGATTGGCAAGGTATTCTGAAATCAATATCTCATCATTCAGGTCGCCCGAGTAATCTGGCAGTCTCCCTTCGCGCAAAAATTCTTCAAAATAACTCCAATTGTAATCGGTGCCCACACCTTTTACCACTACGCCTTCAAAAGTGGCGGCGGTTCTAATCACAGCGCCTTTTGAAGCCGTAATCTGAATGTGCTCAATACCTTCCACCGAATTGAATTTCGGATAAAACGCTTGTTTTTTACTAATAGGAATTTGGGAGTCGTTACTCTGGTTGGTATCGTAGTTAGTGATTAGGATATCACCGTTAAAGGCAGAAACTTTTTCATGAATTTTTTTCTGGAAACCCAGTGTGGTGGCGATGCTCACCAACATCATGATAATACCGAGCGCAATTGCCGTGATGGCAATTTTTATTATTGGCGCCGAAATACTACTTTTATAATCCTTGGCAGCAATGATGCGCCTGGCGATGAAAAATTCGAAATTCACAAACTGAGCTATGCGGTTATTGTTCCTCAAAAATACCATATTAATCTTGTTCAGCATCTTTTTTTCCTGCGGAAGTACCGTGAAAGAAACTAGCGAAGGTGACACAGGCACTCTAAACGATCTTATTGAAACCGGAAAAGCGGTTACCAAAGATGCCAATAGAGATAAAAAAGCCGAAGAAACCGAAACAACAACCACCATGGAAGTAGGTGAAGTTACTGAGCTTAACAACGACCGTGATATTGTAACAGGTGCCAATCGGTTTAACCAATACCTCCCGTTGCTGAAAGGTAAAAGTATTGGTATCGTGGCCAACCAAACCAGCATTGTAAGCGTTGAAAGCGAACCAAACACCATGGATGGTCGGCGTACGGCAACGATTGAAAACATGCATCTCGTAGATTTTTTAGTCGGCAGACAACTAAACATCCAATCTGTATTTGCCCCAGAACACGGATTTAGAGGTACGGCAGATGCAGGTGAGATGGTAAAAGACGGCGTAGACACGGCTACCGGATTGCCTATTATTTCGCTCTATGGAAATAATAAAAAACCCAGTGTAGCCCAACTCAAAGGTATCGATATCATGGTATTCGACATACAAGATGTGGGCGCCCGTTTTTACACCTACATTTCAACGTTGCACTATGTTATGGAAGCCTGCGCAGAACAAGGTATTCCACTGATTGTTTTAGACCGACCCAACCCAAACGGACATTATATAGACGGTCCGATTTTGGAATTAGAACATAAAAGTTTTGTGGGCATGCATCCAATTCCAGTGGTGCATGGTATGACCATAGGTGAGTATGCACAAATGATAAATGGTGAAAAATGGTTGGCAAATGCAGCGCAATGCGACCTGACCGTGATTGAACTAAAAGGCTATACCCACGACAGTACGTACTCCTTACCCGTAAAGCCATCGCCCAACCTTCCGAATGACGTGGCGATTACTTTATACCCTAGTCTTTGTTTTTTTGAAGGCACTTTTATTAGTGCAGGAAGGGGTACCGATATGCAGTTCCAAGTCTTTGGGGCACCCTCACTACCGGAACGCTTTTATGACTTCGAATTTACACCCCAAGCCAACGAAGGTGCAAAGTATCCTAAATTTAAAGGCGAATTGTGCCATGGAAAAGATCTTCAGAACTATCCCAGAATGGACCAACTCAATTTAGAATGGCTTATAGAAGCATACGTTGCCAACGATCGTAAAATAGATTTTTTTAACGATTTCTTTACCAAATTAGCTGGTACCAAAAAATTACAAGAGCAAATTGAACAAGGCTTTACCTATCGTGAAATTAGGAAGACCTGGCAGGCTGGTTTAAAAGATTACAACAGGATGCGACAGCCGTATTTATTGTATGAGTAAGCGAAGGCTGGATGCTGCACTTCGACTCTCCGCCTTGTCGTCGAGACAGGCACTCAGTGTGACAGCTGCTGGAAAATGGAAGATATAGAATGAATAAAATTATTCGCTTCTTGGTCTTTGGTCGTTAGTCTTCAGTTCTTATTTTTTTGAAATATCATTTGGTTGAATACTGAGTTTTAATTCCATATTCCATACTCGATGTTCTGAAACCTTTTATTGGCGTTGGTGCTTGCCTTGCGCCGAACGAAGCTCAGACAGGTTAGAAGTGAAAAAAAAAATCCGATTGGCAAGTTACAATTTGATGCGTTTTTTCATGTCTTCCACAATATTGAAAGCCGCTGGGCAAATGGCCACATTTTTTAAGGTGAGGTGTGATATTTGCTGAAATTTCTTCCGGTCGGTGTGAGGAAACTCACGACAGGCTTTTGGCCGTACGTCATAAATACTACAATAATTATCGGCTCCCAAAAAAGTGCAAGGCACGCTCTGGAGCACGTAATCATTATCTTCATCAACTCGCAAATAGGTTTCAATAAAAACTTGCGGTTTCATTCGGAAGTGCTTCGCGATACGCGCTACATCTTTATCTGTAAACAATGGCCCCGTAGTTTTGCAGCAATTGGCACAAGTCAAACAGTCGGTTTTTTCAAACTCGGCATCGTGCAAATCTTGCATGACAAGATCTAAGTTTTTTGGCGGCTTTTTTTTCAGTTTGGCAAAAAACTTCTTGTTCTCGTTATGCGTATCTTTGGCTTTTTGTGGGAGCTGCCGCAGGGTTTCTTCCATGCTTCAAATGTACAAATTGTCTACCCATCACATGAAAGATATCTTCGGAAAAGCACTACTAGATTACCATGCAGGAAACTACACAGAAGACATTATCACCGCAACCAACATAAGCGATGATGACGAATTACCACTTCCGTATCTATTCCGAAGTTATGCCGAAATGCCCGAATTGGAACAAAAAGCACTGCAATTATGTAAAGGACGAGTGCTCGATGTAGGCTGTGGAGCGGGTAGCCATGCCTTGTGGTTACAAGACCAAGGGCTTGAGGTAACTGCCGTCGATGTTTCAGAAGGAGCTGTTGAAGTATGCGAAGCCCGAGGTGTAAAAAACACACGCCGAAGCAATATCTTGGATATTTCCGAAGAGAAATTTGATACTATTCTGCTACTGATGAATGGTACTGGAATATTTGGAACATTAGACCAAGTTCCGCATTTTCTTCAACATTTAAAACATATTCTAAACACCAACGGCCAAGTATTAATCGATTCTAGCGATTTGCAATATATGTACGATCGCAATCCAGACGGAAGTATCTGGGTGCCTGCCAACCGCTATTATGGCGAGCTAGAATTTACTATGTCGTACAAGGGCGAAACCACCGAGGCGTTTCCGTGGTTGTACGTAGACCAACAACGTTTCCAATCTCTTGCTACGGAGCATGGCTTTACATTTGATGTCATGGCCGAGGGTGAAAATTTCGACTATCTCGCAAAACTTACTCCAACAGTACCATAACGATTGAAAGTTTTCACTAAAAACACCGACCACAAACGAAACCGAGAAAAAAAGCGTTAAAAAAAGGCGTGCTATTTTCATAATCCCATATTTACAGTATGTTTGCTAAAATTCTGCCCACTTACATGAAGACTTCGTTATATAAATTTCTCCTACTAGTTGCCGTATTACTCACCCTTCACGCCTGTAAAAAAGACGACGATAATGCCGTTGCAGATGATCGTGCTGAAAATTTATTGGGTTTGGGAGAATCTGCTGAAGACATTCTTTCTGACGATATTTATAGAACCCTTGTAGTTGAACTTGTGTATAGCACCGGATTTAGACCTGAACAACAAACCATCGATAATTTCAGAACGTTTTTAAATCAACGGGTGAACAAACCTGGAGGTATTCAATTTATTGAAACCGTAATTCCTGCACCAGAGGGAGCCCCCTATACCACGCAAGAAATTCGCGAAATTGAGGGCGCTAACCGTACCCGCTATACCAATGAAGATGAAATTGCTGTGTACGTATTTTTTGCCAATGGAAACGCATCTGGAGATACTGCTTCTACCGTGACTTTAGGAACGGCATACCGAAATACTTCGATCGTAATTTACCAAGAGACCTTACAAAGCCTGGATGTAGACCGCTTTTTAGTAGAAGCCACTACCCTGCGCCACGAATTTGGTCATTTATTAGGGCTTGTAAATATTGTAAACGACGATATTCACCCTACAGACCACGAAGATCCAGACAACAACAAGCACTGCGTGGTGGAAGATTGCCTGATGTTTTTTGCAAGTACAATCCCAAGTACCATACCCAATCCAACCGATGAAGATATTCCGAAACTAGACCCACTTTGCCTAGAAGACCTTCGAGCTAAAGGAGGGAAGTAGCTGGTAGCTGCAAAATCAAGAAAACTACTCTTTGCTAAATACTTTTTCGCCGTTTATAAATGTAGCGAGCACCTTCGTTTTTGGGATGCTATCTGCTGGAATGGTCATAATATCTCTGTCTAACACGGTAAAATCTGCCGATTTACCCGTTGCGATATTCCCTTTAGAAGCTTCTTCAAAATTTGAATAGGCTGCCCAAATCGTCATTCCTTTTAGTGTTTCTTCTCTGCTAAGTGCGTCTTCCATTCTAAAGCCCCCTTCGGGGAACTGACTTAAATCTTTACGTGCCACCGCTGCATAAAAGGTGTGCATCGGATTCACCTTCTCAACTGGGAAATCGGTACCCAGCACAACAATACCAGCTTTATCTAACAAGGTTTTGTAGGCGTAAGCGCCCTTTATACGCTCCTTCCCTACCCTGTCTTCGGCCCAATACATATCGCTTGTGGCGTGCGTAGGCTGGATAGACGGAATGATATTTTTTGAAAACATATCAAAGTCGGTTGGGGTTACAATCTGGGCGTGCTCTACTTTCCAACGGGCATCGGGGTAACCTTCCAATGCATTTTTATAGGCCCGCAACACAGCCACGTTAGCAGAATCGCCAATGGCATGTGTGTTCATTTGGTAGCCTGCCCTTGCCAAACGGTCTGCTAGTTTCCCTAGGCTATCGGCTGGGGTAATCATAGCGCCAAAATGGCCTGGTTGGTCGCTATACGCTTCCCTAAGTGCTGCACCCCTAGAACCTAAAGCACCGTCTGCATATACTTTTACAGACCGCACGGTAAGTCGATCTGTAGAAATCACACCATTGTTTAAATAATAGTCGAGGTTTTTCTCACTATTACTCACCATGGCGTACACCTTAATTTTTAATTCCTTGGCTTGTTGCAAACTATCGATCAACTCAATGATATTTCTACTCAGTCCGGCGTCATTCACCGTGGTCAAGCCGTGTTCCAAACAAATCTGTTCAGCTTCTTTTAATGCTTGAATTGAAAATTCTTTAGAAGGTTTCGGGATAGACTGTCGTACCAATGCCATGGGACTATCTATTAAAATACCGGTAAGTTGCCCCAGACTATCTAACTGTACTTCGCCACCTTCCATTTTGGTCTTGGGTGTAATACCAGCCAACTCAATGGCTTTCGAGTTAATTATCATAGCATGCCCATCTACTCGCGTAAGCGCCACTGGGGTGTCTGGAAATAGGGTGTCTAGTTCTTTTCTGGTTGGAAATTCTTTTACCTCCCAATCGTTTTGGTCCCAACCACGGCCTGTGATATAGGCAACATTTTTTTCGCTTTGAAACGCTTGTACCCGTTCCAATACCTCATCATAACTGGTAGTCCCCATTAAATCTACTTGCTGTTTGGCCAATCCCAAATTATACAGGTGCGCGTGTGCGTCTATGAGTCCGGGGACAATGGTTGCCCCTTTGGCATCGTAGGTGTTTTTTAGGCTGTATTTTAATTCCAATTCAGGTTTTAAGCCTATTTCAAGGATTTTTCCATCTTTTACCACAAAAGCATTGGCGGTATCAAAAGTTTCATTCACCGTATAAATGGTGGCATTTTTTACGAGGAGATCTGCGGAAATTTTCTCGGGTGCACAAGACGTTAGTGCAAGTACTGCAATAAAGTAAAAGAAATAAGGTTTCATCTGAAGTTGGTTTTCCGTAAAAATACCTTTTTTGAAGAATAAAACCGAAAAGAAAAATAGGATAAAGAAAAAGACACTACAGCTTTTTCAACCTAACCGCTACTTTATAAATTCCAAATCCAAAGAAATACAAGCCTGTTTGCAGGCCGAAAAGCATGACCGTGAGCCAACTAAATTCGAATACTGTTTGCCAGATACTGTCATAAGGTTCATCGTTGTCTATTAAAAAGCCCAAGCTAATTATTAGAACAGCTAGTCCCGCAAAGATGAGTATCATTTTTTTGTGTTGCATATCCCAAAGACACTTTAATTCGTCATAAGTTGCGCTTACCAATCGAATTTATAGGTAGCACCTAGCAGGCCTTGAATGCCCTGCACCGGGTAATTAAGCCATTTTTCATAAGTATCGCTCAACAAATTGCTTCCCTTCGCAAAAATTGAAAGTCGGTCGTTTACGCGATATCCCAAATGTACATTAGCGTCGAGATAAGCATCAAGGGTTACTTCATTCTCCATAAAACTACCTAAAAGTCCGTTTCTTACAAAAAGGAAATCTGTACGCTCCCCAACATAAAACAGCGATGCACTTCCATAGATTTTTTCGGTAATACTAAAGTTACTGAACAAGGTCGCTTTTAAATCAGGCAAGTTCCAAGGTTGGGCTTCCTTTTCAGTATCATAGCTAAAAAATTCTGCGTTCACCCCCAAGCTGAACGTTTCAGAAACTGCCACATTCAGTTCTCCAAAAATCCCCAGGGTGTTGATATTATCATATACTACCCCGAAAGAATTTCCGTATTCATAGCCTTCCAAATCGGCTGTCCCATTTCCAAAGTCTGGATTATTCTTAAACAGTGCCTTGCTCTCTTCCCTTCCGTAGGACGCACGCAAGTTATAACCGACGCTGTTGCTCAACTTTCCTTTCAGTCCACCAAAACCATTATAAATTTGGCTTGTAGGCACTACGGTAAGCGTGGGCGAAACAAAGGGATTTTCCTCTTTAAAATCGAAATAACTATTTTGTGAAAGTCCGCCATCTACCCCTCCATACGCTATCAGCAATTCATCTACCAAACGGTACGATGCATTTATTTGCGGGTAGATATAAAATTCAGAAATTTCGTCATCCACTTCAAGTCCGACATAGGTAGAAACCCCCAAAGAAAGCGTAAGATCGTTGTTGAAATAAACCAGCGACGGACTCACACCTGCCAACAGCACATTGTGATCTACCCCCGTAGTACCAAGATAGGTTTTTTCGAAACTCCCCCGCAGATAATCTACATCACCTTTTATCTGTAGGGTAAACGTGGTGAGTGGAAATGAAAATTCTGGTTGGGCATTGATGTTAAATTCTGAAGAACCATACGCATCGTTTAAAAACCGAAGGTTGGCCGAAATTTTCTCAAAAACAGATTCGTCTACTGTAATACTACCTCCCACATTCCCGCTGAAATATGTTTGCTGCGGATCGATCGTTGCGAGAAATTCGTCAGAAGCATTATCGTAAGCCCCATTTAACCCGTACCAATTGAAGAGTTGATGCTGCACACCACCATCCAAACGATATGAAATATCACGTTGTCTACTTGTGTAGTGACCATCTAACTGGGTGTCATAGTATTTGTTTTCTAACCGAACGCCATCAATATCGCCTTGTGACGAATTATGACGAAAAAAGAAGCCAGCATCATCTGTTCTACTGATTTGAAAATTGCTATACAATTCGCCTAAAATCGTTGTATAATTACCAAATCCGAGGGTCGCATAATTGTCGTATAATTTAATAGGTTTAGCCTTTTCTACAGTAGCCGCCTTTCCTTTTGCGGGAGTAAATGTAGAAGCCACTGGCACCGAAAAAATCTGGTACTGCACCTTCTTTTTCTGAAGGTTTACAGAGTCGTTTAGCACAGGTGTTTCCTTAATTTTAAAGGCATCACTAATGGTAGGAGTATACGGTCTTACAATATTTACCACTTCGGTACCAATATTTTCCTCTTCCTCTTGCGCATGGGCAGACTGGGAGCAAATTCCTAAAAGCAAAAGGCAAACAGCTACTATTGAGATGTGATTCTTGATATAACCAATTTTAAAATTTGTCATATTATAGATTATAGATTGATGAATGGGGAATTAGTTTTTGTTCGTTTCAACCGAGGCATTTGTTTTAGACTCGGCACTTTTAATAAGCGACAGTTCAGCTTTAGCTTCGTTCACCACTTCAGGATATTCGGTGAAATTTTTGATCACACTTTCCAATATATAGGTAGCTTGGTAGGCATCGTCGAGCGCATAAAAATTCTTTGCCATGAGCACCAGCCCTTTGGCACCATACAATTTAAAACCTGAATATTCTTTGGCTAGATTCTGAACCGAAGCATTGGAAGCTTCATACGCTTTTGCCTTATTTTTAAAATACGCATCATAATACAACGCCTCTGCTGCCAAGGCACCCGTAGCAATTTTGGCAACTTCGGCATAGGCAGTTTTTGCTTTGGCCTCATCTCCCGTTTGAATTGCCGATCGCGCGATGATGATTTGCGCATCACTTTTAATGTTGTTGTCTATTTTTTTATTCTCCAATACTTTTTCGGCATAGGTTACGGCCGCTGCGTATTGTTTTAGTTCGTAGCTAGCTTTCATGCTATTGGTCTGTGCGAAGATGATGTTCTGCGGAAAATCGGCTTCATTCTCTAAACGTTTCAAAAATTGAAGGGCATTTTCATAATCTTTTTCACCTAAGTACAATTCTGAAACACGGGCAAGTGCTTGTTCTGTGAATTCGTTACGCTCTTTAGCAACTACAAACTCAAAATGCGGAATGGCTTTGGCTGTTTCCTTTTCAGCAAAATACAATTGCCCTAAATAGAAATGAGCCTTGAGTGCGTGCTGCCCATTCGGGAATTGGGCCAAATACTCCTCAAAACGTGTTGTTGCTTGACGCGTCTTATTTTCAAGATACGGCTGTTCCGCGGCTTGGTAGGTAGCGTCGTCTAATTCGGCATCCTCCACTTGCACAAAATCGAGTGTGGCCACCCAATTGGCGTAGTCGTTTACCTTACCTTGATCTATGTAAATTAATTTGGCAGATGTTACGGCCTGCAGTGCTTCCGAAGTTCCTGGAAAATCTTTGGCCACTCTTTTAAACAAGGCCAATGCATCATTACTTTTCCCGGCATTGTCTAAAAGCAAGGCTTTTTTCATGAGCGTTTTGGCAACAAAACTACTTTTGGGCTGCTCGCGTAACAATTGCTCGTATACTCTTTCAGCATCGGTTGTTTTATTTAGCGATACGTACGTATTTCCCAACTCGTATAAAGCATCATCCCGGTAAATAGATTTTGGGTAGGTACGGGTAAATTCTTGCAGTGCTTCAACCTTTTGGGCGGTTCTATCTACAAAACCATAACTGATCGCCCGCTGAAAGGCTGCGTAATCTTTATCTGGAGATCCCGATTGAATTGCACTATTGTAATTTTCTAGCGCAGGCCAATATTGGCTTGTCACAAAATAACTATCGGCCAAACGTACATAAGCATCTTGCTTTCTAGCTCCAGAAGCCGTAGAAGACTCCAAATATCCTTTAAACAACGGAATGGCCTCGTTGTAATTTTTCAATTTAAATTGGTTGTAAGCCAGGCTGTATTTGCTGTTATCCCATTCTGGTGTTTGTGAAGCAGCAGGCAATTGGGCATATTGTTTAAACCCGATAAGTGCCTCTTCAAAATTAGAGTTTTGGTAATCGCTCTCGGCTTTCCAATAGGTTGCACGTGCAGTAAAGTTAGCATCTCTGGGTTCTTTCAGAGAATTATTGAACATGGCAATAGCTTCGGCATAGTTTCCTTCATTGTACAACTCGATACCGCGGAAAAAGGCAACTTTTTGATACGCCAGCTTGTTTTCAAAGTTTTTGTTGTTCTCTAACAAATCCATTGCAGCCTTGTAATTTCTAGACGTGATGTAACTGTCTATGAGCAGGTCTTTGAGTGTATCATTGTTTTTATTGTTGGGATAGGTTTCAATAAAAGACAAAAGTACGGCGGGTGCGCTTTGATAGTTGTTCCCGATTTCATAGCTAAGTTTGGCGTAGTTTAAAAAGGCATCTTCTTGTATTTCTGCTGAAAAATCCATTTCCGAAGCATTCTTAAAAGCGTTGAGTGCTTGCTGCTTTTGGTCTAATTTCAGATAGCTTTCGGCCAGATGGTAGTACGCATTTTGAGCCACTGCATCGTTGCCGTCGATGATTTTGTTGAATTCACCAATTGCATTTTCATAAGCACCCTGCTTGTAGTAGGCGTAGCCCAATTGGTAATAATCGGTATTGTTCCATCGGCCCCGTTTTCCTTTGTATTCTTTTAAATACGGGATGGCTTCGGCATATTGACCCAAGTTAAAATGGCTCTCCCCAATAATTTTTGAAAGCTCGCTTTTCTCAACAGGGTTCGATTGGTCGTATTGTTCCATGCCCAAATCGATTGCTTCTTGAAATTTACCCAGCTTAAAGTTCATATCGGCTTGGTAGTAGCTCAGTCCTTCATCATAGCGCTCGTCGCCTTTTACCTCTTCAAAAAGTTCATTGGCTTCGGTATAATCGTCACCTTCATACGCAATAAAACCAAGATAGTATTTTGCTTGTGAACCGTATTTTTCGGAAGTAGTGACGCGGTTCAAGTACTTTTTTGCTTCGTTAAAACGCTTGTTCTTAAAATAGGCGTAGCCATTATTAAAATTGAATTTCTCACGTTCACTTCTAGGCAAGCTCCCTTCATCTACCTTGTCGTACCATTTTCGCGCATAACTGTATTTACCATTTTCAAAATAATAATTGGCAACATTAATGTAGGCGTCATTTCGTTTGATACTCGTAGGATATTCGGTTACAAACTCTTCCATGAGCTGATCTGCATCCTGTTGGTTTAGTCGTACGGCACAGTTCGCGATGTAGTAGGCACAATCGCCTTCAACGGTGACTTCTTTGGTGGTGTTTTTTACCTTGGTAAACAAAGATTGTGCGGCCAAGAATTGATTGTTATTATACAATTCTATGGCTTTGTTATAATCTACTAAATTGTTGGTATGGGTAGCGGTGCGTTGCGATAACGAAGTTAGGGTAACGCACAGCAACACTGCTAAAAGAGCGAGGCTTTTGGGCATAATTGTCAGGTTTCAGTTTTTAGAGTAGCGTTATTCCTACCCTAGTAACGATTTAAATGGTGGATAATTATATTTTTTGGGGCTAAAAGATTGCCAATATAAAATTACTTAAATTTAGAGCACATAATATTCAACCTTCAATTTCTTATGAAAAATATATTGTTAATAGTAATCGTCCTAGTTTCAATACACTGCACGGCGCAGCGTGGTAATTCGAATGTTCTCTACGAGAAAAATGGCAAAATTGGAATTGGTACTAACACTCCAGACGAGTTGCTCACGGTAAAGGGAAAAATCCATACACAGGAAGTCATTGTAGATTTACAAGGTGCGGTAGCTCCCGATTATGTGTTTGAAAAATATGCGGATGGATTTTCTATTTTGAAACCGTCATACCAACTAATTTCGCTACCAGAATTAGATACCTTTATTAAAAAACACAAACACTTACCAGGAGTTCCTTCGGCAACTGACTTAGACGAAGAAGGGATGTCACTAAAGGAGATGAACCTTCTGCTCCTTGAAAAAGTAGAAGAGCTGACTTTATATACCCTTCAGCAGCAAAAGGAATTAGAGCAATTAAAATCTCAAGTAGAACAACTATCTTCAAAACGATAATATGAATCGAAGTATATTTTTGTTTTTACTCTTGGGGTGTGTTGCATTTGGGCAAACCGAATCTGAAGAACGCTTCTATTTTCAACTTACTATTGTTGGTGGGGCAGAATTAGAAATTTCACAGAATTCAGATAAGCAATTTGTGATCATAAACCCCAACAACAACGACGAAACCCGAATTTATGCAGCTTATAATGTGTATGATTTTCAGAAAGCTTTTAAAAACTCCAGTCGTGAGTTGCTAAAGGAGGTATACAATATTGAAACTGATAATGTGGCGCTCATCAGTAATCTAAAACACAACTTTCCAGATAGATATACACGTATCGACCAATATTATCCTGACGAAAAGCCGTATTACCCCAATGACTACGGACTTACAAGTCCGGTTGAAAATTTAGGTGCCAACGAGCGTTTTGACGACCTTGACCTTTTAGAATTGCCTAAAGCTTGGGGAATTACCACAGGATCGAAAAAAGTGGTGATGGGGATTTCAGATTCAAAAGTAGACTCGACCAACCTTGATTTTAAGGGTCAAGTTTCAAAATATTTGTCATATGTAAATAGCGGCAAGGGAATGTCTTGTGCCCATGGCTCTAATGTGGCCGGAATTGCGGGTGCTGCGATAAACAATGGCTACGGTCGCGCTGGTATTTGTCCGGGATGCGATATGATTGTACACGGTTATGGAACTTTTAAGGTGATAGAAGATTTGGTAGAAGCGGGCGCTAAAGTAATTAATACAAGTTGGGTACTTTGCAATATGGGATCATTACACGAGAATATCGAAGAGCGCATCAACGAACTTTATGAAGATGGAATTATCATCGTAGCAGCGGCCGGAAATGGCAAAGGCTGCAATAAGGACGGTTTCGACCCAGACGATTATGGCTACCCAAACGCTTTCGAAAAGGTAATTTCAGTGACTGGAACCTTTGTAACCAACGATTATGACACGGCCCCAAGATTTAAAGATGATAACGGACGTGAGATCATAGAGTATGTGAAAGATCGGCATGCGTCAAAAATTGGGTTTAAAGCAGATGGTTCGGCACAAATACCCTATCCGAAATATGGTATGCAAGCCAACAATGCTATAGACATTACCGCCCCCGCCTACACCTATCTTTTAGGCAGTCATATTTGCTATGGTGAAAGTAAGATGGGGGGCGTAACATCTGGGGCAGCGCCTTTTGTTACTGGGGTTATCGGACTTATCTGGTCTGAGAACTATTGTTTGAGTTCGTATGAGGTAGAAAGTATCTTGAAATTGAGTTCAGAAGAAATTGAAAACTTAGAGGGGAATACCCGCTACCGCGGAAAATTAGGTGCCGGAAGGGTAAATGCGTATCGTGCGGTAAAAATGGCGAGAGAAACCAAAGAACTTTTCGGAAACGTAGAAGTAAGCAATCGAGATATGTACCGATACCACTATCGGCTAGAGAATGCTCCGTATAATATTACCGTAAAAAACCAAACGTTTCGCGACTCGGCTTCCGTACGGTTTAAAGCTAGAAACGCTATCTATTTAAAACCTGGAACTACACTAAGACCCGACAAGACGTCAAGAATGACATTTAAAATTGATGCGACCACCCCAACTGGCGAATGTTTTCCGGAGCCGCCAAAGGCGTATGAGCGACTTTATAAAAAGTAATTAATTTTAGAGGAAGGGTGATACAACTAACAACTGTTTCTTTATTTTTGTTCCTATCGTAAATTTGAATGTATGCCTGAAACCGTTCTTGAATTAAAAAATGCTTCTATATTCCAAAGGGAAAACCTGATTCTATCAGATGTATCTGTTTCTATCGAAAAAGGTGAATTTGTGTACCTCATTGGTAAAACAGGAACGGGAAAGAGTAGTTTTATGAAAACACTCTATGGCGACCTACCCCTGCAAAAAGGAGAAGGTCACATTGTTGGTTATGACCTACCCACATTAAAAGAAAAGGACATTCCGTTTTTACGGCGGAAATTGGGCGTGGTATTTCAAGATTTCAAGCTACTGAACGACCGCACGGTAAGCGATAATTTATACTTTGTATTAACTGCCACCGGTTGGAAGGACAAGGCTGAAATGAACACACGCATTGAGACCGTTCTGGATAAAGTGGGCATGAAAACCAAAGCATTTAAATATCCCTACCAATTATCTGGGGGTGAACAGCAACGTGTTGCCATTGCGCGGGCTTTGTTGAACGATCCTGAACTAATTTTGGCCGATGAGCCTACCGGAAATCTCGATCCGCAAACAAGTGTAGAAGTGATGCAAGTACTTCAAGAAATTAACAAAAATGGAAATACCATTTTAATGGCTACGCATGATTATGCCCTTTTGTTAAAGTATCCTTCTAAAACCCTGAAATGCGATGAAAGCCAAATTTTTGAGGTAGTCCAGAAAACCGTTTAGCGGTTCGGCAACTGCTCCATTATAAAATTATTCAAAATTTTGCTCGCTTTTTCAGCTCCTTCATTGGTAAGGTGGTCTGCATCCCGAAGATCTTTGTCTTTAAAACGCGGATCCTGTGATAATTTAAGATAATGTACGTTTTTATGAGCTTGGTCTAAAGTTTCTAGTGTAGTAGACACTCGATCGCGCTTCTCTACCTTAAGTGAATTGTAATAGGTTTTATAAACTGGCATTTCAACCAAAAACACTTCAATCTGTCGTTTTTTACAATTGGCTATAATTCGCTCTAACCGCTTTGTATTGGTTGTATAATCATACAGGTTATCTTCGTGCTTTTTTACGATAATAGGGGTGATTGCTTCCTTGTCTTCAACGATATCACTTTCGTCTTGCATACCATATCCATTAGGGTATGAATTTATAGCTGTACCATCTGCGAATGCAACATGCATCAACGCTACCGTATTTCTGAAATTTCTTCCTAAGGCCAAACTGTAGTTTCGCACATCAAATAATGAAACAATAGGAACATCGAGACCCATCTGGTGCTTGTAATAGTATTTTCTCCAGGCATCTTCAGAAGTGTCATCTTCTTGTGATAATGTGAAATAGCTTATGGAAAGTACGATGGCTTCAACTTCTGGCAAACTATCAATGTATTGGTTAAAAATAAGTTCATCAAAATATAGACTCTGACTCACATTGGCCATATTGAAGGTTCGCTTTTCGAAGTATAATGGATTTAAACCATAGAATGGGTGAGAATTTCCGAAGAGCAAAATCTCGCTATCCCTGTACTCATTTCGTACTTGTTTATCTTTAAAGGTATAATTAGTCGGGACCGTTCTATAAAAAACCTCAGCACCTATCCAGACGACAAGAACCGGTAACAAAAAGACTATTATTTTGGTATAGAACTTTTTCATTTAGAATTGAAAATAGATAAACGGTTGTAAGTCGCCCGCAAAATAAAAGATACAAAATGTAATCACATAATAGATACCGTAGCGCAAAGGTTTCGATGTTATATAGCCTATGTCTAAAATGTGTTCTCGATGGCGGTGTATCCATTCCCACACCATATAGCCAAACAACATGGCGATTCCGCTCAATGGCAGATATGGTTTCTTAAACAAAGTTTCTGAGAATACAATTTCTAGATACTGAAAAGCGTCGGTGATAGTTTCTGCCCTAAAAAAGACCCACGCAATCGTCACGATAAAAAAGGTAATCCCAATCCGAAAAATTTCTGGTAGTGTTGGGAGCAATCGATTGCTTTTGTATGTTCGATCTTTTTTGATGAACAACAAGACCGGAATGACACAAACGGCATGTACCAATCCCCAAAAAACAAAGGTTAAATTTGCTCCGTGCCATAAGCCGCTCACTAAAAACACTATGAGTATGTTAAGCATAAGCCTTGCTTTGGAAACTCTACTACCCCCCAAGGGTATGTACACATAATCACGAAACCACGTTGACAATGAAATATGCCATCTACGCCAAAAATCAGACAGGTCTTGTGCCAAATACGGAAAGTTGAAATTCTTCATCAAATCGAAGCCCAGCAACCTTGAAGTACCGATCGCGATGTTGCTGTAGCCAGAAAAATCACCATAAATCTGGAAGGCAAAAAATACGGCTGTAAAAAAGAGGGTACTACCCGATTGGTCTTGGTAGCTTTCAAAATAGGTGTTTACAAACAGGGCGCAATTGTCTGCTATCACCATTTTTTGGAAGAGTCCGGCAAGTATCAATCGGAGTCCGTCTATATTTTTTTTATAATTGAAGGTACGTACTTTCTGAAACTGTGGCAACAGGTTTGAAGCTCTTTCAATAGGTCCGGCTACCAGCTGCGGAAAAAAGGAAACAAAGGCAAAAAACGCTACTATATTCGAAGTAGGCTCTAACCTTTTTCTATAGATATCGATGGTATAGCTCAGCGTCTGAAAGGTGTAAAAGCTAATCCCAACAGGAAGTAAAATATTCCAGCTAGTTGCCTTAAGACTGGTTCCGAAGAGCGCAAAGGTGTCTACAAACGTTTCTACAAAAAAGTTGAAATACTTAAAAACCCCTAACAGCCCCAAATTAAATACCAAGCTCACTACCAGCAATGCTTTCCGCTTGCCAGCAGCAGTAGTTTTGCCCAATAATCGCCCCACCGTAAAATCTACCAGCGAACTCATGAATATTAATGACAGGAAGCGCCAATCCCAGAAAGAATAGAAAATATAGCTTACTACCACCAAAAAGACATTTTGGAGGGATAACGATCGCCTAAACAAAGTCCAGTATAGCACTAAGACTATTGGGAAGAACACAGCAAAATCTACAGTATTGAATAACATACGGGCGACGTGCGTTTAGATTCGGCAATCTACAAACAATCGTATAAAAAACCGCCTAATAAAAATATGTTTTCTCACACAGCTAGGAAGTTAGAATTTGTAATTTAGCGGCATGTATACGGCTGTTAAAAAATTGGCATACACACTCATCCCGAAGCGATTTTTATTGAAAAACGAACTGTTTTTCAGGTCGCTATTCGCACAACGCTACAAAGGCAAGAACCACACTTGCCCGATTTGTGAACACTCGTTAAAAACGTTTATCACCCTAGATGATGGTGACCTACTCTGCCCGTTTTGCGGTAGCCGTTCACGCACTCGTCGTTTGTATGGCATCTTAACCACAGAAGGCTTACTACAAGGAAAGGTACTCCATTTTTCTCCGTCTCGTAGCTTATACCGAAAGTTTAGTAAAAATTCTACTATTGCGTATTCGAGTACCGATTATGAAGACGAGTTTATAGCTGAATACAGCTATGATATTACCAACATCGATTGTGCCGACAACAGCTTCAACGTAATTATTTGCTACCACATCCTAGAGCATATTGAAAACGACCTGAAGGCTATGGAAGAACTCTACCGAGTATTGCAACCTGGCGGAACTTGCTTGGTGCAGACTCCCTTTAAAGAAGGCACCGGCGTGTATGAAGATGATAGCATTACTTCGGAAACAGGCAGACTGGAAGCATTTGGTCAAGAAGATCATGTACGCATCTATTCTGTTGATGGACTGAAAAACAGATTGCTGGCGAGCGGATTTACAGATATTTCAGTAAAAAATTATGGCGAAGAACACCACGAAGGGCTAGCTCCAGAAACCGTACTATTTCTCAAAAAACCCCTATCTTAAGCCATGCTTTCTGTGCTCATCCCTACATACAACCACAATGTACTACCGCTAGTTACAGCGCTAAACAGTGAGCTATTAGAATTAGAAATTCCCTACGAAATTCTGGTATTTGACGATGGTTCAACAGAATGGCTTGAGGAAAACAAAAAGGTAGGAGAATTTCCGAAGACAACATTCCGAAGATACGAACAAAACAAAGGGCGAAGTGCCATTCGAAATGCATTAGCCAGCAGTGCAAAGTATGCCATGTTGCTTTTTTTAGATGCAGATGTGATGCCGGTCTCAACTACGTTTATTGGCACCTATGTACAAACCATCAAAACGAATAAGGCAACTGTAATTTATGGAGGTGTAGCGTACAACGAAGAGAAACCTCCTATTGAAAATCGACTGCGCTGGGAATACGGCAGCAACCGTGAAGTAAAAGCCGTGTCAGAAAGACAAAAGCGTCCGCATTTTGTTATTACACAAAACGTTGCCATAGAGAAAGAGGTATATTTAAACCTCAACATCCCAACGAGCAACTTTTATGGCGATGATCTTGTCTTTTCACAAGAATTGAAGCGAAAACAAATCGAAGTTTTGCACATACACAATCCGGTATATCATTTAGGTTTGGAAACCTCCCAACAATACCTAGAAAAAGCCCTCAGTGCTGTAAAATCTATTGTTGCGCTCGAAAAAAAAGGGGGTATCGACAACGATTTCACCAAATTGCAACAAACGTATCTGAAAATTAAAAAGTCTGGGGGGCTTGGGATTTTTAAATGGTTTATTGCACCAAAAAAACAAAAGATGGAACAGAATTTCCTGTCGGAAAAGCCCAACTTAAGATGGTTCGATCTGTACCGCCTTTTGTATTATATTGAATTAAAATCGGACCCCAATGCCTAAGTTTTCTATTATCATACCGTTGTACAACAAAGAAAAAGACATCGCTAAAACTTTGAACAGTCTTTTCTTGCAGACGGAAACCGATTATGAAATTGTACTCGTAAACGATGGATCTACCGATAATAGTGAAGGGGTAGTAACCAGTTTTGACGATGCTCGCATCCGATATTTCAGCAAAGAAAACGAAGGTGTTTCAAAAACACGGAATTTTGCTGTAACCAAAGCCACCAGTGAACATATCGTATTCTTAGATGCCGATGATTATTGGTATCCGAACCATTTAGAAAATTTAGACGGATTAATCCATTCCTTTCCAAACGAGCAATGGTATGCAACCGCCTACGAAAAACGCCACCATAAAAATTTTATCAGTTCAATGCGTTCTCCTATCTTAAAAAAACCATCTGGATGGAAAGGTTTGGTGCCTAACTATTTTGAAAATAGCCTTATCGATCCATTGGCATGGACCTCTGCCGTCTGCTTTAAAAAATCCTTTTTTGAATCGCTTGGCGGATTCGATACTGCCATCACCCACGGCGCCGGAGAAGATACCGACCTATGGATTCGCGCTGCATTACAAGCACCTTTGGTTTTCTCTACTGAAATCACAGCCCGACACAATTTAGATGGTACCAACCGAATTTCGAACACCCCTACCCTGATTCGTAAATTCATGGATGTTGGAGTTTATGAAAAGGAAATAGAAAACCATCCAGGTTTAAAGGCATATCTCGACATCAACAGATTTTCTTTTGCCATGCAACATAAGATGGCAGGAGATTTGGCGACTTTTAAAATGTTTGCCAAAGATATCGACACGAATAACCTCACGGGAAAACAGCGCTATATGCTGAAACAGCCAAAACAAGTTTTGCGTTTATTGTTAAAAGGAAAGGCCCTCGCTGAAAAGGCGGGAATACGATTAACCTCTTTTAATTGATTTAAAGTCGGCGTAGTCTCTAATATAATCGTCTTCATCATACTCAGCACTCACCAGCGAAAGACAAACCGCACCTGCAGAAAAATTCTCTAGTTCACGCCACACCCCACTTGGGATTAACAACCCTTTGTTGGGTCGGTTCAACAAAAAAGTTTTTCGGTTTTTACCATTATCTAACACCACAGAAAAGCTACCGCTCACGGCAATTAAGAATTGTTGTAGTTGCTTGTGTGCATGTCCGCCCCTGATTGAATCACTTGGCACATCATACAGGTAGTAAACTCGTTTTATTTCGTAGGGCAACAGGTCTTTTTCGACTACAGAAAGATTGCCACGGCCGTCTTCGGCAATGATTTTGGGTATCTCGGTTAAGGTTATTGTATCTAGATCAACGTATTGCATCTTGTACCAATTGGTTCCACTTTTTTGAAATTTCCTGCATCGAAAACTGAGCAACAGACGCTTTTGCGTTTATTTCACAATTTTTTCGTAGCGCCTCATTTTGCATCATTTCTTGCAGGCCTTCAGCAAATAAAGATACTTCTCTTTTTGGGATGAGCAAACCATTTTCCCGGTCGTTTACTATTTCCGAAGGCCCCGAAACAATATCTAAAGACACTACGGGAACTCCCAATGAAAGCGCTTCTACCAACACCATGGGAAAACCTTCAAATCGGCTGGTCAACGTGACACACTGTGCCTTTGCTACAATTGAAAATGGTGATTGTTGCGGTAAAAAAATGATATTTTCTTGAGATGGCAAAGCTTGGGTAAAGGTTTTGAGTTGTTCTTTATCGGGACCATCACCTAAAATCACCAAGAAGCACCCATCTTTCCATAGGTTTGAGGCAGTAAAAGCATTTAATAGAAACGTAAAATCTTTTACAGTATCGTCTATCCTTCCGTAGGAAAGTATGTATTTTTTATGCTGAAGGATCTCAGGTACTGCGGAAATATCTGCTCCCCATCTGTCATCAAATGCATTGTGGATGGTCTGTCCATTTTTAACACCTAAGGACGGAAACAACTGTTCTGTAATGTAATTAGACACGCCAACAGTAGTGTTGTTCTTATTGTAAGTTTTTGCCAACTTTTTTGGAGCATCTGAAAAATAGAGCGCTTTATTGGCGCTGTGTACAACGTAGATTTTCGGGATGCCTTTATAGATTACTTTATGGTAAAACACTTCCCGATTATAGTTGGTCTTGGTGCGGTGATCGATGATTAAATCGAATGAATGCTTTTTCAAATAGGCCCTTAGCTTCAAAATACGTTTAAATCTGCCCCCAAATTTTTCGGTATCAGATTTCAACAAACCTAAGTTGAGTAAAGTACCTTTGTAAGGATATGCAATTTGGTTGGTCAGAATGGCGATATGTACGTCATGACCGTGATGGTGCAGCATTTCAGACAACATCGCAGCCGACCGTTCTGCACCGCCCGTTCCGAGTGAAATACTCACTATACAAATTTTTTTATGCGTATTTTGCAATCGTAAATCTGTTTAATAACACGTACCCAAGTTACATGAAAATACTGTTGGTAGGCGAATATAATGCTTCTCACTTTACTTTAAAAGAAGGGCTGGTACAATTGGGGCATGAAGTAACCGTAGTTGGTCTGGGCGATGGCTTTAAAAACAGGAAGGTAGATGTAAATTTTAATCGGCCGTACGAAAACGGAGCCAAAGCCTTTTTTAAGCGTATTGTTTATAAACTCTTCAAGGTAGACCTGAATTCGGTGAGCATTAAAAAACAATTTCAGCAACATCGCGAATTATTCTCGGGAAATGATATTGTGCAACTCATCAATGAAAATTCATTTGGCACTGTACCCGAAGTGGAGCAACAATTACTTGATTTTATATTTCAGCACAACAAAAAAGTGTTTCTGCTTTCCTGCGGAACGGATCATCTGAGTGTTAAATATGCGATGGAAGAAAAGTTTCGGTATAGCATTGCCACCCCATATCTTGAAAAACGGGGAACCGAAGCGCAGTTCTTGCACATGACACAATACATTAGAAAAGATTTTGAAGCCTTGCACCATTTTATCATGAAGCATATTGAAGGAATTATTGCTTCAGATCTAGATTATCATATCCCGTTGCTCGGGCATCCAAAATACTTAGGAATGGTTCCTAACCCAGTCCACTTGGCTAAGTTTCCGTTCAAAAAACCTGTGGTAAAAGATAAAGTGGTGATTTTTCACGGAATTAACCAAAACAACTATTACAAGAAAGGCAACGATATTTTTGAAGCTGCATTAGCATTCGTAGCTAAAACGCATTCAGAAAAGATTGAAGTCATTACCGTGCGGAGTGTCCCTTATGAGACTTATATTAAATTATTTGACGACTGCCATATTTTGCTAGATCAAGTGTATGCCTACGATCAAGGTTTTAACGCCCTAGAAGCCATGGCCAAAGGGAAGGTAGTTTTTACAGGGGCCGAACAGGAATTTTTAGATTACTACCATTTAAAAGAAGATGAAGTCGCCATTAATGCGCTACCAGATGCGCGTTCCATCGCCGACAAGCTGATAGGGCTGATTGAGAATCCGGAAAAAATCAGCGAGATAGCTACAAACGCCCGTGCTTTTGTTGAAAAGGAACACGACCACATTTTGGCCTCACAGCGTTATTTTGAGAAATGGACCAGTTGAGATTGGGGTGTTGCACTTCGACTCCGCTCAGTGTGACAGGTGCTGGATGCTGGAAGCTGCACTTCGACTCCGCTCAGTGTGACAGATGCTGGATGCTGGAAGCTGCACTTCGACTCCGCTCAGTGTGACAGATGCTGGATGCTGCACTTCGACTCCGCTCAGTGTGACAGGTGCTTGATGCGGGATGTTGGATGCTGGAAGTAGGTCAATATAACTTTAAATCTTTTGTCCATATTCCCTAGTCTATATTCTATAATCTCTAAATAGAATTCAGTGTGACAGGTGCCGCGGGTTGGATGTTGAGTGCTGCACTTCGACTGCGCTCAGTGTGACAGATGCTGGATGCTGGAAGTTCGAAGAAATTTAACACATATCACTTCCATCTGCCATTTTTATACTTCCTACTTCACACTTCCATCTTCCCACTTCAAATTCATCTTTTTACCTTCGGAAGTCGCAACTCCATTGAAACACGTGTATTTTCACTTCGGTTTACTGCAGCACCATGAATTAAGAATGGTGAAAACAACAATGCTTCCCCTTCTTTTGGGTTTGGACGAATCATACGAAGATCGGCCGACTTCGTCTTTAAAATACAGGGAACATAATAGGTGTTACCATTTATCTTTGCTCCTTTACTTTCGGTACGTAATATTTCGTTTTCGGGTAACAAATGACTTCCTGGGAGCACGGGTAGCGAAGTTTCTGGGGTACAGCCTTCAATGGGTATCCAAACATTGATCACATCTTTCCAATAACTCAGATAGCCATCGCGGTGTGGCGGATTGATATCGAGTGAACTGGGGCGGTTAATGCGTATCTGGATATGCGATTTTTTCAATTCTTCAACATACGACGTGAGTTTGTATCCTAGGATATTTCCGAAGCGCTCGGCCAACATATCTATATCAAAATCGATATCGTCATTGGTTAAGTTTCGGGTAATATCGATTACTTTTAGGTGATCTTCGTCTGTAGTAATTACGTTATGATAATTTTTAAGACTGAAATCTTCTGGGTACGGAATCTTGTGTATTTTAAATGCCTTGATGATATTAGCTGTAATCGATTGCTGAAGCGCATTAAATTCGTTGCCTTCAAACGCAGATACAACGCCGTAACCTTCATCTTGCCATGCAACTTTAGAAATCACACTGTCTTTCTTTTCGAACAACACTTCATTTTCACCCCAAAAAAAGTTGCCCTCAACAGCAAATTGAAAAGGTTTTCCATCTAGATAAAGGGTACACGTTTCTACAGACATAAGGTTGCTAAAATTAGGGATTATTCGATTTCTTCGGAAGGTATTTGTTGTTTTCTTTGTTTGTTGAAATAACGCCATACCAAAAACGCCACCACAGCAAAATAAATTACGTAGCGCACCAGGTGTGCCAAGACTACTCCTTCTACTCCCATCGAATCTACAAATAAATGAGACAGCCCGAAAAACAATGCCAATGACAAGAGTTCGGTAAAAATAAAATTGCGAACCATGCGCTTGGCAACAAACTGATGTGCAAGTACCAAAGACATTAACCGCACGAAATCGCCAATAAGCTGCCATTTAAACAACGGCGCCATTTCGTCGAAATCGATAAAGACGTATTCAATAAATTGGTACCGTAAAAAATATATGAGCAACATTCCCACGGCAAACAGTGGCAATAATGTTTTATAAATAGTCCCTACTTCGCTTAAAAAATCAGACTTTTGGCTGATTCCTGCGAATTTCGGAATTACATATAGAGTAAAAATAGCGCCTGAAAACACCATGTAATTCTGTGAAAGCGTAGTCATGGCCGTCCATATCCCTGCGTCGTCTTCGCCCATTTTATCTACCAACATATTCCGCAAGTCTAATTCTATAAAGTTAACCAGTACGGTAGAAGTAAAAGACATAAGCGTGAATGCAAGCAGCTGCTTTCCGTAGGGAATTTTGAAGGAAATTTCAGAAAAGATAATATACTCCCGTAGCACTTTTACAAAAATGAATAGCAGCACCAAAACCTGCAAAATCGGCAGAATGGCAATCGCCAGTAAAGCTCCATCAATATTATGTTGGTATAATAAAACGAGCGTAAGTGCTGCTCCCAAGATATAGGCAACAAGTTCAATCTTGGCAAATTGCTTATAGGCAGAAAGTCCGTTTACAATACCATTAAATACCCGCTGTATCGAAATAAACGGCACTACAACAGCTACAACTTTAATGATGTAGGCATATTCGGGTGTATAGAAAAAATAGGTGCTAAAGAAATCCGCACCAAAAAACAGCACGAAAAAGGTGAGCAGACTCCCGATTATCGTAAAAACAAAGGTGGTTGAAAATACTTTCTGAAGTTCGGGTTGGTTCTCTTTATATTCAGCTACATATTTTAAGACGCCGTTAAAAACCCCTAGGGAGGTGATAGACATCAATATGTTCATTAAGTTTCGTAACGAACCCACTTTGGCATACCCGTCTTTTCCCACTAAGTCGGTAAGCTCACGCTGAATAAAAAACCCTACAAACAGGCGCACCATAATAACCACCGCATTTAGCGAGGTCATTTTTAGAAGCAGATTGGTTCTGATAAAGTGCGGTATTTTCACTAGTTGTATTTGGTATTTGTGACTTTGAGAGCCTCAGTCACCGCAAAAAATTGGTTCTAAAATAACTCCAAGCCACCTTAGTATCACGTCAATATGTATTTAGCACTTCAATTACACGATTCACTGGGTCGCTTGTCATGGTAGGCCCTATTGGGATACTCACTACTTGTTCGTGCAGCCGCTCAGTCACCGGAAATGACAGCGCACCTAATTGAGCCAATGCTTTTTGTTTGTGCGGTGCTTTTGGGTAATGTATCAACGTACCTATGCCTTGGGCCTTTAAGTGTTCTACAAATTCGTTTCTATTTTCTACTTGTACCACAAACAAATGAAACACGTGGTTCTGTGTACCAGTGTATGCAGGTAGTTTAATTTTCGGATTGTTTATCTCAGAAAGGTAGCGTGAAGCTACTTCCCGACGTGCTTGGTTGTCTTTATCTAAACGTGGTAATTTCAGCAGTAAAAATGCTGCCTGTATTTCATCTAACCTAGAATTGATTCCGAGCAACTCATGCTCATACTTACGCTGTGAACCATAATTTCGTAATTTCAAAATGGCTTGGGCCAATGCTTCATTATTTGTGGTCACGGCGCCCCCATCTCCCAGCGCACCTAAATTTTTTGCCGGATAAAAACTAAATGCTGCTGCATCTCCTAAGTTTCCGGCTCTAATGCCAGCATCGTTCTTTGCGCCGTGCGCTTGTGCAGCATCTTCAATTACCAGTAAATTGTGGGTATTTGCTAGCTTCTGTATTTCATCCATAGGCGCTAATTGGCCATATAAATGCACAGGCATGATAGCTTTTGTTTTTGTTGAAAGTTTCGCTTGTAAGTCGCTTAGGTTAAAATTGAAAGTTTCGGCTTCAGCCTCTACCAAGATAGGAGTCATCCCCGCCTGCTTAATCGCTATGATGGTAGCGATATACGTGTTGGAGGCTACTAAAACTTCGTCGCCTTCTTTTAGTTGTGCGAGTGATTTATAACCTTCTAAAATAAGCCGCAGGGCATCCAGGCCATTCCCAACACCAATGCAATAATTGGTTCCGCAGTAGGTTGCAAATGCTTTTTCAAATTCGGTTACCCGGTCACCAAGAATATAATAGCCAGAATCTAAAAACTGCTGAAACACTTCGTTAAAGGAAGGCTCGAACCGTTTATTAATTGCGTGAAGATCTAAAAATGGAATCATATAAATATTGCATCTAAGGCACTATATTTGGCTGTGTCGATTTCATAAAACTCCTGCACCGTGCTCCTCCCGCCAAAACATTCCTTCCAATAGTGCAGGCCTTCGTTGATATTTTTTCCTTGGTTTTCGTTCGAAACCCCAAAATCGAAGTACTTTTTATCCGCATAGGTTTTTGTAATGAGTTGCTCGAACAAAAAGTCTAAACTTCCCAATTGTTGTTTATCTGCGTTGGCCGAAATATATTGTACATGGGCCACATTCTTGGTAACAAACATGGTTGCACCAGCTACAATTTTTTCGTGGTGCAGCACATTAAATTGTGCTATATGCTTCGGAAATCTAGCTGCCAACAGTTCAATTTCTTCTACCGTATGGACAGGTTTCGCACCGTGCCGTTCCGCTAAATTCGGAATTAGTATTTCATTCCAAAACGAGCTAAAATTTGTTGTCTTCTCTACACGCAACCCTTGCCTTTCTGCTTTTTTCACTCCTTCCATTCTGTTGCCTTGTATTTTTTGCTTGGCACTGTTCGCTATGCTAACAGATACATCAACACGTGTTCGGGTTGCTTCGGTCAAGAATAAAAGATAGTCTATTTCGTCTGCAGGTTGCACATGGTAGATCTTTGGCAGTAATTTCAACTGTAGTTTTGAAACGCCATCTTGGTTTAAATACCGAAGTATTTCTTTAAATACAACTACCGTGTCTGTTAATTTTGTTTTTGCCGAAAGTACCAGCCCTCCATACGATAAACCCTGGTGCGAAATAACTTGGTCCCCAATCCTATTAGCAGGCAATAGCGCTACCAACTTTTTTTCCTTAAAAACTAAGAGCGATGCATCTTCGAACCGATCTGCATGGTACTCCATAAAATTACGCTCAAACAAAAAGGTGGCATTTTTTGCTTGCCGCACAAATTGGTCCCACACATTTTGATGTGCTGGGCTGTATGTTTCGATACGGAAAGACGGACTAGGATGGTTCAAATAAAACAGTTGTTGGTTACCGATTGTAAAACTAAAATTATTTTTACTTTTATCGTGACTTCTATAACGCTTAAATAGCTGCTAAATTGAGTACGATCTCTCGCTTGCTTCCTGAAAATACCCTCGAAAACAAATTGCTTGCATTAGTATTTGCCTTTTTCTTTGGTTTTTTTATATGGCAACCCGCCCTACTCTCACCAGACACCTATAGTTATTTACGCGCCGACATTACAAGGTTTCCCGGGTATATTATCTATCTCCGCTCACTACAATTTGTTTTTGGCGAAGGCTACGCAATCGCAGCCGTTGCGGGTCATTTGCTGATGGGAATTGCAGCAATGTCAGTATTTTTTAAAAAATGTAGCGAAGTTTTTAATTTAGGAAACCTATCAAAAATAGCTGTTCTCTTCGTACTGCTTTTTCCTTATTTTAAACCTATAAACGTTGCGCTAAATATTACCTCAGAAGGACTCGCTTATCCACTGTATTTATTGCTACTAACATTTACCCTCGAGTTTCTGTTTCAGAATAAAATGAGTAGAATATGGCATATCGCATTGGTCTATCTGTTGTTGGTGCTCACTAGAGGACAATTCATCATTGTAGCACCCATTATCGGATTTCTTTTTCTATTAAAACTGAAACGGAACATATTCAATTTAAAAGCACTTCTTACCTTCTTGCTATTGCTGCTACTCCCTATCATTTCAGGACTGGCAGACAGAGCCTATCGTTCTGTTTTTTACGGATTTGCTGAAACAACCCCTTACAGCTATGTGAACGCTGTTGCGTTGCCTCTCTTTGTTTCAGACCAAGATGATTTCAAGCTTTTTGAAGACCAAAACCATCAAGTCATTTATCAAAATTCATATAATAGATTAGATAGCCTGCAGTTGCTCAGCAGTGAAGTGCAGGGTAGTTATCACGAGAAATACATGCGATTCCATTATAACTTTCCGCAGATTTGCAACCAAAACATTCATGAATTCGGACTTAATTATTACGCAGACATTGGGGTTGTACCTCCAAAAAATGCGTTTGCTATCGAAGCTGCGTGCAAAGCGATGTTTCCGAAGTTAATTGCCGAACATTTTCAAGAATGGCTTGCGTTGTATTATACAAGTATTGTACACGGTTTCAAATCGGTTTTTATACTGGTTTTTATCATCGTATTGGTGTTTTTAAGCTTATTTAGAGCGTGTAAACATTTCCAGAAAAAGAACGCATTCATACTATTGGGATGTCTTTTCATACTATCTAATGCCATGATTGTGGCCATGGCCTCGCATAGCATCTTACGCTATTTATTTTACAATTATGTGGTAGGGTTGCTCATAATAATCCTACTTTTGAAAAAATTTATTCCGAGATATGAACCCTGAACTCTCTGTAGTAATGCCCTGTTTAAATGAAGCTGAGACCTTGGCTATCTGTATCAAGAAGGCCCAAGGGTTTTTTGAGCGTGAACAGGTAAACGGTGAAGTAGTGATAGCAGATAATGGCAGTACCGATGGTTCGCAAGAAATTGCAAGAAATCTGAATGCCCGCGTGGTTGATGTAGCTGAAAAAGGCTATGGAAATGCGCTTATCGGCGGAATCACAGCTGCTAATGGCACCTACGTAATGATGGGTGACGCAGACGACAGCTACGATTTTAGTAATATGATGCCCTATCTTCTTAAACTAAGGGAAGGCTACGACCTTGTGATGGGAAACCGATTTAAAGGCGGTATCGAAAAAGGCGCCATGCCGTTTTTGCATAAATATCTTGGAAATCCGGTACTGTCGTTTATCGGGAGGCTATTTTTCAATTCAAAAATCGGTGATTTCCATTGTGGGCTGCGTGGTTTTAGCAAAGAAGCTTTTACGCGTATGGAGTTAAAAACTACCGGTATGGAATTTGCCAGCGAAATGATCGTGAAGGCGAGTTTAAAAGATATGAAAATCGCCGAAGTACCCACAACACTCTCGCCAGATGGTAGGTCCAGACCTCCCCATCTCAATACGTGGCGAGACGGTTGGCGCCATTTGCGTTTTTTGGTATTGTACAGCCCAAAGTGGCTTTTTTATTATCCAGGGCTTATTTTATTTTTTCTAGGGCTCATTGCCTCGGCAATTTTAGTCTACAATCCCGTAACCATAGGCAGCGTAACTTTTGATGTGCATACGCTGTTATTTACTGCGGTGAGCCTATTGATTGGTTTTCAGTTTATTGTTTTTTACGGACTTACAAAAGTGTTTACGGTAGAAAATGGATTGCTCCCAAAATCGAAAAATTACGATCGGCAATTTCAGTTTATCAACTTAGAAAAAGGCCTGATTGTAGGAGCTGTTCTAATTATTGTTGGCGTGGTATTGAGCATTTTAGCGTATAATTATTGGCACGACCTCAATTTTGGGGATATTACCAATTCTAACACCTTGCGTATTGTGATTCCCGCCGTTACTACCATGTTATTAGGCGTACAGGTGATTTTGTTTAGCTTGTTTTTTAGTATTCTCGGCCTAAAGCGCTAAGCTATCTAAAGGTTTAAAGGTGACATTACCCTGATTGTCTATGGTTTGGTAGATTCCATCTTTAGCGCCTTCTTTTATGATGAGATAGCTTCCGTTTTCTTGAAGATGGTCTAGATACATTTCATTTTCTGAAAGATACGAGAAAAGCACCCGAAATAGATTCACAGAAGATTTCAACTCAGTATCGTAGGTAGGTGCATTGTTTTCGGGCCATGCAATCGCCAAATTTGCACCAAAGATGCTGTACTGAAAATCTCGATTTAGGTTTTTAGTCCGTTTCTCACCGGTATGGTCCATTCCAACAAATCCGCCATGATCAGACATCAGTACAATCAGTGCCTTGGGGTCAGATTCCAAAATGGTGCTGAGCATACTTTCTAGCAGGTGATTTGTTTCTTGCAAACGCTCGAGATATAATTCACGTTCCGTTTCCTTATTTTTAGAACTGTGGTCTACACTCGTAACGTGCCATGGATTTAGCAATTGCACGAAGAAAAATTTTGGTTGTGCAATTTTTTCATTTACAAACTTCTTGAAATCGGGTTCCACATTTTTTATACGTCGCGCTCCGTTACGAATGTATTTCATATCGCCATACGGAAAGTTAGTAGCATCATAGCCCATAGCAGGTCTATTTGCGATTAAGTACGGGGTCTCTGTGAGAAAATAGGTTTTGTAACCATTGTTTTTGAAAGCATCTAAGACAGGGTTTTCAGAAATGATCATATTTCTACCGTTATAGATTTCATTATAGCCAATAGAGCGATTGTAATAGTGATGCTTCATGTTGAAAAGCGTCACGTTCGATTCTACTGTAGTGGAATAATTACTTCGATAATTTGGATAAAAAGTAAAGTTTTGATCTTCTAGAAATTGTTCGAAATTACTATTATCGAAGTTATAATGTGGTTTTTTTAATTCAGCAAAATTCGCGTAGCCATCTGCCTGTATCAAGTACACATTTGGCTGTTTCTGAAAGGAAACCGAAGCTATGCCATCGGGTTGTTTCCGCCATGCTTCATCTATAGAAAGAAAGGAAACCATGGTTATTACCAAACTAACCAGGCCAATTGCGGCCAACAGGAATTCAAAAAATATAATTTTCAGCAAATGTTTGTGTATCAACAATGAAAGCAACGCGGCAACCACTGCCGCTATCAGGATTTTATCCTTTTCAATACCAATATAAAAGCACACTTTTAACAGGTACAGCAAGGTGAATATGTTTAAAAAAGGGAGTAAATATTTTTCATATTTCTGAAGAGGTAACAAACCGAAAATATATCGAGCTACAAAAAAAACGGCAATCGGAACCAGGAAAAACGTAACGATAAAAAAGCCGAGGTGTTCCCACGAATTAACGCTCGGAAAATTTTTACTGTAAAAGAAAAAAACTGGATATAATCCAGGTGCAATGGCAGCGAGCAGCAAGATTTTATTAGATTGTTTCCGTTTTTCTGCCATTATCTTTATAGTTTTTCAAAAACAATAGTTCCATCGTCATCAATGCATTTGTACACCCCTTTGGCAGCTCCTTTTTGAATGGTTACAAAACTAGCATCCTCTTCGAGATGCTCTAAATAAGCAGGGTTATTTGCTAAGTGTGAAAAAAGTACCCGAAAAAAATTGACATTTGTTTTAAGTTGGTCTGTGTAGAAGTTTTTCGTACCCTCGGGCCAACGTATGGCCATCTGTGTTGAAAAGCCAGAATAGAGCAAATCGCGATTGGTGGTTTTGGTATGGATTTGTTCCATAAACTCAAAGCCAACATAGCCCCCATGGTCTGAGAGAATTGCAATAATGGCGCTGGGGTCGTTTGCCACAATGGTATTTATAAGGGCTTCTAACTTGGTATTGGTGGCTTCAAGACGTTCTAGATATTGTTTGCGCTCTTCTTCAATCCCTTCAGTGTCTTTTTCAAAAAATTCGACGTGTCCCGGACTGAAAACCTGAAGAAAAAAATATTTTGGTTGGTCAATCTCTTCGGCCATGAATGTTTGCAATGGCTCAAAGATGTCTTTCTGTTTATAGTAGCCTTTGCCAACAAAAGACACATCTTCTTCTAAGGTAAAGTTGCACTCGTCGTATCCCATTTCAGCAAAACTGGTCAAGAAAAATGGCCATTCTGGCAAAAAATATGTTTTATAGCCATTGTTTTTAAAAATGTCGAGTACCGGGTTTTTAGTAACTACAATTTCTCGCCCATTTAGCACCTCGCTCAGGTTGAATCCGTGATTATTGTAATGGTGCCTCATGGTAAAAAGTGATGCGTTTGAAGGCAGTGTGGCTGTATAATTACTTCGGAAATCGTCGTAGAGTGTAAAACGGTTCTTCTCTAGAAATTGCTTGAAATCGTTGTTTTTATATTGGTACGCCCCTTTTTCAATTTCTGAAAAATTGAGATATCCGTCAGGCTGAATGTAATACACATTCGGTTTGGTTACAAATTTCGCCTGGGTAATCGCATCGGGCTGTTTCATCCAATCTGAATCGTAGGTAAGCTGTTTATAAACTATCGGAACCAAAGAAAACAGCCCGATGAACGCTAAAATATATTGTAGCGCCATAATTTTCCGTAGAAATTTATAGAGCAAGTAGGCAGCAGCTATACCAAGTAATACGATTAAAAAAGAATACAACGGTTTGGCTTCTGCCAATAAACAAATCTGAATAAACATCAGAAAAAAACTGACACTAAAAAACGTGTACAAACGCTCTCGCCAAACAGCTTTATTGGTTTTTCGGGTCACAAATTGAACGAATACAAATATAGCCGCAGGCAGTGCCAAAAACAGTCCTACAAAAAAGAGCAGTTGTTTTATAGAGCTAACCAGTGTAAAATTACTGGTGTAATAAAAAAACAGTGGATACAGCCCCGTTGCAATCCCCAAAGCTATTGGGAACATATATTGTCTAGCGTTTGATATAACTTGATTACGCATCTACTCTTCAGGAATTTTATCGAAGACTACTTTATAATCTTCTGAGATGCATTTATAATAGCTAGCACCTAAAAAACTATCATACAAGGGTATATAGCTTGTATTCGGTTCAGATGTGGCAAGAAACGAGCGATTTTCACTCAACACGGCAAAGATATTTCTGAAAAGGTTTACGTTGGTCTTGATAGAAACGTCGGTATTAACTCCTTCGGGCCAACGAATAGCCAAAAGACTGTTATACGCAGAGATGGTTTCTTCTGCAGTTAGTTTTCGTGTCTCTACTTCTTGCACGTACTTTAAACCCACATAACCACCATGGTCTGCCACTAAAACAATCATAGGATTATCATCATATTTGTAAATAATGTCTATGAGTTCGGTAAGCCAGATATTCGCAAGCTCCAGTCGCTCCAGATACTTTTCACGTTCACCAGCAATTCCAAGCGTATACCCTTTTTCATGTGTTACGTGGCTAGGAAGGGTTTTTTCGATAAAAAAGAAATTAGGCCGTGCTTCTAACTGACCCATAACGTGATTAAAGTCGGTTACGATATCTGTATCGGGCACCCCACCTGAGTCGTATAACTTCACTTTACCTTGATCTACATTACAATAATCGAAAGCAGTCTGTTTTCGATTCACCAAAAAATACGAATTATCGGTTATAAAGTGTGTTTTATAGCCATTACGTTCAAGAATCTGCAACGTATTGTTATGTTCGCCCACAACTACTTCTTGAGATCCATACGTCTTGAGATTTCCAGGGTAGGTGTTTTGATAATAGTGATGTTTCATCGCAAACATAGATGAATTGGAAGTAAGCGTAGAATAATAATTACTTCTGAAATCAGGATAGTTTACAAACCCTTTGGTTGCGAGCATGTTTTCAAAAGCGCTATTGTCAAAATTATACGGAGGTTTGTCCAAATAACTGAAATTTGCGTATCCGTCTGGCTGAATGACATAAATATTGGGTGTTTTCTTTAAGGTTGTCTCCTGAAGCGAAGTTTCAATCTGGGTCCACGAGGCGTCATACGTAACCATAAACCACAACCTGGGCACCAAGGTCACAAAACTCAAGGCTGCCAATAAAAACTGTATGATAATTATTTTATTGAGCTGGCGATATACCACAAAACTCAGCAATCCGCCCAACAATAGCACAACCGCAATGGTTTTCTTGTTGCCTAAAAAAACAAGCAACGCAATAAGACCACTAAACACTACAAGATTTACCGCGGTGAGTCTATATTTTTCAAAAGATTGCAACCACGAAATTTTAAATATAGGTTTCGAAATAGCGATTAACAAAAGTGGCAACCCAAATGAAATTGCCAACAGGAATCCCAACTGCAACCAAGAATCGGCCAAATCGAAATTGCTATTATAATAATGCAAGAAAGGATAGAGCCCAGCTGCGATAGCTACTTTTACAGGATATGTGCGCTTGGCTTCTTGCATTGGTTTTTTGGTTAAGTTAATGTTTTTCAAAAACTACGTTACCTTCGCCATCAATTACTTTGTAAATTCCTTGTGGAGCACCATTTTTTATAATGGTGTAGCTTCCATCATCCTGCAAATGGTTTAAGTATTTGTTGTCTTCTGCTAAGTAAGAAAATAAAATACGAAAGGTATTGATACCGCTTTTAAAATGCTTGTCTATTTCTGGCGCTTCCCCGTTGGGCCATTTAATTGATAGTTGGGTGCTAAATGCCGAATAGAGAAGCTCCCGATCTAAAGTTTTATCGCGAATTTCTAACATGTGTTCGTACCCTACATAACCTCCATGGTCTGCCATGATCAGAATCAAGCCGTTGGGATCACTTTCCTGAATCATGCTAATGATCTTTTTTAAACGCTCATTACTCAACCGCAAATTCTCTTTGTACAATTCGAACTCTTTCTGAGCGCCGAGTGTTTGAGTTTCTGAACTGCTTACATGGCCAGGTTTGAAAATTTCAATAAAAAAGAATTTCGACCTATCGGGGTCCTCTTGTAAAAATTTCTCCAACGGAACCGTAATGTCTTCTTCTTTGCTGAAACCGTCGGTGATCATATCTATATCGTTATAATCGAAGTTACAGGCATCATAGCCCATCTTAGGGAAATTTGTGAGCAAATACGACGCTTCTGCTATAAAATGGGTTTTGTACCCATTCTTTTTGAAACTATTGAGTACTGCGTTATCTGAAATGATCACCTTTCTAGCATTGGCAATTTCGCTAAAATTAAAACCATTATTATAATAATGGTGCTTCATGGTGAAAGTAGCCGAATTTGAAACGAGTGTAGAGCTATAATTACTGCGTACGTCAGAATAGATTGTAAAGCCGTTTTCGCTAAGGAAATCCCAATAGGCAGAGTTATCTATTTGGTATGCTCCTTTGCCCATTTGGTCAATATTTACATATCCATCGGGCTGGATGTAGTACACATTAGGGCGTTTTTTAAAAACTACTTCTTCAATATCGTCTGGTTGCAACATCCATTCGTTAGAATAGGTCCACTGATTTTTAATCGTAGGAAACAGCCAAAACAACCCTACCAGTGCTAACAAAAGTTCTATAGCGATTATTTTTCTAAAATACTTCCGAAGAAAAAAAGCAATCAACCCAGCAACTAAAACAGCTCCCACAGTGAGCCATAGCTGTAATTTTGCATACAGGCAGATTTGAATAAAGCACAAAAAAGCAACACTATTTAAAAAAGGAAAAAGCTTCGGTTTTAGTTGTTCTACCCAAGCTATACGCGACAGGTATTGAATGGTTATAAACCCAAACGTAGGAACTACTAAAAACAATCCTAAAAAAAAGGTGAAGTGTTTCCACGAATTGATGAGGGAAAAGTTATTGGTGTAGAAAAAAATCATGGGATACAAGCCCGCAGCCAATCCTGCGACGCCAGCAAAAATGTAATTCTTTTTCTTTCTGTTCGTGCTTGTTGCCATTCCGTTAAAATGTCATGATTTCAGGCTCAAAACTCCCCTACTATCTTAGCAAAAGTTATGAATTTTTTGGGCTCATAAGGTACAGTACGCGCTTTGTGCCAGGTACCGTTTCTTTCTTTTCGATGGTAAAAAATTGTTCATAACCCTTTTCAAAATCGGCTTCGTTGTAGAAATCGAAATGGTTAATGAACTCACGCTTTCGTACCAACAAACTTTCTACCCAAGAATCTTCGCGTTTAGGAAACTCGATGATTAATTTCTTAGAAAACTTGGCGAAAAATTCAGCAGATTTTTCAAAAGGAACATTCCCCGACAGCGTAATATGATGAATAAGCGCCAAGGCCATTGTAATATCTGGAGCATAATCTGCAAGGCGGTCGATGAGTGAATTTCGCTCTGTATTGTTAAACCCAATGCCCGGTGCTGGTTGTAAAACGTCGCACACAAAAGGAAGCATATTGGTTTCTTTATTTTCTTGTAGCTGTTGGTAGTTGTAATCTACTGCATTACTGTCAATATCTGTCACGATTACATGGGGCACCTTGTCTAATACGGTACGAGCAAACGTTCCGTCATTTCCACCCACGTCAATTAGTTTTTGTGGGGCCATGGGGGTTACCCACTCTCGAATCAATTTTTTCTTACCTTCAAAAGCCGCCGTTTCGTAGTTGGTTTTGTCGTAATAATCTCCCCATTCGGTACGCTCGCTCAGCTCTAGTTTTTTGATATAGTCGAAAAGGTTTTCTAGAATATTGCTATGAGCCTTTTTTGAAAGTTTGGCCACCTTGGTTTCGGCCTTGTAATCTTCGCTATGCTTGCTTTCCATTTTGGCCAACAAATGAATGTTGGTATGCAGGGTAGCACTCAACTTTGTCTTACCAGGAAGCATCGATGCAATTAACTTTACGGGAAGTCCATCAATATGGGTTTGCATCATTTTAAACACCTCAGTTCCGTGGTATTTTGCCAACACCAACGGACCGAAAAAATGGGTAATGAATTGTTTGTAGGCCCTCCACGGAGTTCCCTCTTCATAAAAATCGAATGACAAGGTGTCGATAAACACCGGTTTTCCTTGGTGAAACGTTATGTTATACGCCGAGGCATCTTTTAAGATAAAACCTTTGGAAAGCGCATATTTCTGAAGTCGAAGGGTGTGTAATGCGGCATGCTTGTATTGCTGAAAGCTCCACTCATACGGGTTTGTGATAAATGGAATTGGCTCTGGGGTAATCACGATTTTATCATCGGTTACCGAAGTTTCGGTATGTGGGATTAACAATCCCTGCTTCATGAGCGTATTGAAAAAACCGCTCTCTTTTAGTTTGTTGTATTGTGGAAAATAGATGGGGTTTATGGCACGGCGCAATGTATCACCATCATGGAACATATATCCCGAAGGATCGCGGAAGGATGCTTCGTGCTTGCCTGCTGAAGTGGTAGGTGTACTATTTTTTGGTTTCATCGGCATCGGTCTCTGTGTCATTATCATCAATGTCTATGGAATCATACGTATCGTCGTCGTCCTTAAGCAAACCGAAAAACGCCTTCACCTTATACCATGCATTTTTTGAAAATAACAGAACACCTGCTGCTGCGGCAACTACCGCCTGAACAATCATTGCTCCTAAACCCGGATCGAAATACAAAAAATTCATACGCTCTATTGTTAAAGGCCCAAACTCGCCCTTTCTATTATAATTTGACAACAAATAAAGTAAAAAACAGGCAATTTTGCCTGTTTTCTACTCTTAAAGTTTTATTGCTTGTTTCGCTTTCTGTCTACTTCCTTGAGGTGTACTTTTCGTAATCTGAGGTGGTTTGGAGTTACCTCAACATACTCATCTTTTTGAATGTATTCCAAAGCTTCTTCTAACGAAAATTTAATGGCTGGAACAATCTTCGCTTTATCATCTGCCCCTGAAGACCGTACGTTACTCAATTTTTTTGTCTTGGTAATGTTCACCACCATATCATCTTGACGGGTGTTTTCACCAATCACTTGACCTTCGTAAATATCTTCACCCGGATCTACAAAAAAGCGACCTCGGTCTTGTAATTTATCGATCGAGTATGGAATGGCCGAACCATTTTCCATAGACACCAAACTTCCGTTCTGACGTTCAGGGATACCTCCTTTTAAAGGTTGGTATTCTAGAAAACGGTGTGTCATAATCGCCTCACCTGCTGTAGCCGTTAACAACTGATTTCTTAAACCAATAATTCCACGAGAAGGAACGATAAACTTACAAACCATACGTTCTCCTTTGGCTTCCATACTGGTCATTTCACCTTTTCTGATGGTTACCATATCGATGGCACGCCCGCTAACATGTTCTGGCAAGTCGATAGTAAGTTCTTCAACAGGCTCACATTTTACACCGTCAATTTCCTTAATAATTACTTGGGGTTGCCCAATTTGTAATTCATATCCTTCGCGTCGCATCGTTTCTATGAGTACAGAAAGGTGCAAGACTCCGCGGCCAAAAACCATGAATTTATCAGCACTTCCGGTATCTTCAACACGTAATGCCAAGTTTTTTTCTAATTCTTTTGCCAAGCGGTCTTTAATATGGCGAGAGGTAACAAATTTACCATCCTTTCCGAAGAAAGGTGAGTCGTTAATTGTAAATAACATACTCATGGTAGGCTCGTCTATGGCGATTGTTTTAAGTGCTTCAGGATTTTCAAAATCTGCAACAGTATCTCCAATTTCAAAACCTTCAATCCCCACAAGGGCGCAAATATCACCCGCTTTTACTTCTTCCACTTTCAATCTGCCCAATCCTTCAAACGTATGCACTTCTTTGATACGTGACTTTTTAATGGTTCCGTCTCTTTTTACCAAAGAAATAGGCATGTTTTCTTTAATTGTTCCGCGCAACAAACGCCCAATGGCGATTCGTCCCGTAAAACTAGAATAATCTAAAGAAGTGATAAGCATTTGTGTGCTTCCCTCTTTAATTTCGGGTGCTGGAATGTGTTCTAACACCATATCGAGCAACGGTTCTATATTGTTCGTTTCATCTTTCCAGTCGTCACTCATCCAATTGTTCTTAGCAGAACCGTAAACCGTTGGGAAATCGAGTTGCCACTCTTCTGCGCCCAATTCAAACATTAGGTCGAAAACCGCTTCGTGTACCTCATCTGGGGTACAATTTTCTTTATCAACCTTATTGATTACCACACATGGTTTTAGGCCAAGGTCTATCGCTTTTTGCAAAACAAAACGAGTTTGCGGCATCGGTCCTTCAAAAGCATCTACCAACAGCAAGACACCATCTGCCATGTTCAGTACACGCTCTACCTCACCACCAAAATCGGCGTGACCAGGCGTATCGATGATATTAATTTTTGTATCCTTATACGTAACTGAGACGTTTTTAGAAGTAATGGTAATACCTCGTTCGCGTTCCAGGTCGTTATTATCTAAAATGAGTTCTCCTGTTTTTTCGTTTTCACGAAAGAGACTACAGTGGTGCATGATCTTGTCTACCAAGGTAGTTTTACCGTGGTCTACGTGTGCAATAATGGCGATATTTTTAATTTCCATAATTAGGGCCGATTTTAGGCGGTGCAAAAGTAGTGGTAATAATTGAGATTAATATTAAAAACTTCATTTGTTTTTAGCGATATCACATCGTTATACACTTTATTTTAGTATCTTAGACCAACTCCCCGTAGCAACAGTTCAAGTATGAAAAAAAGCATGGTATCCCTGGCAGCATTATTGTGTTGCCTCTTCAATGTTCAAGCTCAGTTTGGAGAACAGTTAATTATATCTGATGATCTTGATGCTCCATACCAATCATACCCGGTCGATTTAGACAATGATAGCGATATAGATATCGTTACGCTTTTCGGCGGAGACTATTCTATAAGGTGGATGAAAAACCTAGATGGTAAGGGAAATTTTAGTGACCCGCTATTAATAAACGCCACGCAATTTGTATACCTCGATATTGACTTTCTAGACATAGACTCAGATGGAGACAAAGACATATTATTTTTAGGTAACAACCCTAGAAAGTTAATTTGGATAGAAAATTTAGATGGATTGGGGAATTTTGGCTCTGAGCAACTTATTTTAGAAATTGATTTTATCACCTCGTATAATACATTAGATTTCGATGATGACGGTGATTTTGACATATTATTTAATACCACAGATACATTTTCAGGAGAAATCATGTGGATCGAAAACATGGATGGATTGGGTAGCTTCGGTGCACCAATTTCTTTAATTGATGGTATTGATGTAGAATTTTTTGAACCAATTTTAGAAGATATAGATAATGACGGTGATTTAGACATCTTAACATCGCTAGAAAGTTATTCTCCCTCTATAGTAGTTTGGTATGAGAACTCAGGTAATGTATCATTCGATATCGAACATGTAATACACGAATTCCAAACTTTTGTTTCTGACTTCACAACTATTGTCGATTTAAAGTACGTTGACGTTGATCTAGATGGAAAAAAAGACGTCTATTTTGAAACTTATCATGATGATTTTGACAATATCACAGGATGGTGCAAAGCTTTGAACGAGCAAGGAGACTTTGATTTTCCCGAAATATTAGATAATTTATTTATGGTATTTGCCAATTATGATTTAGATGACGATGGTGATGTAGATTTCCTCTCGTACACAAGATTACCCGAGCCTCTTATATTTTGGAGAGAGAATTTAGATGGACTAGGTGCTAGTTTCATTCAACGACAAATTTCTACAGAAATTGATCGACCTATTGATGTTGATGCCGCAGATTTTGATGGTGATGGATTATTAGACGTTCTATCTACTTCGACTGATGATAGCAAAGTTGCATGGTATAAGAACACAGGTATATTGGATGTGGTTGAGAACGTCGCTTTTAGTATAAACATGTATCCCAACCCTACATCTTCAATTGTTTACTTAAATACCAATGAACCTTTAGCCAGTATCGTAATGTACAATGTGCTGGGGACCAAAATAAAATCGTTTCCCACAACTTCACAATTCGATATTTCCGAAGTGCCTAGCGGGCTCTATTTTTTCAACATAAAAACTGTGTCTGGACTGGTCAGCACCCAAAAAATCATAAAAAAGTAATGCGACTTTTTTAAGCGAATGTCGCTGCACCTATTCATTGTTTTATAGATCAATTAATACTAATGGCACCTCGATTGATTTCGCTTAGTTGGTCAGCTGCATTGCGATAATGAGCTATATAGTCTACTAAAAACACCGTAGCTATCAAGTAAAAGGATCTTTCAGCATAAAAAGCAGGCGTGTACTCAAAAAAGTAGGCGGCCAACCCCCCTAAGTCAGAAAAGATAAAGGCAATAACACATAGCAGCATGTGTAACGATTGATTTCCCTCAAAAGATTCGTTGTATAAAAAAGCGAACAGCGCCATAAAAAGCATCACTGCACTCTGGGTAAAAAACAACATAAGCTGAAACTCATTGTCTAAGGAAGAAATAATGATATCTGAAAGATAATATACATTAAAAATATTGAGGATTACAATACCCAAGCCTACCAAAACTATCGTCTTGCTAAACCGAATCGTTGGTAATTTCTTAAAAATTACAAGACAAAGTAGGGTATACACCAAAATGGTACAGAACAGCGATATCGTTTTAAACAAGGTCTCTTCATAAAAAAGAATGGCAACATCACGCACCACTAAAATGATAAGTGCGATGGACAAAAAGCTTTTCCCAAAGCGTTTCTTTGCGAATACAAAAGACAACAGTGCTAGGCAAGAACCCAATCTAACGATACGTGACACCTCAATCTCGAAATAATAAATTACGAGCAGGTTCACTGCAATTAATAAAAGTGCAAGTTGTGGAAGCCCCAATTTCTTCCCAAAAGTAAAATTCCCCATTTCAGTAAGTTAAGCGATTCAATTATAGGAATTTTCCTTCAAAAACCCCTAACATTTGATATTTACGAAACTTCTCACTTTTCGGTTTTAATATTATGTATCTTTGCTTTTTCTACGCATCATATTATGGATTTACAGCGCATTCCGCAGATTAGTCACACCCAATCAAACAACTTTTTTCTTTTAGCAGGCCCTTGTGCCATAGAAGGCGAAGATATGGCGTTGCGTATTGCTGAAAAGGTACTTACGATTACTGATACGCTTAAAATTCCGTATATATTCAAAGGAAGTTTCAAAAAAGCAAATCGTTCCCGTATCGATAGTTTTACAGGAATTGGAGATGAAAAGGCGTTAAAAATTCTTCGGAAAGTTTCTGAAACTTTTAAAGTTCCCACAGTAACCGACATCCACGAAGTAAGCGATGCTGAAATGGCGGCAGCCTATGTTGATGTGTTGCAAATTCCGGCATTTTTAGTACGCCAAACCGATTTGGTAGTAGCTGCAGCAGCCACAGGGAAAGTTGTCAATTTAAAAAAAGGACAATTTATGAGTCCTGAAAGTATGAAACACGCCGTAACCAAGGTTACCGATAGTGGAAATGCACAAGTGATGGTTACCGACAGAGGCACCATGTTTGGCTATCAAGATATGGTAGTAGATTTTAGGGGCATTCCTACCATGAAACAATTTGCGCCCGTGGTGTTAGACGTTACCCATAGTCTGCAGCAACCCAACCAAAGTGTTGGGGTTACCGGCGGAAGGCCAGATATGATAGGTACTATTGCCCGAGCTGGCATTGCCTCAGGAGTAGATGGCTTGTTTATCGAAACACATTTCGATCCTGCAAACGCAAAAAGTGATGGTGCGAATATGCTAGATCTTGCAAATTTGGAAAAGTTACTTACCGACTTAACGGCGATAAGAAAAACCATCAACCAGCTGTAAACCCTTTGGTTTTGGTTCGATACGCTTCCTCAAGGCATTCAACTAAAATTTCTGCATTAATAATGTCGTTCGGATAATAACGCAACGACTTTACAAATTTTCGCTTTTCAGAAACCAATTTGTCTAAATGTACATTGAACTTGGTTCGTGCCCAAAAACAAACATCTACGTAACCCTTAGTGACATTCAGATAACAAATAGGACAGTCTTCGCTGTAATAAATGGGCAACTTCCATTTGTACATAAGGTGATAATCGGGCAGTGTTTGCTCAATATGTACTTGAATTTCCAACAACATAGAACGGAACGGTTCGGGTTTGTCGAGAATGTATTGTTCAGCTGGATTCATACGCCTAAATTACATTATTTATAAAAAAAGCCATAAAAAAAGGTCGCCATAAAGGCGACCTTTGTGAAGTTCCCTCTGTGAGTCGACTCCCCAATCGACTCCCATAAGGATTTAAAATATGGCTAAAAACTATCAGCTTATTTGATATCAAAGCTGCATAATTTTACTGCCATCTGCAACAGGATTTTTCCTGTTTTTATACAGGGTTTTTCCTGTATCATGTTAAAATTTTAAAAAATCGAAGCGAAATATTCATTTAAATACACTTACTTTGTATTTCAAAGTACTTTACAATGAGTGAAAAAGATTATTTAAAAGACATCAGTGAAATCAAGAATTTGATGAACCGATCGTCACGGTTTATCTCCCTTAGCGGACTTTCAGGAATTATGGCAGGAATATACGCACTCATCGGTGCTGCGATTGCCTATTTTTATTTAGTGCCTGAAGGCGAATATGTGGTACTGCACAGTTGGAATTTTAAAATGCTGGTGGTATTGCTTATAACGATTGCAGTACTGAGTGTAGCCACTGCCTTTCTCTTAACTACCAGAAAAGCAAAACAACTGAACGAAAAAATTTGGGACAGCACCACGAAACGTCTCTTACTCAATTTTCTAATTCCCTTAGTGACTGGAGGCATCTATATATTGATAAAATTGAACAGCCAACATTATGGACTTACCGCTTCGCTCATGCTAATATTTTACGGACTTGCCCTAGTAAATGCTTCAAAATACACGATTGGAAATGTAAAATATCTCGGCTATATTGAAATCGTAGCGGGCCTTTTATGCGCAGCGTTTCCAGGATACGGGTTTTGGTTCTGGATCTTTGGTTTTGGCCTGATGCACATTGGCTACGGAAGCTTGATGCTCATTCAAGAAAAAAAGCACTAGTGGGAATTATAGACAACATAAATAAATTATTTGACCACCGCATCCGGTTAGGCATCATGTCTATTCTAGTTGTAAACCAAGACGCCGATTTCAATAGGTTGAAGGAGTTGTTAGACGTAACCGATGGCAACCTTGCTAGTCACCTTAAATCGTTAGAAAAAGAAAACTACATCTTAGTTGAAAAACAATTCATTGGCAGGAAACCAAATACCAGATATAGTGCAACCAAGGAAGGCCGGAAGGCATTTACAAAGCACATCGAAGCGCTAGAAAATTTGATTCAACTAAAAAAGAAATCGTGATGGCATTATCCCTTTCTATATCAAAATTGCATCGGCAAGCGAGAGAAAATGTCTGGTTCCATTATTTTGCCATTTTTAACCGAGTGGCGTTGGCCGCTGGCTTTATACCATCTGGTATGATGAAAATTCTGGGCGAACGGTTTACTGCGCTGTCTAGCGAACATCCCTTGGGATTTTATTTTGACGGACTCTACCATACGGGCTACTACTACACCTTCATTGGCGTCATGCAAGTGCTTGCAGCTCTTCTATTACTTATACCCAGAACTGCTTTGCTTGGGGCTTTGATTTATTTTCCCATCATCTTGAACATCGTTGTGCTTACATTTTCAGTTCGCTTTGACGGTTCGTTATTTACGTCGCCGCTAATGCTCATGGCCAATACCTACCTCCTATTCTGGAACTATGACAAATTAAAATACATACTGTCTACCAAAAAATTAGATGTACGGTTTTCTTCTATTTTTCCGAAGGCACCAAAGAAAAAATTTCCAACGCTGGCAGTTGTTGCCGTTGCTGGTGTAACCTTAGGCACTGTTTTTTTTACCACAAACATGTACGATATCATGCCCAAAAATACCATGGCAGCATGTAAAAAACAGTTTAAGCAAGGTGCCAACACCCCTGCCGCCATTGCATTTTGTGAATGTATACACACCAACGGGAATCCTTTAAATGACTGTATGGCACAATACTGGAAAAATACAGACGAACAATAAAAAAATTTACCCATTCACTTTGAAATACAAAGTACTTTATGAAAAAAATCAGGAAACAAATCATTCATTGGCTATTCGACCAGACCATGGTGCTCTATTGCCGGTTTAAGAAAAAGGAACCATGGAACGTTACTACACAAGACCTTCTTAGTATGCCTTCAAACACATTCGGTTACCGGTTGGGACAGTTATTACAACAAAACGGGTTTGATCTGATTCCAAAAGTAGAGCGCCACGATGCCTATCATTTGGTAACGGGCTTTGGTACCAGTGTAGAAGAAGAAATAGCTTTGCAGTACACCTGTTATGGCAACGGCAAGCGAACCCCCTACCTCTACGGGGTTTTAGCATTGGGGACGCTCATCCTGCCAGATTATTTACCATTTTACTTGGGTGCGTATCGATATGGGAAACTCGCAAAATCTTTTCACCACTACGATTACAAAAAAATTCTTCCATTAGATTTTAAAACTTTTCAATCATCCATTTTTAATAACCCTTTAACTGAAAGACCCTATGTTTAAATCAATTCTGAAAATTACAAAAATAGCCATTGTTTTCTCACTTCTTTTCTGCGTTGTACTTCTATCCATCAATGCAACTATTTCGAATACATCGGAACATAAAACCTTCGATTCGGTCGAAGACATTCCTGAAAACCGTGTGGGCCTTTTATTGGGCACAGGCAAGTATACTAGCAGTGGGAACATAAACCAATATTATACGGCACGTCTCCAAGCTGCCGTCACGCTACATACAGAAGGAAAAATCGAATATATTTTGGTAAGCGGGGACAACAGTCGAATTGACTATGACGAACCTTCTATGTTTAAAGAAGACCTCATCTTGGCAGGCGTTCCAGAAAATTGTATCGTGTTAGACTATGCAGGTTTTAGAACATTAGATTCTGTGTTGCGTGCACATGATGTATTTGGTCTCACAGAGTTTACCGTGATTTCACAAAAATTCCATAATGAACGTGCTATTTATTTAGCTGAAAAGCACAACCTAAAAGTTGTTGGCTTTAACGCAACTGCCATTGAAGGTACTTATGCTGTAAAAACCAATGTTCGAGAATATGCCGCAAGAGTAAAAGCATTTATAGATATCGGCCTTGATGTTCAACCCAAGTTCTTAGGACCCAACATAGAAATCGATTGATATGAAACGAAATATCCTGATATTCACATTGCTCCTAGTTACTGAAATCGCCATTGCCGTATTTCATTTCCACAAATTCGTTCGTGGATTTATAGGTGATGTCCTTGTGATTCCGTTGCTCTTCTATTTTTTGAGGTGCTTCACCCGGCTGCGCACCCTCTATTTGGCCGGCCTTGTATTTCTGCTGGGAGTGTTAGTAGAATTGGTTCAATTTTCTGGTATGTTGAATCCGTTACTAAAAAACACCGCTGTACTACGTATTGTGGTTGGCACCACCTTCGACTGGAAAGATATTCTCGCCTATGGCATAGGCACCCTATTGATTTTATTTTTTGAAAAAAATTACACTTATGAAAACAATTAAGCATTTCCTATTTACAAACTTCGAAACACTTTTCCCTCTCATCCTTTTAAGTTCGCTGAGTCTTTTTATACTAATGGTTCGATTAAAAATTACGCACTCGTTCTTTTTTTTATTTCTAGTTTGGAACTTATTTTTGGCATTTATTCCGTTTGTCATCTCGTTTCTACTGAAACAGCAAACCAAAGGTTCAAAATACGGGCTTTTTTTAGGTTTCTGTACGTGGCTCCTTTTTCTGCCAAATGCGCCGTATATCGTTACAGATTTGATTCACTTGCGTCATAGCGGACCGACCCAAATTTGGTTGGATGCGCTCATGATTACGCTATTCGCCCTTAGCGGATTGCTCTGTTATTTTCTATCGATGCGTCACATGGAGATTGTGCTAGTAAAACATTTCAGTAAAAAGCCAATCCACTTTTTACTCATCGCAATACATTTTTTAACAGGCTTTGGTATTTATTTAGGAAGGTTTCTTCGTTTCAATTCATGGGACATCTTACAGGAGCCCTCGGGTATTTTCAGCAAGATATTTCATATTATTTGCTTTCCACATCTTCACAAAGGTGCTTGGTTGGTAACTATCATATTTGGTATGTCACTATGGTTTCTATATAGGATATCTATAAAACAAGCATGGCTATTTCCTAAGAAAATCAAAATTTTATAAAAACCTTTTTCTTGTGCTTTTCAATTCAAGTATATTTCCAAAAAAATAGAAAGCATGCTTCAAAGACCTACACGTATCATTTTTATTCTCTTCTTAATTGCGGTGGAAAGTATTGCCCAAGATCGCCAACAAGCTGTCTTCGGTGAACCTACCCACACTGAACTGGAAATGACTTCCTATGCGCAAGATCCCGATGCTGCAGCAGTTGTTCTATTTGAAAAAGGAAAAACCTACGTAAAACTCATCAATAGTAAAATTAGGTTGATGAAAGAAGTACACAGAAAGGTAAAGGTGCTAGACGCAAGTAAATATACTGAAGCGGCTGTTGGAGTGCCGTATTATGTTGGAAATACCAGCAAAGAAAAAATTACCAACATAAAAGCCATCACCCACAACAAGGGCGTGAAAAAGTTTGTAGCCAAAGACGCCTTTTTCACAACCAACGAGGTGAACCAATGGAATTTGACGCGCTTTACATTTCCCGATGTACAAGATGGCAGTGTTTTAGAATACACGTACACCGTAGAGTCTCCCTATTTCGGTTATTTAGACGGATGGCAATTTCAGGGTTCGTACCCTAAGCTGTATACCGAATTTGTTTCGGAAATACCCGGCAACTATAATTACCGCCGTTCGTTGGTCGGCACACTCCCGCTTCAAGTAAACGAAGTATCACTAAAAGAAGACTGTTTTTTCTTACCGGGATACGAAGTGAACGCAGATTGCGAAGTGGCCGTGTATGCTATGGAAAATGTACCTGCATTTAAAAAAGAAGATTTTATGCTTTCTGAAAAAAATTATATGTCGCGGGTAGACTATGAACTTAAAGAATATTACGACTTTAAGGGCAATAAAACAGAAGTAAGTAAAGAGTGGAAAGATGTAGATAAAGAATTTAGAACCGATAAAGATTTAGGAAGACAACTGGGGTACAAAAACTTCTTTGAAAACAACCTCCCACCAGCAGTATTGACTGAAGCAGACCCCTTAAAAAAGGCAAAAGATATTTTCTATTTTATTCAGAGACATTTCAACTACAATGGCAAACAACGTATTCTATCTGATATTAGGGTAAAAGAAGCTTTTGACGAGAAAGTTGGGAACAGCAGTGAAATTAACTTGTCATTGGTAAACTCACTAGAAGCGGCTGGCTTAGACGCCAAAGTAGCCTTAATTTCTACCAGGGATCAGGCATTGCCCACCAAATTATATCCGGTACTTACAGACTTTAACTATGCCATTGTTTATCTGAAAATTGGAGCGGATGAATATTTATTAGATGCGACCAACAAATATGTTCCATTCGGGTTTCTTCCGTATCAGGCCTTGAACCACCAAGCACGGGTGTTAGACATGAAAGATGGAAGTTTTTGGATAGATGTGGTTCCAGAGAAGAAAAACGTTGAATATATCAACGCCCAATTGCAACTAAATGAAGACCAAACCATTTCTGGAAAAGTGGCAGAAACCTATGTTGGCTACCCTGCTGCTTTAGCGCGAATTTCGCTTGCCGAAGATGGTACAGATACCTATAGAAAGAATAAGCAGAAGCGTATTGAAGATGCCGCTATTACTAATTTTTCTATTGAAAATGCAACTGACATTTCTGAAAATTTAAAACAAACCTACAACGTATCGATCACACCAGATGCGGCAGGTGGTAAATGGTATGTTGCTCCGTTTTTCTTGGCTAATTTTTACAATGAAAATCCGTTCAAACTAACCGAACGAAACTACCCAGTCGATTTCGGGTATCCACGTTCACAGACCTTTTTAATGAGCATCGACTTAAACGGAATGTATAAAGTGGCTGAAACACCACAAAACACCATCGTAAAGTTGCCTGATGGAGCTGGAGAATCAAGCGTGGTGTATGGTACAGCTGGCGGAAAGCTAACGGTACGTTTCAGTTTAAAATTGAACCAGCATTATTTTACCCCAGAAAAGTACAAGAGTTTACAAGACTTTTTTAACACAGTGGTGACCATGCTGAATAAAGAAGTATTGGTATTGGAGAAGGTTTAATCCTTGCCTTCTACGTAATCTTCCAAATACTGATACCGCTCGGTCAATTTTCCTTCAGCAGTTGTCATCCTGGCGCGCTTTAAAATGCCGCGCTCGTCATTGTTAAAAAATGCTGGGAGTACGTGTTCTAAAAACATCTCACCAAAGCCTTCGCTGGCATCCTTGGGAAGTTCGCAGGGCAGGTTATCTACTGCCATTACGGTAATCGCGCCTGGGGTATCCATATCAACTTCTTGTTCGGTATGCGGCTCATACCCATAAAATGGGTCTGCAATGGTACTCGGGCGGATGGTACTGGCTACCGGTCCGTCAATATCGCACGAAATATCGGCTACCAGATTTATTCTGAAAGCTTCTTTTTTAGCGTCTTCACGAGTGAACAGATACGGAGCGCCATCTCCATAAAAATGCCCAGCGATAAAGTAATCGGTTTGGGCGGCGTAGGGCATAAAATTGCTCTCATATCCCGATGGGTCTTTGTAAAAAGCATACTTATCTCCTACTTTACCATCTTTCCGTTTGGCGTACTCCATGACATCGGCCATACAATACACGGGTTCTGAAAACGATGCAGTGAGATATAGGGCATCACTCACTTCTTTTATTTTGAGATGATCTAAAATTTCTTTTGCCCCTTTGGCTACTTTACCTGTTCCTGTTAGAAGTATTTTGATTGGTGGCAGTGTGATTTTATCGAGTTCAGCTTTTACCGCATCTAGATCTGCCAAAGATTCCACCTTCGGAAGGTTGAACAACCCATCGCGCATCCCCAAAGCTCTAAAGCCGTTATAGGCTCCAACGAGTCCAGCATACCGACCAAATCCGATGAGGCGGGCGCCATTTTGCTTCACGACGGTTTCATGGTCGTACATCTCGATATTTTTTTCGAGCATTGCCACTAAGAGTTTACGGTTATAGGGTTGTTTTTTAATGGTGTGGCTGAAATAGAAATACTTTTTATTTGGGATTAGTGCCTCGACAGGTACTTCTTTTACGCCAAGCATCACATCTGCTTCGGAAACATCTGTTTTCACTTCAAATCCGGCATCTCGATACGCCTGGTCGGGAAAAATTCGTACTTCGCTAGCTTCTACGATAAATCGGGCTTCTGGAAACTGTTTGGCGGCTTCTTTGAGCTTTTGGGGTGAAAAAACGACACGACGATCTGGCGGATTCTTACGTTCTTTAATGATAGCGAAGGTAATGGGCATTTGGTACGAATTTTGAAACGTTAAAGTGGAATGCGAAGATACTATTATTCTTGTATCTTTGCCACCTGTCTGCCGAACATGGTAGGCCTGCGTGAGGGATAGTAGCGGCATCCCCCGATCCCCGATAGTTATCGGGGCGGGGATACAGCAAATAGCCCGACCTCGCCTTGGGCGGGGGCACGCCCACTTCTCGATACATCTCGAAGGCTTTCGGGACACTCGAAGTGACATAGATCTTTGAAACATTACTGAGTACGATTTCTATTTATAAAAGAAGTTGTCTCATTACGGGGCCGACTGGTTTTGACAGCGGGTCTTGTGGTATAGTAAGCATGTAGAGCGTTGGATGATGGCTCTTAAATCTCATTGTTCAGACTTTTTAAACGGCGAGAATAACTACGCCCTAGCAGCATAATCTGAATTATAGTAGGATATGCCTCGGCCCGTAAGACGGGCATGCAGGAAGTCACTCGAAGGCCTTGGTTTACGGCGTTCGATATAGTGGCTTCGTAAAAGTAAACCTATCGGGAATAGGGCCTTGATATTCCTGAGACACTCAAGTGAGGATACGGAGTGCGTTGGTAGTTTTTGACCGGCAATCTCCCGACAATCTAAACAGAAACTAAACATGTAGAAAGCTGTAACGCAACGCGTTTGGACGAGGGTTCGAATCCCTCCGGCTCCACGATCAAGCAGAAATCTCTGCAACGGTTTTAATTAAAAATGCCTGAAAGCTTGCTTTTGAGGCATTTTTTAATTGAGAACGTTTTGCTTGCAACGCAAGCAGGAGATTTCTATTTGCAGTACTGGAACCATTAGGGAACACCGAAGGTAATCACTTTCTAGCTTTTTCTTATTATATCTTACTATGTTCATTTTTTTCATTGATAAAAAAACGAACCAAAAAAATCTAGCCTGACGGTTCTTGTTCACCCCTTAGGCCCTTACTGCGGAACGAAAGGAACTCGCTTCGCTCAAACAGCCTTTCCTTCCAATCGCAGTTTCTAGCCAGGGGTCCCGAAGTCGAACCGTAGGGCGGGTTTTGTAATAGACTGAAATTAATTTATAATTGAGTGTATGAAATTTATTGTTGGGGAATGTTGTTTTTTGCAACATTGGTAAGGAGGGGAATTGAATCCCTAGTTTGTGTCGGTATGCAACAGTCAACACATTCGACACTGCTTTTTACAAACGAAAAAACCCGTCTCTTTCGAGACGGGTCTTGATTTTGTATGGTAACCGCTTATTAAGCTAGTTTTACGCGTACTGCGTTCATACCTTTCTGACCTCTTTCTTCTTCATAGACAACTGAGTCGTCTTCTCTGATTTCGTCGATTAGGTTTGTAGTGTGTACGAAGATATCGTCTCCACCATCGTTTGGCTTAATAAATCCGAATCCTTTAGCATTGTTAAAGAATTTTACTGTTCCTTCTTTCATTTTGGTACTCTTTTAAAAATTAATTGTTACTGAATTTCTGTTTCAACTGAAACAGAAACCGCCTTGTAGTTTTCCGAAACATTCAGAAAATTGCTACACTGCTACCTTACGAACTTGTATTTCAGTAATGAAGACTAGTTCTAAAGCTTTGGAAAAAAAAGAAAGGATTGGATTGATTACCTTAGAAGGGTACTAGAAATAATAAAAGCAAACTGACTTTTTAACAGTGCAAAACTAGACTAAATAAATGGATTATCGTGTGTTTTAGGGAATTATTAAGAATCTAACCCTTTAGTTATTGTTTTACACCAAAAAAAATCGCCCCGAATGTGGGGCGATTTTCTATACTATGCGCTGGCCGGCATGACCGTTTCTTCTGGCTTGTTGTAATGAAACAACATGGTTTTATAAAACCGTGTTTGGCTATCGCCAACCTCAAGACAGCCTTTTAAAGTTTCTTCAAGACTGCTGTACGAAACTTTGGTCGCTACAGCCTCATTAATATCGTACAATCTAAACTCCCTAGCGCTCTGTGGTTTCGAATTCCAAAGTAAAATAGTTTGGTTGTCGTAGTCTATTGTCACATCGATCGCCTGAAAATAAAATTTAAGGAGTGCTTTCTGGAAACCGTAGTAATCTTGACTTAAGTTTTCGGTGAACTCACAACTTTTCGTGATGAGCTTCCTCATTTCTTCTAATACAATTTGATGCTGATTTTCCATAGTTTCCATTTTAAAGATGTACTAATATAAAAACCAGTCTGTGAAGATTTAGTTAAACAAATGCCCTTTGGCATCGATTTAACTACATTTAAATCAATGTGTTAACATATTTAAGACTATTCAGTGTCGGTTTGTAGGCCTTCTTCCTCCCACGCTGTAATACCGCCTTGTAGGTCATATACTTCCTTAAAGCCCATTTCCTTTAAAATTTTAGAAGCCCGCGCACTACGACCTCCTTTTTTGCAATACACATACACAGGTTTGTCTTTGTCTAGGCCCGCTACTTTTTCCTTAAAGTCGTCTTCGGTAACGCAAATATTCTGTGCGTCTTTGAGATGGGAAACTCCATATTCTTCTGGAGTTCTAACATCTACCAATTGCAATCCGGGAGTCGATTTGTTGTAGACTGCGTCATACACTTCTTGAGCACTCACAGACTGCACTTCGGCTGGAGCCTGTTGGCAAGAGGTGTTGAGGGTCAAAATGGCAAAAACAAATAACAGTAGAAGTTTTCTCATCATGATACGGTTTTATCTCCAGTCCATTCTGAAAAACCACCCAACAAATTGAATGTATTCTGAAAACCCAAAGATTCCATAATCATACACGCTTGGGCACTACGCCCACCAGAACGACAATACACGTAGTAATTTTTAGTTTTGTCTAGTTCCTGGGCTCCTTCCATAAAGGCAGGTGCATTCTGTATATTCAGCACTTGGGCATTTGGTATAATACCTTCTTCCACCTCGTGGGGTGTTCTGACATCTAAAATGACACCATTGGCATCTTCAATAATCTTTTTATGCCATTCTTCTTGTGTTAAGTCTTGCATGGAGTATAAATTTCAGTAAAAATAAAAAATCTGCTTTAGTTTAGTACCAAAGCAGATTGATTTGTTACAAAACGGGGTACTATTATGCCTTTTTCTGTTTTATAGAACAACCTATCGCTTTGGTTTCGGTTACGGAAACTTCCTTACCCGCTAATAATTGGTCTATGGCATTAGCAAGAAACTGATTTTTTACCGCATCTCCATTCCGAACATTATCGTCTATCGCACCAATATATTTTACAATTCGCTGATCGTCTTCTTTTTGCAACAGATACACATGTGGTGTTTTAGTTGCACCGTAGGTTGCATAAACTGTGTTTGATGTGTCATACAAATACGGGAATGTAAACCCCTTGTCTTTTGCTTTTTGCTGCATCAATTCGAAAGTATCATCCGGTTGTACCTCAGGATCGTTCGGGTTAATGGCGATAACCGGATAGCCTTTTGGTTTGTACTTCTGGTCTAATGCAATGATTCGATCTTCGCTGGCAACAGCAAATGGGCAAGTATTGCAGGTAAAGATTACAATAAATCCTTTAGCATCAGGATAGTCGTCATAGCTAACCATAGTGCCGTCTACATTTTTTAAGTTGATGGCCGCAGCGGCATCGCCAATACCATATCCCTTTGTGGTTGCAGCGACTTCAGTATCATCTGCCATCGCTACTTCCTTACTTTCTTGGTTATCTGTAGGTTCAGCTTTTTGTTCTGTCTGTTTCTCTTGGCAACCAACAAGGAGCACCAAAAATAGAAGACTTGTTGTGATCTTTAAAATTTGTGTTTTCATAGTAACTATTATAAAATTGATTTGATTTCTGTTTCTAATTCGTTGTATGTAAATGATTTTTCATAAAATTGTTGCGCATCACCCTTAATAATAATAGTTGCTGGTATCGCGCCCGTCCAATCTTTGCTGACTTTCGAAATCCACGAATTTGCATCGGGATCGTCAAGTAGCACAATCTCACTCTGTAATTGGTGCTTTTCAATAAAAGGAACAACTTGTTTATCGATTTGCTCAGGAAAATCCAGACTCACCAACACCACCTTTACATTCTTGTCTTTATAATCGGTTCTAATCTGTTCAAAATAGGGCAATTCTTTCACACAAGGTTTACACCAAGTGGCCCAAAAATTAATTACATAGGTGGTAGTGGCATCGGATGGTTTCAGATATTTCGCTTCTAACTGCTCAAAATTAAAAACGGGCAATGCGTCAGAAATTGCAACCTCGGGTGTTTCCCTTTCTACTGAATTGATTTCAGTAGAAGTTGTTATCTCGGCTTCACTGCCAATTTTTTTAGCTTCCTTGTTACCGCAGGAAAATAACAAGATACTAGCGAAAATATATGTTAAGGTATATTTCATGGAATAAAAATAGCCTTTAGAACGAGACAACAGATTCAGCACGTGTTAAATAAATGATAAAATAGACTGAAATAAAAAAATAACCTTACATTTGTATATACAAATATTGTAATTACAATAATGAAAATTGAAGACGCTATAAAAACGATGCATCCCATGGGGCTCACCACAAAAACGGTGATCAACCTCATGTATACATCAAGAGCCGTGGAAGAAGCCATACAGACTGTTTTGAAACCGTATGATCTTTCCATCCCACAATACAATGTGTTGCGCATTTTACGAGGACAAAAAGGGCAGCCCGCCAATGCCTCAACCATACAAGAACGAATGGTTGATAAAAGCAGTAACACTACCCGCCTCATAGACAAGCTAATTAAAAAAGGTTGGGTACGCCGACAAGTTTGCGCAAACAACAGGCGTAAAGTTGAAATATTTATCACCGCAGACGGACTCGCAATACTAACAGAACTAGACCCACTTACAGAAGCCAATAACGAGCAGCTAGTAAGCCATTTTTCAAATGAAGAATTAAATACATTAAACAATTTATTAGATAAACTTAGATCCTAAACCTTAATCACAAAAATTATGAGAACAATTAAATCTTTAGTATTAATAGCTGTAGTTATTTCAGCTTCAGCATTTACAAATCCTATGACAATGAAAAAGAAAATTGACATTAAAGAAAGCCAGATTGAATGGAAAGGAAAGAAAATCCTTGGTTCACACACGGGTACTATCCAATTAAAAGACGGGTACCTCGAAATGGATGGTGATAATCTAGTGGGCGGTATGTTCACAGTAGATATGACCACTATTACCGTAACAGACCTTGAAGGAGAAAACAAAGGCAAATTAGAAGGCCACTTAAAAAGTGCCGATTTCTTTGGCGTTCAAAACCATCCTACCTCAGTATTGGTGATCAATAGTGCAACGAAAGACGGAAATACATACGAAGTTCAGGCCAATATCACGATTAAAGGACATACTGAGCCAGTTACATTCGATCTTGAAATGGGAGAAAGTGCCGCGCAGACCAGTTTTAAAATAGACCGTACCAAATTCGATATCCGTTACGGTTCTGGAAGTTTTGCAGACAATTTGGGAGACAATGCCATCTCAGATAAATTTACACTAGACGTCCTCTTAAAATTTTAGAAATTAAATCTTGCCATTCATAGAAACATGGCTATATTTGACATCTATTATGAAAAACAATACACATTCTTGGTGGTGGAACAACTTACAGACAACGTCGTGAGCTAACCAAGATATGTACAAACCATACAAGGCTTATCATCACGATAAGCCTTTTTTTATGGACAAAACACAATAGCAAAATGGGATACACCTTAACAACACATTCTAAAAAATTACTGGCAGATACCCTCACCCCCGTGTCGGTATACCTTCGGCTTAGAGATCGATTCCCGAACAGCCTGCTGCTAGAAAGTAGCGATTATCACGCCAACGATAACAGTTTCAGCTATATCTGTTGTAATCCGATAGCTACTTTTGCTGTTGAAAAGGAAACTATCTCCATCTCGTATCCCGATGGAAAAAATGAACAAAACCCTGTTTCTGGCACTAATGTGGCAATGGCATTAGAAAATTTCAGCAAGAAATTTAAAGCAGATACCGAAGCAACTTTCAAATTTATAAACAACGGTATCTTTGGATATACCTCCTACGACGCCGTTCGATATTTTGAAGACATACCCATTGATAAAACGAAAGCATCAATTGGGATTCCAGACATCTATTACGCAGTGTATCAAAACATTATTGCAATCAACCATTTTAACAACGAAGCGTATATTTTTGCCCATTGCTATAATTCTGAGCCCAACATTCGTGAGATAGAACTATTGCTCAATTCAAAAGACTTTTCAGAATATCCTTTCCAGCGAAACGGTAGCCCAACTACCAATCTTAAAGATGATGATTTTAAAGCGTTAGTTGTAAAATGCAAAGAACACTGTGCCCGAGGAGACGTTTTTCAAATTGTACCCAGCAAGCGGTTTTCCCAACCCTTTACGGGAGACGAATTTAATGTATATCGTGCCTTGAGGAGTGTAAATCCTTCTCCATACCTGTTTTATTTCGACTACGGAAACTTTAAAATATTCGGTAGTTCCCCCGAAGCACAATTGGTGGTCCAAAACGGCACGGCAGAAATACACCCCATTGCCGGAACTTTTAAACGCACCGGCAATGATGAACAGGACGCGCTATTGGCTAAGCAATTGGCCGAAGATGACAAGGAAAATAGCGAACACGTGATGTTGGTTGATTTAGCGCGTAATGATTTGAGCCGCCATGGTAATAACGTTCAAGTTGAAACCTATAGAGAGGTGCAATTTTTCTCGCATGTCATCCATTTAGTGAGTAAAGTTACCGCCACAAAAAACCCAGACGTTAGTACCATGCAGATTGTGGCAGACACCTTTCCGGCAGGCACACTAAGCGGTGCGCCAAAACACAAAGCAATGCAGCTTTTAGAAAACTATGAAAATACCAACCGCGAATTTTATGGGGGTGCCATTGGCTTTATGGATTTTACGGGAAATTATAACCACGCCATTATTATCCGTTCGTTTGTGAGCAAAAATCATATCCTGAATTACCAAGCAGGTGCTGGAGTGGTTTCTGACAGTGATCCCGAAAGCGAATTACAAGAAGTATATAATAAATTAGGAGCGCTTACCAAGGCACTCGAACTTGCAGAAGAAATCTAATTATGAAAATATTAGTCATAGACAACTACGACAGTTTTGTGTATAATTTGGTGCATTACTTAGAAGAATTTAATGCAGATGTCACTGTACTGAGAAATGACCAATTTGCCATCGAAGAAGTAGCACATTACGACAAGATATTGCTGTCTCCAGGTCCTGGAATTCCAGACGAAGCCGGATTGCTTAAAGAAGTCATTTCAACGTATGCAGGTAAAAAACCAATCTTGGGTGTATGCCTAGGTCAGCAAGCTATTGGAGAGGTTTTTGGGGGAACGATTTCAAACCTGAGCCATGTATTTCACGGGGTGGCCACCCAAGCTACTGTACTCGTTGAAGATGAACCCTTGTTTAAAAACATCGTTTCACCTATGGAAATAGGTAGGTACCATTCTTGGGTAGTTAACCACGAAAACCTTCCCGACAGTTTAGAGATCACGGCCATAGATGAAAACGGCCAAATTATGGCACTACGGCATCGCGAATTTAATATCCGTGGGGTGCAATTCCATCCAGAAAGTGTGTTGACCCCAGAAGGAAAAAAAATGATTAAAAATTGGATTGAGATGGACTGACAATCACCAAAGCTACAAACCTATTTACCTCTCAACGAAACAAATTTAAATGAAAACAATTCTGAACAGACTCATAAACCACGAACAGCTCACCAAAGAGGAGGCGCACCAAGTTTTGGTTGCTATTAGCGAAGGGAAATACAACAATAGCCAGATTTCCGCCTTTCTTACCGTATACATGATGCGCAGTGTGTCTATTGCAGAACTCGAAGGATTTCGTGATGCGCTGTTAGCACTTTGCAAGCCTGTAGATCTAAGCGGCTACAATACAATCGATCTATGTGGCACAGGCGGCGATGGTAAAAACACCTTTAACATTTCAACGTTGGCTTCATTTATAACCGCAGGAACAGGCATACATGTGACAAAGCACGGTAATTATGGCGTATCCTCTATTAGCGGTAGTAGCAATGTATTAGAACAGTTGGGTGTTTCTTTCAGCAACCAACAAGATCATTTGCAACAATGCTTAGATAAAGCCAACATCTGTATTTTACACGCTCCGCTCTTCCACCCTGCTATGAAAAACGTCGCACCTATCCGTCGCGAATTAGGAGTAAAAACCTTTTTCAATATGTTAGGGCCTATGGTAAATCCTGCAAATCCGAAAAATCAGGTGGTAGGGGTTTTCAGTCTGGAATTAGCACGTAAATATGGATATCTGTACCAAAAGGGAAGTAAAAATTTTGCAATCCTCCATGCTATTGATGGGTATGATGAAATCTCCCTCACCGGACCGGTTAAAATGATTTCAAATACTACGGAAACCATGCTGAACCCAGCAAGTTTTTCAGTAAACAAAATTGAAGCATCACAAATTTATGGAGGCACTACAGTTGAAGCATCTGCCCATATTTTTTATGACATTTTAAACAATCAGGGTACCGAAGCACAAAATCACGTAGTGTGTGCCAATGCAGCTGTTGCAATTTCAGTTGCAAACCAATGTAGTATCCTAGATGGCTATGAATTGGCTAAAGAAAGTCTTATTTCAGGCAAAGCGGTCAAGGCCTTGCATACATTACAAAAACTGAGTAAATAACCACTGCTAACATGACTATTTTAGAAAAAATAACAGCGCACAAACGAAAGGAAGTTTCAGCAAAAAAGGAACGTATACCCACTTCAATGCTAGAACGTTCTAATGCGTTTACAAAACCCACAAAGTCGCTGGCAGAAGCACTGTTGAACGCACCCACTGGAATCATTGCTGAATTCAAACGACGTTCACCAAGCAAACCCATGATTAATAATGAAATATCGGTTGATGCGGTAGCAAAAGGATATGAAGCTGCAGGAATTGCTGGCATGTCTGTTTTAACTGATACCCAATTTTTTGGTGGATCGCTAGACGATTTACTACTAGCACGAAGCGCCACAAAGTTTCCAATTCTGCGGAAGGAATTTATAATAGACCCATATCAAATCATTGAAGCCAAAGCCTATGGTGCTGATGCCATTTTACTGATTGCAGCCTGTCTTACTGAAAAAGAACTATTAGTATTCTCTACCCTTGCCAAATCATTGCAGTTAGACGTTCTTTTAGAAGTACACAATAAAGAAGAACTCCAAAAATCGCTGCTTGAAACAGTGGATATGCTGGGTGTAAACAATCGAAATCTAAAAACATTTAAAACTTCAATAGACACCAGCAAAGAACTGGCACCGCTCATACCTAAAGAATTTGTGAAAGTATCTGAAAGTGGCATCAGCAATATTGCTACCATTAAAACGCTTAAAAAATATGGTTATGAAGGTTTTTTAATAGGAGAAACGTTTATGGCTACAGATAATCCGGAGCTACAGGCGAAACAATTTATAGAAACGTTGAAAAATGCTACAATCAACTAACAATACAAATATAGCTGTAAAGGTTTGTGGCATGAAGTACAATGCTACAAAGGTTGCTGCGCTCAAACCAAACTATCTAGGGTTCATTTTTTACGATGGAAGCCCGAGAAATTATACAGGCCCTCCTAGTACGATTCCTTCAGAAATCAAAAAAGTAGGAGTTTTTGTGAATGCATCCTTTTCATTTGTAAAACAAATATCAGAAACGCATAAATTAGACGTGATTCAATTACACGGAGAGGAAACTGTCGAGTACATTACTGATCTAACAACAAGCTTACCTTCACATACTGACATCTGGAAAGTATTTTCAATCAAAGATTCTTTCAATTTTGAGCTGTTGAAGCCTTTCGAACCGCACGTGGACGCATTTTTATTCGACACCAAGGGAGAAGCGAGGGGAGGAAATGGCGTCCAATTTAATTGGGACGTCCTAGAAGCATATCCGTCGACTAAACCTTTCGTACTTAGTGGCGGTATTGGAATAGCAGATCTTTCCGAAGTAAAAAAATTAATCAACTCTGGTCTACCTGTTTTAGCAATAGACATAAATAGTAAGTTCGAAATACAACCAGGAAGAAAAGATATTAACCTATTAAAAAGATTTATGCAACAACTGCACATAGCAGCACGTACTAAACATTAAAAAAATCAATTTAAGACACGCTAAACACATATGTACAACGTTAACGAAAAAGGATATTATGGGGAGTTTGGAGGGGCGTACATCCCAGAAATGCTCTACCCTAATGTGGAAGAATTACGCAAAAACTATGTATCCATTTTGCAAGAACCTTCTTTTCAGGAAGAGTTCCATAGTTTACTAAAAGACTATGTAGGACGCCCTACTCCGTTATATTTTGCAAAACGCTTTTCCGAAAAATACAACACCAAAGTATATCTGAAAAGAGAAGATTTATGCCACACCGGGGCCCATAAAGTTAATAATACCATCGGGCAAATATTAATGGCAAAACGACTTGGAAAATCTAGAATCATTGCCGAAACTGGCGCAGGACAACATGGTGTTGCAACAGCTACTGTGTGTGCACTCATGGGGCTAGAATGCATAGTGTATATGGGAGCCATCGATATTGAAAGGCAGGCACCTAATGTAGCACGTATGAAAATGCTGGGAGCTACCGTGGTACCAGCTAACAGTGGGAGCAAGACCTTAAAAGATGCTACCAACGAAGCCATTCGCGACTGGATCAACCATCCTACCAACACCCATTATATCATCGGTAGCGTGGTTGGGCCCCACCCCTATCCAGATATGGTTGCACGATTTCAAAGTGTAATTTCTGAAGAAATTTCAACACAATTAAGTGAAAAGGAAAACAGAACGGCACCAGACTATGTGGTGGCTTGCGTAGGTGGAGGAAGCAATGCAGCTGGCGCCTACTATCATTTTCTAGACCATCCAGCAGTAGGAATTATAGCTGTAGAGGCCGCAGGACAAGGAGTAAATTCTGGTAAAAGTGCAGCCACGTCAGCTTTGGGTAACATCGGAATTATTCATGGTAGTAAAACATTGCTCATGCAAACTGCCGACGGTCAGATTACCGAACCTTATAGCATTTCAGCTGGGCTCGATTATCCTGGAGTTGGCCCCATGCACGCACATTTATTTACGAGTGGGCGCGGAGAATTTATCTCGGTTACAGATAAAGATGCTATGCAAGCTGGTATTTCACTCAGCAAACTAGAGGGCATTATTCCCGCTATTGAAACAAGCCATGCCCTCGCCATTTTTGAAAATAGGAAATTTAAACCAGACGATGTGGTGGTGGTAAACCTAAGCGGGCGTGGTGATAAAGATTTAAATACATACATCAAACATTTTAACCTTTAGGGCGTTCCCGCAGCACGTTTTCTTTGGCAACTTTGCTGCGGGCGGGTCTTCCGCGCTACACGCCTGCCCATTCGGTCAAGGCGGGGTAGCCTGCTTCAACCCCTAACGCATTTACAACAATTATGAATAATAGAATTCAAAAAAAACTACAGCAAGATAAAAAGCTCTTATCTATTTACTTTACGGCGGGCTATCCAAATTTAGAGGACACCGTCCCTATACTAAAGTCGTTAGAAGCCAACGGAGTCGATATGGTAGAGATAGGACTTCCTTTTAGCGATCCACTAGCAGACGGGCCAACCATTCAGGACAGTTCTACCAAAGCCATTCAGAACGGAATGAACACCGCAACACTTTTTGAACAACTCGAAGATATACGGGACCATGTATCGATCCCATTGATTATTATGGGATATTTTAATCCTATACTGCAATATGGAGTAGAAGCTTTCTGTAAAAAATGCAAGGATATTGGTATTGACGGACTCATACTACCCGATTTGCCCTTGGCAGAATATGAGGAACATTACAAACCCATATTTCAGAAAAATGGGCTTTCAAATATATTTTTGATAACACCACAAACTTCAGATGAGCGTATTAAACACATTGATGCGGCAAGCAATGGTTTTATCTATATGGTGAGTAGTGCAAGCACTACAGGTGCTACAAGTGGATTTGGTAACGAGCAGCAGTCCTACTTTAAGCGAATACAAGCTATGAAATTAAAAAACCCAACCATAGTTGGCTTCGGTATAAACAATAAGGAAACATTTAAGGCCGCCACAGAACACTCAAAGGGTGCAATTATAGGCAGTGCATTCATTAAATTATTGACTAACAAGGGTATTGAAGGCATTGCTAGCTTTATAAAATCAATTCGATAGTTTAACCAATCCTTAGTAGTTCTTTAGTAAGATTTAGCGTTTGGTTTATGTATTTTGGATACTGAACCATAAAAGATAATGATGATGAAACGCAAATTTGAAAGAAAAGAAGAGCAAAAAAATCCTACGAATCCAAATCCTAAAACCGATCGTCAGAACAATACGTTCGATATCGATAAGAAGACAATCAAGGAGCAACAAAACAAATCGTAGAGATGTAACTACTAATATTTTAAAAAACAAAAACCCCTTCCGAAATCGGAAGGGGTTTTCTTTTGGTTGGTTAAAATAATCTAACAGATTATTCTTTTATGAGACGCTTCACGATGCTAGCGTTCTCGCTCTCGATCTGTACGATGTACACACCTGCCGCAAGGCTAGAGATATCGATGGTCTTCTCACCCTGCATTCCGCCTAGGTCGGTGGTGTTCACCAACTTCCCGTTCACGTCATACATGGTAGCGCGCTCCAACACGATGTTCGAGCTGTTGGCGATGGTCACCTGTCCCTGTGCAGGGTTCGGATACATCGTCACGCCCGCATCGAGTGTAGTGTCGTTCACACCGAGGATACT
>DFLU01000014.1 GCA_002375495.1 Flavobacteriaceae bacterium UBA3611
TGTCTCGTTTCTGGCTAAATTTACATCTCCCCAATTAATCGTAAATTAGTCCAACGGATAAAACTGTCGGCGCGGCGCCTTTGTGCTAGCTGATTCTCACGCTGCTCCGCAGCTGCGGGCCCGCCTTCGGCGGCCAGCTTGCCCCTGCCTGCCGGCAGGCAGGGATTCAGCCGCAGTCCCGCCACAAAACATATACAAGACCGTTATGCTGCAGCAAAGAAAAATGGTTTCTTCAACTTAATATTGTAACTTTGATTTATGGAAATAAATATTCAAAATAAAAAAATTCAGCTGATTCAATGGCTTTCGACTTTGAATGATGAATCCATTATTGAAAAAATAATGAAGCTCCGGGAAAATGAAAAGACAGATTGGTGGAATAACATTTCTGATGAAGAAAAAAACTCTATCGAAAAAGGGTTGACGGATGCAAATTCTGGCCGATTAAAGTCTCACTCAGAAGCAAAGAAACTTTATGACAAGTGGTTATAAAATCCTTTGGACTGAACACGCCCTTTCCGAATTGGAAGAAACTATTGAATATCTCAGAGAAAATTGGACTGATAAGGAATTAAGCAATTTTTCTAGAGAACTTGACCACACCATTGAACTGATTTCGAAAAGTCCAGAATTGTTTCAAGTTTCCAAGAAGAAAAAAGATGTTAGAAGAGCTGTTGTAGCAAAATTGAATAATCTATATTACAGAATCAATAAAGATTCGATTGAAATACTTTCGTTCTTTTCCAATAGACAAGATCCGAATAAAATAAAACTTTGATTAATGTGCTAGCCGCAGCATAACAATGCATATATTTTATGCCTTTTATCTGGCTTAAATTGAATCTCCCAAATTAATCGTAAATTGGTCCAACGGATAAATCCGTTGGCGCGGCGCCATTGTCCCAGCTGATTCTCACGCTGCTCCGCAGCTGCAGGCCCGCCTTCGGCGGCCAGCTTCCCGAATCAGCCGCAGTCACGCCACAAAACATATACAAGACCGTTACCTGCAAGCTTTAAGAACTAAACTACGAAATTAACGAATGGAACAAATAAAAATCATCTTCTTCGTATTAGCTTCCTTTTTTGGGATTGAAGAAGGAAAAATTGCTGCTGATAAGACTACAGTTTCTGTATATCCTCAAAATAAAAGAATTGAAATCATTCAAGAAGATCTTTTTACCGTAATACAATCGAAGAAAGACAGCATACTTGTATTGGAACAATGGAATAATTTGCTTTTTTGGAAAGAAAGAAATACCAATTGGTCAAAAGAATTGAATGGTTTTACTGCAAAGAATTTCAGTATCACATATACGGAGAACACAATTAAACCAAATTTAACACTAACCTATTTAAAAGAAGAAGATTTACGCGCTTTAGGAATTTGGTATAATGCTGAAAGTAATCGATTTTCCATCAATCACATTCCTCGAAACAATATCGAATCTGAAAGTGGAAAATTAATTGATAACTATTGGAATTTTGATGGAGTTAAGTCTTTTAGCTTTACAATTGAGCCATTTCTAAAAATGTCTGAAGATTATAAAAAATTCAAAGTCCCCTTGAAAGAATTATTGGCAAAATATAAAAAAGAATAAGCCAGCAGGTAACAACGGCTATAGTTAATGGCGGTAGTTGGTTAAACGAATTAAACTTCCTACATTTTTTTACTAACTTGTCAAGCGGATAAAAAAGCAAATGCGGCGCCAACCCTGCTGATTCTAACGCGGGCAAGCCCGCTGCCAGCTTTTGCGACGTTGCCACAATGCGCTCACGCCACGGCCGAGCGCTGGCCGCGAAGACCGCCACAAACTATAGCCAAGACCGTTGTAGCCAATTAGAAAAATGATTCGAATTGAATTGAATTAAATGCAATATACGATTGAAGGAAATCATAAACATATCAAAAAACAATTACGGTAGTAAAATCGTATTCTCAAAAATTAGCAAAATAGAATACAATCAGAAGAACGATTCACCATCTGTAAAAATGGTTTTATCTGGTATAGAAAAATACGTTATCAATGGAAGACCTTATGCCTTATCTGAAAATAGATTTCTGGTGGTGGACAACAATAGCGATGTTCAATTGAATATTGATGCGAAAAAAGAGGTGAAAGGCATTTGTATATTTCCGTCTAAAAGGCTACTCAATGAAGTTGCCAAAACGCGCGTTTCATCTGCCGAAACTCTTTTAGACGACCCTTTTAAGGATTACAACCAAAAGTTAACACATAGCCTTTTTAGTTTTACCGAAACGCGCACTGGTAGATTTCTTAACCAAAATATCGCAAAGATTCTTGATGCTTTTAAGGATGAAAATTCAATGGATTTTGAGTCGTTCTACCTTCAACTTGGAGAATGTGTGGTGTATGATCAGTTAGAATTGGAAGGTAAATTAAAAGCCGTGCCTTCAGTTAAAAAATCTACACAGGAAGAACTTTACAGAAGAATTGCAACAGCCAAAGATTTTATGGTAGATAATTTTAGGCAAAACATTGTTTTAGATGATTTAGCTCAAGAAGCGTCTCTTTCCAAATTCCATTTTACACGTACATTTAAGTCCTTATTTCATTTGTCTCCTTACCAATTTTTAACGCAATTGCGCTTGGGAAAAGCAAAAGAACTCATTCAACTCGGCTATTCCTATAACGAAGTGAGTCTCCTGGTCGGTTTTTCAGATGGAAACAACCTTAGAAAGGCTCTAAAAAAAATGGGGTCAAGTCCAAATTAGCAATATTTACCCCATTTTTATTCAAAAAGATTTCGTCATTTGCAAGTAAACAAAATTGTAAGCTATGCAAAAGATGGTTTCAACCAGTTGGGTTATCCTTTTCGTCGTCACTTCGATATTATTTTTCTGTAATTCTGTTGCCGGACAATCTCTAAAACGCTCCGCCTTTTTGGGTGCCCAGTTGATGGACTTATCCGCTGTAGAAGAAGAAACAGGGGCGGATTTCGGATTGTATCTTCCGATGATTCTTCCTGAAGGGAGTTTAGGAGAAATGGGTGTGCCAGCAAAATCGGTACTTCAAAAAATCAATGGGTTTGAAATTAAATCATTTCAAGATATTCAATCAGCACTTTCACCAATTAAAGAAGGGAACAATTTAGAAGTTGTTGTTTTGGAAAACGGCAAAACAAAAACATACAAAGGCTTAGCCGTTGGTAAACCAAAAGAAAAGCACACACATGCCTCGATTGATTATGGTGTAGTGCGATACGCTGGTAATACGCTACGGTCTTTTTTGTACCTACCCAATGAGGTGGAAAATCCGCCAGTGGTATTCTTCCTTCAGGGCTATACTTGCCAAAGTATTGAAATGCGTGACAATAACCCTGCAAAGCAACTGATTAACCAATGGATAGAAAAAGGCTATGCGGTCTATTTGGTTGAAAAACCAGGCATGGGCGATAGTGAAAGTGCTATTCCTTGTATGGATATCGATTTTAATCAGGAATTACTGGCATTTACAAAAGCCTATGAGGCATTACAAAACAACCCAAAAATTGACAATCAAAACATCTTCCTGTTTGGTCATTCAATGGGTGGAATTATTGCGCCTTTGCTCGCTCAAAAAACCTCGCCAGCAGGCATTATGGTGTATGGCATTGTTGGTGAAAGATGGTATGATTATATGAAGCGAATATACACCGAACAACCATTAATTTTCGGCAATAACCAAGAGCAAATTAACCAAGATGCACAATATTATCTTCCGTTTGTTAAAGACTTATTGGTTCATAAAAAATCTAATTCAGAACTCTTAAAAAGCCCTATTTATGGCGAGCGATTAAAACAAGACGGCGTGGCCGATAACTTAACAAATGGCTACTATATCATGCGGCATTACAAATATTGGCAAACGCTTGCCGATGTGGATGTTCCAGGTATTTGGGCAAAAGTAAAAGCGCCTGTTTATGTATTGCACGGCGAATACGATATTCAAGCCATCCATCCCAAGTATGGCGAAATGATTGTAACCAATGTAAACCAAAACGGCGGTAATGCCCAATTTGAGTTAATGCCAAAAGCGGAACATGCTTTTCTACATTTTGATTCTCGAGAAGAGCACCTCAATACCCTGAACGGTGGCGGTTATGTGGCGGCTTTTACCACAAATTTCAATCCGACTATTGGCGAGAAATGTATTGAGTGGATGAATCAACAGCGCAAATAAATCATTCTATGAAATCCGTATTTTTTTTAGGTGTGATTGTATTCGGTGGCGTTTGGCTTTCGTCACAGTCGGATTCTCAATCATTTTCACAGACCCTAGAACGGTTTAAAAGTGAGTATAATCAACACGACATTCAACCCATTACGCTCAGTTACGTGACCAATATTCAGAATGTCGCTTCCGCGAAAGCGTTAAAAGAACAGCAAGAATTCTTTGAAACCTACCAATCTACTCTAAAAACCTTTCCTTTTGAAGAATTATCGGACAAAGAGCAACTGTATCATCAGATATTGACCTACGAAATTGAGTTGAATATAGAGCGTATTGAACTGGAAAGCAAATGGTTAAAACAAAATAAACACTTGAAAGGAACACGTCTTTTCGATGAGAAAATGGGCAAAGAGTGGTATGCCTATTTCTTAAAAAAATGGATAGATAAAGAGCTTACACCTGATACTGCCTTTGAATTTGGGGAGAAGGAATTTGAAAAGGTAAAACAAGCGATGAAAAACCTTATCGAAAATAGTGGTTTGAATCCCGTCGAATTTCAACAAAAATGGAAAGAAAATCCCTATTCTATTGGCAGTAAAACAGAGGTTCGTGAGCAGTACGAAACCCTGAATGCAGAGGTTTTGAAAAACGCCAAACGCTACTTTCCCGAAGTACAGGGATTGCCTTCTTTGCAAATTACCGAAAGTACAAATTCGGCAATGGCAATTGCACCCGCCTATTACGACAACGACACCTTTTATTATAATTTTTTTGATGCGGAATATGATGGTAGAGATATGGGTTGGATTTACATTCACGAAGGTGTGCCAGGACATCATTATCAACATCATTTTGCAAGGCAAGCTAACAACCCGCTGGATATCTTTTACTATAGCAGCTATGCCGAAGGCTGGGCAGCATATATTGAGCAATATGGTAGTATGCTTGGCGCATACAAAACACCCTTTGACACCTATGCTTGGTTGCAATGGGATTTGGTACGTTCGGTGCGTGTAGCCTTGGATGTGGGGTTGAATTACTACGGATGGTCCGATGAGAAAGCTTTGTTATATTGGCAACAGCACATTCCGAATAAAGACGACATGGGCAAACGCGAAATAAAACGAATGAAGCAATGGCCAGTTCAGGTCATTACCTACAAATATGGCAAACAGCTGTTAGATGAATTGCGGGCAGACATCAAAAAACCTAAAGACCTTAAAACCTTCCACCTTTGGGTGCTTGAAAATGGTAATATTCCATTGTCTGTACTGAAGCAACACGTTGGTAAAAAACTACACAAATGGACGCTGCAAGAAAACAGATACGAAGCTCAAACCAAAACCATAGACCAAACCATCAGCAGTCTTTATCAAGTAATTTCTGGAGACAAAGGTCAAGAACGGGATTGGGATTTTTTACGCTATTTGTTCCATCCAGAAGCCAAATTTGTAGCAAGCGGCAAGCGCAAAGATGGCACTACTGGTGTGCGTTATGTATTGATTGAAGAATACATCGAATCCTCAGGAAAGTGGATGCTTGAAAATGGTTTCTTTGAAAACGAAATGAAACGCGAAGTGCAGCAATTTGGGCATATCGCTCAGGTATTTAGCAGCTTCGAATGTTTCAATAATCTCGAGGACAAAGCTCCTTTTATGCGAGGCATCAACAGCATTCAACTCCTCTACACTGGTAAACGCTGGCAGGTGATTAATATATACTTTACGCAAGAATCTGAGGAAAACCCGATACCACAAGAATACGATAAAAATTAATTGATGATGAAAATGAAAAACCTGATGACACTCTTCTTTTTAATGAGCCTTTCCTTGGCAATTGCCCAAACAGATTCAGTTTTGGTGAGCAACGTGCAATTTAAAGATTCTAAGTTTAACAATCCGCATGCCGGAAGTGGTTTCATACTAAAACACAATAATAAGCTGTATGGCATTACAGCAAAACATGTGCTGTTTATTGCCAAGACTGATAGCATGAAAACCATCAGTTTTGACAAACAACTAAAATCGTGGGAATTCAAATCCAAAAAAAACGACAAAGTCTCTGTCTTAGCAGGCAAACTGATTAACGAAGACCCTAATGAAGCCATTGAAATGCCGCCAAAAGGAGATTGGCTCATTTTTGAAATCGAGTCCAACATTCCTAAAGATGTAGCCGTATACGAAGTCCGTGAAGAGCCCTTGACCATCGGCGAAAAAATTCGGTTTTTGGGCTATCCTTACAAGAATTACAAAGCGGCTAGTGTTCAAGGCTCTCTTATTGGATTTACCCCAGAGAACAACCTAAAACTGAATGTGCCCAAAGGCAATTATGGTGGTTGCAGCGGTGGCCCTGTTTTGGATGCTAACGGCAAAGTAGTAGGCATTGTATCCATGGGGTATTTCAATCAAAAAGAACAAAAAATGATTTTTGAACCCGCTTCGCTAGACTATTTCAAACAGATAATAACATCAAAAAATTATGAAAAATAAATCACATATTTTCCCCATCGTAATCGTCCTACTTTTTGTAATGCTGTGCAACACGCAATTGCTTGCCCAAAAAACGGAATATTACCGCCATTTGGTGTTTCGGGAAACTCCTTATTCTGATGTCAGAGGAATTCATCCTATCGACAATGAAACGGCAAATAAAGAAGCACATTACCGGTTTGTATTTGATGCTCAGAATAGACTAACCGAGGTGTCTCATCGAATAGGCAACGACCTTATTGCAGACAACGGAAATTGGGATACCTTCATCTGGTTTTCACCAAAAATGACCATTGCGTATGATGGAGACAAAGAGATTAGGCATTTTTATAATATTGCCAATCAGCGCATTGAAGCACACGGAAAAATGTACAAAGCGGTATTTCAATTGGATAATCAAGGCAGAAGAACGTCAGTGGCCTTATACGATAAAGACAACAACCCATCAGAAAACGCTTGGGGAATCCATACCTATCAGTGGACTCATACCGAAAATGGAACTGTGATTGAAAAACGATTCAACCTAAAGAATGAATCTACTACCATGCGCCCAAATCTTACCTTTTATACGATTCGTTTAGAGTTTGGCGAGGACGACTTATTGGATTTTGTCTATCATATAGATGAAGATGGAAATCTAATTAACAATACCATGAAAGCCGCAATAGATAGAATTGTTTACGACCAGGAAGAAAACTTCTCGCGGTGGATGGTTTTTGATAAAGACAAAAAACCCGTGGAAGGAAATGCCCCAGGATTTGCCATTGGAGAACATTTGTATGACGCCAAAGGAAATAAGGTGGGACTGAGAGGTTTTGATGTTGAAGGTCGATTAAAGGCTTTTCCGAATGGCATTGCAAAAGAAGTACATGTATTTGATGAATTTAACAATCCAACCGAATCTAAATTTTATGATATAGATAATAATTTACTGCAATATGTAAAACGTATTTACAGTAACGATGGCAAACGAATAGAATGGTTGAAACTTTTGGATGAAAACGGCGAATTAACGATGCATCCCACAGCCAAATTTGCAGCAATGAAAATGGAATACGATACAAACGGGCTTGTGATAGAAAGAAAACGATATGATGAAAAACTTGAGGAAATAAAAACCAACAATTAATAATGACGCTAAGGCATTATCTGAAGAATACGGCAACAAAACCTGCAGAAATAAAGGCTGTTTTAATCATTTCTATGGCTCTTACTTTTCTTCTTCAATCTTGTGCCACAAATTGGACAAAGGCAATCACCTATGGGCAATTGAATAAAAGGGAATTCTACGAAAGTATTGCCATTGAAGTACAAAATGGATTGGTTTTCATTAATACAAAAATCAAAGGCAAAAACTACCGTTTTCTATTTGATACAGGAGCTCCATTTAGCATTTCAAAAGAACTACAGAACCAGCACAAGTACAAAAAGCTGAGTATCGGTAACATCAAGGACAGTGAACACAACAGAACAAAGGTAGATTGGGTGCAGGTAGATGAATTTACGCTTGGTGGAGTTTCGTTTTTAAATCAAACGGCTTTTGTGGCAGACTTTAGTGCGAACCCACTTTTTAAATGCCTAAATATTGATGGGATTATCGGCTCAAATGTTATGCGGCATTGCAACTGGACACTGGACCAAGACAATTCGTTGCTCTCGCTTAGCCATTCTTCGATAAAAGAACAGCAAGAAGCTACAACAGTCGTTTCATTTTCTACAGATTACCAATACAATATCTTCATTGATGTCGCCATCGGAAAAGCCAAAATCACAAATATGCTTGTCGATTACGGATCCAACGGTTCATTAGCCCTGACCGATAATGCTTTTACGATTTTGGACGAAAAGGGACTATGGGATACTATTTTTGAGGAAGGAGGAAAGTCGCAATCCGGCATCGTTGGGAATACGAACGATATAAACCGAAAAATTTGCTTTTCGGATTCAGTTCAAATTCATCAATTAAATCTACACAAAACGCTGATTAAAACAGGAAAAACAGTTTCCATTGGCAATGGAATTTTATCAAAATATAAAGTTACGATAGACTGGCATCAACAGAAACTCTACTTACAAGAAACAGCATCTTCTAAACAACCAAATACCTACAGCCAATTCAGGTTGGGGTATTCCGAAAAAGCAGGTGTTTATGTACAGTCTGTGGTAAAAAATTCTTTGGCCTATAAAAAAGGACTTAAACCTGACATGAAGGTATTGCAATTCGGCACACTCAATTTTCAGGGTGACCATACTTTTTGCGATTTTGTTCAATATGATAAAAAGGGTGAAATCTCGCTCAAAGTTTTAGATGCTGAAAATAAAATCAAAGAAATCACAATCAAAACACATACCATTGATTATTAATTAAATATGAAAACAAAACCCTATTGCCTTTTAGCATTTTTGCTATTGATTTTAACTTCTTGCGCTTTGCAAAAAAACGTCGTAGATAAACCCAAAATTTTTGAGTTTGGCACCTCGATGAACGAAATGAAAAGTCGTTTAACATCCCTTACCGATTCGGTGGTTGTGCGCAACAACGAACCCATTCAATTGCCTACCGCTAAAAATGAACAATCCCAATTGGATGTGTATGGATTTGAATATGCAGGCAAAAAACGAAAGGCGGAACTTATTTTTGCCGATGACGCTTTAGACATCGTTTGGATTTTGACGGATGCCGAAGAAGAACAACGGTTTATTGAGCATTTCAAATCTAAGTATGGAGAACCTACGCACAGCACTGGGGAAGCCACCTTTTTTCTGGATAACGCAACGGCTGTGAGAAACAAACCCCACGAAGTTCTTTTTATTTCGGAGCGATTAATTGAGCCGTACAGACAGTTTTTGGGAAATTAGAACGATAAAGAATGAATATAAAAACTATTGTCATCCTAATATTTTCAGTTCATTTTTTGGTGCTTTTATCTTGTTCAGATAACAGGAATACTAAAAGTGCCAAAACGGAATATTACTCTAAGATAGCAGGTATTATTTCTCCAAACTTAAACTGTTTAGGAAGAGGTAAGATTTCAGAGAAAGAAGCCCAATTATTAAAGCATTATCAATTTAAATACGATACTGATGGCAAGCTAAACAGCATTCAATTTTTTTGATAAAAAAATCGATCAAATGACAGCTATTTTGGGACAAGCAAGGTAGATTTTAAATATTCAGATGACACATTGGTTAGGTCTTATTTTGACAAGGAAGGGAAGAAGACTTCAACCAACAGACATTATTATTTGGGCGGAGAAATAGTTGAAATTTTAAAACTAACAGAAGCGAATATCTCTGAAATCAATCCTGATAGATTTGAATTTCAAATCTGGTTTGGTGAGAATAAATGGTGAATACTTTCTTTTGGAAAAACTAAAAAAATTGAAATTAAAACTACACCCAACAATGCATATATTTTATGCCTTATTTCGGGCTAAATCTGAATCTCCCCAATTAATCGTAAATTGGTCCAACGGATAAAACCGTCGGCGCGGCGCCTTTTGTCTTCCTCTCGTGCTAAAGCACTCGTCGGAGACATGCTGCTGATTCTCACGCTGACGCTTCCAGTGCTAGCCGAACCAGCCGCAGTCCCGCCACAAAACATATACATGACCGTTAGGCACAATTTGACCAAGATTGTAACAAATTCTCATATTTATCGTCTTTTAAGGACAATCAAAAATCATAATGAAATTCTTCAAAATCCTAATTCTTTTTGTCACTATCAACTTCAATTTGAATGCTCAAAACCAATCATCATTAAATAAAAATAAACAAGAGGATATTACATTTACCATAAAAAATGTGAACATAATCCCAATGACAGAGGACAATAAAGTCATTGAAAAAGCTACTGTTGTAATTCATAATAAGAAGATACTATCAATTAATGATTCCATTCCAGTTAATGCTACCATAATAGATGGAACGGATAAGTGGCTAATTCCTGGTCTAATTGATATGCACGTTCATAATCTTGCGGATGTAAGAATGAGTTCAAATTATCCTACAAAAGGTGCAACCTTATTTATGGATAATCAAGATTTTATGTTGCTCTATGTTGCAAATGGAGTTACAACAACTTTTGAACTTAGTGGTCGAGTAGAGCATTTTGGACAAAGAAATGAAATTATCAATGGCAAAGTCATTGGTCCACGGATTGCTTTAGCTTATTTGGTAGATGGTGGAGAGTCTGGAAATACTGCAAATACACCTAATGACGGACGACAAACTGTGAGACTCGCTAAGCAACAAGGCTACGAATTTATTAAAGTTTATTCTAATTTAAATGCTGAGACTTACAAAGCTATTATTGATGAGGCAAGTATACAAAAAATGAAAGTTATTGGTCATATTCCAACAATCTTCAAAGGTAATACAAAAGATGCTTTTGTACCTCATTTTGGTATGGTAGCACACGCAGAGGAATTTTCAAGTCAGACAGATAAATATACAGATGAAGTAGCTAAAGAGTTTGCAAAATTAGCCAAAGATAATGGAACTTGGGTTACGCCAAACCTATCGAATTTAGTATACATTGCAAAACAAGCACGTTCACTCGATAGTGTCAAAAATTTATCTAGCTTCAAATATGTTCATCCATTAATGCAAAGCAAATGGATAGTCTCAAACCAATATAATAAAGGTACATCACCCAAACGTGTAGCATATTTTGACTCACTTATCGATTTTCACATTAAGCTTGTAAAAGAATTCAAAAACGCAGGTGTACCAATGGTTGCAGGAACAGATTCTGGAACATCTGGAATCGTTTGGGGTTTTTCTCTACACGACGAATTGAAACTTCTAGTAGATGCTGGATTAACTACAAATGAAGTTTTAATTTCTGCAACTCGTTTACCGGCAGAATGGTTAGAAATTGATGACAAGATAGGAACAGTTGAAAAAGGAAAATTTGCAGATTTAATCTTGCTTGATGAAAATCCTTTAAAAAACATCAATAATACCAAGAAAATTGCAGGTGTTTTCGTCAATGGAAAATGGGTTTCAAGAGAACAGCTTGACAATATGCTTTCTGTATTGGCAAAAGAAAATGACTTAAAGAAAGATGATTTTGATTGGAACAAAAGAGGGGAATATTAGTGAATAAAGCTGTGCCTAACAATTCATATATTTTATGTCTCAATTCAGGCTAAAATCAAATCTCCCCAATTAATCGTAAATTGGTCCAACGGATAAAATCGTCGGCGCGGCGCAAACAGCACGCTGAATCGCACGCAGAGACGAGCTCTGCTTCAACCCTAGCCTGCGGCTAGGTGTTCTTGCCGACCCGCCCGTACCGGACGGCACGTTCGGGCTGGTTCAGCCGCAGTCCCGCAACTAACCATACACAAACACGTTGGCAACAAGCTGAAGAAACAGAATGAATAAACTAAAAAAAGGAGAATTTTACGGAAAACATTACCAAAAATCAGCTTTTGAAAATCTACTCATTACAGATACAGAATACACACATAGTAAAGTTGACTGGCATTATCACGAAAATCCATATTTCACGTATTTACTTCAAGGAAAACTCTTTGAATCTAATAAAAAAGAGTCCTATTATTTAGAGCCAGGAAGCTTACTGTTTCATAATTGGCAAGACTCACACTACAACATAAAACCGCCTGAATTTACAAGAGGTTTTCATATTGAACTGAATGAGAATTGGTTTTCAATTTTTGATATTCAAATAACAGATTTTGAAGGAAGTGTTAATTTGAAAAGTCCAATAATAAAAAACTTAATGAACCAGATTTTTATTGAGACTAAAATTAATGACCAATATTCAAAGTTAAGTATTGATAGTAATTTAATTTATATATTTAATTCGCTAACTGAAGCAAAAAATGGTAATTCAAGAAAGCCTATTTGGGTAAACCAACTAAAAGATTTGTTGATTGAAGAACAAATAGACCATTCCTTGAATAGTTTAAGTAAAAAACTAGAAATCCATCCCGTCCACCTATCTAGAGAATTCAATCGATATTTTGGAACAAGTCTTGGCAATTACATTCGACTGATAAAATTGAACAAAGCTCTTTGCTTGCTTGCTTCTAATAAATATTCATTGACAGAAATTTGTTATCAATGTGGTTTTTACGACCAAAGTCATTTCATCAAGAACTTTAAGCGAATTTACAAGACAACACCTTCAAAACTTTTGAAGAACATTTCGCAATGCTAATTCTATACAATTCTGAGCAGTTTTTTAATCTCATCTTTGCAAATCATCACAAATCAATCGAAAAATGAGAATTAAAAACATCCTAGTACGACTTTTTCTTTTTTATTCATTTTCAACCTATGCCCAAAATATGGCAGAATATACAAATGGTTGGGTAGGAAAAATAGAAAATACAAAGGTCTTCAACTTACAGATAGAAATAGAAAATTTAGGCCTTGAAAACGCCAAATTCAAAATTTCTAACAACCAAAATATAATCGATTATCCTTTTGATTCAAAAAGCACTTCAATATTAGAAATACCTTTTGCTGACAACTATTCTTTTAAAGGTCAATTATCTGAAAATGACAAAGAGATTAATGGATTTGTCAAGTCTGGAATGCTTCTTTACCATTTAAAACTAACTCAATCAGAGAACAACACTTTTATAGGAACTTGGAATCTACTAATGGTAGACGAGTTGAAATCACTTAATTTTTATTTGAGTGTTGAAAATGGAGATGAAAATGAATACCAAGCCTATCCAATTTTTAGCGATAATCGATTTACAGGAACTTGGTGCGATAATTTTCAAAAAGAAAATGATTTGATTTCGTTTACTGATTTTAAAACTGGATTGCAGTTTAGAGGGAAACTAGTACCAAATAGAATTCAATTAGGTATCTATCTTGGAAAAAACTTACTTACAGAAGTAACCCTAAAAAAGTCAACAACAGATTGGGATATTGGTGGGTTCCAAAATGAGAATAAAGCGTCTATTTTACAACTTGCTAAAATGGAATCCCTGATTTCAAAGGATTCATTACCAAACACACATTCTGTTTTAATCTCAAAAAAAGGAAAAGTAGTTTACGAAAATTACTTTGATGGCTATAACGCAAGTATCCCACACGATATGCGTTCGGCCTCAAAAAGTATTTCATCTGCTATAGTTGGAATTGCAAGTGATAAATCATTATTCATAAATGTTGATCAATCCATTTTTGACTTTTTACCAAATGAATATCAAATGCTAAAAGACAGTTTAAAATCAAAAATTGTTATTCATAGCCTTTTAACAATGAGTTCTGGGCTAGATGCAGACGATTATACAAGAGAGCGAAAATCATCCGCATCTGAAAATAATTACCAACCTACTAGAGATTGGACAGAAACGATTCTGAAAGCGAATATGATAAACGAACCCAATACAGAGGCAAATTATGGTTCAGCAAATCCATTTTTACTTGGCGTTGTAATGGATTCAGTTGTTTCTGAACCTTTAGAAATGTTTATGGACAAATACCTTTTTCAGAAACTTGAAATCACCAATTATATCATACAAACAGACTTGAAAGGAAGACCATATTTTGGAGGTGGAATGTACCTCACGCCAAAAGATATGTTGAAATTTGGGGAGTTATACCTCAATAAAGGAAAATGGAATTCTGAACGTGTTTTATCTAAAAAATGGGTTGAAAACTCAATTAAGCACTATCGTAATTTGGAAAATGTACCTGATAAAAACGGCTATGGATATTTATGGTGGCATAACACGTATCAAGTAAACGGAAAAAGTATAAAATCAATTGAAGCCAGAGGAGCTGGTGGACAATATATATTTGTTATTCCTAGTTTAAAAGCAGTTGTTGTTATAACATCTGGAAATTATAGAAATGGAAAAACACAGCAACCAGAAAAGATTTTTGAAGAATATATTTTACCTTTCCTTTAAAATTGAAAAAAGCCAGCTGCCAACAATGCATATATTTTATGGCTCATTTCCGGCTAGATTTCAATCTCCCTAATTAATCGTAAATTGCCCTAACGGATAAAACCGTTGGCGCGGCGCCATTGCCCCCAGCTGATTATCACGCTGACGCTTCCAGCGCTAGCCGAATCAGCCGCAGTCTCGCCACAAAACATATACAATACCGTAACTCTATGACGACAGTACAAGCTTTAAACTGATGACAATAAAATTGAACGTATTTACATTTTTTAGCACATTGGTTTTATTGACATCTTGTAATGGACAATCAACCAGACAACAAGTTAAAACAGATAACATTGTAAAAGGTGATACTGTTACAAAACTTGGAAATAACATTATGGTTATTCATCAAGATAAAAATGATAATTATTGGTTTGGAAGTTCGGAGACAGGAGTATATAAATTTGACGGAAAAACATTCACTAATTTTACTACTAAACACGGCTTATTAAATAACAGAATTGATGAAATAAAAGAAGATAAATTTGGCAATATTTTTTTTAATAGCTGTCACCCTAATTCAACCATTGTTAAGTTTGACGGAAACACCTTTACTAAAATAGTTGCGACTACCAGTAATGAATGGAAACTTCAATCAGATGATTTATGGTTTAGACATTCTTTTCAAAATGAAAAGGTTTACAGGTATGACGGCTCGACATTATATGAATTACAACTTCCAAAACCAGAAACGCTAACTAATCCTTTTGAAATCTACAGTATTTACAAAGACAAGAAAGGAAACATTTGGTTTGGCTCAAACCCAGTTGGAGTTTGCCGATACGACGGAAAATCGTTTGAATGGATTACAGAAGAAGATGTGACAGAATTTCGGAATGAGGGAGCCAACGGAGTGCGCTCCATTGCAGAAGACAAAAATGGCGACTTTTGGTTCAATACTGAATATCGTTATAGTGTTTACGATAACGCAACATTGAAAAGCAGTAAATTTTACACGAGACACGAAAGTATAGGCGGCTTAGATGGGAAAAAGAACAGCGATTTGGACGAATACCTATCAACAGTACGTGATAACAACAATAACTTATGGTTCGTAACGTATCGTAATGGCGTTTGGAAATACGATGGGACGAAAATTAAACACTTTGCTGTTCAAAACAACTCAAAAGACATAACGCTATTCAGTATTTATAAAGACAATAATGGTGTCCTGTGGCTTGGAACACACGAAAATGGAGTATATAAATTTAATGGAACAACATTTGAAAAATTTACAAAATGAAATGAGAAAGAACTACAGCTAACACTGCATATATTTTATGTCTCGTTCCTGGCTAAATCTAAATCTCAACAATTAATCGTAAATTGCCCTAACGGATAAATCCTTCTGCACGGTGCCTTTTGTCTTCCTCTCATGCTAAAGCGCTCGTCGGAGACATGCTGCTGAATCGGCTAGCCATATACTAGACCGTTGTATGTAATTTTTGATTCCAAATAAATAAGTAACCTACACAAAAAATCGATAAGAATGATTTACTATTGGTTGCACATGGTCTATGTCTACATCGGCTCTAGAATATTTTGGGAAAAAATAAGACCAACTTCTGAATTGACACGGACTAGAAGAGTAAATTTATTAGATTGCGAATCTTTTCGGTTCATGGCAAATTCAAAATACTTTTATTACATGGACTTAATTAGATACGAAGTCGTATTTAGATCAAAGCTATACGATAATACTGTAAAAAAAGGTATGTTTGGTGTCTTAGCATCTCAAAAAATTATATATAAGAAGCCTCTTAAAATGTTTGTTAAATTTGATATCACTCTGAAATTAGAAGGGTCAGATGAAAAATGGGTATATCATAGACAAGTATTCAAACAAAATGGTCAAACATGTGCAATCGGATTTACAAAAGCTGGATTTTGGAAAAACAAAAAGGCTCAAAACATGAATGAAATACTGATTAGTAGTGATCCTGATTATAAAATAAAAGTACCTTCAGAGGAATTATTAAACCTATTTGAAAAGGATTATTCAATTCTAAAAATTAATGATAAAACTATTTAACTTCAGAAATCAGACACAAATTTACGAAGTACTGTAAAAGTTATCCTTGCAAATAATACTGTTTGAAAGCACGAAGTAATGCTCTATAGTTTTAATTAAATCTAATTCCCTATTTTTATTCAACTATCACAAACCAAATGTGCGCAATTCTTGCACTGCCGGCATCACTTGTATTGAATGAAACCAAACGCAGTTAAAATATCACAAATAACAGACGAGACCACCGCAAACAACGCAACTACGTCTTTTGCCGTTTGTTGGATTAAAAATGAAATTGAAGGGATAAAAATTGACGATGTCTTGTATTCGAATGTCTCAAACGCCATCTTTTTTCTAGACCCAAAATTTCAATGGAAAATTCTAAAAAAAGAAGGAACTCCTACAGCAGGATATATTTTATACCTGACCAATGATGTTTTAAATCACCCAATGCTAAGCAATCTTCACATAAACAAAGTCAGACTTTTCAATGCTGGCGAAGTCCCATTATTTAAATTAAGTCCAGGAATAGAAAAAAGAACGCAAGCCATCCTGGAAATGATAGATGAACTACTAGGCTCTGAATTAAACCACAAAGAAGAAGCAATCCTCTCGCTCCTAAACACCTTCTTTGTGTATTGTGACGGGCAATGTAACATCAAATCGGTGATTTCAAACAATAACACCAAAACACATTTGGTGTACAATTTTAAAAAATTAGTCGACGAGCATATTCTACAACAGCACGATGTTTCTTTCTATGCAAACAGCCTCAACATATCACCCAAGTACCTCAACGAATGCGTGCAAGAAGTGCTCTCGGTGAATGCAAAAAATATCATTATTGAACAACTACTGATGAGATCTCGACATGCCCTTAAATTCTCGTCTCAATCTATAAAAGAGATTAGTTTTGAGTTGGGCTTTTCTTCTCCAGACTATTTCAGTTATTTCTTTAAAACACATACCGGGAACACCCCTTCTGCACTCAGAAAAACTTGATTCTTCTTAATTTCTAAGGTTTTACATTAATTTTCATAGGATACCTACCCATTCTTACATGTAAATTGCACTAAAACAGTATCATGAACCGAAAACAATTTATCAAAACATCTGGCGTAGGATTAGGAATTGCGTTAGTACCCACAATTGTACAAAGTCAAATAGCACCATCAGATAATCAGAAACCGCTTCCTAAAAATTCAAAAATAATTAAGGATAAAGAAGGAACTGTTTTAAATGTGATTGGCGACATCCAAACCCATAAATTGTCGGGTGAAGACACCAAAAATCAGATTGTTGAATGGGTAGACAATGTAGATCCCGGCGTTGGAATTCCGCCCCACGTACACACATTGGAAGATGAAATTTTTAGAGTCGTAAAAGGTCAAGTTGAAATCATGATAGACGGAAAAACCACAGTACTTCAAGAAGGAGATGTCGCTTTTGCCCCCAAAAATATACCACATGCATGGAAAGTAGTTGGTACCGAAAAAGCCAAAATGATTACATCTGCCTTCCCAGCCGGCATTGAACATATGTTTGCAGAATTGGCCAATCTCCCAGAAGGTCCTCCAGATTTTAAAAAGGTAGCTGAAATTTGTGCAAAACAAGGAATTAGCTTTGTGTAACTACATCGGCTAGTACATAAATCGTATTATTGTATTACCTTTAAGTATAACCAATGATGCCATCCCCTTGGAAAGCACGAAAAATGTAACAACTACCATCTTAGACTTCCTGAATGCTATCAATATTGAAGTGATAGATACAGTCTTGACAGACAATACCTTCCTACCAGGGCTTCAACTAAAAGGAGCAACCATACTGTTAGATAGAACTAAGTTGAAATATCCAGGCGATATACTCCATGAAGCGGGGCACATTGCAGTATCTGAAAAGCATATAAGACCGCTAATAGGTTCTTCGGAAATCACAGACGATTGGCCTCCTGATGGTGAAGAAATAGCCGCCATCTTATGGTCTTTTGCTGCGTCACACCATTTAAATCTAGACCTTAATGTTGTCTTCCACCCAAACGGATATAAAGGTGGTTCGGCTTGGCTTATTGAACAATTTACCAATAAAAAGTATGTGGGACTGCCCTTATTAGAGTGGATGTCGCTCTGCAACGCAGACCAATTTCCCAAAATGAAGAAATGGATTCGGGATTGACGAATTCTAATACCGTATTTTCAACCTTTTCTAAATTTAGAATAAAAAACAACCCTGGTTTTCTATCTTTAGCGTTCAACTAACCCAATTGAAGGTAAGGAACAACATGTCCCCATTCAGTATTAACAGAGAGCAAACCAATCTTTTAAAAGGGGTAGGCATCCTACTTATCATATTCCACAACTATTTTCACTGGGTACCACCTTATACTGGAGAAAATGAATTTATATTTAATCCAGAGTTTGTTCAGAATCTTTTCAACAGACTCAAGACTTCACCTCTAGACATACCAAATACCCTATTCTCCTATTTCGGGCACTTTGGGGTGCAATTATTTTTATTTATCAGCGGTTACGGCTTGGCAAAATCCTTTCAAAAAAAGGAACACGATTTTATCGATTTCATGAAGAAAAGAGCTGCCAAACTTTACCCGGCATTCATAATCGGAATCATAGTGCTAATTGCTTACGTCACGCTGGTGTACGGATTTCCAGACTTAAAATGGTTTGCTAAAATCGGACTTAAACTTGCGATGGTGCACACCTTAATTCCAGGGCAAGCACTCGCTATCAATGGCCCTTGGTGGTTTTATGGTCTCATCATGCAGCTTTACGTACTCTTTATACCTTTGTATTTTATAATTAGAAAATGGGGATGGCAAGGGTTTGCCGTAGTAGCAATTGCATCATACCTTCTTATATTTTCATTGTACCAACCGCTATTATCTTCTGATTTATTTGTGATGGCGAATGCCCCGGGACATATTCCAGAATTTACCCTGGGGATTCTGTTGGCGTTCAATACAAAAGTTTCAAAATGGGCCATACCTTTATGTGTTGTGATATTTATAATAGGTAATTTCTATTTTCTATCTTTTCCACTCACCTTTATTACAATTACTTACCTATTGGTTGTGCTAATACTTAAGCTATTTCGAAGAGAAAATATTCTGTTCAAAGTCATTGTTTTCTACGGAAAATTAAGCATGTTCTTATTTGCCATACACGGTTTTTTTAGGAGGCCTTATTTTGTAGAAACCGCCATTGAAGCGAAAAATCCGTTGATTACAGCATTACTCGCATTTATTTACTTGTTAGTCGTAACAATTGTGGCGTATGTAAGCAAAGTCTTGTACGAAAGACTATTTCAAAAGCAAAAAGCTAGCAAACTTGCACCCTGAGTTGGTGCCTTAACAAAAACGAATGACAGAAATTTTCAAAAAAAATAAAATCTGTGTAACCTTTTGGGTTCAATTTACGTATAACTTAAGCAAGACAGGCTTGCACATTCAAACCTTACAACCCTAAATGAGACAACTCAAAATAACAAAGCAGGTTACCAACAGGGAAACCGCCTCTTTAGACAAGTACCTTCAGGAAATTGGTAAAGTAGACCTCATTACCGCAGACGAAGAAGTAGAATTGGCACAAAAAATCAAGGCAGGCGACCAACGCGCTCTTGAAAAATTGACCAAGGCAAATTTGCGTTTTGTGGTTTCTGTGGCTAAACAATACCAAAACCAAGGGCTTACACTCCCAGATTTGATTAATGAAGGAAATCTTGGGCTTATTAAAGCTGCGCAACGTTTTGACGAAACGCGTGGTTTTAAATTTATTTCATACGCTGTTTGGTGGATCCGTCAATCGATTCTACAGGCATTGGCCGAGCAATCCCGTATTGTTCGTTTACCGTTAAACAAGATTGGAAGTATTAATAAAATAAATAAAACATTTGCGTTTTTAGAGCAAGCGCATGAGCGACCTCCTTCTGCTGAAGAAATTGCGAAAGAGTTAGACATGACAATCAATGATGTGAAAGAGAGTATGAAAAACTCTGGCCGTCACGTCTCTATGGATGCTCCGTTGGTTGAAGGTGAAGATAGTAACTTATACGACGTATTACGAAGTGGAGAATCTCCAAATCCAGACCGTAGTTTGTTGCATGAATCGCTACGAACCGAAATTGAGCGCGCTCTAGAAACACTTACTCCTAGAGAAGCAGATGTAATTCGCTTATACTTTGGTTTAGGAGACCAGCACCCGATGACGTTAGAAGAAATCGGTGAAACCTTCGACCTTACCAGAGAACGCGTACGCCAGATTAAAGAAAAGGCAATTCGCAGGTTGAAGCACACCTCTAGAAGTAAAATCCTTAAAACCTATTTAGGCTAGTATATTTTGAAATTTCAACAAAATAGTACTAGATACGGCAACTTACAGTATTAAACATACTGTTCGTTTTTTGATTGATGAATGACCTCCGGCTGATTACCGGAGGTTTTTTTCTTTTGAAATTTACTACCTTTGGGCAAACAATCAACCTCACCAATACTATGATTTATACCCTCTGTTATGTTAGTAAGGCAGCGGAAAATCTGAATGCCTCATCTGTGGAAGATATTTTCCTGACCACACAAAGCAATAACACCCAAAAAAACATCAGTGGTATTTTAATATATGGCATGGGTAATTTTTTTCAAGTGTTGGAAGGAGAAGAAACCGTAGTTGAGAAATTATATGAAGATTATATCAAAGACGACCCACGACATTCAGACATTTTTGAAGTGATTCGTAGAAAAACAGAAACCCCAATATTTGAAACCTATAGTTCGCTATTTACTATTGTTAAGACCACAAAACAACTAGAACATATTAAAGCATACCTTAAACAACACAGAATTAATTCTACTGGCGAAAAATTAGGCCGCCTATTAAATCCTTTTTTATTAGAACTATGAGCAAAATATTAATATCCCCATCCATGCTAGCGGCAGACTTTGCCAACTTACAACGCGATGTAGAATTAGTGAACAACAGTGAGGCAGATTGGTTTCATATTGATGTGATGGACGGCCACTTCGTACCTAACATTTCCTATGGCATGCCAGTGATAAAAGCAATTAAAAAACACGCAACAAAGCCGTTAGATGTACATTTAATGATTGAAAAACCCGAACGCTATATCCAAGAATTTGCAGATGTGGGTGCAGACATCATTACCGTACACTATGAAAGTACCGTACACTTGCACCGAACGCTCGCCCAAATAGAAAATGCAGGATGCAAAGCGGGTGTGGTATTAAACTTGACTACTCCAGTTTCAGTATTGGAAGACATCCTCCCAAAGTGTTTTATGGTGTTGCTTATGAGTATCAACCCAGGTTTTGGCGGACAAAAATTTGAAGAAATGACCTATGCAAAGGTGAAGAAACTTCGAAAAATGGCAAATGACCAAGGTCTCAACACCCATATCGAAATTGACGGCGGTGTGAGCAACAAAAATGCAAAACAATTGGTAGAGGCAGGAGCAGATGTTTTGGTCGCGGGAAGTTATATTTTCGGTTCAGATAATCCAACCGAAACCATCGCAGGACTTAAAAAGCTCGTGGGCCCAACTTAAAAAAGGTCTTGATTTATAAGTTAAGACTGGTATCTTTTGCATGCTGAATAACACAAGTTCTATATTTGTGTATGCAACAAACCCCCACTTTTGATACTTGGACGGCTGGTTTTCTGGTAGCCGTAGCCATGGGACTATTTTTGGGCATATTGCTTTTAAGTGACAAGAACAGGAAAGTGCGACCCATTGCATTCTTTATTTTTGCATTCAGTTTTATATTATTACAGTATGTGTTGTATTGGACAGGTTATCAGTTTGTGTATCCTTATTTTGTATTTTTTCCTGTCGTCTGCTACTATCTCACGGGTCCTTTACTCTATTGGTATTTTTTGAGTCTATATCGTAAAACAGTCTCAAAAACGCTACTGTTACATTTCTTGCCGGCATTATTGTGCGCCATTCCCTATGTTGCAACCTTACTTAAAAACACAATAGCTCCTCCAATAACGGTTCCTTTGGCATGGTTACCACAGTACTACCAATTCATTATTATGCACATGCTTATCTATACATGTTTATTGTTCAGGATAGTACATACCAATAAGCACTTACATACTGAATATGCACAAATTCGAAAAAAATGGGCTAAATTTTTAGTGACTTTATACGCCTTGTTTGTTGTGGCATATATTTCGTATTACGTATTGGTGAATTTTCCCTTCTTCAATAACGAATGGGATTATGCAATTTCTATTGTAATGAGCGGTTCCATCTATGCCATAGGATACTTTATTTTTAAGCAACCCCAAATATTTGATGGCGAGTTTTATGCGTCATTTTTTCTTCCGGCCACTACCTCATCACTAGAAATACAACTTTTGGATGAACTCTATAAAAAAATCACCGATTATATGGTTCAGAATAAGCCTTACACCAACAATGAGCTGCGCTTGGCCAATCTAGCAGATCAATTAGGGTTTTCAACACATCTCCTTTCCAAAGTAATTAATCAAAAATCGGGTGTCAATTTTAACACCTTTGTGAATCAATACCGTTTGGCTGAAGCCGAAAAATTACTACAAAACGAGTTTGACACACCTATCAAAACCGTGTATTACGATGTAGGTTTCAACAGTAAGGCGGCTTTCTACCACGCCTTTAAGAAAAAGCACCAATGTACACCCATGCAGTACAAACAGCGGTTTCAACTGTCTTAATTTATAAACGCTCGGGGGCAGATTTATAATTCTGAACCCTTCTTCTCACCAATCTGTCGAATTTAGGTGTATACTAATTTTAAAATTTTTACACCATGAAAATCTATCAACTCTTAACGCTCTTTTTAATGTGCGCCACCCTACCTTTATCGGCCCAAGATCTCAAGATTTATGTAAGTGATGCCGAAAATTTCAGTGCTAACTCAGGTACTATCATTCAATACGATATCGATGGTACCAATCCGCAAGACTTCATAGTAGACGAATTAAGCTGGCCCCAAGATATCGTGTTCTTGCCCAATACCAACGAAGTGATTATTTCAAACTTGAACAGCGGAAGAATCACAAAATACAACGCTGTAGATGGCACGTACATAAACGACTTTGCCACAGTGGCTGGAGGTCCCACACGTATGAAGATAGGACCCGACGGCTTGCTATATGTAATTCAGTGGAGTACTACAGACAACAAAGTGCTACGGTATGAACTTGATGGTACATTTGTAGATGAATTTACCGATATTGGCGTGCCACGAAGCATTGGCATAGACTGGGATGCTGGTGGCAACCTATATATTTCGTCGTTCGGGTCGGGTACTGTGACGAGTTTTGATACTTCGGGCAATAGTACTGGAATATTTGTAGACAACTCAGAACTTTCTGGGCCTACCAATATCTATTTTGACGATGACGGAAACTTACAGGTATTTGACTGGAACGATGGAGATGTAGAGCAATATGACAGTACAGGTGCGTACCTCGATACCTTCATCACAGATGTGAGCCAAGTCGAGGGTGTCGACTTCCTACCCAATGGTAACATCATTTTAGGACATGGTAACGATTTGTCTGTTAAGGAATATCTACCCGACGGCACCTTTGTCGGCGAGCTTATTTCGTCGGGATTGGGCGGTCTAGACCAACCCAATGCTGTTATTCTTTTTGATCGTTCCACCTTGGGTTTAGAAGAAAATGAAAAAGTAACATCCCAAATAGTTTCTCCATCGGTAGGTACTGTGTTCAATCTTCTAGAAGCTGCCAAAAACAGGTTTGATACCATCCAAATTTTTAATACCTCCGGACGATTGATAGATACTTTATCTCCAAAAAAACAGCAATGGAGCGCCTTTCGGGTTACAGAAGGAACTTATTTAGTGGTTGGCATGAGTCAGGGAAGAAAAACAACGCAAAAGATTGTGGTAAAAAAATAAAGGCATTTCAAACATAGTTTAAGCCCGTTTCAATCTAGTTGGAGCGGGCATTTTTTATCTTTGCGTATGGCAAACATTCACAAAGAAGTATTGATAATTGGCGGCGGACCCATTGGTATTGCGTGCGCGCTAGCCTGTAAAAAAAGAGATTTGGATTATGTAATTCTAGAAAAGGGAGCACTTACCAATTCGTTATATCACTACCCGTTGAACATGCAGTTCTTTTCAACTTCTGAAAAATTAGAAATTGAAAACATTCCATTTATTAGCAAGTCGGCTAAGCCTGGCCGTGATGAGGCACTAGAATATTACAGGCGTGTGGTTACTTCAAATAACTTAGAAATTCGATTGTTTGAAAAAGTATTTTCAGTAAAAAAAGTAAATAATCAATTTCACGTTAGATCAGAAAAAAACATCTACACAGCCTCGAACGTGGTGGTGGCTACAGGATTTTACGACATCCCAAAATTATTGAATGTACCCGGAGAACAGCTACCAAAGGTGTCACACTACTACAAAGAAGCACATCCGTACGTGCTTCAAAAAAATATTGTTGTTGGTGCGAGTAACAGTGCCGTAGATGCTGCCCTAGAGATTTGGAGAAAAGGCGGCGAAGTTACCATGGTAGTTCGTGGAAAAAGTATTGGAGATCGTGTAAAATACTGGGTGAAACCAGATATTGAAAACAGAATTGCCGAAGGAAGCATTACTGCATACTTTAACACGGAAATTTCAGAAATAAGAGCTAACGAAGTACTACTAAATACACCTGAAGGACCCAAGGTTTTACCCAATGATTTCGTGATTGCCCTCACTGGATATCGACCTAATTTTGAATTTTTACAACAGATGGGAATTACACTCTCTGAAGAAAAAAACATCCCCGTCTATAACGATGCTACTATGGAAAGTAATATTGAGGGATTGTATCTGGCTGGGGTGATTTGTGGCGGTACCGAAACACATAAATGGTTTATTGAAAACTCTAGAATTCATGCAACGCTTATTGCAGACGACATTTACCGTAAAATGAATGTTTAGTATCCGGCAAACCTAAAATTTAGCAACTTTTGCGTATGATCGTACAATTCTGGAAAGTGGTCTTTAAAATCGGTAGGAGATTCTATAAAATACTCGGCAAGTACAGCCATAAATTCGTATTGATTGGTAAAAGCATAAGCGCGGAAGTAGCGGGTTTCGTCTAATTTATCTTTTACCTCTTGATGCGTCAATCTCTTTAAGATATTCTGAAATTGCTTTGCAAAACGGGTTGCATCTATATCGCGGCTCTTTTTCGACTCCAATTGCATAGCATGCATAAATTCGTGGATACCCAAATTTAAATTATCATCGTTAATTCGGTAGCCATTTTCGAAATCTTTCCAAGAAAACACCAACGCTTTTTGGCGCGGATTGAACTCTCCCTTATGGTACGTCTGATTGGCTTCACTATAAAATTCTTCTGGATAGACCAACACATACTTGATTAGATCGTATTCGAAATTTTTTCTACCAAAACTTAACATACACCCCACCGCTGCAATAAGTGTTTTCATACGTTCTGTAACTACCAAGTTATCGCGACCCACAAACTGTTTACCGGCAATAAAAGTGGCTACTCTATGGCGAAATTGCCGCTTGTGCTTTGATGAAAGCAAGCTGTAGAAGTAAAACTCATTTTCGAGTACCTGTTGCTGTACTTTCGGTATGTTTCTGAAAACTAAAAAGTGTCTAAAAAGTGGTTTGTTGAAGGTGTTAGCGTACCAATTTTCAAAAACCCTAAAAAGAAAAAAACCGAAACCCAACAACACAATCGTGTAGGCATACGGTGCCATCCAGGTAGCATCTGTATCGGTTTGTAGTAGGTACATCATAATGCAGTAGGGCGCTGAAAGATAGTGAATTATTGGCAAGTAACGCGCCTCACCTTACCAAACGCCCACAACCTACCAATTATTACTTCTTGCTACTATCGCCCTTAAATTGTTGTGAATTGTTCTTGAAAAGCACGTTAAAGGTTGTGAGACTACCGTAACAACGGGTAATGTATTGTTGTAAATCTACTTTTTCTTGGTCGTCTAAAACCTTACTACTATTTATTTTTTGTTCCATGACCCGCAACCGATCGCGTAGCATCACAATTTTATGAAAAAACGTGTCGATAGGAATTTCTTTATCAGATAACGAACTATCTTTTGGTTTTAACACCATAGTTCCACCTTTGTATTTATCGGCTATCGGAACGATTTCCGAAGTATCGCTCCACTTTTTTAAGATGCTGCGAAGGCTTTTTTCCACTTCATAGAAACTCACGGTATCTACTTCATCTTCGGCGGCTTCAATTACTTCAAAGTCTGAATCTAAAGGCACAGTTTCTAGGCCATTATCGATAAAAGTGACCCAATACATCCTGCTATCCACATTGGTAACAACACCTTTTCCAAACTCAGTATGGTTTATACGGGATCCTATGCCTAATACTTTTTTCATGCTATACAATTTAGTCTGCTACAGCCGTAAAAATAGGTTTTTATATTTCAAATGAAAAGAGGCAAACGATGGTTTCAGTTGCACCATTTAAATTTTGTCGTATCTTGGTTCTTCAAACCTAACTAATGAAAAAAATTGAAGTACATTCACTTCCCTTATACGAAGTAATTCGTGATATAGCAGACGCTTTTAAAGTAAAGTACAAAGAAAACTGTGGCGAATACCACGTAAATGTGCCCAAACGACTGGGGGAAGGATACATAAAAGGAATCAATTTTGACGGTGGCTTCGGAATCCTAATCTACGACTGCACCTTTAAAGAAGACATTGAATTTCACTTTGTAGTAAACGATATTCACCCGCTTAAATTTCTTTATTGTTTAAAGGAGTACTGCACCACAGATTCCAAGACAACGAGACCAATAACACCATACAGCAATACCAAAGTTCGATTGTTGCCAGTAAGAGTACTAATGGCCACATACTTCATTTCACGGCCGATACTGAAATACAAGTAGGCAGTTTAGAATTAAACCGCGATCAATTTCAGAATAAAGTGAACTGCGAGTTAAAAAGTTTGTCGCCAGAACTAAAGAAACTTTTCACAGATAAGATGGCGCTCACTGAATTTTATCACAGTGGATATTACAGCCTGCAGATAGCTGATCTTTTTAATCAGATAGAAAGTTTCGAGAATAATGATTTTGTGAGACGAATTTTCTTGGAAGGGCAGGCATACGACATCCTTACCCATCAAATCGTGCAATACCACGATGATATCAGTGAAGACAACGGAAACCAGGTGTTGCGTAGTTATGAAGTTTCAATGATAAAAAAAGCAACCAACATCATCGATTTTGGTTTGGCCGATCTTGATTCTGTTGAAAAATTAGCTGAAGAAGTAGGGATTAATGTAAACAAACTACAACAAGGGTTTAAATTGATGCACCAAACTACCGTAAATGGTTATATTCAACACAGACGAATGTTACACGCAAAAACGTTGTTAAATGACACCGATTTTAATATTTCTGAAATTGTAGAAAAGTTGGGGCTCTCTAGCAAAAGTTATTTTTCTAAAATCTTTAAAGAAACGTACGGCATCTCTCCTTCCGAATTTAGACAGAATAACAAAAAGTTAAGAATGGAATAAAATACACTTTAATCCAACTTCCTTTAACACATTTCAATAAAAATATAACACTACTGAACAAGTTATAAACAATTAACTTTCAATAAGTTAAATATAGTTAAAGTTAATTTGAAAAGCTTTCTTGCTTTCTAAATTCACATCATAACAACTTAAAAACTTAGAAAATGAAAGACTTAATTTGGTTAATTGTAGTTATCCTAGTAGTAGGATGGCTTATTGGATTTATTGGCTTTGGAGCCGCGGTTGGTAACTTGATCCACATTCTACTTGTTCTGGCCGTTATCATGATACTTTATAAATTGTTAACGGGAAGAAAGGTATAGCTACAATTGCTATTTGATTGGAAGATAGCCTTCACAATTTTTTGTGGAGGCTATTTACATTACCAACAATTAACTACCTTTAAAATCGACAAACCACAAACGTATGCCATCTAAAAATATTCTTTTTATTCGTTGCCTGTTTTTCTTGGCTTTTTGCTGTACTTCACTACAATCTATTGGGCAGGAACTTCCTGTAAAACACATCAAAGAACGCATTGAGTTTTATAAGCAAAATGCACGCGGACCCTATAAAAGTATCCATTGGTTTTGTGCCGACGGAGAAGTACGCGAAGCACGTGACCCTTGTCCTAAAGATAAAGATGAAGCCGTACAGCATGCCGATTATAGGGATGATGTAAAAAAACTAGCAAAAGACCACCATATATTTTTTGGAGAAATTTTGGCCAGTACAGACCGTACAGCCTTTTGGGATGCAAAAAACAACCAGAGTAGGTTAAAACAATACCAATTAAACCGTTATTTAGAGAGCGTAGACGATGGTTGGATCCAGCAAAAATCGCAGTATTACCGTGGTGCTATACAGATTGAAGACGAACAAGCCTGGGGGGTCGAGTTTTACCAAAAATTTCTACCTAGAGATGAACGGGTTACCAATCAATTTTTCTTGCTGAAACAGTCATTGCGGGATATTCCGCATGATGGCGATACCAATCTCGCACAATTAATGCGAAGCCAATCTAAAAATATAGCCGATGCATTTCCGAAGTTTATGGATGCCCGCATCAAAATTCATGGCAATCCTACCAAAGAAGATATAGCCATGGTGAAAAAATTTCAGCAAGATAATGCAGCTAAACTTTCAACAGAATTAAAAACGGAGTTGGCAGCATTAGAAAAAACCTTAGAAGAATTTCATGCCCCTGTAAATTTGACGGCACTCAAAACCCAAGTAAATCAACTTTCTAACGCCAATACAATCAAGACAAGGCTGCTTTCTTTTGTCGAAAGCTATGATGACACAGCAAATCCGGAAAGTACATTAGTTGACCTTGCCGACATTTTATGTGTTATTCGCACGAGTATTACCGATGCCGCAAGCGGAAATGACCGACTTCTATTGCTTGATCTTTCAAATAAATTTGAAGATATTTTACTGAAAAAATCACAAGAATGGCAACCTGACGACCTTTTGGGCCTTATGGAGAAAATTCGAAACCTCAGTTTGGCGGCAGCTGGCACCGGACTTATAGAACTTTGGGAATGGAACACCATTGCGCCTGCCCTGGAAACACATTTAGGAACTACAGAACTCTCTATAAAAGACCTTACCGAGTTTCTAGAAGCTTCTCGCGGTGTAGTTGAGTGGAGCGCGTCTATGGTGAAAGCAAACTATCAGGACATTGTAGATAGTTACACAACGTTTGAACCATTGAGTTATGGTTTTATAGACGATAGAATTCGCTCGAGCGTGGCGCTCGATCTGGGGAAGGCAGTGAGCAAACTGGGTAGTAAAATTGCCGAACATGCCAACCTTTCAAACTCTGTTATGAAACTTGATTCACAGAGTACGGTTCGCGGTCTGAATCCTGGGTACGCCTTTGGAGAATTAGTGGTAGTTCCAGAATCTTCAGAGAACATAGAAATCAACCCCAACCATATCTATATCTTTCAGAAACCTCCAAGCGACTTAAAGCCAGTGGCAGGAATAATGACTGTTTCAGAAGGAAATTTAGTCTCTCACGTTCAACTGTTGGCACGTAACTTGGGCATACCTAATGCCGCACTCTCAGGGGAGAACTTGAAAGATTTAAAGAAATACCATGGAGACAAGGTGTTCTATGCAGTTTCTGCCAAGGGGAATGTTATTTTGAAACCAGAAGATAAAATGTCCCAGGAAGAAAAAGAGTTGTTTTCCAAAAAAGAGCGCAATTCAGAAAAAATTGCGGTTCCTGTAGATCAAATAAAATTAGATGTTTGCGAAGTTTTAGACATGGCAACCGTAGATGCATCAGATTCTGGGAAATTGTGCGGCCCAAAAGCAGCTAATCTCGGACAATTGAAAAAAATGTTCCCAGAAAACGTAGTAGAAGGGGTGGTGATTCCCTTCGGAATATTTAGACAGCATATGGACCAACAAATGCCAGGAGAAACGGTTAGTTATTGGACCTTTTTGATAGACACATTTGCAGAAGCCAATGTAAAAAGAACAAACCAAATAGCCGAAGCAGAAGTAGAAGCGTATCAACTTGAACGGCTGGGTAGATTAAAAACTGCTATCGAGGAAATGCCGCTTGAGCCGTACTTCGAAAAACAACTAGAACAAAAGTTTGCCGCTGCCTTTAAAAACAAAATGGGCAATGTTCCTGTTTTCTTACGAAGCGATACCAACATGGAAGACCTAAAAGAGTTTACTGGCGCTGGTTTAAATCTGACGCTTTTCAATATTCTTGACAAGGAAAATATTTTAGAAGGCATCAAAAAAGTATGGGCTTCGCCTTATACAGAACGTAGCTTTAAATGGAGGCAAAAATATTTGAACAACCCAGAAAACGTCTATCCTTCCATTTTGATCATTCCAAGTGTTGATGTAGAATATAGCGGGGTGATGATTACTAAGGGTATTAATCGCGGTAACGAAGACGATCTAACCGTAGCGTTTAGTCGAGGGGCTGGAGGTGCTGTAGATGGCCAAATAGCAGAAACCCGTTTAGTTACTGCAGATGATAATGTGATGTTAGCTCCTGCACGAGAACCCGGTTACTTACGATTACCTAAAACGGGAGGGACTACAAAAAACATTACAACCTTTGAAAATCCTATTCTGAACGAAAAAAATATAGCCGATTTAAGAGACATCGCCGCTCAGGTACGCACCAAAATGCCACAGGAAACCGGTACTGAATACAAAGGAGCTTGGGATGTAGAATTAGGTTTCGAGAACGATAATTTATGGCTGTTTCAAATCAGACCCTTCGTGGAAAACAAGAATGCAAAAAGTTCAGAATACCTTGCTTCTATCACCCCAAAAATTGATTACAATCAAACTGTTTCCCTTTCAGAAGAAATTACATGGAACGAATAACACAAACCGCAACATTCATGAAAAAATTAGCTTTTATAATACTCACTATCTGCCTTTTCGTTTCCTTTGGGTTCTACCCAATAGACGGGTATGAACGCACGCAGATAAAAAGATTGTTAGACATACAGCATACCCTAGATAAAGGCGAAGAATATACTCGAATTCCCTACGGAGCTTTTGGGTCGATTGAAGACATTAAACTAAATCTATTGCCCATTGCAAACACAGGCGTTGATGATATCCTGACAGAAGATCCAGAATTTGCAAAGGCGATACAAAAAATAACACCAGGAGGTAATTATTCGCTAGCAATTTTAGACATGACAGACCCTAATAATTTAAAATATGCCGCCCATCGTGAAAATGTTGGATACCAACCTGGAAGCGTAGGGAAAATTGCTGTTTTAAACGCAGTTTTTTATCAATTGCAAAAAATTTATCCAGACGATTTTGACGCCCGAATCGCGCTGTTGTGCAACAAGATTGTAGATGCACGGTATTGGGGCACAGGAGATCACCACACAGTTCCTATTTATGACCCGATTACTGAAAAATTGACCAAACGACAAGTAGTGGCATCAGATAAATTTACATTGTTTGAGTGGTTAGATCACATGGTATCGGTAAGCAATAACGGTGCTGCCAGTGTGATGTACCGAGAAGCCATGCTGATGGCTGCCTACGGAAAAGACTATCCGCGCCTCTCTTTAGAAGATTCTGAACAATATTTTGTAGACACCCCACGAGACACCTTGACCAAATTGGCAAATAGCGTGGTAAACGATCCGCTACGCGAATTGGGGATTAGTGAAGACGACTGGCGTTTGGGCGGAATGTTTACGAATCCTGCTGGCAAGTATGTTGGCAGAATGGGCGGCAGTATAGGGAGTCCAAAAGGGTTAATGAAATACCTTGTGAATTTAGAACAAGGAAAGGTCATAGACACCGCTTCTAGTTTAGAGATGAAGCGCCTTATGTACAGTACCGATCGCAGAATTAGATATGCCCAATCCTCTCGTTTAGACAGCGCTCGGGTGTATTTTAAATCGGGTAGCTTCTACAGTTGCGACAAAACGAAATCGACACCATGTGGGAAATACGCCGGTAACAGATTTAACTATATGAACTCGGTTATTACCGTAGAACATCCAAACGGAAAGAAATACATCGTTTGTTTAATGACCAATGTGTTGAGTAAAAATTCTGGAAGTGCCCACATGTATTTGGCAAGTTCTATCGATCGAGTAATTACGAATCAATAGTTTGTTGTTTTAATTCTTTATACACTCGAATCGCGAAACGCTGTATGTGCAGGTTTTTGTGCTTGGTAAGTTTCTGTGCCAAGGTAATTGCTTTTGGGTGGTCTGAATAACGCACTACATTCAGTGCTGCGAGTTTAATTCGGCTACCGCGATTCTTCATCAGCTTTTTAAGCATCTCCAACTCGGTTTTCATCGGCGTTTCAGTAGGAAGCATGCTGGTGTCGTTCGCATCAACCACATGGTACTCAATTAGGGGTAGGATGGCACTTTTTAGTCGAGATTTCAGCAGGTTATCTAAAAATTCTACCGCATTAATCTGCACTTCTTTGGTATCACTTTTCAGTCCGTAATACGCCGTATCAATATCAGCTTGGTCGTATTTCAAACTAAGCAGCTTAAAAATACACTCCAAGCTTTGGTCTAACTGTACCAACAAAACTTCCAAAAGATTCTCTCTCGCAATCATGCGCTCAGTTTCTGTATCGGTATCAAGGTCATCCTCGGTTTCTTCAGCAAGTACATCTTTTAGTATTGCAATAGCATAGATTGTGTTTTTGTAGAAAGTTCCTTCTTTCAGCAGAATTTGGGTAAGCAATCGCTGGTCTACTGAAATGTTCGGATATTTCATTTTCAGTGAGTTTAACGACTTCGCGGCCTCAGTACGGATTACAAAATCCTTACTTTTTAGTAATCGCATGAGCACTTTTACGGCCTCCCTACTCTTAAACGATTCGATTACCTTCGGAATGTGGGGTTTTACATCATTACTTAAGTTTTCTGAAAGTTCAAGTTGAAGAAAATGTTGCGTTATTTCTGAACCATAAGATCGTAATGCATTTCTTGCAGTACTTCTAAATTCTTTTTCAGCTAGAAAGGCAAGAAGTGGGCGTATAAAAGGTTCGTATGAAGTGAGACCCGCAGCCTTGATAGCGTGCTTTACCAAATAGGGATCCCTATTGTTGAAGTTGGCCGATATAAACGAATAATGTTTCGGTTCTCTGGCGTAGCCAACTGCCGCCATTATTTCTGCCACCTCCTGTTTCCGAAGGTCATTATCTACCGCAAAAAGTTCTTTTATTTTTTTATCAAGACGTTCACTCAAGTCATATTTTGCTGCCAATTTTTGATTGGTAGCCGCGTCTTTGGCCAAACAGAGAATTGCCGCATTTGAAATATAATCTGTAGGATGATCTAAATAGGCACGGAAGATATTCTCATCTTTTATTTGGGTATGGTTTAACAGGTAATCCATTGCGGCATACACCACTTCATCATTTTTATACTCTAGCAATTGCTTTATTTCGTTTATGGCAGTTCCTTTATTGTAACTTTTTAATTGCTGAATGGCAGCGGCCTTCACTTGAGGTGAATGGTTTTTCAGTAGGTTCACGATATGTGGTTGAAAAGTATACAACTTAAAATCTTGCAGACGGTCTAAGAGTTTTAAAATTTCACTCTCGGTACCATGCGTAAGCACCTGAATGGTAGATTTGGCGGTACGCTCTTTGCGAGATCGTTTTTCTGCTGAATCGTGTACTGAAATAGATTCTTGGATATTGCTGCGGAATGATTCGAAATACGCTTCACGCAATTTATAGATAAGCACCATCCAGATAAACAGAATAAACAAAATAATGACGGTGATGTATGAAGTACTGAGTTCTAACTTACGCACGACAAAGATGAGCATAAGACCTGCCAGACCCGTAGCAATACTATCTACCACAACATCGATATATGACTTCGCTTCGTTTTTTATGTGGTAAGGAATAGGTAAAATAGACAACTCGATGCCCGCTTTGTTTATCGATTGTTTAAAACTGCCATCCATCCCTTTTATAATGATAAGCACCCACAATTCTGGAAAGGTTAAAAACAATAAGCACCCTATGGCAATTCCGAGTGGTAAGATAAGCAGGTTTGAAGTAACCCCTAACCATGCCAACAAACGATTGGTTAAAAACAATTGAATAAGCAAGGCAATTACATTAAAAGTTGAAAACCAAAAACCGAAAAATGAAGCAAGTTCATCACTATCAGGAATGGCCTTATGGGCAAAATCGCTGAATTGAAAATCTACCAACTTTGCCATAATTACACCTACACCAACGATGGCGGCCAAGAAAGTAAGATGCTTGGAGTCAAGAATTAACCTGAAAGGAGGCGTATTGCTCTGCAGGTCTTGCTCTTTCCGTTGTTTTCGAACATAGGAAGTAAGTTTCTTTATACGGATGCGCCAAACAGTTTGTAGAATTGGTATACAGCAAAGTATTAAAATTGCCGCAACGAGAATCACAATTCTATTTCCGAAGTTAGAAGCCAGTATGGTTGTTACATATCCTCCAAAAATACCCCCAGCAATGGCTCCCGCGCCAATAAAACCGAATAAACGTTTCGCTTCCCTAGCATTATACACCATGTTTGCTATGATCCAGAATTGCGAGGTGACCAATACCGCAAATATAGAAACGCTGAGATAGTAGGTATATAAAACCCAATCGTTAAGCGTGCCAGCGTACATTAAAATACTGAGCACGGCAAAAAGCAAACTAAAAAACACAAGTGTAGCGGTGGTAATCTTGCGTAGTGAGTATTTCTTGACTCCCCGATTGTAGAAGTAAGAAACCACTACGGCAACAATTGCTACCAGAACATACCCAAATGGCAGGTGTGCGGCACCCAGTGTTGACAAAAACAGTGCATTTACCGTAGGCTTTACCATGAGTAGCACGGTAATAAGCAGAAAGATATATAACTGCATAAAAAAAGAGATGCGGATTTCCCCATCTCTTATATCGAAAGTCTTTTTAAAAAGTGTTTTCAGCATTATAGCATGGCAGTTTATATGCTATAAAGTTCGCGAATTTTTCATTACTTTTTCTAGTGGAAGTACTAAATCTCTGATAATTTGTTCTCCGTAGGCATCGTCGATAAGTGCTACTAAAATATATTTTCTGTCGGGCCCCCAAACCAATACTGAATCTGAGTGATAGTTTTTCCAAGATCCTGATTTTCTAAAAAGACGTGCTTTTGGTGCTACGCGGTCTAGGGTGTTTACAAATTTATGGTGAAGCTCAGGGTTCTCCATAATATTCAACATTTGTTTTGAACGACGTTCGTTTACCAAATTTCCCATGGCTAATTGATAGTAAAAACTACAAACCTGTCTTGTGGTTGCGGCATGACTCAGCCCCTTTAAAGGGTCTGGATAACGTCTACCACCTGCGGCATAGCGTTTTCCTACCCATAATCCGCCGCCTACTTCTTCATCGTATAATTTGTGTTGAGGCATTCTAAGTACTTCTTCAATCTTTTCATACCCTACTCGATCTATCATGCGGGTAGTAGCCTGATTATTAGATTTGCTAATCATCATACGCATATCCTGCTGCACTTTTTTAGAGTTCACCAACTCACCTTTGTCTATAGCATCCATCGCAGCTAATAGTACTGCAATTTTTGGTAGACTTGCAGCGTACATCATGTGGTCGTCATTTAGACCAGCATATTGGATATCGTTGATGTCTGAAAGATCAACAATACCAATAGACATCATTTTACGGTCTATTAAACTTTTCCAGGATTTATTTTTAAAAATTTCCTGTTCCAATTCAGTTTGCAATTCGCTACAATACAGATCGCTTATTCCGTCTATTTCACCATTTGAAGCAATGGGCAATGACTGTGCAACTAATTGGATTGAAAATAACAGTGCAATTAAAAAAGTGGGGATTCTAAAGGTATATCGCATGTACTTAAAATAGGGGTTTAATGGTTTGATAACTAATAATCTATCACAAAAACGAGCAAATGTATGTTAAAAGAAAATACACTGAACTTACCAAACGTTAATTTGTTCTGAATATTTTATAAACTTTTGTTATTAGGGTGTTTTAGAAAAGCCATTTCAGGTTTTCGACCTCTCTGAAGTGTCACAGAATGGGTGGTATCTGCCATTTAAAACATTTAGACAGGTTGGAAGCAAGTGCGAAGAAAGTAAGTCGCTTACAAACACACACTTTGCGCAACGCCGTATTTCCCTCTCATTTATGTCATTCTCTCGCTATTGTTTGTCGATGACAAAGGAGGCAATTTGAAAACCTGGGGTTCACATCTTGCAGAACTCGATGTACCTTTTTTTGTTTTCAACTGCGCAAAAAATAAATTTCTCACCGTAGTCGAAAACAAAAAAGTCGATACTAATGTATCGACTTTTCGAGTGTAGTGACCGCGGAGGGATTACCTCACTTGCGTTCAGTGCTCCCTCAAAGCTCCGCTTTGAAACATGGGGTTCACCTCGCAGAACTCGGTGTTCCCTCAACGCTCCGCGTTGAAAATAAAATACCCAGAAAAATGCTTGAGCAAGCTCAGACATTTTTCTGGGTATTTTATTTATTCGTGACCGCGGAGGGATTCAAACCCCCAACCCTCAGAGCCGAAATCTGATGCGCTATTCAGTTGCGCCACGCGGCCGTATATCAGTAGTCAGTAGTCAGTAGTCAGTAGTCAGTAGTCAAAAAAATGCAACCTTTAACCTTTAACGAAATTAAAAAAAACGCTGTTTAGGCCAATCGTTTCTTTACAATCGTACTAATGGTCTTTCCATCTGCCCTACCAGCAGCTTTTGCATTAACCATCCCCATCACCTTGCCCATATCTGCCATAGAACTAGCTCCTGTCTTGCTTATTGCCTCATCTACCATTGCAGCTACTTCTTCTTCACTCAACTGCTCTGGTAAAAATTGACCTATCACCTTGGCCTCTGCCAATTCTGGTGCTGCCAAATCATCTCTACCTTGCTCGGTATAAATTGCAGCACTGTCTTTGCGTTGTTTTACCAACTTTTGCAACAACTTCAACTCTGCTTCTTCAGACAGCTCCTCTTTCGCACCACTCTCAGTCTGTGCTAGTAAAATAGCCGATTTCACCGATCGTAATGCCTGTAGACTTTCTTGATCTTTCTCTTTCATCGCAACTTTCATTGCGCCCATTATTTTGGCAGCTAAACTCATATCAAAATTATTCAACGGCAAATATACTCAAATTGATTTGTATGTATTGTCCTTTTTTGAGACGATCCCTAGTTTTTTAAATGTTAAGATTTGTGCGTATAACAGCAAGCAAAAATTAGCCTTTTCTCTATTTTAGATGAATAAACAATCGAACACAATGAACTATTACTCAATATGCTACGTTAGTAATGTGGCAAACGGCCTTTCGCAACAAGAAATTGACGCCGTTCTAAACCTTACAGAACAGAAAAATAACCAAGAGAATGTCACCGGGATTCTACTCCACAACCTCGGGCATTTTTTTCAAGTACTCGAAGGTGAAGAAGAACTGATTAAAAAATTATTCCATACCAAAATAAGTGTAGACCCTAGGCATTCTGAAATTACCACTATATTCGATAAGCATATAGTAGAACCGCTGTTTTCGGGCTACGACTCAAAATTCAATATTCTTAAAACTCCTGAAGACCTTCAGCGCATAAAAGCATACCTTATCAAGAAAACAGGAAAGACTTCAGACAAAGTTTTGCGTGTATTAAAACCTTTTCTACTCTATCAAGCTTAATAAATTAGCCGTATAAAAAAACCGCTCGAATGTAGTTGCCGAGCGGTTTTTTATACTTTAGACTAACTATTAGTCTACATTGTCATGCAAAAACGAATTATTACTGCGTAAATCAACATCCTCATCATCATCTGTACTCACCGACGTGCGCGATAAATTTGTGGCTGTATCAGAATCTTCTAATTCTATTCCCATTCGCTTGTACGCGGGCTGCTTTTCTATATCTTCTATCTTCGAAGCACTGTTACGGAACTTATAATTAAACTCCTTCATCTTTTTCTTGCGCTCTTCCGTACGTGAAGCCAACAATTTTGAAATCGGCGTATTTAACGGGTCTGCATCTTCTGGCGATACTTCTGGTTCCGTTTCTGTCTGCTCTACCGTTTTGGTTTCAAATATCACCTCGTCTTCCGCTACTTCCTTTTTAGAGGGTTTTGCAGACAACAACTCGGCTTCCTTTTCTTCATAATCGTCTAAACTATATCGCTTCACCTCACCTTTAGATACTTCAGTAATCGGAATGATTTCGGTTGGTTCATTTACCTCAATATCTTCAATTCGCGAGAGCAAAACTTCTTCTTCCTTTTGTTGCGCCTTTTGGGCATCTGGCTTCTTGGGTGTATTCGTATTTACCGGAAGATCAAACATAAGCATTTGCTCTTCGGCTTCAGGCTTAGCAATCGTTTCCGTTTCTTTCTTTTCTGAAATGGTAAATTTCTCTTCTTTTTCTTCTTCTACGGAAATTTCCTCGACCTCAACTTTTGGAGTCACTATTTCAAAACTGTTCACATCAATTTCGTTGATCATCAATTGTTCGAACTCAGCCAAATGGTGTATGTCTACTATGGTAGATTCTACAGGAATATTTTTAATCAATTCAGACGTGGCAATATATCCTTCAAACGGTAACACATCTTGCGGAACCATTTTTTCTTCTGTTGCTGCGGGCTTTTTAGGCTGTGGCTTAGCAACGGGCTCTTCTTCATCGAGAATTAATGTATGCCGAATCACCTGCTTTTCGGCTGGTGGTGTCTCAGTTTTAGGTTTTGGCAACGCTACGGGCGTAGCACCTTTTTTTGCAGAAAGATCCTGCTCTGCTTTTTGCTCTTCTTCTAACGTATGGATAATTTTCTTCGTTTCGGTATTGGCAATATCGTCTTGCTGTTCAGCATTAAACCCAGTGGCAATCACAGTAATGGCAATAGCACCTTCTAACGACTCGTCTTCCCCAATACCCATGATAATATTAGCACTGTATCCAGCTTGCGCCTGAATATGGTCACTGATTTCTCCAATCTCATCGATGGTAATTTCTTCGTTCCCAGAAACTATCAGGAGCAATACATTCTTCGCGCCTTCAATTCTGTTATCGTTTAACAACGGAGAATCTAAGGCCTTGTTAATGGCCTCTTGGGCACGGTTGGCACCGCTTGCGCTAGCACTTCCCATAATGGCTGTTCCGCTGTTGGCCAATACCGTTTTGGCATCCCGAAGGTCAATGTTTTGTGTGTAGTGATGGGTAATTACCTCTGCGATACCTCGCGCTGCAGTGGCTAATACTTCATCTGCTTTAGAAAAACCTGCCTTAAAGCCCAAATTACCATATACCTCGCGTAATTTGTTATTGTTGATCACAATTAATGAATCACAATTTTGGCGTAGTTTTTCTACTCCAATTTGCGCCTGTTCGCCTCGCATTTTTCCTTCAAACTGAAACGGAATGGTCACAATACCCACCGTAAGCACATCCAATTCTTTGGCCATTTTTGCAATAATAGGTGCAGCACCTGTACCAGTACCACCTCCCATACCAGCCGTAATGAAAATCATTTTGGTGTTGGTAGAAAGCATGTTTTTAATTTCTTCCAAGCTCTCCATAGCAGATTGCTCCCCAATGGCAGGGTTAGCGCCTGCACCGAGACCTTCGGTGAGCGAAACTCCCAACTGAATTTTAATAGGAACAGCACTGTTTTCTAAGGCTTGGGCATCTGTGTTACAGATCACAAAATCTACCCCCTTGATTCCTTGGCTAAACATGTGATTGATGGCATTGCTACCACCCCCTCCAACGCCGATAACCTTTATCACGTTGCTTTGGTTCTTCGGCATATCGAATGCGATTGTTTCATCAAAGTTCTTACTCATATTGTGTTGTTTTGCGAGGTTTAGTATCTAGTATTCTGTTTTCACAGAATTATTTTTATAATTTATTTAATTTGTTTTCTACCTTGGAGCGATTTAAAAAATCATCCCCGGGCTATTCGGCATTGTCTAAGAATTCCTTAAACTTCTCTGCCCATTTATCAAAAAAGCGTTTGCGCTCCTTCGGGTGCTCTTCCACAGTCTGCTCCTCTTCTTCGGAAACCGTCTGTTGTGTAGTTTGCGATGTCTCTGTTTCTGTCTTCGTCACCTCCATAGCCTTTGGCACTGCTCTGTGCTTACTTTGTAAGCTATTCAGCACCAAGCCTACTGCGGTAGCGTACAACGGACTTGTAGTTTCGCTATCACTGTCTCCAGCCAAATGCTCATTCGGGTAACCAATTCTGGTATCCATTCCTGTAATATATTCAACCAACTGCTTTAAATGTTGCAACTGAGAACCACCGCCTGTGAGTACAATACCGGCAATCAGTTTTTTCTTTTGCTCTTCGTGGCCGTAATTTTTAATCTCCAAGTATACCTGTTCTACAATTTCAACCACTCGGGCATGAATTATTTTTGAAAGGTTCTTCAAGGTTATTTCCTTAGGCTCACGTCCGCGTAATCCCGGAATCGAGACAATCTCATTGTCTTTGTTTTCGCCTGGCCAAGCCGATCCGAATTTTATTTTCAGTAGTTCCGCTTGCTTCTCTATAATGCTGCAACCCTCCTTAATATCTTCCGTAATCACATTTCCGCCAAACGGAATAACCGCCGTATGCCTAATGATACCATCCTTAAAAATGGCCAAATCGGTAGTACCTCCACCAATATCGATCAATGCCACCCCAGCTTCTTTTTCTTCTTGACTTAAAACTGCATTTGCTGAAGCCAAGGGCTCTAGCGTTATTCCTGAAAGCTCTAATCCTGTACTTTTTACACATCTACCAATATTTCGGATAGAAGAAACCTGCCCGACTACTACGTGAAAATTGGCCTCCAAACGGCCTCCGTACATACCAATGGGTTCTTTTATCTCTGCTTGCCCGTCTACCTTAAAATCTTGCGGCAACACATGAATGATTTCTTCTCCTGGCAACATCACCAGTTTGTGTACTTGGTTGCATAGCCTATCGATATCCTCTTCATCAATAACTTCGTCGCTATTGCCACGAGTAATATAATCGCTGTGTTGTAAGCTTCTGATGTGCTGCCCAGCAATTCCTACCACAACATCTTCAATTTTAAAACCTGAAGACGACTCTGCGTCTTGCACTGCTTGTTGAATAGATTGAATGGTCTGAGTGATATTGTTCACGACACCACGGTGTACGCCCAAGCTCTTGGATTTTCCAATGCCCAAAATCTCCATTTTTCCATACTCATTGTTCCTACCAATCATAGCAACAATCTTGGTGGTACCAATATCTAATCCTACCGCTATGTTCTCATTTTCCATTCTATTCTAGTTTTGTGGCTACCACCTGATTCCCAAATTGCAAATCGATTGTCTGGTAGCTATTCAATGTGTTGTCCTTTTTTGTTTTCTGATAAAACGCTTTAAAATTCTGAAACTTCCTATCTATCTCTTTGGGTGTTCCAAAGACCACTTCAAAATGATGTTTTCGCAACTTCAAAGTGGTGCTCCCCTTTTTTGAAACATGCACTCCTATTACGCTGTTCTTCATAAATTCATCGGCCTGTATCTTTAATAATAACGGCGTTATTTCAGTAAAATTGGTATTCGAATGCCCAGTAATTAATGGTACTCTTGCAGCGTACACCGTTGACAAAGGCATTTTTTTACCGTCTTCATCAAGGTAATAATGGGTCTCGGCGGCCACCCTACCTATCGGGTTCCGCTGTTCTATTTTTGCACCCAAAACGCCGTCAACCGTTACATACACTTGCGCGTCACGAATCATCGCATTTGCCAACAAGCGGGACTCCATCTCTTTCAAAACTAAAGTTTCTTTACCCACACCCGTAACGCTGTCGTGATTTTGTATTAACAATTTATTAACCGTATACATTGTGATGAACGGATCGTTCTCATCTAAAAATTCGATGGCGACTTTACTTAATTTCCGATTGTTATTTCGTTGGTGTGTAAAACTGAATAAAAACACCACCAAAGCTGTCAACAACAAAAACTTTATGACGGTAACCATTCTTTTCATAATTGCAATGCGTTGGTTATCTGTTTTACTTCTGCACCTATGTCTCCTGCTCCCACCAAAAGTTTGACACGACAGTTTGATTTCTTCAGGGCCGAAATGATTTCGGATTTTGCTATCAATTTTGCAGCTCCACTAAGGTTTCGACTGCGCTCAACCAGACATTCGTTTATCATGTCCAGCAACCATCCTGAAGAAATCCCCTCTATTGGTTCTTCCCGGGCCGGGTAGATGTCTAACAATAATATTTCATCAAAACGCGCTAAACTTTCAGCAAAACCCTGAGCAAAGTCCCTTGTCCTGCTAAAAAGGTGTGGCTGAAAAACAATCACCTTCCGATCTGCCGGATACATTTCTGATACGGCTTGAAACAGCGCGTCAATCTCAGTGGGATGGTGCGCATAGTCGTCTATCAACACCAAATCATCGTGGCGAATTCGATACGAAAAACGCCTGTCTACACCTTTAAAACTGGCTAAAGCCCTAGGCAAACAATCGGTTGGGGAACCTGCTAAAATTGCCATCCCCAGGGCTGTAATTGCATTATGTAGGTTATGGTGGCCAGGTAAATAAAATTGTAAGTCTTTTAATAACTCCTGTGGTGTTTTTAGGTCGAATATGTACGCTCCATTTTCAATCCGTACATTTTGGGCTTCGTATGCTGCGCTTTCTTCTATTGCTACAGTTTCGCCTTCGATTAGAAGTCCTTTCTTGACCAACAAGTTTTTTGGTTTCTCAACCAAGTTGGCGAACGCTTTAAAACTTTCTTCAATCGCATGGGCATCACCATAAATATCAAGATGGTCGGCGTCCATCGAGGTAACACAAGCAATATCTGGGCTTAAGGTGAGGAAGGAACGATCAAATTCGTCTGCCTCCACAACGGTAATTTCGGTTCCTTTGCTAATAAAATTAGAATTATAATTTTCTGCTATTCCGCCTAAAAAAGCAGTGACCGGCATCTCACAGGAAGCCAACAAATGACCTAAAATGGCCGAGGTTGTTGTTTTACCATGCGTGCCGGCAACCGCTAAACATAAAGTGTGCTTTGTAACGTCGCCCAATAGCTGCGAACGCTTAACGACCTTATAATTTTTTGAGTTAAACCATTGCAGTAAGTTGCTATTCTTGGGAACTGCGGGTGTATACACCACCAAGGTTTTTTCGGGATACCGTATGTGCTCTGGGATTTCAGAAGCCGCATCTGTATAGGTGATTTTGATACCTTCAGAAGTCAATACCTCGGTGAGCAAAGTTTTGGTCTTGTCGTAGCCATACACATCGAGTCCCTTCAATTTAGCAAAACGGGCAAGCGCACTCATCCCGATACCGCCAATGCCGATAAAGTAAATATTCTGTATGTTGTGTAATAGACTCATATAATGCCCGTGCAGGCGTTTAACTTTTATTTTAAATTCACTTTCGGCCCTTCTCACCTTTAACTCCCCTCAAGGGAAGAATTTCAACCACTCCCTTTCGTGGTGGTTAGGTGGGGTTCAATAATTTTTCAACTTCATCAACAATAGCTATTGCCGCCTTCGGCTTTGCTAATTTTTTTATGTTTTCTGAAAGTTTCTTTTGTTTTTTTTCGTCTTGTAACAACGTTTGTATCACTTGCTGAAACCTCTCATCTGCCTCATTCTCCCGGAGTAAAATCGCTGCATTTTTTTCTGAAATTGAAAGCGCATTCTTCGTTTGGTGATCTTCGGAAACATTAGGCGACGGAATGAACACCACGGGCTTCCCTACCAAACATAGTTCTGAAACAGACAAGGCACCAGCTCTCGAAACCACTACATCTGCTGCTGCATACGCTAAGTCCATTTTATTCAAAAATGCATGTACCTGAATTTCTTTTCCAGATGTGTGGAGGTATTGTTCTTCATACAATTTTCCACACTGCCAGATCACTTGGATGTTTTCAGCAATAAAATAATCGAGTGTTGCGTTTACCAATTGATTTATTTTTCTGGCACCCAAACTTCCACCCAAAACCAAGAGCGTCTTTCGCGACGGGTCTAGCTTAAAAAATGCCTTTGCCTCTTTTTCTTTGCTTGTAATTTCCAGTAAATCTTGACGCACAGGATTCCCTGTGAGCACAATCTTTTCCGAAGGAAAAAATCGCTCCATCCCCTCATAGGCAGTACAAATGGTGTCAACCGATTTGCCCAACCATTTATTGGTAATTCCCGCATGGCTATTTTGCTCCTGAATTAAGCACGGAACACCTTTTCCAGAAGCCACTTTCAACAATGGGGCACTGGCATAACCACCCGTACCAATGGCTGCATGGGGCTTAAACTTTCTAACAATTCTTCTTGATTTCAACAAACTGGAAACGAGCTTAAAAGGAAACAATAAATTTTTCGCACTCAGACTACGTTGCAAGCCTGAAATCCACAATCCGATAATCGCATACCCTGCTTGCGGCACTTTTTCCATTTCCATTCGGTCACTAGCCCCCACAAAGAGAAATTCTGCATTGGGATAACGCAATTTCAATTCGTTGGCAATAGCAATAGCCGGATAGATATGCCCTCCCGTGCCACCTCCACTAATGATAAACCGATATGTATTACTTTTTTCGATATTGTTATCTACTTAAATCGTTTCGCTCAAAATATCTAATGGGTTCTCTACGAGTTCGCCCGATTCATTTTCCTTTTTCTGAATTTCCCGTTTTGCCGCTACACTCAATACCATCCCTAATGCTAGACAGGTCATCCAAATACTGGTACCACCACTACTTATGAGCGGCAAAGTCTGTCCCGTTACTGGGAATAATTCTACAGCCACCGCCATATTAATGAGCGCCTGAAATACAATGGGCAAGCCTACTCCCACCACCAGTAATTTTCCGAAGAGGGTACTCGATTTGTGTGCTACTATCACTAGCCTAAATAAAAGGGCCAGATATAAAAACATTAAGAACAGCGCCCCCACAATACCGAACTCTTCAACGATAATGGCATAAATAAAGTCTGATGACGATTGCGGCAAGAAATTTTTCTGGACACTCTTTCCCGGTCCTAATCCGGTCACACCACCAGATGCAATGGCAATTTTGGCTATCTCGATCTGGTAATCGCCTTCGGTATCTTCTTTATCGGTAAAGTTTTCAACACGGCTTATCCACGTGTCTACACGATTGCTAAATGCACCCGGAAAAGCCATAGCTGTAAGAATAAACAGCGCTAAAACAACCAATCCTGTACCGAGAATAATGAATAAGTAGCGCAACGGGTACCCCCCAACAAACACCAAAACCACCACCATCGCAAAAATAATTGCTGTTGTTGAAAAATTAGCTGGTAAAATAAGCGCCAACACTATAAAAACTGGGAGCCACAAAGGCAACAGCGTTTCTTTAAAGGTGATTACCTTATCTTTAATTCTTGTTAGATAACGCGCCACATAGGTGAGTAAAACCACTGCCGCTAGTGTAGAGGTCTGAAAGGTCACGCCCACAAAAGGCACCCGTATCCACCTGCTAGCATTGGCGCCATCTATAGTATTGCCTTGAGCCATGGTGAAAATGAGTAAGAGCACTACAATTGGCAACCCAATAATAGAAAGCCCCTTAAAGTAGTGGTACGGAATTTTATGCACTCCATATAAAATAGCAAAGCCTAACAACAGGTGCGCCAAGTGCTTTAATAAAAACTTGAAGGTATTGCCATCGCCGTACATGTAGGCCAAGTTACTACTGGCACTATACACGGGCAAGAACGAGAACAGCGCCAACAACCCAGCTACTGCCCAAATGGCTTTGTCTCCTTGTATGTTTTTAAAAAGTTGTTTCATGTAACCCAATTTCTATAAATGGCGTACAGCTTCTTTAAATTGGCGCCCTCTATCTTCGTAATTTTTAAACAAGTCGAAACTCGCACAACACGGACTCAACAACACGGTGTCATTGCGTTCGGCAATTTTGTATGCCACTTTAACAGCTTCTTCCATACCAGCCGTTTCTACCATCAAATCGACGATGTTGCCAAAGGCCTTTTTTATTTTTTCGTTGTCTACGCCTAAACAGATGATCGCTTTTACCTTTTCATTCACCAACGGAAGTAATTCTTCGTAATTATTTCCTTTATCTACACCCCCAACAATCCACACAGTAGGCGATTCCATGCTATCTAGCGCATAAAATGTAGCATTTACATTAGTCGCTTTGCTATCGTTGATGTACATCACGTTGTTTATTTTGAGCACTTTTTCTAAGCGGTGCTCCACCCCTTGGAAGCGCTCTAGGCTCTCGCGGATAGTCGCTTTTCTAATTTTTAGTAATCCAGCCACAGTGCTTGCCGCCATTGCGTTTTTAACATTGTGCTGTCCTTGTAATCCGAGTGATGCGATTGGCATAATTTGTTTGGTGTTATGTAAGGTTATTATTATTTCGTTGTTTTTTAAATAGGCGCCTTCTGCGACTTCTCTCTGAAGCGAAAAAGGCAATTTTTTTGCTTTTATTTCATGGTTCTGCAACCACTTTTCTATTTCTGGATCGTCCCCGTCATAAATGAAATAATCATCTTGGGTCTGATTCATGGTGATTCTAAATTTCGAATCGATATACTTTTCGTACTTATATTCATAGCGATCTAAATGATCGGGACTTAGGTTTGTCAATACAGCAATGTGCGGTGCAAACGTTTTAATGCCGTCTAGCTGAAAACTGCTTATCTCCAGCACAAAATGGTCGTATGCTTCCGAAGCCACTTGCTCGGCAAAACTCTTACCGATATTTCCTCCCAGCGCTACATTCAAATCGTTTTTCAACAATTCATAGGTAAGTGTTGCTGTTGTGGTCTTTCCGTTGCTTCCGGTAATCCCAACAATGGTCGCGTCTGTAAATTGTGCCGCAAATTCCATTTCAGAAATCACAGGAATCTTAGCGTCCAATAACTTCTTAACAATGGGGGCTGTTTCAGGTATACCCGGACTCTTCATCACTACATTCGCATTGCGTAGTTTAGCCTCAGTATGCCCTCCTTCTTCCCAATCTATTCCATGTTGTATAAGAACTTGTTTGTATGCCTCTTTTATTTTTCCGAAGTCTGAGACAAAGACTTCAAACCCTTTTTGTTTTCCTAAAATGGCCGTTCCAACGCCGCTTTCTCCTCCTCCCAATATGACCAGTCTATCTTTTTTCATTTTCACTACAACCCTACTTCCTCGCTCGAACGCGACTCCATGAGGTTTATCTAATTTTTAATGTAACTACTGTCAGAATTGCCAGAAAAATCCCGACAATCCAAAATCGAGTAACAATTTTACTTTCATGAAATCCTTTTACCTGATAATGGTGGTGCAGTGGCGACATCCTAAATATTCTTCTGCCTTCACCATATTTTTTTCGTGTGTATTTAAACCAGCTTACCTGCATGACTACGGAAATATTCTCCATCAAGAAAATTCCGCACAACAAGGGTATCAGTAATTCTTTTCTGATGATTATGGCGATTACTGCGATGATCCCTCCAATTGTCAAACTTCCCGTATCTCCCATAAATACTTGTGCCGGATAGGCATTGTACCACAAAAATCCGATGAGCGCACCCACGAAAGCGGTGATAAATATGGTGACCTCTCCGGTATTGGGGATGTACATCACATTCAAGTAATCTGCAAAAACCGCATTCCCCGAAACCCAAGCAAAGAGCGCCAAGGTAACCGCGACGATTGCCGAAGAGCCCGCTGCCAAACCATCAATACCATCTGTGAGGTTTGCACCGTTTGAAACAGCCGTAATAATGAAAATCACAATAGGGATAAAAATGAGCCAAACATAATCTTTGGCATTCTCGCCGGCCCAATTTATAAGCGTTTCGTAGTTAAATTCATTTTGCTTTACAAAAGGAATGGTAGTTTGCAAGGAGCGTTCTTCCTCATAAAATTCTATAGGCGAATTTTGAGTAATTTCCTCCTGTCCATTAACTGGGTTTACTTTTTCACGTTTAATCGTAACATCAGGATGAAAAAACATCACCGCTCCAACAAAAACACCCAGTCCTACTTGCCCGATAATTTTAAATTTTCCGGGCAAACCTGCTTTATCTTTTTTAAATTTCTTGAGGTAATCGTCTAAAAAACCAATAGCGCCCATCCAAAGAGTCGTGACAATCAGCATGATCACATAAATATTCTCCAACTTTGCAAACAACAAAACCGGCACTAGCGTAGCGAGAATAATGATGAGTCCACCCATAGTTGGTGTACCCGCCTTTTCATTTTGGCCTTCCAACCCTAAATCACGAATTTGCTCACCCATTTGCTTGCGCTGTAAGATGCGGATGATTTTTTTTCCGAAAATAGTAGCGATTACCAACGAAAAAATAATTGCCAGAGCCGCGCGGAAGGTGATAAAACCAAATAGACTTGCTCCTGGCAACTGATAATTTTTTTCTAAGAATTCGAATAAATAATACAGCATCTTATTTTTTTAGGGCGGTTAGTAGTTCGTTTACAATTTTGAAATCATCAAAATCGGTGCGTTCTCCATTAATTTCTTGGTATGTTTCATGGCCTTTTCCCGCCACAAGAATGATATCGTTCTGCTTTGCCATTTGGCAAGCAGTTTTTATGGCGTTTCTCCTATTCGTTATTGAAACTATTTTTTTGAAATGCTCTGGGGGGACTCCAGCTTCCATCTGTTCGATGATTTTCTCAGGATCTTCGGTACGCGGATTGTCACTGGTAAAGATTACCTGCGTACTTAATTGGGCTGCGATTTTTGCCATTTTAGGTCGCTTAGCAGCATCCCGGTCACCTCCACATCCCACCACAGTGATTAACTCTTCATTGCCCGTGCGTATCGAATTGATGGTTTCTAACACATTTTTTAAAGCGTCTGGTGTATGTGCATAATCTACAATCGATGTGATTTTCTCTTCTTCTGAAATGCTAAACTGGAATCGGCCGTCTACACTTTCTAAGGTGCTGAGTAGCTGCAAAGTTTCCATTTGTTCGAGCCCCAGGAGTTCTGCTGTTGCATAAATCGCTAAGAGATTGTAGGCATTGAAATTTCCGATAAGGCGCACCCAAAGTTCATTACCATTCATTTTTAGCAATAAGCCCGTGAATTGGTTCTCAAGTATTTGTGCCTTATAGTCGGCATGCGACTTTAACGCATAGGTGTATTTTTTTGCCAGTGTATTCTGTAGCATCACCCCACCATTTTTATCGTCTGTATTTACCAAGGCAAAAGCAGTTTTTGGCAACTGATCGAAAAATGTCTTCTTTACATCACGATACTCTTTAAAATCTTTGTGATAGTCGAGGTGGTCGTGACTTAAATTGGTAAAAATACCTCCTGTAAAATGGAGCCCTTCAGTTCTTTTTTGGTGAATCCCGTGGCTGCTCACTTCCATAAAACAAAACGCAACTCCGGCTTCGACCATTTCAGTTAAATGCTTATTAATGGTAATGCTATCTGGTGTGGTATGCGTAGCTTTTAATTCAGAAGTACCAATCATTATTTTTACCGTAGAAAGCAATCCGCATTCAAATCCAGCCGCAGTAAACAGGTTATACAGTAAGGTAGCGATAGTCGTTTTGCCATTTGTACCTGTAACACCTATCAGTTTTAGGTTTTCTGACGGATTTCCGTAGAAATTTGCCGCCATGATAGCCATTGCCTGTTGGCTATCGGAAACTTGTACATAGGTCACCCCATTCACCAATTGTTCGGGCATTGCCTCGCAAACTACTGCGATGGCACCGTTGTCTACCGCCTTTTTAATAAATTCATGACCATCACTAACTGTTCCGCGTATGGCAATAAACACATCGTCTAATCCTACCTTTCTACTATCAAAATGCAGATCGCGAATGGCCACGGCAGTGTTGCCCACTACTTTTTCGAGGGTGACTTTATACAATATGTCGCGTAGTACAATCAAGATAATGTGAGTATGATGGTTTGTCCTTTTTTAATGGTTTCTCCAGAAGGAATTGATTGATTGGTTACCGTACCATTTCCTTGAATTTTTACTTTTAAGCCGAAATTTTCTAGCAGTGACACGGCGTCCATTCCGGCCATACCTTGTACGTTGGGTACTTTTTTCTTAGCATTTTGAACCTTGGCGTAATAGGTTTCATAATCTTTCTGAACACTCGCATCTACCTGGTCAACATTAGCTACCTGAGCCTTCAGTGGTGAATCGGTAAAGATTTTTTGGGCAATTCGTTTAAAAACAGGACCCGTAACATCGGCTCCGTAATATCCTTTTTGGGTACTTGGTTTATGAATCACCACGATGCATGAGTACTTCGGATTGTCTGCGGGGAAATAACCCGCAAAAGACGAAACATACTTTCTATCTTTGTTCCATTCAACAATATTTGCATATTCGGTTCGGGCCGTCCCAGTTTTTCCAGCCATTGAAAAATTTTCAGAGTACAGACTTTTCCCAGTACCACGCTTAACAATGTTCTTGAGAATATCCTGCATTTTGTTTATGGTAGTTTCCGAAGCAATTTGTTCGTGTAACACTTCAGTTTCGAAGGTTTCAACCTTTTGGTTCCAAGACCTAATTTCTTTTATAAAATGTGGTTTTACCATGGTGCCATTATTCGCGATGGCATTGTAAAAAGTGAGGATTTGCAATGGTGTCATTTCCAAATTGTATCCATAGGCGATAGACGGCAAGGCATTTCTACTCCAATTCACAGCACCTTTTTCGGGTATATCGGGAGCCCCTTCTCCTTTTATAGGAATTCCAATTTTATCTCCCAGCCCCCACGCCTTCACTTGACTTGTGAATTTTTCAGGGTTGTTTTTATAAGCGTCATCTATCAATCTCGCAAACCCAATATTTGATGAAACCTCTAAAGCGCGTGCTGCTGAAATCTTTCCGAAACCACCCCGTCTAGAATCAGAAATAGTTCTTCCATATATTCGAAACTTTCCTTCTTTAGTATCTACCACCGTAGCGGTATCAATCACTTGATGCTCTAGTGCGACCGTCATTGCGACTGTTTTGAATGTAGAACCAGGTTCGGTGCTTTCACCAACCGCATAATTGAGACGCTCGTAATAACCGCCATTTTTACTTTTTCCGAGGTTTGAGACTGCTTTTATTTCGCCTGTAGCCACCTCCATCACAATCACACAGCCGTGATCTGCTTCGTAAATTTCCAATTGTTTTAGTAAGGCATGATGAGCAATATCCTGCATGTTCACATTAATGGTAGAGACAATATCATACCCGTCTTGAGGCTCAACTTCATTCTCATCGTACACAGGTTTCCATTGGCCTTTAGCAATTTTCTGCTTTAAACGCTTTCCTGATTTTCCTTTTAAGCTAGCATCAAAAGCCCCTTCCAACCCTACGATATAACGTCCCGGATTCGCATAGTCTTCATGACCTACCAAACGGGCACCTATTTTCCCCATGGGATGCTCACGCACCGTTTTCTGCTTTACGATGATTCCACCTTTATAAGGTCCTTTTCTGAAAAGCGGCATCTGTTTTAGGGTGACATAGTCTGAATACCCCAAATCTTTTGCCACTGGCAGATATCTATTTTTATTGGAACGCGCCTTCCGGAATCGGTTTTGGTAATAGGAAGGCGTCTTACCGAGAAGTTTGCTAAGTTCTTTAGACAGTGGCACGAGATGCTCCTTGAAATCTTCTGATGACACCGTAACCGCATCGAACCAAATATCGTATTTGGGCACCGAGCTTGCCAAAAGGCTACCATCGTCTGCATAAATGTTCCCCCGATTTGCCGGAATGATAAAATTATTGGTTGTTTTTTTTAGTGCAAGTTCGCGGTATTTATCGCCTTCCACAAATTGGATATCGGCTAACTTCACAGCAATTAGAAGCGCAAAGAGAAACATACCTCCGGCGACAAAATACAAGCGGTTTAATATGTTCTTTTCAGCTATGGGCACCGCGCTACTGTTTTTTGGTTATTATTATTTGCTGCGGGGGAGTTTCGCTGGGCTGCAAACCCCGCGCCGCCATGGCAGCCGTTATCTTACTTTCCATCTTGGTCTGTGTGACTCGTTTTCGCACATCCAGATATTCACTTTTCAATTCTTTTACTTGATTGCTGAGCTGTGCAATACGATGCACTTTTTTATCGGCCGTATGGCTACTTCCAATCATAATGAGCGCCAAGAAACTCAGGAAAATGATAAAGCGCCAATTCTTGAGCGCGTCATCATTCACAAGAAATTTGCCTTTTATGATGTTATAGATATTCTTCTTCATTATAATTTTTGGTCTCGATACAATCCCGAAATCTTTCGGGGTCACTCGGCCACCATTGTTTTATTATAGTTTCTCTGCGATTCGAAGCTTGGCACTTCGCGCTCTATTATTCTTTTTTATCTCTTCTTCGGAAGGGATGACAAACTTACCTACTGGCTTCAACGGCACTTCTACCCTACCAAACACATCGCGTTCTGGTTCTCCTTCAAACAGGCCATTTCGCATAAACCGTTTTACCAAACGATCTTCTAAGCTGTGATAGCTAATCAAGCTCAGCCTTCCGCCGGGCTCTAACACCTCCACGGTCTGCTCTAAAAATTCTTTTAAGGCGTCTAGTTCTTGGTTTACTTCAATACGAATGGCTTGGTACACCTGCGCCAAAATCTTATTTTCTTTGTGCTTCGGAAGAAATCTTCCAAGCGCCTTTTTTAGTTGTTCGCTCGTGGTAATGCCGCCGTTTTTTCTTGCTTCCACAATTACTCTTGCCATACCGGCTGCAGTGCGCAATTCACCATATTGAAACAGTACGCTACGAAGCTTCGACTCCTCATACGAGTTTACTACGTCATAGGCAGAAAAAGCACTTTCTTGATTCATTCGCATATCCAAATCGGCTTCAAAACGAGTTGAAAATCCGCGCTCGGCCACATCAAATTGATGTGATGACACTCCAAAATCTCCCAAGATCCCGTCTACCTTTTTATAGCCATGAAAACGTAAGAAGCGCTTGAGAAATCTGAAATTTTCATTGATCAATAAAAATCTCTGGTCGTCGATAGCATTCTCAAGCGCATCTGTATCTTGATCGAAGGCAATTAGCCTCCCGTTCTCATTCAATCTTTTTAGAATTTCTCGCGAATGACCGCCGCCGCCAAAAGTGACATCCACATATACCCCATCGGGGCGGATATTAAGTCCATCTACGGTTTCGGTCAGCAGGACCGGATTATGATAGTCCATCACTTGCATCGGCATCTCCCATCACTTCTTCTGCCAAGTCTGCAAAGTCGTTGGCAGCGTCGTCGATGGCTTGTTCGTATTTCGCTTTATCCCAAATCTCTACAATATTAATTGCAGAAGAAATAGTAATTTCTTTGGTAATCCCGGCAAAGTCAGCCAGGTCTTTAGGTATGTTTAAACGGCCCGTGGCATCCAACTCAACCTGTTTTACCCCAGCTGTAAATCTTCGTATAAAATCTACATTCTTACGGTTAAACCTATTCAGTGAGTTCATCTTGGCCATGAGCGCATTCCACTCGTCCATTGGGTATAATTCAAGGCAATTCTGGAATACGGCGCGCTTAATAATAAACCCCGAAGACGCTACAGGCGCCAGCTGCTTTTTTAAAGCAGCCGGAACCATGACACGCCCCTTGACGTCTGCTTTGCACTCATAAGTTCCTATCAAATTGACCATCAGGGTTTCCCAAATCTTAATTAACTGATTCAAATATAAAAAGTATTTACCACTTTTTACCACTAAATACCACTTTGTTGATAAGTTTTACCACTATTCAAGAGAAATAACTTTTAACCGATTGATTATGAACAATTTTAACCCTTGGTTACAAGTCCAATTTCAGTGCAAACCAGAGATGTCAACGGCAATTCAACTAAACAGAAATGTTTGAATTAAGTTGAATAAAAAGTGTATTTTTGTTTTTAACAATTGCAATATCCTGCATGACTGACCAACTGAAGAAAGAAGGAAAATTTAGCTATTTAGAATTGGGTGAAGGCACTCCGATTATCATTCTACACGGATTGATGGGAGGGCTCAGCAACTTCGATGGTGTTGCAGAATTCTTTCCGCCGAAGGGCTACAAAATACTGATTCCAGAACTCCCTATTTATACCATGCCGGTATTAAAAACCAATGTGAAGAACTTTGCGAAGTACGTAAAGGCGTTCATGGACCATAAAAAATTGAAGGACGTCATTTTATTAGGGAATTCACTTGGCGGGCATATTGGGCTGTTGTGTACCAAATTGTATCCAGAATATATAAAAGCTTTGGTTATCACAGGAAGTTCGGGATTGTACGAAAGCGCTATGGGCGAAAGCTACCCAAAACGGGGCGACCGCGATTATATTCAGAAAAAAGCAGAAAATGTATTTTACGACCCGAAGGTAGCAACCAAAGAAATTGTAGACGAAGTATATGCCACCGTTAACGACCGACAAAAATTAATTCGCACCCTAGCCATTGCCAAAAGTGCGATTCGGCATAATATGGGGAAAGACCTTCCTACCATGGACACCCCAACCTGTATTATTTGGGGAAGAAATGACAATGTTACTCCGCCCCAAGTGGCAGATGAGTTTCACGAAAAACTACCAGATAGCGACCTGTTCTGGATTGACAAATGTGGCCATGCCGCCATGATGGAGCACCCTAATCAATTTAATGAATTGTTGCACGCTTGGTTGCAAGAACGTAACTTTTAGGTCGCACTAAAGGCAATCTTGCCATTTCGCGAACAATTACCGAACTATTTATAATAAATAACACACTTAAATACCCTATCCCTTGAAAATCAAATCGGCAGAATTTGTAATGAGCAATAGCGAAGTGGCAAAATGTCCCAACAATCGCCTGCCCGAATATGCTTTTATCGGGCGTAGCAATGTGGGAAAATCGTCGCTCATCAATATGCTGATGCTGCGTAAAAATTTGGCAAAAACTTCGGGGCGCCCTGGCAAGACACAGCTCATTAACCATTTTGTGGTGAATAAAAACTGGTATTTGGTTGATTTACCTGGGTATGGGTACGCACGCGTATCGAAAAAGGCAAAAAAAACTTTCCAAAAATTCATTACCAATTATTTTGAAAAGCGCAAACAGCTTGTTTTGGCATTTGTGTTAGTAGACTGCCGTCATGAACCCCAACCCATCGACTTAGATTTTATGCAGTATTTGGGTGAGCAACAAATTCCGTTTTCCATCGTATTTACAAAAGCTGACAAACTGAAACCGAAAGCACTAGAGCGCAATATTGAAGCCTACAGGCAACGACTTTTGCAAGATTGGGAAGAAATGCCTCATTATTTTGTTACCTCCTCGAGTAATAGCGACGGGCGTGAAGATCTGTTGGATTACATCGATAGGATAAACGAAGAGTTGGGCGGCGAACTTCCCGATATGTAATTCGGTATTCGGTTTCCGCTAGTTGATTAGTCTTTTCTCTATTTCTGTTATCAATTCAGAAACACCATCTACCGTATCCAAATTTTCAGCATCCATAAAAATGTGTAATTCATTATTTTCTTCGGAAAGGATTATGGGGAAATTGTATTTCGGAAGCCATTTGCTTCGGTATTGCCTTAAAAACTCATCCTTGTGCAAAAAAACCATTTCAATTGCTGAAGCTGTACGAAATTTTTTCCAAGCTGGTTTTTCAGATAAGGCACTAAAAGTAAGCTCGCACAAACTACACTGATACGTTTGTGGGCTCAATAGTTTATGGGCACTGTCTAACACCGAATTAACGGCACCACTGTTGGCGTTGTATACAAAAATAAGTTTTGGATTTCCCAAAGAATACGATTTGAACCGAAGGGTTATTTTGAAATTTTTACTTTTTCTTAAGCTCTAATTTTTCAGCGAAATAATTGGTAAAATCACTCATGGTAGCGGCCATTTTTTCATCTCCCGTAGCACGTTTGAAGGTGTCGGTCATCGCCACCAATGTCTGATGGAAAAACACCTGCATTTCATCTAGTGGCATATCTTTGGTCCAAAGATCAATGCGCAGCGCCTCTTTCGCCTTATGGTCCCATACCGAAAGCAATACAGCTTTCGACTCTTCATTATCTACTCCGCCGTCTGGCGCAGACCAACGCAATTTTTCAGGCACTTTGTTCTCGTCTAACGCTACTTCAATTTTGATTTCTGACTTGTGATGTTTCATTAGTTCTTTTTCGGTTTATATTTTGAATTCTTGAAAATTTCGTCTGCATTTTTAATAAGCAATTGCGGCACTGTTACCGTATTATTTTCCATATATGATCGCACAATCTGCCAACCGATGTAACGCCCCACCATGCCTGGCGATTCGTTATCGATTTCCAAGTAAAACTTCGAAAATGGCGCATTAAAGATAAAACGCGGCGCAAGTTTGGGGTCGGTCTTGTACAACAACTCCTTCTCTATAAAATAGCGCCACATATCTTCTTCATTATCATTAGCCCATTGCATCTCTTCTTTTGTATAACCAATTTTTTCTGCGTCAGATACGTTGGGCAACCATATGTCTTTCAAGTACAGTTCCTTTCCGTAGTACACCATTTGGGAAAGCAAATCACGCTTGCTGGGAGGTGAAATAAGTTGGCGCGCATACGCTTCGGCCACGTCGGGCCCAATCTGGGATGGTTTTAAGTTTTTAGCTATGTACCGCTTAATATTTTCGTAGAATTCATGATCGGATCCTAAGTAAGTATCTAAAGCCAATACCAACAAAGTATCTGCTACAATTGCCCTATTTTGATAATCCACATCACTGGTTACTGTAACCGTGGTAGGGGCTTCAAACTCTGGAAAATAATAACTGATATGCTGAAAAAGTGGAAGTAGCTGATCTTCTATCGTTTCTTCAGTAGGAAAAGCATTTTCAACCGCTTCATTGAGTTGTTGCTGTATGGGGTCGTTCAGATTTCCTAGCCAAATGCTATCGTGGAACTGCTCGGGAAAAAACACGGGATATTTCTGCTTTAATGAATTCAAAGTCTCAGGAGTAGCGCGCGCAAATTCTTTGTCGAAACGAACAATCTTCACATCCATAGGAATGGCCTCAATCTCTTGTTCTAACTTACTATCTGAATTGCACGAAAACAATAAGAACATTGAAAAAAACACGATGGCATATTTCATAATAAATAGAATTGGCAACTGTTTAACGCTGATCGTTTTAATAAATTTTACTTTTAAATTACATTTGTGGTACAAAATTACCACTATTAACGCGTAAACCCTACCGAATGCAGACCGAAAAAGTAATAGACCACATCGTGCAATGGCTGAAAGAATATGCCACCAATGCAAAAATGGACGGATTTGTTCTCGGTATAAGCGGCGGTATAGACAGCGCCTTAACCTCATCATTATGCGCAAAGACAGGGTTGCGCACCTTGTGTGTTGAAATGCCCATACACCAAGACCCTAACCAAGTAACCCGTGCTAAGGAGCACATCGCACAACTCAAAAAGCGCTTTGCCAATGTAAGTGATGTACGTGTAGACCTTACACCCGTGTTTGAAGAATTTAAAACTGAAATACCTCCAACTTTAGACGATAGTTTTTTAGACCTTAGCTTAGCCAATACAAGAGCGCGTTTACGCATGACCACCTTATACTTTTTTGCAGGGTTGCACCGATATTTAGTGGCAGGTACTGGAAACAAAGTTGAAGATTTTGGGGTCGGCTTTTTTACCAAATATGGCGATGGAGGCGTAGATTTGAGTCCGATAGCCGATTTATTAAAAAGTGAAGTATATAAATTAGCAAGGGCGCTCGATGTGCCAAAATCTATTTTAGAAGCGGCGCCCACCGATGGTTTATTTGGCGATAGCCGCACAGACGAAGATCAAATTGGCGCCAGTTATGACGAACTAGAATGGGCCATGAAAATGCAGGACGAAGGCAAAGAAGCAAGCGATTTTGAAGGCAGAAAGCGGCAAGTTTACGATATTTACACACGGTTGAATAGCGCTAACCAACACAAGATGAAGCCAATTCCGGTGTGTTTAATCCCCGAGCGTCTTAAAAAGTAGGGATTTTAACGAGTTTTCTGTACGTTGAACGAAATTTCCTATCTCCTTAAAACATTTTGAGTAGTTTTGATTTGTAGTATTAGTATTACAAAAACCTCACACAACCTTATAACTTCCCCTTATAAGGTGTGTCTTTATAAAAGAAAAGACTCAGAATGAAGAAAATTTTTATCGCAGATCACCATCCAGTGACCCGTAAAGGCATCTCTTGCATGCTAAAAAAGAATGAAAACTTTTCCATTGTTGGTAAAGCAAGTACAGGGGAAGAATTGTACAGCGGCCTTCAAGAAGAAACTCCAGATATCTTAATCATGGAAATTGACATGCCAAACATAAATGGCATTAACGCCTTGCGCAGTATTAAAACGGAGTTTCCACAAGTTCGTGTATTAATTTTTTCTACCCATCCCGAAGAAATCTATGCCTTACGATCTATAAAATCTGGCGCAGCTGGTTATGTGCCGAAAACGGCAAGCACCAAAGTGTTTTTAGGGGCTTTGAAAAAAATCGCCAAAGGCGGAATTTTCCTAAACGAAGAACTTACCTCTACGTTCACAAGCCGAAATGTTGGTGAGAGTAGCGCCATAAGCCGCTATAAAAAATTATCTTCTAGAGAAATCGAAGTATTGAACTTACTCTCTAGTGGAAAACGAAATAAAGATATCGCAAACGCACTCGATATTAACGAGAAAACCGTGAGTACGTATAAGACGCGATTGTTGAAAAAATTGAAGGTAGATAATTTGGCAGACTTGATACACCAATCTAGAATGTTTCAGTTTGGATAAGCTACAATACCCTTCGTAACTTTTCAGAAAGAATTTTTTTTAAGGTAAGATAGTCTACAATATCCTGTAGGCTATTTTCATTTTCAGCAGGTGCTGAAGCTTCCTTTATTTCGTCTGAAAGTTCAGCAATTTTTTTAGACACCAATTCCCTGCGTAAATTCAGTATAGTTTCGCTCACAATTTGTGAAACCGTATATTTCTTTTCTTTTACAAAAATTTCTTTACGTTCCCAATCGTGCAACTGATACTTCTCCTCTTGCATTAAAATATCGGTCACTGCCTCAGCTTTGTCTGGTGTTAACTGATTTACCAAGGTTTCAATTTTTAATTCTTGTTGTTGGTTCAGTCTATTGATGATTTCAAAATAGAGTTCTTTAAAGCTGTCGTTGGTAAATTCGACCTCATCATCCTGTAAATCGAGATAGATTTTTTCAAAAACCTTGGCATTCGACTTCTCTGGTGAAAAGGTAATTTCTCCCGCTTCGTTTGTTTCTAAAATCAAATCTTCGAACTCCTCTTCTACTGTTCCGTAGAGCAATAACAGCTCAATAATCTTTCGCTCTAACTCAAACTGTACATTTACTTTTTCAACCTTTTCTGTTTGCGGAGGCACGACTTGCATCTGTTCCTGTTGGGCTTGCGGCTTTTTTGAAGCGTCCCTTCGCTCTTTCTGCACCAGTTGCGCCAAGGTGTTGAAAAGCACTTGTTCAGAAATATCCATGATACGCGAACACTCCTTAATATATACCTCCTGTTTAATAACGTCTGGAATCTTAGAGATACTCACAACCATATCGCGAATGGTATCGGCCTTTTTAACGGGATCGTTCTTTGCTTCATTGGCCAATAACGAAGCCTTAAAAGCAATAAAATCTTGAGAATTTGCTTCTAAAAATAAGGTAAGGTCTTCTAACGAATGTGACCTCGCAAAACTATCTGGATCTTCTCCTTCTGGAAAGGTGCAAATCTTCACATTTAGGCCTTGTTCCAAAATCAGGTCTATTCCGCGGAGCGATGCCCGTAATCCGGCAGCATCACCATCAAACAACACGGTAATGTTGTTGCTCAATCTGTTAATGAGCCTAATTTGTTCTGGTGTAAGTGCCGTTCCTGACGAAGAAACCACATTCTCTATTCCCGTTTGGTGAAATTGGATGACGTCGGTATAACCTTCTACCAAATAACAATTGTCTTCTTTGGCAATGGCCTGCTTGGCGTGGTAGATACCATACAGCACCTTACTTTTATGGTAGATATCACTTTCGGGCGAATTGAGGTATTTGGCTGCCTTTTTATCGCTAGTTAAAATACGCCCCCCAAAACCCAAGGTTCGTCCGCTCATGCTAACGATAGGAAACATAACTCGGCCTTTAAATCGATCGAATTGTTTCTCGCTTTTCACAATGGTCAAGCCTGTTTTCTCTAAGAAGCTAAGCTGATAGCCATTTTTTAAGGCTTCATCGGTAAAGGCGCTCCAAGCATCAGGCGAATAGCCCAAGCTGAATTTTTTAATAGTCGCGTCGCTAAATCCGCGTTCTTTAAAATAGGTTTTACCAATGGCCTTGCCCTCTTCGGTTTCCAATAATGTTTTATGGAAATATTCTTTGGCGAACTCACTTACAAGATATAAGCTCTCTCGTTCATTGGCTTGTTGTTTTTGTTCGTCTGTTTGCTCGGTTTCTTCAATCTCGATACCGTACTTCTTTGCCAAATATTTGATGGCTTCGGGATAGGTAAAATGCTCGTGCTCCATTAAGAAAGACACTACATTTCCGCCTTTGCCACTGCTAAAATCTTTCCAAATTTGCTTAACTGGGCTCACCATAAAACTTGGGGTACGCTCGTCGCTAAACGGGCTCAACCCCTTAAAATTGCTCCCCGACTTCTTCAATTGCACGAAATCGCCAATCACCTCCTCGACGCGGGCAGTTTCAAATACATTATCGATAGTAGTTCTAGAAATCAATTAGGTCAATTTTAATTCCGAAGAAAAGATACACAAATGTAGTTGAATTAACGTCTACTGGACAAATTCCAAATAACAAAAAAAGGCCCCAAGTAAGGAACCTTTTCTTGACTGATGAATGAATGGCTAATTCTAGTCCCAATCCCATCGAACACCTAACGACACATTGCGCTGTTCGGTTGGATTATCTTTAAAGATGGTATTTAAGTCGTATTTTGCATATAACGAAATGTCACCATAACCTACATAAGCACTTAATCCGTAAATAAAATTATTGGTATTATAGCCTGCTTTCAATTTCTGCTTTACGTCTTCGCCATCGTCTTCAAACTTCAGTTTTTGGCGCGTACTCAAGTTTACACCTGCATAGCCTCCTACACCAAGTTTAAAGCTTCTGTCTGTATCATACCTAAAATAGTCTTCCTTTTCAATTTTTCGTGATCCACCGATTTCAAAATGGATGGGTACTACGAGATGGTCCATTCTAAACTTCGATTTGTCCAAATCGAGCGGAAATTCTTGTAATTCTGTTTGTTCTCCCGTATCTACCACAAATCGGTTATCGGTAGGCTTTAAGCCATTAAACTGAAATGAGAGTCCGTAACGAAACCGCAGCCAATTGCTTTCTTCGAACACGCGTGTACTCCATGCCAATCCTAATTCTGCGTATCGGCTCCCGCCAATTTTATAAGGCGAATCGTCTAATCCCTGTCCGTCTATTATGGCATTGTTGAGTCCGAATGAAAACACCAGTTCTGAAGTAGTTCTACGGTCGTATTTTGGTGTTCTTACTTTTCTATTTTGAACCTTAATCCCCCAAATACGGTCGTTGTCTAAATCTTTTTGACCCATTCCTAAAACTATTCTAGTACCTTGATTTTTCTCCTCTAAGGTTCCATTTCGTTCCAATAGTGCCATTTTATTATTAATTATCGCTACTCGGTTTTCAATATTGAGCGCTCTTATCTCTGCCGCTTCTTGCTTTTTGTTAGCGGCTTCTTCTGCTGTGAGTGTACCATTTTCGAGTTGCAGATTAATCGTTGCCACTTCTTTTTTAAGTGCTTCCTTTTCTTCGTTTACGACTTCGGTTTTGGCCTTTTCCAAGGTTTCTTTCATGGTAAGTTCTTCTTGAGCGATACCCAAAGTAGATGCTAGTATAATTAAAACCAGCGCTGTACATAAATTAATTGTTTTCATAATTGTTCGTGTTTTTAGTGTCCGAATTAGGGACGGTGATTGATGAATACCCCTTCCGATTCCGCTGTGCGGAACCACCTTCCCCCTAAAAAAGGGGAAGGAAATAAAGAGAATGTTTTAATAGAATTTGTTAGTTGTTCCGTTCTACCACGGCGGTACGTATTTTATTGAAACCTTCGCCCAAGGCATCAAACACCTTGTCTCTAAAACTTCGTTCCAATTCGGTCTCTACATCCTCTAAAAGACTGGCCGGGTCTATTTTAGTGGTTGCTTGATCGAGCAGCCGTTGGTTCGAAATTTCGCGTTGGGCTTTCACTAAGAGTGTTTCAATTTCTTCTGCTGAAATAGCGGTGCTTTCGCCTTGCATATGTTTCACCTTTGCTACTACTTCGTCAATTTTGGCGTCTATAAAATCGACTTTCAACTCTTTTTTGATAAATGACTCTTGTTTTAGCTCGGTATTTTTAACAGTTGCAACTTCTGTGTTTTTTGTTGTTTTCTGAAGATTATTCTCTTCAGAGGAATTTTCAGCAGTAGGGGTTTTAGTTACCGCAATGTCACGTTTTGTTTCAGGCTGTGTGTTGTTTTGCTTTTTTTCTTCGGAAATGGTCACATCTTCAACTGCGATTGTTGTTTCGGTTGTAGGCACTTCGGAAATTTTAGGTTCAACAACATCTGAACTCTCTGTGTTTTGAAGGTCTTCAGAAACGATTTCATTAGAAGGTGTTGAAGTCTGGTTTATTAGGAAAGACCCTACTACCAAAATAGCTACCAAGCTGGCTGCGATGGCATACCAAAGTGTCTTGTTACTGCTTTTTTCCGGACCCAATTGCGATTCTAATTTGCTCCAGGCCGCTGCCGATGGCTGCAACTCGCGCTCTTCGAGCTGGGTTCTGATATGTTCTTCAAATTTATTGGGTTCCATAGCTGGTATTATTTTGTTTGTTCACTAATTGTTGAAGCATTTTGCGCGCTTTTGAAAGTTGTGATTTTGAGGTGCCTTCAGAAATCTGTAATAGCTCTGCAATTTCACTGTGTTTATACCCTTCAACCGCATAGAGCACAAAAACTGCTTTATAGCCTTCGGGCAATGCATCGATTAGCTTTTGGATATCTGCTACTTCGAGCGTGTTTGGAAATTCGCTTGCATAATTCAGTGAATTTTCGATCACCGATTCATCTTGAAAAAACAATTTCTTTTGCTTTCTGAGTTCGCTTATAGATTGATTCACCATGATACGGCGTATCCAACCTTCAAAACTTCCAGAACCTTCGTACGATGCTAGATGTGTAAATACTTTTAAGAATCCGCTGAGCATTACTTCCTCGGCCAAATCATTATTTTTTACATACTGCCTACAAACGCTCATCATTTTAGGAGCAAACAATTGGTACAACTCGTGTTGTGCTTTTCGGTTTCCCTTTTTGGCCTTTGCAATAAGGCGGTCGTAGTTTTTATGTAAGGATATAAGTTTCACAAATATGCTTCGCTAGTTGCTTCATTTTAATAGACGCAAGTTTTTAAAAAAGGGTTGCCTGGGGGTTGAAAAAAGTTTTTTTGCTGGAAATTGTGTAATGTAAACGATGGTGCCTATGCGCATGAGTCATTGTTAATTAGTTATTCAGCACTGCTTAATGCTCACAGTTCACTTCTCACTTCTCACTGCCCCAAAGCTATTTTTTCCGATCAATCACATAATTTACCATCAGCACAAGGGATTCTTTATATGGAGAGTTAGGATATTTTTCTAACAGCGCCAATGCCTTTTGTTGGTATGATTTCATTTTTGTAGTGGCGTATGCGAGCCCGCCCGCTTCTTTTACAAAACCAATCACTTCCTTCACCCGTTTTTTATCTCGGTTGTGATTTTTTACCGAATTAATGAGCCACTTCTTTTTTTCCGAAGAACAATTGTTAAGCGCATAGATAAGCGGAAGGGTCATTTTTTGTTCCTTGATATCGATACCAGTTGGTTTTCCAATTTTCTCGTCACCATAATCAAAAAGGTCATCTTTTATTTGAAAGGCAAGTCCGATTAGCTCCCCGAATTGTCTTAAATTCTCAACTTCATCTTCATTGGCATGCACTGCTTTTGCCCCCATTGCGCAACAGGCAGCAATTAATGTAGCTGTTTTCTGCCGAATGATTTCAAAATATACCGCTTCGGTAATATCTAGCTTTCGGGCCTTTTCAATTTGCAATAATTCACCCTCACTCATTTCACGTACCGCTACTGAAATAATCTTCAATAAATCGAAATCGTCATTATCGATGCACAGCAGCAAGCCTTTAGACAACAGGAAGTCACCCACCAGGACAGCAATTTTGTTTTTCCATAGCGCATTCAGCGAGAAGAATCCGCGCCTTCGGTTGCTATCGTCTACCACATCATCATGAACCAAGGTAGCCGTATGGATAAGCTCTATCACAGAAGCACCGCGATAGGTACGCTCGTTCATGTCGCCTTCATTGCACATTTTAGCAATTAAGAAGATAAACATAGGGCGCATTTGCTTGCCCTTCCGGTTTACCACATAATGTGTAATTCGGTTTAATAGCGCCACTTTGGAAGACATTGCATTCGAGAATTTTTGTTCGAAATGGTCCATTTCGAATGCAATTGGTTCTTTAATACGTGAAACTATCTTCATATTGTGCCAAAAATAAAGGTAAAACGTTAAAGTTTACTTTTATAATGCGTGTTTTTTATTATATTTGAAGCATTATTAATATTCTATTTAAAACATAATTATGAAAAAAATTACATTATTATTTGCTGCTGTACTTGCATCTATGGCTATGACAGCGCAAACTACTGAGATTTCTGAAGGCTTTGAGGACGTTGCCGGTTTATCTGGTTACGACTTCGTAAACGTAGGGGACGCTCCAGGAACTAACACATGGGGACAACCTGACGGAACTGTTTTCGAATCATTTGACGGTGACCCAGGTCATTATGTTGCTAATAACTTTAACTCTACTGGAGGTTCTGTTATTAATGACTTTATGATTTTACCAGCTTTCACTTTAAATAATGGTGACTACATGACATTTTACACTAGAACTGTAGATGCAAGTGGATTCCCAGACAGATTGGAAGTACGTATCAACCCTGACGGGAGTGAAGTATTCCCAGTAGACGAAACTGACGTAGGATCTTGGACTCAGTTATTAACTGAAATCAACCCTGCACTTGACAACGGTGGATACCCAGAAGACTGGACTCAGTTCACTTCTACTATCACAGACCTTACTGGTCCTACTGATATCCGTTTTGCATTCCGTTACTGGGTAACTGATGCAGGTCCTTCTGGAGCTAACTCTAACTTTATCGGTATTGACCGTGTAGAAGTTATCTCTGGTGTATTAGGAGTTGACACTCAGGTATTCTCTAACTTCAACTACTACGTAGATGCTAACAATCGTTTGAACATCACCAATGGTGTTGCTATGGACAATGTTGCACTTTACAATGTATTAGGACAAGAGATCATGAACAGAGCAATCTCTACTACTAATGAAGTTGTAGACATGGCTTCATTAACTTCTGGAGTTTACATGGTAAGAGTTCAGATTGGTGGAAGCAGCCAAACTTTCAAAGTTGTAAAGAAATAATTTGATACAATTTTATATCAAAAGAGCGACCCAAGGGTCGCTCTTTTTTTTTGCATATCTTTTTTCTAAGACTTGTTTGCTAATTGTCCACAAGCTGCATCTATATCTTTCCCGCGACTTCTTCGTACCGTAACCGGAATATGATTGCGTTCTAATTCTGAAATATACGCATCAAGCGCTTCGTTAGTTGCCTGCTGAAAGTCACCATCATCAATCGGGTTGTATTCAATGATGTTCACCTTACAGGGTACATACCCACAAAATCGTACTAGTGCATCTATATCATGTGGAGCGTCGTTGATTCCCTTCCAAACTACATACTCGTAGGTAATCTTTTTCTTAGTGATACTGTACCAATACTCCAACGACTCCTGTAAGTCTTCAAGCGTAAAGCTTTTGGCAAAGGGCATAATTTGTTCTCTCGTTTCTTGGATAGCACTGTGAAGTGAAACAGCCAAGTTAAATTTTACACCATCATCTGCGAGTTTCTTAATCATTTTGGGCACTCCAGAAGTTGAAAGTGTAATTCGCTTTGGCGACATGCCCAAGCCTTCGTCTGAAGTAATCTTATCGATAGAGGCCAATACATTTTTGTAATTCATTAAGGGTTCACCCATACCCATGAACACAATATTAGACAAGGGTCGATCGTGATACAGCATACTTTCGCGATGTATAGCAACTACTTGGTCGTATATTTCATCTGGATTTAAATTACGCATACGCTTGAGGCGTGCTGTAGCGCAAAATTTACAATCTAAACTGCAACCAACTTGAGAAGACACACAAGCAGTAGTTCTTTTTTTAGTAGGGATAAGTACCGACTCCACGATGAGCCCATCGTGTAACTTAACGGCATTCTTAATGGTTCCGTCATTACTCTTTTGGAGGCTATCTACCTCGATATGATTAATAACGAAAGTTTCTTTTAACAGCTCACGGGTTTCTTTGGAAATATTAGACATATCATCAAAATTATGACTGCCTTTACTCCATAGCCACTCATAAATTTGATTACCGCGAAATGGCTGTTGGCCAATTTCAGTAAAAAAATTACGTAGTTCTTCTTTTGTAAGTGCGCGAATATCTCTTTTTCCTTCCTGCTTCATACTGCAAAAATACTATAAATGAAAGGAATGAGCGCGACGGATTGAAGTAGAGTGAACGTTACTAATTTCATTAATGGTTCACTACAATACGCTTCATGATAGAATTGTTACTGTCTTGGTCTACGAGATGAAGAAAGTATACCCCTTCTGCCATTGAAGAAACAGAGATGGTATTCATTGTTGCATTTAACGACCCCCCACTAATCTGCTTCCCAACCACATCATACAGCGTAAAGGTAAGTTCAGGATATTTGCTATTCATCACGGTAATCGTGGTAGTGGCCGGATTGGGATAAACTTGTAAATCGCCCACTATTTCTACCTCCGTAACATTTAACAAGTTGGTCAACGTACCGATACTTGAGATTCCTGTATCTAGTGGGTCTAACCAATCGCGTAATCGGGTATTTGGGGTAGTTCCTGCATTCCATGAGACTCCAAATCTGCCGTATATATCATATTCATTGTTATTCTGGGTGCCATCACAAAAAGATAAGCCAGCATATAACTGACCAATAACATGTCCCTTCTGATCGAAAAGTGGGGATCCAGACGAGCCACTTTCTGTGGTTCCTAATTCCCAACCATTTCCTGTTCCTTCGCTTAACCCACCAACTAACCAAACTTGGGTGCCTTGGGCATTTTCTTTTACCGCACCAGTATTGTCACGGCATATTTTCATGATATCTCCATTGGGATGGTGAATACCTACCTCGAAAAATGGCCGTGTATCGCTATTGTCCCAACCTGCAAAGGCGATATCCCAAGAATCGGGAATCTCATTAACCAACTCGACCAACGCAAAATCTGACAATGCATTGCTTGCCCTCAGCACAGCACCACTCATTGTGAAATTATTTTGTAAATCTGGTGTATCTTCAACGCTACCACAGACTGGCGCCGGACTTACCCAATTAAATCGGGCAGACCACAAGTCTGGATTGCTATTATCTAGACAATGGTTTGCAGTAAGTAAATATGGTGTTTTATCGGCTTCTGCATTGTTAAGCAACACAGCCGAACAGAGATAACCATTTCCTAAATTAAGAAGTGCCACCGCTTTTTTAAGGTTCTCTTTTAATCCGTCAAAATCTTCTCCTACAGGGCAATTTACATCGTAGTTGCAATTTCCCGAATCGTTCAGACCGCGGGTATCGTCAACAAATTGTGACACAGGGCCCATTCGGTATCCATGAATAATACTTTCAATTTCAAGTTTAAAAGGTTGCGCTACTTCCGAAGGTTCAAAATATTCGATCCAAATTTCATCTCCTTCAACATACCAAGAGCCGCTGCGTCGGTTTGGTCTATTATCTGCTACCGTGTATTGTTTTGAAATATCTTGTCTATTTCCGCTATACAACTGCAATTTTGAACCAAAAGGCAGAAAAAATTTACTGAAATTCACACTTAGATTTACTGCATCTTCAGATACAAATGCCAATCGCCAAATCTTATCTCCATTTGGCAGTATGATACGTTCGCCTTGCTCTCTCAGATCAATCGAAATAGCTTGCTGTATACCATAACGCCAAGGAAGTGACTTATCGAGGTCATTCACGCTATCTTGCTGGCGAATAACTGTAAAATCTATAGGCGGAAGCTCGATCGGAACAACCGATGTTGCAATGTCGTAACGCCAGCTCACAGGGATAGCCTCTTCGTCTTGGGCAAAACTTGCCAACGAGAGAAAGAGACAACAAAAGAAAAGTAGTTTTTTATCCAAATTGATATGCGTTAGGCGCCTAATTAACAATCTAATATAATTGAAAAAAATGATACTATAAAAACAAAACGTCCTAAAACAAAAAATCCCGACAAAACGCCGGGATTACTAAGGTTGAATATGTGATGCATTGTTAAAGTATCAACATCGCGTCTCCATAGGTATAAAATCGATATTTTTCCTTAATTGCTTCGGCATATGCCTCTTTGATAAATTCGTGACCAGCAAAAGCTGACACCATCATCAACAAGGTAGATTTTGGTGTGTGGAAATTGGTCACCATCATGTTTGCAATACTGAAATCGTAGGGTGGAAAAATAAATTTATTGGTCCATCCCGCATAATCATTTAAGGTTGCATTTGAAGAAACTGAACTTTCCAAAGCACGCATTACCGTGGTCCCAACCGCACAGATACGGCGTTTTTTCTCAATCCCTTCGTTGATGATTTTCACCGCATCTTTTGCGATGGCAATTTCTTCGCTGTCCATTTTATGTTTCGAAAGGTCCTCCACTTCTACGGGGCTAAAGGTTCCGAGACCTACGTGTAATGTTACTTCAGCAAAATTAACACCTTTAATCTCTAGGCGTTTTAGCAAATGCTTTGAAAAATGGAGTCCTGCCGTGGGAGCCGCTACAGCACCTTCTTCTTTCGCAAAAATAGTTTGGTATCTATCTGCGTCTTCAGGCTCTACTTCTCTTTTAATGTACTTCGGAAGTGGTGTTTCGCCCAGTTCGGTTAGTTTACTTCTAAATTCTTCGTACGACCCATCGAACAAAAAACGAAGGGTACGACCGCGGCTTGTGGTATTGTCTATTACCTCAGCCACCAACGATTCGTCTTCACCAAAGTATAATTTGTTTCCGATACGAATTTTACGTGCAGGGTCTACCAACACGTCCCAAAGACGGGTTTCCGGATTTAGTTCCCGTAACAAGAATACTTCGATACGCGCTCCTGTTTTTTCTTTGTTTCCGTAAAGTCTAGCAGGGAATACTTTGGTGTTGTTAAGCACCAAAACATCTTCCTCTTCAAAATAATCGATCAAATCCTTGAACATTTTATGCTCAATGGTTTTTTCTTTCCGGTTCAATACCATAAGCCGAGCCTCATCTCTGTTAGGAGCAGGGTACTCTGCCAAAAGTTCTTGTGGAAGGTTAAAATTGAAGTTCGAAAGTTTCATTCCCATAACGGTAGCTATTTAATGTAAAAAGCTGCAAATATACAACCTCAGCATAGGGGTTGTCAAGTAAATAGACCATTATTATTAAAGATTTCCTGTTTATCTAAGCTTTCTCAGTGATATTATAGATCTATATAGCCAAAAACCCAACTTTAGGGTATTATGTTACCTCCAAACCGATGGTTTTCACATCGTCCCAAAACGTTGGAAATGACTTTGAAACCACTTCTGCATCGTTAATTAGTATTGGGCATTTAAGTGCCAACGGCGCAAATGCCATAGCCATTCTGTGGTCGTTATAAGTGTTGATGGCTACATTTTCTACAATCGCATCGGAAGGTGATACTTCTAGCGTAGCCTCTGTAATCTGAACGGTAGCTCCTAATTTTAGAAGTTCTGTCTTGAGGGCCGTCAATCGGTCTGTTTCTTTAATTTTTAGCGTATGCAAACCGATTAGTTTACATCCAATCCCCAATCCAAAACAAGTAACGGCAATAGTTTGTGCAATATCTGGTGTATCTGAAAGATCTGCTGTATACATCTCAGGGAGTGTCACGGTAGCCTTAGACAGGGTGATTTTGTCTCCTTTTTCGGAAAAAACAGTAGTTACACCCAACTGTTTATATAATGAGACCAACGCACTATCACCCTGTAAGCTTTCAGGCTTGAAACTTTCTAAGGTGATTTCGAGGTCTTCTGAAAACGCTACGAAACTATAAAAATAGGAAGCCGAACTCCAGTCACTTTCCACTGTTATGCAATTGCTTTCTAATGCTTTACAAGGATCTATCTTTATAGAATTGGCCAATATATGATAACGCACCCCCAATTGGTCTAACAACCCCATTGTCATCTCGATATAGGGTCTTGAGGTAACTGTACCCTGCAATGTAAGTTCGAGCCCATTGGGCAACGACGGCGCAATGAGTAGCAATGCCGAAACAAACTGACTGCTCACATTTGCTTGTAGGGTCACTTTATTTTTAGTTAGATTTCTACCTACAATTCTAAGCGGTGGAAATCCTTCGTTTTTTGTATACGATATATCTGCACCCAACATTTTTAGTGCATCTACTAAAATCCCAATCGGGCGTTGTTGCATTCGTTCACTACCTGTGAGCACTATTTCAGCACCATCATTTGCAGCAAAATAAGCGGTTAGGAACCGCATGGCTGTCCCCGCATGGTGCACATCTATTGTGCCCTTGGTGGTTGCCAACGACTTGCTTAGCACGACACTGTCATCACTTTCTGAACTATTTTTTATGGTAAGACTGGGATACAGTGCTTGTAGAATAAGCAATCTGTTGGTTTCACTCTTTGAACCCGTGATTTGAACTGCGGCCTTTTTCACGTGGCGCGACGTGCGCAGGGAAACCTTCATTTCTTGTAATCTTGTTCTTTCAACTTTCTCCAGAATTTTCCGTAGGTAACTAAGAACCCAACTAGAAAACTTCCGAAGATAAAAATAAGCAATACCACTGCTTTAGCTGAAAAAAATTCGGACCACCTTCCTGCGAGCCCCCATTGAATCACATACATAATGATGGCATAAACCAGGCTGAGCACTACGACCGACTTCCAAAAACCTTGATGGGAAATAACTCTTTTAAACATTATTTCAGTTTTTCATTGTTTTGATGCCGATCATGATCGCGTTCGGTTTTCAGTTTTAACTTTGCGTCAAAAGCTGTTTGCAAATCTACGCCTGTTTGGTTGGCTAAACAAAGTACGACGAAAACTACATCGGCTAATTCTTCACCCAAATCTTTGTGTTTATCACTTTCCTTTTCACTTTGCTCGCCATAACGTCTCGCAATAATACGGGCTACTTCACCTACTTCTTCCGTAAGTTGGGCCATGTTGGTTAGTTCATTAAAATACCGAACCCCGTGTTTTTTAATCCACGTATCAACATCTTTTTGGGCGTTTTGTAAATCCATTGCTATATTTTTGTGAACACGATTTTCTCCTTTTCCTTTTCAGTAATTTGAGTAAACATCCCCTTTACATATTCGTAATCTTGTGGAAGGATAATAGGCGTATTGATGTCTAAAGATACAGCTAGTTGCACAACTCCTGGTGCTTCTTTCACCAAATATGTATAACTCCCCGTATTTCCAGCCAAGTTTGCCTGAATGGCATCTGGCAATGATTTTACTTTATATCCTTCCGGAATTTTAATGGTAATGTTATACTTCTCAGACTTCGGATATTCAAAAAAGATAGGGTAGGTACGGCTACTGTCTTTAAAAGGGTTTTCTGTTTGGGCAAAATAGAGCATCGGAGACACATAAAGGTCACCCGCGATTTTCTCTACCAACGAATTTGATGTTGCGGTGTAGCTTAGGCTTAAATTATCTTTTAAGCTTTTTACATCTTTGGCTTCAAATTCAGAAATTTCGACTGCTTCAGAATTGGTATCGATTGCCTTTGTTTTTACTTCAGTAGCGCTGCCTGCGTAAGCAGTACGATAGTCTTTTGCGTAGTGGCCTCCTTTTCGCTCTCTAACCTTTGCGGTAAGATTATCATTATCAATTTCGGCTTGTACATAGGTCAATTTTTTAGACATATAACTTGGATAAAGTCCTACCCAATCTGAGCTACCATCGGGACGTATCAATCTGCCCTGCCAGTTCATTGCGCGCTCTGGCAACATATTGATATTCGAGAATGGATCAGTCGCATCTAAAATATAAAAACTGCCATTGTGGTTTACAGCTGCGATTACATAATTAAATCCTTCGCGGGTAGGATACACAGGAATTCCATTCTTTTTAGTACTCACCAAGACTGGGTATGCGGTTAATCCGGCATGCTGTAACATAGAGATGAGCATGAGGTTGATATCGGCCGTATTTCCTGTACCTTCGCTGTAGGCTTTTTTCACTCCTTTTTCTGGAAAGTACCCCACATAGTTGTTCCACTTTACTTTATTTTTTACAAAATTGTGGATGATTGCCATCTTTTGCTCAGGACTTGTAGCATCTTTAAGCGCTGTAGCCAAATCAGCTTCGTAATAATTGGTACGTTTAATCTCGTTTACAAAAGCTTCGCTTTCGAACACACTCTTAGAAACGGCCTCCCAACTAGTTGCAAAATTTTCTGGGATACCGTTAGGGTCGTTGATCATTGCCAATTCCCAAATAGACCGCGCTTGGTAATTTCTCAGGTTATCTACAAATGGCTCCGTTTTGAGGGGTGGTATATTGCTTTCATCCAAACTATATTCTATTTCTTTATACGTCCTCGTTCCTGCTCGTGTGGCAGAATTATTAGAATTATAGCTACCATAGTTAGCTGATCCCAATCCGCTTCTTGCACGGAAATTCACTTCTTTTTCTCTCGAATCTGTTTCAAAATTGAATGCTACGGAAGCTTTTGGGTTCGATTGAATATTGTACACAAAAAATTCTGGTATTTTCAATTCAACTATTTCCTTATTAATCGGAATGGTGTACTGCAATTCGATATCATCGATTGTGCTGAAACCAGATTCAATGACATACTCATATTCAATTACACTTCCCGGACGAATGTCTGGCATGGTGAATTTGTTGTTCACACGGTATTTACTGATACGCTCTTCAAAAACAGCACTGTTCTTTAATTTCTGCTTTTCAACATCGCCATTCACTAAGTTATAAGTAACACCTTTTAAATCGAAAGTTTCTCTATTTCCACCATCGTTGTAAGTAATTACATTTTTTCTTGCCCATTCTGCCCCGTCTTTATTATAAATTTTAATGCGTTCATGAACCGTGGCCTTTTGAATGAACCCCTCTCCTTGTTTGAAGGTAAACGCAACTTTGTAATCGCGATAGAGCACGGTGGCATCTGCATCTGGATACGACGGATTTGATTTTTCAGCAAGTTCTTCTTTAGAAACTTTACCGTATTTAAAATTTTGCGAAACACCTGTAATAGTGGTGAGCAGCAAACAAAGAAGCAAATAGTGTAATTTCATAATGGTTATATTTTTGAGAGTACGATTTTAGATTTATCCTTTTTAGTCACGTTTCTGACAAAGCTTGCATAATCATTAAACGATTCAGATGGAAAAGTTCCTGAAAGCAGCTGAAGGTGTCTTTTATATAAAATTGTATTTGAAGCGCTCAATTCAACTGAGGCATTATAAGTTCCAAATACTGTAGTTATTTCTATCGGGTCGAATGCTGCTTCAAGAGTATATCCTTTAGGTAGAATAATTTCAATTTCATCCTGATAAGTAGCTCCTCTTTCTATTTCCAAAGGAAATTTTCGATCCTTATCATTTGCATATATTTTATCATGCCTATTGAATATATTAGGATTTACCAAAACCCTGTCTCCAGCTGTTGAAACATATGTATCGACCTCAAAATTTATCTTCTCTTTAAATACAACGTTTCTTTTGTCATTTTCAAAAGATACGTTCCCTAATGACAAATTGTTCAAGTGACCCCACAACCCCTTATAATTCATTTCCATGTCATCCTTTGTGTCAGATTCAATATGATACCGATTTTGGTAGAGCACCCCTTTTGATTTTTGCTCAAAAGTTCCTGTGATACGAAAATTTTCATCGATGACAGCTGTTACTTGTGTTTGTTGCAGATTTTCCCCAGCTTTATATTTAGGTGTTTTGGCAATCACTCCACCCTCTGGTGTCATCATAAGTACATTTCTATTATCTGTAAAACTTCCCATGTAGTTAAAAGGAGTAGTTTGGCTAGTACACTCAAGAAATACTAATTCATCATCAAAAGGAACAGCTAAAATAGCATGGTTAAATCGAAGCGACACAAAATCATCCTCTGTCTCGAATATTTCTTTACCGGAGTTAACTAATGTGTAATACGAATCAATTCCTTGAGACTTCAACAATGCCATGGTATAGTTAGAAAGGCCTTTACAGTCGCCATAGCTTAAATCGTCAACTTCTAATGCCGTAGAAGGCTGCCATCCACCTATTCCCACTTGAACACTAATATATCGGGTTTTATTTTGCATGAATTCATAAATAAGTCTCGTCTTTTCTTTAGGGTCTTTTACTCCCGAGACCAACTGATCTATTTGTGCTTTAGTAGCCTCTGAAATTTCATCCCTACCCCGAAGCAGTGCTTGGGTCTGCCACACTCCTAAGTCTTTCCAATTTTTCGCAAAACCCGGTGTATTACGTAACTGAAATTTTTCTAAAGAAACTCGAACTGTAGGAACAAATTCATATAAAATCGGACTTAAAACCTCTGATTCGAAATATGGAATGTTCTCAACGACAAAATGATATTCTCGTGGAGACTCACTTATTTGCACATTAAAAGCATCAAGATTATTTTTCTTGAAAACAATCGGAATTTGATTTTGGTTTAAAATACTGTAGGAGGCTTTTTCGACACTAACTTGAGTAAATGCTACAGGAGTCCATGCTGGGATAAAAGCTGTAGACGATGTTGCAATTTCTGTAGTAAACTCATATGTGAATGGATATTTTGGTGGAACATAATTATAGTACATAACACGATAGTCCATATAAAGACTGTTCCCTGAAGCACTTACATCTGTAAAATCACGTTTTTTATACTTCTTGATTTCTTCGCCATTTGCATCGAAAATTCGCAAGCTAATCTTTTTTACATTCGTACTTTTATCAAAATGTAAATAGGTCTTCATTAGTTCTAAACCGTTTTTGTTCAATATCGTGCCCACTTCCTTTTGCATGATATTCATATCATTAAAATCGTTCAGGGTTATTATAGTTTCATTATTACGTACTACAGCGTTAACCTTGTTTCTTAAATTAATTGGAATATCACGTACTGGATATTGGGCGAGCGAAATACTTGTTGTAAGAAACAACAAGAGTAAACTAAAAAATTTCATGCAGATTCAATAATGGGGGCAATTTAATAAGTTCAGAAAGAACCTACAAAATTTTATTCTTTAGATTTTGAATCGATGGTTATTGTCACCGGACCATCATTTACTAAAGCTACATCCATCATGGCTCCGAAGACTCCTGTACCCACCTTTTTATTGAGTTCTTGTTCTAAAAGTGTTACAAATTGTTTGTAAAGTGTCATTGCTTGGTCGGGTCGTGCCGCTTTAATAAAAGAAGGTCGATTCCCCTTTTTAGTGCTGGCATGTAGGGTAAACTGACTCACCACGATGATATCACCGTCTACATCCTGAATCGAATTATTCATGGCTCCATTTTCATCTGAAAAAACCCGCAACTTCGCGATTTTACCACACAGCCATTTGCTATCTTCTACAGTATCTTCCGCTTCAATTCCTAATAAAACCAAAAAACCTTTGCCAATTTCAGAAACAACTTCTCCAGAAACAGTAACTGATGCTTGCTTTACACGTTGTAGTACGATTCTCATTATAAGGTTAATGGTTAATGGTTAATGGTTAAAATTTAATAGAATACCCGTGATTACTCCTCCTACCTTTCAAAAAGTCTGCTCACCCGCCCCAACATACGTTCGATTCAGGCTGGCTGTTCACTAAAAGTTATTCCTTGTCATAAATATCTTTTCTGTAGTGTTCTTCTTCCCCTTCCAAAATCTGAAGGTAGCTTTTATAACGTGACCAAGCGATCTCTTCTTCCTCCAACGCCTCTTTTATGGCGCATTGCGGTTCTTCTAAATGAAGGCAGTTATTAAATTTGCAGTCTTGCTTACGTTCAAAAAATTCTGGGAAATAATCACCTAATTCTTCTTTGTCCATTTCTACCACCCCAAATCCTTTTATCCCTGGGGTGTCGATTATTTTAGCATCAAATGAGAGATCATACATTTCGGCAAAAGTTGTGGTATGCTGCCCTTGTTTGTGTTGTTCTGAAATTTCCGAAGTTTTAAGCTGTAGTGAAGGTTCAATAGCGTTTACTAAGGTAGATTTTCCCACGCCGCTATGGCCCGAAAACATAGACACCTTTTCTTTCATCAGTACTTTCACCTTTTCTACGTTCTTGCCTGTCGCTGCGGAAATACCAATACATTCGTACCCGATATTTCGATAAAGCGCCGCCAAGAATTTAATTTCAAGTAATTCGTCTTCTGTATAGGTGTCAATTTTATTAAACAGCAACACCGCTTTGATATGATAGGCTTCTGCCGTGACCAAAAAACGATCTATAAATGTGGTAAACGTGGGCGGATTGTTTAATGTAACCAACAAAAAAGCCACATCTATATTGGCAGCAATGATATGGGTTTGCTTAGAGAGGTTGACACTTTTACGAATGATGTAATTTTCTCGTGCTTCAATTTTATGGATGACGCCTACGGTTTCATCACCTTTAGTCTCGATTTTAAACGCCACATGGTCTCCTACGGCAACAGGATTGGTACTTTTAATTCCGTCCATCCTGAATTTTCCCTTGATGCGACACTCGTAAAAATCGCCTTGCTCAGATTTTACCGTGTACCAACTGCCTGTAGATTTGTAAACTACGCCCTTCATCTTACAAAATTGCAAAAACTTTTACTCATTGATGATTTTCTTTTGGTGATTGATAGATTCCTGGTGAATTGCCTTGTAAAGCTTCAGAATAAACTCTTCGCTCAAATCGCTTTCTTCACCCCTCAAAATCATTCTGCCCAATACTTCGTTCCATCTTTTTACCTGTAAAATAGCAACATTGTGTTCCTTTTTCAAGCCCCCGATGCTATCGGCTATCTTCATACGCTTGCCCATCATCTCCACAATTTTGTTATCGATCACATCGATTTGAGTACGTAAAGTGTTCAATTCATTTTGAAACGCTAGTGCCTCATCCCCTTTTTTCCTGATCCGTAAATCTACCGTCATTTGGTCTAGTGTCGATGGAGTAATCTGCTGAGCAGCATCACTCCACGCATTATCAGGGTCGAAATGAGTCTCCACCATCAACCCGTCATAATTCAGGTCTAATGCTGTCTGGCATAAATCGAAAATAATATCCCGTTTCCCTGCAATATGCGACGGATCTAAAATTAGCGGCAAGTCAGGAAAACGATTCTGTAAATCGATTGGGATTTGCCATTCTGGATTGTTGCGATACCGTGTTTTTTCATAGGTTGAAAATCCGCGGTGTATTACCCCTAGATTTTTCACTCCCGCTTCATAAAAGCGTTCTACCGCACCCAACCATAACGCAAGGTCAGGATTCACCGGATTTTTAATCAATACAATTTTATCGGTTCCTTGTAATGCATCTGCCAATTCCTGCACGATAAAAGGTGACACTGTAGTTCGCGCGCCTACCCACAAAATATCAACATCATGCTTTAGCGCCAAATCTACGTGGTTGGCATTGGCAACTTCGGTAGTTGTGAGCATACCCGTTTCCTCTTTCGCCTTTTGCAACCATTTTAAACCCAGCGCGCCAACACCTTCAAAATTACCGGGACGGGTACGAGGTTTCCAAATACCTGCCCGCAGCACGGTGGCATCTGTATCTTTTAATTGATGTGCAATTTTAAGCACTTGTTGTTCGGTTTCGGCACTACAAGGCCCAGCAATTACCAGTGGGTGCGCCAATTGCATAGCATTCAACCAATTTCTAAGTTCCTTTTTATTCTCCATAGTATCGTATGCGTCAAATTTTCAGCAAAAAAAAAGTCCCCATGGGACTTAAACGTATATTCGTATTAACAAACAATAAGCGCCCTGAGGTTTCAGTTAGTATAATGCCACCAAATATGGAACGCGTTTTTCATTTGTTTTTTTAATTGAATGCTAAAATAGCTATTTCGATAGAGGGATAAAACTTTTTAAGCTTTTTTTAAAATGAAGATTTCAATTAGTATCGTTAGCTTTGTGTAATTTCTATTTCTATGTCAATACATGTTGAAAATATAACGAAATCGTACGGCTCGCAAAAAGCACTGGACGCCGTCTCATTCGAAATTAAGAAGGGAGAGATTGTCGGATTTTTAGGCCCAAATGGTGCTGGGAAATCAACGCTAATGAAAATATTGACCACCTATCTCTCTGCTTCCGAAGGAACCGCCACCGTAAATGGTTTTTCTGTTTCCGAAGCACAAAAAAAGGTGCAAAAAAGTATTGGTTATCTTCCAGAACACAACCCGTTATATCTTGAAATGTACGTGAAAGAATATCTTGCGTTTAATGCTGAAATCTACGGTATTCCAAAAACTAAGATAGAAGAACTGATTCAGCAAACGGGGCTCACCCCTGAAGCGCATAAAAAAATTGGGCAGCTGTCTAAAGGGTATCGCCAACGTGTTGGTTTGGCCACCGCACTGCTGCACGATCCTGAAGTGCTTATATTAGACGAACCCACTACGGGCTTAGACCCCAACCAACTAATTGAAATACGCGAACTCATAAAATCGGTAGGGAAAAGCAAAACAGTGCTGCTCTCTACCCACATCATGCAAGAAGTAGAGGCTATTTGTGACCGTGTGATCATCATCAACAAAGGTGAAATTGTATTAGATAAAAACTTAAAGGAACTCACCGACGACAAACAGCAAATTGTTGAAGTAGAATTCGATTATCGTGTTGAAACCGTCGCGTTGGAAAAATTACCGAAGATTTCAAAAGTAGAGAATCCAGTTGGGTTTGTATACCACCTGTATTTTAGCACCCAAGAAGACATGCGTAGTAAAGTATTCGATTTTGCACATGATAACGGACTTAAAATTTTGCAGCTGCACCAAAAAAACCGAACCTTAGAAAAATTGTTTGTGGAGCTAACGAAATAACCGGCCCTTCGATACAATCCCGACATGAAGTCGGAATTACTCAGGGACCTTAAATCATTGAATTATAGTAAATAAGAGTTTTATTAATTTCCTACTTAACAAAGGTCGCTGAGTGATTTTGCGACATAGGAGTAAAATTGTATCGAAGTGTATCCACCACCCCACCACCAAACCGACGACCAGCAAAAAATGATTGCCGTGATGAAGGCATACCCATTCGGGATGTTGGTTTCTGCGGAAGGGAACACGCCTTTTGTAACGCATATCCCAATTATCTACAACGAAACTTCGGGCAAGTTAGTCGCGCATATCGATAGGCAAAATCCGCAAGTGCAAACTTTGGACAATGGTGCCCAAGTAACGGCGGTGTTCAAAGGACCCGATTGTTATATTTCGCCAAGTGCGTACAACACGCCGCAGCTCCCCACCTGGAACTACATTTTAGTGCATATTACGGGGGAAATAAAATTAATAAACGATTCTGAAGCTGCAAAGCAGACCATGGTCGCCATGACCGATTTCCTAGAGCAACCCGAGCACAAATTTAAACTAGCCATGGACGACCCGCGAATGGACCGGCTCATCAATTACATTCAGGCATTCGAGATTGACATCACAAATTGGGAAGGCAAGTTTAAGCTATCGCAAGATAAAAATGCCGAAGATTTTGAGTTGGCGAAACAACGGTTAATTGAAAGTTCAAAGAATGATATTTCGAACTTCGTTACGGGTATTTACGAACGACTGTAATTAGAAAATTACGCTATAAACTCCTTCACCTCAGCAAAATCCAATCCGCCATAATTCCCACTGCTCATGAGCAGCAAAGACGTATCATCAAAATCTTGGTTGTACAAAAAGGTTTTGAAATCGGCCGGGTTCGTAAAAACGGTCAAGTCGTCCCGCTGAAACGCTTCTGTAATTTGCTCTCTCTTAATTTCTTCCAATCCTTTAATCATTACCGCATGTGGAGAATAAAAAACTACCGCCACATCTGCTGCATCTAGTGCGCCTTGGTATTCGGTTAGAAATTCTGGATTTAAGCTGCTGTACGTATGTAATTCCAAACACGCTATGAGTTTGCGGTCGGGATACTGATTTTTAAGGGCTTGAGTAGTTGCTTTTACCTTACTCGGGCTATGTGCAAAATCTTTATAGGCAATAGCAGTATCGGTTTCAGCAATCAATTCTAAGCGTTTACTGGCTCCGCTAAACGTTGCAATCGCTTCGTAGAAATCGTCTGCATCTATTCCCATGAGTTGGCAAATCCACCGGGCACCTTCCAGATTGTTCAGGTTATGTTTTCCAAAAACCTCGATAGGCATTGGCCCCTCGGGTGTTTCAAGCAAAGTGGTTCCGTTTTCAACGGTATATTCGGGCGTTCCGTAGGCGACTTTTTTTATGGTGGCCGTGCTTGATTCTACCACACGTTTTACCTCTGCATCTTCTTGGTTATAGATAATGGTTCCGCCATTGGTAATTTCCGTAAGAAAAATTTCAAACTGTTCTACGTAATTTTCATAGGTAGGAAACACATTGATATGATCCCACGCAATCCCGCTCAACAGTGCTATATTTGGCTTGTAGAGATGAAATTTTGGGCGTCTATCTATGGGTGACGAAAGATATTCATCTCCTTCCAACACCATAAAATCATTTTCTTCGGTGAGCTTTACCATGGTGTCAAAACCCTCTAACTGCGCTCCCACCATATAATCTACATCTCTATTGTGGTAGTGCATCACGTGGAGAATCATTGAGGTAATTGTTGTTTTACCATGACTTCCACCAATCACAACGCGGGTCTTATTTTTAGCTTGCTCGTATAAAAATTCAGGATAACTGTAAATGGTGAGCCCCAGTTCCTTCGCCATTAACAATTCAGGATTGTCTTCTTTAGCGTGCATCCCAAGAATGATAGCGTCAATTTCTGCGGAAATTTTAGTAGGAAACCAACCGTATTCCTTCGGAAGCAACCCTTTGGCCTCCAAACGAGACTTAGAAGGGTCGAAAATTTCGTCGTCACTACCCGTAACCTGATATCCTTTTTGATGTAATGCCAATGCAAGATTGTGCATGGCTGCGCCGCCTATGGCTATAAAATGTACTCGCATTTTTAGTTGAGAAGTTTATGGTTTCACGGTTGAGTGCAAGGCCTTCAACCCTGTAAAGTTATAAGAATTTGTCTGGTTGAGCTTCCGCCTGAATGAAAATTTTTCTGACCAGAGCCAGAACACATTTGCGTCTTACAACGCTTCAATTCGTTTCTTTTCGTCTAGGGCCTGCTCAAAATCGGGTCTATCGGCCAACGCTTTGTTAATCCATTGCAAGGCGGTATTTTTCTTCCCTAAGTTTTTATAGATCTGTGCCAGTCTATAATACGCCCAATCTTTTGGTACGCCATCGCGCACCGAATGATTTTCAATATAAGCTTGCAGGCAGTTAATACCCAGTTCTGCATCGAGATTATACTGCGCAGCAATCTTTCCAATTTGGTAGTTCAGGCTGTTCCGTTTGTGTATTTGCAACGATTTATTCGCTGTTTCTAGCGCTTCTTTCGGCTTGTTGTTTTTTTCGTAATGTTCGGCTAACTTTTCATACGTATGTGGTGAACCGCCCACATCGATTGCTTTTTTGTAATACCGTTCAGCATCTGCCGGTCGATCGTCATATTCGGCTATATAACCGTTGGCCAAATATCCATCTACGGGAGATATTTTTAGCAACTGGTTGGCATATTTGGTGGCTTTCTTCTCGCTTCCGCCGATAATCCCGGGCAGTTGCATATAAAATTCTACCAAGGCCCAACGCACTTCAATATGGTTGGGGTCTAAGGTAGCGGCCTTTTCAAAATGTTCTTTGATATCGCCAATGTAGGTTGCTGCCCTGATTCTACTTATAGACAACGCCTTCATCCCTAAAGCGCCTCCATACTTAAAATGGTAATTAGCGCTTCTATCATTTTCTTCAACCAGATCTTCGTAGAAATCGATTGCGGTATCCCAATCTTTTTTATAGCCAGCGATGTCACCTAAATACTCGCGGGTTTTCTGGTGATTGGGATGCTCTTTCAAGTATTGCTGAAACAAGGGTTTTGCTTTGCTAAATTGTTCCTTTTTAAAGTAGGCCTCTGCCCTATCGAAGGTGGTTTGCGCAGAAAGTAATGCAGGAAATAGCAATAAGAAAAGTAGGTTTTTCATTGAGGTGTTTTAAAGTTTCAAATATAGTGCTTTGTAAATCTTCTTAAAAACAAATGAAGCAACGAGGCTTCCATTTTATAGGTTTTGGTAACTTTATACAAATACAGTTCCAAACTTATTTTGGGATGAAATTTATGATATTGAAAATAGACATCCCTTTAAACGTTGTTCCCTAAACGAAACTACTGTTTGGCTCATTTTTTGTCTATTAAAACTCATTATTCGTATTCCAAGAGGTCTACTGCTTGTACCTTTCGGAAAATTAAACAGCTATGAAAACGCTTTATACCATCATTATTACCTTATTCGCTATGGCCTCCATCAATGCCCAAGACAATCAATACAATGTTCTATGGACCCAAGTTGAAAAGCTAGAAATTGCAGATACTCCTAAATCGGCGCTAGAAATTGTCTCACAGATTGAAGCCAAGGCAAAAGCAGAAAACAACCAGGCCCAACTCATAAAAACCTTGCTGTTTAAAAGCAAGTTCGCGATGATCTTGGAAGAAAATTCGCAGTTAACCGTAGTTAATGATTTCAAGGAAATGATTGCAAACACACAATCACCCACAAAAAACGTATTGCAAAATATGTTGGCAAAATTGTATTGGGATTATTTTCAGCAGCACCGCTATCAGTTCTACGACCGTACGAATACAGCCAACAAAGTTGATGCAACCGATTTCAGAACGTGGGATTTAGAAACACTGTTTGCTGAAATTTCCAGCTATTACGAGCAATCACTACAAAACGAACAACAGCTACAAACAACCACCACTGAAGCTTTTGAGCCTATTTTGAGAATGTACGAAGAGTCTGCAGAACTTCGCCCCACCCTCTACGATTTTTTAGCCCACAACGCGCTCCAATTTTTCAAAACTCCAGAAAACTCGATTAACAAGCCCATCGATGCTTTCGAGATTACAGAAGCTTCGTATGTATCTGATTATAGCAAATTTAGAAACGTTTCGCTCACGTCAAAAGACAGTCTTTCCTTAGAATTGAAGGCATTGCAAGTTTATCAAAAGCTAATCGATTTCCATACGAGCAGGAATAACGAGATTCCCTTAGCTGCTGTCGATTCTGAACGTCTTGAATTCGTTAAGAACAACGGCCGTTTTGCAGATACCGATGCGCTGTTTTTTTCAGCCCTAGAAGCTGGAAAAAACAGTATGAAGAACGGGTATGCAAAAGCTATCTACAATTTTGAGATTGCACAGCATTTTTATTATCAAGGAAACACCTACAACCCAGGAGAAAATGAAACCCATCGCTGGAAAAAGAAGGAAGCACTCGCCATTTGCGAAGAACTAATTGCAAATTTTCCTGACACTTTTGTAGCTTCCCAAGCCGCATCGTTATTGGCAACCATCACCAATCGGCAAGTTACATTGCAAGCAGAAACATATCTTCCCATTCAACAAAATAGCCGTGTAAAAATTACGTATTCAAATACACAAGCTATCCAACTTTCGGTATATCAGTTTTCAGCAAAACAAAAAGAAGCGCTCAGCAAAATTTACGACAAGGAAAAGAAACGAAACTATATCGAAAAACTTTCGCTCGAAAAAAGATGGACACAACAATTGCCTGACGAAGGCGACTACCAAAATCACAGTACCGAAATCTTACTCCCTAGCTTCGCCCAAGGTTCTTACTTGCTTTTATTAAGCCCTACAAACACCGTAAACAAACGCCTTTTTGACCATACCGAACTACAATACACCAACATCGCATTGGTGCATTCAAAAGATGAAAACCAAACACTGTTTCAGATTGTAAATCGTTTAAACGGCCAACCTATCGCAAATGCAAAATGTACCATCAAAGAATTGAATAGAAATGGTAAAACGCGCACCCTCTCAACCAATTCGAAAGGTTTTGTAACCCTTCGGAATTCTAAGAACTACACTAATTATTCCGTTCATGTTGCACATGGAAATGACAGTGCCCAATTCAATAATTATTCTTCGTACGCAAGGTATTCTGGCAATAATGAAACCCTTACTTACCACAGCGCGCTGTTTACAGACCGAAGTATCTACAGACCTGGACAAACCGTCTATTTTAAAGGGATTGTGTTTAAAAAAGAAAACAATACATCCGTTGTACTTCCCGATCAAAAGCTTTTGGTGCGTTTATACGATGCGAATTATGAAGACATCGCCCAACTTTCATTAAATACAAATGAATTTGGTACGGTTGCGGGAGAGTTTGTGTTGCCTGTTGGCGTGTTAACAGGCCAGTTTCACCTGCAAATAGGTAGCGCAGATTCTAAACAATTTTCTTCTGAAATCTATTTTAATGTCGAAGAATACAAACGCCCCAAATTTGAAACCAATTTTAAGCCCATAACTGAAACCTATCGAGTAAACGACAGCATTAAAGTACACGGAGAAGCGATTTCGTTCTCGGGTAGCACCATCACAAATGCCCAGGTTGGCTATAAAGTGACCCGCAAAGTGAATTATCCGAGGTGGTACTATTGGGGCAGGAATATAAACTATGGCGAAGGCCAAGAAATCACTTTTGGTGAAACCACCACCAATAATAAGGGCGAATATACAATCGACTTTAAGGCAATACCCGACAGTAGTGTAGATAAAGCCGGGCAACCCGTTTTTCAATATGAAATTACGGCCGATGTTACAGACATCAATGGCGAAACCCAAAGCACTACTACCATCGTGAATGTAGGATATCACGCGCTCACCATACAACTGCAAGCGCCAGAGCGTATAGATAAGCAGGACAAAAATGAAAGTTTAGCAATTGCTACTAAAAACCTGAATGGTGAAAAAGTAGCTGCAGAGGTAAACGTTACGATTTACAAACTAAAAGCTCCTGAAAATGTGCTGCGTGCTAGGCCTTGGTCAGCACCCGATTATCAAGGGTTTTCGGAGAAACGATTTAAAGAACTCTTTCCGCACGATCCCTATAAAAATGAAGGCGAAATGCAAAACTGGGAACAGGGCGAAGAAGTTTTCAGTAAAACCATTCGTACTGACGATATAGACAAAATTGAACTTGGAAACCTCAAAAGATGGAAGTCTGGTGCATACATTATTGTTGCTGAAACAAATGACAAATTTGGCCAGGAAGTGATTTCGAAAGCGTACACACAATTGTACAGTGCTAAAGATGAAACGCCAGCCGATAATGATTTGTTTTCGATAGCATTCGACAAACAGACGTATGAGCCGGGCGACAAAGCCTTCATTACCTTAAAATCGAATGCAGACATTGCCGTGACGCTTTCCGTAGAAAAGGAAAAGAAACTGGTAGAGACCTTTATAATCGCATTGAACAAAAATTCAAAAACCATTGCTGTTCCAGTTACTTCGGAAGACCTTGGCGGATTCGCGATTCATTATAGTTTTACGGCATTTAACAGTTATGAAGGCGGCACGAAATCGGTTGTTGTTCCGCGTCCAGACACAGAACTAACCATAAAAACCAACACCTTCCGCGATAAATTGGAACCTGGGGTTCCTGAAACATGGAGTTTTAACATCAAAGGGCCCGATGGAGCTCAAGTTTCCGCAGAGCTGCTAGCCAGTATGTACGATGTCTCGTTAGATCAATTTTCACCCCACCAATGGCAATTTAACCCGAACCCAACCTATCAATACAATGCCGTGGCACGTCCCAATGCGAACCGAAGTTTTGAGACGCGTTCTATTAGTTTAGGGTACGGAAACTCTTACTACCAACCGCATTCCCAACCAAAATTTGATCAATTTAATTGGTTTGGATTGAGCATTACGGGTCAATCGTGGCAATACGACCAATACCGGAATAGATTGAGAAATCAGATGAATGCACCTGATGGCGAAGTTGTAGTCACAGGGTACGGAGTACAAAGAGAGAAAAAAGCATTGGGGTATGCAGTGAGTACTTTGGAAGCCGAAGCGGATGAAATAGTACTGAACGAAGAAATTTCAACTAAAGATATAAGATACATTCCAGGAGCGAATAAAGCATTAGACTCAATAAATCAAAAACCGACCGATTTCAGCAATGTTAAAATCCGTAAAAATCTGCAAGAAACCGCTTTCTTTTTCCCACAATTGCGTACCGATGCAGACGGAAACGTATCGTTCAATTTTACAACGCCTGAAGCCTTGACCCGATGGAAATTGCAGTTGCTGGCACATACCAAAGATGTACATACAAAAGTTTCGACCTTTGAAACCGTGACACAAAAAGAATTGATGGTCGTGCCAAACGCACCACGGTTCTTGCGCGAAGGCGATGAAATTATCATTAGTTCTAAAATTTCAAACCTAAGCGACCAAAATCTTTCTGGGCAAGCCGTGTTGCAATTAAGCGACGCTGTGACTGGCAAATCGATTGATGTGGCTTTAGGAAACAGTAGCGCAATCAAGGAATTTTCCGTAGAAAAAAGCAATAATACCCAGGTGTCCTGGCGATTATCAATTCCGTCGAACATACAGGCCGTGGAATATAAAGTGATTGCCAAAACAGCCAATTTTAGCGATGGAGAACAAAATGTGCTGCCCGTGCTTTCAAACCGCATGTTGGTCACTGAAACGCTACCAATGTGGGTGCGTTCTAACCAAACGAAGACGTTTACGCTAGACAAACTGAAGAACACCACGTCTACCACCCTTAAACACCATAAACTTACGTTAGAGGTGACCTCAAATCCTGCTTGGTACGCAGTGCAGGCATTGCCATATTTAATGGAATTTCCGTACGAGTGTAATGAGCAGACGTTTGCGCGCTACTATGCCAACACCCTTGCCACGCAAATCGCCAATAGCAATCCGCGTATCAAAGCAGTATTCGACCAATGGGCCAACAGTGATGCGTTGTTGAGTAACTTAGAGAAAAACGAAGAATTGAAATCGTTACTCATTCAAGAAACACCCTGGCTGCGCGATGCCCAAAGCGAGACGGAGCAGAAAAAACGAATTGCGCTCTTGTTTGACCTTAATCTGATGCAGCGCAAACAAAATGAGGCTGCCAATAAACTTCGTTTAAATCAGTTAAATTCTGGAGCTTGGCCATGGTTTAATGGCGGGTATGAAAGCAGATATATTACCCAGCACATCGCAACAGGTTTTGGCCATCTCGACAAATTAGGGGTAGCAACAGCAGGCGACGGAATTGATGACATGCTGAAAAAGGCTGTGCGCTATTTAGACGCCGAATTTGTAAAAGAATACAAAGAACTTTCAAAATACACCAAGGCTCCCAATTATAAAGATGACCATTTAAGCAGAATGCAAACGCACTATTTGTATATGCGTAGCTTTTTTCCGCAGCTAAAAAAGAGCAAAGAAGTAGAAGAAATCAGTACCTACTACCTCAGCCAGATGGAAACCTATTGGAATACCCGAAATCTCTATTCGAAAGGGATGATAGCGTTGGTGTTACACCGAAACGGAAAGACAGCCACAGCTGCGAAAATTACCAAGGCGCTGAAAGAAAATAGCATCACTAGCGAAGAATTGGGGATGTACTGGAAGAGCAATACCCCGTCGTGGTATTGGTACCAAGCTCCGGTTGAAACTCAAGCGTTGATGATTGCCGTATTTTCAGAAATAACGAAAGACACCGAAACGATAGACAATTTGAACGTTTGGTTGTTAAAAAACAAGCAAACCAACCAATGGAGTACGACCAAAGCGACTTCAGAAGCGGTGTACGCACTGCTCATGCAAGGTACCGATTGGCTGTCTGTGACCGATGCCGTACATGTTACGGTAGGCAACGAAGTGATAGATCCTTCAAAATTGGATGATGTGAAAGTAGAAGCCGGAACAGGCTATTTTAAAACCAGTTGGGGTACTTCGGAAATTTCCACCGAAAAAGCAACGGTTACCATGGAGAAAAAAGGAGAAGGCATTGCTTGGGGCGGATTGTATTGGCAGTATTTTGAAGACTTAGATAAAATTACTTCGGCAGAGACTCCCTTGCAATTAAGCAAAAAGTTGTTCCTAAAAAAGAATACCGCCTCAGGCGAGGAACTTTCAGCAATAACGCCACAAACAACATTGAATGTAGGTGATTTGGTACGGGTACGGATTGAACTGCGTGCCGACCGTGAAATGGATTTTGCACATATGAAAGACATGCGTGCGGCAGGTTTAGAGCCTATTGATGTGCTGTCTACCTACAAATGGCAGGACGGTTTGGGGTATTATCAAGCGACCAAAGATGCCAGTACTAACTTCTTTTTTGACACGCTACGCAAAGGAATTTATGTGTTTGAATACGACCTACGGGTAAACAACGCAGGTACGTTTAGCAACGGAATTACCACCATACAGAGCATGTATGCACCAGAGTTTAGCAGCCACAGTGAAGGAGTTCGGATAAGTGTTGAGGAACAATAGGAAGCCTATTTATTCGGTTGGTGGATATTTTTTTAGCATCTTACTGATGGCATTAAAATAATAGGCCTCTCTTTGTCTTGGGGAGGCTTTCTCTTTGTATTCGCCTTCGGCCACGGCCTGCCAAACAAGGTCATCTTTAGCCACATCAATAAAATCGACGGTAAGCGATTGGTTTACCACACGGCCACCAATAGGAATGCCGCCGCTTACGCCAACACCGCCATTACGGCCACCGCTACCAATGCCGATACCGATGGTATTTCGGGAGTTAGAAATACTTTCGTTAGCAAAAAAGTTGATGAAGAGCTGTGGTGTGTCTGATTTTATGAATCCGCGTTGCTGCATCAAACTATCGGTAGCCTGCATAATACGCTTGTCGTCTAAATCGCTAAGACCCGAATCTATGGTAGGGTAAAAATTATAGGTAATATAGGTGCTAAAATCTGTTTCTTGGTCGTAATCGATTCCTACGGTTGTTCCGCAGGAAATCAGAAGTGCACAGAGTATTAGTGTATATAGAGTTTTCATCGCAAGGCTTTTCACTAAAATAGTCAAAAAAATTGCCGAACCGTTGCGTGTTTATTATTGTTTAACAATTTTCTTGGTGATCGTTCCCTCTTCGGAAATTACCTTCACGAAGTAAATTCCTGCTGAAAGGTCGCCCATCTCAATCTGTTTGTTAGCTGATTCCTGTAGTTTTTGGCCGCTTACTGAATAAATTTCAGATTTGATGTAGTTGAATGTGGATGTTATTGAAATATTGAGTGTTTCAGGAACAGGGTTAGGAAATACGGTTACCGCTTTTTCGAGATTGAACGCTGGTACCGAAAGGAACTCGCAATCGTCTACAAACTGAACCTGAGGATCAATGTTGGTAAAATTCGTTTCTGCGAAAGCGACATCGTCTACACAAATAAATTCTAGGCTCGGGCAATCAACTGCATTGAAGTTAGTGATACCCATATTATTGCCATTTTTCAAATTAACCGCTTCAAGGTCGGGGCTGCCTGAAAAATCGACACTGTTAAGCATCGTGTTATTTTGTAGTGATAGAAAATCGCTAAAATTTCCACCGCCATTAAAGCCCGTGATATTCACAAAGGCTTCTATTCCCGTGAAATCTGTGATGGTTTTTTCAGCCACTTGTAGGGTTCCTGTGAACGCTTCGACCTCGTCAAACTGAATAAGGTCGTCAGCGTTGGTATCTATTATAGGATTGTGGTTGAGAAGGGCGTTTAGGAAGTTGGTGTCAGATATATTTACCAATGTACACTCAGTTTCAACTTCTGAAACTGAGGTACAGCGAACAGCATTGTTCTCAATAATTAGCTCGTTTGAAGTGTCAATGAAATTACAAATACTTAGAATGTCGCATTCTGAAAGATTTGTATTATTAGTAATTTCACCACGCCACAAGGTATTAAAATCGATATTTTCAAAACCAGAAATATCGTTTAACGAAGTATTATTGTTTATTTTAAATTCAAGTGGAATACTATGGGGGCCGTCGTTGAGCACACCACGCAATCCGTTTAGATTTAAAAGCGAAGGATTGCCATCTATATTCAATTGAATATCTAAATCTGTAAGTGCTTCCAGACCATTTAGGTTGGTAAGTATTTCGTTGTTAACTATATGTAACTCAAAGAGTGTTCCAACACTGGTATTTATAGTAAATAGCTGGGAAAGCAAATCATTGTTTTCAATAAAAATAGCACCAATTAACGTAAGGTTCTCAAAGCCAGTGAGCGCTGTCAGGCTGTTGTTATTTATTATTTCAATCTTACCTACATTAGTTGCCAGACTAGAAAGACCTTCAATGGAAGTGAGTTCTGGATTATCTCGAATGATTATTTGATCAATCCCTTGAGGATCTACATTAGACGTAATACCATTTAGGCCGTCTAGATTAGTTAACGATCCATTTTCGAATACAAAAATTGTTGGAGATGATGACGTCCCCAATTGAATATCTTCCAAGCCATTTAAGTTTTGAAGTATGGGGTTATTATGGATAGTAAGCACATTTTCTACAGTCGTAATTTGAGATAATCCGGAAAGATCGGAAATATTGTTTCCTGAAATTTCAAGAGTTTCTTGAACAACCGTACAATTTGGAAAATTTATTGCAAAGTTATCTATTTCAGCCTGGGTGCTAAACGTAATGCTATTACCTGGACACTGTCCAAATCCAACGAAAGCAATAAGTAGAAAGGTTGCGGAAAGTAAAAAATTTTTCATGCGCTATTTTTTTGGAAAAATAGGCAAATCCCATCGATCCAAAAAGAAGGTTGCGCTAATTATACGAAATAAAGTAAAAATGCTGCGGAAAGTGTGCGTTTAAAAACAGAGTTTAGAACACTTCTCGATACCTCCCGAATCGAGTTCGGGACACTCGAAGTAGCAGCTTATTCCTGAACCGAAGTTTGGTTCATCATTTTCCAAAGGGTATCTTTTAATTCCATTAAGCCTGTTTGTGCCACTGCCGAAAAGAATAAATACGGAATGCCCTTAAAATCTTTATCTAGTTGCGCCTTCATTTCAGACCGTAACTCCTCGTCAAGCATGTCACTTTTTGAGATTCCTACCAATCGATTTTTGTCTATCAACTCCGGATTGTAACGTCGTAGTTCATCTAACAAAATTTCGTACTGTTCTTTAATATCTGGGGCATCTGCAGGTATCAGGAACAACAACGTAGAATTCCGTTCAATATGGCGTAAAAAATAATGTCCTAATCCGCGGCCCTCTGCAGCTCCCTCAATAATTCCCGGGATATCGGCCATGACAAAAGTTTTATGGTCACGGTACTCTACAATCCCTAAATTGGGCTTTAATGTAGTAAACTCGTAGTTGGCAATTTTTGGTTTCGCAGCAGTTACTACTGAAAGTAAAGTAGATTTTCCAGCATTCGGGAACCCTACCAGACCTACATCTGCCAACACTTTCATTTCTAGGGTAAAATTTCCCTCTTCACCTTCTAGTCCTGGTTGTGCATAACGTGGAGTTTGGTTGGTAGCCGACTTAAAATGGTTGTTTCCGCGGCCTCCTTTTCCACCTTCGGCAAGAATCAATTCTTCGCCATGCTCCATGAGTTCTTTAAGGGTTTCTCCAGTATCCGTATTTTTTACTACGGTACCCAACGGCACTTCGATGTATACATCTTCACCATCGGCACCCGTACTGGTTTGTTTGCCCCCGGAACCTCCATGACCTGCGCTATAGTGACGCTTAAATTTTAAGTGGTGTAGCGTCCACATATTATCATTTGCTATCAAAATGATATGACCTCCACGACCGCCATCTCCTCCATCGGGACCTCCCTTGGGGATGTATTTTTCACGGCGTAAATGCGCACTTCCCTGCCCTCCTTTTCCGGACTGCACGTGAATTTTAACGTAATCTGTAAAATTTCCTTCGGTCATATCATGTTCCTGTCTGGCAGGATGTTTAATTCAGTTTGAATGTAAAGCTGCTCTTGCGTTAGGGGTTGAAGCGGCATACCCCAACTTGCTTGGGGATACAGCAGAAGACCCGACCCCCGATACCCCGATAGCTATCGGGGCGGGGGAAACGCCCTAGAGTGTATCGATGACATTACTCAAACGCTCCGTAATTTCTTCGATGCTACCCACACCATCTACCCCGTGGTATTTGCTTTGGGCCATGTAATATTGTTTTAAGATATCTGTTTTTCGGTAATATTCGGCAATACGTTCGCGAATCACAGCTTCATTGGCATCGTCTGCCCGTCCGCTCGATTTTCCGCGTTCCAACAACCGTTGCACCAAAATTTCATCGTCCACTTCTAAGGCTACCATGGCATTAATCTGACTGTTTTTTTCTTTCATTAAAGATGCTAGGGCTTCAGCCTGCGCAGCAGTTCTTGGGAATCCGTCGAATATAAATCCGTTGGCATCAGCATTTTTATCTACCTCAGCATTCAACATATTAATGGTTACTTCATCTGGCACCAAATGGCCTTTGTCCATATAACTTTTGGCGAGGGTACCCAATTCTGTTTTGTTTTTAATATTAAAACGGAACACATCTCCAGTAGAGATATGCACCAATTGGTATTTTTCTTTTAATACTTCCGCCTGTGTTCCTTTTCCTGCACCTGGAGGGCCAAATAATACAATGTTTTTCATGCCTTGTAAACTGTCATTTTTATGCGTGTTCTTATTATTTTTATTGAAGAAATTCTGCATCCAATTCCACATACTACAAATAATAACAACGGTTAATAATCAATACCGAGCAAAGATACCAATTACCAAGAGAATTGTACCTTTGCGCTATGGCAAATTATTTTTCTTCAAACTTTACCTTGGGAATATTGGGCGGAGGCCAATTGGGTAAAATGATGGGGTATGAAACCCGCAAGTACGACATTAAAACCCATGTACTGGACCCCAGTGCCGAGGCGCCTTTCCGTATTGGTTGCGATCATTTTCAGCAGGGCGATCTCATGGACTATGACACAGTGTATACCTTCGGAAAGAAGGTAGATGTACTCACCTTCGAAATAGAAGGCGTGAATGTGGAAGCGCTAGAAGCACTTGAAAAAGAAGGAAAGAAGGTCTATCCATCTGCAAAAACATTGCGAAACATTCAGGACAAGGGCATTCAGAAGCAGTTCTACAAAAAACACCAGATTCCTACAGCTCCTTTTTTGGTATTTAAAGATAAATTTGACCTTACTGAAGCGATTGTTCGGAAAGATGTCACGCTTCCTTTTGTTTGGAAAAGCTGCACTGGAGGCTACGATGGAAAAGGAGTAGCCGTAATTCGTACTGAAGAAGATATGATACCATTAGCCGAAGGAGCTTGTATTGCTGAAAAATTAGTTCCTTTTAAAAATGAACTCGCCGTGATTGTGGCGCGAAGTGTGTCGGGGGAAGTAAAAACTTATCCTGTGGTAGAAATGGAATTTCATCCTGAAGCCAATCAAGTAGAATATGTGATTTGCCCGGCCCGTATAGACGAAGCTGTTTCAGCAAAAGCACGCAGTGTGGCATCTAAAGTTTCCGAAGCATTTGAACATGTTGGGTTGTTGGCAGTAGAATTGTTTCAAACCGAAGATGACGAAATTATCGTAAACGAGGTGGCGCCAAGACCCCATAACAGTGGTCACTACAGTATAGAGGCCAGCTATACCAATCAGTTTGAACAGCACATTCGAGCTATTTTAGACCTTCCATTGGGCAATACTGATAGTAAGGTGGGTGGTATTATGGTAAATTTGGTAGGTGCCGAAGGATATACGGGTGACGTAGTTTATAAAAATATAGAACAAATCATGTCGATGGAAGGGGTTACACCCCACATCTATGGCAAGAAACAAACCAGACCGTTTCGGAAAATGGGCCATGTCACTATCGTGAACAAAGATTTAGCGAAGGCACGAATGATCGCCGCAGAAGTAAAGAAAAGCATTAAAGTAATCAGCAACTAAATAATTATGGGCAAAGTAGGAATTATAATGGGCAGCACCAGCGACATGCCGGTGATGCAGGACGCGATAGACATGTTACGCGGATTCGACATTGAAATAGAAGTAGATATTGTTTCTGCACATCGTACACCAGACAAGCTATATGATTATGGCAAGAATGCGCATACCCGAGGTATCAAGGTGATTATTGCAGGAGCAGGAGGTGCAGCACACTTACCCGGAATGATTGCATCGCTCTCTCCACTCCCTGTGATTGGTGTTCCGGTAAAGTCTAGTAACAGTATTGACGGTTGGGACAGCGTTCTTAGCATCTTACAGATGCCCGGTGGCGTGCCTGTTGCCACCGTGGCGCTAAACGGCGCCAAGAACGCGGGAATCTTGGCTGCACAAATTTTAGGAAGCGCAGACAAATGTGTGCTCGACAAAATTGTTGCCTACAAAGAAGGTCTCAAAATGAAGGTAGAAGAAGGCGCAAAGCAGGTTCGAGACAGCAAGTAAAGCCCTTGTCAGGTCACAACTGCTCGACCAGACACAATAAAAAAATAAATTTCAAGAATGAACAACCCCTTATTACAAGAATTTGATACCGCACCGTTTTCTAATATTGAAAATGAACATTTTCTACCTGGAATTAAAGAATTGATTGAACGCACTAAAGCTGAAATAGATGCGATTGCAAACAACCATCAGGAGCCTACGTTTCAAAATACGGTAGAGGCATTAGAAAACACAGGGTTACAATTAGACCGTGCTACCAGCATTTTTTTTAACCTGAACAGTGCCGAAACATCTGAAGAAATTCAGAAAATTGCCCAAAAAGTATCCCCGTTGCTCACGGCCTTTTCAAACGACTTGCTGCTGAACGAAGCCCTTTTCAAAAGAGTAAAAGCAGTATACGACAATCGCAGTACGTTCAATTTAAACACAGAACAAAACACCCTGCTCGACAAGCAATACAAGAGCTTCAGTAGAAATGGTGCGAATCTTTCCGAAGTACAAAAGAAAACATTACGAAAATTGGACGCAGATCTAAGTCAGCTAAAACTCACATTTGGTGAAAATGTCTTGGCTGAAACAAATGCCTACCAAATGCACCTCACCGACGAAAGTGATGTAAACGGATTGCCCGTTGGAGCAAAAGAAGCTGCTGCCCAAGCTGCAGAAGAAAAAGGACTCGAAGGCTGGTTGATTACCTTAGATTACCCGAGCTATATTCCGTTTATGAAGTACGCTACCAACCGTGAACTTCGTAAAAAGTTGTCGCTTGCATTTGGCGCTAGGGCATTTCAAGATAACAAAAACAACAACGAAGCGCAGGTTTTAAAAATAGCAAACCTACGCCATCAAAGGGCACAGTTATTAGGCTATGAGAGTCACGCACATTTTGTGCTCGAAGAACGCATGGCCGAAACTCCAGAAAAAGTGCGCTCTTTTTTAAATGAATTATTGGAAAAAGCAAAGCCTGCTGCACACAAAGAATTTGAAGAACTGGCAGATTTTGCCAAGAATTTAGACGGTATCGAACAGTTGCAAAAATGGGACGCTGCCTTTTATGCGGAAAAATTAAAGCAAAAGAAATTCGACTTAGACGACGAAAAACTAAAGCCGTATTTTAAGTTAGAACACGTAATTGACGGTGTTTTTACAGTTGCCAAAAAACTGTACGGACTCTCGTTTGCGATAGACAACAGCATCGACAAATATCACCACGACGTAAAAACCTATCGGGTAACAGATGATGAAGGCGCTTTGGTGGCGATCTTTTATGCAGATTTCCACCCGAGACCGGGGAAACGGCAAGGTGCTTGGATGACAAGTTATAAGCCCCAACAAAAATTCCATGGGATTAACGATCGGCCACACATTTCGATAGTGTGTAATTTCACAAAACCAACTCCTACAACACCATCGCTATTAACTTTTAATGAGGTCACCACCTTGTTTCATGAGTTTGGCCACGCCCTGCATGGTATGCTTGCAAATACTACGTATAAAAGTCTGAGTGGTACAAGCGTGTATTGGGATTTTGTTGAACTGCCAAGCCAGATTTTAGAAAACTGGTGCTACGAAAAAGAGACGCTGGAACTTTTTGCCACCCATTACAAAACTGGGGAAGTGATCCCAATGGATTTGGTTGAAAAGATTAAAGCTTCAGCAACCTTTCACGAAGGAATGCAAACCTTGAGACAACTCAGTTTTGGATTGCTAGACATGGCATGGCACGCCCATAGCAACCCAGCAGAGATTTCAAATGTAAAAACCTTTGAAGTTGCTGCATTCTCAGGCACGCAACTATATCCTGAAACGCCAGAGACTTGTATGAGCACAGCCTTCAGTCATATTTTCCAAGGGGGTTATTCGGCTGGTTATTACAGTTACAAATGGGCCGAAGTCTTAGATGCAGATGCATTTGCATATTTTCAAGAGGAAGGAATTTTCAACAAAAAAATTGCAGATAAGTTTAAAACATTCGTGCTGAGCCAAGGAGGAACCGAAGACCCCATGGAACTGTACATAAAATTTCGCGGACAAAAACCAAATCCTGATGCGCTTTTGAAGCGGGCGGGACTTATATAATCGATGATGAAATATCTAGTTAGCATTCTCCTTTTTTCAATACTTTTAATTGGTTGTAAAAACGAAGGAAACACCAGTAAAATCACTGATGCAGATACTACCGAAGTTGAAAAAAATACTATCGATAGCACTACAGAAATGACATCGGCTAACTTTAAACTCATTCAGGGTACTTGGAGAAATGTAGACGACCCATTCAGTACCCTTGTATTTGAAGGAAACACCACTAAAAATTTTTACGACGGAACGGATGTTGGCAAAATCATCGAGTTTTCTCTTGGCAATAACTGTGAAGACGGTTCACATCCAGAAAATTCTTCAGAAAACGACGCGTATATTTCTACCAAAGGTTCTGCAAACGAGTGCTATTATATCGTAAAGCTAGACCAGGATAGTCTTATCATGTCTTTTTTAGGTCGTGGCAACACCCTCCGTTTTAAGAGAGAAGAATAGTTACTTTTTTGAAAGTTTCATAGCTGCAGTCGCTCCACTGTTCGAGACGAAATTGGCTACATATACCCCACTACTCAATCGGGAAACATCTATTGTACCTTGCTTTTCATTGATTGCATGTTCTGCAACTTTTTTTCCTGTTACATCATAGACCTGAATGCTTTTATAATAGACAGAAGCGGCTGATGCATCGTAACGAAGTATATTTCCATCGATAACTGCAAATACAGAATTTTCATCAATTGTTGTTATTCCTAAAACGGTTTCGCCCTTGGCTGTTTCAATTAAAAACTCGGCGCACAGTTTTGTAAACTTGGTAGCGTGGTCTGCGGTACCCGACACTGTATAAGTATCGTTTGGGGTATGGATATTTCCATTTCGCTGTGCAAAACTCGCTTCAAAAGGGAAAGAAGCCATAAATCCTTCGTTGGTCCAACTTGCATGGTCTGAACACCCATAATTACAGAGCGAAGTACTGTAGGTAATCGCATGGTCGCCGCTGGCATTGTAATGATCTAACAAATCCATGAGGTACGAATTTAGTGTGCTATCTGTAAAATCGGTTATAAAATAAATGTCGTTCGCAGAGCCGTTAAAATTGGTCATATCGAATTGCGTTACCGCCACCACATTTACATTAGTGTCTGAATATTCATCGGCTATTTCTGCAGAGCCTACGAGACCGACCTCCTCGGCTGCATAAGCCATCACTTCAATGGTTCTTTTCGGCACAAAACCAATTTCGAACAAGGCGCGAGTTGCTTCTGTAATAGTGGCGATACCCGAGGCATCGTCATCTGCTCCCGGTGCGTCATTATTTCCTTGGCTAGATGTAGAGTCTAAATGGCCCCCTACAATTACATATTCATCAGGGAGTTCAGAACCTTCAATAGTCATAATCACAGAAGGCATATTGGTACTACTGTGATTAAACAAACGAACACTCACGTCGCTTCTGTTATATAAGGCAGCCATGGCCTCCCACTTTGTTTTTAAGTCTTCGGCAGCTTGTGTGCCTGTAGCTGTTGTATGAAAACGGGTGCCGTAATCTTCCAGTTCTAAGATATGGTCTTCAATATTCTGGGTATTTATCACTTCGAGTACTTGGGCAACTGTAGCATCTTCGGTAATGGTTAAAGGCATACGTGTGCGTACGGTTGGTTTTTCAACTAAAGCCTTCATTGCTTCGGCTTCAGAGGCCTTAAAAATATATCCTGGTCCGTGCACTAAAATACGGTCGTGTAGTTTATGGGCAGCTTCGGTAGACATATACACCGCTGCTTCATTGCCTTGGGTGCTAATAATGTCAATTTCTTCTGGAATATCAATTTTGAGTGCATTCGCATCTACAATGTTCATGGTTGCATAAAATCGATCTTGCTGTTGTGCAACGCTATTTATTGTAAAAAAGGTAAGGAATATCAATAAAATTCTCATGGTGATTTTCTTTAAGGGAAATCAAAAATAACCTAATAAATGGTCAATTTCATTATTAAGACTAAAATTATTGACAATAAACTTTCATTTTTTATTGAAAGTTTAAAACATTTTGATATATTTGTTTCATGGAATTTAAAGAAGCAAAAGAAAAGTTTATCAGCACTTGGGGCAATTTAGGATCGCTTTGGGGCATTAACAAAGCAATGGCGCAAATTCACGCGCTCTTATTTGTATCGCCAGCGCCATTGTCTATGGAAGACATCATGGAAGCCTTAGATATTTCTCGAGGAAATGCGAGTATGAACCTGCGCGGACTCATAGATTGGGGGATTGTATACAAGGTGAATGTGGCGGGTGAACGAAAAGAGTACTTTACCAGCGAGAAAGATGTGACAGAGCTGTCGCGGCAAATTGCAAAGGAACGCAGCCGCAGGGAATTGCAACCTACTATAAAAATACTAAAAGAGGTTTCTAACATTCCAGATGACGGCACAAAAGCTACCCAGGAATTTATAAAACAAACCAAAGCCATGCACGATCTTGCCGATATGGCAGATACCATGATGCATCGGTTGGTGAACCAAGAACAGAACTGGATCACTAAAACACTGGTTAAGTTTCTGAAATAACAAAAACACTCAGAAGGGAAGAAATTTCCCTTTTTATCTCATATAATGTTTCAATTTTTATTGAAAGTTTAAAAAACAAACGTATGAAATTTAATATTCCAACTTGGCTGATTATTATCGGTGGTCTTGGCCAAATCTTTACTGCACTAATATATCCTTTTATAAGGCATAAAGTTTTTGATTGGTACAACGATGTGAAAAAGCTCAAGCCACTTAACCAAGAAATAGCAAAAACCTATGGGCGGTATATACAGGGCCTCAATTTTTCATTTGGTCTTATTGCGATTTTAATTCCGAATGACCTAAAAAATGGAAGTGTTTTAGCTATTGCACTCACCGGCCTCATTGCAGCTTATTGGGTCGGCAAAGTAGCAACGCAAATTGCGTATTACCCGATGTATGATATTCCTAAGAAAGTACTTTTTAAGTGGGGCGGATTGGGCATGAATGTATTATTCGTGCTTTTCGCTGTTGTTTACTCATTGCTACTCATTCAAAATATTATTTCATGAAAACACTCACAAACCATAGCAAAACATTAACCAAAACCACTGCCTCTAGAGCTGAAATCACCGATTTCTATAATGAAGCTACTTCAGACTATAGCTTTTGGAGTAAAGACCTCAACATGCATTTCGGGTATTTTATCTTCGGAAAAACCAATCCGTTTCGTCGCGATAGCATGCTGAACCAAATGAACCGACAAATCTACAAACGCCTCCAACTACCAAAATTGAAATCGTTTGTAGTAGATCTAGGTTGCGGTATGGGAGGTAGTATGCGCCATTTTTTAAAAAGAAATCCAACGCTCTCTATGCTAGGTGTTACCTTATCTCCCTTTCAGGTAAAAGAAGGAAACAAACTACTGGAACACACCAATGGGATAATCTTAGAAGAAAACTATTGCCAAACCTCGATTGCAAACCAATCTGCCGACGGTGTAATCGCTATGGAAAGCTTATGCCATAGTGGCCACAGCAAAGAATCGCTTCGTGAAGCCTACAGAATATTGAAACCGGGCGCACACTTTGTACTGGCCGATGCTTTTTTGAAAAAAACTCCTGCCACCTTATGCCAAGGCGCTAGTTACAGTTATACCAAACTTTGTAAAGGGTGGAGTTTAGACGGACTCGGAGTAATTTCAGAAGTAAAAGAAAACCTTCAACAAATTGGTTTTAGCAACGTTACTGTAGAAGATATTTCATTTCGAGTAGCACCGTCTGTTTTACACGTTCCTTTCGCCATCGTTGGGTTTTTACTAAAAAATATATTTCAGGGCAAAACTTTGAAACATCAAAGCTGGAGCAACTTAAAAGCTTCCTTCTACGCATTACTTTCGGGCTTGCACTTGAACGATTTTGGATATTTCATCATAACAGCCAAAAAATGACAACTGTCCAGCTTGATACGTTTGTAAAAGCACTTAGAAACCACTCAGCCCTAGACATTTCTATAAACTTATCACAAAGGAGTTCTAGTTAGATAAACTTTCCTATTTTTGGTAAAATTCTTGGAATTGCTATGCCAGAACATCAACTAGACCCTACCAAATGGGTAGATGCCTATTCAGATTACCTTTACAACTATACCATTGTAAAAGTAAACGACCATGAGGTTGCACAAGACCTTATTTCTGAAACGTTCTTGGCAGGCTTGAAATCGGCACAAAATTTTAAAGGAGAAGCAGCCGAACGTACTTGGCTCATTGCTATCTTAAAACGAAAAATAATTGACCATTATCGAAAGAAAAACTCGAAGAAAGGTCAGGCAGAAGTGCATATTAATTACAACGACGAGGATGCCGAAGGAGAATGGCTGGAAGAACGCGTGAGCGACCCTTACGACCGTACAGCCGAAGACACCATGGAAAACGAAGAACTTGGGCTGGCCATAATGAAATGTATGGATACGCTCAGTGAAAAGCATGCGAGCATTTTTAAGATGAAAACCATCGATAATTTTGACACCGAGGCGATCTGTAATGAATTTGAAATCACACCGTCTAACCTTTGGGTCATTATCCATAGAGCGAGAACCGCGATGGCAAAATGCCTAGAAAATAGTTGGCTTAAATAAAATTATGAAGTTTTTTATACCCTGTAACGAAGCAAACCATACGTGCGATAAAAATCAGTACAAGGATGCTTCTTTTATGGAACTTGTCAAGTTAAACATTCACTTGATCTACTGTCGTGCGTGCCGTAAATACACTGCGCGAAATACTAAATTGACAAAACTCTTTAGACGGTCTAATGTTACGACCATGCCTTTAGACCAAAAAATGGCACTTAAAGAACGGTTACGCCAAGAAATGTCGAAATAAGCACCAGCTTAACAACCACACTATCGGAATACTTTCTATCCAAAAAGAAGCAAAGTATCTCGATTGTTCTTTTTTAGATACCATTAGCGCTATACCACAAAACAAGACTAAGACAATTAGAGCGTACAACTGTGCTGTAGAGAAAACATCTTTAAAACCTTCCAGCATTAGAATTACCACCAAAAATGCAGCTCCTAAAATTTTCGTTTTTAAAACACCTAAACGTTGAGGCAAGGTTTGCAATTTCAACCTATCAAATGCCAAATCTCGTATTTCAAAAGGTATAGTGAGCACAATCACCAACAAAAACCGTTGTAAAAAAGCGATAAAAAAGTCGTTGGTAAGCGACATACCATCTTCTACCACAGGCACCATGATGGTAACTCCGGCCCAGACCAGGGCGACTATCATAATCTTTAGACCAGATAATGTTCGTAGATTTTTCCTTTTCAGCAACGGCACTGCATAAAAAAAAGTGAACAACCCGAAACCAATAGCCACTAACAGTGTATTTATCTTTAAATAAAAAACAGAAAAGAAAAGCACGGCAAAGCTAAGTGCAGAAAACACCTGTATGGCGCGCAAGCTTTGAGCTAAACTTCGGTGATGAAGCCCAGCAACCTTCGCATATTTCACAAAATTATATCCAGTGATCGTTCCGAAGAAAACAAATAACCAGAGCGCGGTTGGAACTTCAAGTTCGAATTCTAAAACCGTTATCCAAAAAAGCGCAAGCACTGCGAAGGCAACATGAATACTCGCATTAATATAAAATCTGAATACGGAAAAAACGCCTTTCATTTCGTAAAAATAACCAAACTGTTAGTAACCATTCCATTTGGTTGAAAAGTTGTGCTATTCGACCCCCTAAGCCGTTCGTTATTCACATTAAAATCAGTAATTTTGCGACTCCTTTATGGAGGCTTCTTTATAGAAGAAACGTTTGTATAATTTAAAACTGTTCCGCCCATCGGAAACGCCCTTATGAACACAGATTCTTTTGCACTTAGACATATTGGACCGCGTAAAAGCGATCTTTCAGAAATGCTCAAAACCGTTGGTGTTGAAACCATGGAGCAACTTATATACGAGACCATTCCTAGCGACATCCGTCTTAAAGAAGATATCGCTTTAGACACTGCGATGAGCGAACAGGAATACCTTGAGCATATCACCGAACTTTCTACCAAAAACCAGGTGTTTAAAACATACATTGGTCTTGGCTACCACCAAGCTATCACACCGCCAGTAATTCAGCGTAACATTCTTGAAAATCCGGGCTGGTACACTGCCTACACACCCTATCAAGCTGAAATCGCCCAAGGGCGTTTAGAGGCGTTGCTCAATTTCCAAACCATGGTTAGCGACCTTACAGGCATGGAGTTGGCAAATGCTTCGTTGTTAGACGAAAGTACCGCTGCGGCTGAGGCAATGACCTTGTTGTTTGCAGTTCGCGAACGTGACCAAAAGAAAAATGGCGTAAATAAATTTTTTGTTTCTGAAGAAATTCTTCCGCAGACCCTTTCATTACTCCAAACCCGTTCTATCCCTATGGAAATTGAACTGGTGATAGGAAATCATGAAGAATTCGACTTCGCTCCAGAATTTTTTGGAGCTATTTTACAATATCCCGGTCAAAGTGGTAAGGTATACGATTACAAAGATTTTGTATCTAAGGCTAAAGACAATCAAATAAAAGTTGCGGTAGCCGCAGACATCTTGAGCCTTGTAAAATTGGAAGCTCCGGGACACTTTGGAGCCGATGTGGTAGTTGGAACCACACAACGATTTGGTATTCCATTAGGATATGGTGGTCCGCACGCCGCTTATTTTGCCACAAAAGAAGATTACAAACGAAATATCCCTGGTCGTATCATTGGTGTCACTAAAGACATGAATGGCAATCGTGCATTGCGCATGGCACTTCAAACGCGCGAGCAACACATTAAAAGAGACAAAGCAACATCTAACATTTGTACGGCACAAGTACTGTTAGCTGTAATGGCCGGCATGTACGGTGTGTACCATGGCCCAGAAGGCTTAAAATACATCGCATCTAAAGTTCATAACACTGCTGCCACCCTTGCAGATGCACTTGAAAAATTAGGGTACTATCAGGCAAACGACACCTATTTCGATACGATTGCGATTAAAACAGATATTTCTAAAATTGATTTTAGGGCGATTTCCGAAGGGGTAAATTTCTATTATCCAGACGAAGAGACTGTTTCTATTTCGATTAACGAAACAACTACCCTGTACGATATCAATAAAATTATTGGAATTTTTGCTGAAGCAGCCAGCGTAGACCGTTTTTATATTTCAGAATTACAAGAAGGCAATACCATCCCGAAGTCGGTGGCCAGAAAAACGGAGTTTCTTCAAAATGAAGTTTTTAACAGCTACCACAGCGAGACAGAGTTGATGCGTTACATCAAAAGACTAGAACGAAAAGATCTTGCCCTAAACCACTCTATGATCTCTTTGGGGTCTTGTACCATGAAATTGAACGCTGCTGCAGAAATGTTACCGCTAAGCGACCCGATGTGGGGAAATATGCACCCTTTTGCTCCTACTGAACAAGCTGGAGGATATCAATTTATGTTGAAGAAATTAGAAGAGCAACTTACCGAAATTACCGGTTTTGCAGGGACGTCACTACAGCCCAATTCGGGCGCCCAAGGCGAATATGCAGGGCTTATGGTGATTAGAGCTTACCATGAATCGCGTGGCGATGCCCACCGAAATATTTGCTTAATTCCTTCTTCGGCACACGGAACCAACCCAGCGAGTGCCGTGATGGCAGGAATGAAAGTGGTGGTAACCAAAGCCGCAGACGATGGCAATATCGATGTAGATGATCTACGCGCTAAAGCCGAAGAACACAAAGAAAATTTGGCAGCATTGATGGTGACCTATCCTTCTACCCACGGGGTATACGAATCTGCAATTCGCGAAATCACAAGTATTATACATGAAAATGGCGGACAAGTATACATGGACGGTGCTAATATGAACGCCCAAGTAGCCCTTACCAATCCGGGAGCTATTGGAGCAGATGTTTGCCACCTCAACTTACATAAAACGTTTGCAATCCCGCATGGTGGTGGTGGCCCAGGAGTTGGCCCAATTTGCGTAGCCGAACAATTGGTTCCATTTCTGCCTTCTAACCCAATTATCGAAACTGGAGGAGAACATGCAATTACTGCAATCTCGGCAGCGCCTTGGGGTAGTGCCCTGGCTTGCTTGATAAGTTATGCCTATATCTGTATGCTCGGTGAAAATGGCTTAAAAAAATCGACAGAATACGCTATTTTAAATGCAAATTACATCAAACAACGCCTTCAGGGGCATTTTGATGTACTCTATACTGGTGAAAAAGGGCGAGCGGCGCACGAGATGATCATCGATTGCCGGCCTTTTAAAACAAATGGAATTGAAGTGGTTGACATTGCAAAGCGGTTAATGGATTATGGTTTCCACGCGCCAACGGTTTCGTTTCCGGTAGCGGGAACTATGATGATTGAACCGACTGAAAGTGAAAGCAAGCAGGAATTAGACCGTTTTTGCGATGCCATGATTTCCATCAGAAAGGAAATTGATGCCGCAGAAAAAGACGAGCCCAACAATGTGTTAAAGAATGCGCCGCATACACAAGCCATGCTAACTAGTGATACATGGGAGCTCCCCTACTCTAGGCAAAAGGCAGCATTCCCATTAGAATATGTGAATGACAATAAATTCTGGCCAAGTGTACGTCGTGTAGACGATGCCTATGGGGATAGAAATTTAATTTGCACTTGTGCTCCTATTGAAGATTACATGGAAGCATAAACCCCTGTGAATTTTATAAAAAACCCTCATTTTCGACTACTGAAGATGAGGATTTTTCTTTTTTAGGCGATTCTTTTCAGAATTGTACAAATCAGATCGATTTCCGATGAAATGAACCTGTTACCTTGGTACTTTTCATTATTTTAGTCGAAAATTTCTACATGGGAACAAAGATCATAGGCGTTGGTAGTTATATCCCTACTGGAGTGGCCCCCAACAACCAGTTTGAACAGCATAGTTTTTACACAGAAGACGGCAGCCGTTTTGACCATGAAAACTCGGTGATCATTGAGAAATTCAAGGCGATTACGGGTATTTCTGAACGACGGTATATTAAAGATGAGCTGAATACTTCAGACATTGCTTTTTATGCAGCAGAAAAAGCAATTGCAGACGCGCAGATAGACCCCGAAACGTTAGATTATATCATTGTGGCCAACAACTACGGAGATGTAAAGCACAACTCCCAACAAAGTGATACAGTGCCGAGTTTAGGATCACGCGTAAAACACTTGTTGAAAATAAAAAATCCAAATTGTGTTGCCTATGATATTATGTTTGGCTGCCCAGGTTGGGTAGAAGGCATGATCACTGCCCATGCGTATATTAAAAGTGGTATGGCCAAAAATTGTTTGGTTATCGGTGCAGAAGCCTTGAGCCGAGTAGTTGACCAACACGATAGAGATTCAATGATTTACAGTGACGGAGCGGGTGCCATGGTAGTATCAGCTTCTGAAGATGATGGCAGCGGAATCCTGTCTCACAAAAGCGCGACCTTCTCTTTAGATGAAGCGCATTTTATATATTTTGGTGAAAGCAACAACCAAGAAGTGAATGACGCCCGTAGATACATAAAAATGTATGGGCGAAAAATATACAATTTCGCATTGAGCAACGTTCCTGAAGCCATGAAATCTTGCCTAGACGAAAGCGGTGTGGGCATTTCAGAATTAAAGAAAATTTTTATACATCAGGCCAACGAAAAAATGGATGAGGCCATTATTAAACGTTTTTATAAGCTATACGGAATGGACGCTCCCGATGGTGTCATGCCCATGACAATTAACAAATTGGGGAATTCTAGTGTTGCTACCGTACCTACACTTTATGACTTGGTGCGCAATAATCAGTTGGAAGGTCACCGTATTGACAAAGGAGATGTGGTAATGTTTGCCAGTGTAGGAGCTGGAATGAACATTAACGCCATTGTTTATAAAGTTTAGCAATCCAATAGTTCAAACTATATATCGCCTTTAATTTATAGGTGACAAAGACGATTATCAATGTGTTGAATCCTGATTTCAGAATTAGATTCAACAATGGGTTTGAATGTATTGGCAACATATAAAAGGTGAAAAACACCATACTTACCACCGCAACAACCTTTAAATAATTTTTGTCGAAAGGTAGAATTCGAAACTTTCTGTACACAAAAATCAGTTTGATACAATTAAATGTCACCATGGCAATTAACGATGCGTAGGCAACTCCTATAATACCTAAGTCAGTTTGTGTTAAAAAGAAAATATTCAAAAATATATTTAGGACAGCCAGCAGGAGAACAAAAATGATATTGAATCTGAAATACTTAGAGTAGGAAATTATTTCATTGTTGAAACCCGTAGACATATTCAAAAATACATTTGCTCCTAGTAAAAAAATGATAGGTATAGAATCTACCAACTTGTCATAGGCAGGGAGCATCTGAAATAAAGAGTCTATCCCTAAAACCACTGCGGTATATAATATGGCACCAATAAAGAAAAGCAGTTTGGCCGTTTCCTTATACTTTAGCCCTAGTTCATCAATTTCATCATTTTTTAGGTATGCTGAAATCTTGGGGGCATAAATCGCAAACACACCAGTTGCTGGAATTGCAAGAGAAGTAGCCAATGCCATTCCGATTGCGAAGGTTCCATTTGCTTCAAAAGTCAAAAACTCAGGTATCATAAAAGCATCAATGCGAAAGGCTATAATGGACCCAAAGCTTCCTAAAAAACCAAAAAAACTGTATTTATAATATTCTTTCCTGTTTACTTCAGAAAAAAGGGATTTCATATTAAAGTCCCATTTCAATTTAAAGTGTTTTAAAATATAGAAAAGCAATAATAAGAACAGTATAAAATAGGAAACTATAAAAGCCAACAACGCATTATGGATGTTTAGATACCCATAAATTAAAAGCATAAAAATGGCCGGTAGTGCTAATTTCGGAATAATCTTCTCGTAAAAAGTAGGCACTTCAATCTTATTGATGTGTATGGATTGTCTTTTGAACAATTCTACAAATGCTAAGACGAAGGCTATCGGGAAGGCATAGAACAAGTAATAATAGTGGTTCCATTCAGAAAAAAAATTCCCTATCAGAAGAACCCCAAATACCCCAAAACTCAATACAAGTATCGAAAGAATTGAATACTTGAACAAGGCGGGCTTGTTTTGATTTTTTAAGGTTGGATAAAAGTGAACCAGTGCTTGTCCACCCCCAAAAAGCAATATTGGAAACAACAATTGCGCAAGACTATCTGTATACCTCACAATCCCTAAAAATTCTTTATTGTAAGGATAAATGAAAACGGTAGAAACCACGCCTATAACTACTCCTAAATAGCTAATGACATTGAACCAAAAAACTTGTTTATGTATTTTAGTATCTGTCATTTTTATGGCTCAATCGTTTGTTAGAAATCATGTTTACGCTCAATAACAAGCTGAGATAATACCAAATTAGTTTAAAAAAAAGTTGTGTTACCAAAGCGATAGAATAGTGGTTACTGAAATACTTTGGCAAACCAAAAACATTAATCAAACCTTGAGTGTACCCAACAACTATGGAATTATTAATATTTAAAACTTCTGTCAGTATTTTGTATTTCGATTGAGTAACGTCTTTTTTAAAATTTCTTTTTATAACTCTATCATGACAAATGTTGGCGTTGGTAACAATTCCAATTTTAAAGTTATGAAATAAGACCCGGGTCACATAATTTCGATCTTCTCCGTAATGACGGTACAAAGGCTCAAAATACCCTACTTTTTCTACGACTCTTCTCGGGATCAACCATGCGGCAGCATTCACAAAAGGCACCTCATCTATTTTGTCTTCAAATGTCTGAGTTTTTCGATTCCAATAGGTTTCAAAATTTTCATCTAAAACAACTTCATTACCTGAGTAATGTAACGGACTCAGTATACCAAAATTATTATATTCTTCAGCGGCACTCACCAAATTCCCAATAGTTTCAGGAAAAACCCAAGTATCTTGGTTTAATAGAAATAAATAGTCTGCATCTTTTGAAAGCGATTCTTTCATGGCAAGATTATTTGCCAGTCCGAACCCTAAATTTTCTTTAGAGTTTATCAATTGCACGTCTTTAAAAGAACGAATGATTTCTGAAGAGGCATCAGAAGAATTGTTATCTACTACAATGGTCTTGACGGGATAGATAGAATTTTTTAATGAAGACAAATTCTTCTCAAGCCATTTTTCACCGTTATAGGAAACTATAATTACAAAAACCTTTTTTTTCAAACTATTATAAGGGTATTACGCGCTAGGGTTTAATTGTCTAACTAATACAGCAATGCTGAATGACACTGTGGCTTGCTCTCTATAAAATCTAAGAATATTTATCGGCTTTAATCTGAAGGTTTTCCATCCTACACTCACAAATATACTGTATAAAGGACAAGTGAAAAGTTTTGTTCGTGAAATTAGACCCATGATCAGTCGAATCTGTTTTAAAATCGATTGCAATGAATACGGATAGAGGATCGTCGATTCTTCATTATTAAAAATTATCTTTGTGATAGATTATCAGTCTCTTGAATTTCCAAATTGTCATACCCGCACATAACGAAGAAGCTTACTTAGCATCCACCCTAGATTCGTTAGTTAGGCAAACACTGCTCCCAACAAAGATAATCGTGGTGAACGACAGTTCTACAGACAGAACTCAAGACATCGTAAACCAGTATGCAGCCTCCCATTCGTTTATCCATTTGGTTCAAGTAAATTCAAATTCTAAACATGAACCTGGCAGCAAAGTAGTTCGTGCGTTCTACAAAGGTCTCGAACAGACAGATGCTTCGTATGATGTAATATGTAAGTTTGATGCCGACCTTATTTTTCCGCAGCATTACCTCGAGAAAATTTCAGAATTGTTTCAGCAAAACGAAAAAGTAGGCATGGCAGGAGGTTTCTGTTATACTGAAAAAAACAACGATTGGGTGCTAGAGAATCTTACAAACAAAGATCATATTCGCGGTGCATTAAAGGCATACCGAAAAGATTGTTTTGAAGAAATTGGCCAATTAAAACGAGCTATGGGCTGGGACACCATAGACGAACTCCTAGCGCAATACCATGGCTGGGAAGTTGCAACCGATGAAACGCTACATGTAAAACACCTAAAGCCCACTGGAGCGACGTATACGAAAGCAGCCAAATACAAACAAGGAGAGGCATTCTACAAAATGCGCTATGGCTGGGCACTCACCCAAATTGCAGCCATAAAATTGGCCCAGCGAAAAAACAGCCTTTCTTTTTACTACAACTGTATGCGTGGTTATTTAAAAGCAAAAAACACCAAGGCACCATTTTTGGTTACTAAAGCCGAAGGAGCATTTATTCGGAAATTACGCTGGAAGAACATTCGAAAAAAGGTGTTTTAGGCATCTTAACCTTTTTATAGCATTTCCCAATTAGGTATTCCGTATTTTTGATATCCATAAAATTGAACGTATGTTAAAAAGAATTGTTAGACGAAATTTTCTCTTACTCATTATACTCTGTATTAGTACAAGCGTGCTGTCTCAAGAGCCACAAAAAAAATCGAAAAATATCATCTTACTGATTGGTGACGGCATGGGATTGAGCGAAATTTCTTCTAGTCTTTATTTTAATGATAATCCTTCAAGTTTTCTACGTTTCAACACGGTGGGACTAAGCATGACTTCTTCGTCTAAAGAATTGATCACAGACTCTGCTGCAGGTGCCACGGCTTTTGCTTCTGGTATTAAAACATATAACGGTGCTATTGGTGTAGACGAACAAATGAACCCCGTAGAGACCCTGGTAGAGCTTATTTCAAAAAAAGGTGTTGTTACTGGTTTGGTTTCTACGTCATCGGTGGTGCACGCAACCCCGGCTGCCTTTTATGCCCATCAGGAATCTCGCAGGATGTACGATGCCATTGCAGAAGATCTTGTAAAAAGCGATATCGATTTTTTTGCGGGGGGCGGTCTCCAATATTTTCAGAATAGAGCAGACGGTAAAAACCTGATCAAAGCGTTGCGCGATCGAAACTTTCAGGTGGAAACGGAAAAACTTCCGCAGAAAATTTCAGAAAAAAAACAAGCCATTCTTCTGGCTGCTGACGGCATGCCCAAAATGTCTGAAAATCGAGGAAATTTCTTAACAAATGCTACCATGCTGGCCATCGGGCAACTCTCTAAAAACCCGGAAGGATTCTTTTTGATGGTAGAAGGATCCCAAATAGATTGGGGTGGCCATGCGAATGATGGTGAATACCTTATTAATGAATTAATCGATTTCGACAAAACTATTGGAGCCGTCTTAGATTTTGCCAAAAAGAATGGAGAAACACTGGTAATTGTAACAGCAGATCATGAAACGGGTGGTTTTAGTCTGAGTGCAAACGAAGGAAATTACAATAAAATAATCGCATCTTTTTCAACCACTGGCCATACGGCAACCATGGTTCCCGTGTTTGCGCAAGGACCCGGAGAAGGTCACTTTGGAGGTATTTATCAGAATACAAACATCTTCTTTTTGATGAAGAGATTATTTAACCGAAATTAAGCCTTTAAAGTACCTTTTATAACATTTTTAAATTAGTACCTTAGCAACACTATTCCAGCTATGTCATACCTTGAGGATATTGGTTCTTACTTTTTAATGCTGAAACGCACCTTTGGTAGTTTTACAAAAAGGTCTGTGTTAAAAGAACTTATTTTAAAGGAAATAGACGACCTCATTATCGGTTCCTTAGGAATTGTAGCTTTTATCTCATTCTTTGTGGGTGGTGTAATCGCCATACAAACCGCATTAAATGTAGACAACCCCATCATTCCCAAATCGCTTATTGGTTTTGCCACACGCCAATCTATTGTATTAGAATTTGCCCCTACCTTTATTTCTATCATCATGGCTGGAAAGGTGGGATCATTTATAACCTCAAGCATCGGTTCTATGCGGGTTACCGAACAAATTGATGCATTAGAAGTAATGGGAATTAACTCACTAAACTATTTAGTTTTTCCTAAAATCGTTGCACTCTTGTTTTTTCCATTTGTAATTGCTTTATCCATGTTCTTGGGTATCTTGGGCGGTCTGGTTGCAGGGGTTTACGGTGGTTTTACGACGCTTACAGATTTTACTACCGGATTGCAAGACGATTTTGACACCTTTCATCTTGTGTATGCTTTTATCAAGACATTTGTATTTGCCTTTATTTTGGCTACTGTACCCTCATGGCAGGGATTTTATATGAAAGGCGGTGCACTCGAAGTTGGTAAAGCCAGCACCAATTCATTTGTATGGACCAGTGTACTGATTATCCTGACCAATTTTATAATCACCCAACTTTTGCTTAGCTCATGATTAAGATTGAAAACATACGGAAAAGTTTTGGGGACGAAGAAATCCTGAAAGGTATCTCTACGGTTTTCGAAAAGGGAAAAACTAATTTGATTATTGGTCAAAGTGGAAGCGGTAAAACTGTTATGCTGAAGTGCTTATTGGGGCTTTTTCAACCTGAAGAAGGGTATATTTATTACGAAGACAAAGCGATTCAGGAAATGGATGAAGAGCAACAACGGCACTTAAGGGAAGAAATTGGAATGCTGTTTCAGGGAGGTGCGCTATTCGATTCTATGACTATCGAAGAAAACGTTATGTTTCCGCTTCGTATGTTTACGAAAAAGAAAAAAACTGAAATGCTCGCACGCGTTAATGAAGTATTGGCCCGTGTAAATTTAGAAGGTGTAAACCGAAAATACCCAGCTGAGATTTCGGGAGGGATGCAAAAACGGGTCTCTATCGCTAGAGCCATCGTAAACAATCCGAAGTATCTTTTCTGTGACGAACCGAATTCTGGATTAGACCCCAAAACAGCTACGGTGATTGACAACCTAATTCAAGAAATTACTCATGAATACAGTATCACGACTGTGGTGGTTACACACGATATGAATTCGGTAATGGAAATTGGTGAAAACATTGTGTTCCTTAAAAATGGAAAGTTGGTCTGGCAAGGCAACAACGAAGACATTTTTAAGACCGACAATAAAGATGTAACCGATTTTGTATACTCCTCAGACCTTTTCAAAAAGATTAGGGACATCCAGATTGAAGAGCAATAAAACGCTGTTATTCAACATAAATTCATTTTATTTCCCTATTTTTAACGACATTATTTTAAAAATATAGTCTAATGAAAAAAATTTTATCTCTCGCCTTAGTGTTGGTCGCTCCACTTGCACTTATGGCCCAAGAATCCATCTCTTTTACCAATCAAAATAATTTGATCGGAAACTACCAAAGTTCTTCAGACGTCGCTACAGACATGAACGGCGATCGTTTAGATGACTACGTTCGAGTTTCATCTAGCGGAATCGGTATTGATTACCAAAATCCAGACGGTACGTTTACATCTGTGTTTATTAATAAAAATATCCAGAATGTGCCTAACTGGAGTGTTGCCGCAGGAGATATAGACCAAAACGGATATAATGATCTTGTGTTGGGGAACGGACAACGTGTTTCTTTTTTAGTTGCAAACAGTGACGGTACCGATTATACAGAAGTTACTTTTCCAGAATTTATCTTTTCTCAGCGTTCTACGTTTGCAGACATCGATAACGATGGAGACCTAGACGCCTTTGTGTGCCACGATGTCGATTTAAGTCATCCATACCGCAACGATGGAACTGGTACTATGACGTTAGACCAGTCACTTATCCAAACTATTGACGCACCTGGAAACTATGCCGCGATTTGGGTAGATTACGATATGGACGGAGATCAAGACATGTACTTGACAAAATGTAGAGGTGGGGAGCCAACCGGCCACCCATTAAACGAAAACGCCATGTATACAAACAACGGCGACGGTACATTTACAGAAAACGCATTGGCAATAGGCCTGCAAGATGCAGATCGCTCTTGGGCAACAGTTTTTGAAGATTTCGACAATGACGGAGATTGGGATGCATTTGTTGTAAACCACGCTACACAAAATAACTTTTTTGAAAATGACGGTAATGGAAACTTTACCAACATCATAGAAACCACTGGAATAAACAAAAACGATTTAGGTTCTTGGGAGAACTTGGCAGCAGATTTCAACAATGATGGCTATATGGACATCTTAAGTGAAATGCAGGCGGAAGTATACTTAGGAAATGGCGACCTTACTTTTACAGGTCAGAGTCTTCCTTTTGACGAAGGTGCTATCGGCGATTTTAATGGCGACGGATTCTTAGATGTTGCTAGAGGCGGAGATCTTTGGATCAACGATGGTAATTCGAACAACTATCTAATGATTGGTTTAGTGGGAGTTGAAAGTAATCTTAACGGAATTGGTGCAAGAATCACTATTGAAGGTGACTGGGGGACGCAAATGAAAGAATTACGTTCTGGACAAGGGTTCCAACACATGAGCTCACTGAATGTACACTTCGGATTGGGTGCCGCTACTACGGTTGAAACCATTACCATTAACTGGCCAAATGGAACAGTTGACGTATTTGAAGATGTAGATGCAAATCAGACCGTTGTTTATACGCAAGGAGAAAGTGTGGTGCTAGGCCTTACAGATGTAAGTGCAAATGCAGTGAACATTTATCCTAACCCAACGGCTTCAGAATTAAACTTCTCGATGGCAGGTATGGAAGGTACTGCAGTAAGTGTTGTAGATGTGAATGGTAAGGTAGTGATGAATACAAACATCTCTGCATCAAATTCAATCGATGTAACTAGATTGCAAAGCGGTGTGTATTTTGTTCAATTTGAAATAGAAAACGAAGCACAAAGCATCAAGTTTATAAAGAAATAAGAACATTGAATTATTGATAAAAAAAGGCGCTATTAGTAGCGCCTTTTTTTTATTCCTCTACCACTAAAGTATCAAGACTTAGTCGCACTTTCAACAATTCTGTCATTCTGGACATACGCTCTTGTTTCTCTCTAGAACGCACATTATTGGCCCAAGACACCGTAAACACAGGAAGGGTATCAGTACGCTCAAAATTGGTAGCTACACGTTTTGAATAGGCAAAATCAGTTAACCCTTCAAAGGCAGCACGCATCTCTTTACTAACAGATTCGAATGGAAAATCATCTTTTATCGTAAGTTTTGCAATTTCATTTTCGAGGAAATCGATACGCTCATCCTTATCGCGTATGGCTTGTTCATTTTTTACATACAAATCTTCCAAAATCCCTGCTTTTACTTCACCAGAGAGTCGTTCTGCCAATTCACCAGAACGATCAGAACCTTGATAGATACGCAAGACCACATCTTCTAATTTTTCCGTTTCCTTTAGCGTATCAAGCCACTCATTTATTTTCGATTGTGGAACAGGTTGCCCAATAAGATATACCTCTATTTTTTTTGTTTTATAGTCTTGGGATGCTTTTACTACTTCAGCGCCATCATATTTAATCACATCCCTAACAAATTCCTTTGTTTTATTTTCAAAAACCTGCTCTTGCAATAAGTTATAAAAAAGATAAACACTCGGCACGATAACAATCACCGCAATAAGCGATGCCATTTGGGCAATAAAACGACGCCTTTTTGAATTGGCATAGCGCACCAACGGAAAACGCAAAATCTTTGATACAATGAATGTAGATAATGCAATAAATGTGGCATTAATAGAAAATAAGTACAGTGCACCACCTGCATAATCTACGTTACCAACCGCGAGACCATATCCCACCGTACAGAGCGGCGGCATCAGTGCGGTAGCAATGGCCACACCAAAAATAACACTGGCAATGGTACCGCTCTTCGTTTTGGCCACAATCAAGGCCAGACCCCCGAAAATCGCCACCAGCACGTCAAGGATGGTTGGGTAGGTTCGTGCCGTTAATTCTGGTGTTTCTTCCGTTAATGGTGAAATTGAAAAATATAGAAAGGCGGTCAACACACTAAGTGCCACCATAACCCCCAAATTAATGAGCGACCTCCGTAAGGTTTCTACATCATTAATCGCTACTGAAAGTCCAACACCTACGATAGGGCCCATAAGTGGAGAAATAAGCATGGCTCCTATCACCACCGCGGTACTACTCACATTTAATCCGATGGAAGCGACAAATACCGAGAATATGAGAATCCATGCGGTGTGCCCCTTAAACGGTATGTCTTTTTTTACGGCCTCAATGGTTGCATCCCGGTCAGAATCTTCATGGATATTAAATAGTTCTTTTACAAACTTGGCAATGCCCTGCCACGCTTTTTTCTTATCTGCCTCAAACTCAGCTTCGTTTGGGGTGACATGATTTTGATTCTCTTGGCTCATTAGGTATATTTTTTTCCGTGTTTTTCGGCTACTTCGGCAAGTAAGGTTTTAATTTCTTGTTCCTTTTTCTTCGGAAATATTAGTAAAACCGTTTCCTTTTCAACAACAATATAATCATTCAATCCTTCAATGACCACCAATTTATGGCTTTCCGTAAAGATCATATTCCCGCTCGAATCGGCAAGATGTGTCGAGGCCCGAACTACGGCATTTTGGTCATTATCTTTATCTAACTTCTCATGTAACGCTCCCCAAGTACCTAAATCATTCCAATCGAAGGTAGCTGCCACCACATAGACATTATCGGCTTTTTCCATGATGCCATAATCGATAGAGATATTTTCTGCCAGCCCATAATTCTCTGAAATAAACTTTTCTTCCCCTTCGGTATTGTAAACAGGCTGTCCTTCTGCAAACAGCGCATTCATGACGGGTAGGAATTCTTGAAATGCTTTTGTGATACTAGAGACGCTCCAAAAGAAGATTCCTGCATTCCACAGAAAGTTTCCTTCTGAAATAAATCTTTTAGCGGTTTCGTAATCTGGTTTTTCTCTAAACTGCCGTACTTTTTTGATTTCTGAAGCGGTGCCAGTGTCGTATTCGATATATCCATAACCCGTGTTCGGAAAGGTAGGTTGTATGCCCAATGTCATTAAAACATCTTGATTTTTACAAGTTTCAAAACACAACTGTGCATTTTCCATAAAGGCGCTTTCGTCTTCAATCCAATGGTCGCTTGGCGCAACCAACATGACTGCATCCTCATTTTGTTTTTGGATTTTTAAAGCTGCCAACAATATACACGGAGCCGTATTTCGCATAGCAGGTTCGAGTACGACCTGGGTTTCTGAAATTTGCGGTAGCTGTTCTAAGGTTAACCCGAGGTACCGCTCATTGGTTAGGATTAATATATTCTGCACTGGGATAAACTTCGCTAAACGCGAAAATGTTTTTTGCAACAAACTCTGTCCCGTGCCCAACATATCGTGAAACTGCTTCGGAAACTCTGTAGTACTCACAGGCCAGAACCGGGAGCCAATTCCCCCTGCCATGATAACTGCGTAGTAATTTTTGTTTAATGAATTCAAACTAGTTCTTGTTTATAAATATGCAACTTGAGTTATTATTTTGAAAATTTACTAGTTGATGAAGTTAAGAGTTTAGCACAGAGTATATAGTATTTTTATAAAAATCACTTCAATTTCACATCCTCTAAACGTAACGCCTCTTCGACTTATATTCAACTTTCAACCCGTAAAAATTCTACTTCGGCATTCGGATTAAAAAGATAGACCCTTCCCGTGCCTACCTCCAAACATTCAAAACGTTTTACCCTTTTGTTACCACGTTTAAAGATTTTTCCATTGTACAGGCGAAAAAGCCCTCCGTGCGGTATCTCAAAGATAAAGTTTTTATCGTTTGGGGCATCGTATTGTTTTAGCGCCAATGACAGCTTTGCATCGGTATCACTACTCGCTCTTGGGTTTTTGAAATGTCTTGCCAAAAGCGGTAACAATTGGTTGGGAAAAACTTCAGGTCTTAGAAAAGGAAGCATTAGGTATTGAAACACTCGTTTCCATTCCAATCCGTGTGGCTTTATGTTCCTTCCGTATTTAGTAAAGGCCAGTAGATGGGCTATTTCATGAATCAGGGTAATGAGAAAACGATATTTGTTCAGGTTCGCATTTACTGTAATTTGGTGCTGTCCATTGGGCATTTTCCGATAATCGCCATGACGCGTCACGCGCTCATTCACAATTTTTAAATGCACATTGTGCTCCTTTATAAGCTCAAAGGTGGGCGATACAGCTGCTTGCGGTATATATTTTGAAAGCACTTCAACCATATCATGGGGTTGAACTTGAAACTTGTAATATTTTACCATTGTACATCTGGTGTCCTGTTAAGGAAAAATCCATAATGTACTGTGCCATTTCTTTAGCTGTAACGGGTGCTTTATAGCCTGGAAAAGCTTCTTCCAGCATTTCAGTCTGAACTGCGCCTAACGCCAAGCAATTAAAACTCGGTCCCGTTTCTTTATACTCTTCTGCCAAGACTTCGGTTAGGGTGATAAGTGCGCCTTTGCTGCTGCTATACGCGGCCAACCCTGAAAACTTTAAACTGCCTTGTATTCCGCCCATACTACTAATGTTCACGACATGGCCATCCTTTTTCATAAAGGGCAAAACAGCTTGTGTCATGGCAGCTGCACCAAAAACATTTACAGCGTAACTATCTTGAAAGTCTTCCCACTTCAGTTTTGCAAAGGGCTTATTTACCAACAAACCTGAATTATTGATAAGCACATCTACATGTCCCCATTTTTCCTGTACAAAGGCACGCGCACGCACAACATCTTTCTTATCGGTAATATCGCATGAAAAACAGTAGCAGTTAGACACTTCTAATCCAGAAACTGGTGCTGCATCGCGTGAAAGTGCCAACACATTGTGGCCAGCATCGGTAAGTAGTGAGACCAACTCGTAGCCAATACCACGGCTCGTACCAGTAATTACAATGTTTTTTTTCTTCATATTAATCTTTTATAAAAATCCCGCTATGATCAAAAATTGAGAATAGCGGGATTTATATTTCGTACAAAATCTTAGGTGTAGTCAAAACTAGTTCGACGTACTAATTGTCTAAACAAACATGGTCACAGGATTCTCAATATACTGTCGTAACGTTTGTAAATATTGCGCTCCAGTGGCACCGTCTACCGTTCTATGGTCGCAGGCCAAGGTTACCGTCATGGTATTTCCTATGGCAATCGCGCCATTCTTCACAACAGGCTTCTGTACAATAGCTCCTACCGAAAGAATAGCCGAATTAGGTGCGTTGATAATGCTTGTAAATTCTTTGATACCAAACATTCCCAAGTTAGAAACCGTAAAGGTACTCCCCTGCATTTCGTCTGGAGTTAATTTTTTATTTCGTGCCTTACCTGCCAGTTCTTTTACATGGCTTCCTATTTGCGAAAATGTCATCTGGTCAGCAAATTTCAGTACTGGCACCACCAACCCTTCATCTACTGCCACGGCAACACCTATGTGTATATGTTTGGCAATTTTGGTTGCATCGTTGGTCCATGTGCTATTTACTTGCGGATGTTTTCGCAATGCCATGGCGCACGCCTTTACGATCATATCGTTAAACGAAATTTTCACATCAGGATCGCTGTTTATCGCTGTTCGCGAAGCAATGGCGTTATCCATATCCAGCTCGATTGTGAGGTAGTAATGCGGCGCTGTAAACTTAGATTCGCCCAAGCGTTTGGCGATGGTTTTTCGCATTTGGGAGTTTGTAACTTCTTCAAAACTCTCTTCGCCTACTGGCTGATACGATGCTGCACCTCCGGCTGCTGGCTGGTAATTTTCTATATCAGATTTTACAATACGCCCGTTTTCTCCACTACCGTTTACCTGACTTAGGTTAATCCCTTTGTCTTCGGCCATTTTTTTGGCAAGTGGTGAAGCAAAAATTCGTTTTGAATCTGAACTTGATGTTTTTTCCTCTTTCTTTTCTGCGGAAACTTCCTTCTTTGGAGTTTCTTTAGGTGCCGCTTCTTTCTTCGGAGCTTCTTTTTTCTCGGCAGATTTTGAAGCCTTCGGCTTTTCTTTAGTCGAAATACCTGAAACATCGGTTCCTTTCGGACCAATAATCGCGAGCAGTGCGTCTACTTTAGCGGTTTCGCCTTCTGAAATACCAATCTTTAAGAGTGTTCCAGAGTAGAACGATTCAAACTCCATGGTCGCCTTATCTGTTTCGATTTCAGCTAAAATATCACCCTCTTCTACGGCATCGCCTTCTTGTTTCAACCAAGAAGCCACAGTACCTTCTTCCATCGTATCACTTAAACGTGGCATAGTGATGATTTCAACACCTTCGGGAAGGTCGTCTTCGGCTTTTTCTGAGGGTTCTTCTTCACTATCATCATCTTCTTTATCATCAGATCTATTTTCAGTGCTTTCTTCAGCTTCACCTTCATCTTTACTTTCAGCATCCTTTTCATCGGCTTCTGAACTTTCCGAAGAACCACCATCTAACAAGCCAGAGATATCTTCATCTTTCTCCCCGATAATAGCTAATAAACTATCTACTTTGGCAGTTTCACCTTCTTGAATCCCGATGTGTAGTAACACCCCTTCGTGAAACGATTCAAACTCCATCGTAGCCTTATCTGTTTCAATTTCAGCTAAAATATCACCTTCTGCCACATCATCGCCTACTTTTTTGAGCCAAGAGGCCACAGTGCCCTCTTCCATCGTATCGCTGAGGCGCGGCATGTTTATTACTTCTGCCATATATTATAGTTTATGGGGTAAAAATGGATAGTCTTCTTGTTCGTATACCGCGTCATACATCACGCTTTTCTCAGGATATGGCGAATCTTCTGCAAATTTCTCACACTCTTTCACTCTATCTTTTACCTGTTTATCTACGTTCTTGATTTCCTCTTCGGTAGCCCATTTCTCTTGGTATATTTTATGCAAAACATACGAGATAGGGTCTTCTTCTTGTTTTTTGGCCACTTCTTCCTTGGTACGGTAGTGTTGTGCATCACTCATGGAATGACCTCTGTAACGATAGGTTCTAATTTCAAGAAATGTAGGTCCGTCGCCACGTCTTGCACGCGCTATGGCCTCATCCATTTCCTTTGCCACCACTTCAGGTTTCATACCATCTACCGGTTTGCACGGCATCTCATATCCTAATCCGAGTTTCCAAATATCGGTATGGTTTGCAGTTCGCGCTACGGAAGTTCCCATAGCATATCCATTGTTTTCACAACAGAAAACCACCGGCAGGTTCCAAAGCATCGCCAAGTTAAACGTTTCGTGCAACGACCCTTGCCGTACAGCACCGTCTCCCATATAACATAAGGTTACGGCATCTCTGTCATGGTATTTATCTCCAAAAGCGATTCCTGCCCCCAAGGGGATTTGCCCTCCAACAATTCCATGGCCCCCGTAAAAACGGTGTTCTTTTGAGAAAATATGCATAGATCCGCCCAGACCTTGTGAGGTACCCGTGGCTTTACCGTACAATTCTGCCATCACCCGCTTTGGGTCTACACCCATACCAATGGGTTGCACATGGTTACGATATGCGGTAATCATTTTGTCTTTGGTAAGGTCCATTGCATGGAGTGCACCAGCCAAAACAGCCTCTTGACCATTGTACAAGTGCAGGAATCCACGAACTTTTTGATTGATATATACCTGTGCTAGTTTATCTTCAAACTTGCGCCAGAACAGCATGTTCTCATACCAATCTAGATATGTTTTTTTGGTGATTTTTTTCATCAACTAAAGTTGTTTGGAAGCCGAAAAAGTACCGGCCCTCTAAATTTCGCGAATAACAAAAATAGGGATTTTATAAAGCACAGTAAAACTTTAATTTCTAAAAATGTGCATCAGGATAACACCTTGTTGAGCGAGTGAAGAGCGTAAAAAAGGTACGTCAATAAAATTACAAATAAGAGCTGTCGAAAATAAGGGGCAATAGGTCTTTTACTGCATGTGCTTTTACCACCTTTCCCGATTCCCCCATAAAATAAATCGCAATAGGCGACTGCTGGTTTACTTCATACTCGGCAAGAGATTGCCTACACGCGCCGCAAGGAGGTGTTGGGGTTGTCACTTCTTTTTGGAGGGAACGCACGGTAAGCGCCATACTTTCAAATGTCACACCTGGATACTCGGCACCCGAATGAAAAGCAGCTACGCGTTCTGCGCATAAGCCAGAAGGGAAGGCAGCATTTTCTTGGTTATTACCAGTAACTACAACTCCGTTGGCCAAAGCCAAAGCCGCACCCACTTTAAAACGCGAATAAGGCGCATAAGCCTTTTCTCGAGCTTCTTGCGCCTTATGCATTAATTCTTGTATGGATTGTGGAAGCTCTTTGATAGATTCAAACACCGTAAGTTCGGTTGTGATCGTAAGCTTCTTTGCCATTTAAATTCTAGTATTCATCATACTCATCCCCAAAGTTGAAGGTAAGCCCAAATCGAAGGGTTCCTTCCAACGGACTTCTAACAGCCGAAGTTGAGAATAGGTATGAAATGTCTATGTTAATTGCGGTGTATCTAAAACCTGCCCCAAGTGAAAGGAATTTTCTTGAACCTTTTAGGTCACTTTCATTAAAATAACCTGTACGGAAAGCAAACACATCTTGGTACCAGTACTCTGCACCCAATGCCCATGTAAATTCTTTCAATTCTTCACTGAAACCATCTGGTGCATCACCAAATGATTCAAAGATTCCAGAAAAGAAGCTAATATCTTCATATTGCTCATCGTCTTCAGCATCAATATCTCCATCACCATCGAAATCTCTCGGAGTTGGAACCAACAACTTGTTTACTTGTGCTGAAACGCCAACCTTGTTGTATTCATCTAAAATAAAATCGAAACCAGCACCTAAAGCCATGTTTGTTGGAAGGTTGTTTTCCTGCCCAACTTCATCATACTTGATCTTCGGACCAATATTTGAGAAGTTGAAACCTGCTCTCCAACGACCGTCAAAATCGTTATAGGCAATTTCTTCAGATTGGTAATAACCCGCAATATCTACTGCAAATGAACTAGCCGCAGTAGCATCTTCGTTCGCAGCTTGTATTCTCAAATCTGAACGTAGATAACGACCGGCAACCCCCATCGCAAAACGATCGCTCAGACGAAGTGAGTATGAAAGATCGAATGTAAATTCGTTCGGGCTTTGAATAAGTGGCACCTGCTCTGGCGTATCACGCAGTTCAATATCTCCTAAGCTGAAATAACGCAAGCTAGCACCAATGGCGCTACGCTCATTAATACGGTTGTAATACGTTAAATTTCCAAGGAAAATATCGTTTACCAATTGACTTAAGTATGGAGTGTATGTAACACCAACACCTTGTTTTGAAATCGCGAAAGCATATTTTGCTGGGTTCCATTGTTGCGAAAAAGCATCGGCTGAAGTAGTAACTCCAATATCTCCCATACCTGCGGCACGGGCGTCTGCTGCAATCAATACAAACGGAACTGCTGTTGTGATAACTCTTTGGTTAGCAGTAGAGTTATCTTCCTGGGCCGAAGTGTTAAAGGTAACCAGGGCCAATAAAATCAGGATAAAGATTTTCTTCATGAGGTTGAAATTTTGCACAAATATAGGTTTAATTTTGAATTATTAAAGAATTACAAGTTTTTCAAATTTTTCAACTTGCTTATTGGTTAACGGAGATTTTACAGTAATCTTATATACATAAACACCTTTTCCTATTCTATCGCCGAAATCATCTTTTCCGTCCCATACAATCTCACGAGATAAGAAACCATCGGTCGTGATCGTCTGATTTTTTGTCCACACCACCTTACCAGTTACGGTAAAAACCTGAACCTGAACTTCCAAAGGCTCAAAAGGGCGGTTATGATTGAACCAGAATTCGGTGTAATTTACAAAAGGATTTGGGTAATTTAGAACGCGCGTAATTTCCAGCTCGTCGTTACCCGTAACAATAAATTGGATATCTGCGGTAGATGAATTGTTATACACATCCCATGCGCGAAACGACAGAGTATGGAGACCCTTTTCAAGATCTCTTAAATTGTAAGTAGTTGTTCCGCGTGTGAAATCGTCTACTTCAGCTTGGTAAAATTCGTTTAGGACAATCGGATTCGATTCGTCACCATCTAAAATAGCTATGATATCATGGCCAATACCACTGGCGGTATTGATTCCGTTTTCATCTTCCAGCTTGGCTAACAGTATCGGACTATCATTTGTGATTCCACCAGAAACAAAACTCTCGTCGTTCATGAAGAGGTTAATTCGAGGCCCGGTGTTATCTGCAGCTGCATTTTCATTGAGGCCACCTACGCGCAACACTTCATTGACGCCCGTTTGGTCTTCAAGTGCAACATTATTTTGCGAATATAAGCTGAGTCGTGCTTCACCTACAGGAATTTGGATATCTCTAGGCACTACAAATTCAAATTCAAATCGACCATTGGTTACAGTTGCCTGCCCATTAAACAGTCCTTCTCCCAAAGTTTTGAAATCTAAGATAAGTAGATTGTTGAAATCACCGTCGTCGTCGTAATCGGTAGTGGTATCTCGGGTACCATCATTTCCCAACGTTTGTCGCTGTACATTCTTATCAAATAATTTTGCTTCCAAAATACCATTGTAGTTGGATAGTAAATTTCCATTAATATCAGCCACTTCTCCACCTAGTGTTACTCGATCTAAGGCACGAAGCGGTGGGCTACTAGCTGTTATGGGTTGGCCGTTAATAGTTGTAAGCCTAATTCCTGGGGTTGGAAACGCCAAATTAGACGCAGGATCCCCAATAAAAAACACTACGCGCCTTGTATTATCTACTATATTATTCTTTGCTAGCCGTGTTGCTTCGGCGGGAGTTGGCGGTACGCCTAATCTATTACCAGCATATCCAAATAATTGTGGTGCCAATTTCTGGTTAAACTCTACCCCAGTAGAAACAAATATAGATCGTGTGGTAGTAATTAAAGACACCGCACCTCCTTCTGGATTCCAAAATGTAAGTTCGCCAGCTGTAATTCGTTGTGGGTCGTCAAATTTGGTGAATTCACAAGTCACCGTTACTATACATGGTAGATTGTCTGGGTTCCTGAGATTTTCTGCGACCTGTTTGTTATAGATAAACTCTTTGGCGAGCCCGTCTTCACCTCCGTGACCAAAGTAATTGATTACAAGTGCCCCTACTTCAGTTTTATTCTGAATTTCCTTCGTTACCGTTGGATAGCGATTTCCTCCTGCGGAAGCTTCTTGCAGAAAAGCATCGGTATGGATTTTCTTTACATTTATATAGCGCTTATTATTTGAAATCTGATCTCCAAGATTGTCTAAATTTAATTCTAGGTCACGATATTCAAATGGCGCATCTACGTCATCTGAAATTAAGATAAAGTTGTTTCTCCAGTTTCCGTAGGAAGATCGCGAAGCGTAATTTACAATCTTGTCTACCATTGAGTTTGCCAATTGTACATTGTCTGCCAAAATACGGCCCACAGCAATATCTAAATTATCGATATCTGGGAGCGTATCACCAAACTCATCAATCGATTCCCCACCAATAGTACCTTCAAAAGCACCTATATTTCCGAAGAAATCATCGCTCATAAATGAAGTCGCCGTACTCGTACTTTGCAATCGATGGTAGGTTGGAACAACATTATTATTATTGGGAAGTCTATTTTTATAATCGACAGACGTATCTCCAAACAAACAAAGGTATTTAAGCGCGTTAGATGGTGACGATGCATTATTGTATATATAGCGTACAAAATTTCGAATACCAGCTACATCTTGCTTGCCAGAGCTGAACTCTTGATAAATCTTATCGGTAGTCACCACTTTTACACGCATCCCACTCAAGTTTCTATGATGATCTGCAAGTCTAAGGGCAGGTTGCAATAAAAAGGGCGAAGTAATTATAAGGTAATCCAGGTCGCTGAAACTTCCTGAAGCGTCTGCGAGGATGCTTCCCTTCAAATCTTGGTTGGGGACATTGCTGTTAAGAGCTTCTAACGGTTCGAAATAGTTGCTAGGGTCTATGGCTACATACTTCCTGAGCTGTCCAAGATTGGCTTTAAAACTGAAGCTGCTACTGCCGGTGTCATTGCTTATTTGAGTAATATTCTCAGGCGTTGTAACATCCCAAACCTGGGTAAACCCAGCAGCATTAGTAATTTCATACGAAGCTATACCTGAGAGCGTAGCTGCATCATTGTACTGAAAAGGCAACTGCAAACCAGCACCTAACAATCTTCTTTTGGCAGTAATCCCTATATAATCGAGATAGCCTATGGCCGAAGGGTTGCCGAGGTTATTATACTCTAGGGTAACATTTACTATTTCATTACCCGAAGGCACTTCGTATGTTCTATTATTGGTACGAAGCAGGACAATCCCCGTTACAGGCTGGATGGATATGGGCTCTAAGCTCGCACTGTTTACAGTGACTGCCATAGAACTTGAAGTTTCAGATGCGGCGGCAACTTTTACAACCACACTCATGGGTTCTTGCGAAACGATATTCGGAAACTGGAAGTCGAATTCCTGCACATTCTCTATATCGAATCTGTTCCCGAACCAGCGCCTACCTACACGTGCTGGACTAACTTCGTCTAATTCGTGAAACTTATAATCATCGAATGTTGAAATGGTTGTGGTTGCATTCCCTGAAGGTTCTACCATAGGTTGCACTCGTTTTCCAGGGCCACCAGAAGCCGTAATGTAATAATATGCTTCATCAGAATACGGATTCAGGTTGGTATCATTTTCAAGGTCATATCCTTTTGTTCCAATTCCGTAGAATAAAACAAAATCACCAGAATCGAAAGAACCATCTGCCTCCCCCACTACCTGAATTGAATTTTCGGGCAAATCGAATGCTACTGGAATACCAGAATACAATGGCAATGGCTTTCCACCGTGGCCGTACACCTTAATATTACGAGGGTCTACTCCATCTGTATTCATGCCGATGCTATTCAGAAAATCTTTTGTAAGCCTGTAAACGCCAGTTTCATCAACCTTAAATTTATACCAATTACCAGACGCGAGCACCGAATTAGTGATAGGCATTCTGTTGACCGAGCGATTTGGGCTTTTGTAGCGATACGAAGCTGAAAACGACACGATTTTTTGATAACGACCCCCTTGTTTAATTACAGGAGATATGGTAACCCGCGTTCTAATCTCGCCTCTTGCATCGAGGGAAGCGATATTGGCCTTAAATTTTGTAGGCACCAACGCCTTATTAATTCTTTTCTGTTCGGCCGCAGTTAGCGGAGCGTAAACTACATTCGAAATTTCAAGGGAATTCTGGTCTGCAACACCTGAATCTTTCCAAAGTTTTTGAAAGAGTAGTGTTTCTTCTGTTAGTTGCAATCCGCTGGTATCAAGGGCATTAGAATCTTTATCCTGTTTTGCACCATTTTGCACCGTTTTGGTTGCAGTACTATTCCAGGGAATGATAATCTGTTCGCGCTGCGAAAAGACCGTCTGGAAAGATATCGTTAAAACCAGCAGGAGTAATAGCTTTTTCATCATAATAAGTAACGCTTCAAATATACGGTTAGTATGCCTGCAATTTTAAAGTTTTTCTGAAGAATAAGACATTTTCCATAATAATTAAAAAAATGCAACGTTTAACACTGGGTCGAGTATAAAATAGTAGCCTTACAGCGCATAAATAGTAAAATATTATTGTGCTTTTAGCGTTAATTGTTATATTGCGAACCCAATTTTTTCATAATTGAACCTATGAACATGATAAAAAACTTAGCCTTAAAAGCACTATTATTGTTAGCTGTAACTGCCCTCGTTGCAAGCTGTAACAAATCTAGAGACTATAAAAATAGTTCTAGAGCAACGGGCTGGAAAATGAATTCGAAAGAAGGTGGTTTTCAGTACAACCCTAAAGCCAAAGAGCAAGAAACAGGTCCTGGACTTGTTTTTATCGAAGGTGGAACTTTTACCATGGGGCGTGTACAGGATGACCCGATGCACGATTGGAACAACTCTCCCAACCAGCAACACGTTCAGTCTTTCTATATGGACGAGACCGAGGTTACCAACTTAATGTACCTTGAATATTTAGATTGGTTAAAACGAGTATTCCCTCCAGAAGAAGAACAATACAGAAGAATTTACAACGGTGCCGTACCGGACACCTTGGTTTGGAGAAACCGTCTAGGGTTTAACGAAGTAATGACAAACAATTACTTACGCCACCCTGCCTATGCAGATTACCCGGTAGTTGGTGTTAGCTGGTTACAGGCAGTAGAATTCAGCAATTGGAGAAGTGACCGTGTAAATGAGCTTATCTTAGAAGAAGAAGGTTTTACCGCTCGAAACGCCCGTTATGACGTAGAGCCAGGTGAAACATTTAGCACACAAACTTATTTAAACGCTCCTACAATGACCTACGGAGGTAATGATTCTATTACCAAAGGAGGTAAGCGTTCTGCCAGCTTGGCAAAAAAGAACAAGGATAGTACCAACTTATATGTGCAACGTAAGGATGGTTTGCTATTACCTGAGTACAGACTACCTACGGAAGCCGAATGGGAATATGCCGCACTTGGTCTGGTTGGACTTCGAAATTACAACGTATACCGAGGAAGAAAAAAATATCCATGGGACGGACAATATACCCGTTCTGGTAAAAGAAGAAGCCGTGGAGATCAATTGGCCAACTTTAAGCAAGGCGATGGTGACTACGGAGGTATTGCGGGATGGAGTGATGATGGTGCCGATATCACAGCTGAAGTGAAGTCGTACGAGCCAAATGACTACGGTCTTTACGATATGGCAGGTAATGTTGCCGAGTGGGTAGCAGATGTATACCGACCTATCGTAGATGATGAATTTAACGATTTTAACTACTACCGTGGAAATGTTTACACCAAAAATGCAATAGGTGAAGACGGAAAAGTAAAAATCGTAACTGCAGATTCAATTGTATACGACACACTGAGCAATGGTAAAATTATTGCAAGAAATTTCCCTGGGGAGATTGCACAAATACCAATTGACGAAGAAGAGACTTACTTGAGAACTAACTTCTCAGACAGCGACAACCGTGATTACCGAGATGGAGACAAGCGTTCTACACGTTACTATTCTTCTTTTAGCGATTTTGATAGCCAAGGAGAAAGCGAAGACGAATCGAAGCGTATGTATAACTCTCCAAAGCACAGCGTATCAGCAGATAGTTCAGGAACTTTAGACAGATCATACGATAAATCAGGTTCTCGAACAACCCTTATCGACAATGAAGTGCGCGTTTACAAAGGAGGATCATGGAGAGACCGCGATTACTGGTTAGATCCAGCTCAGCGTCGCTACTTCCCTCAAGATATGGCTACAGACTACATTGGCTTTAGATGCGCCATGTCCCGTGTAGGCTCTAAATCTAAAAAAGGAAAACGCCCAAGACACTAGGCCGTTAACAAAACATAAAAAACCCTCCTTAGGCTATCAAAGTTAAGGAGGGTTTTTTTATACCTTTACGATATCATCCTAAACTGTTGAACGTTGAAAATTGAAGCCCTACACCAACTATTTTTAGAAAGTTCTGGCGTTTGCACCGATACCAGAAAAATCAACAAAAACTGCCTATTTTTTGCACTCAAGGGCGACAACTTCGATGGAAACACTTTCACAGATGAAGCCCTAAACAAAGGCGCATCACACGTGGTTATCGACGACATGCGTTACCACAGAAATAGCGGTGAGACCATTTTGTGTAAAGATGTATTAACACTCCTACAAAAATTAGCGTCATTTCACCGGCGCTATCTAGACTTACCCATTATTGCACTCACTGGCAGCAACGGAAAGACTACCTCAAAAGAATTGATACGGGAGGTGCTGTCTACTACGCATGATGTTAGTGCCACCAAAGGAAATTTAAACAACCACATCGGTGTGCCCCTTACGTTACTTTCCATGGACTCTAGTACGGAAATAGGTATTGTTGAAATGGGCGCCAACCATCTGCGAGAAATCGCGGCACTAAGTGAAATTGCCCAACCAAATTACGGCTATATCACCAATTTTGGCAAAGCGCATTTAGAAGGATTCGGAAGTTTGGAAGGGGTAATAAAGGGTAAAACAGAGCTATATGCATACCTCAAAAAAGCAGACGGATTGGCATTTATAAACGGTAACGACCCAAAGCAAGTTGAATTATCGAAACCTCTGAAACGCTATACCTTCGGTAATGATATCCAAGATTGCCACGTCAAACTACTCGATGCCTCAGGGAAATTAAAAGTTGAATATCAAGATGTGGTGATACAGAGTAATATGGTAGGCCTCTATAATTTCCACAATATTGCTGCTGCCATTACCATTGGTCAATATTTCAAGGTTTCTGCCAACAACATTAGAAAAGCGATTGAAGGTTACGTTCCAGAAAACAATAGGTCGCAACTACTAAAAAAAGCGGGGCATACTATTTTATTAGACGCCTACAATGCGAACCCAACGAGCATGTTAGCCGCCATCGAAAACTTTGAACAAAGCAAAGGAGCTACTAAAGTTTTAATTTTGGGCGACATGTTTGAATTGGGCACTACGGCAGCTGCAGAACATCAATATATTGCAGATATTCTTTCAGAAAAACAACTTGGGACCGTGTTTTTGGTGGGTGAAAATTTCAACAAGACCAAGGGTACAGACTCAAAAATAGCACGCTTTCCTTCTTTTGAAATGCTAAAAGAAAAACTAAGCGCAGAAAAACTTGAAGCAAGCACCATTCTGATAAAAGGCTCTAGAGGAATGGCCCTAGAACGTGTTTTAGAACTTTTATAAAGGGAAATTGTGGGCCATATTGGATTCGAACCAATGACTTCCACGTTGTCGACGTGACACTCTGAACCAACTGAGTTAATAGCCCCTTCTAGTGCAGTAAAAATAGAAAAACTTAGTTAGGTTTTAACGAGTTTTGCAATTATCTGTTCGGTATGCTCTGGATCGAGCATGATGATAGGTTCAGAATACAACAATGGCATCTCGTCTTGATATGTACTCCGCAGTAAGTCATTGATTGTCTTGAACAACAACGATTTTGAAATTCCACTTAATACATGCGTTTGTTTTTTCTGAGGAACTCCAATTGTATCTGCTTCATAAAATACCGCAGGGGCATCAATAGTCGCATTTGCCAATAACCTTTCTGATATTAAAAGCGTTGCAATCGCTTCTAACTTTTCTTTATTTCCATCTATTGCTTTAAGTACCATCATAACTATTCTTTTTCTTCAAAAATAAAGTGTTAATAGCATTACTTTGTTAATTAACAGTTAAACTATTATTTATTGATAGTATTACTATTACTTTTGTCGGTATGAAAACATTACCAATACAGATTAGAATCGACCCGGCACTTTACACCAAAGACCCAGAGTCTTCCGAACTCGGTAAAAAAATAGTATCGCAAAGCATTCAATTGATAGACGAATTAGGCTTTGAAGGTTTTACTTTTAAAAAACTAGGCGCTAAAATAGGATCGAACGAATCGTCTATTTATCGTTATTTCGACAGCAAACATGCGTTGCTGGTATACTTATTAAACTGGTATTGGAGCTGGGTATCTTACCGTTTGGCGGTAGCAACCACCAATGTGCCGCCTTCCGAAGAAAAACTTACGAACGCCATTGGTATCCTAACAGCCAAGATTAAAAAGGACCAAACCATTTCTTTTGTGAACGAAGAAATGTTACAGCGCATCATCATTACCGAATCTTCAAAAGCCTATCACACCAAAGACGTAGATAAAGAGAATGAAAAAGGCTTTTACCGAACGTATAAAAGCGTGGTCCAAAAGGTAAGCGATATGGTACTAGAACTCAACCCCAACTACGAGTTTCCGCATATGCTTATCTCTACTGTTATTGAAGGTGCACACCACCAACACTATTTTTCTCAACATTTACCTTCGCTCACAGATGTTGAAATAGGTAAAAATAACATTGTTAGATTTTATAAAGATTTAGTGCTGAGCAGCATACGTTAAACACCTAAAGCAGATTAAACCCTTTAAAATTTCCTCTTAGATGAAAGAAATCATGTCGCCCTGGAAACGCTTTGTTGGCCTATTAGAACTTGATAAGCAAGATATAAAGCAAATCTTTTATTACGCCATTTTCGCAGGTTTGGTTGCCTTAACACTTCCATTGGGAATTCAGGCTATCATTAACCTCATACAAGGTGCGCAAGTTTCTACCTCATGGATTGTACTTGTAATACTGGTTACACTAGGGGTAGCATTTCACGGTATTCTTCAACTCATGCAGATACGCATACTTGAAAATATACAACAGAAAATCTTCACAAGATCATCGTTCGAGTTTACGTATCGCTTTCCGAAGATAAAAATGAGCGAGCTCCGAAATTATTATCCGCCAGAATTAGCAAATCGTTTTTTCGACACCTTAACCGTTCAAAAAGGACTTGCTAAAATCCTTTTGGATTTTCCAGCAGCTTTTTTACAAATTCTATTCGGATTGATTCTGCTATCATTTTACCATCCCTTCTTTATCATTTACGGTCTTTTACTAGTTATTCTTATCTATGTGGTATTTAAATACACTGCCCGCAGAGGATTGGAAACAAGCCTAAACGAGTCTAAGGAAAAATATAAAGTAGCACATTGGATTCAAGAAGTGGCCCGATCACTTATTAGCTTTAAACTCTCTGGTAGAACACAGTTAGCAATGCAGCAAAACGACGCCTTAACTACTGAATACCTTGAGGCCAGAGAAAGCCACTTTAAAATATTGGTACTACAATTTGTTCAAATGATTGGTTTTAAAGTACTGGTTACTGCAGGATTATTGATCATTGGCGGATTACTTGTATTGAATCAGCAAATGAATATTGGGCAGTTTGTTGCTGCTGAAATCATTATCATTTTGGTAATGAGTTCGGTAGAAAAGCTTATCACAGGTCTAGAATCATTCTACGACGTACTTACTTCGTTAGAAAAAATAGGTCAGGTGGTTGATAAAGAATTAGAGCCGCAAGATGGTGAAAATCCGTTTGAAGTAGACCAACCATTATCGCTAGAATTGGATGAAGTTGCCTACACAACCCCAGACAACAAAAGTATCCTAAAAAATATCAATTTTAGTATTACAACTAAAGACCGGATGTTGCTCACCGGAGCATCTGGTTCGGGAAAAACATCTTTATTGAAACTGATTTCAGGACTAAATGAGGTGACGAGCGGGTATATTTATATCAACAATGTTTCAATGAAAGGGGTCATGCCCAATAAGTTTAGATCGTATGTTGGCCAGGTACTACCAGGACAGCTACCTTTTGAAGGTTCGATCTTAGAAAACATCACATTTGGAGATGAAAATATTTCGAGTGACCAATTACATGAAGTGCTAAAAAACTTAGGGCTCTTGTCATTTATCAAAGAACAGCCCAACGGACTTCAAACAAAATTATATTCTGACGGAAGTCGTATTTCTTTTACGATTGCGCGACGTATCATATTGGCACGAGCAATCATTAACAATCCGAAATTACTTTTGTTAAAAGATCCATTAGAGCATTGTGATCGCGAAGAAGCAAAACAGATCATTCACTATTTATGCGCTCCTGAACGGCCGTGGGCACTAATTGTAGCCAGCAGAAACAATTTATGGGAGCAGTATGCAACAAATATTATTGAATTAAAAGACGGTATCATACACTCAAAAAACGGAAACGATGCTTAATATTTCACACAACCAACTTAACAAGACTGTTGCGCTCGAGACATATAGTTCGTTTCGAAAAGTGCTTCATAAAAACCACAGTAAATGGTTTAGCAGGTTTATTGGTGTTTTCGCCATAGTAGGAATCCTTATTCTTTTTTTACCATGGACACAAAATGTGAGCGGTAATGGGTTTGTTACCACCCTCACACCAGACCAACGTCCCCAAACCATCCAGTCACAGATTCCTGGACGCATTGAAAAGTGGTATGTAAAAGAGGGTGACTTTGTTCAGAAAGGTGATACCATTCTGTTTATTTCTGAAATAAAAAACGAATACCAAGACCCTGAGCTGGTCGCCAGAACCAACCAACAACGCGACGCTAAAAGCAGGTCGGTTGTTTCGTATCAAGAAAAAATTAAAGCATTAGAAAATCAAGCCGCTGCACTCGGCAACGAACGTTCGCTAAAATTATCACAGGCTAAAAACAAATTAGCTCAGGCAAAGTTGAAGGTGACTAGTGACAGTATCGACCTAGAGGCCGCAAAAACAAATAACATCATTGCACAACGGCAATATGACCGTACACAAACGTTGCAAGAAGAAGGCTTAAAAGCCATGACCGATGTAGAAGCAAAGCGGCTAAAATTACAGGAAACACAAGCCAAGTTAATTTCACAACAGAATAGTTTGTTGGCGAGTCGAAATGAGGTGCTGAATGCCAATCTTGAAATCTCTAGAATTTCAGCAGAATACGGCGACAAGATCGCGAAATCATTGAGTGAAAAGTACACGGCAGAATCGAACCAGTACGATACCGAAGCACAGGTTTCAAAATTAAACAACCAAGCTACAAATTATCGAATGCGAAATGAATTGTACTATGTTACCGCTCCACAAGATGGCTATATCAACAAAGCCATTCGAGGCGGTATAGGCGAAACCTTTAAAGAAGGAGAGCGCTTGGTGGGTATCATGCCAGCAAATTACGATTTGGCAGTCGAAACTTACGTAGACCCAATCGACTTACCATTAATGCATTTGGGCGAAGAAGTGCGTATTCAATTTGATGGATGGCCGGCTATATTCTTTAGCGGTTGGCCCAATGCATCTTTTGGTACCTACGGTGGAAAAATCGTTGCCGTTGAGACATTTATAAGCGAAAACGGAAAATTCAGGATTTTAATTGCACCTGACGATTCAGAAGGAATCTGGCCGCAAAATGTTCGCGTAGGTTCGGGCGCTTACACCATTGCCCTATTGGAAGATGTCCCGATTTGGTATGAACTGTGGCGAAGACTGAACGGCTTTCCCCCTAACTATTACCAGCCTGACGGAACACAAACCACAAAAGACCAAAAGAAATGAATCGATTTATAAGCGTTTTAATATTCTTTTACTGTCTTAGTAGCATGTTGGTTTTGAACGCCCAAACTGACGCAATTCCTCTAGAGAATATACTTTCGTTTGAGGAGTATCTGGGATATGTAAAAAAACACCATCCGCTCATGAAACAAGCCAAACTTACCCTCACGATGGGCGAAGCTAATTTGTTGAAGGCAAGGGGCGGATTTGACCCAAAAATTGAAGTAGATTATGATCGAAAGAAGTTTAAAGATACTGAGTACTATGACCAATTGAATGCCGCATTTAAAATACCAACGTGGTACGGGATTGAATTGAAGGCTAATTTTGAAGAAAATACAGGAGCGTTCCTCGATCCGAGTTTAACTGTGCCCGACAATGGGCTCTACAGTGCAGGGATTTCATTTTCGGCCGCCCAGGGATTGCTCATCAACGATCGGATGGCAGATCTAAAAAAAGCAAAATTCTTTTTAGAGCAAAGTAAGGCAGACCAAGATTTATTGGTAAACAACCTGCTTTTTGAAGCGAGCAAAGCATATTTAGACTGGTTGCAATTTACCAATGAGCAACAGATTTATGCTTCGTTTGTGGAAAATGCGGAAACACGCCTTAATGCGGTTACTAGAAGCTCTGAAGTAGGTGAAACGGCGGCAATTGACATTACTGAAGCACGCATTACCTACCAAAACCGGCTCTTGAATTTAGAAGAAGCGAACTTAAAACAACGCAAGGCAGCACTGTATGCAAGTAATTTTCTGTGGATTGATAATGTACCATTAGAAATAGAAGAAAGTGTGCAACCAGAAGCGCCACTCGTGGAAGCTTTTCAACTTTCATTAGCCCTTGATGACACCAACGCGAATATTTTATTGGAAGAACATCCCAAATTACGAAGCTTGGATGCCAAAATTGGAAGTCTTACCGTCGACAGGAGGCTCAAAAGAAATAGGTTACTCCCCAAAGTGGACTTACAATACAATTTTTTGTCTACCGAATATGATCAAGTCAGTTCTTTTAATACCGCAAATTACAAGGCCTTTGTGAATATTAGCATCCCATTGTTTCTTCGGAAAGAACGTGGCGATCTCCGTTTGGCAAATTTAAAATTACAAGATGCCAACTTTGAACGTAACGGAACCACCCTTTCACTGCAAAATAAGATCACCGCAGCCCGTACCGAAATCAATTCATTGGGAAGGCAAAATGAATTGGTCAAAGAAATTGTGGAAGATTACAGAACATTGGTAGCAGCAGAAGAACGCAAGTTTTCATTAGGCGAAAGTTCTTTATTCCTCATTAATTCACGAGAACAGAAACTCATAGATGCTTCGTTAAAAGAAAATGAAATTACCGTAAAACGCCTAGAAGCCATTGCAACGCTGTACAATGTATTGGGGATTTCAGAAGAGCCAGGCGAAAATTTTAATTGATAAAATATGATACTTTCAGAAAAAAATACGCTGTTAGAAGATATAGAAGCAGCCCGTAAAGAAGGTTACACGAGTGACTTTATGTATCGTGAAGGACATTTGATTTGCCGTACAAATAATAAAAAATATAGCAAATCAGACTGCACCTTGGTAGAATATTGCCGCCACGAAGGCATGAATGACCCAAGCGATAGTTCCATCCTATTCCTGATTGAATGCAACGATGGTACAAAAGGCTGTTTAAGCAGCGCATACGGAGTACATGCTGAGATTGAACTTATCGAGTTTGTGCGTTCCCTTGAGAAAAAAGCCTAATATTAACTAGCAAAATGGCCCCAAACCCACAACGCGCTGTGGCGTTGTATTCTATCCAGCATCAATCACCGGGATTCTTTAGCTGCGCTAAACATCCCAGAGCGAAACCGCTCCTGCAAGTGCAAAATCTACAACGCCCTATGGCGTTGTGTTTTTTTTGTTTCAACAGTCCATCGAGCAAGCTCGTGACCTTTTGAAACAAAAAAATCCACATCTTTCAATGTGGATTTTTCAATTAATGTGGGCGCGAAGGGATTCGAACCCCTGACCCCTTGGGTGTAAACCAAGTGCTCTGAACCAACTGAGCTACGCGCCCTTGCTTTGTTAGCGGTTGCAAATATAAAACCCTTTTTCTTTTCCGCAAACATATTTAGCGAAAATAAATATCTTTTTTTAATAGAATGCTACGCCAAAAATTCTTCAGAACAAATAACGCACTTGTCCTTATTCAGTATCTTGCAATATTCCCAATTCTAATGAAAAGACGCATCTCCTTCAAGAAACTCCTTACAAAGATCGCCATTGTTTTTGGTATTATTTTCGGTTTGTTTTGCCTGTTCATTGGCACGGTTTATTTTGGGCTCTGGGGCGCACTGCCTTCTGAAAAAGAACTAAAAGAACTCTCCCTGTATCGAGCCTCAGAATTCTACGATATCAATAATGAGCTCATCGGAAAGTTTTATATTGAAAATCGGCAACCGATTCCTTTAGATAGCGTTCCTATGCATGTGCGCGACGCACTTATCGCCACAGAAGATGTGCGTTTTTATGACCATAACGGAATCGACACCCGAAGCCTTTTCCGGGTAGTATGGAAATCGATTTTACTACAAAACAAATCGTCGGGGGGCGGAAGCACCTTAACCCAACAATTGGCCAAAAATCTTTACAAACGCAAACCATTCGGGATATTCACTATGCCCGTCGCAAAGACAAAAGAAATTTTTATTGCGAGAAAACTGGAAACAGTATATGATAAAGAAACCATTCTTGCCCTCTATCTTAATTCGGCTCCTTTCAGCGGAAATACACACGGCATCGAAAGTGCCTCTCGTAAGTTTTTCAACAAACCTACGAAAGAACTTACCGTAGCTGAAGCTGCAACACTAGTGGGCACCTTAAAAGCAACCACATATTACAACCCCAACAAGCATCCTGAACGTAGCATTACAAGACGTAATGTTGTGCTTGACCAGATGCACAAGTACAATTTTATTTCCGAAGAAGCACTTCAAAAACACCGTGAAGAGCCGTTAGAAATCGATTTTGCGAGTTTTGATGAGCAGCGCGGATTGGCGCCTTACTTCAGGGAGAAACTCCGCCAACGTATGCTTACTTGGTGCAAAGAGAATACAAATCTCCTGAAACAACCGAATTTGTATACTAGCGGACTTAAAATCTACACTACCATCGATAAAAAAATGCAAGAGATGGCAGAACTTGCCACTCGGGAACATCTTGAGAAACTTCAAGATCAATTTGAAAACGAATACGGAAGTAAAGCACCGTGGAAACGCACTAGTGATTTGTTTAAGCGAAAAGTGACCACACTTGAAGTCTACAAAAAACTAAAGGAAAAAGGATATTCTGAAGAAGCCATTCTTGATTCCCTAAACGTAAAACGAAAAATGACTGTGTCCCGATTTGGCAGACGAAGCAAAGTTCGATTTAGTACTTTGGATAGTCTTGAGTATTACCTACGATCCTTGAACACCGGAACCTTGATTATTGGGAAAGATGGTGCCATTAAAACTTGGATTGGCGGCGTAGATTTTGAGCATTTCAAGTATGACCACGTGCAAAGCAGACGCCAAGTGGGATCTATTTTTAAACCCATCGTGTACACTTCGGCACTTGAAAACGGAATGTCTCCTTGCGATTATTTTTCGGCACGTCAAGTTTCCTATGAAAATCTAAATAATTGGAGTCCGTCAAATTCGGGTTCTAAAAATGAAAAATATTTAAACTATAGTATGACCGAAGCGCTTACGCAATCAATAAATACGGTTTCCGTAAAGGTTTTGGAGAAAACAGGCATATCGAACACCATACAGCTGGCCGAACGACTTAAAATTTCGAGTGAACTACCCGAAGTGCCCTCATTGGCATTAGGAACAGGAGAAATGAGCATTTGGGAAGTTGCTGGGGCGTTTTCAGCTTATATTAACGAGCAAAAGGCAGCTACCCCACACTATTTGCTGCGCATTGAAAATGCACAAGGAAAAGTATTGGAGAAATTTGACACCCCAAAACCCGGAAAGGAAGCCTTTTCAGAAACTACCCGCCAACAAATGCTTGCCATGATGCAAAATGTGGTAAACAAAGGAACCGCAAAGCGGATTCGCAGTTCGTACGGACTTAAAAATGAGTTGGCTGGAAAAACAGGTACGACACAATCTAATAAAGATGCTTGGTTTGTAGGAATCTTGCCAGATTTAGTCACGGTTACCTGGGTAGGGCACGACGATCATCGCATCGGTTTTAAGAGCACAAGACTGGGGCAAGGCGCAAACGCCGCACTGCCCATTACCGCACGACTACTTCAGAAAATGAATAAGGAACCTGATTTTGACCCATACACCAAATCTACTTTTGGTAGTATGAGTGCAGAAGTTTCAGAAAGCATGGACTGCCCACCGACCAAACGTGATGGATTTTTAAAACGCCTGTTTACCAATCCTGATAAAACAAAAACAAAAAACTATCAAAAAGAAGGGAATTAAAAGCGCTTAGTTGGCGTCATTCGGTTCATTAGTGATAAATAAGGATGCATCTAACGATCTCGATTTTTTTCTGTCCAAATATTTCCTGAGCACACCTCCTTTAACGTTGTTGATATCGAATTCGATCACAAAAGCATCTGGATCTACTGTGTCCAACACCTTGGTAAGCTTCCTGATATCGATACGGTTTATTACTGTGTGAATGATTCTTGTTTCAGATTGTTTCCCCGTATTCCCATAACCAGATTCGCCTTTATAAATGGTCATCCCTACCCCTATTTGATGAATGATAGCATGTTCTACGGCAGCTGAATGTTTAGAAACAATCATTAAACCAATAAAATCTTCAAATCCTTCAATAATGAAATCGATGACCTTGGCGGTTACTAGATATGTTAAAATAGAATACATGGCAAGCTCTAACGAGATAAAAATAGCCGTTACCGAGAATAAAATAATATTGAACAATAAAATCGTTTTCCCTATGCTTATTCCGAAGCGATCGTAGATAAAAATTCCTAATATTTCAGAACCGTCGAGCACTGCTCCATTCCGTATGGCCAGCCCAATTCCCATCCCCAAAAACAATCCGCCAAAAATAGCGATCAGCAGCTTGTCTTCTGTAATGGTGTTAAACGATTCCAGTTTTATTAAAAGTGCCAGCAGTGATATGGCAATGATACTTTTTACAACAATGCGTTTAGATAATGTGAAATACCCCATGACTACGAAGGGAATGCTGAATACCATTAGCAATATGGAAATATCCCAGCTAGTTTGGCTACTTACCAACAGGGCGATTCCTGTTACTCCGCCGTCTAAAAACCCATTGGGCAATAAGAATGCTTTTAGACCAATACTGGCCAACAACACACCGATACCTATTTGGAGATACTCTGAAACTACTTGAACGAATTGCGTTATTTTCATGTCTGAAAGTTACCAAAATAAACTACACTACCTCAGCTACCACAAATGTACTTCCACCCACAAAAATGAGGTCTTGGTCTGATGCGTGTAATTGAGCAGTTTCTAATGCTTTTTTAACACTAGCATAGCATTTGCCCTGCAATCCAAAAGAGCTTGCAGCCTCCTGTATATATTCCGCTGGCATTCCCCGTGGTATATCAGGTTTGCAGAAATAATATTGTGCATTTTTAGGGAATAACGGCAGCACAGCAGCACTATCTTTATCTGAAACCATTCCAAGTACGATATGCAAATTCTGGAAAGCCTCTTCCTGCAACTGCGCGAGCACATACTGAAGCCCTTCTTTATTGTGGGCAGTGTCACAAATCACTTTAGGACAGTCTTGTAAGACTTGCCATCTTCCCATCAGACCTGTATTAGCGACCACACTTTGAAGTCCGTTTTTTATATGCTTTTCTGAAATAGACCAATCTAATTTTTGCAACACCGCAATGGTTTTCAGAACAGTACGCTTATTTATCTTTTGGTAATTTCCTTTTAAATCTGAAGGATAGTGCGAAAAAACTTCTTCTTCAGCAAAGTAGATGGGCGCATGTTTTTCTTCGGAAATTTTCTGGAAAACAGCCTTGGTTTCTGAAGTTGTTTCACCAATAACAACTGGTATGCCCGATTTTATAATTCCCGCCTTTTCCGAAGCAATTTCGGCCAACGTACTCCCTAGAAACTGCGTATGGTCCATCCCAATGTTTGTAATAACCGAAACTTCTGGAGTAATGATATTGGTGCTGTCTAGCCTTCCGCCCATCCCTACCTCAACAATGGCAATGTCTATTTTTTTTCTTCGGAAATAGTCGAATGCCATTCCAACGGTCATTTCAAAAAAAGACAATTGATGCTTCTCAAAAAAGGTTCTGTTCTTAGCTACAAACGAAGTGACCGAACGTTTCGGAATGGGGGTTCCATTCACTTTAATACGCTCTCGAAAATCCTTGAGGTGTGGGGAGGTATACAACCCGACGTTATATCCTGCTTCCTGTAAGATGGAAGCGAGCATATGGCTGGTAGAACCTTTTCCGTTGGTACCCGCCACATGAATGCTTTTGAAGGCGCTTTCTGGATGCCCAAGAAATCCAGAAAGCGCAACGGTATTGTCTAAATTTGCTTTATAGGCAGCTTTTCCGTCCCGTTGGTACATGGGCAGTTGCGAAAAAAGCCATTGCAATGTTTCTGAATAATTAATGACACACTTATTTTACAATCAACTTTTTTGTGGCGGTTCCGCTTTCGGTATTCACTTTTAAAAAGTAAGTACCCCTTTCAAGACCACTCAATGGTACTTCAAGTGTACGCTTATTTTTGAATGAATATGTAGCAACCGTTCTTCCAAGGGCATCAACTACGAGTACTGCGGCTTCACCTGATTGTTTAGCCAATTTAATTTGAACTTTGTCACTTGCAGGATTAGGGTACACTAACATGTCATCTAGAAGGGCAACTTCTGAAGTTCCCAAAACAACCGAACCTAAGTCGAGTTTATAAATAGATCTTCCGTAGGTTGCGGCATACAATGTATTAGAGGGTTCATGGATGTGGAGGTCGTTTACAACCACAGCTGGCATGTTTCCGTCTATCACCTCCCAACTGTATGCTTCCGAAGCAGCTGCAAAAACACCAATATCGGTTGCCAAGTACAATACGCCGTTAGCATCTTTTACTACATCATTGATAGGAATATCTGGCAAACTCGCTCCAATCGCACCCCAGCCTTGCCCTCTAAAATTACTTAGATACACATTTCCATCATCCTCTCCGTAGCGGTACCCAGAAAGGGTAACGTACACTCTATTTATATTTTCTCTATCGGCCAATACTTTGGTCACCCACCGATTCGGAATACCAATGGAAATATTAGCCCAATCAGTGCCTCCATTGCTTGTTACCCAAACATTTCCGTCGTCTGTACCCACATAAATCAAGTTGCTATCTAAAGGTGAAACATCAATTGTGGTAATTGTTCCATAGGTCAGATTTCCACCTCCAGAACCATCAGTAAGGTCTGGACTAATAGCTGTCCAACTCCCTGCCGCATTCTCAGATTTGTAAAGCTGGTTGGCTCCATAGTACAAAATTTGTGAATTTGCAGGATCAAAAGTAACTGGGGTATCCCAGTTCTTTCTAGCCGATCCTGGAATTCCGCTGGTTGCAGGTACGAACGAGGCGGCATTGTTGGTAGATTTTACAAAATTTCCTCGTTGTGAAAGTGCATATATCACGTTTGTATTGGTAGCATCTACCAAGGGTTGAAATCCGTCGCCACCGTTAATAATATCCCAGTTCGATAGCCCCCCAGTTGTGGTACGCATTGTGCTATTGTCTTGTGCTCCTGCATATACTTTGTCTTCATTTTGCGGATCGACATACATCCTGTACAATTGAGTAATTGGCAACGTAAGATCTTTAGTCGAGCTAGCCCCATCATCATCGCTGTAATAGAGTCCACCATCATTGCCTAACAACACTTCTCCTGGCGTTTGGTTATTAAAGGCTAATGCATGTTGGTCTACGTGCACCCCAGTAAATGCAGTTGACCAGCTCGTGCCACCATTGGTAGACTTCTCTACAACAAAATCTACATTATAAATCGTATTCTCATCGGTAGGATCTACATAAATTCCGCGAAACCACCAATGAAACCCAACGTTTGTGAGTCCGCTAATGCTTTGTTCAGTCCAAGTATCTCCTCCATTGCTGGTTCGATACACCCCTTGAATGCTTCCTGCAGCGTCCACATACCGCGCATACAGCACATCTGGATTTGAAGGCGCAATTGCAATACTAATACGGCCTTTTTCACTTGCTACGGAAGGAAGCCCGTTGGTCATCTCTGTCCATGTATCTCCCCCATCTAAAGATCGGTAAAGCCCAGAGTTTTCACCACCAAAACTATTAAACTGCGGTCTTCGCACGCGTTGCCACATAGCAGCATACAGAATATCTCCGTTTGAAGGGTGTATCGCCATATCTATGGCTCCCGTTTCGTCATCTATAAAAAGTACTTGATCCCATGTTGCTCCGCCGTCTTGAGTTCTATAAACCCCACGATTATTATCATTCCTGAACAAGGGTCCCATTGCCGCGACAAAAACTGTTTCTTCATCGTTTGGATCTATCAATACTTTCCCGATACTTCCTGTGGCAGGCAACCCTTTATTTTCCCATGTTGCTCCGCCGTCTTCTGTTTTAAAGATTCCGTTGCCATCGTAGACTAGCGAACCACCACCTGCGTTTACTTCTCCAGTACCCACCCACATAACATCGGTATCGGATTTTGAAATTTCCATATCGCCTATTGAAAGTGTACCCTCATCGTCAAAAATGGGCTGCCAAGTACTTCCGCCGTTTGTAGTTTTAAAAATCCCCCCCGAAGCGGCCCCCACATAGTAGGTGTCAGCATCATCTATTGGGATTTCAATATCGGTGATACGGCCACCAATGTTCAACGGACCGGCAAAATCCCAAACATTCAGTACATTTCTTTGTTCTGAAATACGCTGTTTTCGCCATTGCAACGCTTCAGATAAGGCATCGGTTTTAATCGTTCCTGTTGGATACGCCCGCTGCTGAAACATAAAATCGGCAGGGCGCTTCTCGGAAACTTCAACATTTTCTTTTGAAACTTGATTTTTAGGATTCTGGTTGCAAGAAATTAATAAAAAGGCAATTCCGAAGAAATAGTAGATAGTCGTTTTCATAGCAAATATTTGAAACGTAAATATACTTAAAATCTAGCCTAAACATGTATTAAACGAGAAGCCCTCTAGATATACCATTTTGTTTTTGAAAGCATTTCTTGTTTATGTATCATAAACAGTACAAAATAGAATTGGGCGATAATTTCGGCGGTATTTACAAGCCCCATTAGCAGATCTGATGGAAGCAATAATTGATAAACCATATAGCCAAGGCACACTACAAAGTAACAACTCCCAACTACGAACAGGTAGAATTTTTTAGGGTGCGAATGAAAGAGTGTCACATAAAAGCATCCACCAGTAAACAACAAGAACGAAATACCACCTAACACCGTAGGAACATTTTCTTGAAACTCTTGAATAGAATAATAAATGAGCCCGTATACCATGTACAACAACACCCCTGTAATAAGCAGTCCGAAAAACACCTCTTGGCCACGCAACGTAAATTTTGATTGTTGTAAGACAGGTTTCATGCACCATAGGCCGACAAAAAAGTAACAGGCAAACAAAATATTGATTAGTGTGTAGTACCCGTCAAAATCTATTGCCGTAAGGAATTCGGCAGTGAGGGCGAAGCCTAAAAAGAACACTAACTTAACGTCTATCTTCTTTTTTACTGAAAAGTACCACAGAAACAGTACTATGTGAAATACTGGTTTGATGTACAAGGTTTGCTCATTTCCGTAAACTACAGAAACAATGATTGAAAGCGCACCAATAAGAAGGAGGCTGTATTTTATAAAAACTGGTCTCAGAACAATGGCATTAGCCCGACCAAAGTACGATTTTATCTGATAATTATTGTGAAAGCGTGAAGTTGTAGATAATCTTCCCGATTTGTTTGGCGGGTGCTTTGTTATCTGAATTAAAACGTGTCGCCATGGCATTTTCTTTGGCCTTGTCTAAGAGACACTTCGTATTGTTTGTGGTACCGCGTACGCCAGGCTTCGCACTGATCACGTTACCGTTGCGATCTACTTCGATACTTACCACCACCTTACCTGCTTCATTGCACTCTTGTGGGTTCCTAGGTTTATTAAGGGGCTTTCTACCCCCCAAAAGATAATTTCCGTCGCCATCGAGTCCTTTTCCGGTACCGTAATAACTTTGTGCATTAGGATCGCCATTAGGGTTTCCTTTATCACCGCCAGTTTGATCATCGCCCTCGCTTCCCTTCGCCGTACCATCGCTTTTAGGACCGTTTATAAGATTATCGAGTGCGTTGGTAGTAGTTTTATCTGGCTTTTTTTCGACCACCTTAGGTGTTTCTTTTACAGGTTCCACCTTTTTTGGCGTTTCTGTCTGTACTTTCTTTTTTTCTTCCTTTTTGATTACGGGAGCGTCTTCGTTGTTCTGCGTTACCACCTCTTCGTTCACCTCAGTTTTGGGTTGGGAAACGGGTGGCGGTGTAGTTTCTTTGGGAGCCGACTTAATGGGTTCTGTAGGTTGTATGTTACCACTTCCGGTATCTGTAGTTCCGAAATTAACAGCGATACCGTTCTCTGGTGGAGGGTCGAGATAGGTCATCCCTACATAAAACAATAGAATAAGCAGTATCACGTGTAGGATTACCGTGATGGTCATACTTTTCTTTTTATGTTTGGTATCTAAGAATTCCATTAGTATTATTTTTCCATTATTGTTCCCCTTATGCCTTCCTCTTATTCGTACCTCATTCGTCGGAGGCAAGCGGAAATCTCTCCCAAGGGGAGAGAAAAATGCGTTAGGGACTGAGGTATTGTTTACATTGAGCCTGTCGAAATGTTGGAGCTCTCCCGTCCCGATAGCTATCGGGAATCGGGAAGCGACTACCGAAAGCCCGACCACGCCTGTAGCGTGGGAACGCCCAAATTAATTAGGCCGTACTGCTAAAACGAGTTTAAAGTTATTTTTATTGGCGACGTCCATCACAAAAACCGCATCTTCGATGGGCACCCCTTCTTCTGCCCGTAAGATAATGGTTGGTTCTTCTTGACCCGCCAAGATTGTTTGCAATTGTTTTTCGATGCTGTATTCACTTACACGCTCCTTGTTTACGTAATAAGCTCCATCTTTAGTGATGCTCACCGATGCCTTTTGCTGATTTGTAGACTTCCCTTTTGCCTTCGGAAGGATAAGATCCAGTGCATCGGGTGTGATAGCCGGAGATGTTAACAGGAAGAACACCAAAAGCAAGAACACAATATCGGTCATTGAGCTCATACTGAACTCGGGGCTTACTTTATTTCTACCTCTCAGATTCATACTATGCTGGCTCGTTTAAAAGATCAAGGAAATCGACTGCAGTAGCTTCCATTTGGTGCACCACCTTATCTGTACGAACCACAAGGTGATTGTATCCCATATAGGCGATAATACCTACGATAAGACCTGCGACCGTGGTGGTCATGGCGGTGTAAATACCTTCTGCCAGTGCGCCCATTTCTGCTTGACCGCTACTGGTGGCCAATTGGTGAAAGGCCAATACCATTCCGATTACTGTACCCAGAAAACCGATCATGGGAGCGGCCCCTGCGATGGTAGCCAGAATACTGACGTTTTTTTCCAATTTGTACACTTCTAATCTACCCGCATTTTCGATAGCGGTATTGATATCTTCTAAAGGGCTCCCAATTCGAGAAATACCCTTTTCGGTAAGTCTAGAGACCGGGGTGTTTTGTTGTGCACAAAGCACTTTAGCAGCTTGCACATTGCCAGAAGCAACATTATCTCGAATTTGGTTCATAAAGTTATTGTCCATTTTAGACGCTGCCTTAATGGCAAATAGGCGTTCAAAATAGATATACACTGCTACGAATAATAAAATAAAGAGAATCCCAATGATAATTTGGGCACCCAATCCTCCATTCATAATGAGTTCAAGAACAGAGAGGGTTTTTTCTTCAACAACGGGTTCAAGATCTGTTGTGTCTTGAAGTCCGTCCTGTAAAAAAAATGCGAGCATAGGCGGATGTTAAGTTTATTAGGTAACGGGATTTGGTGTGCGAAATTGTCTAGACGCCTACTAGTTTTGAAACAAATAAGGTAGTAAGCAATGAATCTCACTAGCACAAGAAGCTAGTGAGATTCAAAAATAGTTAAGGTTATTAATGTGCAAATATCACTCTTTCAATAAGAAGGAAGACTCCAGCTCCTGCTATAAAACCAACAAAGGCCAACCAAGCGATTTTTTTTAGGTACCAGATAAAATCGATTTTTTCCATTCCCATTGCGGCCACACCAGCAGCAGAACCAATAATGAGCATACTACCCCCTGTTCCTGCAGAATACGCAATAAAGTGCCATAATACTGAATCTGTCGGGCTATCGTACATTCCAATTGAAGCGGCCACTAATGGCACATTATCGATAATAGCAGAGAATACCCCGAGTAAAATAACCACCACATCCTGATTCGGAATTGCGGCTTGTAACACCTCAGCTAAGTAACGTAAGGTTCCTACTGGATCGCCTTCTGCTGAAACTCCGTAGACCAAACTTTCCAATCCGGCAACTGCCATTAAGATTCCGAGGAAGAAAAGAATACTAGAAATTTCTATTCTAGATAATGCTTTGTGTGCAGAATAGAGATGTCTTCTTTCTTTGCTGAAATCTTCTTCAGGATGTATGTATTCTGAAACCAACCAAACAATCCCGAGTGCGAACATCATCCCTATGTAAGGCGGCAGGTGAGTAACAGTTTTGAAAATCGGCACAGAAACAATCATCCCCAAGCCTAAGAATAACATTGTTTTACTACTGAGCAAACGTTCTGAAATTGCGTCTTCCTTAAGTTCTTCAGTTACTAGATTTCCGCGGAAAGGTTTCATATAACTTGCTATTAAGAACGGCAGTGCGAAGCAAACAACCGAAGGAATAATCACAAATTCTATAAGTCCGCCAGCAGTTACTTTTTTAGCAATCCAAAGCATGGTAGTCGTTACATCACCTATGGGTGACCAAGCACCTCCGGCATTGGCGGCAATTACCACCATGGCGGCATACCACAATCGTGTTTCCCTGTTTGGGATTAGCTTCCGAAGCAACGTAACCAGAACAATAGTTGCGGTAAGGTTGTCGATAATTGCTGAGAGTATAAATGCTAAAACTCCAATAATCCATAGCAACTTCCGCTTACTTTTTGTTTTTACCGCACCTTTTAAAATTTCAAATCCACGGTGAAGGTCGATGATTTCAACAATAGTCATCGCCCCTATCAGAAATATTAGAATTTCGGCCGTTTTCCCTAGATGGTGCAGCAGGGTATTCTCAAAGCCGTGTTCGGCTTCGGTGCCACCACTCAGAAAATTGTATGAATTTTCATAAGTATCAATAACGCTAAACCAACCCTCGTGGAAACCAACTGCCAAGACTGCCCAAATAAGGGCTGCCATGATTAATGCGGGCACTGTTTTGTCTAACTTTAAAGGGTGTTCTAGTGTTATTGAAAGATAACCAATAACGAAAATGAGGATGATAATTGACTCCATAAATGAGGTTGATTAATATAATGTTATCGCTTCTAAAGTAATTGATTCAATGCAATTTCAAAAGCCGTTTTGCTAATATTTGTTTTTGTACTGTTATTATCGAATGTGTTCTGAATCGCATTTTTTATGGTCATCGAAGTATCATTAAAAATTGCTTCATCGGTCATTTGTACCTTCCGTTCCATAAAATAGGCAAACACCCGTGCCATTCCGCAGTTAGAGATAAAATCTGGGATTAAACTCACCCGTTCGTCGGTGTATTCCATGATAGGTCCGAAGAAAATCTCTTTATCAGCAAAAGGCACATTGGCACCGCAACTTATCACTTCCAGACCGGTGTCGATCATGCTAGAAATTTGTTCTTTCGTAATTAAGCGTGATGCTGCACATGGGGCAAACACCTCGCATTCTAGCGTCCAAATTTTTTCGTTGATTTCATCGAAGGATAACATATTATCTGCCACAAGCGTATTTCCATCTTTTTGGAGGAAGAGCTCTGTAATTTCTTCAAAAGAAAAACCATCTTTATTAACGATGCCTCCTGCTCTATCGATAATTCCCACAACTTTAGCACCCATCTGTGCCAAGTAATAGGCTGCCGCGGCTCCTACGTTTCCAAAACCTTGTACAATGGCCCGCTTCCCTTCTACCGAACCTCCGTAAATATCGTAATAATGGCGCACTGCTTCCGCCACGCCATAGCCGGTAATCATATCTGCCACCGTGTATTTTCGCGAAATATCAGGTGAATAGTTCAGATTTTCCAATACCTTGATTACACCCTGTCTCAATTGGCCAATTCGATTGATTTTATCTGCTTCGGTGGGTGTAAAATGACCGTTGAACACACCTTCTTGCGGGTGCCAAACGCCACTTTCTTCAGTTATGGGAATCACTTCATGAATTTCATCTACATTTAGGTCGCCACCTGTACCGTAATAGCTTTTTAGCAAGGGAGATACTGCTTTATACCAACGCTCTAAAACTCCTTTTTTACGAGGGTCACTTGGATCGAAATTGATACCCGATTTTGCACCACCAATGGCCGGACCGGAAACTGTAAACTTCACTTCCATGGTTTTTGCCAACGAAAGCACTTCGTTTTCATTGAGACCCGGGCGCATACGTGTACCGCCTCCTGCCGCACCTCCGCGAAGTGAGTTAATGACCGTCCACCCTTCTGCTTCGGTTTCTGGATCATTCCAATGGAAAACAATTTCTGGAGCTTTTTCTTCGTACTTTTTAAGTAGTTCTTTCATATCAAAGGTGTCCTGTCGGTCTGAGCGCAATAGAAGACCGATAAAAAGTCGGATTATAAATCACTTCGACTGCGCTCAGTTTGACATTGGTGTAAGTTTTTGCAAACAAATGCAAATATACTATTTTGAAATATGCATTTTGTTAAATTATCTTTATTTTAAGTAGGTATTGTCTGCTTAAAATTTTAGTACTTTTAGTGGCACAAAATCTAACCATGAGACGTTTACTTACCACTTTATTGCTATGCGTTTTAGCATTCAACACTTTTTCACAAACTAGGAAAAAAGCAACTGACGGCCCCGAAAAACTCACCGATTTCTTTACGGCATGGCGCACTTTCGAGAATCCGCCCAAACTAAATGGCGCACCAGATTATACCGAGGCAACATTCCGACAACGAACGGCTGCTTTTAGCATTCTTCGGAAAAAATTACGGAACATTGACACCACGGGATGGGCCATCCCCGACCAAGTAGATTATATGATTGTATTGGCCGAAATGAACGGCTATCAATTTAATCAGCGGGTGTTAAAACCATGGGAACGCGACCCTGCTTTTTACAAAACGGTATGGACCTATAAAAGTGACGTGCCCGCGCATGAAGGGCCTACACACCACGCGGTATTAGAATTATGGAGTTATACATTCCCATTGAATTCCGCAGAAAAACAACGCTTTATCAACGATCTAAATGTTATCCCTCCACTCAATGAACAAGCAAAATTGAATCTTACAGGAAATGCCAGAGATTTGTGGATTACCGGGATTAGAGACATCAAGGCACAAAGCGATGTACTTGCCGAGTTAAAAAATGAAACTACCCTAGCCAATGATCCTGAAGTACTTACTGCCATCGAAAATGCGCTTACCTCAACAAATGAATTGGTCTCTTGGCTTGAAGCCGAAGCTGAAACAAAAACGGGACCATCGGGTATTGGCAAAGATCACTACACTTGGTATTTACAGAATGTACACATGGTGCCACTTACTTGGGAAGATGAAGTAATGATTTTAAAACGTGAGTTGGCACGCGCCTGGGCTTCCTTAAAACTGGAAGAACACCGCAACCGCAACCTACCAGAGCTAACAGCGGCCAATTCGGAGGAAGCGTACAAAATGCTTGCTGAAACTTCCGCCAAGAGTTTTATGAAGTTTTTAAAAGAGCAAGACATCCTAACTGTAAAGCCTTATTTTGAACCAGCCCTGAGAGCACATCTTGGCGAATTTATCCCCGAAGAAAAACGAAACTTTTTTAGAATTGGGCAACATTACGATCCGCGACCGCTGTATTCGCATTTTTACCATTGGTTTGAGCTCGCCAGAATGGACAATGAACCTAATCCAAGACCGGTTCGAAAAGACGCCTTGCTGTATAATATTTTCGATTCGCGAAATGAAGGAACTGCAACCGCCGTTGAAGAAATGTTTATGCAGGCCGGATTGTATGACGACAGCCCTCGGGTGCGAGAAATTGTATACATCATGATTGCACAACGTGCTGCACGCGGACTCGGATCGCTGTATGCGCATGCAAATGAAATGACGATGGAAGAAGCTGGCGGTATCCATTCAGAATATACGCCTAGAGGATGGATGAAAACTGAAAAGGACCTGCTCATTTTTGAGCAACACCTGTACTTACGGCAACCTGGATACGGCACCAGCTATATCACTGGAAAATACCTGTTGGAAAACGCTTTGGCCGATTATGCCAAGATGAAAGAAGCCAACAATGAGCCTTTTGCGCTAAAAGAATTTTTTGACACATTAAATAGTATCGGCAATATCCCCATAGCTTTAGCACATTGGGAGATGACTGGACTGAAACAGCATAAAGATCCTAGAAAAAAATAATTAGTTGGCCGGATCAGCGACGCGCTCCCATAATTTATCGGTAGACAAGGTGAAGCTGCCGATAAATTCCCATGAGCATTCTTCAGGAGAAATTATAGACAAAAAGGGTTCGCCATCTTTTGCACGGTACAAATGGTAAACCTGCCCAATCACAGGTTCAAAACTAAATTTTGCGCTGTAAATTAAGTTGTTGTATTCAAAAGTATCCATCATGGCTTGATACTCTTTTCGCAGGGTTTCAAACTTCGTTTTAAAATGATGGTTTACTTTGTGAACGTTGTTGTTTTTCCAAGTAGTGATGTCATCAATCTCGATGGCTGGCGCACCCAAGTTGGTACTGTACGGTTTCAGGGCAGCATCGTATTTCTGTGTTTTCTCGTCAAAAACAACTTGATCTGGTTTTTTAGTATTTTCTTTTTTCATAGCAGTACAAAGATACAACCTCTACGCTAGCTTTTGAAATAGCATACCGCTACAATGGTCGTGTTTCGCCCCCGTTACACTAGCCAAGCAATTCGCCTCGTTTCGCATTCGAAGTACACCCAACAAACCAAAAACCAAGGCTTCTTTATACTCTATTAATTGTGGGCTTGGCACTTCTAATCGTAGTTTTTTATGATATTGAACACGTTCTAACAAATAGTCGTTATACGCTCCTCCCCCAGTGACTAATACAGAACTTTCTTCTGCAAACTGAGCAGCTAGCTGTACTGCAACATGCTCTGTAAACGTAGCGATTTTATCTTCTGCGGAAATTTTAGCTTTTTCCAACACGGGAAAGATGAATTGCTGCACCCACTCTAACCCTAGCGATTTTGGCGGATTTAGTTTATAATACTGAAGTGTATTCAACACGTCCAGCAGGTTAATGTCTATCGTTCCGTTTCTAGCAATCTTCCCTCTGTCGTCATACGGAAGGTGGAGCGTTTCAGCTAGAGAATTCAACACGATATTCACTGGGCAGATGTCGTATGCAATACGTTGCCCTTCTTTTTCAAACGAACAATTTGCAAATCCGCCCAAATTCAAGCACGCATCATATTCTGGAAACAACAACTGGTCTCCTATTGGCACCAACGGTGCTCCTTGTCCGCCCAACGCCACGTCCTGCACCCGAAAATCACACACAACAGTTTCGCCTAGCAAATCGGCCAATAACTGCAAATTCCCTATTTGAAGGGTACGACGGTTTTCGGGCTGATGCAAAATGGTATGGCCGTGGCTGCAAATAGCTTCTAAATTTTCAATCTTTTTTTCAGTAATAACTTTCGAAATTACTTCGGCCAAATAATTTGTGTACTTGGTGTTCAGTGTTTTTAATCGCCCCTCAGAAAAATGTACGGCCTCTTTCAGAATAGACACCCAATGGCTTGGATAGGGAACAGTTACTGCCTGCAATATCTCAAACTTCCATTGTTGTTTTTCTGAAAGGTGAAATGTAATTTCTGCGATGTCAATTCCGTCTAGAGACGTCCCGCTCATAATCCCTAGCACATGGTATGTATTTTTTTTGAAGTCCGTCATTATTTAAAGGTACTAAGTTTCGGCATAAAACATTCAAAATTACAAATCGATAAAGCGAAAATGATACTTTAGAGGTACGGAAATTGACGCTTTCAATTTGAGATTTACCATATTAAGGGTATCTTTGCACAGCATTTTTGACATTGCGTACGGAAGTGCCATCAATTTAAATTTATCAACAACATATAGCTATGGATTTTTCTCTTTCCGAAGAACATTTAATGATTCGCGATGCCGCACGTGATTTTGCCAAAACAGAATTACTACCTGGCGTAATTGAACGTGACAATAAGCAGGAATTCCCAACCGAACAAGTAAAGAAAATGGGAGAACTTGGCTTTTTAGGCATGATGGTAGACCCCAAGTACGGTGGTGGCGGGATGGATACCGTGAGCTATGTCCTGGCTATGGAAGAGTTGAGTAAAATAGATGCCTCTGCCTCAGTTATTGTTTCTGTAAACAACTCACTTGTTTGCTACGGATTGCAAGCATATGGTTCAGAAGCCCAAAAAGAAAAATACCTCACCAAATTGGCAACCGGGCAATCTATTGGCGCCTTTTGTTTAAGTGAGCCCGAAGCTGGGAGCGATGCTACCTCGCAAAAAACCACGGCCATAGATAAAGGTGACCATTATATCCTAAATGGTACAAAAAACTGGATTACCAACGGTGGTACTGCAGATTATTACTTAGTCATTGCACAGACAGACCGCGAAAAGAAACACCGTGGCATTAATGCATTTATTGTTGAAAAAGGATGGGACGGATTTGAAGTAGGGCCCAAAGAAGATAAGTTGGGGATTCGCGGAAGCGACACCCACACCCTAAACTTTAATGACGTAAAAGTACCTAAAGAAAATAGAATTGGCGAAGATGGCTTCGGATTTAAATTTGCGATGAAAACATTGAGCGGAGGCCGCATAGGGATTGCAGCACAAGCTCTCGGAATTGCCGCTGGAGCCTACGAACTTGCCAAAGAATATTCGAAGGTACGAAAGACCTTCGGTACCGAAATTTGCAACCACCAAGCCATTGCTTTTAAATTGGCTGACATGCATACTTCTATCGAAGCCGCACGCCATTTGGTGATGAAAGCTGCGTGGGATAAAGACCAAGGCAACAATTACGACATGAGCGGGGCAATGGCCAAATTATATGCAAGCCAAGTTGCGATGGATGTTTCAGTAGAAGCGGTACAAGTTCATGGCGGGAACGGTTTTGTGAAAGAATACCACGTAGAGCGCTTAATGCGCGATGCGAAGATCACACAGATTTATGAAGGCACTTCAGAAATACAAAAAATTGTGATCTCTAGAGGGTTGCTACGAGACTAGCTTCGATACTATTTTTATTTTCCTTTTCAGAAAATAAAAATCACTCAGCTACCTTAAATTCTAAATAAAACGAGAGACCCGGCTTTTTGGTCGGGTTTTTTTGTGGGCGAGCCCCTCCAAAGTTGCCTTTTGTGGCAACGATAGAGCGTCGGGCTTTATGCTTATACTCCGTTCACGCTAAAGCGCGATCCGGGGTAACCGCTGCAATCCCTCTCGCAAATGTATTTTCAACTATTGACAGATTCTTTGCTGCGCTCTGAATGACAACGACACTGCCCTAAATGACAACAATATCACACTGTCATTCCGAATGCCCGCCAGACCTTTTCGAGCTGGCAATGAGGAATCTCACGTAAAATTATCATTCAGAAATTCCCAATCTTTATTAAATTTTCCAATTAATGCTTCCTTTTTAGCTCTGCTCTTCCCCTTAATTTGCTTTTCTCTGGCGATCGCCTCTTGAATATTCATAAAATGTTCGAAATGTATTAAGTAATAGCATTTATATTTTGCTGTGAATGATTTTGAAAATGGCTCATGATTGCAGTGATAAAACAATCTTTCCTTTAAAGTATTCGTAACACCTGTGTATAGAACAGTTCTATTCTTGTTTGTGAGGATATAGACGAAATAATTGTGTTCGGCATGGATTTTCATTTGGAAAAAATAGAAAGTAAAATATTCTATTAAGATACAGAATTTTTAGTTTTAGATAGATTCTTCGCTGCGCTCTGAATGACAATGATACTGTTCTGAATGAAAACGATATTACTCTGTCATTCCGAATGCCCGCCAGACCTTCTTTCGGGCTGGAAATGAGGAATCTCATTTCTCACTACCAACTACTAACTACTAACTAAAGAAAGAAATTCCAGACCAACCCAAACCGAATCACCGCATCACGATACGGATACCCAGGAGCTGAGAAATGTGAGTTTGTGCTATTAAACAACTGATTTACATGTTCGTACTTAAAATAAATACGTGTCTGTCGCACTTTCGCATTAAAGAAAATATCAACCAACGGAAAGCCTCCCAGCTTTTGGTCATTCTGCACATAGAATTCGGCTAGCACCGGATCGTAAGCATTCATGTTGTACTCTGTAAAGTATTTAAAAGAAATCCCCGTTTGGATAAACGCCGCCTTTTTAAACCATTCATCCTGGTAGTACACACTTTGGCGCGTTACAATTTCTGGCACATTCAGTACCTCACCCCCCGTTAGTGCCTGCTGAAACAACACCGTGTTCATCAGTGCAAACTTTTTATAGGTAAATTCTTTTTCTGCCTTTACCTTCAAATAATCTACCCGTTCACCAAATTGTTGCGGGGTTGGCGTTATGCCATCGGGTTCCACCGCAAAATAAGTAAAATCATCTATTCCGGTGTACGTTAGAGACGCATTCAAGAGTTTCTCAGATTCCAACACAAATTGTAGTTCTTGTGTCTTCACATTATCAAAGTTAGTGTTCCAATTATAATTCACGTAATCACTCTGGTAGAGCAAGAAATTAAAATTGGGTGCCGCAGAATGTATGCTAGCAATGGCGGTTACCTTATTGGTTTCATTAAAACGAAAGGAAGCCGTTCCTTTTAGGTAATTTCCGTCGAAATCACCTGCAATATTAATGGCTCCCTCGCCTTCCAGTTGAAATCCGCGATACTGTTTTTTGTAGCTGGCGCCAAATTGCACAATGTTTCCTTTTAAACGATTCGGGATGCGACCTTCATCTAGAATCAGCACCGAATTATACCCATAATTATAATCGGTATATCCAACAAAGGCCCCAATGTTACCGAGCACCGAATTCTCCATTCGCGCATACGCCTGTGCGTTGAAATCTTCTAAAGTCGTCTCCTTATTCAAATCGGCTGCTTCATAACTATCGCCAAAGCCTGCAAAAGGCGCTACCTGTCTGTATTCGTAAAATTTATCTTCATAACTGATACGGTTTCCAATAGCGATTACATTATACGAAAGGCTATCACGCTTACGAACTAATTCGTATTCATGGTCACCATAAAACCGAAGTCCTTCTAGCTTATTTTCGGCATTTTCAAATTTTACATCCAACCGGGCGCGGTCGTCAAAATCGCCTTCGTCATTAATAAAAAGTGGAATGGAAGTATCACTGAGTCCGCCATTTTCCTCATTCAACAAATCTTGTGCAACAATATGCCCACGAATTTTGTAGCGTTTATTTTTGGTATGGTAATTAGACGTAAATCTGAAATTTCCTGTGCTCGTAAGCGCTTGCTGGTATTGCCCCAACGACCGTACTCCTTTGTAGGCAATGCTAAAATTAAATTGCTCACTCGTGTTTACCGTAAAAAAAGCATCCAATTGCTGCCCCTGCTCAAAGGCAGTTTTAAAATAGAGCTCGGTGAGTGGCGTAGGTACATTGTAATAGGAAACATCTTCAATTTGATCGTAATTAAAATGATGCCCCTGTGCAACGAAAAACGGCTTAAAATTCTTATTACTGAAATCGTACACCAAGGTATTGTACGTCTGTCCCACATTGGCAAAAGGAAGCAGCTCAAAATTATCTTTTCGCAAATAATTAAACTTGTATTCTTTCTGGATGGTAAGGGTGGTGTCTACATAGGTAGTGTCGCGATCGTGCGAAATTATCTTGTACAAGTCTATGGGCGGCTTTTCCCGTTGTTCCTTTTTAGGGGTAGACGTTGCATTTTGCGCCGCCAAGAAGGGTGGCAAAAGGCAACAAATTAAAAGCAGCAACAGGTTTCTCATGCAGGGGTTCCTTAACGCAAAGGTAAGATTTTGAATTCTGATTTCTGAATTCTGAATTCCGAATTTTGAACCTTCCCTCTATTAACTATCTTTACCCCCTATTTGTTATGCTTCAACTAAAAATTCATTCAAATCTTATAGAATGTGGTACCGATGAGGCGGGACGCGGGTGCTTGGCCGGACCTGTAACCGCTGCAGCTGTTATCCTGCCCGATGATTTTAGTCATCCCTGGTTAACAGACAGTAAGCAACTTTCAGAAAAAAAGCGCCTAGAATTAAAATCGATTATCGAACAAGAAGCCATTAGTTATGCCGTGACCCATGTCATGATGGAAGAAATTGACAAGGTTAACATTCTAAACGCATCCATCATCGCCATGCAGCGCAGTGTTGCACGTCTACAACCCCCGGTACAATTTATTGCTGTAGATGGCAACCGATTTAAGCCATATTTAGACATCCCGTATGAAACTGTGGTTAAAGGCGACGGAAAATTTCTTCACATTGCCGCAGCATCTATTCTGGCTAAAACCGAGCGCGACGCCTTCATGAAAAAAATAGACGCCGAACATCCTGCCTATGGCTGGAAACAGAACAAGGGATATCCTACCGCGGCCCATAGAGAAGCTATAAAAAAATACGGGGCCACACCATATCATCGTAAAAGCTTCAAACTCTTACCTGAGCAACTTAAATTGAAGTTGTAACCAGATCATTTCGACTGTTGAAAACACGTCGATAACCTTTTAAAAACTATAGAAAAAGCCTTACAATCCTTGCTATTTTTGTAGGTATGGTTCGAAACATCCTAGTATTAATTGTTTTAGTCGCATTCCTTTTTGGCTGCGACACCAAGCGTATGTCAGATACCGAACTGTCTGCATACGTTCCGAATAATGCGGTATGGGTTCTTAAAATAAAAAACCTGGAAACCCTCCAATCGGAAAGTAGCAGCAACTCATTGCTCTCAGCTTTTAATCAAGCCTCACCCTACCAACTGTTACACCAAAAAAACAGCTTATTATCGTACCTTTCACCTACTGGCGAAAGTGTACTAAGCTTGTCTAAACGGAATGACAGCACCTGGGATTATACGCTCGCAACAAAGCAAGATTCGTTAGTGTTTGTGATTGATTCTGTTCCGAATAAAAGTATCGAAACCCTAACCTACAAAGGCATTTCAATACAACGGGTTTCAGCAGATGGAGCGGTAGGATTTACAGCCATCAAAGACAGTGTTTTTGTGATAAGTTCTTCCCAAACACAATTGCAATCTCTTTTAGAAAACACCCGTCCTGTTTCAGCAGGATTCAACAAAGCGTTTTCGGTTTTAAAAAACAACGAACTCACGTCGATTATCCGTAACCAAACCTATCAATTCGCCAACAACGAATTCAGTGAATTGGCAACCCATACTTCCTTAGATGTTATTTTAAGTCCGGACGGGATTTCCGCATCGGGCGTTGCATTGGCCCAAGACACCCTTCCGAGGTTACTTTCGGTTTTTCAGGGGCAAATTCCGCAGCAAAACGATTTAGAAACAATTCTCCCCACAAGTGCCAGAACTGCCGTATCAGTAACCATGAGCGATGCTTCATTATTAGCTGAAAAACTAAAGCAATTTAGACGCGACAGTGCAGACATCAGAAAACTAGATTTGTTTGGGTCTGCCAATGAATTTGGAGAGTTTTTTAATGAAAATGGAAATGCGGTCGCTTTAAAGAGTATCGACACCAAACTCACAAAAGAGGCACTGGCATCTTCCATTTCTGAAATTTCAACATTTCGGGACACTCCCCTATTTACATTTGACGATGGCGCAATTTTCAAAGAACTTTTTAAACCGTTTGTACAAACCGATTCCGTTTCAGTAGTATTTCAACTAGACAACTTTTTTGTGTTTGCTGAAAATAATTCAGTTGCAGAAACCATTATTTCCGCAGTAAAAAATAACGCTACCGTAGGGAAATCGGCTGCTTTTGAAAGCGCTTCAAACCGAATCAGCAACGCTTCTTCTTTTCTTACCTATGGCATGAACGACGGGGTGGCGCCTGTAGTAAAAAATGCATTACAAAATGAATCGTTCTCTTGGGATGGTACTGTTTCTCTAAAAGCTTTTCCTCTTGCTTTGCTTCAATATCGATTTGATCGTGATTTTGCGCATGTTCATTTTGTATGCCAAGAACACGACGGAGCCAAAAAATCGAGTGCTGGTGTATCAGAATTGTTCAGTAAAACACTGGATAATAATGTGATGGGCATGCCGCAATTTTTTAGTAACCACCGCTCGGGAACCAAGAATATCAGTGTACAAGATATTACTAACACATTACACCTCTTTTCAGAAAACGGCAAAACACTTTGGACCAAAACCCTAGAGGGTCCAATTCTAGGGAAAATCCATGAAGTAGACTTACTTCGAAATGGCAGAAAGCAAATGGCTTTTGCTACCAAAAACAAACTGCACGTCGTAGACCGTAATGGGAAAGATGTGGGACCGTTTCCGATTACATTTAAAGATGGTATCACGCAGCCACTTTCGGTTTTCGATTACGACAACAATCGTAAATACCGATTTGCCATTGTTCAAGGAAGAGAAATACTACTTTACGATAGCAAAGGGAAGGTGGTGAACGGTTTTACGTTTAGAAAAGCAAAGTCGCCTATTGTTTTACCAGCCGAACACATCAGGATGGGCAATAAAGATTATTTGGTGATCGCTGAAGAAAACGGCACCTTGCATATAGTAAGCCGTGTAGGTAAACCACGGGTAACTGTGAATAGGAAATTTGATTTTTCTGAAAACCCAATAGAGAGGGAAGGCAGCTCGTTTGTGGTAATCAGCAAGGATAAGCAAAAACACAGCATTACAACCAATGGAAAAGTAACCTCGCAAACGTTGGGGGTTTCTAACGACTACCATTTTATTACAAAAGGAAGCACCAAAGTTACGATGGATGATAACTTGTTGCGCATTAATGGAAAATTAGCAGAGTTGCCGCTCGGTATCTATACCCAGCCCCAACTTTTTGTAGCCAACCGAAATCTCTACATAGCCGTCACAGAAACACAAGAAAAGAAAGTATATGTGTTTCAGAAAAACGGCACTCTTGTGAATGGCTTTCCAGTATTTGGAAGTTCTCAGGTGTCTCTTTCTGAAAGCAAAGGCAAAGCGCTTCTTGTGGTGAAAGGACAAGACAATGAGATTGTACTCTTTCAATTATAACCCATACCCTAAATTTTCTTGATAACCCATTAGGCTAGTGGAGACGCCTCTAAAAACCCTTATAAATTATCAGTATTCAACGCGCTGTTAATGGGGGATTTACCCCAGCTTAAAACTGTGTCTCAAGGCTACCTTTATAAGGTAAAAAATAAAACACACGATTATGAAAACTAAACTTTTTATTGGCTTAATCGCTATCGCATTATGTACTACTAGTTGTAAGACCACAATTCCCGCTATGGACTCTATTGACCCTACCTTTTTCTTGAAGGTAACCAATGTGCCCGACATAGAGGTAGACGAAAATTTTAGCGACTCAAATGTTGTATACCTCGAAAGAGATGCAACATTTAACATTCTATTTTCAGGTAAAGATGACGGCGGAGTGCAAGAAGTACGATGGGAGCTTCCCACCAATGACGTTGTAGAAGTTGTAGACGATTTACCTGGAAATTGGGTAGAGCTGCCAGGAACTATTTCAATGCGAACCTTCAGAAATCAAGGTGACATGTCAGACCCTAGAAGTTCTATTTTATACGGCGGTGAAATTATTCCAAGAGGAAATTCCCTTGGAGTTCAAGATGTTGTATTTACCTTTACCATAACCGATTTTAACGGAAATACAACTGTAAAGCCGATTACCATCAGAATTAATCCAGACAGGACCGAGATTGGCCCTCGCTAATAATAACCAAAAATTTAAAATTTATACACCATGAAATTACGTACGTACATGACAATTATTGCTGTTTTCAGCATTACTATTCTTTTTGCCCAAAACGATTGCAGCGCTTTCTACCCTTTTGAAGAAGGTGCTACAGCCGAAATAACCACTTATGACAAAAGAGGAGATATAGCCGCTAAGGTAACCTATATGGTATCTGAAATATCACAGAACGGAGGCAATACTACTGCTGAAATGAACATGGATATGAGAGACACAGATGGTACATTGATCACACAATCTACATACGATGTGCTTTGTAATAACGAAGGAATTGAAATCGATTTTAAATCGATGTTCAGCCCACAAATGGCCACGCAATTTAATGATATAGAAACTGAAATTACTGGCACCAACATCGTACTACCCAACGATTTGACTGTTGGCCAAACCCTGCCAGATGCAGACATGCAAGCCCGTATTAATATGAGTGGCATTAATATGAATATGAGCGTGAAGATGCAAGACCGAAAGGTAGTGGGCCAAGAATCGGTAAGCACTCCAGCGGGTACATTCGATTGCTATGTGATTTCCTATTCCAACGATATTAAAATGGGGATCAACCAACGCGGTAGTGCAAAACAATGGATTGCCAAAGGCGTGGGATTGGTAAAACAAGAAGATTACAACAGACGCGGAAAGGTTACTAGCAGTAGCTTACTAACGGCTTTCAGCAACTAACACCAAGCTTGACTTACTTTTAATGACCGGAGTATTGCTATACTTCGGTTTTTTGTATTATTTCGGCTTCAAAGAGTTGTATAAAATGTTTCAAGAGTTTTTCTTTTACTTCGGAAATATCAACTTCAACCTTACCCAATTCTACGTTTAGTGACGTCACAGCCTTGCCCTTAATTCCGCACGGAATCATATGGTCAAAATAGCCCAAATCTGAATTCACGTTTAGTGCAAATCCGTGCATGGTAACCCAACGACTGGCGCGCACGCCCATCGCACAAATTTTTCTTGCAAACGGAGTTCCTACATCTAACCAAACACCCGTTTCGCCATTGCTTCGTTCGGCTTTCAGACCATACTCAGCAAGGGTTAAAATGACCATTTCTTCGAGTAACCGAAGGTATTTATGAATATCGGTAAAGAAATTTTCAAGATCTAAAATCGGGTAGCCCACAATTTGTCCCGGACCGTGATAGGTAATATCACCCCCACGATTGATTTTATAAAATGTAGCACCAATGGCTGCCAATTTCTTCTCGTCGATTAATAGGTTGTCAAGATCGCCACTTTTACCAAGCGTATATACATGCGGATGCTCTACAAAAAGGAAGTGGTTTGGCGTTTCCAGCCTGGCATCTTCCCTGCGGTTTTTAATTTTAATGTCTAGAATTTCTTTAAACAACTGTTCTTGGTATTCCCAAGTAAGCTTGTAATCTTTCTGTCCTAAATCTTTTATGTTCAGTGCTTTATTCACTTAGTTCTCTTCTAATACGATTTCTAAATCTAATTCGTCTGGGTTCTTTAAATAGGCAATAAATGGCTTCTGAAATGTCACTGTTTTCCCGTTGTTAGAAATTTTTGCATCCTGTATAGAAACACTTTTTATTTTCTTCGGAAATGTATATTTAACCGAATACATCGCTCCTTCCATAAACGATTCTAACGACTTGATACTGTCATTCAATTTTGCAAACGCTTCGGCATCTTTGATATAGCCATCCCGCGAAAACACATTGTTCTTGTAGCTATACTGAACTGCCGTAGCTTGCGGTGTTGGTTTCTTTTTACTACTTGTATTGTTAGCACCTCCAGCTGTTGCAGGCTTTAAACTTTCCGTAGCATTTAATCCATCCATCAAGTTATTTGCCTCTTCAACCGATGTAAAATCAACAAATATCTCGTACTCCATGTGTTTTTCGGCCGGATCGATGAGCACTCGCATATTATATTTTTCCAACAATTTCAATCGTTCTTGTTCTGCCATTGGCAATTTCGCGATGCTATCACGTTTTTCATCAAAAAAAGTTTTGAAAGAAATGATGCTATCTGTTTTTAATTCTAACGTATCATCAGTAGGCATCATTGACATCATCTCACTCATATCCATAGCGATGCTCATTCGCCCAGAGCCATCTTCATTAAGGACCATCGTTTCAGAAAATTGACAACTCACCAGTACGGTGGCGATTATGACGATAAGAATGATTCTTTGTAACATTTGCGTTATCTTTTTGGATTATTTAAAATAATGAGTGCTGCGATTACGCCGGGAATCCAACCGCAAAGGGTTAAAATAAGTACGATTAAGATAGACCCACAACCTTTGTCGATGACAGCCAAAGGAGGAAACAAAATAGACAATAACACGCGCCAAAAACCCATAAATACAAAATTACGATTAAAATATTAGTAATAAGTTCTAATGTATCGGTCTATCGAAATATGTTTTGTTACAAGAAAACTTGTCGCTATATTCGTCGTGTGATGAAACGTCTTCATTTTCTATGCCTTCTTCTCGCCGCCGTAGCACCGTTTAGTGCTAGTGGGCAATATCTATTTGAAGGTCGTGTAGATACGCAATTTATTGACGGTGAAGTCTATCTTTCAATGATTGAAGATTACAGAAAACTCTCAGGCGTATACCACGAGCAGATCATTGCAAAGGTAAAACCAGACAGCTTAGGATACTTTCTTTTTGCGGGCACCAATTTGCCAACCGAAAATAAAATGTACCGCATACATGCAGATACCTGTAAAGAAACAGACCAGAATTTATCACATATTACCGGGCATTGCGAAAATAGCGAAGAGATTGTTTTTGTAGCCAATAACACCACTACCTTGGAGCTTCCGTTTTCGTTTGAGCAAGAAATGTTCTGCAAGGTGGTTTCTAACAATGAGATAACAAAAACCTTTCTTAAAATAGATTCGTTAAAAAACGACATGCGCTATGCATTCTCAAACTATCGCAGCGAGGCCAACCGAAAGGTGAATACCGAAAAATGGTTTAGTATTCTTCAAAATTACGGCGAGCAACTACAAGAACCCTTGGCCGAATTGTACATTTATTCATTTTTGAGCGACCGCCGCAGCATTTTACACGCCTATTACCTTTCAGATTTAAAATCGAATGCCTACTACGACAATCTCCTAGCCCGCCTAGAAAAGCAATATCCAGACACCCAATATACCCGACAGTACGAAGCCGAATTAAAAAGTGACCGTTTTTTGATTTCTGATACCAGCGAGCCCGAAAATTTACCTTGGTGGGCATATCTCTTAGGGGCAATCTGCGTTGTATCGCTGCTCGGGAATTTTTACTTCTTCGGAAACAACAAAAAATTAAAAGCTGCCCAACATGCAAAAGCAAGTCTTACCCAACAAGAACAAACCATTTTAGACCTTATTTTAGACCAAAAAAGCAACAAAGAAATCGCTACAGAACTTTTTGTGAGCGTGAGTACGGTAAAAACGCACATCAATAATATTTATAAAAAATTGGGGGTATCCAGCCGCGACGAAGTAAAAGCATTATATACGTAGCGGTAGTGATGGGTTGTGGGTAGTCTTTAGCCATTAGATCATTTCTCCAGTCTCTTGCCTACCGTTTCTAATCCTTTTACTTCCTACTTCCAACCCGCCCAAACTCCGTTCGGTACGGGCAAGCTTCCTACTTCCAGCTTCTTATTCAATCTCACCCTAGGTCTAGTCCTTTTTTCCATCGTACCAAGCGGCCGTTTTCTTCGGAAATCGTCACACTTTTGACCTTCATCTAAAAACAAACAACCATGAAATTAATTGCTCTCATTTTTCTTTCGCTTTTTACCTTTTCAACTCTTCATTCACAATCATTCAATACGGAAATAACCACTGAAAAACAATCTGTATTGCTTGGGAAGATTAACAAAGAAAAACTGAACACCTCGCCGTATAGCGAATGGTTTACTAAAAATTTCAACGATTACCAACCCGACAAATCCATCATCAATCAATTTAAAGACGAACTTTCAGAATACACCATTACTGCCTTTTTAGGGACTTGGTGCGGCGATAGCAAACGTGAGGTTCCCAAATTGTACAAAGTGTTAGCAGAAGCCAACTTTCCGCTAGACCGGCTCACTACCGTTGCGGTAAGTAGGGAAAGAGATAGCTACAAACAAAGCCCGGGCGGCGAACACGAAGGAATGAACATCCATAGGGTACCTACCATTATATTCTACAAAAATGGCGTAGAAGTTAATCGTATGGTAGAATCGCCCGTACAGTCGGTCGAAGAAGATATTACGTCAATTCTTCGGCAAAATTATACGCCCAACTACCAATCGGTACAAGTTGTAAACGAAGCATTAACTACTATGGGCACTGAAAAATTTCAGAAAAAATCGAAAAAAATAGCAAAACAACTCAAGCCCATCACCAATAATATGTACGAGCTAAATACCTTTAGCAACGTACTGTTCTATTCGAATAAAAAAGAAGAAGCCATCGCCATTGCCAAGCTGAATTTGCTTTTATTTCCAGACGAAGCAAATGCCAAGAAAAGTTTAGAAAATAAACTTTCGAAATAGCCCAAAATTTGCAGGCTAGGGTTAATTTACGGTTAAAACAGCACAGCGATTGAAAAAACCAAGCGTAGTCGCTATCTTTGCACCTTATTTTTAAGGAACTATATGCAACTTTCAGAACTTGAAATCGTACGACGCGAAAAATTAGCCCAATTACGAGCGATGGGCATCAATCCGTATCCGGCAGATTTATTTCCGGTAGACCATACTTCGGCCAACATCAAAAACAATTTTGAAGAAGGCAAGAGGGTGGTGATTGCAGGCAGGCTAATGTCTAGACGAATTCAAGGAAAGGCAAGTTTTGCTGAACTTCAAGATGCTGAAGGCCGAATACAGGTATATTTTAACCGGGATGAAATATGTACGGGTGAAGACAAAACCCTGTACAACGATGTGTATAAAAAATTACTCGATATCGGTGATTTTATAGGTATTGAAGGCGAGCTATTCAAAACGCAGGTGGGCGAAAAAACCGTGATGGTGAAGGATTTTAAATTGCTTTCGAAAGCATTGAAGCCACTTCCCCAACCCCGCGTAGACGCCGAAGGAAAAGTTCACGATGCCTTTACCGATCCTGAACAGCGCTATCGCCAACGCTATGCAGACCTTGTAGTGAATCCACATGTTAAAGAGGTTTTTGTAAAACGCACCAAGCTTTTTAATGCCATGCGTACTTTTTTTAACGAACGCGGTTATTTTGAAGTGGAAACCCCAATCCTACAACCCATTCCAGGGGGTGCTGCCGCTAAACCATTTATCACCCACCATAACAGTTTAGACATTCCGCTGTACATGCGAATTGCGAACGAACTCTATCTGAAGAGATTGATTGTGGGCGGATTTGATGGCGTGTACGAATTTTCTAAAAACTTTAGAAATGAAGGTATGGATCGCACCCACAACCCAGAGTTCACCGCTATGGAAATTTATGTAGCCTACAAAGACTACAATTGGATGATGGATTTCTGCGAGCAACTTTTAGAGTATTGTGCGCTGCAAGTAAATGGAACTACGCAAGCCACCTTTGGTGAACATACCGTAGATTTTAAAGCGCCATATAAAAGAGTGACCATGGCCGAAAGTATCGAGCATTTTACAGGATTTGATATTACCGGAAAAACGGAAGACGAACTTCGTGCTGCAGCAAAAGACATGGGCATTTCAGTAGATAACAGCATGGGCAAAGGAAAATTGATCGACGAGATTTTTGGTGAAAAATGTGAAGGAAATTACATCCAGCCAACCTTTATAACCGATTATCCTAAAGAAATGAGTCCGCTTTGCAAAGAGCACCGCGATAATCCAGAACTGACCGAACGTTTTGAATTGATGGTCTGCGGAAAGGAAATCGCCAATGCCTACAGCGAATTAAATGACCCAATAGACCAACGGGAACGTTTTGAAGCACAGCTGAAGCTGGCAGATCGCGGAGATGATGAAGCCATGTTTATAGACAACGATTTTATTCGTGCCCTAGAGTATGGGATGCCACCAACTTCAGGTATGGGTATTGGGATGGACCGATTAATTATGTACCTCACCAACAATCCGTCTATTCAGGAAGTATTGTTTTTCCCGCAAATGAAACCAGAACGTAAAGCGGTTGCTTTGACAGATGAAGCAAAAGCGGTGTTCGCATTGCTTAAAAAGGCTGAAAAAATGGAACTTTCAGCTTTAAAAGAACAAGCTGGGCTCTCTAACAAAAAATGGGACAAGGCCATCAAAGAGCTTACTAAAAACAGCTTGGCGAAGGTGGAAAAAACTGACGAGGAGCTGTATGTATCGATCCATTAAATAATTTAAATCTAATTTTCGAATACATAAACTGCCCCGCTAGCAGGACTTAAATTATTAGTTTGATCTCCATTGATTCCGATGGCATTACTACCTTCATTGTGTGCGCCTATAACCATTGTGCTTCCGTTTGGAGTCATATCACAACTAAAACCAAATTCATCGACAACTTCTGAATTCGTGGCTTTAATATATAATTTTTCTGACCACTCACCCCCTTGTTTTTTAAATAGATAAGCCGCACCGGCCCGGTTCGCATTATTATTGTCTGTAGCACACAACCCTATGCCATCCCCATCTTCACCGTAAGTACCTGTTAACAGGGTAGTACCATCATATGAAAGGGCAAGCGAATATCCGAGATCGTCGTACTGATTGCTATTGGAAGATTTAACATAGGCTTCTTGTGACCAGACACCTACTGTTCGAGTAAAAATATAAATAGCCCCACTATCTACAGCTCCATTATTGAATTGATCTCCGTTAATAGTAGTTGTATCGCTATCTTCACCTGTTGCTCCTATGGCCACTACGTTTCCATTACCAGAAACAGATACTCCAAAACCAAACTGATCGTTAGCTTCAGTGTTCGATGCTTTTAAATAAGCTTCTTGCGCCCAACCAGAACCATTATGGTAAAAAACATATGCCGCCCCACTACTTAGTGCAGAATTATCTGCTTGATTTCCGTTAATTCCAACAGCACTACTATCTTCATTAGCTGCTCCTACCAACAATGTCGTGCCTGCATCATCTATATCCAAATAGTCTCCAAATTGATCTACCACATTTGGATTGCTCGCTTTAATATATGTTGTCTGTGACCAACTAGATCCATTTCTGTTGAAAATATATACTGCCCCTGCGCCTTGGGCTGAATTATTACTTTGAGATCCATTAATTCCTGTAGCATTACTATCTTCACCATCGGCTCCGACTGCCAAGACATCGCCATTATAAGACAATGAGACATCTCGCCCAAAAAAATCTAGTGTTTGGCTATTCGAAGACTTAATATAAGCTTGTTGAGACCAATTACTCCCTGAGCGATGAAAAACATATACTGCGCCACTATCTTGACTGGAATTATTGAATTGATTGCCATTGATACCTATGGCATTGCTGTCTTCGCCAATTGCCCCTACTGCCAACGTATTGCCATCGCCTGATAAACTTAAGCTTATTGCAAAGAAATCCTGAGCACCAGGGTTGGAAGCCTTTATATAGGCTTGTTGTACCCAATTACCCGATACTTTAGAAAATATATAGACTACTCCAGAATTTAGCAGTGAATTATTACTCTGATTTCCATTAATTCCCGAGGCATTACTATCATCGCCAGTTGCCCCTACTGCTAGTGTTAAACCATCGTTCGACACAGATAATACTCTTGAAAAAGAGTCTTGGCTGTCTGTGTTGGAAGCTTTGATATAAGTCGCTGTTGTTGTACAAGAAACTTGATCAACAAATATTGGATTTCCAGACGCATCTTCTTCAATACAAACCCATTTGCTGTTTTGATAAAAGCAAGTGGCGGGTATTGAAGTATTAAAAATCATGGTCCCCTCTTCTGGTGGCCCTCCCTGACCATCAGTAACTAAATCTAGATTTGATACTCGAGGTAAAACTAGTCCCATATTATTTATACTTTCTATATGGAGACTTCCTTTAGGGTCATTTGTGTTGATACCCACCTGTGCAAATGAGCCTATACCTATCAATAAAAAAACATATTTCAACATACTCTTTACTATTTAGTGGTATTCTTACATCGAACAAAAGCAAAAATGTCATCCTATTTATAAAATATTTTTAATAATATACAGTCTGTATCTAAGCCTAGTTAGCATCTTGACAAGTTAGTAGAATCAAGTTGGACACCATAATAGAAAGTTTAAACGGCATCTTGAAATGGAACAATACCCCCAAGTTATTGAGATAACGAACATGTTAACATGAAATCAAGCTAAGTTCAATCGACTCATTTCTAGCCTCTAGCGTTTATTTTGAATCTTATCTCTATACTTTTTAAGGTATCTCAACGTTTTTTTTATACTAACTCAAATTGTACAATTATGAAAAAAGTAATCCTGCTGATAGCGATTGTTGCCGTTTGCATGAGCCACGCTCCCACCCATGAAATAAAAACTTATGATTTGGAATATGCCATAGAAAACAACTTGGTTACTTGTGAGTTTAAAGGCAATGATGAGAGTCCGCATTACTACCAACCACTCATTGCTGAAATTACAAATAGGACCGACAGGACGTTTCATATCAAAGTTGCCAACGGACAAAAATTCAAATCGGTTTCTCCAGACCGTCAAGACGTCGTGGTCACGCAAGAAGAATTAATCGCCATGACCGCTAATCAACGTTTGAATATGCCGCTTTTCGGAATGTGTATTGAAAAAAGTAATACGGCGCCAAATACAAACGAAATCTATCTTCCCAATGGAAAAGCTGAAAACAACCTGAGCCTTCTCGCCAAAGAAATTGAACGGCTAGAAGCCTATGACGTTGCTGGACAGAACGCGGTTTGGAACATCACCGACAACGGTACCTTATATGATATTGCCGGCTATGATGTAGATGCTGGCGCTCCATTACGCACCTATGTGGCCAACTTATTGAATATCCCGGACAATGAAATCCCTGTGTTCGATGAACCGCAAGAATCAAAAAGAGTGCGTACGGCTGGTGGAAACTTTCGATACAAATTTTCGAGAACCTCAGCGGTGACCATTGGCATGTTTAACAGCCAAGATATTATCGTAAAAGAACTATACCAAAATCCTGAAACGCCACCAGGCGAACACCGCCTATCTTATAAATTTGACGTAGAAGAATTTACAGATGATGTATATTACATTAGGTTGATTATTAATGGGCAAATCAAAATTAATTTTGAGATGAAGACGAGACGGTCTTAATAATTTCGAAAAAGAAAAACGACCCCCTCCTCCAAAGTGGCCGTTTTCCATTCATCAAAACAGGGGTGGCTGTTTACAGACACCCCTGTTTTGTTATTTATCTTCTTTCTGTTCTAAAAATTTCAAATCGCGTGTATTTTTTTGAACAGCGACCGCTGCAAAAAGACTCAGCAAAAAGCTCATTCCGTAGAACCCTTTTTCACTCAGCTCCATATCGGCGTTCCACAAGCCAATGATGAGGAGTAAAATAGATGCGATAGTCGTAAACCAACTAATCCCGTAATAAATGTCGGTGACAGGGATTCCCTCTAAACGGTCACGAACACTTTTTTGAACCGAAACCACAGAGAATAATCCAAAAAGCAAGATGGTAAAATAATACCCTTTCTCGTTCAACCACATGTTGGCATTCCAAAGACCAATGCAAAACGAAAGCATCCCGATAAACAGGGCGGTCCAAGAAGCACCAATAAATGCTGGGGTTGGTTTACAATTAAATTTTTCATCCTTCTTCTTGATGGTGTCAATCAACGGTGCATTTACCGGTTTCTTTTTTGTTTCCATTATTTGTTCCATAATTAAATTGTTTTGATGATGGCTCAAAGATGCGATAGGTTTCTAATTGCAGAAAACTCCATTTTTAAAAAAACTTACGATTAATTTAATGACAATATCTCGTTTAAGTCTTTTATATTTGAAATTATTTTACATATTACATACGATTAAATGAAGACTATTTCAGCTATAATCAACATGCTTTCTGAAGAAGAACAGCATGAATTTCTCCTTTTTCAGCAGAAAAAGAACCGAAGAAGTGATACTAAAAACGAACTACTCTTTAAACAAATTGCACGTGGCAACACCACTAACCTTGATGTGATCCTCTACGGAAAGCCAGCAAAAAATGCCTATCACGCCCTCTGCAAACGATTACAAGATTCGCTAGTAGATTTTATTGCGAGCAAGAGTTTTGCGAATGAAACCGGAGAAGAAATGGACATCTTAAAAAAACTATTGGCCGCCCGTATCTTTTTTGAGCACAAGCAATATAAAATTGGCTTTAAAACCTTGGCACAGGCCGAAAAGAAAGCACTTGCATTAGATGTGTATGCCCTGCTTACTGAAATTTACCATACCCAACTGCAATACGCGCACCTCAACAAAAGCGAAGCTTTGCCCGAGCTCCTGAAGAAATGTAAAGAAAACCTTCATCATTTTAAGCAAGAACAGGAGCTGAATATGATTTATGCAACCATAAAAAACACACTGCAGCAGCCACAAAAGCAACCCACTACCGATGTGGTGCAACGAACATTTGACGCCTTCAACATAAAAATAGATGCTTCATTTACTTACAAAGCGTTGTTTCAAGTGTTGAATCTTACAGCTACTTCGGCCATGATGGCAAGCGACTATTACAGCAACCTCTCGTTTATGGAAGAAGTATATTCGGTAGTTTCAGCAAAAAAAGAACCGAAAGAAAAACACTTGTATTATCATATTGAGATTCTACATCTCATGGCTACGGCACATTTCAGAAATAAGAACTTTCAGAAATCATTGGATTTTGTAGAAAAAATGCATGCCGAAATGACCAAAAAAAATAACAAATACACGCAACAGTTTTACAATAAATGGTTGGTGCTCAAAGCCGTAAACCTCAACTACGTCGGCGATTTCAAAACCGCCATCCAACTGCTTAAAAGTGGTTCAGAACAATCATTAGACTGCTCCCTGGCCTTGATGATGAGTTTGTTTCAGCAACAGCAATTTTCAGAAGCATATCAAATCCTAAAAACATTACACCATAGCGATGTGTGGTATGAAAAAAAGATGGGGTGGATCTGGGTTTTGAAAAAATCGATGATTGAAATCTTACTCCTAGTAGAACTCGACAAACTAGAGGTAGTGCTCTCACGGCTGCGGCGTTTTCGAAAAAAATTTCAGAAAAGACTGTTAGAACTAGAAGAAACGCGTGTGCTTACCTTTGTGAAGCTGGTCACTATGTATTATGAAAACCCCAAAGCCGTTACAACTTCAGATTTTTCGGCAACCGTAGAACGCTCTTTTGAATGGATTGGCAAAGAGCGCGAAGATATTTTTGTAATGAGTTTTTACGCTTGGTTAAAGGCAAAAATGGAACAGCGGGACTTGTACCAAGTAACCTTAGAATTAGTTGCGGCTTAGGATCAAATTTTAAGCGTTCGATGTTCAGTAAAAGTTTACAAAAAACACAACTAGTAGATTCACGTATGCCTATTTAACATTCAGATTTTTAAGTGATTAAACCCTCTCATCTTTAAGTAAAAATACCCCGTTATGGGTATTTTATCTGGTTAGATGTTTCTCTAGATTTGAAAACTAAATATGTCAACCATGAAAGATATACGTTTCAGAATTCCGCTTTTCTTTTTATTTCTTGCGCTCATTCTCGCTTCATGTGAACCACCAGATGATGATGTGGAACTAGATGAAAGCACTTCAACTGTATTTGAAGAACCCTTCTTTCCTGGGTTTTTCAGGGTTAACGGCGAAGATATTACAACCACCGAGGTAACCGCTACCAACTATACTATTGTAGATCAAGTACCTTCGTCAAGCTTGCCAGATGATGATTTATTTTCGTTTAGCATTGCCGTTGCTATTCCAACAGACAGTGATGTTCAAATTGAACCTGAACTAAGCAATGTATCATTTACAAGGGAAGATGGAATTATTGTTCCACCCTTTTTTGAAGGTTTAAATGTAAGAGAAAACGATGTAATTGATGGAGTAAATTACGTACTGTACGATTTTAACTTTACCTATCCCGAAAATGCTGAGGGCGTCATAGCTAGTACAATAAAAGAATTTAAGGTAATCGTAGTAACTAATTATTTTGACAACTCTGGAAATTTACTTGAAGACATTATCTTTAATTACACGCTTAACGTAACAGATAATTAACCTAATATTTCGATTGTAAAGTGATTACAAATAATCTTTCGTCTGATAGTATTCTGCCTTACTGAATTAAAAAAGCCCACAGCGCTCCGAACCTTTTGGCATGGGCGGTCCCATATCCCTATGGGCGGCTGTGGGCTTCGTTTTTCCCGCCCCGAAGGACGGAACCAACCTAAACATCAACTATGATTGATTTCTTAAAGATAGTACCAGTTTCCAGCTTCTAAAAACGAAAGGTATCTTGCTTTATAAATGACGACTCTTAGTTGCCCATGTTACGTAAAAATTGGATGTCATTTTCTACCGTGAGCAATAACACACTGGTGGCCGTACAAAACACTGGACTGGTAATACAGTGGTGCCCGTTCCAGCTACCATCTTCGTTCTGTATCTTTAAAATCCTTCCGCTCATATTGTCATACCATTTTTTCCAATCGTTATCTTTATTTACCACAAGCGACTCACCTGTTTGTAGAAAACTCAAAAATTCTTCTCCGCCGTTGTTTCCAAATCCGTCCAACACATCATTGCGTTGTGCAGTGTTTTTAGCAGATTGATATACATTATATGAAGATGCGTATCCCACCGCTTCACTTTCGCTATATCCAGACGTCACCAAATTGGCAACCGTCATGGGTGCATTTTGCTCTAATTTACCCTCTTTCTTTGCTTTATCTAGTGCTTCCTGAGCTTTTCTGGCATCTTTTGCGCTGGCACGAACGCTACCGCTTACTGCGTACAACATAACTCCTGCGCCATCTTCGGTATTTACATTGCCGTTTTCTTCGTTGTAGTTTTGCTTTTGGTATGCTCTTGCCTTCTCCAGCACTTCATCGTCTACCGTTGCCCCAACAGATTGTGCCGCTTCTAGGGCACTATTTGCCAAACCACTCTGCAACACTCCAGCCCAACCGGCTCCTTTTTGTCTTCCTGAGGCATCTGTGCCTGCTTGGATCTTGGCAACACAGATATCTAATGCTCTGTTTACACGTTTTGTATCGACCCCTTTTAGATTTCGGTCTAATAGGTTTGAGAGAAATTGTGCTGTAAGTACCGCGTCAATATTTTGGCCCAATTTACGCTGTATCTGGGTACCGCGAACATCGGTAATGTACGGATCAGTTTTTGGGCTGTTCTCTACAGTTTCTAGTAAATAGGAAATGGCCTTTTTTAAATGGTTAGCATAATTGCCCTTTTTTAAGGTAATCCCACTACGCAAAAAAGCCTGTGCAGCAATAGCTGTGGTTGCTGGATCTGCAGGAACAGCGTGTGGATCTCTTACATGTTGGGCAGCATGGCTTCCCGCTCCAAAACCACCATTTGGCAATTGTGCTTCGGCCAACCATGAGAGTCCGTCACGGACTGAAAGTTGCACATTTTCATTTGTTTTGTACACACTAAAACCCTCAGAAGACTGTTCTCCCATGGTGGTCATAAATACGCATCCATCTTCAGATGCCAAAGTTCTTTTCGTTTCTGGGTAGTCTTCCGTAGAAATAAAGCCGGAGACCAAAAACCCAACCAATGCTATAGGTAACAATAGCAATACCAATTTTGTTTTCATTTTATATGATTTTAATTACGAATCGAAACTACCACCTATACCATACCTAAAAAAACAACGTTTAGTAAACACATCGTACTATCGAGGGAACAAGCCTTTTGTATGAGTTTGATTTTTAACAACCAACAAAAGGGTGTGTCAAATTCTTTTTATATTTTTAGGCACTTATATTTATTGCTATGAAAAAAATATTATACCTATTTGCGGCCTTCACCATTTGCCTTACCACTTTAGTTGCTTGTGGAAGCGATGATGAAACTCCGCCAGTGATGTTAGATGAAGATGAAGAAAGCCCCTCTGCACCAGCCAATCTTGAGGCTACTTTAAACACAGAAACTACGGTGACCCTTATGTGGGACGCTGCCACAGACAACGTAGGCGTTACAGCATATGCAGTGTTTCAAGATGGTGTGAAAGTGCAAGAAAATATTGCTGGCACTACAGCTACGGTAGCGAATCTTTCTGCGGAAACATCCTACAACTTTTATGTAGTAGCGCTTGATGCCGCTGGAAATCAATCTGACCCCAGTGCGAGTATCGATACAATGACGGCGATCACCTTTAGAACCAACCTTTCGGAAATGGGCGTATTTGCTTCGGTGACCGAAGATTTAGTACCTGCTGCTGGTGTTCAACTGTATGAGATTAATTCTACATTGTTTACAGATTATGCCCAAAAACAACGGCTTATTCGTGTGCCTGAGGGAACCAGTATGGAGTTTAATAATTCTAACTTACTTCCCTTATACCCAGACAACACCTTAATCGCTAAAACTTTTTATTACAATATTGATGACCGTGACCCTACGTTAGGGCGACAAATAATCGAAACCCGTATTTTTCTTAAAGTTGCAGGCGAATGGAAAGTGGGTGATTACATTTGGAATGCAGCCCAAACCGAAGCCACCTTCACAGAAAACGGTTCACAAAAACCTATTAGTTATATCGACATTGACGGAACCACACAAAATGTAGACTATATCATCCCTTCAAAACAAGATTGTTTTACCTGCCATAACAATAACGGAGCGACATTTCCTATTGGTATGAAATTGCGGAGTATGAATTTCATACCTTCATACATTGGGCAGAACCAACTTGATTACTTTACGAGTCTCGGTATTTTAGAAGGTGTTTCATCAGGTAGTATTTCTGTACTTCCTGATTGGACAGACGAGACCACCTATTCTTTAGACGAAAGAGCCAGGGCGTATATGGACGTAAACTGCGCACATTGCCACCAACCGGGTGGTTCAGTGCCAAGTGGTTTTGATCTTGATTTCAGGTATGAAACTGCTTTTGACGACACAGGCATTTACCCAAACCGCGGTGAAATTGGCGCCCGTTTTGAAAGTACGCTACCAACCTACCGTATGCCACAATTGGGTAGAACGGTAGTTCACAACGAAGCATTAACCATGCTACTTGAATATATAGATGCTTTGTAGAAAACACCTTATAGCTACAAAAAAGCCACCTCACCGGGTGGCTTTTTTGTATTCAAGTTAAACCTTCCAGCAATTTCGAAGTCATAGATTTGTAACTCTAAAAAATTAATAAAATGAAAAAGTTGATACTGATTATCCTCGTATTGTTTAGCTGCACGCTTGTGGCACAATCTGGACCGAGAAAATCGAAAATGAAAGCTGGTGATGCTAAAGAGGAAATAAAAGATTGGAGCCCAGAACAGCGCGCAGAACTTAAAACCAAGAAAATGGCGCTACATTTAGACCTAACCGAAGCTCAGCAAAACAAGATTTATGCAATTGAGCTGGAAATAGCAAAAAATCGGTTGGCCATGAAAGAAAAAAGAGCCGAAAAGAAAGAACTTTCTTCAGACGAACGTTATGAAGCGAAAAAGAAAATGTTAGATGCAAAGCTTCAAATAAAGGAACAATACAAAAGTGTGCTAACGGCAGAACAGTTTGAAAAGTGGCAAAAAACCCATAAACGTAGAAAGGGGAGAAAGAGCGCGAAGCTAGAGAAAAACAAGAATTAAAACTGCTTCCATTGAATTTTGGCTTGGTTTTTGGATTACTAATTTCAAAATAGTTACTTTAGTAACCTTAATTAAATCTAAAACCAATGAAAAAGTTTATCACAGGAATTGCCTTTGCAGTAATTGTTTTATTCGGAATGAATACCGCAACCGCACAAAGTTTGTCTAAAGACGACAGCCGTCCTGAAGCAATTGCGAAAACAACCGTGGCTAAGTTGGCAAAAGACCTAGACCTTTCTGGCGACCAGGAACGCGCTATGTTTAGAGCATACGTTCAAAAAGAAGTGAGCTATAAAAAGTCTGTAAACGGACTAGACCAGAAAGATGCTGCTGTAATGGCCGCTAAGAAAAAGGTAGACGCACAGTTAGAGCAAAGTGTAAAAAAGACACTAACTCCGGCCCAATTTAAGAAATGGCAGAACATGCAAAAATAGCTGTTCTCATAAATAATGTAAGAACCCTCCACTACGGAGGGTTTTTTTATGTCAATGTTTGTGCAACGGTATCGGCAGCTTGTATCGTACTATCTAAATCTTCATAGGTAAGTGCGTCGCATAAAAACCAAGTCTCAAAAGCGCTAGGCGCTATGTAAACCCCCTCGCGCAACATACCATGAAAAAAGGTCTTGAAGTTTTCACCGTTTGCATTTGCAGCAGAAGTGAAATCGGTAACGGGTGTTTCAGAAAAATGAATGGAAATCATAGACCCTACCCTGTTAATGGTATGTGCCACGTTGTGCTTGGTCATCACTTTTGCCAGGCCTTGGTGCAAGTATTCGGTTTTTTTGGCCAATGAAGTAAAAACAGTATCATTGTTATTTAGCTCGGTGAGCATGGCCAATCCAGCTGCCATTGCCAACGGATTGCCACTTAGTGTTCCGGCTTGGTAAACGGGCCCTAGGGGAGCCAAATGACTCATGATTTCAGACGAAGCAGCAAATGCACCAACAGGCAAGCCACCCCCAATCACCTTTCCGAAGGTTACAATATCTGCTGTAACACCGTACAGTTCTTGCACACCACCCTTCGCAAGTCTAAAACCGGTCATTACCTCATCAAAAATCAACAGGATTTCGTTTTCATCACAGAGCGTTCGCAACGCTTCCAAAAATCCTTCCGCAGGAGGAACACACCCCATATTACCCGCAACGGGCTCGATAATGATGCAAGCAATTTCACCTTTGTTTTCGTGTACCAATTGCGACACCTGATCGATATCATTAAAACGCGCTAAGAGCGTGTCTTTGGCTGTACCTTTTGTTACGCCAGGACTGTTGGGAGTTCCAAAAGTGACTGCGCCACTCCCGGCTTGGATTAAAAACGAATCACTATGGCCGTGATAACAACCTGCAAATTTTATGATTTTATCCTTTTTGGTGTATCCACGTGCCAATCGTACCGCGCTCATACATGCTTCTGTGCCACTGTTTACAAAACGAATCTTCTCGATACCGGGCACCATCTGAACTGCCAACGAGGCAATTTCGGTTTCTATGGCTGTAGGCATTCCAAAAGAAGTCCCTTTTTTTGCTTTTTCCACCACGGCTTCCACAACGGGAGGATGGGCATGGCCTAAAATCATTGGCCCCCATGAATTGATATAGTCTATCAAGGTGTTGCCATCTGCATCATACAGATAGGCTCCTTTAGCACTTTCAACAAAAATAGGCGTGCCGCCCACGGCCGTAAAAGCACGTACAGGCGAGTTTACACCCCCCGGAATTACGATTTGCGCTTGCCTGAACAATTCGCTACTGCGTTGGTATAACATAAAATCTAATTATTTTTTACAGGGTGCAAATATAATACTTGTCCGATTGAAATAGTGTTGGAAGTAAGCCCATTATATTCTTTTAAGGTTTCAACAGTAAGGTTAAACCGTCTAGCGATATTGTACAGCGTATCCCCCTTTCTTACTTCATGGGTAGCAATTTTAGTTTCGTCTACCGCCATAGGGTTGGCTTTATTACCTAAAACGGCATCATCGAAGGCATCGAGGTTGTAGCGTTCAATAATACTAATGAGCTTATCTGGATATTTAGGATCGGTTGCATAGCCCGCCTTTTTGAGTCCTTTGGCCCAGCCTTTGTAATCATCTTTTCTGAGTTTAAAAAGGTCTTGGTACCTGCTTCGTTGTGTAAGGAAAAGGGAATGGTCTCTAAACGAGTATTTTGGGTCGCTGTATTTTCTAAAACACTCTTGCAGTTCGTCATCGTCATGGTACACCGTATCGCCGGTCCAACCTTTGTGGCATTTTATCCCAAAGTGATTATTGGCACGTCTGGTCAGATCTCCCCTGCCAGCGCCACTCTCAAGAATTCCTTGCGCCAAGGTAATACTAGCTGGAATGCCGTATTGTAACATTTCTTCTTTTGCAATGGTACCATAACTTTGGATGTAATACTGCACTACCTCCTTATAGGTGGCATTGGCAGGCGGAGTTACGATCTCTGTTTTTGGAGTATCTGTGGGTATTTCGACTTGACTGGTTGTAGGCTTTTTAGCGATAACCGTACGTTCTGTCTTAACGCGTGGCTTTTTGGAAACCACCCGCTTTTTTGAGGAACAACCCCCAAGTGTTAATGCAATTAAGAGTAGGATTAAAGTTGATTTTCGCAACATAGTTATGTGTGTATTTGAGGTAATTTTTTTTGTTTTAAACGTTGGTTCATTCCTGAAATGCCCTGTAAGCCCCCCGTATGAATAGCTAAAATACGGCTATTTTCAGGGAAATACCCTGTCTTGATATCCCTTACAATTCCGAAGAGCATTTTTGCTGTATATACAGGATCGAGAAGGACACCTGTTTGCTCTTTGAAACTGTTCATAAAACGAACCAATTGCGAATCTATTTTAGCATACCCCCCAAAACAATACGCATCTTTAATAGTGTAATTGCTTTTGGATGTATATTTCGAAATTTCTGTGTGCTGAAAGGTTCCTTTAAGCGCCGAATACCCGATAACCGTTTGATGGTTTTTTGATGCGGCCACCAAGCCTGCCAAGGTACCGCCTGTACCTACCGGTGTGCAGATAAAGTTAAAGGCAGCGTCATCTGCTGTTATTATTTCTTTGCATCCTCTTACAGCAAGTTCGTTGGTTCCACCCTCTGGCAAGAGATAGCAGTGTGGATATTTCCGCAGTAGTTGCTGCTGAAAGGTAGTTGAATCTTTTTGCCGATATGCTTCGCGCGAAACAAATTCGAACTGCATCCCGCATTGTTCTGCAAATTGCAAGGTGGGGTTGTTTTTATAATCGTTTTTTAGCTCATCGCCGCGAATGATACCCACGGTATTTAAGTTTGCAGCTTTACCTGCCGCCGCCACAGCAGCAATATGGTTAGAAAAGGTGCCGCCAAAGGTTAAGAGCGTTTTTTTTTCTTGTATGGAAGCAAGGTGTATGTTGTATTTGAGTTTTCTGAACTTATTACCGGAAACATGGGGGTGCAGTTCATCTTCTCGTTTTAGATGGACTTCACCGCTAAAATCGTTTATCTCATCTAAATTGATGCGAATATTTTCCGAGTTTTCAAAAATTGGGAACACGAGTCGAGATTATTTCACAAAACTACAGAATGATTGGAAAGATTTAGATTCAATTGTACGGTTTCTAAAATTTATAGGGGACAACCGAAACCAAAATAGTTGAAACCTCGTATCTTTTTAAACAGATATGATAACAAAATACATACAAACTGTAAGAATTTGCTTTCAAATGTTATTATTTTATGTTTTACATCGTATTTATTTGTATATCAACGAACAATAGACTTATACTTGCAATACCAAAATCAAATAACCCAAAGAATTATGAGAGCCATTTTTCTAAAATATCTTTATCTACTTTGCATGGTACCAGTGTTGGTCTCTACCAGCATTGCTCAAGTTGGTATCAACACAACTACCCCAGCCAATGGAGCCCTACTCGACGTTTTTAGTGATAGTAGCGGATTTCTAGCTCCTCGTGTTGCACTTACCGGCACCGACGATACAACTACGATAACACCAGCTGCGACCACTGGACTTTTAGTCTACAACACGGTAACTGCAGGAACATTGCCTATACAGGTAACCCCTGGATTCTATTACTGGAATGGAAGCCAATGGTTGCGATTTTATAATAGAGGCTACGGAATAAAGTTTGACCAGAACTCACAGACAACAGCAAATGTACTCAATTCGGTATATACTCAAATTTCGGATCTTGACACTGGCTTTATTAACGTTCCTTATTCTGGAACCTACCACATAAAGGTCGAAACTACTTATGCTTGCGGAAACCTGTCTGCTACCACCTCTGAAGGGGTAGGCCAAGCTTCTGTAAGCCTAAATATGACTACAGGACTTTTAGGACTCCCGGTTCGCGTAAAAGAAAAGTATGTCACTTCTACTTCTAAGAGAATTGGCACTACGACCTTGAACAACTTACCCCAAAATGTTACTATTATCTACACTGTAGATTTAGATGTTCTTAACACCTATCGATTTAATGTTACGGGAAGGGAATGGTCTAGAAACAACGTAGGTTTAGGAGCCTTTGGCAAAGACACCAGCAGCTATCCTGGAGCTAGCGGTGTTAATAATGCCCAAAGAGGTTCGCTTTCTATTACACTTTTAAAACAGCAATAATATTAAAACCAATATACTAACGCTACCATACAATGTTGCATATGGCAGCTTAGTGAACACAAAGTTTAAACTTATGAAACTCATTACTATATTAAAAAGAAAATCCCTACTAGGCAGTTGTGTACTATTTTTCTCGATAGTCATGAGCGCACAAGTAGGTATTAACACCACATCCCCAAATCCGTCATCAGCACTAGACATTACTAGTTCAGACAAGGGGTTCTTAATGCCAAAGATTGCACTTACGGGTACCGATGACACATCTACGATCACACCCTCTCCAACTACTGGGCTTTTGGTCTATAATACTGCAAGTGCAGGAAGTCCTGGAAACGAAGTTGTTCCTGGGTTCTATTATTTCAACGGTGCTTCTTGGCGACGTTTTTACACCCAAGGGTATACATTGCTTTATGATCAAACATCAGAAGCTACGGCGAGCACTACCAATACCACATATACCATAATGCCTGGTTTGGATACAGGCGAAATAACTGTTCCTTTTAGTGGCACCTACCAAATTCGGGTAGAAGGATATTATGCAGCAGGGGATCTAATTAGTACTAGTGGAGACGGAGCAGCACAAGGATCGATCAGTTTAGCCATGGCCAGTGGCTCTGCCGGTGGTGGTGGTGGCGGTGGCAGCGGTGGTTGCGCGGGAGGTGTTTCAAGCTACCCATACAATGAAAGTTTTGAGAGCGGATTGGGACTTTGGACACAATCTGCCGCAGATGACATCGATTGGACACGCGACGCAGGTGGCACACCGAGTGGCAATACAGGGCCTTCAACGGGATCTAGTGGGTCTTGGTATATGTACACTGAAGCCTCTGGTAATGGAACTGGATACCCAAATATGCGAGCTATTTTGAATTCACCTTGTTTCGATTTGTCCTCAGAAACAACGGCAACGTTCAGTTTTGATTACCACATGTACGGTTCATCAGACATGGGAACTATCGACCTTGAAATTAGTGACGATAACGGCGCATCATGGACGTCTATATGGAATGAAAGTGGAAATCAGGGAAATGCATGGTTATCAGAAAGTATTGATTTGACAGCTTATACTGGCGGCTCTGTACAACTAAGGTTTAACAGAGTAACAGGTGGAACTTGGCAAGCCGACTTAGCTATAGATAATGTATCAATGACAAACACCACTACCGGACCACTAACGACGGTAAAAGAAACCTACCTAACAACTTCCTCAAAGCGTTTGGGCAGCACTACGGTAAACAATCTGGCACAGAGCGCCTCCATAATTGTAAATATCGATTTGTATGCTGGTACAACGTATCGATTTGCAGTACGTGGAAGAGAATGGTTAGCTAATAATGTAGGCACGGGTTCTTTTGGAAAAAACACGAGTGGTTATTCTGGCAACAGTGTAAACGATGCGCAAAGAGGAACCATGAGCATCAGTCTTATCAAACAATTTTAGACCACATCAGCACATCTAATTATAATATTACTATTATGAAAAAATATATTTCAGCTAAAATTTTAATGATTGCCTTTTTTGCTTCAATAGGGACCTCAGCTCAAGTTGTGATTGGTGAATCTATAACTGGAGGCTACTCAATAGATGACGGAGCTATTTTTCAGCTTAAAAGCGATGACAAAGGACTCTTAATCCCTAGGGTTTCATTACTATCCAGAAATGATGTGACTACGATAACAGCAACGGAAACAGAAGGACTCTGGATTTACAACACCTCCAATTCTGGTACCGGCTTGGATCGCGTATCACCTGGATTTTATTTTTGGAATGGCACTAGATGGGAAAAAATGTTCACTGAAGGACACACAGTACAATATGAACAAACTGAAACACTTCGAGTAGCAAATACAACTACTACTTACACCATACCAGGTCTCGACCAAGATTTTGTTGCTCCTTATACAGGAAGATATGAAATACACGTTACTGGCTACATAGCTGCACCTAATTTTTCAAACACGTCCCTGGAGTCTACCGTACATGGCTCTTACATGTTAGAAATAGACAATGTGAAAGTAGCTGAAAGCAATGTGAGTTCAAACACTAAAAGAACGCCCTCAAACGCCTTCCAGGCCTTGGGGAGACAAACCACAATTGTATACTTAGTAGATATGATTGAAGGAGACACGTACAATTTCAGAGTACGTGCGCGCCTTTGGGACCATGAAAATGTAGATGCCTCTAGTTTGAATGTTTCAGGTCTATGTGGCGGTGCTGCATCTGGTTTGGCGTTTTTTGGTATCTGTTCTGCACCCTATAACGGTAACGACCTACCAATAGACAATGCACAAGATGCTTATTTAACAATAACCCTATTACAACAGCTTTAAATTTTATTTCAAAATTCACCAAATTTATTCCCTCAAATTATGATCAATAAAATACGCAAAACCCCCGCAACAAAATTTAGCCTACTTATGGCAGTATTTCTTTTTGGATTATACGCTTGTAATCAAAAAACTGAGGATTCAGAAGGCAATCTAGGCACTAATCCGGATACGTCAAGGGATTCTGAAGGAGATACTTTTTCTATCGTCGCTTACGACAAAACTACCGGGCAAGTGGGTGGAGCAGCTTGCAGCTGTGTTTCGTACAGTGGTGGAATCGATTTTTTGAGTGACCTTATCACAGACGGTACAAACAGTCCTAATAATATTGTTGGTGCCATTCATTCGCAAGCGGCCTATAATTCCTCCACTCAGACCTTTGCAAGAAACAGAATGCTAGCTGGTGACACACCACAACAAATTATCAATGCTACGGTAGCAGCAGACGGTAGCTCTGCTTCAAGACAATACGGTGTAGTTGGAGTTGATGTGCCAGGTGCTGCAGGATTTTCTGGAACCTCAAATGGTGACTACAAAAATGACCAACAAGGAGATAACGCGCTTTACACATACTCAATACAAGGGAATATATTGGATACTTCAAACGGTCAAGATCTCTTAGACGATATGGAGGCAATTTTCAACAGCACAGATGGAACATTAGGAGATAAATTGATGGCGGCACTTCAAGCAGCCAAACGAGTAGGTGGGGATAGCAGATGCCAAAGTAGAGGAAATAGTGGGCGTACAGCATTTGTCCAAGTACTTTCTCCTGGAGAAACTACTCCAGGTTTAGCATATGACGTAGGAGATAGTGTATCTGCGGTTGCCGATTATATCGAGCCAATAGATGTACTTCAATGTTTATATGATGCAGGAGAAAACACTCCTTTTTGCCGACAAACTGTTTCTACTTTTCCTTATTCTATGGACTTCGAAGAAAAGTCTTGGGAACAGGAACAAGCTACTTGTAACGTAAATAGTTCTTGGATTAGATCACGCTTTGCAAGTCCTTCTACAGGTACAGGACCTTCAGGACCCAACCAAGGAACTCTGTATACCTTCGTTGAAGCTTCGAATATTAATGGTCAAGGCACATCACCGCGTGATGCCTTTATAGGTTCACCGTGTTTTACCATTCCTAGTAACTCTACTGCATCTATCACCTTCGATTATCATATGTTTGGAAGTGACATGGGTACATTAAGCTTAAAAGCAAGCAGTAACGGTGGGAGTAGTTGGACTACGCTTTGGTCGGAAACTGGAAACCAGGGAAATTCTTGGTTTAATGATGAATTCGTAGACATCTCAAGCTATGCAGGGAGCACAGTGAAATTTAGATTTGAAGCACGCCTTGGCAACGGTTTTGAAAGTGACATGGCCTTAGATGACATTCAAATTGATGTACAACCAATTTTAGCCTGTTCTGGTGCTACCAAGACCTGGAATGGAAGCAGTTGGTCTCCTAGCGGAGCTCCGGGCCTTACCAACCCAGTTGTGATTGCCGGCAACTACGACACTTCGTCTGGAGCCGATGGTAGCTTTGAAGCATGCACTGTTACAGTAAATAATGGCGCAACGCTAACAGTAGGTGCAGATAGTTATATGTTAGTTGACACAGACATCACCGTTAATGGAACACTACAAGTTGACCATACAGGTAATGTGGTTCAAAATGATGATACGGCTTCCGTAGTAAAAGCACCTACCGCTACAATTCAAGTTGATATTACGACGCCAGTATTACAGACAAGAGATTTTATGGTCATGGGAAGCCCTATGAGTGCCGAAACACGTAATGGCGTATTTGCCGATGCGTTCTTGGTCCTTAACCACAACACAACCGACTTCGTTCCAGACAACACTGTCCCAAATCCACACGGGGTTACCTTTGCAGATTTGAATGGTGATTTTTGGAAATCCTATACAGGTGCGATTAATGTAGGAGAAGGCTATATAGTACGCCCTCAAGACAGCTATTCAGATCCTGCCAATGAAGCCTATTTTATGACGTACAACCAGGGTACCTTAAATAATGGAGAAGTTGTTAGAAACATCAATTTGAATACCGCGAACGACGATACACCAAACATCTACGCCAACCCATATCCTAGTGCGATGTCTGGTTTTGAATTGATAAATCAAAACCCACTTATTAACGAAATATATTTCTGGGAGCACCTAACTCCACCTAGCTCATCAATTCCAGGGTGGAACTCTACCAACTTTAGTATGCGCGATATTTCCATGTATAATCTAACGGGAGGAACCAAAGCACCCAATGACACCAGCCCTACTGGCGTGACAGAGCCAAACGGAGTAATTTCTACCGGTCAAGGATTTGCCATAATGGCCACCAACGCTGGAACGATGACCATGAATAATTCTATGCGTTTGTCGTCAGGGAACACAACTCTTAGAGCACCAAATCAGGAAGATTTAGACAAGTTATGGCTATCGGTAAAAAGTGTAGAGTATGAAGTGTCTAGCAGTATGTTGCTAGGTTTCAATCCTGTAGCTACCGAAAACTTAGATCCGGGATATGACAGCGAACGACTTTCAGATCAGCTTTCTATATTTACAACGCACATTGCTACGGGTTCTCAATTGGGCATTCAAACAACAAGTGCATTTGATTCCAATATGAAATTCCCTGTTGGGTTCTTAACTAAAATTGAAGATAAAACAACATACGAAATAGCTCTCGACAAAGTGATTGGCGAAAGAATTTCCAATGCGAAAGTATTTTTACATGATTCTGTAGAAGGGTTGGTAATCGACCTTACAACTCAAAGCTATGTTTTTGAGTCGAATGCGACAAATTCACCTGAACGATTTACTGTATTCTTCACCGCAGACAATACACTTGGTGCAGAAGCGTTAACTATTCAAAATATTAAATTTTATCCTAACCCTGCTAAGGATGTGTTGAACATTTTATCCGCAAATCAACCATTAGAACAAATTGAAATCTATGATATGCGCGGACGCTTATTAGAGCAGTATTCAGCAGAAAATAATGTGTCCTTTTCGATTAAAGTATCTGCCCTTAGAACAGGAGTATATTTTGTTAAAATTAATACCGCCTCAGGTAGTATTACAAAGAGACTTATTAAAGAGTAACAAAAAATCCAATTAACATAAATTGTAAAAATCACTGGCTAACACCAGTGATTTTTTTGTGCTAAACTCAAATAAATTGGGAAAATAATAACAGAATTGTTAAACTTTTATGTATTTCATCTAAATTATATGCTTTTAATCGATTTAACGTAACATAATTTATAATATTGTAAGACTTAACTTACAAATTCTGAAATATGATAAGAAAATTACACTCCCCTATTATTTTCTGTCTTGCCGCTATGCTTTTAATAGGCGTTAGCACTACAGCCCAAGTGGGAATAGGAACCGTCAGTCCCGATCCGGGATCATTATTAGATATTGAAAGCACCGACAAAGGATTGTTAATCCCCCGTGTTTCAATTGCCAATCTAAATACTATTGCACCCATTACTGGAGGGGCCACTGAAAGCCTCTTGGTGTACAACACAAACATTTCAACTGGAAAAGGATACTACTATTGGGACGGCTCTCAGTGGGTTTCCTTAAATAGTGAGGACTGGAAACTTCGTGGAAATCTTGGAACCGATCAAAACAACGATTTTGTAGGTACGCTAGATGATGAAGCACTTACCTTTAGAACCAACAATATTCAACGCTTCCGCGTGGCCAACGACGATCAAGTTCTAGCCATGGCAAACGGTTCAGCCGCGAGACCATTTTATTCCTGGAATGCCGATCAAACCATGGGCTTCTGGCGATCTGGTACGCGACAAATGGATATGGTCATTAACGGCTCTACCTTCTTTAATGCGAACGCAAACACGGGTGGCGGATCTGATCTGGAATGGTCCTTTAATCCAGGGGGTGTTGACATGAACCTGCGCGTAGAAACAGACAACAACGCAAATTCGCTATTTGTTCATGGCGAAGAAGATAATGTAGGCTTAGGCACCAATGCACCAAATAGTAGTGCTCAATTAGACATGGCTGCCATAAATAAAGGTATTCTAATCAATCGAGTGGCCTTAACCGCTACCAATGTTGCAAGTCCTGTAACTGCTCCTGCCGAAGGTTTGATGGTTTATAACACGGCAAACTCGAGCAGCGGAAGTACAGAGGTGCTCCCCGGATTCTATTATTGGGACAGCACTAAATGGGTTGCCATGGGCGGAACCAACGGAAGGGACTGGTCTTTGGAAGGAAATGCCGGTACCAACGCAGCTACAAATTTTTTAGGAACAACAGATGCTACCGCACTGGTACTGAGAACCCAAAATTTGGAACGCATGAATATCTCAGCAGATGGAAACGCTGCGATTGGCAGCGCTCCTTACAATAACGTGGGACTTAGAGTGAACAAAGCAGGTGAAGACTTTGGCGTTCTTGGCGAGACAAACTCTGCTTCTGGCGCGGCCCTGGCTGGTTTTGAATCTGGCTCGGGTGATGGCGTCACAGGTCAAAACTCAGGGATGGGTACAGGCGTTTTCGGATATGCCGCTCAAAATTATGGCGTATTAGGGCTCACACCCTACACAGGTGGTGTTTACCTTACTGCGGGAGTTGTAGGTTGGGGATCAGGAATGAATAATGCCAACGGATTAATAGCCGTGACGAGTAATGTAGCAACTTCCCAACAAAGTGTTGCTTTTCGGGCAATAAGTGGCGGAACAACATCCTACTCTCCAACCACAGTACTTAACATAGGGGTAAATAGTAATTCGCCTGAATTGGCATATTACGGCCAAACCGAAGGCCCCATCACAACGTATGGCAACCTTGATGCTGCAGAATTTACTACAAACTATACAGGTATTCAAACTGATCCCGATGGTCGGGACCCGAGAGCTTATCTAGCAGGATACAGGTCTAATGCCACAACTCCATTAGGGAGCGGACAAACATATTACGGTGCTTACCTGTACAGTGGCGGGGTGAATAGCAATGCTTCGTATGCGTATGCCGGAGCTCGCCATAATGGTATTAATTATAAAATTATCGGAAACGGAATTGTGTCTACTATTGTAGAAGGAACCCAAGAAGATGACAAGAGAATTATGTTTGCACCCGAAGCGCCTGAAGTACTTTTTGAAGACTACGGAACAGGCAGATTAATAAATGGTTCGGCAACGATTCAGATTGACCCTATTTTTTCAAAGAACATCGTAGTAGACCAACAACATCCATTAAAAGTATTCATTCAACTTGAAGGCGACTGTAATGGCGTGTACGTAACTAACAAAACAGCTAGCGGATTTGTAGTGAAAGAATTAAAAGGTGGTAACAACACAGTAGATTTCTCTTGGCACATCGTGGCGAATAGAAAAGATGATTTCGCTAGAAATGCCTCGGAAGGATCTGCGTATAGTTCACTTCGCTTTCCAGATGCCCCTTCTTTAATCGCTCCAAGTGGTTCTAAAGGAACCCAGATAAAAGACGATAAAGCAAATGCAACATTGGCTACCCTTCAATCAGTAGCAAACAGCTCCCCGTCAAAAGGAAATTAATTGTTTGAAACAAACCTAACTTTTGAGGCCTTCATCGGAAATGATGAAGGCTTTTTTATGAAGCATAGAGCCTAAAACCATCCTTTTAAGAAGACTATGTAATATTTTTCTGAATTTTTTACCCAAAATCATACATTTCATCTATAAAAAAAGTCATTGCTCGAAATAGTACTGATTTTTAATCTATTGGCGGTAGTTCGACGCAAATTTAACATTGACTTAGTAAAACTAATCCATACTTTTACAGCCTTTTAGATCCCCAATCTATTCCACTTATCCTGCTTTTCATGCTGAAAAATAAAATCATGAAAAAGCAAAAAACCAAATTGACGTATGTTGTCTTAACCGGCATAATTTTACTTCTTAGTACTACTATCACTTCTGCCCAAATAGGGATTAACACCATAACACCCGCTAACGGATCTATTCTGGATATTGAAAGTAGCGAAAAAGGAGTAATGATTCCTAGAATGGACATCACCGATCTAACCACTATAGCTCCTGTAACAGGAATCACTGGCCCTGTTGAAGAAGCCGCGGCAGAAGGACTCATGGTTTATAATACTTTTGCTGGAACGGGCACTGGTTTCCATTTTTGGAACGGAACTGATTGGACTCCTGTTAGTGGTGCAGCAGCGGCAGAGCCACCTGTAGATAGCGCCTCTTTAGCTGCAGATGTTCTAATAAACAGTACAACCAATGTTCCCATACCATTAACCTTGACATTCACCGCTAGAAAATCGTCTGTATTGGTAATGCTTACAGCATCAGGATTAGGATTTACGGGTTCCATTGCCACAGGTACGCTTATTGTTGAAAACACAACCTTGGGTACTACCGTTGGTGGCACCAATATGAAAATTCAAAATTACTCGTCTATCGCTATTTTTGGACCTGGTAATTCAAACGGTAATAACTCTAACGCAACTTATACTACGACCTCTTGGAATGCTTCTTTCTCCAAATTAATGACCGGGTTAACAATTGGAGTAACCTATACTCTTAGCGTCCAAGGACGATCGGCTTCAATATTGGGAACTAACGGCTTTGCGATTCAACCTTTAACTACGCCGGACGCACAACACCTAACTTTATCTGTGATTCAATAAACCATTCTGTTATGAAGTATTTCATATTTACCATAATTCTATTTTTTTCTATGTTTGGATATGCCCAAAACAACACGAGCATATCAACCAAACCTGAATTAAAAAGTTCTTCTAGCACAGCATCATCTAGAATTTTGATAAAAACTAGTCGCCAACACAACAATGAACCCGCCTTAGTCTCAATGAGTACTAATACAAAAAATGAAGAAGTTACTCCAATCCAGAAAACGAATTTAAAGAGTAGTGCAGTTATATTGAGTAAGGCTATTAGAAAAAGAGATACACTCTAATTTGTTGTAACATATTTTAAATAATTTAAAAAAGGCCTTTTCTTACAGTAGTGAAGGTCATTTTCGTTGGTATACGCTTCACGTTCAAAAGAAATATTTCGGTACGCCTCATACCTATTTTTATACTGAACCCAACGCAGTAAAAATTCCGCACCATACCAAAGGTAGAATAGAATAACTAGCATTTCAGCTTGTTGACGAAGGTGAATTCGTTCGTGATTCAACATACGTACATCGCTTTTCATCTCCTTTTTCCGAAGCACCACAAACGGCCAAAGGGCAATGCCATTAAAGCCTTTCCGAAGTAAAAAACGATTCACAACTACAATCATATTTACAAGATAAGAAATTGGTATTTTTGTACTATGTTATTCCCAAAAAAGAACATGAAAATTGAAGAAGGTGACTTCTACCTCACGCCAGAGGGATATAAATGCTTTACCGAACAATACCACCTAAAGCGCGGTTATTGTTGTGAAAGCGGCTGCCGACATTGCCCATACGGGTTCAATAAAAGTAAAAACAAAAAATAAGCGCAACTTTATACAGCGTATTTATACTAGTAATAACAGGAAGCGATATGACATTTAAAGAAGAACTACTACAAGGCATTCCAGCGCAACTCCCAGCGCCAAAATTGTACGACCCAGAAGTGAACCATGCTCCTAAACGAAAGAAAATACTTTCTGCGGAAGAACAACAACTTGCCTTAAAGAATGCCCTTCGTTATTTCGATTCAAGCCACCACAGCACTTTACTACCTGAATTTAAACAAGAATTAGATGCCTATGGTAGAATCTATATGTATCGGTTTAGACCTGACCATAAAATTTATGCCCGACCTATCGATGCGTATCCCGGACAGAGCACCCAGGCCAAGGCCATTATGCTCATGATTCAGAATAACCTAGACCATGCTGTAGCACAGCACCCACACGAGCTCATTACCTATGGGGGCAATGGGGCCGTATTTCAAAATTGGGCGCAATATCGTTTGGTCATGCAGTATTTAGCTGAAATGACAGACCAACAAACCTTGGTGATGTATTCTGGACATCCGCTCGGATTGTTCCCTTCGCATAAGGATGCACCAAGAGTTGTGGTTACCAATGGAATGATGATCCCTAATTATTCACAACCAGACGACTGGGAAAAATTTAATGCGCTTGGTGTGACCCAATACGGACAAATGACCGCAGGGAGTTATATGTATATTGGTCCGCAGGGCATTGTTCACGGAACCACTATCACAGTGTTGAACGGTTTCAGAAAAATAAAAAAATCGCCCAAAGGCGGACTCTTTGTTACGTCTGGATTAGGTGGAATGAGTGGCGCACAACCCAAGGCGGGAAATATTGCCGGATGTGTTACCGTTTGTGCAGAAGTGAACGAAAAAGCAACCAAGACACGCCATAGCCAAGGCTGGGTAGACGAGGTAATTGCAGACGTACACTTGTTAGCTACCCGAGTAAAAGAAGCACTTGCCGCCAAAGAAACGGTGTCGATTGCTTACGATGGAAATGTGGTAGAGGTGTGGGAACATTTTTATGATGAAGAAATCCACATCGATTTAGGAAGTGACCAAACTTCACTCCACAACCCTTGGGCGGGCGGTTACTATCCTGTAGGCATGAGTTATGAAGATGCCAACGAAATGATGGCCAACCATCCTGAACAATTTAAAAAAGAAGTACAGAAATCCTTGATTCGACATGCAAAAGCGGTAAATAAACATACCGAAAGGGGCACGTATTTCTTCGACTATGGTAACGCGTTTCTCTTGGAAGCCTCTAGGGCGGGTGCAGATATCATGGCCGAAAACGGGATCGACTTTAAATATCCTTCGTATGTACAGGATATCATGGGGCCCATGTGTTTCGATTACGGCTTTGGGCCTTTTCGCTGGGTATGTGCGTCTGGAAAGCCAGAAGATTTAGCTAAAACAGATGCTATTGCCTGTGAGGTTTTGGAAGAGATCATGAAAAATTCTCCAGATGAAATCAAGCAGCAAATGCAAGATAATATCACCTGGATAAAAGGAGCACAGGAAAACAAGTTAGTGGTGGGTAGCCAAGCTAGAATTCTCTATGCAGACGCCGAGGGAAGAATGAAAATTGCGAGTGCTTTCAATAAGGCAATTTCCGAAGAAACCATCGGTACGGTAATATTGGGGCGTGATCATCACGATGTATCTGGAACAGATTCTCCTTACCGAGAAACCAGCAATATCTATGACGGAAGCCGTTTTACCGCAGACATGGCCATACATAATGTAATTGGCGACAGTTTTCGTGGTGCAACTTGGGTAAGCATTCACAATGGCGGTGGTGTTGGTTGGGGAGAAGTGATTAATGGCGGATTCGGTATGGTTCTTGATGGTAGTAAAGATGCACAACGACGTTTACAAAGTATGCTTTTCTGGGATGTGAATAACGGAATCGCAAGACGAAGTTGGGCCAGAAATGAGGAAGCAATTTTTGCGATCAAGCGCGAAATGGAACGCACTCCAGACTTAAAGGTAACGCTTCCAAATTTTGTAGACGATTCACTTTTTTAAAATTATTTGCTATGAAGATTTTTAAATTTATCCCAATCCTTTTACTAGTTGTGTTGGTTTCATCCTGCACCTCGGTGCGAGTTGCAACAGACTACGACCGTGCTGTAGATTTTAACGCTTATAACTCGTATGCTTTTTACAAGCCTGGTATCGATCAGGCTAAAATTAGCGATTTAGACAAGCGTCGTATTTTGAGAGCCATAGAGGCTAATTTAGCTGCAAAAGGCATGACCAAGTCTGAGACTCCTTCATTGTTGGTAAGCATTTTCACTAAAGAACGAGAGCGAGTAGACGTATACAATAACAACTTTGGCTGGGGCTGGGGTTGGAACCCGTGGTGGGGTGGCGGCTTTGGCGGAAGTTCAGTTTCTACTACCGTTGAAGGAAGTTTGTACATCGACTTATTAGATGCCAAAACTAACCAATTGGTATGGCAAGGCGTTGGTCGATCACGACTTTATACGGGAAGTGATATAGACAAACGCGAAGCTAAGATTCGCGAAATTGTTGCTGAAATTTTAGCGGAATACCCCCCTGGTGCTTCCACCAATTAACATTTCTTCAAAATCGATATCGTATTATCTAAATTATTTAACTTAAAAAACGTTAAAAACGTTTAGAGATTATGGTTTTGCGTTAACCTTTTGTCAAATAAGAATTCTTTAGTATAATTTGAATATGATATAAATAGCTTTGTTTAAAACAATCTAAGCACATGTCTATTTTAACTATTATTCTAAATATACTGTTACCACCCCTTGCTGTTTTTCTCAAGCATGGCTTGAGCAGTACTTTCTTAATAAACTTAATATTAACCATCATTTTTTGGCTGCCTGGAGTAATCCACGCATTCGTAGTAAATGATTAAACCATATCCAAATGAAAAAATTAATTATACCATTATTCGCTATCGCATTGTTCACCTCGAGCTGCGATATCGATAAAAAAGGAAAAACAGAACTCCCAGAAGTAGATGTTGAAGTTGATGTTGAAGAAGGGAATCTACCTGAATTTGATGTCGATTGGGCTGATGTAGATATTAGTACCACTACCAAAATGGTAGAAGTGCCTAAAGTTGTTGTCGTGATGGAAGAAGAAGAAATCGAAGTCCCGACAATAGATATCGATATGCCCGACGATACAGAAAAGTATGAACAAGAGCTAATCGTAGAAGCCGAAGTAGAAGATGTGGAACACGAAATTAAAATTCAAGAAATACGTGCTACCAATAACCGCCTTTACGTTATTGCCAGTCTTACGGCATTAGAAAGCACTCTTGGAGACAAAACATTGCGTGTGCAAGATCAAGTTTCCCTGAACGCGCCTGACTTAGACGTTAAGTATATTGTCATTGGTGAAAAACCAGACCGAATTTTTAATAACAATAATATGTATGTAGCTTCAATGAACGACTTACCGGCGACTGTTAAAGATGCCGAAGTTATTTATAAGAGGTAACATCGTTATTTTTATAGTAGAAAAAGTCCAGCCACGTGCTGGACTTTTTTTAGTACCCTAATAGTTCTTCAATCTTTGCTTTCACTTTTTCTGTGGAAGGGATCATTGTTTCTTCTAGCGTAGAATTCAACGGAATCGCTGGCATATTCTCGCTACCAATAAGCAGTACCGGCGCGTCTAATTGTTGAAAGCATTCTTCTTGAATTTTCCCCTGAATGCTTCGGGCAAATCCATTTTCTGAAGGTTCTTCGGTTACCACTAGTACTTTTCCGCATTTTTTGGCGCTCTTAAAAATAGTATCCCAATCTATGGGGTGCAAGGTTCGTAAATCTACAATTTCTACCCGATCTGTAACGTCTAATTGTCTGGTGGCATTATACGCCCAATGAACGCCCATTCCGTAGGTAATTATGGAAAGTGTTTCTTCTTCGTCTTGCGGCCAGATTTCTTGCAATACCCAAGCTTTTCCAAAAGGAAGTATATAGTCTTCACTCGGTTCTAAACTTGTGGCTCCTTTTGTGCCTTTTACCTTACTCCAATACAATCCTTTGTGTTCAAAAATAACCACAGGGTTCGGGTCGTAGTAAGCCGCTTTCATCAATCCTTTTAAATCGGCCCCATTACTCGGATACGCAATTTTGAGTCCGCGTATGTTGGTCACCACACTTTCTACCGATGATGAGTGATAAGGCCCCCCACTTCCGTAGGCGCCAATGGGTACTCGCAAAATCATAGAAACTGGCCATTTTCCGTTAGAAAGGTAACAGCTTCGTGAAACTTCGGTAAATAGCTGATTAAGCCCCGGCCAAACATAATCTGCAAACTGAACCTCTACAATCGGTTTTAGTCCTACAGCGCTCATGCCCACGGTAGAACCTACAATAAATGCCTCTTGTATGGGCGTGTTGAACACACGATTATCACCAAACTTTTGTGCCAAGGTAGCTGCTTCACGGAACACACCCCCTAGCCTTCCCCCAACATCTTGGCCGTACAGCAAACATTCTGGATGTTTTGCCATGAGCTCTTCAATGGCGAACAAGGCACAATCTACCATGACCACTTTTTCACCACCTTTGGGCGATCGTTCTCCAACTTCTTCGGAAATGGGCGTGGGTGCAAAATCATGTGTGAATAAATCTTCAGGAGTAGGATCATCTGCTTCTAGCGCACGTTGTAGCGATTTTTCGACTTCCCTTTTAACTTCGGCTTCAATTTCGTCTAGCTCTTTTTCAGAAAAACCAGTATCCAATAGTAATTTTCTTAGCTTCGGATACGGATCACGGCTACGGGCTTCGTCTAGGTCGTCGCGATAAAACTCCATACGAACTCCCGATGTATGATGATTCAATAACGGAACTTTTGCATGCACCAAAAATGGTCTGCGCTCCTTCCTGATTTTCTTGATGACCTCTTCAATCGTTTTATAGCTTTCTTCAAAATCGGTTCCATCTATCGAAATGGCTTCCAAACCATGAAACCCTGCTGCATACTCAGCTGCATTTTGAGCTCTCGTTTCTGCTTCATTAGCCGAAATATCCCAACCATTGTCTTGAACCAAATACAAAATTGGCAATTGTTTAAGCGCCGCCATTTGAAAGGCTTCCGCAATTTCCCCTTCTGTGACCGAAGCATCGCCTAGCGAACAAACCACTACAGGATGGTCGTGAGACCCTTCGACTGCGCTCAGGGTGACCTTGTCTATTCCTTCAGCCTCCTTGTACCAAAACCCCATGGCAACACCCGTTGCAGGTATTGCTTGCATACCGGTAGCACTACTTTGATGCGGAATTTTAGGTTTATCGTCGTCGCGTAAACTAGGATGCGAGTAATAGGTACGACCTGCCGAAAACGGATCGTCTTTTTTTGCCAACACCTGAAGCATCAATTCGTACGGAGACATCCCTATAGACAACAACATGGCATCGTCACGATAATACGGAAACATATAATCCTGAGGTTGCAACTGCATCCCGACTGCCGTTTGTATCACTTCATGACCACGAGAGGTGGCGTGTACATATTTGGACACCACTTTGAAGTTTTCCTCATAGATTTCGGTCATTGCCTTTGCCGTAACCAAATTTTTAAAAGCTTGTAAAAGTATTTTTTTATTTATTTTCATAACAAATTTTAAACCTCAATGTCATTCCGACGCAGGAGGAATCTCATATATCGATTGAGATTTCTCGTTCATACTTCGCTCGAAATGACATTTTAATTGTATACCATCAAATGGTTCTATTTACATCGAAATCCTCCATATTGTCAGCAATTCTCCTCAAAAAAGAACCTGCCAAATATCCGTCTACAATACGATGGTCAAATGATAGCGACAAATACATCATGTTACGAATTTCTATCGTATCTCCTTCTGGTTTTTCAATCACTTCAGCACGTTTCTTAATGATTCCCGTAGCTAAGATAGCTGCTTCTGGCTGATTAATAATTGGGGTTCCCATCAAACTACCAAAGGTACCCACATTACTAATGGTAAAAGTACTTCCTTTGGTATCATCACCTTTCAATTTATTATCTCTTGCCTTAGCAACGAGCACATTTGTATCGGCTGCTAATTCTTGTAAATTTTTTGAATCCGCATTTTTTACTACGGGAACAATTAAATTTCCTGAAGGCAAGGCAGTTGCCATTCCAATATTAATTTCCTCTTTCACGATAATATTTTTGCCATCTAAGGAAGAGTTGATCATCGGGAAGTCTTTAATTGCACTTGCCACGGCTTCGATAAATAGCGGCGTAAATGTGAGTTTTTCTCCGTATTTCTCTTGAAAGGGACCTTTGTTTTTGTTCCGCCACGTAACCATATCGGTAAGATCTGCTTCTACGTAGGCGGTCACGTGGGGAGAAGTATGCTTTGAATATACCATATGATCTGATATCATTTCCCGCATACGGTCCATTTCCACAATTTTACCTTTGCCCTTATCAAATTGTAAGTCGGGTACTTGAAAACCCGAAACTTCGGGTACAGCCTGAGCAAACTGAAAAGGCCTGCCTTCTTCTAAATAGGCAGTCACGTCGCTTTTTCGCAGACGACCGTCTTTTCCAGTTCCAGAAATTCGAGCCAACTCTTCGTACGAAATATGATTTTTTCTGGCCATAGTATCTACCAGAGGAGAGATAAAAAGGTTTTCGTTTACTTTAAAGTTCTTTGACTTAGAAGCAGAAGGTTTTTCCTTTTTTGGAGCCTGTTTCTTTTGAGGCGCAGTTGTCTGCTTTTCCTCAAAATTCATATTTTTTTTCGCGGCACCTTCTTCTAATTCGAGTATTGCGATTACTTCTCCTACGGGCACCACATCTTTTGCTGAAACTTTATGCGAAATCATAGTCCCGGCACTAGGCGCAGGTACTTCATTATCTACCTTATCTGTGGCAACTTCTACCAGAATATCTCCTTCTTCAAACGAATCGCCTTCCTGAACCAACCAATTTATGATGGTGCCTTCGGTTATACTTTCGCCCATTTTGGGCATCCTGAATTCAGTTTTTGACATTTTCTTTTATCTATCTATAAGCAACCTCTCGACTGCGCTCGAGGTGACCTAGTTATTCTGTTTTCTTTTTAGTTCTGACAACGTACTATAAAAATCTTCCTGTTCGGGTCTGTTTTCTGGTAGTTCCCGTAATGGTTCAACTTCTTTCAAAATTTCATGGCAATCGGCAGGCAATTGTTGGTACAATTTGGTACCCGCAGTTTTCCAAGCAATCATTTCTTCTGAAACCTCTTTTATCGCCTTGGCTGGATTCCCGATAATAAGCTGCCTCGCTGGGAAACTGGTTTCTGCTTTTACAAACGCCATAGCTCCGACAATACATTCCGGTCCGATTTCAGCGCCATCCATGATTACGGAATTCATCCCAATCATACAGTTCTCACCTAGATTTGCGCCGTGGATAATCGCGCCATGCCCTACATGAGCACCTTTTTTAAGCACAATACTCTTCCCTGGGAACATGTGTACCGTACAGTTCTCCTGTACATTCACACCATCTTCTAAAATAATCTCACCCCAATCGCCTCTAATGGTAGCGCCAGGACCGATATAGCAGTTTTTTCCTATGATTACATTGCCTGTTACCGCCGCTAAGGGATGAACGAAACTGGATTCGTGGATTACTGGGATGTGGTTTTTAAAGCTGTATATCATTTCATGTCGATTAAAAGAAAAAAGGACAAAAAAGACGAAATCAAATTAATCATAATAGTCTATTTTTAAAATTTGAAATCATAGCCTATATTTTTTGAATTCTAGAAACCTGTTTATTGAAAAATCCTTCTTCAATATAATTTAAATCATATGCCAATATCAATTGCGTTTCCCATTCAAATGACGAACCCAGAGCCGTTTCTAGATACTGCAGAAAATGTTTGTCAGATTCTCGGGCCGACCCTTCTGCAATGTTAGAAACTATAGAAACTGAACAGCGCTGAATTTGACTAACCAATCCATATGTTTCAGATGAAGGAAACTTTTTGGTCATCATATAAGTATCTTTTACAAGTGTTCGAGATTCTTTCCAAATCTCCAATTTTCTAAAATTATGCTTCATCAATTCATCCTTTTCGTCTTTTACTCTTTTCGTCCTTTCGTCTTTAATAGTTACTTAAATCGTTTCAAGGTTTCCTTGGTAAACTCACTCAATACCAAACGACCCGATATAACGGCGCGTTCGGCGAGTAATTCGTCCCAATTTTCGGTTCCAGACCACATGATTTTCTTCATTTCTTTCATGGCTTCCGGATTGTAATTACACAGATTTTCTGCAAATTCCTGAACTGCAACGTCTAACTCTTCTGTGGAATCATACACCTTTGCGTACAATCCTTTTTGGCGAGCCCATTCTGCGTCGTAAAAACTGTTGGCGTCTATGGCAATCTGGCTCATACCTGACAAGCCAAGTTTTCGCTCAACTGCGGGCCCAACAACAAACGGACCGATGCCTATGTTCAGTTCGCTTAATTTTATGGCAGCAAATTTTGTAGCCATGCAATAATCGGTTGCACTCGCAACACCAACTCCACCTCCCACGGTTTTTCCTTGAATACGCCCTATAATAAATTTAGGGCACTTTCGCATGGCATTGATCACGTTTGCGAATCCGCTAAAGAATACTTTCCCAGTCTCCGCATCGTTGATATTGATAAGTTCCTTAAAGCTGGCACCTGCACAAAAAGTACGATCGCCACCACTTTTTAGAACAATTACTTTTACCGCTTCATTTTCTCCTGCTTCTGTAATTGTTTGGGCTAATTTGGCAAGGATATCGCCTGGCAAACTATTGTGTGCAGGATGGAAGAATTCGATGGTTGAAATTCCGTTTTTTATATTTTCTGTTACGTAGGGTGCTGTCATATTTAGTTCTATGATTTAATTTTAATAGTAAATTCTAGGTCTCGACTGCGCTCGACCAGACAAATTTTTTCTATACCAAATCAAACTGCTCGAAATGATGATTTAAATGTTTTCGTTCTAATAAGTACCATTCATATTTATTCAATTCTCCAAATACTAAGTTATTCAAAATGGCATCTGGGTTTTCTTTGAAAAATGCTAAGTACTTATAGCGTTGATCTAAAAATTTCTGTTTTGCGGTTTGAAGATCAGGGTGTTTTAACGTGTCTAATGTGTCTTTTTCCAACAACGGGAAATTTGTGTTCTGCGGAAACTTTTTAAAATTATACAAACTGTCCCGCACTTTGTCTAAAATTTTCTCAGGTGTTGCTACTTCAAAATCTTGAATTTCACCTGAAGCTATTTTATAGGTGTATTCCAGATGTTCAATCATGTGCTGTGGTGTCATGATTCCCCATTTTGGCTTGGTATCTTCTTGAAGTTTATCGAGACATGATTTAATTTTCTCTGTGGTCATTTCGGTAAAAACTTCTTGTCTTTTCTCTACCATTGTTAAAATAGTAGCAATACACACCAACGGATCTTCTTTCTCTACGCCTTCGGGCAAAACAGCATTGGCTTCATCTACATTAGCGTCGAAAATTTCAACATACCACTTTACAATCCCACTAGGGTGCTCTTTTCCGCGGCTGTCTCTATCAACCTTTTGTTTGCAGGTAAGGCGGACATACAAAGTGTCATTGTGATAAATAGGTCTCAAAAACCTAATTTCTTCTAAGCCATAGTTCGCTGCTACCGGACCCTTGTTGGGGTATACAAACAAACCTGCCGCCATAGAAATGATAAAATATCCATGGGCTGTGCGCTTCTCGAAGATGCTTCCGTCTAAGGAAGTAATATCGGTATGCGCATAAAAATGATCCCATGTCAGATTTCCGAAGTTCACAATATCGGTATCGGTAACGGTACGGTTGTGTGTTTTTAGCGACATCCCGGGTTTGATATCCTCCCAATGATAGGCAAAAGGGTGCTTTTCGGTTTCTTTATAATCGGCTTTAGGCTGATAAATACCTGTAACCTCAGTTAAGGTAGTCGGACTTCCTTGTATGGCACATCGCTGCATATAGTGCTTGATACCACGCATACCGCCCATTTCTTCACCTCCGCCTGCGCGTCCTGGCCCACCATGGATTAATCCTGGCAGTGGTGAACCGTGTCCTGTACTTTGCTTGGCAGATTCACGATTTAAAATTAAAATCCGTCCGTGATGGCTGGCTGCTCCTACTGTGTAATTTCTCGCAATGGTATCATCGTTGGTAACAATAGAACTGACCAAAGAACCCTTCCCCATTTTTGCCAAGGTAATGGCGTCTTCTAGGGTATCATAAGGCATGAGTGTGCTTACGGGACCAAAAGCTTCAGTGATATGTGCAGCTTCGTTTTGCAGCGGATTGTCTTCGCGCATCAAAATTGGTTTAATAAAAGCTCCTTTTTTTGAATCTGCTCCGAGCGCTTCAAAATCGTCAAAATTTCCATAAACCATTTCGGCTGTTTCAGCAATCTTTGCCACTTGTTCTTTTACGCTGTTTCGTTGTGCGTCACTCACCAAACTTCCCATACGCACCTCTTTTAAACGCGGATCGCCAATAGTGACTTTATCTAACTGATTGGCAAGTGCTATCTGCACATCTTCCAGTAGATTCTGCGGAACGATGATACGCCGAATGGCCGTACATTTTTGCCCACATTTGGTGGTCATCTCATTTCGAACTTCCTTGATAAAAAGGTCGAACTCTGGCGTTCCTGGAACGGCATCTTTCCCTAAAATAGCTGCATTTAAGCTATCTGCTTCCATCGTGAATGGTACAGACTCTTCTATGAGTTGTGGATGGTTTTTTAGTTGTCTTCCTATTTTCGCTGAACCAGTAAAGGTCACCACATCTTGAGATTGAAGTGTGTCGAGTATATTTCTTGCCGTACCTGAAATAAGCTGTAGTGCACCTTCGGGCAGAATTCCTGAAGCGATAATTTCTCTAACAACAGCTTCTGTTAAGTATGCTGTTTGCGGAGCAGGCAATACCACGGCTGGCATTCCGGCCATCCAGTTTACAGCGCATTTCTCTAGCATACCCCAAACTGGGAAGTTAAAGGCATTAATGTGTACCGCAACGCCTTCTTTGGGCACCATGATGTGATGTGCCATAAAGCGCCCTCCACGGGATAAATCGATTGGGTCACCTTCTACGTGATACGCTTGGTTGGGAAACAATTTTCGAAGGGACGCATTGGCGAATAAGTTTCCGAAACCTCCTTCAATATCTACCCAGCTGTCGCGTTTTGTGGCACCAGTGCGGTAACTTATTTCATAGAAAGCTTGTTTCTTTTTTGTAAGGTAGAGCGCAAGACTTTTGAGCATATTTCCGCGCTGTTGGAAGGTCATCTTTCGCAATGCTTCGCCATTGTCTCGGCCATATTGTAAAATGGAAGGCACATCAAGTCCTTCAACCGTTGTACTTGTAAAATGTTCGCCCGTAATAGAATCGTACACTGGAGCGCCCTCGCCCTGTCCGGATTGCCATTGGCCTTGTATGTAATGTTGTGTTTTTTTCATGGTTGTTTTTTCTTTTGCGTTAGGGATAGAGGCTTTGTTGGAGCTCCTTTGCGTTGCTTAGACCTTTCGACTGCGCTCAAGGTGACAACGCAAAAAGCGACTGCCGAAAGCCCGACCACGCCCACGGCGTGGGAACGCCCTACACATTTACGTTTTCAATAATAGCGGCATATCCTTGTCCGACACCCACACACATGGTTACGAGCGCATACTTTTTACCTGTTTCTTGTAGCTCGAGCGCCGCAGAATATGCAATCCTAGCGCCTGTTACACCGAGTGGATGACCTATGGCAATTGAACCTCCATTGGGATTGATTCTTGGATCGTCATCTGCCAATCCCCACTCCCGGATACACGCCAGCGCCTGTGATGCAAAAGCTTCGTTTAGCTCTATAATATCAATATCTTCCATGGTTAGTCCTGCTTTTTCCAGTGCTTTGTTACTTGCTTCTACAGGACCGATACCCATAATACGTGGCTCCACACCCACTACTGCAGAAGATACAATTCTTGCCAAAGGTTTTAAATCATATTTTTTTACAGCATCTTCTGAAGCAATAATGGTTGCTGCGGCACCGTCGTTTAGTCCAGAAGCATTTCCAGCGGTTACGCTACCTCCTTCTTTTTTGAAAGCGGGACGCAGTTTTGCTAAAATTTCTTTGGTTGTATTGGGTTTGATGAATTCATCGTATTTAAATACAATCGGGTCCTTTTTACGTTGCGGAATTTCAACGGGAACGATCTCTTTTGCCAAGCGGCCATTTTTTTGAGCCGCTGCTGCTTTCATCTGACTACGGTAAGCAAAGGTATCTTGGTCTTCTCTTGAAATGTTATACTTCTCCACCAAGTTTTCGGCGGTATTCCCCATACCATCGGTACCGTACAATTCTTGCATCTTTGGATTGATAAAGCGCCACCCGAAAGAAGAGTCGTACATCTTGCTATCGTTTCCGAAGGGTGAAGCACTTTTAGAAATCACCCAAGGTCCGCGGGTCATATTTTCTACCCCTCCAGCGATAAATACATGTCCGTCTCCAGCTTTAATCGCTCTATTGGCGTGGATAATGGCTGAGAGTCCGCTGCTGCACAGTCTGTTGACTGTTTCACCGGGCACGGTGAAGGGCAGCCCTGCCAGCAGCAGCGACATACGGGCTACATTCCGATTGTCTTCACCAGCTTGGTTGGCGCATCCCATGATGACGTCGTCATAAGCTTCTAATGGGATACTGGCGTTTTTAGTTGCGACTTCCTTGATCACCAGCGCGCCTAAATCGTCTGTTCGTACAGCACCTAAGGTTCCTTTATAATTTCCTATGGGTGTTCTAACACCGTCTATAATATATGCTTCTTTCAAATCTTAAATTTTAAATGATAAATGTAAAATTTTACATTTTTTGGTTTTACATTCTAGATTCTATTCTTCCCATTTTTTAGAGGTTCGATATACCACACCTTTAAAAAGTGCAACCAATTGGTCGCCTCGTTTTACCTCCACAACATTAAATCCCACTTTCGTTTTTTGAAGGTCCACTGTTGCTTCGGCCGTAATGTAATCTCCTTCTTCCAGCGCTTCAATATGGTTGATGCTCGTTTCTATAGACACCGCATAATTTCCGTGGGTGTTCGCCGTAAAGCCAAAAGCGGTATCGGCCAAAGAATAGGTGATTCCACCGTGCGCTTTATCCATACTATTGAGCATTTCTTTACGGATAGTCATGCCAACTTTTACACGGCCTATTTCACATTCCAGAATTTCGATACCTAGCCAAGTGCTGAAAGCATCTTGTGATAGCATTTTATATGGAATTCTGTTTCCCTTCATTAATTTATTATGCTACATTTTAACCTCTCGACTGCGCTCGAGGTGACTTATTATTTTAATTAAAAAAGCTTTGGTTTTTCTCACGCATTCTTCGCAGTAACGGCGAACAACGGTACCGATCTTCATGATAATGATCGTATAGCGCATCCATACTAGACACGCACCAATCCATTCCTTTTTCATCGGCCCACGCTAATAATCCTTTCGGATAATTCACGCCTTTGGTCATCGCATTATCAATGTCTTTGGCAGATGCGATATTCAAAAACAGTGCATCTGCGGCCTCGTTAATAAGCATGACTAAAATACGTTCAAAAATTTCTGTTGAAAACTCCTTCTTATGGGATGCTGAATCAAGTTCAGCATGACGAGAAATGATTTTACCTTGAGCATCGTATTGATAATATCCTCTTCCTGACTTTCTTCCTAGGTATCCTGCTTCAGAAAATCGTTTTTGGGTGAAGGCTGGTTTGTACCGCGGATCGAAATAAAAGGCTGCAAACACGGTTTCTGTGACCGTATAATTCACATCATTACCTATAAAATCCATTAGTTCGAAAGGCCCCATTCTGAATCCGCCCACTTCTTTCATAGCCCTATCTATAGTTTCAAAATCGGCTATTCCCTCTTCGTAAATTCGCAATGCTTCCCCGTAAAATGGTCGTGCCACACGGTTCACAATGAATCCAGGTGTATCTTTGGCAACTGCAACTACCTTCCCCCAGTTTTTAATGGTTTCTTCGGAAATTTTAAGCGTTGCATCACTTGTTTGGATTGCCGGAATTACCTCCACCAATTTCATAAGGGGTGCTGGATTGAAAAAATGAATCCCAACACAGCGTTCTGGCTTTTTTAAAGAAGCTGCAATAGAAGCAATAGAAAGCGAAGAAGTATTTGAAGCAATTATACAGTCATCATCAACATATCCCTCTAATTCTTGAAATACCTTTTGTTTTACTTCTAAATTCTCAACAATAGCTTCGATGGTCATATTGCTATCTTCCAATTCCTTCAAAGAACTAACGTAGCTGATGTTTTCTTGGATTCGATGTTGTTCTTCGGAAGTGATTCGCCCTTTCTCCACCAAGCGATTCATGATTTTTTCGAGACTCGATTTAGCTTTATCAAGTGCCTCTTGTTTTAAATCGAATAATTTCACGTTGCAGCCAGCAGTTGCAGCTACTTGTGCAATACCCGACCCCATGGTTCCGGCACCTATTATTCCTACGTTTTTTATGTTCGTCATATTAAAAGACCCTTGGATGCTTCGACTGCGCTCAGCACAGGCAAACTCAGGGTGACATTGGTTATTATTTTCCTTTAAAATTCGGCTTACGCTTTTCAACAAAAGCAGCAACGCCTTCGCGATAATCTTCACTTTCGGCGGCTTCAATTTGTAATTTACCTTCGTTATACAATTGCTCATCCAAATCGTTCGTCATGGCATAATTAAGCAATCGCTTGGTCATTCCGAGGGCTTTTGTTGGCATTTTAGCCAATGTAATCGCTGTGTTTTGAATGGTTTCTTCGAATTCTTCTGCTAAAACTACTTTATAGACCATTCCTAAGCGTTCTGCTTCTTGAGCGGAGACTTTATCGCCCAGCATCATTAATGCTGATGCTTTTTGAAAGCCAATCAGTCGTGGTAAAAAATACGTTCCACCACTATCGGGCACCAAACCTATTTTACTAAATGCCTGAATAAAGCTAGCATGTTCACTCGCGATGACGATATCACAAGCCAAAGCGATATTGGCACCTGCTCCTGCAGCCACACCGTTCACTCCTGCCACAATCGGTTTTTCAATAGTTCTAATTTTTGAGATAATTGGATTGTAATGTTCTTCCAGAATTTTTTTGAAGCCTGGGTTTAATTCTGGGGTAGTGACTTCTTTTAAGTCCTGACCGGCACAGAAGGCCTTACCCGCTCCTGTAATGACAATGGCACGCACATCGTCATCTTCTTCACACGCATCCAAATGGTCTTGGAATTGGAGTGCCATCTCCCTGTTGAAACTATTGAATACCTCGGGACGGTTTAGGGTTAGTGTTGCAACACCGTTGGTTATTATTTTTGTTATTGGTTGGCTCATAAAATTTATTTTCTGTTTTTACCCCTTCCGGCTTTTTCCTAGAAAACGAAAAACCCACCTTCCCCAAAAGAGGGGAAGGAGCTTCTAAAGCATATTTATTTCAAACATTTAAAATAGTCAAATGGTTCCTGGCAGTCGTCGCATTGAAACAATGCTTTGCATGCCGTTGAGCCAAACTGACTTACCAAATGTGTGTTTGTACTACCACAGTTGGTACATTTTACTAATTTTTTATTTCCTAGTAGCGCCTCTTTATCGGCCGATTCTTTTAAAGGTCGCGCGATTCCGTATTCCTCCATTTTCCGAAGCCCTTTTTCACTGATCCAATCGGTGCTCCATGCCGGAGCTAACACCAAATCTACTTCGACCTTTTTCCCTTGCTTAGCGAAGGCAGCAGTAAGATCATCACCAATTACATCCATCGCTGGGCAGCCACTATATGTTGGAGTGAGCTTAATTTTAATAAGGCCGTTTTGCTCTACAGCTTCTCGAATAACCCCAAGGTCGAGAACGGTTAAAACCGGTATTTCTGGATCACTCACCTCTTCCAATGTCGGAATTAAATGGGGGTCGATATGTGCCGTTTGCGCTTGTGTCATTTCTTTTATTGCAGTTTCATTTATCCTCTCGACTGCGCTCGAGGAAACAACCTAGGTAATTCTGTTTTTATGTGAATTTCATCGTCTTTCAGGTTACCATTCCATGTTTGGATAGGTGCGTTGCATGTATTGCAAGTCGGCTAGCAGATACCCCATGTGTTCACTATGCACTCCTTTTTTACCACCTCTGATAAAGTATTTTCCTTCTGGAACCTGCAAATTGGCTTCTTTAAGCAAGGCAGTCACCTCATCGTAATACTGATTCTTAAAAGCGCTGGCATCTACTCCTATTCCTTCGGAAATCATCTTCTCATCAGATTCTGTAAGATCGAACAACTCGTCGGTATAGGTCCATAAATCGTCAATGGCTTCCTGCATTTTTTCATTGCTTTCTTCGGTACCATCGCCCAATCGTTTCACCCAATCGCCAGAAAAACGTTTGTGGTAACTCACTTCTTTTATTCCTTTTTTCGCAATAGCGGCCAAAGTTTCATCAGCACTATTGGCCAATCCTTGCATAAGCAGTAAATGGTACACATCAAAAAGATATTGACGGCCCATAACATAGCCGAAATGGGTATTGGGCTGCTCTACCAAGAGCACGTTTTTATAATCGCGTTCCAACCGCAAAAAGGCAATGTCGTCTTCAGACTTCCCTTCGCCTTGAATCTTTGCCGCGTATTGATAATAACTTCTTGTTTGACCGATAAGGTCTAATGAGATGTTAGTACCTGCGATATCAGTTTCTAGTGTAGGTCCGTGACCACAAAGTTCCCCAAGTCGTTGACCTAGGATTAGACTGTTGTCGGCGATACCGAGGATGTAGTTGTATAAATCTTTATTATTCATTGAGAATATTACTGAGTTTGTTTGAGACCTTTCGACTGCCAGCCCGAAAGATTCGTTCTGGCGGGCGCTCAAGGTGACAAACTATTACATGTGTTTCACTTCGTCTGGCAAATCATAAAAGGTAGGATGGCGATATACTTTGTCCTGGGCGGGTTCAAAAAGCTCGCCGTTGTCAGCCGGATTGCTTGCGGTAATATGTTTACTCTCTACCACCCAAATACTCACACCTTCGCTTCTTCTGGTGTAGACATCGCGAGCGTTGGCAAGTGCCATCTCCGCATCAGCGGCATGGAGACTCCCAAAATGACGATGTTCCAATCCGTTTTTACTTCGTACAAATATTTCCCAAAGGGGCCAATTTTTTGACATATCGATTTTTTTAACTTGCTTTCGCAACTTTTTTATTCTCTTGTTTTTCGGCATATGCCATGGCAGCATCTCGTACCCATGCTCCATTTTCCCAAGCACTAACACGATCTTTCATGCGTTTTTTGTTACACGGACCGTGACCTTTCACCACTTGCCAAAACTCATCCCAATCAATTTCACCGAAATCGTAGTGACCAGTTTCTTCGTTCCACTTTAAATCTGGGTCTGGAATCGTGAGCCCTAATACATCTGCCTGTGGTACGGTTTGGTCAATGAATTGTTGGCGTAGCTCGTCGTTTGTTTTTCGCTTCAATTTCCACTTCATGGATTGTTCGGTATGGATAGACTCTGCATCTGTGGGCCCTAGCATCATCAAGCTTGGCCACCACCATCTATTTAAAGCATCTTGTGCCATTTCTTTTTGTTCGGGCGTTCCGTTGCAAAGTTTCAGCATGATTTCAAATCCTTGTCTTTGGTGGAAACTTTCTTCTTTGCATACACGTACCATGGCACGAGCATACGGACCAAAAGAAGTGTTACACAACGGCACCTGATTGATAATTGCTGCCCCATCTACCAACCAACCTATGGCACCCATATCGGCCCAAGTAATGGTTGGATAATTAAAAATAGACGAATATTTCGCTTTACCTGAATGGAGTTGCTCAAAGAGTTCATCACGAGAAACACCAAGCGTTTCGCAAGCGGCGTATAAGTAGAGTCCGTGACCTGCTTCATCCTGAACTTTCGCCAATAAAGCAGCCTTTCTTCGCAAGGAAGGCGCTCGGGTAATCCAATTTCCTTCTGGTAGCATTCCTACTATTTCAGAGTGCGCATGTTGGGAAATCTGACGGATGTGTGTCTTCCGATATTTCTCGGGCATCCAATCTTTGGGCTCTATCTTTTCATCACGTGCAATGCGCGCTTCAAAGATCTCTTCTAGGCTTTTTATTTCTTTCTCACTCATAATTCTTTATTTTAAAATGTCCTTACACATCAAAATCAACTTTAACTCGATCTGTAGTTGGCACCGCTTGGCAACTCAACACCAAATTCTGTGACACCTCTTTATCGTCGAGGGCATAGTTTATTTTCATCTCTATGGCACCTTCCAACACTTCACATTTACAGGTACTACAAACGCCGCCTTTACAAGCAAAAGGTAGGTCGGCTCCTGCACCTAATGCGGCATCGAGTATATTGTCATACTCCTTAGTCATCGTAAATTCAAATTCTTTACCGCCGTCAACAATTACTACTTCGGTTCCTTCTACATTTTGTTTTGCCAACCGTTCTTGGCGGGCTATGTCTTCATCTGAAAGTCCTTTCACAAATAGTTCAAAATGAATTAAATCTTTAGGCAAGCCAGCTTCAACTAAATAATTCGATACGAATTCTACCATTTTTTCTGGGCCACATAGAAATACCTCGTCTGTATCTGGGATGTCGATAAATGTTTTGGAAAGTACCGCCATCTTTTCGTCGTCAAACCTTCCGTTAAACAATTCGATATCGCGACGTTCTTTGGTCAGGAAATAGTAAATTTCGAAGCGACCAAAATACTGATTTCGAAGCTGTTCCAATTCTTCTTTAAAGATAATAGATTTTGCTGTTTTATTCACGTAAAACAGCTTACATGTTGAGTTTGGTTCTGACGCCAAATGCGCTTTTACCATGGATAAGACTGGCGTGATTCCACTTCCTGCGGCAAAAAACAAATAATTCTTTGCTTTTTCTGGACTTACTTCAACTCCAAAAGTGCCACTAGGCGCCATAACTTCAAGTGTATCACCCGCCTGTAAGGAATCGTTTACAAAGCTTGAAAATTTACCGCCCAATATTTTCTTAACAGCTACTTTCCATTCGCCATCTACGGGTCCAGAACACAAGCTATACGATCTGCGCACATCTTCTCCGTTAATATCAGCTTTAAGGGTAAGGTGTTGCCCTTGCCGGAATTTAAATTCTGTTTCCAATTCCGAAGGAACATTAAATGTAATCACAGAACAATCGTCTGTCTCTTTGTAAATGTCTTTTACCGATAAATTATGAAAGGTCGCCACAAGCTATAGATTGCTAATTTATACGACAAAACTAACGATTGTTAGTTAAAACTGCAAGGAGTTTAACAAAAGCTAAACGATTCCTTTTAACAGTACTGATACCATGTCTTTTTTCAATATATTCACGTCCATTTTTCCCCGCTTTTCGTTCCAGAGATACAACGTTCGTAAGGTAGAGAGAATAGAAAATAAAATCACTTCGGGATGATTTGGCCGCAAGCGTCCTTCATTAATGCCTTGTTTGATAATACTGCGGAAATTTTCTTCATAATCTTCACGCATCTTCACAACACGCTTTAGATCGGTGCCTTCCAAGTGCATCCAGTCGTTATTCAGGGCGGCGATGTTTTCGGCATACGTCACAGTAATGTCAATATGAAACTCGATGATTTTTTCAATTTTATTAATCGGAGAACTTTCTTCAGCCATTACAGTTTCCATCGCATTTGTAAACTCGATTGCGACACGAACGATAAGGGTAGACAAAATCTCTTGTTTACCTGAAATATGGTTGTACAAACTTGCCGCCTTCATGTTCATGGCTTGTGCAATGTCACGCATTGAAACTGCACTATATCCTTTCTCCTTAAAAAGACCAGAGGCCACGGCAACAATTTCTTCTTTTCGGGTAGATTTCATTAAAACGAAGATAAAAAAAAGCACCCAACCTGAAAGACCATCATACAAGAAGCTTTTCAAAAGACATTAAAAAATGGCGGCAATTTGTCACCTTTGTTGTAAGTTATCGTTTATACTTCCTACTTTTGACACATGATTGAAGAACGCATTGAAACCAATGAACTGTTAGACAGGCTGCCACCACACCTGAAGCAGTACATAAAACCACAAAACTACGACCATTATACGCCAATAAATCAGGCGGTTTGGCGGTATGTTATGCGAAAAAATGTAGCCTACCTCAGTCAAGTTGCCCATGAAAGTTATGTAGAAGGGCTGCAAAAAACGGGCATTTCAATAGACCATATTCCGTCTATGTATGGAATGAACCGTATCCTAAAAGAAATTGGTTGGGCCGCTGTTGCTGTAGACGGATTTATCCCTCCGAATGCCTTCATGGAGTTTCAGGCGTATAAAGTCTTGGTCATTGCAAGTGATATTCGCCAATTAGAAAACATTGAATACACCCCGGCACCAGACATCATTCACGAAGGAGCGGGACATGCACCTATTATTGCGAGTCCAGATTATGCCGAATATTTGCGACGTTTTGGTGAAATTGGTGCTAAAGCTATTAGTAGTGCCCACGATATGGAGTTGTACGAAGCTGTGCGAACATTATCTATTTTAAAAGAAGCGGAAGGTACTCCAGACACTAAAATTTCAGAAGCAGAAAATAAAGTAACCGAATTACAACATAAAAAAGTAACACCTTCGGAAATAGCCCTCATCCGTAACTTACATTGGTGGACCGTAGAATATGGCCTCGTAGGAACGGTAGAAAACCCAAAAATATATGGTGCTGGACTACTTTCATCTATAGGCGAAAGTGTATGGTGTATGCAAGAAGAGGTAGAAAAAAAGCCCTATAGCATAGAAGCTGCTTACCAAGATTTTGACATTACAAAACCACAACCACAATTGTATGTCACTCCAGATTTTGCCTATCTACAGGAAGTTCTAGAAGAATTTGCCAATACCATGGCGGTTCGGAAAGGTGGTTGGCGCGGGTTGAACAAATTAATTGAAAGTAAACAGTTGGGTACTATCGAAATTTCAACAGGTTTGCAGATTTCTGGCGTATTTTCAAGAATGATACGCAACGAAGACAACGAAGTGGTATATTTTGAAACAGAAGGAGAAACAGCCTTGGCATATCGAGAAACTGAAGTAATCGGTCATGGCGTAAGCAGACATCAAAATGGTTTCAGATCACCATTAGGCAAATTAAAAGGCATCAATTTGGCGATAGAGAATATGGGTCCGCGCGATTTGGCAGCCTATAACTTCTACGACGGCAAGCCCATCGAATTTGAATTTGAGAGCGGTATTAAAGTAAAGGGGATGAACGTCACTGGGATGCGTAACCTAAAGGGCGAACTTATGCTCATTCAGTTTACAGATTGTTTGGTGACTTACAAAGATGAAACGCTTTTCTCACCCGAAGATGGCGACTTCGATATGGCTGTGGGAAAAGAAATTGTTTCGGCTTTTGCTGGGGCGGCCGACTATCTGAGTTTCGATTTGGTAGCGCACCAATTAAGTACTTTAGGTGATACCAAAGCGCTTTCGGCTTCTGAAAAAGGATTGAACAACCTATATGCACAGGTAAGGGCAATTCGTGAAGAACAACCTCCAGCTGCCACAATTGAACCAAATGCTGATACCTTAAACGGAATATTTAAGAAAGTCAGCGAGCAGTTCCCGAACGACTGGTTATTGCCTCTTGAGGTTTATGAACTGACAGGAAACGAAGAGGTTTACGACTATCTTCAGCAATTAAAAGAAAAACGAGCTTCAGTAGCCCACCTCATCGATGGCGGCCTTCAGTTGCTTACCAAGAATCAGCAAGTATCTTAAACCAATGCGCAACTAATGCGCATAGACAACCACTACACTATGGGACTACTCAATTTTTTATTCGGAAATAAAACGAAGAACATTCAGGAATTTAAAGAAAGAGGTGCCGTTCTTTTAGATGTGCGCACGAAAGAAGAATGGAACAAGGGTCATATTGAAGGTGCTAAGCATATTCCCGTGCAGGAAGTTTCAGCAAAAATTTCAGAAATAAAAAAATGGGACAAACCTGTAATCACGTATTGTGCTAGCGGGATGCGAAGTGGCAATGCTGCCAAAACCCTAAACAAACATGGGGTTGAAGCGATAAACGGTGGTGGCTGGAAATCGCTCCAAAATAAATTATAACTTGATTTTTTCGAGCTGCGTTTCGGTTGAAATTTCAGTTTGGTTGTAACGTAGCGTCCACCCCATCGAGTTGGTTAAAATGTATATTTTCTGGAGCTCTGAAATAAGCCTATTTTCTGCATTCGAGACCAATTCGCTGGCCAATATCTTTTTGCGTAACAATGCTTCTACTTTTTTATTAATGACATTGTAATCTTTTGCTTCAAACTGGTTAAAATAATCTTGTGTCACATCGTAGTACTCGATATTCGGATTAATCTTTAGTTCGGGCTCAGGTATCTCTGTAATCGTAACGGTTTGCGTCTCTGGGTTCACTTTGGTCACGACTTTACTCAAATCGTATGAAATGGTTGCTTCTGCGTTTACAACCACCAATGCTTTTTTATTGGCATCTATAAAACCCATTAATTTTTCGGTGTCCTTATATGTGAACACCTGCGCATAATTACCTTCGGTAACAATTAGCTTCCCTACATTCTTAATTTGCTCTTCAATAAGTGAGGTATCGGCCTGCAACTGTTCCCGTTCGTCTTTTAAGTGCTCACAATAGCGCAAACAAAAAATAATGACCAGTGCAATTACAATTCCCAGAAGTATCTTTCGCATGACAGCAAGTTTTTAGAAAGATACAAAAAACCAATACCCTTCTGCTATATTTCTTCCGCAGCATCAGAACCTTCAATATAAAGTGTTCGAGCAGTCGTAAAAGTATTATCGCAGATTACAAAGTTGATGGGTTCACCTTCAAACACTTCCGTAGATAACAAGAAGCCCAATGCCTGAAAGCTAATGTCCATAGACGTGTCTTCATGGTATTTTTCTTGTGTGACCATCCTAAAATTATAGATAGAATCTTTGGTGATCTGCACCGACTTTGAGCTACCATCTGCAAATTCCATTTCTTCCAAATAGGCACCAACGGCATCGGCTGTTTCTTTAGTAACTTCTTCGGTGTAATACACTTCGGTACCATTATAGGTCACTTTTTCGCCATACGAAGTACAGGCCATGAGCAACGTTGCTATTCCTAGCACTAAAATTCTCTTTATATGTTTCATAACTTTTAGTTTTTAATTCCTACTGGAAAATCTTGTCCAAACCCAAAACTAGATGGGTACTGCGGACTTCCCTTGTATTTTTCTGAAATCTCAGGCACTCTACTTTCAATATAGGCCTTGATTTCGTTTACTGTAATTCGGTTATCGCCGCTATCTGCCTTCCCGGAAAGCGCCTCTAACAATGCATAAGTGAAGACTCCATGGCCTAATTCGTCAAATTCTGTGGCAAATTGCTCACTTCCCGAAGCGGTAAGCCAATGGGTTCCTGTACTTCGCGCTAGCTGCGCAATGGCTTTTTCTTCCGCAGCACCACGTAGTGCCACAGTATTTAAAGCTCCAGCACTCTGGCATGCATCTAAAATGAACAATTGTTTCTGCGCCGGTATCCCGCTAGAAATCTGCTTCAACTCTTTAGCGGAAACTCCCTTCTGTTTTAGAGCGCCGTCATCTCCGTACAATTGGGTTACATCGTGCGGCACTAGATAGAACTCTTTTGAACCATCTTGCGCCACCACTCCATGTCCTGCGTAATAAAAAATAAAAATGTCTTGTGGATTTGCCGTGCTGGCAATTTGGGTAAATTTTGAAATAATATTGTCCCGAACGGCTTGATCGTTCTTTACTTCGTATACATGTACCTTTGAGGTGATATTTTTTACGCCATTCTGGATACTCTGCATAAAACTACTTGCATCTGCAACTGCGTAATTGAGGTTGTATTTTGGGTTTTTATAAGCATCGATACCCACCACCATAATATGTGCCTGTATACCTTTTGGCTGGTAATCTACCTTGGCTGGTTGGTATATCACTTCTAATTTGTCAGGTCTACTTTCCGTATTCTGCGAATTCACAGCGATGGCCACAAACTCATTGCTTCCTTCTACCAAGGCGATAGGGTACGTTTTTGTGTTCGAATTGGTGGGAACATCATCCTCAACTATTAAATTTCGTGTATTGCTAACCAATTTACCGTTTTGGTACAAGCGCAATTCTACAATTTTGTCGCCGTTAGGATTTCCTGTCAGTGTTATTTCTCCAGTCCCATTTTGGGTAGTAATGGTTTTTTTGTCGTCTTCAACCACTAAATTTCTAGACCCTTCTTTATAGGAAATTTGAACTGTTGGGGCCTTTTTTAGGTTTTTGATATCGCGATCTGGTTTTTCTACCGTGCCGCCATTGATGATTTTATGCATCAACCGCGGAGTGTAAAAATTATCGAACACACTTTCTAAAGGAATACTTTGGTTTCCATTGGCAAAAGCAACGCGATCCCACGCACCTTGGGAACCATCGAACAATCCGTCTTGGGTATGTACAATCCATTCATCATCTTGAAAAATATACATTCGCAATACTTCCTTATTTTTAAGGATGTCGATAAATTTTATAGCCCCAGATGCAGGCACTGCCACAATTGTTTCAGTAACAAATCCGCCGTCAAAATAGTCGAACATACTACTTTTAAACTGGTTCACCCGCTTGCCTGTTTGAACATCATACACCGAGGTTGGTAATTGGTAGCCGGTAAAAACGAGATATTGTTCGTTGGGTGACAATTCGCCCATCTTGATTGCTTTTCCTTGATCTATAGGAAATGTTCTTTTTATGGCACCCGTTCGAGCATCGACGATTTCCACTTGTTGAATCTCACCATTCACCAGCAATAGCTCTGCTCCATTATTAATATGGAAAGCAGCCGAATAACGGTCTGTCTTGGTCCACAACTCTTGCTTGGTCAAATAATCCAGATATATCAATGCTTGTCCGTCAAACTGACCCCCACTTTGGGTTCGTTCTGCGTACACCACATAATTTCCCGAAGGTGAAAGGTCTACCATGTGGCTGCCATAAGGGATTTCACTACCCACAAGTTTTACAAAAGATTCTGTGTTGTTGGCTACATCAACAATTCGCAAAGCACCTCCTCCCAAAGAGGCCATCAATTGTTTTCCTGGCTCAAAATCGTAGTGCTGTGCATTGGCAACATTTCGTATGACCGACGTTGCACTTTTGGCCTTTCCAGTCTCTAAAACCTGTATGGGTAGGTTTCCGTTGGGGACCGCATAAAATTTTCTATTTTCCGAATCTACCAATAGCTTGTTATACTGAATGGTATTAGCATTTTCAAAAGCATATTTTGTAAACCGCGTGGTAGCTTGGTTGAACAAAAACGAATACGGATGCCCATAATAATCTGTGGTCACCAACTCAGTTTCATTGCTGTTCTGGATGGTTTCAATATGGCTGGCTTCCATTAAGTTAAAACCATATTGGGTGATTGGCTGTGCTTCGTACCTTTTAAATTTGGCAAATGGCTTGGTCACACCACTCTGCACATAGAGCAAGTCACCGTCACTCAACATAGCACGTTTATCTTCTTCCCGATATATCTTCCCCATGATATATCCAGAATTGGCATCTAATTCTACCAACAAACTACTGCCAGGAGCCACCCATAGTGATTTTTTATCTTTGTTAATCGCCACATCGCCTCTGTAGGGAGTCACCGTAGCGTAGGGTAAATCTGCAGGAACGGTCTGCGACCATTGTTCTTCCTGCGTAAAATAATTATACCTATAAAGCGAAGCCTTTTTTTCATCGTAGGAATATTGTGCTATGATCGCATCCCCGTCATCCATCAAAGCCAACACATAGTCTTTAGTGCTTAAATATTTCCCCGTCTCAAATGAATAGAAATAATTTTCCATAAAATTCGTAGCAATCCACATATGTGAATTGGTACTGTTTATTTCAAAATGGCTGATTTCACCTTCGCCCGGAAAAACGGGTACTTGTGTAGTTAAAAATTCTTTGGCATTTTCATCCAGCACGTATAATGCCTTTGCTCCATTTACATCGTCTGCATACACCATTAAATACCCTAAATCTTCCACTTTATGAAAGTGCATCGAATGAATACGCCCCAACGGATAACGCCCAATTTCTTTAAAGGTCGTATTATCATAAACAAGTACCGTATTGCTCATCAAAACATAGGTCTTCCCGTCTTTTTCATTGATTTCCAAATCGCCTGCATAGCCACCCAAATCTTCGGTATGGTAGAGCAAGCCAGAATCTCGATTCCAAAATTTTAAGGTCTGGTCTTTATAACCATAGGTGACCAATAATTTTCTAGTGTTGTCAACGAGCGCGTACGTTGAGCCTTCTGCGTGCATACTTTGCACAACAATGTCTTGGTTTTGTGCTATTGCTGAAATCGTCACCAATAGTACTGCGATATTTAAAAGAATCTTTTTCATACTATTGATGTGTTATTTCAACCATTAATGGTACCACGTAACCTTGTGCACCTTCTTTTACCTCAAATCCTGGATTTCCAGATTGATATTTCACCTGACTTTTATCGATTAGCTTATCGCCTAATGCCGACTTAATTTTAGAAGTGAGCCCACCAGATGCTTGTTGCATTTTTGACAGCAGTTCTGCCTGGTTCAACTCTTGTTGGCTAAATAAAATGAGCAAATAATCAGTGCCTGGGTTATCATCCATTCTAATTACTTTTTTCTCGCTTGGGAAGGCCAGTTCAGAATTGGCACCAATTAAGGGCGACATCCCGTCTTCATACGGCAATATTTTATTTATTTTTTGCGAAAGGTCTGTCGCAAAGGCGTAGATATAGCCTTCGTTTTCATTTTTAAGGTAAAATCTGAAACGCGTTCCTGAAGGATACCCTTGAGTCATTCTATACGCTACCAAATCTTCACCTTCTATATCATCTTCAACCACGAGATTTCTCGTAGAAATTCGGCTTACCTGCATTGGGCTACCCGTATTGGTCTCAAAACGCAAGCTTCCTTTTGGTAATTCGCCCGCAATGGGGTTTGGGTCTGGATCTGGAACCACCTCTGGTTTTGGGATGGGCGTCGGATTTGGTTTTGGCGTTACATCTGGACGCTTCTCTTCCTCCTTCTTTTTGTAGTAACTATACGGCTGTAACGCTCCCATGGCCCACTCTTCATACTCTGTGTAGGGCACCCAGATATAACCCGCATCACCCCAGCCGGTTCCCCAACTGTTCAGCAGTCTAAAAGCCCCACCTTCATAGTTATCATCATAGCCAATAACAACCATCGCATGGTAACCATGCTTCTTGGCCATTGTCCCTTTATCTTCAGGCTTTGCCCGCCAGACCTTCTGTGCTTTAAAAAAGCTTTCAGGAAGTTTCATCCCTAACAAAATAGGATATCCCTCAGCCAGTGCTTTTTTGGTGGTATTGGTTTTTACACCAGGCTCTTGCACATCAAAAAAGAACAAGGTTTGGTAATCGCGAATTCGATAATCGATGGCTTCCATCTGTGCCTCTTTTGAAATACTTGGATTGCACTGATACGGCAAGGTGTTTAAACTAGGCGCTCCAGCAACCTTTAGTGCCTCAAGGCCCAGTTTCGGATTGGCGCCTTTGTTACACGCTATATCATCCTCCTTTTTAATAAGTGCATATACATAAGAAGGTGACAGTGCGTTGGCTGTAATTTCTTGTTTGTTGGTCATGTCACGGTCTTTTGCCAACATCATGGTGCGCAATCCGTATGCGGCTGCAAACGCTACGCAGGTTCCGTACTGGCCTTGGTTGCCTGGAGTAGGCGACCACTTTTCTAAAGAAACCGATTTTGGTAAATCGTCATAAGTTGCACTGGTAAATTGTGCTTTGTACGGAATGCTCCGGTACGACTCTTCGTCCCAATCCATACCCATTGGGTACTGTTGGGCAAACATGATTCCTGTTGCGAATAGCAATAATAAAGTAAGCTGTCTCATGATGTCTGATTTTTACAGAAGTAAAACTAGGCGAGAACAGCGCACAAAAAAATAGGGCAGTTGCCCTATTTTTGTAAACTTAACTGAATTTCAACTGCTTAGAGGTCGTATTTAATCACTAACATCAGAATTCGAGGTAACACAAAATATTGTGACGTCGTATTGAATTGCTCATTAAAACTATCTTGGTTGGTAAACTCAGTATTCAAGATATTATCTGCTTGTATTCTAAATTCCCACGGGCTGTCACCTTTTTGATAATACAGATTCGCATTTAGAAACGAAAAGGTGTTGTCTATGGTTTTGGCATCATCTGTATAATTGTAATAATCCCATTCGGCGCTCAGCGTAAAATCTTTTAAGAAATTGATGTCTACATTGGCGTAAGGTCGTTGAGTATAAAACGTTTGCTCACGTCCGCCATTATCATAATTGTTTACGGTGAGGCGGTACCCCACTTCAAAATTTGGCCATTCCCTAAAACTACTGCGTACACTTCCGTTATAGCTCTGTGTAAGACTTTCGCTCTCCAAAACTGCGTTGTTAATCAGGTTAAACGACTTGTTCAAAGCAACATTCCCCTGTAAACTAAACTGCAACTTTTTAACGCGCTTGCTAAATCTTCCGAAGGCTGAAATGGTCTCGTCCGGAAAATTGCTGTCAATATTAAATGGGCTGCTCACTTGGTTAATTGCAATCAACTCTGTATCACTTTTAAATCCGTTAATACGTCTGGTATAGTTAATATTTCCGCTGATATTGGTGTAGTTAAACAGATTAAAACTAAAATACGTTAGGTTGTACGAATGTGAAAGTGAATTTTCTAAGTTCCTATTTCCGCGAAACAAACGGTTGTAATTGCTAAATACGAATGCTTCTGCATAATCGTTCACATCTGAATATTGTGCATTTATCGAATAGTTAAATCGTAAACTCTCACTCTTCTTGATATTCCAGATTGCATTAAAATCGGGCAACACCATCCAGTCATTCTGGCTGTTTTCGGTCCCCAATTGGGTATCTTTTAAATCGTAGTTGTGCAATGTTAGCCCCGGCGTGAAAATAAACTGTCCCGTCTTCACTTTGTAATGGGCGCCTAAAAATGCATCGGTAAAGGTGTAATTCACGTCGTTCACCAAGGGCAATTGCTCACCGTCTATAGGTGGCGTTCGATTAAAATTAATTTGATTGCCATTGTCTAATACCTGAAAAATATTTGAGTCGAACAATTGGTTGCTGTAGGTTGTACCCAGCGTCAGGTTTAAATTACTTGTATTGTTCAACACATAGTAATAATCAACTTTGGCATCTAGTTTATTGGTGATGACGTTTTTTTGCTGATTGGTATTGAAACGATTCTGGGTGGTATCTGCGGGAATGATTCCCGCAAAAGGTAAAATATCTGTAATCGCGTTGTAAAACGGGTCTTCATCTTGGTATAAATGCTGAATTTGCCCTGCAAAAATATTCTTATCGTCTAAGGTGTAATACGCATTTACATTCTGGTTGATAGATGCTGGCTTGTTTTCCAGATTTTCTTCAATATCGTTGGTCACACCTTCAAATTGCGATAAGGTATTGTCTTGCTCCGTTACTTTTGAAGTCTTCACCAATGCGTCATAATCTAGCTGAAAGTTGGTATTTGGTTTGTAAACACTGCTTAGTTTTAGCATGGCCAACTGGCTGCGTTGGTCGCTGGTACTTGCAGTAGTTTCTGTAGTTCCCGAAGCGATGTATTGGCGAATAGAATTAGTGACGATATTGGTTCGGTTGTCTGATAAAATTCCGAAGCCACTTAAATCTAAGGTATTCGATGCTTTCCAACTGAAATTCCCTGCCAAGAACTTGGTTTCTATCTCATTGGCACGGTTGTTCTGGGCAACTGCAAACCCCAAGTCGCTTTCATTGATTGAGAAATTTGTACCCCCACCTCTGTTGAAATTTCTGAACCCTCCGGTAAAGTTGAAGTAATCACGAAACGTAAACGGTACTTCCCCTATATTGTTGAAATCGGTGATAAAATTTAAACTGTACTCCGGACTGTAATAAAATAACTTCGGATGTGCCAAATATCCTACCTCATCTTCTCCTACGGTACCACCACCGGCGGTTACCTCACCAAACCAAAAATTCTTTTTCCCTTCTTTTAATCGAATGTTAATGGCCACATTGTCCTGGTCGTTTCCGAGACCGCGCATTTGCCCAACCTCGTTGTAATTCCGAAGTACTTCTACTTTATCTACGGCGTCGGCAGGAATATTTTTAGTTGCGAGTTTTGAATCGCCATCAAAAAAGTCTTTTCCTTCAACCATGACCTTTTGTACGGTCTTCCCTTCTACCTGAATTTCCCCATCTTCATTCACTTCAACTCCGGGTAACTTTTTCATCACATCGCCCAATTTACGTTCGTCTCCCGTGGTAAAGCTATCAGCGTTGTACACAATGGTATCACCTTTAACGGTTACAGGCATTTCATAGGTAATTTCAACACCATCTAATTCCGCAGCAAGCGATTTTAGCACAAAATCGAGTGTAATATCATCGCTATCTTCAGGTACAGTCACACTTTTTTCTTGGGTATCATACCCTAAAAAACTTGCTTTTAAGGTATAGGTTTCGCCCTTCGGGAGATCTAATTGGTACATCCCCTTTTCGTTGGTGATTCCATACGATTCTATAGCACCGCTGCTCGTTACCGTAGCGACCACATTTGCAAATTCTAAAGGTTGTGAGACTGTATCTTTTATGACCCCACGCACTTTAATGCTTTGGGCCGTAACGGTGCATAGCGATAGCAATGCAATAATTGCAAAAAGGAAGTTTTTCATAGTTAGTTAGTTGGTATGCCCGTTGGGCAAATATGTTTAATCAAATATTAGAATCCGCGTCGGCCACCACCTCTACGACCGCCACCGCCTCTAAAATTCTCACGCATTTCATCCATTTTTTCTTTGATGATCTTATTGTATTCTTCGCGTGTCACTTCTTCGCCTTTTTCAGGTGCTTCAATGGCGTCGCCGGCTTTAGTACTCAGTACAATTTTCGAACACAAGATGGTGGTTCGGTACACATTTAGCTCAAGAATAAGACCTGGAAGTCCGGCGTATTCTCCCGGACCGTTACTCACAGGAATCTGTGGTGTAAACCAAGCTGTCACTTCAATTTCTTTAGGAATCTCGATGTTATCCATCGGGTCATCACTCTTTTCTTCTTCATCTTCAGAAGCAGCTTCATCGCCTTCTTCTGAATCTTCTTCGGTCACTTTTTCAGTCTCTTCAGATTTTTCTTCGTCTTTCTTTTTGTCACGATCCCTTCTTCTAGGACGTGCCATACTGTAATCGTTTTCGTCAATTTTCTTGATGGCCGTAGCTTTTACTGCTAGGTAATTTCCGATCATTTTCTTCTCATCGGTCACCGTCCATTCAAGATTGGTAATCGTGTCATTTATCAAAAACTGCTTTCCGAAGAACTCTCGCTCTTCCAGAATCTGATTGTTTTGTAAATTTTTGTATTGGGCACCTGCCGAAAAGCTATTCATCATCATTCCGAAGCCACCCCCGGCACCTGCTTCTAACTTTTCCTCTTCTTTATAAATCGATTCATTTTTGTTGAAAGTGAGAATGTAGGTTTTCTCTAACATGCTCTTCATACGTTCAGCGATCATTTTCTTCATCTGCTCGCTCATTTCACGACCGCCAAAGTTTTCCATGTCTACGGTAGTTTTCGACTCGTAATAGGCTTTGCCGCTAATGTCTTGCGCGATTGCACCAAAGGTGAATAATAGAGAAGCTAAAAAGGTATAAAGTTTCATAGTAAAAGTATTTTGTGTCTAGTTAGTACCAAGGTACCGCTTTTGTTACAAAATTCTTAGACTAATTATTTTGGCGAAGGTTTCATTACCATCACTCCCTACCCTCCAATTCGTATCTGTACTTGTTGCCCGTCACCTCGACGGCCGTCTCCTTTAAACCGCTCCATCATCTCATCCATCTTTTTTTGTTGAATCGTTTCGTATTCCTTCTGCGTCACTTCTTTACCGGTAGTTGGCAAATCTATTTCAACTGGTTTGTTAGGGTTTAGCACTATTTTGGAACACAGTATGGTAAGGTCGCCATCATTTATTTCTAGGATGAGCCCAGGCAGCCCCCAAAATTCACTGGGTCCGTGACCTAGCGGAATGTCTAACGTATACCAAGCGGTGGTCGTTCGTATTTTTTTTTCTTGAACAATACTATCATTTTCACTACTCATGAATTGTTCTGAAACTTCTTCGGTAAACGTAGCTTTGAAACACGTATAGTTTCCGATGTTCTTAGTTTCCTTCCCCAACACCCAATCACGTTTTTGAAGTGTGTCTTTTATAAGGAATGGTTTCGACATAATTTCAGTCTGCGTTCTGAAACGGTTATTCTTTAAATTTCGGTACAATACATCTGCTCCGCCAGATACCATAATCTGTATGCCTCCCGCTGCTGCTTTGGGTGAAGGTTTTTCTAGACTCTCTACCTCTTCATATAACGATTCGGCGCCTTTAAAAGTTAGGGTATACTCGCGCTGAAACTGTTTCTTTAACTGCGCTTGTATGCTCGCCTGCGTAGCGTCATCCATGTCGCCCTCCATTTTTAGATCTACCTTCCGATCTGTTTTATAGGTAGCTATTCCTTCAAACTGTTGCGCCCAAGAAGTGGCAAACAGGCAGAGAAACAGACCAAAACTTAAGATACTTGTTTTCATGATTATTGGTTTTAAAATTGAACACCACAAAGATTAGAAATTATACCTCTTAGTTGTGTTAAGCACTGTTAACGAGTGTTAACCCATTTGTGTACACTACAGTTACGCACTACTTTTACCATATGCAAAATCGCCACTACAACACTATTTTGTTTTTTATCGCTACGACTATTGTCGTTACATTGGCCATTCAAGGGTATTGGAATTACAAAAACTACCAAGCTGCGAAACAACAATTTATCAATGAAGTTCAAATTGCATTAGACAAAGCCGTAGACACCTATTATGCAGAATTAGCAGAAGAGAATATTTTGGGCATTTCGCTTTCTGAAGAGGCTAGGCATATGGAAGTGGGCAAACTAGACAGCATCTTTATTGAAATAAATGAAACAATGCAAGACCATTCTGGTATTGCCGATACTTTTGACCTTGAGCTTATAGACCGTAAAAAAATGAAGTCTATTTCAGTTTTTTCAGGCGATGCCAACTCCAATTATGATACGTTGTTTAAAAAGCTACAGGTAAATGATGATGTTCGGAAATCGTTTGTAAATTGGAAAACCAACCAAGATAGTCTTATTAACAACCCCTTAGCCACGCTCACCACACGAGTTGTATATGCTATTAAAAACGACTCCCTAGAATTACCTGCTTTAGACACCCTAGTGGCAGCAGAATTGCTTCGGAAAAGGATACCCACTTCGTACAGCTTGCAGTACATGCCAAAAAAAGGCTCAAAACAAACCGAAACCATTGGTCATATGGCAAATAATGCCCTTACGACAACTGCTACTTCAACGTTCTTGCCTGAAGGCAGTACACTCTTGCTAGCGTTCAACAATTCTGCCCTGGTGATTCTAAAACGAAATAGTATCGCATTTTTATTGTCTTTACTTTTCGCAATTGCAGTCATTGCTTGTTTGTTGTATTTGCTGAAAATTATACGACAACAAAAACAATTGGCTGAAGTTAAAAATGACCTTATCAGCAATATTACACACGAATTTAAAACGCCTTTGGCAACCATCGGTGCGGCTGTTGAAGGCATACAAACCTTTAACGAAGCCAATGACCCAGAAAAAAATAAACGGTATGCTAAAATTTCCGAAGTGCAAGTTCACAAACTCACCGGAATGGTAGAAAAACTGCTCGAAACCGCAACCTTAGACAGCGAACAATTACAACTAAATAAAGAGCCAACAGATCTTGTAGCATTGCTACAGAATACAACCAACAAAGAAGCGTTTCTAGCCTCGGGCAAAAACTTACTTTTTACTACCAACGAATCTGAATTGATGCATGACATTGATGTGTTTCACTTTGAAAACGCCCTGAATAACCTCATCGATAATGCAATAAAATATGGTGGAAATATTATTGAAATGAGCCTGAAACGAACAACAGGAAACATTGAGATTACTATTTCAGATGGCGGAAATGGGCTTACCACAGCTGAAAGCAAGCAAATATTTGAAAAGTTTTATCGCGTGCCAAAGGGAAATACGCATGACGTAAAAGGGTTTGGTATCGGACTCTATTACACTAAAAAAATTGTTGAAAAACACGACGGTACTATCTCTGTTTCTGTAAAACCAACCACCTTCACCATTCAGTTACCAACATGAACCAACCGATAAAAATATTGCTTGCCGAAGACGAATTGGCGCTGGGGACCATTGTAAAGGAAAGCCTAGAAACTAAGGGTTTTGAGGTGATCCATTGTGAAGATGGCGTGACCGCTCTAGCACAGTACAAGCTCGCCGCACCCGAAGCTTTGGTGTTAGATGTGATGATGCCCAAAAAAGACGGATTTACACTTGCAAAGGAGATACGAGCTATAAACACACAAGTTCCTATTATTTTTCTCACTTCTAAATCGCAGACCAAAGATGTGGTGGAAGGTTTTGAAAGCGGTGGCAACGATTATCTGAAAAAGCCGTTTAGCATGGAAGAGCTCATCGTTAGGCTAAATAGTTTGTTACAGCGAAAGCAACTTCAAGCAGCACAACATGACATCTACATTGGGGCTTATACGTTTCAGTTTAAGAAGCAAACCTTACAATATAAAGATGAAGCGGTAGTGTCGCTCACCCACCGGGAAGCGCATCTGTTGTTCCACCTCAACAATACTAAAAATGAAGTGTTGAACCGATCGGTAATCCTAAAAAAACTTTGGAACAATGACGACTTTTTCAGCGCCCGTAGTATGGATGTATTTATTTCGAAGCTTCGGAAAAAACTCAGTAAAGACGAAAGTATACAAATCATCAACGTACGTGGGTACGGGTATAAATTAGTGTACTAAATACATCCATACGCAAGATGGTGGTGCCAAGCACAAAAACCATACACTGCGACGCAGGGTTTTTGGGGTTGGCGGCGGAAACAACCAAGAACTTCGGAAAAAACTCAGTAAAGACGAAA
>DFLU01000004.1 GCA_002375495.1 Flavobacteriaceae bacterium UBA3611
ACGAAAATGCGTAGTCGAAGGTAACCCGCTGCAGAGCGGGATTCCAAACCAAGATATAGCGACATTATTTTCAACGAAAATGCGCAGTCGAAAGTAATGTACTGTAGAGTGTCTTATAACCCGTGTGGAATTAGAAGTATTTATAATCGAGTCATGAAACGTTCGCTCTTAATGTTAGCTTTATGGCTTTTCTGTATCCCTTTAGGGCATTCCCAAAAGGAACTATCAAGAACCTACAGTGCTGAAACCATCACTCAACTCAGCATCAACGCCAATGGGGTGCACGAGCTTAAGATAACGGCAGGTAATTATGATGAAATTGAGGTTCGAGTACAACTGGAAGGTGAAACCTCTGAAGAAATCGTCATACACGAAAAAGTGACCAATACATCCTTATCGTTGGGTTTTGGCGCTTGGCCTTTGGCAACAATCTATAATGATAAGCTGTCTGCCCACAAACTACTAAGTGTTGAGGTTTCTGTTCAAATTCCCGAAAATCTCTTTGTGTCGGTGACGTCAAATTCTGCAAGTGTACATGCTATAGGTTTTTTTGAAACACTCTATGTTGCTATTGAAGATCGCAGGTGTGTGTTAGAAGATTTCAGCGGAAATGCCAATATTGAAACGAATCGCGGAAAAATCACAGTTTTTACCGCTGTAAATGATGTGTATGCTGATGCAACTTCTATTTTTGGCACCGTACAAAATAAGTTAGGAACTACCGGCAAATTTTTAATTACGGCACAAAGCACGCATGGAGATATTATCCTGAAAGAAACCCAATAATATTCTTTATTTTTGCAACTTCAATAAAGCGATATGTCCCTTAAAAAAGCCATTGCGATCATTATCCTGGTACTGCTCATAGACCAGATATCAAAGATTTATATCAAAACAACCTTTGTTTTGGGCGATGGTGTCGATGTGCTTTCGTGGTTCAAAATTCATTTTGTAGAAAATGAAGGGATGGCCTGGGGGGCAAAAATTCCTGGAGAATACGGGAAATTGATTCTTACCTTGTTTCGTTTGGTCGCCATCGTCGGAATAGGCTATTGGTTGTGGGATTCGGTACGCAAAAATGCCTCAAGGGTGTTGGTAGTTTCTATTGCGCTCATATTTGCGGGTGCGTTGGGAAACATCATCGATTCTGTGTTTTACGGCATGATATTTAACGACAGTACCTCTGAAGTAGCCACCTTATTTCCCGATGCAGGAGGTTACGGAACCATTTTCTACGGAAAGGTAGTAGACATGTTATATTTCCCCTTGTGGGAGGGTGTCTTGCCCGAGTGGATTCCGTATTGGGGCGGAACTTATTTCACTTTCTTTGATCCAGTGTTTAACATAGCAGATACGGCTATTAGCATAGGGCTCATATTACTCATTATTTTTAATAAGAGGGCTTTTCCGAAGAAAAAAAAGGAAGAAGAAGGGTTAGAAGAAGTCTAAAAAGAAATTCTGAAAACGGAACCATTTCCTGGTTCACTTTCGACCGTGATGCTGCCATCCAATGCTTCTACTTGGTTTTTTACCATAAATAACCCAATGCCCCGGTTCTCTCTGCCTGAATCGAATGCTTGGTGTATATTGAAAATCTTATCGCCGTTCTTTTCAACGTCAAAACCTTGGCCATTATCCTTAACCACCAGCGATATTTTACCTTCGATTTCAAGCGAATAAATATCGATTACCGGATTTCTATCGGCATGCCTAAATTGAATAGCGTTGCTGATCAAATTTTGTAGAATAGAAACAAGAAAAGACGGAATGTATTCGATGGTAGGAGCTTCTGAGAAATCGGTATAAATTTCAGTGCGACTTTCCGAAAGCAAGTGTTGTATCCCATTTTGCGCATTCTGAAGACATTCGGCAAAAGAGGTTCTCTGCTTTTTAGTGTTCGAAGTATCCTGAATGGTCACAACTTGGTTTAGGTGGGCAATGGTATTGCACAACTCTTCTGAAATGGTCGATAAGCCATTAATGAGCTCTTTCTCGTCTTTGGGGTTGTCTAAATCTTGGAGCAGCTCTAACGATAGTTTTAAATTATTGGCGTGAGAGCGTAGATTGTGTGAAACCAAATTGGCATAATTGAACAATCGCTCATTCTGCGATGCAATGGTTTTTACAGAATTTTGAAATTCTAGTTCTTTGTTTTTTTCTGTAGTAATGTCCTGAAAAACACCCTGTACTCCAATAATTTCTTCATTCTGGTTATACATCGGCTTTCCGATGGCTCTTGCCCAAAATTCTTCACCTGTATACGTTACCATCTTTACAGTAGTGGCAAAAGGAATCCCCTCTTGGCAAGCCGCAAAGGTATCCATCACCCGTAGTTTTTCTGAATCGGCATAAAACTGAAGCAAGTTCTGCGTTAGCGAAGGCTTAAAGTCTTCAGGAACTTTAAGCAACCGTCTTCCTTGTGGGTCTATAAAGCTAGTTTTGTTTACAAAATCTACTCCATAACCACCTGCCCCAGTGAGTCGGGCTATTTCTTTATAGTAAAAATTATCGAAAGGATGTTCTCTACGGGAAGTGGTGGGGACGCTTTCCTGTAATAGAATTTTCTTTCTCTTCTGAGCTAAAAAATTCACTTCTTACATAAGTTTTAGTGGTTGCAATATATAAAAATTATTCAAATTGTAGGTAAATTCTTATAAATCAAGTTATTCAATAGGTGCTAAATAGTGAAAAGGAGGGTATGGAATATTGCGCAATACCCAATAGAGAATAGCGATTGCAAAGTATCCGAAGATAAACCAGTTCTTGTAAAATAATTGTACTCGATGTTGTTTCTGAAAGAGATAATTGTAAATTTTTGTACCCAACCCATAAAAAACCAGTGGAAGCGATAGTACCATAAACGGGTTTAACCGAAAGGCATACATCCATTCGCCGTGCAACAGCTGGTGTATGGCCCGTTGTGAACCGCAGCCAGCACAATGGTAGCCTGTAAGCGATTTGAACGGACAGCTTAGAAAAAAGGAATGCTGTGACGGATTAAAAAGAAAATAGATATAAATCAGTATGCCTAGGAGCAATCCAATACCCACAACTTTTAAGGTACGTTTATAGATTGGCAACACCTTGAATTCCGAAAATTACAAGCATGAAAACGAAATAGAGCACAATGATAATGCCGATACTCACAGCGCTCCAAATAGCCCATTTTTTTGCATCATCGGCTGCTTTTTGGGCTTCGGCATGAAATCCCTGATACCAAAGTTGTTCGACCTTAGAAGCTTTTATAATAGCAATAATGCCCAATGGTAGGCAGCAAAGCACGGTACTTAAAATTGCCCAGACCATATTATTGTCGGGTGGAGGTTGTTGTAAATTGTTCATGCGATAAAGATACTATAACTAAAAAAAATATCCCCCAGAAAATTGCTGGGGGACATACTATCATTTAAAAATAAGCGGAAATTAAAATCCGCCAGCCGCCACTCCGGCAACGATAAGAATAATATACAGTACCCAGAAAATTGCTGAGACTGCTATTCCCCAAATAGCCCATTTCTTTGCGTCGTCTGCACTTTTTTGGGCACCAGCGTGGTCTCCCTGCAGCCAAAGTGTTTTTACTTTAGTCGATTTAATGATTGAAACGATGCCAAGAGGCCAGCAAAAGATGATACAGATAATGGCCCAAACTAAATTGTTGTCTGGTGGGCTGCCCGCAGGCGTGTTTTGATTTTCCATGATGGTTGATTGTTTAAGATTTGATTAACAATATACGGCAGAATTTTTAGAACGAATAAATTTTTGCTGGTGTAATGCAGTGATTTAGTGGAAAATCTATGTTTTCATAGACGATTTCTTCTTCGGCTTCAAACAGTGAAAGTCCGATTTTTAAGCAACTCGGTTTGCACTGTCCAAGAAAACGGTCGTAAAATCCTTTTCCGTAGCCAACTCGATTTCCTTTGGTGTCGAAAGCCAGCAACGGAACAAAAACGACGTCTAATTGTTTTGGATCTATTGAAATACCATGAACTGGCTCGGGGATACCGTATGCTGAAATTTTAATGGGCGTATTTTCTTGTAGAAGAATATGTTCCATCTCAAAAGTTTTGAAATCTGCCTTCGGAATACAGATACTTTTATCCTTTCCGTGTAAAATATGAAGTAAGTATTCGGTATTTATTTCTTTCTTTTTTTGAATGCTCAGAAAGATGTGGTAGTAGGTATGGTCCCAAATAGGAAGTTGTAGCGCTTGGTTGGCAATGGCCATACTTTTCGATTCGATTTCTTCTTCTGAAAGAGTTGACCGAAGCGAGCTATATTTTTTTCTGAGCGCCTCTTTCTGCATCTAATCTAAGTTTTCAGTATCTGAACGTGTGCCATCATTTGTAGAGATATGAAATATTGCATCTCCTTGATGCACAATGGGTGCATGGTTCACATTAATGATGTACCCTGCATTAGGGGCTTTTACTTTAAATCGCATCTGACCATAAGGATCTGTGATAGTTGCCAAAAATTCATCTTTTTCTACATATTTATTGCATGCAATTTTCACGTGTAGGAGTCCGCTTTTCTGTGCTCTAATCCATCGGCTTTTTTCGATAAGTACGGTGGCATGTTTGTTTTCGGGAAGGCTAATTTCTGGGCGTAGCATCTTTAAATGTGCTAAAACACGCAAAACTCCATCTACCCCATTTTTTACAATGTGTTTGTCGTTATCTAAACTTTTGCCCCCTTCAAAAAGTAGGCTGGGAATACCCAATTTCTCACATGTAGATCGATATGATTTGCTTAGGTTATTAGAATATACCGTAAACGGAGCATTAAATATTTCAGCAAGCTCAAAAAGCTCTTTGTTGTTGGGCACGATACGTATTTGTGAAGCGTTGAACCGCTGTGCCCCACCCGTATGGAAATCGAGGCAATAATCTGCCATCGGTAAAATTTCCTTTGTAAAGTGAAAGGCAACCCTACTGGCTAACGAACCTGTTTTGGTACCCGGGAACACCCTGTTTAGGTCGCGACCATCCGGGAATGTGCGCTCTGCGTTTAAGAACCCGAAGATGTTTAAGATAGGGATACAGATAATGATTCCCCGTTGCGGAATGTTTATTTTTTTTGCAATTACTTGTCGCACCACTTCAACACCGTTAATTTCATCACCATGGATGCCTGCTGTCATTAAAACGGTGGGACCGTCTATAACGGCTCTGGATACGATGATGGGAATTTCAACTTTGGTGGCAGTGTAAAGCTTGGCAAAACTAAAATTGATGATTTTGGTCTGGCCGGGCTCTATTTTTTTGCCAAGTATAATGATGTCTTTTGCCATTTACTTTGCCAAATTAAACGCTTCGTTCTATAAATTTAATGATTTCTCGCGCAATATTAATTCCGGTAGCTGTTTCTATCCCTTCCAGTCCTGGAGAAGAATTCACCTCTAGAATTAGTGGTCCACGCGACGATTGTAGCATATCTACCCCTGCGATAGACAGTCCCATGGCTTTTGCGGCTTTAATGGCTGCTGTTTCTTCTTCATCGGTAAGTTCGATGACCTCGGCAGTTCCGCCTCTGTGTAAATTACTTCTGAATTCTCCTTCCTTTCCTTGCCGTTTCATGGCACCTACCACGCGGCCATCAATCACAATCGCACGAATATCGGCACCGCCCGCTTCTTTAATAAATTCTTGTACAATCACCCGTGCTTGAAGGTTGTTAAAAGCTTCAATCACAGATTCGGCTGCTTTTTTGGTTTCAGCTAAAATAACGCCGATACCCTGAGTGCCTTCTAATAATTTAATGATTACTGGTGCGCCGCCCACTTGGTCTACGATTCCCTCTACATTTTTTGAATAATTAGTAAAAATTGTCTTCGGAAGGCCTAGCCCTGCGCGAGAAAGTATCTGGAGACTTCTCAATTTATCGCGAGAACGTACCAACGCCATAGATTCGGTAGTGGTGAAACAGCGCATCATTTCAAATTGGCGTACTACAGCAGTTCCGTAGAAAGTTACAGAGGCACCAATACGCGGAATCACAGCATCCACCTGCTCAATTTTTTTCCCTTTGTAATACACGCAAGGGTTTTTCTTTTCGATCACAATGTCACACTTGGTGTGGTTAATGATTTCGACCGTATGATTTCTCTTTTTCGCAGCTTCTAAAATACGCTGGGTAGAGTATAAGTTGGGGGCTGCGGATAATATTTTAATGTTCATTTTTCAGTTTTAATTTATACGAAAGATTGGTGCGGTTAATATCTACCACGAATCGTTTGGTGAGAAATTTTCTCCCCAAAAGTACTGGGTATTTCATCTCTCCCCTGTCGCTTAGGGTCAAGAAAATAGGATAACATTTTCCGAAGAGTTCTATTTCGGTTAAAATACGATACCGCGCTTGGGTTTGGCCATTACTGCTTTTTACAACGCGTACGTCGTATTTATCAAAGATAAATTCCTTTTCATGATAAGCGGGATGTTCAGGATCTAAAAACACACATTTCAGGTAATTGTCTTCTACCTGAACATTTTTACAATGAATGGTAGAAGTATATGCACCCGTATCAATTTTCACATCGATATCATGTAGGTGTAGTGAGGGAAAGTCTGCTTTATCGGTACGTCCTATGTTTCGTTTCAAAAAGTTTTGGTTTTTTTACTGTGGAAAGGTAATAAAAGGCGTGACAAACCCTTCTATTTGTTGAGTATTTAAAGAAGTTTTAACGGTTGTTTCGTTCTAGGTAGCCAATGATGCTTCTTGCAATGTTTTTGCCCGTGGTGGTTTCGATACCTTCTAAGCCTGGGGTCGAATTCACTTCCAATACCAACGGTCCGCGATCTGATTGTAAAATGTCTACGCCACAAACGGCTAGACGAAGTGCTTTCGCAGCCTTTAGTGCCACACGTTCTTCATCATAAGAAAGTTGGACGGTGGCTGAAGTACCCCCGCGGTGCAAGTTAGATCTAAAATCGCCCGCCTTGCAAGTTCGTTTCATGGCAGCTACCACCACGCCGTCTACCACAATCGCACGTATGTCGGTACCTTTCGATTCTTCTATGTATTCTTGTAAAACGAATTTCACTCCGCTGGTCTGTAACGTTTCAACCGTGGCCAGAGCATTTTGTTTGCTTTCTGAAAGGATCACCCCTTGACCATGGGTGCCTTCTAATATTTTTATAATTATGGGCTGGTTATTGAACTTCTGTAGGAGTATTTCAACATCATAATAGCCACCCAAAACAGTATTAGGAACAGGAATTCCCGCGCGGGAAAGTATTTGGAAGCAGGTCCATTTGTCTCTTGAGTTCAGGATTCCTTCCGAAGATACCGAACAGGTAACACCCGCCGCTTCAAAATGGCGTACAAGCGATGTGCCCTGAAACGTATTGCTGGCGCCAATACGCGGTATCACAGCGTTTAAATCGTCTACTACCTCATCGTGATAGTACAATACGGCATTTCCGTTTTCTACTGCTAGATTGAAGAAGGTGGGGTTTAACACCTCCATAGTATGGTTTCGGTCCTCACCAGCTTTTAGCAAACTTTGGGTAGAATACAGATTTTCGCCCCGCGATAATATAGCAATGTTCACGGGTGAAAGATACGTATTGAAATTGAAAATCAAACTAATTTTTAGGTTCCTCGCCCTGATTTAGGCAAGAGGCTGCCCCATTATTTTTACGGGGTAGGTTTTCAGGTTTGGGATAACCTGAAAAGTCGGAGTGGGTTGGCATGAGGTTCTGATGTTGTGTATTCCAGACCCCTTCCGGCATTTAGAGCACCCGCTACGCTTTATGCCCTGGATGCCACCTTCCCCTGATCAGGGGAAGGTGCTCCTTAACAGATTCTAAAAATTAACAGTCACTTTACCACGAATGAAAAAAGGCGTACCAGGCGTAAAATGAATTTCTTCTACAGGCGCTGGCTCATTAAACAATCGGCTTTCAGTTGCAAATTGAGTTTCATTCCATTCCGTATCAAATAGATTTTCAACAATCACACTAAAAATAAAATTCCTAAAAGTATAATTTGCGGTTAGGTCTGTCACAAAATAACCTTCTGCCACGATGCTATTGTCCTCATTGGCTGGTCGATCTTTGATATATCGGTAATTCAGTCCACCAGAAAATGCTCCTATATTTTCAAATGAAATTCCTCCTGTACTTGTTAAATCTGGTGCTAAGGGAATAAAATCTTCTCCTTCAGCTTCCTCCGTACTCCTGGCATAGGTATAATTGATATCTCCAAATAAGTACAGCCAGTCTAAGACTTCGTATCGCGCGCCAAAATCGATTCCTGTTCTGCGGGTTGCTCCGCTGGGTTCTACAATCCCAGCATCGCCCACGTACACAAATTCTTGCTCTAAAAATAACGCCCAAATCGCACTGTTTAGCACCAATTTATCAGTTGCTTTGTAAACAACACCTACATCTGCTCCGTAGGCGGCAGGTAGGATATCTTCTCCGTTATTTGCCACAACCACTCGAGCATCGTTAGAATGGAATCCTATTCCCGTTTTGAAAAAGAATTGTACTTGTCGATTCGGACTGTAAGCAAGATTCAGTTTCGGACTCACAAACACTTTGTTTTCACTTTTATTATTATAAGTTTCAGTAAGCTTGTCTTCATACAAAAATTTAAAATAATCAATCCGTACTTCAGGAGCAATGGTAAAGTCACCCTGAGTATAATTTGTTTTCAGAAACGCATGGGTGTTTATTTGGTCTACATCTCCAAAAGCCAATCGTTCTAGTAATTCATCTCTATTTTTAGTTCGAGATAGCTGGATATCATCTACGTTGTCATATCGAACACCTGCTCCCGCTGTATATTCAAAATCTGAATCGAACAGGGTGGTTTCTTGCGTATAAGCCGTAGTAAAGCCCAAAATATTCCGTTCTTCGAATTGGCGAATTTGGTCACCATTTATTGGATCTTCCAAAAAGAAGGTAAAGTTTGAAAACAGTTCAAAATCGTATTGCGAAAAGTAAGCACTGCTTTCAAGTTTAGCGTTATCATCTAATTTTTTTGAATGGCTCACTAAGAAATTTGTTCGGTTTGTAGTACCTCCTTCGGTATCGTCAATAGCTCCAAAACGGCCTATCAATCCTGCGTCTACGGCTCGCTGTGGAATTTGCCCTGAAGCATCCCACGTACTTGTGAAATGCGAAGCCAATAATGAAACACGTTGATTGCCAGGAAGATTATACGTGTATTTCCCCATCAGATTAAACCGACTGAAATTTTGAGGCGATTCAAAAGCACCGTCAAATGTGTTTAAAGAACTTGCCACATACGCATCAGAATTTTCTGTATCCAACAATTTAAATAGCCCGACGGTACGTAATGCATTAAAATCTCCTATCTCTTGTGAAATGAAGCTGTTTTGCAATTTATCTTTTGTTTTAAAAGCAACATAACCGGCCGTAGTAAAATCACCACGCTCGGCATAATAGGGACCTTTGCCAAATTGAATTCTATCTAAGGTTTCCGGAATTAAAAAATGCAAATCACTATATCCTTGTCCGTGTGCATGTGAAACCATATTTACGGGCAATCCATCTACGGTTAGGTTAATGTCTGTACCGTGGTCTATATCGAATCCGCGCAAAAATATCTGCTCGGCCTTTCCGCCACCTGCATGTTGGCCAATAATGAGCCCAGGAACTTTTCTAAGGACTTCTTGTGAGTTCTTCACCGGGTTGTTTTCTAGGTCTATAGTTACAATACTGTTTAGTGCATCTACTTGCGGATTGATAACAATTTGCGCTAAAGAAACAGCATTTTGTGTTAACAGAATGGTTGCAGGCCTATTGAAATCGGCTGCTCGCACCGTGTATGTTATTGGGGTATATCCTAAAAAGGAGAAATAGAGCACGTCGTTAATTTCGGTTTTGTCTATGGTAAATTCACCATTTGTGTTGGTATGTGAATGTGTGCCACTGTTTTTATTGAAAATGGCAACATCTTCTAAAGGGTTATTGTTTTGGGTTACTACCACACCACTTAGAGTTTGTGCATTAACGAGCGCACATAAGAGGAGTAGTCCCATTAAGAGAATACTTTTCATTTGAAATATTTAAGAATTGAACTGTATTTCAGCAAGCAACATGGCTTCTGAAATTTTATGAAATCGGTTTATGAAAAGTAAAGTTCGGGAGGAGGAGAAGTGTAGGGAAGTGCAACAGAATAGGGAATATAATTGTAGTTAAAATTTTCTTCGGAAGAATTGGTTACACCATGTTTTAGAGATGCACGGTATTGTAGTATGTGCTTGTCTAATTTAAGTTCTTTTGCTGCTGCATCATCTTCAGACGACTGATCCTGAAACAAATCGTTAAAAAATGAAAGTAGTTGATGCTCATGACTGTGTGCCAACTCTAAATCATATGCTGTATCATGTGAGTGGTGCCCATCAGTATTTAACAGGGCGTGTTCTAATTTATGGAAGCCGTCTGCCAACGGTTGCTGTAATGGAGCCAAACCATACAACAAAGCCACAGCAAGAATTGCTGCAGTCTGTATCAGTTTGAAAAAACGTAATGGTTGGTTCAAGATGTTCCGTTTTGAAAAATTTACGCATTAATTAGATGTTGTGGTTTTATTGAAGCCCTTGTTTAACCCAAACTTAACAGAATTGAAGTTTGAAAGTTTCCGCAGAAAATAAAATTGCTAGTATCTTTACGGGTATGGCAGAAGCTTCGGTACCCTTACAAATTTCAACGCTCCCCAATTCGCCTGGGGTGTACCAATATTATGACAAAGACGGTAAGTTGTTGTATGTGGGGAAGGCCAAAAACCTAAAGAAAAGAGTAAGCTCTTACTTTACCAAACAACACGACAATGCGCGAACGCGACTCCTCGTAAAGCGGATAAAAGACATCAAACATATTGTTGTGGCCACAGAGACCGATGCGCTGTTGCTGGAAAACAACCTCATTAAAAAATACCAACCTAAGTACAATGTGATGTTGAAGGATGACAAAAGTTATCCGTGGATTTGTATCAAGAACGAACGTTTTCCAAGGGTGTTTCCAACGCGCCGACTCATAAAAGATGGCTCTGAATATTTTGGACCATACACGAGCATGAAAACGGTGCATACCTTGCTAGACCTGATTAAGGGCCTATACCCTTTGCGTACCTGCAACTACGATTTGGCAGAAGAGAAAATTAGGGCAGGAAAGTATAAAGTATGTTTAGAATATCATTTAGGGAATTGTGCCGGACCTTGTGAAGGGCATCATTCTGAAAAAGACTACCACGAAAATATCGAGGCCATTCGAAATATCATAAAGGGAAATTTTAAGGAGTCGCTCGGCAACTTTAAAAAACAGATGAAAACGTTTGCCGAAAACCTTCATTTTGAAGATGCACAGCGGGTGAAAGAAAAGATTGATGTGCTGGAGAATTACCAGGCAAAGAGTACCGTGGTGAATCCGAAAATCAACAATGTTGACGTTTTCAGTATTGTTTCAGATGAAAGTTATGCCTACGTCAATTTTCTGCAGATTTCCTTCGGAAGCATCATTAGATCACATACGTTAGAGATTAAAAAAAAGCTGGATGAAACCGACCAAGAATTGCTAGAGTTGGCGGTGGTCGAATTGCGGCAACGCTTTAACTCGCAGAGCAAACAATTGTACGTTCCCTTCAGAATTGAAACAGAAGAAGGCGTGAAATTGCACATTCCGAAGCTGGGCGACAAAAAGAAAATTCTAGATCTATCCATCAGGAATGCAAAGTATTACCGGATGGAGCGTTTCAAACAGGCAAAAATTGTAGACCCAGACCGACATGAAAAGCGCATCATGGCGCAGATGAAAAAAGACTTGCGATTGTCTGAAGAACCCAGACACATAGAGTGTTTCGACAATAGTAATATTCAAGGTACAAATCCGGTGGCAGCTTGTGTGGTTTTCAAAAATGGAAAACCGAGCAAGAAGGACTATCGTAAGTTCAATATAAAAACGGTAACAGGACCAGACGATTTCGCTTCGATGGAAGAAGTGGTGTACCGCCGCTATAAAAGATTGAAAGAAGAAGAGCAACCCTTGCCGCAACTCATCATCATAGATGGAGGGAAGGGACAGTTGTCTTCGGCATTAAAAAGCTTGGATAAATTAGAACTACGCGGAAAAATAGCCATTGTTGGTATTGCGAAACGCTTGGAAGAATTGTTTTATCCAGACGATCCTATTCCGTTGTATCTAGATAAAAAATCGGAGACCTTAAAAATTATCCAACAGCTTCGAAATGAAGCGCATCGCTTCGGAATTACCTTCCACCGTGATAAACGAAGCAAAGAGGCGTTAGAATCTGGACTAGAAACCATTCCGGGCATAGGTGAAAAAACAGTGGTTGAATTGCTTAAAAAATTTAAGAGCACAAAGCGCATCGAAAAAGCTAGTTTTGATGATCTTGAAAAGGTGGTGGGTGCAAGTCGGGCCAAAAAAATTGTAACGTATTTTCAGAAATGAAACGAATAGTTGTGAGTTGTGAGTTGTGAGTTGTGTGAGGTTTGAAAAACAATAAGAGTAGTAAGTGAAGTCTGCATTTAACAGTAATACATTAAAATAAAAAAATTAGTTACCAATATAAATAGCCTTTGAAACAAGTACCCATCATATTACTTATGCTCTTTATTGCAAATGTTGGTTTTGCCCAAGAGCCGCAAAAAGACGACCCAAAAGTTGGGCTCGTTCTTAGTGGAGGTGGTGCAAAGGGGTTGGCCCATATTGGCGTACTTAAAAAAATTGAGGAGGCTGGAATTCGTATCGATTACATTGGCGGTACAAGTATGGGGGCCATAGTTGGGGGGCTCTATGCCTCGGGATACTCTGCCCACCAACTGGACTCTATTTTTAGAGCAGTAGACTTCGATAGGTTGATACAAGATGATATTCCGCGTAGTGCCAAAACTTTCTACGAAAAAAACGAAACAGATAAATACGCCATAACACTTCCTTTTGAAGGCTTCCAACTTCGATTGCCTTCAGGGATTTCTAAAGGGCAAAATGTGTACAATCTATTTAGTACGCTTACCAGCCATGTGAGCGATATTTCCGATTTCAGCAAACTACCCATCCCATTTTTTTGTGTTGCCACCAATATCGAAACCAGCGAAGCGGTAATCTTAGAAAACGGATATTTACCCCAAGCTATTTCGGCCAGTGGTGCGCTGCCTTCATTGTTTAGTCCGGTAGTTATAAATGATACGGTACTGGTAGATGGGGGTGTGGTGAACAATTACCCTATAGATGAAGTACGCAGCAAAGGAATGGATATTATTATTGGCGTTGATGTGCAGGACAGCCTCCGGGGGCGAAAAAATCTGAGGTCAGGACTTGAAGTTTTGGTGCAGATCAATAATTTTCGCACCATCAACGATATGAAGAAAAAGCGCGAGAAAACCGATCTGTACATTAAGCCCGATATCGAAAATTTTACAGTGGTTGCCTTCGACGAAGGTGAAAAAATAATAGCTTCTGGTTATGATGAAGCAGCCAAGGTAAAGAGCGAATTAGAGGCCATTGCGTTACGGCAAAAAGCCCGCTTCTCACCCGATATTTCGTTCAATAAAGCTAAAAAGTTATTTATAGAAGAGGTCGTGGTCATGGGAAACGAAAATTATACCCGATCATACGTGCTAGGCAAGCTAAAATTTCGGGTAAACGACAGTGTAACCTACAAACGATTTAACGAGGGCGTGAATAATCTTTCGGCCACTGGAAACTTTCAGGATATTAATTATCGCTTTGTTGAAACCGAAGGTGGAGGGCATAAAGTGGTTTTTCAATTACGTGAAAGTGAAGTGAAAACGTTGTTGCGCCTGGGCGTTCATTACGATGATCTGTATCGAACCGGGGCACTGATTAATATTACTAGAAAACGATTGTTTACCAACAATGATATTGCCTCATTAGATTTAATCGTGGGCGATAACCTTCGGTATGACTTTAACTATTATATAGACAAGGGGAATTATTGGAGTGTTGGACTAAATTCGTCTTTTAACTTTTTTGACAAAGATGTTCCTTTCGATTTTGTTTTTTCTGAATTTTTTGACGTTGAGGAAAACCCGACACAGCTTAACGAAATTAGCCTAGAATACAGCGATCTAACCAATCAGTTGTACCTTGAAACCCTCTTTAGACGAAGTTTTCTTTTAGGCGTGGGGCTAGAGCACAAATACCTACGGTACCTTTCTGAAACCATCGGTGTAGACCAAAATAACAATCCGCGTACCATTTTTGAAAGCACCAATTATTTCAGTACGTACGGGTATTTGGTATACGACACCTATGATAATAGTTTTTTTCCGAAGGAAGGGTTATACTTTTCAGGCGATTTCCACCTCTATCTTTTTGCCAACGGACTAAATGAAGATTTCGATAGTTTTAGCATAGCAAAGGCAAAGGCAGGGTATGCACAAACGTTCTTGACCAATTTTACAGCACTTATCACTACTGAAGGAGGTTTCAAAATTGGTAGTGATGCTACAAAATCGCTCGATTTTTTTGTGGGCGGATTTGGGTTTAAGCAAATCAATAATATTATTCCGTTGTATGGCTACGAGGCGTTAAGTGTTAGGGGCGATACCTACCTAAAGAGCGCCTTGACATTCGATTGGGAGTTTCTTTCAAAAAACCACTTCAATGTAGCGGTCAATATCAGTAATGTGGGCGATAATTTATTCGAATCGGGCGAATTCATCAATCGAATCAATTATAGCGGCTTTGCGGTTGGTTACGGTCTGGAAACATTTTTGGGTCCGATACAGTTAAAATACGCCTATTCTCCAGAGCGGAAGACCGACGAGTGGCACGTGACTGCGGGGTTCAAGTTTTAGGAATATAGTTTAATTTTTTTTGGAGAATGACTCTATGTTGAAATTTAATTTATTGTTGAAGTCTTCCTGTGAAATTTTATATCCAGTTGAAGGTTTAAAGGCGTACACATCTTCCTCAAAGTCGATCTCTGTAGCATAATACACCATTTTTTCGTTTTGAAGAATTTCCAAAATTAAACCAGGGAGTCCATGATTACCTACAGGGCCAAATTGATAAGGAATGTCTTCGGTATACCAAGCAATAATTGATGTATTTCCAAGGTCATCCCTATTTCTGCTCGCACGTTTACAAGGATAGCCGAGAATGGTTTTAGTGCCTTCTTCCAAAATCCAATTTTGCTGATATGAAGCTTTTGCAATTAAGTATTCTTGTTCTAATAAGTACGTTTGTTGGATATATGTCGCATCGTCTACAAACCATCTGTTTTTCTTTGTGGCCTCTAGTAGCCAGTTATCAGATTGGACGAATGTGTTTAAATCATCACTTATTTTAAATTCTGAAATAGAATCATTCACTTTTAATTGAAACGATATGGCTTCCATCTGGTTTCGCAATTTTAGATGTACTTCCATGTTGAAACCACTTTCTTGAATGCTGTCGGGAAGTGTATTTATATCTAGCAGCGTTTTTAATTTATAGGTTACGGTAAATGAAGGGTCCTGTTGCGCAAAACTCAGTGTGGAACAGCTCAATACAGCAATTATAAATAATTTTTTCATAGCTTAAAGATATCAACTTTAAGTATTATTTAAACAAGAAGAAGTTCAGAATTTCCGATATTTGTATCAAACAGAATGCATTATGCCTTTTTACCATAAACTAGGAAACATACCCCCCAAACGCCATACGCAGTTTAGAAAAGATGACGGCAGTCTCTATCATGAACAACTGTTTGGCACCATTGGGTTTGATGGCATGTACACCAATTCGTACCACGAGCAACGACCTACCCAAGTAAAGGAAATTAAAAAGCAGTACAGCGTTGCACCAAAAGTGGCCAAAAACAACAACATGCAATCGTATCGCTTTCGCGGTTTCCAAGTGGCACCCGAAAAAGATTATCTAGATAGCCGAAAAGCAGTACTCACCAATAGCGATTGCACCATTATTCTTGCGGCACCGCAACAAAGCCAAGACGATTATTTTTATAAAAACACAGATGCAGACGAACTTATTTTTGTGCACAAAGGAAGCGGGAAGCTAAGAACACACCTTGGAAATTTGGATTTTAAATACGGAGACTACTTAGTGATTCCGAGAGGGATGATCTACAAAATGCAGTTTGACGATGCCGATAACCGACTGTTTATTGTTGAGTCGAGACGTCCCATATATACACCGAAAAGATACCGAAATTGGTTTGGCCAATTACTCGAGCATTCTCCATTTTGCGAACGCGACCTTCGGAGGCCTTATGAACTGGAAACGAATGATGAAAATGGTGAGTTTTTGATGAAGGTGAAAAAAGGAGATGATCTCTTTGAAATGGTCTACGCAAGCCACCCGTTTGACGTGGTTGGCTACGATGGCTACAATTATCCCTACGCGTTTTCAATTCATGATTTTGAACCCATAACTGGGCGTATTCATCAACCGCCACCAGTACACCAAACTTTTGAAACCGACGCCTTTGTAGTGTGTAGTTTTGTGCCTCGATTGTACGACTATCACCCGTTGAGCATCCCTGCACCTTACAACCATAGTAATATTGATAGTGATGAGGTGTTGTATTATGTAGATGGTGATTTTATGAGCAGGAATGATGTAGACGCAGGACACATTTCATTGCATCCGGCAGGAATCCCGCATGGGCCACATCCGGGTTCGGTTGAGCGTAGTATCGGAAAGGTTAAAACGGATGAGTTAGCAGTGATGGTTGATACGTTTAAACCGCTTATGGTAACAGAAGAGGCCTTGAAAATTGCAGACGAATCGTATTACCAAAGCTGGTTAGATGAAAATCACTAAAATGTCGGAACTAAAAATTTATACCGCAGATTTAACACCGCATGCAAGGGCGATGTGGTAAGCAATGTGAACTTTCCGAAGAGAAGAATGTCACATTGTAATTAAAAATTGAACATCATGCCAAAAGAAATAAAAAATCTAAAAGATTTACAGAATACTGAGTACGGACTCAAAAAGCTATTCGACGATGCAGAAGATTTTCTTCCATTGTTGGGTACCGATTACGTTGAACTCTACGTTGGAAACGCAAAGCAAGCTGCCCATTTTTATAAAACAGCTTTCGGTTTTCAGAGTTTGGCCTATGCAGGGCTCGAAACCGGATTGAAAGATCGTGTGTCTTATGTGCTGCAGCAAGACAAAATACGTTTGGTGCTAACATCACCTCTCAATAAAGGAGGCGACATCAATAGGCATCTTGATGAGCACGGAGACGCTGCAAAAGTAATAGCACTTTGGGTAGACGACGCCACCAAAGCTTTTGAAGAAACCACGAAAAGAGGTGCAAAACCCTATTTTGAGCCTAGAAAAGAAGAAGATGAACACGGCCATGTTATTAAATCTGGAATTTATACCTATGGTGAAACCGTGCATATTTTTGTAGAACGGAAAAATTATAACGGTATCTTCCTGCCTGGGTTCGAGAAATGGGAATCGCATTACAATCCGCCGCCCGTAGGTCTAAAATTTATCGACCATATTGTAGGGAATGTTGGTTGGAATGAAATGAATAAATGGTGTAAATTTTATGCTGAAGTGATGGGCTTTGCCCAAATTATTTCATTTGCAGATGACGATATTTCTACTGAATACACCGCTTTGATGAGTAAGGTAATGAGTAATGGAAATGGACGAATTAAGTTTCCGATTAACGAACCTGCCGAAGCCGAGAAAAAATCGCAAATTGAAGAATACCTCGATTTTTATAATGGTCCGGGCGTGCAGCACTTAGCGTTAGCTACCGATGATATTGTGGCTACGGTTTCAGCCATGCGCGAACGTGGGGTTGAATTTTTATACGTGCCAGACACCTATTATGACGATATTTTAGAGCGTGTTGGTGAAATTGATGAGGATATCAGTTTGTTAAAAGAACACGGGATTTTGATAGACCGTGACGAAGAAGGATATTTGCTTCAATTATTTACTAATAATGTATTGGACAGACCCACTATGTTTATAGAAATCATTCAACGAAAAGGAGCCCAAAGTTTCGGTGTTGGAAACTTCAAAGCGTTGTTTGAAGCGATTGAGCGTCAACAAGCGAAAAGAGGAACATTATAGGGTTTTTCATGTAACAAAAAAGATACGCTACCGTCTATTCTAACAGAGGGTAGCGTTTTTTGATACATGGTAATTTCAGCAAAAGGAATATGCATACAATATCAGAGCACCAAATTAGTTACTCTATAAAAGAGGTTTTAATTTTGGAACAATAGTTGCAAATTGGTAGGAAACGCCTCAAACACATGCGATGAAAAAAATTAGCACACTACTGTTTATACTCTTGGCAATGGTCACCACTGCACAAGAACAAGCCTACCAAGATGGAGAATGGTTTAAATTTCGTATTCACTATGGTTTTGTAACCGCAGGATATGCCACTTTAGAGGTAGACGATGCCACATTAAATGGTAAGGAGGTTTATCACGTGAAGGGCGTAGGCGAAACCATTGGGATGAGTCGTTTCTTTTTTAAGGTTGAAGATTACTACGATTCGTACATCGATAAGCAAAAAGATATTCCGTATAAATTTATTCGGAAAATTGACGAGGGCGGGCACACGAAAGATATTGAAATAGATTTTGACCATAAGTCGGGCAAGGCGCTGGTGCATAACAAAAAACACAAGACCAAAGAGCTGGTCAATTTCCCGAAAGATGCGCAAGATATGGTGTCTGCATTCTATTACCTGCGGAATAATTTAGATACGGAAAACATTAAGGTGGGAGAAACCGTGAATATGGATATGTTCTTCGATAAGGAGAACTACAAGTTCAGGTTAAAATTCTTGGGAAGAGAAATTATGAAGACCAAATTTGGAAAAATCCCAGTAATGAAATTTAGACCCTACGTACAAGCTGGACGCGTTTTTAAAGAAAAAGAAAGTCTTACTGTCTGGGTCACAGATGACGCCAATAAAATGCCGGTTTTGATTAAGGCAGATTTGGCAGTGGGGTCGTTAAAAGCAAGTTTGATTGAGTTTAAAGGGTTGAGGCATTCTTTCAGAATTATTGTAGATTAGCAACGTGAAAAACAAAGCGGCAGAACGGGAAAAATTAATGGAACAGCTGGCAGAAAAATACCAGTTGCTCGACCAAGACCTCAACACCCATTTAGAAGGGCTTTTGCATAGCAAACCCATAAATTATTGGGATTATATTCAGACAGATGCCCTGCTTAGTTTGCAGACCCAGCAAACGCTGTTTCCAGATGAAATGGTGTTCATCATGTACCATCAGGTAAACGAGCTGTTGTTTAAGATGATGCTTTGGGAAATCCAGCAGATTTCCTATAAAGAAAATTTAACCCCTGCATTTTTTTCGGAACGGTTATTACGTGTAAGCCGATATTTTGATATGTTAACGTCTTCATTCCAGATTATGACACAGGGAATGGAAGTGGAGCAGTATCTAAAGTTCAGAAACACCTTAGCGCCAGCGAGCGGATTTCAGAGTGCGCAGTATCGTAAAATTGAATTCGCCTGCACCGATTTATTACAATTAATAGATGCGCGTTTCAGAAAAACAATAGACAGGGACACACCGTACAGCCATGCTTTTGAACATTTGTATTGGCAAGCGGCTGGTAAAGATTACCACACGGGTAAAAAAAGCTACACCCTGAGCCAATTTGAAGCAAAATATAGAAAGGAGTTTATACGTTTTATGAAAGAGTATAACACGATAAACATCTATGCACGCTTTTTGGACCTTCCAAAAGAAGCCAGAGAAGACGATGCTTTGGTTCAGGCTATGCGACATTTAGACCATACCATAAATATTACCTGGGTGATGGCGCATTACAACACTGCTTCAAAATATTTAAACCATGGTAAAGAGCCCGAAAAAGCTACTGGGGGTAGCGAATGGGCTAAATATATGCACCCAAAATACCAAAAACGGATATTTTTCCCAGCTGTTTGGACTGAAGAAGAAATTGCTACATGGGGAGAAAACGTTTAAAAAATTGAACTAATTATATAGAAACTCAAAAAACATTGAAGAACCTACTTTTAGCCATCCCTATACTACTCGCGATGTTGGCATGCGATAATGAAAAGGATGATGTAATTGAAGAAATACAAACTGAGCCGATTCCAGAGATTGTTGAAGAATTTGGCTATATCCTGAACGATTTCAACGTAATTCGAGATACCATTCGCCCTGGAGATACTTTTGGCGGAATCCTTGATGCCAATGGGGTGTCAAATGCAGATATTTTACATGTCGCGACTCAATTTCGTGACAGTTTTGACGTGCGGCGCATTGTTGTGGGCAAACCGTACATGTTATTGAATTCTAAAGATTCGGTTAATAAAACGCAGGTTTTTATCTATCAGAAAAACAAAGTAGATTTTGCAGTCGTGGATTTTAGGGACTCTTTGACGGTTTATACAGACGAGCGTCCAGTGACAATGGTAGAAAAGACAGCCTCTGGAATCATTTCAAGCTCGTTATCGCAAACCATGGAAGACAATAATTTAAGTCCGGCCATGACCGATAGATTGGCGAATATTTTTGCATGGACGGTGAACTTTTACGGTCTTCAAAAAGGTGACAATTTTAAAGTAATTTATACTGAAAATTATATAAATGATACCATTCAGGCAGGTCTGGGAGAAATTAGAGCGGCGTATTTTGAACATCGTGGTCGTCCGATTTATGCATTTCAGTATGAAAAAGATAGCCTTACGGGCGAAAAAGACTTTTATGATGAAAATGCAGATAACTTAAGACGTGCTTTCTTAAAATCTCCCATAAAGTTTAATTACCGCATTTCTTCAAAATACAACCTAAAACGTCGTATTAAATATTATGGTTACAAATTGCGCCCACATAAGGGCACCGATTTCGCAGCTCCGTTAGGTACACCCATTTTAGCTACTGCAGATGGAACTGTGACGAAGTCTGAGCGACGTGGAGGGAATGGTAATTATGTAAAAATAAAGCACAATACGACCTATGAAACCCAGTATTTGCACATGAAAAAGCGAAATGTGAGGGTTGGTGAATATGTGCGTCAAGGAGACGTAATTGGTTGGATTGGAATGACGGGGAACACGGGAGGTCCCCATGTATGTTATCGCTTCTGGAAAAATGGAAAGCAGGTAGATCCGTTTAAAGAAGACTTACCCTTTTCTACACCTTTAGAAGAACAATACCGTGCGGCATATTTCGATTATATTCCTTCTGTAAAGGATAAATTAGATTGTATCGTAAATTAATTTATTGGCCCCCAGTATTGTTGATAACCCTGTTATTAATTAATGGGCTTCAATTCAGATACTTACCATAATCCTATTACATTTACTACACCAACTTATTTGTTAGCATTTTCTTAACGTTGTATAACATACTTTTCAACGGAAGTACTTATTTTTGCAGCAAATTAAAAACTCACATACAATTATGAAGAAAATTTTACTTTTTACACTGCTATTAGCTGGATTCACAGCTTTTTCGCAAGGAACAGTGACGGGAACCGTCGTTGATTCTGATTTGGGAGGTGGACTTCCAAGCTCAAATATCAAGGAAATTGGTACCGCCAACGGTTCGATTTCTGATTTTGATGGAAACTTTTCTCTTTCTGTGTCTTCTAACACAGGTAAATTAGAGATTACGTATGTTGGCTACATAAAGAAAACTGTATCGTATACGCTTACGAACGGAACAGCCGATTTAGGAGAAATCCCATTATCAGTAGACGAAAACACGCTTGATGAGGTTGTGATCGTTGGTTCAGGGGTAATCGATTTAGCAGCAGACCGAAAAACTCCGGTAGCTGTTTCTACTATTACGAAGCAAGAAATTCAAAACAGAGTTGCTGGTAATGTTGAGCTTGCTGAAGCACTTAAAAACACACCATCTGCGTATATTTCAGGACAGACAGGATTCGGTGACGGTCAGTTATCCTTGCGTGGTTTTGACAACTCAAATATCGCCGTGTTACTTAACGGTCAGCCTGTGAATTCTCAGGAAGATGGGCGTATTTTCTGGTCTAACTGGTCAGGTCTAGCTGATATCGCCAATGCGGTTCAGGTACAACGTGGTCTTGGTTCATCTAAATTGGCAATTTCATCTGTGGGTGGTACGACCAATATTGTTATGAAAGCTGCTGACAGAACGGAAGGCGGTTTTGTACGTTTCTTAGGAGCTAACGATAGTTACTTTAAAGGAACAGTTGCTTATGATACTGGAATGAACGAAAACGGATGGGCATTTTCTGTATTATTAGACCACTGGCAAGCACACAGAAAGTGGGCAAAAGGAACCTATGGTCAAGGTCAGAACTACTTTTTCGCTGTTGGTTATAAGCCGAATGAGAATCATTCATTCAACTTTTTAGCAACCGGAGCTCCACAATTACACGGTCAACGTTTTTCTCAAACTAGAGAAAGACTTGCTGCAGATCCCAAGTTTAATGAACATTGGGGATATACAGAAGATGGTATTGAGTCTGAGCGTCAAAACTTCTACCACAAACCAGTATTTAACTTAAACTGGGATTGGACCATGAGCGATAAAACAGCTCTTTCTTCTGTGGCATATGCCTCTTGGGGTCGCGGTGGTGGAACGGGACCTAGAGGAGATCGTCCTATTCGTACCGAAGATCCTGATGGAGCAGGTCCGTTAATCGGCCAGATTGATTACCCTGCAAATATTGCAAATAACACAGCAATTGGATTAGGTAATACTGATGGTCCTGATGGTGATGGATATATTAGGAGAGCTTCTATGAACAATCACCAATGGTTTGGATTGATTTCTAATTTAGAGCACCAATTTAGCGATAATCTAACGGCAAACTTCGGTGTTGATGTAAGAACATATACAGGAGATCACTTCCGTCAAGTAGTAGATTTGTACGGTCTTACAGGATGGGCTAATGATACGGCGAATGGTTCTACAGTAACCAATACGTACGAAGCTGACCCATGGGCAGCATTAAATGATTTTGCGCCAGAAGAAGATCGTATCGACTACGATTACTCTGAAGATATCAACTATCAAGGGGTTTTCGGTCAGTTAGAATATGCAACTGAGAGATTCTCAGTATTTTTCCAAGGTGCTCTGTCTAATCAGTCGTACCAAAGAATAGGTCGTTTTAGCGATCCAGGAACTTCAGATAAATTTAATGAAATGGGATACAACGTTAAAGGTGGGGTCTCATATTCAATCAATGATATGAATACCATCTTTGTAAACGCAGGACGTTATTCTCGTCAGCCATTCTCAGATAGTGCATTTCAAAACATTAGAAGGTCTAATGTCTTAGTGCAGCCAACAATTGAAAATGAAGAAATTACTGGTTATGAAGCGGGATACCGTTTTCAAGCAGATGATATCTTAATTAACATTAACGCATACATTACAGACTGGGATAACAGAACTGTACTGTCTGGTGGTATTGATGATCCTGATGGAACTCCAGATTCTGGAGACGAAACTGAAATCAATATTTTTGAAAGAGGTGTACGTCAATACCATACTGGTGCTGAAGTTGATCTCCAATGGAGGGTAACAGATTGGTTAACCTTAACAGGATATGCTTCTGGTGGTAGTTGGGTATATAAAGGCGAAACAAACTTCCAAATATATAACGATGAAACAGGTGAGCTAATCTCTGAAGGTGAAGGTGTTGACCGTAGCGGAATTAAAGTTTCTACTGCGCCACAAACTGCTGCTGGTCTTGGCTTTAGAGCAAAGGTTGTAAAAGGTCTTAGTTTCGACGGAAATTATAACTATTATGCAAACCACTATGTTTTCACAGACTTAAGTTCTACTTTAGAGGATCTTGAAAAGCTTGATGCGTATGACTTAGTTGACTTAGGAGTTTCTTACAACTTCAATTTAGGAGGTCAAAAACTAGTGCTAAGAGGAAACGTGTTTAACGTATTCGATGTTCAAGCAATCCAACAAACGGATCGTTTTGGTGTAATTAACACCAACGGTTTAACATACAACGGATCTATCAGATACGAATTCTAATAGTTTCATTGTTGAAATATTTAAAACCGCTCCAAAATTGGAGCGGTTTTTTTATGGAAATATACCTACCTTTACGTGGTAACCAAACCGCACATTATGTACACAACTGTTCAATTTATACATTCATACTGGGCTTATTTAGTCGTTTTTGTAGTTCTTATTGCCACCATCAATGCACTTGCTGGATACTTCGGAAATAAGGAATACAGTCCAAAAGACTTTAGACTCGCGCTTTTTGCGCTCATCACAACCCACATACAGTTTCTGATTGGTTTGGTGCTGTATTTTATATCTCCTTTAGGATTGCAGAACATCACCAATAACGGAATGGGTGAAGTAATGAAAAACGATTTGTTTCGCCTCTACGCAGTAGAACATCCTACCATAATGATCTTGACGGTTGTTTTTATAACCATTGGTTATTCTAAACATAAAAAGAAACTGGTAAGCAAGCCGAAATTCAAAATGCTTGCCATATTTTACACCATTGCCTTAGTGCTTATGTTGAGCAGAATACCTTGGTCACAATGGCTAGATTTATAGTCTCTAGGTGCTAGTTCTTTTCTTTGATTAGAAATAGATATACTGGAAAATGGTCGCTATACCCGCCAGTAAAACTGCCATTATTAAAACTGCGGAAAGGATATCCCTTAAATTGTCCTTTTGGATTCGCTAAATAAGGTTTGTTGAAAATACCTGCTTTGAACAACCGATAACTATCATAATCTTGAAGGGTTAGTTCTGTTGAGACTATTATTTGGTCAAAAAGATTCCAGTTATCGCGCCATGCCAATGTGCCAATGCCTTTTTTAAATAGACGCTCCATCGGGTTATACAGTTCTTTTAATTTTAAGTCAGCCCTCTTATTTTTTGTTCGTAAGTGTTTCTTAATACTTCTGTTCGTGGGATCATCGTTAAAGTCACCCATCGTTATAATTTTTGCATATGGGTCTCTAGAAAACAACGAATCTATAAGATGTCTATTCAACTTTGCAGCACGAACACGTTTGGGACTGCTTCTTGCTTCACCGCCACGCCGTGAAGGCCAATGATTCACTAATACATGAATCAACTCGCCGTCTAACATACCGCTTACCACCAATTGGTCTCTCGTAAACACACGCTTGCTAGGGTCAAGACTGTCGTAAATATATAAAGGAACCGACTTGTAGTTCGTGGGCGTAAATAGGCGTTTTTGGTACAACAGCGCCACATCAATTCCACGCCAATCTGGTGAGTCAAATTGAATGATTCCATAATCAGTTTTTATTAAGGACGGCTGATTCACCAAATCTTCTAAGACCTGACGGTTTTCAATTTCACATAATCCAATAATAACTGGTGGCCCACCGCTTTCCTCCGCACCAATTTCAGAAATCACCTGCGCCATATTTTTTAATTTGGCTTGGTACATTTCTTGGGTCCAATGGTCTTTTCCGTCGGGAGTTCTGTCATTATCAAATGTTAATGGGTCATCTTCAAAGTCGAATAGATTTTCCATATTATAGAACGCAACCGTAACAATAGCATACTGATTTTTTTCTTGGGCAAACCCCGTTGCAGTTAGAATGGCACAAGCGAAAAGTGACAGCAATATATATTTCATCTTAAAACAAACTACTTTGGGGAGTACACCGCTTTTTAAAGATAAACTTCGAAAGTTTGTCATGCTAATTCAGCTGCCTTCAATTCATGAATAAAGACTAGTAAAAGGAATAATTTCCTATTGTTTTTTTGACTGGTTTATTTTGAAATCCTACCTTTTTAGCTCCTTAGTACATGTATATTTCTATACATGAGACTCCCTAATAAAAATTAACTCAATCTGTAAAATGAAACGAGTGTTAAAAAAAAGGGAGCTACAATACTTCTATCGTGAACGAATAACGGTAAACGCACCAAAATTGCTAAAACGCCTGCAGCCATGTATGGCGTTCGTTATCATTTTTGTTATGTTCCAAACAACGGCAGGGTCTCAAAACACGGTTGTAAAAGGCCGAGTGGTCGATTCAGATGCTGCAGAACCAGTTCCAAGTGTATTACTACAAATTGCCTCCAGTAGACTTTCAGCAGAGACAGATGACAATGGGATTTTCAATTTTACAGATTCAAACATTCCGCTTGGCGAACATATTCTTATTGTTTCTAAAGAAGGATATCGCACCAAACGTATTCAGATTACCATTGAAGAAGGGAACACTATAAATCTAGACCCTATTTTGTTTGAAATAGACCTTTCCGAAATAGAAGAGCAAATAGGAATTATTAGTTTAAGTGACCAAGAACTCAACCAAGATGATGGAACGGCATTTTCCATATCAGGTCTCTTGCACGCCTCACGGGATGTGTTTTTAAATGCTGCAGCATTCGATTTTAGCGCGACTTTTTTCAGACCAAGGGGGCTTGACAATGCCAATGGGAAGTTACTCATCAACGGCATTGAAATGAACAAACAGTTTAATGGCCGGCCACAATGGGGTAATTGGGGCGGGTTGAACGACGCCCAACGCAATCGTCAGTTTTCTAGAGGCTTGGGCCCGCACACCGCGAGTTTTGGTGATCTGGCAGGCACTACAAATATTGTGATGCGAGCGTCACAGTACAGGCGCGGTGGCCGTGTGTCGTTCGCAATGGCCAACCGAAGTTATGAAGGTCGGGTGATGGCTTCATACCACAGCGGATTGTCTAAAAGTAAATGGGCCTATTCAATTTTGGCATCCCGTAGGTTTGGAGACGAAGGGTTTCAAGACGGGACGCTTTATGATGCAAACTCATTGTTTATTTCCGTAGAAAAAAAGTTAAACCCTAAAAACAGCTTAAATATTTCTGGGCTCTATACGCCTAACCGACGGGGGCGTGCAACGGCAATAACCCAAGAGGTTGCAGACTTGAAAAACATTCGGTATAATCCTAATTGGGGGTTTCAGAATGGCGCAGTTCGCAACAGTCGCATTCGCGAAATTGTAGAACCCATTATCATGCTCAATCACAATCTTACACTCGGCAATTCCACCCATCTCAACACCAATGTTTGCTACCAATTTGGTACTGTGGGAAATACCAGAATTGATGCTGGCGGAACACGACTTATTACATTCAACGGTCAAGAATCTTACATTGGTGGTGCCCGAAGTCCGTTTGGTAATTACTATCAAAGGCTCCCAAGCTATTTCTTGCGCGATCAGAACCCAACAGCATACGACTTTCAACAAGCGTATTTGGCACAACAACAATTCATAGCCGATGGTCAAATTGCATGGGATGAGCTATACGAAGCAAACACAAACCCAGTAGCAGTAGCCAACGGTGGAAATTCAATTTATGTGATTCAGGAAGACCGTACAGACGATACCCAAATTACAGTTAACAGCATATTAGATACTAAAATTTCAGAAGAAATTATCTTGAATGCCAAGTTAAACTATCGCACGTTGAAAAGTGAGAATTTTGCGCTTTTGAAAGATCTGCTTGGCGGAACAGGATTTTTAGATGTCGATTTTTTTGCTGAAGGAGACGAGAATACAATCGTTGGAGATATCGCCCAGAGTGACCTTAGAAACCGCAATCGGATTGTAGCTGAAGGAGAGCGCTATAAATACAATTATGAACTTACCGCAAATGTGCTGTCCAGTTTTGTGCAAGGACAGTTTACCTATAAAAAAATTGATTTTTATCTGGCAGTTTCAGCAGGGCAAACAACATATCAACGCAACGGGTTATACGAAAACGGTAATTTTCCAGGACCATTGTCATTTGGGCCCAGTGAACAAGTACGCTTTTCGCAATACGGAGCTAAAGCAGGCGTAACCTATAAAATCACAGGGCGTCACCTTATAGATGTGAATGCAGGTTACTTGCAAAAGGCGCCCACTCTTCGGAATACATTTACAAACGCCCGGCAAAACAATCAGGTGGCCATTGGGCTGCAACCACCCAAATTTTTAAGTGCCGACCTTAGTTATGTGTATCGCTCGCCCATTGTGAATGCGCGTTTATCTGGTTTTTACATTGCTGCTACAGACCAGAATGACGTCGGTTTTTATTTTACTGAAAACCTTTCGGACTTGGGTATTCAGAAAAGTGCTTTTATTCAAGAAGTGATGACGGGTATTGAAACTGTAAATCAAGGTGTAGAGTTAGGAATTGAAGCCCAGATAACACCAACATTCAAATTAAAAACCGCTGCTTCGGTCGGGCAATATTTATTTGCCAACAACCCAAATCTATACGTCACTAGCGATGATTTTGAGGATCCGCTCTCCTTTGGCGATGGCACCACAAACCTAAAAAACTATCATGTAGCCAGCGGACCAGAACGTGCGTACCAACTTGGTTTTGAATATCGGGATCCTGAATTTTGGTGGGTGGGTACCACCGTTAATTACTTTTCGAATGCATACCTAGACGTAAATAATTTGGCAAGAACTGCAAATTTTATACAAGATTATGATGGGCAATTAATTAATGATTTCAACCAAGAAGAAGCTCGACAAATGCTTCAGCAAGAAGAATTCCCCGATTATTTCCTGGTCAATATAGTAGGGGGTAAATCGTGGCGTATTCACAAATACTACCTTGGATTTTTTGCAACCGCTAACAATGTGCTGAATCAAACCTATAAAACGGGCGGATTTGAACAAGGTCGTTTGACCAACTTCCGGGATGTAAAAGAGGATGTATCTAGGCCCAATGGTCGCATTTTTGGTCCCCGCTATTTCTTCGGAAATGGAACCACCTACTATCTAAACGTCTATGTTCGGTTTTAAAATACAAGCTTATGAAAACACCTTCCACTTATCAATTTTGTCTACTTTTCATTTTGTTGCTAGTTACTTTTTCTTGTGTTGAAGATGATGAATTTGAACTACCAGAGCAGCTAACAGATACACCTGAACTGAATGGAGAAATCGTGTCGATTTCCTCTGTGCATAGTGCCTATTTTCAGGCAGTCGAGTCTGGCGAAACCATCTTTACTTTTGAAGATACCAACACCTTTGTTTCTGGTTTTGTAATTTCTAATGACGAAGCGGGAAATTTCTTTGAAGAACTCATCATTCAAGACGCTTCTGTAAATCCGAAGGCGGGGCTAAAACTACTACTCGATGTAAACCCTTTATTCACTAGATATCAAGTGGGTCGAACTATTTTTATAAAATTAGACGGTCTTAGCGTGGGGCTTGATAGTGGCGTGATTACTTTGGGTGTGTTGGGTGAAAATCGGTTGGAAAAAATCTCTGCTGCGTCAGAAGCTGAATTTTTAGTGCGTTCGCCACAAATTGATACCATTGTTCCTACCGTTAAAACTATTAGCGAAATTAAGACTGCAGACTTGAACACCTTAGTTCAGTTGCCCAATGCACAATTTACAGAAGCTGATGTGGGTAAAACCTTTGCAAATGAGCCAGGAGATGAGTTTGATGGCGACCGTTTGGTAGAAAGTTGTAGCGATGATGGAGGTTCGTTACTATTTCAGACGAGTACGTTTGCCGATTTTAAAGGCCTTTCTATCCCAGATGGTTCGGGAACATTAACAGCAGTGCTTACCAAAAATTTTTTTGGCGATGCCTATGCCTTGGTTATTCGAGACCCCAATGATATTTTCTTTGATAGTCCAGATCGTTGCGAACCAAAGTTATTAGACCCTGGGCTGGAAGCTACAACAACGTTTGCAGCGGTGCGTGCTCGATATCTGCAAGCTGGCGGCTATGTAGCCTTTGGTGTAGATGAAGATCCGCTTATTATTGAAGGGTACGTGGCCTCGAGCGACGAAAGCGGTAATTTTTTTGATGAACTTTTTATACAAAATACATTCGGAATCGAAGATTTAGGACCCAACAACCCCAGACTGGGCCTTCGCATCATCATCGATAAAAATGATAGCTACCAAATCTTTCCAGTGGGCAGAAAAGTGTATGTTAAATTAAACGGTCTTGCGGTAACCCAAGATGCTGGAATTCTAACGTTGGGCTTGCAAAATGTTTCAAAAATTGAAAAAATACCAGAAGCTGTATTGAGCGACTATGTTGTTGGCGGACAAGAAATAGAATCCTTGGTTCCGTTGCGCAAAACAGTAACTGATTTAGACGAAGATGATTTAAACACGCTAGTAGCATTAGAAAACATGCAATTTACCTTGGCACAACTTGGGTTTACGTATGCGGGCGAACCCATCGATAATTTCGACGGTGAGCGAAATCTTGAAAGCTGTGATGATACAGGAGATATCCGTTTGTTCACAAGTACCTTTGCCAATTTTAAATCGCAAATCCTCGACCCGGATTCTGGAATGATTACAGCATTGTACACAACTGATTTCTCAGGAGAAGAAGCAATTCTTGTAGTTCGAGATTTGAATGATATTTCTTTTTCAGCTGAGCGGTGCGATCCGCCCTTGGTAGATTGTGGCACCGTTTTGGAAAATGGGAATACGGTGTTATTCTCAGATTTTTTTGAAACTCAAATAGAAGGTTCTCCCATAGCAGGAAATGGTTGGACGAACGTGGCCGAAGAGGGTACACAAACTTGGGAAGCGTATTTTGATGACGGCACCAACGCGTCTTTGGGAATTTCTGCAAACATAGGTTCCTTTATGTCTGGTGATGACAGTACCATTGCTTGGCTCATTACCCCAAAGTTCAATTTCGATGCCCAAGAAGGCGAAACCTTAAACTTCAAAACCTCAAATAGTTTTGCTGACAGTAGCGACCTAGAAGTTCTTTTTTCGGCAGACTGGGATGGAAACCCCATGAATATTTCCACAGCAACGTGGAGTAGCCTTTCTTCGGCAATAATCGTGAGCGATAAAGCGTATTTTGGTGATTGGATTCCCTCGGGCAACGTAGACCTATCCTGTATTGAAGGTTCTGGTTATATCGGATTTCGGTATAGTGGTAGTGGTAATGCCGATTTTGATGGCACCTTCGAATTAGATGAAATTGAAGTGAGGGCAGATTAGTAGGCGCTATTTCTATTTCTGGTAAAAATTTTTTATCACTATAACTTCATGCCTTACTTCGGAAATTTTCAACCATGATTGCGCTCTAGAGTAAATACGAATTATGTCTCGTAGTAAAGCTTTTATAAAGGTGAAGTTCTTGAAAATAAGAAAAGCCACCACAGATGTGGTGACTTTTCGCCCCAAATTTGATCGACACCCTAGGGTATCAACCTACTTATGTAACGCAAAGCTATGAAAAAAAGGTGATGAAAATTGTGGGAAAATTCTTCTTTGTAAAAATTACGTGTTTCTACGTATGTTGTAACAACTTTATTCTCTGCTTTTTATATCCGAAATATAAAATATAGGTATAACAGGCTATCAATAAGACCAATGCGAATTTAAAGCCCATTTCGTCTGTTAGCAATCCGTAAATTGGAGGTACAATGGCTCCGCCAACAATGGCCATACATAATAAACCAGATGCTTGTGGCTTCAAATCGCCTAATCCTTCGATTGTTAAGGTAAAAATAGTAGGAAACATAATGGAGTTGAAAAGACCCACGGCCAGAATAGACCACATAGCTACCAACCCGAACGAGTTCATAGAGATTAACAATAATGCGATCGCGCAACTGGCAAATAGTGCCAGCACAAAGCCAGGACGCATCACCCGTGTTAAATATGCTCCTACAAACCTGCCTACCATGGCACCGCTCCAGTATAAAAACACAAAAGCACCCACAATGGCCTTTCCATCAACAGACGCTAAATCTTTATTCAAAATACGGGTGGCGAGTAAATTCATGGTTTCATTTTCAACAATAATGGAAGCAAGGTTCATATCCATAAAATAGTTTACCAGATAACTGCCAATAGCTACTTCGGCACCAACATAAAGAAAAATTCCGACGACTCCCATACGCACTGTCGGTTTCATCAACAGTTTTATGTAGCCATCTTTCGGACTCTTTTCCAACACCTTCGGAAGTTTGATAAAAATGAATACTAAAGCTAAGATACCAATACAACCAGCCAATACCAGAAATGGCGATTGTACGGCGGCCGCTTCATTGATGTAGTAGTCTAGTTGTGCAGCAGCAGTCAAGTTGTCTATTGCTTCCGAAGTCATAATGGTATCGCTTAACAGAAACGACGCTCCAACCAACGGAGCTACAGCAGTTCCTAGTGAATTAAATGCTTGGGAAAGATTCAACCTACTCGATGCTCCATCTTCGCTGCCCAGAACAGCTACATACGGATTTGCAGCAACTTGTAAGATGGTAATCCCCGCTGCCAGGGTGAAATAACCGGCTAGAAACACACCAAAAATACGTTCGGATGCAGCGGGATAGAATAATAAACACCCCAACGCCATGGTGAACAACCCTAAAACAACTCCTTTTTGATAACCGATGCGGGACAGAAGGAAACCTGCAGGAAGAGAAAACACAAAGTACGCGGCAAAAAAAGCAAATTGTACCAAGCCAGCTTGAAAATAAGACAGTTCAAACACATCTTTGAGCCGTGGAATGAGGCTGTCTACCAATACGGTTATAAACCCCCATAGAAAAAACAGCAATGTCACTACTATAAATGCCGAACGATACTTTTTAGAGCTATTCATTTGCTATGGTTTATGGTAATATGCAACAGCTACGTTTTCGTTTTTCTTTTCTTGGTACTTCATCATAGTAAAGCCTTCATGAATGCAATACGCCCCTGTTTCGCCTACTTTGTTCATTGCGATATACGCTATCTGAAAATCTTTATAACGATCATTTTTCGTCACAATGCGTTTGATAGCCTCTTCACAAGCAGCTTGTGGGGACATACCGTTACGCATCAATTCCACAATTAAAAAGCTGCCCACCGTTTTTACTACTTCTTCGCCCATACCGGTAGCAACAGCACCGCCAATTTCATTGTCTAAAAAAAGGCCACTCCCAATTATTGGGGAATCACCGATCCTCCCTTTCATTTTGTATGAGAGTCCGCTTGTGCTACACGCCCCTGCAATATCACCATTGGTATCTATTGCTAACATGCCAATGGTATCGTGATTTTCAATATTAATAATCGGTTTGTATTCAGGACTTTTCAACCATTCTTGCCATGCCTTTTTTGAGTCGGTTGTGAGTAAATTTTCTGTTTCAAAGCCAAGTTGCGTGGCAAACTCTTCAGCGCCAGTTCCGGCAAGCATTACATGCGGTGTTTCTTCCATTACCTTACGGGCCAGTGCTGCCACATGGCTGGTATTCGAAACGGCCAAGACCGCACCGCAATCACCATCAGGGGCCATCACACAAGCATCGAGCGTTACGTTTCCTTCTCTATCGGGCGCTCCACCTTTGCCTACTGTAGTGTTTTTTAGGTTTTGCTCTTCTACTGAAACACCCTCAATCACTGCGTCTAATGCTGCTTTGCCAGCGTCTAATGCTACTCCTGCCACTTGATTGGCTTCGGTAAATTGCCAAGTACAAATTGCTATAGGAAGTTTGGGTACTTTTTTGGTCATGGGCTTGTCTTCTTCGGTTGAATTTTTAGCTTTTGTATCTTCATCGGCACATGCCAAAGCTGTCATCGCAATTGTAGCCCCCAACGTACCCGCTGCCGTATTTTTTATAAATTTTCTTCTTTTCATCATTGTATCTCTATTTCATCAACAAAAACCCAAGCTTTGCCATCTAACGGGAAGCCTAGGTGCCAGGGGGGAAGCGCTCCCGCATTCTTTGCAACAATTTTTATATAGCGGGCACTGTAATTATTCATTTTAAAATTTGCTTGTTCAATTTTAATTGTGTCAGAGGGTTTTTTTGCATCAAAACGCACCACTGGCAATTGCTTGTAAAAATTTCTTGGGTTATCAGAAACATAACATTCCACTTCCGTAGGCAAGAAAATCCAACTGCCCTGATCCTGTAAAAAACGTACTGAAATCGTTTCGATAGGGCGTACACTTCCAATATCTACAATGGCAACCACATCTTTATCTTGATATCCTTGCCAAGCACCCGTCCTAAAATCTTTAGCGCCCTTAATACCATCGATAAGCGCGTCGTTTCCACCTGCGTTGTATTCGTTTGCAAATTGGGTTTCCAACGAAATACTCAAATTCGGATCAATTTTTTTAAACGCGGTAGTTAAAACACTACTCTTTTGGTCTTCTCGCTGTGAGAACGTACTCAACACGGCACTTTCTGTAATTTGAAATGGTCCCACATATTTTTCATAATCTTGGTCGTTCAGATTATAATAGATAGCCGTGTTTTCTTCGGAAACTTTAAGCGTAACGGTAGTGCTTTCTTTAAAAGCAACATTTCCTTCAGCAATAAAAGGGGAGCGCAACATGGTATGGTCGGTTATTTCCGTAGTAGGGACTTCCGAATCCTGTGTTCCCCATGCACTAGGGGTATTTGTCATCTCAAACTCTAAAACGCCTCCCGCCATGATTTCTTCATGGGTAAGGTAGGTTCTTGTTAAGGGTTCGCCATTGAGCAAGGCTGAAGCAATGAATTTGTTGATTTTTGATACCTCTGAAGCCAAAACCGTAAAGGTGTTTCCATTTTCTAAATTGATGGTTGCCTTCCGAAACAAGGGTGCTCCAATGATATACTGATTGGCCCCTGGGGTAACGGGATAGAACCCTAACGAACTAAAAATATACCAAGCACTCATCTGCCCGCAGTCTTCATTGCCTGATATTCCATCTGGTTGATTGGTGTACAGTTCTGTAAGAATCTGATGTACAAGTTCTTGGGTGCGTTGTGGTTTGTTTACAAAATTATAGAGGTACGCCATGTGGTGGCTGGGCTCATTACCATGAGCGTACTGGCCAATTAAGCCCGTGATATCTGCTTGGTTTCTTCCAGAAGTTTTGGATGTAGCACTAAAAAGTTGGTCTAGATGTGTTGCAAACTGTTCTTTGCCACCCATAAGGTGTATAAGTCCCGAAATATCTTGTGGGGCATACAAACTGTATTGCCAAGCGTTGGCTTCTGTGTAATTAAAATTCACTTCAAAAGGATCGAACGGCCCAAACCAAGTATTGTTAAAACGCCCTTGGAAGAAATTGGTTTCAGGGTTGAATAGGTTCTTATAGTATTGCGCTCTTTGGCTGAATAATTTATAATCTTCAGTGTTACCCATTTTCTTCGCCATCTGCGCAATGGTCCAGTCGTCATAGGCATATTCTAAGGTTTTTGAAACACTTTCGCTTTCTTCTTCCACAGGAATAAATCCGAATTTTTGGTACGATTGCAACCCTAAATGCTGTTGGGTAGCACTGTGTTTCATTGCTTTTAGGGCCAATTCGGCATCAAATCCGCCAATACCCTTCAGGTACGCATCTGCAATCACAGGTACCCCGTGATAGCCTATCATACACCCCGTATAGTTAGCACTTAAGTCCCAAATGGGTAAAATACCGCCTTCGTTGTATTTGACGAGCATGGTTTGTATAAAATCTGTGGTACGTTCTTGCTCAATAATAGTATACAGCGGATGGGCAGCCCTGTACGTGTCCCACAAAGAGAACACGGTGTAATAGTTAAAATCGGTTGTTTGGTGAATCTCCAAGTCCATACCGCGGTAGCGACCGTCAACATCTTGATATAGGTTAGGCGCAATCATGGTGTGATATAAGGCAGTATAAAAATTGGTTTTGTAGTCTTCGTTGTCACTTTCAACCACAATTTTTTCCAGTTGCTTTTCCCAAGTTTGTTCGGCCTGCTCCTTTACTTGATCAAACGTTTTATTGCCGAGCTCTGTTTCTCTATTTTTTTTAGCGCCTTCTGTATCTACTGCGGAAATTCCAACAGAAATATACACCGGCTCATTCGCTGGGTTTATAAATTGTAGTGCAATACGTCTGGCTCCTGGCATCCCAGTTTTTGGTGGAGATTGTAACATATCGTTGAAGGGGTGCGACGTTTTAATACTGAAAAACAGGCGTTGGTCGCTAGCCCAAGCCTCTGAATGTCTGTATCCGCGTAGTTCAGTATCTGAAACCTTTTCAATTTTTGCATCCAATACTTTGTCGCGATGTATCAGGTCTAGAATGGCGATTTGGTTTTCGGCCGAAGGATATTCATATTTATGAAAACCCGCTCGTTCGGTCACCGTTAAGGAAACATCTATGTTGGTGTCGTCTAAGTGTACTTTATAAAATCCGGGGCTAGCTTCTTCATTATCATGAGAGAATTTTGATCCGTAACCAGCTTCGCCATCAGCGCCGTTGTTGAAGTTTATTTCATTGGTGGGCATCAATAAAACATCACCATAATCGCTTACGCCCGTTCCGCTGAGGTGGGTATGAGAAAAACCATACATATAATCGTCGCTATAATGGTAGCCGCTACATCCGTCCCAACCGTCTAAGCGGGTATCTGGGCTCAATTGTACCATCCCAAAGGGCATAGTAGCACCCGGATAGGTGTGGCCGTGCCCTCCCGTGCCTATAAAAGTATTGACGTACGATGTAAGTGATTGGTCTTTCTTGGCTAGCGTAACATTTGGAGGTGTAGTGCAACTAATGAGCAGGATACTAAGAAACAAGAAAGCAGCACTATTTTTCATTCGGTTGTTTTGCGTGCTGAAAAGATACGAAAACCGTTAAAATAACGTGAATGATTTTCTAAGTAGCGTAAGGGGCGGTACTTTAGCAAATTATCATCTTGCCCTAATAATTGCTCTATGCGTTGGATTATTTTTATTGCCATTTACGTTGCCATAGATGTCTATGCGTTTCAAGCGCTAAAAACGGTGACCAATAGCCGGTGGATTTACACTTTGTGGGTGCTCGTTTCAATAGGTTTGTTGGGCCTAGTTATTTATCAGTTGTCGCTTGCGGGTTCGTCCAGAACTATGAGTCCGGCTCGTATGTATACCTTCGGTTTTTTTTTGGCGGTTTTTGTACCAAAACTAGTTCTTATCCTCATCATGTTTGGAGAGGATATCGTGCGATTGTTCGTAGGTCTTTTTGCCAAAATAGGAGGGAATGAAGCTGGGTTTTATGTGCCTTCAAGAAGAAAGTTTATAAGTACCGTTGCGTTGGGGATTGCAGCGATTCCGTTTACCTCTTTACTCTACGGAATGTACAAAGGAAAATACAATTATAAAGTTCTCAAGTATGCACTCGAGTTCGATGACCTTCCTGATGCTTTTGATGGGTATACCCTTACACAAATTAGTGATGTGCATAGCGGCAGTTTCGACAACAAAGAGAAAATTGCCTACGGGATTGACCTCATTAACGAGCAACAAAGTGATATCATTTTATTTACGGGCGATCTTGTAAATAATGTTGCCGAAGAAATGCTTCCGTGGAAAGATTTATTCGGTAGCTTGTCGGCTAAAGACGGTGTGTATTCTGTATTAGGTAACCATGATTATGGTGATTATGTTTCTTGGAATTCTGAAAGGGAAAAAGAACAGAACCTTTCAGATTTAAAGAACCTCCAAAAAGAAATGGGTTGGCGGTTGCTGCTAAATGAAAACGTCACACTAAACAGAAATAACGAAACCATCAAGCTCATCGGTATTGAGAATTGGGGTGCGGGAGGATTCAAAAAAGCGGGCGATCTCGAGATGGCTTGCGAAGGTTGTGACACAACCGATTTTAAGATTTTAATGAGCCATGACCCGTCGCATTGGCAGGAACAAGTAAAGAACAACGACAAGAACATACAACTTACCCTAAGTGGCCATACCCACGGGATGCAATTTGGTATTGAAATCCCAGGTTGGTTCAAATGGAGTCCCGTAAAATACCGCTATGAAAATTGGGCAGGAATTTATGAGGAAATGGGGCGTTACATCAATGTGAATAGGGGGTTTGGCTATCTTGGGTATCCAGGACGCGTCGGGATTTGGCCAGAAGTTACCGTAATCACCTTAAAAAAGAAGCCGAAAACGGCGTAATGCTTGCTATTCAGGCATAAATGTTATATTTGTAAAACTAATACTTCAATCACTATGTCCAAATTTGGAGAATTAATTGAAACCCAAGTGCCCGTTTTGTTAGATTTCTATGCAGAGTGGGACGAAGCCTGCAAAGGCATGCACGCTGTACTACGTGACGTAGCTGCTGCATTAGGCGATAAAGCACGCGTTATAAAAATCGACGTCGAGAAAAACAACGAACTCGCTGAAGCCCTTCGAGTAAAGGGGTTGCCCACTTTAATGATCTACAAAAATGGTGAGATGAAATGGCGCCAGAGTGGGGAGCAAGATGCCAATACCTTAATTGGTTTGGTGAAGGAGTATGTCTAATACTTATTTCTTATAAACGATTTTTTTGTGGTTCAATAGGCCAGATATTTGACCAGAGTTGTTAAAAAAATCAATCATTCTATTTCTGCAGCTTTCAAGTGTTTTTTCGTAACGTTCTGTGAGACAGAATCTTTTAAATTTATCATTTTTTTGAGTCACCAAAAAGTGTTAAAATTCCTACATTGCGGTTGTTTTTTTACGATGAAATACTTATTTTAAAGGCAAACTATATATTTTCGCGCATTCATAACACATTATGTTTCGAATTTATATAAATCTTTAACCTTACAACCCCAAACTATGAAACTTAGAATTACAATCGTGGCTTTGTTGCTATGCAGCGTAGCAATGGCCCAAGTAGGAATTGGAACGACGACTCCAGAACCATCCTCTATTTTAGACATTAGCTCAGAAGAACAAGGGCTTCTCGCTCCTAGAATGACCACTGCCCAAAGAAACGCAATTACCACGCCAGCCAATAGCCTGTTGGTGTTTGATACTACCTTAGATGCATTTTATTACTATAATACTGCAACTACCTCTTGGTTGCCGCTTTCATCTGGTGCTGCCGAACGGAATAATTTTAAACTGGTAAAATCTGCTGCTGACTTAGCACCTGAACTAGCAGCCGGAGGCGGTTCAAGTTATCTCCTAGATGAAAATACCTATTACGAAATAAATGGAACTATTGCCCTTACCGCACCGATAGACTTAAACAATGCATACGTTGCTGGACTCGATGCAGGCGAAGATGTACTTAGCTTTTCAGGAGGTACTATTTTTCAAGGAAATACGGGAGGAAGTATCAGAAATGTAACATTAGTGGGGGCAAGAGCTTTTGCAATAAGTGGCTCAGGACTGACTGGCAACACAAGTTTATTGGTTCAAAACACAATTATTAATGGGATGACAACTAATGTTGGAACCATATCGAACATTGGTCTTTATTTTGGAAATATTATCCAATTTATCAATAACACGAATGGGATTACCTACAGTAATATTGGCAACTTATTGCTGAATAACCAAGCTTGGTTAGATAGTAATAATGGGACTTTTGAAACTTTGACAGGGACTTTCGGATTGGTTGAAAAGGTAAGTGGGTTTAGTACTGTTAATGGAAGTGACGTGGCGTTCGATGTAAGTTCAAATCCAGCGGTTGGAAATGGCGTTCTATCAGGGACCGCTTTCTCCGGTACAACAACCGCACCTTCCGGATACATTAATCGATATACGACAGGTTCTTATCCAGGATTTAGCTTTACAAATAGCTGGAGCGTTAATTGTCCTGGTATCCCAAGAGAAAACGATGATGTGGCTTCAGGAAATATTTATTATAATGGTACAATTACGACTGGTTTTGTTCAAAGTGTTCCAAACAACAATGCCTTTAACCTGACTGGAACGAGCCCTAATTTTAATACGACAACAGCAGTAAACCTGTTTAGAGTTACATCCCCACAGAGCAATCGTTTACAGTACGTAGGAAAAAAAACGAGAACTTTTCAGATAAATGCAGCACTATCTGTTCGTGGTAATAGTGGCTCAGGCGATTATTACGCCTTTTTTATAAGAAAAAATGGTGCTGGTGGAAGTTCTTTAATTGAAACTAATAGTTTAATGAGAGTCAATAGTACTGCAGATATTTCAAGTAATTCAATTTCAGGTACGGTAGAATTGGCTCCAAACGAGTACATTGAGATTTGGGGACAAAGGTTGGTTGGCAGCGGGACGACTTCAATCACTGTTTTCTCTCTTAATTTATCTATGAAATAATCCATTTAAATTAAGATTTCTATTTTTTAAGCTATCCAAAACCTTCGGTAATACATATCGAAGGTTTTTTTCTGCTTTTAAACTATCGTGGAACACTACCACACTCCCTTTTTTGATGTTTTGAAGCACATTTTGTAAGCATTTTTCTTCGGAAATATCCACATCGAAATCGGCGCTAAGTACATCCCACATCACGATTTGGTATCCCTTGTCTTGCAATCTTTTGGCTTGTGCGGCAGTAATTCTTCCGTAGGGCGGGCGGAAGAGGGTATTTTTGACGTTGCTGTCTTGATTGCTCAGCATCTCATCCTCACACTTTTCTACATCTGCTATATAATCTTCTATCGAAGTTTCAGTCCCTCTCAAGTGATGAAACGTATGGTTTCCCACCGAATGTCCTTCGGCAAGTATTTGTTTATACACTTCAGGATGTTTGCGAATATTGTCACCAATACAGAAAAAGGTAGCTTTTGCATCGTATTTCCGAAGTACTTCAAGCACCCAAGGTGTCACTTCAGGAATGGGACCATCGTCAAAAGTGAGATATACATTCGGCTCTTTTCGTGAAAACGCCCAAACCCGCCGTGGGAATATCCACTGCACAAGTTTGGGCATTTTCACCAAATAAGGTTTCAAAGTGTATTACAATTCGGGTTCTACATCGGTATTGTCTTGCACTACCGTATCTATTGGGAGGTCGAGCGCATTTTCGATTTCCCGATCTGTTGGCAGGTCTTCATCCATATCCATACCTTCTTCTTCAGAATAAAAGTGACGGAACAACTTTAGATAATCATTAAACTTATTTGCTTCTGGCCGTGCAAACGACTCCTCATCCATCACAATCAGTATATCTACCAATCCGCGATATTTTTCCATATCGCTAATAATCTCATCGGCAATCATAAATTGTCGTTTCACCTTCATTCCGCTGTAATACAACAACTTTTCTTGATATATTTTAACGACCTGCTGATATAAGTTGCGGGCCTTGTCCCTTTTGTCTAATTCGTAATATCCTAAAACGTAGGGTTCTAACAGCGAGTAATACCCAAAGTCGTCTACGGGCATTTTCTCCATGGCAAGATCTAAAATGTCTTCAGCTTTTTCCATCTCATCTTCATTCATCAAAGCTTCCGCCAAGCGAGCTAAGTTACTGCGGTAGGTGATACCATTACGTCGTGTTTCGGTATCGTGGTAGATGTCTGGGCTGCCACTATTCCCCCAATCAAAATTCATCACAATATCGTACATCTTTTCAGCATCTACACGTCCCATATCAAACGGATTTCCTTTGTCAACTGGAGTTCTTATGGGTACCAGTTTGTAAGTAACACCTTCCAGTTGTAGGTAATCTTTCATCCAGATATAATCGTCGTCACCAAAGCTACCGCCACTAAAATAGATAGGGCGTTCCCAATTGTTATTTGCAATTACATCCAACATCATCATTCTATTTTTATAGATAATGTTCCCTTTCAAATTGATATCGATATACGGAACAATCTTATCGGCATCTTTTTGTGCAACAATGCCGTTGCGTAGCACGGCTTCTTTATCTACCGGAATTCGAATAATTTTACTCGGGAAGGTGTGCGCCCATTGGTTGCTTTCTAGCTCGACCATGGTCACCGGATTGTCACTGGCTACCCAGTTCATCCAAGTTTTAATATCGATGGTATCTTCTTTTGTCTCTTGGTAATACAAGAAATCACGAGTTCCAAAACGGTATTTGTCATGCGTGAGTTGCGAAGGTATGGGGTCACTTTCGAACGCCTTCTTCTTCATATCATCGATATACCAATCTGTTGCAAATAAACTTGTATTCACAATACGCACATCTTGGCGGTAGCCTTCAATATTTTGGGCATACCAGAGGGCAAAGGTGTCATTATCTCCAATGGTGAATAATATGGCATTCTCATCGCACGAATCGAGATACATTTTACCCATGCTATTGGCTGTGTAACGATCTGACCTGTCGTGGTCATCCCAATTTTGGTACGCCAATATAACGGGAGAGGCCACCATGGTAACACCAACTACCAATGGTATCGCAATCTTTGGAGTGATGTATTCTTTCAGCATTTCATACAGCGCGTACACCCCAAAACCAATCCACATTGCAAACACGTAAAATGACCCTACCAAGGCGTAGTCCCGCTCGCGCGGTTCAAAAGGGCGTTCATTCAGATATACTTTCAGGGCAAGGCCGGTAAATAGGAAAAGCACCAACAGCACCCAAAATGTTTTCATGTCGTTTTTAAAATGGAATACAATTCCCAAGACCCCTAAAATTAGTGGCAGGAAATAGTAGGTATTACGGGCTTTGTTATACTTCACATCGCTAGGCAAGTTATCTTGCGATCCTAGGCGTAATTCGTCTATAAAGTCGATACCACTTAGCCAATTTCCGTGAAGGTCGTCTAACTCTCCTTGTACGTCGTCTTGTCTTCCGGTGAAATTCCACATAAAATAGCGCCAATACATATACCCGAATTGAAACTCGAACATATAGCTAAGGTTCTCCAAAAGAGTAGGAGGTTCGATGTCAAAGAACTGTCCATAGGTTTGTAAAAAGTCGTTGTATTCTTTCTTGTCTACCTGTCCTTCCTTAAACGCCTGTTTAAAATTTGCCACGGCTTCAACGAGTCGTGGTTCGCTTCGGTAATCAGACTTTATGGTAAAATCTAACCCATCAGTATATTCAAGATAATTAGCGTTGTGTTCTGGACTCCACATACGTGGAAAGATAACTTTATGCGAATCATCTAGGTTTTGGCTCGCATTTTCGTAGTTGTTTACGATAATGTATTTGCCCGTAGTTTCGTCTTTTTCATACTTTGGCTTGTCGTCTTTATACGGATTTTCAGGATCGAGCCCAGCATACATTTCCGTAAAGAGCGGCCCATAAAATAGGTGGGTTTCTGGATATTGTTCCCTATTGTAATAGGCCAACAATTCCCTAGCATTATTCGGGTTGTTTTCATTAATCACCGTTCCGGCATTGGCGCGAATAGGAAGCATTAGCCAACTAGAAAACCCAATGAATATAAATAATACACACAGTAAGAGTGTGTTTACTTGTCCCAAATTTTTTCTACGTGTATAGCGCAAGCCGAAATAGAACAAGGCGATAAACAAAATTCCTGCAATGATCGTTCCCGAATTAAAGGGCATGCCCAGAGAGTTTACAAAGAACAGTTCAAACCCGCTAAAGAGTTTCATGGTGTAGGGTAGCAGCAGTTTAAAAATAAATAACAAAATGGCTACTGTAACTAGGTTGGCAATGATAAAGTTTTTAAGGGTAATGGTTTTGTAATTTTTGAAATAGTACAAGAAACCCATAGCTGGAATGGCCAATAACCCCATAAAGTGTATTCCGAAAGAAAGCCCTACAATAAAGGCGATTAGGATAAGCCATCGGTCTCCTCGAGGGGTGTTCATCTCACGTTCCCAACGCAATGCACAATAAAAAAGAATGGAAAGTATACAGGCAGCCGAGGCATATACTTCGGCTTCAACAGCGTTGTACCAAAAACTATCAGTAAAAGCAAATGAAAGCGAACCTACTGCTGCACTTCCCAATATTGCGATGAATGTATTTTTAGTTAGTTCTTGGTGTTTGCTCGCTACATTTCGCATTAAAATGGTGAGCGACCAGAACATAAATAAAATGGTAAACGCACTAGCAAAAACCGACATCAGGTTAATAGTGAGTGCGATGTTTGAAGGATCCATAGCAAAAATTGAGAAGAATGCCCCCAGTAATTGATAGAGCGGTGCTCCTGGTGGGTGGCCTACTTCAAGGTTGCTTGCGGTTGTAATGTATTCACCTGCATCCCAAAAACTAGCGGTAGGTTCTACGGTAAGCCAGTAGGTGATGAGTGCTACGGCAAAGACAAACCAGCCGAGGATTTTATTCCATTTGTCGAAGTTGAAACTAGACATGAAGGTATACGATTTTGTTGGCACGAATTTACTAATAAATATGTTTAATGGGGCTATTAAAAGAATGCTAACGTCTAGTTGGGCGCTTTATTTTGGGCAATTTGGGGGTGGAAAAAGGGACTACACCTTTTTTGAGGGCCATTTAGTCCCCATTGCATGTAAATTTTCCTATGTTTTTAAGTAAAATTGTTTGTACAAGTAAAAGATTGTACTAAATTTGCATCCGCATTATGGAATTGGCCCATGGTGTAACTGGCAACACGTCTGGTTTTGGTCCAGAAGAGTCTAGGTTCGAGCCCTAGTGGGCCAACATTATTTAAAAAGTCCTTCAATTTATTTGTTGGACTTTTTTTTATTATGTCTTTTGTTTTGAATCGGGGCGAGAAGTTTATCCTGAGCGTTGCGCCGCAGTAGCAACAGTCGAAGGAAGCCCTAGTGGGCCAACTGAATTAACCCGAGCATCCGCTCGGGTTTTTTGTTTTATATTTCGCTGTTTTTACTTTTCCTCGCTATTTACCGGTTTTGAGAAGAATTTTGACACTATCCAACCCATCAGCATTGCGATGGCAAATGAAGGGGCCAGAACGTCTAGTTTTTCAAAGTACACGCCTACCGTGTCTAGGTTCTGAAAAACGAATTTGAACAGGGGTACACATAAAAAACCCGTTACCATTGAAGCGATGGCACCATTCTCAGTATATCCTTTCCAGAAAAGGGAAAGTATGATAACAGGACAGAATGCAGCCGCAATGCCAGACCAACCAAAAATTATTACCCAGAACACTTGGCGGTCTGGTGAAACTATTGCCATTACCACGGCAATGATCAATGCTATAATAGCCATGGCTAAGGTAACCCATCTTGAGATGCGGGTTAGTTCGGTGTCTTTTAGTTCGGGTCTGAATATTTTTTGATAGAAATCACGAACTATGGCACTTGAGGCAATGACCAAGAGCGAATCTATGGTAGACATGATTGCTGATAGCACAATAGCAACAAATATGGCGACAAGGATAAGCGGTAAAAATTGCTCTGTCATCACGTTTAGTACATCTGCAGCGCCAACACCGAACACAGTTTCTGGATCTTGACCGCTTTCGGTAAAAAGTAGTCTTGCTAATATACCGATTGTCACCGCAGCCGCATCGGTTAATAAGGTAAAGAAGATTGCGACCCATTTTCCTTTATCGATTTCGGCTTCACTTTTCACAGACATAAACCGAACGTATACTTGGGGAGAGCCTAAAAATCCTAATCCGATCATAGAAAAACCTAGGATGGTAAATACATTCATCCAAATATCTTCATTGCCCCCCCAAATGTTTGTGAGTGCAGGGTCTATAGATTGCAGCCCTTCTACAAATCCACCTGAATAATCCATTGAAAAGAACACCACAATCGGGAGGAGTACCAAACCTGCAAACATTAACAATCCTTGGAACAAATCTGACCAGACCACCGCAACAAATCCGCCAATAAATATATACACTAAAACGATGACAAATCCAATGAGTATTCCCCAATAATAATTGATATCCATCAGTGATTCGAAAGCAATTCCCGTGGCATCAAGTTGTGAGCTTACATAAATGATAACAAAAATTGAGAGCACGCTTGCGGCTATAATTCGCAGTCTGTGGGTTTTGGTCTTGAAATGACTTTCGAGATAATCAGGAACCGTTATCGAATTATAGCGGTCTGTACGCCGTTTAAATTTTTTAGCCATAAAGAACCAAGAAATAAAAACTCCCAATAACTCACCTAAGACTACCCAATAGGCTGAGATTCCTGCTAGTGCCCCCATTCCGGTAAGACCAATTAATAGCCATCCCGATTCTCCAGTAGCTCGAGCAGAAAAAGCTACTGCCCAATAACCAATATTTTTTCCGCCCACATAAAAGTCGCTCATGCTTTTTATTCGCCTAGAGGCGAAAATCCCAATTAAAAATAAAATACTGACGTAGATGACAAGGGCAACTATTTTAGCAATCATTTAGGAAGATATTTTTGGTTACAATAAAGTTATTGTACTGAGTAAGCTAGTTTGTTTTAAACAAATTATGATATCTGACTTAAAATTGAGAAAATACCCTTTTTTGAATAAAAAAATTCATTTTTAAGTAAAAAACTAAAAAAAAACAGCCAAAAATTGTAGAAAATCTAATTTTTTACTTATACTCCCATATACTCCTCCGAGTATGTAATTTAAATACTTATGAAGCTTATGAGCCATATCGAGTCGGTAGATGAGTTAGTGGAAACATTAGTACAAACGGAACCCCGGGATTATGTCGCCATAGCCCAAATGCTTGACATTCCCTCTGGAGACTTGAAAGAGTATACCTTTTGGAAAGACAAAGGATATACAAGAAACTGCATTGAGCGCACCGAAAATTTTGAATTGCTATTGTTGTGTTGGAACCCTGGTGACAGCACACCTATACATTGTCACGGAGAGCAACGTTGCTGGGTGTATCAAGTGACCGGTAAAATGGAAGAAGTATTATATAAAGAAAACGCAGAGGATGAATTGGTGAAGGATATTGAAAGAACGCTGGAGCCGGGAGATATCTGTTATATGGATGATTCTATTGGGTACCACACACTTCACAATATTTCAGACAAAAAATGCATGAGCTTGCACTTGTACGCAAAACCCATCGATTCTTGTACGTATTATAGTAAAAAACGGGAGGAATTTATACCGAAAGAAATGTATTACCACAGCTATAAGGGAGAATTGGTGGACAACCCCAAATGGAAATCTAAAGGTAAAACCGTTCATCGATCCATCAAACAGAATTAATTTTTAGGTTAAGAAATTACCTCAAGTTTGTTTTGTGTTTTCTAAATCGATAACCCTAGCCAGGGTCTTTACCAGCCTGTCGTGATTCTTCACAAACGGGTTGCTTTCATCCCAAACATATCCTGCCAATACCGAACAGATCTGTCGCTTAATTTCTGGATTGCCTGTTCCCTGAAAGAAAATTTTCTGCAAATTACCGGTATACCACTCTTTTACATACGTTCCAAAAACATCCACCCCATTTAAAATATAATCGGCATACTCAGTTTGCCAATCTACTCTTTCACCAGCATGTTGTTTGGCTATGAGCTTCGCGGCCCGCAAGCCACTTTCAGTTGCAAATGTTACCCCAGATGAGAATACGGGGTCTAAAAATTCTGCACTATTTCCGGTTAAAGCAAAACCTTTTCCGAAGAGTTTGGTCACCGATTTAGATACATTTTTTAAAGTAATGGGCTCAAATAAATAATCACAGCCTTTAAAACGGGCGTAGTAGTGGTCTGATAACTGCATCATCTGTTGCAGTTTCTCGGTGGGGGTGCCTTTAAATGACGCTAGATATTCAGTAGGGCCTACATACCCGATACTGCATTTTCCGTTGGAAAAGGGGATGACCCAAAGCCATGTTTCGGTAGAAATTACATCAAATGTAATTAAAGTGCCTTCCACACCATCTGGTCTGTTAACGTCTTCCACATGTGTAAAAATCGAGGAATGTGCTTCAATACGGGGTGTAGTTTCCAAGCTCAGCAAGCGTGGTAACACACGACCATGGCCACTGGCGTCGATTATAAAACTTGCCTCTATGATTTCTTCAGAGCCGTCTGTGCTGCAAACAGTAGTTCGGGAGCTGCCATCATTAGCAAACGTTACGGCAGTAACGGTAGTTTCAAAAGAAATAGGAACGCCTTTCGCTTCTAAATAGTCGGTTAGGGTCTTGTCAAAATGATCTCTTGGTACTTGCCACGTCCAAGTCCAGCCATCGGTAAAACTTTCAGCAAAATCAAAATGGCACACCGCATCACCTTTTATAAATCTGGCACCGAATTTTTTTTCAAAACCTTGTTTCTGAAGTGCTGCCAACAACCCTACTTCTTCAAAATGCTCCATGCATCTTGGCAATAAACTTTCACCAATTACAAACCGTGGAAACTTGTTCTTTTCAACCACACGAATGGAAAGTCCCTTTTTTTGAAGGTAAGCTGCTGCTACACAGCCAGAAGGTCCGGCGCCAATAATTAAAACATCAAGTTTGGGGGTTGGCATATTTTGACACCAGCTTTTATATTGTTACTTTGCAAGTCAAATTAACAAATTCGATCTAGTTAGACTACAAATATCGAACAAAAAGCAGTGCAACGCGCATGATTATACTGAAGGGGACATTAGGGATTAACGATTTCAAAAAAATCATTCTCCAGGGCGAACCTATTTCAATGGCTGAAGAAACACTTGAAACTGTCGCCGATAGCTTTACTTTTTTAAAGGAATTTTCAGAAAATAAAATTATTTACGGTGTCAATACAGGCTTTGGCCCAATGGCACAGTATAAAATAAAAGACCAACAACGTATTGCCCTTCAGTACAACCTAATACGAAGCCATGCGTCTGGAAGCGGCAAACCTATCGCTCCAGAATATATTAAGGCCAGCTTATTAGCACGGCTCAATACCCTAAGTTTAGGCTTTAGCGGGATACATCCTTCGGCGGTAGACTTGATGGCTACGCTAATTAACCGCAACATACTTCCCGTAATTTATGAACATGGCGGCGTGGGTGCGAGTGGAGATTTAGTGCAATTGGCCCATGTTGCCCTTACCTTAATTGGCGAAGGGGAAGTCTATTACAACGGCAAGTTAATGTCTACCTCCAAAGTATTTCAAAAAGAGGGACTTACCCCGATTTCTGTAGAGCTACGCGAAGGATTGGCCCTAATGAACGGGACTTCTGTGATGAGCGGTGTCGGAATGGTAAATACCATACGTACCCGTAACTTACTGCATTGGATGGTACAAGCTTCTTCGGCAATAAACGAAATAGTACAGGCATATGACGACCACCTTTCGGAAGAACTCAATGCCTCCAAAAAACATAAGGGGCAGCGCGAGATTGCTGAACAAATGCGGCAGCATTTAAACGACAGCAAACTTACCAGAAAGCGGGAACACCATTTGTACAACGGACTCCAAACGGGTGATGTTTTTGAAGAGAAAGTACAAGAATATTATTCGTTACGTTGTGTGCCGCAAATCCTCGGGCCAGTGCTAGATACCTTGAATAATGTTGAAAAAATACTCGTAGAAGAGGTGAACTCGGCAAACGACAACCCCATTATAGATTTAAAGACGCGCCAAGTGTATCACGGCGGAAATTTTCACGGTGACTACGTATCGCTTGAAATGGACAAACTGAAAATCGTTGTGACCAAAATGACGATGTTGGCCGAACGACAATTAAATTACCTGCTCAACCCAAAACTGAACGACATGCTGCCTCCATTTGTAAATCTAGGTACGTTGGGGCTTAACTTCGGGATGCAAGGAGCACAATTTACTGCCACGTCTACTACAGCCGAAAACCAAATGCTCAGCAACCCGATGTACGTGCATAGTATTCCGAATAACAACGACAATCAAGATATTGTAAGTATGGGGGCCAATGCGGCACTGGCCACGGGTAAAGTAATAGAAAACGGGTATGAGGTGCTGGCCATAGAACTAATTACCATTGTGCAGGCCATCGAATATTTGGGCGTTCAGGACAAAGTTTCTACAGCAACACACACATTTTTTAAAGAAATTCGTAAACTAGTTCCTGCATTTTCCGAAGATGAAGTGCTCTATCCGCATGTTAAAAGTGTAAAAGAATTTTTATTAAAATCTGAATCGGCATCATGAAAGTAGCACTTGTCACAGGGGGGTCTAGAGGTATTGGGCGCGCTATCAGCATTCAGTTGGCAGCAGACCATGGGTACCATGTGCTTATCAATTTCCGCGGAAATAAAACTGCTGCAAAAGAAACGCTAACTATAATTGAAAACGATGGCGGTACAGGTGAATTGATTCCCTTTGATGTGGGCAATGCAGATGAAACACAAAAAGCGCTGGCCTCTTGGCAAAAATCAAACCCTGACGCGGTTGTTGAAGTAATCGTTAATAATGCCGGGATTACGAAAGACGGACTGTTTGTGTGGATGAAGCCAGACGATTGGAAAACGGTTTTAGACACGAGTCTCAACGGATTTTTTAATGTGACCCAAGCCTTTTTGCAACCCATGTTGTTGCAACGCTATGGGCGCATCATTAACATTGTTTCACTTTCGGGCCTTAAAGGAACTGCCGGACAAGTAAATTATGCCGCTGCCAAAGGCGCTATTGTTGCAGCTACAAAATCGTTGGCCCAAGAAGTGGCAAAAAGGAACGTTACAGTAAATGCGGTAGCACCCGGATTTATTGCCACCGATATGACAGCCGATTTAGACGAGGCAGAACTAAAAAAGTTAGTGCCACTCAATAGATTTGGTACTGCCGATGAAGTGGCGCATCTGGTCTCTTTTCTCAGCTCTAAAAAAGCCGCGTATATTACGGGAGAGGTGATCAACATCAATGGTGGAATCTATAGTTAGTTCTTGAAATTCACGTAAATTTGCCGCCGGTAGGAAACCCTTCAAATTGGCAGAAACAACACGAATCGATACGCAGCAAGAAAACACCTGGACGGGGAAGTCGAGAGGCACCGTTTTTGGATTCAAAGTATTTGTATTCTTTATCAAAAACTTCGGAACCCGCGCGGCATATCTGTTAATGCACTTGCCCATTCCTTACTTTTGCTTGTTTTCGCGTAACAACGTAAAAGGGCTCTGGTATTATTTCAGAAAACGATTACACTATTCTTGGTTGAAGAGTTCGGTTAGTATTTATAAAACTTATTATAATTTCGGACAAACATTGGTAGACAAAATCGCCATTCCCATTGGGAATAAAGACAAGTACACGTATGAGTTTGATGGGGAAGAACATATTACTGAAATGTTAGCGTTGGGAGAAGGAGGTATCTTAATCAGTGCGCATGTGGGTAATTTTGAATTGGCGCAATACTTTTTTAAGCAACGCAACTTCGACACCGCCATCAGTATTGTGATTACAGACCAAGACCATGAGGATATTAAGGAGTATTTAGGGCAATTCACCAAGCGGGAACACGTAAACTTCATCATTGTAAAAGAAGACTTATCGCATATTTTTGAAATAAATGCCGCACTTGCCCAAAATCGTATTGTGTGTATTTCAGGCGATCGATTTCTAAACAAGGCAAAAACGCTAGAGGCTGAATTATTGGGTAAAAAGGCTAAATTTCCAATCGGTCCTTTTCAAATTGCCACACGATTGCAAGTACCCGTGCTTTTTGTCTATGTGATGCGCGAACCGAAACGCCACTACCATCTGTATGCCCGAAAAGTAAAGATTGAACGAAGGGATGCCCAAGATTTGTTGAACAAATTTGCAGATCATTTAGAACGGGTCGTGAAAAAATATCCGTTGCAATGGTTTAATTTTTACGACTTTTGGGGTGAACTGAATTCAAAATGACGAAACAACCCGCACATTTTCCTATTACAGACCCATCTATGCTTCATCGACTGTTGCCACATCGCAGTCCGATGCTTTTAATAGATACGGTACTATCGTACACCGAAAAATCTGTGGTCTGTAGTTTTAACGTGGTGCAGGATTCGTTGTTCTTGATCGATTCATTTTTTTCTGAATCAGGTATTATAGAACATATGGCGCAAACAGTTGCGGTGCATACGGGATATTCAGGATATTTAAATCAGCATCCCACCCGCGAAGGGTACATTGGTGCTATTAAAAGTGTGAAGGTGATGCGTCTCCCAAAACTTGGGCAGGTACTTACTTCTGAAGCAACTATTCTGTACAGCGCTATGGAAATGACCCTTGTCGCTATTACATCAATAGTTAATGAAGTACCTGTTGCTCGTGCTGAAATGAGCACTATTTTGAAACCTAAACCACAGTGAAAACACCTGTTTACATATCGCATCCTGGTTTGGTGACTCCTTTGGGGTTAGGGGTTCAGCAGAATTTTACTGAAATCACAAATGGAAATATAGCCATTCAGAAGCATTCACGTACTGATATAGCAAAAGAGCCATTCTATGCTGCCATGGTGTCGGAAGCTGCAATTAACGAAGCTTTTAAAAGTCACGGGGCTATTTCAGAATACACTAAGTTAGAGAAAATGATGCTGTTGTCTGCGCTTGAGACGCTAGACAATTCGGAGGTAAAAATAAGCGATAAAACCCTGCTTATTGTAGCAACAACCAAAGGAAATATTGATGTACTTGATAAAGACAGTGCCTTTAATAGCGAAAGAGCATACCTGCCAAATTTGGCAAAAACACTAGGCGACTTTCTCGGTGTAACAGCTACTCCCGTGGTAATCTCAAATGCTTGTGTATCTGGTATTCTTGCTGTGGCTGTTGCCAAACGTCTCATATCTTCGGGAGGCTATGACAATGCGCTGATCTTATCAGGCGATTTGGTGTCGCGATTTACACTTTCGGGTTTTCAATCGTTTCAAGCTATTAGCGATTTGCCTTGCAAGCCCTATTCAAAATATAGAAACGGAATTACATTGGGGGAAGCCGCGAGTTCGGTATTTGTATCTACAATAAAACCAACGCAATTTGCTGTGCAAGTACTAGGAGATGGTTCGTGCAATGATGCCAACCATATTTCTGGTCCGTCCCGAACTGGAGAAGGGCTTTTTAAGAGCGTACAGGATGCCATGAAAGAAGCAAAGATAGATGCGCACGAAGTCGATTTTATTTCGGCTCACGGAACCGCTACTATTTATAATGATGAAATGGAAGCCATCGCTTTTAATAGAGCGGCATTGCACGGCAGTCTGTTGCACAGCCTCAAAGGAATTTTTGGCCATACATTGGGCGCATCGGGTTTGCTCGAAACCGTAATTGCCCTTGAAATGATGAAACAAGAACTAATATTGCCTTCTACTGGCTTTGATACATTGGGAGTTTCTAAACCACTTGCTATCGTCGAAACGATAAAACACCAACCTATCAATATACTTTTAAAAACAGCATCTGGATTTGGTGGATGTAATACGGCAGTTGTATTTAAAAAAGTATCTTAGCAAAAACAACCGTATAAAACCGATTAATGACCCAAAAAACCATCAAAGCCATTGATGCGTTAGAAGATGCGCAACGCATTGCTTTGGCGCCCTTTGTTTTCCAAACTGCTGTATCTCTTCGGAAATTGGGCGTTTTCAACTATATTTTTGAAAATCGAGATGCCAACGGGGTTTCGTCCCAGGAAATTTCAGAAGCATTGTCTATTCCGTCCTACGGACTCGGAGTGCTATTAGAAATGGCAGAAAGTGCATCACTGGTAAAAAAGAATGAAGCAGCACGTTTCGAATTAACAAAAACAGGCTATTTTCTTACGTATGATAAAACGGTGAACGTAAACCTAAATTTTGCCCACGACGTATGTTACAAAGGGTTGTTTCATTTAACAGATGCCGTGACCAATGAAAAGCCCGAAGGATTAAAAGAATTTGGCGAATGGAATACCATCTACGAAGGACTGTCTCAATTAGCACCCCAAGTACAACAGTCTTGGTTCGAGTTTGACCATCATTACTCAGATACAATTTTTGCCGAGGCACTTGCCATAGTGTTTGAAAAAAAGCCTTCGCATATTTTCGATATCGGCGGGAACACAGGCAAGTTTGCCCTGCAATGTTTGGCGAATTCTGAAGATATCCATATCACTATTTACGATCTTCCTGGGCAATTAAAAAAAGCACTTGCCAACGTTCAGAATGCGGGTTTTGCAAACCGAATTTCGGGACAAGAAATAGATTGGTTGGCCGCAGCACCTAAAATTTCAGAAGGAGCAGATCTTATCTGGATGAGCCAGTTTTTAGATTGTTTTTCAGAAGAAGAAATTCTTAAGATTCTAGAAACGTGTGTAGCCGCAATGGACCAAAACACCTATCTTTTTATTACGGAAACATTTACAGACCGTCAACAATTTAGCAAGGCCAAATATGTGCTCGAAGCCACCTCTATCTATTTTACAGCACTTGCCAACGGAAACAGTAAAATGTATCCCGCCACCGTATTTGAAAGACTTATAGATACAGCAGGGTTAAAAATTGAAGAAGACCGAACCTTGGGGGCCTACCATACCTTATTCATCTGCAAAAAGAAATAATTGAAGTCCGATACCTACCAAATATCAGAGTATTGTCATATTTCAGACAGAAAAGTGATGCGCAACGGCGCATTATTTGCAGAAATTGACGCAGCCAATTTTGAGGGATTCTTAAAGCAGCTCTATGTGATGCTAGACTGTAAATACCCAAAGTTTTTTAAAATGGACACGCTGAGCAAACTCGCATTTATGGGGGCAGAATTATTGCTCTCAGAAATCTCTGAAAATTCATCAGAACACAAGCGAACGGCGCTGGTTTTTTCAAACCGAAGCAGTAGTTTAGAAACCGACAGAAAACATCAGGAGGCTATTTCATCTCATGGAGAACAGTATCCGAGTCCGGCCGTATTTGTCTACACCCTGCCAAATATCGGTGTTGGTGAAGTGGCTATCAGGCATAAGCTACAAACCGAAAATGCATTCTTTGTTTTTGAAACCTTTGAACCTGAATTTCTTCAAAAATATACAGTAAGTTTGCTGAACGAAAATAAATGCGACCAAGTGCTTTGTGGATGGGTTGAAGTTGACGGAAATGAACGGCATGGTTTTTTCTATGTAGTCGGTAGAAATGGTAAGTGGAAGCATTCCGCAGCAACAATTAAGAATTTTTTTGAACATGATTAAAAGGAACATTGGTTCTTTTTACCCCAAATTGGATAAGTTGAATACGTATGAGCAGTTTACAACAAGAATTGAAAGAAAGTATTATTGAAGCCCTCAACCTAGAGGAGTTTACAGCAGCAGATATTGATAATGATGATGCGCTTTTTGGCGATGGCCTCGGGCTCGATTCTATAGATGCGTTAGAACTAATTGTACTGTTAGATAAAGACTACGGAATAAAACTAACCGATCCGGAAGAAAGCAAAGCCATCTTTCAATCGGTAAACGTGTTGGCAGCCTACATCGAAGCCAACCGAACGAAATAAACCATGGCAGGCCGCTATACTTTTTCGCCAAATGTCTGAAAGAATCGCCATTACCGGAATAGGAATTGTCTCTGCACTGGGTACCGGTGTTGCCGCTAACCGTGAACGATTGCTGCATTCTGAAAGTGGCTTGTCACTGCTTCAAAAAGTTGAAAGCACCTACCAAAATAAAATTGTGGTGGGCGAAGTAACTGCTACAAACCAAGAATTAGCACAAACCCTAAACCTTCCTACCAAGCACAATTATACCCGCACGGCGCTATTAGGATGCATTGCTGCCAAAGAAGCTGTAAAGCAAGCGGGTATAGAAGATATAAAGGAATTTAAAACTGGGTTGGTTTCTGCAACCACCGTGGGCGGAATGGACCAAACCGAGCGATATTTCAGGCAATTTGCTACAAATCCCGACACCCATCGCTACATTTCTAGCCATCATGCGGGTGACAGCACCGAAAAAATTGCCGACCAATTACAGATTTCAGAATTTACAACTACCATAAGCACGGCCTGTTCTTCTGCAGCAAATGCCATCATGTTGGGCGCGCGGCTTATAAAAGCTGGAAAGTTAGACCGAGTAGTGGTGGGAGGAACGGATGCGCTTTCAAAATTTACTTTAAACGGATTTAAATCGTTGCTACTGCTTAGCGATGATCATTGCCGACCATTTGATGCAAACCGAGACGGATTGAATCTTGGCGAAGCGGCTGCATACCTAGTGTTAGAATCTGAAAAAGCTGCCAAGGGAAAGCAGATTTTAGGGTATGTAAGCGGCTACGGAAATGCCAACGATGCACACCACCAAACAGCTTCTTCTGAAAATGGCGAAGGAGCATTTCTTGCCATGCAAAAAGCCTTGCAAATAGCAGGTTTAAAACCCTCACAAATAGATTATGTGAATGCACATGGTACGGCGACGCCCAATAACGACCTTTCTGAAAGTGTTGCGCTACAACGAATTTTTGGCGAAAACATACCAGATTTTGGAAGTACAAAATCGTTTACGGGTCATACCCTAGCAGCAGCGGGGGCCGTTGAAGCGGTGTTTTCAATTGTGGCACTACAAGAACAGCAGCTATTTGCTAATCTTAATTTCACAGAGCCCATGCCAGAAACGGGTTTGGTGCCGGTGCAAACCTTACAGAAAAAAAATTTACAGTACGTGCTGTCAAATTCGTTTGGTTTTGGGGGTAACTGTACCAGCTTAATTTTTAGTAAATAGTGAAACCCGTCTACCTACATAGCGCAGTGTGTATTTCGGCACAAAATTCTTTTGTTGAAGGAGAAATGGAGGCACTTAACATTACAGCATCTACCGTAGCTGCAAAGCATCCAGCGTACCGAAATTACATTCCTCCAGCAGCTGCCAGACGTATGGCTCCAGCGGTGAAAATGGGCGTTGTTGCCGCCAATGTGGCGTTAGAAAAAGCACAAATAACCCAGCCAGATGCTATCTTAACGGGCAGCGGCTTGGGTTGTATGCAGGATACAGAAAAGTTCCTGAACGCGCTCCTAGAAAACAACGAGCAGTTTGTGCCTCCTACGGCATTTATTCAATCTACCCATAATACGGTTGGGGCGCAAATTGCGCTTGGGTTGGGCTGTAAGGCATACAACAACACCTATGTACACGGTTCGCTTTCTTTTGAAAGCGCCTTACTTGATGCGAGTTTGCTGTTGGAAGATAAACCAGACGCAAAAATAGTAGTGGGCGGTGTAGACGAATTGGGTACAGAGTTCGTCAACTATGTAAAGATGCTAGCCGAAAAGGAAACACCGGCAAGCAAGATTCCGATGAGCGAAGGAGCTAGTTTTTTTGTGGTTTCTTCGGAAATGGGAAACGCCCAAGTTTTGTTACGCGATATGAACACGTGTAGAGAGATTTCTGTTGCAGAGATTTCAAACAGGGTGGGCAGTTTGTTAAAAGAAAACGGTCTTTCGGAAGAAGACATAGACACCCTAATTTTAGGCACTACAGGTGCTGAAAGCGATGTGTATTATAAAGCTGTGTCAGACGCCTTTCCGAAGCAGACAACACAGATTCACTTTAAAAAATATGCAGGTCAATATAATACTTCAATAGGATTTGCCGTTTGGTTTGCGGTTCAGCTACTAGGCGAAAAGAATACCGTTTCAGACCGAAAAAACATACTTATTTACAATCAAGAAGATGGTAGAAATCACAGTGTAATCATTGTTTCAAGATGCTAAATTTTAAGAATACTACCATAGCTTATATTGCGATTCTCTTACTATTAATGGTAGGGAGCCTATTTTTTTACTTTTCAGGCTGGGTGTTTTGTTATGTAATCATTAGCTACCTCATTATTATAATTTTTGGGTCGTTTTGGATGAAATTTCGGTTTTTTGTCCCAACTTTCACAGCCAATAAAATTACAAATAAACCTTACGTAGCGCTTACATTCGACGATGGCCCACACCCGGTGTATACAGAGCAAGTTTTGGTGTTGTTACGGAAATACCAAATTAGGGCGACTTTTTTCTGTATCGGGAAAAATATTGAGCGCTATCCAGACATTTTTAAAAAGATTGTAGAAGAAGGCCATACCATAGGCAATCATAGCTATTCACATAAAAATACGATCGGATTTAACGGTACGAAGTGTTGGATTAACGAATTGGAGCAAACCGACACGCTTATTGAATCATTTGGCGTGAAAAAACCAGCTTATTTTCGTCCGCCGTTTGGTGTTACGAGTCCGCACCTAGCAAAAGCGATTAGCTTTACTTCACATACCGTCATCGGTTGGAGCATTCGGCCCTACGATACTTCCATTAAACATAAATGGGCCATCTTGCGCCATATTAAACGGAAACTAAAACCAGGATCGGTGGTATTGTTGCACGATACCCACGCGCGTATTCCATTTATTTTGGAACGTTTGTTGTTATTTTTACATGAGAATAATTACAAAGCTGTTACTATAAACCGATTGCTCGATGAAAAATAAACCGTTCTATATATTTTTAGTTGTTGTGGTTTTTGTCGCAACAGTATCTTGGTCACAAACTGCACTGTCCAAAACGCAACAGGATGAATTAAAAACCACAGTGCAAAAACAGGCAGCAAAAACACGTACCATACAAAGTGATTTTGAGCAGGTGAAGCATATCGATATGTTAGATAACGAAGTGACTTCTAAAGGGATGTTAGCTTTTGTTGCCCCAGATAATATTTTATGGCAATACAAAACACCCAACGATTACAAAGTGGTGTTTAAAGAAGAGATGCTCTTCGTAAATAATGAAGGGAGAAAGGAAGAAATCAAATTAAGTGGCAATAGGCTATTCCGTAGCTTTAATGCGCTTATCGTGAACAGTATAAAAGGGGATATGTTTGATGAAGATCAATTTGAAATCGCTTATTTTATGCAAAACAATAACTATTTGGTTCAATTCTTTCCAAAAGAAAAACGGTTGAAACGCTTTATAGCATCGTTCGAGTTGTTGTTTGAAAAAACCTCGGGGCAAGTAATTCAGGTAAAATTAATTGAGCCAAATGCAGATTATACCACCATTACCTTCAGCAATAGAAAAACCAATATTGATATTCCTGCAAAGGCTTTTGAAATGTAAGCCAACGGGAACGATTCAATTTTAATAGACAAGGCAATTCAAAATGTTTGCATGGATTTAAAAGATTTTTATACCATCACCAACCGCCAATCGCCAGATGCAAATACATTGCAGGTGCAACTTCAGCTGAATGCAAATCATAAAATCTTTAAAGGACATTTCCCAGATCACCCCGTCTTACCCGGAGTGGCCATGCTGCAAATTATTAAGGAACTTTCAGCATCGCATTTCAAAAAATCACTTTTTATGAAAGCTGCCCAACGTGTAAAGTTTATCAATTTGGTAGCTCCCCAACAACATAACACCTTGGTTTTCAATCTAGCATTTCAACAAGACAAAGACCTTTTAAAAGTTAAAAATAGCACTACTTTTGTAGACGAAACGCCGGTAATGAATTGCACGATTACCTATCAGATTCAATCGAAATAACACACTGCCGTCGTTACATTGTGCCTTATTGAAAATTAGTAGTTGAAAGAAACAGAATCCATATCTAGCCGAATGCAGCAATTAAAATGCTGTGTGGTCATGGCTACCTACAATAACGAAATAACCCTTCCCAAAATTCTGGACGGTGTTTTGGCATATACCGAAGCCATTATTCTTGTAAATGATGGTTCTACAGACCTTGCCGAAGAATTGTTGGTGAATTACCAAACGATCACCATACTTCATCTTCCTAAAAACAAAGGAAAGGGAAATGCCCTAAAAAAAGGTTTTAAAAAAGCCTTAGAAATGGGTTATGAACGCGCAATCACCCTGGATACCGATGGCCAACATTTTCCAGACGATTTGCCTGCTTTTATAACGGCCCTTGAGAAATCTGAAGACAAAAACTTGTTCATTATTGGCGATCGAAATATGAATGAAGCTGATGTGCTCGCAACGAGTGCCAAAGGAAATCGCGTTTCTGGATTTTGGGTGCGCAGTGTTACTGGCTTGCAATTAACCGACACCCAGTCGGGCTTTCGGTTATACCCGATTAAAGCGCTACAGAAAATTAGGTTTTTACGTTGGACGAGCAAATTTGAATTTGAAACCGAAGTGATTGTGCGTTCACACTGGAGAGGCATACGTGTGGTGAATATTCCTATTAAGGTGCTGTATCCAAAAGATCGCGTTTCGCATTTTCGACCTTTTATGGATATTACGCGAATCGTGGTGCTTATCATTGGTTTTTTGATTGTAAAAGGTTTCTATATCATTCCGCGTGATTTCTTTCGACAATTAAAAAAAAAAGGATTTAAAAAATTCTTCGTAGAAGATTTTCTCGGCAGTGGAGATAGTAGTAAAAAGAAAGCACTCTCTATTGCGCTGGGTGTTTTTTTGGGATTGTCTCCTTTGTGGGGCTTCCATACGGTAATCGTTATTTTTTTAGCAATTTTTTTTCGGCTCAACAAGGTAATAGCCTTTGCCTTCAGTAATATCAGTTTACCACCATTTATTCCTTTTGTATTGTGGGCTAGCGTGCGTACGGGAAATTTTGTGTTAGGCGAAAGCTCCTCGTTTTCGATGGCTGAATTATCAGATTTCGATGCCATTAAACATCTGGAGAGTTACCTCGTTGGAAGTATCGTGCTATCTGTAACTTCGGCTATAGTGTTTGGGATTGTTGGATATTTAATGCTGAAATTATTTGAACCCAATAAACAGGTTGTAGATGCCTAATAGGTTTCTTAAAACATACCATTTTTTGAAAAGTCAAAAATTACTTTTTTGGCTCGGATTCATGCTGCTATTTGGTGCTTTAGGATTTACAACTTCGCGTATTTCGTTTGAAGAAGACATCGCGAAGCTGATACCTCACACGCTGCAAAATGAAAACATTCAGCAGGTATTGGAAACCGCGAAATTTTCAGATAAAGTACTAATCCACGTGCAAAAATCTGAAAATGGCACTTTAGAAGACGTAACCGTTCTAGGCCGAGCGATAAGCGATAGTCTAGAAAATAACTTTACTGAATATATTAAGGAGATACAAGGTGCCATTGAAGAGGATGCCGCTTTGGACGTACTCGATTTTGTATATGAACATCTGCCGTTATTCCTTGATGAAAATGATTTCTCCATCATTGCCAGACAACTCGATCCCGACAGCATTGCGAATCGTACCAAAACTAATTATGAAACGCTTATATCACCCACAGGAATATTGGCGAAACGCAGTATTGCGCGAGACCCCTTGGGGATTACATTTCTGGGTCTTGAACAATTACGAGCGTTTAACGCCAATGATGCATTTGAGTTAAAGCACGGATTTCTGGTGAGTAAAGATGAACAGCATTTGTTGCTTTTTATAAGTCCGAAGTTTAGCAGCTCCGAAACGGCAGCGAACAACGCTTTTGTGGAACAGCTGAACGCATTGCAAGACCAATTAAATGAGCAGTACGAAGGAAAGGCCAACGTTACCAGCTATGGGGGAATACCCATAGCGGTTGCCAATGCCCAACAGATAAAAGTAGATATTCAATACACGGTAGGGATTTCTGTAATTGTACTTTTAATCGTATTTATCTTTTTTTATAAGAAAGCGACCATCCCTCTCGTATTGTTTACACCTACTATTTTTGGGGCGTTACTGGCACTTTCTTTTTTAGCGGTATTCCGGGGTGAAATTTCAGTGATTTCGCTAGGTATTGGTTCGGTATTGTTGGGGGTTACCCTCGATTATTCATTACATATCCTAACCCACATCAGAAATGGGGCTACGCCACAAGCGTTATACAAAGCGGTTGTAAATCCTATGCTCATGAGCAGCTGTAGCACAGCCCTGGCATTTTTATGCTTGCTCTTTATAGATTCTACAGCACTTCAGGATTTGGGGATATTTGCGGCAATAAGTGTTTTGGGGGCGTCACTGTTTGCCTTGGTATTTATCCCTCAGGTTTATAATACCAAAACTAAAGGAACAAAGACAGTTTCTGCTATCGATGCTGTTTCACAGTATCCGTTTCATAAAAACAAGGTGCTAATGGGCGGACTTATATTGGTTTTTATAGCTAGTTTTTTTACGTTTCAGAACGTACAATTTAACAAAGATCTTTCGAGACTTAATTACATACCTGACCATCTCGAGAAAGCTGAAAAAGAGCTGGACGCGCTTATTAATACCCAGGCGAAGTCGGTGTATGTGGTTGCGACGGGAGAGAACATGGAAACGGCCTTAGTTGCGAACGATGCGATATTCCAAAAGCTTACAACCTTGGCGCAGCAACAAAAAGTGATACAGTTTACAAATATTGGCGGAGTGATTCCTTCGGAAAATTTACAGGTGGAAAAAATAGATCGGTGGACCAACTTCTGGACACAAACTCGGGTAGACACCTTGCAAACCATGCTGGATAGGAGTGGGGCGGTGTACGGATTTAAGCCAAATTCGTTTCAAGGTTTTTTTGAAAGCCTTCACTTTCCGTTTGAACCAATAAATCTTGAAACTTTCGAAGATATAGGGGTAGTGCCCATACAGGATTTTATTGCCGAAAGTGACCAACTCACAACGGTCACCTCAATAGTGAAAGTTTCCGAAGCACAAGTAGCACCACTTAAAAAAGCATTTGCAACTAGTACAAACGCAATTGTTATAGATCGCTTAGCGTTGAACGAATCGCTGCTGGGATCACTCAAAGAACAATTTAATCGGTTAATTTTATATAGCTTTTTGGCAGTTTTAGTTTTGCTTTTTGCCTGCTACCGTAACTTAAAACTGACGTTAGTTACGGTGGTCCCCATTGTACTCACTTGGTTTATTACCATGGGTGTCATGGGCGTTTTCGGACTCGAATTTAATGTGTTCAATATTATGATTGCGACTTTTATTTTTGGGTTGGGGGTAGACTATAACATTTTTATGACCAACGGGCTACAACACGGAAAGGATAAAACACAACTATTGCATTCGCACAAAACGTCTATTCTACTTTCGGTGTTAACTACCATTTTGGGCGTGGGCGTACTTATTTTTGCGAAACATCCGGCATTGTACTCTATTTCGGTGGTTGCCGTGGTGGGTATTTTTACAGCTGTGCTTATCTCGTTTACCGTGCAGCCATTGTTATATCGTTTGCTTATTTTTAAAGGGAAAAAGAAAGGTACATCGTGAAAAACATAAAAACCATACCCGTTGATGTTGTAGAAACAATTCGTAAAGCAGATTTTGTAGCAAAATACTACAAGCCGCAACGCCCAGTACTCATCAAAAACCTTACGCGCGATTGGCCCGCGTACAAAAAATGGAATTTAACGTATATCCAGAGCCTAGCTGGAGATCAAGTTGTGCCGCTGTACAATAACGTGCCCACCAAAGGGCATAAAAAATCGGTAGTACCTGCAAAGGAAATGAAGTTGTTTGATTATATCGAATTGCTAAAAAGTGGCCCCACAGAACTGCGCATGTTTTTTTACAATGTATTACAGAAAATGCCTGCGCTGACCAAAGATTTTGAGTATCCTGATATTGGGCTCCCGTTTTTTAAAAAGTTGCCCGTAATGTTCTTCGGAAGTAAGGGCGGAAAAGTTCTGGCACACTACGATATGGATTTGGCAGATTTACTCCATGTGCATTTTCACGGGACCAAAAAAGTGACGCTTTTCCCACCAGACCAATCGAAGTTTCTCTATAAAGTTCCGTATACCGTACACAACTTAGAAACGATAGATATGGATGCACCCGATTTTGAGACGTATCCGGCGTTGCGAAAAGCAACGGGAATTTCAGTAGAAATGAAACACGGCGATGCGCTCTATATGCCCAGCGGCTACTGGCATTACATTACCTACGAAGACGCGGGTTTTTCGATTACACTTCGGGCATTTCCGCGCAAACCGAAGCGGTTGGCAAAACTTTTCAGCAATTTACTGTTTATGCGGAATTTTGAAAATATCATGCGCCGTATTCGGGGCGAAACATGGACCGACTGGAAAGAAGAAAAGGTGCTAAAAGACGTAAATAAGAAATATGGTAGCTGAAGTGGATGTTTTGGTGAGGAGATGTTACGTGGTATTTGGTACAGTGCTCATGGTCGCAGGTTTTACTTCTTGCGGAATACAAAAATCATTACAAGATCGCCCAGATATTTCGGCATATACAGTCACACTACCAGAAAAACATACTGTTAACGATAGCACCTTCACGCAAGGGAAGAATTCGCTCCTTAAAAACAAATATGGTCTTTGGGAATTGTATTTAGAAGGAAACCCCCTAGAACGGGGCCTGGCCAATGGAAGTTTAACTAAAGACTTGTATTACAGGCAAGAACGCGTTTTTTTGGAAAAGGTAAAGAGTTTGGTACCCTCAGAAGGCCAACAAAAATTTCTTTCTAAATTTTTAAAATGGTACAACCGAAAACTCCACAAACACATTCCAGAAGAATACAAAGTTGAAATTTATGGCGTGTCACGTTCAGGGTCAAGTACATTCAACGATTTGGCACCGCCCTATTTACGGTCGCTGTATTTGCACGGTGCCCACGATATTGGCCATGCTTTACAAGATTTGATGTTGGTGGGCTGCACCAGTTTTGCGGTGTGGGACGACAAAAGTGAAGATGGAAAGCTGTTGTTGGGCCGTAACTTCGATTTCTATGCTGGCGATGATTTTGCCCAAGAGAAAATCGTCGCCTTTGTAAAACCAGACCAAGGCCATAATTTTATGAGTGTAACTTGGGGTGGCTTTATTGGTGTGGTGTCGGGGATGAATGACCAAGGACTTGCGGTGACTATAAATGCTGGTAAATCGAAAGTTCCGCTGGTGGCAAAAACGCCTATTTCTATCGTGACTAGAGAGATTTTACAATATGCAGCTACCATCGATGAGGCAGTGGCGATTGCCAAAAATCGGGAGGTATTTGTTAGCGAATCAATTTTGGTGGGGAGCGCTAACGACGGAAAAGCTGCTCTCATTGAGGTATCGCCCAACAATTTTGGTGTTTTTGAAGTGGAAAACAGCTCGCAATTAATCTGTGCCAACCATTTTCAGAGTGAAGCGTATAAAAAAGACCGTAGAAATAGCAAAACAATTGAAGAAAGCCATACCGCTTACCGCTTTGATAGAATGGCAGAATTGCTGGCGGCTGAAGAAAAAGTGAATCCGACAGAAGCTGTAGCTATCCTAAGAAACCGCAACGGATTGAACAACGAAACGATTGGCTTCGGAAATGAAAAGGCGTTGAATCAATTACTCGCACACCATGGAATTGTGTTTCAACCCGAAGATAACAAAGTGTGGGTGTCTGCGAACCCGTATCAAATGGGTGCTTTTGTAATGTACGATTTGGATGAAATTTTCTATGCTACTGAAAAAACCAAAACTATATCGCTTTCCGAAGAGAAAGAAACCATTCCCGCATCGCCATTTCTGAAAACGGAAGCATATAAAAATTACGAAGCCTACCGAAAACTAGAAGCGGGGGTGGAAGCCCATTTGGCTGCGGAAACGTTTACAGCGAGTAAAAACGTAGAAAAGCTGGTAGAACTCAACCCAGATTATTGGAAAGCGCATTATCTAGCAGGGCGGTATCTGTATGAAGTTGGGAAATACCGAGAAGCTTTGCGGTATCTGAGGCTGGCATCACAAAAAGAAATACCTTCGCATGACGAAACGCAATTGGTTGCAAAATACCTTAGAAAAGCAACCCGTAAAGCAAAGTAATGACAGTATTAGCGAAACAATCGGTAGCTTCTATTTCCAAATTTCAAACAGAACAATTGAAAGAAACACTCAATTACGTCTTGGAAAAGTCGCCTTATTATAAAAAAGTCTTTGCCGAAGCTGGGGTTTCTAGTTCAGATATTCAATCGCTAGAAGACCTGCGGAAACTTCCGTTTACCACAAAAGATGATCTGCAACAACACAACGACGCTTTTTTCTGTGTTCCGAAAACGGAAATCATCGATTATGTAACCACGTCGGGAACGTTGGGAAGTCCGGTGGCAATTGGTCTCACCGAAGCAGATTTAAACCGCCTTGCTGCCAATGAAGCGCAAGCATTGGCGTGTGCGGGAATTTCCAAAGAAGATACTGTGCAGCTCATGACTACCATAGACCGGCGTTTTATGGCCGGACTTGCTTACTTTATGGGGTTGCGACAAATAGGTGCTTCGGTGATTCGGGTGGGTTCAGGAGTGCCAGAACTGCAATGGGATTCTATTCTAAAATTTCAACCTACCTATATTATTTGTGTTCCATCCTTCTTGTTAAAATTGATCAATTATGCCAAAACCCATGGTATTGATATGGCGTCTACCAGTGTAACCGCTGCCATCTGTATTGGGGAACCTGTACGAAATCCTGATTTTGAATTGAATACTTTGGGCAGTAAAATTACTAGCGATTGGGATATCGATTTGTATACTACCTACGCTTCTACTGAAATGCAAACTGCTTTTACAGAATGTGAACACCATTTAGGGGGGCATCTACAGCCGGAACGTATCATTGCTGAAATTTTAGACGAACAGAATGAGCCTGTCGCGAATGGCGATGAAGGAGAATTGGTGATTACGACCTTGGGTGTACAGGCATTGCCTTTGGTTCGGTTTAGAACGGGTGATATCGTGCGTGCGCATTACGATGCTTGTAACTGCGGAAGGAACACCTTGCGTTTGGGAGCTGTTATGGGCCGAAAACAACACATGATTAAATACAAAGGTACCACGCTCTATCCGCCTGCAATGTACGATGTGCTCGGTGATTTTGACCAGATTCTAAGTTTTGTGATTGAAGTTTCACATAATGAAGTAGGTACTGACGAAATAGTATTAAAGGTTGTTTCAGATGATATTTCTGAAGCCTTTAAAGAACAGATCAAAGACCATTTTAGGGCAAAACTTCGTGTGAGTCCGAAAATTGTTTTTACCACCGAAGACCGCATCGATGAACTCCAATTTCCGAAGATGAGCAGAAAACGAATTCAGCTAATCGACCGAAGGTAACTGCTTTATTTGTTCAGTATAGGAACGCTTTCTTGCAGTAGCCGCCAAGTATAACCGAGTTCGCTGTTCTCATCTAAATCGAATACCGAATAATAACGCTTCATTTTTTTCGGATTTTCGGGATCTACAATGATCGGTGTTAAACTTTCAGGATTATTGTCTTTATGGATTGAAAATCCGTTTACGACCAATTTCCAACGATTATTCCGCAACACGTACAAATGATATTTTGTAAACACAGGGTCTTTCAGTTTGCTTTTCACTAAAAGTAAATCCCTGTCAAATTCATCAAAACGAAGGGATGTAAGTGTAGCTCCATAAGTGTCTGGAATGACAATAGACGGTACTTCTGGCCTTTCAAAAGCAATGGTTGTAGTGCCACGGCGTTTATCTACTTTGTCTACAATTGCGTAAAAGGGGGTGGTCTCTGCCCTATAATTTGCTACTACAGCACCTTTCGGGATTTTTGGTTCTTCAATGACAGGAAGTTCTTCCTGTGGAATATTTATAATCGTGTCGTCTTCAATTGGGGGGCCAATGATGGTCTTCGATTTTTTTTGGGGTGCCCCGCAGCCAATAATGAGGCATACAGTAGCAATGGTGGCAACGTGCATAAGAAAATGGGGTTTGTTGCCTTTAATAACGCTCATATGGTAATTAAATTTTAAAGGTGATGACGGGCATGTTAGCATGGTTCACTAAATCTTCACTCACGCTACCATTAAAAAAGTGCGAAAGCCCCTTTCTACCGTGGGTGCTCATGCCAATAAGTTGGGCTCCAATTTTTTTGGCAAAGCCTAGAATTCCTTTTTCTACACTCGTGTCATTATAAATATTCAAACTATAATTTTCGGCGCCCATACCTGTTAAAAATTTCTTCATAATCTGGTCTGCGTCTTCACTGGTTCTGAAATCGCTTGGGGTGTTCACATATAGCAAGTGAATTTTAGCGCCCACATCTTTTGCGAATTTCTGCGCACTTGCGAAGGGTTTTCTGCATTCTTCACTAAAATCTGTAGCAAATACAAAGTCTTTAACATCAAAAATATCATGCTCATTTTTAATCACCAAAACAGGTATCTCTGAAGTACGCACCACTTTTTCGGCATTGCTGCCAATAAACATTTCTTTAAAACCACTGGTACCGTGCGAGCCCATTACAATGAGGTCTATTTCTTTTTCTTTCACCGCTAATTTAACATCGTTGTAAATTTCATCATGACCAATGGCCTCGTGTACATCGATGTCAAAAAGATATTCGCGTTTCAGCAATTCTGTAAAATTTTTCTCGGCCAAGCGAATAAAATAAAGTGACTCTGGTTTGGCACTACCGCTGCCTCCAACAGCCAAATGCGATGGAAGGTCTAATGAGTGTTCTAAATAAATCTCTGCTTTGTTTTTTACCGCAATTTGTGCTGCAACTTTTAGGGCGTTTTCTGCCTGTGGCGAGAAATCTGTAGGGACGAGGATGCGTTTCATATTATTAGTGGTTTTTTGGAAGATTAGCTATCAGGAAGATACAAAAATTAATCGGTGCCCTTATTTTTTTTAATTCTGAAAAATATAGTATATTTGCAGCGAATTTGATACGCAACAAGTAGAGGGGACACCAAAAGTCCCCTCTTTTTATAGCCTAAATTCAATGCGAAAAAAAGTTGAAGAATTATTGAACCAGGCCTTAGCCGAAATGCCGTCCCTGTTCTTGATCGACCTTTCCATTTCAGAAGCCAATCAAATACGTGTGGTGTTAGATGGAGACCAAGGGGTTTCGGTGCAAGACTGCATTGACGTGAGCCGCGCCATTGAGCATAACTTAGACCGTGAAGAGCAAGATTTTTCACTCGAAGTACACTCGGCTGGAGTTTCTGAACCATTGTCGTTAGTACGACAGTATAAAAAAAATATTGGCAGAAACCTTCAGGTGAAGACGGCAGAAGAAACGATAGAAGGTGAATTGGTAGCAGTTACTGATGACTCGGTGACCTTAAAGTGGAAAGCACGCGAGCCGAAGCCAGTGGGAAAAGGAAAAGTGACCGTTCAAAAAGAGGCTGTGTTGCCCTACAACGATATTGTTGAAGCAAAAGTGATGATAAAATTTAATTAAAATGCCATGGAAAATTTAGCATTAATCGATTCGTTTTCTGAATTTAAAGACGACAAACAGATAGACAGAGTAACGCTCATGGCGATACTAGAAGAAGTCTTTAGAAATGCTTTGAAAAAGAAATTTGGAAGTGATGATAATTTCGATATCATCGTAAACCCAGATAAGGGAGATTTAGAGATTTGGAGAAACCGAGTGGTGGTGGCAGATGGCGAAGTTGAAGATCCGAATGAGGAGATTTCATTGAGTGAAGCCCGTAAGATTGAAGATGACTTTGAGGTAGGTGAAGATGTATCTGAAGAAGTGAAGTTGATGCAGTTGGGACGTCGTTCTATTTTAGCATTGCGCCAAAACTTGATTTCAAAAATTCATGAGCATGACAACACCATCATCTACAAGCAATTTAAAGATCTTGAAGGCGAAATTTATACGGCAGAAGTACACCATATTCGTCATAGAGCTGTAATCTTGTTAGATGATGAAGGCAATGAGATTATCCTTCCGAAGGACAAGCAAATCCCATCAGATTTTTTCAGAAAAGGGGATAACGTACGTGGTATTATTGAAAGCGTTGAGCTAAAGGGAAACAAGCCGGCAATTATTATGTCGCGAGCAAATCCTGTATTCCTTGAGAAATTGTTCGAACAAGAAATCCCAGAAGTGTTTGACGGGCTTATCACCGTTAAAAAAGTGGTGCGTATTCCTGGCGAAAAGGCAAAAGTTGCTGTAGACAGTTATGATGACCGTATCGATCCGGTAGGAGCTTGTGTAGGGATGAAAGGAAGCCGTATTCACGGAATTGTTCGTGAATTGGGGAATGAAAATATTGATGTAATTAATTGGACAAGCAATTTAAATCTGTTCATCACCCGTGCCCTAAGTCCGGCGCGTGTTACTTCAATTAAAATTGATGAAGAAACCAAACGCGCTGAGGTGATCTTGAAACCTGAAGAGGTGTCTAAGGCCATTGGCCGTGGGGGGCATAACATTCGTCTTGCTGGGCAACTCACAGGTTATGAAATTGACGTGTTGAGAGAAGGAGCTGAAGAAGACGTAGAATTAAAAGAATTTTCTGATGAAATCGAAGAGTGGATCATCGATGAATTCAAAAAGATAGGTCTAGATACGGCTAAGAGTGTCCTAGAACACGACGTAAAAGATCTTGTAAAACGTACAGACCTTGAGGAGGAAACCATCCAAGAGGTTGTGAATATATTAAAAGAAGAATTTGAAGAGTAGTTTTTAAGGAGCATACATTTTAACTACTTTTACAACACTTTAGAAAAAAGGAAGCATTTTTATGGCTGAAACAAAAACAATGAGGCTGAGCAAAGTATTGCGCGAATTCAATATCTCGCTAGATCGTGCCGTGGAATTTTTAGGTTCCAAGGGTTATGAGGTGGAGGCACGTCCTACCACCAAGATCTCTGGTGAAGAATACGAAGCGCTATTTGAAGAATTTCAGACAGATAAAAGTAAGAAAGTTGCTTCTAAAGAAGTAGGTGAAGAAAAGCGTAAAGAGAAAGAAGAGTTGCGCCTAGAACGCGAACGCGAGCTAGAAGAAAAAGAACAAAAAGCCGAAGCCAAAAAGGTCGTAAAAGCCGAAGCCAAAATTGAAGGCTTAAAGCAAGTTGGTAAAATCGACTTAGATAAAAAGGGCAAGGTTGTAAAAGAAGAGAAGCCTGCTCCAGCCGAAGCAGAAAAAGAAGAAGAGGTGGTGAAGAAGGAGGAACCTGCGAAAGCAGCTCCTGTGAAAGAAGAACCTGCGCCAGCTGTTGCTGAAAAGAAAGAGGGAAAAGCTCCAGAAAAGAAGAAAGAAACAGCTGCGAAAGAAGTAGCCGCAGAAGAAGCACCGAAAAAAGAAGTTGCCAAAAAGGAGGAAGCCAAAACAGAAGAAGCTGGTGAAGCGAGTCTGGGCAATGATGTTGTAGAGACTAATTACAAAAAATTAGACGGTCCTAACTTTACAGGTAAGAAGATTGATCTTTCCCAGTTTAAAAAACCGGAGAAGAAAAAACCTGCTAAATCAGACGACAAAGAAAAAAGAGGGCGTAGAAGACGAATTAGCAAGGGCCCAGGCACAAGCGGTGGGTACAGCAATAACCGAGGTAAAGGCAGAGGGCGTTCTAATACTCCTAAAGAAGAGCCTACCGAAGAAGAAATCCAAAAACAAGTACGCGAAACCCTAGAAAAATTACAAGGGAAATCGTCTAAAGGAAAAGGTGCAAAATACCGTCGTGAAAAGCGAGATAGCCACCGCCAAAAGTCTGAAGACGAACTCGCACAGCAAGAATTAGATAGCAAGTTGCTGAAAGTAACCGAATTTGTTACGGTAAGTGAAGTTGCTACCATGATGGATGTTCCCGTTACCAACGTTATTTCAGCTTGTATGTCGCTTGGGATGATGGTAACCATGAACCAACGACTTGATGCTGAAACGTTGAGCATTGTTGCTGAAGAATTTGGTTATGAAGTTGAATTCGTAACAGCAGATATTGAAGAGTCTAAATTTGAAGATGAAGATGCGCCAGAAGATTTAGAGCCAAGAGCTCCTATCGTAACGGTAATGGGTCACGTAGACCACGGTAAAACATCGCTGCTAGATTATATTCGTGAAGAGAATGTAATTGCTGGTGAAAGTGGTGGAATTACACAGCACATTGGTGCTTACGGAGTTCAGTTAGAAAACGGACAAAAAATAGCGTTCCTAGATACACCTGGTCACGAAGCGTTTACGGCCATGCGTGCAAGGGGTGCCCAAGTTACCGACCTTGCAATTATCGTAGTGGCGGCAGACGACGATATCATGCCGCAAACAAAAGAGGCAATCAGTCATGCGCAAGCTGCGGGTGTTCCAATCGTGTTCGCTATCAACAAAATTGATAAGCCAACGGCAAACCCCGATAAGATTAAAGAAGGTTTGGCACAAATGAACCTTTTAGTAGAAGATTGGGGAGGAAAAATCCAGTCCCATGATATTTCAGCTAAAACGGGTGAGGGCGTAAAAGAACTGCTCGAAAAAGTATTGTTAGAAGCCGAATTGTTAGAGCTGAAGGCAAATCCTGATAGACAGGCCAACGGTACCGTAGTAGAAGCATTCCTTGACAAAGGTCGTGGATATGTTTCTACCATTTTGGTGCAGGGAGGTACACTTGAAATTGGAGATTATGTGTTGGCTGGGCAGCATAGCGGTAAAATTAAGGCGATGCAGGATGAGCGTGGTAAGAACATTAAGCAGGCAGGTCCGTCAACCCCTGTTTCGATTCTTGGTCTTGATGGTGCGCCACAGGCTGGAGACAAGTTTAATGTGTTTGAAGATGAGCGTGAAGCCAAAGATATTGCGACCAAACGTACCCAATTGCAACGTGAGCAATCTGTTAGAACGCAGCGTCACATTACATTAGATGAAATTGGACGCCGAATTGCACTAGGCGACTTTAAAGAATTGAATATTATCCTGAAAGGGGATGTAGATGGTTCGGTAGAAGCCTTGACAGATTCGTTCCAGAAATTGTCTACAGACGAAATTCAAGTAAACATTATCCATAAAGCAGTTGGACCTATTACTGAAAGCGATGTGTTATTAGCATCTGCTTCTGACGCGATCATTATTGGGTTTAACGTGCGCCCAATGGGGAACGCACGACAGATAGCCGACAAGGAAGAAATCGATATCCGAACCTATTCTATTATTTACGCGGCGATCAACGACCTGAAAGATGCGATGGAAGGTATGTTGTCTCCAGAGATGAAAGAAGAGATTACTGGTACTGCAGAAATACGCGAAACTTTCAAGATTTCGAAAGTGGGAACTATTGCAGGTTGTATGGTAACCAGCGGAAAAATTATTCGAAACAACGGTATTCGTTTAATTCGCGAAGGGGTTGTCGTGTTCACTGGAGAATTAGAATCGCTAAAACGTTTCAAAGACGACGTGAAAGAAGTGGCGAAAGGCTACGATTGTGGTATCCAGATCAAGAATTACAACGATATTCAAGTTAATGATATCATCGAAGGCTTCCAGGAAGTAGCGGTGAAGAAAAAGTTGAAATAATATCGACTAAAATAAATAATAGAACGGTTCTCAATTTTTTGGGAGCCGTTTTTTTTGTGGGTTGCTGGGTGTTGGAAGCGTGAAGCGGGAAGTTGGAAGTTGGAAGTTGGAGGTTGGATGCTGGAGGCTGGATGCTTGGTGTTGGATCTTGGAAGCTGGAAGTTAGAGGCTGGATGCTGGATGCTGGGTGCTGGGTGCTGGGTGCTGGGAGTTGGAAGCTGGAAGTTTGAAGCTGGAGGTTTTGAGGCAGAAAATTATTATAAATATTTATGTCTAACGTATAACGCCATTTAGATATTTTTCTACTCACTACTCACTACTCACTACTCACTACTTGTCACACTGAGCGCAGTCGAAGTGCACTACCCACTACTTGTCACACTGAGCGGAGTCGAAGTGCACTACTCAAATCTACCGACTTGGTTTCAGGATAAAAGCTTCAGAAAACTTCTTTTTTATCTCTAGTAGGGCGCGGTCGGCTTCAATCCTGCTAGCAAAATCGCCTGCCCATACCTTGTAATTGGGGGTTTCATACTCTAACGCTACTGGCCAAGCATCAAATGAGCCTCTATACCGACTAATGGCCGAATTGGCCCTGTTTAGTTCACCAGAGTAAATCTGTATGGTCCATCCACTTCCTAACTTGTTCTCTTTTTCGAGCTTCTTTTTCAGCGTGAGCAATTCAGGGATTTTACTGTCTTGGTTTACGGTAACTGTGGCTTGTTGGGCGAAGGAAATTTCCGCAGAAAAAACAATTAAAATGCTGACTATTAATAACTTGAAAGGATGAATGCTTCTCATGGTGTTTGTGTATAGGTGCAAAGGTAAAAGTTAATAACATTGCAGAAGCTGTTTTTATTATTTAGAATTAGTATAAATTAGTGATTAACACTTTATTTAGATTTCTAAAATTGTTCAATATGCGTACTTTTGCACAGTTATTTATGGTGCGTTACCGACACTAAGTTTCGGTAGGTATATAACCAATTACGTGCCAAACTATTGCCAATAATTAACCATTAGTATGCAAAAGGTGAAGTTTACAAATCTACCCTCAATAGTATCTCTCGTACTGTTGGCAGTCCTGCTAACTTTCTCAACCCAAATTTCGGCTCAAGATTCAACTGCTACGGCAGCTGCAGATGCTGCAGCGGCTACACCAGCTGCTTCAGGAGTTGGAGATGCAGAGGCTGGTAAAGCATTGTTTAACTCCAATTGTGCAGCTTGTCATAAGTTGTATAAAAAGGCTACGGGTCCTGCGTTGTTTGGGGTTTCTAAAAAATATGACCGCGAATGGTTGTACAAATGGATTAAGAATAGCGCCGAGCTAATTGCTTCTGGAGATTCTAAAGCCATTGCTATTTGGGAAGAATACAACAAGTCGCCAATGACGGCCTTTCCTGGCTTGAGCAATACAGATATTGATAACATATTAGCATATACCGATACTGAGAAATCGACACCCGCGCCTACCGATGTTACTGCAACTTCTGCTACGGGAGGTGGAGACGGCGTATCAAACAACATTATCCTAGGTGCTTTGGCACTTGTGTTCTTGTTGTTAATTGTAATGCTGGTTTTGGTAAACGGAACTTTGAAAAAAATTGCTGCTGCCAACGGTGTTGTTTATGAAGAAAAAGAAAAGCGAACGCCTATTTGGAGAGCTTTTGTAGAGAACCAATTTTTAGTGTTGATTTCAGCTATTTTGTTATTGCTTACTGCAGGATATTTTATGTATGGGTACTTTATGCAAGTAGGGGTAGACCAAGGGTATGCTCCTGTACAGCCTATACATTACTCACACAGAATTCACGCAGGAGAGAACCAAATCGATTGTAAGTACTGTCACTCATCTGCAAGAAAGAGTAAGCATTCTGGAATTCCGTCATTAAATGTATGTATGAACTGCCACAAAAACATTGCTGAGGTTTCTGAAGATACCTACGCAATGGGGAAAGAAGAATATGGAGTAGATTACAATGCAGAGATTAAAAAACTATACAAAGCCGTTGGTTGGGATGAGACGACTCAAAGCTATACGGGTGAAACCGAACCGGTGAAATGGATTCGGATCCATAACCTGCCAGACTTTGCGTATTTTAACCACTCACAACACGTAACGGTGGCTGGGGTTGATTGCCAAACATGTCACGGACCGGTTGAGGAAATGGAGATTATGTCTCAATACTCGCCGCTAACCATGGGGTGGTGTATTAACTGTCACCGTGAGACCAATGTGAATGTGGCAGGAAACGAATATTACAAAGAAATTCACGAACAGCTTTCGAAGAAATATGGTGTAGACCAGCTAACAGCTGCTCAAATGGGTGGATTGGAATGTGGTAAGTGCCACTACTAAAATTGAATATACTATTTCAGATAAGACTATGACATCAAACAAGAAATACTGGAAAAGTGTTGAAGAACTGAAAGAAGACAGTTCTATTGTTGAAACTTTGCAACAAAATGAATTTGTGGAGCCTATCCCCACAGACGAGTTTTTGGGCAATAAAGAAACCCTTGAGGCTTCTTCGACCACACGTCGCGATTTCTTAAAGTACGTAGGGTTTTCTACAGCAGCGGCTTCATTGGCTGCATGTGAAGGCCCTGTGATTAAATCGATTCCTTATGTGGTCGCTCCAGACGAAATCGTTCCTGGTGTGGCTAATTATTATGCCACTACCATGGCAGATGGTTTCGATTTTGCCAATGTATTGGTGAAAACCCGTGAAGGTCGCCCAATCAAGATTGAAAGAAATGACCTTTCGAAAAACGGTGGAAGTGTAAATGCAAGAGTGCATGCTTCTGTATTGTCTATGTACGACAAGAACCGTCTTCAAAATCCGATGGTCGACAAAAAAGAGGTGACGTGGAGTGAGTTTGACACTGCCGTAGCCCAGAAAATGAATGAAATGGCAGGTAAGGATGTTGTGTTGTTAACACAAACATTCGCAAGTCCGTCCACTTCAAAATTGATTAAAGAATTTACCGCAAAGTATCCAAATGTGCGTCATGTAATTTATGACGCTGTTTCTTCTTCTGAAGCACTGGACGCTTTTCAAAATAAATACGGAACAAGAGCATTGCCAGATTACGATTTCAATAAGGCAGAGGTAATTGTTTCAGTTGGTGCCGATTTTCTAGGCGACTGGCAAGGTGGTGGCTATGAAGCTGGTTATGCCAAAGGGCGTATTCCGAAGAACGGAAAAATGAGTAAGCACTACCAGTTTGAAGCTAATATGAGTATTTCTGGTGCTAATGCCGATGTGCGTGTACCGGTTACTCCGTCACAGCAAATGAAAGTTTTACAGGCCTTAACCGGCGGAAGCGCTTCTGGGTTGCCAGAAAATGTGGCTGCTGCTGTTGCTAAGGCGAAAGCCCATCTACAAAAGGCAGGAAGCAAAGGTGTGGTTGTTACATCATTACCTGATGTACAGGCCCAAACCATGGCGTTAAATTACAATGCAAATAGCGTTGTGATGGATACTGCTAAGCCTAGAATGACTTCAATGGGAAGTACACAAGAAGTTACCAATGTAATGAATGGGGTAACTACTGGAAGTGTAAAAGGACTGATTACTGTTGGGGTAGACCCGGTGTATTCATTTCCACATCCTAAGTTTGCAGAAGCCTATGAAAATCTAGAGATGACATTGGCTTTTTCTATGAAGCCAGATGCAACGGCAAGTGCTGCTAAATTGGTTGCAGCTACACCACATTACCTAGAATCTTGGGGTGACGTGCAGTTGAAAAAAGGAACTTTCAGCATCGTGCAGCCTACCATCCGTACATTGTTCAACACACGACAGTTTCAAGATTGTCTGGTGCGATGGACAGGAAATGGTGATAAAAAGTACTACGATTATTTAAAAGAATTTATAGAAGGTTCGGTTCTGGGCGCAGGCTCGTGGAATCAAGCCGTTCATGATGGTGTTTTTGAAAGCAGCGCTTCTCTAACTACAGACGCTGATACCACTAACAGTAGCGAATTACAATTAGAGTCTTCTACCTCAAACGGTGCGAAGATTGATCCTGTACAAGAAAATAAAGAGGGTATGGAGCTCACGCTTTATACCAAAACAGGTCTAGGTAGCGGTAATCAAGCTAATAACCCATGGTTGCAAGAATTACCTGACCCAATTACAAGAGCTACTTGGGACAATTATGTAACTATTTCTGCCGCAGATGCAGAAGCGATGGGTATTGAGAATGAAAATGTTGCCAATGGCGGATTGGACGGAAGTTACGTAAATGTAACCGTGAATGGTGTTACTATTGAAAATGTTCCTGCCTTAATCCAGCCAGGACAAGCGAAAGGTTCTATAGGATTGGCATTAGGATACGGTCAGACGGCCGGAATCCAAGAAGAAATGCAGACGGGAGTTAACGCGTATCAATTGTACAGCGGCTTTAAGTCGGTACAAATGGGCGTTACGCTTGAAAAAGCACCGGGAATGCATGAATTTGCATGCGTTCAGTTGCACAATACCATGATGGGTCGGGATATTATTAAAGAGACTACTCTTGAAATATTCAATACAAAAGATGTTCATTATTGGAATGCGGTTCCTGAGGTTTCTAAAGATCATCAAGAAATACCGGTTACATCTCCAGATGCCGACCTTTGGACAAGTTTTGACCGCTCTGTAGGGCATCATTTCAACTTGTCAATCGACTTAAATGCTTGTACAGGTTGTGGGGCATGTGTGATTGCTTGCCACGCAGAAAACAATGTGCCAGTAGTTGGTAAAGATGAAATGCGTAAGAGTCGTGACATGCACTGGTTACGTATTGATAGGTATTATTCTTCGGAAGACACCTTTGAATCTGATTTAGAAAAGAAAGAGAATATCTCTGGATTGGGAAGTTCACTTTCTGAATATGGCGAAATGGAAAATCCAGCTGCGAATCCGCAAGTGGCCTTCCAGCCTGTAATGTGTCAGCACTGTAACCACGCTCCTTGTGAGACGGTTTGTCCGGTAGCTGCTACAAGTCACGGTCGCCAAGGGCAAAATCATATGGCGTACAATCGCTGTGTGGGTACAAGATATTGTGCAAATAACTGTCCGTATAAAGTACGTCGTTTTAACTGGTTCTTATATGCCGAAAACGATGAGTTCGATTACCACATGAACAACGACTTGGGCCGAATGGTATTGAACCCAGATGTTGTGGTACGAAGCCGAGGTGTGATGGAAAAGTGTTCAATGTGTATACAGATGACACAGAAAACCATTTTAGACGCCAAGCGTGACGGTAGAATGGTGAAAGACGGAGAATTTAAAACCGCTTGTTCGGCTGCCTGTGAATCGGGCGCTATTAAGTTCGGGGATATCAACAATGAAGAAAGTGAAATTCACGAATTGAAAGAAGATAAACGTATGTATCACTTGTTAGCTGCCGTAGGAACAAAACCTAACGTGTTCTATCAAACAAAAGTGAGAAATACAAACGAAGCATAACTAACTAAGTAATAGATTATATAGATATGGCGTCGCATTACGAAGCACCTATTAGAAGACCCTTAGTTATAGGAGACAAAAACTACCACGATGTTACTGTGGATGTGGCTGCTCCTGTGGAAGGCAAAGCCAATAAATCTTGGTGGATAGTATTCACCATTGCCTTAATTGCCTTTTTGTGGGGGCTTGGGTGTATTATTTATACCGTTTCAACCGGTATTGGGGTTTGGGGACTAAACCGAACTGTAAACTGGGCTTGGGATATTACCAACTTTGTATGGTGGGTAGGTATTGGTCACGCAGGAACACTGATTTCTGCAGTACTATTACTGTTCCGTCAGAAATGGAGAATGGCAATTAACCGTTCCGCTGAGGCGATGACCATCTTCTCGGTAATCCAGGCGGGTCTATTCCCGATTATCCACATGGGTCGTCCATGGTTGGCGTATTGGGTACTTCCCATACCAAACCAATTTGGTTCACTGTGGGTAAACTTTAACTCACCGTTACTTTGGGATGTATTTGCGATCTCGACCTATCTTTCGGTATCGTTGGTATTCTGGTGGACAGGTTTACTCCCAGATTTCGCAATGATTCGCGATAGAGCAATTACTCCATTTACTAAAAGAGTATACAGTATTTTATCATTCGGTTGGTCAGGCCGCGCAAAAGACTGGCAACGATTTGAAGAAGTTTCCTTGGTTTTGGCAGGTTTGGCAACACCACTGGTACTTTCGGTACACACTATTGTATCATTTGACTTTGCTACATCGGTGATTCCGGGATGGCATACCACCATTTTCCCACCGTACTTCGTTGCAGGTGCGATTTTCTCTGGGTTTGCCATGGTGAACACCCTTCTTATAATAATGAGAAAGGTTTCTAATCTTGAAGATTATATTACGATTCAGCATATTGAATTAATGAATATCGTAATCATGATTACGGGTTCTATCGTAGGTGTGGCTTATATTACTGAATTATTTATTGCTTGGTATTCTGGAGTAGAATACGAACAATACGCCTTCTTGAATCGTGCAACAGGACCTTATTGGTGGGCATATTGGGCGATGATGACCTGTAACGTATTCTCCCCACAATTTATGTGGTTCCCTAAATTACGAAGAAGTATCATGTTCTCTTTCTTTATATCGATTGTAGTAAACATCGGGATGTGGTTTGAGCGATTTGTAATTATTGTTACTTCCTTACACCGTGATTACTTACCCTCTTCATGGACGATGTTCTCACCTACTTTCGTTGATATTGGAATCTTCATTGGAACAATTGGTTTCTTCTTTGTACTTTTCTTATTGTACGCAAGAACCTTTCCTGTGATTGCACAAGCGGAGGTAAAATCTATTCTGAAATCGTCTGGTAGCAAATACAAAAAGTTACGTGCTGCCCACGGTGATGACGTAAAGCATTACGACCCTATTGTACGCGAACCAGCGGCAAATGTGTCACATGCAGACGGTGCTACCGTAGTAGACACTCCGACTTCGTCAGAAGATAGTCACAACGATACGGTAAATGCAGATGCATTAATTGATTCAGAATACAAAAAAGATCAAGTAGATAATTTATTGAGCAAGCTGGGAACTTTCGATCCAGCTACCCAAACAGCAGATGATCTTAAGAAAATTAGCGGCGTAGGACCGGTGATGGAACAAAAATTACATCAATTAGGTATTTACACTTTTGAGCAGGTAAGTAGAATGACAGATGAAGACTACGACCTGTTAGACGAAATTATAGGCGAATTCCCAGGCCGTGCAAAGCGCGACGACTGGGCCGGACAAGCCACAAAACTAAAAAACAACGCGTAAGTATGGCAGCGAAACACATTCACGCAATCTATTCAGACGACGACATCTTGATGCAAGCCGTTAAGCAGGTACGTGCAGCACACTACCATATTGAAGAAGTCTATACACCCTTTCCCGTTCACGGGCTAGACAAGGTGATGGGCCTTGCTCCTACAAGAATCGCAATTTGCTCTTTCTTGTACGGTTTGGTAGGATTGGCGGTAGCAATCACCATGATGAATTTTATCATGATTGAAGATTGGCCACAAGATATTGGAGGAAAGCCTAGTTTCAGTTATATTGAAAATATGCCGGCATTTGTTCCAATCATGTTTGAACTTACCGTATTCTTTGCTGCCCACTTAATGGTAATTACTTTTTACATGCGCAGCAAGCTATGGCCTTTTAAGAAAGCTGAAAACCCTGATGTACGAACCACAGACGATCATTTTTTAATGGCAATAGACGCAGGACACCACGACGTAGAACAACTTAGTAAGTTTTTGTACGATACGGGAGCATTGGAAATTAGTTTAATTGAAAATGACGATGACCACTAATATGAAAAAATTACGCAACATATCATTTATAGCAGCAGTTTGTCTGTCGGTATTTTCATGTGCTGATGAAAACAAACCGAATTTTCAGTATATGCCGAATATGTACGAACCTGTTGGGTATGAAACCTACGGAGAATACGACATATTTGAAGGTCAGCAAGAGGCAATGTTGCCAGCCGAAGGTTCAATTCCAAGAGGATGGACACCTTACGAATATGAAAATACTACTGAAGGCCTAGAATTGGCAAAAGTAGAATTGAAGAATCCGTTAGAAGTAACTGAAGAGAACTTGGCGGCAGGAGCACAGTTATACACCATTTATTGTGCCGTTTGCCATGGTGATGCCGGAGACGGAAATGGTATTTTGATGCAACGTGAGAAGTTTTTAGGAATTCCAAGTTATGCAGCCGAAGGACGGGTGATCACCGAAGGTGGTGTCTATCACGTGCAAATGTACGGGTTAAACTCTATGGGGTCTTATGCCTCACAAACCAATGAAAAGGAGCGTTGGCAAATTACCCAACACGTTATGAATTTAAAGGCCCAGTTAAAAGGTGAGCCATTGTTGGAGCCAAAAAAACAAGATACACTCAACGATATGATTGAAGTGTTGAATGAAGATATTTCTGAAGACGGCACTCCTATAGAAACAGAAATTTCAGAAGAAACTAACTAAGAACAATAGAGATAGTTAAAGATATGTACACGCTACCCAGTAAATTAAAATTATTTGCGATCATTTTTATGGTGGTTGGTGCCTTAGGGATGCTTGCTGGCTTCCTTGGCGCTCCAAGTACAACTGCCGAAGTGAAAGAAATGATGGCAGCTCACGGTGATGGTCATGGTACTTCCCATGATACCGCCGCAGATACACACAATACGGCCATGGGCGAACACGGTGTTACCGAAGGTCATGGAGAAAATGCCCACAACGATGAGGAAGCACATCTTGAACATGTGCTACACCAATTGCAAAACAGACCGTGGTCTGCACTGTACGTAGCTTCGTTCTTTTTCTTTATGATAGCCTTGGGAACATTAGCCTTTTACGCGATACAACACGCCGCACAAGCAGGGTGGTCTCCCGTTCTTTTCAGGGTAATGGAAGGTATTACAGCCTATCTGCCTTGGGCCTCTGTAATTATTATCATATTGTTATTACTTTCAGTATTTCATGTAAACCATATTTTCCACTGGATGGATGGTGACTTGATCAACCCTGAGAGCCCGAAATACGATAAATTAATTGCTGGAAAAAGTGGATGGTTAAACCCAATGTGGTTTATAGTGAGAGCCGTGATTTATCTGTTAGGTTTCAACCTTTACCGCTATTTCTCAAGAAAATGGACATTAAATCAGGATAATGCCGAAGATAACCGCTGGTTTAAAAAGAATTTTAAACTAGCTGCTGGATTCTTAGTGTTCTTTATCTATACCGAATCGATGATGTCTTGGGACTGGATCATGAGTTTCGACCCACACTGGTTCTCTACACTATTTGGATGGTATGTATTTGCAGGAATGATGGTTTGTGCCATTACAGTGATTGCAATGGTTACTATTGTGCTGAAAAGTCAAGGATATTTAGAATTTGTAAATGACAGCCACATCCATGATTTGGCCAAGTTTATGTTCGGATTTAGTATTTTCTGGACTTACCTTTGGTTCTCTCAATTTATGTTGATCTGGTATGCTAATATTCCTGAAGAGGTAACCTATTTTATAACGCGTATCGAAGATTATAACCTGCCTTTCTTCGGAATGGTAGCCATGAATTTTATATTCCCAGTATTGATGTTGATGAATAGTGATTACAAGCGTGTAAACTGGTTTGTAATCATGTCTGGAGTTGTAATTTTAGCAGGACATTATATAGATGTGTTTAACATGGTTATGCCGGCTACGGTTGGTACATCATGGTTTATTGGTTTGCCTGAGATAGGAGCGATGTTGTTTTTCTTTGGTCTGTTTGTATTGGTTGTATTTACCGCCCTTACAAAAGCACCATTGTTGGCGAAACGAAACCCATTCATTAAAGAAAGTAAGCACTTTCACTATTAGTAAAAATTAAAGAAGATAGATACCGATGACCGCATTTTTAGTTGTATTAGTAATCATACTTTTTGGAGTGGCTATCTGGCAGATGGGCAAGATATTTCAATTATCTAAAACTGAAACCAGTTCCAATTCCGAAGTCGCTACAGATAAAGATAATAACGTGAACGGATGGCTTATGCTCATGTTTACCATATTTATCTACCTATTGTTGATTATCTGTTTTTGGAAATGGGGAGATGTACTCCTTCCTGAATCTGCATCTGAGCATGGTTCAGAAATCGACAGCTTAATGTACATTTCGATGGCATTAATCTTTGTAGTAGGTTTCTTTACCCTTTGGTTACTGGGATATTTTTCATTTAAATACCGCGGAAAGCAAGGAACAAGGGCAACTTTTTTTGCCGATAACGATAAACTTGAATTTATCTGGACCATCATTCCAGTAATCGTTTTAGCAGGATTGATTATTTACGGTTTGTTTACCTGGACCGATATCATGAATGTAGATACAGACGATGACCCAATGATTGTAGAGTTGTATGCGTATCAATTTGATTGGAGAGCGAGATATGCAGGAGAAGATAACACTTTGGGAGAAGCAAACGTTCGCCTAATTGAAGGTGTAAATCAATTAGGAGTTGATGCATCAGACCCGAACGCGCAGGATGATGTAGTGACCAACGAGCTACACTTACCTACTGGGAGAAAAATCCTTTTCAAAATGCGTTCACAAGACGTATTACACTCAGCATATATGCCTCACTTTAGAGCGCAAATGAACTGTGTTCCCGGGATGATTACACAATTCGCTTTTACACCAACAGTGACAACCGAAGAAATGCGGATGAACGATGAAGTAGTTGCCAAAGTGAGAAAAATCAATAAAATTAGACAGGAAAATAGTAAAGCGCTCGTGGCAAAAGGAGACGAACCACTAGAACCTTACGAATTTGATTATATGCTTTTGTGTAACAAAATTTGCGGTAGTAACCACTACAATATGCAAATGAAAATAGTAGTACACACTCCAGAAGAGTACGAAGCCTGGATGAAAGAACAAACAACCTTAGCCGAAGCCCTTAAACAATAACATTTTAGCTTAAGAGATTATGTCAGCACACGCATTAGACCACGCAACAGATCACCACGAAGACGATCACGGGCATCATCATAAAGAGACTTTTGTAACGAAGTATATCTTCAGTCAAGACCATAAGATGATTTCGAAACAGTACCTTATTACAGGTTTGTTTATGGGAATCATCGGTATCGCAATGTCTATTTTATTCAGGCTACAACTAGCTTGGCCCGATGTAGAATTTACGATTTATGAAGTCTTGCTCGGTAAATGGGGTGAAGGTGGTGTGATGGATCCCAACGTGTATCTAGCATTGGTAACCATTCACGGTACTATCATGGTATTCTTCGTATTAACAGCAGGTCTAAGTGGTACGTTTAGTAACTTATTAATACCATTACAGATTGGAGCACGTGATATGGCGTCAGGTTTCTTGAACATGATTTCATATTGGCTGTTCTTCATTTCGAGTGTGATCATGGTACTTTCCCTATTTGTGGAAGCAGGTCCCGCCTCCGCAGGATGGACTATCTATCCACCGCTTAGTGCCTTACCACAAGCAATTCCAGGTTCTGGCACAGGTATGACACTATGGTTGGTCTCTATGGCCATCTTTATTGCATCATCACTTTTAGGTTCGTTAAATTACATCGTAACCGTATTAAACTTGAGAACCAAAGGAATGTCTATGACGCGTCTTCCTTTAACTATCTGGGCGTTCTTCATTACAGCTGTTATCGGTGTGGTATCGTTTCCAGTACTGTTCTCTGCGGCATTAATGCTTATCATGGACCGTAGCTTCGGAACGTCATTCTTCCTTTCAGATATTTACATAGCAGGAGAGGTGTTGCACAACCAAGGTGGTTCGCCCGTATTATTCGAACACTTGTTCTGGTTCTTGGGGCACCCCGAGGTTTACATTGTAATTTTACCTGCCATGGGTATGGTTTCTGAAATTATGGCCACCAACGCAAGAAAACCTATATTCGGGTATCGTGCCATGGTAGCATCTATTTTGGCCATTGCATTCTTGTCTACCATTGTTTGGGGGCACCATATGTTTATTTCAGGAATGAATCCATTCTTGGGCTCGGTATTTACATTCACAACCTTATTGATCGCAATTCCATCTGCCGTTAAATCGTTTAACTGGATTACTACTATTTGGCGGGGTAATCTGCAAATGAATCCCGCAATGCTATTTTCCATAGGATTTGTGTCTACTTTTATTACGGGTGGATTAACAGGAATTATCCTGGGGGATAGTGCGTTAGATATCAACGTACACGACACCTACTTTGTAGTGGCCCACTTCCACTTGGTAATGGGTATTTCGGCACTCTATGGTCTATTTGCTGGAGTCTATCATTGGTTCCCAAAAATGTTCCAAGGTAGAATGCTAAATAAAAATTTGGGATATGTACATTTCTGGGTAACCGTAATTGGAGCCTATGGTGTGTTCTTCCCAATGCACTTTATTGGTATGGCAGGTCTTCCAAGACGTTATTATACCAATACCGCATTTCCATATTTCGATGACCTTACCGATGTTAATGTGGTGATTACCATTTTTGCAATCATTACGGCTGCAGCACAATTGGTCTTCTTGTATAACTTTATCAGTTCTATGTTCTACGGAAAGAGGGGCTCTAAAAACCCTTGGAACGCAACAACCCTTGAATGGACTGCTGAAATGAAGCATATCCACGGAAACTGGGACGGACCAATACCACATGTATACCGTTGGTCTTATGATTACAGTAAGTTGAATAAAGATGAAACTGATTACGTAATTCCAGGGCAAGATTTCGTGCCACAACATATTCCGCTTCAAGACAATGAAGAAGAATTAAATCATTAACAACATAGAATATCTAAATTTAAAAGCCCCTTTTCAAATGAAAAGGGGCTTTTTCCTTTTATAAATTACGGGTATTCACCTATACCACGTCAGTTTTTCTGGTTGTATCTTAGTAGCTCATATACTAGTTAAGCCGTCCAGCTGGGGAGCTGGTGGTTTTGAAAGCCGAATCTATTAGATTCGGCTTTTTTTATTGTGCAGTTCCTCTTGGCGGATATCCTTTCTTTTCAATAAAATCGATTGCACCCAATAAGTCTTTAAAGTGCGGTCGGGCAAATGGCATTGACTGTATGGAAGTCAAGTAGAGTGTGTTGTCTGGTTTAACCAAAAACAATCCTGGTTCTGAAAAAATATCAGGTTCACTTTCAGAGATAGCAGACGAAATGAAAAGCCCCCAATCTTTCGCTTCTTTTTTTGTAAGTCCGAATCCAACTGGTATCCCATCAATGTCCCACTCGTCACCTGTTTTCTTAGCGCGTTTTTCACTGTCCATACTTAATGCAATCACGTTGATCCCTCTAGAGGTAAAATCATCTACCTGGTCTTTTAGGTTTTCGAGTTGTTCTTTACATTTCGGGCAGTGATACCCTCTGTAAAAAACCAGTAAGGTATAGTTTTCTGGCCGCTGCTTGTGCAACTCCCATTGGGTGTCGTTTATTAAATCAATTTTTAAATTTGGTACGTTCTGAGTGGGTGTAAGCATAGTTTTTATTTTAAAGATAGAAACTGAGACCAATTAAAGCTGCCAATAGTATGGTAATGTCTTGTTAAAACATGTAAAAAATGGAGGTTAATGATTTAGAATGATGCAATTTCAGGGCGTACAAATCGGTTCCCCTCTAAAATTGAAATAGGTAAAAATTCAAGTATATTTGTGATATGAATGAACACTTAGATCCTACAGGCGAAAGCTTTTCTCCTCAAGAACTCGATTTAGAAAAGCGGCTTCGTCCTTTATCTTTCGATGATTTTGCAGGTCAGGAGCAGGCTTTAGAAAATTTACAAGTGTTTGTTCAGGCAGCCAACTTACGAAAAGAAGCACTAGACCACACGCTGTTTCACGGTCCTCCTGGCTTAGGAAAAACCACGCTAGCACATATTTTGGCAAACGAATTAGACGTAGGTATACGGGTGACATCAGGACCTGTGTTAGACAAACCAGGTGATCTTGCCGGGTTGCTCACCAATCTCGAAGAACGGGATGTGTTGTTTATTGATGAAATACACAGACTGAGCCCTATTGTTGAAGAATACCTCTATTCGGCAATGGAAGATTATAAAATTGACATCATGATCGAGTCGGGACCCAATGCCCGAACAGTGCAAATCAATTTGGCACCTTTTACCTTGGTAGGTGCTACGACACGGTCTGGTTTGCTCACAGCACCCATGCGCGCGCGATTCGGGATTGCTTCACGGCTTCAATACTATACTACCGAGCTGCTTACTGCGATCGTAGAGCGTAGTGCAGGCATTTTGCAGGTTCCAATTTCTATGGAAGCCGCTGTCGAAATTGCCGGTAGGAGCAGAGGAACACCACGAATAGCAAATGCACTTTTGAGACGTGTTCGAGACTTTGCCCAAATAAAGGGAGATGGCACCATTCACATCGAGATTGCAAAATATGCGCTAGAGCAATTGAACGTAGATGCTCATGGCCTAGATGAAATGGATAATAAAATTTTAACCACAATTATCGAAAAATTTAAGGGTGGCCCTGTGGGTATTACCACGATTGCTACTGCTGTTTCCGAAAGTAGCGAAACCATTGAAGAAGTGTACGAACCGTTTTTGATACAACAAGGGTTTATCATGCGTACGCCACGCGGCCGAGAAGTGACTGAGGCAGCCTATAAGCACCTTGGTAAATTAAAGGGCCCTACCCAAGGCGGATTGTTTTAGATAGTATTGTCAGGCTGAACCCTTCGACGAGCTCAGGATAAACTAAAGTCGAAGCCTAATAGAAAAACAAATCTCATTGTCAGGCTGAGCGCAGTCGAAGCCTCAATTAAAGCGAAACAAAATGAACTATAAGTACTTTGTATATATTTTAAAGTGCTCAGATGAATCTTTATATACAGGGATCACAAACAATTTAGAAAAACGATTCAAAGAGCATCAAAATGGACTTAAAAGGAGCTCTTATACATATAGAAGGCGACCGTTAAAGTTGATATTTCAGCAAGAATTTAGTGATGTATTGCAAGCAATTTATTTTGAAAAGAAACTAAAAGGTTGGACGAGGGCTAAAAAACAGTCTCTTATTGACGGTAATGGTGAATTACTTCAAATTTTATCTGAGTGTAGTAATGCGAGTCATTATAAATACAAAGTAGATGATAATTTGTAGCTTTTTAAGGTTAATCACTTCGACTGCGCTCAGTGTGACATCTATTAATTTTTTAAAAACTTCTTTTTTTCAGGCTGAGCCCTTCGACGAGCTCAGGATAAACTAAAGTCGAAGCCTTAGTTTTCATTTAATCAACATACACAAAAAACTTGTCACTAGAACCTAAATCAATTCCTACAGTACCCCTCTCAAGATTTCTGAAACATTCCTTAGAAATACTCAAAAACCCCTTGCCATTCCATCACGACAATTTTGAACGACTGGGAGATACCTTCCGATTGAAAATAGGAATCAATAAATCGGTTGTATTTTCACGGGATGCAGGGTTTTTACAATACGTACTCCAAAAAAACCAGCGTAACTATACCAAGTCTAAAATTCAAACCGAAGATCTGGCAAAGTATGTTGGGCACGGACTCCTTACTGCTGAAGGAGCCCTTTGGAAACAACAACGAAAACTAATTCAGCCAGCATTCCATAAAAAGCAATTAGCTCGCTTGTTGGATACCATGCAGCAAACAATTGAAGCAGAACTTCAAAAAATAGATACAGGTCATCCATTTCCAATTTTCCCTATCTACAACGATCTGGCATTTCAAGTAGTGGCAACCTCATTGTTTAGTGGGGGTGTTTCCAATGAACAAATAAAACGGCTTCAACATATCACTGAAGAAGCACAACAAATGTTGGTGCGCGAACTACGCCAACCTTATTTGGGTTGGTGGTTTACACTAAGCGGAACGCTTCAAAAACACTTAAAACAAAGCCAAGAGGCAAGAAGTATACTTAAACAGTTAGTCGCAGACCGCCGGGAGAGGGGGACAAGGGAAGACGATTTACTAGACATGCTGTTAGATGCACGGTACGAAGACGGTAATGCTATGGATGACGAGCAACTGATTGATGAAATCTTGATTCTTTTTGTGGCGGGACATGAAACAACGAGCAATGCCCTTACATTTACAACCCAACTTTTAGCAAGACACACTACGTACCAACAACAAATTTTTGAAGAAGTACAACGTGCTGAAAAAGAAACAACGTCTCTTTTTGATTTTCTTAAAAAAGTACCCTTAACCACCCACGTAATTGAAGAATCCTTACGTTTGTACCCGCCAGCATATTTTATCGATCGCGTGAATATCGAGGCAGATATCTACAACGGAATTTCTATCGAAAAGGGTACCAGTTTGTTGTTTGCAGTGCATGAAATACACAAAAGTGAGACCTATTGGGAGTCTCCGTTAGACTTTCAACCTGAACGATTTGCCAATAAAAATTACAGTGATTATGCTTCACATTATTTCCCTTTCGGAGCGGGTCCCAGAATGTGCATTGGGAACAATTTCGCCATGTATGAAATGGTGTTAGCCGTAGCTGCATTGTGCAAAAATTTCCGGATAAAAGAAAACTTGAAACCCATAGACATCAATCCGTTAATTACCTTAAAACCTAGAAACGCTATCTTAGAGTTTCAAAAACGCATATAACTTAAATGAAGAATAAAATAAAAGTATCTTCCTTGCTTCGAAAATTACGTTTGCTGCACCCGGCAGACATTCTGAGGTTCAAACTAGAACGTGCGAAGAACAAGCAGACCAATAAAGAATTCTTAAAGTCGCACCCCGACGTGAAATTGCCGCCAGATTATCTCATTTATGAATCGCATAATATGAGTTACAGCAGTTATTTTTATAATGGTAAAAAGGATGCTGCCTATTTCAAAAGTATTTTCGAAAAGTATGTGCCCTTAAAAGACGCTGCAATTCTAGATTGGGGTTGTGGCCCCGGTAGAATTATAAGGCATCTTCCTGATGTCATTGGTAATGGGTGTTCTTACTACGGAACAGATTATAACGAAAAATCGATTGATTGGTGTACTGAAAACCTTCCAGAGATTCACTTTAATAAAAATGAATTAACGGCTTCATTGCCTTATGAGGACAATTTTTTTGAGGCACTTTATGGGGTTTCTATTTTTACGCATCTTTCTGAAGCGATGCACCATGCTTGGTTTGATGAATTGTATCGCGTGCTAAAGCCAGGTGGGGTCATGTTGCTCACCACACAAGGCGATGTATATAAAGCCAAACTCAATAAAACGGAACGTCAACAATACGAAACGGGTAACCTAGTGGTGCGGGGAGACGTTGTAGAAGGTCATCGTGTTTATTCTGCATTTCAACCAAAACCTTTTATGCAAAAACTTTTTAAGAATGTTGAAATTCTAGAGCATATTGAAATGCCTATTGAAAAAGACTGGTATCCGCAAGATCAGTGGGTGGTAAGAAAATAATGTTGACTTCAAAAGCAGCCCATACCGAACTAATTAAATCTGAAGCAAAACGCCTCGGTTTCCTGTCATGTGGCATCAGCAGAGCAGCATTTTTAGAAGAAGAGGCTCCGCGGCTTGAAAAATGGCTCCAAAATAATATGCACGGAGAAATGGGCTATATGGAAAATCATTTCGACAAGCGCTTGGACCCAACAAAGTTGGTTGAAGGCTCTAAAAGTGTGATTTCACTGCTGCTCAATTATTTTCCTTCGGAAATACAAAGGGGCGACACCTATAAAATTTCAAAATATGCCTATGGAACCGATTATCACTTTGTGATAAAAGACAAATTGAAAGAATTACTCCATTTTATACAAACCGAAATTGGAGATGTTCACGGACGTGCTTTTGTAGATTCTGCACCAGTATTAGACAAGGCTTGGGCGGCAAAGAGCGGCTTGGGATGGATTGGCAAGCACAGTAACCTATTGACCAAGCAGGTGGGGTCTTTTTATTTTATTGCTGAATTGATAGTAGATTTAGAATTGAAATACGACACCCCTGTTACCGACCACTGCGGTGCTTGCACAGCCTGCATTGATGCGTGCCCTACGCAGGCCATTGTAGATCCGTATGTGGTTGATGGCAGCAAGTGCATTTCATACGCCACCATCGAGCTGAAAAGTCAGATTCCGAGTTATTTTGATAACCACATGGAAGATTGGATTTTTGGATGTGATATTTGTCAGGATGTCTGCCCCTGGAACCGGTTCAGTAAATCACACAATGAACCATTGTTCAATCCGCATCCAGAATTATTATCCAATTCGAAAAAGGAATGGGAAGAAATTACCCAAGACGTTTTTAATGAAATCTTTAAAAAAAGCGCCGTAAAACGTACCAAGTTTGAAGGGTTAAAACGAAATATTTCTTTTCTTAAAGAACAGAACATCCATTCAAAAACCAACCTAAAATAGCTCCTTTTTTGTTCTACTCCCGTACATTTGTATATCACCAAAAGTGACGCTATGAGCAAACAAAGCAAACGAAGAGAAGCCTTATTATATCACGCAAAACCGCGACCTGGGAAGATTCAGGTGGTGCCTACAAAGAAATATGCATCGCAGCGAGATCTTTCGCTTGCATATTCACCAGGAGTGGCAGAACCTTGTCTTGAAATTGAAAAAGACATTAACAATGTCTATAAATACACAAACAAAGGCAATTTGGTGGCGGTAATTTCAAACGGAACGGCGGTTCTTGGGCTTGGTAATATAGGCCCCGAAGCCTCCAAACCCGTGATGGAAGGTAAAGGCCTCCTCTTTAAAATTTTTGCAGACATCGATGTGTTCGATATTGAGGTTGGGACCGAAAACATCGAAGAATTTATAGAAACGGTTAAAAATATAGCCCCTACCTTCGGAGGAATTAACCTGGAAGATATAAAAGCACCCGAAGCCTTTGAGATTGAGCGAAGGTTGAAAGCAGAGTTAGACATCCCCGTGATGCATGACGACCAGCACGGAACGGCGATCATTTCAGCAGCAGCTTTACTAAATGCTTTAGAAATAGCTGAAAAGGATATCGATAAAGTAAAATTTGTGATTTCCGGAGCAGGTTCTGCAGCAATTTCATGTGTAAATCTTTATGTTGCCCTTGGTGCCAAATTAGAGCATATTTATATGTTCGACAGCCAAGGATTTCTAAGCACCGACCGAAATGATCTCGCTGCCGAACAACAAAAATTCAAGAACCCAGACCATCAAGAATCGTTGGCCCATGCCATGGAAAATGCTGATGTATTCTTAGGCTTGTCTGTAGGCGATATCGTTTCGCAGGACATGATTCGTACCATGGCCGATAACCCAATTGTATTTGCAATGGCCAATCCGAATCCGGAAATCGCTTACGATTTGGCAGTAGCTTCGAGAGAAGATATCATTATGGCAACGGGACGGAGCGACCACCCCAATCAGGTAAATAATGTATTGGGTTTTCCATTTATTTTTAGAGGAGCCTTAGATGTGCGCGCTACCAAAATTAATGAGGAAATGAAAATGGCAGCGGTTTATGCCTTGGCACATTTGGCTAAAGAACCCGTGCCAGAGCAAGTAAATATTGCCTACGGAGAGACAAAATTAATTTTTGGGAAAGATTATATCATCCCGAAGCCTTTCGATCCTAGACTTATTGCAACAGTGCCACCAGCCGTAGCGAAAGCTGCGATGGAAAGCGGTGTGGCTACAGCTCCCATCACAGACTGGGAACGCTACGAAGATGAATTGTATGAGCGAATGGGCAGTGATAATAAAATTATTCGCCTGTTGTTGAACCGTGCTAAGATGGCTCCCAAGCGTATTGTATTTGCTGAAGCAGACCAATTAGATGTGCTGAAAGCTGCACAAATTGTACACGATGAAGGCATTGGTATCCCTGTGTTGCTTGGTAGAACAGAAATTATTACCGAGCTGATGGAGCAGATAGAATTTGATGCTGACATTGAAATAATTGACCCTAAAAGCGACGAACATACCGAAAAGCGAAACTATTATGCCGAAAAGCATTGGAAAAACAGACGTAGAAGTGGTGTGACCATGTATGATGCACAAGGACTCATGCGATCAAGAAATTATTTTGCAGCCATGATGCTGAATGAAGGTGATGTAGATTGTATGATTTCTGGATATTCCCAGGCATACCCATCGGTAGTACGTCCGGTTCTGGAAACAGTAGGACGTTTTGACGGGGTGTCTAAAGTAGCCACTACGAACCTAATGTTGACAAAAAGGGGGCCAATTTTTATCTCAGATACCTCTATCAATATTGATCCAACCGCAAAAGAACTGGCTAAAATTGCCCAGATGACCAATTATACGATGAAAATGTTTGGGTTAAACCCCGTAATTGCTATGATTTCGTATGCCAATTTTGGCTCATCTAAAGACCCACATGCCCTAAAAGTTAGGGAGGCGGTAGAACTTCTCCATAGAACGGTACCCGATATGGTGGTAGACGGTGAGTTACAAACCGACTTTGCTTTAAATGCACAACTGCTACAGAAGAAATTCCCTTTCTCTAAATTGGCGGGCAAAAAAGTGAATGCCTTGATATTTCCGAACCTCGATTCAGCAAATAGTAATTATAAGCTATTGAAAGAGTTGAACAGCATAGAATCCATTGGGCCTATCATGTTGGGAATGAAGAAACCAGTGCATATTCTGCAGCTTGGTGCCAGTGTTGAAGAAATTGTTCACATGGCGGCTGTTGCAGTGGTAGACGCACAACAAAAAGAGAAACACCAAAAAGATGTAAAAGCATCAGAATAACTAGGGCCATTTTCCTAAAGTGTCGCTGTGCCAATGCAAATAAATATGCTATATTTGGCCCTTTAACCTTACGTTAACATTTATGATTACCCATTTGCAGGGAAAACTTGTAGAAAAAAACCCGACAGACGTAGTTATAGATTGCAATGGAGTAGGCTATCTTGTCCATATTTCATTGCATACATTTTCGCAACTCCCCTCTACCGAAAACGTAACTTTATTCACGTATTTATTGGTTAAAGAAGATTCGCACACGCTGTACGGTTTTTCAGGTGCTGAAGAACGGGAGATTTTTAAATTGTTAATCTCGGTTTCAGGAGTAGGAGCCAGTACGGCACGTACCATGCTTTCTTCCCTTACACCAGATCAGGTTAAAGAAGCAATAGTAAACGAAGGCGTTGCTGTGATTCAATCTGTGAAGGGAATTGGCGCAAAAACGGCACAACGCGTTATTCTAGATTTGAAAGACAAAATTTTGAAAGTTTATGGCATGTCTACAATTTCTGGAGTATCGAGCAATACGAACAAAAATGAAGCGTTATCTGCTTTGGAGACATTAGGCTTTATGCGCAAACAAGCTGAAAAGGTTTGTGAGAAAATTGTGCAGGAAGATCCTGGGGCAAGTGTAGAGACAATTATTAAACTAGCTTTAAAAAAATTATAAACTTTGGGCGCAAATAATTACGATTTTACAAAGAACCTATTTGGGTTTTTATTTATTTTAAGTGTTGTATTTGGAGGAATTACAAAGGTGTCTGCTCAAGATAGTACCGATACGGGTTCGGTAATGGGCAGGATGGATTTGCCCAACCCGCCCAGCATTCAAGACCTGTATACTTACGATCCTATTATGGATCGATACGTGTATACCCAAACCTTAGGGTCTATCAATCTTACCTATCCAATTATCTTAACTCCCCAAGAATACCAAGACCTGATTCTTGAACAGCAGATGAAGGCGTATTTTAAAGAAAAGATTGATGCTGCCGATGGAAGAAAGGAAGGTTCTGAAGAATTACAGAAAAATTTATTGCCTACTTTTTATGTGAATTCAAATTTCTTTGAAACTATTTTTGGTGGAAATACTATCGAGGTAATTCCACAAGGTACAGTTGAAATGGATATTGGGTTGTTGTACACAAAGCAAGACAATCCGGCGTTTTCACCTAGAAACCGAAGCAACTTATCATTCGATTTCGACCAAAGAATCAGCCTTAGTTTGTTAGGGAAAGTTGGTGAACGCCTTACGGTAACGGCAAATTACGACACACAGTCTACTTTTAATTTTCAGAACCAAATCAAACTTGAATACACACCTACCGAAGATGATATCATCCAAAAAATTGAAGTAGGTAACGTGGCCATGCCGCTAAATAGTACCCTGATTCAGGGCGCGCAGAGCCTATTTGGGGTAAAAGCACAGCTTCAATTTGGTAAAACCACTATTACGGGTGTGTTTTCTGAACAGAAATCGGAAACAAGAAGTGTAACGGCCGAAGGTGGCGCAACAATTACAGATTTTGAATTGTTCGCATTAGATTATGACGAAAATCGTCACTTTTTCTTAGGACATTATTTTAGGGATAATTACGACAGAATCTTACGTCAATACCCTTTTATTAATTCGAATGTGCAGATTACGCGTTCAGAAGTGTGGATTACCAACCGTGCTGCAAACACGCAAAACGTTCGAAATATTTTGGCATTGCAAGATTTGGGGGAGTCAGATCCTTCTAACGTAGGGTTGGATGGTATACCTGGCGGATTTATAAATAGACCCCGGAACTCATTTCCAGACAACGCAAATAACGATTTTAACCCATTCGGAATTAATGACCCATCGGTACAAAGTATCTTAACGGAAGAAGTTCGTGATGTGGCAACGGTAGACCAAGGGTTCAGTGGAGTGCCTGTAAGCGACGGGAATGATTATGCAGTCTTAGAGAATGCAAGAAGGTTGAATCCGAGCGAATACAGAATCAATAGTCAATTGGGGTATATTTCGTTGAACCAACGCTTAAGTAATGATGAGGTATTAGCCGTTGCGTACCAATTTACGGTAAACGGACGTGTGTTTCAAGTAGGAGAATTCTCTAATGACGGTGTTAACGCCACGGGAGAAACACCGGGTGGGCCTATTGGAGGAGGGGCAGGAGATCCGAACGATCCGAATGACCCTATAGACCCAAATGACCCAAATGGTCAAGGTGGATTGCCACAAAACTTGGTAGTAAAACTCTTAAAAAGTAATATCACTATTGTCGAAGAGCCTATCTGGGACTTGATGATGAAAAATATCTACCCCTTAAATGCTTTTCAACTAGAACAAGAAGACTTTAGGCTGAATATATTGTATACAGACCCTTCTCCCCTAAATTATATCACTCCTGCTCCGGGAACTCCTGAGTTTCCTGCAGTGCCACTTCCCGAAGATGTTGAAGATACGGTACTCTTGCGAGTGTTTAATTTGGATAGGGTGAACTTTAATGGCGATCCGCAGCAAGGCGGTGATGGTTTTTTCGATTTCTTGCCAGGTATCACCGTAGACCAACAAAATGGAAATATCATTTTTACTAGCGTAGAACCTTTTGGGTCGTATTTATTCGATAAGCTCGACAATGATGATCAGGGCCCGGGAGATTATGATAATCAACAAACATATAACGCGAACCAAGCTAAATATGTGTACCGAACTTTATATTCAACCACAAAAATACAGGCGGAACAACAAGGAAGTGACAAAAATAAATTTCAATTAAAGGGAAGCTACAAATCGACAGGTGCAGACGGAATCCCAATTGGAGCCTTCAATATTCCTCAGGGATCGGTTACCGTAACTGCAGGAGGAAGAACACTGGTAGAGGGTGTAGACTATACTGTTAACTATCAGTTAGGACGTGTACAAATCATCGATCCTGCATTGCAAGCTTCTAACGTCCCAATTAATATTACTACTGAAAATAATACGTTGTTTGGCCAGCAAACAAGACGGTTCACAGGGTTGAATGTGGAACATAAGTTCAGCGATAAATTTCAACTTGGTGCTACTTATTTGAACTTGAATGAACGACCACTTACACAAAAGTCTTCTTTCGATACCGAGCCAATTAATAATACTATTTTTGGCTTGAATGCAAACTTCTCTACAGAAGTTCCATTCTTAACTCGCTTGGTAAACAAATTACCAAACATAGATACCGATGTGGTCTCGAATATATCGTTACGTGGTGAGTTTGCATACTTAATGCCTGGAGCTCCTAAAATCTCCGATTTCGACGGTAAAACTACCGCGTATGTAGATGATTTTGAAGCGTCACAAACAGGGATTGATGTGAGCGCTCCCCTTACTTGGACACTGGCGAGTACACCAATTGGTCTTGGCGGAGAATTTGCTAACGGAAATCTTCAGTATAACTACAATCGAGCAGGATTAAATTGGTATACCATCGACCCTGTTTTTTATAGTGGCCAACGACCTGATGGAGTTACCGATGAAGACCTCTCATCTCCCTTTACAAGAAGAATTTTTAGAGATGAAATTTTCCCTAACCAAGATTTGATTCAAGGGCAAACACAAGCCATCTTTTCATTAGATATGGCGTATTACCCGAGCAGAAGGGGACAATACAACTTTAACCCAGAAGCGGCAGGAACCAATACACTGCCAAACCCAGAGACGCGTTGGGCGGGTATTTCTAGACAGCTAACTACTACCGACTTTGAACGTGCCAATGTAGAGTTTATCCAATTTTGGGTAATGGACCCCTACGTGCACGATGAAAGTATCAACGATCAAGGTTTCGTTACTTTCAACCTGGGTAATATTTCAGAAGATATCTTGAAGGATGGTCGTAAACAATACGAAAACGGATTGCCAGAAGATGGAGGTGTTGCAAATACAACTCCAACAGCTTGGGGTAAAGTGCCTACCAACCAAGCGTTGGTATATACATTCGATACGCAAGGGCAAGAGCGAATTAATCAAGATATTGGTTTTGACGGGCTTTCTGATGCAACAGAAGCATCGCAATTTCCGGCATTTGCAAGCCTTCCCGATCCTGCCGGAGATAACTATCAATATTTTTTACAAGCAGAAGGAAACATTCTAGAGCGTTACTTGTTTTTTAACGGTTCTGAAGGAAATTCTCCAGAAGCAGTAGAGAATGATAATAGAGGAAACACCGCACAACCAGATGTGGAAGATATTAACCGTGATTACAGCTTGAACACGGTAGATAGCTATTACGAATACAAAGTGCCAATTTATCGTGGGATGAGTGTTGAAAACAACACCAGCTTAAATGGTGCCCAAGAAGATTTTATTACCGATGTTCGAGAAATAGACGTTACGACACAAGATAATAACGTAATTCCAGTGCGATGGGTACAGTTTAAAGTTCCTATTAGTCAGCCAGATGAGGCGGTGAACGGTATCTCAGACTTTAGATCGATTCGGTTTATGCGAATGTATATGAGCCAATTCTCACAGAGTACAGTACTGCGTTTTGGTACATTAGAATTGGTAAGAGGAGATTACAGACGATTTACACAATCGTTAGATATCACCGGAGAAGACCCTGAGATGGATGACACCGTGTTCGAGAATGAAGCGGTTAGTATTGAAGAGAATGACCAGCGTTCTCCTATTCCTTATGTGTTGCCTCCAGGAGTATTCCGTGAAGAGCTGAACAACAATAACAACCTCATTCGCCAAAACGAGCAATCACTTGCATTACGTGTGTGCGGCCTAGAAAACAACGACGGTAGAGGGGTGTATAAAAATTTCAACATAGACATGCGCCAGTATGAAAACCTGGAAATGTTTATCCATGCCGAATCCCTAGAAAACCAAACGCCATTGTCTGATGGTGATATGGTAGCATTTATGCGTTTGGGGAATGACCTCGATCAAAACTTCTATGAAATTCAGATCCCGTTAAATACCACAGCCTTTGGTAGTACTTCTGCGGAAGAAATCTGGCCTGTTGAAAATAGGTTGCGCTTGCCTTTAAGTCTGTTACAAGAATTGAAAACCAGAGTGCTGGGCGACCCTAGTTTTGATCCAACCGAAACTACATTCTTCCTCCAATCTGAGTTAGATCCTAGCACGCTAGGTTCAGAAAATGAATTGCGCATCGGTATTAAAGGAAATCCGAGTTTTGGAAATGTGCGAATTGTGATGCTCGGACTTAAAAACAACTCCGGACAAGAAATTTGTGGTGAAGCATGGTTTAATGAACTTCGCCTTTCAGAATTGAAAAATCAAGGTGGCTGGGCTGCCGTGGCAAGTGTAGACGCCAACCTTGCAGATTTTGCAACCATTAGCGGAACCGGAAGACGAAGCACAGTAGGATTTGGGTCGATAGAACAAGGTCCGAACCAGCGAAGTCGAGAAGATTTACAACAATACGACGTAATCACCAACGTGAATGTAGGGCAGATGTTGCCACCTAAATGGGGAATCCAATTACCTGTAAGCTACGGTCGCGGAGAAGAATTGATTACACCACAGTTCGATCCTGAATTCCAGGATATTGAGCTAGATGCACGACTTGATAACACAGAAGACCCAGAAGAACGCGAACGTATTCGTGAGCAATCTGTAGAATATACCAAACGACAAAGTATAAATGCGATTGGGGTTCGAAAAGACAGAACAGGCGATGGGAAACCACAGATTTACGACATCGAAAACTTTACCTTCTCAGCTTCATACAACCAAGAAGATCACCATGATTTTGAAATTGAGGATGCATTAGAACAAAATGTGCGCTTGGGAGGTGTATATAATTATAGTTTCAACCAAAAGCCATTTGAACCTTTTAAGAAGAACGATTCCTTGTTTACAGGAAAGTATTGGAAATTCTTAAAAGATCTCAATGTAAATTACTTGCCTACAAGTTTAACGGTAAGCTCGAACATTACGCGACAGTATAACGAGCAGAAATTTAGAGAACTCAACTTGCTTCCTGGAAATATTGGTCTGCCAACTTTGTATCAACGTAATTTCTTATTCGATTGGCAGTACACGGTGAATTACAACCTCACCAAATCACTTCGATTTAACTTTAATACGTCGAACAACCGAATTGTTACCAACTATATTGACGATGAAGGTTTTGCCGATGACACCGTAGGCGTTTGGGATGGTTTCTTCGATATTGGAGACCCTAACCAGCACTTCCAATCGTTGCAGGTAAATTACGACCTGCCGTTCGACAAATTTCCGTTTTTAGATTTTGCAAGAGCTACGTACTCGTATACAGGTGATTTCCAATGGCAAGATGGTAGTGATCTTTTCAACAGTATTGAAATTCCATTATCTGACGGAACGGTAGACACATTCAACTTAGGAAATTCAATCCAGAACGCACAAACGCACAGAATTAATTCATCTTTAGATATGAATAAGTTCTACCGTTATGTTGGCCTTACCAAAATTACAGCGTCCAGAAGTGTTAACAACGCCGGGAGTGGTGGTGCCGGCGGAGCTGCGGGAAGTCGTGGTGGTGCTGGAAATGCTGGAGGTAAAGGTGGCGCCGGTGGAAAAGGCGGTGATGGCGGATCTGGTGATAACAACGATAAAGGTGGAGACACCAGAACAGGTGGAGCTACTTTAGGTGGCGGTAACAGCGGTGTTGGAGGCGGCTCGAGAGGCGGCGCTGGAGGGGCAGGAAGCACCTCACTGAGTACAGGTGAAAAAGCAGCCAATACACTTATAGGTTTGGTAACTTCAATTAAAAAGATACAATTCAACTACCAAGAAAATCAAGGTATTTTCTTACCGGGTTATACACCGTCCATCGGCTTTATCGGTACCCTTAAGCCTTCTGCAGGCTTTACTTTTGGTAGTCAAGCCGAAATTAGAGACAGAGCTGCACGCATGGGGTGGTTAACATTGTATCCTGAATTCAACGAGCAATATACAGAGGTTGAAAGCAGACAATTGGATGCTCAGATTAATTTGGAGCCTTTAGACGATCTGAAGATTGACATTAATGGAAATAGAATTTATTCTGAAAACTATACAGAAAATTATATCGTTGAAGATGAAATCTATAGGTCATTGACACCGAATACCTTCGGAAATTTTAATATTTCAACCTTATTAATAAAGACAGCCTTTGGTCAGAGTGATGAAAACAATTCTGATGCCTTTAACGATTTTAGGGGCAACAGATTGATAGTTGCAAGAAGGTTGGCTACCGAATTCTACGGAACCTCAAGCTTCCCAGTTGATGAAGAAACAGGGTATCCGGTAGGTTTTGGACCAAATAGCCAAGATGTATTGTTACCTGCATTTGTTGCTGCCTATAAAGGAAGTGATGCATCTAATGAGGAGACAGGTATTTTAAGAGACATTCCGTTGCCAAACTGGGATATTAAGTATACTGGTTTGATGAAGTTGAAGTGGTTTAAAGATCGTTTCAAGAGATTTTCTGTACAGCATGGCTACCGTGCAAGCTATACGGTGAACCAGTTCCAGACAAATTTAGATTACGACATCAACAATCCGACCGCTACCGACCAAGCAGGAGATTTCAAGAGTGAGATTTTGCTTACCAATGTAAACCTTACCGAGCAGTTTTCGCCTTTGATTCGTCTTGATTTTGAAATGAAAAATTCGATTAAGATATTGGCCGAACTTAGAAAAGATCGAGCATTGTCATTAAGTTTTGCAAATAATCTTCTTACTGAAATTCAAGGAAACGAAATTATTTTGGGGCTAGGGTACCGAGTAAAAGATCTTCGTATTGCGACCAATTTTGGTGGAAAGAAGAAGGTATTGAAAAGTGACCTGAACTTTAAGCTTGATGTTTCTCGAAGAGATAATAAAACCATTATTCGATACTTAGATATCAACAACAACCAAACAACAGCCGGACAGACTATTTACGGACTTAATTTTATAACCGATTATGCATTGAGCAAGAATCTTACGGCATTGTTCTATTTCGATTATACGTTCTCTGAATATGCTATTTCAACGGCATTCCCACAAACTACGATACGTTCTGGGTTTACCCTGCGATATAACTTCGGAAATTAAAAATTAATTATAAATCATTACAATAATTTGAAATTATCATGAGTGTACCTTCCAACCTTAAATATACCAAAGACCATGAATGGGTGCGCATAGAAGGCGATGTGGCTACCGTTGGGATTACTGAATTTGCACAGGGCGAACTAGGCGACATTGTTTATGTTGAAGTGGAGACCGTTGATGAAACTTTAGATAGAGAAGAAGTATTTGGAACAGTGGAAGCGGTAAAGACCGTTTCAGATTTGTTTTCACCGCTATCTGGCGAAATCATCGAATTTAACGAAGCCCTAGAGTCAGAACCTGAAATGGTCAATTCAGATCCGTATGGAGATGGATGGATGGTAAAAATTAAAATTTCAAACCCTTCTGAAATTGAAGATTTACTAGACGATGCAGCCTATAAAGAAATTATTGGGGCCTAAAAACCTACTGCTTCTTGCTGTAACGTTCACAATTCTGATTACGATAGCATTTTTACTGCCTGGAAGAAGTGTTCCTCCAACCCGCTTTCCTATAGATAAAGTAGTGCATATTGCCATGAATGCTGGCTTGGCCATACTTTGGTTGTTGGTTGTTTTTAAACGAAAACAGAACCGTTTACCCATCACTTGTGTTTTTACTATACTGGTAGCGTGTGTTTTATATGGCATAGTAATTGAAGTAATTCAAGAGCACTTCATTCCGTTACGGCATGGAGATGTATGGGATTTGTTAGCAAACAGTGCAGGTATAGCATTGGGCGCTATCCTCTTTTATAGGGTACGTAATTATTTTGGCAATCAAATTTGATATTTCGTTTTATAGAACCCCATATTTTATTTAAATTAGCAACAATTAAATACTTCTATTATGGAAATTAAAAAGAACCCAAAGGCAGATATCAAGCAGTGGAGTTCAGTCTTCTTGCTGTTTGGTCTTGCATTCATGCTTTTTGTAGCGTGGCAAGCCATTGAGTGGAAAACGTACGATAAGGATAACTTGGCTGCAGACCAGCTAAATGTAGGTGACGATCTTGATGAGGAAATCCCAATTACCCAACAGTTAACACCTCCACCACCACCACCTCCGCCACCACCAGCACCTGAGGTTATTGAAGTAGTAGAAGATGAGGAAGAAGTTGAGGAAACCATTATTGAGTCTACTGAAACAAATCAGGAAGAAGAAATCATGGAGATCGAAGAGATCGAAGAAGCCGTTGAAGAGGTGATCGAAGATGTACCTTTCGCAGTTATTGAAAACGTACCGGTTTATCCTGGATGTGAAACTGCAGGGAACAATGCAGCGAAGAAAAAATGTATGTCTGAGAAAATTCAGAAATTCGTACAGAAAAAATTTAATACCGAGTTGGCAAACGACCTAGGATTGGAAGGAAGACAACGTATTTCAGTTCAATTTAAAATTGATAACAAAGGAAACGTAGTTGATGTGCGTGCAAGAGCACCGCATCCTAAGCTTGAATCTGAAGCAGTTAATGTGGTAAAATCATTACCTAAGATGACGCCTGGTATGCAACGAGGAAAAGCAGTAGGTGTAATTTATGCGCTGCCAATCTTATTCCAAGTAGAGAATTAATCTCCTAGTATATAGATATCAAATCCCGCTTCAAACGAAGCGGGATTTTTTTTTGGCACAACACTTGTTTCAATAGTATTATAACTTCTAAATATAATAGTATGAAACCATCAAGTAATGTGTGTGGTACCACTACAAAAGTACCAAGGAAAACAAACGGAAAAAAGCAAATTAACATTCCATGGAATTCTAGGATCTTCTTTCAGGTTGGTCTTATTGTAAGTTTATTGGCCATGTTCTTCATTATGGAAATTGAAGTCGCCATGGGTAACCCAACAGTTGTGGCAAACAAAGAACGTATTTGGGAGGAGCCACCTTTTCTAGATTATGTAATCGAAAAGAAACCTGTGAAGACACCTGTCAAAAAGCCAACGAAGCCGGTAAAGCGGGTTCCGGTGCAAGCGGCCAAGCCAATTACCCACAGTTTTACCCAAATAGAGGATACAGCTACAGAACTGGAAGGTAAGACGATTTCCGAAGGAGACCCCGTGACGACACCTACGGTTCCTAGCCAGCCTGATGGCGATGCTACAACTGAAACTGCCACAATTTTAGGGGTAGAATTTGTTCCTGTATTTCCGGGTTGTGAAGGTGCAATGGGAAACAATGCGAAGATAGATTGTATGTCTTCGAAGATCAGATCTTTTATTGCAAAGAAATTTGACGCTGGTAAGTTCGATTACTTCGAGCCGGGGAGCACCCAAAAAATATATACCGTATTTACCATAGATGTACACGGAAATGTGGTAGATATCCGTGCTAGGGCTACCGATAAGAAATTAGAAGCCGAAGCCCAACGGGTGATTCAGAAACTGCCCACAATGACTCCCGGTAGACAAGGAGCTACGGCGGTGAATGTTTCGTATTCAGTTCCTATAAGTTTTCAGGTACATAACTAACAGTACTTTGCCCACTTTAAACGAGTGGGCAACTTTTTTTAGGGCATTTCAAAAAAACGTATCTTTCGCTAAAATTAAGATCGCCGCCCAATGAAGAACCTCCTTGTCTTTCTGGTGCTAACCAGCTGCTTTAGCCTAAATGCCCAGAATTCTGTTACTAGCGTAGAAAAATATCCTGTCTTCCCCGAATGTGCTGAAGTTCCTATTAGTGCACTTGAAACTTGCTTTACAACCACCTTCCAAAATTATATTTACACAAATTTTCAGGTTCCTGAAATCGTAATTACAGAAAAGTATAGTGGTTCAATGACCTTATTTTTTGAAGTTGATAAATCGGGAACATTCAAATTGCTCTATGCCGATGCAATCTATAATGAATTAAAAGAGGAAGCCCAGCGTGTTTTTGAAACCATGCCTCAAATAATTCCTGCAACATATAACGGCAATCCAACCTATGTGCAATTTACGTTGCCGCTAGCCATCCCTTTAAAAGCACCAGGAACTTCTGTGCTTGTTGCTGCGGAAACCGAAGCTTCAGAAAGCGAAAAAGTAGATACCTTAAAAAATGAATATGACGCCATTGAAAAGTTCCCGTATGAAAACGAGGAATATTCAAGCGCAATTAATATACCGCTGTCACACCATAATTACAGTTTGTTTGACCCTGCCATGAACCGTGTGGGAATAAATAACCACACTGCGCAAAAACCGTATGTGTACTCTGAAGTGAATAAGTACTACAATTTCGAAACGGAAAATCAGAAGTTACTAAAGAACAAATCATCTTGGTTTGGTAGAAAATTCTGGAATGAACACATGGTGCAGTTAAAAACCAAAGATTTTTGGTTTACACTAGATCCTGGAGTCGATTTACAAGTTGGAAAAGATACCGATGCCGATATAGATACCTATAACAACACCCGTCTGGTATATACCCAGGGTGGAATTGGGAAACAGATTAATTTCTTTGCCGTTGTTTACGAGAGCCAAGGACGTTTTGCAGATTATTACAACCGTATTACTGAATCGCTCAGACCCTCGGGGGGCAATCCCGGTATCATTCCAGGTAGGGGGATTGCCAAAAGATTTAGAGACGATTCGTACGATTATCCAGTCGCCACCGGACATGTTTCATACACACCTAGTAAATGGTTTAATGTGCAATTAGGGCATGGAAAACTCTTCTTCGGAGATGGTTATCGCTCATTGTTGTTAAGTGATAATGCCTCTCCGTATCCTTTTTTCAAACTGAACACCACCGTGTGGAAGTTAAAGTATACCAACACATGGATGAGTTTACGGGATGTGCGACGGGAAGTGACTGAAGACGGCGCTTTCAGAACGAAATTCGTTGCAAGTCACTATCTGAGTTACAATATTACCAAACGCCTGAACATCGGTTTGTTCGAATCTGTGATTTGGGAAAACAGCAACGATAGGGGGTTCGATTTCAACTATGTGAACCCGGTAATTTTTTACCGTGCCATCGAGTTTTCTACCAGTTCTAGAGCGGGTAATGCTCTGATCGGCCTGAGTGCAAAATATAAATTTACCGATCGTGTAAATGCCTATACCCAGGTTGTGATCGATGAATTTTCATCTGGTGATATTTTTGGTGGTGAGAAAAGCTGGAAGAATAAATACGGCTATCAACTGGGAGCAAAATACTACGATGCCTTTGGGTTAAAAGGGCTCTATCTACAAGCCGAATACAACAGAATACGGCCGTATACGTATTCGCATAATACGATTACGTTGAATTATGGGCATAACAACCAGTCGTTGGCCCATACGTTGGGAGCTAATGTTTCAGAATTTACTTCCATTGCACGATATCAAAAAGGGAGATGGTTTGGAGATTTAAAAGTGATTGTAGCCAAAAGAGGGTTAGAGTTCGAACCACCTGCAGAAGGTATTCCTTACTACGGCGGAAATATTTATGGAGATGAAGACATAAGGCCCTTTGACACTGGTGTGGAAGTAGGCCAGGGAAACACAACCGACTTTTTCCATACAGAAATACAAGGAGGGTATGTATTAAATCCTGCAACCAATTTAAAAGTATACGCAAGCTTAATTTACAGAGACTTTAAACCTATGGAAAATACGGCTACCAATTTTGAAAATACGACCACGTGGGTCAACTTCGGAATACGCACCGATTTGTTTAATTGGTATCACGATTTTTAGGTAAAGGATTGATTTTACTGCCTACCCTCGTCCATTTTTTTTGCGCGCTCTTGGTTTTTTTTCAGTAATTCGGTTTGCCTTTTATTTTTATCTCGTTCTCTACCTTTTTCCAGCGCTACTGCTTTGTAAACGCTGCGTAGAAAACGCTCAGTGGTGATAAACCCGTCTCCATAGCCTTTTTCATCAAACAATTCACTAAAATTTCGCATTTCGGCTACTTGGTCTTCAGTTTTGTTCATCATGTATTCTACAACCACCTTGTCATAGAAAATTTTCATCATGCGGCGCATTTCAATAACATCGGCTCTGTTTGCTAAATTTCCGTGTCCAGGAATTATTACAGTCTCGTCGTTTGCACGATTCATGATGGTTGTAAGTCCACGCTGGTATCCTTCGTAACTACCTCCATTTTCAAAATCGATAAAAGGGTACATTCCATTCACAAAGGCATCACCTGTATGAATTACGTTGCTCTTCGGAAAATAAACCATAATATCACCCTTGGTATGTGCATTCGGGATGTGAAATAATTTTATTTCTTCGTCATTATAGTGAAACAACATATCGTCTTGGAATGAAATGGCTGGTAATTGCTCGTAATCTATTTCCATGTTTTCTTGAGCCTGCTCTCGAATTCTGATCATCAGCTCTTCTTTGGTTTCCTCCATGGCAGCTAATTTTTCTCCGCTGCCAGATATGCCTTTGGCTTCATCAATACTTTTTTCAAGATCAGCCAATGCTTGTTGCTCGGCTGTTTTATACATTTTGGAAAGCATGATATCCCTTGTGTTCTCATGGGCCAAAATAGTAGCCCCTTTTCGCTTAAAGTTTTTATTACCACCAGTATGATCGCCATGTGCGTGGGTATTTATGACAAATTCTAACGGTAGATCAGTTTCTTTTGCAATGGCTTCTAGTATCGATTCTGAAATATTCTCAAATTGGGTGTCAATCATCAGCACGCCATCTATCCCGTGATGAACGGCAATATTACCGCCCATTCCTTTGAGCATAAAAATATTATCTGTGACAGGGTAGGTGCCTGGCCTGTTTTTGGCTTTCTCTTCTGCTTTTTTAGTTAGTTCTGGATCATTTCCTATTTCTTCATCGGTCTGTGCAAACGAAAATGTGCATATAAATAGGGCGATTACAAGTGCGAAATTTAATTTCATTATATCATGATTTAATTGAGGGCTCAAAATAATAAAAAAACCGTTTGTTCATGCAAGTATATGGTATTTATATTGTGAAAAATAGGTGGTTCACGTATCTTTGCAGCGTTTTAAAACGAACTCATTTTGGCAGTTACCCAAACTTCTTCATTGCCTGTTTCTATCGTTAGGAATTTCACCGAAATTACAAAGATGCGCCTTTCCGTAAGTGTCGTATTTTCTTCGGTGGCTGGTTACTTGTTAGGAGCCGAAAGTATCGACTTTTTTCAATTGCTGCTTCTTTGTGTAGGAGGATACTGTATGGTTGGGGCCAGCAACGTTTTTAACCAGATCATCGAACGCGATTTAGACGCTTTAATGGAACGAACCAAAAATAGGCCTATCCCAGCAGGACGGCTTGGGGTAACTCCAGCCTTTATATTGGCCAGCGTCCTTACGCTGATTGGTATTGTGGTGTTGTATATTATAAATCCGCAAACGGCGATGTTCGGGGCCATTTCTATTTTCATGTATGTGAGTTTGTATACTCCGCTAAAAACACGTACGCCACTTTCAGTATTTGTGGGAGCCTTTCCGGGGGCTATTCCATTTATGTTGGGCTGGGTAGCGGCTACAAACGATTTTGGTATCGAACCGGGTACTTTGTTTATGATTCAGTTTTTCTGGCAGTTTCCCCACTTTTGGGCAATTGGTTGGTTTTTGTTCGAAGACTATAAACGGGGAGGCTTTTTTATGCTTCCCAATGGGAAACGCGACAAAGGAACTGCCATACAAGTAATTTTATACAGTATCTGGACGGTGCTCGCATCGCTTATTCCTGCAGTTGGGGTAACTGGCAGATTGTATATCACGCCTATTTCAGCAGTATTGGTGGGAGGTCTGGGAATCTGGCTCATTTATTATGCGTTTCGCTTGTTTAAGAAAAAAACCGACGTGGCGGCACGTCAACTTATGCTCGTAAGTGTAAGTTATATCACCTTGCTTCAGATTATTTATGTAGCAGATAAGTTTATTAGATAACAACTATTTCAGAAGAGCAACTTGGGAAATAGCTGCTTTTCCAAAGGAAAAATTAAATAATGGCAAATTATACAGAAGGTACAGAAAGGCAAAAACTCATCAGAGCAAAAAAAATGATGCTCTGGTTTGGAATTATCAGTCTTTCTATGAGTTTTGCGGGTCTTACAAGTGCTTATGTAGTAAGTAAGGAGCGCCCCGATTGGTTAACAGATTTCCAAATCCCCAACGCATTTTACATCAGCCTTGTGCTCATTCTGGTGAGCAGTCTTACTGTACATCTGGCAAAACAAAAAATAAAAAAGGGTATTCATGGTGCAGGGATGGCGCTCTTGGTCATTACGCTTTTACTCGGATTAGGTTTTATAGCCTTTCAATTTGTAGGGTTTAACCAAATTGTAGCTGCGGGATATTATTTTACCGGTAGTGAGAGTACCATTACAACATCATTTTTATATTTAGTGGTGCTGTTGCATGTTGCACACGTAATTGCAGGTCTTATAAGCCTTTTGGTTGTGATTTTTCAGCATGCCCGTAAAAAGTATTCCAACGGAAATACCCTAGGGGTTGAATTGGCTGCTACTTTTTGGCATTTTGTAGACATACTATGGATTTACCTATTGTTGTTTATCTATTTTGTTTAAAAAAGATCGACCATGCCCCACGATGATTTGTGATGGGAGAAGCGATTACTTTAGGATGAATATAAATTGATACTTGAAGTTTCGTTAAATAAATATTAATCGTATTTTTGACACCGAATTAACACCAACTACTTTCTATGGACACTACTGTTGCAAAAACAGGAACCGAAGGAAAAACCTGGGGCGGAGGGAACAAACCGCTAAATGCCAGCTATGGTAAGATGATGATGTGGTTTTTCATCGTATCTGATGCATTGACCTTCTCGGGCTTTATTGCCGCATACGGTTTTTCTAGATTCAAATTTATTGACGCTTGGCCCATCGCAGATGAGGTATTTACGCACGTTCCATTCTTACATGGCGTTCCAGCGCCCATGTACTACGTGGCATTCATGACCTTTATATTAATCTTCTCGTCGGTGACTATGGTATTGGCGGTAGATGCAGGACATAAAATGCAGCAGAAGAAAGTGATTTGGTACATGTTTTTTACCATCATTGGAGGAGCAATTTTTGTGGGCTCACAAGCTTGGGAATGGGCTACCTTTATTAAAGGTGATTATGGTGCTGTAGAGACCAAAGGTGGAAAAATTATCCAATTCTTAGATACTGAAGGGAAACGAGTGGCAATAGCAGATTTTGCTGAAAAAATTCCAACAGCCCGTAACGTACATGAAGAAAGCAATGGAGTTTGGTACGAAGCCGAAGAAACCCAAACTACCTTCTCTTTTGAAGAAGTAAAAGCTGGATTCTTAGCAAACGACAATCTCTTGGTACGAACCCAATATTATGACGAAAACGGAGAACCTACTGTGTTAAGTCGTGAGGAGTCTATCGAAAAAATTGTAAATGACGGGAAATTAGTTGTAGAAGGTGCGAACCTAAAACACAATGAATACGGGCATCCGCTATTCGCAGATTTCTTCTTTTTTATTACCGGTTTTCACGGTTTCCACGTATTAACGGGAGTACTCATCAATATCATCATATTCTTTAATGTCATCATAGGTACCTATGAGCGTAGAGGAAGTTATGAAATGGTTGAAAAAGTTGGACTGTATTGGCACTTTGTAGATTTAGTTTGGGTATTCGTATTTACCTTTTTCTATCTCGTTTAAATTAAATAGTAAGTCTGAAATATTAAAGACTCAAAAACAATGGCACACGAACATAAATTAGCAATATTTAGAGGAACGCTGAAGTTTAAAAGCAACATCGCCAAGATATGGGGCGTGTTTGTTTTTCTCTCTATTGTTACGATCATAGAAGTAGCACTGGGTATCCTTAAGCCTGAATTTTTATTGGAGAACCGCTTTTTGGCAATGAAATATCTGAACTGGATTTTCATTATTCTGACCCTAGTAAAAGCATATTACATTACGTGGGACTTTATGCACATGCGAGACGAAAAGAGCTCGTTGCGCCGTGCTGTAGTATGGACAGGCGTGTTTCTGATCTGTTACCTGATTTTGATACTACTTATCGAAGGAGATTATATTTACGAAGTATATAAAAGCAATTACGTAAAATTCGATTTTTAACCATCGATTAAATATTATAGAAAAACCCGACAGTATTGTTGGGTTTTTTTATGGTTAAAAGTTGTTCAACCTCTCTTTGGAGCGTATTTTTGCAAAGTGTTACTTCAATTCGTTTTAGAAGCCATAACACTCATTATTTGAATGCCCTATGAAGAAGTATTTGGTACTTAGTATTCTTTTCCTGTTACCCATATCGGTATATCTTTTTTTTGCCACGGGTGTCAACAATTTTGTAAAACTACCTACCCTTACCGAAAATGTTCAAGAACTACATCGGTTTGTCGATAGTGATGGAGCACCCATTATCCTAGAAGATAGAATTACGGTGTTGGTGTTCTTCGGAAATGAGCTAGAAGCGAGAAAAGCAAATGCATTTAACCTCGCCCATAAAATTTACAAGAAAAACCATCAATTTGAAGAATTTCAATTTGTAACATTGATTACCTCAGACCAAGTTGACGAGGCTGTGGCCCTTAAAGACGAACTTGCCGAAATTGAAAACCCCCAAGATTGGAAGTTCGCCGTGGGAACTGCGGAAGCCATACAAGATGTTTTTTTTTCGTTGAGGTCTGATGGAGCCCTCAATGAAAATTTTGCTACAGACTATGTGTTTATTATCGATAAACAACGAAACCTTCGCGGGCGAACTGATGATGAAGACGTGGGCATGCTCTATGGCTACGATGCTTCAAATTACGCCGAGATCAATAATAAAATGAGCGACGATATTAAAGTAGTGCTGGCTGAATATCGCTTGGCGCTCAAAAAATACAAAGCAGATAGAGAAATCTAAACCTGATATGAAAAAACAGAACTATTCGTATATCGGAATATCTTTCATCATCTTACTCTTCGGAATCATTTTTATTCCGAAGATTTTAAACCGTATCAACAATGACGGAGTGGTAGATAAAGACCGCCATCATCTAGAACGAAACGATACGCAGAATGATACACTGGCTTTTATAGGAAATAAAAAAGTTCCAGCCTTTCAGTTTGCAAACCAAAACGGTGATAGCATATCAAATGCAGACTACAAAGGCAAGGTGTATGTGGTTGAATTCTTCTTTAGTACGTGTCAGGATATTTGCCCCGTAATGAACCAAAACATGCAAAAGGTTGCTAAAGCATATCCAGGCGAAAACGTTGGCATCGCATCTATCAGTATAGACCCAACTTACGACACGCCAGAAGTTTTAAAGGATTATGCCCAAGCATACGGAATTACCCATCCGAACTGGAATTTTCTAACGGGAAATAAAGAAGAAATATTTCAACTTTCAAACGAAGGATTTAATTTGTATGCTGCCGAAGGTATGGACGAAGAAGACCAGTTTCAACATTCGGGCTATTTCGCACTTATCGACCAAGAAGGGAACATTAGATCCCGAATTGATGAAAACGGAAACCCGATTATCTATTACGACGGTCTGTCTGAAGAAGGAGTGCAAATGCTTATAGAAGATATTGAAAAACTATTATGAATACAACCAAAAACACCGTAGCTAAAAAATATACCATTTGGATTTGGATATTGTCTATCGCCATTCCAATCGCCGTAGCTGTGTTATTCACCATCCGAATCCCGGGTGTAGAACGCCTCGGATTTTTGCCACCGATCTATGCCTCGATTAATGCACTCACAGCATTGTTGCTCATCGTTGCCGTAATCATGGTTAGAAATGGTAAACTTAAGATTCATGAAAACATCATGAAAACCTGTATTGTACTTTCGGTTTTATTTTTGGTGATGTATGTTGCCTATCACATGACTTCAGATGCAACTCCGTATGGTGGAGAAGGTGCCCTGCGGTATGTATATTTCTTTATACTAATCAGTCATATAGCATTGTCTATTGGGGTTATTCCATTTGTGTTAATTACGTACGTAAGAGCTATCACAGGAAACTTTCCGCAGCATAAAAAAATAGCACGTATTACATTTCCACTGTGGTTATATGTCGCAATCACTGGTGTGGTGGTTTACTTAATGATTTCACCTTATTACTAATGTATAAAAAGATAGTTATCATGTTTGTCCTTTTGGTGCTGGTTTCCCTTCCAGCTGACGCCCAATGTGCCATGTGCCGCGCTGTGCTGGAAAGTGAAGAGGGTGGGGCTGCCGCTAAAGGCATTAACAACGGAATTCTCTACTTGATGTTAATTCCGTACGTGCTTATCGGCGGCATCGGATATGCGATTTACAGAATGAGACAAAAGGCAAAAGCAGAAGATAATTAACAAAACCTTCACATTTCAACTGTAACAATAGAGAATGTCTAAAGTCTTACTCTATAAAGACTTTCCTTCCAAAATCCCCAGAAGTCTTAACGTTTATTTTGCAAAATTCAGTTAAAAAGACTGTTATTTTGCCGTGTTGACATTTGTAATATGATAGAAATTAAAGATTTACATAAATCATACAAAATGGGGGCCAATTCTCTCCATGTGCTTAAAGGCATCAATTTTTCGGTAGAAGAGGGCGAGATGGTTTCCATTATGGGTTCTTCAGGTTCGGGGAAATCTACCTTACTGAATATTTTAGGGATGCTCGATGAAGCAGATGAGGGTACCTATCATTTGGATGGAAAACCCATCAAAAACCTAAATGAAAAAATAGCCGCAAAATACCGAAATCAGTTTCTGGGCTTTATCTTCCAATCTTTTAATCTCATCAATTATAAAAATGCCTTAGATAATGTGGCGATGCCGTTGTATTATCAAGGTGTTAAACGAAATATTCGCACCGAAAAAGCAATGCATTATCTAGAAAAGGTAGGCTTGGCAGATTGGGCCACACATCTACCCAATGAATTGTCGGGTGGTCAGAAACAACGGGTAGCGATTGCCCGTGCCCTAGCGAGCGACCCCAAAGTGTTGTTGGCAGATGAGCCCACGGGTGCGCTCGATTCAAAAACTTCGTATGAAGTGATGGAATTGATACAAGGTATTAACGACGAAGGAAAAACCATTCTTTGTGTTACCCACGAAGACGATATCGCACACATGTGTAAACGCATTGTAAATTTGAAAGATGGAATCATCATAGACGATAGCAAGGTATCCCAAGTGCGTGCCGCCACGGCATATAAAAAAGCGATTGAGCATGTTTAATATTGAACGTTGGCAGGAGATTTTTGAGACCATTCGTAAAAACAAATTACGAACCTTCCTTACGGGTCTTTCGGTGGCTTCCGGAATTTTCATCTTGGTAATCTTACTAGCCATTGGACAAGGTATGCAAAATGGTGTGGCAAAAGAGTTTGAACAGGATGCTGCCAATCGAATTAGCGTATGGACGGGGGTGACTTCTGAAAGTTTTAAGGGATTAAACCCTGGGCGTCGCATCCAGATGGATAATACAGATTATGAAATCGCCGAAAAAAAGAATATTGACCAGCTAGAATACAAGTCGGGTGTGTATAGTATTTGGGGAGGTCTTACTTCCTACGGAAATGAGAACGGTAGCTACAGAATTGAAGGCGTTCGCGGAGATTATCAATTCTTAGAAAATGCTTCTATGGTGACTGGGCGTTTCATAAACGATAGCGACCTCGATAATTATGAAAAAGTCGCAGTTATTGGAAATCGGGTGTACCAAGATCTTTTCAAACAAAAAAATGCAATAGGTGAATACATTAAAATTACGGGTATTCAATTTAAAGTAGTGGGAGTCTACACAGATCCTGGAGGTGAACGTGAAGAAACACGTATTTTTATTCCACTCACAACGTCACAACGTATTTACAACGCCGGAAACGACTTGCGTAGCCTTGTATTTACACTAAAACCCGAAGAAAACTTCGACAAGGCATTGGCAGCTTCTGAAGCGTTTAGCGCACAACTTGAAACTGACCTAAAAACCAGATATAGCATTTCTCCTACCGATGAACGCGCTGTGAACATCAACAACTCTCTCGAAAATGCAAAGCGCTTCTATGATTTAATGAATATGATTCGTTGGTTTTTCTGGGGTGTAGGGATTTGCACCATCATTGCGGGTGTAGTGGGTGTAAGTAATATCATGCTCATAATTGTTAAAGAACGTACCAAAGAAATAGGAATTCGGAAGGCCATAGGGGCACAACCACTTTCTATTATAGGAATGATTTTACACGAGTCTATTTTTGTTACCGCTATAGCCGGATTCGTGGGGCTCATCTTTAGTTTGTTTTTATTGGAACTCGTAGGGCCTTATATTGAAACCGACTATATCAGGAATCCGTCGGTAGACTTTGGCGTCGCCATTACCACGGTAATCATTTTGATACTCGCAGGAACATTGGCAGGTTTTTTTCCTGCTAGAAGAGCCGCCAAAATTAAACCCATAGTAGCCTTGAGAGATGAGTAAAATTTTTAGTCGAGATAGTTGGGCCGAAATCATAGAGGCACTAAGCAGTAATTGGTTTAGAACCTTACTTACCGCGTTTGGTGTGCTCTGGGGGATTTTCATTCTCGTTATTTTACTGGCAGCGGGTAACGGTCTAGAAAATGGCGTGAAACAAGGGTTTGACGGAATGGCCACCAATTCTATGTTTATGTGGTCTCAAACTGCTTCTAAACCTTATAAAGGCTTGCCGAAAGGAAGAAGGTACCGATTTAAGGTGGGTGATGTAGAAGCCATACGGCAAAATGTCGCCAATCTTAAATATGTGTCGCCTCGTAATCAGCTCGGTGGCTTTAGAGGGGCTAATAATGTAACCCGCGGATTGAAAACAGGGGCTTATAACGTGTACGGCGATTATCCTGAAATCATCGAACAACAACCCATGGATATCACTTCTGGAAGGTTTCTGAATTATTCAGATATTGAAGAGAAAAGAAAAGTAGCCATCATTGGTGAGTCAGTAAAAACGGGCTTGTACGATGTGGGAGAAGAAGTAATTGGATCGTATATAAAAATTAACGGAGTAAACTTTATGGTGATTGGCACCTATAAAAAGAAATCGAATAACGGAGGTGATGCAGAAGAGGCCCAAAAAGAGATATTTGTTCCTTTTACAGCGTTCTCACAAGCTTTCAATATGGGAGAAAATGTTGGGTGGATGGCGATCACCGCAAACGACAACTCGTCTATTACCCAATTGAAACCACAGGTTTTTGATGTGATAAAAAACAGACATACCATACATCCTGAAGATGATAGAGCTATCGGGCATTTCGACTTGTTCGAGGAGTTTAGTAAGATAACCGGCTTGTTCACCGCTCTTAATTTTGTAGCCTACTTTGTTGGGGTGTTGGTGCTGCTTTCAGGAATTATTGGTATAAGTAATATCATGCTCATTGTGGTAAAAGAACGAACCAAAGAAATTGGCATACGCCGTGCCCTAGGAGCAACCCCTTGGAGTATACGGGTGCAGATTCTTTTAGAATCGATATTTCTCACTATTATTTCGGGAATGGCTGGCATTGCGTTGGCTTCTGCCGTATTAGCTTTAGTTAATTATGCCATGGAAGGTATGGATACTTCAGAAATGATGTTCTTAAACCCAAGTGTGAACATTGGAGTTGTGCTAATTGCACTTACCATTTTAATTGTTTCAGGGCTTTTGGCAGGATTAATTCCCGCGCAAAATGCCATCCGTGTAAAACCCGTAGACGCTTTAAGAACTGACTAACGAATATATAATCAATCTAGAATTTCAACTATAATGAAAAAATCTGTTACAATAATAATTTTAATCTCAATTGCTGTTTTCTTCACAATTGCTATGTTTTGGTTATGGCAAAAAAATGCGGAAGATCCTATCACGTATACCACAGAGAACGCTACCACGCAAACGATTGTTAGAAAAACAGTAGCAACAGGAAGTATTGTGCCTAAAGAAGAGGTGCTCATAAAACCGAATATTTCAGGAATCATTGATGAAATATTTGTGGAAGCTGGAGATGTGATCAAGCGAGGCGACTTAATCGCAAAGGTAAAAGTGGTTCCCAATGTTTCGTCGCTTACGAGTGCGAAAAATAATATCAACGCTGCAAACACACAGGTTGAAACAGCTCGACTTGCTTTTGAAAGCCAAAAGAATATCTATAATAGACAAAAGGAACTTTTTGAAAAAGGGGTGATTTCAGCGAATGAGTTTGATCAGGCGCAACTTTCCTATGATCAGGCGCAACAGCGTTACAATCAAGAAAAGGTGAACCTCACAGGAGCTAGACAAAATTTCGATATCATTAAAACAGGTACGACCAGTGGACTTGGAGCTTCAGCAAATACTGAAATTAGAGCTACCGTTGCAGGTATGGTGCTAGATGTGCCTGTAAAAACTGGAAATCAGGTGATTGAAGCCAATAATTTCAACGATGGAACGACCATAGCAACCTTGGCCGATGTTGACAAAATGATTTTTGAAGGCAAGGTAGACGAGAGTGAAGTAGGTAAAATTAAAGAAAGCCTTCCGTTAGAAATTACGGTAGGAGCTATTGAAAATAAAAAGTTTGATGCGGTATTAGATTATATTGCTCCTAAGGGGGTAGACGAGAATGGTGCCATTCAATTTGAAATAAAAGGAACGCTGAAGAAGCAAGATTCTACTACCTTTATTCGGGCAGGTTTAAGTGCCAATGCATCAATTATTCTTGCAAAGGCTGAAGATGTCTTAGCCCTTCGGGAAGCCTTGGTACAATACGACCCTAAAACCAAAAAACCTTTCGTAGAGGTAGCCGTGGGAGAACAGGAATTTGAACGCCGAGATATAGAGCTAGGTATTAGCGATGGTATTAATGTAGAGGTGAAGAGCGGTATCACCAAAGAAGATAATATCAAGGTTTGGAACCAACTTAAGGCGGCGCCAGAATTTGGCGGACGATAATTTTTAGCCATTATTGTAACACTTTCAATAATCAAAAGACGTATATTTCAACTATAATCAATCATGAAAAAATTCGGAATTTTAATTCTATTTGCGTGTATCACCCTTTCCACACAGGCTCAAAACAAACAATGGACCTTAAAGGAGTGTGTTCAACATGCGTTGGAAAACAATATTTCTGTAAAGCAGAGTGAACTCAATTTAGAAGTAACCGAAGCAGACCGTTTGTCGGCAGTAGGAAACTTTATCCCTAGTTTGAACCTTTCAGGAAGTGTGTCAGAAAATACAGGGTTGAGTTTTAACCCAGTAACAAACAATGCACAGACCACCACATTTTTATCGGTTACAGGAAGAATTAATGTAGGATATACTTTGTTTGATGGACTTCGGAATGTGAGGCAGCTACAACGTGCAAAGCTTTCAAAATTAGCAGCGCAATACAGTTTAGATAAGATGAAAGACGACATTGCACTGTTTGTGGCCAATGCTTACTTAACCGTTCTGAACAATAAAGCGAATCTTGCGTCTGCAAAGTCGCAGAATTTAGTAACCATAGAACAAATTGAACGTACCAATGCTTTGGTAGATGCGGGCACCTTGCCAAGAGGTGATTTGTTAGAAATTGAAGCGACCAATGCGAGTGAGCTTCAGAATATAGCTGTGTTAGAAAATGCTGTAACCGTTTCACGTATCAGCCTAGCGCAATTATTGCTCATTAAAGATTATGAAACTTTCGATATTGTAGATGAAGGATACGATGTGGTACAAAACGAAATTGCCGAAAAGCCTGTTTCAGAAATCATCGCAGCCGCATCCGAAAACAGAAGTGAAGTGAAAATTGCAGAGCAGAACGTAGCCTTGGCTGAAAAAGATCTCCAGATTGCTAAAGGAGCCTACTTGCCTACACTTTCTGCCTTTTTTGGATATGACACACGTTATACCGATGCGACGAGTTTTGCTCAAATACCAGACCCTAATAACCCTACCAGTATTCAACCTATTGGCGTAGTACAAGAAACCGGACAAGTGGTGGTGGGTGAATTTCCAAACACCATTAACCAAATTGTAGGAGCAGACCCATTTATCGATCAATTATACCAGAACGATGGTATTTCGTATGGTTTGCAACTAAATATTCCCGTATTTAACGGATTTCAAGTTAGAAGCAACGTAATGCGAAGCAAGGTAAATATAGATCGCGCAAATTTTGAGCTTGAACAGGCGAAACTAGACCTTGAGAGTAATGTGTATCAGGCCTATGTAGATGCGAAAGGATCGTTAAAGGCGTATGAAGCTGCAAAGAAAGCGTTAGAAAGTCAAGAATTGGCGTATCAATATGCGAAAGAACGATATGATGTTGGGCTCACCAATGCATTCGATTTTAGCCAGAGTAAAGTGCGTTACGATAACTCAGTTATTGCGCTGAACCAAGCCAAATATGATTATATTTTTAAATTGAAAGTATTAGAGTTATATTTTGGAGTAGAACCAGCCGAATTAAAATTTTAGATATGAAAAAGAAGTTACTTTGGATTTTAGGAATTCTCGTATTCGCAGTTGTCCTGATGCTTGTTGCCAAAAAAATGGGCATGTTCGGTAAAGGAGGTAATTTTAAAGAAGTTGAAATTGCCAAAATTGAACCCATCGATATCACAGAAACAGTTGCAGCTACTGGAAAAATACAACCAGAAGTTGAGGTGAATATTTCATCTGAAGTTTCAGGAGAAATCATCGAACTACCCATAAAGGAAGGGCAACAAGTTGAAAAAGGTGACTTGCTTGTAAAGATTAACCCAGATTTAATCCAAGCTGCGGTAAGCCAATCGCAAGCGGGACTTCAAAATGTGAGAGCCCAATTATCACAAGCCGAAGCAGCCCTTAAAAATAGTAAGGCAAGCTACGAACGGAACAAAGCACTTTTTGATAAAGGGGTTATTTCTAAATCTGAATGGGACCGAGCTGTGGCAGATTATGAAGGTGCGCAAGCCAACGTACAGGCTGCGTATTACAGCGTGCAAAGTGCTTCTGCAAATGTGAAGCAGTCTAGAGATAACTTGTCTCGAACTACTATTTTCGCGCCAATGAGCGGAACTATTTCATTGTTAGCGGCAGAATTAGGTGAACGGGTTGTAGGGACGGCCCAAATGGCCGGTACCGAAATACTGCGAGTTGCCAATTTGAGCAATATGGAGGTTGAGGTTGATGTAAATGAAAATGATATTGTAAAGGTCGCTGTGGGCGATAGTACCATCGTAGAGGTAGATGCTTATCTTAAAAGAGAGTTTCGCGGTGTTGTAACCGAAATCGCCAACTCGGCGCAAAGTACCCTTACGGCAGATCAGGTGACCAACTTTAAAGTGAAGGTGCGCATTTTGCCTGAATCGTATAAAGATCTAACCGAAGGAAAACCAGAAAGTTATTCTCCTTTTAGACCGGGAATGACAGCGACAGTAGATATTATTACCAACAAACGAAAAAATATAATTGGTGTACCCATTAGTGCTATTGTAATTAAAACAGATACCACCGCCGGAAGAAAACCAGCACGGGCCAAAGGGTCTTCTTCTGCTATCGAAGAAAAATTTGAATGTGTCTTTGTGAAAGATGGAGAAGACGCGAAACTACGGGTGGTTACCACAGGTATTCAAGACGATACAAATATTGAAGTGTTGAGCGGCTTAAAAGAAGGCGATGTTGTCATTACAGGACCGTACAAAACAGTGACCAAAACATTGAACGCTGGTGATAAGGTAAGCGTAGCTCAAGAAGAGAGCGTAAGCAATACAAAAGACAGCGAAGAATAATGGCGATATTACTTTGTATAGAAACAGCAACCACAAATTGCTCGGTAGCGCTTTCGGTAAACGGAAGCGTTATTGCATTAAAAGAAGATAGGAGTAATCGTTACAGCCATGCCGAACAACTGCACGTTTTTATCAATCTAGTTCTAGAAGAGGCTGGTGTGGGTAAAGAACAACTTGATGCCGTTGTGATAAGTAAGGGGCCTGGTAGTTACACAGGGCTTCGTATTGGTGTTTCTGCTGCCAAGGGTCTGTGTTACGCGCTCGACAAACCCCTTGTAAGTGTTTCTACATTGCGGGCACTAGCAGGTCAGGAAAAAGGAACTGACTTTATAATACCTATGTTAGATGCTCGGCGCATGGAAGTATATGCTGCTGTTTTTGGAGCGCAATATGAGCTATTGCGAGAAACACAAGCTGAAATAGTAGATGAAAGTTCTTTTGAAGAATATTTGCAACAAGGCCCGACCACTTTTATAGGCAGTGGCGTAGAGAAATTCCAAAAGTTAGTTACGCACGAGAACGCTAAGTATGTAAAAGATGCAATGCCGTCGGCCAGTGATTTAGCACCAATTGCTGAAGAAAAATTTATGAAAAGAGATTTTGAAGATGTAGCCTATTTTGAGCCTTACTACCTGAAAGATTTTGTAAAAGGATAAGTAATTAAAGTTCTATATTTTTTAGACTGTTGAAATAGATCACCGTTGCAATCAAATCTTTTTCATCGTTCAAATCCAATTTATTTTTTGAGACGTAATCAGAAATAAGTTCTTTATTCTTTCCAAATACTTTTAGCTTCTTGTTTCTAGATGATGGTAGTTCATAAAACTTTCCATTTTTGGAAACAAGATAATAGGTTGGAATATCAATAAATTTTGCTTTTGTACCGCGGGTAATGGATGTTTTTGCCGGCTTTTCAGGAACAAATTTTTTGTTCAATTTTTTGAAGACATCTATTTTTTCACCTTCGTAAAGTACCTGAAAATAACCACCTCCTTCTATACCACCCATATAAGGGGCAAAGACAAAAATAGCATCCTGAATTTTCACAAAAATATCGGGCGATTTTGTTAAAGGTCGTGCTTCTTCGGTTGGGGTCTGAAGAGATTCTTTAATTTCCATTTCATCTGCCACTGCATTATATCGCAAAGCAACATTGCTAGCAAGCAGAGTTTGGCCTTCGTATACATTTCCGTTAAGATATTCAGGGTGATTGTAAGGCGTGCCAATGTATCGATCTGTTTCAGTATAATCTATAAATTTATCTTGCCGCTTAATAAATTCATCTAACTGGAACAGACTACTTGTAAACCGAGTGTTCTGTGAGAAAAGTGTAGAACAAGCGATGCAACAAAGTATTGCGGTTGTAAAGATCTTTTTTTTCATAGCTGAATGGAGTATTTAAGGTGTGTATTCCAGCTGGTTATCGTAAATATAGTTTTAAGGTGGCACAACTACAAACCAACCCGCTCCAAAATCTTAGAAGCGTATCGGGTTTTATAAATTAAGACCGCAATTAAAACATGTAAAACATTAAAAACCAGATATGTATAAATATTTTATTAGAATCTGAAACCAACTGTTTTAAAACCATTCCATAAAAAGCTACCTTTATTATCCTAAGATTAGATTACTATTTTCTTCAAATTTGTTGTAAACACCCAAGTTTTCAGTCGGTTAAAATAGAATATAGTTTAAATTGAATCTAACCCGTATGTTTTTAAGATCCGTATTTTTCGTCTTGCTAATTGGTATGTACAATGTGCATGCGCAATCTGTTGATGCACGTACGTTAGAACAAGCGGGCTATGAAGAGTTAATTGAATTGTTCGACAACCACATTAAAGATACGCTGTTAGCGACCAAAATTGCAAAAAAATATATTGAGAAAGCTAGGGCACAGAGAGATAGTACCAAAATGGCTAGGGGGTATCAGCGCCTTGCGTTTGTAGCTACTAAAGCGAATGCCATTAAATATCTTGACACGACAATTACCCTTTCTAAAAACAGCAGGCATCCCAATTTTCCTGCCGTCGGTTATTTATTTAAGTCGTATTACCTTTACAATGTCGAAAAATATGAAGAGAGTCTCCAAAATGCGATTACCGGCTATCAGTATGCAAAACAGAAAGATAATATTGATCAACAGATTACCGCCTTGCACCAAATTAACGGGGTAAATGAATTATGGGGTGATTATGAAAAAGCACTTGAAACAGAATTGCTTACTAAAGAGTTGCTCTTCAAGAATAAGCAATCTGAACTGTTCACTGAAAATTACATTGCTTCGCTCGAGGGTATTGGGAATTGTTACGTCAGATTAAAACAACCAGATTCTGCCCTTGTATATTATAAAAAGGGTATTCAAGAATCCTTAAAGAATAAAGATTCGATAACCTATCAAGCCTTTGTTTCTAAAAGCGGCACTGCGCTCTATGTAAAAGGAGATTATAACGCAGCACTAGACAGCTTGCAGAAAGCCCACGCCTACAAGGAGTACTTTATTAATAGTTACGATACCTACTATAATTATTATATGGGTAGTATTTATTTTCAGCAAGGAAATAAGGAAGAAGGAGTGGCATATTTTCGAAAGGTAGATTCAATCTACGAACGTAAAAGCGTACTCTATCCCGAATTGCCGGTGGTGTACGATAAACTTGCTACTTATCATCAAGAGCTAGGCGATCAGGAAACACAGCTAGATTATATGCAAAAGCTAGTGTTGGTGGTAAAACTAATCAATACGAAACGGGTTTATATAAAAGATAAAATTTCCGAAGAATATGAAATCCCTAAATTATTAGAAGAAAAAGACGCACTGATTGAAGGGCTGGAGGAAAAACATCAATCTTCACAGAAAAAAGTTTGGATTATTGGAGCGATACTTCTGCTAAGTCTATTTGGGCTGGTATATTTTGTGCGACGCCAAAAAGTGTTTCAGAAACGTTTCGAAATGCTCATGGAACAAAAGTCGGAGCAAGCACCTTCTAAGAATCTGTCAGATACCAATACTCAGGCGCCTTTAGAAATTGCAGATGATATTGTTGCTGAAATTCTAGAAAACCTAGAAACGTTTGAAGCAGAAAAAGGGTTTCTTTCACCCAAGATAAAGCTAACACAATTGGCCAAAGACTGTAACACCAACTCTACCTACCTTTCGAAGGTTATAAACTACAAGAAAGACAAGAATTTTTCAAGCTACATCAATGAGTTGCGCGTAGCTTTCGCGTTTGACGAACTTCGTGACAACGCAACATTTAGAAAATATACTATCAAGGCGGTTGCGCAAGAATGTGGCTTTAAGAGTGCAGAATCGTTCTCTAAAGCGTTCTATAAAATGTATGGAATTTACCCTTCGTTTTATAGTAAGCAACTCGACCAAAAAGGAGTATAAAAAAATGGCACCCAATTGGATGCCATTTTAATATATGTGGAAACTCTTATAAGCTAATGTCGTAGTGCTTCGTCGTTCTCAATAAATCTTTCTCTGTATTAAGATCTAATCCATTTTCTCGAACATAGGCTTTTATTTCGTCTTTCTTCTTACCGAATACTTTTAACTTTTTGTTTCTCGATTTTGGTAATTCGTAGAACTTCCCATCTTTATCGGCCAAGTAATACGTAATTTCATCAGAAAAACTAGCTTTCACATCACGTGTGATTGAGTTATTCGATATCTTTTCTGGAGTAAAGTCTTTTTCCAATTTTTTATAGAGGTCAATCTTATTGCCCTCATAGAGTACTTGGAAATATCCACCGCCTTCTACACCACCTTTGTAAGGAGCGAAGATGTAAATATCGCCCATAATCTTAACGTAAATCTCAGGAGATTTCGTCAACAGTCTTGCATCTTCGTCTGGTGAGGTGAGAGATTCTTTAATTTCGATCTCGTCGGCAACTGCATTATAGCGCAGGGCTACATCATTGGCAAGTAGTTCTTTCCCGTTGTAAACATTTCCTAAAAGGAAACTCTCGTTGTTATAGGGTGTGCCAGTATAACTAGCAGTATCCATATAGTCTACGAATTTATCTTGTCTCTTAATGAATTCGTCTACCATGTACAAGTCACTAGCAAACTGATTGTCTACCTGTGCAATTACATTTCCGCAGAAAAGAAGGATTAAACTTAGTTTTAAAACTGAAAAAAGGTTTTTCATAATAAATTATTTTAGGGTATTGTAATATGCCACCAGTTCTTTCAAACTGTAATCTTTGTTGATGTTTATATTTTCTTGTTTCGTGTACTTCTTTAATTCTTTATTGTGCGATGGAAACGCTTTTAATTTTCGGTTACGAGATCCAGAAAGTTCAGTAAGGACATTAGTGTTCGCATTTACCAAATAAAGATCTTCTCTGTCTTGATAGGTAGGCTTTACATCTCTTGCAACAGAATTGATGGCCTTCTTGCCTTCAATAAATTCTTTCTTCATCTTTTTGTAAAGGTGAAATTTCTCTCCTTCTAACATTACATTAAAATAGCCGCTTGGCGCACCTTCAGTAGTAGGCTTTACATATACATATACATCATTCAGAACACGCACATAAATCTCGGGGCTTCTTTTTAAAACACGCGCTTGGCTATTACTTGTGTTTATGCCACCTTTTACCTCGATCTCATCTCTCGATACATTGTATCGAAGCGCAACATTATTCGCTACCAACTTGCCGTTTTTATAAACATTACCGAGTTGAAACTCGCGTTCTGCGTACGGACTACCGGCAATCTCTAACACTTTTTTTGGAAGCGTAATCGCTTTACCGGTTAAGTAATCGTCGGTTTCAGGGGTATCAACTCCATTCTGTGCGAATGTTAATGAAATAAATAAAAAGCTGATGGCTGTGCAAATAATTTTCATGGTGTTTTTTTACTGATTAATGTTTTTAATAACCCTGAAAGATGACTCAAAAGTATTTCCAAGATTTTGATTGTGCAACGCTAAATGCAACAAAAGTGCCAAACATACGTCTGCATTTATAAATCTCGACTCGATACCTTAAAAGTGGGGGAAAATATCATTTCAGAATCGCAAATTTAACAGGGTAGAGGAGTACTGAGGTGTTAATGCCTGTTAAAAAAATATTAATTTTTCGAATAAAGATGAACATCCCGCTGTGGATAAGGTATGTTAATCCCGGCAGCTTCCAACCTTGCTTTACCTTCTTCCAAAATAAGGAAGCGCAGATTCCAAAAATCGTCAATGTTTGCCCAATACCGAACCGACAGGTTTACAGAACTATCACCCAATTCTGAAACAACCACCATGGGCATCTTTCCTTCTAGTTGTATGACCTCTGCTTGCTCGTTTACTAAAGATAGTAGTATTTCTTTGGCGCGCTTTATATCGTCATCATATCCAATACCGAATATGATATTTTCACGACGAAGCCCTTCTTCAGTATAGTTGATGATGTTGTCATTCGATAATTTTCCGTTGGGAATAAACGCCAACTGATTTCCGAAGGTGTTCAACTTAGTATTAAAAATAGAAATTTCCTTTACAGTACCATCAATACCTTGGGCAGAAATAAAATCGCCCACCTTAAATGGTTTCAACAATAATATGAGCACCCCTCCTGCAAAATTAGATAACGAACCTTGAAGTGCTAATCCAATGGCTAAACCTGCCGCACCAATTATAGCTACTAACGAGGCCGACTCAACCCCTAAATTGGTTACTACCACGACAAATAGAACAATCTTAAGTCCGTAGTTAATGAGGCTTGCAATAAACTTTTCTAAAGTGACGTCGTAATTCTGTTTTGCAAAAAATTTACGAACAAACTTGTTGATTAGTCTAATGATCCACAGCCCGACAAACAACAGCACAATGGCCATTACAAGATTTGGGAGGTAGTCTATAAGTTTTTGGCCGTACTTTTCTAATATTTGTTCGGTGTCTTTAAATATGTCCATAAATTACTCTGAAATTTTAATAGTTTTAAGTGCATCGGCTACTTCTGCAACAGGCAGCCTACATGCATTGTTTACACAAACATAGATGAGGGTTCGGTCTTCTTGAAACCTGCCTTGTAATAAATAGCTATTGCTTTTTTCTGTTGAACCAGCAACAACCGCATTCGGTATATAAGTTGCTTGTATATCTTTAAGTTTCTCTTTCGCATCTTTTCCTGCTATCACAATTTCATAGTACTTAAATCGATGGTTGGCAAGTAAATCCAGCCAATTTGAAAATCCGCTAGGGTATTTTTCAACTTCAGGTAGTACATTCTGTAACATTTGGTCACTGATGTCACGATATTCTGGCGCTTCAAAATAGTGCGAAAGCTTGAAAAGGTTTTTCGCCATAATCGAGTTTGACGCAGGAATCACATTGTCTCTATATTCTATAGTGCGGGTTACCAACTGCGCATCTTCATCAGAAGTAAAATAAAACATCTTACTTTCTGTATTCATAAAATGGGCAATCACATAGGTCGTCATATCTTTACAAAGCTCTAGCCAAGACGTGTCCATGGTAACTTGATAGAGAGCGATATATGCTTCGGTTAACGCGGCATAATCTTCTAAATATCCGTTAATTGCACTACTGCCATCTTTATAAGTATGGTAGAGTGCGCCATCTGGTTTTAGTTGATTCTCCTTTAGAAAGTTTGCATTCTTTAAGGCTGCGTTTAGAAAACGTTCTTCGCCAAAGGCTTTATAAGCATCTACATATCCTTTTAGCATCAGGGCATTCCACGAAGTAAGGGTTTTATCGTCTAATCTTGGTTTAGGTCGTTTCGCCCTATAATTCGCTAAAGTGGCGCGCCATTTCTCTTTTTTCTCTTTTAACTTTTCTGTTGAAATATTCAGCTTTTCAGCAATCGTCGAATCACTTTCGGTTCTGATGAGTACATAGGTGTTCTCTTCTTCCCAAAAACCGAAGTCATTAATATTATAGTACATTTTGAAAAAGTCAAAATCTTCCTTCAAAAGTGCTTGTAGTTCTTTTTCGGTGTAGGTATAAAAGGCTCCTTCTGTTAATGTGCCTTTTTCATCATTGCTGTCGGCGTCAAGTGAAGAATAAAAAGCTCCAGAAGTATGGGTCATCTCGGTTTCAATAAACTCGAGTGTTTCAAATACCACATCTTTATAAAGTTCTTTTTTGGTTACGAGATACGCATCGCTATACAGACTCACTAATTGTGCATTATCGTACAGCATTTTTTCAAAATGGGGCACATGCCAACGACCATCTACACTATATCGTGCAAAACCACCACCAACAGCGTCGTATAGTCCACCATACGCCATCTTATCTAACGTAAGAGTAACATGGTTCAGCAAGTTCTCATTGTTGGTTTGTACAGCGTGTCGTAACAGGTAATCGCTGTTGTTCGGCATCATAAATTTAGGGGCTCTTTTATAACCGCCATATTCTGGGTCGAAACTATTTTGCCATGTGTCAAGGGTGCTTTCTAAAGGAAATTTCTGTAATATTTCATCGTCTTCATTCAATTCGACCAAATCCATCGACACGATTCCTTCTTGCAATCGGGTTGCATATGCTTCTAATTTGGCGGGATCGGTTTTGTACAATTCGTAAATTTGTTCAATACTGTTCATCCAAGCGTCTTTCTGGAAATAAGTACCGCCCCAAACGGGTCTTCCATCGGGTAAGGTAATTACATTTAATGGCCATCCCGCACTTCCGGTCATGAGCTGTACTGCATTTATATAAACTTGGTCTACATCAGGTCGCTCTTCCCGGTCTACCTTTATATTCATAAAGTTTTTGTTCATGATGGCCGCTACCGTAGAGTCTTCAAAACTTTCTTTTTCCATCACGTGGCACCAGTGGCAAGCAGCATATCCAATACTTACCAACATCAGTTTTTTCTCCTTTTTTGCTCTAGATAAAACGTCTTCATTCCACGGGTTCCAATCTACCGGGTTGTGGGCATGCTGTAAAAGGTAAGGGCTGGTTTCGTTTACAAGGGCGTTTGTGTATTGGTGTTGTTCCAAGGTGTTGGTTTTTGGTTGTGTGCAAGACACAAAAAATAGAGAGATGAGAAGTACATATAGATAGTTGCTCATAGATGGGCGTATAAAACAAAACTACGCTTCTGAAAACTCCAAAAGCGTAGTTTCATCATTTCGATATTTTAGTTCACTTCAAATGTGATTTTAACATTCACACGAAATTCTGCTACTTGATCACCATTAACGCTCACACTCTGTTCACGTACGTAAGCCGACCGAATATTTTTCACACTTTTTCCTGCTTGCTTTACTGCATTGCGAATAGCGTCTTCAAAACTCTCGGTGCTATTTGCCATTACTTCAATTACTTTTAAAACTGCCATAATTTTCTTTTTTTAAGTTAGAATTTTAAGATACAACTTTGTACTCCTAAATTTCTGAAAATAACGTTAATACTTTATGTGAAGCAACGCTTATCCGTTAATCGCTTCTACAGCCATCACGCGTCCTTGAAGCATTTCTTTTAGCATGGTTTCAATACCGTTTTTTAAGGTCACGGTAGAAGACGGGCAGCCACTGCATGCACCTTGCAAAATTACTTTTACAGTTTTTGTGTCTTCGTTAAAAGAATCGAAAGCAATATGACCCCCATCACTCGCCACGGCAGGTTTTACGTATTCGTCGAGTATCGAAATTATCTGTTGGTCAAAATCGCTCAGCTCTTTTTCTTCGGAAACATTAGTGCTTTTACGGGCAGTTTCTTTTTTCTGAAGCATGGCATTGTTCAGTACATTTTTTCCTTCGGAAATATATTGGGTCACAAAATCCCTAAGCTCCATGGTTACCTCTTGCCATTCAACCACGTTGTATTTAGATACTGAAACATAATTGGCGCTTATAAATACTTCCTTTACAAACGGAAAACCAAAAAGGGCAGCTGCCAAGGGTGCTTCTTTTGCCTCTTCAATATTCTTAAATTCAAAGGTGCCATCTACCAAAGGCTTGTTGGCAACAAATTTAACTACCGCCGGATTTGGTGTGCTTTCCGCATATACAGTAACGGGCACTTTCGTAGAAGATTCAACAGGTGTAGTGATTACATCTTTTCCACTATTTAAGTAGGTTGTAATGGCTTCAGCAACGTCATCTTGCACATCCTCCCAGGCAACAATGTTATATTTTTCAATCGCCACAAAATTTTGCGCAATATAAACGGTCTTCACAAAGGGAAGGTGAAAAAGTTCTTGTGCTAACAGACTCGGTTTTGCCTCATCAATATTCTTAAATTCATAGCTGGTAGCTCTGGTTAGAAAGCTATTGGCGACAAATTTTACAATATTTTCGTTGTTCGTGGGTTCTATACTAATACTGAATTGAGACATATTCCTAAATATTTCTTGCAAAACTATAAAACAAAACCTTTGTATTCAATATATTTGGCACGTTAACAGTTTATTTATGAAAAAATTATTACTCCTCCTAATTTTTTTCTATCCCCTCACATTTTGGTCACAAAATATAATTGTGAACGACCCAGGAGACCCCGAATCAAATTTTACTCCTCAAGAGTTAATCGAAGAAGTGCTTATTGGTGGTGATGGATGTGGCGATTTAGAATTTGTATTACTTCAAGAGAACTGTGAAGCACCCATAACACTAGCAAGTAGGAGCTGGGGTTATTTCGATGCTGCAGGAACCAATTTTCCTTTTCAAGAAGGAGTTATCTTATCTACCGGATTTGCAAGAAGTGCAGAAGGCCCCAATGACAACGGTGGAATTTCTGGCACTGGAAACTGTGCAACAGGCCCTTGGCCGGGAGATCCCGACCTTAAAGCTATTCTAGATGCACAAAGTGGCGATAACCAGCCTACCAATAATGCAACAGTATTTCAGTTTACATTCGTTCCGGTGATAGATGAACTTACATTCGATTTTATTTTTGCTTCGGAAGAGTATGAGAATGAGTTCGAATGTGATAGTCAGTTTAGAGACGGATTTGCTTTCTTACTCAGAGGGCCGGGTATTCCAAATGATTCTGGAACTCCCTTTGGCGGAATTAATATCGCTGCGGTACCAGGATCAGCAGGCGTGCCGGTAAGTACACTTTCCATTCACTCTGACACTTTTACCTGTGGTACTGAAATTCCAGGCACTAATTTTTTTCCTGATCTCTACGTGAGTAATTCGGGTGCTAATAACCAAGATGAAATTCAATTTGACGGTTATACGCAATCGATGACGGCGCGAGCTACGTTAATACCAAATGAGTTGTATGAATTGAAAATGGTAATAGCAGATAGGGGAGATGCGCTGTTCGATTCAGCTGTATTTTTTAGAGCGGGTAGTTTTAATATCGGAATCAGTCTTCCTCCAGACATGACCATCCAAGCTGGAAATGCTCCATGTGAAGGACAACCCTTAACTATCTCGGTACCGCCAGATCCAAATATGAATACTACGTATCGTTGGTTTGTACTAAATCCTGTTACAGGAACCTATAATCTAATTCCAGGACAAACCAGTAATGAAATAGTGGTTACTAATTCTGGAACGTACCAAATTGAAGCAAATATTGGAGGTGAGTGTATTGCTACAGATGATATCGTAATCGAATTTACACCGCAACCCATTGCCGCAGACCCTGACCCGATATTCGAATGTGACGAACTGCCCAATGATGGTTTTGCTACCTTCGACCTTACCCAAAGAGATACCCAAATAATGAATGGGCAACCTGATTCTATTGTTATTTGGTATGAAACTTTAGATGATGCCCAAAACAATACCAATCCTATCGCAGACCCAACCATGTTCGTGAATACGATAGTTGGTTTCCAAAGAGTGTATGCTAGACTTCAAGAAGATAGCTTTGAATGTTTTGATATTGTTACATGCGATTTAACTGTCAACGATAGTCCTCCCATCACTGATCCTATCAGCGACTACATACTGTGCGACAACGACGAGGA
>DFLU01000003.1 GCA_002375495.1 Flavobacteriaceae bacterium UBA3611
CCTGCACAACGCTGCCCTGGTGCGCTACCACCAGACTGCCAGATACGTCGATGTTGCCCTGTGCTCTGATGTAACTGAGGGCGCCCACTGTGAGGGTCGCACTTCCGCCGATACTGATTGTACAGGCTTCTATGTCTCCATTCAATGCTGTGCTATAATCACCATTAATTACAACAGTATCGTCATTAGTTGGGGCACCAATAGGGCTCCAATTTGTTCCATCCCAAGTCTTTGTAATTCCAGAACAGGAAGAAACAAACGCACTGATACTTCCGAAGTAAAAAGTTCCGCCTATACCTGTAAAATTACCTGTAACCGTAACATTACTTCCAAAACTTCCAATAATCGTACTCGATGTTTCAGCAATACTACTAGCGTTTCCACGCCCGATAAATAGATCAGAATTTCTGTCTAAACCTGTGAGATTTTCCCAACCTAAAATTTCATCTTCAGTAAAATAGAACGTAATACTAGTATCTCCAGAGGCCACAGTTTTAGAAGCTGCTATATTAAAAGTCTTATCAGCCACACGATTGGCACCTGTACTTCCATTATACGACTGCACTCCTGTTCCTGCTCTAGAAACAGCAATTGTAGCACAACCGTAATCATCTGACTGATTATTGGTAATAGCTGCCATAACATTATTTGTACTAAGATCGTAAGCGTATGCAGTACCTGTACCAGCAATATTTAGTTGATCTGCAGAACCTGTATTTACTGCTGTCTGTACATTTGTATTAAATTCACCTTCCAATAAAACATCGTCTATAGAAATATATTCTTCGTCATTGCAATTGTGATGTCTAAAAATTAGATATCCTGTTTCTCCTATATATGGAGTCATATTGATTGTTTCCGTTTCAACTGCTTGATTGATAATACCCCCTGGTTTTACTTGCGGACTCGCATTGATGGCTGCAAACGTGGAAATATCAGTTGCCCAGTAGACGGTATAATATTCTTCAAACCATGATTCTACTAATGTTGCTGGAGCCACTTCGTATGTAAGCGTAGCAGATGTTAAGCCATTTGGTATTGTAATTTGCGGTGGTCCTACATAATTGTCGGGAAACAATATGGTGTTTGGACTTGTCCAAGACTGAGAAAATAATTTTTGGGATGTGAGATGTGCTGGGGGTCCAGGAGGTATACCAGAAGCCCACTGAAAACCATCTCCGTCTGCGTCTCCGAACAACCAACCCGTTGTTCCTGACTCAAAATCGTTAGAAAGCAATGTTTGTGTAGTTGAAATTGACGGTGCGCTGTCTGTACTAACAATCGTAAATGTGTGAGTATTCGCGCTTGGGTTTGCAGTAGCGTCACCCGACGTAGAAACCGTAAAATCTACAATAATGTTTTCATTTGCTTCTACAAGACCATCATGAAAAATTCGCAAGGTCATCACTTGGCTATTCGTTTCACCTGCTAAAAAGACTACACTATTCGTTAATAATTCAAAGTCTTCATCTGTAGTAGCCGTACTTGAGCCATTCACTGTAAAGTTCACGGTGGCGTCTTGAGATGGTGCTAACCCAATGGTTAACGGAATATCAATATCAGTAAAACAAGCAGTATCACTTTCGTTGGCACTTCCTGTGACACTAGCAAAACTAATTTCTGGTGCCGATGCTTCAATCTTATATGAGTAGATTCGAACACGACGATCTGGGTCTCCAGAATATTCAGAAGTTACCCAAAATGTTTTATCGTCTGACGGGTCAGTTACGCCCTGCCCGTAGTCTCCATATCGATCATTTGCAGTCACGGAGGTAGTTCCAGCTATCACCAAATTTTCTCCAAAAGCCATGGTGCCGAGGGGATCACTCGCCAATCTGCCTGTATAATATAACGACGGAAAAGTACTGGAGCCCGTTTTTGTATATCCAAGACCGATATTTCCGTCTTTATCCATGGTAATACAACCCATAAATACCGATTCTTTTTGTGCCACTGTTGCACCCGCTGGATCGGTAAAGGTACCTTCTTGGTACACTGTCCATGTGGCACCATTATCCAGACTTCTCAGTTCGACCCAACGAATACCAGATTTTTGAGTTCCATCTTGAATTTCGACCACCCAATTCATTACGATTGATTGATGGGTTCCGAATTCATACCAATGGCACATATTCATTACTGCTCCCACGATGGCATCGATACGATTTGAAGTTCCCGGTTGCTGTAAATTTGCAAATCCACCAGCAATTAATGCATCAAAAGGGCTTGTATTGATTTGATTTTTACCTGAGATGGTAGAAGCCCCAATATTGTTCCAATCCATATCAATATTCCAAAGTCCGATATGGTCTGAACCTGATCCCCCAAAAAAAGCGTTGTCTTGATAAAAGACAATTTTTATATCACCTGTTGGTGTGACGTCTCTTTCTGAATGAACTGGGATTGGCGCGGCAAATCCGGCAGTACCTAAACCTGAAGGGGAAAAGCCTACAATTTCGGCACTTGCGTCACCAGCAAGCATTTTTGTTCTATTAAATGTATATACCTTTTGTGCTCCTGTAAAATTTCCGGCGGCAACATAAGAATCTCCCCACACACCATAATGGGGATAGTCATTTCCGGCCCCAAGTTCAAATTCATACACATTAAATGTACCTGTAGGGTCTGGAGTTGTAGAAATTCCGATTAAAAAAGCATTACCTCCTGGCAATTGAAATTGAGAGATAAACCATCGATCAGCTTGGCGGTCGTACATCACAACGGGATCTCCAGCATTTGCGGTACTGCCTGGCGCTTGAAGTGGGTTTGTCAGGTTTTTTGGGAAACCCGTTGCCATATTACCTGATTTATCATACACGGCCCACTGACCGTTTTCCATAGTTACAATATGGTTGGGACCCACAGCCATAGAGGGATCTGGTGGTGAAACGTTGAGCCCTAAACCTTCAAAATTAACTATGGGTGCTCTATCTTCAGAAGCTCTGGTATAGGTTTCTGGACCGCAAATTAGGGGGTCAATATCTATATCGCTCGGTCCAGTAGCATTTAAGCGCGCTAATTTTCGCTGGCGCTTCGCACTCATGGGCTGCGGTGAGTCCCCATTTCCTTTTGGAACAACTTTACCCTCAAAAATGCTAGTATCTAGATTTTGGGGCATGTCGCGTACGGGTTCAGATACAAAGAAATTTGTAGCATAAATTACCTTGGTTGGATTTTCACTAGGAATGTAACCTTGTGCGTAATCATCATAGGTGATCTGAGCACTTATGGAGGTGACCATTAAAAAAAGTGAAATAAACAGGAGTGTATTTTTCTTCATCATAGTTCCTAGTGTTTAAGATAAACAGCTAATCATAAGCCATCTAAAAAATTGGTATGGACGAATAAAAATATAAATAAAATGCTAGTGGAAATATTCTTTGTTCAAAATACTTCAATTTTTCGATAAAGTGCATCATTAATCAGAAGTGATGTGGCCTACAATAAAAAAACTGCTTCCAACCTAAGCTGAAAGCAGTTATATTAATTGGTTCTATAAAAATTATCCTCCGAAATCGTCAAATCTGATATTCTCATCTGGAATACCAAAATCTTCGCCCATTTTCTGAACGGCTTGGTTCATTAATGGCGGTCCGCAGAAATACAATTCGATATCTTCAGGGGCTTCATGGTGGTTTAAATAGTTGTCTATCACCACTTGGTGGATAAATCCAACAAACCCGTCGCCTGGTGCATCGAGCGATTCTTTCACTTTCCAGTTATCTTCTTCCAACGGTTCTGAAAGCGCTAGATAAAATTTGAAGTTCGGAAATTCATCTTCTAATTGTTGGAAGTGGTCTAAGTAAAACAATTCTCGCTTAGAACGCCCACCGTACCAATACGTTACCTTTCGTCCCGTACGTAATGTTTTAAATAAATGGTACAAGTGCGAACGCATGGGAGCCATTCCTGCTCCACCACCTACGTACAACATTTCAGCTTCTGAGTGGTTGATAAAGAATTCGCCATAAGGTCCTGAAATAACTACCTTATCACCTGGTTTTTGAGCAAAAATAAAAGAGGAAGCAATACCTGGGTTCACTTGCATCCATTGGTTTTTAGCACGGTCCCATGGCGGAGTCGCAATACGAACATTCAGCATAATCTCACGTCCTTCGGCTGGGTAAGAAGCCATAGAGTAGGCTCTTTCAACCGTTTCATTATTTTTCATCACCAACGGCCACAAACCAAATTTGTCCCACTCGGCCTGAAACTTATCTGGTGTATCGTGTTCTTCAGGATGGGCAGTGATATCCATATCCTCGTACTTGATCTCGCAAGGCGGAATTTCAATTTGGATATATCCTCCTGCCTTGTAGTTCATATCTTCAGGAATTTCTACCACAAATTCTTTAATGAACGACGCTACGTTGTAATTACGTACTACGGTAGCATCCCACTTTTTAATTCCGAAAACTTCTTCGGGAATGTGAATGTTCATGTCCTGTTTTACCTTAACTTGGCAAGACAGACGTGCTCCTTCTTTCAATTCTTTTCTGCTGAAATGGGGTGTTTCTGTAGGCAATGCCTCTCCTCCACCTTCCAATACGTGGCATTCGCACTGAATACATGTTCCACCACCACCGCAAGCTGATGGCAAGAATATTTTATTGCTTCCGAGGGTAGAAAGTAAGGTTCCCCCACTCTCCACTTCGATTTTCTTTTCATCATTAATAGTGATGGTCACGGGCCCAGAAGGAGACAGTTTTTGCTTGGTAAACAACAAAAGTGCTACCAATAAAAGTGTTAAGACCAAAAATGCAACCACTGTGGCGGCTACGACTCCAATTGTACTTGCTGCTAAAAACATACTATTGCTGTGTTAATTCTGAAACTTCAATCTGAGCGGTTTCTTTTTCAATATTTTCAATCGTTTCCGACTCTATCTGCATCCCGATATTATCAGGATTTTCGTCTAATGAAGGTGTTTCTTCATCACCTCCTGTTAGCATTCCACCGAAACTCATAAAACCAATGGCCATTAAGCCTGTGATGATAAACGTAATTCCCAATCCTCTAAGCGGCGCAGGAACGTTACTATAACGTATTTTTTCACGGATGGCTGCAATCGCAATAATTGCCAAGAACCAGCCAATACCTGAGCTAAATCCATAATTTAATGCAAGATCGAAAGAAGCGATATCTCTAGACTGCATAAATAATGATCCTCCTAAAATAGCACAGTTTACCGCAATAAGTGGTAAAAAGATACCTAATGAGTTATATAGGGAGGGTGAAAATTTTTCTACAATAATCTCTACCAACTGCACCATGGTTGCAATGGTTGCGATGAAAAGGATAAACGATAAGAAGCTAAGGTCATAATCTGCAAATTCTTCTCCCAACCACGTTAAGGCTCCTTCTTGAAGAATATATTGGTCTAATAACCAGTTTAAGGGAACGGTAACCGTTAGTACAAAAATCACAGCAGCTCCTAAACCAACCGCAGTACTCACCTTTTTAGATACGGCAAGGTACGAACACATACCCAAGAAGTATGCAAAGACCATGTTATCTACGAAAATGGATTTAAAAAATAATTCTATATGTTCCATAGTATTTTAGTATTCAGTTGTCAGTTACAGTTTTCAGTAGGTTAGCTGCCCACTACTGCTGCTACTGTAGACTTTTAATTTTCTTCAATTAATGCTTTGTTTCGGCTACGTTGTACCCAGATAATGATTCCTACCACAATAAGTGCCATAGGAGGCAATACCATAAATCCGTTGTTTTCATATCCTATTGCGTACAACCCAGTTTTTGCTACAGGGTCTCCCAATACTTTAAAACCGAACAGCGTTCCACTTCCTAGTAATTCACGGAAGAAACCAACAATGATCAATATCACTCCGTATCCGGCGGCATTTCCAATTCCGTCTAAGAACGATCTCCACACCCCATTACCTAAGGCAAAAGCTTCAAAACGCCCCATGATAATACAGTTGGTGATAATTAGACCAATAAATACGGAAAGTTCCTTACTCAATTCGTAGGCAAATGCTTTTAACACTTGGTCTACAATAATTACTAAGGTTGCTACTACAATTAGCTGAACGATAATTCGAATTTTTGATGGTATAATGTTCCGCATCAAGGAAATCACGACATTCCCCACACCCATTACAAACAGTACTGAAACCGCCATTACGATGGAAGGTTTTAGCTGTGCGGTAATTGCCAAGGCAGAACAGATTCCGAGAACCTGAATGGTGATCGGGTTGTCATCTGCCAACGGATCTAGGATGAGTTTTCTATCTTTTTTTGAAAGTAATCCCATGTGTTATTGGTTTAATGATTTAAAGTACGGAACGTACAGTTTAATATCTTTTCTAAGCATTGCAGACACCCCATCTCCTGTAATAGTAGCACCGGCAAGCGCATCTACCTGGTTGTCTGTAGTATCTTTGTTTAACGGATCGTTGTTTCCTTTGGCTACTTCAATACCTTCAAAAGCATTTCCGTTTAGAAATTTTTCACCCGTGAAATCATCCATAAAATAGCGCTGCTTTATTTCTGCACCCAAACCAGGAGTTTCCCCTTTGTGGTCGAAGTACACGCCTTGAACGGTCATCGATTTGTCTACGGCTACAAAGCCCCAGATGGCATCCCAAAGTCCTTTTCCGCGCACTGGAATTACGTAGACTTCTTTACCGTCTTTCTCGCCCACAAAAAGCGGAAGCTTTCTTTGGTAATCAGGATCTTTCGCCTTTGTTTCTTCTTTTTTAAGGTCAATCAGGTATGCTTCATCGTTTTCCTTTACATCATCACCCTGAATCACTAATTGTTTGGTGATGTATTTATTGAACTCTTCTTCCACCCTATCGGTTGGAATAAAAGCAACATCACTATCACCTTCGTTATCATTTACGTTCATTGCATACAGAATGTTCTGTTGCTTTTCAAACTTTTCATTTGCCTTGATCATCGGTTTTAAACCACTGGCAAAACCAGCCAGTAACGATCCTACCACCACTACCATGATGACAGCAAAAATGACGGTATAACTATTTTTATCTGTGTTAATTGCCATGCTTACGCGGTTTTAACTTTTAGACGTTTTGCTCTTCTCTTTATATTTCCTTGTAACACATAGTGATCTATGGTTGGTGCAAATACGTTCATTAATAATATTGCCAAGAAAACTCCTTCTGGATAGGCTGGGTTAAATACCCGAATCAAAATCGATATAAAACCAATCAGAAATCCATAAATCCATTTCCCCTTATTGGTTTGGCTAGCAGTAACAGGGTCTGTTGCCATATATACTGCTCCAAATAAAATACTTCCTATAATAAGGTGTTGCCAGAACGGTACGTTCATCAAGCCGAAGAATTTCGAACTCTCACCAATCCAACCTGCAGAAACTACGCCGTTAAAAATAAGTCCCATAGTTAGGGCTCCTACCAACGTACTGAAGATGATTCGCCAACTTCCAATCTTGGTAAAGATCAAGATTAAGGCTCCTACAATGATTAGCAATTTAGATGTTTCTCCTACTGAACCTGGGATAAATCCCCAGAACATATCCCAATAGTCATAGACCACCGAATTGTTTTGGGCATAGCTACCTAAGATGGTCTCTCCCGAGATTGCATCAACATCGGCACCCGCCATGATTTCTTTTTGTCTGTCTACCGCTCCATGTACCCAAACTTTATCACCACTCATCCATGTTGGATAGGCAAAGAATAAAAAGGCCCGTATGGTTAGTGCAGGGTTCAAGATATTCATTCCCGTTCCTCCAAAAACTTCTTTTCCAATCACCACACCGAAGATAACGGCTACTGCCAGCATCCATAGTGGAATATCGATAGGAACAATTAATGGAACCAACATTCCTGTTACTAGGTATCCTTCTTCAACCTCATGTCCTTTAATAACCGCAAAAACGAACTCAACCGCAAGACCTACTCCGTAAGACACTAGCACTAATGGAAGTACGGTCCAGCACCCCATGATAAAGTTATCCCACGTAAAAAAGTTTGCAACGGGTGCCAGCCTCAAAGTTTCGTCAAGCGCTGCATAATGCTGGTATCCAGCATTAAATATCCCGAAAATCAAACAAGGCACCAATGCCATAATCACGACATTCATGGTACGCTTTAAATCGTCTGCCGCTTTAATATGGGTACCGTTATGTGTGGTCTCATTCGGTAAATACAAAAAGGTATGGAGCGCATTAAATGCTGGCGCCATCTTCGTACCCTTGTATTTTTCCTTCAGCGTATGTAATTTTTGTTTCAATCCCATATACTACTTATTTTTCATTTCTTCAAAATGAATAATTGTGTTTTATTTTTCCTTTCGTTCCTCAATGAATAATTATCCAATTTCTTTATACATTAAATCCAAGCCGTTTCTAATAATCTGCTGGTGTGGTTGTTTCGACACACAAATAAATTCTGTGAGTGCGAAATCTTCTGGAGCAACCTCGTACATCCCCAGTGCTTCCATGGCATCTAAATCTTGTACCATACAAGCTTTTAGAATCTGCAACGGATAAATATCTAGCGGAAATACCTCTTCATAACTACCTGTTACCACAAAGGCTCTGTGCTCACCATTTGTATTGGTATCGAGCTCAAATTTTTTGTTTGGTGTCATCCAGGAGAATGTCAGTGCCCTTGAGTTTGAGATTTTATTAAAAATTGGCTTGTTCCAACCAAAAAACTCATAATCATCTCCTTCAGGAATCACAGTTACAGTATTGTCATAATACCCTAAATGTTGTTTTGGAGAAATTTGAGTTCCAGTTAAGACATCACCACTGATTACCCGAACATTTTCTTCATTTAAACCACTATCGTACACGAAGGTTGAAACTTCTGCACCGATTTTCGTAGTATAATATTTAGGTGTTTTAACAGAAGATCCCACAAGCGCGATGATTCGTTCTGCATTAAACTTACCAGTTAAGAGCAATTCACCAATAATTACCAAATCCTGTGCAGCAACAGTCCATACCGTTTCACCTTTGTTTACAGGAGCAATCATTGCGATTTGCGTGCCCACATTACCAGCAGGGTGTTTTCCTTTTACAGTGTGCACCACCGCATCCTTTACTCCTTTTAATGGCGAACTCCCGTCATTGCATATACCAATATGTACTGCTCCAGACGTCATTTTACTTAACGCTGTTACTGCGGCTTGCAACTCAGCTTCTTTACCTTTTAGCGTAAAATCTAAATCGGCAGCCAAGGGTGCTGTAGTATAGCCCGAAATAAAAATATCTCTAGGTGTTACTTCCGGGTTTGCGACAACATGATACGGGCGCTGCTTTATGAATGGCCAACAACCGTTATCGAGCAAATGCTTTTTGATTGTTTCAGCATCAGAAGTTTCTACATTCAATACACCTGCATCTTTAAAGGTATCTTGCGGATCGGCTTCAATCAGCAACCGAGTAATTACCCGTTTTGCACCGCGCTCTATTGCGGTTAGCGTTCCGCTAACTGGCGACGCAAACTTGATATCTTCATTGTCTTTTGAATAGAAAATGGTCTCTCCTGCTTGAAGTTTGCCTCCTTCTTTCACAACCATCTTTGGCGTGATTAAATGGAAGTCGGCTGGTCTTATGGCGAACGTTCGTGAACGTGGAGCTTTAGAAAGAGTTTTTTCTGCTTCGCCTTTTAGTTTAATCGTAAGACCTTTTTTAATCTTAATGTCTTTGGACATAGGATAGTTGTGTTAAAATTGCCTTTGTACCCCATAGCCCTGACTGGGCTCAAATTCGGGTGTGCAAATTTATGAATTTAAACTAGCAACTCACAATAATTACTTATAATTTTTTAAAGAATAAGGCTTCAAATTAAGACACTAAAAGAAGGCACAGAATTTGTTTATCTTTAGGCACTCAAAAAAAGTTATGTATGTTTAAATTTATGAGCGTTGCGGTTGTGTTGCTAACCTTTTCTGCAAATATCATGGCCCAAAAAGCCCAAGAGGTGGTTCCTCCAGAATACATCAGCACCATCCAGTTTCGTGGTGGTAACCAAAACCTACTTCCTATTATTAATTTAGGCGAACGACTACAAATTTCGTTTGATGCGCTGAACGGCCGAGAAGAAGATTTTTATTATAAAATAGACCATTTCAATTTCGACTGGACCCCGAGTGACCTCTCTAAAAATGAATATTTAGAAGGTTTTGATGAAGTTCGCATCGAAACTTATGAAAACTCTCTGAATACCCTCCAGATATTTTCACATTACTTCCTTACCATCCCCAATCGTGAAACCCGTGGCATCACCAAGAGTGGAAACTACCTTATTACGTTTTATGACGACAACGGAATGGTTATTTTTTCCCGCAAATTTATTGTCATGGAAAACATAGTAGGTGTGGCGGTAGACATCAAAAGGGCGCGCGACCTGCGCCGTATAAAGACCGATCAAGTGGTTCAGTTTGCGATTAATTCGCCTTCGCTGCTGCTTATCAACCCAAAAAGAAATGTAAAAACATTGGTGCTTCAAAATAGCAACCTAAAGACCGCCATTACTGATCTGGTTCCGCAGTATACCATTGGCACAGAACTTATTTACAGATATGATAAAGAAGCTGCTTTTCCAGGTGGAAACGAGTTTTATAATTTCGACAATAAAGAAATACGGGGTGCGAACAGCACTATTAGACGGGTTGAATTAAACGATCTATACGAACATTACCTGTTTTCAGATATCGATCGCAGTGACCGACCATACACCTATAATCCCGACATTAACGGCGACTTTGTAATCCGTAATATTGATGCCCAAAACCAAAACATTGAGGCAGAATATGTAGTTGTTCACACAAATCTTTTGTATTATGAGCCTTTGGGCGATAAGGAAATTCATCTCTACGGAAATTTTAACAATTACACCATAGACGGAACCACCTACATGCGGTATAACAAAACCACCGATAGCTACCAGAATGCACGCTTGTTCAAACAAGGTTTTTACAATTATAAATATGTATTGGTAGATCGAGACGGCTCGATAGACGAAGGCGCCATTAGCGGTGATTTCTGGGAAACCGAAAACGATTACACCGTGTTGGTGTACTACCGAGCACCAGGGGCACGTTTCGACCGGGTCATTGGTATTGGCCGTGGCAGCTCGACTAGAATTACCAATAATTAATTTCTACTTTTGTAAGAATGCAACCCATTTTTCTACTGAAGTACTTAATACAATCCCATGCAGAACGAATTGGAGCTTTTTAACAAGCTCGCATCCAAACTTTTTGAAGCAGAACAAACAACTCCGGTGGCACCTCCAGTGCCTGCAGCCCAACTTTTTGATGAACTAGACATATCATTAGACGAGCAGCCTGCGGCCGATTTCGAAGAAATCCTTGAGAAGTTGGTATTAAACACTCCTAGAACGGCTACACGACTATTCTTTAACCAATTATTTGGTGGCCGAAACCCGAAAGCGACGTTGGGAGACTTGCTAGCGGTTTTGCTTAATAATAGTATGTATACCTATAAAGTTGCCGGGCCTCAAGTGGGTGTTGAAAAAGAAATCTTAAGGCAAATTTGCAACCTGATTGGTTACCCAGAAACAAGCGACGGAACCTTTGCACCGGGTGGCTCTATGAGTAATTTTATGGCCATGGTTATGGCGCGAGATGCACATAACAAAAAAATAATTTCCCATGGAGTACAACAGAAATTGGTGTTGTACACCTCAGCAGAATCACACTACTCCATTCCAAAAAATGCTGCGCTTATGGGAGTAGGAAGAGAGCATGTTCGTTTTATTGAAGTTGATCGCTTCGGTAAAATGAAGCCATCAGCTTTGGCCGAGCAAATCGCTACTGATCTTGCAGATGGTTTTCACCCATTCTTTGTAAATGCAACGGCCGGAACCACTGTTCTAGGTGCTTTTGATGCCATAGAACCTTTGGCAGATATTTGCCAAAAACACAACCTTTGGTTACACGTAGACGGCGCCTACTGTGGAAGTGTAATTTTCAGTAAGACCTACAAACATCTTGTAAGCGGATTGGAGCGTGCAGATTCGTTTAGCGTGAACGCACATAAAATGATGGGCACTCCACTTACTTGCTCTATCATAGTGACCAAACACAAACAATTTTTACACCATTCGTTTAGTACCAACGCTGCGTATCTATACCAAACCGATGGCGACGATTACAACTTGGGGAAGACTTCCTTACAATGCGGAAGACGCAACGATGCCCTAAAATTTTGGACCCTTTGGAAATCGGTAGGGACACGCGGACTCGAAACAATTGTAGATCAACAGTTCGAGTTGGCAACCGTGGCAAGGGACTACATAGAAAATCATCCCGATTACACCCTGTACAGTTTTAACGATTCTATTTCGGTGTGTTTTAACTACAAAGGCATTCCTGCACAACAATTATGTACCGCACTCTACGAACAGGCAACCCTTATGGTGGGCTACGGGACCTTTAACGATGATGAGTTTGTGCGTTTGGTGACCATAAACGCCGGAAACAACAAAGCTGATATTTTGAATTTCTTTAGCGTGCTAGAAGATTTTGTTTCTGAGAATGAAGTGATGCTTGCCTCTGAAGTTTCTTCTGAAACGTCCTAATTCATTAGAGTAGCTCCAATTACTTTACAACTTTACTTCTACTGCAGCAGCCAGCTCTTTAGCTCGTTGGGTTACTTCGGAAACATCTGCTTCTAGCGAATCGTTCGTAAGCACGACACCCATGCGTCGATACGGTCTGGATGATGCCTTTCCGAATAATCTGAAATCAGTTTTTGACGCAGCAGCAACCTTTTCAATATTTGCATACGTAGGATTTTCTGAATGCCCCGAAGCCAGAATCACCGCACTGGCACCTATTTTTTCTTGGGTAATTTCAGCAATGGGAAGCCCTAGCACTGCCCGAAGGTGTAGTTCAAATTCATTGAAGTTTTGGGTATTTGCCAAGGTCACCATACCCGTATCATGTGGTCTTGGGGATAGCTCTGAAAAATAAACTCCATCGTCTCCCACAAAAAACTCGACTCCCCAAATTCCGGCACCTCCTAAAGCTTCAGTTACTTTAGCAGCCATATCTTGCGAAGTTTTTAAATGAACTGCCTCCATCGTAGCTGGCTGCCAACTTTCTTGGTAATCGCCCCGCTCTTGGCGATGACCGATTGGCGGACAAAACAAGGTGTTGCCATTTCGTTGCGTGACGGTAAGCAACGTAATTTCATAGTTAAAATTTATAAATGCCTCAACAATTACCTCAGCAACGTCACCGCGAGAACCTTCTTGCGAATACTGCCAGGCTTTTTCAATATCAGCTTCGGTTTTTATGGTACTCTGTCCTTTTCCGCTAGAAGACATCAACGGTTTTACCACACAGGGCATGCCTATTTCAGCAACTGCATTTTTTAAACTTTCCGCAGAAGTTGCATAGCGGTACGCGGCGGTTTTTAAACCGAGTTCTTTGGCAGCAAGATCTCGAATTGCCTTGCGATTCATGGTATAATTTGCAGCCTTTGCAGACGGAATCACCGTATATCCTCGTTCTTCATAGGCGTAAAAACGTTCGGTACGAATGGCTTCAATCTCTGGTACAATAAAGTCTGGTTGATATTTTTCAACCAAATCATCAAGCTGGGCGCCATCTAGCATATTGATTACCTCAGCGGCCTGTGCCACTTGCATGGCGGGGGCATTTGGGTAGCTATCTACAGCTATCACATATTGGCCCAGCCGTTGTGCTGCGATTACAAATTCTTTACCGAGTTCTCCAGAACCGAGGAGCAGTATTTTTGATTTCATAAAGCTATTTTATTCATCATTTGGTTTCACAAAGATAACATATCGTATTCCGAATTGTAAACCGTTGCATTTTTTAGTTGAATACTAAAAAAGTAGAAAAAATTTAAATTTCTAGCGTTTTGATAGGGTACTACTGATACTCGTAGCTCACATTCAATTATGGACACGAGTACTTTGAAAAAACACCTGCTAACATGGTAAAGACTTGCAAGTGACTTATTATTAACGTAGTTTTAGTATCTATTCAGGAGCGGTTCAATGAATAAATAATACCGCAAGAAACAACATTCTTAACCCAAATTTGGCGGCTGACTTATATATTGTCAGTGTGCAAACCGAACGTGGTGCAACTACTTAAAAACTAGTTGTGCGTTAACCGCTTATAACCACCTAACACCAACCTAAAAACCCGCTCATATATTATGAACGGGTTTTTTAATGACTACTATTTCTAGTTAAGAAAGTGCTTCTTTTATTCGTTTGAGAGCTTCTTTAATATCTGCTTCGGAAGCAGCATAGCTAATTCGGATACAGTTAGGATCTCCAAAAGCTTCACCCGTTACGGTGGCAACATTGGCTTCTTCTAACAAATACAGGGAGAAATCTGATGCAGTTTCTATTTTTCTTCCGCGCAGGGTCTTTCCGAAGTAATATGAAATATCAGGAAATACATAAAAAGCACCTTCTGGTTCGTTGTTCTTCACACCGGGAATTTCGGCAAGTAAATCTAGAATCAGTGAACGGCGTTGTTTAAACGCATCTACCATATACTTAATTTTACTCGGCGGATTCTCCAATGCCGTAATCACAGCCCGTTGCGCAATACAGTTGGCACCGCTCGTAACCTGGCCTTGCATCTTGTTGCAGGCGCGCGCGATGTATTCTGGGCCACCCATATACCCAATGCGCCAACCCGTCATAGAAAATGCCTTAGAAACACCGTTTACCGTCACCGTTCGGTCGTACATATCGTCAAACTGTGCCATAGAGGCATGGGGGGCATCGGTAAAATTAATATGCTCGTAAATTTCGTCACTCACCACGATAATATTGGGATACTTCACCAAAACATCGGCAAGGGCCCTTAATTCGTCTGCACTATACACAGAGCCGCTAGGGTTACAGGGAGAGCTATACACCATCATCTTTGTTTTTGGGGTAATGGCTGCTTCGAGTGCTTGCGGGGTCACTTTAAAATCGCTTTCGATGGTAGTTTTTATTTCAACGGGAACACCACCGGCTACTTTACTAATGTCTGCGTAACTTACCCAATACGGTGCTGGCAAAAGCACTTCGTCTCCTTCGTTCAATAAAACTTGTGCTAAGTTTGCCAACGTTTGTTTTGCCCCTGTAGAGACTACAATTTGAGCGGGCGTGTACGTAAGGTTGTTATCGCGTTTAAACTTAAGGGCAATGGCTTCTTTGAGCTCTACATACCCATCTACTGGCGTATAACTGTGGTAGTCGTCTTCAACTGCTTTTATCGCTGCCTCTTTTACAAACTCGGGTATTGTAAAATCTGGTTCGCCCAAACTAAGGCCAATTATATCTTTTCCGGCGGCACGAAGTTCTCTAGCCTTCGCCGCCATGGCCAATGTTGCAGAAGTGGCCATATTGTTTACGCGGTCAGAAAGTTGTTTATTCATAGTTGTTAAGCAGAGATGGCGGGATTCATACCCATTTGTTTTAAATGTTTAAAATGTGCTACAATTGCACTTCGGGTTGTTTCGTATTCGTGGTACGGCAGATTAAATTCGAGTGCTGTGTTACGAACAATTTCTGAAATTTTAGTGTAATGAACGTGGCTTATGTTCGGAAAAATGTGGTGCTCGACCTGATGGTTCAATCCGCCCGTAAACCAATTCATCAATTTATTTTTAGTGCTGAAATTTACCGTGGTGAATAACTGATGGATAGCCCATGTGTTTTTCATATTTCCAGTATTGTCTGGCAACGGCATTTGGGTATCGCCTACCACGTGTGCCAATTGGAATACCACACTTAAGATAAGCCCGGCAATGTAGTGCATCAAGAAAAAACCGATTAAAATTTTCCACCACGCAATATTGAAGAACAAGATGGGAAGTACAATCCAAACCGTTACATAAATAGCTTTGGTAATTAAAAGGGTAGTCCACTGTATTGCAGGTTTAGGCATTTTGCCGTACGCCAATTTTTTCTTTAGATATCTTTTTGTTTGTTTGAAATCTGATGTAAGCATCCAATTGAAGGTAAGCAAGCCATACAGAAAAATACTGTAGTAATGCTGAAATTTATGGAAACGGTACCATTTGCCGTGTTCAGAAAATCGAATAATTCGCCCGGCGTCAAGATCTTCATCATGCCCATGGATATTTGTATAGGTATGGTGCAACACATTGTGTTGTACCTGCCAATTATATACGTTACCTGCTAAGATATAGATACTGCCTCCCAGTATTTTATTGATCCATTTTTTAGACGAATAAGAGCCGTGATTGGCATCGTGCATTACATTCATGCCCACACCAGCCATACCTACTCCCATGACGATGGTTAATAGGATTTGCGCCCAAGTTGGGAGGTTTAGGGTAAGTAATAAAAAATAAGGTGACAGGTATAAGGAAAACATTACCACCGTTTTAAGGTGTAACTTCCAGTTACCTGTTCTAGCAATATCGTTCTCTTTGAAATAACTGTTCACACGCTTATTAAGGGTGCGAAAAAACTTGGCAGAATCGATACGGGAAAATTTAACTTGAGGAGTATTCACAACTTGAGATTTACCATCAGAACACATCTGAATTTTGAACCGCTAAAGTACGCATTGTAAACCAAAAACAGTCCACAGGTTTTAAAAAGTTATGAAAGAAGCACTACTTTTGCACCTTATATCTATTTATGGAAATTATTGAACACTACTTCCCACAACTTACTGAGGCGCAAAAACTTCAGTTTAAAAAATTAGAAGTACTCTATAACGAATGGAATTTAAAAATAAACGTTGTTTCCAGAAAAGACATAGACGAACTCTACCTAAGGCATGTATTACACTCTTTAGGAATTGCGAAGGTGGTTACGTTTCTTCCGGGCACTAAGATATTGGATGTAGGTACGGGGGGTGGATTTCCTGGAATCCCGTTGGCGATATTATTTCCTGAAGTACACTTTCATTTGGTAGATAGTATCGGCAAAAAAATAAAAGTAGTGCAAGAGGTGGCAGCGGGACTTCAGCTCGAAAACGTTACGATTACCAATGCCCGAGTAGAAACAGTTTCAGGCAACTACGATTTTATAGTGAGCAGAGCTGTGGCTCAAATGGAAACCTTTGTGCATTGGGTAAAAGGAAAGGTTGCCAAGACCAGCAAGCATGCGTTAAAAAACGGAATCCTATATTTAAAAGGAGGCGATCTGTCTGAAGAATTACAGAATTTCCCGAAAGCCACTATTTACAAACTCCCAGAATACTTTACCGAAGAATTTTTCGACACTAAAACCGTGGTACACTTACCCTTAAAATATAAAAAGTTAAACGCATAAAAAAAGGCTCCATTTCTGGAGCCTTTTTTTAATATAAACTTTAACAATTATCGATTAATCACAAATTTTTCAGTTTGCACGCTTGCTCCGTTTGTAATTTTAACAAAGTAGGTACCCGCTTGCAATGATGTAACATTCACCTCTTGTGATGAAGAGATATTAGCAAGCTCGATGAGTTTCTTTCCAAGGATATCAAATACTTGAACAGTAGCGTTCTCAGCATTTTGTACATTTAGCACATTGGTAGCTGGATTTGGAAAAATAGACACCCCTTGTAGATTGTTGTCGGAAACACCCAACACTCCATCTAATCTGAAATTACCTACAAAGGTGCTTCCAAAATTTGAGTTGGTCTCGTTACGGAATATAATATCATTATTCGCATCGCGAAGTCTGATAAAATATTGTCCATTATCACCACTATCTGTTAAAATAAATCGGAAACAATCCATTTCAGGGATGCTAAAATCTACATTAACAGTTTCTCCTGAGGCGTAAGGCCCTCCACTTTGCACAACATCTCCATTTGAATTTAATATATTCCAAGTTACTTCATCTCCATCATCATCTAACGCCATATATAGGTTGAGTAGAGAAGTATATTCATTTGTAATTTCACCAAATGTATTAGTAGCACTATTGTTAGAATTATCTTCATCATTAGGAATTGATATGTCGACAGTGTTATTAGATTGTAAGGTATACGGAATAGGGTCTAAAACAATCTCTTCAGTTTCATATTCGCTCAAGCTTCCAGTCCAATTATAAGTTTCTGTAGCACCACCATTAATTGAATAGTCTATAGCAACAGATGTTAATGTGTTGTTTCCACGATTCTGTATCGTAACAGTAGGACCGTAATCTTGTCCGCACTGATCATCAAGCTCAACATCAGATGCTACCAAAACATCATTATTAAAAGGTAAATTCGTAAACGTCGGTTTTGCTCCATTACCGCTTATGATTTCTTGTTGTGTTTCTGTCATGAAAACTACAATCTCAAGATCTTCTAATGGTACTGGAACACCATTATAGTTTGCAGGAACTGTATATGTATAATTTTCATCAATTAAAGTTCCTGTTGTAGTTGGTGAAACATCGTCTCCCCACTGGCCAGTAATTAAATGAACCAAACGGTGCTGGTGCACATATTGGTTGCCCATACCTCCACCTGTTTGTGGTCCTAAGGTATTGTTCTGCAATAATGCTACGTTCAATTTATTGGTAGCCTGCGGACTATCATGATGACGTACTAAGGGCTTCTCTTACCGATATCTTCGGAAATAATATTTCAGCAACCTCTGCGTTAGACGAATACACTACCAGCTTGAGCACGCAGATTTCAGCCGATTATGTAGTTGAAAATTTAAAATTGGTGGTTATGGTAACTGAAGAAGACAATACGACGGTGAACTCTCAATATGCCCACGTGAATGAAACAAAAGGATACGAATAAGTAACTTTTCGCTTTATAAAAATGCCCCTACCTTAAATTTGGCAGGGGCATTTTTTATTTTATTGATAGCTCCACTATCCTAAAAACGGATACTTGTAATCGCTAGGAGAAACAAAGGTCTCTTTTACCATACGCGGTGAAACCCATCGGTACAGGTTCAATTTGCTTCCTGCTTTGTCATTTGTTCCACTGGCTCTTGCGCCACCAAATGGTTGTTGGCCAACAACCGCCCCAGTAGGCTTGTCATTGATATAGAAATTACCCGCCGCATCTTCAAGTGCATTTACAGCCACATCTAAGGCATAACGATCTTCACTAAAAACAGCACCCGTTAGTGCATAATCGCTAGTTTGATCTACCAACTGCAAGGTTTCTTCCCATTTAGCATCATCAAATACATAGATAGTAACCACGGGTCCAAACAATTCAGTACACATGGTGCTATACTTTGGATCTTCCGTTTTGATAACTGTTGGATGAATAAAGTACCCTTTGCTTTTGTCATAAGTACCTCCCACCACAATCTCTGCATTTTGGTCTATCTGAGCTTGGTCTATATAACTCGCTAACTTATCGAACGACCCTTCATGGATAACTGCCGTTACAAAATTTTCTAAATTTTCAGGAGAACCAATCTTAAAACTGTTTACATCACCAATCACCAAATCTTTTACTTCATCCCAGATGCTTTTCGAAATATAGCAACGGCTGGCGGCACTACATTTTTGCCCTTGAAATTCGAATGCACCACGAGAAATAGCAGTCGCCACATGCTTAGGGTTCGCCGACTTGTGCGCTACGATAAAATCTTTTCCTCCTGTTTCCCCAACAATTCGCGGGTAGGTTTTATACGAGTGAATGTTGTTTCCAATTTTTTGCCACAGATCTTTAAACACGTTGGTAGATCCCGTAAAATGCAATCCGCTAAAATCTGGACTCGCCAAAACTGTATCAGTTATCATCACCGGGTCGCCCATCACCATATTAATAACACCATCTGGCACACCCGCCTCACGGAACACATCTAACACCACTTTTGCCGAATACACTTGGCTATCGCTAGGTTTCCACAACACAACATTTCCCATTAGCGCTGCACTTGCCGGTAAATTCCCAGCAATCGCCGTAAAGTTAAACGGTGTGATCGCATATACAAATCCTTCTAAAGGACGGTATTCTAAACGGTTCCAAGCACCTGACGTAGATTCTGGTTGTTCGCTATAGATTTCAGTCATAAACTGAACATTATATCGCAAGAAATCAATCAACTCACAAGCCGCATCAATCTCTGCTTGGTGTACTGTTTTGCTTTGCGCCAACATGGTTGCGGCGTTAATTTTAGCACGGTATGGTCCTGCAATCAGTTCTGCTGCACGAAGAAAAATACCAGCTCTGTGTTCCCACGGCATTTTACTCCATTTCTTTCTGGCTTCTAATGAACCCGCAATAGCATCTTCTACATGGCTTTTTTCGGCTTTGTGGTAGGTTCCTAAAATATGCGCATGGTCATGGGGAGGTGACATGGTAGCCGTATCTCCGGTTTTTATATCCTTTCCATTGATGTATAACGGTACTTCTACCGTTTCATCATACATTTTTTTATAGGTTTTTTGTACGCGTTCGCGTTCTGGAGTGCCTGGTGCATAACTTAAAATCGGCTCGTTAACTGCTATAGGCACTTCGTAAAATCCTTTTCCCATGGTACTATTTTTTTGGTGTTAAAATTTGAAGTGCAAAGGTACTAAAAATAGCGCTCAATAGGCAGTGGCAGCAGGCAGTTTTTGCCCAATACGGCAAACTGCTACCACCTACTGAATACTCAAGCTGGTTTCCTTTAATTTTTATATTTTTACTATAAGTCGAAAGCTTCAATAATTTATTACGACTACCTACTTATGTGTACCGTTACCTTTATCCCGCAGCACAACAATAATTTTATCTTGACTTCCAACCGAGATGAAGCTCCAGACAGGGCCACACGCCCGCCTGCAACTTACACCATGGGCAACACTCAATTACTTTTTCCAAAAGACGAGGTGGCTGGAGGTACTTGGATTGCCATTTCTGAAAAAAAACGGTTAATCTGTTTATTGAACGGCGGATTTACACCACACGAACGGGCCGATTCCTACCGTATGAGCCGCGGAATTATTGTAACCGATTTTTTGACCCATCCAGATATCGATGAGGCAATCGCAACCTACGATTTTCACGGTATCGAACCGTTTACCATGATTATTGTTAGATACGAAGGAAATACACAACTCTTAGAATTGGTTTGGGATGGTACCGAAAGACATCTTACGGAAAAGCCGCTGCAACCGCACATTTGGTCTTCTTCTTTGTTGTATTCGCAAAAAACAAAAGGAGATCGAGAACAATGGTTTTCAGAATTTCTTTTCGAAAACATCCGGCCAAAGGCAGATGAAATACTCAACTTTCATCAAACAGCTGGTACGGGAGACAAAGCTACAGACCTTATTATGGATCGCGGATTTGTAAAAACGACAAGTGTAACCCAAGTGCAGAAATCTGACGAAAGGCTTAAAATGGATTACAGAGCGCTTCCTGCTAACACCAAAACATCGGTCACACTGTGAGCTATACAGGAAAAATAATAATCCTCGCCTTTCCTGATACTTTTGTCACCATGAGTACCGAATGGATTTGTAAAGTATTACCATGGGTTGGACTGGGAACCAATGAATACATAAAAGCCGGCCATGCAGCTTTAGTTCTAATTGAAAACAGTACGGGAAATGCACATTACTTCGATTTTGGAAGGTATGTCACACCTGTTGGCCATGGTAGAGTGCGCGGTGCCAATACCGATGTAGAAATAAGGCTACCCATAAAAGCACGATTCAAAGAAAATGGAACATTGGGTAATTTGGACGAATTTTTAACCTGGCTATATGCGAATCCGAAAAAAACACACGGTAGCGGCCGTCTTTTAGCATCAGTTTGTGATGCCATCGATTTTGAAAAGGCTTCCAATTTTATCTATGAGCTTCAGGAGAGAGGAAGCATTCCATATGGTGCATTTTGCAAAGAGGGCAGCAATTGTGCCCGCTTTGTTACCGACACCCTAATTTCTGCCACAGACGAAAAACGAATTATAAAGGCGCTAAAATTCAACAAGAAGTTTACACCAAGTACCGTTGGAAATGTAGAAAAAGGAACGCTAAAAAATGAAATTTTTGAAGTTTCCGAAGGAAAGATACACACATTTACAAGCAGCGCATTTAAAGAAAACCTCACCAATTATTTCGACAAGAAAAATGCCGCATCGAACATTGTACAAATAATAAAAAAAGCACTGCCTAACCACCTACAGAAGCTATCAGGAACCGGTGGTAGTGCATATTTTGAAATTACTGAAACCCCACTGCCCGAACACCACGTGAATATTAGGCGCTATAATGATCTTGGGGAATTAGATTTTGACGGTGTGTATGTTTCCGAAGCGTTCGACCCAACACAACCGTATGAGTTTACGTACGATAGCCATTGTGCCTTTTGCCATGTGATTCAGAACAATAAAAAGTTGAAATTACTGTGCGTAGGACCGCTTGCAGAATTTAATTTAACGCAAAAGCAGCGTTCAGCTTAAACGTAGGAATCACAACATCGAAGTATTCGCCCGTATCAAAATTCATCATGGTATAGGTACCCTGCATGGCCCCAACAGGACTTTGCAATAAACAACCACTACTATAGGTATGGGCTTCTCCAGATTGCAAAATAGGCTGCACACCTATCACGCCGTCTCCTTCTACATGCTCGGTTTGGTTTAGCGCATCTTTAATCTCCCATTTCCGTGAAACCAATTGCACAATAAACTTGCTCTGGTTCTCTATGGTGATGGTGTAGGAAAAGGCATAGCCATGTTTTGGGCTCATGTCCATAACACCTTCAAATCGGGTGACTACTGAAATTTTAATTCCTTTTGTAATTTGTTGTACCATAACTTTTAATACGTGGCGGCGGTAATTATAAAAAATATCGCAGCGGTAATGGATGCTCCTATCCAGAAAACGATATTTAAAAATACAAATTTTACTATTGTTATCAGGCGATTATCTTTATAAAAATTGCGTAAGGCCTTGTAAAAATAAAATGGCCCGATGAGCCCGAAGAGTATTGCCTGAAACACGTCATTACCTAATAGTAAGTCGGGCAGTAAGGTAATTAACAGCCCCATAAACACAAAACTGAACACGTGGAAAATAAAAACCATGTGCTCCATATAACTGAATCGTTTCTTCGAATAAATCAACCAAAAAAACAGCGCATACAAGGGTGTAAAGAAGAAGATAAAAAAGGGCGTTTTTTGAAGCATGTATGAGAAATAAGCCCTCGGATCTTCCTGAATACTATCAAAAGATTGGGTTCGCTGGTACAACCAACGGTTTGTACGTGTATTTTCGTGACGCAAGCTATCTAGCGCCTCTGCCGAGTTTTTTATGTCACTACGTTCGTAGAAATCGGCATACAAGGTATATCGCGTAAACCATTGTTCTCCAAGCGACAGCGTGTCTAGGTCAGTTTCAGAAATATAATCTACCGGTTTGTCTTTGGTTTTCTTTTTCTTTTTTGCTGGCACTTCGGAAGTCAGGCTATCTCCGGTTGCACCCATTGCTGTTATTTCGGCTTCCTCTTGGGGATCGATTGCAAGCGTATCGGTGACAGGAACTATTGAAACATCCGAATCATCATCATAATCGCTCCATCGAAACGGGGAATCACCTGATGTTGTCTCAGCAGCATCGCTTTCGTTATTTATCTTCACCAACGATTGTCCATCAGGATAGAGCTGCATAATTAAACCATTCAGCAGAAAATAAATAATGGAAACACTTAGAAAGAATCGAAATGGATTGGCATACCGCAATCGCTGGCCCTTTGCATAATTACGTGTAGCCACACCTGGCCTAAACAAAAGATCTTTAATGGTATGCCGCAGCCGTGAGTCGTAGCTCACGATACTATTCAGAAACTCACCGAAAAAATCTTTCAAACTAAGTTGTTTGGTACTGTTTAACTGTGAACAATACGGGCAGTACACATCACTTAAATCGAGTGGTTGGCCACAATTAAGGCATTCGTTGCTACGGTACTTAAAGTGCCTGCGGTTTTTTTCGCTTACTTCCTTGTTGGAAGTGACCAACTTTTTATCGTCCATACTCCAAATGTACAGAAACTTTTAAATCGATGGTATGTGGTATGTAATTTATCTATTTCTCCAAAAGAAAGGAGTAAGCAAGATTAGCACTGTAAATAGTTCCAGCCTCCCTATGAGCATTAAGAAAGATGCCCACCATTTTGCAGCTGTTGGGAGTGCACCATAATTATTTACAGGCCCCAAATCTCCTAACGCAGGGCCTACATTTCCGAGCGTAGAGGCTGCCCCGCCCAGGGCAGTTTTATAATCTAACCCCAACCATGAAAAAACGAGTACGCCCATGATAAATGAAAGCATATAAAGAATAAAGAACCCGAGAATATTGTACACAATAGGCTGTTGTACAGAACGATTGTTGTAGCGTACGGGTAAAATAGCATTTGGGTGCAGCGTGCGTTTAAATTCTAGAATACCATTTTTGATCATAATGAGATGCCGCACAATTTTAATTCCCCCAGCAGTAGATCCTGCCGAACCGCCCAAAAACATCAATCCGAAAAAGAAAATCGTCAAAAAGGGAGTCCATAGCGTGTAATCTGCAGATACAAATCCGGTGGTCGTAACAATGGCTAGCACCTGAAAAAGCCCATGTCGCACAGCACTTTCTAGCGGTCCCAATACCATAGGGTGTGCGATGGTAGATGCTGACACATCGGCTTGGAAATAAATAATCAGTGTTGCGATAATGGTAAATAGTGCAATAAATGCGAGGTACCATTTAAACTCGTCGTCCTGAAATATCCTTTTAAAACGCCTTTTGAAAGCAAAATAACTCAGGACAAAGTTAGTTCCCGCTAAAAACATGAATATGATAATAATGTATTGTATTAACGGCGTGTCGTTCCAATAGGCCACACTGGCATTCTTTGTAGAGAATCCGCCTGTACTCAAAGTACTCAACGAATGGTTTACCGCATCAAAAAGCCCCATCCCAGCAACCTTCAACAAAATAGTCTCAGCAACCGTATAGCCAACGTAAATTAACCACAAACGCTTGGCCGTGTCGGTAATTCTTGGGTGAAGTTTATCGCCTCCTGGACCAGGTGCTTCGGCAGTAAATAATTGCATCCCGCCAATACCCAAAAGCGGTAAAATGGCAATTGCAAGTACAATAATACCCATACCGCCAATCCAATGAGTGATACTTCGCCAGAACAAGATACCTTTTGGTAAACTTTCAATATCACTCAAGATGGATGCTCCTGTAGTGGTATACCCACTCATGGTTTCAAAAAAGGCATTGGCAAAACCAGGAATGGCTCCTGTAAAAAGGTAGGGCAATGTACCAGCCAGTGCCATGGTAATCCAACCAAAGGTTACGATAATATACCCTTCTCTTTTCTGAATTTCTTTTCGGTGATTACGGGTAGTGAGCATGGCAACACCACCCAAACCTAAGGTAGTGAGCCCAGCATAGGCAATATTAACAGCCACACCGTCTGCGTAATACAAGCTTACCAAGGCAGCCAATAACATAAATGCGCCATTCACAATGAGCAGCAACCCTAAGAGGTGTAGAATGATCCTGTAATTTAAGGAAGCAATAGGGCGCATTACACAAAGAATTTTTCAACCTTTGAAATCGATTGCGGCAAGCAACAGATTACAACACGGTCTCCACTAAAAATTTTGAAATCTCCCAAGGCAATCAGGCCTTCACCATTTCTAATAACACCCCCAATAATCGCAGAACGTGGCAAATCGATATCTTTAATCAACTTTCCAGAGACATTAGAGTTAGGCGTTACTACAAACTCGAGTAGCTCGGCGTTCATATTGTTCAACTTGGTCATGGCCACTACTTCCCCTTTTCTCACATACCTAAAAATAGTATTTGCCGCTAATAGTTTTTTATTAATTAGGGTGTCAATTCCAATCGATTGCGAAAGCTGGAAGTAATCCATGTTCTCTACCAAGGCAATAGCCTTTTTAACACCTTTGCTTTTGGCAACCAGACATGACATGATATTGGTTTCACTATTTCCTGTTACCGAAATAAATGCATCCATATCTGCTATCGACTCTTCCATGAGCAACTCTACGTTTCTGCCATCGCCATTTATTACCAAACAACTTGGAATATCGTCTGCAATCTCGAATGCTTTTGCTTTGTTATTTTCAATCAGTTTCACGCGAAAACTATTCTTGCACAGGTCGTTGGCTGTTTTGTAGCCAATCTTACTTCCTCCGAGAATCATCACGTTCTTGATCTCCATCTTTACCTTTCCGGTAAGTTTAAAAATCTCGTCCACTCCTTTTTTCGTGGTGGTAAAGTACACTTGGTCGCCTTCCTTAAACTGAGTATCTCCACGAGGTATCAAGGTGTATTGGGTTCCGAAGCGCTGTATGGCCAAGGGCACATAATTTAAATCTGGGTAAAGGTCGCCTACTTCTTTCACCGTTTTATCTACAAAGGCAGCTGTTCGAGACAGCACCAAACCAATCATGATTAGTGCTCCGTTCTCAAACTCGTAAGTATCGTTAAAACCACTTTGGTTGAGTAGCAATCCAATTTCGTTAGCCGCTAGTGATTCTGGTGAAATCAGTTCATCGATCCCAAACTTTTTAAATCCTACTTCATCTTTATTTTCTAAAAATTCAGTGTTTGAAATCCGTGCAATGGTACGTTTAGCACCTAATTGCTTCGCTAGAACACAGACTGTAATATTTGTAGTTTCACTACTGGTTACCGCAATGACCAAGTCTGTCTGGTCTATTTTCGCATCTTTTAAGGTTGAAATAGAAGTAGCATCACCCTTTATCACGCGAATATCTAAATGGGTATCTGCATAGATAAGGGTTTCTCTTTTATTATCGATTAACGTGATGTCTTGCGACTCGTATGATAACAGCTTGGCGAGGTGAAAGCCAACTTCGCCGGCACCGGCAATAATAATTTTCATGTAGTGTAAATGAAATAGGTAGTGCAAAGGTACGATAGAAATCTAAATTAATATGAAATTGATGGGTTCTGTTGAAAATATACCCTGCAAACCAGCTTGTTTTGTTTTAACTTTTCAACAAAAAGTACGTAGCTTTGCGCCTGCAAAAAGCTATGGACAAGAAAGTAACACCTTACAAAGACGCCAGCGGCTCCAAAAAGGAACAGGTTGAACAGATGTTCGATACAATTTCTGGGAACTACGATGGCTTAAACCGCGTTATCTCATTGGGTATTGACCAAAAATGGAGACGTAAAGTGGTAAACTTAGTTGCAGCCAGCAAACCCAAAAGCATTTTAGACATCGCAACGGGAACGGGAGATCTCGCACTACAATTTGCTGCCAAAACAACTGCTACAGAAATTGTAGGATTAGATTTATCTGAAGGAATGCTGTCTGTAGCCCGCAGAAAGGTAGAAGGAAGTTCCATGGCGGCTAGAGTTCAATTTGTGAAAGGCGATAGTGAGGCGCTTCCCTTTTCAGACAATCGCTTCGATGCGATTACCGTTTCATTTGGAGTTAGAAATTTTGAGACCCTAGAAAAAGGTCTCACCGAAATCTACAGGGTACTAGCCCCAAAAGGAACCTTTGTAATCTTAGAAACATCGGTTCCTACACGATTTCCATGGAAACAGGGCTACCACCTGTACTCAAAGGGCATACTACCCGTAATCGGGCGACTGTTCTCTAAAGACAAAGTTGCCTACAAGTATTTGAGTGAAAGTGCTGCCGTTTTTCCACATGGCGAACAACTCAACAATATTTTACGAAAAATTGGGTTTATAGAGGTGGAAAATAAACCGCAAACTTTTGGTGTTGCCACCATATATACGGCAAGCAAATAATGATAAAAAGAATCTTTTTTATACTAGCAATTGTTCTTGCAGCACAAAGTGCCAACGCACAGCTGTTTAGCAAAGAACGCCTGGCTAACTTAGAAACCTTCGATAACCGCTTTTTAACCTGGGGGTACTTTCTGGGCTTCAATTCGTACGATTTCAAAATTGATTATATAGACCAAGACCAAGATGATAATACCGATATTCTTGTTGAAGGACAGAGTGGTTTTAACGTAGGACTTATTGGAGACATGCGGGTAAATAAATACATCAACCTGCGATTAGAACCAGGACTCTATTTTGCACAACGTAACCTCATCTTCCCTAATTTTGAAGAAGAACGCGATTTCTTACGGGAAACAAAATCTACGTACATCCACGTGCCTTTATTGGTGAAATTTTCAACCAAACGTTTAAACAACATCAAACCTTTTGTAGTAGCGGGTGTCTCTAGATCGTTTAATCTATCAAGCAACGAAGACAACCCAGAAGACAACGAACAAGGACAATTTAGGATGACATCGGGAACCGGTTACTTTGAACTGGGCTTCGGGATTGATTTCTACTTGTTCTACTTTAAATTCACCCCTTCTATCCGCGGTGTTTTTGCCACAAGCGACGAATTGGTGCGCGACGACGACCCAAACAGTCCGTGGACGGGCAATATCAGCAAACTTTCAACCCGAGGGATTTTTGTGAATTTTACCTTCCAGTAAAACGTTTAAACTCGCTAAGTAAAATTGCAGTTGCCGTGGCCACATTTAGGCTTTCGGTAGTTTGTTTTCCAAATTGCGGAATACTGATGCGCGAGGTGATGACTTCGGAAATTTCCGCAGAAATACCATTGGCTTCATTTCCCATCACTACGATACCCTTTTCTGGCAGCTTGCTTGCATACACATTTTGTCCATCCATAAAGGCGCCGTAAATCGGAAGCTTACTTTCTTGAAGCGCGGTTTTAAGATCTACATAATGTACCGAAACCCTTGCAATACTGCCCATAGTGGCTTGTACCACCTTAGGGTTGTAGCAATCTGCTGTATCTTGCGAACACAGCAGTTGTGAAACACCAAACCAATCGCACATTCGTATAATTGTCCCTAAATTACCCGGATCCCGTACCGCATCTAACGCTACAATCAGGCCGTTGTAATCAATTGGTGGTACTTTTGGCTTTTCGAATACAGCAAATGAAGTATTGGCTGTTTTCAAATTGCTTATTTTTTTTAATTCTTGTGCAGAGATTTGTTGGTAGTTTTCTTTGAGCACATGGGTAGGTTCTGTTTCATACAATGAATGCAACTGAAGTCCTTCTCCCAAAAGCTCTTCAATTACTTTGGGACCTTCGGCAGTAAAAAGACTGCGCGCATCACGGTACTTTTTTTGCCGTAATTGCGTTATTGATTTTATTTCACTTTTACTTATCAAAATTATCCTATTTTTGAAACGTAGTAACAAATTCGGCTTGACACAAAACTTCACAAAAGTAGCATTTATTTTAGGAGCCATCCTATTTCTGGCTTCTTGTAATGCAGTTAAATATGTGCCAGATGGTGAATTTCTGCTCACAGAGAACACCATTGAGGTAGATGGTAAAAATCCAGATAATTCTGACCCATACAGTTACCTAACCCAGCGCCCCAACACTACGTTTCCGTTATTGGGTATTCCCGTGGGCTTACACATCTATAATTTGGCAGACCCAAATCCCGATTCAACCTTTCAGGCTTGGTTAGATAAAAAACCCCGTCGGGAAGACCGATTGGTAAAATTCCTGTCCAGAAAACAGTTGAATGCGCTCGACAGTTCCTATATCAAGTTCAACCAGTTCTTGCAACGTACCGGTGATGCACCCGTGATCGTTTCCGAAGATAAAAACAAAAAGTCTACCACCCAGCTGCAACGATACTACGCTAGTTTAGGGTATTTTAATGCGGAAGCAACTTACGAGGTGAAAACAGATTCTAGTAAAGAAAAAAGAGCCGCCGTATCGTATGAGGTTGTAAAACACAAACCATACTTTATAGACTCGATTGCGTATGAGATAAGCTCGCCCGCGGTAGACTCGTTATTCAAACTGTCTAAAAAAGATGCCTTCATCAGAAAAGGAGAGCAGTACAAACGAAATAATTTCTTAGACGAAATAGACCGCCTCACTATCCAGTTTCGGAATTCGGGTTTGTACTACTTCGACCAAGATTACGTAACATTTAAGGGCGACACGGTAAATACAGACCATAAAGCAAACATAACCTACGTAATCCCAGACCGAAAAATAAACGCGGAAGACTCAACCATAACAGAACCTTTCCAAGTATTCACTGTAAATGAAGTACGCGTAGTAACCGATTATACCTTTTCGAATAGCACCAAGACCTTAACAGATTCAGTAACGCACCGGGGGTATAAATTATACGGTTACGAACCTATAAAATACCGCCCAAAAGCGATTACCGATGCGATTTCGATTACACCCGGCAAAGTTTTTAAAGATATAGACCGTACCCTCACCTACAACCAGATTAGTGACCTTAAAATTTTCAGGTATCCAAATATTACCTACCAAGAAGATCCCGCAGACAGCACGGGGCTTATCGCAACAATTTTGTTAACGCCACAAAAAAAATACACCTTCGATATTAGTTTTGATGCGTATACCTCTGCCCTACAACCCTTCGGAACAGGTTTTAGCAGCTCATTACTTACCCGAAATGTATTTCGTGGTGCCGAAACCTTACAAATTTCACTTAGTGGAAGTGTGGGTTCTTCGGCAGATCAGGACGTTGGGTTCTTCGGAACCTCAGACATTGGTGGCAATGTGCGCCTATCGTTTCCGCGTATCCTATTTCCGCTTAACACAGACAAGTTCATACCCAAATACATGTCGCCCTCTACCAACTTAAGCGTTGGAGTGAATTTACAGAACAACATTGGTCTGGACCGTCAGAACTACTCAGGGAAATTTAATTACCAATGGCGCCCTTCCAAAATAAGGACCAACTTGGTAGATTTATTCGATATTCAATATGTGCGGAACCTCAATGTTGAAAACTATTTCAATGTATACCAAAGTTCGTACGACCGACTGAATGAGATTGCAAGGGCAGCTGGATATGACTTCAGCAATGAAGGAATGCAAAACACACCCAGCTTAACCATTCCAGATGAAACAGACGATTTTATAAGTTCGGTGCTGAACCAACAAGACCCTGATCTGGATATTAGCGAATCAGATTTTGATGAAGTGTTGAGTATTGCCGAACGAAGGTTTAGACTGAGCGAAGACAACTTAATTTTTGCGACCTCCTTTACCTGGCTGCAAGACACCCGGGAAAATATTTTCGACAAAAGCTGGACGCGATTCCGTTGGAAATTGGAGTCTTCTGGTACCATTCTCTCTGGAGTGACCGCCCTTACAGGAGCCGAAGAAAACGAAAACGGCAGCAAAGAAGTGGCTGGTGTTGCCTATTCGCAATATATCAAAGGCGAGGCAGAAGTTATAAAGCATTGGACGCTATTTGATAATAATGTGTTTGCAGCACGCGGATTCATAGGTTTGGCACTTCCCTACGGAAATAGCAACAGTGTTCCTTTTACGCGAAGCTATTTTGCTGGTGGAACCAACGACAATAGAGGTTGGCGCGCCTATAGTTTGGGTCCCGGAAGCAGCGGTGGTATCTTAGACTTTAACGAAGCAAACTTTAAATTAGCCTTTAATGGCGAATACCGCTACACGATTTTAGGAGCTTTTAAAGGTGCCTTTTTTGTTGATGTTGGTAATATTTGGAATGTTGCAGACGACCTTGCCGATGAAGAAGCTTTCAATTTTGATGGTCTCCAAGACCTAAAAGAGCTTGCCGTTGCCTCTGGTTTCGGGATTCGCTACGACTTTGGATTTTTTGTGGTACGTTTCGATATTGGTTTTAAAACTCATGACCCTGGAAGACCTGAGGGCGAACGTTGGTTTAAAGACTACAACTTTCAGAATGCTGTGTATAACATAGGTATCAACTATCCGTTCTAAGCCATTCCTTTTTATTATTTTTGCAACATAAAATTAGAGAATCATGAGCCATTCTATTGCGCCCGGCGTTGCTACCGGCAAACAAGTACAAGAAATTCATAAACTTGCTAAACAAAAGGGGTTTGCCCTTCCCGCTGTGAATGTTGTGGGCTCTAGCAGTGTGAACGCTGTTATGGAAACAGCAGCCGAGCTAAATTCGCCTGCTATCGTACAATTTTCAAATGGAGGTGCTTACTTTAATGCAGGTAAAGGACTGAACAACGACAATCAAAAGGCTGCCATTGCTGGGGGTGTTGCTGGCGCAAAACACGTACACGAATTGGCGAAAGTATATGGCGCTACTGTTATCTTACACACCGACCACTGTGCTAAAAAATTGTTGCCTTGGATAGATGGCTTATTAGATGCGGGTGAAGCGTACTACAAACAACATGGCGTTCCACTGTACAGCTCTCACATGATCGACCTTTCAGAAGAACCGATTGAAGAAAACATAGAAATCTCGAAGCGCTATTTAGAACGCATGAGTAAAATGGGCATGACCCTAGAAATTGAATTGGGTATCACTGGTGGCGAAGAAGACGGCGTAGACAATACCGATGTAGATTCTTCTAAACTATACACCCAACCCGATGAAGTGGCCTATGCTTACGAAGAACTCATGAAAGTGAGTGATCAGTTTACTATTGCTGCTGCCTTCGGAAATGTACACGGGGTGTACAAACCTGGGAACGTAAAATTAACCCCCATCATCCTTAAAAATTCGCAAGAATTTGTCCAGAAAAAATTCAACACTGGGCATAATCCCATTGATTTTGTGTTTCACGGTGGAAGTGGTTCTACGGTAGAAGAAATTCGCGAAGCCATCGGTTACGGTGTCATCAAAATGAATATCGATACCGACCTACAGTTTGCATTTAACGAAGGCGTACGTGACTATGTAGAAACAAACTTGGAATATCTGCGTACACAGATTGGAAACCCAGACGGAGCAGAGCTTCCGAATAAAAAATACTACGATCCTAGAAAATGGTTACGTGAAGGGGAACTTACCTTCAAAAAACGCTTAAAACAAGCCTTTGAAGACCTGAACAACGTGAATACGTTATAAGTTCCTTATATTTGAATAACAAAGAAACCTCCTCAACCGAAAATAATATGTCTTGGTTTAAAAGAACAAAAAAAGGGATTCAAACCCCAACAGAAGATAAAAAAGATGTCCCTCGCGGCCTCTGGTACAAATCGCCTACGGGCAAGATTGTAGATGCCGATGAGTTGGAAAGCAATTTTTATGTGAGCCCAGAAGACGGCTACCACGTACGAATTGGCAGTAAAGAATATTTTGAGATTTTATTTGACGACAACAAGTTTAAAGAACTCGACAAAAATCTTGAGTCGAAAGACCCACTAAAATTTGAAGACAATAAAAAATACACAGACCGCTTAAAAGATGCCCAGAAAAAAACAGGATTAAAAGACGCAGTTCGCACAGCCGTTGGAAATTCTATGGGTGAAAAATTGGTGGTTGCTTGTATGGATTTTAGCTTTATTGGCGGATCTATGGGAAGTGTTGTGGGTGAAAAAATTGCCCGTGCCGCAGACCACTCACTCAAAAACAACATACCGTTTTTGCTGATCAGTAAAAGTGGCGGTGCCCGAATGATGGAAGCTGCGCTATCCTTAATGCAGTTGGCTAAAACCAGTGCGAAATTAGCACAATTAGAAGATGCAAAAATCCCTTACATTTCGTTGTGTACAGACCCTACCACAGGTGGAACTACCGCTAGTTTCGCGATGTTGGGAGATATTAATATTAGTGAGCCAGGTGCGTTGATCGGTTTTGCTGGACCACGCGTAGTGCGTGACACCACAGGAAAAGAATTACCAGAAGGCTTCCAAACAGCAGAGTTTGTATTAGACCACGGCTTTTTAGATTTTATTACACATCGTAAAGATTTAAAACGCAAAGTGAACCTGTACCTCGATTTGGTTTTGAACCGACCCCTTCGTGAAAAATCAGCATAAAGAAAAAGCCACTCAAATTGAGTGGCTTTTTTTGTATCCTGTTCTGGTATTTTATAGTTCTACCGGAAATTCAATCCCGTTAATGGTGAACACCGCATCATTGTCGCACGTTCCATCGCCAAAATCTAATGAGCCCGTAAGTCCGTCCTGGGCTATCTCTAATTCGCCCTCTACGAGATAAAAACAATCTAACCGACGCACCAATGTTTGTGTCACGATTCCCGTACGTTCAAATCCGTTGCTAAACGTGGTGATCCAATTACCTGTAATATGGTATACATTATCAACCCAGGTACCAGACCCTACACCTTCTACCCACTCAGCTACACGCAAGCCTTCCCGGGTAGCGGTCACCGTACTTGAAGGGAAAGAAACTGTGATTGTTTCATTTACTGTAGAAGCTGGGTTGCCATTAGCGTTTGCCAGCGTTCGTACAATTTCGCCACCGCCTTCAACGCCATTGCTATTGTATGTAAAGTTTTCAAAGGTATAATTGATGGTTCTCGAATTGTCTACAATGGCTTCATACGCCAAATTGATTTTTCCGCTCACGCTAGCACCATTATTTAAGGTACACACATCGCCAAAATCTAGCAAAATGGTTCCGGTACCGTCGCCATTGGCGTTCACAATAATGGTTGCACAATCTGAAAACAGCGATAAGTTCGTTCCGCCATTATCAGGCCCTTCACTTTCATCAAAGGCAGTTTCCATGATGTTCAACGTTCCTTCAATAGCATTATCTGCTTTAGCTGCTAACACAGCATTTTCAGCAGAAAAATTAGCCACGTCTCCTTCAGATGCTGTATCATCATCTTTATCACAACTAACTGCAAATAAGGCCATGCCGAATAAAGCCGAAATCATGATGGTTTTTTTCAAAGTTTTCATAAGTTTAAGTTTTCCGTTTGGGTTTTGGACTAGTATAACGTCAAAAAGTTTGATTCCGTATATTTAAAATCAATAAGAAACCTGAAATTCAAGCGTTTTAATAGTAGTTATGCTGCACAAATACCTTTTCCTAAGCTGCTGTTTTACAGTCCTTTGCTGCAATGCACAGCAACAACAGGGAGAATGGTCACTCTATTTCGAGAACAACGCCCACACCCTTACACCACAACACCATCAATTAATAGATAGCATTAAAAAACACGCGCTGGTACCCACAGACAGTATTGTTTTAAAGGGGTATGCCAGCAGTCCGGCCGACGAACATTACAATTTGAAACTTTCAGAAAAAAGGGCCTTGAACACAAAAAACGCATTTCCAGAATATTACACGATTATCGCTACTGGACTTGGCGAATTAGAAGGGGATGAAGCTAAAAACAGGCGGGTAGATATCATGATTTGGGCAGTATACCGAGAAAAGATGAAATTAATAAGCCAAAGTGAGAACCCTACGAAGGCTCCTGAGCAGATCAACGATTTCGCCAATTTTACCATAGGAGAAAAGTTTGAACTCAAGGGTATTCACTTCTACCCAGGAAGGGATGACATACGCAACGATAGTAAGGAGGCACTACAACAACTGCTCGTTTTTTTAAAGGAAAACGAAACGGTGACTTTTCGATTGTTGGGCCATGTTTGCTGCGGAAAAAAATACGATCCCGGTAGAGACGGCTACAATAACAGAACGGGTAAAACCAACCTCAGCGAAGCACGAGCCAAACGTATCTACCAATATTTGCTCGAAAATGGCATCGATAAGAACAGGATGAGTGCCCGCGGATATGCATACCGGTACCCAACAGGGAAAGGCGATAAATTTGATAGAAGGGTTGAGATTGAGATTATTTCGAGGTGATGAAAGAGTTTAGTTGGGAGATGGAAGCTTGCCCGTACCGAACGAAATTTGGGCGGGTTGGGAAATTGAAATGGTAGTATGAAACTGGTTATCACCTACTTCGTCTTTAAGTCTTTAGTCGGTAGTCTTTAGTTTATATTTTTCTAAGAACACCTAATTCAATACCGAATCCATGCTCCATATTCCATTATTCTGGTTGGGAGCTTATTGCTGGGAGTTGGAAGTTGGAAATTGGAAGTTTGGCAACGCAAACGCACTGAGCTGTTACACTTCCTTCTGCCTCTGCCTGCTGCGTCCATACTCTAAATTCCATAGTCAATGATTGGAGATTTCCCCGCCCCACCCTTCACCCTTCACCCTTAACTCTTCACTCCTCACTCCTCACTCCTCACTCCTCACAAAATTAAAAAACACACCTTGCAACTCACATATTTTTATTATTTTTGCAGCCGTATTCCGAAAGACGGAACACATACATAACAATTATTTACATAAATATTAGCATGTATTTAGCACCAGAAGAAAAAGCGAAAATTTTCGCAAAGCACGGTAAAGACGCAAACGACACAGGTTCTACAGAAGGACAGATCGCATTGTTCACCTACCGTATCGAGCATTTAACAAAACACTTAAAAGCAAACCACAAGGACTACAACACAGAGCGTTCTTTGGTGAAGTTGGTAGGAAAGCGTCGTTCTTTATTGAACTACTTGATGAAAAAAGACATCATGCGCTATCGTGCCATTGTTAAAGAATTAGGATTACGAAAGTAACACTATTAAGGAGCGCCCATAAAGCGCTCCTTATATTTTAGGCACCATTTGTGCCGAAACATAGAAAAGCTACCCTTAGGTTTTTCATTGGTCAACCACAACAACACAACAACACTACAATCGATCAACGATTGTTGACCAATTTTAACCAATTCCGCTGTTGCACCACGCAACAATCGGGATTACCATTCCGCAGACGCGGAAACAAAAACAATTTATATGATACCTAAAGTATTTAAAGAGGTCATAGACCTTGGTGATGGTAGAGAAATCTCTATCGAAACCGGAAAATTAGCAAAACAAGCCCATGGGTCTGTTGTTGTACAATCAGGAAAGTGTATGTTGCTTTGTACCGTAGTTTCAAACTACGAGCAAAAAGACTTAGACTTTTTACCCTTAACCGTAGATTACCGTGAAAAATTTGCAGCAGCGGGACGTTACCCAGGTGGTTTCTTTAAAAGAGAGGCTAGACCAAGCGACGGTGAAGTACTTACCATGCGTTTGGTAGACCGTGTGCTTCGCCCGTTATTCCCAAAAGATTACCACTCTGAGACACAGGTGATGATCCAGTTAATGTCTCATGACGATGATGTGATGCCAGACGCGATGGCAGGATTGGCCGCAAGTGCTGCTATTCAGTTATCTGACTTTCCTTTTGAATGTGCTATCTCTGAAGCCAGAGTAGGACGTGTAAATGGAGAATTTATCATTAACCCAACCAGAGCACAACTGGAAGAGTCTGACATCGATATGATGATTGGAGCTTCTGCAGATAGTGTGATGATGGTGGAAGGTGAAATGGATGAAATTTCAGAAGAAGAAATGACTGAAGCGATCAAATTCGCGCACGAACACATTAAAAAACAATGTGAAGCGCAATTGAGATTAGCGGAAGCTTTTGGAAAGAAAGAAGTACGTGAGTACCCGAACGAAAGAGAAGACGAAGACCTGAAAAAGAAAGTGCATGATATGGCCTACGACAAGGTGTACGCCATTGCAAAAGCAGGGTCTGCAAAACACGAAAGAAGTGCTGCGTTCAGTGAAATTAAAGAAGAAATAAAAGCGACTTTTTCTGAAGAAGAATTAGAAGACTTTGGAGATTTAGTCTCAAAATACTACCGCGCTGCAGAGAAAGCTGCAATTAGGGATTTAACCTTAAACGAAGGTTCTAGATTGGACGGTAGAAAAACAGATGAAATCCGCCCGATCTGGTGCGAAGTAGATTACCTTCCATCAGTACATGGTTCGGCTGTTTTTACACGTGGTGAAACGCAAGCCTTAGCAACTGTTACCTTGGGAACGTCTCGCGATAGCAACCAAATTGACATGCCAAGTTATGAAGGAGAAGAGAATTTTTACTTACACTATAACTTCCCTCCTTTCTGTACAGGTGAAGCACGCCCAATTCGCGGAACTTCACGTAGAGAAGTAGGTCATGGAAACTTAGCGCAACGTGCCTTAAAAGGGATGGTGCCTGCAGATTGCCCATACACCGTACGTGTGGTTTCTGAAGTACTCGAAAGTAACGGTTCGTCTTCTATGGCAACGGTTTGTGCCGGTACCATGGCCATCATGGACGCTGGAGTACAAATGAAGAAGCCAGTTTCTGGTATCGCCATGGGATTGATCTCTGACGGTGACTCTGGAAAATATGCAGTACTTTCTGATATCTTAGGGGATGAAGATCATTTAGGTGATATGGACTTTAAAGTGACCGGAACGGCAGATGGTATTACTGCTTGCCAGATGGATATTAAAGTGAAAGGATTGAGCTACGAAATTCTTGTGAATGCGTTAAAGCAGGCAAGAGATGGAAGACTTCACATTCTTGAGAAAATAACCGATGCCATTGCACAACCTAGAGAAGACGTAAAAGAGTATGCTCCTAAAATGGTAACTGTTCGTATCGCAAACGAATTTATCGGTGCCTTGATCGGTCCTGGCGGAAAAGTAATTCAAGAACTACAGAAAGAAACTGATACTACGATCGTAATTAACGAAGATCCTGTAACTGAAGAAGGAATTGTTGAAATTCTAGGAACAGGACAGGAAGGAATTGATGCGGTATTGGCGAAAATCGATTCGATTACCTTTAAGCCTGAAGTTGGTTCTGTATATGAAGTGAAAGTGATCAAAATGTTAGATTTTGGTGCTGTTGTTGAATATATGGATGCTCCTGGAAACGAAGTGCTGTTACACGTGTCTGAATTGGCATGGGAACGCACCGAAAACGTAAGCGATGTGGTAAACATGGGCGACGTTTTTGATGTGAAATACTTCGGAATCGATTCTAGAACGAGAAAGGAAAAAGTATCTCGTAAGGCTTTATTACCAAAGCCGGAAGGATACCAAGATCGTCCGAAACGTGACGACCGTGGTGGAAACAACCGTGGGCGTGACAATAGAGGTCGTGACAACAGAAGTAGAGATAGAAAAAGAGATTAATTTTAAGCTCTTTCATGTATATATCGCCTCCCACTTGGGAGGCGATTTTTTTTCAATAACGCTGAGCTGCCCACCATCTAATTCTATATTTTTGCCGCATTGTAAACCAAAACCTGCTTTTATTCCTGTGAAACCTATTTACTGGCTCATTTGTTTACTTTTTATACCGAAACTGCTATTTGCACAATACTCGGTTACAGACACGACTGTAACAGACCAAAACCGCACGTTTAAATACGAGTCGCTTATCATTCCTGCAGCGCTCATCACCTATGGCGTGGTCGGACTTAACAATCCGCAAATTCAAGAATGGGACCAAGATATTAACGCCAAGTACTCAAAACAAGGAAAACACAAAGGCATGGTAGATGAATACTTGCAATACACCCCTGCCGCATCTGTGTATGCCCTTAACGCCTTTGGAGTGGAAGGGAAACACCGTTTCAAAGAACGAACAGTAATTTTAGGTACGGCCGCGATACTTGCAGGTGTTCCCGTCACCATTTTAAAAAACCAGCGTACGGTGATACGACCCAATGGTAAAAATGCATTTTCATTTCCGTCGGGGCATACCACCCTGGCATTCTTAGGTGCCGAATTTTTACACCAAGAGTACAAAGACGTGTCTATCTGGTACGGTATTGCTGGTTATACGGTCGCAACCCTTACAGGACTCTACAGAGTCTACAATAACAACCATTGGTTTTCTGATGTAGTAGCCGGCGCTGGCATTGGCATACTCGCTACCAAAATTGCCTATTGGGTGTATCCGCTGATCGAAAACGTACTTTTCAAGAAAAAGGAACAGCTCTCAGGCATCGCAGCGCCCTTCTACAACGGCTATGAATTTGGGGCAGTTGCCTCCTTTAGATGGTAGTCTAATTAGCTGCCTCAACTACCACTCAATGCATATCGCAAAGTGGTCACGGACGGCTGAAATTAAATTACCTAACTTTATCGAAGCAATAGTCAAGCAGATTGAACTGTTATGGCACCTGCCTAGCTATTTGCAAGACCGTTTGAAATAATAAAGAACATCTAAAAGAAAGATTAGATATGAAAGTTACAGCAAAAAAAGAAGAACAGGTTGCCAATATGATATTTGCAGATATTTATCCCCTTTATTGGAACAGACTGGAGAAAAATGGTAGAACAAAAGAAGAATTCCATCAGGTTTTAGAATGGTTCACAGGTTTTGATGAAAATAAATTACAATCGCTCATAGAAGAGAGAGTAACTTTTAAAACATTTTTCCAAAGCGCTAACATACATTCAAATGCAGACATGATTAAAGGTGTGGTTTGCGGGTATCGAATTGAAGAAATAGAAGATGAATTTGAACTGTACAAACAATGTAGACAAATGGAAAAACTGATTGATGAATTGGCAAAAGGTCGTAAAATGGAAAAAATTCTAAGGGAACGTAACTAATGAAATTATGAACACAACTACATTTCTAACTTTCGTAGGTGACCAATGCGGAAAAGCCGAAGAAGCCATACACTTTTATACCTCTATCTTCCCGAATTCAGAAATTAAAAGCATTACAAAATACGCTGAAGGAGCGCCAGGAGGTAATCCTGACCTTATTAAACATGGTGTTTTTACATTAAACGGAATTGAATACATGGTTTCTGAAAGTAGCTATAACCACAATTGGTCGTTTACGCCTGCTGTATCAATTTTTATAACTGATAATTCTGATGAATTGATACAGACACTTTTTGAAAAAATTTCTTCAAATGATGGTCAGATTATGGTCCCTCTCGATAATTATAAAGGTGAAGGAGACTATGGTTTTGGTAAAAAGTTTGGTTGGTGTGAAGACAAATATGGAATATCTTGGCAATTTGTGCTTTCTGAATAAATTAGACTCAGAGCAAACTGCAAGCCAACTTCGAATGTAACAAGAATAAAATAAGGTTGTTTTACGCAACCATTCTAGACCACCCTAGACTACTAAAAAAGGGTGTCTAAGCCCGTTGTAATTCGTAAACCATGAGTAAGTATCGTATTTTGTTATCATTCGTATTAGTAACAGGCCTCTTTTTCACTTCCTGCGAAAATGAACCCATTGGCACTGCAGACGTTAACTTAGATATTGTAGATGAAGAACTGTTCTCCTATCTCACGCAGATTTCTGATGAAACTGAAATAGATAATGAGGTGAACTGTATCGAGTTTAATTATTCTTTTACCGTTTTTATCTTTGATGCCGATATGAACTTTTCTGAAGCGGTTGCCGTCTTCAATAATGGTGATATGTCTGCGCTACTAAATGGTTTAGAACCCAATGAAAGTATTAGCCTAAACTACCCGATCGCAGGAACGTTGGACAATGGTGAACTGATTGAAATAGAGACCAATGAAGAATTAAAACAAGCCATTGCAGCTTGTAGTAAGGAAAAAAAGCGACGGCGCTGTAACAATACCCTGATAGATTGTGTTTGGAAGGTGAACCCAATAGCGGGTAGCCCTAATGATTTTGAAGACAGTACTTTTAAGGTAAACCGAAATGGAACCGTGCAATTTCACCATGGAAACGACGTTTATTTTGGCACATGGGTAACCTTGTACATTGGTGACGATTTGTTTTTGAACATCGATTTAAACGATAGTGAAATTGTGGAAGGATTTTGGGACAGAAACTGGAAAGTGGCATTGCTTACCGATACGCAAATAGGTATCTACGGAAACGGAGAAGTGCTTCTCAAAAAAGATTGTAACAATCCCTGTACCGAAGCTGGCTACCAAGTGTGCGAACTTGAAGACGCACCAGGATTTGCTATTTTTAACTTAGCAGCTTACACCACCTGTATTCCGGTGCCTGCTACACACGATGTTGTCTCGGCGGTGACCTATTCATTTTTTGAAACGGAAGAGGATGCACTGAATAACACCAACCCAATATCTAGCACTGCGTACACGAACATTGTGAATCCGCAGCCGATATTTGTGCGCATAGACTATCTAAACACAGCTGAGAATCTTGCTATAACCGAAATCACAATTGAAGCCGTACCTTGTCCTGGCGGATAAATAACTGTATTATGTGTCAGCATCTTTTAAATAAAATAAACGTCAACCTGAACTTGTTTCAGGTTCTCATCATCCGTTTTTGACGTCTATACGATAAAATTACCCACAACCCGCCAAGCCGGTAAGGCGGACATACGGAATGACACCTTAAAAACAATCGAGTACAAAATAAATTACCAATAGCGTATAATTGAACTTAGACAACCTCATAAAAGCCTGCAAAAAAAATGACCGTGCTGCACAAAGTACCCTCTTTGAACAGTATAAGGATACCTTGTATTTTGTTTCGTTGAAATATAGCCGAAATGAGGCTGAAGCCGAAGACAACCTGCACGATGCCTTTATGGTGATTTTTGAAAAGATAAGCACCTTTAAAAATAAAGGCAGTTTTGAAGGCTGGATGAAGCGTATTACCATGTTTAAAGCGATAGATCGTTATAAAAAGAACAAGTATATCCCAACCGAGTTTGAAGACAACTTGATGGAAGACACATCGGTAACTGAAAGTGAGTTTACAGCAACCACATTAGATGTGCTGCTGGGCTACATACAACAACTGCCAGACCAATACCGGCTTGTATTTAACATGTATCAATTAGACGGATACACCCATAAAGAAGTGGCACACCACCTTGGGATTAGCGAAGGCACTTCAAAATCGAATTACCACCGGGCGAAACAGCTCTTACGGCAAAAATTAACGAACGGGCAACCCACCCAAAAAGCACAACACCATGGAACATAAAAAAGACATTGGAGAATTGGTTGAAGAAACCATGGCACAAGGGATGAAGACTCCGCAACCCTCTCTTTGGGAACGGTTAGATGCTTCGTTAGAAGCACGTGCGAAGAAACGACGTAGGGCACTCTGGCTCTGGTTTGGAGGCAGCGCCATTTTACTGCTGCTACTCTTGGGCGTTTGGGGTCTTGCCACCAACGGCACCTTACGTACGATTGTACACCCGAAAATCGCCACTGAGGTGACCACCAAAGTCGAAACAGAGCAAAACGCAACCACAACCAACAGCCCCATTACCGAAGCTGATGGGTATGAAAATGGGCGTCCGATAGACGAGCTTGACAACAACAATTACAACACGAATAACTCAGTAACCACAGAGCATACAGATGCAAGAACTGAGAATGAAACAGGAAGCATGCGCCGCAAGAAAATTTCCGCAGAAAATCCAATAACTGATACCACGAATAAAAATGGTTTTACGGTAACTACGACGCACGAATATTACAATAGCGATCTGGATACGACGGTTGCGAGTACCAACAAACGCAAGATAGATAGCTTGGTACGTGTGACCGAACGGAAAATGGCCATCATAGATTCTATTGCGCGGGCTCGTGCCACCGATTCAATAAAACTGAATGAGGCACGAAAAGACAGCATCCCCAACAAAGATTAGTTCGATAATTTTTTACAGCTAGGACAACGAATTCGTTCTATTTCTGTGTGTTGCACTGAAATATTTGCTATTTTTATAGTATTGAAATGTCCTACTCCCCGGACCAAGGGGGTAGGGCATTTTTTATATCTAAAATTTTGATTTGCAAGAACAGATGGCATCGATACGATTAGAACCTTTAACGCACAAAGCGAAGGCGTGTCTCGCGGTGCGATTTCCGTACAATTTTGAAGTAAAAGAATACCTGCGGCACTTTAAGGGAATGCGATGGACGAAGACCCACAGGACGTTTTATTTTATAGATTCTGAAGAAAATAGGGAGGCCTTTATTACGTATGCCAATAAGGGCAATCTAAAGATTATTGCTCCGTATGATGTAGAAGTTCATGGAAATGCTGCACTTCGGAAATTGGTGGTATTGCCACCTCTTACCGAAAAAAAGAAAGGCGCGCACATGCTCTTTATAGACTTCTTACACGGCAAACGATTTAGCGACAGCACCATTCGCACTTACGGAAAATACATTGCCGAATTTTTGCGGTTTACAGACACTAAACCGTTAAAGGAGTTGGACGAAAATGATATCAGGGCCTATCTAGAATGGGCGGTGGGCACTTTGAACTATGCGGTGAGCACCCACCGACAGATTGTAAGTGGGCTAAAGCATTTTGCGTATTTCTACCCCAATTGTGCAATTGACGTAGAGAAGATCTACATGCCGAAAAAGGATAAGAAGTTACCGGTTGTCTTGAGTATTGAAGAAGTGTTGCAATTGATACAGGTGACCAAAAATTTAAAGCACCGGGTGGTGATTGCGATGTTATATGCTTCTGGTTTGCGGATAGGTGAACTGTTGAATTTACAACTTTCAGATTTTGATTTTAATCGCAACATGCTGCATATACGGCGTGCGAAGGGGCGTAAGGACCGATATGCCACCATTGCGCAGAGTTTGCACGGGTTGATTCAGAATTATTATGCTGCGTACAAACCGAAAAAATTCTTTATTGAGAATCCGCAGGGAAAACGATACAGTCCGAGTACCATCCGTACATTTTTACGTACCAGTTGTGAGTTGGCAAACATCACCAAGGCGGTAACGCCACATACGTTACGGCACAGTTATGCCACCCATTTGTTGGAGCAGGGAACTGACATACGGTACATACAGGAATTATTGGGGCATAGCCGGCCGGAGACCACGATGATATACACGCATGTTTCTAGCCAGGATTTAAAAGAAATAAAAAGCCCTTTAGACACGTCGTTAAAAAAATTATCTTTACCGGATATCAGCGATACAAACCCGTTGTTATCCTAGTGCTTTTTACAGGATATCAACTATAAACTGAACGATATAACACGTTGGGCAAAATTTTAAAATTA
>DFLU01000013.1 GCA_002375495.1 Flavobacteriaceae bacterium UBA3611
CAGATCATCAACGTACGTGGGTATGGGTATAAATTAGTGTACTGATTATGGCGCGTATTTTGTACCTTGCCATGTATGAAATTTCTTCTGTCCTATTTTTTATTGGCAGCCACTATGGGTTGGGCCCAAGCTCCTAAAGCTACATTAACTAAGGCTTTACAGGCAGAAACCTACATAGGCACCGACGCCTACACCAACCAATATTTTATCGATGAAATGGCCTTTTACAAACAAGGTCCAGACGGGAAGTATGTTTTTAAAGATTTTTCATTAGGTCCGCTGAGCAAAGTCGACATCATCAATCCGTTAAAAATGATGCTGTTTTACAATCAAACCAACACGGTGGTTTTTGTAGACAACCGACTGAACGAAGTGGAGCGCATCAATTTCAATAATTTACCGCGATTTGTAAACATAGCCGATGCAGGAAATGCTGGAAATAACAGGGTTTGGCTCTTTAATATCGACTCCCAACAATTAGAATTGTACGATTACAGACAACAACGTGCCTTGCAGACCTCCTTGCCCGTTGCGGGAACGTTGGTAGGGATGGCCAGTAATTTCAACTATTGCTATTTATTGTTTGAAGACAAGCTGCTCACCTTCAACGTGTACGGAAGTTTTCTTTCTGAGATTGAAATTTCAGGAGCTTCGAGTATTGTGCAAAACGATGAAAACGTATGGCTAGTGAAAGGAAATGAAGTGTTCACCCTTGCTGAGCCCGGATTGCATTCGCCTAAAAAACCTTCCGAAGAAAAAAAGGTACCGTTGCCCGAAATTACCGTAAAACAGTTGCACCTTACGCAAGATTTCCTGTATATTTATGACGGAAAAACACTCCACCAATTCGCGAACAACCCACCAAAGAAATAACCACATGCACGTTGCTATTGCAGGAAACATAGGCTCTGGAAAAACCACACTTACCCGTTTACTTTCAAAACATTATAAGTGGAAAGCCCATTATGAAGACGTAGAAGACAATCCGTACCTAGACGATTTCTATAATAGTATGGAACGTTGGAGTTTTAATCTGCAGATCTATTTCTTGAACAGCCGTTTCCGTCAGATTTTAGATATTCGAGAAAGTGGCAAAAAGGTAATCCAGGACCGAACTATTTACGAAGACGCCTATATTTTTGCTCCCAACCTGCATGCCATGGGGCTTATGACCAATCGTGACTTTGAGAATTACCGTTCGCTGTTCGATCTTATGGAAAGCGTTACTGAAGGACCAGATTTACTCATCTATTTGAGAAGTAGCATCCCGAATTTGGTAAACCAAATCCACAAAAGAGGTCGCGAATATGAAAACAGCATTAGTATCGATTACTTGAGCCGTTTAAACGAGCGCTATGAAGCCTGGGTGCACGACTATGACAAGGGCAATCTTTTGGTGATCGATGTAGACCACATCAATTTTGTAGACAAACCTGAAGACCTCGGCACCGTAATCAATAAAATAGACGCGGAACTGCATGGGCTGTTTTAAACGACCGTTGCCATCTTTCGCTTATTTCTATACTCGGCAACACCCGCTAGAATGCCGCATCAATAACTTTTAGCAATTTGGCACCATTTATTTTGCCTTAAAACTTAACATTTCAGCAACACCCTATGGTTTTGTTTATGACGACTTTTGCATAAACTAATTAAACGCGCTATTGCTAAGGGCGCACTACCATGGCAAAATTATATAATTCGAAATATTACCACCGAGATCTCTCTTGGCTCCGCTTTAACCATCGGGTGCTGCAGGAAGCAGCAGATAAGCGAAATCCGCTCTACGAACGCATCAAGTTTCTCGCTATTTTTTCCTCGAATTTAGATGAATTCTTTAAAGTTCGTGTAAGTGATATTCGGCAAATAAAAACGATTGAAAAACCGTTGCGAAAAAAGCTCATCACCAAACCGAACAAAGTGCTGAAAGAAATCAAGAAGCAGGTGGAACTGCAACAAGAAGAATTTGGCAGTATTTTTAGTTCGGAAATCGTCCCAGAACTTAAAAAAAATAACATTCATCTTATCGGCCATTCTGAATTTACAGCCACTCAAAAGGAAATTGCCAAAACCTACTATAACGAAACGCTAAAGGATAAAATCACCATTAGTCGGTATGCTACTTCAGATGAAAACAAAGTGTTTATCGAAAACGAGGCACTGTATTTAACTACACAGTTGAATGAAACCGAATTCGCAGTCATCAATATTCCTCAAGAGGAACCTCGATTTTTTACCTTTCCGAAGCAAAACGGAAAACATTACATCACTTTTATAGACGACGTTTTAAAATACAATCTGCGACAAAACCCAAAAATGGAGCAAGACATTACGTTCTATAGCATAAAAACTTCCCGTGATGCCGAGCTTTATATTGAAAATGAACTCTCTGGGAATTTAGCTGAAAAAATCAGAAACTCCCTCTCTAAGCGCGACACCGGCCAGGCAACGCGACTGCTCATAGACAAGCGCATGCCCGGATCATTTCAGAATATCTTAAAAAAAGCACTCGATGTGTATAATGCAGATATTGTAAATGGTGGTACATACCACAACTTTAAAGATTTTTTTGCGTTTCCCAACCCTACAAATACCACACTAAGCAACGAAACACTTCCACCTCTCCCCCACCCTGTTTTAGCGAACTGCGAATCGATTCTAAAAGAAATTGAAACGAAAGACCAGCTGCTTCATTATCCGTACCAATCGTTTGAACCACTTATAAAACTTCTAGAAGAAGCCGCTACAGACCCAGAAGTCACCACCATTAAAATGACCATTTACCGTGCTGCCGATGAGTCACGGCTTAATGATGCGATTGTTACTGCCGCCAAAAATGGTAAAAAGGTGATTGTTTTTATTGAAGTAAAAGCACGTTTTGACGAACGGAATAATTTAAAATGGGGGCAAATTTTTGAAGAAAACGGAGCTACGGTAATCTATAGCTTTCCCGATATAAAAATTCACAGTAAAATTCTGTATATCGAAAAAGAAAACGAAGACGGGAAAAGCAGATATGGCTACATTGCGACTGGAAATTTTAATGAAAAAACGGCCACGCTTTATACCGACTTCGGCTTAATGACGAGCGACAAAAAAATTACCAAAGATCTGAATAAGGTATTTTTGGTATTACAACAGAAAATTCTGGTACCCAAGACCAAACGATTGCTTGTTTCCCCTTACACCACCCGAAGTGGCTTTACAGAATTGGTACAAACTGAAATGCAATTTGCCCGTGCAGGACAACCTGCTAGCATTACGCTTAAGATGAACAGTTTGGAAGATAAGGCAATGATTAAATTGTTGTATCGTGCTAATAACGCCGGAGTTAAAATCAGGTTGTTGGTACGCGGAATTTGCTCATTGGTGCCCGGTGTGAAGGGACAGAGCGAAAACATTTTCATCACTTCGGTGGTAGATCGGTTTTTGGAACACGGGCGCGTTTACATCTTCGGAAATAATGGCGATCCGAAAATATTTATTGGTTCAGCAGATTGGATGAAACGAAATCTGAGCCACCGAATTGAGGTGGTAGCTCCTGTTTTGGATGATGACCATAAACAAACAATTTTAGAACTCATCGATTTGCAATTGCAAGACAATGTAAAAGCACGTATTGTTGACAGTAAGCAATTGAATGAATACGTCACTACAGATGATCCTAAAATCCAATCGCAATTAGCTACGTACGATTATTTTAAGGAAATTATTGAATAAATCCATGTTCACGAGCATGCACAATGGCTTCTTTACTGCTCTTTACCAGTAGTGCGGGAACTGTTTTATAACTTTCAAACAATCCCTGAATACGCAACACCCGTTTTTTGTGCTTCACGCTACGAATATAAATGGCTAAAATACGATTGGGGAACGCTTCGGCGATTTCAATATAAATATCAGGATCGTGTTCTCCACCATCACCAATCAGGATAAATTTTCGTTCGGGATAGGTGTTTAAAATGTCTATGATTTCTTTTTGTTTTTGTGGCTTCTCATCCGGTTCCTTTTTTCCTCGAATCTTCGAAAAATCACGCAACAAAATCGGCCCTTTCGGAAAATTATTTTTCCGAAGAAATAACTCTAAATATCGGTAAAGATTCCATGGGCTATGGCTCACATAGAAAACAGGATTTGCTTCTTCTCCAGATTTTCCCCTATGCAACAAATGATAAAACGCAGCTGCCCCTTCTAGCGGGCTCCTACTTTCAGCATTTTTAAAGAAGGTATTGAAAATTAAGCGCCATTTTAACCGTGACGTAACGCCTGTGTGCAGAATTGTATCGTCTATATCGCTGATAATTCCAAAGCTACTATTGGTAGAAGGGATTAAAATTTCACCTGAAAAACTATTGTCATTCTGAATGATTCTATCTGGAAATTGGGTTTCAAAAGACATCTGAAACTGAAGCCAACCTTCAGAATTGGTCATTGTATCTAAGCCTTCCATTGTTTCTTTCACCTTAAAATATCCGCTTACATTGCTATGGGTATACAGCGTTGAATCGTCTGGAAACGTTATACGCAGTTTTGCATTTGGGATTTCATCGGTCTCAAAACGTTTCCAAGTATTTTTCAGCAAGTTGAAAAAGCCGCGTTTGGAAAGATCTATATTCTCGTCTTCTAATGCCCTACCTCTTGTGTAGAAGTGGTTTACATCTCCATAACTCTGAAATGGAATGATTTGTAAAGGATCGTCTTTAAATAGATTCATGTAGATAAGTTATTAAAAGTGCCATCCTTCTGGCCATAACCACATTAACAGCAACCCTGCAACGATAGAAACTCCAAAAGATAAGCCAACCCATTTCGCCAATTTTTTGGTGCCGAGCGTGGCCGCCATACCCCCTTTAAATACAAGATTAGACAGTGAAGCTAACAAAATAAGTCGCCACCCGCTATTGGTTTCAAGCCCTCCGTCTTTCATAAGTTGTGACAATGATAAGGTAATCGCATCTACATCGGTGAGACCGCTAATGATCGAAACCACATATAATGCTTCGTTCCCAAAGGTTTTTTTTGTGAAGGCAACTGCTAATAGAATCAGTCCGTACAGCAGTCCGAAAATCAGTGCACTCTTAAATTGTGCAGGATTTTTAGGTTCGGGCATTTCATTGTCTTCGGAAGTATCTTTATTAATAAAATAAAACAATCCTACACAGATAAGTGCCATAAAGATAAATTCTACAATCAGTGGTAGGATGAGTTTTGGTAGCAATTCGGGGATAACAATACCAATTTCGAATATAATACGCACTAATGCTATTGTTGACGCCGTCATGATTACAAAGGCTGCCATTTTACCAATATTTTTGGCATCAGTTGTTTTTCGAGCGTAACTCACTGTGGTAGCAGTACTACTAATGAGACCGCCCAAAACACCATTTGATATGATGCCTACTTTTTTACCTACAAATTTATAGATAAAATATCCTACAACGCTAATCCCTACAATTAAGGTCACCATCATCCAAATATTTCTAGGGTTGAGCACATCTAACGGACCAAAAGTACGGTTGGGAAGAATGGGCAGGATAATGAGGGAAATCCCTGCAAAGGTCATGATAGCAGCGAGATCTTTATCTTTCAGGGTGTCTATAAAATTATGCAGCCGTTCTTTGATATATAAGAGTACTGCCATGGTTCCTCCTACTATCACCCCAATCACCTGACTTCCTAACACCAAATAGGCGCCTATGGCAAAGGTAAGTAATGCGGCTACCTCGGTAGTTTGCCCAACGTCGGTATCCTTTAACCTTTTCAGTTTAACAACATTGGCCATAACGAGTAGTGCTGTGAGTGATAAACCAATTGCGGGAAGTATATACGGATTGTCGAAATCGCGCGTTAGAAACCCTGAAACCACTCCAAGCACGGCAATTAATGTAAAGGTGCGCACCCCTGCCATTTTATTATCGGTATGCTCGCGCTGCAGACCAATTAAAAGTCCGATACCAAAGGCAATTCCAAGTGTGGTTAGGTCGTCATAATTCATGGTCTTGTGAAGTTAAAAAATTCCATAAAAAAACCCCACCAAATTGGCGGGGTTTAGTAGTTATTTAACTATCGGAAGCGTTAGTTGGAAGTTTCTTCAATTTTAACTTCTTTCACCACTTTCGCTCCTTTGTTCACTTTTACTTCAACATCTTTTAAAGCATCAATTTGAGCTTTTACCTCAGCTTCGGTGCCTTCAAATGTTTTGGTCTCAGTAGTAGTTTCACCATTCTTGGTTGTCTTTATGGTCACTTCAGCAGTAGTTACATCACCTTCAGTAGACATTTCAACCATCACATCTTTAGAAATTTCAGTACGGTCTGCAACTGCCACTTGAGTTGCTTGTTTGTCTGTTAGAACCGTTTTATTTCCGTCTTCATCAATAAAAATCATTTCTTCTGAGGTAGCTGTTTCAGCATCTGTAGCTGCGCCATGACCTCCCAAGATAGGAGCAATTACCAATCCGACCAAACAAGTTAACTTGATCAAGATATTCATAGATGGGCCTGACGTATCTTTAAACGGATCACCCACGGTATCTCCAGTTACGGCTGCCTTATGGGCGTCACTTCCTTTATAGGTCATTTCACCATTGATCATTACACCCGCTTCAAACGATTTTTTAGCGTTGTCCCAAGCACCACCAGCGTTATTTTGGAAAATAGCCCACATTACACCACTCACACAAACACCAGCCATATAACCTCCCAAAGGTTCAGCACCAAATAACAATCCGATGACAATAGGCGTAATAATGGTAAGCAACCCTGGCAAGATCATTTCTTTAAGTGCCGCTTTAGTTGAAATATCAACACATTTGGCATATTCAGGAGTTCCGGTCCCTTCCATAATCCCTGGAATTTCACGAAACTGACGACGTACTTCTTGTACCATTTCCATTGCAGCTTTACCAACCGATTTCATCGCCATCGCTGAAAACACAACTGGTATCATTCCCCCTACAAACAACATGGCTAACACATCTGCTCGGAAAATATTAATTCCGTCGATACCCGTAAAGGTTACGTAGGCGGCAAACAATGCCAATGCCGTAAGTGCTGCAGAAGCAATTGCAAATCCTTTTCCAACTGCTGCCGTTGTATTTCCTACAGAATCTAAAATATCAGTTCTTTCACGTACGTGCGGTTCTAGTTCGCTCATTTCAGCAACACCACCTGCGTTATCAGCAATCGGTCCGAAAGCATCAATCGCCAATTGCATAGCCGTGGTGGCCATCATAGCTGAAGCAGCAAGTGCTACCCCATAAAAACCAGCAAGTTCATAAGAACCATAAATTGCAGCAGCAAATAAGATTACAGAGGCAAAAGTTGAGTACATCCCTACTGAAAGTCCGGCAATAATATTAGTAGCCGCTCCTGTTGAAGAGTTTTCAACGATATCCATAACAGGTTTTTTACCTAGTGAAGTATAATACGCCGTCACCATAGAAATTAATGCTCCTACCGCTAAACCAATACACGCTGCCCAAAACACATTGATTGAGGCTATTTCTTTCACACCTTCACCAAAAAATTTCATTTCCATGGTAGCAGGTAGCATCCAATCGATTAAGAAATAACTAGCAATTAAGGTTAAGATTATCGCTGCCCAGTTTCCGCGGTCAAGTGCCGCTTGCACTTTGCTTTCTTTAGCGTCGTTATTTTTAATACTTACTAAGAACGTTCCGATGATTGAAGCCAATATCCCTACTCCAGCAATCACTAGCGGAAGTAAGATAGGCCCCATATTATTGAACGCGTCTGTAAAGCTACCACCGTTTGCTACAGCAATATCTCTAATCACGTAGTTTCCCAATACCATCGCAGCCAAAACTGTTGCTACATACGACCCAAAAAGATCGGCTCCCATACCCGCAACATCTCCAACGTTATCACCAACGTTATCTGCAATGGTTGCAGGGTTACGCGGATCATCTTCTGGAATTCCTGCTTCTACCTTACCAACAAGGTCGGCTCCAACATCTGCAGCCTTGGTATAAATACCACCACCTACACGGGCAAAGAGCGCAATAGACTCGGCCCCCAATGAGAATCCGGCCAATGCTTCCAATACGATGGTCATGTTATCATAAAAAGAGCCATCGTTGCCCATAAACTGCCCAATAAAGAACAAGAATATCAAACTAAGGCCTAGTACTGCAAGCCCAGCTACTCCTAAGCCCATCACCGTACCACCACCAAATGACACCTTCAGTGCCTGCGGAAGTGAGGTTTTTGCAGCTTCAGCCGTACGTGCATTCGCTTCGGTTGCAATACGCATCCCGATGTTACCCGCCAATGCTGAAAAAATAGCACCCAAAATAAATGCAGGTACAATCATCCAGCTAGTAGACTCTACCAAAGTGGATACAAAAAATAAAAGTGCAGAAGCTATCACAGCAAAGATTACCAAAAGACGGTATTCTGCTGCCAAAAATGCAAGGGCACCTTCTTTAATACTTTTAGAAATAAATTGCATACGCTCGTTCCCCGCGTTCTGCTTTTTTACCCAGCTCATTTTAATGAGCATAAAAAGGAGGCCTAAGACAGCCAGGGCAATAGGTACATAAATAATATTATTTTCCATGAGAAAAGGTTTGATTAAGTGGCTGCAAATGTAGTGAAATAGCACAAATTAAAAAAGCCCGATAAACTGCTGTATATCGGGCTTTTAGAAGTATCGTGTTTTAACGTATACTCACATCTTTCACAGGAATATCGCTTGCGCGGAAACGGTCTACACATTTTGCCACAATCTCTTTGGCTTCGTGCACGTCTCCCCAACCGCCGACGTCTACTTTCTTCTCTTCCAAATCTTTATACACTTGGAAGAAGTGTTCGATTTCTTTAATGAGGTGCGGATTCAGTTCGCTGAGATCGCTCACGTTATTCGCAATAGGATCACTTACAGGTACACAGATCACTTTTTCATCAGGTCCCTTTTCATCTGCCATGTGGAACACACCAATGGGCTTCACTTCAATCACACATCCTGGAAACGTTGGTTCGGTAACCAACACCAAAACGTCTAGCGGATCGCCATCTAATGCCAAGGTTTCTGGCACAAACCCATAATCTGCTGGGTACATCATAGATGAAAAAATCATCCGGTCGTACCGAATTTTCTTTAATTCAAAATCGTATTCGTATTTGTTTCGGCTTCCTTTCGGAATTTCTACCAACACATCGAATGTGTTCACTTTATCTGCTGTCATATTCACTTTTTAAAAGGGGTGCAAAGGTAGTTCTTTTTCAGAAATTTTAATACTGAAACTCACTTGTAAATAAATAAGATTGTGATTTTGTTATTTCAGAAGAAGCTGAAGCTATGACGTATACACCTCTAAATGTAGTAGAGTGTCTTAAAAACTAAACCCAAACACTCCCGTAACGCCAATTTTTCGGGCGTCTGGTCGGTCTAGATAATTTCCGCGGAAGTTCACATCGAGCCTAAAAATCTTAAAGATATTGCCCACCCCGACGCTGTATTCGTAATACAACTCGTTTGAAGGTGATAAGTTAGCCGGGGTTAATGGCCCGTTTGTGATCGATTCAAATGCAGGGCGACTCAAATTGATGTTTTCTTGTGAAATGTTCCCGTATACGGTTCTAAAGCCAATGACTTCCCGCAGGTCTAATTTCCGTAGAAACGGAATACGCCCAAAAATGCGACCTCCAAAATTGTGCTGTAAATGCACACTTACGTATTCATCACTCACAAACTCGTAAAAATCGAGGTTCGAAAAGGTATTGTAGATGCTAAACAGGGTTTGGTTACCAGGTATAGGACTCAACAAACTAAAGGGTACAGGATCGAAAATTTTCCCCGCTTCCACCGTGGTAAAAAGCCGGCCCAATCCGCCAATATTCCATGGTTGTGTATAGAGCGCTTGTAATTTCGAATAGCCAAATTCACCCCCAAGCACACCATCGAGTCCGCGTGTGTAGCCCAAATAGATCGTGGCATAGTCGCCATCGTTAATTATGGTTCGTTCTACGCCATAGCCCGAAGTTTTCCGTTTTGGGGTATAGAAAAAACCTAATTCCAATTCGGCTTGTGAAAGCTCGCTTTGTTGCACTCCATCTTTATCAAAATAATCGATGCTAAAGGTTTCGGTAGCAGATTCTAAGTTTCGGTATGAACCGGTAAGACGCACATTAAAATTTTTAGCCGGCTCTACCGAAAAACCTGCGGTAGACAAATTGATACGGGTAAGCCTATCGTTAGCCCCCACTGTGATCAAACTGGAAGACGCCAGATTTCGACCCAACACATCGGTACTAGAGGTTAAACTAGCGCCGGTTTGTTCTACATCTTTTCTATTTCCGCCAAAAACAGTGAGCCTCGAAGCACGATCTATTAAGTATTTACCCGAAATACCGTATTTAAAACGCTCATCCCGGAAACCGTACGCACCAAAAACTTCTACACGCCAGGGATCATTCTGAGAAAAGTAGGTTCTACCCCCCAAACGGATACGCAGTCCTTCGGCTTCATTAAAGCCAAAGATGGAAAAAAGAGGCCCCACATCTACATTCCCCACTTGGTAGTAGCCAGAGGCGAGTGCCGCACCAATATTATAGAAAGCCTGGAAGCGCGGAACGGTTTTTAGGCTGTCTAACATGACGTAGACGCCCTTTTCATCTTTGCTGAGCTCCTCCATACGGCGTTCCTCCCAAAAAGTGTCTGGGCGATTGTAAATTTCTTCATTATATGGATCTACCTGTGCGTCATAAAAGCTTTTCTCTTTAGGAACATCAAATTCGTAATTATCGAATAGCGTGGTCCGCCTTCCGTAGACCCCTTGTGCATCTTCCTTTTTCCGCAGGCTGAAATCGCTTAAGAAATAATCTCTTGTAATTAAAAAGATGGAATCGTTCAGCACGTCGAATTCCTGTTCAATATACACCTCACGCACCCAGTTTAGATTGGCACTTTTAGACGCTTGGAGGTTGATTTCTTTGATGGCCCACGTACTATCATTCACCCAAAAATCACCTTTAAAAGTCAATTCATTTTTTCGGCGTGGGTAGTATACAATATTGTAGCACCATTTATTATCACGGTAGGCACTGTCTAACAATACGTAGTTGTACACGTCGATACCCGTGCGTGACAACGGACTGGTAAAGGCTTTATCGAAAAATTTAAGGTAATTATCGTACACATCGTACTCTTTATAAAGGTCTTTTACAAAGGCAATCAGGGTTTGGTTGTTGCTAAAACCGCTGTTTTTATTTCCTTCCAGAATTTCTTTTTCTTCATTCAGATTGTTATCGCCATACACTTTAGAATACGCTTCGTTGATGAATATGGGTAGGTAGCTATTTCCGGTAACATTTGAAGTATCTATCTGGTCCCAGATAAATTCCATGCCCTTAAAAATCTTGCTTTTTATCAGGGAAGAGTCGATGGTATTCAGGTCGAATTCTAGTTTTTCGTATTTATCGTAGCTGTATTGTTCAAATTTTTTGACTCCGTTCTCACGGCGATTTTCCCAAATTTTTCGAAGAATGGCGAGTGCCGGATTGTCTTTTTTAGAAGTTTTTCCCGTAAAGATAACTACTTCATCGAGGGCTGCTGCCTCTTCGGAAAGCGTCACCTCCATTTTATAGGTTGTTTTTTCACCTAAGGAAATTTCCTTTGTTTCATACCCAATAAACGAAAATACCACGGCATCGTAGCTTTGGTCGCTTTCGAGGTAGAAACGTCCCTCTTCGTTGGTGATGGTACCCTCGTTACTGTCTTTGAAGATGACGTTGGCAAAAGCAACCGACATACCTGTATCGTCTTTCACAACACCGCTCACCTTTGTTTGGGAATACAGTGAAACAGAGCAGACTAAAAAAATAAGGAAGTAGAATTGCTTCATAAGTAGGTAACGTGGTGCGGGCAATAAAATTTCAGCACCAATTTGAAACAGCAAAGAACGAACAAATAGAATAGTTTACAAATTAAAATATTCTTAAAAGACGCAATTGCGGTAAATGGTATAAAAACAAAATTCCAAATCCACACCTTAGACGAAGGGATTTGGAATTTGGAATTTATATTTTCTTACGTAAAGGTTAGTCTTTATAAAGCACCTTCTTAACCGCCTTAATCACATCGTTGCTATTGGGCAGCCATTCTTCCAAGAGCACTGGTGAATAAGGGGCAGGTGTATCTGCCGTGTTCAACTTCACAATAGGAGCATCTAGATAGTCGAATACTTGGCTTTGCACTTGGTAGGTAATTTCGGTAGCTACATTTCCAAAAGGCCATGCCTCTTCTAGAATCACCAAACGGTTGGTTTTCTTTACCGATTCCATAATTGCGTTATGGTCCATTGGGCGCACGGTTCGAAGATCGATGATTTCACACTCAATACCCTCTTTGGCCAGTTCATCTGCCGCTTTATAGGCTTCTTTAATAATTTTTCCGAAGGAAACAATGGTCACATCGGTTCCTTTTCGTTTGATATCAGCTACCCCGAGTGGGATTAGGTATTCTCCTTCTGGCACTTCTCCCTTGTCACCATACATCTGTTCACTTTCCATAAAAATAACCGGATCGTCATCACGGATGGCACTTTTTAGTAATCCTTTGGCATCGGCTGGGTTACTTGGCACCACCACTTTCAGTCCTGGGGTATTAGCGTACCAACTTTCAAAAGCTTGGGAGTGGGTAGCTGCTAGCTGACCTGCAGAGGCGGTTGGCCCTCTAAATACGATAGGACATTTTAATTGGCCCCCGCTCATCTGTCTGATTTTTGCGGCGTTATTAATGATCTGGTCTATCCCTACCAACGAGAAGTTAAACGTCATGAACTCTACAATAGGTCTGTTTCCGGTCATGGTAGAACCGATGGCAACACCCGCAAAGCCCAATTCTGAAATTGGAGTATCGATCACGCGCTTCGCGCCAAACTCATCCAACATTCCCTTACTGGCCTTATAGGCACCATTGTATTCGGCAACTTCTTCTCCCATCAGGTAAATGGCTTCATCGCGACGCATCTCTTCGCTCATAGCTTCACAAATGGCTTCTCTAAATTGGATTGTTTTCATGTATTGTTACTTTTCGTTCTGTAGCTGTGGTAATATTGAAAACAAAAATAATATTATTTAAGAGTACTCTGCACATCAACAGACAAATTATTGAAAAGGTTTAAAATTTTACTATGCATGCATAGTATTTTTGAATTATATTTGGTATCTTTGGCATCCTTAAAATTTACTCAGCAAAACAGTAGTTATATGAAGATTTTAGTGTGCATTAGCCACGTTCCAGACACAACCTCGAAGATTAATTTTACCGATGGTGATACCAAATTCGATACCAATGGTGTTCAATTTGTGATTAACCCGAATGACGAATTCGGATTAACTCGTGCCATGTGGTTCAAAGAAAAACAAGGTGCCGCTGTGCATGTTGCAAATGTAGGTGGCCCAGAAACAGAGCCTACCTTACGAAAAGCTCTTGCCATTGGAGCCGATGAGGCGATTCGTGTAAACACCCCAGCAACAGACGGGTACAGCGTAGCCAAGCAATTGGCACATGTTGTAAAAGAAGGCGGATACGACCTTGTTATCGGTGGGCGTGAGTCTATAGATTACAACGGTGGAATGGTACCAGGGATGGTAGCAAAAATGATCGACGCTAATTTTGTAAATACGTGTATCAGCCTTGAAGTTGAAGGCGAAAGCGCTACGGCCATTCGAGAAATTGATGGTGGTAAAGAAACGATAAGCACGAAGTTACCATTAGTAGTTGGAGGACAAAAAGGCTTGGTGGAAGAAAGTGACCTTCGCATCCCGAACATGCGGGGTATCATGCAAGCACGTTCAAAACCATTACACGTAAAAGAACCTGTTGACGCGACTGCCGAAACCAACACCAATACTTTTGAAAAACCAGCACCAAAAGGAGCTGTGAAATTAGTAGATACCGTAGACGAGTTAGTCGATTTATTACACAACGAAGCAAAAGTAATTTAACAATTAAGAGACTTAAGTTGTGAGACTTGAAAATTCAAGCTCACATTCTAAAATCTTAAATCTAATATCTTAAATCTTACACATGTCAGTTTTAGTATACACAGAATCCGAAAATGGATCGTTTAAAAAAATAGCCCACGAAGCTGTTTCTTACGCAAAAGGAATCGCAGATGCCATGGGCACCACAGTAACAGCCGTTGCTGTAAACGCAGGTGATAGCTCTGAATTAGGAACCTATGGTGCTTCTAAAGTATTGGAAGTTTCTAATGATAAGCTTCAAAACTTCAATGCGGAAGCCTATGCAGATGTACTTGCACAAGCTGTTAAAAACGAAGGGGCCAAAGTAGTTGTGCTTACCTCAAGTGCCAACAGCAAGTTTATGGCACCCTTGGTAGCTGTAAATTTGGAAGCAGGATATGTTCCTAATGTAACCGAACTACCTTCTTCAACTGAACCATTTACGGTAAAGCACAGCGTTTTTACCAACAAGGCATTTTCGAATACTGAAATCAATACTGATACGAAAGTAGTAGGACTTGCTAAAAATGCCTACGGAATTAAGGAGAATCCAACTTCGGCCAGTACTGAGGCGTTTTCCCCATCGCTTGCTGAAGATGATTTTTCAACCGAGGTAGTTTCCGTAGATAAAGCAACAGACAAAGTAACCATTGCCGATGCTGAAATTGTAGTTTCTGCCGGTCGCGGAATGAAAGGTCCTGAAAATTGGGGCATGATTGAAGAGCTTGCTGAAACACTGGGTGCAGCTACCGCTTGCTCAAAACCCGTTAGTGACATGGGCTGGAGACCCCACGGAGAGCACGTTGGGCAAACCGGAAAACCAGTAGCTTCTAACCTTTATATTGCCATTGGAATTTCTGGAGCCATCCAGCATTTGGCAGGAATTAATGCTTCCAAAACCAAAGTGGTGATCAATAACGATCCCGAGGCACCTTTCTTTAAGGCAGCCGATTATGGTATTGTGGGCGATGCTTTTGAAGTGGTTCCACAGTTGGTTGAAAAATTGAAAGCATTTAAAGCTGCAAACGGATAAAATTTTTGCCCTCCCCTATTCGGGAGGGTTTTTTATTTTTCTTCGGAAGGATGTACGTCTGTTTTGATGTGCTCGAAGGCATCTACTGGAAATCCTAAAATCCATCGATAGCTTTGGTTTTTTAATTCGTTTGCGCCTGATTATCTTTCCCATTCCATTTATTGTGGTATTTTTGCTCCATCACTGTTTTTAAACCATGAGCCTAGTTCGCTTAAACATAAAAGGAATTTCGTATAGCCAAACCCAAAATGGCGCCTATGCGCTTATTTTGAATGAAGTAGATGGCGAACGAAAACTCCCTATCGTAATTGGCGCCTTTGAAGCCCAATCTATTGCCATTGCACTCGAAAAAGAGATCAAACCTCCTAGACCCCTTACCCACGATTTATTCAAAAATTTTGCAGATCGGTTTGCCATTGTCGTAAAACAGGTGATTATCCACAAATTGGTTGATGGCGTTTTTTATTCTAGTATAATTTGTGAGCGGGACAATCTAGAGGAAATTATAGATGCGCGCACTAGTGACGCTATTGCATTGGCACTTCGTTTTAAAGCACCCATTTTTACCTATAAAACTATTTTGGAAAAAGCTGGGATTTACTTAAAAACGACGCCTTCCAAAAAGAAGAAAATTTCCGAAGCAGAAGAAGCAATCCTCGAAGAGCTTATTTTAGGGGAAGATGCAGAATCTGCCCCTCAGAAAAAAGAAGATTTCTCTAAGTTTACGGGAAAAGAATTGAATGCCATGCTAGATGAAGCCGTTGCCAATGAAGATTACGAGCGTGCCGCAAGAATTCGGGATGAAATTTCAAAAAGAGAGTGATCAACTCAGGCCATTTTAATTTATGAAACACTTTCAAAAAATTGCGCTATCTATCATCTTTCTAGGATGTTTTTTTAGCGGACTCGCACAAACCGTCGAAAAAAAATGGAGCGTTACTTCTATAGAAAATACAACGGGCCAATCTGTGTACCCCATTTCTGAAGAAGATTATTTTTTACTGAAAGATGGCTCCTTCACTTACAATATTATAGCAAAAGACAGTCTAAAAGCCAGTGGAGATTACATGCTGCAAAACGATTTGCTGGTGCTTTTTTACGATTCACCGAAAGATTCTATCCGCCGATTTAGAATCACACAAAAAACAGACAGCACCCTAGTTTTTACTGAAAATGATATCACCTATTCATTTATCGACACCGACAAAACTAATCTAGCAGCAGTAGATGAAGTCCCTATTACTGCAGGCACCAATGATGTGATTCCGTCACAGGGATTTTCAGTAAACAGCCTTTGGCGTGGTGTTTTAGGAATGTTCACTCTCTTGCTTATCGCCTTTCTTTTTAGTGCCAATCGCAAAGCAATTAATTGGCATACAGTGGGGCTCGGACTCGCATTTCAGATTGTGATTGCCATTGGGGTACTAAAAGTGCCTTTTATTCAAAATATATTTGATTTCGTTGGTAAAATTTTCGTGAAGATTCTCGAATTTACCCAAGCAGGAAGTAAGTTTTTATTCGAAGGGTTGGTAGTAGACATGGATACATTTGGCTTTATTTTCGCTTTCCAAGTACTTCCTACCATTATTTTCTTTTCTGCCTTAACCTCTGTACTATTTTACTTAGGCGTCATACAAAAAGTGGTAAAAGCCTTTGGTTGGTTGCTTTCAAAATTGCTGAAAATTTCTGGGGCAGAGAGTTTGAGCGTTGCCGGAAATATCTTTTTAGGACAAACCGAAGCGCCCTTGCTTATTAAAGCCTACCTGGAAAAGATGAACAAGAGCGAAATGCTGTTGGTGATGATTGGTGGTATGGCCACCGTAGCCGGCGCCGTATTGGCTGCATATATCGGTTTTCTAGGAGGAGACGACCCAGCACTGCGCTTGGTTTTTGCGAAACACTTGCTTGCTGCTTCGGTAATGGCAGCACCCGGGGCTATCGTGATTTCAAAAATACTATACCCGCAAACCGAAGAAATAAACACAGACGTACATGTTTCTTCAGAAAAAATAGGTTCCAATTTATTAGATGCGATTGCAAATGGTACTACAGAAGGGTTAAAATTAGCTGTAAATGTGGGTGCCATGTTACTAGTTTTTGTAGCATTTATTGCCCTTTTTAATGGAATTTTAGGCTGGATTGGAGATGTAACCTCATTTAACGATTGGATGGCAGCCAATTCCTCCTATCCAGAACTTTCGCTAGAAGCCATACTCGGAACCGTTTTTGCCCCCCTGATGTGGCTTATTGGTGTTGCTGAAGAAGATATGATGATGATGGGACAGTTGTTAGGGATAAAACTAGCAGCAAGTGAATTTGTAGGGTATATCCAGTTGGCCGAACTAAAGAACACCAGCAATGCGATGCATTTAACGTACGAGAAGTCGATTATTATGGCAACCTATATGCTCTGCGGATTTGCAAATTTTGCCTCTATCGGAATTCAGATTGGCGGTATTGGATCTTTGGCTCCGGGGCAACGTAAGATACTTTCTAAATTTGGAATGCGTGCATTGCTTGGAGGAACGATCGCGTCACTTATTTCTGCAGCAATCGCAGGTATGATTATCGGTTAACAATTTTAGCGTTCAATTTTTACGATAGTATTCGCCCAGTCCTTGGCCTCATCTACCGTTTTAAAATAACTAAACGAGCCCTCAAACAACTGTTGTTCACTCGTAGCCTCTTGCCGCACTTCATCTTCTTGCGAAACTATGGCAAGCCCAACCATAACTTTCGGATTTATTGCAGTGTATGCTCTCGGGTCTATGTTTGAAGCAAATTCACGATTCGAAATAAAAACAAATTTACGACGATCATAATGCCTGTATGCATACGACATAATTTCATGAGCCGCTGGTTCTGAAATACCATCTCCCTTTAGTTTGAATACCAAATAATTTGGGTAACATTTCATCGGTCCATGGGGCGTTTCGTATACTGCTTCCATTTGTGTATTAGTTTGGTCCTATTAAATATACGCAAAAAAGCAAAACGTTAATAACTTATAATAAATGAATTAATTTTCAGTTTCAATAACAGCTGCTCTTTTTTACATTTATCCTTCCAAAAATTACGATTTAAAATGAAGCAATACCACGATTTAGTTAAGCACGTTCTGGAAAATGGCAATGAAAAAAGTGATCGAACAGGTACTGGCACCAAAAGTGTGTTCGGCTATCAAATGCGGTTCGATCTTAGCGAAGGCTTCCCGATGGTGACTACCAAGAAATTGCACTTAAAGTCTATCATTTATGAATTGCTTTGGTTTTTAAATGGCGATACCAATATAAAATACCTACAAGAAAACGGAGTACGCATATGGAATGAGTGGGCCGACGAAGACGGAAACCTAGGACCTGTATATGGTCACCAATGGCGAAATTGGAACAGCGAGGAAATTGACCAGATAACAGAAATTATTAAAACCCTTAAATCGAATCCAGACAGCAGACGCATGTTGGTAAGCGCGTGGAACCCGAGTGTACTTCCCAACACCGCAATACCCTTTTCTGAAAATGTAGCGAATGGTAAAGCTGCTTTACCTCCTTGCCACGCTTTTTTTCAATTTTACGTGAGCGCACCAGAGACCCCTGGCGATGAAAGTACCCGAAAACTATCCTGCCAATTATACCAACGCAGTGCTGATATTTTCTTGGGAGTACCATTCAATATTGCGTCCTATGCCCTACTCACTATGATGATGGCTCAAGTGTGCGGCTACCAAGCAGGTGACTTTGTACATACTTTTGGCGATGCCCATATTTACAGCAATCACGTAGACCAATTAGAGTTACAATTATCTCGAGATATACGTCCGTTACCAAAAATGTTGTTAAATCCTGAGGTAAAAGACATTTTTGGCTTTAAATTTGATGACTTTACGTTAGTTGACTATAATCCCCACCCGCACATTAAAGGTGCAGTTGCGGTATAATTACATAAGAATGATGAAAAACGCCCTACTTATAATTACCCTATTTATCTCTACATCACTCTTGGCGCAAGAAGAATGGGGAGATGTTCAAAAAAACACCATGACCCTCAAAGAATTGGCGCCAGTATGGCCGGGTTGTGAAAATGGCAACGCCTCTCAGCGTGACAATTGTTTTAAGCAAAAATTGGCAACACATATTGCAAAAAATTTCAAATACCCACCTTCTTCATATAAGAACAATGAACAAGGCCGTGTTGTTATCGAATTTTTTATTAATGAACAAGGAGCTGTAGATATTAAGAATGTTACTGGCGGTACAGCAGCCCTCCAAGAAGAAGCAAAAAGAAATATCGGCCTCATCCCTAAAATGAAAAAACCCGGTATGATGGGAGGAAAGCCAAGGGCAATTAAATATACCGTTCCCATTACTTTTAAAACGGGAAAATAAATCACAATCTATTTCGTGAATCTACAATCGCCTCATTATTTTGAGGCGATTTTGTTTGTTTATAGTACTTCGGAAATTTTCTGAATATCAGTTTAACACGGGTTTAACGCCTTCCTTCCCCACAAAAAAGATGCTTTATTGTTATCTTTAAAGAGTCAAAACATTAGTGTTTTGGCACTCTAGTTATGATTGAAACAAAAACGCTACTTGATTTATTTACTGAAACCAGACAACGCACAGAAGCACTTTGCAAACCACTTGAAATTGAAGATTACGTTGTACAGCCTACCATAGATGTTTCACCCCCGAAATGGCATTTAGGGCATACTACCTGGTTTTTTGAAGAATTTATTCTGAAAAAACACAAGCCTGACTATAGATTGTTCCATGAAGATTTCGCGTACGTATTTAATAGTTATTACGAAACTTTAGGCGAACGCGTGGTTAGAAGCGATCGCGGAAACTTATCGAGACCGGGGGTGGCCAAAGTGTATGATTATAGGCATTACGTCACCAATGAATTGAAAGAGTTTTTAACGACTACCGTAGCTGCTGAAATTACAGATCTGTTACTTATAGGAATTCACCATGAAAAACAGCATCAGGAACTTCTCATGACTGATATTAAATTTATCCTAGGTAACAATCCGCTGCTACCAAAATACAACGACACTTATGAAGAAAATCCTAGTTCTGAAACGCCCCAAGAATGGCTTTCGTTTGATGCTGGCGTATATGAAATTGGCCATAATGGAGACGACTTTTGTTACGACAACGAATTAGGAAAACATAAAACCTACTGCCAAGATTTTCAGATTTCAAACAGTTTGGTAACCAATGGTGAATATATAGCGTTTATAAAAGATGGTGGATATAAAGATTTCAACTTTTGGCATGCCGACGCTTGGGATTGGGTACAACAAGAAAAAATAACACAGCCTATGTATTGGCACGAGATTGATGGCGTATGGCACCATTATACATTACAAGGACTTCAAAAAGTAGACAACGAGGCAGCCTTAAACCATATTTCGTACTACGAAGCTTTTGCTTTTGCGCAATGGAAGGGGTGCCGACTACCAACCGAATTTGAATGGGAAGCAGCACAAGACAATTTTAAATGGGGAACCCGCTGGGAATGGACAGAAAGTGCCTACCTGCCCTATCCTGGTTATACCAAAGTGCCTGGCGCCCTAGGTGAATACAACGGAAAATTTATGGTGAATCAAAAAGTACTTCGAGGTGGCTCTGTGATAACTGCTCCTAAGCATACCCGCCCCACGTATCGAAACTTTTTTCAACCCAATTTACGTTGGCAATATACAGGCATCAGATTAGCTAAATAACCTTCTCACACTCACATGAACACTTCTACACCTTCCAAAACAAAAACCGCTTTCCAAAATGACGTGCAAGATGGGCTTAGCTCGTTTCCGAAGTATTTATACTCAAAATATATCTATGATGAAAAGGGGGACAAGTTGTTCCAAGATATTATGGCGTTGCCCGAATATTATCTCACCAAATGTGAATTTGAGATTATTTCGGAACACACCCAAGAAATTGCTGCGCTGTTCAGTGAAAATGCAGCCAGTTTCGACTTAATTGAATTGGGTGCTGGTGATGGAAAAAAAACAAAGGTATTGTTGAAACACCTTGCAGACGAAAACTTCAATTTTGTTTATAAACCAATCGACATTAGCCAGAATGCTATCGATTTGTTAACCGAAAACCTCTCTTCAGAACTACCAAAAGTTACGGTTGATGCCGAAAAAGGCGAATATTTTGAGGTGCTAGAACGGTTGCAAACCTTCAACAAGCGCAAAAAAGTAATCTTGTTATTGGGGTCAAATATTGGTAATTTATTGCACCATCGGGCAATCGATTTTTTAACCAAGCTGAAAGATACTATGGGAGAACAGGACCAATTGTTTATTGGGTTCGACCAAAAGAAAGATCCGCAAACCATTCTCGACGCCTATAACGACGCCACTGGGGTGACAGCCGCTTTCAACAAAAATCTATTGCACCGTATCAATACCGAAATGGGCGGAAATTTCAATGTAGAAAAATTTAAACATTGGGAAGTGTATGACCCTGAATCTGGCACTGCAAAAAGTTATTTAGTGGCTACTGAAGCTATGTCTGTAACTATTGAAGCGCTAGACTTAACCGTCACATTCGATGCATGGGAAACCATCCATACCGAAATTTCACAGAAATACACCGATAAAGTAGTGGCATGGTTGGCCGATTCGGCTGGATTAACTATTGAAACATCTTTTGAAGACGGAAAAGGGTATTATAAAAATTATGTTTTTAGAAGAAAATAAGGTTAAGTAGCAGTAGCAGTAGTAAAAAAATGCTTTTCTAATTTGGAAACACAACGTACACAACCCCCTCTAAACTTCTAAACAACTATTAAACTTAAAAAAATGAAAGCCATTTGGAACAATGCTATTCTTGCTGAAAGCGATAAGACTGTAGTGATTGAAAACAACCACTATTTCCCGCCATCGGCTATTAATAAAATGTACTTTAAAGAAAGTGCCCACCACACCCACTGCCCGTGGAAGGGAGAGGCATCCTATTACCATATAGAGGTGAATGGGGAAACCAACAAAGACGCCGCTTGGTATTACCCAAGCGTGTCTCATGCTGCAAAATCTATTGAAGGTTATATTGCCTTTTGGAAAGGCGTTGAGGTTACTCAATAAGAGAAATTATTCTTTTAATAAATGCTTTACGATATGCCCTTCATCCGAAGTAACTATCAAGATGTAAGAGGCACTTGCCAATTCTGAAAGATCGACTCGAGCTTCAATACCCATATCTTGTAACGGTATGGTTTTTACCAATCTTCCAGTAATATCGTACATCTGTAAATCGTTTAACGAAATCCCTCGTGGGTTCGCCAGCACAAATTCTTCTTGTGCCGGATTTGGATATACAAGTAATGATGACATTGTTGGTGGAGTTGCCACACCGAGTGCATCTTCAACTGTTAACCTAAAGATACAAGTGTCCTCATTTCCGGAAGGGTCTGCTACCGTGATTGTGATATTATAGCTACCGAAGTCTAGCATGGTCCCTGGTGCGGGTTGCTGAGATGCCACCACGGAACCTTCACAATTATCTGTAACTGCTACCATACCCATATCGAAATAATCTGGTACGGTATAAGGGCCTTCAGAAGCGACCGTTTGGTCTTCGGGACATTCGATAACAGGCGCTACAGAATCGACTATGTTTACCAATGCCGTACAAGTGTCTATGTCTCCGTTTCCATTAGTAATCATAAGCGTTACCTGAATGGGTGTACCGATATCCGAACAGTCAAATGTATCAATGTCTAGTGTCATCCCGTCAATACATCCCATTCCAGACGAACCAGCATCTACATCTTCTGGGGTGATGGTCGCCGTACCATCGGCCTGGATTGGCACAGTGATATCTTGGCAGACCGCCACGGGTGTAGCATTTTCTTCTTCAACGGTAACCACGGCAATACAGGTAGCCGTATTCCCATTTACATCTAAGACAGTAAGCGTGACGTCGTTTGTACCCACATTGGAGCAATCGAATGTATCCATATCGATAGAAATTGAGTCAACCCCACAGGCATCTGAACTACCTCCATCCACATCGGCCGCAGTGATGACCACAGTTCCACTAGCATCCAACTGTACCGTGATGTCTTGGCAAACCGCCATGGGCGCTACAGAATCTTCCACAGTAACTTCAGCAATACAGCTGTTTACATTTCCATTGGCATCGGTTACAGTGAGCGTAACATCATTTACCCCTACATCTGAACAGTCGAATGTATTCATGTCTATTGCTAACGTGGGCGTCCCACAATTATCTGTGGAGCCACCGTCAACATCAGTGGCAACAATAGTGGCCATACCGCTTGCATCGAGTTGCACAGTTATATCTTGGCATAATGCATCAGGAACCTCAACATCTTCAACCGTAACAACTGCTACACAAGAATTCATATTTCCGTTCATATCGGTTACCGTTAGAGTAACATTGTTTGTTCCAATGTTCGAGCAATCGAAGGTTGAGACATCGATCGCCGTTGTATCGATTCCGCAGGCATCTGAACTACCCCCGTCAATATCGGCTGCTGTAATGGTTGCCATTCCTGAACCGTCAAGCTGAATGGTAATATCTTGACAAATCGCTGAAGGCAAGATCATATCTTCAACAGTAACAATAGCTGTACAGGTTGAAGTATTTCCTGCTGGGTCGGTAACGGTGAGCACTACGTTATTTGCACCCACATTCGAACAATCGAAAGAAGTAATATCTATCGAAGAAGATGCAATTGAGCAATTATCTGAACTCCCGCCATCTACATCAGAAGCAACAATAGAAGCACTTCCTGAAGCATCAAGTTGAACGGTTATGTCTTGGCAGACCGCCATAGGCATTTCATCGTCGGTAACAACTACATTAAAACTACAAGATGCTGTATTTCCAGAAGTATCGGTCACTTCAAATGTATTTATCGTGGTTCCGACAGGGAAAGCACTTCCACTTGCCAAACCTGCAGTTTGTATGGTCGTAGCTCCTGGACAATTGTCTGTACCTACGGGCGGCGTATAGGTTACCACCGCACTACAAGAACCTGCATCTGCTGTTTGAGTAATTTCTCCAGGGCAAGCAATGGTTGGCACTACAGTCTCTAACCCTTCATTTACTACAATGGGATTACTTCCCCAGGCTACACTACAACTAGGATCCCCATTATTCGCCGCAGTTACGGTATATGAATTTGCTGCCAATCCGGTAAACACACCATTGTCGGTTTGTGTAATTGGCGGGCCTGCTGGTGCAGTTGGTGTTAAGGTATAATCAATGCCTGTACAATCTGAACAAGTAGCTGTAACAGTTACTGTTCCATCTGTAGAACCAGGACAGGAGGTATCTGTGGCAGTAACATCTGAAATCGCAACATCACAAGCCAAGTTAACAAATAGTGGTGCTTCCCAAAGACCTCTTCCGAAAGTCCCTGCAACAATTTTTCCGTTTGTTTCATTAATTTCCAAATCATACACAGGCGTGTTTGGCAACCCTGTTTCATGTAGCTGCCATGGAGTTACGTCAGATTTATAATAAACTCCAACTGCCATCCCCACATACAAGGCGTCCATTGGAGCACCTCCCGTGTTCTCGTAAGCGATACTATACGCTGGCATATTGGGTAAGGTTCCAGAAACATTCGTCCATGTACTCCCTGCATCGGTAGACTCATATACTTTTTGCCCTGCTGTATAACCTCCCAAAGTGACCCAAACTTTTCTGGCATCTGCCGGGTCTACCGCAATAAATGTAATTGTCAAACTAGGCCAAGGCCCTGTAATGTTAGTCCAAGAGCCTCCGGTATTAGAAGACATTTCAATACTGCTTCCACTCGCCGCATACAATCTTGCTGGATCATCTACCCCTATGGCCAAGGCACCTGTTCCATTCGATCCTAAATTGGTCCAACTAGACCCTCCATTGGTACTTCGGTACACATCGGTGAAACCACCATAAATGATATCGGGATTTGTAGCGTCCATTCCGTAAGGTGTTACCCAAGAACCCGAAGATCCAGAAGGTCGTATACTAAAACTTGTATTCCCACCATTATTCGATTTTCTGAAATTTCCATTTTGCACCGCAAAATATACTGTATTGGGGTTGTTATAATCGATCATACAATCCATTCCATCGGCACCGTAGATATGCTGAATTGTTGTAGATCCTGAATAAACATTAGACCCATTGTCTTGAGAACCACCTATTAGTAGGTTAGGATTAGAAGGTACTCCAGCTATTCTATAAAATTGCATAATCTGCAAACCGTCCCAAATATTCGTGAATGTTTGTCCGTTGTCTGAACTCACCGAAACGCCACCATCACTACCTACGTATAGTTTTCCGTCTACAGGATTGTATGCTAATTCATGGATGTCTGCATGCACATATTCAAAACTCCCTGTAGGCTCATTCCATTTTGAAACGGCATTAAGACTAGACCCTCCATTTGTAGACCGCCAAACATTGATACCGCCAGTAATTATGTTTTCAGCATTAGATGGGTTTACAGCCATTGCTAGATCGTACCAAGATTGGTCGCTATCGTCATTACCATTTGTGGCATATCCTAAAATGTTAGGAGTGGCGGTCATTAAGCTAAAGGAAACACCGCTATCTGTTGAGCGAAAAATTCCTCTAAATGAACCTGTCCCTAAACTGGGCCCTGCCAAATAGTAAACATAATTTGGGTTTGCTGGAGAAACCGCGAGTGCAATTCGAGTTTCACCACTGGGCAAGCCTGTGCTAATCTCAGCCCATGTTGAACCCGTATCGGTTGAACGATAGAATGTATTTCCCGTTACGGCGTAAACAACGCTGGGGTCGCCAGGTTTAAATTCGATATCCCTAAAGCTGCCTGAACGAACATTGCTACTGGTGTTCCAACCATCAGTGGTTTTATAAATACCTCCATTGGTCACCACTAACATCGTATTACTATCGGTAGGATGCATTAACAGTTTATATCCTCTAAAGTTTTGTGTAACATTCCAACTTAATCCTGTGGAAGCCCAAGTAGCTCCGCCGTCAATAGACTTCATAACCCCAATAGACCGAGTATCACCGCCATCACCATCGCCTGTCAAAATATAGACCGTTTCAGGGGCGCTATGGTCAACTGCAATACCTGAAACCCCGATGCTAGCCAAAGCGTCTGTCATAGGGTTCCAAGACGAACCACCATTGGTACTTTTCCAAAGTCCGCCAGCTGGCGTTCCTACATATATGGTATTTCCATCTGTTGGATGAAATCCGACTACATTTACACGACCCAATCCGCCATTATACCCTGACGAACCATTTGTGTATGAGGTAGGACCAAGATCGGTCCATCCTGCCATTCTCGAATTTGTGCCTGCAAGGTCAATTGCATTCGCCTCTAGCGCAGCGTCTAAAGTCATGCGGTTAAAATTCTTTCTAATAAGCCCATCTTCATTTACCATGCGCTCCATCTTATACTCCCACCTCTTGTATTGTTTATATCCGCTCCCTCTACCTAAATCTTTGTTGGCAAAGTAAGTTTCTGCCAATTGTTGCACCTCTTGTAAGGTTGTATTGGCTTTCGGGTTTTGTAATAGTTCAAGGTATTCTTGTGCAATCCCTTTCGGAACAGCACACAATAATATAGCAGCAAGCAGTAGAAGGTATTGTTTTTTCATGGTAATTCAGTTTACTTCGGCGACCAAAGTACTGATTTATCCGATAAAATGAAAAGCAAATTGCAGATCAGCGTTAAAATTTATATAAAAGAACACAGTCTTTCAAGGTCTTCTTCGGAATTGTAAAAATGAAAACTGACCCTTAACCCGCTTCCTCGCTGGGAACAAACAATATTTTTGTCACGTAGTTTTTGAAATAAGTTCGCATCCCCTTTTATATTGAAAATTGTAGAATGATTCGACCTTTCCGCTGTAATCTCTTTTAAAACACCTTTTTCTTGAAAAGTTGCTTTGGCCTTGGTTGTAAGTTGCTCTAGATGAGAGTGAATGGCGGACCAACCAATCTCTTGTAAAAATTGAAGACTTTGTCCCAAGCTGCCATACACTAATGTATCTTGGTGACCGGGTTCAAAACGCTTCATAAATGGGATATGCTCTTTATTTCCGAAGGTAGCATCAGCCGAGTTAAAACCAATGGTTTTTGGGTATATTTGGTCTTGCACTCCCTCTTTTACCATAAAAATCCCGTTTCCGTAGCCAGCAAGCAGCCATTTATAGGCACTGGCGCCTAAAATATCTATCGGACTTTCAGCAAAACTGAAACGTTCAGTTCCCAAATATTGTGTTCCATCTGCAATGAGCAATAGTTCTGGGTGGTAGGCCTTAAGCTGTCTCAAAAAATCGATGTCTATCTTAATTCCGTTCAGATATTGCACCATACTAAACGCAAAAATATCAGGTCGATGACGAGAAATCTCCTGCTCAATATTCTGTTCTAAATGTTCATTTATCGTAGCCGTGCAAATATTGAAATCTCGTTGTTCAAACGCCCAATTAATGCTCGGGTAATCTTTGTCTAGCAACAATACCTTTTTCCCTGCGGGAACACCTTCCAATAAGGTGTTTAGCCCAAATGAGAAGTTTGGGATTAGGGCAACTTCATTAATAGTAGCATCGAAGAAACCAGCTACTGTTTTTCTTACATCATCCAAAAATTGCTTGTGATTGTCTCGAAACATACTCCCAAGTTCAACAAACGATTGGTCGTGTGCGGCTCGCCACTTTGCCAAGGGCACAGATAACAACCCCGAAGAAGCCGTGTTTAAATAGGTATGGGTCTGTAAAACTGGGAATGCTTTTCTTAAATCTTCCATAACTGGCGGGTTGATACCGTTAAAATTAGGTATTTTTACGTGAGACTAAAGGTAGCCAACAATGTTTTCAAAAACCAACAAAAAAGAAAGAATAGACGCAGAACAGCGCGAACAGTACGAATATGCCAGACAACGAATCAAGCAAAAGAAAAACTTGATGCGGCATTTCATTATATTTTTAGTAGGGTCTGTGTTACTTATCATCATCAATCCAGTGCTTGGGTATGGCAACGAATTTTTTATAAAAGATTGGTTTGTATGGGCCATTTTAATATGGGCTTTTTTGTTTCTTATTCACTTGTTTAATGTACTGATCATGAACAAATTTATGGGCAAAGAGTGGGAAAACGAGCAACTGCAAAAGTTGAAAGCCCAACAAGAAAAGCGAATCGCACAACTTAAGCAACAAGCTGTGCAGGAGGTGACCGTAAAGGAAGTAAAGGCATCTAAAGAAATGGATGCCCTAGGTGAGCATACCACCCATCCCGAAGTAAAAAAAAACAACCCGAACCAATTACCCCCAGAACAGGCATGATTACTTTAATAGCAGCAGCTGGCCAGAACAATGAGTTGGGAAAAGACAATGATTTGGTTTGGCACCTCCCAGACGATTTCAAACGATTTAAAAAACTCACCACTGGCCACCACATTATCATGGGGCGCAAAACATTCGAATCGTTTCCAAAGCCACTACCAAACAGGACACACATAATAATTACCCGAAATAAAGACTACCAAACCGAAGGAGCATTTGTAGTACACTCTTTAGATGCAGCTTTACTAAAAGCCGTCTCAGATGCGCAGCCATTTGTGATTGGAGGTGGCGAAATCTATACCTTGGCAATGGATGTTGCAGATAAAATTGAACTTACAAGGGTTCACGGTACTTTTGAAGCTGATACTTATTTTCCAGAAATAGATGCAACACAATGGGAACTGATTTCTGAAGAGCACCACGGCAAAGATGAACGACATGCGTATGCATTTACGTACGAGACTTGGGTTAGAAAATAGTCCATGCAAGCGTTATTGCACCAAATAGCTGAAACTAATGGGCTCTCCTTGCGGACATTTGAACCGCTAGCTGGAGGCGATATCAACGATGTGTATTTGCTGAAATGTATCGAGACCAATGTTGTGGTGAAGTTGAATAACAGTGCTTCCTTCCCAGAAATGTTCGAAACTGAAGCGCGGGGATTGCAATTATTAGCTTCTTCTAACAGTTTTAGAATTCCTAGTGTCGTGGCAATTGGTACTGTTGGCAACATATCGTATTTACTATTGGAATATATACAACCTGGCAGCAACACCAGCACGTTTTGGACCCAATTCGCCGAGCAATTGGCAACATTACATCGTACTTCTAACACACGATTTGGTTTATCACACAACAATTATATCGGAAGCCTACCGCAGTATAATTCTGAAACGGAAACTGCAACCGACTTTTATATTTCCCAACGATTAGAACCACAATTTAAACTGGCTGCCGAAAACGGATATTCATTTCAGAATCTTTCGAGTTTTTATCGTACCATTTCAGAAGAAATCCCAAACGAACCACCATCGCTTATCCACGGTGATCTGTGGAGTGGGAATTATTTAGTCACTAAAAATTCGGAAGCCGTACTCATAGATCCCGCCGTCGCATTTGCACCACGCGAAATGGATCTAGCCATGATGCAACTATTCGGTGGATTTCCGAAACAGGTCTTTTCAGCTTACAACGAAATTTTTCCACTACAGAAAAACTGGGAAAAACGCACGACCATCTTTCAGCTTTATTATGTACTGGTACACCTCAATTTATTTGGCGATGGATACCTTCCGCAGGTAACGAAGGTACTAAACGATTTCAGTTAACAAAACTTTCAAATTACTTTGGCATTTTATTGGGCAAGGAAGCTTCTGCTACTGCGTATCTTTAATTAAAACAAAGAAATTATGAGTCAAGAAAATTTATACAGTCAAGAGGCTATCGAAAAAATTAAGGAAATCGCAACCGATGTAGATTTCTGCATGATGGCAACTAACCTAACGGTACAGCCCATTAGTGCCATTCCGATGAGCACAAAAAAAGTAGATGACGCAGGGGCTATTTGGTTTTTAAGCAATAAAGATAGCGACCACAATGCCGATATTGTAAAAGACGAAAACACGCAATTATTGTATAGCGGAACAAGCAGTATGAAGTTTTTAAGCGTGTACGGTACAGCTGAAATTACCTACGACCGAGAAACCATTAAAGAATTATACAGTAGTGCAGACAATGCATGGTTTGAAGGAGAAGATGACCCAAACATCACTGCCATCAAGTTTACGCCAACGGAAGCAGCCTATTGGAGTAACGACGAGAACAAAATAGTTACCTTATTTAAGCTCGCCCGAGCAGCAGTAACCGGTGAAAAGCAAGACATCGGAATTTCTGGAAAGATAAAGGTATAAATAGGAATCCAACCTCCCCTTTTAGTTATTTCTGAAAGGGGATTTTTTATACTATTTTTACTTTCTAAAATTCAACCAAAATGAAAGCATATATTTTTCCTGGGCAAGGCGCCCAATTTTCAGGTATGGGACAAGACCTTTATGAAGGATCTTCTCAGGCTAAAGACTTGTTTGCACAAGCAAATGACGTATTGGGCTTCGACATTACTAAAATCATGTTTGAAGGTACTGCAGACGAGTTAAAAGAAACCAAAGTTACCCAACCTGCCATATTTTTGCATTCAACCATCATGGCCAAAGTGATGGGAGATGCCTTTAAACCAGAAATGGTTGCCGGACACTCACTTGGAGAAATTTCTGCATTGGTTGCCAACAGAACGCTGGCATTTAGTGACGGTCTCAAGCTCGTTTCAAAGCGTGCCCAAGCGATGCAGAAAGCATGCGAATTAGAGCCCTCTACCATGGCGGCCGTACTTGGCTTAGAAGACCACCTTGTGGAAGCTATTTGCGCAGACACCCCTGGAACAGTAGTGGCAGCAAATTATAACTGTCCGGGGCAATTGGTCATTTCTGGTGATATTGCGGCGGTAAATTTGGCCTGCGAAAAATTGACCGAAGCTGGAGCGCGCCGTGCGCTTTTGTTACCCGTAGGAGGCGCCTTCCATAGCCCGTTAATGGAACCTGCCCGAGAAGAATTGGCTGCTGCCATTGAAAACACAGTATTTACAGAACCCGCTTGCCCTATTTATCAGAATGTATCTACGTTTGCCATTACAGCGCCTGAAGAAATAAAAAAGAATTTGATTTTTCAGCTAACGGCGCCGGTAAAATGGACTCAAAGTGTACAGCAAATGATACACGATGGAGCTACCGAGTTTATTGAAGTGGGACCAGGAAATGTACTACAAGGGTTGGTTCGTAAAATAGATCGGAGCGTAACTACCAGCAAAGCAGAATAATTTCAGCTAGACAAAAAAAAATCCCGAAATAATTACTTCGGGATTTTTTTTGTTTTTATAAACTTATGCACTTATTCTGCAGTCGTCACAATCTTTAATTTTTCCATAATATGTTTCACGATATTTATGGAGTGTTTTTACGGGTACATTCAGTAAGGTTTTTTGAATGTATACTACTTTAGTGGTTAACATTCCCATTGCCTCTGAAAATCGTTTTTCATTCTTGGTCTTTCTTCTGACCGATACTAGTTTCATGATACTTATTTTAAATGCGTTACAGGCTGCAAAAGAACAAAGCCTGCTGTGAGCGAGCAAATATATACCGTTAAACTTTTACTAAGTCAATGTTAAGGCGCTAAGGTAGGTTATTGTAAATCTTGCCCTCTTTCATCACAAAAACTACATTTTCCATGGTTTCAATAGTTTGAGTAGGGTCCTCATTAACAGCTACTATGTCTGCAATAAATCCTACCGCTAATTGTCCTAACTCATTTTCCATATCTAATAATTTGGCATTCACTAGAGTTGCAGACTGAAGTGCAAAAACAGGCGACCATCCTGATTCTACCATATATCTAAATTCTTTTGCATTATCACCATGTGGAAAAACTCCGGCATCGGTTCCAAAAGCTATATTCACCCCCTCTTTGCTCACCATTGCGAATGTTTCCTTTAGCTGTGCATCGATCATCACTATCTTCGGAATGATAATTTCTGGGTAATAGCCTGGTACTTTTGCTTTTTCGGCCACATATCTCCCAGCCGATAAGGTAGGCACGAGATATGTGCCATATTGTTTCATGAGTTGGGCAGTTTCTAAATCCATCAACGATCCGTGTTCAATTGTGAGAACTCCTGCTTTTATGGCACGTTTCATACCTTCGATACCGTGGGCATGGGCGGCAACAGACATTCCATACTCGTTTGCTGTTTTTACAATTTCGTTTAGTTCTTCTTGAGTGAATTGCGGATTGTGCCCATTTTTACTAACACTAAGCACGCCTCCTGTGGCTGTAATTTTAATACAATCTGCCCCATTCTTGTAGCGTTGTCGCACGGCTTTTCTAGCCTCAACTGGGCCATTTATTACTCCTTCGGCAGGACCAGGATCGCCCATTAGTTCTTTTTTTCGTCCGTTGGTTGGGTCTGCATGTCCGCCAGTGGTTGCAATGGCTTTTTCGGCAGTATAAATACGTGGCCCTGGAACTTTGCCCTTGGCAATTGCATTCCGAAGTGCAACATTTACGCCACTACCCCCAAGATCCCGAACAGTGGTGAAGCCAGCCATCAAAGTTCTTTTGGCAATATCTGCAGCATTGAAGGCGACATCAGCCTCGTTAAGTGTAAACGGCTTGACGTAATTATCTGGACTGGTTTCACTTTCGATATGCACATGCATATCGATGAGCCCTGGCAATACCGTTTTATCCCGCAAATCTATGGTGATATCGTCTTTTTTTCGGGAGGCAACAAAGCCGTCTTCAATACTTTTAATCTTTTTTCCAGAAACGATAATCGTTTTATTGGTAATAATTGTCCCTTTTTTAGCGTCAAACACTTTTCCGCAGTGCAGGTAGGTATCTTGGGCTAAACTAATTTGGGAAATAAATAACAGAAGTAATAGTAAACGCATGGTTGTGTTTTTTACGAATGTAATGAATAATTGGCTATCCCCTTTGAAGCAGAGTTTAATTGGTCAGCATTTAGAATAACAAGTATCAATCTGGTCAATTAGTCAATACCGCGAACTTTCTTTTCCCAAGCCCATGCAGAGGCCAAAGCAGCATCTATATCATGTTGGGCTTTCCAACGCAATTCATCGTTGGCTTTTTTCGTATCTGCATATACCGCCACCACATCTCCCGGTCTACGATCAACAATCTTATAGTTTAACGTTTCTCCTGTTACCCTTTCGAAGGCACTTACAATTTCAAGCACACTTTTTCCCATACCCGTACCCACATTGAAAACTCTAAATTTTGTTGAATTTTCAGCACGTATTAATCGTTCTATGGCCTTTACATGAGCATCGGCAAGATCTACCACATGAATGTAATCGCGAATACAACTTCCGTCAGGTGTGGGATAATCATTGCCAAATATGGAAAGTTCTTTTCGCACTCCAGCCGCTGTTTGGGTAATGTATGGTACTAAATTCTGCGGAATCCCAACAGGTAGTTCGCCTATTAAACCAGAAGGGTGTGCCCCTACCGGATTAAAATAGCGTAATGCAATCGCGTTTAGATTTGAAACATTACAGACATCTGAAATAATCTCTTCGCTTATTTGTTTGGTGTTTCCATAGGGCGAAATTGCCTTCTTGATAGGCGCTTCTTCATCGATGGGTAACGAATCAGGTTCACCATAAACCGTGCAAGAAGAACTAAAAATAAAGTTGGATATGCCGTGGACTTTACATTCTTGAAGGAGATGTATTAATGTAGTGACATTGTTTTCGTAATACAACAACGGATTTTCAACACTTTCACCAACAGCCTTGCTTGCCGCAAAATGAATAATACCGTCAATATTGTTATAACGTTCAAAAAAACTCGTTACATCGTTTTTTACCCGTAAATCGAGTCGCTCAAACGTAGGTGGTATATTGGTAATTTCAGTAATACCCTGCAGCACATCGATCGATGTATTAGAAAGATTATCGATAATGAGTACCTCATAACCAGCTTTTTGCAACGCAACAACGGTATGCGATCCAATATATCCTAATCCGCCCGTTACTAGAATCCGCTTCATTTAGCTAGTCACAAAATTAATAATGGTCTGTGTGATAAATGCAATCTGTTCATCATCTAATTCAGTATGCATAGGCAGTGAAATCACCTCTTTCACTAATTGGTTGGTTACAGGAAAATCTGCTTCATTGTAACGTGAATCGGCATACGCCTTTTGTAAATGCAACGGAATTGGATAGTACACGCCACATGGAATTTCGTTCTCATTTAAGTGTGCCACCAAAGCGTCTCTATCTGCATCAATAATGCGGAGTGTATACTGATGAAAAACATGGCAATCGCATACATCACATATGGTATTTCCTGCATCACAATAACCTGTGGGTGTGATAATACCTTCAATTCCTGCAAAGGCTTCAGTATATTTTCGCGCTGCGTTTCTCCTGGCAGCATTATACGCATCTAAATGTGGGAGTTTAGCCCTAAGAATGGTAGCCTGAATAGAATCGAGCCTTGAGTTTACACCTACCACATCGTGATGGTAGCGCACATACATACCGTGGTTTACAATTCCCCTAATGGTATGCGCCAAATCATCATCGTTGGTAAAAATAGCACCTCCGTCTCCGTAGCATCCTAAATTCTTTGAAGGAAAAAATGATGTTGACCCTACATGGCCAATACCGCCCGTTTTTGTTTTAGTACCGTCTTTAGAAGTGTAGTTTGCTCCTATCCCCTGCGCATTATCTTCGATCACAAATAAATCGTGTGCTGCGGCCAATTCCATAATCGCATCCATGTTGGCTGCAAGACCAAATAGATGTACAGGTACAATCGCTTTTGTTTTAGGAGTGATTGCTTTTTTGATAGCATCGATATCAATGTTGAAATTTACAGGATCTACATCTACCAACACCGGCGTGAGTTGCAAAAGTGCAATCACCTCTACGGTAGCCGCGAAGGTAAAATCGGCAGTAATCACTTCATCACCTGGTTTTAGCCCCAATCCCATCATAGCAATTTGTAGTGCATCGGTGCCATTTGCACACGGAATGACATGTTTTACGCCCAAATAATCTTCCAATTCTTTCTGAAAAGAATGTACTTCGGGCCCGTTCACAAATGCAGTAGATTCTATAACATCTAACACAGATGTGTCTACTTGTTCTTTAATATGTTGATACTGGCCTTTAAGATCGACCATTTGAATTTTTTTCATAGACAGACTAAAATAGATACGCTGGGTAAAAATACGAAAAACCCCTAGCCAAGCCATATTATTTATAGAATAACCATAGCAACATTAATTTTGGTAATTTAGACGCCTGTGCACATACTTTACAACATAGCAACCCATATCGCCACGTTTTTCATATGGCTTTCTTCCTTATTCAATTCGAAGATGGCAATGTTTGTAGCTGGCAGAAAACACACGTTTAAAGATCTTTCAGGTGCTATAAAAGCAACAGACGCAACAATTTGGTTCCATTGTGCTTCTTTGGGTGAATTTGAACAGGGTTTCCCCATTATGGAGGCTGTAAAAAATAAATTTCCTGAACATAAGCTCATCGTTTCTTTCTTTTCCCCCTCCGGATATGAAATCAAAAAAAATACACCCATAGCAGATGTAGTGGTCTATTTACCACTAGACTCACCTAAAAATGCCAAACAATTTATCACCAAAGCGCATCCAAGTGTGGCGATTTTTGTGAAATACGAATTCTGGCCCAATTATTTGTTTGAGCTTGAAAAACAAAAGATTCCTGCTGTATTGATCTCTGGACTCTTCAGAGAAAACCAAGTGTTTTTTAAGTCCTACGGAAATTTTATGCGAAAGGCACTGCGTACCTTCAATCATCTTTTTGTTCAGAATAAAGCGTCACAAACACTTTTGAAATCTATTGGTATTGAAAACAGCTCGATAAGTGGTGACACAAGATTCGACAGGGTTTCCCATCAGATTGAACAAGACAATTCATTAGCTTTCATGGATTCCTTTACCGAAAATAAGCTTTGCATTGTCTGCGGAAGCACATGGCCAGAAGATGATGCGGTTCTGGCACCTTATATTAATGCCGCTCCCAAAAATGTGGTATTTGTAATCGCTCCACACAAAATAGACCCTGAAAAGCTACACAAGTTGGCGCAAAAGTTGAAGAAACCTACACTGCACTATTCATCGCTACAACAGCAAGAAGAGGCGTCTAGTGCGCCTACTGTTATTATAATTGACACCATAGGATTGCTCACCAAAATCTATAGCTATGCCGATATTGCCTATATAGGAGGCGCTATGGGTAATACAGGTTTGCACAACATTTTAGAAGCAGCCACATTTGGTGTTCCTATTGTAATTGGAAATAATTATGATGATTTCCCAGAGGCCAGCCGGTTGCAATCGTTAGCAGGTTTGTTTTCTATTTCGAATGCAGATGAACTTCGTCAAATCATGGACAAATTGGTAGAAGATGCCAATTTCAGAAATAAAGCTGGAATGATCGCAGGCCATTTTGTAAACAGCAATACAGGTGCCACGGCTATTACAATGCAGTATCTTGAAACCCTATTACAATCTACACCGTAACGGCTTGGTTTAGGTACCGTCTAAAAGGCAACATTTCTTTATAAATTTCAATCACCTGAGCGTCAAAATTGGTGCTTAAAATTTCTTTATGGGTTAGCGACACTGTAACGGCAAACGATTTTCGACGCAACAAATCGATATGCGGGTGTGATTGTGAGAACCCTTTGGGGGCTGTTTTAAGAGGATCATCTTGCACCAGACCGCCAAAGCATTTCCGGAAACTCTTTTTAGCCATAATCTGCTTCAATTCTTCTCCGTTATAATCTATTCCTTGACGAATACTTTTCAGCACCTTAGACGACGGGTGCCAGTAACCTCCACCTATGAATGATTCTTTGTGGCTTAAATGGATATAAAAATCGCCTTGCTTGCTCAGTTGGTCTAATCCTGCCCCAAAATGGTCCTTATAGATTGGTTTATTTGGGTGAAACATCAAATTGTTATTGATACGGTTGATCGCCTTTTTGCCAGGGGTGTCGAAATAATCAGGATCGATTTCAGCAAGTTTCACATTCATTTTGTCGAGCCAAGAAATATAGTAATTACGTACCTGGTGATACGCTTTCCTATTAGCATCCATCCATTCTTTAGTATTGTTTTGTTCCAATTTCCGCAGAAAACTAAACATATCAGAAAAACCCATATTTTTTATTTTATAATAGTGAAACTAAAGAAATCTCTTTTAAAACTTTAATAAAACTTTACGATTGTGCGAATGTTAAATACGATAGCTTTGTTCAGTAATTTAACACAAACCTAACTAGTATGAAAAAAGTATTTGTAACCGCTGCACTTATAGGAGCTGTTTTCGCAACTACTTCTTGTAGAGAGACTAAGACTGAAACCAAAGAAGTCATTGTTGAGAAGCAAGTAGAAGTTGAAAAAGACGAGGACAAAGGCATCTTAGAGCGTGCCGCATCAGAAGTTGACAAAGAAGTGAACGAAGAAATCAATGAAGAAATTGATAAAATAGGAAACGACGATTAACCATTAAATGACCTAATTATGAAAAAATTAATTTTAAGCCTTGCCGTACTTTTTACATTAAGTACCGCATTTGTTTCATGTAGAGAAACCAAAGAAACCAAAATTGAAGTTGAAGCTGACGACGTAGCAGATGACGTAGAAGATGCTATGGACGATGCTGGAGACGCATTGGAAGATACCGGAGACGCTATGGAAGATGCTGCAGATGATGTTGAAGATGCCGTAACTGGTGAAGACGACAATATGTAACCGTCTAATACTATTAATATGAAAAATATAATTGTAACTGGGTGTATCCTCTTATCGATGGCTGCTACCTTTACATCATGTCGGGAAACTGAAGAAAAGACCGAAGCAGAAGCATTAGTAGAAGAAATGCAAGCTGAAGGTGCTGAAGTGAAAGTAAAAGAAGATGACGGCGATGTAAAAATAAAGATGGAAACCGAAGATAAGAAGGTGAAAATCAAAGAAGACGACGGAGATCAGAAAATCAAGATCAAAACCGATAACGACGACGCATAATTAAATGCGCTTCAATAATAAGCCCCCTGTACCCAGGGGGTTTTTTTATGTGTTCAAATTATTAATCTGTCCCTTTAATTCGTCCATAGATTGCTGCAATTGCCGCAACAGAGAGCTTTCTGAAGGCTCATCGAGACCGAAGGTTAATTTACTGTTCACCATCCACAATTCTTGGATGTTCTTCACTTCAACTTCCAAGGGCAAGTATTCTGGATTTAAGGAAACAAGACGCACCTTATCGGGTGCATTGGCAACCTTTTGAAGCTTTTTCACCAACACCGAATCATGTAACACCACGATATAGATTTTGCTATCGCTTGCCTCAGCAATACTAGGCACAGCTTTACCTAAAACCCACTCGTTAGGACGAATATTAGGCAACATACTATCTCCCTCTACCTGAAAACCTCTATAAGTAGCATTTCGGTACTGTGGCAAAGGGATATTAAAAGCAGGTAGTGTCTCGTACCAAGATACATCTTGGATGTTATGTGGATACCCCGCTGCAGCTTTCTGGTTTACTAACAAGATACTTTCTTGATCGTCTTGGTTAATGGAAATTACTTTCGGACTCACATTGCCGCCCGTAATATCTACAAATTGTGTGTAGCTCTGCCCAAAGAGCCATAACGGGTTTACATTGAACTGCCGCAACAACTCCATCACTACTTTGCCAGACAATTTGGTCTTACCACGCTCTATATCTGCCGTGGTCGCACCAATCCCTAATAACTCTGCAAACGATTGCTGGGTATGATGTTGCTCTTCACGAATCTTCTTAAAACGCTTCGCCTCTATTGAAAGTTTAGATTCCATGTTCCGAAGATACTATTATTTGGAATATATCCAAAACTTCACGTGGATTATTTCCAATTATGCGGATATTTTCCATAATTTTGTACATATTCCAAAATTGCTATGGATTACGAACGAATTAAAGAAAAATTGAATATCCTTGCCGACGCCGCAAAGTACGATGTGTCTTGTGCCTCAAGCGGAAGCAAACGAACCAACAAAAACAACAGACTGGGAAATAGTTCTGGCATGGGTATTTGTCATACTTATACCGAAGATGGCCGCTGCGTCTCTCTCCTAAAAATCTTGCTTACCAACCATTGTATCTTTGATTGTGCCTATTGTGTTACCCGAAAGAGTAACGATATAAAACGGGCGGCATTTAAAGTGCAGGAAGTGGTAGATTTAACAATTGCTTTTTATCGCCGTAACTATATTGAAGGATTGTTCTTGAGTAGCGGTATTTTTAAAAATGCAGACGCTACGATGGAACGTCTTGTAGAAGTAGCCAAAAAACTGCGCGAAGAAGAAAATTTTAACGGTTACATACATTTAAAATCAATTCCCGGCGCGAGCGACGAGCTCATGCGTGAGGCTGGGCTCTATGCAGACCGATTGTCTGTGAATATTGAAATTCCTACTGAAAAAGGACTCAAATTGTTGGCTCCTGATAAAAATCGCGAAGATTTTTTGAAACCGATGCGCAAAGTTAAAAACGAAATTATTCAGTATAAAAGTGAAAAAAAACTGATTAAAAGCACTCCCATCTATGCCCCTGCTGGGCAAAGCACGCAAATGATCATCGGGGCGAGCAATGAAACTGATGCCGAAATTATGTACACATCGGCTTATTTCTATAAAAAATTTCAAATGAAACGGGTGTATTATTCTGGCTATATCCCCATAAGTCACGACCATCGCTTGCCTGCTATCGGCACTGAAGTACCAATGCTTCGGGAAAACAGGTTGTATCAAACAGATTGGTTGTTGCGTTTTTACGGATTTGATATTCGTGAAATCCTAAACAAAGAGCACCCAAACCTAGAAAGTGATATCGACCCAAAATTAAGCTGGGCATTACGCAATCTAGATCAATTTCCGGTAGATATTAATCGGGCAGAAAAACGCCTGTTGGCAAGAATACCAGGTGTTGGCATGAAATCGGTACAAAAAATTATACAAGCGCGCCGTTACAGAAAACTGAATTGGGAAAACTTAAAAGCTATAGGCATTGCGATGAACAGGGCAAAGTTTTTTATGGTGTGCGATTCGCGAGAATTTGAAAGTAAAGACCGAACCGCTGCCCAGCTAAAAAGTTTAATTTTATCGCAATCGTCTAGCAAATTTTCGAAAGCACACAGTACGCAACTAAACTTATTTAGTTCGATTGAGACTCCTATTGCAGTATGAGAAAAATTTTAGTCTATGATGGCTCTTTTGATGGATTTTTAACTGCAATTTTTGATGTTTATGATGAGAAATTGACCGATGTAACCATTCAACCAAAACATCGCAGCACACAGAATTTCTTTGATACTAGTTCCGAGGTAGTTACAGACGAGAAGAAAGCACATCGCGTTTGGGAAGGTATTTCGAAAGCGTGTTCAAAGACAGGCAAAACGAATATCTATCGCGCTTTTTTAAGTGAACTTGACGGAATTGAAGACACCCTATTTCATTTTATAAAACGCAGTTTGGCCGAGCGTGTTGATGTGGCAAAAGACTATGGTGATGCTGAAATTCTTAAAATTTCAAAAGTGGTAAAAATGGTGGGTAGGGAAAAACATAGAATGGACGCCTTTGTGCGTTTTAGGCAAACAAAAGACGGGCTTTACTTCGCAACCGTTTCTCCAGATTTCAATGTGCTGCCCCTACTTATCAAACATTTCAAGAGCCGCTATGCCGACCAGCAATGGATTATCTATGACTTAAAACGGGACTATGGCATTTATTATAACCTACAAGAAGTCACAACGATTGTTTTGGAAAACAGCGACGCTTTCCGAAGCAACTCAAAAAATGGTTCCTTTTTCACAGAGGAAGAAATGGTTTTTGAATCACTTTGGAAAAATTACTTTAAAAGTACCAACATCGTTTCTCGAAAGAACACAAAATTACATCTCCAGCACGTTCCCAAACGCTATTGGAAATACCTAAGCGAGAAATCTCCCGTTTAAAAAAATAAAATTAACTTTATCGTCTAATTTTTTAAACCAACCCATTATGAAAAAAGTATTTGTAAGTTTTGCAGCGCTGGCCTTAGTAGTATCTATATACTCTTGTAGAGAAACTACAGAAGAAAAAGCAGAAGATGCAATCGAAGCCGCTGCACAAGACACAGAAGACAACCTAGAAGCCGCAGGTGATGCAATTGAAGAAGCCGCAGAAGAAACAGGAGACGCTATTGAAAACGCAGCCAATGAAGTGAAGGAAGAAATTGAAGGAACCGACGATGTAAATGGAGATGACGACAATTAATACTGAAATGTTGTATATTATTTTTATATTGTAAAAAATTAACCATTAACTCTAACAAAATGAAGAAAGTATTAGTATCATTCGCAGCCCTTGCACTTGTGTTCTCAATCTACTCGTGTAGAGAGACTACAGAAGAAAAAGCAGAAGATGCTGTTGAAGCCGCTGCACAAGACACAGAAGACAACGTTGAAGCTGCAGGAAATGCAGTTGAAGACGCTGCAAATGAGGCAGGCGAAGAAATTGAAGAAGAAATTGACGAAACCGACGATATGGACGGTGACGGAAATTAATTGATTTCTTTTATCCGAATTAGAAAAGCCCGCTCGTTGAGTGGGCTTTTCTAATTTCTAGTAATTCAATTTACAAAGGTGCAGTTCGAAAGTTCAGAAAAAATGTATCTTGCTATCCTGAAAAAGTGCGTTGAGATAATATAAAACCATATGCTGATCTTGAAATAACGCACAGTTTAATATATCATAGTAACAAAATTCACTGTCGATTCATGTCTAAAACACTTCTTAGGCCAATCACCCAAGCACCGTTTAGCCTTATCCTACTATATGTGTGTATTTACATCACATGGGGTTTTGCCATGAACTACATTGGCCAACTCCTAGAAATTGCGAAGTTTCAGAACTGGTGGCAAGTGATTACATGTTACGGCTTATATATGATCCCCGTCTCATTAGTACTTCGGAAATATTCTGTCTTCGATCAATACTGTTATGGCCTTTTGGCCATGGGGTTACTAGAATTTGCTGGATATACCCTCGGAACATCGTATGTTTATCCAAATAATATATTAGTTCAGTGGTTTGGCCCCTATACCTTCGCACTGCTGATGACCCTCTTTTTTGCCGCCTATTTTCCGTTAGGAAATAGTTTGGTTAAATTGATAAAAAATCGCATTTTTACCGACTAAATGCATAAAAAACCGATAAAAGTACGCAAAACTTAGTGTTTCAGCACTATAGGATTTTTGAAAACATCCCCCTATCATTGTATAGAAATTAAAACAAAAACCTATCTTATGAAAAAACTAATGTTTATTTTAGCAGTGCTTGCTTTTACAGCTAGCTGTACTCCGGAAGACCAAGCAACTAACGAACAACAAATTGACAAAGCCGACTACGAAATACCGCCAAACGGATAAAAGACGCAGTAGTATAGTACTAGGGGTGTTGCTAGCAATTATATTGATGGCAACACCTTTTTTATTTTATCTGTATAAATTCGCCCCTAGCGACAGTAAGATTTGGGAAACACCCTTTGGTACAATAGAATCTGGCGAATTTAAAAGTGCCCAGATCTATTTGCACGCCCTAGTTACCAAGCTAACTTTTATCATTCTAACTGCCACATGGTTTTTAACATCGCGTAATTGGTGGAAATATGCCATCCTCGTTCCGCTTACCATGTTCTTATTCCAGCTTTCTGGGGTCATCAACTATAAAATCTCATATATAGATGAATTCGACTTCTGGTATTCGATACCCGTTATCCTTCCTATTATATTTTTATTGATCTTTATCTCTTACCGAATCAGCAAACGAAGCAAAATTGCCGAACAACTACACCAAGAAGCTTCCGAAGAAGTAAGAAAGCTAATGAGTGACGAGTTGTAAGTAGTTGGTAGTTGGTAGTTGGTAGTTGGTAGTTCAAAAAACAACTCCTCTTTTCCTGAACCAAGGTCAGCTCACTCGTTAAAACAAATAAAGCCGAATCGAGAGATTCGGCTTTATTTTATTTGTACTGAAGACGGGACTTGAACCCGTACGGACATTACTGCCCACTGGATTTTAAGTCCAGCGTGTCTACCAATTCCACCACTTCAGCATTGGTATACTCTTACATACATCACCAGCGCGGTAGCTGAGTGTCCCGATGGCAATCGGGATGTATCGAAGCTGAGCGAAAAACGGGATTCGAACCCGCGACCTCCACCTTGGCAAGGTGGCGCTCTACCAACTGAGCTATTTTCGCGTTTGGTTGAAAAAAATACAGGCAAGGTGTCATTTATGTCTTCCTCTCGCTCCTTCGATCGCTCGTCGGAGACAGCCTGAGCTATTTTCGCGTTTATTTCTGAAAAAGATTCAGCTAATTTTTTGAATCCTTTTTAATAAAAGAACGACTTCCTCCCGGAAGCGGATGCAAATTTAAAATATTTACTCCAAAACAAAAGTATTTTACTGAAATTATTTCTTAAACTTTACCGAGGCGCTGCGCTGTAACATTCGTTTTATTTCGTTTAGCTTCATTAACGCTTCCACTGGGGTTAGCGTGTCGATATCGGTTTCTAAAATTTCATCGCGTATTTCCACCAACAACGGGTCGTCTAGATTAAAAAAGCTGAGCTGCATCTCTTCTTCTGAAATTGCCTTCATCTTGTCAGAAAGCTCTTCACTAGAATGACTTTTCTCCAAGCGTTTCAAAATTTTATTCGCACGTTGCAGTACTACTTTGGGCATCCCAGCCATCTTTGCTACGTGAATCCCAAAACTGTGGTGCGAGCCTCCCGGAACCAACTTCCGCAGAAACAACACATTGTCTTTCAACTCTTTTACCGAAACATTGTAATTTTTAATCCGTGCAAACGTTTCGGTCATTTCATTGAGCTCATGGTAATGCGTCGCAAACAGCGTTTTAGCCCTACTCGGGTGCTCGTGCAGGTACTCACTAATGGCCCACGCTATAGAAATCCCATCATACGTACTGGTACCTCGTCCTATTTCGTCTAACAGAATGAGACTGCGCTCAGAAACATTGTTCAGGATACTTGCCGTTTCGTTCATCTCTACCATAAACGTACTCTCCCCCATCGAGATATTATCGCTAGCACCTACGCGCGTAAATATTTTGTCTACACAACCCATACGTACCGCAGTTGCTGGAACAAAACTTCCCATCTGTGCCAAGAGTACAATAAGCGCTGTTTGTCTTAAAATAGCCGATTTACCACTCATGTTGGGCCCAGTAATCATAATGATTTGCTGATTTTCACGATCTAAAAACACATCGTTAGCAATAAACGGACTATCGGGTGGCAACTGCTGCTCAATTACTGGATGCCTACCTTCTTTTATATCAAGATCGAAGGTATCGTCTAATAATGGTCGGGTGTATTTGCACTGTTTGGCATGTGTAGCAAAAGACGCCAAACAATCAAGTTCTGCAATCAGTGATGCCGTTTGTTGTACAGGCGCAATAAATTGAAGCATAAAATCGACCATCGTAGCGAATAGTTGCTGTTCTAAGGCCAATATCTTCTCTTCGGCCCCCAAAATTTTAGTTTCATACTCTTTAAGCTCTTCGGTAATATAACGCTCTGCACTCACCAGCGTTTGTTTCCGTATCCATTCTGGTGGCACCTTATCTTTATGGGTATTGCGCACTTCAATGTAATATCCAAACACATTGTTAGAAGCAATTTTAAGTGACGTAATGCCCGTACGTTCACTCTCCCGTTGTAACATAGCATCAAGGTATTCCTTTCCGCCGGTAGCGATAGCGCGAAGGTCATCTAGCTGTTCTGAAACTCCCTGTGCAACAACTTCACCTTTTCCAATAGCTACAGGGGCCTCTGCAACCAATGTTTCCTTTATTTTGGTCCGCAACATTTCACAATCGTTGAGTTGCTCTCCTATAATCTGAAGTGATTCATTTTTAGATTGCAACGCCAATTGTTTCACAGGAACAACAGCTTCGAGCGAATTTTTTAGCTGAACTACTTCTCTCGGATTGATTTTTCCAGTCGCAGTTTTTGAAATCAACCGCTCTAAATCTCCCATTTTCTTGGCGTGCTGCTGAAATTGCGCTAGTACCGATGGCTGATCCAACAAAAAACTAACTACCTCATGCCGACGCGTAATTTTTTCGGTGCTCTTTAGCGGAAGCGCCATCCAACGTTTCAACATCCTACCTCCCATGGGGCTGATGGTTTTGTCGATTATATCGAGCAAGGTAACCGCATTTTGCTGTGTGCTATGGTATAATTCGAGATTCCGAATGGTAAATCGGTCCATCCACACATATTCGTCTTCGGCAATGCGAGCCAACTTCGTAATATGCTGCAATTTGTTATGCTGGGTTTCTCCCAAATAATGCAGTGCTACCCCAGCAGCTACAGTTCCTGCCTCTAAATGCGAAACCCCAAAACCTTTTAAATTTTTGGTTTCAAAATGTTTATGGAGGGTTTCGGTTGTATATTCGGGTTGAAATACCCAATCTTCCAAATAGAAGGTATGAAAATTGTCGCCAAAGGTTTCAGAAAAATGCTTTCGTTTCTGTTTGCTGAAAAGCACCTCACTCGGATTGAAATTTTGCAATAATTTATCTACATACTCGGCGTCTCCTTCCGAAGTTAAAAACTCACCCGTAGAGACATCTAAAAATGCAACCCCAACCACTTCTTTTGAAAAGTGTATAGCCGCTAAAAAGTTATTCGATTTACTCTGTAAAATATCATCATTCAAGGCTACACCAGGTGTCACCAATTCGGTAACCCCACGTTTTACGATGGTTTTAGTTTGTTTGGGATCTTCCAGCTGGTCGCAAATAGCTACCCGGCAACCCGCCATGACCAATTTAGGCAAATAGGTATGTAAACTATGGTGCGGGAAACCCGCCAGTTCGGTCTGGTCGCCACCGTTGTTTCGAGCCGTTAGGGTAATGTTTAAAATCCCCGCCGCCTTCACGGCATCAGACCCAAATGTTTCGTAAAAATCGCCTACCCGAAACAACAACAATGCATCAGGATATTTCGCCTTGATGGTATTATATTGCTTCATTAAAGGGGTGGTCTTCTTAGCCATTCAATTTTCAAATTTAGACCTATAAAAGTACAAAATTGTAAAAAGGTTTCTATAGCACCTCCATCCCGAGTTATCGAATATTATCAACAACTTCAGCCAAAAAAAAGAAATATAACATCCCACAGATTCAAGCGCTAGGATTCGCTTGAGAAATTATATTTTTGCTGTATGAAACACCGCAAACTGAAAAATAGCGAGCTAGACAGACTTGATGTAGATGGTTTTAAAGAGGCTGAAAAAACACGACTCACCATTATACTCGACAATATTCGAAGTCTCAATAATATAGGTTCGGTTTTTCGTACGGCCGATGCATTTCTGATTGAAAAAATCTATCTCTGCGGAATTACAGCGACACCTCCCCACAAAGACATCCAAAAAACGGCCTTGGGAGCTACTGATAGCATGGCCTGGGAATACGCAGAAAACACCCTAGACGTTGTTACAAAACTACAAGAAGAAGGTGTTTTTGTAGCCAGTATTGAGCAGGCAGAACTTACTGTGCCGCTACATGAATTTTCTGTACAACCGGCATTGCACTACGCAGTGATTTTTGGAAACGAAGTAAAAGGCGTACAACAAAAGGTAGTTTCTGCTAGTGATGTGGTGATCGAGATTCCGCAATACGGCACCAAACATTCCTTAAATATCTCTGTGAGCTGCGGCGTTGTGGTGTGGGATTTTTTCTGTAAGCTGAATGAAATCCGTGGGAAACTAGCTTAATTGTCTAAGATTTGCTTCAAAAGCTTTAAATAATCGCCACGATTTTTAACAAAATCAATTTCTGAAATATCGATAATCTTCACGCGTTCTTGCGGCATCGTTTTGATATAGTCGAAATATCCATCATTAATCTGCTGCAGATATTCGGGCGCAATCCCTTTCTCAAAACTCCGCCCCCTTTTTTTGATGTTTTCTAGCAGTCGTTCGGTATTTTGGTACAGATACACATACACATCAGGCTTTGGCAGCTCTTTATGCATGAGGTGAAACAGCTTTTTGTACAAATTAAACTCTTCTTCGGCCAAAGTGACTTTTGCAAAAATCAACGATTTATAAGCGTCATAATCGGCAATGACACAATCTTTAAACAAATCGAATTGCGCAATGTCTTCCAACAATTGCTGGTACCGATCTGCCAAAAAAGACATTTCTAACGGAAACGCATACCGATGCTGGTCTTCATAAAACTTTGGCAAGAACGGGTTGTCTTTAAATCGCTCTAAAATCAGCTTCGCATTAAAATCTTCTGCCATCTTTGAAGCCAAACTGGTTTTTCCAGCCCCAATATTCCCCTCGATGGCAATGTAGTTCAGTTTTGAAATATCATAGTCTTGTTTCGGGTTCCGAAGCCATTTGGAGAGTTTAGCAACCTTGCTTTTATCTGGTGTTTGGGCCAAAAGCTTCACCATATTGGCTTGTAATGACGGGTGTACCAATTGTGCATTTACTTCAGCCAGTGGTTGTAATACAAACTTTCGTCCGGCCATACGAGGATGTGGGATCACCAAATTGCTTTCTGAAAAAGTCTCATTGTTAAACAGCAAAATGTCGATATCGATCACTCTAGAGGCGTAGCCTTTTGTCGTACTTTTTACACGACCTAAGCGCTTTTCAATCGCACCGATTTTTTTTAATGCCTGTTTGGCCGTGCTCCCAGATCGCATCCAAATCACACAATTTAGAAATGGCTCCCCTTCAAACCCCATTGCAGGTGTTTCGTAAACAGAAGAAATTTTATGGATGGTTCCTAATTCTTCAAAAAGCGCATTCACGGCCTGTTGTAAATACATGAAACGGTCTCCCAAATTGCTTCCCAAAGAAAGATAAATGTCGTTGTAGTGGCTAATAGTTACGAGGGTTTTGTTTTAAGACGAAATTAAGGAAAACAAAACGACTGACCATTATCTTTGTAGTACAAACATCATACTTTTGAAGCGCTTACCGTTAAAAGATCTGTTATTGGCGCAACGTATCTATCTCATTCTGGGCGCGTTGTTTATTGCTTCGCTAGTGGTGAGCAATTTGATATTCCAGAAATTCTTTTATTGGGATTTCTTCGGAATCTATCAGTTTGAAATATCTGTGGGCATTCTTCCGTATCCGGTGACTTTTTTGATAACAGACATCATCAGTGAAATATATGGCAAGAAAAAGGCCAACCAAGTGGTAACGGCAGGAATTTTCGCCTCTTTTTTTTCTCTGCTCATTGTTTTTGTAGCAGATGTGGTTCCGGCAACACCTTGGAGCCCCATAGACGACCCACTTTTTAGTAAAGTTTTTGGTGCCACCGCCATTGCTGTATTCGCTTCTATGATGGCCTATTTACTGGCACAGTACATAGATATTCAGTTGTTTCATTTTTGGAAACGGCTTACAAAAGGAAAACACTTATGGTTGCGAAATAACTTTTCAACCTTTCTGTCGCAATTTGTAGACACCTTTACCGTACTCCTTTTATTGTGCAGCTTTGGAAAGATAGAATGGCCGTTGTTTGGTGCCTTGCTCTTAAGCGGGTTCCTATTTAAGGTGCTCGTAGCAGCGTTAGACACACCGCTGCTGTATGCTGCCGTTTATTTTTTCAGAAAACGTTTTAAACTGAAAATAGGTGAAGAACTAAAACTTGAATAAAAAAACTACCGCCCTTTTGGGCATATATAAATTATTATGAAGAAATTTTTTAAAATAGCAGGAATCACATTGGGGGTTATCATACTACTCCTGATACTTGCTCCATTCTTATTTAAAGGTACTTTTGAAGACTTACTGCGGAAAAACATTAACAAAAATCTAAATGCTGAAGTTTCATGGAAATCTATGGATCTCAGCCTTTTTAAAAGTTTTCCGAAAGCTGCTGTAGTGGTCAACGACTTTTCAGTGGTAAATAAAGCACCTTTTGAAGGGGATACCCTGGCACGTGGCGAACAGCTGAAAATAAATATGGGCATTACACAATTGTTTAAATCTGGCAATGACCCCATAATAGTTGACGGACTTCAACTTGATAATGCACTTGTAAACATAAAGGTAGATAGCCTTGGGCGCGCCAATTACGACGTAGCCATAAAGAGTGAGGCTCCTATTACTACTTCGGAAACTTCCCAGGAAGACACTGGATTCGTTTTTGATCTGAAACAATACGAGATCAACAATACCCAACTCCTGTACGCCGACGAGACCACAAAAACATATTTGACCCTCAAAGATATTCACCATGAAGGAAATGGCGATTTCTCTTTAGATGTTTCAAACTTAGCAACCCAAACCAATGCCCTAGTCTCGCTTAAGCTAGACGACGTTGAATACCTGAATGAAAATAGTGTTTCATTGGATGCTAATTTTAAATTAGACCTAAAAAACCAAAAATATACCTTCCTCGAAAATGAAGCGAAAATTAATGACCTTCCACTCACCTTTGATGGTTTTGTTCAGGTGAATGAGAACAACAGCGAATTAGACCTTACGTTCAAAACACCCACATCCGATTTTAAAAACTTTCTGGCGGTCATCCCAAAAACATATGTAAAAGAACTCGATGGCGTGCAAACAACCGGCGATTTTACCGTGGCTGGTACGTTAAAAGGTATTGTAGACGATACCTTCATTCCTACTATGGACATAAAAGTACGCAGTAATAATGCCTCTTTCAAATACCCAGACTTGCCTAAAACAGTTCGGAACATTACCATTAGTGCCGATTTGATGAACGAAACAGGGTTGCCAAAAGACACCTATTTAGTGATTGGTAATCTTACCTTTAAAGTAGACGACGAGTTATTTTCGGCCAACGGAAGCATTAGAAACCTTACTGAAAACGCCTTGATAAACCTTGCGTTAAAAGGCACTATTGACTTAGCAAAAATTGACAAGGTACTTCCTGTAAAAAATGACCCTCCCCTTCGAGGAATTTTCACTGCAGATGTCACTACCAATTTCAGTATGGATGCTGTAGAAAACGAACAATACCAAGACATCAAAACTACGGGGACAGCCCAACTACAAGATTTTACCTATACCGATGCCGCTTTTAAAAACCCCATCAATATTGGTAACGCTGCTGTCAGCATGTCGCCAGGCACCATTCAGCTTAATGAGATGAGCGCATCTACCGGTGCCACCGATGTAAATGCAACCGGAACCATACAGAATCTGATTCCGTGGATTATGGCCAAACAGGACTTAAAGGGAGTATTCAATGTTGAATCGAATACGTTTAACCTTAACGATTTTATGACCGAAGATGCTGCTGCAGAAACGACCAACAATAAAGGAACAGCTTCCAACACCGGCAATGCGATGGCCAAAAACGACGGAATTAAAATACCCGATTTTCTAGATGCTACGCTTAATTTTACCGCCAACAAGGTAATCTATGACGATCTTACCCTAGATAATGCCAAAGGAAGTGTGACCATAAAAAATGAAACAGCAAGTTTACAAAATGTGACATCGTCTCTCTTAGGTGGAAATATTGCCCTTTCTGGAAATGTTTCTACACAAAACCAGACACCAACCTTTGCAATGGATTTAGATTTGCAACGTGTAGACATTAGCAGCTCGTTTCAGCAATTAGAACTCCTCAGCTTTTTAGCCCCTATCGCAAAAGCGTTAGAAGGAAGCCTAAGCACCAAAATAAACCTGAATGGTGAGCTAAACCAGAACCTGACACCCAAAATAACTACACTTGCTGGAGATGCACTCGCACAAATACTTACTGCCGAAGTAGACAAAAGCAAAACCCCACTGCTTTCAAAACTTGGCGAACAGGTAAAATTTCTGAACATCGACAAATTGAGTCTGCGTGATGTGAGCACAGTGCTTAAGTTCAATAATGGAAATATTGAAGTTCAGCCGTTCGATTTCGACGTAAAAGGGATTAACATCACTGTAGACGGCCGTCATGGTCTCGACAAAAGCATCAACTACAACTTGAAAATGGATGTGCCTGCCAGGTATTTAGGAAGCGAAGTATCAAATTTATTGTCGAAACTCGATCCGCAAGAGGCTGAAAACACTACTGTTGCTTTGCCCGTTAATCTTTCAGGAACCATTACAAATCCGAATATTTCCGTAGACACCAAGGCAGCTGTAAGTACATTAACACAAAAACTGATTGAAAAACAAAAACAGGATCTAAAAGACAAAGGAACCGACATTTTAAAAGACTTGATCGGGGGAGGAAATACGCCTACTGACAGCACCTCAAATGGAAAACCCCAAAAACCTACAACCACCGAAGTAGTGACCGATATTTTAGGAGGTTTGTTCGGAAAAAAGAAAAAAGATAGTGTTCAGTGACTCTTGAAAAAGCTGTTTAACTTGGTATGCTTATCGCCACCACGTAGCCTTCGTTGCTACGAACGTTAAAAACGACGTTATCTTCAAAAATTAGATACTGCCCTTTAATTCCTTTGAGAACGCCTTCATAGTGTGGTGTTTTGTCTAAGTTCAAGCTTTTTAATTTGTTGGGATACTGAACAACGGGAAATTCTAAATGGGTTTCGCTGTTGTTTTCTATAAAATAGGGCATCGCTTCCTCAGGAATAAACGGTTTTAGCTTGTCTCGCCAAGCAATTAAATCTGCATCTTCCACTTCATTCTTTAACATGGTGCGCCAATTGGTCTTATCGCCCACATGATCTTTTAGGGCTACTTCGGTGATGCCCGCCAAATATCGATTGGGAACTTCCACAATTTCTATGGCCTCGTGCGCGCCTTGGTCGATCCATCGTGTAGGGACTTGCGATTTCCGGGTTACCCCTACCTTTACATTACTGCTATTGGCCAAATACACCACATGCGGCTGTAGTTGCACCTTTTTTTCATAGTCGAGATCGCGGTCTTCTTTGTCTAAATGTGCCGTACTGAGTTCTGGTCGCATGATCCAATCTGCTGCCTGCGGAATTTCATAAAAACAGTCGTAACAAAACCCTTGGCGATAAATTTTTTTATCGAGCGAACAATTTAAACATTGGTGTTTCAGAAAAGTAATGCCAATTGGTTTGTTCAGCAATTGGTTCATGTTTAGAAAATCGGTTTCAAACACGAGGTAGTATTGAATGGGGCTTCCATTCTCGGTTTGCATTTTGGTTAAGACACCTTCGTATTGCATTCGTTTTTAAGGATATAAATTCGCCTAATTCTGAAAGTGAGCCTAAGGGAAATTCCCTATCAGAAAAAGTATTATTTTTATTGCATAAAGATAACAGAAAATAATGCCAATACCCATTGTAAATTCTATAGCCTCTTGGTTCTTAAAGAAGCGATTCCACCAAATCGAACTGTTTCTGAAATACCCTATAGATGTACAAAATGAATTGTTGCAGCACTTAATTCAGCATGCAAAACATACAGAAATTGGCAAGCAATACGATTTCAGCAGCATCCACTCGTACGCAGAATATGCCTATCGGGTGCCCGTTACCAGTTATGAAGACAACCAAGAACGCATTGAACGCGCCCGAAGAGGTGAAACCAATATTTTTTGGCCAACACCCATAAAATGGTTCGCGAAGTCTAGTGGCACCACCAGTGCAAAAAGCAAATTCATTCCGGTAAGTGGTGAATCGCTAGAAAACTGTCATTACGCAGCTAGTAAAGATTTACTCTGCATGTACTTGAACAACAATCCAGATTCTCAATTATTTATGGGAAAGGGGCTGCGTTTGGGAGGAAGCAAAGAACTATACCAAGAAAATGGCACCGTGTTTGGCGACTTATCTGCTATTCTAATAGACAACATGCCATTTTGGGCAGAATACAGCAGCACGCCTAAAAATGAAATTTCGCTCATGGCCAATTGGGAAACAAAGATGCAGGCCATTGTAAACGAAACCATTCGTGAGAAAGTCACCAGTCTTGCTGGTGTTCCATCTTGGATGCTCGTACTTTTGAATAACGTATTGGAAACCACAGGGAAAGACAATCTGTTTGAAATATGGCCCAATCTAGAAGTGTATTTTCACGGAGGCGTGAGTTTTGATCCCTACATTGAACAATACAATAAAATTTTACCTCGGGAATCGTTCCGGTACTACGAAATTTACAATGCTTCAGAAGGATTTTTTGCCATACAAGACCGAAATTCTAACAAAGAATTACTCTTGATGCTCGACTATGGTATTTTTTATGAGTTTATCCCGATGGATGAATACGGTACTGCTTCAGAAAGGGTGATCCCTCTGGCTGAAGTTGAAGTAGGGAAAAATTATGCCATTGTAATTACTACCAACGCAGGCTTATGGCGTTATAAAGTGGGCGACACCGTTCGGTTTACTTCCACCAGCCCTTACCGTATTAAAGTAACGGGGCGGACCAAACACCATATTAATGTATTTGGTGAAGAACTTATTATCGAAAATGCAGAATGCGCACTTCGGAAAGCATCTGAATTGACTGCTACTGAAATTGTAGATTATACCGCTGCACCTATTTTTATGGAAGGAAGGGAGAAAGGGGCCCATGAGTGGATTATTGAATTTAAAACGCCCCCTAAAGACTTTAACCACTTCACAGAAATCTTAGATGGTGCCCTTCAAGAAGTGAATAGCGACTATGAGGCCAAGCGGAATAACAATACCACATTAAAGGCACCCACCATTCATTGCGCACGCGAACGATTGTTTTACGATTGGCTAAAAGACAAAGACAAATTGGGAGGGCAACACAAAGTACCCAGACTGTCAAACAAGCGAGACTATATTGAGGAGTTACTTAAGTTGAATACACAGTAGCATTTCTTCCACATCGACAAACAACCGCTTTTATCGCCTAAAAACACTCAGAAAACCGATGAATTCTGCACTTCATCGATAGTTGAAAATAGAGGTGTATTTCAACGAATATCTGTTCACTTGAACTAATAGTTTTGGTAGTATTTTTCTTACGCCATACGTTTGTACTATAAATATGAATGCTACCCCCGCAATGAAAAATAGTTTATACATAATAGCCTTGGTGCTTTTCACTGTAAGTTTTACTTCCTGTGGAACCACTTCAGCACTTCAAAAAGAAAACAGTGAAGTAGCTGGTTATACCCTAAAAAACAAAAAAGAATTATTTCAACAAAAGGTGTTGCATAGCAAAGCAAAAACAGTAATTGCAACCCCTTAAACATACTTGCATTGAAGAATGCATTAGAGTAGATTAGTTAAGTTAAGTAGAAAAAAAGCCGAACTGTAGTTGTTTGGCTTTTTTGGTTGCTATAAGTAAAGGTTGCTAGTTTAAGAAACCGCCTTTAATTTTTTAATTGTTGTTTTTTGAAGTTTTTCTTCGGCATACTGCTTGGTAACCTTTAACGACTTTATGCTTTCATCGCCTGGCAACTCATACATTGCATCGGTTAACACAGCTTCGCATAGCGAACGCAATCCACGAGCTCCAAGTTTATAGGCAATAGCTTGTTCTACGATAAAGTCGAGCGCTTCAGTTGTGATCACAAAATCGATTCCATCCATTTCAAACAATTTTTTGTATTGCTTGATGATGGCATTTTTTGGTTCCGTAAGAATAGCTCGCAAGGTTCCCTTATCTAAAGGGTTCATATAGGCTAGTACTGGCAAACGACCAATAATTTCTGGTATCAGCCCAAAGTCTTTTAAATCTTTTGGGATGATATATTTCAGCATGTGGTCTTTCTCGAGTACATTTTCTTTTTTCGACGCGCTAAAACCTACCGCCTGCATATTCAATCGTTTTGAAATATGGCGTTCAATTCCGTCGAAGGCACCACCGGCTATAAATAGGATATTTTCGGTGTTTACTTCAATAAATTTCTGGTCTGGATGCTTTCGCCCTCCTTTTGGCGGTACATTAACCGTAGTACCCTCTAGTAATTTCAGCAGGGCCTGTTGCACACCTTCACCACTAACATCTCTAGTGATTGACGGATTATCGCTCTTACGGGCTATCTTGTCTATTTCATCAATAAACACAATTCCGTTTTGGGCTTTTTCCAAGTTATAGTCTGCCGCCTGTAACAAACGCGTCAAAATACTCTCAACGTCTTCTCCAACATATCCTGCTTCTGTAAGCACCGTTGCATCTACAATGGCCAACGGAACGTTAAGCATGCGTGCAATTGTTTTGGCTACCAATGTTTTTCCTGTACCGGTTTGGCCAACTATAATGATGTTACTCTTTTGTATTTCGATATCATCATCGGTCTTTGGCTGCAACAATCGCTTGTAATGGTTATAAACCGCCACAGACATGACCCTTTTGGTATGGTCTTGCCCAATTACATAATCGTCTAAAAATTCTTTAATCGCTTTAGGCTTTTTCAGCATTACCTCTTTGCTCAGCTCATTATTGGTAGAATGTAGTGCTTCCTCTACCACAATACCGTGCGCCTGCTCAATACATCGATCGCAGATATGGGCATCCAGCCCTGCGATGAGCAAGTTGGTTTCGGCCTTTTTACGACCACAAAATGAACATTCTAATTCTTCTTTCGCCATGTACTTTTATTCAGTTCTGTTCGATTAACGTGCTAAAATTTCGTCAATCATTCCGTATTCTTTCGCCTTATCAGCTTTCATCCAATAATCACGGTCGCTATCTTCATATACCTTTTCGTAGGTCTGACCGCTATGTTTAGCGATGATTCTATATAACTCTTCCTTCAAGGTCACAATTTCACGTGCAGTAATTTCAATATCACTTGCTTGACCCTGCGCACCTCCCAAAGGTTGGTGTATCATTACCCTAGAATGGGTTAGGCCACTGCGTTTTCCTTTTTCACCCGCACACAATAGCACCGCTCCCATAGAAGCCGCCATTCCTGTGCAGATAGTCGCCACATCAGGCTTTATAAATTGCATGGTATCATAAATACCTAAGCCAGCATATACGCTACCGCCAGGGGAGTTGATGTAAATTTGAATGTCTTTAGACGCGTCTGTACTCTCTAAAAACAACAACTGGGCTTGTACAATGTTTGCCACTTGGTCGTTGATTCCTGTGCCGAGAAAAATGATACGATCCATCATGAGACGTGAAAATACATCCATGGCAACGGCGTTCATTTGGCGTTCTTCAATAATGTTTGGGGTAAGACCCACCGGATACATGCTACTTAAAATCTGGTCGTAGTAAGTGCTACTAACACCTTGATCCTTAATAGCAAAGTCTTTAAATTCTTTTCCGTAGTTCATATAAACTGCAACTATTTTTTAAAAAATTAGGGCGTTGATTGTCTTGTTTCAACGCCCTAAAGATACCTATTTTTTTACCCAATTACGAATAGGCTTCTTTTATGAAGGCTTCGTAGGTAATTTCTTTTGTCTTCAGTTTTGCGTTTTCCTTAAAAAATTGAAGCATCTTGTTGGTATTCAATTGTTCACTCAATCGCTTTACTTCTTCTTCATTCGAAAGAATTCTGGCTGAAATTCCTTCCAATTCTTCCTCTGTCGGATTGGTATTCCCAAATTGTGCCATTTGACCCTTGATCATATTCTTGGCGTATGCTTTCAATTCGTCGAACGTTACCTGAAGATTGTGCTCTGCGCGAAGTTTTCCTTCTATAAGTTGGTAGCGAAGCCCTTTTTCACTTCGTTCGTACTCTGCAGCGGCTTCTTCTTCAGTTAATGGCTTATCGCCCGAAACTTGTATCCATCGCTGTAAGAATTCCTTCGGAAGGTCGAATTTTGTATTTTCAATAAGGTCTTCAACAACATCGTTCAGCAATTTCTGATCGCTCTGTTGTGTAAATTGCCCTTCGGCATCTTCCTTAATTTTCTCTTTCAATTGTTCTTCGGAAGTCACCACGCCTTCACCAAACAACTTATCGAACAATTCTTGGTTCAACTCTGCCATTTCACGTTGGTTCACTTCTTCAATTTTGAAAGAAACTTCAATATCCAATCCATGGGCATCGTCATGAGACACTCCCAAATGTTTTTGGTTGTCATGGTCGTCGTTAAACAACCCTTTTGTCTTTATCGTTACGGTATCGCCAACCTTAGCTCCCAAGAGCGCCGTGGTTTGTTTTTTACCTTTAATATCTTCTGTAGATAAGGTCGTTTTATTTTCGATTTCTTTTTCTTCGGAAGTAAAGGTGCCGGTAATTTCATCACCTTTTTCAACGGTGTCTTTGGCAATCAACTTTCCGTATTGCTTACGGATGGTTTTTACCTGATTGTCAATCATTTCGTCGTCGGCAACAATATTATAATGGGTAACGGCTTTCTTCCCCGGAAGTGCAACTTCAAATTCTGGTGAAAGGCCCAAATCGAATTCGAATGAAAAATCATCGCTGTTCCAGTCGATTTCAGTTTCGTTTCTCGGAATAGGATTTCCTAAAACATCCAATTTTTCTTCCGTAAGGAATTTGTGCAGGTTCTCTTGTAGCAACTTGTTCACTTCTTCAACCAAGACCGCCTGTCCGTATTGTTTTTTAACCATCCCTAAAGGCACGTGCCCTTTTCGGAATCCTGGAATGTTTGCATTTTTACGATAGTTGTTCAGCACAGTTTGTACTTTTCCTTCGTAGTCGTCTTTAGCAATTTCTACCGTAAGCACGGCGTTCAACTTGTCTATTTCCTTTTTTGTAATGTTCATGTTGTCTCCTATAATTTTCGGGATGCAAAAGTACGGTTTTTTATAGGATGTTACAAGCTTCGCCCCACTGAAATTCAATACGTTAATTTTCTTTTGAGAGCATCGAATGTAAGATGGACTGTAGAAAAGAGAGCAGCACACTAAATAGCAACGCCCACCAGATATTACGCACCGCAAAACCATCGATTAAGAAATCGGCCAACAGTATGATAATTGCATTAATGATTAACAAAAACAATCCGAGTGTGATTAGGGTTATCGGAAAAGTTAACACCACCAAAATTGGTTTTACCAACAGCCTAAGAATTGCCAATACAATAGCTACAATAATAGCCGAGAAATAGCTTGCTACCTCAACTCCGGGCAAAACATACGCCAAAATCAATACAGCTACGGCTGTGAGCAATACTTTCAAGAACCAATTCATGTTTTTAAATTTTGACTTAAAGATATAAAAAAACCGTCTTAAGATTGCTCCCAAGACGGTTTCAGTACTATAGATTATATTATTTAGTTGCTCACATTATTTGCGAGGGTAATGGTACCATAGTTCCCAATGTTCACATTTGGAATGGTTGCATTGTACGTTTGGTTAATCTTATCGATAATAAGATTGGCCGTATACGCATATCCTCTAGGCGTAGGGTGTACACCATCTAGAGAGAATGCTCCACCAGTCACAAATTCTGAAGTTAGCAATCCGCCGTCATATGAAACGCCTCCGTCGGCAACTTGGGCCAAAGCAGCACGTGCATCCACAAAACCAAGACCGTTGGCTGCTGCCAAAGCACGTATGGTTCCGTTGTAAGCAGCAGTAGCCGTAGCTACTCTTTCTTGCTCGACTGTAGTTAATACAAATTCATCGCCAAGTGGAACTGCCACTCCAACAACCGAATTAGGATCATTTGGATCTGCCAAAGAACCAAGTTCAGAAGAAGCAGTAAGCACTACTAAATCGTCGTTAGTTGCCTGACGCAATTGCCCCAACAACCCAGCAATTGATGCTGGAAGGTTAAACGGAGGCCCTTGCAAGATCATCGAGATATCAGTAAGGTCATCGTCTACCATAATTGGGAAATTTACACCCGCAGAAAAGTTGATTTGCCTAGCGGCAGCTTCTTCTGCAGAAATAACGCCTACACCAACCAATCCTGGCAACACTTGCGTATTGTATAAAGCAAATTGTGCATTTACAGCTGCAGCAGTAGCCGCATCTAAAGGAATAGATTGTGATGGTACTGTAGTAAAGAAAGGAATTGATGTAACATCTGGAATGTTTACCAACACCCCACCAGAAGCACTAGCATTAAGTGCTGCCACTTGCTCGCTGTACACAGCTGCAAACACATTCGGGTCTGTGATGTCGTTAAAACCGTATGTAGAAGGATCTAAATTCCCTGTTTGGTCTACTCCAGCACCACCTGCGGTAGCATAGCTCAAGATGTCGTTATTTCCAATCCAAAGACTGAAAAATGACGGACTCAAAGAAGCGGCATCACCCAAAACCGTAGAGGTTCCACTTGTTGCAAAACGTGCGTAAAACGGATTCGCTGCTCCACTCAAAATTCCACCAGGATTTCCATATCCAGGTGCAACCAAATGAAAGCTTTTTGCTCCCGGAACTCCCATATTGTTGAAGGGTCCTGTTGCACTAGTTGTAACTTCGGTGGTTGGTGTTCCTTCCAAGATCACTGGCCCTAAAGGCTCACCAGTCATTGGGTCTGCTGCCAAAACAAATCTGTTTTGTCCAACCTGTGTGCCGTTTAGCAATAAACCTCCTAAGTTATCTGCCATAAGTGGCTGGGTAAACGTTTCACTTCCTCCTGCCAAGGCAAATTGTTGTGCCATGATATTCGGGTATGAGTTCTCTTGTCCCGTAATGTACAATGCACCATCGGCAAAACCAGCGGTAAGCGAGTTTCCAACAGCCACATAATTACTTAAATCTGCATCCCCGCTGCTGTAAAAACCTTCGTCGGTTACAGGGGTATCAAATTCTGGTTCACAGCCTACAAAACCTAAGGTTAGTAAGCCTCCTAATACGATATATATTGATTTTTTCATTTTCTAAATTTTTTGATATTACATTTTATAAGTAACTCCAAGACCTGGAGCAAACGCACTTGATTTATACGTTCCGCGGAATGGTACAGATTGTCCATTTTCAGTATAACCATCGTAAGATGCGTCTACTTCATTAAAATGAAGGTATAAGAATGAAGCATCTATTTGCAAGTGGTCTGAAATATTCACAGTAAGACCTGCTGTATATCCGTTGCTGTCATTTCTAGGAGTTTCAGGAGAAAAGAATCCTTCTGTTACAGGAGACTCATCAAAATAATATCCAGCTCTCAATGTGAACATTTTGGTAGCATCGTACTGTAACCCAAAACGGTAGGTTGATGCGTTCTTATAGTTTCTCGGATTAAACGAGTCTGGTATATTTTCATCTGCAAAATCGATATCTAAGCTTTCGTAAACATCCCAAAATGCTCTGTTGAAATCGAATGCAAACAACCACTTGTCGCAGAACTCGTATGACAATCCTACGGTCATTTCAGCAGGCAATGGCAACGAAGCGTTAAATGTAGTGTCGGCAAACGGAGTTAAAGGAGAGTTCGGAATATTTTCAAAATCTGCATCGCCATCTTCGGCGTCAAGAATAATTTCAGAGCGGTAATGTGCCCCAATCGTTAAGCTTTCTGTTGGTCTAAACATAGCGCCAGCAGTCCAACCCCATTTAGTAACTCCCGTTGCGTCTACGGTAACCTCAGAACGGTTCCCATCAAGATCTGTTAGGGTACGGTTCAAATTTCTATTGAAATTCACAGAACCATTTACGTAAATAGGACCACCACCAATACTAAAATATTCGCTTAGCTTAATAGATACGGTAGGCTGTACAAAAATTGCAGCCAAGTCGATGTTATTTACCAAATGCGAACCGGCCCAATCGTCTTCGTATTCTACGGTGCTTCCAAATGGAGAATATACACCAATACCAAACGCTAACCAATCGGTAGCTTGGTAAGATCCATAAAGATAAAAAGGAGTTCCTACGGGGCTATCGGTCATTGCCGAGGCTCCTGTTGCAGCATTTTGGTAGGCCACATCGGAAAATACTCCGAAAGCACCGCCCGTAATGCTCAATTTGTTTTCTAGGTACACAAGACCTGCCGGATTAAAAAATACAGATTCGCTGCTATTCACAATGGCAACACCCGTATGCCCCATAGCCAAGGATTTGTTTCCTTGAAGGCTCACACGATACCCTCCAGCATACGTTACTGCTGTTGCTAGTGCAACCACAGAAAAGAGTAAAAGTTTCTTCATAATGTAAAAGTTGATTAAAATTAAGTTCGTTCGTTATTATATATTATGGTCAAAAGGTATACAAATGTAGATAAAACTCTATATTTATTATGCATACATAATAAATTTGACGTTACAATGTTATAAAAATTTAGTAACAATTTGGTAAAATTCTGTAGGATTTTCTGCATGTAGCCAATGACCTGCCTTCGCAACTGTTTCAATTGTTGCCTTCGGAAAGTGTTTGTGAATGAGCAATTCATCTAACGGTTCTATATATCCTGAGGACTCTCCCTTTAAAAATAATACAGGGCCATTGTACACCGTTCCGCTTGACAATGCTCGTCCGACAGCCTCCACTTTCTCATAAAGTATCGGTAAATTGATACGCAATGCTAGTTTTCCTTTTTCCTTCCAATACAAATTTTTCAATAAAAATTGTCGGGTACCCAAATCTGGAATATAGGTAGCGAGCACTTTGTCTGCCTCCCCTCGCGAACTTATTTCAGAAAAATCGAGTGAGGAAAGCGCTTTCAAGATATCTTGATGGTGTGATGGATAGGGTTTAGGTGAAATATCTGCCACCAATAATTTTTGTACGCGTTCTGGATGTGCTACGGAAAATTCCATAGCCGTTTTACCGCCCATTGAATGTCCCAATAAGATAAAATCTCTTAGTTCATGATGGTTTGCATATTCCAAAAGGTCTTGGGCCATCAGTTCATAGCTGAATGCTTCGTCGTGAAAACTACGGCCATGGTTACGCTGGTCTACCAAATGCACTTCATACCCATCTTCTGCAAATTGGTTGGCCAATGTCTTCCAATTGTCGCCCATGCCCAAGAAGCCGTGTAAAATTACGAAGGGCTTTCCAGTTCCGATGATTTGTGAGTGTAGTATCATTTTAATTTTTCAAGATAATTTTTAACCACATTTTCGAGTCCGTCGTACAATGCTTCGCAAATAAGTGCATGCCCTATAGAAACTTCCAATAAATGCGGTACATTTTGTTTAAAGAACGCAATGTTCTTCAGAGAAAGATCATGCCCGGCGTTAACGCCCAGTCCAAGCTCGTTTGCAAGTGCTGCACACACTGCGTACGGTTTTACGGCGGCTGAATTTCCTAACCCGTATTGATGGGCGAAATTTTCAGTATACAGCTCAATTCTATCGGCACCCGTTTTTGCGGCACCTTCAATCATTTTCTCTTCAGGATCTACAAAAATAGAAGTGCGAATCCCACTTCGTTTCAATTCGGTAATTACTTCTTTCAAGTAATGTTCGTGCTTTACCGTATCCCAACCTGCATTGCTCGTAATAGCGTCTACTGCATCTGGCACCAGGGTGGCTTGTGTGGGTCTCAGTTTGAGAACAAGTTCTAAAAAACGATCTATAGGGTTGCCTTCGATGTTGTATTCGGTAGTCACGACCTGTTTCAGATCATGTGCGTCTTGGTACCGAATGTGTCTTTCATCGGGCCTTGGGTGTATGGTGATGCCTTGTGCGCCAAACTGCTCTACATCTTTTGCCACTTGTACCACATTGGGCATATTGCCGCCACGTGCATTGCGCAACGTGGCTATTTTATTGATGTTTACACTTAATTTTGTCATTGCTTTAGATACTTGTCACAAAAATACAAACTTGCCTTTCGGTTTGCAGTCATATTTTGAGTATTTTGCAGAAAAATTAGCGCTTTGAACACCCTAAACTACCTCATAAACGATATTGAACCTTTTGGTCTTTCGAAAACGATTGGTGAAATGCAACAAACGTTCAACCAACTCACTTATTCGCACCTGGTGGTGATGAAAGAAGACGACTATTTGGGCTGTTTGTCTGAAACAGATGCCCATTGTTTTGAAAGTGAAAAAACGTTGAGCGATTACCAATACGCCCTAGAACCGTTCTTTGTTCGTAAAACAACCCATTGGTTGGATATCTTAGAAGCTTTTGCCATGCACAACACCAACATTATGCCTGTGCTGGGCGACGAGAATAAATATTTGGGTTATTATGAACTTAATGACATCATGCATTGTTTTAACAACACCCCTTTCTTAAATGAAGCCGGCGGTATTATTGTAGTTGAAAAAGGAACTAAAGATTATTCGTTCAGTGAGATTACACAAATTATAGAATCTAATGATGCTAAAATCTTAGGTGCTTTTATTTCAAAAAGTGGTGAAAATATAATGCAGATTACCATAAAAATAGGGCATCAAGGAATGAATGCTATTGTGCAGACCTTCCGCAGATACAATTACAATGTGGTGAGCAATCACGAAGAGGATAAATTTTTGGAAGACCTCCAGAAAAGATCCAATTACTTAGACAAGTACCTAAATATATAGCATATGAAAATTGGTATTTTCGGTCAGTTCTATCATAAAAATTCTGAAACCTACATTCAGCTAATCCTAGATGCGCTTAAGAAAAAAAATGTAGAGGTGCTCATCGAAGAAGATTTTATGGACATCATCAAACTTCATGACGATGTACAAACGGCGAGCAATTTTAAAACCTTCACCAAACTAGACAAAAGTTATGACCTCTTCTTTAGTATTGGTGGTGATGGAACCATTCTGAAATCGATTACCTACGTACGTGATTTAGACATTCCAATTGTGGGTATCAATACAGGGCGATTGGGGTTTTTGGCAACCATTCAGAAAGAAAACATAACTGAAAGCATCAACCATATCTTAGAAGGTAGTTATACTATTTCTGAAAGAGGATTATTACAACTCACTTCAGAGCCTCCAAACAGGGAAATTTCAGAACTTAATTTCGCACTTAATGAAGTGGCCATCAACAGAAAGAATACCACTTCGATGATTAAGGTGGAAACCGAGGTAAACGACAAATACCTTACTTCGTACTGGAGTGACGGGCTCATACTTGCCACCCCTACGGGCTCTACCGGGTATTCCCTAAGCTGTGGTGGCCCCGTGATAGACCCCAGCACCAACAGTTTGGTAATCACTCCCATTGCGCCACATAACTTAAGCGCCAGACCATTGGTATTGCCAGACTCAAGTAAAATAACCTTGCAAGTATCGGGCAGGGAAAAATCGTATTTAGTTTCTTTAGACTCTAGAATTGCAACATTCACAAATAACACTCGTCTTACTGTACAGAAAGCACCATTTACCATCAAATTGGTGCAATTGCCTGAAGATAGTTTTATAAAAACACTCCGTAAAAAGTTGCTATGGGGAGAAGACAAGCGAAATCTGAAACAATAAATGCCATTAAAACTTGTTAATCAACAGAGACATTTCTGCTACTAATATGGTAGCCGAGAGTTTATTGTTATATTTGCAAACTTTTTAAGGTATATGAAGTATTTCGCAGCCCTTTTAATAGCGGTGATCAGTGTTTTTTCAGCCAAGGCCCAGACCTATGAAATAGGCGGGTATATTGGAGGTGCTAATTATATAGGTGACATTGGCAAGACCAACTATATTTCGCCAAATGACGTAGTAGTTGGAGGTGTTTTTAAATGGAACCGCAGTGAGCGGCATGCCTTTAGAGCGTCGGTATTGGTTGCTGGTATTAGCGGTAACGATGTAGATTCTGAAGAATCTAGGAGACAACAACGGGGATATTCATTTAAGAATACCATAACCGAGCTATCACTTGGTTTAGAATATACTTTTTGGGAATTTAACATGTACAGGGGCCAGCCCGTTTCAACCCCGTACTTGTATACAGGTCTTACCTATTTTAGGTACAATGCCCAATTTAAAAGACCTGCAACAGACATCATCGTTGAATATGACAAAGCGGGGACAGTTGCCATACCCATGGTAGTAGGATTTAAAACCACCGTGGGGACCAAGCTGGTATTGGGCCTTGAAATTGGAGCCCGGTATACCTTTACAGACAATCTGGATGGGAGCAATCCTACAGGTGACCTAGCCGATGACGCTAGTTTGAAATTTGGAAATACAAATAGTGACGATTGGTACGTATTTACTGGGGCAACCCTCACGTTTACCTTCGGGCGAAAACCATGTTACTGTAACTTTTAATATGAGCCTACAAGCACAAATAGACCCTAACAAACTTCCACAGCATCTCGCTGTTATAATGGATGGCAATGGGCGTTGGGCAAAAAAACAAGGCTTGTTTAGAACCATTGGGCATGAAAGCGGGACAAAGGCAGTACGAGAAATTGTAGAAGCGTGCGCCGAGTTGAATATTTCATATTTGACATTGTATGCGTTTTCAACCGAAAATTGGAATCGACCAAGATTAGAAGTGGAAACGCTAATGAAATTGCTGGTTTCATCGCTGAAAAAGGAAATTAAGACCCTTCGCGACAATAATATTAAACTAAACGCTATCGGAAATCTCGATGCCCTACCAAAAAAGGCCAAAAGCGAGCTTCTCGATGTAATCGACAAAACTAAAGACCATACCCACATGACGCTCACCCTAGCTCTTAGCTACGGATCGAGAGAAGAATTGGTAAAAACCATCCAAGAGATTAGCCATAAAGTTAAAAATAAACTAATTTCGCCGATTGAAATAGATGAAGCAACTATAAATAATCATCTTTACACCCGCGATTTACCAGACGTGGATTTATTAATACGCACCAGCGGTGAACAACGTATTAGTAATTTCCTATTGTGGCAAATAGCTTATGCCGAATTGTACTTTACCGAAACACTTTGGCCAGATTATAGAAAAAACCATCTTTTTGAAGCAATATTAAATTATCAAAACAGAGAACGAAGATTTGGAAAGACTAGTGAACAGCTTGAACAATAATAGATTATTGCAGAGATCCAAAAAGTTATATTGCCTTCTTATAGCAACCTTACTATTTGTAAGCATCTCCAACGCGCAGCAAAAAGAGCTGGACAGCGGTAGAAAGTATACCTTAAATAGTGTAACCGTTACCGGAAACCAAAGTTTTAACGAGCAGACCGTAATTGCCTTTACTGGACTTAAAGAAGGTGAACGGCTTTATGTGCCCGGAGAACGCTTGAGCAGTGTCACTAAAAAATTGTGGGAACAAAACCTATTTAGTGATATCGCCTTTTACGTTACGAACATCGATGGCGATCTTATCGACCTTGAACTCTACATCGTAGAACTTCCTAAATTAAACGAAGTAACCATTGAAGGCATCCGAAAAGGGAAGAAGAAAGAAATTATTAAAGACAACGACCTAAAACCAGGTAAAAAAATCACCAAAAACCTAATCACCACGACCAAAAATTACATTCGTAATAAATATCGTGAGAATGGTTTTTACAATACCCAGGTAGCTATTAGCCTTACCCCATTTGTCGATTCTCTTGGCACCGAAGTGGGTCAGAATATGCTTATTAACATCGATAAGCAAGAACGCGTTAAAGTTTCAGAAATTAAGTTCAACGGAAATGAAGCTTTGAGCAATGGAAAACTAAGACGGGCCATGAAGGAAGTGAAACGAAAAAACATCTTGCGTTTCTGGAAAATGTCGAAATATACCGAAGACCTGTTTGAGGAAGACAAAGCCTCTATTATCAAAAAATACAAGTCAAGTGGATATCGTGATGCAAGAATCACTGACGATACTTTAATTGTAAAAGATAATAATAGCCTTGCGCTAGAACTCGATATTGAAGAAGGCCAGCGGTACTATTTTGGTGACATCCGGTTTATTGGAAACAGTGTATACACCGACGGACAATTACGTCAAAAACTCGGTATCATTAAAGGAGAACCCTATAACGGTGTTTTACTTGACCAACGTATTGCAGACAATACAGACCCTGACGCAGACGACCTGACCAATCTATACCAAAACAACGGGTACCTCGCAGCTCGAATAAATGCTGTTGAAGTAGCAGTAAGACAAGATACTATCGATTTTGAGATTCGGATCGTAGAGAGCAAAGAATTCTTTTTTGACCATATTACCGTAGTAGGAAACAAAAAAACCAACGACCACGTAATTTATCGCGAACTACGTACCCGCCCCGGACAGAAATACAGCAAGCGAAATGTGGTGCGTACCATTCGCGAATTGGGGCAGTTGGGTTATTTTGATGCAGAACAACTCTCACCCAACTTTAAATTTGTAGACGAAAACAACGGTCTTGTAGACCTCGAGTATAGCGTTATAGAAAAAGGATCCAGCCAAATTGAATTGCAAGGTGGTTACGGGGGTGGCGGATTTGTAGGAACGCTTGGGCTTTCGTTTAATAACTTCTCACTTCGAAATATCTTTAACGGAGACGCGTACCAACCTCTGCCCATGGGAGACGGTCAAAAACTATCGTTACGCGCACAGGCAAGTAGTTTTTACCAAACCTATAGTTTATCGCTCGTAGAACCTTGGTTGGGCGGCAAGAAACCGATTCAGCTAAGTACTTCATTCTCGCATACCATTCAGTATTTATTCGATTTCCAAACAAGGGAAGTAGATAAAGACCGTCGTTTCTTGATTACGGGAGGATCGGTAGGATTTGCAAAAAGACTGCAATGGCCAGACGATTATTTTACGTTCTCGCAAGCAGTGAGTTTTCAGCATTACAATCTGAAAAATTACAACACCGGACTTTTTACCTTTGGTGATGGGTACTCAAACAACCTTGCCTATACAATCGGACTGAGCCGAAACAACACAGCCACCAATCCTATTTACCCTGTGAGCGGTTCAAACTTCAGCCTTTCTGCCAAACTTACAATTCCGTATTCTGCCTTTAACGGTGTAGACTATCGCGGTTTACGTGCAGAACGGGACGATTTGGAAGAAATCTTGATAGACGATGTTAACAATGTAGATGTTCGTGAACGTATTGCTGAAATAGACCAAGAACGATTTAACTGGTTAGAATACTATAAAATTAAGTTTTCTGGCGATTGGTATACAAGACTTGTAGACAAATTAGTATTACGAACAAGAACTGAATTCGGATTTTTGGGAGCTTATAATAACGACCGTGGCATCCCTCCTTTCGAGCGATTCTTTGTAGGTGGTGACGGTTTAGGAGCCTTTAGTTTAGATGGTCGTGAAGTGATACAATTGCGTGGATATCCCAACCAATCACTTTCTGACAACGACGGAAATACCATTTACAATAAATTTTCGTTAGAATTAAGATATCCCATTACGCTTAAACAGTTAGCATCGATTTATGTGCTCGGTTTTGCAGAGGGAGGAGCGGCCTATGACGGGTTCCGAGAGTATAATCCTTTCAGGATTAGTAGGTCTGCTGGCGCAGGATTACGTATATTTATGCCGGCATTCGGATTATTGGGTATAGACTTTGGTTATGGTTTTGACCCGATTCTAGGCAGCGATCAACCCAATGGATGGGAAACTCATTTTATTATTGGACAACAATTTTAATATTGGCACGATATTTTCTTAAACTACAACCACAATTATGAAGACACTAAAATTACTTTCAATCTCACTAGCGTTTTTATGCATCTCTTTTGCAGCAGACGCGCAACGAGGAGCTCGTATTGGTTATATCGATATGGAGTATATCCTTGAAAGCGTTCCTGAGTATAAAGAAGCCCAAAAACAATTGGACGGGAAAGTTCAGCGCTGGAAGGCAGACATTGAAAAGAAAAGTCAAGAAATAGACCAAATGAAATTAAATTTGGCCAATGAGCGTGTATTACTTACTACTGAACTCATTGAAGAACGCGAAGAAGAAATTAAAATTTTAGAAGACGAAATGATTAAGTACCAGCAAGACCGTTTCGGCCCGAATGGTGACTTAATGATTCAACGGAGACAACTCGTGCAACCCATACAAGATCAAGTCTTCAATATTGTACAAGAAATTGCAGAAAATAAAAAATACGACTTCATTTTCGACAAATCGGCAGATGTGGTAATGCTATTTGCAGCAAAGCGAAATGATATTAGTGAAACTGTACTTCGAAGTATTAACCGTTCAAACAAACGAAAAGAAGTAACCTCAAGAAAAGAAAAAAGAGAAGTAGAACAGCGTGAAAGCCTAAGTGATGAAGAAGACGAAGCCGTAACAGAACGTGAAAAGGCTTTAGAAGACAAAAAGAACGAAAGAGAAGCTGCCATGGCAGAACGCAAACGTGTTAGAGACTCTATTCGTGAAGTAAAACGCCTAGAATTTCAACGCAGACGAGATAGCCTGTTAGACGTTAGAAAACGTAGACAAGACTCAATCCGTAATGTACGAAACGGCGGAGCACCACCGGTAGATGATGGAGACGGTGATGGCGATGGCGGAAAATAAGAAAAAACAAATAATACCCTTAATCTAAATAACACTTAAAATTAAATACAAGTAAAATGAAACACTTAAAATTAATCGCAATAGCAATCGTACTTTTAGTAGGTACTTCTGGTGCCGCAGTTGCACAGAATAAAATAGCACATATCAACACACAAGATTTGGTAGAAGCTATGCCAGAAATGAAGGCAGCCCAAAGTCAGTTGGACAAACTGAAAAAAACCTACGACACTCAGTTGAAAGACATGTACAAAGAATTAGAGACGAAAGCGAAACAATACGATGCCGAAGCTAGCACTAAAACAGATCAGGAGAACCAAAAGCGCGTTGAAGAAGTAAGCGGAATGCAACAAAACATTCAAGCCTTTAACCAACAAGCACTTCAGGATCTTCAGAAAAAAGAAGTAGACATTTTGCAGCCAATTCTAGACAAAGCAAGAATGGCCATCCAAAAAGTGGCTCGTGCGCAAGGTATTTCTTATGTTTTTGACGCTACGCCAGGAGGCGGAATGTTATTGGCAGACGGGAAAGATTTGTTAGCCGATGTGAAAAAAGAATTAGGAATCTAATCTAATTTGTTCCTAGAAAAAAAAGCGTGCCTATCTGGCGCGCTTTTTTTGTATTCGTATCTTTAGCAATATGAAAACCGCGGCACCCATAGGCATATTCGACTCGGGCGTAGGAGGCACCTCTATTTGGAAAGAGATACACCAACTACTACCCCACGAAGACACCATTTATTTGGCAGACAGTGCCAATGCTCCCTACGGAAACAGATCGCAAGAAGAGATTGTCGCGCTTAGCATTAAAAATACAGAGGCCCTCCTAGCCATGGGCTGTAAAATTATTGTGGTGGCTTGTAATACTGCCACTACCAATGCCATAGACATGCTTCGCAACAACTTCGATATTCCTATCATTGGAATCGAACCAGCTATAAAACCAGCTGCGTTACAAACACACAATAAAAGCATCGGTATTCTTGCTACCAAAGGAACATTGAGCAGTGCGTTGTTTCACAAAACTTCAGAAACGTTTACCAAAGATATTTCGGTGGTTGAAATTGTAGGCGAAGGACTCGTACCACTTATCGAAAAAGGCGCATTAGACAGCCCCGAAATGCAGCAACTACTAAAAACCTATACCGCCCCGATGATTGCAGCAAACATCGATTACTTGGTATTGGGCTGTAGCCATTATCCGTATATCATTCCGCAGTTACAGGAAATCCTCCCAACATCTGTCACGATTATCGATTCTGGTGAAGCCGTGGCAAAACATACCAAAAAGATGCTGGATGAAAAAGGGCTGCTTTCCGCAGAAAAAAAGACACCTAAGCTTGTGTTTTATACAAATACCGACACGGCTATCTTAGCTTTTTTACTTAAAGATGTAGAAAGTGAAATTCATATTGAAGAAAGAAAATTTTAACTAAAAAATGCCAACAGGTCTTTTTTCTTAGAGGGGCTTACCATAATTTCTTTGCCGCTGCTAAGCACTACACTACCCCCTTTTCCTTTTCGGTATTCGGTGACGGCATTTACGTTTACCAAATAGCTTTTGTGCACCCTGGCAAAGCCGTTGTCTTTAAGAGCATCTTCAAAATATTTTAGGGTTTTGCTCACCAATTTCTTTTTATCACCTATAAAAATGTTGGTGTAATTATCATCGGCTTGGCAATACAAAATATCAGCTACTTGCAACACTTCAAATCCTTGTTGCACAGGAATGGTGATTTTCCCGGTTACTTGGCTTAGTCGCGGTTTTAGCACCGTATTCTGAAGACTATTTTCCTTTGTTTTAATCTCATGCACATAATCTACCGCATCAATGAGCTTATCGATATCTAACGGTTTCAGCAAATAATACGAAGCGTGGGCGTTCAGCGCATCTATCGCATAATGGTTATAAGCGGTCACAAATACTGTTTCAAAGGTTCGATCTCCAACTTTGTCTAACAGATCGAATGCATTACCGTAAGGCATTTCAACATCTAAAAATACCAAATCGAGTTCGTGGTTGCGTATCAACACCAAGGCTTCATCTACATTGGCGGCTTCACCCAAAATTTCTACTTTCGGGCAGTACTTAAGTAGGTATTTTTTTAGAATTTCCCGACTGGTCTCTTCGTCTTCAACAATGATGGTTTTTAGTGTCATTTCTGAAATGTTAGATTAATCTTTTTTGAGCACAAGAACCACCCGGGTTCCTTCTTCTGTATCGAACACATCAGAAACACTCACATCTACTTTGTCTTTATACATATCGTTCAAAATCCGGATACGCTTTTCAATATTGCCCATCCCCTTGCTGTTTTGCTTTTTCTGGTGCTCGGTTTTTAACAGCTTCGATTTCTTTCTTCCAATTCCATCGTCGGTAATCGTAATGGTAACCGTTTCGGCATCTATTTGTTTAAAATGAATATCGAGATGGCCTTTTTCCTCTTTGTATCGCAATCCGTGCCACACGGCATTTTCAACATAGGGTTGCAACAACATTGGCGGAATTACAAACTCGGCCAGCTGTAGCGATTCGTCTATGGTAATGGTGTATTCAAACTTATCTTTAAAGCGGAAATGCTCTAACTTCACATACAGTTCTAACAATTCTATTTCTTTGCTTAACGGAATAAAATCTTCTTCACTATTCTCAAGCACGCTGCGCATTAATTGCGAAAATTCACTCAAATACTTATTGGCCGCCCTTTCATCGCTCATTGCAATAAAACTATTCACAGAATTGAGCGCGTTGAAGATAAAGTGCGGATTCATCTGTGTTCGCAACGATTTTAAAGCCAGCATGTTATTCGCATATCGTTGCCGCTTTACACTTTTGTATTGGGTATAGGCGGTGTACATCAGCAAAAGGGCAATAAGGATCAGCGAAAAAATCACCCATTTTTGCACACGGTTATTTTTTTCAATCAATTCTTGATTTTCAAAAGCCAACTTATAGCTGCTCGCATTTAACTCACGTTCATTTTCTAGGCTGATAATTCTATTCTGCTTTAGCGCAATTTCTTTGTTAAAACGTTTCGCCTGCGAAAGCTCTTGCTCCTTTTTCACATATAGTTCATCTACCAAAGCTACGTAGCGTTCGTAATTTTCTGCTGCCTTTCCAAAATCGCCAATGCCTTTATAAATTTCAGACAATTTTCGGGTCGCATCTTTTTCAACTTCTAAATCGTCTTTTGAAGCCGCTTCCTTGATACTTTTCTTAAGATACGGAATGGCATCTTTGTATTTATCTTGCGCGATATAGGCGTTTGCTATATAATAATTCTGGCGTTGCAGGGTTAATTGGCTGGCTTGTGCGTCTGGAGCCTCGGCTTCATTTTCTTCAATATCTTCGAGCTCGTCTAAGGTTTCAGAGCGCAGTTTAATTTCTTCATCAAAATTTCGATTTCGATTATAAAAATTAGCCACTTTATTTTTTTCTTCTACTGCCCGCTTTGGGTTTTCCTGTTTTGCGAGATTGAGCGAATTATCGTAATACTCGGCCGCTTCTTCAACCGCGCCACTTTCAGAATATACTTCGGCAATTTTAGAATTTAAGTTGGTGATCTTAGGCGTAATTTGATGCGCCGACGCTATGTCTAAGCCTTTTTGATAATTAAAAACGCTCTTCACGGGGTCGTTTATGGCTTTGTAGGTGTCTCCCAAACCTTCATATACTTCTACCTTTTGGTAATTTCCCAAGGATGCTTTCAACAATTCTTTGTAGGCTGCAATACTTTCTTGGTAGTTTTTGTTCATCCGAAACGCATTTGCCAACTTTATACGTCGGTCAATTCCGGGACTTTCAGAAATACTTCGTTTAAAATTATCGACGGCCAAATCTGGCTGGTCCCAATACAGGTTGATATCGCCCAACGTTTCAAAGGCGATTGCGGTTTGTCTTTTCGTGATAGATGCTCCGCTGTAGGGCTGAATTGCCTTCGTTACATAACTAATGCTCTTGTTGGCATCTTCCCGAAGCGTCGCCTTGGCAGAGTCGATATAGCGTTCAAAAAGTCCTGCACTAGCTTGTTTTGAAGTACTGCTAATAGGAAGCACTTCCCGTTCATCTTTCTGAACCTTTACAGTAATGTTTTGCTCGTCTTTTACAGTGTAGTAAACAGGTTTAAAGGCGTCACTTCGAATACTGATTTCATCTCCTATTTCTGCGGAAATAGAAAATTCTCCATTGCCGTTGGTCGTTGTGTAGGCACCGTCGTCTATCTCAACATTTACACGCGGGATTGGCAAATTGGTTTCTGCTTCTACAACAATCCCCTTCAATACGAAGGCTTGTTCAGATTTTTTACGCACTTGCGCTTGGGACATTCCAAACGTAAAAGCGATAAGCAGAATGGTAAATAGGTGTTTCATTTCAACTAGAAAGTGTAAACATACGTATTGTAACGCACTTCCAAAAGTGGGTTTTTCCCAATAATTACATTGTCGAAGACAAAAATCGCCACATTACTAAAAGAGAGGGGTTGTTCCCTCACCGAAAAGGTCCATACACTCAACCCCATTTTTTCAGGAACTAAGTTCCCCATAGTTTTATCTGAACAAAATTAAACACCATGAAAATCTTACAACACCTAATTATCGCAATGATACTTTGCTCTGCAGTAGCCTGCAACGCAAAAACAAAAAATGATGCGCCTCTTGCAGCAACTGAACTAGAGCATACTACACCAGTTAAAAAACACTATATAAAAGTGGCACTTTTATTAGACACAAGCAACAGCATGGACGGACTAATTGACCAAGCGAAGGCACAACTGTGGGAAATTGTGAACGAACTCTCATACGCAAAGTGCAAACAGGAACGACCCAATCTTGAAATTGCCCTTTACGAATACGGAAATGACGGTTTGAGTGAAGCGAAAGGGTATTTGAGAAAAATAATTTCATTTACAGACGATTTAGATACGGTTTCTAAAGAATTATTCTCTTTAAATACGAATGGAGGTAGCGAATATTGTGGTACCGTTATCCAGGCTTCCCTAAATGAACTCGATTGGGGTAATGATGCCGACGACCTTAAAATGGTATTTATTGCAGGTAATGAACCTTTTACCCAAGGCAAGGTTGATTACAAAGATGCCGCTGCCGATGCAAAAGAAAAAGATATCGTTGTGAATACTATTTTTTGTGGCGAATTTAAGCATGGTGTAGATACTCGTTGGAAAGATGGTGCAGACCGAACCTATGGAGACTACATGGCCATTAATCATAATAAGAGTACCGTTCATATCGCGTCACCTTATGATGACATGATCTTGCAATTAAACATTCAACTTAACGGAACCTACATTCCTTACGGTAGCCAAGGAAGAAAAAAGAGGCAACTTCAAGAAGAACAAGATGGTAATGCCGAAGATTATAGCAAGGCTAATGCAGTTAGCCGAACGGTTTCAAAAAGCTCACATTTATACAAAAATACGTCATGGGATTTGGTAGATGCCGAGTCGGAGTCAGGTTTTAGCTATGATGACCTAAAGGAAAAAGATCTTCCAGAAAATCTACAAGGAAAATCAAAAAGTGAAATAAAAACATTTATAGCAAAGCATCGAGCCGAACGAAAACGCATTCAAGATGAAATTGCCAACCTTAATAAAAAACGCCGCGCCTATATTGCGAAACAGAAAACTGAAACAAATAATGGTTTGGAAAGTGCTATGATAGACGCACTGAAAAAACAGGCAAAACGAAAAAATTACACTTGGAACTAAAAAAAGCCCCATTTTGGGGCTTTCTTTTTTTATCTTCCTCGCGGTCTCAGCATACCGTTATAACGCATGTCCTGATTCCAACTCCGCCCTACATTACCATCAAAAATATTATATCCGAGTGTAAGTTGATGGAACCCACCACTTTCAAAACGAACACTTCCTGTTTGGTATGAATAGGTATAGGCAAACATAAATTTCTTGTAATTAATACCTAACACCGGCGTGATGTATTGTAATTTTTGGTCGCTTACTTCAGCACCGTCCAAAAATTCGGCACCGTCAAAGCTTCTTCGGTAAGAAATCCCACCCCAAATTCTAGCGAAGTCTAATTCTCTATATGCTTTCGCATTTATATCAAATAACTGTTCTCCTGTTCGTTCCTTATATTGCACCAATATGGAGGGCTCGAATGCCCATTCTCCATATGACGGAACAATAAAATAAGATGACCCAATAATATACGAACGTTGATTGTTTGGTTCAAACTGTTCTGAATTAAGCCTTCTATTCCTAAAAAGTAAATTTTTAACTGTGAAATGACTCGAAAAATTTCCTGAATGGAAAGAAGCTCCTGTATCTATATTCAAATACGAACTGCTCTGAACAATCCCTGCAATGATAGGGTCGAAATCATTAGGGTCGAAATTCGTTTCGTCTAACTGTGATTGTATCAATCCAGCACTAAGTCCGAAAGACAACTGATTTAGATCTGAACTACCTCTGCCCAATTTAATATGATGGGCATAGGTAAGATATCCACCCGTTTGTGAATGGTAACCATTTTTATCATTAAAGATGATCGCTCCCAAACCTGAACGTTCACCCAGTCTTGTATTAAAGCTTAACGTTTGAACATTGGGCGCATCGTCTTGGTCAAACCACTGTTGTCGTGCCGTAAGACGTAATTTACTATAATCTGCGCCTCCAGCCATTGATGGGTGTAATAGGTATAAGTTGTCTGCAAAATAATCTGCATAAACAGGCAAGCCATCTTGGGCAGATAAAAATGGAGACACCAATAAGGCGAGTAGTAGGTAAGTTTTTGTAAGCTTCATAGTTTAATTTGCTATCGTTTCAGGGTAAAATGCC
>DFLU01000010.1:0-128407 GCA_002375495.1 Flavobacteriaceae bacterium UBA3611
CGTCATTATGGCCAAAGCCACAAGGGGTATCAGGGAATCGCCGCCCGCCCTCTTTGAGTTCGGGTAAGCCTTCTTTAAGCCTTTACTAGCAATAGCGAAGGCTTTTTTTGCCCAGAACCGAGCAATCTACGTTACCGCGGATAGGTGGTGGTGCAAACCCTCTGAAGTATGAATGGTAACCACTTCCTTCCCGAGGTACAATTGAAACTGACCATAGGAATGTGCTTGCGCCGCTCGACACTACTATACACCTTCTTTAAGGTCCAAAATCTACAAATCCCACGAATGAAGGGGTCCGACTACGCTGGGGTCGGAGTTAATGGCGAAAACAATCCTGCGTTGAATTGTTATTTACGGTTTTCAGGGGGTACTCTTTACACTACAGGTAGAATATCGTTTTACGGTTTCAGTATATCCCGGAACCTTGGCGGTTAGTTCTAATGGCAATATAACCAAACTTCTTTATGCGCCGACCATAATCTGCAACAGGGATAGTAGCGGCAGCTTTTGCCGAAGTACGTATTGAGGCAAAACTATAGTGGATAGCCCGGCCTGAGGCGTCACGCCTCAGGGTTGCTCATATAACATAAGTTAGCTGTATCTTAAACCCATTACTGCTTTTACAGAAACTAATCACTGTAGGAACTATGTTAGCTCACTGGTCTGTTTTCGATCTTCCTCTTTCTTCGAAATTTTATGTTATATATTTATCCGTAATAGTTTGCTTGTATATTCACAGAAGGATCAACTCAGACATATTCATGGGTTAACGAACAAGAAATCCCATAATCCACATAAGTTGCTTATTTTTAAAGGATAATAACAATACTGATACAGGATGGTTGCATGTTCGAAATACTGTATGCACATGAATATTACAGAGTACGCTTTGTAACTAATTATACATCATGGAAAAAATAGACTGGCTCACCTATCCACATAGTAGTGGTTTTCTAATCTTTCTACTAGGGGGTTGGTTGCTTTTTGCAATTTACCATTTATTGCTTTTTGCTAAAAACAGGAATTTTTTATACTTGTTATATGGCTGCTACCTTATCTCTATAATAGGATACCAATTTTATTTCCTCCAATATCAATACTTTCCATATAGAAATACGGTATTAGATTTCTTGCGTTCCCAACCCATGATATTTGCTGAATTATCGTACTTGATCTATTTCATTTTTACATTTCGATTTTTGGATATCAAGAAAGATTTTCCGAGGAGTTATACATACATCACCCGAGCTTTAATGATTCTTGCGGTTTATTCGGTTTTAAATTTTGTGATTCAAATTGTGACGAATGATGTGGTTCTTGCAAATCAGATATACCATGGATATGTAGTGGCTGTTACCATTTTAAGTGTGATCACATACGTGATGTTTTTTAGGTCTAAACATCCTTTGCGTTACTATATCATCATTGGATCCTTATTTTTGAGTATTGGCTCTTATTTGTCATTATTTCTATCAATTCAGGACATGGCAAATGAGCGAAATTTTGAAAGTGCATATACTTTTTTGTATGGTGGATACTTGATCGAAACTGTACTTTTTGCTCTAGGGTTAGGGCATTTGCAGTTTCTCACCAAACAGGAGAAACAGGAGGCCCAACAAAAATTAATTTTGCAGTATCAAGAAAATCAACGTTTACAGAATGCAATTGAAGATAAATTAAGACAGGATGTAAGTAGTTTGACAGAACAATCCCGTTTAGATGAACTAGCTAAACTTCAGATGAAATACGAAAAGGAAGTTTCGGATTTAAAAATCAGCGTGCTTAGGAGCCAAATGAACCCTCACTTTATTTTCAATTCACTTAATTCGATCAAACACTTTGTGATTGATAATAAAAAAGAAAATGCAGTATACTATTTAAATAAATTCTCAAAATTAATACGGCAGATCCTATCATCCACATTCCAGAAATCAATTTCTCTTTCAGAAGAGATTGAACTAGTTGAGTTATATGTAAATATTGAGAATATTCGATTTGATAATGAAATTGATTTAACTATTGAAGTCGATAAAGAAATTCCAGTAGACACGGTTAGGGTACCGGCACTGGTGCTCCAACCTTTTGTTGAAAATGCTATTTGGCATGGGTTGTCAAGTTCTGAGCATGATAAAAAATTGTGGATAACGGTTCGCAAAGTAAACGAACATTCTATCGTGATTGATATTGTGGATAACGGAATTGGACGTATACGCGCTGGAGAAATTAGAAAACGAAAAATGTTTAAGCAAGAATCTGTCGGTTTGAAAATAACCGAAGAGCGGCTAGCTATATTTACGAGAGAACAAAATACTTCATTCGTCTTTGAAATAGAAGATTTGTATAATGAAAATGGTTCTGCTGCTGGAACTAAGGTTCATCTTGTAATTCCGATACATATAGGTTGATTTTAATATAGTGCGATAAAATTCTGTAAATAATTTTCCAGAATTTTTATAGCCCATTTATTATTCAGAAAAAAAGCTATTGTCTATGGGTTCTTCTTTAATAGAATCTATCCAGATTTTTGAGCCTTCGTAATACATTTCAATTGGAAAACCAAAAAACGCTGCGCGATTATTGTCTTTTATACTCTGAGAGTAGGTTGAAAGCGTCCCACCAAGATCTGCTAGGCTTAGGCAAACATCTTCAGTAGCCCAAAACCGAGTACCTTCTAAAACATACTCGTTGGCTCGGTATCCTTCTATTTCCTTAACATTACCTGTTTTATGTTGGTTTTTATATGCAGTATATTCTTTTCGGGTAGCAAATCGTTTAGGTTGGTTTATTAGATATACACGTTTTCCCTGCACCATTTCTTTCATTATAGCAGCCATAGGGTTTGAACCCGCTTCCAGATCTGGATGTCCTTTGAGATGCCAGTAGCGATCATACTTTGAAGTGTATTGAATGATTGTGCCCCCTTGTTGTGTTGCTAGTTCTACAGCGATTTTATCTTCCTTAAAGTAATATTTTGCGCTGTTTTCTTTTCCTTCAGAACGAATGTGGTATACTAATGAACCTTCAAAACAATCACAAAATGGATCGCCTAAACCTACTGCATACCAGGCATTGGTAACTTGTTTCATTTCGTTTGAGCATTCACCATACAGTCTTTTTGCCGCACTAAGAGTGATATCCCGGTATTGCCTAAAGGTAATAGATGGTATTAAATCCTGATACGAATTGTAAACAATTTTTGCGGCTTTCTCCATACCAATTTTTTCAATTTCATAATAGTCCTCCTTGTCATTTTCCCCTTTTCCGCCTTCTGAAAGTAAATAAAACCAATGGCTAAGCACTGTGCCGTTTTGATGTCTCGACTTCCCTTTATTTAAATCTAAAGAAAGTTCAAAACTAGTCGGGTATTCTTGCCAATATTCGCCTTTGTAAGTATCGGGCCTTCCATTAGCTTTAGGGTCTTTTATATTTCTTGATTTTCCCTGTATAACTCGTTCCCCAATACTCCAGTCTCCATTGCCTTCATAAAAGGTCACGGCTACGGCAAAAATATCAGAAATCGCTTCTGTGATGGAGCCCGATTCGCCATTAAAATTCATATCGGCGTAGCTATATGTAACACCATGTGAGTATTCGTGTGCTACAATATCAAGGTCGGTTAAGGGGTCTTTATCATTATGGCCATCACCAAAAACAAGGTATTTAAAATTTGAATTATAATGTGCCCCGATATAGTTTTTTGAATAATTTACCGCTACTTTAAGATACCCATTACTATTATCCATTCCCTCTCGGTTAAAATTATCTTTAAAATAATCGTAAGTCATAGCGGATCCCCAATGTGCTTCGACCGCTGCTGGGGCATCGCTCCATATATTATCTTTTTCAAACAAATCACTTTCGTATAAAATTTGAGTAAATCCAGTACTGGTGATTGTTTCTTCACCTGTGGGTTTATAATACGTATCTTCCCGATATGATAGATTGTTTGCTGAAACGGTGTGAATCTTTCGGATGCTATCATAAAGCCGAAAGCCGCTCTCCAATTTTTCGATGGTAACACTTCCCATTTGTCCGGCTATCTTGTCTCTATATTCAGTATTGAAAGAAACCTGTTTGCCTGTGGTTGTGGTTCCTTTCCCGGGTTCGGTAAATGCATGTATTACAGGCACTACTTTTAAAACGTTTTGTCTGTTGATATCAACATACACCTGGTATGGCAGTTTATCTTTTTCATTAAAAACAAGTGTTTTATAACAAAACCAAAACTTATTTTTTGCTTCGTTAGCGCCGGCCAGGATAAGCGGCCCCTCTGTATCGACGATTTGAACATCTTGATAGGCAGCGTGAATAATTTGACTATTTGTTGCTGTAGAAAGGGTTTTCCCTACTGAAATATCGACGGAATCAAACAACAATCCGTTGGCATAGGTGGCCTTTCCGTTTTCCCGATGAAGAATATAGCTGCTACCATCTACGGGATATCCTTTATAGAGTTGTTGGTAATAGGTGTTGGTACTTCCATCGTTGAATTGCAGTTCTCGGGTTGGTTGTATTGTTACCTGAAGTTCCTTGGCGACCCATTCTGAAAAATTAGTTGGGGTAAGTGTATTGTCTGGATAAAACTCAATTCGTTCTGGTAGGCTAGAATAAGCACCATGTGTTGCTGATGCCTCTTGGTTTTTTGATGCTTTAGGGACTACCTTTTTGGTTATTTCGTTTACAACCCCTTCGTAAATACTCGAACATGAAATGAACGTTAGTGCTATAAAAAGGAATACTATCTTGACTGTTCTTACCATTATATTAATTCCTTAAAAATATATTAGCGATTAAAAAAATCTTTTAGCAGTTTAGAAAATTAAAGTGGGGGACTTGTATTTTGTAAACAACTACACTGAAACTATGCTATAAGTCTACAGCTGCAATAATTTATAAGTTCTTTAATTCGTTTAAATTTAGTTGCTCAATAATTTGATCTAATGCCTCCCGAGGCAGTTTGTGGGTTTCGAGCGTTACACCAAAGCGCATATCATACAAATATGAAATCCGATAGAATTCATCCTTCTTCACATACGTTTCCAATATTTTCAAGCCATTTTTTTCGTACGTTTTCTCATGCCCTGAAGATTTAATAGAATTAAGTTCTAACGTTTGTGCCATATAATGAGTCTGTATCGCAAGCAAACCATCTTTACTTGCTCCATCAACAATAGAAACTATTATTTTCTTGTTAGTTCCATCGGTATAAATTGCACCAGCCGAGGCGATGTCATTTTGTGAAATGCGACTTTTTGTAAATTCTGTGCGTTCTAGACTTCCCAGAGTAGTTGGTAGTATACTTTGAAGCTGCTTTTCTGAAGCCGGGGTGGTTGTTTTTAAACGTTCTCTAAAATCTTCAGTCTTAGGTTTTTCTTTAACCATCTTGGTGACTTCTTTGATTGTTTTTTTGTCTTGCTCGGTTTTGGAATTACATCCCAAAAAGAATGCTAAAGTCACTATAGCTAGTAAATAAGGTAGTTTCATAGGGTTTAATTTAGAAAGATTTCGTTTTATGTGATTTAATAATTGTTATTGAAGTGGAAATAAGACTTCAATATTTAACAGCAATCCTAGCTATTTGCAAGGGAGTGAACTCATAACTGAGCCAATGTTAATTGATTTCGCAAGTGCCGCAACGGGATTGTATTCATCAATTAAATATTTTAAAAGTATTAGTATATACCCTCTTCTCGCAACGCTACCATCTTCGCCCAAATCGAATACTGCAATATCATAAAGCGCTGTGGCAGCACCTACCGTCATTATAAAATCAATTTCTAATTTAGAGGCTCCCTTGAGACTACTACACCTCTCAGGGTCACCACCAATTAAGCCACCGCCAAGGCATGTTAATGCAATTCTACTTACTTCTTCATATTCTTCAAAAAACTCTTTCAATTCTGGAGTTAAAAGAGTGCCATCGCCTGCTCGCTGCGATATCAGTTCGGTTAAAGAATCGAAGCAATATCCTATTCCCGTATAAGATGCCTTTACCATGAGCTGCATTCCGTATAAATCATATTGCTCTTTACAAAGTGCCGCATTCTGTGCTCTATCTTCTAACTCTTGATCAAGTGAAGCTAATTTTAGAATCAAATAAATACATTTTAACTCTGAAGAATATTTGTCGAGTCCATTTATACCAGCCAGTATTTTTTTAATTTCATTTTTAAATTCTTTCATGGAAGCTGTTTCGGCGGCATCTTGTTGTGCATCTCCTACTTTTTCTTGAACCTCTTCCATGATATCACCAAGCAACCCGTCGAGTTGAGCGTAGGAGTACGTTGTGGATAGAAGTAAAGCTGTAATAAGTATATATAATATTTTCATATCGTTTAGTTTTAAATACTGGGAAGCGATTTAAAATGAAATTGACTTGTATATTCCCAGAGTGCTTCCTCAGTCATATTTCGGGTCTCGATTATAACCATAAATCTGTCATTAACTGTAAACTGTAAAATATAGGTATCGTCCTCTTTGCTGTATTTTTGAAAGTAAACCTTCCCATTTTTAGTTACTGTTCTTTGAAATCCCCCGTCTGTTGAAGTTTCTCGAGTAATGCGCTCTAGGTCTAAAAAAGGTGTAATCGCCACACTACCCATTCGGCCTGCTCCATCCAAAATGGTGATATCTAATTTGATATTCGGATTCGAATTTTTAAACCTTGCTATTGTAACATAGGTGAATGACGTTGGCAACGCATTGGTTTTATAGGTAACCCTATTTAGGTCGCCCAGCTTGACTGGCATCCAAGCATCCATATCGGTACTGCTTAAAGGTGTAAGTTTTTTAAGCTTCTCGGTAACAGGTTTTTGCTCCGCTTCTATTTCATCGAGTAGTTCCTCAGTGATGAATGGTTTTTCTTTAGAGTCGTTCGTCAGTGAATCCTTTTTTTCACCACAACTACTAAATAATAAAATAGCTAGGCTCATAAAGAGTGCGAAATTACGTTTTGTATAAATCATATTATTAGGTATATAGTGGTGTTTGGTTCCATCAGCTATTCAAGCGATATGGCATCCTTTCAGTATACGGGTACTGATTTCTTACTATTTAAATGCTAAAGTTTACATTAACAACTACAGATAAATTCATCTTCGCCAAGTGGCTGATACCACTGACACCCGAGATCTTCACAGCTCTCTTTCGCATCTTCTTCTTCACAACTTGTAAAGAATAGCGAAACAAATAATATTGGGATTAATAAGAATTTAGTTTTCATAATAAATTGATTTTAAGTATTAATTAAATTTTTGATTCTATTGTTTTATTAATTCATCAAAAGGGAATACGTCTAAAGCTTGATAGACATATTCTTTTTTTATGTTTTGAGCACCAATGGTAATGGCCAGTCGGTCTTTGTATAAGAATTCTATTGCGTATTGGTTAAGTGGTTTTACGAAAACTGATTTTCCACTTTTTCCATCGTTATTGAAATGGCGTGTAATACTTGTATTGTCTTCATGGTCTTCTTTTGGTTTTTTATAGCGAGCGTATCGTTTGTAGATTTTTGCTCCACCTTTACCTGCACAATCGGTAATTGAAATGGTAAATTTTTGATTGTTGCTTCCTGCGTATAATGCACTGGCTCCATTGGCATCAATACCTTTAAGGGTGCCTTTCTGAGTCGATTCTTGATTTAACTTTAGAATGGTTTTAGGAAACCAGTTTTGGATGTCGTCATCACTTAACGAATTGGTTTCTAATAGTTTTTTTTGAGTTGCAGAATTTTTATTGGAATCTATTTTAATGTGATCAGATTTTGTATTCTCAACAGCACCTTCATCTTTTTTCTTAGACCCTGTTTTATCATGCTCGGTATTATTACAGGCACATATTAGAAGAACGAATACACAGAAAAGTAATTTTGATGCTTTCATTTCTTTATTTTTTATAACGGATTGGATTCAAATTTGCTTTTAAATTTTTGCAAACCATTCTTCATATTTCTTGCCTAGAAATGGAACAGGTTTCTTTTTTTCGTTTAACGCGTTCATTAACCCTACGACCCACATATATATTAAAATGAATGCTCCTATGATATTCAAAATCCAGCCCAGAATTGGTATAAAACCTACAATTCCAAGAGCAACACCGGTAGCTGTTAGGCCTAAGGACTGTATAATATGGTACTTGGCATATTCAAAATTTTTATCGTTGTTCATCACATAGGCTATAATTAGACCAATAATGGTGATATATGAAATAATGGCAATTTGTTTTGCGTCCTGGTTAATTTTACTTTCTGATGTTTGTGTGTTTGTACTTTCCATATTCTTTGTTTTATGATTCAAAGTGTTTCTATTAAGTCTACTACTTACCGAGATTTTCGAAGTTTAAGTCCATTATATTATCCCATACTTGTTCTCGATCAAGATTTGAACGAATGGTGGTAAAAAAACGATTGTTATAAAAAAATTGGATATTGTATTCCTCAGTTAATTTAGTATAGCGCTCTTTTGCTATAAATTCATTTTTTTGCACTGTTTTTAAATAGCCCGTACTTGTTTCTTGATCTAAATTTTGTGATGCGATTTTATAGGCGGGAGCCGACATCTTAGCTCCTCTAATCCCTGCACCATCTATGATATTTATTTTAAAATAGGTGTCGCCATCGACAAAATTCAAATTTAATGTTGCTAGGTCTTCATGAGCATTTATCATGAGTCGGTCTTGCTTTAAATTCAAAATGCTTGATGGAAGCCATGCAGTAAATTCCTCTTTACTTAAGGGTGTTTTCTGCTCCAAACGTTTAACATTTTCTCTCCAGGAGGATTTTGACTCTTCTTTTTCTTCAGAAGCGACACGCTGGCTTTTGGTTGTGTTGGCTTCTTCCATTCCTTCGGAAGGATTTGCGCCGTTTTTACAACCGAGGGTTAGTATGAGAAGGCTAAAAAGGCCGTATAAAATAAATTGATTCTTCATTTTCATTACAGTTATTGTTCAAATAGGATTAATCTTGCGTCTTTTGGAAGCTTTTCAATAGTTGACATAGCGGTTTTAAGTGGACGTATTTTACCTCCGTCATTGTAGGTTTCCTTTACTTCAATTTTTACCATGTTCCAACCTTTTTTAAGATTGATGTTATACATTGTAACAATCTCAACTATACGTTTCATATCCATGGTATAGCTTTCTGTTTTACATTCACCATTTACTGAGGCAGCCTCTTCCACATAAAAGAAGTTGATGTAAAAACCTTTTACGAAGTCTTTTTTGCCGAGCGCGAAATAACTGTCATTAAAAGATTGCGAACTTGTAATGCGAAACTGTCCGAAGAATTCTTCGTTCGCCAAGTTTCCTGCATAAAAAGTACCTCTGGAAGCTAATTTGTGGATATTGATATCTCCGTTTTTTACTTCAACGTGTTCAGGATTACAATAAAACGCCTTACTTACGGTTGATTTTTGAATGCGCACATTACCATTTTCCTCTTCAGACTGAAGCGTACCCAATATGGCATTTGTTACATCCTCATTTAATGAGAAGATGGCATTACCTTTTTGCGAAATACTTCCTATAACCATTGGGTTTTCAGTGGGTAAAATTATTTCGGCTTGCTTGTTGTTCCAATTTTCAATGGTGCCTGTATAAGTGTTTTGGGCACAGGATATAGTTATAAAGAGTAGGAAACTGTAGTATAGATTTCTTCTTAATGATAGTTTCATTATGGTAGTTTTAGTCGTAGGCATATCAGTTTTTAAAAAAATTAGGTAGAGTTACTTTCCTGTTTTTTTTGTTTTTAGTTACTGTCGGTTTGGTGTTAATTTTTTGGTTAGTACATTCAATATTACCATCCATATGCATCTTCTATTGCATCTGTTATAAGTTGTCTTATATTGTTATCCCCATTTGTTAGAACAACTATGCCGGCAGTCTGGATGCCATCTTTGTTAATGTTTCTATACCCAGTAAACAATGCCCTGAACCCAGCGTTTGTCCCTCCATGAAAGTAGGTGTCTCCACTTACATTAAAACCATAATCCTCATCGATCAAACGTCTTATAGACGTTGTACTCAACACTCTTTTATTATCAAAAACACCATCATTGTTAACCATAATTAATACATTGGCCAACTCTTCCGCACTTGTATAAAGACCTGCTGCTGCATATTGAGAATATCTTTGAATAGGAATCATAGTTCCATTTCCATTATGTCCTCTTGAAAATTCTGATACTTTAAACTTGTTTTCTGGTTGGATTATAAAACCACTATTGTCCATATTCATAGGTTCTAGTATATTTTTTCTCATCCAATAGGGGTAGTCCATTTCTGTAATGTCCTCGGTTAATTTTTGGAGAACAGTAAAAGCTTGGCCAGAGTACCATGAACCTCTATTGTTTGGTTTGGAAGATGTGGGGTGGTATGTGATACTCACATCTTGCAAAAGCTCGTTAAGCGTTGGAGGAGGCCCTTCTGTGCCTCCGTATCCTCCTCCTGGGAATATACCTCTGCTATTGGCTCCTATATAATTACAATTGTTATCTAATAATGCACCTCGTCCAGTAATACCGCTCGTGTGCTGTAGAATACGGTCAATTCTAACCAAATTGAAGTTTGATGCCCATGAGGAATCCTTTACACATTCGTGGAAGGGAATGTCCCAGTCTAATTTATCTGAGGTCATTAAGTTTTCGGTGAATCCTACTTTATTTTCATCAATTAATTTAAATACTCCAATAGCAGCTATAGCCTTACTAATAGATGCTGCCTGAAACATAGACTCTGGATGAGCGGCGTATTTTTCGTTACCTTTCTGTAAATGGCCGTATCCTGTTTTCCAGGCTAACTTTCCATCAATAATCACTGCTACTGTTACGCCAGGAACTAAGCTATCTCTCATTACGTTCCATATAGACCCTCTTCCTACTATATCCCTTTCAAAAGACCGGATACGATTTTGGGGTGGATTTTTATTGATTTTGGTTGAAATTACAGACCAGCCCTCATTGTCTGGGTCGAACACAACGTTAGTGGGTGAATATCCTTGGCGTTTAAATTCGTTTATTTTATTGAAAGTTTCACCAGGTAAATTTCTTGAAAAATAGTAATCCTCTGCGATTACAAACCAGCCTCCACTTGGTGAAAAAGATACTTTTGTGATTTTTCTATCAGGTGCTTTGTTAGGCATATCTGTCTGCCTGATATTTCGCATGATTTGATAGCATTCATCAGGTATATTTCTAGTATAGTGTTTTCCATCTGTTGTCAGAATTACCCATGATTCGCCACTGCCATAAACGTTTTTATACGGAAATGCAACACTTTGTATTGTTTTTCCCTGTCCTTCCAATGACTTGATGCGTTCATAGCATTGCGGCGGGATATTTTTAGAAAAAGTACCATTTTCGGTAATAATGAGCCAAGAGTTGTTCCCACCGTTTGGAGGGAATACTACTTCCTTTATACAAATATTTCTACGTTGATAAGATTGAAGTTTTTCTCTGCAAGCTGAAGGTATGTTTTCTGCTACATATTCATTTGATTTGCTAATTAGTACCCAGCCGCCATTTGGAGCAAAAGAAAAACTTTTAATGGTATTGGTTGCAACCCATTCCTCTATCTTGGCATGTGCATCATTGTCAATTTTTTTATTGAATTTAATTTGAGGACCAACTTCTTCCGTACAACTAATATTGTTGCTATCGTCGTTCTGTCCGTCTCCAGGTATATTTGTAACTACGCCACCACCATAGGGCCTGTTGGATTGTAGCAACCGCTGACTGCTAGTATGGGCGGGTACCGCTACATCGCCAAAACCATTGAAATACACCGTTCCGGTGTTTTCTGGTACGTATATTTGTGTCTTGGTCTTCTGGTAGCCGCTGGGGTAGTACCGCAAATAGTATCCATCTGGGTGCTGGGTCCACTTACCGCTTTCCCATCCATTTACAATAGGCTCTGCGCCAGCTAGCATTGCAATTTCCTCATACTCTGCGTAGCTGTTCACTGCATTGTAATATTTTGAGCGTAAGTTGTTCTCGGCCTCTATGATTGCTCGTGCTGCGTTCGATTTGTAACTTAACTTTCGGAGCTGCTTTTTGCCCAAGTTTTCCAATGCGTTCGTACTTAAGCGTGCAATTTCTTCTGTAGATAATACCCTTAGGGCAGTTGCTTTAATAGATCCTTTCATTTTGGAAAAATCAGTTTTAGCAATGATGGCCCAAAAAAGCAATTGGGCATCTTGTTTTTCGACCCTTCCTTCCTCAAAGGCATGTAAAATAGTTTCAAAGATATCGGCTTTGGGGCCATCCAATTCAGCATAAAACCTGCCACTTCCGCTGCTAGGGGCATAGGTTCCTGCCTTTATACAGAAACTGTCAAAAGAGCCCTCGTAATACCCTGGAGATAAACGGAAACCCTGTTCATTTGTGAAGGGTTGTGAAAAAATGTCTGTGTACGCTCGGTTGTCCCCAAAAGAGATGGGCTTAGTATTGCTTTTGTCCACATCGCTGAAGGAAGTGGAGACCGGGTCTCGCTGTAATTTTTTTAGGCTTACTTTTTCGGTTACGTTGCCAACCGTTTTTTTTATTTTATCAAAAATTTGCGCTTCAAGGTTCGGTTGAACAGTTAGAATTAAAATTAGTAGTGGAAGTGTCTTTAGTTTCATCGCATTGCTACTTAATGTGTTAGAATCAATTCGAATATAAAGGTTGTTTGGCCGATAAATTTAAAGTTTATTCAAAGTGGCTATAAAAATGTATGGATGGTTAGTATTTGTGTATCTAGTGGTTTTTACCGATAATTTAGATGTTTAGTACTTCCGTACAGAAAAACAATCCATTAGTCATAGAATCATGACCATATAGCCAACAATGAAATAAATTAGGAATCAAGTTCTTATATTTATGACTTAATTGATGCAACGCTGTCTATGTTAAATGCAATTATTGTTGATGATGAGTCTAAGGCTACCAAAATACTGACTTGGGAGATTGAAAAATTCTGTCCTGAAATTAATATAATCGATACGTTTACAAATCCGACAGAAGCTATATCAGGTATCAATTATTTAAAGCCGGATTGTGTGTTTTTAGATATCGAAATGCCCGAGATGGATGGATTTCAATTGCTGCGAGAGTTAGAATTCCGTGATTTCCACCTTATTATTTCTACGGCGTACGACAGTTATGCCATTAAAGCATTTAAAGAAAATGCTATTGATTATTTGCTGAAGCCGATAGATTCTGACGACCTTAAACGTGCGGTACAGAAAATTTTACATTTAAAGAAAGGACAAAATCTGGGTTCCCAGTTAAATCGATTTCTAAAGTCTATTCCATCGCATGGGCCCAAAAAAATTCAAATACCTTTGGCAGGACGTACCATTTATGTGGAACAAAATGACGTAGTATATTGCAAATCGGATGGCAACTACACCGAAATTTATCTGAAAGACGGAACAAAGCATGTGATCACCATGAATTTAAAAGAAGTTGATGCCGAGTTAATGAAAGAGGTTTTCTTCAGGACACATAACTCGTATCTGGTTCAACTTCACCACGTAAAAGAATATGTTAGAACCGATGGACACCACCTTATAATGGACACAGGGCAGACGATTCCAGTCTCACGTTCGAAAAAACAAGAATTGCTCAAAGCTTTAGAACAACTTTTATAATTGTAACGGAAACATAGACCAACTACAACAAATATTTGAGAACCCGCACCAAAGTGGGATATCTACCTTTATTATCGGTGGTTTACTAGTATTGACTGTCTATCACTTTTCACTCTATTTTCAGAATAGAGATAAAAGTTATTTGTACTACAGTCTGTATACCTTTTTGCTGTTTGTGCGCCAGAGTCTTTTTGCTGGGAACATGTTCTTTCAACAATGGGAGCCGCTTGACCATTTAGTCGATGAATTGCGTTATTTTTCAAGTAATATTGAATGGGCATATAATACCATTTATTTTGTGTTCGCATTTACCTTCGTAAACTTAAAATCGTATGCTCCCAAGTGGTATCGATTTGTGTTTTGGGGCGTAATTTTATTATTTGTAATGAATTTATCGACAGAGATAATTTATATCGTTTCAGGAAACACTGCTCTTACTGATACGGTATATATAGCGATGTCTGTTGTTTTAACAGTTTTTGCTGCAATTTGCTATATTCCCCTATTAAAGGCACCGGGTAATTTAAAATATTATATCGTGTTCGGTTCTGCGGCCTTTCTTATCTTTTCGCTTATTGCACTAATACAAGCCTTTACACATTTTATAGAACCAATCGCTGGAACCGAAATGTTTGTTTCTATATTCTATATTGGTCTTATTATGGAAAACATGCTATTCTCACTTGGGCTAGGGCATAAACAGCGGTTAATTTTGAGCGAGAAACAAAAAGCCGATAAAGAGCTCATTCATCAATTGCAGGAGAATGAAAAGCTTAGAGATGCCATTCAATTTCGCTTAGAAGAAGATGTATCCAACCTAAACAAAAAGGTTGAGTTAGAACGAATGCTGGCTAAACAGACCACATTAGAAAAAGAATTAGCCGAAATAAAACTCGCTTCCCTACGAAGCCAAATGAACCCACATTTTATATTCAATGCCCTTAATTCTATAAAATGCTTTATGATTGATGACGAACAAGAGAAGGCCGTGTACTATCTGAATAAATTCAGCAAACTTGTTCGCCTCATATTGTCTTCCTCTATGGAAAAAGACATTTCATTAAAAGAAGAGTTAGAAATTGCAGAGCATTATATACAGATTGAAAAAATCCGATTTAATGAAAGTTTTAATTTTAAACTGCATGTTGGCGATGGAATTCCGCTTCATACTATTAAAGTGCCTGCGTTACTATTGCAACCTTTTTTAGAGAATGCAATATGGCACGGATTGTCACCTAAACTAGGACCCAAAGACCTGAAACTTTCTGTAGAGGTAGCAGATGCAATGTTAAAAATTTGCATTACAGACAATGGTATAGGAAGAGAAAAATCCCGTGAAATACGTAGCCGAAAATTACTCAATCGTAAATCGTACGGACTTAAACTTACTGAAGAACGATTGCAAATTTTTGACCCTGGGAACACTTCTGGATCAGAATTTGAAATTGTTGATCTGAAAGACTCCAATGGAAATGCAATTGGAACTAAAGTAATTGTATTGTTGGCTATTGATCGTAAACATGCTTTACCTTTAGAATAATTTCAAATATTTCTAGGTTATTCTTTATAAAACAAATTGGGTGTACAAACTGGTAAAGTATAATTTATATAATTTTTCCTACTTTAGTTGTATAATTTTGAATTTACGATATGAAAACAAAAACTACTTTAACGTTACTGCTAATGTTGTGTATAACATTTTGCGGAATTGAATTGCTACAGGCGCAAGAAAGGATCTTGGCGCTTCAAGAACCATTTGTAATTTTAATAGATCCCGCAGATGGATCTATCCTCGATCCACAGTTTATTGATCTAACACCTCAAAATCAGGCATTGCCCAAAGCAATTGTTCGGGTGGATGACGAACTTTGGATATCAGACCAGACAGATGATCATATTTACCGTTACGATTTATCAGGGACATTTATAAGTATCATTACAGGAGGTTTGGATAACATTAAAGGTATGGCAGTGGTCGATAATAAAGAGGTGTGGGTGACCAACGCCGGTTCTAATAATGGGGCACCAGGAAATTCGATTGTTCGATTCGATTTTGATGGTACTGATCTCGGCTCTTTTACGACAGATGGATCTGCTTTCGATGTGGTTGATAAAGGCAATGGCGAAGTTTATATTTCATATATCACTACGGCAACTCGAATTGAAAGAAGAGATTATGACGGAAATATTATAGGAAATATTGTAGAATTGGGCGTTGTAGATTTCTTGCAGCAAATGGAAATAGACGACGAGAATAATTCTATAATCGCAGGAGTATTTAGTCCGTCGGTACCCAATGGTCCTGGATTGTACGAATTCTCAGAGACAGATGGCGAAATTCTAAATTATTATGATGTTGGAGCTTTACGAGGTGTTGCCTCGCTTGACAATGGCAATATCGTATTTTCTACAGGAAATAATATTAATCTATTAGATATAGATACCGGAACTGCCAGTCTTTTGTCTGCTGGTGGTTCTAGTCAGTTTTTTACAAGAGCCACGTTAATGCCATGTTCTACACCAAGCACACCCGTTGGAGATGCAGTGCAAACATTTGATGACGGAGCTACCATTGCCGATTTAGTGGTAGATCCTACCGACGTATCTTGGTATGCCACAGCGGCTGACGCTATGAGCAATACAAATTCGTTACCATATAGTACATTGCTCGAAGATGGCGAAGATTATTTTGCCGCGTCCATCGATTTCAGCTGTATAAGTGATCCACTAGAAGTAACGGTAAACTTGGTGTTAGGTGTAAATGAATTCGACAAAAACTCGGTGAATTTGTATCCGAACCCAGTTACAAATACCCTGAATATTTCAAGCGAAGTTTCTATTGATAGTATTGTATTGCATTCAGTATTAGGGCAGATGCTCTTGGAAAAAGAAATAGGGACGACGTCTGCTACCTTAGATGTTTCTAATTTGTCTAATGGAATATACCTGTTAACCGTTCGTTCAGGGAACCAAATACAAACATTAAAATTTATAAAAGAGTAATTAATGAAACATAGATTTTAGGACTAACTTTATTCCACTAAATAGTGTAAAAATAGTTCCAGCCATCCCAAGTATTGCAAGCGGTAAAATGTAATACATTGGGATGGTTTCTTTGTTTAAGAATGTAAACGTAAATAGATAAGTGGTTAGAACCAATAGCGGAAGTGCCAGTGCCAGACGCTTTAGCCCTTTAATGAGTAATTGCTTGTCTGTATGGCCGCGTTGCTTATCGCTCATTTCTGTAACTGTTTATAGCCGTACGCACACTGCCGTGTTTTTTTAATAGGAATGTGGCTTCATCTTCCTTAATTTCCAGTTCGTCCATGATCATACGGGTACCACGGTCTACTAATTTATTGTTACTTAATTGCATGTCTACCATTCTGTTTCCTTGTACACGACCCATTTGAATCATTGCTACCGTTGAAATCATATTGAGAACCAACTTTTGGGCTGTGCCAGCTTTCATTCGAGAACTTCCAGTAACAAATTCAGGGCCTACCACAACTACTACAGGATATAGGGCTACTTGGTGTAATGGACTCCCATGGTTGCAGGTAATACATCCCGTAGCAATATTGTTTTCGTTACACTTTTTGAGTGCTGAAATCACATAGGGGGTAGTGCCAGAAGCTGCGATACCAATTACAATGTCTTTTTCTGAAATTTGATGCTCTTGTAAGTCCTCCCAACCCTGAGATTGTGAATCTTCTGCGAACTCGACTGCTTTTCGAATTGCCGAATCTCCTCCAGCCATAATTCCTACTACCAAACCGTGGTCTACGCCAAATGTGGGCGGACATTCACTTGCGTCTACGATTCCCAGTCTACCGCTGGTACCTGCGCCAATATAGAATAGTCGTCCTCCAGCTTTTAATCGATCCGCAACTAAGGCGGTTAGCTTTTCAATCTCGGGAAGCGCTTTCTCAACAGCCAAGGGAACTGTTTTATCTTCGTTGTTGATATGTTGAAGCAATGCTGAAATTTCCATTTTTTCTAAATGGTTATAATGCGATTCTGCCTCTGTGGTTTTTGTGAAACTCATGGTATAAAGTTACAATTTATTGAACGGTATACGACAAGGTGGAAATTTCAGAAACCCGGAAATATCCCAACGGAAAATTATCTGGGTTGGTAGTATTCACAATATTTCCCCGTACAGTGGCAGGCTGTGTCTCAAACGGTCCGCCACTATCATCAGAACCTTGTTGCAATAATATGAACATAAAATTATAGAATTCTTGATCAACTCCGCTCAGTACAAAATCCACTTCATCATCGGGCTGCAAATCTTCTACCGAATAAAATCCGAATATAGAGTTGCCATCAAAAAATTCATCAAAAAACGTGTCGTACACATCGCCTCGTTGCGATAAGCCTTCAAAAAAATAATAGTTGTCAACCCCTGCTGGGTCAGTGAAAAAAGCTTTTAGTTCAATGTCATCACCGCTAAAGCCACCATCATCGCGTTGTTCAACAAATTCTAACGTAGGAACTGTATTGAGCGTTTCTGTGGCCGTAAATGTTTCATTGCTATAGCTAACTTCTAAAGTGTATTCAGTTTCATTTTCTACTGAAATAGTCGCTGTGTATATTCCGTTCGCTGTATGATCTAGAGTAGTAACACCAGACGGCGAACTTATGGTCACTAATGCGTCTGAAACCGTAAGGATCACATTGTCGAAAAAGGGAGCCGTGGTAGTGAGGCGAACATATACTTCTGAAGCATCGGTTGTTTTATCGCGCGTTAATTTTGCATCTATGACCAATTTTGGAGCACTTTCATTCAAATCTATTTCTACTACATCTTCACATGCAGTAAATGTAAGTGCTAAGATTGCTATGTAAATGAGTGGCTTCATTGTCAGAATTTAAAGTTATAGGTAATGGCAGGAATAATACCAAATATAGAGAGCCGGACCGCTTCATTCTGTCCAATATCCGTGTTTTCCCTAAACGAAAGAGAGGCAGCGTTTTTTCGGTTGTAGATATTGTAAATACTGAAAACCCATTCGCTCTTCCAACGTTTCGTATTCTCAGGTTTCGGGGTATATGTAGCCGAAACATCTATATGATGAAAATCCTGTAATCTGCTGCTATTTCTGGCTTCATAAACAGGTACAGTTATATTATTATATTCATATTGTCCCGAAGGAAAGGTACTGGGGCGCCCAGTTTGATAGATGGCATTGGCGCCAAATGACCATTTTTTGCTGAGTTCGTATTGGGCTGTAACCGAAATATCATGTGGTTTGTCCCAGGCCGAATTGTACCATTGGCCGTTGTTAATCCCAATTTCTTCTGGAGTTCTGCCTGGCGTACGTTGTTCACTTTTAGACAGTGTGTAGGCAATCCATCCTTGTAATTTTCCTTCGGTTTTTCTGAGAAGGAATTCGAGACCATATGCCCTCGCTTCACCAGTTAATAAAATTTGCTCTACGGCATCATTTGCAATCAGGTCGGCATCGTCTACATAATCCAATCGGTTTGAAACCGTTTTATAAAAGGTTTCGACTTCAAACGAATACCGGTCGAATTTTTTAAAGAACCCTGCTGCAACTTGATCTGCCAATTGGGGTTCTATAAACTTTCCGCTGGGCGCATAAATATCGAATGGAGTAGGAGAGGTGGTGTTGCTGATAAGGTGAATGTACTGTGCGGTACGATTGTAACTAGCTTTTACCGAAGTAGTTTCATTTAGCTGAAAAGCGGCTGCTATCCTGGGCTCTAGATTTGCAAACGCTTTTATGGTCTCACTTCTCTTAAAGGAAATAGTGTCGATTGGCGTCGCTTTTTGATAAATATCTAAATCGGAATTATACAAAATAGGGTTGTCATTTTCATATACATTGAGTGCATCCTGCCCTAGTCTGTTAAAGGTTGAAAGTCGTAATCCGGCCTGTACCGAAAGACGGTCGGTAATTTGTATTTCAGCATCTGCATAAGCAGCATTTTCTGTGGCGTATTTTTTAGTGAGTTTAAAAGGATTGATTCCCGAGGTTTCGGTAGTCGGATTTATTTCACCGGGGTTGAATTGGTAATAAATACCGTTGATTCCGTATTGGAGTTTGAGATTGTCGGTTAGGTAATGGGTGAAATCGTATTTCAAATTAAAATTCTGGATTCCACTGTCGAAGTCAAATTCAACAAAATTAAGTTCGAGTCCGTAGTAATAATCTGAATAAATCAACGATAGATTACTGAACAATTTGTCGGTAAATAAATGATTCCATCGCAAGTTGATAGTGGCATTTCCGAAGTTATTACTAAAGCTATCTGCAATCGAAAAAACATCACGGCCAAAGTAACCAGACAAATACAAGCGATTGTTGTCATTTACATTGTAGCTTATTTTTGTGTTTAGGTCATAAAAGTAGGCTACATTATCATTGTCGAATAGCGGAAGAAATAAATGCGCGTAACTACTACGTCCACCCACTAAGAATGACGCTGTATCTTTTTTTATGGGACCTTCCAATAGTAGTCTGCTTGCTACTAGGCCAATACCACCATTGGCACGAAAATCGCGTTTACTACCATCTTTTTGGTAAATGTCGAGTACAGAAGAAATGCGCCCTCCATAACGTGCAGGAATGCCACCTTTGTATAAAGTAAGGTCTTTGATTGCATCTGGATTGAAAACAGAGAAAAAACCAAAAAGGTGAGACGAATTATAAAGCGTTGCCTCATCTAAAAGAATAAGATTTTGGTCTGCCGCCCCGCCTCGCACGTTGAATCCGCTAGCACCTTCACCAGCATTGGTTACTCCAGGAAGTAGGGTGATAGCCTTTATAACGTCTTTTTCGCCCAATACCACGGGAATTTTTTTTATGGTTTCAGCGGTGAGACGGTTCACACTCATCTCTGGTTTCCGGATATTGAGTGCTTCAACATCTGTTTTAATGATGACTTCGTCTAATTGTTGAGTATCGGTTTCCAACGAAATATTCAAAGTGGTATTTTCTGAAAGTGCCACCTTATTCTGTACAGTGGTAAAGCCAATATTGCTATAATAAACCTCGTAACTTCCTTCTGGAAGTGTGATCGAATAGAAACCGTATTCGTTGGTAATTGTTCCCGTTTGAAGCGACGGAATAATTACGTTTACACCAAACAAAGTCTCTCCCGTATCTGCCTCAGAAACGGTCCCGCTAAGGGTATATTTTTCTTGTGAAAAGGTTGCTGTACCTAATAAAAGGCAAAGCAATAGGCAGAGAATATTTTTCAAAAGCAATTTTATTTAAAAGTACTAACTAGGGCGGTATAAAAAAGCCTTCCCGCTATAGGAAGGCTTTGTATTACTTATTTAATTTCTGATAGTATATTGTTAAGGGTGTCGCTGGCACGCATTTCATCATTCACGCGTGCGATATTGGGTTGGTAATACCCTTCAATATCTACTGGATGCCCTTGAGCGTCTATTAATTCTTGTAGGATAACATCTTTATGCTTCTTCATTTTTTCAGCAACAGGAGTAAATCGAGCTTTTAAAGTCTCATCTTTGTCTTGGTTAGCTAAAGCTTCAGCCCAATACATCGCGAGGTAAAAGTGACTTCCGCGGTTGTCTAACTCGTTCACCTTTCTAGACGGTCCTTTTTTGTTTTCTAAAAGCTTTTCGGTAGCATCATCTAAGGTTTCAGATAAAAGCAACGCCTTATCATTGTTGTACGTAGCACCTAAATGCTCTAGGGATACCGCGATGGCTAAAAATTCGCCTAAGGAGTCCCAGCGTAAATGTCCCTCTTCCACGAACTGTTGTACGTGTTTGGGAGCCGAACCACCCGCACCTGTTTCAAACAGTCCGCCTCCGTTCATTAAAGGAACGATAGACAACATTTTGGCACTGGTTCCCAACTCTAAAATTGGGAACAGATCGGTTAAGTAATCCCGTAATACGTTTCCGGTAACTGAAATGGTGTTTTCACCATTTTTCACTCGTTCAAGCGTGTATTCGGTAGCTTTGGCAACCGATAATATTTTTATTTCTAGTCCGCTCGTATCGTGATTAGGTAGGTATTTGTTTACTTTTTTAATCAGTTCGGCATCGTGTGCACGATTTTCATCTAACCAGAACACTGCTGGCCAACCTGTTGCGCGTGCTCTGCTTACGGCTAATTTTACCCAATCTTGAATTGGCAGGTCTTTTACCTGACACATACGCCAGATATCCCCTTCATTTACTGTATGCGACATCAAGGTAGTTCCGTTGGTGTTGATTACCGATACGGTACCTGCTTTTTTTATTTCGAAAGTCTTGTCGTGCGATCCGTATTCTTCTGCTTTTTGTGCCATTAAGCCAACGTTTGGAACGGTTCCCATGGTTGTAGGATCGAAAGCGCCATGTTTTTTACAGAATTCGATGGTCGCTTCATACAAATCGGCATAACTACTATCAGGAATTACAGCTTTTGTGTCTTGCTGGTTTCCTTCAGCGTTCCACATTTGCCCAGATGTTCTAATCATTGCTGGCATAGAAGCATCTATAATCACATCACTTGGTACATGCAAGTTGGTAATCCCTTTGTCGCTATTTACCATGGCGAGGTCTGGATTGTTTTCAAACGCTTCGTCTATGTCTGCTAAAATTTCGTCACGTTTTGCCTGCGGAAGTTTACCAATGTCATTCAAGACATCTCCAAAACCATTGTTTGGATCAACATTTGCCTCTTTTAGTGCTTCGCTATGCTTTTCAAATACATCAGCGAAGAATACTCTAACAGCATGTCCAAAAATAATGGGGTCGCTTACCTTCATCATGGTGGCTTTCATGTGTAGTGAAAACAACACGCCTTTGTCTTTAGCGTCTTTTATTTGCTCACGTAGAAACGAAAGCAGCGCTTTTTTCTCTAACACCGAAGCATCAATAATTTCACCTTCAAGTACCGCGATGTTTTCTTTTAAAATTGTTTCTGAACCATCATTGCTTTTCAAAATGATCGATACACTTCCTTGGTTGTTTATGGTTACCGACTGCTCGTTGTGTCTGAAATCGCCCGACTGCATGGTGGCGACATGACTTTTAGAATCTGCGCTCCAAGCTCCCATTCGGTGTGGATTCTTCTTGGCGTAGTTTTTTACGGCTTTTGGGGCTCTACGGTCGCTATTACCTTCTCGTAATACTGGGTTTACCGCACTACCTTTCACTTTATCATAGGCGGTTTTAATTTTTTGCTCTTCGTCGTTTGTTGGATTTTCAGGATAGTCTGGAATAGCATATCCTTTCGCCTGAAGCTCAGAAATCGCAGCAGTTAATTGCGGAATTGAAGCACTGATGTTTGGTAATTTTATGATGTTGGCTTCTGGTGTTTTAGCCAATTCACCCAATTCTGCCAGCGCATCAGAAACTTGTTGTTCTTTTGGTAAATAATCTACCATGGCTGCTAATATCCTACCTGCGAGTGAAATATCACGTGTCTCAACCTGTATGTTTGAAGGTCTTGTATAAGCTTCAACGATTGGCAACAAAGAATGGGTAGCCAAAAATGGAGCTTCATCGGTTTTGGTATAGATAATCTTAGCGGTCTTGGTCATATTGAAAGATTTTATGTCGGTTGGTACTATTTTTAATGTCGTTTCACCGTATTACTACGGTGGGCTGCAAAGATACGGATTTAGATAGCCGAATAAAAGGGAAGCAGCGATGTGGAATCAAACTTTATCAGTTTTTTAATAATTTGTTGATGATTGAGAATTGAAGAAATAAAAAAACCATTTAAAAACGGGAGATTTTCTCTTTGTAAAACAAGAAAAGCCATAACAGCGTGCGAGGCACTCTATTATGGCTCCTTGTGAAATCGTGCCGTTACCAACGCATCTTTCGATGTGATGCGAGTTTATTATACCCTCGCCGCTGTGACCGTATTTCAAAAAGAAGTATACTGTTTTTATGATGAGGCGTTTCTTACAATTTGCATTGAAGAACTCATCCCCAAAAAACTACTTCCAAACTTTTTAATAGTCTCCAAAGTAACCGTTCGTGAGAACCGTTAGCTTGTCAAACAACTACCAAAAAGAAATAAAGAACGTTACTTTATGTTTACAAAACAATGGTTGCATTGTTTCGATAGTGCTAATGTACTACACCGATTGAAAAAAACAAACATTGCAAGGTGTTATCTATCAACATTTTATAAACGTAGCTTATTAACAATTGTTCACAAAAAAAGCGACCCCGTTAAGGAGTCGCTCTGTAAGTACTGTAGGTAACTAACTATTGGCGCTTTTCGCGGATTCTAGCTTTTTTACCGGTAAGACCTCTAAAGTAGTAAATACGCTTTCTGCGTACACTTCCTTTTTTGTTGATCTCAATTTTTTGTAGTGCAGGCAAGTTCATTGGGAAGATACGCTCTACTCCAACGGTTCCTGACATTTTTCTAATGGTAAAGGTTTGTGTGGTACCTGTTCCTCTTAATTGAATCACGACACCTCTAAAGAACTGTGTTCTCTTTTTCTCACCTTCACGAATTTCGTAGTAGACAGTAATCGTGTCTCCAGCTCCAAATTTTGGAAATTCTTTCTTGGTTACAAATTCGTCTTGTACGTATTTTACTAACGCTTCCATTGTTTTATTTTACTATGGTTATGCTTACAGCAACATTCACGTATATCGTCAGAGGTTGGTGCAAATCGAGTGCAAAAATAGTGATTTTAGCTTAGCTTGCAAGTAGTTGAAGAAAATAATTCAGGAATTAGTCATCTAAAAGGTCAGGTCGTCGTTCCTGGGTATGCTTGAGCGCTTCATTTTCTCGCCACTCTTCAATTTTCGGGGTATTGCCGCTGGTTAGAATTTCAGGAACTTTCCAACCTTTATAATCGGCTGGCCGTGTGTAGATAGGGGGTGCTAGCAAATTGTCTTGAAAACTATCGGTAAGCGCACTGGTTTCGTTACCTAATACTCCAGGAAGCAATCGAATGATAGCGTCGCATACCAATGCTGCCGCAAGTTCACCACCGCTCAATACAAAATCACCAACTGATATTTCACGTGTCACAAAATGGTCTCGAACCCGTTGGTCTACACCCTTGTAATGGCCGCAGAGTACGATGATATTTTCGTGAAGCGAAAGTTCATTAGCCATGCCTTGGTTAAAGGTGTCGCCATCTGGGGTCATGTAAATAACTTCACTATAATCTCGTTCTGCCTTTAATTTTGTGATACACTTGTCAATAGGTTCAATCATCATCACCATACCTGCACCGCCGCCAAATTGGTAGTCGTCTATCTGCTTGTATTTGTTGGTGGCAAAATCACGCAAATTATGAATGTGTACTTCAACCAACCCTTTGTCTATGGCCCGCTTCAGAATTGAAGCGTCAAACGGACTCTGGAGGAGTTCTGGAACAACAGAAATGATATCTATACGCATCTAAAAAAGGTCTTTTTTCGACTTACAACGTGCAATCGATGATTTGGCACGGTCTAGCGTTGCTTGATCCAGGGTGTGCATTCCAGTTTTTTGGTAGTGTGCTATCGCCTCGTCTAAATTTCCTTGTTGTTCGTACATAATAGCATATTCGTTGTATATGGTCGATTTGGAAACCCCGGGAATGGTAATGGCTCGGTCTAATAATGTTTTAAGTTCGTCCCATTTTCCTAAAGTTGAAAGTAAGACCGCATAGTTGTAGTAGATGGCCGGATACATGGGAGATTTTTCTAAACACAATTTATAGAGTGTTTCTCCTTTTTCGTATTCCTTAAACTTAGTTTCATACAGAAACCCTAAATGATTGTACGTTTTACCGAAGTTCGGGTCTATCTTAATCATTTCTTCCAGTGTGTTCTCGGCTTGCTCATAGTTGCCGGCTTTAATAGACGCATTGGCACGGTCTAGCATTTCTTCAAGACGGGTAAGGTGGTCCATGGTGTGATACTTTAACCACAAAAATACGGAAAATGTAGGGCTAGATTTCCCATGTGTAGTGAAATTTATCGTCATCTTTTTTCCAACCCAAACGTTCGTATAGATGTTGGGCGGGATTATTCACTTCAGTTTCTAGCGTAATTCCTTTGGCTCCTTCGGAAATGGCAAATTGTTTGGCCCGTTCCATCAAGGCTTCGCCAATACCCTTATTGCGATGTACTTCGGAAACGTACAAATCATTTAAAATGTAGGTGCGTTGTGTTGAGACCGAAGAAAATGACGGATAAAGTTGTGTGAATTCCATGGCTTCTACTGCATCTGAAAGGGCCATAAATATGATGGAGTCCTTCCGTAGCAATCGTTCAGATAAAAATTGCTTGGCACGTTCGAGGTCTGAAGGTTGTTTGTAGAATATTCGTTAGCCGTTGAATAAAAGTATTAATAATTGTAAATCTGTGTGATTTGCTTGGTATACTTGCATATTTCAGAATTAAAAGTTAACTTAAAAATAAAATAATAAGATATGAAATATACCATAATAGTAATACTAATCTTTTTGAAGATTAGTTTTTTATTTGGACAAATACCTTATGAAGTAGTTGTTCCGAGTATTAATGATGCATGGCGTATTACCGTTGTTGAGGAAAATGATAAAATGTACGTAACAACGTATAGTGGATTTAAAGAGGTTAACTTATTAAATACCCAAGCCACTCCCATAGATCGTAATGATATTATATTTTTAATTTCTGCAGGCGATAGTGATTATCTTTATTTTATTCGAGGTTACGACCCTATTTTCGACCCAAACATACGCCTTATAAGAGCTAATCCCAATGAAAGCACCATTAATTATGAAGAATTTGGTTCAACTCCAGGGTTTCCAGGTACAAGTATTTATTCCGTTCCTCTTGTGGATGAATTTCATTTTTATTTTGACTATGGAGGTGTCCTCCATAGGAAGCGTCTTAACTCAAATGAATCAGTTCAGAAATATTTGCTAGCAAATGCTCCTTGTGATGTATTGAGTATGGCGAAGAATAATGGTAGAATGTATGTTGGAGAAATTGGTTGTAGTGGTAATATTCCAGACATATATACTATTGATGTTAATGATGCGAATCCTGAGTATACTTTATTCTTAGAGGATATTGGAAGAGTTTTTAGTATGCAATACAGATTTGGATACCTTTATTTTATTCGAGAATATTGGGATGGTTCTCAATTAAGTAACGTAATTAGTAGAGTTCCTGTTGATAACCCAAGTTTGGCTACCGTTGAAGATTTGTCAGAAGAGTTTAGCGGCAATCAGGTTAAACAAATGCAAATTTATAATGGAACTATCTTTTTTGTGAATGATACTGGAAATATTTATAAGTTGAGCGAGACACTGTCAACATTAGATAGTCCCCAAGATTCTCACACCTCAATATTTCCGAATCCAGCGGGAGATGGATTTAAGATTTCAGGAATTAAAAAGAAAAAATATTATAGTATATATAATTTATTAGGGTTAAAAGTATCGGAAGGCTCAACGAGCCCTAATGATATAATCTCAGTGAATCAATTAGCTACAGGTGTTTATTTTGTTAAAATTGAAGGAACTGATGATGCTTTGCGACTTGTAAAACAGTAAAAGTTTGTACTATTTATAAAAACTAAAAGCCCATCCGTTATAGAATGGGCTTTTCAGTTTAAAAAGGAAATTCAATTAATAATATGTAAAACGTCGAACGTTTGCAATGTATTTTGCCAAACGGATTACCTGATGGCTATAGCCATACTCATTGTCGTACCAAACATATAATACGGCGTTTTTGCCGTCTTCAGTTACAATGGTTGCATTGCTATCGTAAATTGAAGGAGCCGAAGACCCAACAATATCGCTAGATACCAACTCGTTGTTCAGGCTGTATTTTATCTGTTCTACCAAATCACCTTCTAGAGCATATTTCTTCATAATGGCATTGATGCCATCTACTGAAGTTTTGGCTTCAAGCTCAAGATTTAAGATGGCCAAAGATCCGTTAGGAACAGGAACACGAATTGCATTCGACGTCAGTTTGCCATCAAAAGAAGGCAACGCTTTACTTACTGCTTGTCCGGCACCCGTTTCGGTAATCACCATGTTGAGCGCTGCAGCACGACCACGACGGTATTTTTTGTGCATATTGTCTACCAAATTCTGGTCATTGGTATAGGCGTGAATCGTTTCTAAGTGCCCATGAACAACACCTAGGCTATCTTCAATTGCCTTTAAAACTGGTGTAATGGCATTGGTGGTACATGAAGCGGCAGAAAAGATATCTACCTTAGCAGGGTCGTGCTCTTTATGATTTACACCGTGTACTATATTGGGTACATTTTTACCTGGCGCAGTTAACAATACTTTACTTGCTCCTTTTGGAACCAAATGGCGCGCTAGGGCTACATCGTCTCTAAATGCTCCAGTATTATCGATGATGAGGGCGTCATTAATGCCGTATTCAGTATAATCGATATCTTCCGGATTGTTGGCAGAGATGATATGAACGGTGGTTCCGTTAATGATGAGTGCTTGGTTCTCTACATCGGTACTCACTGTACCTGGAAAATCTCCGTGTACTGAGTCGTATTGAAGTAATGAAGCTCGTTTTTCTAAGACTGTTTTATCAACGGCACCTCTGGTAACGATGGCACGAAGGCGCATTTGGTTTCCTTTTCCCGTACGTGTCATTAGCTCACGCGCTAATAATCGGCCGATACGTCCAAAACCGTATAATACTACGTCCTTAGGAGTGATGTCCTTGACGTCTTTTGCATCTTTTAATTTGTCTGATACAAACGCCAAGGCATCTTCATACTTATTATCTTCTAAGTGGTATTCGTAGGTAAGTTTTCCAATGTCTAATTTTGCGGGTGGAAGGTCTAAGCTTTTAATAGCTTGCGCAATCTCTACACTATCAAATATTGAAATCGGTTTTTGTACAAACTCGCCAGCGTATTCATGAAGGTTCAGTATTTCGCTAACATTTCGGTCAATAAGTTGGTTGCGGAAGAGCACCAATTCAATAGATTTGTCGTACCATAGATCGCTTATTGTTTTAATAAATTCTACGGAAGCCTTGCGGCGATCGGTTTGAAAAGACAGTTCTTTTTCATAAACGTCATCAAAACTCATAGTGTGTTTTTTAGTGGCCCGTTATTAGGAATTATTGGGCGGGTTAAATTTGGGTGCAAAAGTACAGATTTTTAGAATTTTGGTGAAGTATATTTCTAAAATAAATACCCCCGATTCATTACGTTAGAATCAGGGGTGTTGTTTTATAATGATAATAGCTTTAGCGTATTGCTATCTAAAAATATAGGAATTTAATTGGCCTTGACCATCGATAAAGGTTAGCTTCACTGGATCACCAAATCCAGCGCTGCGCATCACACGCTTCACATCATCGATGTTTGCTACATCTGTATCGTTAACTTTAACGATAATTGCACCTTTCAGTGCAGACAGATCACGCGACTGGGTTTCAGAAACTACCACACCTTTCTTTACTCCAAAGGCATTTAGTTGTGCTTTGTTCGCATTTCGAACTTCAAGCCCAGTTTCTTCAATCGTAAATGTTTCCAACTTAATCAGGGTAACCGGAACAGTTTTCTTGTCGCCATCCCGAACTACGGTTACGTCTACTACATCGTCGGGTCTCTTAGAACCCAAGTAGCCTACAAGATCAGAGAATTTTGAAACTTTATATCCGTCAATTTTTTTTATGATATCTCCTTTTTTTAGTCCGCCTTTGTCGGCACCACTTCCTTTTTCAATATCGGCAATGTAGACACCTTCAGAAATATCGATGCCTTGTTGCTGTGCAAACTTGGTATTGATAGTAGAAATACCTAGGATGCCTCGTTGTACATTTCCGAACTCCATAATATCTTCAATCACTTTTCGGGCGTTGTTACTAGGTACGGCAAATGAATATCCTACATAACTTCCAGTTTCAGAAGTGATGGCGGTATTAATTCCGATAAGCTCTCCACGGGTGTTTACGAGTGCACCACCGCTATTTCCTCGGTTTACTGCGGCGTCTGTTTGGATAAACGATTGCGGATTGCGATCAAATTCATTTAAATCGCGTGCCTTCGCACTTACAATTCCGGCAGTAACTGTTGAGGTAAGATTAAAAGGGTTTCCAACAGCCAGAACCCATTCACCAATTTTTATTTCGTTGCTGTCCCCAAACGGAACGTAAGGAAATGTTTCATCGCTATCTACCCGAATCAGCGCAATATCTGTTTTGGGATCGGTACCAATAAGTTCGGCGTTATAAGTTTTGTTGTTGTTCAGGGTTACTTGTAGTTCGGCAGCATTTTCAATAACGTGATTGTTGGTTACAATATAACCGTCTGGCGAGATAATAACACCGCTACCAGAGCCAACTACAGGGCGCGATTTACCACCACCGTAAAAGTATTCCATCATGTTTGTGGGTTGTCTGTTCACCGTTGTGTTTTTAACGTGAACAACGGCATGTACCGTCTTTTCTGCAGCATCCGTAAAGTCGGTATTAAATGCGCTAGGATTTAGACCCGTATAATTTGTTGGAATAAAAGAAGTTTCATCTTGGGTAACAATAGCTGTAGTAGTGTCAGATTCAACAAAAAGCTTGTACCCTCCTAAAGTTGAGGCGCCTGCAATAAGGGCCACCATGAATAATTTAGCAGTTTGTTTCATACGTTTTTTCTTTATTTATAATTAACTAACATTATTAGGACGAGAATATTTCAGCATAATTTCGCTTTTAACGCACATTTAACAGCTATAAAACTAAATGACAAGCCTTCGCAATTTGTACATTTGCAGGCATGGAAATCAAGTTTTCTAAATATCAAGGTACGGGTAACGATTTTATACTTATTGATAATCGCCAATTACAATTCCCCAAAAACAATACCAAACTGGTGGCTCAACTATGCGACCGAAAATTTGGCATCGGGGCAGATGGCTTGATATTGCTAGAAAACCATACAGCTGCAGATTTTACAATGGTGTATTATAATGCAGATGGAAATATAAGTAGCATGTGTGGTAATGGCGGGCGATGCATTACAGATTTTGCAAAACATCTCGGAATTATCGAAACAACTGCAACCTTTGAAGCGATTGATGGGATGCACCAAGCAACGATTGAAAACGGGGTGGTGTCTTTAAAGATGAACGATGTTGCTAAAATTTCCGAAGAAGAAAATTATACGTTTCTAGACACGGGATCGCCGCACCACGTGCAATTGGTTGACAATTTGACAGCATTTGACGTATACCAAAATGGACGTACTATAAGAAATGATGTGTATGGAAAAGCCGGAGCTAACGTTAATTTTGTAGAATCCAAGCCAAACGGCGTTTTTGCCGTTCGCACTTACGAGCGGGGAGTAGAAAACGAAACATTGTCTTGTGGCACTGGTGTTACTGCTGTAGCTTTGGCCGTGCACGCTAGGGGATTAACGGCTTCTGAAACGGTAACCCTAGAACAGCCTGGAGGACAATTACAAGTACGTTTCAAAAAAACAGAAAATGGGTATAAGGAAGTTTATTTAATCGGTCCAGCTACGCAGGTATTCACAGGAATTATTAGTGTTTAAGATGAAAACGTTACAAGGAGAACATATCTATTTACGCGCACTTGAACCGTCAGATTTAGACTTTTTATACGCCCTTGAAAACGAAGAAGCCATTTGGGAGGTGAGCCATACATCACAACCTTTCTCAAAATATGTGCTTCAGCAATATTTAGAAAATTCGCATCGTGATATTTATGAGGTAAAACAGTTGCGCTTAGTAATTTGTGCTGCTGAAGATGACAAAGTGCTCGGATTTAACGACTTATTCGACTTTGAACCGAAGCATCGAAGGGTGGGTGTTGGAATTATTATTTTTAAAGAACAGGATAGGGGGAAGGGGTACGCCGTTGAAGCGCTACAGCTGCTTTCACGATATGTTGCAACCCATCTCAATGTGCACCAAATCTATGCAAACATTACAGCTGATAATGAACGTAGTAAAAAACTTTTTGAAAATTTGGGGTATCAAGCAGTAGGTGTAAAAAAAGATTGGATTTATGCTGCCAAAGGTTTTAAAGACGAAGTGCTCTACCAGCTCATCCTAAGTTCGTAAATTTGCCAACCGTATTTTTAAAGAATAGCACACAATGTATATCAAGAAAATTTTAATCACTATCGTACTCCTCGGCCTCGTGGGTATGGGAATTTTTTCATGGTATGTCTATACCACGGTGTTTACCCCAAATACTGCTTTTAGTAATACCGAAGCCCATGTATTTATCCCCACCGATGCTACTTTTTACGAAGTACAACAAGAACTGGGGCCACTGCTCGATGATATGGAAAGCTTTAATGCTGTAGCCAACAGAAAAGGCTATGTTACCAATGTAAAACCTGGACATTACATTCTTGAAAAGGGGATGAACAACAATGATATTGTAAACGCGCTACGTAGTAAAAACATTCCGATACAAGTGAAATTTAACAACCAAGAACGTCTTGAAGATTTGGCAGGTGCAATAGCCAGGCAAATAGAGGCTGATAGTATTTCGCTCTTGAATGCGATGAAGGATGCCACCTTTTTAGCTGAAAACGAACAGAACGAAGCCACGGCATTGGGTTTTTATGTTCCGAACACCTATGAATTTTACTGGAATACTTCAGCTGAAGGGTTTCGGGATAAAATGATTTCAGAATACAAACGGTTTTGGAACGAACAGCGCTTGGCCAAAGCCGAAAAATTGAACATGACACCAACCCAAGTAGTTTCCTTAGCAGCTGTTGTTCAGAAAGAAACTGCAAAAGTAGACGAGCGTAAACGGGTAGCGGGAGTTTATATGAACAGACTGCAGCGTGGCATGCTATTGCAGGCCGACCCCACCGTTATTTATGCAAAAAAACGGGCTGAAAATGATTTCGACCAAATTATTAAACGGGTGCTCTATAAAGACCTGGAAATAGACTCTCCTTATAACACCTACAAATATGCAGGTGTACCGCCTGGCCCTATTGCTATGCCCGACATTTCGTCTATCGATGCGGTGCTTAACTATGAAAAGCATGACTACCTATACTTTGTTGCGAATGTAGACAACTTTGGCTACCATAAATTTGCGAAAACCTTAGCCCAACATAACCGTAACAAGGCGGAATATGTACGGTGGATTTCCCAACAAGGCGTGAACAGATAATCGTTCGGAGCTTCTTCTACTTTTTAACGTTAAACCTTTATTAATCGACGGGTTAAAGACTGTTAATAGCACCTTTAAAGCCGTGTGGTACTACTATATTTAGAGTGTTGTTGAAAGTTTAAAATAACAACGTAAGATATTTAAGTTCATTGACGTACAAATTTCATAAAGCCTTTTAGCAAGCATGGATTTGCTAGCTACAAGTTTATGTTTGTTTTAGGAATTTCCTTCTGGCACGAAGTTAGAAGGCAATAATTATAACTAAAATAAATAGAACATGGTAAATCGTTTTATGAAATTGTCTGTGCTGCCCCTAATTATGGCTTTTGCCATGTTAGGTTTTTCGCCAACTACAAAGGCGGAACGTAATAGCGGTTCGATATTCATTTCTAATATTGTAGGCGAACAAGCCTATGTTCCTTACGAGTTTGAAGTGAATATGAACCCAGAAGAGGATGTTCCTTTTCTTGGGAAGTCATTTTTTGGCTTTGCTGAAGACCTCGGCTTTAGTGAAAGCAGTGGAAACTATAAAGCTGTAAATAGACTTGGTTATATGGGCAAATACCAGTTTGGCCGTTCAGCCCTTGAATGGGTTGGCGTAAAAAGTAAATATACGTTCTTGAATAGTCCAGATTTGCAGGAGGAAGCGTTTTCTACGCTTATTTCCCTGAATAAATTTGTGCTTCAAGATTATATTACTGAATATGTAGGCCAATACATCGCTGGTATTCAGATAACTGAATCAGGTCTAATCGCAGCGGCTCATTTGGGCGGTGCTGGGAACGTAATGAAGTTCCTAGATTCTGAAGGTGAAAATATCTTTGCAGACGCCAATAATGTACCAATTACGAAGTACATGAAGCGTTTTGGAGGATATGATTTAACTTCCATCGTACCAGATGCGAACGCCAGAGTGACACTATAATTATTGAAAAAGTTGGGTTGACAAGCCCAACTTTTTTCATTTTACGGTGTTTATAACTTAGTTGATTGTTTTTTAGTGATTTAGCACTTTTCTATCCTATTTTCAACTAATATTACTACGTTTTGTAGATTCTATTGATTCTTTGGAAATGATGCCTCTAGATGCTTTAACAAACTTTAACAGCTTGTGAATCAAGTTTATAAAATAATTCGTATTTTTGCGCGCTGAAATTGTGGTAGGTAGCTTCCTACCAAAATTCAACAAAATGATAAAAACAAAATATATACGAATAGCCGTTCTTCTAGTTGCCGTGGCATACATCGCGACTGGATTTACCTTCAAAAAGGAAACAGAAACATCTCTTTTTTCTACGGAAGGATTAGAACTATATTTCTACGTACCAAACGTTGATGAGGTGGTAGAAATTAAACCTTTGAGCAGCAATCATTTGTTCTTAGGTAAGACCTATGTCGGTTTTAGAGAAGCGCTTGGCTTCAAAGAATCTAGAGGTGACTATACGATTATAAATGAATTCGGATACTTAGGAAAGTATCAGTTTAATGTAAACACCCTGAAGATGATCGGTGTTTACAATCCAGATAGATTTTTAAAAGATTCTAAATTGCAGGAGGCTGCTTTTAGTGCCTATACCGCTAGAAATAAATGGATTTTACGTCGGGACATCAAACGCTTTGTGGGTAAAACCGTGGGTGGAATTCGCGTAACAGAGTCTGGTATTTTAGCTGCTGCCCACTTAGCGGGTGCCGGTAACGTGAAGAAATACTTGAGAAGTGGTGGTGCAACCGGATTTAGTGATGCTTTCGGAACTTCCATCGGGTATTATCTTAAAAAATTCTCTGGATACGATACGTCATTCATTAAACCGAACAAAAAAGCAAAAGTGAAATTGAAGGCGTAAGACACACTTCTATTTCTGAATAATAAATATAGTGGGCCTCTTATTGAGGTCCACTTTTGTTTTGCCCCACACCGAAGCAGGCATGGTTTTAATATACTCGGTAGGTAACGTTATGTCGCAGGCCACACAAACAAGTGTTTCAGGTTGTACTGTGTTTAGAATACTTTCGAGTAGTTGGTTATTACGGTAGGGAGTTTCAATAAAGAGTTGCGATTGGCTTTGTTCTGCTGAAAGGCGCTCTAACCGTTTAATTTCTTGGCGGCGTTCTCTTTTGTCGATAGGTAAATAACCATTGAAGGCAAAATTTTGCCCGTTAAATCCGCTGCCCATTAAAGCCAAAAGAATACTAGATGGTCCCACCAAAGGAACCACCCGAATACCTTGTCTATGCGCTGCTGCAACCGCTAAAGCACCAGGATCTGCAACGCCGGGACATCCAGCATCGCTCAACACCCCTACGTCGAACCCGTCATGGCATGGAGCGAGCATAGAAGGAATTTCACTGTCGTCTGTAAATTTATTAATTAGGTTAAAATGAAGTGAGGGTTGTGGCTTTCTCGGTGCAATACTTTTTATAAATCGACGCGCATTTTTTTCATGTTCTACAATGTAGTGGTCTATTTCTTCGATTGCCTTTTTAACCAACAAGGGCAATACTTCCAATGGTGGAGTATCGCCCAGGGTACATGGTATTAAATAAAGGTTTCCTTTTTTGGTGTCCATGGCAAATTTATTCTACCACTAGTTTCTTTATCAAGGTAGTATTGTTTTGCGTTGTTACCTTCAAAAGATAAATTCCTTGTGAAAGTGTTGAAATATCAATTTCTTTATTAGCAGTAGCCATTTTTTCTTCGGAAAAGAGTACACTTCCCTTTAGGTCTAATATCGTATAACCTGATAGCAAGCTATTTTTGAGTGCTATAGTAACATTATTTGATGTCGGATTTGGGTACATATAGAAAGTGCTAGCGTCATTTTCGTCTAAGCCTGCAATGGGTGATTCTGCAACTCTTGAAATACTTCCACTGTAATTCACGATAAACAGCTCGTCATTTTGGTCAACTCCGAACGTAGACCAATTACCTCCAAACGTTCCTAGGTTGTTCAAAACATTTGTATTGTCAACCGTACCGATCAATCCCGACACAAAATCGGCAAAGAAATAATACCCTTGCAACGACGGCTGTAAAGTTCCATTGTATACATAACCTCCCGTGATCGACGAACCTTGTGAATGCGGGTATTCTGCAACGGGTCCCGTAAGACCAGCCGATGGTGGCGGACAGTTTGCCAAAGGGGGAAGTGGGGTGTAGGGCTGTGATCCTTCAAAACAAACCCAACCATAATTTAAACCTGCTTCATCTACACCAACCTTGTTTATTTCTTCAATTGCGTTTTGGCCAACATCTGCAATCCAAAGGTCATCTGTGATACTATCGAATGAAAATTTCCATGGATTCCGTAAACCATACGCCCAAATTTCTTGTGCATTTGACGGATTTCCAGCAAATGGATTGGATGGGGGTATCCCATAATTAACTCCACCCACGGGGCTATCTACATCTATTCGGAGCAGTTTTCCTAAGAGCAATTCGGTGTTTTGAGCTCTATTGCCAGGATCACCGCCTGAACCACCATCTCCAGAAGAAATATAAAGAAATCCGTCTGGTCCAAATGTTATAAATCCGCCATTGTGGTTGCTGAAAGGTTGTTCATACCTCAGTAATTCAAGTTCAGATCCAGGTAATGCGATATTTGGATCTGCGGGGTCTACCGAGTATCGAGCAATTTTGGTAAACAAATCTGAACTCTCGGTAAATGTATAATTTACATAAAAGAATCCGTTGGTAGCATAATCAGGGTGAAAGGCTACGCTTAATAACCCGCGTTCACCACCTGATGTAACCTGTGAGGATATATCTAAAAATGGGTTGGCATTGGTGGTTCCATCAGGATTTACAATTTGTATCCTACCAGCTTGTTCTACCACGAATAAACGGTCGTCGCCAGCATTTTTTAAGTCTACGGGCTGTGAAAAACCTGTAGCAAAGGGTTCTAAAGAGATATTCTGAGCGAACATAAAAGAGCTCAAGAAAAGTACGAGTAGTAAAGGGATTTTTTTCATATTTTTTTTTGAACTACTAAGATACTTAAAAAGACGTGGAATCTAAAACTAAAGTCGAGCTGCAATTTTTTCACATGCAGCATCCAGAAGTTGATAGACATTCTCAAAGCCTTCGTCTCCTCCATGATAAGGGTCGGGTACGTCGCGTTTTTCTCCGGGATGCGTTTCTTCTAATATGAGATGTACCTTTTGTTCTTCATAAGGGTTGGTTGCTAACTTCATCACATCGCGGTAGTTGCTGTTGTCCATCACAAAAATATGGTCGTAGATTTCAAAATCGTAGGTCGAAAATTGTTTTCCACGTTGATTGGTAATATCGAGCCCATATTTGTTTGCAATTTCAATACTTCGTGGGTCGGGTAGCTCGCCTACATGCCAGCCGCCAGTACCTGCAGATTGAACTTCAACTTTAGAGGGGTCTACTTTCGATTTTAGAAGGCCTTCTGCCAAGGGAGAACGGCAAATGTTGCCAAGGCAGACCATGAGTATTTTTTTCATGTAGTGAATTGAATTTTAGGTGACACTATTTGTAAAAATAAAAAATCCCGCGTAAAGCAGGATTCAATTTATAGGGTCAATTTTTTCTGAAGATCTTCTACATATTTCCGAAACTGCTTGTCGGTACTAGACAGGTTGTCTACCGTTTTACAAGCGTGTAGTACAGTGGCATGGTCGCGCTGCCCAATTTGTGAACCGATGGAAGCTAAAGATGCTTTTGTAAATTTCTTAGCAAAGAACATGGCCAATTGTCTTGCTTGTACAATATGGCGTTTTCTGGTTTTCGATTGTAGTGTCTCTACATCCATCTGGAAATATTCACTCACCACTTTTTGAATGTAGTCTATAGAAACTTCACGCTTGGTGTGCTTCACATAGTTGTCTACAATTTTCTTGGCAAGATCTATCGTTATATCTTTTTTGTTGAAAGAGGAGTGTGCAATAAGTGAAATGATAGCACCTTCTAGTTCGCGAATGTTGGTTTTGATGTTATTGGCCAAAAACTCAACGATTTCTTCCGGCATTTCTACACCGTCGCGGTACAATTTATTTTTGATGATCGCCACACGAGTATCATAATCTGGATGGTTGAGTTCTGCTGAAAGTCCCCATTTAAAACGAGACAGTAAGCGTTGTTCAATATCGATCATATCTACAGGAGCCTTGTCACTGGTAAGGATTACCTGCTTCCCGTTTTGGTGCAAATGATTGAAAATATGGAAGAACACATCTTGGGTTCCCGCTTTTCCAGAGAGCAATTGTATATCATCAACAATCAGTACGTCAATAATCTGGTAAAAATGGATAAAGTCGTTGCGATTGTTCTTTTTTACACTCTCAATGTACTGTTGGGTAAACTTTTCCGCAGAAATATACAGAACAGTTTTTTCAGGATATTTGTCTTTAATGTCTACACCAATGGCATGTGCCAAGTGGGTTTTACCAAGTCCTACACCTCCAAAAATCAACAACGGATTGAAACTTGTGCCACCCGGTTTATTGGCAACAGCCATCCCGGCAGAGCGTGCCAACCGATTCGATTCTCCTTCTAGAAAATTTTCAAAATTGTAGGAGGGATTGAGTTGTGACTCGATTTTTACATTGCGAATACCAGGGATTACGAACGGATTCTTTAATTCTGGATTCTTGTTCTTGATGGGCACATCTACTTCTTGAGACTGCATGTTAGAACGGTTGCTACTCGGAATTTTTTCTGTAAAGGGTTGTTTGTTGCCGTAGGTGTTTTCCATTTTTATGACGTACACCAATTTGGCTTGGGTGCCCAACTCTTTTGTTAAAGCAACTTTCAAAATTTTCACGTAATGCTCTTCGAGCCATTCGTAGAAAAATTTACTAGGTACCTGAATGCTCAGGGCACTATCTGTGAGTTTTACTGCTTTTATAGGTTCAAACCAAGTTTTGTAAGCCTGCGAAGTAATGTTATCTTCAATAAAGGACAAACAATTGTTCCAAACCGATTGTGCAGTTTTGCTCATAATTTAATGTCGAAGTATAGTTAGTTAATATTGGGTGGTCAAGAAGCAGAAAAGAATTTTTCTAACGATTTCTTAACAGTGCAAATATGTGAACAAAAAAATTAAAAAAAAAACACTTGGGGTATTGAATTTCTAGTTTTTTTTCCTCATACTGTATCTTGTTCAAACATACGAAAAAATACCCCCTTTTTCACCTACAATGTATGAAAAAAAATCTTACAAAATTAAGAGTGCGCTATGCCGAGACCGATCAGATGGGGGTGGTGTACTACGGAAATTACGCACAATATTTAGAACAGGGAAGGACCGAATGGCTGCGTGAAATGGGCTTTTCATACAAGTGGATGGAATCCAACAATGTGATACTACCAGTGACGAACTTGAACATTAACTACAAGTTACCAGCACGTTATGACGATGTTATTTCCATTACAACGAATATAAAGAAAATTCCTACTTTCAAAATTGAATTCTATTACGAAATCCACAATCAGGAAGGGCAACTTTTAATAACCGCAGAGACTACTTTGGTCTTCATAAATGCGCAAACCAATAAGTTGATGAAAGCGCCTGATTATCTGTTGGAAAAATTAGCAGAATAGTTCAACAAAATATGTGAAATCTGTTCTTGAAATCGTGCAAAAACTTGAACAAAATATTTTCAATTAGCAATTGTGAGTTGAGAGTAGTGAGTAGTGAGTAGTGAGTAGTTAAGGGTGATAGGTGCTGCACTTCGACTACCCGCCAGTAGTAAATCTTTCGGGCTGGCGCTCAGTGTGACAAGTTGTGAGTTGTGAGTTTTGGACGAAGAGGGAAGCGCGAAGAGTGAAGAGTGAAGAATGAGCAGTGAAGAGGGGAGAGGGAAGTGGGAAGAGGGAAAGAGGGAAGATTGACAGATACTAGGTGGGTCAGGAAAATATTATTTCTTCAATAAGCGATAACTAACGGCCAATAACTAAAGACCATAGATAGAATTGTAAAGGGTTATAGATGCTGGGTGATGGGTGCTGGGTGGGTCAGAAAAAATATAATTTCTTCAATAACCGATAACTAACGACCAATGACTAAAGACCATAGATAGAATTGTAAAGGGTTATAGATGCTGGGTGATGGGTGCTGGGTGGGTCAGGAAAATATTATTTCTTCACTAACCGATAACTAACGGCCAATGACTAAAGACCATAGTTAGAATTGTGAAGGGTGATAGATGCTGGGTGTTGGGTGCTGGGTGGGTTGGAAAAAATATAATTTCTTCAATAATCGACAACCGACAACCAACTACCAACTACCAGCTACCAACTACTAACTACCAACTATCAATTACCAACTATCAACTACCAACTATCTACTACCAACTTTAAGCTGCCGCTTTCGGATTTAATCTTTCCGTTTAATCGAAACTTTATACGTATTGGTGAAGAGTTGAAAAATTCTTTCAGCTTCCTTTTTTCGAACAGAGATTATTATTTCACAATCTAGCGCCATGTTTTGCTCCAAAATGGTGAGATCTTCTTCCTTTATAATACGCATGACGGTATTCATTTCAGGGTAGTCAAATTTCAGTACGAACGCTTCATTAATAGTCCGTGTTACAATTTTTGAAGCGTCAAGGGCCAGCTGTGCTGAAGTTTTGTACGCTTGAATGAGTCCGCCAACTCCAAGTTTGGTTCCGCCAAAATAACGTACCGAAACGACCAAGATATTCGTTACATCAAATGCTTGCAATTGCCCGTATATTGGCATGCCTGCGCTATTGCTAGGTTCACCATCGTCGTTAGCACGATAGCTCTCGTATTCCATGCCCAGTTGCCAAGCGTAGCAAAAATGACGAGCTGTATGATGTTGTTTTTTTAAGGCTTCTAAACATTCTTTAATTTCATCTTCCGTTTTTACAGGAAAGGCGTACCCAAAAAATTTACTCCCCTTTTCCTTAAAAAGTGTTTCCTTTCCTGGTTTCAGAATAGTTTTATAGGTGTCTTTTGCTTCTGAAGTCATATCCATTTTTCTAACGCGATCAATAAAATACTCACTACAGCCAAGCAGATTCCGATCCAATTTTTAAGCAAGAGTTTTTCTTTGAAAAGTAAAATTCCGACCAACGTAGATAACATCACAATGGCTACATTGTTGATAGTAAAGATGCCTGAACTTTCAAAAAGACCGCTGCGCAAGGCCTTTACCAAAAAGAAGATCGAAAAATAATTGGGTACGCCAAGTGCAATACCGCCTACGATGTTTTTCCATTGAAACTGAAATTTCCCCTGTGCTTTCTGTACTAACAACACCAAAATACCTAGACAGAATGCCGCAAAGAATATGGTTGCAGAGAACAAAGGAACATCGTTTTCGGCAACAAAAGTCCCTTCAATGTATTTGATACTGGTGTCTATGATTCCGCTCCCCAAGAATACCAAGACTGGGAAAATTAAATTTTTTGGTTGAATCGCCAATCCGTCTTTTTTCTTGACAGAAGCCAAATACACAGCTACCAACGCCAAAATAATACCCAAAACCTTAAATATCCCGAGGCTGTCTTTGTAATATAGGAGTCCGAACATAATCGGAATAACAACGCTCATCTTTGTCGCTACAGAGACCACTGAGAGTCCGCTGCGCTGCGTGGTAATCGCCATGAGGTTAAAAACAATTATAAATAGCGAGCCAAGTGCTATGCAGTAGTAAAACCAATCGAATGTAGGAATGACAGCCAGTTCAACAGTTCCCTGATAGCCAATAATTCCGCTGAGGCATGCCACGAAGTAATTTACTACGATCGCATGTAGGGTGTTCACGTTATACTTGCTGTAAAGCTTAAATACCACAAAAATGAGGGTAGAAGCAACAACACTGAGGAGGAGATAGATCAAATGGTTTGGTTTTTATAGTGAAATAAGGTATCTGAACCAATATTTTGTACCGATAGGAGAGCGCCTTGCAGCTCGGGGGCTTTTATTCCTTTCTGAAACTTTTTTGGACCTTCAAAAATATAAGCTTCGTCCCAACAATTTTCTGCTACAAAGGTGGCGATAGTTTTTGCGCCTCCTTCTATGATGATACTCTGCAAGCCTTTTAAATAGGCTATTTCTGAGATTTGTCTCGCTACTGCATTTGAGAAATCAATTTTTATAAACTCACAGTTTTCTGAATCTTTACTTTCGGCTTCTGTAAAAATATATGTTGGGGTGCTACCATCATATACAGCACTATGCCCGTCAGACCGTAAGGTTCTGTCTATTATTAATCGCGTAGGCGAGGGGCCATACCAATCTCTTGTGGTCAAGCTTGGGTTGTCATCTACCACCGTTTGGGTTCCCACCAAAATTCCTTGTGCTTCCGCTCTCAGTTTATGTGAGATTTGCCTAGCATAGGTGTTGGTGATCCATACGGGTTGCTGCTCGTTTTTTGTTAGTGGAGCAATAAAACCGTCTGTGGTCTGTGCCCATTTCAGAATTATAAATGGACGTTGTTTTTGTTGAAATGTGAAAAAACGTTTGTTTAGATCGGCGCATTCTTTTTCTAGCACACCCACCACAACGTCACAGCCTGCATCCAATAATTTTTTTATGCCACGCCCAGCCACTTTCGGATTTGGGTCTGTGGTACCTATGACCACCTTCTTGATGCCTTTTGAAATAATAAGGTCTGCACAGGGCGGTGTTTTTCCAAAATGGCTGCAAGGTTCTAAGTTTACGTAAATGGTGCTTTTTGTTAAAATACTTTTATCCCCAACGCTTGCAATCGCCAGCACTTCGGCATGTGGTTGGCCAGCCTTGCGGTGCCAGCCTTCGCCTATCACTTTTTTATTGTGCACGAGCACGCTGCCAACCAACGGATTTGGATAGGTGGTGCCTAGCCCGTTTTTGGCCAATTGAATGCAGCGCAACATGTATTTTTCGTGTATCTTCACACCTTTAAATAAGCGTCAAAAATACAAGGAATAACTGAGATGAACCAACCCATTATTCGTCCCATACAGAAAGAAGACAATACAGCGATTGCAACCCTTATTCGTACGGTTTTACTGGAGTTCGATGTGCCCAAAACTGGGACTGTTTTTGAAGATACTGCCTTAGACTGCATGTTCGAAACGTATAACAAACCAAAAGCAAGCTATCTTGTGGTAGAAGAAAACGGCAAACTGACAGGTGGTGCCGGTATTGCGCAACTTGAAAATTACGACGGCAATGTGTGTGAACTGCAAAAAATGTATTACTTGCCAACGGCTCGAGGTCGGGGGATTGGTACCGCTATGATTCAACAATGTTTGCAAACTGCTACTAAATTTGGTTTTGAGGCTTGTTATCTCGAAACCATGCCGTTCATGAAGGCTGCCCAAAAGTTGTACATACGCAACGGGTTTACTTATATTGACGGACCCATGGGTGATACGGGTCATTTCTCCTGCCCCGTACACATGCTCAAAAAATTATAAAACTATATAGACTTGTATCGTTCATGACACTAAAAGAGTTACGATCTACATTTACAACAGGCCTTTCTGGCAACTATCCTGCTGAAGAAATTCAGTCCTTTTTTAGTTGGTTGGCCGAAAGCTATTTGGGTTATTCGCGTTTTGAAGTGTCTATGAATTTAAATGAAACTGTTCCAGATGAAGTACAAACTAAATTTTCCGAAGCACTCATCCGACTAAAGAAACATGAGCCTATTCAATATATTTTGGGAGAAACTGAATTTTACGGACTCCCGATAAGGGTTTCCCCAGCCACTTTGATCCCGCGTCCCGAAACCGAAGAACTCGTTCAGTGGGTCATTGGTAATAGTCGTGAAAAACTTCCGAATCTCACAAAACTGAATGTTTTAGACATCGGCACCGGCTCGGGATGTATTGCGATTTCGTTGGCAAAATACCTTAAAAATGCTTCCGTTTCAGCCTTGGATATTTCCGAAGAAGCCATAGTAGTAGCGAAAGAAAATGCATTGCTTAACGATGTTGCGGTCAATTTTCAACAAGCCGATATATTGGCTATAAAACATCTTCCGCAGCAATATGATATCATAATTTCGAATCCGCCCTACGTGCGTGAGCTAGAAAAAAAACACATGCTGCCCAACGTTCTTGCCCACGAACCAGAAACTGCACTGTTTGTTTCAGATAAAGCCCCATTGTTGTTTTATGAGCAGATTGCAGCGCTTGCAACTACAAGCTTAACCCCGTCGGGAACCCTCTACTTCGAAATTAATGAGTATCTTAGTGAAGAAATGCACCAGATGTTGCAGGAAAAGGGTTTTGCTGAAATTGAGCTGAAAAAGGATCTGTTCGGTAAATTCAGAATGCTAAAATGCAAGTTGACGTCTTGATTTAAAACCTGTAATACCTTAAAATAGAACTGATGGCCCAATTAAACCATATTTGTGTGTTCTGCGGAAGTAGCGACGGAAACGATTCCCAAATCACCGAAGCCGCTGTGCGTTTGGGCGAAACTTTCGCAAAACGTGAGATTACCATGGTGTATGGAGCTGCTAAAATTGGTGTTATGGGAACCCTGGCTAAAACCATACTCGATGCCCGAGGGAAGGTAATTGGTATTATCCCACAATTCTTAAAGAAGAAAGAAGTTGTGCATTTAGGGCTTACCCAGCTTATTACTACCGAGAATATGCACGAACGCAAGCTGAAGATGCAGGAGGTGAGTGATGGTTTTATCGCGCTCCCTGGCGGATTCGGCACTTTAGAAGAATTATTCGAAATTATTACCTGGCTGCAATTGGGGCTGCATACTAAGCCCATTGGCTTATTGAATGTAAATGGATTTTATAACGATTTGCTGAAATTGTTAGAAACCATGGTGCGCAAAGGATTTCTTTCTATGGAAAATTATGAGTTGCTGTTGGTCGATACTTCCATCGAAAATCTACTACAAAAGATGGAAACGTTTAAAGCTCCAATGATTCCGAAGTGGTTAAAGCCTGAGCGGACGTAGTTGCTTATTTATCAACATTTATCGATACTTTTTTAACATTTTTTTTACACTTCTCGTTTTTCGCCTACCTTCATAAGGTCTAACGAAAAAAACAACCTATATGAAATCATCTAAAAAGTATTTTGCCGAAGCCCTAGGAACCTTTGCACTCGTGCTATTTGGTTGTGGCGCAGCAACTATTGCGAGTGTCTCAGAATCGGGCCCCGAGGGCATCGGTTTGCTCGGAATTTCATTGGCTTTTGGCCTGTCTGTCGTGGTAATGGCCTATACTATCGGTCCTATTTCAGGATGTCATATCAACCCAGCTATTTCAATTTCAATGTTAGTAGCGGGTAAACTTTCAATGAAAGACACGGTAGGGTATGTGATCTCACAATGTGTGGGAGCCATCGCTGCCGCTGCATTATTGTACGTTATTGCTACTGGAAGTCCCGGATTTGAAATGCCAGAATGGGGCTTGGCGAGTAACGGTTGGGGATCGGGTTATTTGGGTGAATACGATATGAAAGCCGCCCTGATTACAGAGTTTGTTTTTACCTTTTTATTTTTATTGGTCATTTTTGGGACCACTGCAAAAAATGCATCGCCGCTCATGGCAGGTCTTGCTATTGGTGTTTCATTAGCACTTATCCATATGGTTGCAATTCCGATAACGGGAACTTCGGTAAATCCGGCGAGAAGTCTTGGTCCGGCGTTGTTTGCTGGCGGAATGGCACTGGAACAATTATGGTTATTTATCATTACGCCTATCGCTGGTGGGATTCTAGCTGCTATTACTCGAAACTTATTCTTAGAAGATTAACCTTCACGATGCAGGTATTTAGAGGGTCTTTTATTGAATCAAAATCTTGTAAAAATTCTCAGTTGTCTGGTTGAGCGCAGTCGAAACCTTGTTTATATTTGTGAACATGAATATCGAAGAGAAAATCAATAAACTCCGCGCGCAACTTCGCGAACACAATTATAACTATTACGTACTCGACAACCCGACGATTTCAGATTACGATTTCGATGTAATGCTGAAAGAATTACAAGCGCTTGAAACAGCACATCCAGAGTATGACGACCCTAATTCTCCTACCCATCGCGTAGGGGGTGAAGTGACCAAAAATTTTGAAACCGTGGCGCATACGTTCCGGATGTATTCGCTAGATAACAGTTATTCGAAAGAAGATTTGTTAGATTGGGAAAAGCGTATCAAAAAGATGGTCGATGGTGAAGTAAAGTACACCTGCGAACTGAAATACGACGGTGCTTCGATGAGTTTGACCTATGAAAACGGACAACTACAGCGGGCCGTAACACGTGGCGACGGTTTTCAAGGAGATGATGTGACCACAAATATTAAAACCATTAAATCGGTACCGCTACAATTAAAAGGTGATTATCCGCCGAAATTTGAAATCCGCGGCGAAATTGTATTGCCGTTCGAAGGATTTGTAAAGATGAATGCAGAACGGGTGGCGAATGGCGAAGAACCCTACCGAAATCCTAGAAATACAGCTTCGGGAAGTTTGAAATTGCAAGACAGTGCTGAGGTGGCAAAACGGCCCTTAGAATGTTTGTTGTACAGTTTAAAAGCAGAGAGATTGCCTGTTACAACACAATTTGAGAGTTTAGAAAAGGCTCGATCCTGGGGCTTTAAAGTGCCCGATATTGCCAAATTGGCAAGTAGTATCGATGAGGTGTTAGAATTTGTAACGTATTGGGATGTGCATCGGCACGAATTGCCGTATGAAACCGACGGAGTGGTGATTAAAGTAAATAACCTTCAGCAGCAGGAAGAATTGGGCTACACGGCTAAGGCGCCCAGATGGGCCATGGCCTACAAATTTAAGGCTGAGCAAGTTTCCACCGTGTTAGAAAAAATAACCTACCAGGTGGGGAGAACCGGAGCCATTACCCCCGTAGCAAATCTACAACCAGTAGCGTTGGCCGGTACCATCGTAAAACGTGCTTCGTTGCACAATGCAGACCAAATTGAAAAGCTAGACATACGTGAAGGCGATACGGTATTTGTTGAAAAAGGAGGGGAGATCATTCCTAAAATTATTGGGGTAGATTTTACCAAGCGAGACCCAAATTCTGAACCCACCACCTATATTTCTGAATGTCCTGAATGTCAGACAGCATTAGTGCGTACCGAGGGGGAAGCCCAGCATTACTGCCCAAATACTACGGGTTGTCCGCCACAGATCATCGGTAGGATTCAGCATTTTATTTCTAGGAAAGCTATGGATATAGAAGGCTTGGGCGGTGAAACGGTAGCTTTGTTGGTAGAAAATAAACTAATTTACAATTATGCCGATTTGTATGAACTTACGGTAGCGCAGTTGCTTCCGTTAGAGCGCATGGCGCAGAAAAGTGCTGAGAATCTGGTGGCCGGCGTAGCAGCCTCGAAGGCGATTCCGTTTGAGCGGGTTTTGTTCGCCTTGGGAATTCGCTATGTTGGCGAAACGGTGGCAAAAAAGTTAGCCAAGCATTTTAAAAGTATTGATGCCTTACAAGCAGCGAATTTTGAACAACTGATTGCGGTAGATGAGATAGGAGACCGTATAGCCCAAAGTGTGATCGAATTCTTTTCTTCGGAAGAGAATATACATACGGTGAATAGATTGAAAGATTTCGGAGTACAATTGCAACTTTCTGAAGCGGCATTGGCGAACCAGACTGATGTGTTGGCAGGAAATATTTTTGTGGTTTCAGGCGTGTTCACGAAAGTGTCTCGTACCGAATTAAAAAAATTAATAGAAGACAACGGCGGGAAAGTTTCTTCGTCTATTTCAGGAAAGACCAATTATGTGGTGGCGGGAGACAATATGGGGCCTAGCAAGCGTACCAAAGCAGAAAGTTTGGGGATTTCGATTATTTCAGAAGACGATTTTTTAGCGATGATTTAATTATATAATTTAGATATTGCCCCGTCTGTTATAATTCAAGTTCATTTTTGTTAGAAATCTTTTTCGAAGCTTGTATTTTTGTGATAGCTTACTACGATTATGATTTTCAAAAAACTGAAACAGAAATCCCTTAAGAAAGGACTGAATGCGCATCTTAAACAGCGGGATACGTCTGGCAGCAATGCCAAGATGAAGACGATTGGTTTTTTGGTAGATGAAACCTACGATCAAGAGTTTGAAAAATTCTACGATATCTTTAAAGAACTTAGTTTGCAGCCCAAAGATGTAAAGGTGTTCTCGTACGTAGAAAGTAAAAAGAAACTCCCTAGCCTACGGCAGAACCAAGTGCAAAACAATGATTTTGACTGGAAGGGAAACCTCCACAACCAGAATGCCCAAGAATTTTTAGACAAGCAATTTGACGTATTGGTAGGATATTATCCAAAGCAACATGAAATTTTAGATGTACTCGTAGCCGCGAGTAAAGCCAAGTTTAAAGTAGGTTTTCATGGCACCGATGAGCGCTTGTTCGATTTGCTGCTGAATGTGCCATTCCAGGATTTCAAGCTTTTTAAAAGTGAATTGAAAAAATACTTGCAAGTATTCGGGAAGCTGTAATTTTTAAGAAAATCATAGCATTTCAAAACCTCCCAAATCTAGAATCCTAGTATCTTTGCAGTCTGTTAAGTTGCCCTAAAAACGGTAGTACACAGAAATCAAAACAACCTTAGAAATACACAAAAATGAAAGAACTTATAGGAACTGGTGTCGCTTTAATCACTCCTTTTACTTCGGAAGGGGAAGTAGATGTAGATGGCCTCCAGAACGTCGTGAATTTCCAGATAGATAACGGAATCGATTATCTCGTGGTGTTAGGAACAACAGGCGAAAGTGTGACGCTTTCCGAAGCAGAAAAACAATTGGTTATCGATACGGTGGTTGAAACAAATGCAGGCAGACTGCCATTAGTTCTGGGTATTGGAGGTAACAATACTGCGGCGGTCGAAGCAGAAATGCAATCGCGAGATTTAGAGTATTTTACCGCTATTTTATCAGTGTCGCCTTCGTATAACAAACCCACCCAAGAAGGGATTTACCAACACTTTGCGGCACTGGCGAGAGTCGCTACAAAACCAATTATCTTATATAATGTTCCAGGACGTACGGCCAGTAATATGGAACCAGAAACGGTGGCACGATTGGCAGTAGATTTTGAGAATATTGTAGCCATAAAAGAAGCCAAAGGTGATTTGGTGCAGGCCATGAAAATGATAGACAGCACCCCAGAAGGCTTTTTGGTGATTAGTGGGGACGATATGATTGCGTTGCCCATGACACTCGCTGGAGGAGCGGGTGTGATTTCAGTAATTGGCGAAGGTTTCCCCAAAGATTTTTCTGATATGATTCGCTTAGGGTTAGAACGTAGGGTAGACGAGGCATATACCTTGCATTACAAATTGGCACCCTGTATCGATTATATTTTTGCCGAAGGGAACCCGGCAGGGATTAAAGCAGTGTTTAAAAAATTAGATATTTGTGGCGATACCGTACGTTTGCCGTTGGTTGGCATTGGTAAACAACTTCGCGATAAAATCGATGCTTTTGTAACCGCGTATTAATCTGAAACAATGCGTTGAGACAGGCGTCTTTCTTTAAAACAATAAAATAGCTCGCCGCACAATATCAATGGCGATAATAAGTTTTTATAATCACGTATAATTTACTACTTTTGCACGATGTTTTTCAAACACCTAAAAATCGGTTTTCTATTGGCACTTGCGGCAGCTACTTTGGCGTCGTGTAGTAACTACCAGAAAATCTTAAAATCTGATGATACCGCGGCCAAATACAACGCGGCAGATTCGTTATACCAAGCGGGCAAATACAAAAAGGCCCTAAAACTGATGGAGCAAATCGTTCCTGCATATCGTGGAAAGCCTCAGGCCGAACGGTTAATGTACATTTATGCCAACACCTTTTACAATTTAGAAGACTATTACTTGGCAGGATATCAGTTTGAACGTTTTGCCACTTCCTATCCGCAAAGCGATAGTGTTGAGGTTGCCTCGTATCGCTCTGCAAGAAGTTATTACGAATTGTCACCTAGATTTTCATTAGACCAAGAAGATACGCGACTCGGACTCGAAAAACTACAAGGCTTTATCAATAATTATCCGAATTCTGAATATCGAATAGAAGCCAATAGCTTGGTAAATGAGCTTCGCGGAAAATTAGAAAAGAAAGATTACGAAATAGCAATGCAATACTTAAATATTGCAGAATATTTGAACTCATACGTACCAGCAATTGAAGCATTTGAAAACTTTATCGTAGACCATCCCGGTTCAGAATACCGCAAGGCTGTGTTCTACGGAAGGTTAGAAGCAGGGTACAAAAGGGCAATTACGGGAGTTCCAAGTGAACTGCAAGAACGACTATTAACAGCAAAAGGTTTTTATAATTCCTTCGATAAATATTATAAAAATGATACTTCAGAATACAAAACAAAGGCCGATGAAATCTTGCAGGAAATCAACGCGCGCCTTGTGGTTGAAGAAGAAGTAGAAGAATCCACACGATAATACACCTAGATTATGAGCGATATTAAAAATTCTGATGCGCCTATCAACACAATTACGATAGACAAAAACAAGATTGATGAACCTACAGGGAACATCTACGAAGCGATTTCGATCATTTCAAAAAGAGCCACCCAGATTAATGGTGACATTAAAAAGGAGCTTTTAGAGAAGTTAGACGAGTTTGCTACGTATAATGATAGTCTTGAGGAGATTTTCGAGAACAAGGAGCAGATTGAAGTTTCTAAATTCTACGAAAAACTTCCGAAACCACATGCATTGGCAGTACAGGAGTGGCTAGAAGAAAAGGTCTACTACCGAAACACTGCAGACGAGGCTCTAGAAGAATAAGATGTCTGTGCTGAGCGGTAAAAAAATTGTACTGGGCATCACAGCCGGTATCGCCGCTTACAAAACAACATTTCTTGTTAGGTTGTTTGTAAAGGCGGGTGCTGAGGTAAAGGTTGTAATGACCCCCTCGGCCAAAGAATTTGTGACGCCACTTACCCTTTCAACTCTTTCTAAAAACGAAGTACATTCTTCATTTACCAATGAAGATGATGAAAATGCCCAATGGAACAACCACGTAGCGTTGGCCCTTTGGGCAGATTTTTTTATCATCGCTCCCGCTACGGCCAATACCCTATCAAAAATGGCCCACGGGACGTGTGATAACCTCTTGCTTGCCGTCTACCTTTCTGCAAAGTGCCCCGTGTATTATGCTCCAGCTATGGATCTAGATATGTACCAGCATCCTTCAACAAAGGAAACCTTTGAGAAACTGACTTCCTTCGGAAATATCCAGATTCCTGCTACCCATGGCGAATTGGCCAGCGGTCTGGTAGGGCAAGGGCGTATGGCAGAACCCGAGGATATTGTTGCTTTTATTGAAAAGGATATAGCTGAAAAGCTTCCGCTACGCGGAAAAAAAGTACTGATTACTGCAGGTCCAACGTATGAAGCTATAGATCCGGTTCGCTTTATAGGAAACCATAGCAGTGGTAAAATGGGCTATGCCATTGCAGACGAAGCCGCCAACTTAGGGGCTGAAGTTATCTTGGTTTCGGGTCCGTCGAGTGTCTTGCTCAAAAACCCTACTGTTCATAAAATATCTGTTACTTCGGCCCAAGAGATGTATGTTTCGGTGCATGAACATTTCTCCCAATGTGACGTGGCGATTTTAAGTGCCGCAGTTGCAGATTATAGACCAGTGAGTGTCGCTTCAGAAAAAATAAAGAAAAAAGAAGGAAACCTTACGCTTCAACTAGAAAAAACCCAAGATATCTTGGCTTCCATCGGGAAAATTAAAGAAAAACAATTCTTGGTAGGGTTCGCTTTAGAGACCCAAAACGAACTGGAAAACGCAAAAATTAAACTCGAAAAAAAGAATTTAGATTTAATTGTGTTAAATTCGCTGAGAGACAAAGGAGCGGGTTTTAAAGGAGAAACCAATAAGGTTACCTTTGTGGCCAAAGACAATAAAGTGGTGCCTTTTTCAGTTAAACCAAAAACAGAAGTCGCCAAAGACATTTTACAATACATTATAGCACAATTTCATGCGTAAATTTATACTCATTTTTACAGCCCTGCTCTCTTGCATGGCAATTACAGCACAAGAATTAAATGCAACGGTCACCATTGATGCCGAGCAGACGGGGCAACCCAATATGCAGGTATTCAGAACACTCAGTTCGCAACTCACAGATTTCATAAACAATACGCAATGGACCGAGAAGACGTATTTAAACCAGGAACGGATAGATTGTAATTTTACCTTGGTGCTTACTTCGTATCAGGGAGATTCGTTTGGTGGTAGTTTGCAAGTTCAGGCATCTCGCCCCGTGTATGGTTCTACGTATGACAGCCCTATCTATAACTACAACGATAAGCAGTTTTCGTTCGATTATGTAGAATTTCAACCGTTAACTTTCAATATCAATTCATTCGACTCTAATTTAATGTCGGTGTTGGCATTTCATATCTATACCGTTATCGGTTTAGATGCAGATACCTTTGCCTTGGAGGGCGGAATGGAGCATTTTGAAACTGCAAAACAAATTGTAAACACGGCAGCAGCCAGTAATTTTGCTGGTTGGAAAGCTACCGATGGAACCCAATCGCGTTTTCGCTATAACGATGCATTGTTGAGTAACGTGTACCGTGAATTTCATGAAGCGATGTACATCTATCACGTAGAAGGACTCGATGTGATGGTAAACGACCAAAAGCTAGCAAAAGTAAAAATCACCAATGCTATCGAAAAACTTAAGAGTATCAACGATCGCAGACCCAACTCATATATACTCAGAACATTCTTTGATGCTAAAAGTGACGAGATTGCAGCTGTTTTTAGTGGGGGTCCGCGTGTAGATATCGTTACTTTGGTGGAGAACTTAAACCGAATGGCCCCAACGAGACGTAGTGCTTGGGCCGAAATACGATTTTAATAACTTCTATTCCGCTTGCGTAAAGACAAACTTCCGCTATCTTAGTGGTGCAAAATTTTGCCTTCTATGCTAACAACGCTTGCCATAAAAAATTACGCCCTGATACAAGATATCAAGGTGTCGTTTACCGACGGACTCACTACGATTACAGGAGAGACCGGTGCCGGTAAATCTATTTTGTTGGGTGCGTTAGCTATGCTTTTAGGTAAGCGTGCAGATATGGGCAGCGTTCGGGATGCTTCAAAAAAATGTACCATTGAAGGAGAATTCCTGATTACGGTATACGGGCTGCAAGATATTTTTGAAACCTTAGACTTCGATTATGACGATCATACTATAATAAGAAGGGAAATATTACCTAGCGGAAAATCGAGAGCCTTTGTAAACGATTCTCCAGTAAATCTTACACAGTTACAACAATTAGGAGAGCGTTTGGTAGATATTCACAGTCAGCACGAGACCATTTCGTTGCTTTCGGAAAAAAACCAATTGGAAGTAGTAGATGCCGTGGCGGGTAATGACAGTCTCATCGAGACGTATACTAAAAATTTAAAAGATTTTAAGGCGTTACAACAAAACCTGCAAGCGCTTATTGCTGAAAAGGAAACAGCTGAAAAAGAACTCGACTACCAAACTTTTTTATACAACGAATTGGAGGCAGCCAACTTGAGTGCATTGAATCAGGATGAACTGGAAGAAAGCTATGAAAAACTGAACAATGCTGAAACTATTAAGGAAGGGTTGGCCAACTGTCTTCAATACCTTACAGACGAGCAGAGCGGGGCTCTAGAAACTGCGAAGGAAGCGCGTTTGCAGCTGAATAAGCTGAAAGGTTTCGCTTCGGAATACAGCACACTGTGGGATCGGTTAAATAGCACTTTGATAGAGATGGAAGATATAGCAGAGGCCATTGCTGATGCATCTGAGAATCTGGATGCCGATCCGTCACAACTATTTCAAATACAGGAGCAATTACAAACCTTGTTTAAGCTTCAGCAGAAACACAATGTAGCAACTGTTGAAGAATTACAGGAGATAGAAAGTGAATTGTCATCAAAAATAAATACGACCCATAGTTTAAACCAACGCATTGAAATGCTGGAAGCATCTTTGCAATCTGCAAAAGAACATGTTGTGACGGTTTCAGAAAAAATACGAAAGCAACGCTTGGCGGTCTTACCAAAATTAAAGCAACAGTTAGAACAAAATTTAGCAAGGCTAGGGCTTCCGAATGCACAATTTCAATTTGAACTACAACCTACCCAAGAATTCCGTGAAACGGGGACAGATAGTATGGTTTGGTTGTTTACCGCTAACAAAGGGTCTTTATTGGCAGCCATGAACAAAGTGGCTTCTGGGGGAGAATTGAGCAGGATCATGCTATCTATAAAAGCGGTATTGGCACAATACAAAAAATTGCCAACGCTGGTATTTGATGAAATTGATACGGGCGTGTCTGGTGCCATAGCAGAACAAATGGCACGCACTATGGAAGAGATGGGTGCAGCCATGCAAGTGTTCAGTATAACCCACTTGCCGCAAATAGCGGCAAAAGGAAAACAGCATATTAAAGTTTTTAAAGAAGTACTTGAAAATACAACAGTAACCCAATTGAAGCAACTTTCAGAAGAAGAGCGAATTGTTGAAATAGCACAGATGATTGGGGGGCACGACCTTACAGATTCAGCAATAGCACATGCAAAACAATTACGCAATTAACTGTATCTTTGTAGGTATATATGAGAACCAACTAAACCAAAATACCCATGGCATACAATTTACTTAAAGGAAAAAAAGGAATTATTTTTGGCGCATTAGATGCAAATTCAATTGCATGGAAAACGGCAGAGCGTGTTCACGAAGAAGGAGGCCGATTTGTACTCACCAATGCACCCATCGCCATGCGAATGGGACAGATAAACGACCTTGCTGAGAAAACAGGTTCACAAATCATTCCGGCAGATGCTACTAATATAGAAGACTTAGAAAACCTAGTGACCCAGGCCATGGAAATTTTAGGGGGTAAGCTCGATTTTGTACTACATTCAATCGGGATGTCTGTAAATGTTCGTAAGGGAAAGCATTATACCGACCAGAATTATGATTGGACTCAGAAAGGCTGGGATGTTTCAGCAGGATCTTTCCACAAAACCATGCAAACTTTGTATAAAAAGGATGCAATGAACGAGTGGGGAAGTATCGTTGCACTAACCTATATGGCAGCCCAACGGGTTTTTCCAGATTACAACGATATGGCAGATAACAAAGCCTATCTCGAATCGATCGCTCGAAGCTTTGGGTATTTCTTCGGAAAAGACAAGCGCGTACGTGTAAATACTATTTCTCAATCGCCTACGCCAACTACGGCAGGTCAAGGCGTAAAAGGTTTTGATGGCTTTATAGCCTACGCCGAAAAAATGTCTCCCCTTGGCAACGCAACCGCAGAAGATTGCGCAAATTATACCATCGCCATGTTCAGTGATCTAACTAAAAGGGTGACCTTACAAAACCTGTACAATGATGGAGGATTTAGTAACATGGGTGTAAGTGATGCGGTAATGGATGCTTTTGTTGAAAAGCAATAATTCTTCACTCGAATTCTCATTTGTTTCAGATTAGAAATCAAGTCGATTTTTTACGGGTTACTTGTCGGATAAATCTGACTTTTTGTCGAAATCTTCATGCTGCTCCGATTTTTTTGGATAATTTTAAGAGTTAATAACTAGTAATCTTAATTTTATTATGAAAAAATCTACTTTTTTATGGGTGTTTATGTGCTGCATGGTCGGTACACTGTTCGCCCAAACACCGGCAGAACTGTCGGAAATTCAGGCAGCGAAAGCTGACCAACAAATGTCTGTCAATTTACAAGAATTGATGACGCGTCTAGACAACGTTGGTGATACATCAATGCCACTTACAAACTTCTTTACAGCTAATGAGCTACAAGTTCTTAGAAGTTATAGTCGTCCACAATCAGCAAATCGATTGGCAGATATTATCCCAACCGCAGGTGCAACCGAGTCTTTTTCACCAGTTGTTGGGGATTTCATTTACGACCCTAGTGATGGAGTAAATGGAGGTCCAGGCGGTGATTGCTCAACGACTTCTTCTGGAGATCTAGGTGATTATCCAAATTGTGACTGCATCACAGTTACGACCCTAAATGCCCCTCCGGGTGAAGAGATTTCGGTAACCTTCAATTCTTTCAGAGTCTTTGGAGCTTTTGACTGGTTTGCCATTTTTGACGGCTCAGGTCCCGTTACTGCCACAAATGGTAGTGGATCTGCTACGAACCCTACTTCTGGTGACCCAGAACTTTGGAATAGTTCTGTAGACGGTGATGAACTCGTTGATATGATCAATGCAGGTATGACAACTTTTACTTCTACTAGTGGTAGCTTAACTTTTGCTTCCAGATTTAGTGGTGTAGTTAATACTTGTGGCTGGGAAGCCGAGGTAGTACCTGCCGGCGGCGGTGGCGGTGGTGGTATTACCACACCTACTGTTTTCGGATATGAAGCTGTTTCAGAAATGTACGGAAGTTTCGATCCTGTGGCACCTGAAGTGTTTACAGCTATATCAATGGGAGCAGCCGATGGAACTAGTTTAGAACTAACCGGTGATGTTGATCCTAACAACCCTACCACAGCATACGTTTCTACAACAACGCCAAACTTTTACAGTATGGATATTGAGACAGGAGTTTACACTCTTATTGGACCTCAAGCATTGACCTTTATCGGTACGTCTTTTGACCCTACCTCAGGTATTCTATATGGTTATGCCTCTGATGCGAACTTATATACAATTGATTTAGCGACAGGTGCGGGTACCTTAGTAGGACCTACTGGAAATACTGGACTTGCAGATTTAGCGATTACGGGTGATGGTGATGCTTATGGCCATGACCTTGCCGCAGACCAAATCGTTTCTATCGATTTAACAACTGGTACAGCGACCCCTATCGGGCCTACTGGTTTTAATGCAAATTTTGCACAAGGGATGACATGGGATCCAAACAGTGATACCGTTTTCTTGGCTTCATTTAATGCTGCTAATTTCTTAGCAGAATGGAGGTCTGTTGATTTAACTACAGGAGCTACAACAATTGTTGGAAACATTAATGATCCAAATGTTTCTGAAGTTACTTGGGCGGGAATACCATTTGTTCCACCGATGAATGATGACTGTTCTGGTGCTGTTGCCATGGATTGTGGTGATGTTGAAACAGGTGATACTAACGACTTCTCTGACACTGGCGGATTCAACGCTTCTCCAGATGCATGGTACTCGTACACAGGTTCTGGCGATCCAGAATTTATCACCTTCTCATTGTGTGATGGTGGGACGACTTACGATTCTAGACTTACCGTTTTTGATTCTTGCGGAGGAGCTCAAGTAGTGAGTAATGATGATTCCTGTGGATTACAATCTGAGGTTTCTTTCCTTTCTGACGGAACAACTACCTATTACGTAGCCGTTGAAGGTTTTGGAACTACAAGTGCGGGACCTTACAGTCTTGAACTTTCCTGTAACCCAGTTGCAGCAAATGATCTTTGTGATGATGCAATAGAGATAGCTTGTGGTGATGTGGTTGCTGGAAGTACTAATTTTGCAACTATAGATACAGCAGCTGGATCTTGTGCAGGACAAGATATTACTGCAGCTGGTGTATGGTACACATATACTGAGTCGATTCCAGGGTTTATTCAAGATATCAATCTTTCAACTTGTGACGATGCAGATTATGACACAAAGATTTCAGTATACTCTGGAGATTGTGGTACGCTTACCTGCGTTGCAGCAAACGATGATGGTAACGGTTGTTCTGGTTTCACCTCTTCGGTAGACTTCCAGAGTGACGGTGTTTCGACCTACTATATATTGGTTCATGGATTTGGAACTGCTACTGGAAATTTCAACTTAACCATGACGTGTAGTCCTGTGCCACCGCCGAACGATATGATCGCAAACTCTATCGATGTTGACGAAATCGGATTCCCTTACACAGACCCAGCGGTTAACATGCCGGGTGCGACCACAGAAGCAGGTACCCCTGCCGACTGTGACAACGCAGGTGTTCAGGGAGTATGGTACAACTTTGTTCCAGAGATGGGCGGAGAGGCTACGGCCACCGTTACCAGCCCAGCGGGTTACACATCTGTGACCTTCTACACGGCAGATACTGAAGATTCTGTGGAGACCGACCTTACGTTGGTAGACTATTTTGACAACCAGTGTGTACCGGGAGCAGATGCTTCTATCCTTGTTACTGCGGGTCAGGTGTACTATGTGTACGTGGCCAACACCATGGGAGTTACCGATATCGTAATAGACGGAGACTTCTACTTGGGTACCGGTGATACGGAGATCGCAGGGTTCAACTACTATCCAAACCCAGCTACCGACCAACTCAACTTGAGCTCTGGTACAGGAACGATTGAAAGTGCTATTATCTATAATATCTTAGGCCAAGAAGTTGTGTCTAGAGAGATTGGTAGTAATAATGCACAATTAGATGTAGCTAACTTATCAGTAGGAACCTATATCTTGAAAGTGGTTGTAGATGGTGAATTGGGCATCTACAAGATTGTGAAGCAATAAGTAATTCACACATATAAATAGTTTAGAGTCACCCCGACATTTGTTGGGGTGACTTTTTTTATACAGTGGTTTGAACCTATTGACATAAAGCTTCTTAAATTGTTGAAAAATTGTATTCTACGATAGTCACTAACTGCTATATATTCTTATCTTTGTTAAAATTTTAACTTTTAACCTTATACCAATTATGAAAAAAATTACATTACTACTTGTTTTGTTAGTGTGTTCTTTAGGTTTCGCTCAGCAGGGTACGCCCAAAAGCTATAGCGATTTATCTAGCAGCTCTGATAAAACATCAATTACGACCGCGGGCACAGAAGCTCGCACTAAAGTCTCACAAACCATTTCTATTCCGATTCCTGATTTTGGAGGAAATGAATATACGGTTCATGTATTTGATACTGGTTTTGGAGACGAAGTATCTTGGGAATTAAGAGATGCTAACGCAATGGTTTTGTTATCAGTGGCTGATGGTACTTATGGATTAGGATACGACGATACCCAAATGGTGAATGTGAACCCAGTTGATGAACCATTAGAGTTCTATATTGAGTCTATGGGAACTTTTGGCGATAACACACCTAATTATGAGATTATATGTGGTGGATCGGTGATCGTTTCTGGTCAATTAGCTGGAGGAACCGATACTACAGAATCTGGTATTACCTGCGGTGGTGGCGGAGGCCCTAACGAATTTACCGTACATGTATTTGATACAGGTTTTGGAGATGAAGTATCTTGGGAACTAAGGGACAATGCGGCTACTGTATTGCTGTCAGTAGTAGACGGGACGTACGGGCTTGGATATGACGACACTCAAATGGTGACTACAGCCAATGAGCCTTTAGAATTCTACATTGAATCAATGGGAACTTTTGGCGATAACACACCTAACTACGAAGTTTCTTGTGGTGGGTCGGTAATCGTTTCGGGTCAATTGGCAGGAGGAACTGAGACTACAGAAACTGGCATCATGTGTGCTACTGGTGGTGGAGGTACAACTACTTTTACAACCTTAAATGATTTCAACAATGCCTGTATTGGTTCGGGTAACTTAACCATGGAAGATTTCCAAGGTGCCTTAATTGCTCCCAATAGTGTACAAGCTTGTGGTACTGTAATCAGTAGCGCTGGTGACGGAACATGTTATAACCCTGGTGAAGTTGAAGTAGGTTTTGAAATTACATCAAGTGGAACTACACCAACAACTGACCAAACGGTTACTGCTGGTGAAGGATTCGGAGGAATTAACCCTAATGACGTTATTGCAGGTGCAAATACATTTGCGGAATATACTATTATAGATTTTACGGGAACTGCAGATGTTACCAGTGGTGGTTTTGAAATTTATAATTTCTTTGGTGGTAGCCCTACCGAAGTACGTTTATTTGATGCAGGCGGAATGGCACTAGAGACTTTCTCTGTACCTTTCGGTCAAGGCTTTTTCGCATTTATTGCAGAAGAACCAATCAGCCGAATTGAAGTCGAAGCTGGAGCTGGAGATGGTGAACTTTTAGCGAATTTCTTTTTTGGTGCTTGTGCTTCTAACGACGTATGTAACGGAGCCATTGCAATGAACTGTGGCGATGTTGAAACAGGAGACACTACTGAGTATGCGAACAATGGTGGTTCTAATGCCTCTCCAGATGCATGGTACTCATATACAGGTTCTGGAGATCCAGAATTCATCACTTTCTCATTGTGTGACGGTGGTACGACATACGATTCATTATTAACAGTATTCGATTCTTGTGGAGGTACACAGATTGCAGGAAACGATGATGCTTGTGGACTACAGTCTGAGGTTTCTTTCCTTTCTGACGGAACCACTACTTATTACGTAGCCGTTGAAGGATTCGGAACAAATGCAGGACCTTTCAGTCTAGAAGTTACCTGTAACCCAGTTGCAGCAAACGACCTTTGTGACGATGCGATTGCAGTTGCCTGTGGTGACGTTGTGATGGGAAGCACAAGTTTTGCTACCCTGGACACGGGCGCAGCAAACTGTGACGATACCTTCGATCCGACCCCGTTCAACCCAACGGTTGACGTAACGGCACCGGGCGTATGGTATACCTATACAGAGAGCATTCCAGGATTTATCCAGGATATCACGGTAGACCTTTGTGACTCGGCAGATTTTGACACCAAGATCTCTGTGTACTCTGGAGACTGTGGTACACTTACCTGTGTTGCCGCCAACGATGACAACGATGCATGTTCTGGTTTCACCTCTACGGTTGAGTTCCAGAGTGACGGTATTTCTACCTATTACATCCTTGTACACGGATTTGGGACACAGACAGGAGACTTTACCCTTTCATTCGACTGTGCACCGGTTGCACCGCCGAACGATATGATCGCAAACTCTATCGATGTTGACGAGATCGGATTCCCTTACACAGACCCGGCTGTTAACATGCCAGGTGCGACCACAGAAGCAGGTACCCCTGCCGACTGTGATAACGCAGGTGTTCAGGGAGTATGGTACAACTTTGTTCCAGAGATGAGCGGAGAGGCTACGGCCACCGTTACCAGCCCAGCGGGTTACACATCTGTGACCTTCTACACGGCAGATACTGAAGATTCTGTGGAAACTGACCTTACATTGGTAGACTATTTTGACAACCAGTGTGTACCGGGAGCAGATGCTTCTATCCTTGTTACAGCGGGTCAGGTGTACTATGTGTACGTGGCCAACACCATGGGAGTTACCGATATCGTGATAGACGGAGACTTCTACTTGGGTACCGGTGATACGGAGATTGCAGGGTTCAACTACTATCCGAACCCAGCTACCGACCAACTCAACTTGAGCTCTGGTACAGGTACCATTGAAAGTGCAGTAATGTACAATATCCTTGGTCAAGAAGTACTTTCTAGAGAAGTTGGAAGCAGCAATGCCCAACTAAACGTTTCTAACTTAACAGTAGGAACCTATATCTTGAAAGTGGTTGTAGATGGCGAATTGGGCATCTACAAGATCGTGAAGCAATAAGTAATTCACACATATAAATAGCTTAGAGTCACCCCGACATTTGTTGGGGTGACTTTTTTTTATTGCGTAACTTTGCCATCCATGCAACGTACCTACTCATTTATTGTACCCGTATATAACCGCCCCCAAGAGATTAGAGAGCTGTTAGAGAGTTTTCTGGTCTTACATTTTTCTGATCCTTTTGAAATAGTTATCGTTGAAGATGGTAGTACCGAAACAGCAGAAGCTGTGGTAAAAGAATTCTCTGAATCGCTGGAAATTTCCTATTATTTTAAACCAAATTCGGGTCCGGGAGATTCTAGAAATTTTGGTATGCAAAAAGCCAAAGGCAATTACTACATTATATTAGACTCAGATTGTTTGTTGCCGTCCCACTATTTAGAAACGGTAGATTACTTTCTTCAAAACAATTACTATGACTGCTATGGCGGGGCAGATGCAGCACATCAAAATTTTACCAAACTACAGAAGGCCATTAATTACGTAATGACCTCATTCTTTACCACTGGCGGTATACGCGGAAATTCAAAGAGCACCACTACGTTTGAACCCAGAAGCTTTAACATGGGGATTTCAGAATCAGCTTTTAAAGCTACCAATGGGTTCTCTAAAATTCACCCTGGGGAAGACCCGGACCTATCACAACGCATTTTAAAGGCAGGATTTAAAACTACTTTTATTCCCAACGCTTTTGTATATCATAAAAGAAGGGCGACTTGGAAAAAATTCTATATACAAGTGAAAAAGTTTGGATTGGTACGCCCCATCCTAAACAAATGGCATCCAAAAGCGGCTAAGATTACTTTTTGGTTCCCTACCTTTTTTGTGCTATTTACAATCGCTTCGATACTATGTTCATTTTTAATATCCCTATTGTATATATTTCCATTGGGAGGCTACGTGTTCTTAATATTTATAGATTCTAGTATAAAAAATAAAAATTTACTCATAGGTGTAATGTCAGTTTGGGCTATGTTTGTGCAGTTCTTCGGATATGGTCTTGCGTTTCTAAAGTCGAACTTCTTTATTCATGGCTTAAACAAAGAACCCGAAAAACAATTTCCGAAGTTATTTTTTAAGTAACTTTTCAGCAAATTATTAGTGAATGGCAACTTCAAATAAATCTTTTAAGAGCATCAAAGTAAATATGTTCTTTTTCTTTTTGCTCTTAGCCATTATTTTCTGGGCGCTAACCAAATTTTCAAAGCAGAATACGGCTAGTATTTCAACAAGTATCGAGTATCAGAACTTGCCAGAAAATTACCTGTTGGCAGATAACAATCCAGATAAGATAGATTTTTATATTACCACAAACGGCATCGATTTCTTGGTTTATAAAATGAAGGAGCCCACAGTTACTATTGACGTTTCTAAGTATTTCGATAATGAAACTAAAAAGGCCCGCGTCACCGACCAAGAGTTGAAAGACGAATTGGCAAAACAAATTGGCTATACAGGTTCTGTTAGAAACCTTTCAGAAAAAACAATAGATATTAAGTTACAAGGAGTCCAGTCTAAAAAAATTCCTGTGGTCGTAAAAGCTCGCGTTAATTATAAAGAAGGATTTCGAGCATTAGACAGTATTCGAGCTAAGCCAGACTCTATTCTGGTATCTGGTCCGTCGCGACTTTTAGATTCAATTACAGCTATTGCTACTAAAGAGGTTACTTTCGAGAATGTGGGAGGTGCTGTTTCTAAAAAAGTAGAATTGGTTACCTTGCCCTACGGCGGATTGGTTTCAAAAGTAAAACAAGTGACACTAATACAGGAAGTGGCAGAATTTGCCCAGAAAAAGATGTCGATTCCCGTCACGGTGATAAACGTTCCTGAAAATACAATCATCAAACTTATTCCTGAGCGCATAACAGTTACCTGTGTAATGCCTATTGAAAAGTTTTCGACCATTTCAGAAAAAGATTTTGAAGTAGTCTGTAACTATGCCGAACGGAATACTGAAGAAAATTTCTTGTCTCCAAACCTCGAAAAATTTCCGGTCTACGCTAAGAATATAGAACTTCTTCCGAAGAAAATAGACTTTCTTATCTTTAAAAAATAAATATGAAAATAGTAGGTCTAACTGGAGGAATAGGAAGTGGTAAGACCACGGCTGCCAACATGTTTAAAGAAATGGGGGCGCCTGTGTATTTTGCAGATGTTGAAGCAAAAAAACTAACCAACACTTCTAAAATAATACGCAGAAAACTTATACAACTTTTAGGAAAAGAAGCGTATGTAAATAACGAGCTCAATCGAAAATTTGTGGCTTCTAAAATTTTTAAAGATGCCAATTTGCTACAAGAAGTGAATACTATTATCCACCCTAAAGTTGCCAAGCATTTTGCACGCTGGGTAAAAAAGCAGAACGCGCCTTATTGTATTAAAGAAGCTGCTATTTTGTTTGAAAGTGGTAGTTACCAGCAATGTGACGTAACAGTTTTAGTTACTGCGCCAAGAGAAGTACGCATAAAACGAGTGATGCAGCGTGATGACACTTCAAAAAAAGCTGTTTTAGATAGGATGGAACACCAATGGAGTGATGAACGAAAAAAGGAGATGGCCGATTTTGTGATTGAAAATACCACGCTCGATGCGCTAAAGGAGCAAATCATTGCGCTCGACAAAAAACTGTCAGAAGTCCCGTAATTACCGCAGCTTATTACTGTTAACATTTGGTTAAACCATCCAATCGCTAAATGTTAAAATCTTACTTTTGGGAACATGAACAAAAAATTGTTTTCGCTTCTTATTGCACTTATGTCCCTGTCTCTGTTGGGGATAATTTTTGTTCAGGGGTATTGGATTTCCAATTCCTACAAAACCAAGGATGAACAGTTCAGCTCAAACGTGAAGAATTCACTCTTAAACGTAGCTGCACAGATACAATCTAGGGAACTTGATGACTATTTTTATATCTATCGAGACATGGTAGACAGCATCGGAAATCCAGAACAGGTAACAGTAAACGAATTAATGTACGCTACTGGTGAAGATGGAAATGATGAAAAAAGTGTATTTTATAATAGCATCTTAGAAGAAGACTTTAAACTTTCTACTAATATTTTGGATACCGAAATAGATAGTATTCAATTTAAAAGGTTAACCAACAGAAAAGACCGCGTTCGTATTAAAGCTAGTTTAGATGGTATAAAAGGGAATGACCCAATTATTACTACAGTAAGTAGGTTAACTGATTTTGAAAGAAACCAGTTTGAAGCTGCGTTTAAAAACATTTCAGGAAAAAAACCAATTCACCAACGTGTTAGCGAACCAGAGGTTGATACTTTGCTTCAAAAAGAACTGGGTAAACATGGAGTGGTTTCTCCCTTTGAATATGCTATATTTAGTAGAAGCTTGGCAACGAAGGTCCAGTCTGATAATTTTGAATTAGATCCAGACCATACCTACAGCACTCCTCTTTTTGTAAATGAAGACCTAAACACACAATACCAGTTGTATGTAAGTTTTCCAGGGAAAGAAAAAGAAGTGTTGAACAGTATTTTAGGAATGGCAGCCCTTTCGCTGGCATTCACAGGTGTGATTGTTTTGGCGTATAGTAGTGCGCTATCACAATTGTTTAGACAACGACAGATATCACAGATTAAAAGTGATTTCATCAACAATATGACGCATGAGTTTAAGACGCCTATTGCCACTATTAATTTGGCCTTAGATGCTCTTAAGAACCCGAAGGTGAAAGACAATCAAGAGTTTCTGAATCGATACCTTTTAATGATTCGTGATGAAAACAGAAGAATGCACGCTCAGGTTGAAAATGTATTGCGTATTTCGAAATTAGAAAAAAATGAATTGGACCTTCCGAAGGAACGTTTAGAGCTACATGATATCATAGAACATGCAATTTCACATGTTGAACTGATAGTTGAAGATCGTGAGGGTTATATAAAAACACATTTTGGCGCAATGCGATCGTCTGTGCTGGCTAATGACTCACATCTTACCAATGTGATTGTCAACATTCTAGATAACGCCATTAAGTATTCTGAAGACACACCAAAAATTGATGTCTATACAGAAAATGTAAAGAACAGTATCATTCTTAAGATTCGTGACCAAGGGATGGGAATGACAAAAGCTGTTCAGAAAAAGATTTTTGAAAAATTTTACCGGGAACATACCGGCGATATACATAACGTAAAAGGGCACGGACTTGGTCTTGCATATGTAAAACGTATTTTGGACGATCACGACGCCCAGATTTACGTTGAAAGCGAAAAGGACAAAGGAAGTACCTTCATTATAAAACTACACTTAATATCTTAATTTATGGAAACTGAAAACAAAAAGATTCTCCTTGTTGAAGACGATCCGAACTTCGGAACCGTCCTGAAAGATTACCTTGCCATGAACGATTACGACGTGGTTCACGCCAAAAACGGCATGGAAGGATTCGAAAAATTTAAAAAAGACGATTACGATCTTTGTATCCTCGATGTGATGATGCCGTACAAAGACGGCTTCACCTTGGCAAAAGAAATTCGTGAGAAAAACGAAGACGTGCCAATTATCTTCTTAACGGCAAAGGCAATGAAAGAAGATGTGCTAAAAGGGTATAAAGTTGGTGCAGACGACTACCTAAACAAGCCGTTTGATAGTGAAGTATTGCTCATGAAAATTAAAGCAATCATCCAACGTAAGGCTACAGACTCGATTGCAGACAGCAAGCAGTTTGAGTTTAATGTGGGTAATTTCCACTTAAATTCAAAGCTTCGTTTCTTAACCTATAAAAAGGAAGAGCCGAGCAAATTATCACCAAAAGAAAATGAATTATTGCGTTTGTTAGCGTTGCATAAAAACGATTTGATGCCTCGCGAATTGGCATTGACCAAAATTTGGAGAGACGATAATTACTTCACCTCTAGAAGTATGGACGTGTACATCGCAAAATTACGTAAATACCTTAGTAAAGACGATGGTGTTGAGATTATCAACATTCATGGAGAAGGGTTCCGTTTGGTTGTAAAAGACGAAGTAGACCAGTAATTGAGGTATAAGATAAGTGTCTTAAACGCCACTCGATTTACATCGGGTTGGCGTTTTTGCGTTTTATAAAGTCACAGATTTCTGATGGCGCAGTGTCGTACTCAAACCAATGAATCTGTTCGTTTTTTCGAAACCATGTTCCCTGCCGTTTGGCAAATCGTCTCGTGTTCTTTTTTATTTCTGAAATCGCAGTTTCTAAGCTTACGGTCCCATCAAAATGCTGGAAAAGCTCTTTGTAGCCTACCGTTTGTAAAGCATTTAGATCTTTGTGTTTATACAACGACTTCGCTTCTTCAACCAGACCCCTGGCAATCATTTGGTCTACCCGTTGATTAATGCGGTCGTACACCAATTTTCGCTCTGCCGAAAGTCCGATATAGAGGGTATTAAAATTACGCGTTTCGCCCCCTTTATTTAAATAGCTAGAAAAGGGGTTGCCGGTCTGCCTAACAATCTCGAGTGCTCGAATCACACGATGCGGATTCTGCACATCGGCCTTGGCATAATAGGTTGGATCTGCTAATTGCAGTTCTTCTTTAAGTTTTTTGAGGCCTTCTTTTTCTAATTCTGTGTTTAATTTTGCTCTAATGGCAGGGTCTACCTTCGGAAAAGCGTCTAGCCCATTTACCACAGCATCTACATAAAGCCCCGAGCCACCAACCATAACCACTACAGGGTGTAATTGGAACAATTCGTCTAATTTTTTAAGGGCGTCACGTTCAAAATCGCCCACAGAATAAGGATCAAAAATACTTCGGTTTTGAATAAAGTGATGGGGTGCAGCTGCTAATTCTTCAGGCGAAGGAACTGCCGTGCCTATAGCCATTTCAGCAAAAAATTGCCGCGAATCGGCCGAGATGATTTCCGTAGAAAAACAATTGGCAATAGCAATACCCATGGCTGTTTTTCCGATGGCGGTTGGTCCTACAATACAAACAAGTAATGGTTTGTTTTTGGGCATCACTTAAGAAATATCGTCGTCGTGCAGTGGGGTTCCACATTTATGGCAGAAATCGGCATCGTCTCTATGTTTCTTCGCATTACAATTTCTACAGCTCTGCGAATTAACATGTACATAGTTGGGGTCATCAATCTTCGATGGTTTCATGTTCTTTGTGTATTCAGCACTCACAATTCCCGTTGGCACCGCAATAATACCGTACCCCATAATCATAATGACGGCAGCAATGAATTGGCCTAACGGAGTTACTGGGGCAATATCACCAAACCCAACGGTTGTAAGTGTTACAATACACCAATACACACTTACGGGAATACTTACAAATCCGCTAGCTTCCCCCTCGATAATATACATGAGTGTACCTGCAATTATTGATATAATTAGTACTGCAAATAAGAACACCAGAATCTTCGGGCGGCTGTCTAAGAGTGCTTTCCTAAGCTTGTTCGATTCACCGATGTATCGAGTCACTTTCAAAATTCTGAACACCCTTAAAAGGCGCAAGGCACGAACCGTTAGCAAGAAATTGCTTCCTGCCAAAATAAATGATAGGTACAACGGAATGGTAGATAGGAAATCGATAATCCCATAAAAACTGAAGATATACCTAGAAGGACGTTTAATAGTAACTACTCTGGCAATATATTCGAATGTGAAGAAAATCGTAATCACCCATTCTCCATAATAGAGATAGTCATAGACATATTCTGGCCATCCTCTAACGCTTTCAACCATTACGAATACTACGCTCAGCAGGATAAGTATCAGCAATACCACGTCAAACAGTTTACCCATGGGCGTATCTGCTTCGTAGATAATGGCGTGCAAATTTCTACGCCACCGCTGTTTCTGAATAGGTTCCAATGTGAAAAATTAAGTTTTTATAAAAGTAAGTAAGTTTCTTCAATTAACCGGGTCTACAGCTAAAGGAATGATTTTAAGCACCCGACGTTTTTTGAGATACGACTGTATGATATGCTGTGCATCTCTGTTATTTCCCATAGGCGTAATGATGGTTCGCAGTACGTCTGGGTTGTTGATTTGATAGTTCAAATTGTAAAAACCATAGCCTTTATATTGCCCATTCTCTATGAGAATCACAGAGCGTTCGTCTATATCGCGGCCTTTATCGATAATGAGCATGTGTTGGTTGGCATAACTATATTCGTCTAGAAATAACTGTACTCGTAGGTTGTAGTCTTCGGGACTTTCTTTCTGAATGCAAGCGCCTTCACAGTCTTTTACCGTATAGTTAAAACAGTTTCCAGACGTTTTGTGCAGTCCGGTTAGTTTTTGGCAAAGGTTGAATTTTTCAGTTATTGAAAAAAGAGATGATTTGGCCTGCTGGTAATTCGTAAAGGTAGTGATCGGCTTTTTACGAGCATCAGCTTTCTCTATTCTTAGGTTGATATATCCTTCGTTGTCTACAAATGAAGCCAATTGATAATTGAACAACGTCTTGCGCAATGCTCTGTTGTAAACAGGTTTATTCTCCTTTATTTCGGCACTTTCTTTTAAAAGTGCGACCAGTTCATTCCCGGTAAGTTCGTGCGATACTGCGGAAACTTCCAACTGAATTTTCTTCGACTTACGATTATCACTCGTGAAATGTTGGGTAAGACGCTTTTTAATATTCTTACTTTTCCCAATGTAAATTACCTGACCTTCTTCGTTGTGCATATAGTACACGCCAGTTTCCGTTGGTGCCGAAGCAATCATATCCAGTAGCTTACTGTCTAAATGTCGTTTTGGGTCTTTGCGCACTGCTGCTTGTATAATTCGCTTATTGATGTCTTTCTGCAGCAACAGCTTGAATAGCTCTACCGTAGCCTTTGCATCTCCTTGTGCTCTGTGCCTGTCTGTAATAGGAATGCCCAACGAACGTACCAGCTTTCCCAAACTATAAGAGGGGAGGTCGGGTAGGAGTGCTTTTGAAAGCTCTACGGTACAAAGTGTGTTTTTACTGAAATCATAGCCCAACCGATCAAATTCGGTAGTCAAAATTCTGTTGTCAAATTTTGCATTGTGGGCAACTATAATACAGTCTTTGGTAATTTCAATGATACGTTTGGCCACCTCATAAAACTTCGGGGCGTTGCGCAGCATTTCATTGCTGATTCCTGTAAGGTTAACCACAAAGGGTTGAATCTTTCGCTCGGGGTTTACCAAGCTGGAAAATTGGTCAACAATGCGGTGTCCGTCAAAACGATAGATAGCAATTTCTGTAATGCCTTCTTCATTGTACTTGCCGCCTGTAGTTTCTATGTCTAGTATTGCGTAAATCGGATGCTTTTTTTATAAATTAATGGGTGTCGCGTTCGCCAAAAATGGCACTTCCCACACGTACCATGTTACTACCTTCTTCTATGGCTATTTTATAATCGCCGCTCATTCCCATGCTTAAAATTTCGAAAGCGGGGTGGGTCTTGCTGAAATCGTCAAACAGGCGTTTCAGTTTACTGAATTCACTTCGCAGTTGGGCCTCATTATCTGTAAAGGTAGCCATTCCCATCAATCCAACCACCGAAACATTTTTATACTCTTTAAATGCATCTGAAGCCAGCAATTCTTTTGCCTCTTCAGTACTCAGACCAAATTTACTGTCTTCTTCGGCAATTTTAATCTGTAACAAACAACGAATGGTTCGGTCGTTCTTTTTGGCTTGTTTATTCACTTCTTTCAATAAACGCTTGCTGTCTACGGCTTCAATTAAACTCACAAACGGTGCCATGTACTTTACTTTGTTACGTTGTACATGCCCAATCATGTGCCACTGTATATCTTTGGGCATTTCAGACCATTTGGCTTCCATTTCTTGTACTTTGTTTTCACCAAATACACGTTGTCCAGCCTCATACGCCTGCATAAGATCGCTCACCAGTTTGGTTTTTGAAACGGCCACTAATGTTACGTCTTCGCCTAGTTCTTCTTTAAATTTATGTATGTTAGCTTGTATGCTCATTAAAATTCGTAAATAGTTACCCCGCTGCGTAGTTTTGGTTCAATATAGGTGCTCTTGGGAGGCATCGTAAGGCCTTCGTCAGCAATTTGTTTCATTTCGTCTATTGTTACAGGAAGTAACCCAAAACCAACCTTAAAATTGCCTTTGTCTACCTCTCCTCTCACAAAAACCATGTCTTTTTTACCATCGGCATAATCTAAGCGGGTGTCATTACGCATATCTTCAATTCCCAAAATTGGTTGTAATATGGTCGTGTAGAGAATTTGTGTGTCTAATGCATCGAGCGCGTTGGAAATGGTATAATTGTTTTTCCGAAGATAAAGTGAATAAAACTCACCTTCTAAATACATGCTGAAATGGTGCTTCTTTGAAGGCTTGTAATAAGCCACGCCCCGGTTTTCTATTCGGTATACCGCATCGAGCTTGATTAAAAATTCTTCCTTGGTAAGACCGTTCAAATCTTTTACCAATCGGTTGAACTCATAAATCTTTAGATCACTTTCAGGAATCAAGAAACTCATAAAATAATTATACGATTCATCTCCTGTATGTTGCTCATTTTCGGCTTTTAGCTCTTTCGCCAATAAGGACGAAGATGAGGTGCGGTGGTGCCCGTCTGCAATATACAATGCGCCCATTTCTGCAAAATACGATTGCAACTTGTTAAGAATAACGGGATCGTCAATATTCCAAACGTAGTGGGTATCTCTATAGGTCGTAGTAAACTCGTATTCGGCACGAGATTCCATGACCTGCGTTATTATTTTCGCTATTTCAGAATGGTCTGGATAGGTGAGGAGCACAGCTTCGGCATTAAACCCTACTGTCTTTAAGTACTCCTTAAACGTATTTTCGCGGTACTCGATGGTATTTTCGTGCTTCTTGATCAGGTTATTCTCATAATCTTCTGCACTGGCAGCAGCAACTATTCCGTGAAATTCGAGTCCGTCCCTGTTTACAATCTTATAAAAATAGTAACAAGGATTTTCATCCTGCATAAAAATTTCATCCTCCTTAAATTCCTGATATCTGTTTTTTACAAGTGCATACCGTTCTGCGCCAGAAATTTCCTTTTGGTACTTAAACCCAGGATTCAGAATTTGTAAAAAGGAAAACGGATTGTCCCGTAAACGTGACTCACGTTCTTCTGCCGTATAACTTTCATAAGACCGTGAGGCCAACAAGCTTACCTTGTCCCTAGTGGGGCGTATCGCTTTAAATGGAAGTATTTTAGGCATATAGGGTTAAAAAGTTTAGCGTTTTGAAGTTGAGCGTTGAGTTTGCAATATTTTTCAATAGCGTAACTTCTGAAAATAGTTATTGAAACATTTTTGCCACGGTTTCCGCTTTTCTACTTTCAGCATAATCGTAGAAACCTTCACCGCTTTTTACACCCAACTTTCCTGCCATCACCATGTTTACAAGTAAGGGGCAAGGGGCGTATTTCGGGTTTTTAAAGCCGTCGTACATTACATTCAAAATAGAAAGGCATACATCTAAACCGATAAAATCTGCCAATTGCAATGGCCCCATAGGGTGTGCCATTCCTAATTTCATTACCGTATCGATTTCCTCTACACCGGCAACACCATTGTATAAGGTTTCAATGGCTTCATTTATCATGGGCATCAAAATACGGTTGGCTACAAATCCAGGGTAATCGTTAACTTCTACGGGTACTTTTCCTAATTTTTCTGAAATTTCCTTAACTGTGGTATAGGTTTCAGCGCTTGTATTATACCCTTTAATAATTTCTACCAGTTTCATGATAGGCACCGGATTCATAAAATGCATCCCAATAACCATTTCTGGTCTGCTGGTTGCAGCCGCTATTTTAGTGATTGAAATCGACGAAGTATTACTTGCCAAGATGGTGTCGTCTGGACAAAATGTATCAAGATCTTTAAATATCTTAATTTTCAGATCTAAATTTTCCGTAGCAGCTTCAACCACCAGGCCTGCATATTCAACTCCTTCTTCGAGATTGGTGTAGGTCGTGATGTTGTTGAGTGTACGTTGTTTGTCTTCTTCGGAAATGCGCTCTTTGGCAACCATTCGGTCTAGATTTTTGGTAATGGTAGCCATTCCTCTATCTAGTGACGCTTGCGAAACATCTATGAGTTGCACTTTATAATCGTTTTGGGCAAAAGTATGGGCGATTCCGTTCCCCATAGTACCTGCGCCTATCACTGCTACGTTTTTCATTGTATGTTTATCTTTTTGTGGTTATAAACTTTTAAAATTTTCAATAATCTTCATGGCAACAGTGAGTGCTTGTGCGCCTTGTTGTAATGTTACCACGGGTTTTGTTTTGTTCTCTATGGCATCTGCGAATGAATTCAATTCGTCTAAAATGGCATTGTTAGCTGAAATCTCAGGGTTGTCGAAATAAATCTGCTTTTTAACCCCTTCAGCATTGGTCAGAATCATGGCAAAATCGTCCGGATTTTTAGGTGCATCCTTCATCTTTACCACTTCACATTTTTTTTCGAGGAAATCGACCGAAATGTATGCATCGCGCTGAAAAAATCGTGCTTTTCGCATTTTCTTCATCGAGATTCGGCTCGCAGTAAGATTTGCCACGCAGCCATTTTCAAACTCGATACGTGCATTTGCAATATCTGGTGTTTCTGAAATTACCGAAACGCCACTGGCGTTTATTTTTTTCACATCCGATTGCACCACGCTTAAAATGGCATCGATATCGTGTATCATCAAATCTAAAACCACAGAGACATCGGTGCCACGCGGATTGAATTCTGCCAAGCGGTGCGCCTCAATAAACATCGGGTTATCAATCATATGGTTCACCGCCATAAACGCAGGATTAAACCGCTCTACATGACCTACTTGCCCCATTACATTATGTTCTTCTGCCAGTTGCAACAGCATTTCGGCTTCTTCTACGGTATGGGTAATGGGCTTTTCTATAAAGAGGTGTTTACCAGCTATGATGACTTTTTTAGCACATTCAAAATGGTAAATGGTAGGCGTAACCACATCTACCACATCGCAAGCTTCAATTAGCGCTTCCATGGTAGGGAAGTGTTTATAGCCAAATTCTGCTTCTACTTTTTTGGAAGCTTCTGTATCTGAATCGAAAAAGCCAACCAAGTTGTATTTGGTAGACTGGTTGAGCAGTTTTAAATGAATTTTCCCGAGGTGTCCAGCACCTAGAACTCCAGCGTTTAGCATGGGCTTATATTTTTAGCAAAGGTAACGGTTTTGACTTCAAAATTCGAGCATCTAAATTCCAAATTCTAAGATTGTTGGGTGCCTTGTGCTGTCTATTAAATTTTCAGTAGAAACAGTTGGGCTTCAATTTATAGCGAAGCTGGATGAAGCAATTTGCTGCGAAATGATTTTATAGCTTATCTAAACACCCCGCTCGGAAAAACGACCACGCTTTCATGACCATTGGTGCCAACAGCAGCCACCCCAAAAAAGTAATTGTCTATCACAATTCCGTCTAGAGTAAATTCGGAAACATCACCCACATATCGACTGTAATCCCAAGTAGGAGAGGTGGTATCGCGCCAATAAATTTTGTACCCGGCGGCACCGTTTACTTTATCCCATTTTAATTTAGCCGAAGGTTCAACAATACCCCCAATAGCAACATTTTTGGGGGCAGGGGGTGCCCATGCCAAGCTCGCCATACTGATTGCATTTACCGCGGTTAATTTTTTGGCGTAGTCAAAATTTACAAATTTTAGCTTATCGCCATATTCAATGCCGTTTTCGGTACGGATGTCTTGATGTTGTTGGGTATAATTTTCATGTGCTTCCATGATGCGAATTCCAGCAAATCCTAGATCGTTAAAAGGGCGATGGTGCCCACCACGTCCAAACCTATCGAGTCTGTAAATCATCATTGGGTTCATTTCGGGCATATACGTTTTCGTGGTTTCGTAAACATAACGCGCCAATTGCCTCGAAATGCCGTCTACCTCACCACCGTAAAAGCGGCGTCTGCGTCGTTCCTCTTCCGTTTCAGTTGGAGGGACCGGTTCAGAAAAAATTCTAAAATCTACATTGCTAATCACGCCATCTACCCCTTTAATATTTCCGATCATATCATTGTTGAGCACCCCAATGATATCCCAGCCCTGTTCTTTAGCAAATGCTGCAAAACCAGCACCACCAAATAGACCTTGTTCTTCACCACTAAGCCCGAGATATACAATGCTGCTCTCAAATTTGTATTTTGAAAGTACACGCGCTGCCTCAATAGCACCTGCCATGCCACTGGCGTTGTCGTTAGCTCCTGGGGCATCTTTTGTAAAATCGCTGCCATCACTATTACGCGAATCGATATCGCCGCTCATAATGATATAACGGTTAGGGTATTTGGTGCCTTTTTGTACAGCGGCCACATTTACGATCCAAGTGTCTTGCGGAACGCGTCGATTACCTTCTGCTTTCACAAAATCTTTTTGATAAAACACATCGAGGCAATTGTTGCAGCTTTTTGAAATAGTTTCAAATTCACTTTTAATCCACCGTCGGGCTGCCCCAATGCCACGGGTATTGCTTACCGTATCACTAAAGGTATTTCGGGTTCCGAAGCCAGCTAGGGTAGTGATATCCTGTTCAATGCGTTCTGCCGAAACAGCATCGATAATGTCGTATATTTTTGGATTTGTTTGTGCGCCAACCGAAACGGTCACGATTGCAGCCACTGCGAATAGCCAATTTTTCATAGATTACAATTTTGACTAAAAATAATGAAAAGAAAGCAGCTTGGCAATGGTTTGGAGATAGGCTATCTTAAAAAGGTGACTTTCGAAATTTTACCATTGGTAACCTCATAAATCGCAATCACGCTCGAATACGTTTCACCAAACCGTACGTACTCCCTATCTACTACCTTATTACCCAGTACAATTCTATTTTTTATTTCGCAATAAAGATTGGGTACACTTTCGAACATGGCAGAAAACTGTTGTCTCATCTGTTCTTTTCCATCCATCGAAAGTACATCGGGGAAGTTGTAAATCTTAATATCGTCTGCATAGGTATCCATAAAGGCTTCTATGTTTCGAGCATTGTATGCGTTTACTTGCCGTTGCACTATTTGTTCAGGGGTTTCTTCAATAATTTCTGAAACCGACAAGGCAACTCCTTCTTTTAGAGTAGTTTCAATAGTTTTCAGGTTTTCTAGTTGTGCTAAGGGGTTAGCACTGAGAATGAGTAAATCTGCTTTTTTTCCTTCGGAAACCGTTCCTAATTCTTCTAATAGCCCAAAACCTTTTGCCGCGTTGTAGGTTGCTGTCTTCAATATTTCTGGGGGGGTAAGTCCGGCCTTTTGCATCGCTTCTAATTCTTGAAGATACGATGATGCATGCATGGTTCCGATATTTCCGGCATCGGTTCCAGCTGCAATAGTAACGCCCTTTCGATTTAAAAGTTTAAGACTAGTACCCATTAAGTCGATTTTTTCGTCATAATAGGTTTGAAAACGTGCTTCGTTATCCCAAATTTGCTTCACATTTTGGGTAATGTTTTCTTTGTTATAATTCTGAAAATACAACATCGATTTGTAGGTTTCTGGATTTGCAAAATAGAGATCATGTTCATGGTTGTCAGGTTTTCCTAGAAATGCCTTCACATAGTTTTTTGAAACAATGAGGGTAGGAATATACGTGACATCATTATCTATTAGCATTTGTGCAAATGCATCGTCTGCGGGTGCATCATCTATACTGTGCACCAAAATATCCGCGCCTGCTTTCACGGCCAATTCTGCCGTTTTTTTCTGTGTAGCATGCACTGCCAATTTTAAGCCATTTTCATGTGCTAATTTTGCAATATGGGCTACTACGCCGTAGTTCTTTTCAGCAGGTTCTTGCGCACTGGCGATATACCAAATTTTAATAAAATCGGGTTTGTAGGGCAGCATTTTATTGAAAAGCGCTGTGGCTTCTTCTTCCGAAGTAATTTTTACGATGGGCACATCATCTAATTTTGAGAGTGCTTCTGGCTGATAAGGAGAAAATAAGGGGCCAGTAACATACACATTGGGTGAGAGGTGTTTTTCCGCTACGCTATCGCGTACCTTAAAATTAGAAAAAGGGCCGCCCACATCCATAATGCTGGTCACCCCCAATCGCAAATATCGCTTAAAGCTATCTGGCACCATTTCTTCAGCAAACTGAAGTTCTTCTTCATATGGCCTTACATCGGTCATGTCTATGGCATCAGGTCTCGTGTACAAACTCCCCGTTTGAAAAAAGTGGATATGCGTATCGATCATCCCGGGCATCAAATATTTTCCAATACCTTCAATAACAGTAGTTTCAGTAGCCACTTTTATAGGGCGATTAGAAATTTTGACTATCAGTCCATCTTGGATAAATACGTTTTTGGGTTTGGTAAGTTCGCCCTTTTCAACATCAACAATTGCAATGTTTTCAATAAGTAGATCTTGTGCTTGTATCGTTAGTGTTAAGATGCAGGCAAGCAGGAAAATATTGTATTTCATGACTAGTATTTTTATGTTTAAGACACCAAGTTACAAGACGTCGATTTATTTTTTTTCTGCCGCAAATGCTAGGTGTTTGCCATCTGGGCTTACGGCGATGCGTGTAATATCTTTAATATTGTGAGCGGAAAGATCGGCCACTTCTACCCATTTTTCTGGTCCAAACAGGCTATAGGTATATAATTTTGAACCACTTCCCAACAAGAGGGTGTTCGCATCTAACCAAGTATGGTCTTGTATTCCGATAGGTAGCTGACTAACAAAATACGTTTCTTCTGGTTTTTTTACGTCTACAATGTACACGTCATGGTTTTTTTCTTCATTAACAATGGTATAGCTCACCATAGGAGACTCTGGCACATTATGAATAGACCGACCTGTATTTTCGGCATATAAAGTAGCTTCGTCCCTTTGTATGTCTGCAATTATTAAATCAAGTTGTCCGCCCGAAAGGATAGATGCAACTACTGTATTCTCATCATAAAAGGCATAATAAGCAATCTCCAGTTCACTCAGCAGCATTTTATAATCACCAAATCCCGGATTGGTATAATCGTATGTGTATAAACGTTGCAATCCTGTGGTATCTAATCTAACCGCAGTGATTTTGTCGCGGTTGGGATACGGCATAGGGGAGTATTCGCCACCAGGTGTCGTGGCATTTACACGGTGTTGGGTGTTTTCTGAAATATTATACAATTGAATTTCCGTCTGTCCGTTTTCACTTCCTGCATACAAAACGCTGTTGTTGTCTAAAAATGTTGGCTGATTGTCATAGCCATCGCTTTTTGAAATTGTTTCTAAATTTGAAACTGTAAAATTAGAATCGGTTCGTTCTAAATCTAAAAGGTACACGTCGGTATTGGGTTGGGCAATCGCCAAAGTAGTAAGTAAAAAAGCAAAATAAGGAAGAAACTTCATTGAATGATTTTTGAAATTGAAAGGTACGAAGATTGTATCAAATAGGAAGCTATTGACATTGGTAGTCGACATATATTACACGTCATAATTAATCTACCAATGCGTTATGTTTTTTAGCCCTTTTGCTTCATTCAGTATTTTACAATTAGTAAGTATTACGTCCGAAATCAATCTATTATAAAAAACCTGTTCAACAGTTAATCATCAAAGCTCAGTATTAAATTAACTCTTGGAAGTAGGCATGAAATAACTTGGTCTATTGTAGCGAGTATTACTACTTTTGAAAAAAGACGTAAACCCACTTTATATTTCAATAAAAATGTTCAAAAAATTATTTCGCTCAAAAAATGAAAGGACTTTGTCTAATGCCGAAGTAGAAAAACTGATGACAACCACAGATGGTAAAAAGTTGGGTGAGTCTGAAGAAATGTTGCTGTATGGTGGGTTTCAGGATTTGAATAACTATTATTTTCTTGAGACTTTATTTTTGAGCGTTGAATCGATTAAAAGTAAAAGAGGCGCAACAATAACCTTCAAAAGCGAACAGGGGGAGTTTGTACTAAAGGCCTCCATGCTTGAATTTGACAGTGAATATGTAAAACAGCTAGAAAGACACGTAACTCAGATTAGCTTTGATATTGAAAAAGACCAGATAAAAAAAATACAATCAGGTGCATACCAATCGATTGAATTAAAAGTAAAAAATAAGGTTTTCACTTTGTTGAACGGCTAATTGCAGTTCGCGCTACTACAAAAAATGCCACTCAAATATGAGTGGCATTTTAGTATCTAATAAAATTTAAACAATGCTTAAAATGGGTATGTATTCTCGGCAGATACACGTTCTGCGATGAGGTTACGCAATGCTACCACGTTTGGCATGTTTTGGTATTTTGTAAATCGTTTAAGGCCCATGAGCATCATACGTTGTTCGTCACCTTCGGCAAAACTTACGATACCTTCTTTCGCTTTTTGGCTCACAATATCTACTGCATGATACAAATATAATTGTGCCATGGCTATTTGGTATTCAGCATCGGCACCATTATTCTTAGACGTTTTTTCAGCGCGTAAAATGGCACTTTCTGCCATATAAATTTCAATTAAAATGTCTGCGCTTGCCAACAGTAACTGTTGGTGTTGTTCTAGATCTGGACCGAATTTCTGCACAGCCGCTCCTGCTACCATTAAGAATACTTTCTTCAACTTCGCCACCATTGCTTTTTCTTCGGAAAGCGTCTCAGAATAGTCAGGTGTGTCAAAACTCGGAATACCTGTAAGTTCTTTTCCTACTTCGGTTGCCGGACCCAAAAGGTCTACATGGCCTTTCATCGCTTTTTTAACAAGCATCCCAACGGCCAACATTCGGTTTATTTCGTTGGTTCCTTCGTAGATACGTGCAATACGTGCATCTCTCCAAGCAGCTTCCATAGGGGTGTCGGCACTAAAGCCCATTCCGCCAAAAATCTGGATACCTTCATCTGAACAGTTTTGAATATCTTCAGAAACAGCCACTTTCAAAATAGAACATTCGATAGCGTATTCTTCAACACCTTTCAGTTCAGCTTCTTGGTGCGAGTTTCCTTCGCTCTCACGAATAGCGATACGGTCTTCAATGTTTTTTGCAGCACGATAACTTGCTGTTTCACCCACAAAAGCGTTGGTAGCCATTTCGGCTAATTTCGACTTGATAGCACCAAATTTGGCAATAGGTGTTTTAAATTGAATACGGTCATTTGCATACTTTACAGCTTGGTCTATCACCCTGCGCTGTGCGTCCAGACAGGCTGCAGCCAATTTAATTCGACCAACATTCAACGCATTCATCGCAATTTTGAAACCTTCACCGCGTCCTGCAAGCATGTTTTCTACAGGCACTTTGGTATCATTAAAAAATACCTGACGGGTAGAGGAGGAGTGAATTCCTAATTTATTTTCTTCCTCACCCATGGTGATTCCGTTGCTAGGATCATTTTCAACAATAAAACCTGTAATATTCTTGTCGTCTTCAATACGTGCAAAAACAATAAACAGATTACAGAAACCAGCATTACTAATCCACATTTTTTGTCCGCTAATCAGGTAATTTTTACCGTCGTCAGACAATACTGCTTTTGTTTTTCCACTGTTGGCATCACTACCAGCACCTGGTTCTGTAAGGCAGTAGGCTCCAAACCATTCACCCGTGGCCAATTTTGGAACATATTTCTCGCGTTGATCTTCGGTTCCGTACAAGGTGATGGGCATGGTTCCGATTCCCGTATGGGCTCCAAAAGCCGTGGCGATAGATCCTGTTGCTCCCGAAATATAATCGCAGACCAACATGGTGGTAACAAAGCCCATTCCGAGACCGTCGTATTTTTCTGGAACGGCAATTCCGAGTAAACCAAGTTCTCCAGCCTTGCGCATTACTTCTTCGGTAAGGGCGTAGTCTTTTTTCTCGAACCGCTCTTTGTGGGGCCAGATTTCACGATCTACAAATTCTTTAACCGAATCTTTCATCATCTTTTGCTCTTCTGAAAAGTCTTCAGGAGTAAAAATGTCTTCGCAAGCAGTTTCTTTTACCAAGAATTGACCGCCACGTAGCATGTCTTTGTTTATTGTTTCTGTGCTCATTTTTTTATTTTTTAAATTGTCTGTTCGAGCGCAGTCGAGAACTATTTAAAAAGATGTCTGGTCAACAGAGGTCTCGACTGCGCTCGACCAGACAAGCTTATTTATATTATTGCTACTTTAAAAATTCAAAAATTCCAGCAGCACCCTGACCTGTACCAACGCACATGGTCACCATTCCGTATTGTCCTTGCATGTTTCGCTTTCGCATCTCATCAAACAGTTGTACCGAAAGTTTTGCTCCTGTACATCCCAGTGGGTGACCTAAAGCAATAGCGCCACCGTTAACATTCACGATGTCCTTGTCTAAACCAAGTTCACGAATAACCGCCAAACTTTGTGAAGCAAAGGCTTCGTTCAGCTCAATTAGTTTAATGTCATCTTGTTTCAATCCAGCATTCTCTAGTGCCTTCGGAATGGCCTTTACGGGACCAATACCCATGATTCTAGGTTCTACACCCATAGCGGCATAATTTACCATTCTGGCTATCGGTTCAAGGTTTAATTCTTTAACCATTTCTTCACTCATCACCATCACAAAGGCTGCGCCATCACTCATCTGGGAAGAGTTTCCAGCTGTCACGCTACCGCCTTCCGCAAATACGGGACGTAGTTTTGCCAATGCCTCCAAGCTTGTACCCTTACGCGGACCTTCATCTTTGGTCACTGTGTATTTTTTTGTCGCTTTTTTTCCGTTATCGTCTACGTAGGTTTGTTCTACTTCAATAGGAACAATTTGGTCCTGAAAACGATCTTCACCTTGTGCTTTCAGCGCTTTCATGTGACTGTTATACGCAAACTCATCTTGGTCTTCACGGGATACTTTAAACTGATTTGCTACTGCTTCAGCTGTATTTCCCATTCCCCAGTAGTAGTCTTCATGACCATTTTTTACGATATCGTAGTTCAATTCAGGTTTGTAACCCGACATAGGTACCGAGCTCATGCTCTCTGCACCACCTGCAATGATACAATGTGCCATTCCAGATTGGATTTTAGCAGCGGCAATCGCGATGGTTTCTACCCCAGACGAACAGAATCGATTAACGGTCATCCCAGGAACATCCACAATGTCTAATCCCATTAGCGAGATAAGTCTACCAAAGTTTAATCCTTGTGATCCTTCTGGCATAGCGTTTCCAACAATTACATCGTCTATACGCTTTTTGTCGAGGTTGGGCAGTTCGTTCATCATGTACTGAATGGTCTCAGCGGCCAAATCGTCTGCTCTCTTAAATCTGAACAACCCACGAGGGGCTTTTCCTACGGCGGTTCTGTATGCTTTTACTATATATGCTTGTCTCATATCCTACTTTTATTTATTTGGATTCTCCCCTTCAGGGGAGTTAGAGGGGTGTTATTCACACTGTCTTTAGCGCGGAACACCCCTAAAGTCCCCTCAAGGGGACAGTTAGTTTTTTAATTCCTCAACGGTTTTCCTTTTTGTATCATGTGTTGTAAACGCTCTAGTGTTTTGCGTTCTCCACACAAACTCAAGAAAGCTTCACGTTCTAAGTCGAGTAAGTATTGTTCGCTCACTTCTGTAGGCTCACTTAAATCACCACCTGCCATAACATACGCCAATTTATCGGCGATTTTTTGGTCATGTTCGCTGATGTATTTGCTTGCTTCCATGCTATCGGTTCCAACATAGAACATACCCAGCGCTTGCTTACCTAATACTTTTACATCGGTGCGTTTTGGAGGTTTTGTATACCCCATATCGGCCATTTGTCTTGCTACTGCCTTGGCGGTTGCGAGTTGTCTTGCCGTGTTTACCACCACAATATCTTTTCCAGGTTTCAGAATATCTAAATCGTATGCTTCATGGGCAGACGTAGATACTTTTGCCATAGCTACGGTTAAAAAGTGTTGTCGTAGTCTATTTAGTTCTACATCATCTTTTTTGAACGAATCACTCGCGCGAAGCGCCATTTCTTTAGATCCGCCACCACCCGGAATCACGCCTACACCAAATTCTACTAAACCGATATAGCTTTCGGCAGCAGCTACCACTCGGTCTGCGTGCAAGGTAAGTTCACAACCACCACCCAGGGTCATGCCATGGGGTGCCATTACCGTTGGGATTGAAGAGTATCGAAGTCGCATTACCGTATCTTGGAAATATTTTACGGCTGCATTCAACTCGTCATATTCTTGCTCTACGGCCATCATGAAAATCATGCCAATATTAGCACCAACTGAAAAATTTTGACCTTGGTTTCCAATCACCAATCCGTCGAAACGGTCTTCTGCAATGTCGATTGCTTTGTTAATTCCTGCTAACACGTCGCCACCGATGCTGTTCATTTTGCTACGGAATTCAACGTTTAAGATACCGTCGCCCAAATCTTCGACTACAACTCCACTATTTTTGAACACTTCGGCAGATTCGCGAATGTTATCTAAAATGATAAAGGCGTCTTGGCCAGGGATTTTCACGTGTTGTTTCTTCGGAATGTCGTAGAAATAAGTGTTTCCTTCTTTTACGGTGTAGAATGACTCAATGCCTGAGTCTAGCATTTCCTGCACCCATCCATCTACTTCTTTACCAGCCTCTTTAATAAGTTCTAGCCCTTTTTGAACACCTACAGCATCCCAAATTTCGAAGGGGCCGTGCTGCCAGCCGAAACCAGCCTTCATGGCGTCATCAATTTTATAAAGCTCGTCTGTGATTTCAGGAATTCGGTGTGAGACGTAGGCAAACATGGCACCAAAATTCTTTCTGTAGAATTCACCTGCTTTGTCTTTTCCTTTTACAAGAATCGGGAAACGGTCTGCAACATTATCAACGGACTTCGTCAATTCTAGGGTTGCAAATTTCGCTTTTTTCGAAGGTCTGTATTCTAATGAATCTAAGTCGAGACCTAAAATTTCCGAAGAACCATCGTCCTTTTTTACTTTTTTATAGAATCCTTGTCCGCTCTTACTACCCAACCATTTATTGTCCATCATGGTTTTAATAAAGCCAGGAAGCTTGAACATTTCGTGCTCTTCATCTTCGGGCACATTTTCATATATACCGTTAGCAACGTGTACCAAGGTGTCTAAACCAACCACATCGACCGTACGGAAGGTTGCCGATTTTGGGCGGCCTATAACAGGACCGGTTAATTTATCTACCTCTTCAACAGTAAGCCCCATATCTTTCACCAAATGGAACATGGCCTGAATACCATAGATCCCGATTCGGTTTCCTATAAATGCAGGTGTATCTTTAGCGATGACAGTTGTTTTTCCGAGGAATTTTTCACCATAGCTATTGAGGAACTCAAGAATTTCAGGATCGGTCTTCGGTCCTGGAATAATTTCGAATAGTTTTAGGTAACGCGGCGGATTGAAAAAGTGGGTTCCGCAGAAATGCTTTTGGAAATCGTCACTTCGACCTTCGCTCATAAATTTAATAGGAATCCCTGAAGTGTTCGATGTAATAAGTGTTCCCGGAGTTCTGTGCTTTTCAAGATTTTCGAATACCTGTTTTTTGATGTCGAGGCGTTCTACTACCACTTCAATAATCCAATCAACATCTTTCACTTTGGAGATGTCATCTTCAAGATTACCGATCGTGATTCTATCGGCAAAATCTTCATGATACAAGGGTGCCGGCTTCGACTTGATGGAGTTTTGCAATGCATCTTTCACAAGACGGTTCCGAAATGCTTGGTCGTCCATCGTGATGCCTTTCGCTTTTTCCTTTTCGTTTAACTCTTTTGGTACGATATCGAGCAGAAGTACTTCTACGCCAATGTTGGCAAAATGGCATGCGATACCGCTTCCCATAATTCCTGAACCGATAACGGCTACTTTGTTGATTCTTCTTTTAGACATATTTTGTAGTTATGATTGTGCAATTTGAGTGTGAGTTGTTGTACTCCTTACTCTGCACGCTGCACTTGTTTTGTGTAAATTCTTTTATTGTTAATCAATTCCATCATGGTATTGGCTACCTTCTTAAAAATGGCCAAGTCTTCATCAGATACATGCTCTCTTACCGCCTCATCAAATCGCAATACCACACCTTTTGAAAATTTGCGCATCTCTTTGCCAAAAGGGGTAAGGTGAATTAAAACGCCTCGACCATCTTCCGGATTTGGGCGACGTTCGATAAGTCCTTTTTGTTCCATCGATTTCAATGTTCGCGATAGGGACGTAGCTTCCATACCCATTTTTGGGCCTAAGGCCGTAGAGGGGGTGCCTGCTTCAGGGTCTATGCTTATGAGCGCAAAACCAGTAGCCATGGTACTTTCTTTTCGACCTGCCTCCTCGTTATACATTTTCTGAATCGCCATCCACGTGGAGCGCAATACATAATCGATGGTTTTCTCTTTCAAGGGTTGTTTTAATTTTGGAAACCCAAAGATACTAAAAAATACTATGCGTGCATAGTAAATATGTAATTGTTTCTAAAATTTGTTTCGATAATTCAAACGAGAACATTTGTAACAACTTGAAATATGATAAATTAGATTCGAAATTGGGTTTTTGGCTATATTTACTGAATACAACCAACTAATGATTAAATTCTTTAGACATATCCGTCAACGACTTATCAGTGACCCGCCCGAACGTAACGGTTCGGTACGGGCGGGAAAGCGATTCAGTAAATACCTGCTTTACGCTATTGGCGAAATAATTCTGGTGGTCATTGGGATACTTATTGCGCTACAGATAAGTAATTGGAATGACAAACAAAAACTTCATGCTTATGAAGAAAAGCTCTTATCTCAATTGCAGCAAGATTTAGTGCTCAACGCTATAGATTTAGAATTGAATATCTCCTTTCAGAAAAGAACCATTCAATCTATTGATATTCTTTTGGAACATTTTGAGTCTAATGAGCCATATACAGATTCTTTGGAAGTACATTTTTCCAATTCGGCACTTTGGACTAAGTTTATCGTGAATGCAGGTGCTTATAAAACCATTGAGGCGAAAGGGTTGGACTTTATTTCTGATGTGGAGCTTCGAGATCTGGTTTTTCGTATTTATGAAGGAAACTTAAATTGGTTACAGCAAATGGAAGGAATTGTAATTAATCATACTGAGAATTTTCGACAAAACTATGCTTCAAAGTATTTTGCAGAATGGAACTCTGTTGAAATTGATAATGGCAACTACGTTGAAGGCAAAACAAGCTTACGGGATTATGAGCTATTTTTAGGTGATGAAGGCGCCGCGTACAGGTATTTTTTGAGCGCAACCAAGGGAGAGGTAGAAGTGTTACTCGATATTTCGGAAGGTTTTTTAGACGACAACCGACAAGGAATAGAACTCATTAAAAACATTTTAAGCGATACAAAAGATGATTAAGTTCTTCCGAAAAATTCGTCAACGCATGCTTTCAGAAAGTAAATTTTCAAGATACTTGCTTTACGCCATAGGCGAAATCATCCTGGTGGTCATTGGGATTCTTATTGCATTGCAGATTAATACTTGGAATGAGGAAAGGAAATTAGACCGATTCGAATTGAGCCTATAACAGTATGAAGAATGAAGGAATGAGAATTGTACAAAATGATTCGTTGCGAAATGCTATCACAAACCATTACGAACGAAATTATTCCTATTTATTGAGTTGGACCGAATCTGAATAGAATACGTTATTCGCTGACCAAAATAACATCTATAGAAAATACTTCAAGGAATACAACTATATAGGCGAGTTGACTCCGGTAGATTACACCAACTTGGCTAAGAATCAAGAGTACATTAATTATCTAAATAATAGAGTAGGGTTTATTAAACCCACTATTCGGTATTATAAAGTTTTTGGAATTGCAAATGCCGAAAAACTAATAGATCATCTTGATGCGGAGCTTACTTCAAGGGAAGAGTAGTCTACATAACCATCAGAGCTCATTGTTAAACGACTTTTTTATAAGTTGCGCTTTACTATTAATATTCAGGGTCTTGTAGATGTTCTTGATGTGGGTTCTTACTGTGTCTAGCGATACAAACAAATCGTCTGCAATCATTTTATAACTCTTTCCATCAACGATTCCGGTCACAATATCCATTTGGCGGGGCGTTAGAAGTTGGGGCTTGTTCCGCTTTGGAGCAAAACTTTTTGCAATTTTTCTAGCAATAGAAGGAGACATATAAGAGCCACCGTTATGAACCACGCGAACCGTTTCGCCAATTTGTGCTAAGGGTGTTTTTTTTGATAAGTAGGAGCATGCTCCTGCGCTTAGGGCACTAAAAATACTGTCGTTGTCTTCAAAAGTGGTAAGCATTATGATATCGGCATCCGGAAGTTTTTCTAACAACATCGGGATACCATCTATACCAGAAACACCCAATAAGTTTATATCCAAAAGAAAGCAATCGGGTTTGTGTTCCAAATACGAATAAGACTTTAAGAAAAGCTCAACTGAGGCAGAAATGCTCACGAGCTCAATATCAGATTGTGTACTGAAATAATCTTTCAAGCTCTCCTGAATTAATATGTCGTCTTCTATGAGAGCTAGTTTAACCATAGGGTATGTAGTATGAAACAGGGGTATTTAGTTTTTTTATAAAGTTACTGTTTTACTAAAACTGTACAATCACATATAAATGTGAAATTATATGTTGAATGGTAACTCTAATAATACTTCAAATCCATCATCGTTGCGAAATTGAAGTTTCCCTTTTAGCTTTTCGGCTCTCATGCTCATGTTAGATAGGCCCATTCCTGTAGAGGTATATGAAATTTTCTTGGTACCGTTATCTTTAATCTGTAATTGACAATCTCGAAACCGATTACTTAATTTGACACACACTTTAGTCGCGTCAGAATGTTTCGTAATGTTATGAATGGCTTCTTTATAAATTAAAAAAATATGCTGTTTGGTTTGTGCAGGTAGTTTTTTGTGATGGTTTTTTATGGTGGAACTGTCAATTTTGAAGGCAATACCCTTTGGCAAAAGTAATTCTTCTGCAAGTTCTCGCATTCGTTCAATCAAATCGGCTATGGTTTCCCGCCTGCTATCGATACTCCATACCAAATCTCGCATTTGGGATACTGCGCTTCGGCTAATAGCTGCAATTTTCTGCAGTTTATTTTTGTCATCTTCGGTGGCATTCATCTCCATCAATTCTGTTTGCATCGCCAATCCTGACAACAAGGAGCCCACATCGTCATGCAAATCGCTAGAAATTTTGGTGCGCAAGCGTTCCATGGCTAATGCTTGATGCAAACGATATCTAAAAAATGCATACATACTTAAGGCAAGAGCAATTATTACTAAAGCGATGAACCACCAACGTTTGTAGAAAATTTGTTTTACCGTAATCGGGATAGATAAGAGGTTGGCACTTTCATTTCCTCTAGAATCTGCTCCTTTTACTTTCAGTGTATAGGATCCAGCCGGAAGTTTGTTGTACCGTAATGTAGTATTATTACCTTGGTAGAACCAACGATCTTCAAAACCTTCTAATTTTGTACTAAAGGTATTTTTGGAGTTCTGAAAATAACTCGGCATCGACCAGCTAACCTCAAAGTATTGATCGTATGGGGAAGCAACAAATGGCTTTAGTTTTTTTTGGGCATAGTCATGAACGTACGTTTCTTCGGTTCTACTATTGTATCCAGCGATATGTACAAGCTGAATGTCGGGCGGTCTCACAGTTTCACGTAAGGTTTCAGGGTTAAAAAAATTGATTCCATTCATTCCGCCGAAATAATACAAGCCTCGACTATCTTTAAAAAATGAAGAATAGTTGAACTCGTTATGTGACAAACCATCTTCCATATAGTAATTTTGAAACTCACCCGTATTTTTGTTCATAAACGACAACCCATTGTAGGTGGTAATCCAAAGTGTATTTTCATTGTCAGGAACAATTCCAACTACATTATTGTTTGATAAGCCATTTACTTCTGTGTAATTCTTGATGTTTGTTCCGTCAGAAGAAATATGGCTCAAACCACCACCGTATGTTCCTACCCAAAGGCTACCGTCTGTGTCTTCTAGAAGACATAAAACATGGTGTTTGCTGAGTTTTGGGATACTCTTGGTATTATAGGATTTTAGAATATTTCCGTTGAGGTCGATTTTTAATACTCCGTCGTTTTTAGTGCCAATCCAGACACAATTTTCATCTCTGCTTTCTTCAAAGTATTGAAGGTCTGCAATATTGTTAGTTTCACTAATATTTTTGAATACGAGACGACTCTCCTGCGTCAGCGGATCGAACAAGGTAAGATGCTCTAAGGTGTAGCCAAATAACAATCGTCCATCCTTCAGCTTTAAAAGGCCGTTTGGCCCATACACTTTAATATTCTTTCTGAATTGATCATAAATTTTAGTCACTCCAGTTTTTAAGTTTATTTCATAAATACCTTTACCAACGGCATACGCATGTGTTTTTGGTGCATTTGTAAGTAAGAAACTGCTGTCATACATTAGGGATAGCGGTTCTCCTGATTCGGTAGTTAGGGGTAGAGAATCGATTTTCCCAGTCCTTGTCCTGTATACGATTTTGTGGTTGCTTTCACAAAGGCTAAAAATGTTCCCTTGGTCATCCTCGACAATACCGCGCATCGAATTTCCCCAACCTTCTTTATCCGATTTAAAAAGATTGGAAAATAATGGTTTTTGGGTTTTAATTTTGAACAAGCCATTATTTGTAGGAACCCATAACAAGCTGTTTTTATCAATAAATAAGTTGTTAATGGTGGTGTAATCTAGTTTCGCTTTTAGCAAATGGGTATAGTTGCTGAAATTTCCTTCGGGGTCCATTCGGTACAAAGTTGCATCGCCGGCAAACCAAATATTGTGGCTCTCATCTTCTATTGCTCTCCTGATAATTTCTTCTGAATGAAATATACGCTTAGAAGTCTTATTCTCTGCTGCATGCATACTAACACCACCAAGAGATGGAGGAAAATAATAATGCCGACCATGGCTGTCAAAAAACTGGGGTACATAATGAATACGGTCTTCATTCCACTCGTATGAGTCTAGTAAATGAGTTTCTAATACTTCACCTACTTCGTTATATTTATAAGTTCCAGCGGTAGTGGCCCACCAAATAAAGCCGTTGCCATCTATGGTTAATTGATTGAAACCACGTTTATACCTTTTAGAAGCAACAATAACTTCAAACTTCCCATTCACCAACTTCTGAATGTATTGTTGGGCATTACCTCGCTCTACATCCCAATAATCGTCTGTAACCACCCAAATAGATCCGTTAGGTATTTTAATAACATCCAATACTTTACCTTTCAAATTATGCGATGTATCGTACGATTTTACCGAATCGGTAGAAATTTCAAGTTCAAACAATGCATCATTGGCCAAATACCATATTGAATTCCGAAGTGAATCATATACCATATTAGCTTTAATAAAATCTTCTTCGATAAAATGAGACTGCGTCTTGTCACTGGTAAAAGCTTTAAAATTTCGACCATCATAGCGTTGAAGTCCTTGTGCGGTACCAATCCATAACAACCCTTTATAGTCTTGTACCACGTCAGACACATCCCGAAAGAGCAGTCCGTCTTCGGTTGTGAGAACGTCTATTTGTGACAGATTCTGCGCACCGATCTGTAAAAAAAATAGGCACGAAAAAATGCTAAAAATAAGGTGTGATGAAGCTATAATTGACTTCAAAATATAGGTGTTGGTTAGTTGCTAAGATCCAAATATACAAAATGATAGCGCGTGATTTCACATGAATATGTGATTGACAACACTACAATTTCAAGATACCTTGCTGCTATAATGTTTAAAGGAATATCACGTATGATGAGAATTTGCCTGCTTTTACTGATGTGTCTTCACTTGGGGAATCCATCTATTGGGTTTGCTCAGGATGTTACTGTAAAAATTGGTCAAAAAGATAGTCTATACTCAGCTATTTTAGATGAACGTAGAAGCCTAGTTGTTTCACTCCCAGATAATTATGAAGATGGCACAGAAAATTATCCAGTTCTTTATCTACTAGACGGAACTACCAATAATCTTTTAGATGCACGTCTGGTCACGTTTAATTTAAAAATGGATATGATTATTGTGGCCTTAGCAAATACAGATCGTGATCGAGATATGATGCCCTTGAGTAGACCTTCGTATACAGTTGAAAATCCTAAGGCCGAAAATTTCTTACGGTTTTTTGAAAAGGAATTAATCCCGCATATCGATAAAAAATACAGAACTAAGAATGAAAGAACCATTAGAGGACGATCGTTAAGCGGTCTGTTTGTGATGTACGCTTTTTTGAAAGAACCTACGTTGTTCACTAATTACATCGGTAACTGCGCTGGCTGGTTTGCAGATATGGACGATTACTTTACGCAATTGGCCGAAGACGCTTTTCAGCAGAAATCAAATTTTAGTGGCAAATCAATATTCGTGGCTAATTCTTTATCAGACCCATTAGACCCCAAGCAAGAAATCCATCACGCTGTTCTGAAGTTTTCAAAACTATTGAAATCGGAAGTGGGAGAACTTGTAAAATTTAAATACCAGACCTATGAAAATGCAGGGCACGTGCCCTATGCCTCTTTTTACGACGGTATGAAATTTATGCATGAGCATTAGTACTTAATAAAAAACCATACCATATGAAATACATTTTAATTACGGGTTGCAGTTCGGGCTTTGGACTCATGGCAGCTAAACATCTAGCAGAAAAAGCCTCTTGGATACGTTCGAAATAGCCGATTGGGATGGACCTAAAATGAATTAACACATAACCAAAAATCAACTAATTATGAAATCAATTATCACAAAGACATGTATGCTGTTGGTCCTTACAATGGCTATTACAAGCTGCAATCAGCCAGAAAAGAAAATAACTGAAACAAAATCAGAAGATGCCGTAACAGAAGCTGAGGTAGTTTCAGAAACACCAGAATACTATATGCTGCGTCCTGAGGTAGAAAAGGCGTATGGGTATACACACGCTGTAAAAATTGGCAATTCCATTAAAATTTCCGGAGCGGTAAGTATGGATAATGAAGGAAATCCTACTGCAGTTGGCAACTTGGAACAACAGATGAAAAATTGCTATGCCGACCTAGAAAAAATCCTGGCCCATTACGGTTGTACGTTTGATGATGTCGTAAAAGAAGATGTGTTTACAACCGACATGGCTAAATTTTTAGAAGTGGCGGGCTATAGAACTGATATTTATAAAAATCAGTTTCCGACGGGTACCTGGCTTGGTGTAAAGGAATTGGCCATTCCAGAGTTTATGATAGAAATCGAATTGGAAGTACATAAATCAAATTAACATTTTTAAAACTACTGAAATGAGAAATTTTATAATAGCGATTGCTGCAACTGTTTTTTTTAATGTACCAGGAGTAGCGCAAGAGACAAAACAAGAATTGACTTATAAAACTGGCAATCCAGCCGATTGGCCAGCTGAATTGGATGCCGTAAGTGCAGCACCAAATAATCACGAAATACTATTGGAAAATGATAAGGTTCGTGTATTGAGTGTTACCCTAGCTCCCAACGAAGTTGAAAAGGTACATCACCATCAGTGGCCTAGTGTACTTTATGTGATGCAAGCTGAAGATTTTACCGATCGCGATGCTGAAGGAAACTTAATTATGGATACGAGAACATTAGACGAGCCATTACAATTTCCACTGACGATGTGGAAAGATCCTGAGGCACCTCATTCAGCAACCAACCTGAGTAATACCACACCCATTAAATTAATACGAGTTGAATTGAAAAATTCTGCTAGTAATGAAAACCTTGCTATCATTAATGGACTCTATGAATCCTTTTCTAAAGGAGATGTTCCTGGCGTACTAGGAAGAATGGATTCGAATATCGTGTGGAATGAGGCTGAAGGTAATTCGTTGGCGGCAGGCAATCCATATACTGGACCAGACGCTGTATTGGCTGGCGTCTTTGCACCAATTATGGAGATGTACCAGTCGTTTGGTCTTAAAGATATTGAACTTCACGAAATGAGTAACGATAAGGTACTTGCGACACTGTATTACGATATTACCACGAAAAAAGGCAATAAATATCAAATACAGGCAGCCCATTTTTGGACTTTACAGGATGGGAAGATTATAAAGTTTCAGCAATATGCAGATACAAAGAAGTTGGCTGAATCTGAGCAATAACATTGTTAACCTGATAGGTGATTTCCGTTACACGCATCACTAATAATAAAGTATACTCTTTTAAGTAGTTAACATACTCACTTATAAAGATATGAGGCAGCAACAGACACTTATTACTTACTAACCAATGATTACAAAAACAAAACGCATTGAATCTATAGACATGTTGCGGGGTGTAGTGATGGTGATCATGGCACTAGATCACGTGCGTGATTATTTTCATATTGGATCTTTTTTTATAGATCCTACCAATATTGATACGACCACACCTGCGCTGTTTTTTACACGTTTTATAACGCATTACTGCGCACCCGTTTTTGTGTTTTTAGCGGGAACATCGGCATTTCTCTACGGAAGTAATAAAACAAAACCTGAACTTTTTAAATTCTTATTCACACGCGGAATCTGGCTTATCTTATTAGAAATTGTGGTCAATAACCTTATCTGGACCTTTGATCTAAGCTGGAGCATTCAAATATTTCAGGTAATTTGGGCCATAGGAGTGAGTATGGTGTGTCTTTCTTTTCTGATTTACCTTCCGAAGAAATTGATTTTATTAGTAGGAATCATTCTGGTAGCGGGGCATAATGCACTGGATAGAATTGTAATGCAAGGCCAGTCCGTCTCAGATATTTTATGGTATGTGTTGCATCAGCAAAATGTGCTGGTTGTAAATCCGAACCATCTCATTTTAATACAATACCCTTTACTACCGTGGATAGGCGTAATGGCTTTGGGGTATGTTTTCGGCACCTTATACCACAGAGATTTTGAGGCAGGTATTCGTAAAAAGTGGTTGCTTATCTTGGGCATTAGTGCCCTAATTGTCTTCTTTAGTTTACGAATGCTGAATGTCTACGGAGATTTGGTGCCGTGGACCAATCAAGATACAGTGACCAAGACCGTTTTATCATTTTTTAATGTAACGAAATATCCGCCATCACTACTGTTTATCTGCATTACGCTGGGGCCTGCATTGTTATTTTTATATGTGTTTGAGAATACAAAAAATAAACTCACTGACTTCTTTTTAGTTTTCGGGAGAGTCCCGCTATTCTATTATTTTTTTCACGTACTAGTGATACATATTTTAGCCATTATAGGGATGTTGATTTTTGGTGGAAATGTACAAGATATGATACTTACTGCGGACGGATTTAAGAATGCAAGTTTAGTAAGTTATGGATATTCTCTTTGGGTAGTGTATCTGGTTTGGATAGGGGTGGTACTGCTACTGTATCCTTTCAGCAAAAAATATATGAAGTATAAAGCTGCCAACAAAGACAAATGGTGGTTGAGTTATTTGTAATAAAATAAGACATATGATAAAATTCTTCAGACATATACGCCAACGCCTGATTAGAGAAAATCGCTTTTCAAAATATCTGCTTTACGCTATTGGTGAAATCATCTTGGTAGTGATTGGTATTTTAATAGCACTGCAGATTAATAATTGGAATGAGCATAAAAAAAACACGCAGCAAGGACAACTTATACTAACGCAGTTATTGGCAGAATATGAAAGTAATCTGCAACAAATAGAAAGTAAAATTAGCCTAAGAAACGATGTTATTAAATCGTGTATCACCCTTCTAAACTATATCCATAAACGTCCTCAAAACATCACTACAGATAGCGTAGACTATCACCTTTCACGTGCAACAATGAGACCTACCTTTGACCCACAGTTAGGTGTTAGTAATGAATTGATAAACGCGGGTAAACTTTATTTAATAGATAACCCCACCTTACGGAACAGAATATCTTCATATTCAAGTTTTTTAAAGGAGTTGAATGAAGAAGAATTGAATATTTTCAGATTTACTGAAGAGGAATTTTATGCATTCTTAATTGATCAATATCAAATAGGTGGTTTTACGACTCAGTTTTTATTCGATGAAGAATTAAGAGCAAGATTCACCATTGGTGAGAGCCTTAGTGATTTTTCCGAATTAAAAAATTTAGTGCCTAAAGCTAATTTCGAAAATCTTTTAAATCACCCCAACTTCGAAGATCATATCACTCGATTACTTGGTATGACACCTTATACAAATGAACAGTCTATTGGTGTTAGGAATAAAACCCAAGAAATAATAGATTTAATTACTTCAGAAACAGCTGAAAACCAATGATAAAGTTTTTTAGACATTTCCGTCAACGATTAATTGGTGAGAATCGTTTCTCCAAGTACGTTCTTTATGCCATTGGTGAAATAATTCTTGTGGTCATAGGTATTCTCATTGCACTACAGATTAATAACTGGAACGAGGACAAGAAATCTCGAAAAGAACAACAAAAAATTCTTATTGAATTAAAGGATGAATTTAAAAGTAATCAGGATGCATTGAGAATTATTAAAGAACAGCACAAATTTGTAATGCTAAAAGCTGAAGAATTATCACAAATGATGAGTCCCAATCCAAAAGTGGTTGAAACCGAAAAACTCGATTCCATAATGTATGCAATGGTTTTTTTGCCAGAATTTAATGCAGTAAATAGATTAACGATGTCTGATAGGATTACGCTTCTTGATGATGCCCTAAAAAATGACATCGCATTCTGGAAATCCAAATACGATGAGTATAAGTATAGTATTAAAATAACCTACAACCTTTATATGGACTATATATATCCTTTTGTTAGTGAGAACTACCAATTAAAAAATATTAAAAGCTCAATGTTCGAAACCGATAAAAGTTATTTTGAAAATGAGACCATGACAATACTATCAAATCCAGCATTCGAAAATCACGTTAAAATGAGAAGCCTCAATGCGCAACTACTTTTCAATAGAGCCAATGACCTATACAATGCACAAAATACCATATTAGAAAGTATCGATAAACTAAAAAAAATTGAAGTTACATATACAAGAACTAACCGATGATTAAATTCTTCCGCCATATACGCCAACGATTAGTTGCTGAAAGTAAGGTCAGCAAATACCTTCTCTATGCCATAGGCGAAATTATCCTTGTGGTCATTGGGATTCTCATTGCGTTGCAGATAAATAACTGGAACGAAGATAGAAAAATGGATAAGACAGAAGAGGCCATTCTTATAGATTTGAAGCAGGATCTTTTGGCAACGAAAATACTGATGGAAGATGATTCTAATTACAATAAATTGAAATTAAAACATCTCAATACCATTATCTATAATATTGACAACAAAGTACCATATAGGAGGAATATGGATACTATTTTTAGAGCTTTTAATGCTTGGGCCAGCCCTTTTCCAGTAATGACTGCTTATGAAATTTTTAAGGATAAAGGCGTAGAAACCATAAAGAACAAAAAGATCAAGGAAAAAACCATTACACTATATGATTCTACATTTATTGCTTTAAAAGATGATTATGACAGAGCTGAATGGGCGTTATTTGAATCTGTTACCAATCCTTTTATAGTAAAACATTTTTCGTACGATTCATTATATGACGAGACAGTATTGTCGCCTAATAACTATGAAGAGCTCGTAGATAACCCCGAATTTAAAAATTTAGCCACTTTTGTAAAGCATTTGAGAACAAGTGGTTTAACAAGATATTCCAGCACAATTGATGAGATCCAAGAACTCATAGAACTGATTGAATCTGAATTGAAATGAATGTAGGAGTCAAAATTAAAAAACTAAATTAGAAATGATAACATTTTTCAGAAAAGTAAGACAACGCCTCCTGATTGAAAATCGCTTTTCAAAATACCTACTCTACGCCATAGGCGAAATTATCCTTGTGGTTATTGGGATATTAATTGCGTTACAGATAAATAACTGGAATGAAGCCCGTAAAAATAACATGACTGAAAGTGACTACTATTGTAGACTGCTGGAAGATTTTGAATTGGACCGTCAGAATATAAAACGTCTATCTGACGAGTCAGATTACAAAATTAGTAAGAGTAAGGAGCTACTACTGGAATTGCCGAAAAAAGAAAAATCAAAAGGATATCTTATTGATAATTACATACAAGCATTGCGCACCAACGCTTTTGTACCCAGTAAAGTAACTATATTAGATATCACTTCTTCTGGTAAATTAAACCTAATCAAGAACGATTCTTTAAAACAAATACTGATTCGGTATTATGCCGAATTGGATAATCTCATTTATCAACTTGATTTAAATCGAAATCACAGTATTGAAAGGGCATTTGCCTACGAAGATGACAATCAAGTGGGATTTCAGTATGCAGATTATGCCAAAGCATCATTAGGGGAAGAAATCATCGCAACACTGCCCGAAGATAATTGGCACTTAAACGAAAATTCCAAGGTTTATAAACAATTCCAGAATGACCTTGTCTTTTTCGTTCTGATGAGTAATAGAGAATTACAACATTTTGAAAATATCTTAAAAGAAATGCAGCCTGTTTATAACCAGTTAACGAAACTCTGTAGCAAAGATGATAAAACCCTTTGATTTATAGCTTTTCAAGCTTTTTAACAACCATAGAAACTAACTAATTATGCTAGCTAAATTCGGAGAAACATCAACAAGATTATTTGAGAAATACATGCCAAATGCATTTGTGTTCGCTATGCTTCTCACCATTATTACCGGACTCATTGCTTTTGTTTGGCTAGGAGCCAAACCAATGGAGATTGTTACGGGATGGTACGATGGGTTTTATTCGCTGTTAGAATTTGGGATGCAGATTGTATTAATTATTATTACAGGCTTTGCCATAGCACTTTCTCCGCTTGTGAATAATGGCATTGACAAATTGACCAACTACCTCAAAACACCGAGACAGGTATACGTTATAGTAGTATTGGCAGGTACACTGTTATCGCTTATCAGTTTTGGATGGATTGTTATTACCTGTGTTTTGGCGAGAGAATTGGCCATTCGTATTAAGGGTGTGAATTATCCGTTTTTAGTAGCCTGTGTTTATTTTAGTGGTGGAAGTTGGGTGTCTGGTCTCTCGAGTTCTATACCACTGTTATTGGGCACAGAAAACAATTATCTCATTGAAGCAGGAATCTTAACAGAAATTATTCCGAGTGCATTTACGCTGGGATCTACCTTAAACATTGCGATGATGCTACTCTATGTTGTATGTGCACCTTTAATGCTTTTTATTCTAATTCCGAAAACAAAAAGTATCAAACAGTTAGATGATATGTTAGTAGATAAAACAGCCAAAAATGAACCTTCCATACAAGATGAAGCGTATAGCCTGAACTTATCTTATAAATCGGTTTCTGATACCTTGAATAATGGTATTGTACTTCAAATTTGCATCGTATTAATGGGATTAAGTTATATTATCTATCATTTTTACACCAACGGATTTCAGTTGAATTTCAATATCATGATTTTCATTTTCCTGATCGTTGGACTGGCATTACATAAAACACCCATGAGGTACGTAATTGCCATGAAACGTTCTAGTAGTAATGTGTCAGGGATTTTATATCAGTATCCTTTTTACGCAGGTATCATGGGCATCATGCTCTATACAGGCTTGGGAGAAAAATTGGCCGAAATCATTGCCTCTGTCGCCACTATAGAAACCTACCCTTTTTTCGCCTACGTAACAGGCGGCGTAATGAATTTTGCCATACCATCTGCCGGCGGTGAATTTGCAGTGGTAGGCCCTAGTATTATTAATGCCGTTAAAGAGATTGGTGAAGGCTTGCCCGCAAACGAGGTTTCGGCAATGATATCTAGAGCTTCATTGTCTATTGCCTATGGAGAAAGTCTTTCTAATGTACTTCAGCCATTTTATTTATTATTGGTATTTCCCATCATGGGTTCAGGTATTAAAATACAAGCACGGGACGTCATGGGCTATTTGGTGCTCCCTTTTATCATATTTTTTGTCATCCAGTCTATATTAGTCATGTGGATTCCATTATAGAAAAAAAACTAGTGAATATAAAAAAGTGAAAAGATCAATTCAATGATAAAATTCTTCCGAAAAATCCGTCAACGATTAGTTATCGAGAATCGCTTCTCTAAGTACGTTCTATATGCCATCGGTGAAATCATCCTTGTGGTCATTGGTATTCTGATTGCACTCCAAATTAATAATTGGAATGAAAACAGACTATCTTCTAAGTTTGAATTACAAATGCTGACTTCATTAAAAGAAGGACTTACGACAGACCTAGCAGATATTGATTTCAACATAAAGTACACAACAAGAGGGATTGCAAAAACCGATACGATATTTAAATATCTGCGAACGGAGCAACCAAGGGATCTAGATACGATAGCAAGATGGTTTAGTGATGCAATGACGCCCACTAGATTTCAATACAGCACAAGTGCTTTTGAAACACTTAAATCGAAAGGAATAACGTTAATTTCAAACAATGAATTGCGCAAGAAGATAATCGATGTATACGATGCGGAGTATAATTTTTTTCTAGCACAACAGGAAATGCACCTTCTAGAGATTGAGCGTGGGTATACTACAGTACTTGCTACCCGTTTTGAAGACTCATATAATTACGATACGCAAAGTCCCGGATTTCCAGGTAGTTTACGTCCGCTAAATTTTTTGGCACTAAAATATGACCAAGAGTTTTTATACTTTTTTAAATCTTTAAAAAACAGATCGTTGTTGTTGATTAAATTTCACTACGCTAAACTACGTGCTAAAGTAGTAGACCTGATTGCAGATATTGAACAAGAAATTAGTAAAAGTAGAATGTATGATTAAATTCTTTAGACATATTCGTCAGCGACTCATAGCTGACAACCGTTTCAGTAAATATTTACTCTATGCAATAGGCGAAATCATTCTTGTGGTCATTGGTATTCTAATTGCGCTCCAAATTAATAATTGGAATGAAGAGAGAAAAGAACGCTTTACTGAACAAAAAATATTAAAACAGTTACAAAAAGAATACACTCAAAACTTAAAACAACTTGATGAGAAGATTTTAATGCGTAATAAAATGACTCAAGCGAGTAACGCATTGCTAGATTATATTGATAATCCCAAAGATTTAGAAAACGATTCACTTCTATATTATTTATTTAGATTATCCCAAGACCCCACTTTTGATCCCATTGAGAATGATATCATGACTACAGGTAAGTTAAGACTTATCACCAACGATAGTATTTCTGAAATGCTTTCAAATTGGACATCAGATGTTAACCAAGTACAAGAGATTGAAGACAATTGGCAATTGTTCCGCAATCAAAATTACCAACCGTTGTTACTTAAAGAAAAATTAATTCGAAATGTCGGAGCTTATATATTAAATAGTGGTTATTCGCCTGAACATGCGTTGGATAAGGATGATACTATTTCATATCGTATTAAAAAAAACAAAATCGATTTGCCTTCAGTAATATTAGAAAATGCAACAGAAATTGAAGGAGTTGCAAGTACATGTATTATCTATAATAATGTCACCAACGTGCAGGCCTATGCACTAAGAAAACGGATTGTCAGATTATTAAAATTAATTCAAAAAGAATTGTCATGATTAAATTTTTCCGCCATATTCGTCAGCGACTCATAGCTGACAACCGTTTCAGTAAATACCTGCTTTACGCTATTGGTGAAATCATCTTGGTAGTGATTGGTATTTTAATAGCACTGCAGATTAATAATTGGAATGAGCATAAAAAAAATGCGCAACAAGAACAACTCATACTAACGCAGTTATTGGCAGAATATGAAAGTAATCTGCAGCAAATAGAAAGTAAAATTAGCCTAAGAAATGATGTTGTTAAATCGTGTATTACCCTTCTAAACTATATCCATAAACGTCCTCAAAACATCACTACAGATAGCGTAGACTATCACCTTTCACGGGCAACAATGAGACCTACCTTTGACCCACAGCTCGGCGTAAGTAATGAATTGATAAATGCGGGTAAACTTTATTTAATAGATAACACCACCTTACGGAACAGAATATCTTCATATTCGAGTTTTTTAAAGGAGTTGAATGAAGAAGAATTGAATATTTTCAGATTCACTGAAGAGGAATTTTATGCATTCTTAATTGATCAATATCAAATTGGTGGTTTTACGACTCAGTTTTTATTCGATGAAGAATTGAGGTCTAGATTCACCATTGGTGAAAGCCTTAGTGATTTTTCCGGATTAAAAAATTTAGTGCCGAAAGCTAATTTCGAAAATCTTTTAAATCATCCCAACTTCGAAGATCATATCACTCGATTACTTGGTATGACACCTTATACAAATGAACAGTCTATTGGTGTTAGAAATAAAACCCAAGAAATAATAGATTTAATTACTTCAGAAACAGCTGAAAACCAATGATAAAGTTTTTTAGACATATCCGTAAACGATTAATCGGTGAGAATCGATTCTCAAAGTACCTGCTCTATGCCATTGGCGAAATCATTCTTGTGGTTATTGGAATATTGATTGCGCTTCAGATTAATAATTGGAATAACAATGAACTAAATAAGAAGGAGGAAGCCTTGATTTTAAAGAATTTAAATTTTGAGTTCAATAAAAATAAGAAGGACCTGCAGATTATTAAGAATAACTATCAACGCCTTATTGGGGCAACAAAGCAATTATTAGATTTAATTGGTGAAGAAAATATCATTTTACAAGAGCACAATACAGACAGCCTAATATCAGAAAGTATAAACTATTTAGATTACAGACCTACAGAAAACGTGCTGTCTGACTTGATTTCTTCCGGAAACCTGAAACTCATTTCTTCAGACTCGTTGCGGTTGCATTTGTTTCAGTGGTCTAGCTTTATAAATGAGAAAGAAGAAGCTTGGGAGACCTTAGATGATTTCTCGCAGAATATGATGATGCCATACCTCACCAAGAATGCATCGCTTAAAAACATAGACAGTTACGGATTTTTAGATTGGAAACAAGGTTCTAAGTTACAAACTGAAACAAAAGGAATGTTCTTAGATATTGAGTTTGAAAATAATCTCGATAACCACGCCTGGAGTTTAACAAATTATCTTCTGGCATTGGATAACCTTGAGACCACTATTAACAGCATTATAACTCAAACCTCAAAATACAGATAGTAAGGGTATGATAAAATTCTTTAGACATTTCCGGCAACGTTTTGTTTCCGAAGGGAAAACCAAAAAATATATACTCTACGCCATAGGTGAAATTGTCCTAGTGGTCATAGGTATTCTCATTGCACTCCAAATTAATAATTGGAATGAAGAGAAAGCGCTATCTGAAACGGAATTGAATATACTGAATGTCATGTTGAAGAACATTCAGTCAGATTTGGGTGACATGGAATTTAATGTTACGTTTTACAATATAAGATTAAAGGCAAATCAAACAGTCCTCCAAGCATTGAAAGATCCCGATAATGTGCCGGATACCCTTGCTTATACCTATGCAAATTTAGGCTCTAACCCTTATTTTATTGAAAGTACCTCTGCTTTTGATAATCTAAAATCAATTGGTTTTGAAATCATTCAAAATGAAAGCCTGCGAGAAGAAATCATGCAGTTGTACGGAATTAAATATCAGTGGATGGGTGAATTGGAAGATGACCACGGAAAATTTTATGCCAATAAGCTTGAACCATTATTACTGGAAAACTTCGAAACTGCAGTTCCGTTTGAAAGCGCAGCTCCCGTGGTTGAATTACAAGAATTAGCAAAAAACCATGTTTTTAAAGAAGCCTTGCGATATAATTCGGCGTGGACATTTTATATTCTAGGGAGGTATCAAGAAGCCACAGAAGCAGCAGAATCATTGAAAAAGAATATTCAAGCAGAAATAGATAAACGACAATGATATGATGATTAAATTCTTCTGCAATATTCGTCAACGCTAGTTATCTGACAAATTTTACTCCTTGTAAATTTTGACGAACGCAGGCAACAAACCCAAATATACTATTTTCTGTTACCTTGTGGCAAATACTAGTAGTTTCCTGAATTTAAAACTTTCAGCGAGCTGCCATCATATTCCAAGCTTCTCGAAAATCGGCAACAAAAATCACCTTTTTGTTAGTCTGGTTGTTGAACCACTTGAGTTGTTTCGGACTCAGGTATTGTGTGGCAGGCTTTCGATTGTCCAGTGCCGTATCAATTTTAGTACGCTGCGGCGGAGTTTACCGAATATATTTATAGTTAGAATGTTGTAGATAATAATCTTCGTCTTTTGCCGATACCCGATAGGAATTATCTTTTTTTATGGGTGCCATTTTATGCTGTTTGGCAAAACTTGTAAGTGTTTTGTCATTCGTAATTTCGGGATTGTAGGTTACTTTTACTACTTCACGACCGCCCATAAAACCTGCTTCTGTGTTCAAGACACCTGCAGTACTTCCCAATTGTTTTTCACCAGTCCAAAAGCAATACATACTGTAATATGTTTCTTGGGTGGCGCCATATTTTTTTGCTTTTAGTTCTTCACCCAAGAGTGTAATATACTTTGGAATGTCTTTCCCTTGGTTGTTTAAAACTTCGGTTATTGCGTTATAAACTGCCAGCGCAGAATAATCGCCAGCAATTCGTTTGGTGAGGTTTTCTCCATTCTTGTTTACAATTCGTACCACAGGATTGTTCCAAGTGGGTTCATTGTATTTTTTGAGAATCTCGCGATCTTTTCCTCCTTTATTGTTGAAGATGGCCAGTGGGATAAATTCATTTTCGATGGCTTCAACCAGCAGTGGGTTACTCATTACATTGTGGCCATAATTTCGGCAGGTCATACAACCAGGAACTTCTTGGAAAAGAATAAAGATGGATTTGTTTTGTTTTGCTGAAAGCGTCACGGCTTGGTCGTAATCGCGATACCAAGATACGGTACCCAGTTCTTCATCTTGGTTTTTAGGATTTGTACGTTCTTGGGCATTAAGTGAAAAGAAAGTAATACTGAGCAGCATTGTTGTAACAATATGTAGCTTTTTCATGCGATGTTTGTTTCTTTTTATAGTCGAAACGTTACTACTTTTCTTACACCAAAAAAAGAAGGAGCCCACTGGCTCCTTACTGTTTTATAATATGGACGTGTTGCTTAACGTCCGTACAAACCTTCGTATAAATCTTTGTACATTTCCTTAATTACCTTTCGCTTGGCTTTCATCGTTGGGGTAAGCTGCCCACCTTCAATACTCCAAGTGTCTGGTGTAAGTGCGAAGGTTTTTACCTTTTCCCACTTTCCGAAGCGCTCGTTGTATTTATCTACTTCTTTCTGAAAGCGGGCCATAAGTTTTTCATCTTTTACCGCCTCTTCAGGATTTTTAGAGATACCGTTGTTCTTTTTGTCAATCCAGTCGTTTACAAATTCCCAATTAGGCTGTATTAATGCGGCTGGCATTTTTTCACCTTCACCTACCACTAAAATTTGCTCGATGAAATTAGATTGTTTCATGGCATTTTCAATAAGTTGTGGTGCCACGTATTTTCCACCGCTGGTTTTGAACATCGATTTTTTACGGTCGGTGATTTTTAAGAATCCTTCACTGTCTATTTCACCAATATCTCCAGTATGGAAATAACCGTTTTTCAAGACTTCGTCGGTTTGTTCAGGATCTTTATAATAGCCTTGCATTACCTGTGGTCCTTTAATTAAGATTTCTCCATCTTCGGCAATCTTTACTTCAGTATCTGGTAACGGTTTTCCAACGGTTCCAATCTTAAAGCCATGATTCCGCATGTCATTTACCGATACCACAGGTGACGTTTCTGTAAGTCCGTATCCTTCCATTACAGGGCAACCTGCTGCATTAAAAACGCGTGCTAGTCTAGGTTGTAGCGCAGCGCTACCCGAAGCGATGGCTCTTAAATTTCCACCCAAGGCTTCTTGCCATTTGCTAAAAATTAATTTTCGTGCCAATTTAAGCTGGGTTTCATACCACCAACCATTTTGGCCGTACGGTTCCCATTTCAACCCTAGTTCAACTGCCCAAAAGAACAATTTCTTCTTAACTCCTGTAAGGTCGGTTCCCTTGGCAATAATTTTATCGTATACTTTTTCCAAAAGACGCGGTACCGCTGTCATTACTTCTGGGTGTACCTCTTTTAGGTTATCACTTATGGTCTCTAAACTTTCCGCGAAATGAATACTCACCCCACAATATTGATACATATATAAAAGCATGCGCTCGTAGATATGGCATACAGGTAGGAAACTTAGCGCTTTGCTTTTTCCCATTTCAATAGGAAGTCTGCCTTTACTATGCTTGGCATTACTTGCAATGTTTTTGTGGCTTAGCATAACACCTTTCGGCCTTCCAGTGGTTCCTGAAGTATAAATAAGCGTGGCGAGGTCGTCTTCACCAATAACTTCTTTTCGTTTGTCTACTTCTTCTTGTAAGTCTTTATGTTCGTCACCGAGTGCAATTACCTCCATCCAGTTATCACAATTTGCCAAAGTTTCGAAACAGTAAATTCCCTTTAAGCTGGGCACATTCTGTTTTATCTTATCGATTTTTTGAAAGACTTCATCACATGATACGAACACATATTTCGATTCAGAATGGTTGAGAACATACTCGTATTCTTCTTCAGAAATAGTGGGGTAGATGGGCACATCTTGTGCTCCAGTTTGCAGAATACCAATATCACAGATGTTCCATTCTGTTCTGTTGGTCATCGAAATGATAGCTACCTTGTCATTAGGTTGCACACCTAGATGAATGAGCCCACGGCTAATGGCATTGGCTTTGTCTATATATTCTTGGGTTGAAGTTTTAATCCATTCACCATTTACTTTGCTCACTAGAGCCGCGTCTTGCGGATAGGTAGCGAGTTGATAGTAAGGGAAGTCGAAAAGTCTTTTAGGATCGGTCATAAATATCGTGCTTGTAGCTACGCAAAATAGGGAAAAAAATTAAGTTTTTGATATAAAAAAAGGAACCCAAACAGATTCCTTTTACTCTTTTAACCAATAATTCGTTCTATTGCTTCACAACCCGAAAGGTCTTCGACGCACTTTCAGAGGTGAGACGTACCAGATACATTCCGCTAGAAAAAGTACTGTAATCTATTTGTGTACGATTTGATTGATACGCTTCTGAAAAAATTCGTTGACCCTGTATGTTGAAAATATCTACCGTATATGCATCAAAGGGAGTTTCAATAGTAAGTAAGTCTATCACTGGATTCGGATACAGAAAAAACTGATTGTCGGCTACTTCATTCACATTTAGGGTGCTTTCTTCTACCACGCCAATTGTTAAGTCGTCGAAATAAAATCCGTCTCTTCGTTCGGCACCATCTGATACAAATTGAAAACGAACCAAAATAGTTTCACCCAGATAATCGCTTAGGTCAATTTCTTCTAGCACCCAATCGTTTTGCACGCCGTCATACAGAGGTTCTCCCGTAGGTTGCCCATTATTGGTGCTTCCTTCGTTTGTAAAGTTTCCACATTGTGGCTCCCAGCTACCACCGTTGTTGGTACTTACTTCTACCTGAACGTAGTCCCAATTCTCTTCAATGTCCCATTTCGCATAAAAACTAAGGTTGGCACCTATTGCTGCTGAAAGGTCTACTGCATCGCTAATGGCGATCGTTTTATTGGCATTGTTCTGGTAATTTCCGTTGGGGGATTCTGTGATTGAACTAGACGGCGAAACAAAGGTATTGTTGGTAGTTGCCCAACCGTTGTTGTTAAAGTTGTCTGTAACACTATCGCCTTCGTCTTGGAAAACAGGCGTAAGATCTCCAAATTTTTTGGTCACCAGAACTTTAGTGTCGTAGCTTCCGTTATTGACCACCAACTCGTAAACAATATCGTCTCCTGCAGCTGTGCCACCTGCCAAAACGTAATTAATGCTCCCGTTAGTCGATTCTAATAAATCAAGTCCAGAAAATGAATTACCACCGCCCACAAACGCAATATTCTGGGAAATCGGATTTACATTCACTGTGAACGAACCCGAACCAGCGATACCCAACCTTTGGATATCGTACGTTGACGTTTGTTCTGCTTGGGCACCCGTATAAAGATTTCCGGTTGGTGTAACAGCGGCGTAATTGTTCACCATCTTGGCTGAGGTTAGATTTAGGTACATCATGCCTTTGGCAATGGGTTCAATTTGATTGCTAGGAGGCCAGAATGCTGGACCAATTTCAGGGGTATACGCATATATTTTATCGTGGGTGCCAATAGTTCCGTACATAAAATCGTCACTATCGCCCGCCGCCGGGTATAAATCTGAAGAGAGTTGGTTGGTGAACCCGTTTTTAGAAACCAATTCGTCACCAACGGCTTTAAACAAAGCATCTTCGGGTGTGGGGACATTATCTGCGTAACCATATGGGTATAAGAGTAGGTCACCGAAACTGTGATTGTTGAAAGCCATCATAAAGTCATGGTTTTCTACAAACCACTTCATTGCTTGATTTTCAACTTCAGAAAACGGACCTGTTCCACGATACACGTCGCTATTCGTATTTCCAGAAGTTCCTTCGCCTCCCCAAACACCATTGGCCGGATTGCCGTTTACATAGTAGTCATAATTTCTATTGTTATCAACACCATGCCCATTTTTTCTGTTTTTTCTCCAAAATCCGCCACCGTTAGGATCTGTTTTTTGGTTGTACAGATAGCCGTCCGGGTTTACAACGGGCACAAAATAGAGTTCTGTATTGTCGACTATATTTTTTATTTCAGGATCCGTTTCATAGTTTTCTAGCAAGTACCACATGTAAAAAACCAATTGCGATAACGACATGGGCTCACGTGCGTGGTGAATGGCAGAATATAAAATTTGCGGTTCTCCTTCGGTTGAAATATCTGGGTTATCGCTAATCTTTACCCACTTTATACCATTGCCACCGATTGGTGGAGTAACAGAATTGTCAGGTTGCCCTTCGGTTAAAAAGTTATTGATGTTCGCTTTGGCCGTAATCAGGTTGGGATATTGCGACTTCATGGCATCTAGATTGTCTAGCAGTTCTTGGTACGTGAGATAGCCACCCATGCTGCCCAAGGCAAAATTTAATGGAGTTTCATAGTTATTCGCTGATTGATTGCAAGAGGGGTTACGTACCAGCAACGAATTTCTATTTTGCTGAAGGAAATGTTCTTTAGCATCTTCAATCAATACTTCTACCGTAAATCCTGCCTGTCTTGCTGTTTCAATTTCGCTTGTTGAAAATTCAGAAATAACAAAATGTCCTGGCTTATGACTTCCATGATCTACTGGTAGCCCCAATTTTTCTAAGGTCTCAAGACCGTCTGCTTGATTGGTGTAGGTGATTTTTGCGCGTTGGTAGGTTTCTTGTGCTTGTTGCGCGTAGAGCAGTGTGGAGAGTAAGAAACTGCAAAGTAGTAGTACGTGTTTCATGAATAATTTTAATGTGATTGTAAAACAGATTGGTCTCTAAACGTTTATACAACTTACATATTGCCATAAGTTAATGGCTGTAAGTAGCATAGAAACAAAAATTTAAATTTCAAGACCTTTATTTATTCGACTCCAGCCACTTTCGGGCATTCACAAAGCCTTCCATCCAAGGTGAAACTTTATGGTCGGTTCCTTTTGGGTAGTGTGCCCAGTTCCAAGGAAAGGTAGATCGTTCTAAGTGCGGCATCATCACTAAGTGTCTGCCAGTAGCATCTGTCATCATAGCTGTGTTGTAATCGCTGCCATTCGGGTTGCTCGGGAAACCGTCGTAACCATATTTCCCTACAATGGAATAGTGGCTTTCTTCTTTTGGAAAACTAAATTTTCCTTCGCCATGGGCTGCCCAAATTCCTAATGTACTCCCCGCCAAATTTGATAGCATAACCGAATTGTTTTCTTGTATGGTAACCGAAGTAAAGTTACATTCAAATTTTCCGGTCTCGTTGTGCAGCATTTTAGGTTTCTCTGCATCATCTGGGGTTAGGAGACCTAATTCAATGAATAACTGACATCCATTACAAACTCCTAAGGAGAGCGTGTCTTCTCTGTCAAAGAATTTTTTTAAGGCTGTATTTGCTTTCTCGTTGTATAAAAATGCTCCTGCCCAACCTTTGGCGCTTCCCAACACATCACTGTTTGAGAATCCGCCCACTGCGGCTATAAATCGAATGTCTTCTAAAGTTTCCCGACCCGAAATAAGGTCGGTCATGTGTACATCTTTCACATCAAATCCTGCCAAATACATGGCATTGGCCATTTCTCGTTCACTGTTACTGCCTTTCTCGCGTATCACTGCCGCCTTAATACGTTCTCCTTTGAGTAGTTCAGGCAATTGCCCTGTGAATTGCTGCGGAAACATAAACTCTAACGGTTGATTCTTGTAGTTGTTAAAGCGTTCTTCAGCTTTCGTTGGCCCACTTTGTTTTTGATCTAACAGGTAAGATGTCCGGTACCATACATCTCTCATTTCAGGAATGTCAAACATGGTCTGCTCTGAATGATGTTTCAGTTGAAGGGTTTCATCACTCGTTACCGCTCCAATTTTTACAAAATCGATATTGTTTTCAGCTAGTTCACTTTCCACAGAAGCATCTTCTGAAGCTTGTATCACCACGGCGCAATTTTCAGCCAAAAGTACTTTTAGCAACTCTTCTTCTGAGAGTTCTGAAAGGTTGAGGTTCGCACCAAGTTGGGTGTCTGCAAAACACATTTCCAATAATGTAGTAATGAGTCCTCCAGAAGCAACATCATGCCCAGCTGCTATCTTTTCGTTTTTGATAAGTTTTTGAAGCGTATTGAATACAGTTTTTGTGTATGCGGCGCTTTTTACTGTTGGCACTTCGTTCCCAATTACATTCATGACTTGTGCAAAGGAAGAACCTCCCAGTTTGAATGTGTCTTGAGAAACATTGATGTAATAGATACTGCCTTTGTCTTTCTGAAGTACGGGTTCAACCACCTTGGTAATATCATTACAATGTCCTGCGGCCGAAATAATGACGGTCCCAGGAGAGATTACTTCCTCGTTAGGGTATTTTTGCTTCATAGACAACGAATCCTTCCCTGTAGGTACATTAATACCTAAATCTATCGAAAACTCACTAACGGCAGCTACTGCCTTGTATAATCGCGCGTCTTCTCCTTCATTGTTACAGGGCCACATCCAATTGGCAGAAAGCGAAATGCTTTTTAGTCCGTCTTCCAACGGAGCCCAAACGATGTTGGTTAATGCTTCGGTAATCGAATTCTTTGATCCTGCAACAGGGTCTACCAATCCAGAAATAGGGGAGTGCCCAATACTGGTCGCTACTCCATTCACACCTTGATAATCTAATGCCATGACCCCACAATTATTTAATGGGAGCTGCAATGGACCTGCGCATTGTTGCTTAGCTACGCGACCGGTCACACATCGGTCTGCCTTGTTCGTAAGCCAGTCTTTGCAAGCAACCGCTTCTAGCTGAAGCACCTGCGAAACATATTCGTGTAATTTTGCAGGATCGTAGGATGGATTTTTATACTCACGGGTAATGGTACGGTCTGTCATTATCGTTTTTGGAGAACTCCCAAACATATCAGACAAATTGAAATCCATTGGCTTGGCACCTGTAGTGGCACTTTCAAAAATGAATTTATTGTCATTGGTCACTTCACCAACTTCATACATGGGCGAGCGCTCGCGTGCTGCAATACGGCTCAATTTATCGATGTTTTTGGGGCCTATCACGAGCCCCATTCGCTCTTGAGACTCATTACCAATAATTTCTTTGGCCGATAGGGTAGGATCGCCTACCGGTAATTTATCTAGGTCTATTTTGCCACCGGTATCTTCCACCAGCTCACTCAAACAGTTTAGGTGGCCGCCAGCTCCGTGATCATGGATAGATACAATGTTATTGGTATCACTTTCAACCATACCTCGTACAGCATTGGCAGCTCTTTTTTGCATTTCAGGATTAGAGCGTTGTATGGCATTCAATTCTATTCCGCTAGAAAATTCACCTGTATCGGCACTAGAAACGGCTGCGCCTCCCATACCAATTCGGTAATTTTCACCGCCTAAAATCACAACTTTGTCTCCTTTGTTAGGGATGTCTTTTAATGCTTGGTCAGCTTTTCCGTAGCCAATTCCGCCAGCAAGCATAATGACCTTATCGAACCCTAATTTCCGCGCATGTTCTTCATGTTCAAACGTGAGCACAGATCCTGCGATCAGGGGTTGCCCAAATTTATTTCCAAAATCAGACGCACCATTACTTGCTTTAATGAGGATATCGAGTGGTGTTTGGTATAACCACTTACGTGCGTCCATTTTTTGTTCCCAAGGCCTGTTCTCTTCTAACCTAGAATATGAAGTCATATAAACTGCAGTACCCGCCAATGGCAGCGAGCCTTTTCCGCCTGCCAGTCTATCTCTGATTTCACCACCACTGCCTGTGGCAGCACCGTTAAATGGTTCTACCGTGGTTGGGAAGTTGTGTGTTTCTGCTTTTAAGGAAATCACACTGTCAAAATCTTTGGTTTCGTAGTATTCGGGTACGTCTGGAGCTTTGGGTGCAAATTGCGTTGCTTTCGGTCCTTTTACAAAAGCTACATTGTCTTTATAGGCAGAGACAATATTGTTTGGGTTGACCTCTGATGTTTTTTTAATGAGTTTAAATAATGAAGAAGGCATTTCTTCGCCATCGACTATAAACGTTCCATTAAATATTTTATGACGGCAGTGTTCACTATTTGCCTGGCTAAAACCAAATACTTCACTGTCTGTTAATTTTCGGCCTAATCGCTTTGAAAGGTCTTGTAAATAAATAACTTCTTCTTTACTGAGTGCCAATCCTTCTGCCTTGTTGTAGGCATCAATATCTTCAATTTCTTGAATGTCTTCAGGAGTTACGGTAATGGTAAAGATAGTTTGGTCTAATGCTGCGTATTTTTGAGACAGCATAGGGTCAAAATCTTTAAAATCTTCAGTAACATGTGTAAATTCTTCAATTCTGATAATTCCCTCGACACCCATGTTCTGGGTAATCTCTACAGCATTGGTACTCCAGGGGGTGATCATTGCAGCACGCGGACCAATAAAAAAATCCGCAATTGCGGACTTGTCTATTTTAGGTTGGTTTCCAAAAAGCCACACCAATTTTTTTCTGTTTTCTGAAGAAATTTCCCCTTGGGTTTGTACGGCAAAAATAGTATTGTTTACGTTTCCGAAGAAGTGGACCATCCGCTTAAATTTTTTAGGCCAATACCATAAAGTAAAGGCAAATTTTTGAAGCCACAAAGGTACGATTTTTCACGATAATTTCATGGATATCATATTGAAAGAAACAGGATTGTTATGATTTCCATAAGACATAAATAATTCTGTTTGTTGTATATTGCGCTAAATACTAGGTTAGTTGAAAGCTCTGCTCGATTTTACGACTCATCTATTAAAATTTTAACCATAAAAAAAATTACATGAAAAAGAATTTCTTATTGGCACTATCTGTTTTAATTGTTAGTGTCACCGCATTTTCACAAGAAGAAGGAACAGCTAGCGTTGTTTCTCAAGGAACCTTTCTAGGAAAGAGTATCCCTTTGCGTGACATGCCTACCGTTACCGAGATGGAAAATTTTGGTATTGAAGATGCCGCTGTTATTAAGCATTATACAAAAAGAGGAAACCTTCCGGTAGATGCCGATACAGCATTGCCGCAGAATGGTGACCCAGTGAGACAAAAAGAACAGGGTACGCGTGAACCATTAAATGTACTCCAAAATTTTGAGGGTACAAATCTTCAGGAAGGACAAGCGATACCACCAGACCCTACGGGAGCCGTTGGGCCCAACCATTATGTACATGCGGTTAACCGTATTGTTAAAATATTTGATAAAACTGGAAATATATTGACCGGTCCTACTTTTCTGGGAACGTTCTTAGGAAATGGTTCTAGTAATGGAGACCCGATTGTGATGTATGATCACCTCGCAGACCGATTTTTTGTGAGCCAATTCCAAATTTCGAATAATGCACTGATTGTTGGGGTTTCTGACTCTCCAGATCCAACGGGATCTTATAATGTGTATTCCTTCCCTTTAGATGCATTTCCTGATTATCCACACTATGCTATTTGGCATGATGGATATTACTTGACTGCAAATAAATTTCAAGGAAATACAACGTATGTTTTAGATAGAGCAACTTTATTGGCTGGTGGTGCAAATCCTACCATTATTGGTTTTAATTTACCAGGTGTTATCGACAATCCAGCAGCGGTATTTAGTCCAGAACCGGCCAACCTTATTGGTGATGCTTTCGACCCAACTTCTCCTGCTTATATTGTTTATCTTCAGGATGATGCATGGGGTGGTGTGAATGTAGACCATCTAAAGGTTTGGGAAATTGACGTAAATTTTGCAGTACCAGCAGCATCAACTATTTCAAATCCGTTGGTTATTGAAACTGCTCCATTCGACTCATTCCTTAGACCGTTCGGATCAGGAGATATTCGTCAGCCTGGAACAACCCAACGAATTGACGCCATTAGTGGTGTAATTAGCTATGCGGCTAATTATAGAGCTTTTCCAACGTATAACTCATGGGTAGTTACATTCAATACCGATATTGGGCAAATTACACCTGGTGTTCGTTGGATTGAATTACGTAATGATGCAGTAAATGATTGGTCTATTTTCCAAGAAGGAACTTATGCACCAGAAGATGGTGAAGGTAGATTTATGGGAAGTGCTGCCATGGACGAAGATGGTAATATAGGACTAGGATACAATATTGGTAGTGTGAATACACCGGCAGGGATTCGTTATACAGGGAGACTCGATGGCGATCCGCTAGGTGAAATGACCTTTCCGGAGAGTGTAATTATTGATGGCTTTGGGGTACAAACCGTAGGAAACAACAGAAATAGATTTGGCGATTATACACATTTAAGTATGGATCCTGATGGTGTTACCTTTTGGTTTACAGCCGAATATTTTTCTCAGAATAACTTTTGGAGAACGCGAATTGCTTCTTTTAGAATCTCTCCGTTCTTAACAGATGATATTGGTTTCTCAAATTTTGTTTCGCCACAAGATGGCGATTTGGGAGCTACTGAAACAGTAGAGGCGACTATCTATAACTTCGGAACAGATCCACAATCTAATTTCGATGTAGAGCTTTATCTTGATGGAAACTTGGTGGCTACCGAAACTTTTTCGGGAACTATCCAGCCGCAAGAGACGGTTTCTTATACATTTTCACAAACCTTAGACCTTTCTGAACCTGGACAAACGTATGAGATTGAAGCAAGAACAGATTTAACTTCAGATACAAATAATCCGAATGACGGGTTTACTATTGAAGTAGACAACACTCTTTTATCTGTTGGAGACGCTGCATTTAATAGTGGAGACTTTTTTATTATTCCCGCGTCACAAAAGATGTACGACGTTACCTTTACCACAAACGATGCGTATGGAGACATTTCTTACGAAGTGTACAATACCATTGGGCAAAAGTTAGATGCTGGTATGATGGATAACGCAGGCAACGAATATAAAACACGCTTAAATATGGGTGCTTCACCTATTGGAGTGTATTTTGTTAGACTTTCAAACGGAGAGTTTACCGCTACGAAGCGTTTTATTGTGAAGTAAAACCATACAATTATATATTAAAATGTCCCGTCTAAACAGACGGGACATTTTTTTTATCTTACAATAAAATACTGGAAATTTAAGAGGTTGGGTCTGCTGCAGCTTACTTTCTTTGTAGCAAAGCAATGTAAAAACCGTCAAATCCAGTTTTGTGCGCTAATAGTTTTTCTTCTGAAACGAGCGTAAAATCGGCTCCCTCTTCCCGAGATAAAAAATCGGCTACCTGTTTGTTGTTCTCAGAAGGTAAAATGGAACACGTAGCATAAACCAATTGTCCGCCCTCTTTCACCATTCTAGAATAGGAGTTTAACAGCTCTCGCTGTGTTTCTTTAATTTTTTCTAGAAAATCTGGCTGCATTTTCCATTTGGTATCTGGGTTTCGCTTAAGAACCCCCAAACCTGAACACGGCGCGTCTATAAGGACCTTATCTGCTTTGCCTATCATTTTTTTAATGACTTTGGTAGAATCGATAAGCCTCGTTTCAATATTATGGATACCGTTTCTACGGGCACGTCTTTTCAGTTCGTTCAGTTTATTTTGATAAATGTCCATAGAGACCACTTGGCCCTTATTCTCCATTAAAGAAGCAATGTGCAACGACTTTCCTCCTGCTCCGGCACAGGCATCTACAATGCGCATTCCTGGTTGCGGGTCTAGCACTGCAGCCACCCGTTGTGATGATGCATCTTGAACTTCAAACCAACCTTTCTGAAATGCTTCAGAAGTAAACACATTAGCACGTTCTTTTAGCTGAAGCGCATACGGGTATCCTTTGAGGGTAATCGTTTCAATATCGAGATCAGACAAAGCATTCTGTAGCTCTCTAACTGTAGTCTGTAACGGGTTGGCTCGTAATATTACCTCGGCCTGATTATTAAGTGCAGCAAGCTCTTTGTCCCATAATTTACCCAATTCCTTTTCACCAAGAGTGTCTAACCAATCTGGAATAGATTCCCGAATGGCACGGGTTTTTATGGCTTCGTCAAAACGACCTTTAATACGTCTTGTCGGGGTGTCTTCAAATTGAGGCCAATCGGGTATTTTTATACCGTTCAAAGTAGCCCATACAGTAAATAGTCTGAAAAGGTTAGGTCTGCTAAACGGCGCTTTCACGTCGGCTATTTCAGCATACAAACGTTTCCAACGCACAATATCGTAGGTAGTTTCAGCAATAAAACTACGATCTCTCGCGCCCCAACGCTTATCACGCTTTAATGTGTTCCTTAATACCTTGTCTGCTTGTTTGTCTTCGTTGAATATTTCATGTAACGAATCTATGGTGGCAAAAACTAGGTTTCTATGTAATTTCATGGTGTCTAAATTGGGGGCAAAGGTACTACAATCCCTTCGTATTGATTACTTTTGCGGAAACATTTTATAATGCGTATTCTTATCATTTGCATAGCCACTGTGCTACTTTTTTCATGTTCTTCTGAAACAGATAATACCTTTACCGAGGTTGCCATTTCACGAGTTTTTACAGATAGTTTAAGTATTCGGGCGATTGCCCCATTAGACGAAAACGGAGTTTGGTTTGCCGCCAATAATGGAAGGGTAGGACTCATAGATGGAGACACACCGAAGTTAGCCACCATCCATTATGAAGATTCTATTTTAGCGTTTCGGGCGATTGCCAAAACTAAAAAAGCGGTTTTTGTGCTCAGTATCGCGAGCCCCGCAGTATTGTATAAAATTGGAGTAGAAGATAGGGTGGCTACCAAGATAGAAGAGGTGTACGTAGAAAATGGCGACAAGGTGTTTTATGATGCGATGGCATTTTGGAACGATCAAGAAGGGATTGCAATGGGCGACCCAACTAATGGGTGTTTGTCTATAATCGTTACTAGAGATGGTGGCGATACTTGGTCGAAAATTAATTGTGAAAACTTACCGAATACCGATACGGGAGAAGCTGCTTTTGCGGCGAGTAATAGCAATATTGCTGTGTATAAAGACCACGTGTGGATTGTTTCCGGCGGAAAGCGTTCTCGAGTCTTTCACTCGGCCGATAAGGGAGAAACGTGGGAGGTATTTGAAACTCCTATCATACAAGGGAAGGCAATGACGGGGATTTATACTGTAGATTTTTATGATGAAAATACGGGAGTTGTTCTTGGAGGGAATTGGGAAGACCAAGATTTTAATGAAGGCAATAAAGCCATTACGCATGATGGCGGAAAGACTTGGAAGCTGTTGAGCAATGGGAGTGGCCCCGGGTATCGATCTTCTGTTAGTTTTGTGCCGGGAACGAAGGGTAACGGACTTGTGGCTGTGGGGTCACTGGGGATTTCATATAGCCCAGACCAAGGGGCAAGTTGGTCTGAATTATCTTCAGAAGGGTTTTATGCGATCGAGTTTGTGAATGATACGCTGGCTTTTGCTAGCGGTCGTAATAAAATTTCAAAACTGATTTTTAGATAGCAAATAACTTATTTTTTGCCTCGCTTCTTTTTATAGCGCTCTAGCAATTTCCGTTTGAAATCTTCTTCCGCTTTGCGTAGTAAGATGATTTTTTTAGGTGGAAGTTTTCCCTTCAGTTGTGATACCAATTCCCTATAAACGGCCAGCTCTTTCTGTTTTAAATCGATGCTCTTTTCAATAAGTTCATTAGCCTCTTCATCGGTGAGGGTATCGAATCCATTTTTTATCTTTTCTAAAATTTCTCTTCGCTCTGTCTTCCGAAGTGCATGCATTTTTTCTTCCGAAGCATTATAAATAGGCCAAAATTTGGCTGCTTGTTCTGGAGTTAGATCGAGTTGCTCAGAAATATGGGCCACTTTTAACGCCTTTATTTTTTCATGACGGGAGTTCTGTGCCACCATGCTAGATAGTGTCAAGAACAGGAGGAGTGTAATACTATTTTTCATGTCTTTATTCAAATAATAAGTTAGGGTCGTCTATGTTGTTCAATAAGTAATCGGTCAGGGACTCTTTTGAAATATCTTCTGAAGGCTCTGACAGGCTGTACACGTCTTCATCTTCCAGTAGCAAAGCAATGTCTTGGGGAGATAGGTCTATATTACCTTCGTCTATGTATGAGCCAATCGTTTCATCGTTGATATCATTTAAAGTAATCGAATTGTTTTGGGTGATTCCAACAATGGTAAAGATAAGTGCCAAACAAGCTACTATCGAAACCGTCGTGATAAAGCCGGTTTTTTTGTACAATGGTATCACTTTGGGTAGGGTAGGTTCAACATTTTGCAGCACCGCCTTTTCCAGGTAATCAAAATAACCATCTGGTACGCCAAAGCCTGTCTCTTTAGGGAGCGTTTCTTCGGAAATTTTATGCAACAACCTGTCTTCGAACGTTTCGAAGTAATCTGTTGGTATTTTAAACCCTGTTGTGTACTTGTTCTCTTCCATGGTACTAGTTAGACCGTATTATCTTAATAAGGTTTCATTCTCTTTTAGATAGCTCGTTATTTTTTTGACCGCAATGTGATAGGTACTTTTTAAACCACCCACCGATGTGTCTAATATTTCTGAAAGTGTTTCGTAGGTGTGTTCTTCAAAATACTTCATATTGAACACCAATTGTTGCTTTTGTGGGAGGGTAGCAATTGCCTTTTGTAACTGTAATTGAATGGCATCCCCTTCAAAATACACATCGCTCTTTAACTTTGACAGGGCTAGCTGCTGCACCTCCTCACTCGTAACACGTTGTTGCTTTGCTCTTTTCTTAATAAAAGTTAGCGCCTCGTTGGTAGCGATTCGATACAACCAGGTGTACAATTTACTGTCACCTTTAAATTTGTCGATATTTTTAAAAACCTTTACAAAGGTATTCTGAAGCACATCATCTGCATCGTCATGATCGAGCACAATTTTTCGCACGTGCCAATACAGCCGCTCCTTGTACTCTGATACCAAAATACGGAACGCCCGATCGCTTTCGGCTCCAGATTGTAATAAACCAACAAGCTCTTCTTCTTGAACCACCAAATTGTTTTGTATAAAGATAAGACATCTTGCAACTAAAAAGGTTTAATCTAACTAGTTATAAAGACCTACAAATCGATGAAATGCAATTAAAATCGATAAAAAACACATTTTTTTTGTTTTGTAGGAAAAAACACTTACATTTACGTCATACTTCTTATGTATAGTTCGATATTATAAGCCCCAACTGTAATACGAACGCAATAAAGACGGGTCTTAGCGGGGGCTGGCCCGTTTTTTTTATTTTTTTATTTTTTGTTATGTATTTGTAGGAAGAAAAATACACTTCAACAAAATTAATCGATTAAATGCATAAAAATTACGATAAAGTGTAAATTTTATTTGGAAATATTAAAAATCCGACTATCTTTACAAAAGAAAATCATACTTATGTATTTGACTGCTGCGAGCCCCAAATGTGGCAGTCAAAAAAATAAAGAAGAGCGGAGCCCCAACCGCTCTTTTTTTATGGGGTATTCTGAAGCGATACTATGTTATAAAATTTTATGCCTTATGCAAATGATTGCATTTCTACCAAACTGAAGTAGACTCCTTTTTTATCTAAAAGTTCTTGGTGTTTGCCCTGCTCTACAATCTCACCTTTGCTAAGCACTACAATGGTGTCTGCATTTTGAATCGTAGACAATCGATGCGCGATGACCACAGAAGTACGGTGCTTCATCATTTTTTCCAACGCATCCTGAACCAGTCGTTCGCTTTCGGTATCGAGGGCAGATGTAGCCTCGTCTAATATCATAATGGGCGGATTCTTCAATACGGCACGTGCAATGCTTAAACGCTGTTTTTGTCCTCCACTCAATTTACCACCGCTGTCACCCACGTTAGTTTCAATACCTTTGGGTAGGTGCTGTACGAATTCCCAAGCATTTGCGATTTTTAGCGCTTCGATCACTTCTTCGTCTGTAGCATCAGGCTTTGCCACCTGAAGGTTTCCTTTAACCGTGTCATTAAACAAAATAGAATCTTGCGTGACGAGTCCTAATAGATTTCGCAGTGATTCTTGGGTGATATCTTTAATATTATCCCCATCAATTGAAATCGCCCCTTTGTTTACATCATAAAATCTTGTGATGAGGTTCGCAATGGTACTTTTACCACTACCACTTTGGCCAACCAATGCTACGGTGTGGCCCTTGGGTACTTTCAACGAAAAATTCTTTAAGACGTAGTCATCTTCATATTTAAATGAAATGTCACTGATTTCTAGTTCGCTTTGGAAATCGGTTTTAACCTTTGCATTCGGTTTGTCTTGAATGCTGCTTTCCGTTTCTAGAATTTCAAGAACACGTTCTGCTGCTGCATTTCCTTTCTTAACACTATAACTTGCTTTGCTGATTGCTTTTGCAGGTGTCAGAATTTGATACGCGAGTGCCATATAAACGATAAACATTTCTGCGGGTAGCGTACCTTCAACCAAGACCATGTGGCCACCGTACCACAATAAAACGGCAATGGTCACAATGCCTAAAAATTCACTTGTTGGCGAGGCTAGGTTCTGTCTGTTCAGTAAAGTGTTCGAGAATTTGAAAAGGCGCGTAGTAGATTCTTTGAACTTCGTGAAAAAAATATTTTCGGCGTTAAAACCCTTAATAATTTTGAGTCCGCCCAAAGTTTCGTCCAATATCGAAAGAAAATAGCCTTGTTCTCGCTGAACGCGTTCTGATTGCGCTTTCAAACTTTTCCCGATCCATGAAATAATCAAGCCAGAAATTGGAATAAAAATAAACACGAACACCGTTAGTTTAACGCTAATTAGCAACATGGCTACGATGGCGAAGAGTATGGTGAGTGGCTCACGTACAATGAGTTCTAAAAGTGATAAGAACGATCCTTGTATTTCTAGAACATCGGTAGTAATTTTCGCAATGGTATCTCCTTTTCGCTTTTCTGAATAATAAGAAACCGGGAGGTCGATTGTTTTTTTGTAAAGTGCATTTCGCAAATCTTTTATGACCCCATTCCGAAGAAATGTGATAAAAAACATGGCCAAGTAGCCGAACAGATTCTTCAACAAAAACATGGTAATTACCAAGATCACCATAAACAATAGCGCTTCTTCTGGCCCATTGCTTGCCTTTTCGGTCACAAAGTAATTAAGATAATTTTCGGCATAGTCTTTTACGTCTGAAATACCCGTCCATTCAGGTTTCGTCTGCAACTGTTTCGTTTTATCAAACAAAACGGATAACATCGGAAATAACGAAACCATGGCTAAGGTTCCAAACAAAGCATAAAACACATTGGCAATAATGTTCAGCCAAGCGTAGGTTTTGTACGGAAGTGCGAAGCGAATTATTTTTTTGAAATAGGTCATTTATTGTGCAGCCAAATGCTGTTGTATCTTGTTAATTTTTTCGTCTAAATAGGCTTGGGCGTTTTTGGTTCCAGGCGCCGCATATACACTGATGTAAAACTTTATCTTGGGTTCGGTTCCGCTGGGTCGCGCTGCGATCTTGCTACCGTCTTCAGTGTAATAAATCAATACATTCGACTTCGGAATGACTAATTTGAGGGTGGTATTGTTTTGTAAGTCGGTTGCGGTGCTATTGGCATAATCTTCAACTTTTACCACGGCACTTCCAGCAATTTCAGTAAATGGATTGTTCCGAAGTTGTTTCATCATATTTGAAATTTCTTCAGCCCCTTTTTTACCTACTTTCACCAAAGAGATCAATGCTTCTTGATAAGTTCCGTAGGTAGCATACAATTCTGAAAGGTAGCTGTGCAAGGTGTTGCCGGCTTCTTTCTGCTGAGCAGCGATTTCGCAAGCTAGTAAGGTTGCTGTAACGGCGTCTTTATCGCGTACAAAATCGCCTACCATATATCCGAAACTTTCTTCTCCACCACCAATAAAGTTCAATTCGGGAAAATCTTTCACCATTTTTGCAATCCATTTAAAGCCTGTGAGACCTTCTTTGTAGGCAACTCCAAAATCGTCTGCAATGGCTTTTACCATTGGGGTAGACACAATAGTAGATGCAACAAATTCATTTTGGTTGAGTTTCCCGTCGTTTTTCCATTGGGTAATCAGAAAATGGGTCATAAGCACCATTGCCTGGTTTCCGTTTAGAATGGTCATGTTTCCGTCAGCATCACGAACTGCAATGCCTAAGCGATCACAATCAGGGTCGGTACCTATTACGATATCGGCATTTTCTTTATTTGCTAAATCAATGGCCATTTGTAGCGCCTCTGGTTCTTCGGGGTTGGGCGAAACAACCGTGGGGAAATCGCCATCTGGCTTTGCTTGGGCATCGACTACGGTCACATTGGTGTATCCAGCCATTTCAAGCACCTTCGGAACCATTGTGATAGCCGTGCCGTGAAGGGATGTAAATACAATTTTTAATTGCTCTTTGGCTAAAGCACTCGTGTGAAAACTACCGTTCTCGACAGATGCCTTTGCAAATGCTTCATCTACTTCGGTATCTATGATTTCAATTAGCTCAGGATTTCTTTCAAAATTAATATCTTGATATTCTAAACTGTTGATGGCCTCAATAATGGCAGTATCTTGTGGCGGAACTAGTTGGCCTCCATCTTCCCAATATACCTTGTAGCCATTATATTCTGGCGGATTGTGGGAAGCGGTGAGTACAATACCGCATTGACAACCAAGGTGTTTTACAGCAAAAGACAACTCAGGAGTAGGGCGGAGGTCTGAGAATAGAAAAACTTTAATACCGTTGGCAGTAAATACATCTGCAACGATCTGTGCCAATTCTTTGCTGTTATGCCTACAATCGTATGCGATTGCAACCTTGCATTGTTGCTTCGGAAATTGCTGTTTTAAATAATTTGAAATCCCTTGGGTATTTTTCCCTAAGGTGTACTTATTGATTCGGTTGTCACCAACACCCATGATTCCGCGCATACCGCCTGTTCCGAAAGCTAAATCTTTATAAAAACTATCTTCCAGCCCAGTAGGGTCGTGGGCAATCATTTCTTTTATGGCATGTTGCGTAGTGGCATCAAAAAAAGGGGTAAGCCATTTATTAGCACGTGTTAAAATGACAGGATCTACGTAAATCATAGTGAGGGTTCAAACGATTTTGTTATGCGGTGCAAAAGTACGGAAATGTATTCGGTTAATTGGAAGGTTGGATAATTAGTGGATATGTCTAGTAAAAACTAGATTCTACAATAAAGTTCTTTTTCGTAACCGCTTCGAGATTATTGTTTGACATAAACGAAAATTTATTTCACTGTATTTCGCTCTTCCTTAATCAGATAGTTTTGGGAATCTTTTTTATTCCGAAGTATAAGTTCACCTATGAATCCAGCCAAGAAAAGTTGGCTTCCTAAAATCATGGCGGTCAGTGCGATGTAGAATTCTGGACGTTCGGTGATGAGCCTTCCGGTAGGTTCAATAAATAATTTGTCGATGCCCAGATAGAGGGCAAAGCAAAATCCAACAAATAACATTATGGCTCCCCAAGCGCCAAAAAGGTGCATGGGCCGTTTTCCGAAGCGGGAAAGAAACCAAATAGTAATGAGGTCTAGAAAGCCACGAACAAAGCGTTCGGCGCCAAATTTGGTAGTGCCATATTTTCTAGCTTGGTGTTGTACCACTTTCTCCCCTATGTTGTTAAAACCTGCATTTTTAGCCAAGACAGGGATGTATCGATGCATGTCTCCGGTTACTTCGATGGTTTTCACCACATCATTTCGATAGGCTTTAAGTCCGCAGTTAAAGTCGTTTAATTTTACACCTGAAGTTTTTCTAGCGGCAAAGTTGAACAGTTTAGAGGGTAGATTTTTGGCCACTACCGAATCGAACCGTTTTTTCTTCCAGCCAGATACTAGATCATAACCTTGTTCGGTGATCATTTGGTAGAGTTCAGGAATTTCTTCTGGGTTATCCTGCAGGTCTGCATCCATTGTAATCACCACATCGCCATTTGCAAGTGCAAATCCGGCGTGTAACGCTTGCGACTTTCCGAAGTTCTTTAAAAACCGAATCGCTTTTACCTCGGGATGTTCTTTTGACAGCGCATCGATAAGTTCCCAAGAACCATCGGTACTGCCATCGTCTATAAAGATTATTTCATACAAAAAACCATTAGACTGCATGGTAGTTGCAATCCAATGGTATAATTCTGTAAGTGATTCTTCTTCGTTGAGAAGCGGAATGACAATCGATAGATTCATTCAGCAAAAATACTAAATATGTTCAGGTCTGTTCACTTTCATTACTAAACCTGCAATGAGCGATACAATAAATCCTAAAAAGAGTACCCATATAATAGATAACGCAGACAATATTAGAGGGCTCATCATGGTTTCTGAAATTCCCATGGCCATATCTATTTGTTCTTGCGTCATGTTCGGGTTTTGTTCTAACATGTTCGTTTCGGCGGCTGCCAACATATTGGCAGTAAAGTCTGGCTCAATAAAATTCATAAAAACTAAGTTAAAGGCAACGCCAATAATACTGGCAATTAATGCAATGGCCAAACCAACTTTAATAGCTTCGCCTAGACTTAAAAACCCTGAGTTATCTTTTTTGAAAGCCTTTATACCCATCACCGTGCATACAATTATCATAATCATGGCTAAAACACCTTGCCACCAAGGCTGTTCGTAGGTTAAGTCCATTACATAAACTACTACGCTAAGTAGTACGGTAACTAGGCCTAATACGGCACCGTAGGGGAGGGCGATTTTTTTAACTGAAGCTTTTTGAATTTCCATGAGATGTTTGTTTTTTGGTTTCTTTGTTAGTATCCAAAGGTAGTTAATTGTTACATACGCAGATTAATTCTATCATTTTCTAGAAATAATATTTTCAAAAAAAATAGAACTATTTTCATTGTACAATTTGGAAATATCCTTACATTTGCACACTCAAAATCGGAGAAGTAAAATTACAAGACGATGAAAAAAGGAATACATCCAGACAATTATAGAGTAGTAGCGTTTAAAGACATGTCTAACGACGAAGTGTTTTTAACCAAGTCTACCGCAGAGACCAAAGAAACTTTAGAGGTTGATGGCGTTGAGTACCCATTGGTAAAAATGGAAATCTCTAGAGCGTCTCACCCATTCTATACTGGGAAGTCTAAACTTATCGATACTGCAGGACGTATTGACAAGTTTAAGAACAAATATGCAAAATTCAAGAAACCAGCAAAACAAGAAGAAGCGAAAGACAGCGAATAGTCTGAGTACATTCTTAGTATATATTAGAGAGCCTTCGAGAAATCGAGGGCTCTTTCTTTTTAATATTGCTTATTTTTGTTCGAAACAACAGCGTTCATGAACTACATTCTTTTTGACGGCAACGTACGCAACCAACTACTTCCGTTCACTTTTACACGACCCGTTGCAGATATTCGGGTAGGCATCCTTACCCTTCGGGAAAAATGGGAAAAACATTTGGGTTTTACCATAACTACCGTTACTGAAGATTATTTGGCGCAAAAATGGCCCATGGTAGAAATGCCCCAAAATGTACTCATCAGTGCGTCTTTTATTCCTACGGAAACGTTAGTAGACATGATAAAAGGGCTAACCGAAAACCAAGCCATCTTTTACAACGATGAACCCGTTGCTTTTTTTACGAAAGAAGACCAAGACGTAGATTTTGAAACCTACGATATACAAGTGTGTCCCGAAGAAGCTGTGTTTCAAATAGCCCATACGTGGGACATCTTTTCAAAAAATCACAAGGCGATTGCACTCGACTTTAAATTGCTTACCGTAGGTCGCACGTCGCAACCCATTCCAGAAATGGCGGTCGCTTTTAATAAAGAGCAAATTTTTATTGAAGAAGGTGCCAAACTACCATTGTGCTCGCTCAATGCTACCGAAGGCCCCATCTACATTGGGAAAAATGCCGAAATTATGGAAGGCAGCATGATTCGTGGTCCGTTTGCTTTGTGTGAAGGCGCTACCATAAAAATGAATGCTAAAATTTATACAGGATGCACCGTTGGTCCGCATAGCAAGGTAGGTGGAGAACTGAACAACTCTGTGATTATGGGGTATTCTAACAAGGGGCACGACGGATTCCTAGGGAATGCTGTAATAGGAGAGTGGTGTAACCTTGGGGCAGATACTAACAATAGCAATTTGAAGAATAATTACGCCGAAGTACGGCTTTGGGATTACGAAACCGAAGGTTTTGCAAGAACTGGCTTACAGTTTTGCGGTCTTATGATGGGTGATCACAGCAAATGCGGCATCAATACAATGTTCAATACGGGAACAGTGGTGGGCGTGAGCGCCAATATCTTCGGAAGTGGATTCCCGCGTAATTTTATCCCAAGTTACAGCTGGGGTGGTAGCGGCGGCATGACCACATACAAAACCAACAAAGCCTTCGAAGTTGCCAAAATTGTAATGGCAAGACGCGGAATTGAGTTCACGGAAGATGATGCGGCAATTCTAGAACATGTTTTTGAAGAAACTACTAAGTGGCGAAGAGGGTAATCCTACCCAGCAATTACATACCCCAAAAGATAGATCAGCCCGATGGCTGTTGGAATCGAGATTAGAACTAATAGCCACGTTTTTCGGGATTCAGCTTTTTTCTTCTGTAGCAGGTCTGCTTTGAAGGCCGCAAAATCGCTTGGACTCATTTTTTTGTGGTCAATCAATTCTCCGTAAGAAACAGAACCAAACGATTTTAAGTCGCCATAACTTGATTTTCTACTTGCCCTTTGTGCATTATTTGCTTTTATAGACGCGATCATCGCGGCTACAGATCCTCCAAACCCCATACGCTTTGCTTTAAAAGTTAGTTTCGATATAACTGATGAAATAGTACACTGTTACTAGTGTAACGAGTGAAGAAAAAACTACTAAAACTATATTTTTTATAGTTAGATTTCTCCTTTGTTTCCGAAGTTCTTCTTGGAAGGCCGTGAATTGAGACGCACTCATTTTTCGGTGGTCAATAAATTTTTTTTAGATGCCTGAGCTGTAAGAACGCTGCTGATTAAAAGAAGCTTTTTTTCTTTCTCTACGTACGTCGTTGGCTTTTTTTGCAATTACAGAAGCAATGTACCCAACAAACGCCATACAGTTGTTTTATAATTGTACGTAGATTTTGGTTGAAATGTTACAGAAAAATATGAGTTAGTTACTTTGGCGCAATGTCTAGTTCAATTTCAGTGATGAATTCTTTACCGTAGTAGAGCGCTAGTTTTGGAGTTTTTTGATTGGTAATCACCACAAATTGAAGATCTGCCCTAAATTTTGGTTTTTGTGATGGACTGTAATATTTTACCGAGACAACTTCGCCACTTACAAGGTTATAATACTGTGTTGGAACTTCAATGTTGGTGTATCCTTCAAAGGTGTAAGTTTCAAAACTATCAGGCACCGAAGGGTCATAAGGCGGTAAAAATTTGTACTGCTTCCCCCTTTTGTTTAGCACTTCCTTTTTAAGATGAGGTCTACCCAAATCACCATGCGTAAATAAAGACGGCCCTTTTTTATAGCCAAAATAGGTTGCAATTCTATATCGAAATTTATTTTCGGTATCAATGAGGCTAAACGCATTTATATCTACTGGTTGCTTAAAAAGTGCAGTAAGATCGCACCGTACCAGAATACGCACCAAATGGTCGCTTTTTTTCATTTTAGCACTACTGTGCAAATAGGAATTAGAAATTTCTTTTGTCTTCTTAAATTCAATTTCAAGGCTATCCCGTATCACAATGGTTTGACTCGTTGTATTTTGAAAGGTATAAATTAGAAGTACAAGACTACATAGTATCAGTTTCTTCATATCAGGCTATTTGGTTTTTTTTACCCTTTTTAAGAATAAAAAGTTTTGCGGATTAATCCCTAGGCCGCTTACATTTTTCTGGACAAAACGAACCGCCATGTCATAATACAAAGGTACTACGGGAGCATCGCTCACCACAATACTATCCATTTTTGTATAAAGCTGTTTACGATCGTCTATGTTCGAAATATTCTGGGCCGTAAGATACAAGCTGTCGAACACTTCATTTTTGTAATGGGTGTAATTTGGGCCGTTTGGTGTAAAGTTTCCGCTGTAAAAAAGAGAAAGATAGTTTTCAGCATCGGGATAATCTGCAATCCAGCTAGCCCTAAAAATATCGAGTTCACCACTGCTTTTCATTTGCCGTAGGGTAGAGGGGGGCATAACGTCAATTTCTACCTGTATGCCCAATTTTTCAAGCTCTCGCTGAATGTATTCACAAACATCGAGATACTGACTGTTGGTGCCGATGGTAATTTCTGGAGAAGTATCTCCCGTCTCACTCATGTATTCTGCAATGAGATTGCGGGCTTTTTCAGGTTGGTAACTGTAACCCTCAATGGCATCAAAACCTGGAAGCCCCTTTGGGATAACCCCATGAACTGCAGGAATACCCATGCCATTACGGAGGTACTTCACCATCTTAACACGGTCGAACCCATAATTTATGGCTTGTCGCAGTTTTTGGCTCTGTATTTCTGTGGTTTGCGTCGGAATGAAAAATCCGAGATATTCAGTATTCAGGTAAGGTGTGGTAATTAAGTTAACACTGTTTTGGTATTTAGGCTGTAGTTTTCCTGTGGTGGTAATGATTTCGTCTTTATACGAATTATCCAATCCGCTCATAAAATCAATTTTTCCCTGTGCAAACTGTAAAAATTCACTTTGCTTGTCGGGTAAAAAGGTAATGGCTACCGCTTCTAAATAAGGTAGTTGGTTGCCAGATTCGTCTGTTTCAAAATAGAGTGGATTTTTCCTAAAAATCAGTTTTACGTTTTCTTCCCACCTCTTAAATAGAAAAGGTCCTGTGCCAACAGGGTTTCGTCTAAAGGAGTTTCCGTAGTAATCAACTGCCTCTTTGGGCACCACCGAGAAATAGCGCATGCTCAACATCCCCAAGAAAGGAGGGAAGGGTTTTTTCATCATTATCTTTAGCACGCTATCATTTTCTGCTTTCACCATTTCTACGTTTTGCATCACCCAACTTCCGGGCGAAGCAACATCTGGATCTTGTAATCGTGAAAAACTGTATTCGAAATCGGCTGCTACCACGCGCCTTGTGCTATCACTGCCGAATACTTTGTTACGGTGAAAAAAAACATCGTCCCGAAGCGTAAAATAAAAGGTGCAAGTACTGTCCACAATCTCCCAGGATTTTGCAATATCGGGCTGCACGTTTAGTTGGTCATCTAATTGAACCAAGCCGTTGTACAGTTGGTTGGTTGGCCAAATAGTTTGCGGATTCCGAGCAAAAGCAGGGTCTAGAGAGGCTATATTGCTGTGTTCATTGTAACGAAAAACAAGGTAATCGTTGGTATTTTCGGTGTTGTTTGTGCAAGAGGTTAATAAGAGCGAGGCGGCTATGATTAAAAAAAGAACATAACAACTTGCTGGATGCTGGATGCTGGATGGAGTCACTGTATTCAAATTTAGATCGAATCGAATTTCTTTCGATATGCAATAATCATGTTCATAAGGTGGTAACAAAAATTATATTTTTCTTTGAAATAGGACGCGTCAATATAATTTCGGTTCATTAATTTATAGAGGCAAGTTACAACTTCAGCTAGAGAACGAAGCGCATAACCTAAAAATCTTCTTTGCTCTTTATTAGATTGTAGAATGGCCCCCTCGGCAATATTTAAAGCTATCGAATCTGCAGCACGCCGGGTTTGATCACTCAAATTAAATCGTTCGTGTGTTGGTAATTTGCTCGCTAACTCGTTCATTTCTTCTCCCAAATTCATTGCCTTTTCCCAAATCGACAACTTCTCAAATTTAAAACTCATGTTAAGTATATAAAAAAGGGAGTCATTTAAAGATAATCATTTTTTTTATCCAGCACCCAGCACCCAGCAC
>DFLU01000010.1:128568-244052 GCA_002375495.1 Flavobacteriaceae bacterium UBA3611
CAGCACCCAGCACCCAGCACCCAACTCCCATCTTCCATCTCGCACCCAAACTTTGTTTGCTACGAGGCAAGCTTCACTAATTCTCCAAAAAACTGTAAATTTGCACCCCAATTACAACAAGAAATGTCTGTAAACAATAAAGTCGCATATTATACCTTAGGTTGTAAGCTGAATTTCAGTGAAACGGCCACGATTGCCCGTAATTTTAAAGGGGAAGGTTTTTCGCGTGTCGACTTTTCCGAAGCAGCAGATATTTACGTAATTAATACATGCAGTGTTACCGAAAATGCCGACAAACGCTTTAAGAACATTGTAAAGCAAGCCCAGAAAAATAATCCGGATGCGTTTGTCGCGGCTGTTGGTTGTTATGCACAGTTAAAACCAGAAGAATTGGCGGCTGTAGATGGGGTAGATTTGGTTTTGGGGGCTACCGAGAAATTCAAAATCACATCTTACATAAACGATTTACTTGAGAACCCAGAGCGCAGCGGAGGTACCCAAATTCATTCCTGCGAAATTGAAGATGCAGATTTCTACGTGGGTTCGTACAGTGTGGGCGAACGTACGCGGGCATTTTTAAAGGTGCAAGATGGATGCGACTATAAATGTACCTATTGCACCATACCGTTGGCGCGTGGTATTTCTAGAAGCGATGCCTTAGAAAATGTACTAAAAAATGCTGCGGAAATTTCCGCCCAGAATATTAAAGAGATTGTTTTAACCGGGGTCAATATAGGCGATTATGGTAAAGGAGAATTCGGAAATAAAAAGCATGAACATACGTTTTTGGAACTTTGTGAAGCACTCGATACGGTAAAAGGTGTAGAACGGCTACGGATTTCTTCCATAGAACCAAATCTGCTTAAAAATGAAACAATCGACTTTGTTTCGCAGTCGCGAACTTTTGTTCCCCATTTTCATATTCCGTTGCAAAGCGGAAGCAATGAAATTCTCAAACTGATGAGACGTCGCTATATGCGGGAATTGTATGTAGATCGTGTGACTAAAATAAAAGAGGTGATGCCACAAGCGTGTATCGGGGTGGATGTAATTGTTGGCTTTCCAGGCGAAACAGAAGAACACTTTTTAGAAACCTATCATTTCCTGAACGAACTAGATATCTCGTACCTGCACGTTTTTACTTTTTCTGAAAGAGATAATACACCAGCGGCAACGATGGAGGGAGTTGTTCCTAAAAAAGTACGAGCAAAGCGAAGTAAAATGTTACGCGGACTTTCAGCAAAAAAGCGTCGCGCATTTTATGAAAGTCAGTTGGGTACCCAACGTACTATTTTATTCGAAGGTGAAAATAAAGAAGGTTACATTCACGGGTTTACCGAAAACTACGTAAAAGTAAAAGCTCCGTGGAATCCGGAGCTTGTAAATACTTTGCATCAAGTGGTGCTAACAACCATCGATGATGATGGTTTGGTACGGTTTGATTATGTAGAAAAACCAGTTTTAGTTGGTTAATAAAAATCCGACTTGAATCATTTGGTCTTCTTCCGAAACAAAATAACCTGCTTTGAAAGCTAAGGAATTCAGTCCGCTGAGCCAAATACCGCCACCAAACGAAGTATGCAAGGTGTCTGAAATGTCTGCATCGCTCCATACTCGTCCGTAGTCAAAACCACCGTAGGTCCCGAATGTAATCGGTATTACAGAAGTTGTGAGTCGTGCCAAGCGTAATTTTAAATCGGTGGTATGGTAAAAAGCGGTTTCTCCTGCAAAACGTTCGTTTCTGTATCCTCTTAAACCAGTGTTTCCGCCAATAGATGGAGCATGGTAGAAATAGTAATCGGTACCGAAATCTCCAAAATTGTGTCGAATTCCTGCCGAAGATCCTAGTACCAGACTCCCTGATGGTATTAACCCTTCTTCGAAACCAAGTTTAGCACCTGCATATCCAAAGGCATTGTCTGTATTGTCGATATTACTTTTATACCCTAAAACCAATTCTAAATGACGTGCTTTCGTAGGGAAATCCATGGCATTTTGGTTGCGATACATCAAACTAGTTTCTACCCCAGCATAGTTTTGCATATCGTACACATCAGGATTAACAGTATTTGTCGCTGGGTTAAATAACCTATTCGGGCTTTCTTGTACTTCAAAGCTTTCAAAAAGTGCTTTAACTTTAAATGTTTTATAGGCAATACCAATATCTGCTTTTATCTGTTGCATACGGGCTCGATTAAAGTCGCGATCTACAGCGTCGTCATTATAAAAGGTGTCATTTCCGAAGCCAAAGAAATTATTGGCAAATGAATCGCTGGTAAAATAACCGCTTGCTTCCAAATTCCAATGCGGGAAAATGTTAGCAAATATGCCTTCGTATTCTAGTTCTACCGCCTGAAATGCGAAGTAATAATTTGCAGACAAGAAGTGCTGGTATCTAAACGGATTTCCGTTGAAACCATAATTGGTATAGGTGTCTTTAGCACCCAAAAATAGGCCGTCATCTGTCTGAAAACCTATGTTTGGCAGGATAATGTGGTTATTCTCTTTGAAATACCTCCAATGGTAGGTGTTGGTCTCATACTTGCTCGTAAATTGATGTGCTGGAGTTTTTTCATCAAATTCAGTTTTTTCATGATCCCAATCGTACACTTTCAACTGACGTCTATTTTCAATAGTAAATTTGTCTTTTCCGAAGCCACCGATAAGCCTGAGTTGGATTAAGCGATTTCCATCTCCTGTAACTTTAAATTCATCGTCATCATTAAGACCGTAAACCCAAATTTCATTGGTCTCATCTTTTGAAAAAGTACGCTCAAAAATAATAGGGTCTTTCTCGTCGCTTATTGCACGTTTAATCACCACTTTGGTCATGCCGTCTTCCATTCTTGTGATTTCAAACTTGTCGTCTTTATCGGTACCATGCACTGCAACCGTTCTATTTAGGTAGGTTGCATATCTATCGGCGTATTCATCAAGATTGGCCAGTCTGGACTTTAAACTCTGTTTTAGTTTGGTTGCTGTTTCGTCTTGTACTTCGGGGGGCAGATTTTGCCAAGCGTTGTCTATAGTCGCTTCATCCAAATTCTCCTGAATATACTTGGCTTCTTCTAGCCATGCTTGCGTTCCGAATTTCGTTAGAATTGCACGATCTAGATTATTTCCTTCGCCATTGTACCATTTCACATCGCGTATTTCGTCTCGGTACGATTGCCAAAATCGAGTGTCTGGCAAAAACATCTTTATGATGGGCATCATCAGTCCGTCAAATTTTGAAAAAGCTGCATCGCGATCTCTTGGAATCGGGATAAAGCGAGTTTCGTCATCACTTATTTCATATTCTGCGAAGCGCCATTGGTCTTGGTGGCGGTCCCAATCGCCAATGAGCATATCGAATAATCGAGCACGAATCCATGCGCGTTGGTCTACAGTGTATTTTTCATCTTCACGAAGTTTTTCAAAAACATCGGTAGTACTTTCAAAAGTAACGATATCACCACCGCCCGGATTGCCACGGTTGTACCCTGGGAAGTTCTCCTGACCATCATCAGGTCGTTCTTCCAACCAATACAATGCATTACCATAAGCTCTTCCTAATGGGTCTAGATTGGGTTGTTTTGGCACATAGGCAAGCTGAATATCAGCATGGTTTACATTTATGGCTTCAGCCATGGGGTCTATCACCAATTGCATAAATGGGTGCGTAGTTGTAAAGAAATCGTATACCACTGTTTCAGCAAAAGTGCCGCGATAGTCTTGAGGGTCGAAGGTGATTCCTTTCACCTTAAACTTCAAAAATTTAAAGGCATCTTTTTCTAGTCCGCGAATCGCATATTCGGCATTATTTTCATCTTTTAATTTTGCCGAGAACGTTTGGTGGCCGCCTCCCTTTTCTTTTACAGTCAATCCACCTTTATACGATTTCAAGTTTACATTAGCCACCGTTACAGGAATTCCGTAGTATTCTCGAAAGCGATCGCCCCATAAGAATTTATAGAATCCAGACTTTTTTAGTTTGCTGGCTTCAGTAACAACCGGTACTTGCACTGTTTCAGAAGTGAACGAAGGTTGGCTACTATCTAATTGGTCTTCAGGAAGTGGAGGTGTCATGTTAAAGGTGTTCGATGCATCGGCCGTTACGAAAGAGACCGTAGAACTGCCATCCTCAAAAAATGTAACCACGGCAAACCCTTGTTTTCCGTAGCTGTATTGGCCTTTATAGTTTAATTGACCTCCGATAGTGGTAAGAGCACCTTCCTCAAGATTGGTTTTTGCAGCGCTTCCCAAAGAACCACTAATTACTTGGTGCATTTTGTTTTTAGAGGTAAGGTATTGTAGGCTTTCTTCGTGCCCAGAAATAATCGTTACCCGGTCTAGTTCCTGAACCAAAGCCGCCACGTTTATTGCTAACTCTTGATACCTTCTGAAAAAAACCTTTTTTGTATTCATCCCGCCCATATAGTTATTGGCGTACATACCGTTGCTAAAAACGGGATGGTGCATGACGATTACGAGATTTTTTTTGCGGGCGTCTTTAATCATGCCCTCAAGTTCTTCAATAAAACGGCGTTGCGTTTTAATATCGGTACATTTCTGATTCATGCCTTCTACGCGATCCCAGTTGGAGATATACCACTGTGAATCTATGAGAATCATGTCTATTTCTTCGGAAATTTTACGGTATTCGAGCGGACATACATTATTAGGTTCTACCTCAATTTTTTTGAGATCGTTGTCTTTAATATAATCTTCAACCCATTCAATTTGCTTGGTCTTTGCTGAACTCCATTCATGGTCTCCAGGCACGAAATAGGTTTTACCTTTAAATCCATTAGCCAAATCGAGTTGTTTTTGGAGTAGCAGTTGGTTGTACGACTCATTTGTATACTCTTCACTTATATAATCACCAGTAAATAAAAGGGTACTATTTTTAGCTGCGTTGGTCAGTTGTTCTGATAGTTTGTTCAGAATTGCCGGGTCACCTCCATTTTCCGAAGTGCCCAGTCCGCCAGCAACATAAAATGTATGTACTGGTGTTTTCGAGCTATTGGTTGTTTGTTGAAGTGTGGAAGCTTGTTGTTCTTTATAGGTGACACAAGCTGAGAGTACGAGTAGACTTAAAACAGATAAGACTGATTGGAGGATACGGCGTCGAGTATATTTTGGCATGGGTTATTTACTGTTTGTTGTATTTCAGTAAAATTACGGCATCACCCCAACATTAGAAGTCATTTTAGGAATACTTTCACGAATTATAAGGTTCTGACACTATGAATAAACTAAATAACCCCGAAGAAAGGTGATTTCCTTCCTTCGGGGTTATTGTTTAAGTTTTTCTGTTTAAATGCTGATACCCACTGGCAACAACGACTTATATTTTCTTCGGTTTTTTCGCATAAATCCAGCTATTTCAGGACTTGTAGGTACTAGACTGATGCCTCTTTCTTTTACCTCTTCGAAAACAGCTTTAATGAAAATTTCCCTAAAACCCTGATCTTCCATATCTTCTGGCATGTCGTATTTGGTCAAGAAAATTTTTCTGTCTTGAAGCGCGTATTCAATACGGGCCATATTATCGCCCACTTCCAATTCAAATTGGCGAAGGAATTCGTTGTCGTTAATTTCTACGTCTTCAATCATGATCCTGGGGTTTTAAATTAATTATTGGTTACTCACCAAATGGTCACTTATACAATAAGATGGCAGTTTTGGTAAAAGAATAATTCTGTTTACTAGTTTTAGAACGTTAAAAACAATTGCTTTATTTAGTAATGGTTGGTTTTTTTTGTCAGCGCAATTTTGTGTAAGCGTATTAACATCAACAAGTTGTGGGTTATGTTGGTGGTTGGTTCTTCCGAAATTCAAAAGAAATGTCTTTCGTGGCCAACTACGTATAGTGGTCTTAAGCGCAATCTCAGCATGTAAAATCTTTTTCATAAATGCCCCAACGCAGATATGCTTACTTAGTATCTTTGCAGTACAAAGTTACGGAAAATTCGGTAGTTATTCTCCACCTATACTACACATACTATGAATGAAGAAATTATTCATGTTTATTTTGTTCCAGGATTGGCTGCAGGAAAAGAGATTTTTAAGAATATCAACCTTCCAGCAACGCGATACCACATGCATATTTTAGAATGGCTCATCCCAGAAAAAAAGGAACAAATGCCGGCCTACGCTAAACGAATGGCCCATCTCGTTACACACAAAAATGCGGTTTTGGTAGGGGTTAGTTTTGGAGGTGTGGTAGTTCAAGAAATGGCACATTTTTTAGACCTTAAAAAACTTATCATTATCTCCAGTGTAAAATCTAGGAGTGAGCTGCCCAGACGACTTAAAATTGCAAGAACAACACGTGCCTATAAGCTAATCCCAACACGCCTGGTTTTGAGTTCTAGCGATCTTACTAAATTTTCCGTAGGTCCGAGGTCCAAAAAACGATTGCAGTTATACCAAGCTTTTTTACACGTACGGAACAAACGCTATTTAGATTGGGCCATCAAAAATATGGTCTGTTGGCCCAGAAAGGAACCAGACGAAGAGGTAATTCATATACACGGAAATGGAGATGTCATATTTCCGATAGAAAACATAGACAACTGCCTAATTGTTGAAGGTGGTACGCATATTATGCTGCTGAATAAAGGCAAGCTGGTTTCAGAAAAAATTATAGAGGCAATTCAGCAATAAAAGCAGGTGAAATCTTTGAAATGGGAAGTAAGATTAGCTATCTTTATTGAAAATTTATTGTCATGAGTATGCTATCGAAAATAGGATTATTAACCGTTGTGTTTGTAGTAAGTGGGCTTTGTGTGAACGCTGTCCAAGAGCCAGAATCTACCGATGAGACGCTACAAAAAAAATTGGTAAACGACTATAATGTTTATGCACTCCCGCTTCCTGAAAAAATGGACTTCGCGGGTGAGCCTGTACCACTGCATGAGCCAGATATCAGGGAGCGAATGGATCGCGAGTTGTTGGTGAACACCTACTGGCAGTCTAATGGCCTGTTAATCTTTAAAAGAGCCAACAAATACTTTCCGATTATTGAACCGTTATTGAAAAAACACGGGTTGCCAGACGATTTTAAATATCTTGCTGTGGCAGAAAGCGGATTAGAAAACAACCGTTCTCCTGCTGGAGCTGCAGGTTTTTGGCATTTTTTGAAAGGTACCGGACGTGAATACGGACTTGAAATTAATGATTATGTTGATGAGCGTTACAACTTAGAGAAAGCTACCGAAGTTGCCGCCGAGTATTTAAAAAAATCGAAGGACCGTTTTGGGAGCTGGACGTTAGCCGCCGCGGCATACAATGCAGGAAATGGAGGTGTTAACAAACAAATTACACGTCAGAAAGCAGATACATATTACTACGATTTACTTCTTAATGACGAAACGAGCCGCTATGTTTTCCGTATCTTGGCATTCAAAGAAATTTTGAGCAATCCTAAAAAATACGGTTTCAACTTTAGGGAGCAAGACCTATACAAAAACATCCCCACGTACAAAGTAAAAGTAGATACTGCCGTAACCGATTTTGCCGATTTTGCAAAAAAGTTTGATATTAATTATAAAATACTGAAATTGCACAACCCTTGGCTTCGGGATACCTATTTAAAAAATAGTTCTAGAAAAGAGTATTTAATTGAAATACCCGAGAAAGGTTATTATAACGCAAAAAAGTAAGCTTAAGCATACCAACCAATCTACGTTTTCATGAATCTTACTCTAATTCTATCGCTTGTTGTTATTGGTCTATTGGCTGGAATTTTAAGTGGTTTCATGGGAGTTGGCGGTGGAGTGGTCATGATACCTCTTATGATGTTATTTCTAGGATATGACCAACACGAAGCCCAAGGCCTTAGTCTGGCCGTATTGGCAGTGCCAGTAACTTTTGTGGCAGCCTATACCTACCATACAGGTGGCCATCCCATTAATTGGAAATACGCGCTTGTTATTGCTGCATGTTTTGTGGTAGGAGGATATGTAGGTTCAAAGTTTGCTATACGGATTGACCAAGCCCTTTTGAAAAAGATTTTTGCGGTAATTTTAGTAGTGGCAGCTATTAAGCTTTTCTTCGGAAAGTGATAAAAAGTTAAGCATAGTGCAGCTGAAATACAGTATTTAATTTTTATCTACCCCAATCACCTCGAGGCTTGTTTCAATCGTTACTGTTTTGTGAAGTAGTTGAACCCCAGCGTAAAATGCCGAATAATTATCATCGAAAGAAGTTTGATAATCTGTGTGGTATGGATGTATTACAGTACGTTGGATGTCGATAATTTTCTTGTCTTTGTCTAAAAGATAACAGGTGGGAAGCCCCAAGCTGTGTTTCATTTCTTTGACGATAGCAGCCCCTTTATTTTCTAGTTCGTCCACATAAATTACTTGAATATCTCCCTTAAAATCCCGTGAAGCTTTTCTAGCATCTTCTTTCGTATCCCAATACAACACTACAAAATCAATATTATTTCCATAGGTATGGGCAATTTCATTCAGTGCAGGAATGGTTCCAGAACCTGGGGTACACCACGAAGCGGTGCTCAACAAAATCATTGGCTTTTCAAATTCACTGAGCTCAATTTTTTTTCCAGTTTTTTTGCGGACTTCAAAATTGTCGAGATAGGTATTAAGGATTACATGTTTTACTAAGGAATCATACAGAAAATCTGCCCGATCATAGTCTTGATCATGATACGCCAATTGCGATTGCTTTACATACCTTCGTATGTTCTTGGTAATCTCTTGGGAAAACATAGGTTTTTGAACAGAATCCAGAGAGTCTAATGATTGCATAGGCCCTTGCAACGTATCTTGTGAGAACGCTGTAAAAGAAAGTAGTAGTAATGTAAGGGAAAGTAGTGTTCTACTCATATAACCTATTTACCTATTAGTCGTGCAAAGGTAGAAAAGGTTGGCTACCAAGCACTTACTTTTAGATGAAAGGTACAAATTATTCGATAAAGAGCAGAATAATTTCAGAATTTTCTGACGTACGTAAAGGTGATGTATTTTATCTACGACTCTTACGGCCTGCACGTGCACTGCGTTGACCGTGATGTTGCTTTGGCATTCCGGCACGCTTCATTTGCTGCTTCATCATCTTGATTTGCTCGTCCATCATGTTGTGCTTGTCTAATTTCTTGGCTTCGGCCAATAAGATTTCGGCCTCGCGTTTTCTTCCCTTGGTCATTGCAATTCCTGCCAAGTTTAATTTAGCCATGGCCAGATCTGCACTCATGTTCAGGCCAAGATCGATGGCTTTTTTGAAATACTTCTCAGCCTCGTTCATATTGGTTTGCGACACCATGAGCCCGTTAAGGTAATAGTAGTAACCTTGTTGCTTCACTACTAAGGAAGCTTCTGGGTTTTTAATTCTATCCAGCCATTTTTTAGCGCCTTCAAAATCTTGTTTTCGTAAGCGCAAGAAAGCAAGCAGGATGATTTCATTTTTAAAATAAAGAAAGAAGAAAATAAGAGAGAGTAGCACGTACATGATACCGTTCCCAATATTGCCTTCTGTAAATTGCCAGACCGCTAGTCCTAAAACCGCGACGCCTAATATGAGTTTTATGTTTTTATTGAACATGGAATCCTATTTTTTGAAGGCTACAAAGGTACATATTTCTTGTAAGATGTGACTAAATACGTGCCATGGAAACGCATAAAACCGTCATTTTTATAGAAATAAAATTCTTTTAAATAATTTTCAATTTTACATTTGTCTGACATAAAAAAGATTGTATATTTGCACCCGACTTTTAGCAGAGGTCTAATTAATTTAATTTTTCAGAAGAATTAACCCTAGTTACAATGAGCAAGAGAACATTTCAGCCATCAAAGAGAAAAAGAAGAAATAAGCACGGTTTTAGAGAGCGCATGGCTTCTGTAAACGGACGCAAGGTTTTGGCCTCGCGCAGAGCGAAGGGTAGAAAAAAATTATCAGTTTCTTCTGAGCCACGTCACAAAAAATAATGTTGATAACTCATACATAAAAAGGTGTTGTTTTTAAACAGCACCTTTTTTTTATACCCATACGTTACTTAATTTTACGCACTCTTAAAAAAGTTCATAATAATGCCTAGAAAAGAACAAATTAAGTCCATCCTCATCATAGGTTCAGGGCCTATTATTATCGGTCAAGCCTGTGAGTTCGACTATTCGGGATCACAGTCGGTTAGATCGCTAAGAGAAGAAGGTATCGAAACCATCTTAATTAATAGCAACCCTGCTACTATCATGACAGACCCGTCGATGGCAGACCATGTATACCTCTTACCACTGACTACAAAATCATTGGTTAAAATTTTAAAGGAACACCCACAGATTGATGCCGTACTTCCTACCATGGGTGGCCAAACAGCACTCAACTTATGTATTGAAGCCGACGAAAAAGGGATTTGGGACGATTTCGGAGTAAAAATTATTGGAGTAGATATTGACGCCATAAATATCACCGAAGATCGTGAGAAGTTTAGAGAATTGATGGAAAAAATTGGTGTGCCCATGGCACCCCAAGCTACGGCAACTTCATACCTAGAAGGAAAAGAAATCGCACAAGAGTTTGGTTTTCCACTCGTAATTCGGGCTTCTTATACCCTTGGAGGTGCTGGAGCATCTATTGTATATAAAGCTGAAGATTTTGACGAGTTGCTCAAACGCGGACTCGAAATATCACCCATTCATGAGGTGATGATCGATAAGGCGATGATGGGTTGGAAAGAGTATGAGCTTGAGCTGTTACGCGATAATAATGATAACGTAGTGATTATCTGTACCATCGAAAACATGGACCCCATGGGGATCCATACGGGCGATTCGATTACAGTGGCGCCAGCAATGACATTGAGTGACCGTACTTTCCAGCGAATGCGAGATATGGCCATACACATGATGCGAAGCATTGGTGATTTTGCAGGTGGCTGTAATGTTCAGTTCGCGGTGAGTCCAGACGAAAAAGAAGACATCATCGCTATTGAAATCAACCCACGGGTATCACGATCGTCTGCGTTGGCTTCAAAAGCTACTGGATATCCTATCGCAAAAGTGGCTTCAAAACTGGCCATTGGGTATAACCTGAACGAGCTTAATAACCAAATTACGAAGTCTACTTCAGCATTATTCGAGCCAACACTAGATTATGTAATTGTAAAGATTCCTCGTTGGAACTTCGATAAGTTCGAAGGGTCAGATCGTACGCTAGGACTCCAAATGAAAGCTGTTGGGGAAGTAATGGGAATTGGTCGTTCGTTTCAAGAAGCCCTTCATAAAGCAACCCAGTCGTTAGAGATAAAACGAAACGGATTGGGTGCCGATGGGAAAAGCTATACCAACTACGACCAGATATTAGACAAACTTGAAAACGCTAGTTGGGACCGCGTATTTGTGATTTACGACGCTATTCAGCTAGGAATTCCGCTAAGTAGGATCCATGAAATCACTAAAATCGATATGTGGTTCTTAAAGCAGTACGAAGAACTTTATTTGCTAGAAAAAGAGATTTCGAGTTTTACACTAGACACCTTGCCACGCGAACTTTTATTAGAAGCCAAGCAAAAAGGGTACGGTGACAGACAGATTGCGCACATGCTAAAATGTTTGGAAAGCCAAGTGTATAAAAAACGTGAGGAATTGAATATACAGCGTGTCTATAAATTGGTAGATACGTGTGCTGCCGAATTTAAAGCGGAAACACCCTATTACTATTCTACGTTCGAGAATGAAGTAGAGACGGCAGATGGAAAGCGTTATGTGGAAAACGATAGTGCCGTTACCGACAAGAAGAAAGTAATTGTGCTCGGGTCGGGACCGAACCGAATTGGGCAAGGAATTGAATTTGATTACTGTTGTGTTCACGGCGTTCTTGCTGCAGCCGAATGTGGGTATGAAACCATTATGATAAACTGTAATCCTGAAACAGTTTCTACCGATTTTGATGTAGCAGACAAACTCTACTTTGAGCCTGTTTTTTGGGAACATATTTACGATATTATTCGCCATGAAAAACCCGAAGGGGTGATTGTGCAGTTGGGCGGACAAACAGCCTTGAAGTTGGCCGAAAAACTCGAGCGCTACGGTATCAAAATTATGGGAACTAGTTTCGAATCGCTCGATTTGGCCGAAGATCGTGGAAGTTTTTCAACCATATTGAAAGAGAACAACATTCCTTACCCTGAGTTTGGCGTGGCCGAAACTACCGATGAAGCGCTACAATTGGCAGATCAACTCGATTTCCCATTGCTGATAAGACCATCTTACGTGCTGGGTGGACAAGGAATGAAAATTGTGATCAATAAAAAAGAATTGGAAGAACACGTAGTAGACTTGCTGCGGAAAATTCCTAACAATAAATTGTTGTTAGACCATTATTTAGACGGCGCTATTGAAGCGGAAGCAGATGCGATTTGTGATGGAGAAAATGTCTACATTATCGGTATCATGGAGCATATTGAACCCTGCGGAGTTCATTCTGGCGATAGTAATGCTACGTTGCCTCCCTTCAATTTAGGAGATTTGGTACTCCAACAAATACAAGACCATACCAAGAAGATTGCGTTGGCATTGAATACCGTTGGATTAATTAACGTACAGTTCGCCATCAAAGATGATAAAGTATATATCATTGAAGCGAATCCGAGAGCATCGAGAACGGTACCGTTTATTGCAAAAGCATACAAAGAACCGTATGTAAATTATGCAACCAAAGTAATGTTGGGTCACAATAAGGTAACCGATTTTGATTTCAATCCGCAGCTAGAAGGATATGCCATTAAACAACCCGTCTTCAGTTTCAATAAGTTCCCGAATGTGAACAAGCAATTAGGACCCGAAATGAAGAGTACTGGCGAGAGTATTTTGTTTATTGACAGCTTAAAAGACGATGAATTCTACGAGTTATACTCGAGACGCAAAATGTACTTGAGCAAGTAACATTTCAGAATAATTTATTTAAAAACCCCGAGGTACTATTTACTCCGGGGTTTTTTTTATGGAATAGCACGCTTCTAAAATTTATTGTATCTTGTTGGAAATAAAATAGTTCAATCATGAAAAAAATTACCTTCCTCGTACTTATAATGGCTACATGGATTACTTCTGCCCAAGAAACATTTACTGTAGATTGGGACCAGTCTGTAGGAGGTGATGGTACTTTTACCATAGCTGTAGGTGATACCGTACTTTGGGTATGGGCAAACGGTAACCCGCACAGTGTAACGAGCACCAGTGGTACCGAAACATTCGACAGCACTGTGTTAACGGGAATGGGAACCGAATTTGAATTAATCTTCAACGCTCCGGGTGTTACCAATTATCAATGTAACGTGCACTCAAATATGGTTGGTGCTATAACGGTAGAACAAACCATGGGGGTTGACGAAAAGTTTGCCAGAAATGTACAAGTATATCCAAATCCGATGGAGAATGAACTTAGCATTATGTCACTTTACCAATTAGAAGGATATGAAATTTTCGATATGAATGGTAAAAAAGTAGGATGGGGAGCTGGAGACGGCACGTATACATCTCTTAATGTTTCCTATCTAAAAGCTGGTGTTTACTTCTTAAAAGCTACTTCAGTAGAAGGGTTACAAACCACAAAAAAAATTATAAAGAAATAAAGTTACCCAAGCCCCTGCTTTGGTCGCTTATAACAGCCACTTTGGCCTTCTACGATTGTAGTGGGCCATTTTTTTATCTATTGAAGAATGGTGAAGGTTCTTCTTCAACTCCATTGATAAAATATGTGGTGTCACCCCAAAAGAAAAAAGTGCTGTAACGCTCTACATATTCTACCTTCACATACCTTCCTTGAAGTTCTTTTAGTTTTTCGATGACTTCTTCCTCTTTGTCTAATACTGAAAATTGAAAAATCTGTGCTCCGCTAATCCCTTGACTGATTTCACCCTCCCATGTTTTAAATAGAACTCCTTTATTGCTGAATTTGATAAGCTCGCCAGCACGGGTTCCTTCACTATAGGGCACATAATACACAAATGCAAAATAGGCCAAGTAAATGCCCAATAAGCTACCGAGGATAATAAAGAGTATTTTTTTCATAAGGTATAGCTGCTACCGCAGAAGATTTGTTAATTCGTAAATTTTGTATTTCTAATTTTTATGAAAGTAGCGATACAACAAGCAACACCAATAAATAATAAAAATGCACCTAAAAAACTAAAAACTTCACTCACGTTTTTTGAACTTCCAGAAGGTTCATATTCTACAGTAACCATCAGTATGCCACCAATTAATGTGGCAAGGCTAAATATAACATACACTAACAGATCTAATTTAATCAATATCTTCGTCAGATTCTTCATTAGCTCTACTTAATAGTTTGTTATCAATTGTTTTACTGGCTTTTGCTCCTAATTTTTTTAATTTTTCAACCCGTCGTATCAAATTACCACGCCCGGTCAATTTTTTCATGGCCCCTTCGTAACTGTTTTGCACGGTTCCGATTTGTTTGCCCACTTTAATCAGTTCGTCTGTTAGGTTGGTAAAACTATCGTATAAAGCCCCAGCCTGTGTGGCGATTTCCAGTGCATTTTTTTTCTGGCGATCGTTTTGCCACAAATTATCTACCAACCGAAGTGCGGCGAGCAGGGTAGAGGGTGTTACGATGATAACTTGTTTGTCGAATGCATTTTCATATAGCCCAGGTTCATTGGCCGAAGCAATGGCAAAAGCGGGTTCAATTGGAACAAACATAAAAACGGTATCCGGGCTCTCGTCAACCAAATACTGATAGTTTTTATCGCTCAGTTGTTGCACGTGGCGTTTTATGGAAGCAATGTGTTGTTTTAGGTATTTTAGTTTTTCTACTTCATCTTCTTCTGAAACAAAACGCTCAAAATCGACTAAGGAAACTTTACTGTCAATAATCATTTTCTTACCATCTGGAAGATGAATCAACACATCGGTCTGCAGTCGTTTGCCTTCGCTATTGTTGTGGCTGTCCTGCAATGTATATTCGCGATCTCTTTCGAGTCCAGACTTCTCTAAAATTCGAGTTAAAATAAGTTCGCCCCAGTTTCCTTGCATTTTGCTGTCGCCCTTTAATGCCTTGGTAAGGTTATCGGCATCTTTACTCATCTGAAGATTTAGCTCTGCAAGGGTCTTGATTTGTTGACGGAGTTCGCTATGGCGTCCCAGACTTTCTTTATTGGTTTCTTCTACGCGCTTCTCGAAGGTTTTAATCTTCTCTTGCAACGGATTCAGGAGTGTTTCAAGGCTTTCTTTATTTTGTTCTTTAAACTTGGTAGATTTTTCGTCTAAGATTTTATTGGCAAGGTTTTCAAATTCTTTGGTGAATTTTTCCTGTAGTTTTTCAACTTCTGCTTTTTGCTCCCTATTTTTTTCCTCTAGATTTATAAACTCAGAATTACGTCGAACCAGTTCTCTGTCGATTGCCTCTTTTTCTATGCGAACGGCATCACGTTCATTGAGGGCCGTTGCAAATCGTTCTTCTAGTTTCTCTTGCTGAAGGCTTGCTTGTTCTAGCCGCTCTTCTAATTTTCCTGTTTCACCTTTTACTTTTAGGCGCGCGATAAAATTACCTAAAAAGGCACCGATTAGCAGGCAGACTGCAGCGAGGAGTAGGAAAAGGAGGGTTTCGTTCACTTTTGTAGTTGTTAGTCGTTAGTCGTTAGTCATTAGTCATTAGTCATTAGTCATTAGTCATTAGTCATTAGTCATTAGTCATTGTTTGGCCATCAGTAAAGTTATTTAGAATTTATTGTTTTATCGAAAACCTGCCGGTGTTTTTATCGAAATCTATAGTGTCTTTCGGAAATAGGCTGTCAAATTTTTCGGCGGCTATCAATTTGCATGGTTCATCAAAATAAACTTCGCTTGGAGTCATCACAATAAGTTGGTCGCTTAACTGAATGGCAAGATCTACTTCGTGTGTAGAAAACAAAATGGTTTTGTTAAGATCTTTGGTGAGCCTCTTTAGTAATTTTAGTACATACGCCCTATGGTACAAATCTAAATGTGTGGTGGGTTCGTCTAAAACGATAAAGGGTGTGTCTTGTGCCAATGCCCGTGCAATAGTAGCACGCTGTAACTGTCCGTCGCTGAGTTCGAAACATTTTTTATGGGCCAGTTTTTGGGTGTCGGTAACCTCGAGTGCGTAGGTTATTTTTTCAATATCGGTTTCAGAAAGAGCGCCCATCCAATTGGTGTAGGGTTGTCTGCCCAAGGTAACCAATTCGCGTACGGTCAGATTTTTAGAGGCAGGCGGTTCGGTAAGTACAACGCTTAGTTGCGTAGCGAGCACGAGACTCGATACTTTTGTAAGGTCTTTTCCGTTAATTTCAATGGTGCCTTTTAAAATAGGTTGCATGCCCACCAAGCTTCGCAACAACGTAGATTTCCCTACGCCGTTAGCACCAACAACCCCAATTAACTCACCCTTTTTTAAATTGAACGTGATATTTTCAGCAACAATAACAGATTTTTTTTTGCTGAAATATCCTACCGATACATCGGTAGCACATAAAATAGGATGTGTTTTTTCCGCAGCCATTAAAAAAGTAATTTTCGTTTTCGAACCAATAGCCAAATCACAACGGGTGCACCCAGTAGAGATGTAATGGCATTGATGGGCAAGGTATATTCACTATAGGGTAATTGCGCCACGGTATCGCATAATAGCATTAAAATTCCGCCCACGAGCATCACAGCGGGTAGTAACGTAAAATGATTTGAGGAGGTAAAAAATTGACGGGTGATATGTGGCACTGCAAGTCCTACAAACGCAATGGGACCGACAAATGCGGTAATCCCGCCTGCCAGAATGCTCGTTGCCAAAATGATAAAGACAGTAGTTTTTTTAATATGAACCCCCATACTTTTTGCATAATTTTCACCGAGTAAAAGAGCATTCAATGATTTTCCACTTCCAAATGCCAGCAAAAGCCCAGTAACACAACAAATGGTTAAGATGAGTACGCCGCTCCACGACTGGTTGCCTAAACTTCCGAAGCTCCAAAAAATAAATTGTTGTAATCTTTCCGCATTGGTAAAATAAGACAAAACCGCCACCACGGCTGCGGTCACACTACCAAACATTAATCCAATGATTAAGATCGCCATGGTGTCTTTTATTCTGAAGGTAACAGCGAGCACAGCAAGCAATACCAAAAAGCTCCCTATAGCCGACGCCACCACCAAACTCCATTGGCTCATAAGAATTCCACCTAGCAATCCGCCAAAGGCGCCCGCCCCCAAAATGAGTACCGCCACCCCTAAACTAGCGCCACTGCTTAGACCAAGTACAAACGGGCCGGCAAGTGGGTTCCGAAATAAGGTTTGCATTAACAACCCGGATACTGCCAAACCACTGCCTGTGAGTATGGCTGTTATAGCTTTTGGGAGTCTGTATTCGGTAATGATATAGTTCCATGTTTCTTTATTGGCGCCACCGCCAAATATAGCTCCGATAACCTCCTTAAACGGAATATGCACAGAACCCATGCTCACATTAAAAAATAGGGCAATTAGAAGTGCTGTTCCCAGCAACCAAAAATAAAATGTATGTTTTTGACGCCCGGGCATCAATCTAGTTTGCTGAAAAAGTACGGTGTATGGTTTGGCAAAAGATTGGGGTGTAGTATATGCACCATGTCTTTTAAGACCAAATCTGGCCTATTTGGAGCTTCTTCGTAATAGATTACGCCGTCTGTAGCCCCTTTTTTATTGGTAAACGAATACACTTGCCCATTTTGAAAAGCATTAAATTGTGAGTAGGCACTGTGGGCATCATTTAGCTGCTGTAGGCTAGTAAACTGTCCAGGGCCAATCCAGAAATCAGCATTTTTTCCTTTAGCTATAACCGATTCTACGTTCAGGGAAGCGCTGCCGGTGCCTTCTGTGTCTTTCCAGAGGTAATCTCCATTTGCATCTGCGATAAATTGGGCCGCCCAACTACCTCCTTGTGGTAAATGCCAAACATCTTTATACATGGCGCCACTAAGAACTTTGGGTTTGTTTATAGCTTGTTCGGCAATTACTTTGGTAGCAAGATATTCTCGCTCAATCACCTGAAAAATACTATCTGCCGTCTTTTCTTTCCCCATGAGTACACCAAAAAACTTGATCCATTCTGCTTTGCCCAACGGAGAAGTTTCGGTCCAATCTGCGTTGTACAATATTGGAATCCCTGTTTTTTTAATGGTTTCTACCGTTTTGTTGTCGCCATCGACCGCAAAAGTAATCACCGCATCAGGGCTAAGGTTGATAAGTACTTCGGTATTGATGTCTTCATTTTTGCCGAGTTCTTTTATAAATCCGTCATCAATTCTCTTACGGGTTTCTTCCGAAGAAATATAATCCAAGTTAGGAAATCCGACCAATCGTTGCGTTACACCTAACATTTCCAACGAGGGAATATGCGTTGTAGAGGTTACTACCACCGATTTTAGTGGAATCTGGATAACCCCGTCGAAATAGGATTTATTTTTTATAGATGCTGTGTCCTTCACCAAGGCATATTTATATGTTTTGTCTGAACCAGGCCACGGATTAGAAATGACGAGTTGTTTAAAACCCATCGGGTTGTGTACCTTAAAACCTTTGGCGTATCGCACCCGGGTGTTATGAACTTCGGGTACAATTTCTTCAACGGGTTCTACAATCGTAATCGTCTTGGTTTCTTTCTTTTCTGTGCAACCAAGAAATAGAATAATCAATGCGAAGGATAAAAGGTGTTTTTTCATAGTTCAAAAATAACATTATTTATGTGTTTGTAAAGATAACTAATTGCAGTACTTTCGCTACGATTTTTGGTTGACGCCTACGCGTCATTAAAAGGGAATTCAGTTAAAATCTGAAGCTGTTCCCGCAACTGTAAGTCGGTGTGTTTAATTACGCACCATGTGTTTCTTCAAAATACCACTGTTTTGATAGCTATCGGAATGGGAAGGTAGCACAGTAGACGAGCCAGGAGACCTGCCGAGAATTCAATTTTTGTCAAACCTTCGGGAAAAAGGAAGATAAAGAATATAATTGTACGCCTTGGAAGCTACTTCTATTGGGTAACATATTCTGCATCACGTACCTTCTCGGTAACTATTTTTAAAATGAAAAAATTATTTTTTACCGGTTGTGTGTTCATGTCGGTTCTCGCCAATGCACAACAACCACAAGCATTAGACACCGTAATGCTCGACACTAAAATTCCGCTAGAACGAAAACAAAGTGGAAAAGTGATTACTAAAATTAGCAATGAAGAACTGCAAGCGCGGCCCGGAGCATCGGTAGCCGAACTTTTAAACGAAGTTTCCGGCATCGAAATCAATGGTGCCCGCAGTAATGACGGGCAAAATTTATCGTATTATGTGCGTGGAGGGAGAAACAGACAGGTGGTGATTATGGTAGACGGCGTGCAATTAAACGACCCTTCGCAGATTGCAAACGATTATGACCTTCGGTTGATTCCTGCTTCAGCTATCAAAGAAATTGAAATCCTAAAAGGGGCAAGCAGCGTTTTGTACGGTTCTGGAGCAGCAACTGCCGTGATTAATATTACTACCAAAAAGACTTCGGAAAAGGATATTTCGGCAACCTTCACCAGTACCTTGGGAAGCAATCGGCCTACTGAAAGTGATTTTAAAGAAGATACGAAGTTTGAAACGTTTACCAATAATGTAAATGTTAGCGGAACGGTAAACAGATTTTTCTACAATGCCAATTTCAGTAATCGATATACCAACGGACTCTCAGCAGTGGCAGCACCCGCAGATAGCACCCGTTTTGAGAGTGATGTGTTTGACCGATTTAACACAAGGCTGAATCTGGGGTACAAAATATCAGACAGTATCACCATAAGCCAGTTTGTAGCTATCGACAAGTTTAAAGCCGATTTCGATAACTTCGATTATACCGATGCAAACAACCAAAGTATAACGGAACAAATAAAAACAGGGGGTCATTTTGAGTGGAAATACAAACAGGGTACCTATGTTTTTAACGATAGTTACCAATGGATAGATCGTGAGATTATTTCTGACTTCCCATCAAAATTTGAAGCAAAAAGCTATAGTCTAGACACGTATTTGAATCATCGTATTACAGACGCGTTTCAAGCAGTGCTAGGGTTGAACGTGAATTTAAGTGAGTTCAATTCGTTTACGATTCCTTTTGGTACAACTCAATTTGAATCACAAATAGACAGCGATACGGCCAATTTTGATATCATCGACCCGTATTTAAATTTGGTGTACCAAACCAATTTTGGATTGAACCTAAATGCTGGGGTACGAGCCAATATTCATAGTGTATACGACACCCATGTTGTGTATCATGTAAATCCGTCGTATAACTTCGATTTTGGTACTACACTATTAAAAATCTTAGGATCTTACAGCACAGCGTATATTACACCTTCATTGTTTCAGCTGTACGATCCATTGTACGGAAATGAGATGTTAATGCCTGAAGAAAATACGACAATTGAAGGTGGAGCCGAATTTTCTATGGGCGGAAATTTCCGCGTAAGCGCAGTATATTTCAACAGAACAGAAGATAATTTTGTCGATTTTGTGACTGTAGATCCAGAGTTGTTCCTTTTTCAGTATCAAAATAGTTCGGAGCAATTTGAAAGTAGTGGGGTAGAGGTTGAGTTCTTCGGAAAGATTCTAGACCAGCTTACTGCGTCTGCCAATTATACCAATACGCAAGTAGATGAACGTTTGGCGTTGCGAATTCCAGAACATAAAGCAAATATGAACCTGAGATATGTGTGGAAAAAACGTACGACCATTGGTTTAAGCTATCAGTATGTTGGGGAGCGTGAAGATACTTTTTTCAATCCGTTGACCTTTGAAAATGAAACCATCGGTTTGGAATCGTTCGGTTTGTTGAATTTTAACATGTCGGGACAATTAACTAAGAACATCCGAATTTTTGCGGGAGTAACCAATATATTTGATACAGAATACGAAGAAATTTACCGTTTCCAGACCCGTGGTAGAAACTTGTTGGTTGGATTCGAGCTAACATTTTAATGATAGTAACACAATAAAAATTCCCAAATTGCGAACTTAATCAATGTCGCAATTTGGGATTTTTTATATGGAGCTTTACTTTATTGCTCGGCTACCATGATCTGGTGTAGCGGAGAATATTGTTTGCTCTCGCCAATTTCTTCTAAACCTTCTACAGGAAATTGTGTACTTCCGTGCGTTGGGAAAATTTCTTCCAGTACAGCTGCTAACAACGGTTCTTTGGTGTCACCTAAAGTGCCTAAATCGCTGTAATCTTCCGCAACCATTACATCTGGCACCAATCCGTCCAAAAAGTCGGTAACTCCTGCTACATTCGCAGTTTTAAAAACTAAGGGGAGCATGGCATAGGTGTGACTGGTGTTGGCTTCATTCAAACTGAAATTAGGCGCGGGAGCATCAAATAATAAGAAAGATGCTTGAAACTTACCGGTGGTGTTGGTTCCTACCTGAATCACCTCAATATATGGGTCCAACCCGTTAATCACTAGCTCGCTTGCCGAAGCAGTACGTCCCGTTGTGATTACATAGAGACGGGTCAGGTTTAAGCTATTAATTGCATCACCATTGTTTAGGGTATTATCGAAAAGCCCCGGACTCGCATATTCATCCTGCCTATCGGCATTCCATTGTTCGTTGTAGAAAACTTGGCCGTTAAACTGGCCTGTGACCATACTGGCCAGATCGGTTGCCGTACTTACCGATCCGCCACCATTGTATCGCAGATCGAGTACCAACTCAGTAATTCCGTCGCTTTGAAACTGAGCAAAAGCAGCGTTTAGTTGCGGATCGAAATCGCGCGTAAATGCATTGTACATTAAATAACCAATGGGTTGGTCTTCAACGATCAAGGTCTTGGCGATAAATACTGGGTTTTCGGTGTAGGGTGCTTTGGTAAGTTCTACACTATTTCCTATAGGCGTAATATTTTCACCATCGTAGGTTGCTAATCCGATGGTATAAGTAGTCGGTTCTAAAAGGGTGCTAAAATTATCTTCTGTAATCTGCTGGCCATCTACCGTGTTAAAAATAATGCCACGTTCAAGTCCTTTAGCTTCGGCATCGGTATTAGGCAACACATAGCGCACATATCCAAAAACATTGCCGCTGCCGTCAGGATAGCGTATAAGGCCGTATTCCATACCGTTATTTTCTGTGGTGCCGTTTAGTGCATTGATAAGTTCTACGTAATCATCAACCAAAATGCTAAAACGATCTTGGGTGGCCTTTAGGAAATCGAACAAACTCTCGGGAGTGTCAAAAGACTGTAAAAAGGTGTTTTTTTCATCTTCCGAAGCAAATGCATCATCGGCAAGTTCGGGGGTGTCGGATTTATAGAGGTAGAAGAAATTGAGACCCCGGTAGATAAAGTCTTTCACTTCAAAAGCGATTTCATCTGTAAGTTCAGAAGAAATCTCGTCGTCTCGGTCTTTAAAACAAGAGCTTAGGAGAATTGTGGTGACAAATAAGGCAAAAATCAGTTTCTTTTTCAACATAATGCGTAGGGTTTCGGTAAGGTGTTTTTGTAGCACACCCGAATAGTAAACCCCTAAAATAGCGGTATTATTGTAAACTTTCAATTAAAATGTAACAAAAGTTAAGGTGGTTCGTCGTAATGGTAAGAGGCACTTAAAACGTGTTTTTACTAACCACCAACACCAATTCCCGGACGGGGACCGAATATGAGACAAGGAGAGTTTTTAGCGATCGTACTTCCTATAAAGGATAAGTTGTACCGGCTTGCCAAAAGAATTTTGGTGTCTCAAGATGAAGCTGAAGATGCAGTTCAGGAAGTATATTTGAAATTATGGAAAGGACGGGGAAAAATAAAAAATTATAAGAATCCCGAAGCATTTGCGATGACAATGACCAAAAATTACTGCTTAGACCGTTTAAAATCGAAACAGGCAGGAAATTTGAAGATTGTACATAGCAATTACGCCCACTCACAAAATGTTGCGCGTGAAATAGAAGCAAACGACGGAGTGGCGTTGGTTTTTAAAATTATGGAAACCCTTCCCGAACAACAAAAAATAGTCTTACAGTTACGCGATGTTGAACAGTTTGAATTTGCTGAAATAGCAAAGATGTTAGACAGCAACGAGACCGCCGTTCGTGTGGCGTTATCGAGAGCCCGTAAAACGGTAAGAGAACAATTAATACAACAATATAATTATGGAATTAACTAAAGTAGAACATCTGTTGGCATCTTATTTTGAAGGAACCACCACTCTTCAGGAAGAAGCTGAATTACGAGCATACTTTTCAGGTAGCGATGTTGCACCGCATTTGCAGGCATACCAACCCATGTTTGCTGCCTTTGCACAGTCTAAAGACGAAACATTTACCCGTGAGGTAGTACTTCCGAAAGAAAAGAAATCGACAAACAGATGGTGGCTGGGCATTGCAGCCTCTCTATTGGTAGCCATAGGGGTATTTGGGTTTTTTAACCAAGAACCTACATTAACTGCCGAAGAAAAAGAAGCAATGATAGCTTTTGAAAAAACCAAAGAAGCATTCAAAATGCTATCACAGAACTTTAACGAAGGCGCAGAAGAGCTCACCTACATTAACAATTTTACCGAAACTAAAAATAAAATTTTAAAATAACCCTAATACAGATACAACGAAAGATGAAAAAGTTAGCAATTATACTCGCCTTTTTAATGGCACCGATCCTAGCACAGGCACAGAACCCGTTTGCCGGATTTGAAAACGAAGATGACGTTACAAGTTTTGTAGCGACCAAGAAAATGTTCAAATTGATGAGCAAAATGGATTTCGACTCGAGTGATCCCGAAGTGAAAGAATACCTTGAACTCGTAAACAACCTCGATAATGTTCGTATTCTAACTACAGACAACCCTGGTATCGCTGCTAGAATGAATGACGCAGTAACGAGTTATGTCTCTAGTAACGGAGCACTGTCTGAATTGATGCGCGTAAAAGACGACGGAAAAAATGTAAAATTCTATAGCAAAGAAGGAAAGAACGATAACTTCGTTACCGAACTCCTAATGCACCTTACCGGAAATATAGACGGTAAAGAACGTACCGTGGTCATGAGCATCACAGGAAATATTGACCTTAAAAAGGTATCTAAGCTTACCAAAGATCTAAATGTTCCTGGAAGCGAAGAATTGAAGAACATAGACAAGAAAAAACAATAACCATGGCAGCAGTACGATATTTAGTAGGAATCGCTTTGGCCGCATTGAGTATGATCTCATGTAATAATGATGCATCACTCCAAAAATACTTGGTCGAAAAGCAAGATGACGATAAGTTTATGAAAATTGATTTGGCCACAAGTTTGCTTCAGAGTGAAGAGAGTAACTTTACTCCTGAAGAACAAGATGTGCTCAATACAGTTAAAAAAATCAATATTGTTGCCTACCCAATAAAAGGAGGGAATGTCGCAGAATATGATGTTGAACGAAAGAAGATTCAAACCATTTTGGCAGATGAAAAGTACCAAACCCTCATGAAAATGGGTTCAAACAAACAAGGTGCTACACTTAAGTTCACGGGTGATGAAGAAGCAGTAGATGAATTCATTGTATACGCTAGTGACAATGAGCGCGGTTTTGCAATATTTAGACTTATTGGTGACGATATGGAACCAGATAGCTTGATAAAGCTGTTGACTTCAATCGATAAAGGAGATGTTGAGGTTTCGCAACTTAAAATGATGGGAGATATGCTCAGTGGCTTCGAAAAGAATATTGAGATCGACTAAACATATAATTCATATATAAAAAAAGCTTCGGTATAAATCCGAAGCTTTTTTTGTGCTCCTGTTTCTAAATTCCTGTGTAATTGGCAGGCGTAATTACACGCATTTCTGCTTTAATTTCTTCGGAAACTTCTAAGGTTTCAATAAATGCTGCAATTGAAGATTGTGTAATGGCTTCGTTGGTTCGCGTAAGCCCTTTTAATGCTTCATACGCATTGGGGTAGGCCTCACGTCGCAAAATGGTTTGGATGGCTTCGGCAACTACCGCCCAATTGTTTTCGAGATCTTCGGCAAACTTCGACTCATTTAAGAGGAGTTTGTTCAGTCCTTTCAACGTAGATTGAAATGCAATGAGCGTATGCCCAATAGGTACTCCGATATTTCGCAGTACGGTGCTATCGGTTAAATCACGTTGCAATCTGCTAATCGGTAATTTTGCTGATAGGTGCTCAAAAATTGCATTTGCAATACCCAAGTTTCCTTCGCTGTTTTCAAAATCGATTGGGTTTACTTTGTGTGGCATTGCAGATGATCCCACTTCTCCTTTTTTGATTTTTTGCTTAAAGTAATCCATCGAAACATAGGTCCAAATATCACGATCTAGATCTATTAAAATGGTATTGATACGTTTCATACAGTCAAAAAGCGCTGCCATATGGTCGTAATGCTCTATCTGCGTGGTGGGAAACGAATGGTGCATTCCCAACTGCTCTTGCACAAAAGTAGTCCCAAAGTCTTTCCAATCTATGTTGGGGTAGGCTACATGGTGGGCGTTAAAATTACCCGTTGCACCACCAAATTTTGCTGCACTCTTAATATTGTTCAGCAAATCGAATTGCTCTTCCAAACGCACCACAAATACTTCAATTTCTTTTCCAAGTCGGGTAGGAGAGGCCGGTTGCCCATGGGTACGTGCCAACATGGGGATGTCTGCCCATTCTGAAGCCAACTCCTTCAGTTTGTCACGTACTTCAAATAATTGCGGTACATACACCTCATTCATGGCATCTTTTAAACTCAATGGTATGGCCGTGTTGTTGATATCTTGGGAGGTCAATCCGAAATGGATAAATTCTTTATACGGCTGCAACCCTAAATCGTCAAATTTTTCCTTTATAAAATATTCAACTGCCTTTACATCATGGTTGGTCACCTTTTCTGTGTTTTTGATATGCTGCGCATCTTCCGAAGAAAAATCGGAGTACAAGCTTCTCAGTTTTGGAAATAACGAAGTGTCAAATTCGGCTAACTGCGGAAGTGGGATGTTCACCAAAGCAATAAAATATTCAATTTCTACCTGTACGCGGTATTTTATAAGGGCTTCTTCAGAAAAAAAAGGAACAAGTGCCTCTGTTTTAGAAGCATAGCGACCGTCTATAGGTGAAATGGCTTGAAGTGCTTGGCTAGACATGGTATCGGTTTTAAAATGGAAATTTTGTTTGTTTCCTTCGGAAAAGGAAGCTGCAAAGATACTTTTTTCGAAGCGAAAATTTTAATTCTGGATTCTATATTTCAGTCAGAAAACTATGGAAGCACTGTGTTTAATGCTCAAGAATTTTGGTGTTTTGAAATCATGGCAAGTACTTTTTGCCCCCGATTGATATATCCTGCACTGCCATTGGGTAATTTTTGTGAAATAATGGTAGCCAATTCTGGATGGATCCAATCTATTTCGGTTCCCAAAAAATAGAGGGCAGTCATGGCTCTTGCTTGGCAGGCAACTTTCTGGTTTGTAATCATCCAATCAAAACAACATTCGGTCATGATCTCTTTGTGTTTTGATGTGAGCACGGCTCTCACTTCGGCTCGCTCTTTTTTATAATACTCTAGGGTTAGTAATTCGCACAACAACCCGAACGAACGTAGTTGTCCGTCACCCTTAGCGCTTGGAAGCTTCTGAAAGATTTCATCTAGAAAAGGGTACAGTAACTTTAGCTGTTGTCTGAACACAAATTCGAGTACCCACGTAGCTTTGGTAGCCAATTTTTGGTCTTTATGAAAACAGTAGTCAATTAGCTCTGCTAAGGTATCTGGATGTGCCAGCACCCAGTTTGCAGCGTTTAACCTGTTTTTCCGATACGCTTTTTCGTAGTTGATTTGTTGAAATAGTCCTGAAGTCATCCCTAATTCATATTTGCTATTTCTTGCACTACTTTGGGTACGCCTGTGGTCGCTTTTTCAGCAAAAACAGTGATGCGTGAATTGCTTTGTAGCGACGGATTGGGGTCTACAAAATAACAATGCGCATCAGGCCCTGCATATTGAATGAGCCCCGCAGCTGGATAGACCTGCATCGAAGTGCCCACAACGATTACTACATCAGCTTTTTCAACCTCGATGGCCGCTACTTCTATAAGCGGAACAGCTTCACCAAACCAAACAATATGTGGTCTAAGCTGATGGTTGTGTTCACAGAAATCGCCTAAATTTAAATCGGTTTTCCAATCTAAAATTAAGTCTTCATCGAAGGTGCTACGCACTTTCAACAGTTCGCCATGCAGATGTAACACTTTGGTGCTCCCCGCACGTTCGTGCAGATCGTCTACGTTTTGGGTAATAATAGTTACATCGTGGTTTTTTTCGAGTTCGGCGAGAGCCAAGTGCGCTTTGTTGGGTTCTACTTCTAGCAATTGCCTGCGCCGTTGATTGTAAAAATCGAGCACCAACTCAGGGTTTCTGGCAAATCCTTGTGGAGATGCGACGGTCATCACATCGTGGCCTTCCCAAAGCCCATTGCTATCACGAAATGTTTTAAGTCCGCTCTCAGCACTCACTCCCGCTCCTGTAAGTACGGCTATTTTCATTATAAGTTTGTTAAAAGACCAAGGTACTAACTATTTTGCATTCAAGACAAGGACGTCGGTAGCAAGTTGTACCTAGAGCTTAGTACCTCTTAAAAATTTCTTTATTTTCGTAAAAAACACCATCTTTTGGACCAAGATCTATTTAACCATCTACAAAGTTTTTTAACCGAGCGTCGCATGGCCCTTTTCAAAGAGGTTCTTAACAAGCGCACTCGACATTTTACGGTAGTTACCGAAGATGTGTACCAATTGCACAACACCAGCGCTGTGATGCGAACGTGTGATGTGTTTGGGATTCAAGACCTGTATGTAGTAGAAGAGCTGGCCGGGAAGCGAATTGACAAAGAGATTGCGATGGGGGCGCAAAAATGGGTGAGTTTACAACGTCGCAGTAGCATACAAGAATGTATTGCTGAGGTAAAAGAAAAAGGCTATCGGGTAATTGCAACGACTCCGCATCATGACGCCCATAATCTACACGATTTTGACGTGACCCAAAAAGCGGCGTTTTTCTTCGGAAAGGAGAGTGATGGGTTGAGTGATATCGTGATGGAAGCGGCAGATGGATATTTAAAAATTCCGATGTATGGTTTTACTGAAAGTTTAAATATTTCGGTCTCGGCGGCGATTATTCTACAGCAAGTGGTAACCAAACTGAAGCAGACAGAAATCGGTTGGCAGCTTTCCGAAGAGGAAAAACTAGAAATTGAATTCGAATGGATGAAACGTACGATAAAAAGCCATAAAAAAATAATTGAACGATTTCAGCAAGATAAAAAATTGTAACTTTAGAGGAGTATAAATACTTCGTTATGAAAAAGTTATATTCGATTCTCTTAGGTTTTACAGCAATAATTTTCATGGCATGCGGTGGAAACGAATCTGGAAACCAAGGAAGTGTTCGAGACGCCATTGTTCCTGTTCAGGAGAAATTAGAGGCAGTAACACAAGAAGGTACTGCAAGTATTTCACTGAAAACTATGGATGCCTTGCAAACATACGATAAGGCAAATGGAAGGTATGTTTTCAATAAAAATAATGAGGTAGAGAACCTTACCCCTGGTACGGTTGTTTTGTTTGAAGGACATTCTTTACGCAAAATAGCTTCGGTTTCTTCGGATGGAAATAAAACCATGGTCACTACAGAGTTTGCCAAGCTAACCGATTATTATAAAGAACTGGATTTAAGCTATACGGCACCAGTAAACTGGGGAGACGACACTGCTATGGCAGGTACATCGGTTAAAGTTGGCACCCCAATTGCCACGATGATCCAGCCAATGCCTACATTACTTGCTGCACAAGCATCTCAATCGGTTGAATTGAAGACGAAGGTAAAAGGTTGGGATATTGAAATTAAGGTAGAACCTGAGGGAGACGACATGAAGTTGGAATTGGTAGCTAAAAAAGAGCATCTGTGTAGCATTAAAGCTGAAGGCAAAATTTCTTCTTTTGAAAGTACTTCGGAAATCAGAATATCAGACGGGCAAACACAACATTTCTCCTACGATAATCGTGGAATGAGCGGTGAAATGGAAGTGAAATTTGCGGCGGTAGGATTGGGCAGTGAAGTGGCCATGCTTGAAATACCTGCAAAAATTGAAAAGACAATTTTAGTACAAGGCATTATTCCAGTGACTTTGCGGTTAAAAGCGAATTTGAAGATTTTTCCCGAAGTAGCCGTAGGTAGCAGTAGCCAAGTGAGTATGAAATTAACGTACGATAGCAACGCCGGATTTGTATTCGATGGCTCCCGACTTACCCCTAGAGGCGCGATTGAAGGTGCCAATCCAGAACAAACGGGCGATTCGAACACGGCTACTCCTGCCATTGCAGGCATGGGAGTTGGAGTAGAGTTTCCGCGTTTTGAAATTGGTATTTTTGGAGAGTTGGTCGTACCGTATTTACTCTTAGATAATACGTTTTCATCATATTTAAGTACTGGGCTTGCAGGTGGGGCTCCGCCTTGTCACTTAGCAAGGTTAAAATACAAGTCTAAAGCAGGAGTAACCATGAATTTCCTGGGTGTAGCCTCTATACATAATGACTATACTATTTTTGAGAAAGAAAAGAAATGGACTTCAGAAGGTTCGTATTGTGATTAGTTCAAAAAGTAGGATTAGATTTTTAGATAAATTCAACTAATTAAGATAAATATACTATGAAATACAACACGGTAGGTTGGTTCGAAATTCCCGTTACCAATATGGAACGCGCCGTAGCTTTCTATGAAGCAGCGCTAGATTGCAAAATTACGGTACATAACCTTGGCGGATTGCTCATGGGATGGTTTCCTAGCCAAGGAGACGCTTACGGTGCCACCGGATCTCTTGTACAGCAAGAAAGTTATGTGCCTAGCCACGAAGGAACCTTGGTGTATATAACCTGTGACGACCTTCAACAAGAGCTCGATAGAATCCCCGAAGCGGGAGGAAAGGTGTTACAACCAAAAACACAAATCTCTCCAGAGCATGGCTACATGGGGATTTTTGAAGATTCTGAAGGGAATAGGGTAGGTTTACATTCCAGAAAATGACGTTAAATTAATTACAAAAACACGAGTTTGGAATAATATATTAGGCTATTGCCATATTTTCGTATTTCACAAACCCATTTTTTTGATGAAACTCGTTTTTGCCACCCATAACCAAAATAAATTCAAAGAAGTACAATTGTTATTGCCCTCGCATATCGAGCTTCTAAATTTAAACGATATTGGCTGTACCAAAGATATTCCTGAAACGGCAGATACCATAGAAGGCAATGCAGTCTTAAAAGCCGAATACGTCAAAAACCATTTTGGTTACGATTGCTTTGCAGACGATACCGGATTGGAAGTAACGGCACTTAATGGTGATCCAGGGGTTTATAGTGCCCGCTATGCAGGAGAGGAAAAAAGCGCAGCTGCCAACATTCAAAAATTACTCACTGAACTTGAGGGGAAAGAAAATCGACATGCTCGTTTTAAAACAGCTATTGCATTAACGGTGGGATTAGAATCTGTAATGTTCATTGGTCTATGTGATGGAGCCATCACAACCACAGAACGAGGTGAAAAAGGATTTGGATACGACCCAGTTTTTTTGCCTGAGGGTAAAACCGAAACCTTTGCTGAAATGTCACTGACTGAAAAAAGCGATATTGGGCATCGCGGTAAGGCCATGCGGCAGCTTATCGCGTACCTAACCAAAGGTTAATTAGTTGTTCAAGATGAGGTTTAACGGAACTTTCACTCCGAAAAAGAAGTGAAATCGGTTCGACTCATCCACCACATCTGTAACTCCAGAAATAATACCGCCTTCAAGGGTGAGCACTTCTTCGAATCGATACTGAAAAGCTCCTTTTATTAAGAAATCTATGTTTTTGTAATTATTTCCTTGAATTTCATCAACATTGCTAAAATCTGGCTCGTTAAGTAAAAACCCAGGTCCTGCGCCAATATTCACATATAGGCCACTATTAAATAGTTCTCCAGTAACACTTGCTATTACATTGATGCTATTAATACCGTCTGTATTGTAATTTGGGGTAGAGGTAGTAACGTAAAATACTTCTCCCATAAAGCCCAAAAAACTATCAGAATAATATGCAACATACCCTCCAAAAGCTATATTGGCGTCTGTTTCTGTAGTTACTACACCTTCTCCTGCACCAGTGCCTGTTATCACTATAGTGCCGCTATCAGGTCTCTGGAAAGCAGTTCTATGATAGCCTACCGAAGGACCAACCTCTAACGTTTGCGCAACAAGACTGCTGCTAAAAATTAATAATAGTAGCGTAAGGAATGGGTTTTGAAGATTCATGGGAGTTTTATTGTGATTATACCAGACAAATATGATTAAAATGAAACAATTCTAAGAATTGTTTTCATAAAAATTACTTAACTTATATTTTGTCCTAAAATTAAAGACTACCTTTGCGCCTTGAAAAATCCTCAGGGTGAGGTAGTACTGCACGAAGTGATAGGTTTATTTGTCAGGTTTGCTTCAGTAAGTACAAATAAACAGATTACAATTTTTTATGTCTAAATTCCAAGAATTAGGCCTTGGGGAAAATTTCCTAAAGGCAATTACCGACATGGGTTTTGAAAACCCAAGTGAAGTACAAGAAAAAGCAATTCCAATTTTATTAGAAAAAGATACCGACCTGGTGGCGCTGGCGCAAACGGGAACTGGTAAAACGGCAGCCTTTGGCTTCCCAATGCTTCAACAAATTGATGTGGAGAGCCGCACAACCCAGGGACTTATCCTTTCTCCAACTCGGGAGCTGTGCATGCAAATTACCAACGAGATGAATAACTACGGAAAGTACCTAAAAGGACTTAACGTCGTGGCCATTTACGGGGGAGCAAGTATTACCGAACAAGCCAAACAAATTAAAAGAGGAGCGCAAGTTATTGTTGCTACTCCGGGTAGAATGAAAGATATGATTGGCCGACGCATGATCGACATCTCTAAAATTGAGTATTGTGTGCTCGATGAAGCCGATGAAATGCTGAATATGGGCTTTTACGAAGATATTACTGAAATTTTATCGCATTCGCCTGAAGATAAAAGTACATGGCTTTTTAGTGCTACCATGCCAAAAGAAGTGGCAAGTATCGCAAAAAAATTCATGCACAACCCTATCGAGATTACTGTGGGTTCTAAAAATGTTGGCGCAGCCAATGTTTCGCACGAATACTATATGGTAAATGCTCGTGATAGATACCAAGCGTTGAAACGTTTAGCAGATGCCAATCCGGATATCTTTTCGGTAGTATTCTGTAGAACCAAACGAGACACCCAAAAAGTTGCAGAACAACTCATCGCCGATGGCTATAATGCGGGTGCTATTCATGGTGATTTGAGCCAGAACCAAAGGGATATTGTGATGAAACAATTCCGTACCCGTCAAATACAGATGATGGTGGCTACCGATGTGGCTGCACGTGGAATTGATGTAGACGATATCACACACGTAATCAACTATCAGTTGCCCGACGAAATTGAAACCTATACGCACCGAAGTGGTCGTACAGGGCGTGCCGGAAAAGAAGGGATTTCGATGGTGATCGTTTCAAAAAGTGAAGCGAGAAAAATTAAGCAGATCGAGAAAATCATTCAGCAAAAATTTCAGAAGAAAGAGATTCCGTCAGGAATGGAAATCTGTGAAAAACAACTGATGCACCTTGCCAATAACATCAAGGAAACGGAAATAAACCACGATATAGACGTATATCTTCCGCAGATAGATGAAGCGCTTAAAGATTTCAGTAAAGAAGAACTCATCAAAAAATTCTTCTCGGTAGAATTTACCCGTTTTTACAATTATTACCAAAAAGCAAAAGACCTGAATGTTATCGCAGGAGATCCCTCAACTTCAGAGAATAAAGATTCGGTTCGTTTCTTCTTAAATGTAGGCTCCAGAGACGATTTCAACTGGATGAGCCTGAAAGATTTCTTGAAAGATTTACTGAGCCTTGGCCAAGATGAGGTGTACAAGGTAGATGTAAAAGATAACTTTTCGTTTTTCAATGTAGACACCAAGCACAAAGAATTGGTAGAAGGTATCTTTACCGATTTCCAGATGGACGGTAGGAATGTGAATGTTGAAATCTCAACAGATACAGGCCGTGGCGGTGGCGGACGCAAAGGTGGCCGTGGTGGTCGTAGCGGACGAGATAGCCGTTCTTTTAAAGGAAAAGATCGCGGAAGAAGAGGTGACGACAAACGTGGCAGACGCGGTGATGACAGAAAGAGCAAGGGCGGTGGATTTAAAAAAAGCGGTGATTCTGGAGACGAATTTAAATCGAAATTTTCAGGAAAACGCAGAGGAAAAAGCAAGCCTGAAAGTAAAGGTACCGGCGGAAAAAGACGTCGCGGATAGCAATTGGCGTAAAATTTAAAGCCATTCACAGATTCTTAATGAAACTTTGGCACACATTTTACGTCTTATTATGTACTTTTACCGTGTTGGTGCTATGAAAAAAATATTCTTATTTATTACGCTGTTTGCCACCTTAGCTGTATGGTCTCAAGAAGGCGAGATCATTGAAGGGAAAGTTCTGAATAGTGCTAATGATGAGCCTTTGGAAAATGTGAATATTGTAAACCTGAACACTGTGAAAGGAGCTACTACCAGTGCAGAAGGTGATTTCAGGATTCGAGCCTCAGTTAATGACACTCTGTATTTTAGCTACTTAGGTTTTAAAAGTATTCGTGTTCGCGTTACGAACGACTGGTTACGTTTTGGAGATATCAAGGTAAAAATGACCGAATTGGGTATTGCACTTGAAGAAGTGGTGATAAAACCGATTCAGCTTACAGGATACGTAGAAGTAGATGCAAAATTAATCCCAGTGTATGACGATTACCGCTATCGAATTTCCGGTATTGGCTCTGGCTACGAAGGCGGTGACAAGTCGCCCGGGGCAGTGTCGAAAGTACTGAGTAGTATTTTTAACCCTGCCGATTTCCTCTATAATGTCTTCGGAAAACGCCCGAAACAGATGCGCAAAATGCGCAAAATGAAAGAGGATGATGAGATTAGGAATTTGCTACAATCTAAATTCGACCGGGAGACCCTCATGGCGGTGCTACAGTTGGAAAAAGTAGATATAGATGAAATTTTGAACAAGTGTAATTACTCTAAGAACTTCATTTCGACCGCAAATGACCTTCAGATATTAGATGCTATTAGCGATTGTTACGAGGAGTACCGGGTGTTAAACCGCGGTAAATAGTAATTTTCTTTTTCGTATTTTAAGCTTTAGAAATAGCACACCCCAATGCAACACTTCACTACAGAACAACGTGAGTTCTTTAAATCGGGAGCCACATTTGATATCAATTTCAGAATAAAACAATTAAATCTGCTCAAAAAAGTCATAAAAGACCATGAGCAACAATTGTACGACGCTATTTTTTCCGACTTTAAGAAATCTGAATTTGATACCTACGCCACCGAGTTGTCATTGGTCTATAACGACATTAAAGACGCCAAACGAAATTTAAAAACATGGGCCCAAAAGGAACGTGTATCGGCCAATTTGGTCAATTTTCCCGCTCGTAGTTATATTCTAAAAGAACCATTAGGTGTGTGCTTAGTCATTGGCGCATGGAACTATCCGTACCTACTGTCGTTAGCACCAGTCGTTGCTGCTTTGGCAGCAGGAAATACTGTAATTATCAAGCCAAGTGAATTGCCTAAGGCTACGAGCCGGGTTATGGCTGAAATGATTAATCAAAATTTTGATCCCAAGGTGTTGAAAGTGATAGAAGGGGGCGTACCAGAAACTACCAAATTACTGGAACAGAACTTCGATAAAATATTCTTTACAGGAAGCACCAAGGTTGGGAAGATTGTGTATCAAGCTGCCGCCAAGCAATTAACCCCAGTCACTCTTGAATTGGGCGGAAAAAGTCCGGCTTTTGTGACAGCTAGCTGTAATATTAAAATGACAGCCAGACGTATGGCTTGGGCAAAGTTTTTGAATGCTGGCCAGACCTGTATTGCACCCGACTATGTGATGGTAGACGCTGCGGTAGAAGCAGATTTTTTACAAGCACTGGTTGCCGAAATTAAAAGACAAAAGTTTTCTATTGAAAATAATAACTACGTACAGATCATCAATGATGATAATTTTGAACGTGTTGCCAAAATGATCGATACCGAAAAACTGTACCACGGTGGAAATTTAGACGCCGCCCAACGGCTAATTGAACCTACGGTGCTGTACAATGTGGCGTTTGATGACGCGGTGATGCAAGAAGAAATTTTTGGCCCCATTCTTCCCGTTATTCGATATGAAAATTTAGATGACGCTATCAGTCGCGTTCGGGAATTGCCAAAGCCATTATCGGCTTATATATTTACCGCTTCTACTAAAATGAAAAACAAGGTGCTACAACAACTTTCGTTTGGTGGCGGTATGGTGAACGATGCTGTAATGCATATCGTAAATAGCGAATTGCCGTTTGGAGGTGTAGGTATGAGTGGAATTGGCAGCTACCACGGAAAAGCTGGATTCGATTGTTTTTCGCATAAAAAAAGCATTGTTGAAAAGGCCAGCTGGTTCGAATTGCCACTTAAACATGGACCGCATTCTGCCTCTAGTCTAAAATGGATCAAGCGCCTGATGAAATTTCAATAGATGCTGCAAACGGTTGTACATTACGGTCTTCATTTTTTAGCACCACTGTTTATTGCTTTGTTATTTTTCCGAAGCCAGTGGAAAGCGGTGTATCTAATTTTACTCGCAACCATGTTGGTAGATATAGACCATCTCTTGGCAACACCCATTTTTGCAGCAGACCGTTGCAGTATTGGTTTTCACCTTTTCCATAGTTATTGGGCTATTTTGGTATACATAGGATTTCTTTTTTTTAAGAAAACCAGAGTGGTGGGTATCGGTTTGTTGTTGCACATGGCAACCGATGCACTCGATTGTTGGTGGATGAATTCAATGTCCTGAAGATATTTTTATGAGCCAGTTTGGTTTAATTTACCGATGGTGATAGGGTTCATTTCGCAAGATAGTAAAGCCACGATAGAGCTGTTCTACAAAAAACAGGCGTACCATTTGATGCGAAAATGTCATCGAAGAAAGCGAGATTTTACCATTGGCACGCTGGTATAACTCGGGGCTAAAACCGTACGGGCCACCAATAACAAAAATCAATTGTTTGAGGCCGCTATTCATCTTCTTCTGTAAAAATTGCGCAAAGCCTTCAGACGAATAGTTTTTTCCATTTTCATCGAGCAGGATAAGTTGGTCACTCGTTGTAGTTCGCTTCAATATTTCTTGTCCTTCGAGTTGTTTTTGCTGCTCTTCTGAAAGGTTTTTCGAATTTTTAATATCCGGTACCATTTCCGCAGTAAAAGAGACATAATGCGACAAACGCTTAGAGTATACCGTAATTAAACGCTGCAGGTCTTTGTCGTCTGTTTTTCCTATGGCAAGTAGGGTGATTTTCATGTTGTAAAGATATTAGTTTCTTTAGGTTGAAACATAAAAATTTAAATATGGCACCGAAACCAAGTGAAAATGATCCATCTTTCATTGCTTTTTCATCTCGTAACCGTTAAAAAAAGTCACGCTATTACTGCATACTGCCCCTGATTTTATAACTTAGCTAAAAATTGATTGCAAAAATGATTTCAAAGAAGAAGTTCCAAAAAGAGATAAACGGTATCATTGCCAATGCCATACGTGAAGATGTGGGTGATGGCGACCATAGCTCGTTGGCGTGTATCCCTGAAGATGCTACAGGAACGGCAAAATTGCTCGTAAAAGACGAAGGGATTATTGCAGGAATCGACTTTGCCAAACAAGTGTTCGATTATGTTGATAACGGCCTAACCGTTGCTGTTAAAATAAAAGATGGAACGCCCGTAAAATATGGGGATATAGCCTTTTATGTGAGCGGAAACTCCCAATCAATTTTAAAAGCGGAACGTTTGGTGTTAAATGCTATGCAGCGTATGAGCGCGATTGCTACCAAGACTAATGCCTATGTTAAACTTTTGGAAGGCACGAAAACCAAAATTCTCGATACGCGTAAAACAACTCCTGGCATACGGGCGCTAGAAAAATGGGCGGTAAAGATTGGAGGAGGAGAGAACCATCGGTTTGCACTGTACGATATGATTATGCTGAAAGACAACCATATCGATTTCTGCGGAAATATTACTAAAGCCATACAAACCACAAAAAGCTATTTGGATGAAAAAAGCTTAGACTTGAAAATCATCGTTGAGGCTAGAAACCTAGATGAAATTGCTGAAATTCTTGAAAATGAAGGGGTGTACCGCATTCTCATCGATAATTTTAATTATGAAGACACCCGCAAAGCGGTAGCGATGATTGGTGAAAAATGCCTCACGGAATCGAGCGGCGGAATCACCTTAGAAACCGCGAGAAAATATGCCGAATGTGGTGTTGATTACATTTCTAGCGGTGCGCTAACCCATTCTGTACACAACATGGACCTTAGTCTAAAAGCAGTTTAATGGAAGAAGAAATGGCTTCTAAACAACAGGAAACGCAAGAGAAGACATTTTTTAATAAGGTGCGTTCTGTATTGTTCCCAATAGGTACTTTTTTTCTCAAAAAAAGCAAATCGATTATCATTCCGGGCGCTAATGGTTTATCGTTATATGATTTGCTCGACATTTACGGAACCGGTATCATAAAAGGTACATTTTCGTCGCGCGCAAGCTCCATAGCCTATAGTTTTTTCGTGGCCCTGTTTCCATTTTTGCTGTTTATCTTAAACCTCATTCCTTATGTACCTATAGAAAACTTCCAAACCCGTTTTTTAGTATTTATTGAAGAGTTACTGCCCGCACAAACGGTCGAGTTCTTTTATCCGACTATAGCAGATATTGCTGTGAATACGCGCGGCGGACTTCTATCTTTGTCTATTATATTCTCGCTTTTTTTCGCAGCGAATGGTGTGAACGCTATTTTTAGCGCGTTTGAGTATTCGTTTCATGTAACCATAAACCGGAATTTTTTTAGACAGTACGGGGTGGCGGTGCTGGTGTCTATCTTTTTGGCATTGTTGTTGCTTATTACGGTTGGGGTAATCTTATATGGTGAGTATGTAATTGCCAACTTGCTGGATAACAACTATATAAGTGATGATGTATTTTGGATTACGGCCCTTCAATTCACGGTCTTTGTTATCATGATTTATCTTATAATCGCTACGCTCTATTATTACGGAACCAAAGAGGGAAAACACTCTCGTTTTGTTTCTATTGGCGCTGTGGTCACCACCTTGTTGTTTTTGGTAACTACCTATTTTTTTACCATTTACATCAATAATTTTTCAAATTATAACGAACTCTATGGCTCTATTGGGGCAATTTTGATAATGATGTTATATATTTGGATAAATGCAAACTTGCTGTTGCTCGGTTTCGAATTGAATATTTCCTTGCAGCGACTTAAAGACAAAAAATAAACCGAAACACTAAACAATAACAAACTAAAAATGAAAAAATTACTTTTACTCCTCGTAGTTGCTTTTACTGTAAACGCAACTGTTGCACAAACTGAAGTTGGTGCAGTAACATTGCCAAATTCTGTAAATTTTGGCGGTGAAGAATTAATACTGAATGGTGCTGGTATTCGGAAAAAGGCATTTGTGCTTAAATTGTATTCTGGAGGTTTATACCTCAAGCAAAAATCGTCTAATGCAGCGCGCATTATCAATGCCGACGAAAACATGGCAATTAAATTACACATTACGTCCAGCTTTGTATCTAGTGACGCCATGAGCGAAGCAGTACGAGAAGGATTTGACGCTTCGATGAATGGAAATACAGCATCGCTTTCTTCACATATCGACAAATTCATTACTTTTTTTAGTGACGAAATAGTAGAAGATAATGTATTCGACATCACCTATCAATCTGGAAAAGGTGTGGTAGCCTATAAAGACGGTAAAGAACTAGGTACAATTCCAGGAATGGATTTTAAGAAGGCGCTCTTCGGAATTTGGCTAGGAAATGATCCAGCCGATAGCAAGTTGAAAAAAGGCATGTTAGGAAAGTAATTATTAAACCCAAATTTTATGTATAAAATAAGTAGTATCGCTGCTGTATTATTAATTACAGTAAGCACGTTGTCTGCGCAGACCGTTTTGGGAAAGTGGAAAACGATAGACGACAATACAGGCGTTGCCAAATCGATTGTTGAAATTTATGAACAAGATGGGAAGGTATACGGCAAGGTTGCTGAAATCCTTAATAAGGATAGAGTAGACGCTGTTTGTACCGAATGTGAAGGTAAAGATAAAGACAAGCCCATTCTAGGTCTTGTAATCATTCGCGGACTCGAAAAAGACGGCGATGAGTATAATGGAGGGAGAATACTCGATCCCGAAAGTGGCACACTGTACAAGTGTTATATTGAACTTGAAGAAAAAGACAAGCTAAAAGTACGCGGTTATGTGGGCTTCTCATTGCTGGGAAGAACACAATATTGGCTTCGTGCCGAATAACTTTGTTTATAAGTATAAAGAAAGGTCGTTCAAATACTGAACGGCCTTTTTTATTTTTGACTGGTATCGAATTTTCCGTGTTGCGTTAGGGGTGGCAGCTGGGTACCCCGCCTTGACCGGACGGGCAGGCGTGTACCGCGAACGACCCGACCCCGATACCCCGATACCCCGATAGCTATCGGGGCGGGGCGGGGGAACGCCCAAAAACTGAATACTAAATGCTAAAAATTAAAGACTGCCAATAATCTTGTATTTCATAGACGTCATACTGCCCATCCCGCTCAAGCAAACCTTTACCTATAGTGTGAACAAGGACGAGGCTTTTTTTTTGAAGCCTGGAATGCGGGTGGCTGTACCCTTTGGAAAGTCTAAAATTTACACAGGAATTGTTTATAAAGTTCATAGTAACGATCCGCCGAGCTACGAAACCAAAAGTATCGACCAGATTTTGGATGAAACTCCCATCATCACCGAAATGCAGTTAAAACACTGGGAATGGATGGCGAGTTATTATCTATGTACCCTTGGCGAAGTAATCAAGGCCGCTTTGCCAAGTGCGTTTTTGCTGGAAAGTGAAACCATTATTAAATTAAACAAAGATGTTTCGGTTGAAGAAGAAAATTTTTCAGACGATGAATTTTTGGTATATGAAGCACTGCTGAACCAGTCGTCGTTACATATAAATGATGTGCGTTCGGTATTGGACAAAAAGAATGTGGTAGCGGTGACCAAATCGTTATTCGAAAAAGGGGTGGTAACCATCGAAGAGGAGGTGTATGAACAGTATACGCCAAAAATGAAGCGCTACATTAAATTGGCGCCCCAATATACTTCCGAAGAAAACCTACGGGAACTTATAGATACGATGAACCGGGCTCCAAAGCAAAAGGACGTGCTAATGACTTTGTTCATGCTTTCGAGTCAGCAAAAAAAACCTGTAGCGTCTGTATTGCTCCAAAAGCAGAGTGGAGGCACCGCTGCTACGTTAAAAGCATTGTTAGACAAAGGAATACTGGAAGAATTTTTTGAGCAGAGAGATAGAGTGCGCTATGATGGGGAAGCAAACAACCCCATTAAAGGACTGAGCCAGGTACAACAAACGGCTTTTGATCAGGTTAAGGAATCTTTTAAAACACAAGATATTGTGTTATTACACGGTGTAACTGCCAGTGGTAAAACAGAACTGTATGTAAAACTGATAGCCGAAAGTTTGGCTAAGGGAGAACAGGTGCTCTACATGCTTCCTGAAATAGCACTCACTACACAGCTTATTTCCAGATTACAAAAGTATTTTGGTGCGCAAGTTTCGGTGTACCACTCTAAATATTCGGTGAATGAGCGTGTTGAAGTGTGGAACAATGTCTTGGCGAGTGCCGCGAAGGCACAGATTGTCATCGGAGCGCGATCGTCTTTATTTCTGCCGTTTAAAAATTTGGGATTGGTGGTGATCGATGAAGAACACGAACCTTCATTTAAACAATACAATCCGGCGCCCAGATACCACGGCCGGGATGCAGCGATTGTGCTAGCAAACTTACACAAGGCCAAAACACTACTAGGATCTGCTACGCCATCGCTAGAAAGCTACTACAATGCAATTCATGGAAAATACGGCTTAGTAGAACTTTCAGAACGTTTTGGAAAAGTGCTGATGCCTGAAATTTCTTTGGTAGATATAAAGGAGAAGCATAAAAAACGTCTGATGACTGGACATTTTAGTGATCGGTTGTTAGAAGAAATAAGAGAGGCACTATCGCTGGGTGAACAGGTAATTTTGTTTCAAAACCGACGGGGTTTTTCCCCTTTTGTTGAATGTACTACCTGCGGTATTGCACCGCAGTGTCCTAATTGCGATGTTAGCTTAACTTTCCACAGGCATAAAAACCAATTGCGTTGCCATTATTGTGGGTACCACATGCAAATGCTTGTGTCGTGTATGGCCTGCGGAAGTGAAACGCTAGATACCAAAGGTTTTGGTACCGAACAGATAGAGAATGAGATAAAAACATTATTTCCTGAGATCACCGTGGCCAGAATGGATCAAGATACCACGCGCGGGAAGCATGCGTATGCGAAACTAATTGAAAAGTTAGAGAATCGGGAGATTGATATTCTGGTAGGTACTCAAATGGTCGCAAAGGGGTTGGACTTCAGAAATGTCACGTTGGTTGGAGTTATGAATGCCGACGCGTTGCTCAATTTTCCAGATTTTAGGGCTCACGAGCGTGCGTTTCAATTGTTGCAACAAGTTTCAGGTAGGGCAGGACGTACAGAAAAACGCGGTAAGGTGTTGGTGCAGACGTATAATCCGTACCATCAAATTTTACAACAGGTGAGTGTAAATGATTATAACGGAATGTATGAGCAGCAGACGGAAGACCGGTATCAGTTTAAATACCCGCCTTATTACCGAACGGTGAAAATTACATTTAAAGATCGAAACTTCGATAAGATGCAGAAGGCTTCGGTGTGGTTTGCCCGCGCGTTACAACGGCCTTTTTCGGAACATGTTTTAGGTCCGGAGCAACCACCAGTAGGTCGGGTACGCAATCAGTTTATTAGCCATATTATGCTTAAGATACCTAAAAAACAGTCGTTGAAAAAGACCAAAGAAGTGGTTGCCAAGATTCAGCGTAGTTTTTCGGCCATTAAAGAATTTTCGAGTGTGCGGGTGGTGATCGATGTAGATAATTACTAAGCGCGCATGTTAGAAGCGAGCGCTTCCACAAGTTCAGCTTTTCGGTTTCTACTAAGTGGAAGTTGTTCTTTGTCTAGCTCAATTACTTTACTGTTGTATTTTTCAACTTTGTCTAAATTTACGATATACGACTTGTGTATGCGCAAGAATCTATCTGAAGGCAAGAGGTTTTCGAATGCTTTCATGGTAGAAAGTACGACCAATGCGTCGTGTTCGGTCACTAATTTAACGTAATCTCCTAGCGCTTCAATATATCTCAGTTCGTTGAGGAATACTTTACGTTTTTTAAGATTCGACTTTACAAAGATGAAATCTTCTTCGTCGAATCCGTCATCATTCTTTAACTTATAGTTGGTAAGCGCTTTGTGTACAGCATTGAGGAAACGTTCTTTAGAGATTGGTTTCCGAAGGTAATCAACAGCATCATAATCGAATGCTTTAAAAGCATACTTGGTTTTCCCTGTCACAAAAATAATCTGTGGTTTGTGGGTAAGGTCATCTAACAGGTCAAATCCAGATAGAATAGGCATTTCAATATCGAGAAAGATGAGGTCAATTTCTGTAGTAGCCAAGCCCATTTTTGCCTCGATGGCGTTATTGTATTCAGCCACAAGGTTTAAGGATGGGTGATTTTCAATAAGCTTTACGATGGAAAGTCGTTGGAGAGTTGAGTCGTCAACGATCGCGCATTTGAGTAAAGGTTTGTCCACGGTTTAGTCAATTTTTATAGTACAAGTATATTAAAAAATATCGATGAATGGTAGTTTTTTTTAACTTTTGTCGTTCAAAATAAACATTTTAACGTATCGTGTCAGAATTTTTTTACAAAAGTTTTCAGGTATTTATTTTTCTGAAATAACAAAAATACATGCAACATAGGTTTGTTAGTTATAGGAAAAGTACTATTTTTGCACGCTCATTAGCAAGGTGCTAGTGTGTTTATAATCAATACTAGATTTTTATGAATCATTACGAAACTGTTTTCATCTTAAATCCCGTTTTATCTGAAGAACAGATAAAGGAAACAGTTAAGAAATACGAAGATATTCTTGTTTCTAAAGGTGCTAAGATGATATCGAAAGAGGATTGGGGGCTAAAAAAATTAGCTTATGCCATCCAACACAAAAAAAGTGGATTTTACCACTTATTTGAGTACACTGTTGCCGGAGAGGCAATTAACGCCCTTGAGGTGGAATTTAGACGTGACGAACGTATCATGCGTTACCTTACTGTGAGCCTAGACAAGCATGCAATTGCTTGGGCAGAAAAGAGAAGAAATCGTAACAAAAAACAAACTGCATAAGATATGGCAACATTACAGCAGCAAGCAAAAGGAAAGAAAGACGGAGAGATCAGATATCTTACCCCGTTGAACATTGAGACAAGCAAAGCAAAGAAATATTGCCGTTTTAAGAAGTCTGGTATCAAGTATGTAGATTACAAAGATGCAGATTGGTTGGCAAGCTTTGTAAACGAGCAGGGTAAATTGTTACCGCGTCGTTTAACAGGAACTTCTTTAAAGTACCAACGTAAAGTAGCCGTGGCCGTGAAAAGAGCACGTCACTTAGCGTTGATGCCTTATGTAACCGATTTATACAAATAAAACAGGAACAACCATGGAATTGATATTAAAGAAAGACGTAGAAAACCTTGGTTTTACAGACGATGTTGTAACTGTAAAGAATGGGTACGGAAGAAACTATTTGATCCCACACGGAATGGCAGTTTTGGCTACTCCTTCGGCGAGAAAAGTATTAGACGAGACATTAAAGCAACGTGCTTTTAAAGAGAAAAAAGTAATAGACGGTGCCAAAGAAGAAGCTGAAAAGCTAAACAAATTGGTAGAGTTTAAAATTGCAGCGAAAACAGGTGAGGCCGATAAATTATTCGGTTCTGTAACGAACGCAGATTTAGCAGATGCCCTTGAGAAAGAAGGGGTGACTATCGATAAGAAATTTATTTCGATAGCTGGTGGATCAATTAAGCGTACCGGACAGTACGAAGCGACCATCCGTTTCCACAGAGAAGTGATTGAAACCTTCACTTTTGATGTGGTAGCTGAAGCGAATTAATTTTTTCTGAAGTTATTTATAGAGACCTTTTCACTAGTGGAAGGGTCTTTTTCTTTTTCTGAAATTTTTTGGTGACTTCGATACGTTCCGCTGTGGGCGGAACAATCAGTCACCAGAAATTAGGGTCGCTGAGTGGCGCGTAGCGTTGTACCGAAGTGACCTGAGTGAGGGAAACATTGGTGACTTCGATACGTTCCGCTGTGGGCGGAACACTCAGTCACCAGAAAACAAGGTCGCAGAGTGGCGCGTAGCGTTGTACCGAAGTGACCTGAGTGAGGGACACATTGGTGACTTCGATACGTTCCGCTGCGGGCGGAACACTCAGTCACCAGAAAAGAAGGTCGCAGAATGGCGCGTAGCGCTGTACCGAAGTGACCTGAGTGAAGAATAAGTTGGTGACTTCGAGACCCGCCTTGAATCGCCTCAGGCGAGGTAGAGCCTCAGTCACCCCGTGACTATACGGGATCGCTGAGATTCTCAAAGCGATTTTATTAAGCAAATCATATATTTTGAAATACACACGACTTACAAAAGAACAATTTGAAGAACTGCACCCAGAATTCATAAATTTTCTGGCTACTCAATCTATAACTGCAGACGAATGGCAAAAGATTAAAACCGAACAGCCACAAGTTGCAGAAGAAGAATTGGATGTGTTTAGCGACCTGGTTTGGGAAGGTGTGCTTCAGAAAGCTGAGTATTTAGAGAATATCGCTCCGCAGCAGCTATTTCTGTTCAAAGTTGCTGAAACCGAAATGCAGCTTATTTCGCTTAAAATTTCCGAAGAGGGAATCGATATTACCACCCAAGAAGGATATGGCTGGCTGCAAAAGAATTTCGCAGAAGATTCGGTCGAGTTCTTTACGGCAAAGAAGAAATTTTCAGCAGATAAAAGCGCCGATATTTTTGAACTGATTCAACAAGGTGCCATTATCACAAAAGGGGAGTTGTATCAGTTTTTTGAAGATATCTTAAAATCGGTTCAAAAGTAGGAGTTCGCGAACTCTTTTACTCATACCGCAAACTTTCAATAGGGTCTAGTTTGGCAGCTTTTGCAGCTGGATACGATCCAGCGATGACGGCAGTGATAAAAGAAATTACGGTAGCGCCAATCATTGCAGACCACGGTAAGCTGAAATCGAAGCCCGTGAAATATGCAAATAGAAATCCAGTAAGCAGTCCTAAACAGATTCCGAGTATACTCCCCAACTGACCAATTACAATGGTTTCCATAAAAAATTGGGTTGAAATCGTTTTTCGTTTGGCCCCTAATGCTTTCCGAACCCCAATCTCCCGTGTTCGTTCGGTTACAGATACGAGCATGATGTTCATCAAGGCAATAGAAGACCCTAAAATGGTAATGATACTAATGATCCATGCGGCAACTTCCAAGGCGCCCGTGATGCTCCCAATACGGTTAATGAGATCGTCACTGCGCTCTATCCCAAAATTGTTTTCTTCAACAGGGCTGAGTCCGCGTACATTCCGAAACTTCACAATGGCTTCATCTTGCGCACCTTGCAACATTTCTTTATCGTCTACCCGTACGCTGATGTTGTAGTTGATATTCGGATTCGTAAAAATCCCACGAGCCACTTGTATCGGTATCAGCACTTTTAAATCTTGGTTGTTTCCGAAGGTGCTGCCTTTGCTTTCTAGCAGCCCTATGACCTTAAACTTCACGCCGCGTATACTAATAGTTTTGCCTATTGGATTGTCATTTTTAAACAACCCTTTGGTGAAATCGGCGCCCAACAAACAAACCTTTGCATTATTCTGTATGTCGAAAATGGTAAAATTTCTACCCTCATCTACCTTAGTACCGGTACTTTCAAGATAATTTTCATTCACGCCATATACCTGTACTTCGGGATCGGTTTTTTCACTTTCAAATTTTACTTCGGCACCACTCGTTCCGCGAAAAGAAACGGAGACTTGCGTATACGGATATTGGTACACATCCATAAACTCCCGGATGTTGTCATAGCTAATAATCGGATTCACCTTGCGTTTTTCACCACCACGGTTGCTGTTCACCGTAAACTCGTACCGTTGTATATTAAAAGTATTTGCACCCATAGAGGCAAAGTCGCTCGAAATAGTGTTCTCTAACGCTTTTACGGCACTTAAAATACCTACGAGCGCCCAGATACCAATACCAATAATGATAATGGTGAGGATGGTTCGCAATAATTGACTCTTGATGCTGTCGAGGGCAATTCTGATATTTTCTCTGAATAATGAAAACATAGGTTGGTGGCAAGGGTTTCTCGTTAGACTATTAACAACGTATAAAGTTACAATTTACGGGAGAAATTAAGATATTTGCAGGTAAAAGTTTGAAGCTGGACATTCGGAGTCCGTAGCCTACAGACCGAAGTCTCAAATTTAATTTCTAAAACCTAATATCTTGAAGAAACCCTCCATACCCAAAGGCACCCGCGATTTTTCACCTGTTGAAGTCACCCGACGAAGCTATATCATGGACACAATAAAGGCGAGTTTTGCTAATTTCGGATTTCAACCGATAGAAACGCCTAGTTTTGAGAATAGCGAAACCCTGATGGGGAAATATGGCGAAGAAGGCGACCGGTTGATTTTTAAGATTTTGAACAGTGGGGATTTTCTAAGAAAGGTGGGTGACGATTTATATACTGAAAAGGACAGCGCAAAGCTGACTCCAAAAATCTCCGAAAAAGCCTTACGCTACGACCTAACCGTACCCTTTGCACGTTATGTGGTACAGCACCAAAACGAAATTACCTTTCCGTTTAAACGCTACCAGATGCAACCCGTATGGCGCGCAGACAGACCCCAGAAAGGACGCTTCCGGGAGTTTTATCAGTGTGATGCAGACGTCGTAGGTAGTTCTTCGCTTTGGCAAGAGGTGGAGTTGGTGCAATTGTACGACACGGTGTTTGGTAAACTAAAATTGGAAGGCGTTACCATTAAAATGAACAACCGTAAAATTTTAAGCGGTATTGCTGAAATGATCGGTGCCGAAGACAAGCTGATCGATTTTACCGTAGCCTTAGACAAGCTTGATAAGATAGGTGAAGAAAAAGTGAAAGTTGAAATGCGCGAAAAGGGCATTGCTGAAACCGCTATCACCAAATTACAGCCCTTGTTTTCGGTAACAGGGACAGCTTCGGAAAAATTAGCGACTTTAAAGAGTTTGCTTTCTACTTCGGAAATTGGCTTGCAGGGAATTTCAGAAATGGAATTCATTGTAGACGCTATAGAAACGTTAGAACTTTCTGCAGCAACCCTTGAGATAGATGTAACCTTGGCACGCGGACTTAATTACTACACCGGGGCCATTTTTGAAGTAGCTGCCCCAGATGGTGTCGCGATGGGAAGCATAGGTGGTGGTGGCCGCTACGATGACCTTACGGGTATCTTCGGAATGAAAGATATGAGCGGGGTAGGGATCTCTTTCGGATTAGACCGAATCTATTTGGTGTTGGAAGAGCTCAACTTGTTCCCTGAAACGGTAACCGCCAATAGCAAAGTGCTGTTTATCAATTTTGGTGAAAAGGAAGCACTTTATGCCCTGCAAGCAATTAAATTGTTGCGAGCAGCAGGTATTAATGCCGAATTATACCCAGATGCTACCAAAATGGGGAAGCAGATGGGGTATGCAGACAAGCGGGATATACCATATGTGGTACTGGCGGGTGAAAGTGAAATGGTGGATGGAACATACACCCTAAAAAACATGAAGAGCGGGGAGCAGGAGCAATGTGGTTTGGAGCGACTACAAAAGGTATTGAAATAATCGATTTTATCTTTGCAACAGCACAATTTTGTTTTTATATTTGCCACCTTTAAAATGGCGAGGTAGCCTTGGCTGCCACAACATACAATTTGGCGAGGTAGCTCAGGTGGTTAGAGCGTCGGATTCATAACCCGGAGGTCACGAGTTCAAGTCTCGTTCTCGCTACATCAAAACCTGATATGAAAGTATCAGGTTTTTTTATTTCAAAGGCGGAATGTTTACATTCTAGCCGCTTGAAATAAAAAAACCTTCTGACGTGCCCCGCAGGTCAGGTTTTGGAGTAAGGCCCCCTCTTAAGACTCACCGAGCATATGCGAGGTAATTCTCGTTGATTGCCCTTTTTGTTGTCTAGCCGCTTGAAATAAAAAAACCTTCTGACGTGCCCCGCAGGCTAGGTTTTAGTGTTAGGCCTCGCCCTAGAGACTCACAGAGCATTATTGAGCGGCAAAGGAATTTTGCTGCGAAGATAGCCGGCGAAGCTGACGTGGTAATTCTTGTCTTCATTACATCAAAGCGTAGTTGATTAGAAATTTAATTTAAAAACATAAGAGTTTCCGAGTCAAGGATGGAAGCGGCCCGCCCGAACGTGCCTTTTCGGTACGGGCAGGCATCCCCCGATCCACTAAAACGATCGGGGCGGGGATAAAGCGTATCAGCCTGATCGCACCGAAGGTGTGGTGACGCCCAAAAACTCTTTATATAAGGAGAATACGGAGTTTGAATAACTAGAAGAAAAAAAAATATAAAGCCTGCCATTTTTTAAAATTAATCGATATATTGGGCTTCAACTAACACTACTATGGAAGACAAGGTTAAATATGAAATGGAGTTCCCTATAAAAGCGTCTCCATCTTTGCTATATCAATATATTTCAACGCCTTCAGGCATGAGTGAATGGTACGCCGATAATGTGAACTCACGGGGCGAATTTTTTACATTTATTTGGGATGGGAGCGAAGAAAAAGCGAAATTACTAGGAAAGAAAAGTGGGGAACGAATCAAGTTTCGTTGGATGGATGATGAAGGCACCGACTATTATTTTGAACTCCGCATACAGGTAGACGAAATTACAAAAGATGTTTCGTTGATGATCACAGATTTTGCTGAAGATGACGAGGTAGATGAAGGAAAAATGCTGTGGGAAAACATGGTTTCTAACCTTAAACAAATTTTAGGTTCTACTTAGACTTTATTTAAAGAATGTCTGTGTGACAACAATATAGTTTATTAATATCTTTGCACCGTCCTACAAAAGGGACGGTTTTTTTATGGTCAATTTGAACGGAACACTTGTAGTTAAAGAACATGCCACGGTTGCATACGACAATCGAGGCCTAAACTATGGTGATGCCGTGTTCGAGACCATTCGCGTTTCGGCAGGGAAGGTACTTTTCTGGGAAGATCATTATTTCCGGCTCATGGCCTCTATGCGCATCTTACGCATGGAAATACCCATGACCTTTACACCAGAATTTCTAGAAGATGAGGTGCTAAAAACGGTCGCTGCAACTAAAGATTCAAACAATGCGCAACGTGCAAAAATTGTAGTTTGGCGTAACGAAGGGGGCAAATATACACCTGCCACCAATGATGTTTCTTTTTTGATCACTTCGGAAACATTAGATGCCCCGTTCTACACTATTTCTGAAGCAGCCTACGAAGTTGAACTGTTTAAAGATCATTACGTTAACTCAGGGCTTTTATCAACCCTTAAATCGAATAACCGTATCATCAACGTGGTGGGTAGTATTTATGCAAAAGAAAACGACTACCAAAATTGTTTGTTGCTGAATGAAAAGAAACAGGTGGTAGAAGCGCTGAATGGAAATCTGTTTTTGGTAAACGGATATAAAATTAAAACTCCACCATTGGCCGATGGTTGCCTTAACGGAATCCTTCGGAAACAGATCATATCGATATTAGGCCAGATGCCCGACTATATTTTAGAGGAGGCCTCTGTTTCTCCATTCGAACTACAAAAAGCAGACGAAATGTTTATCACCAACACCATTGTTGGCATACAGCCTATTTCAAAATATCGTAAAAAAGAATACAGCAGTAGTGTCGCCAAAGAATTATTACAAAAACTGAACGTAAAAGCCCGTTTGGGTTAGTTGAAGTTTGGATCTTCCGGGGCATTCGACCAGATTAGGTAGTCGCCTCCAAACTCGATCATTTTTTCTTTCCAAAAGTTGAAATAGGGTTTCCCGATAATTTCATTTTTATATTCGTTGGGTGTTACTACCCAACTGTTCATAGCCAACTCTTGTTCTAATTGTTCGTTTGCCCAACCAGAATACCCGAGAAAGAAACGAATTTGGTCTTCTGCGAGCTCATCATTCTTGAGCAGATCGGCAATTGCGGTGAAATCGCCTCCCCAATAAATTCCGTTAGAAATTTCAATACTACCAGGAACCAGGTGGGGAACTTTATGGATAAAATAAAGATTGTCCTGCTCTACAGGACCACCGTTATATACAGGTAATTTCGAATTAATTTCTGGAATAAAATCGCTTAGGGTGTATTCTAGCGGCTTGTTCAGGATAAATCCAACAGAGCCTTCGTCATTATATTCGGCAAGGAGCACAATAGAGCGATTGAAGGAAACATCACCTATGATAGAGGGTTCTGCCACCAATAATACTCCCTTAGTTGGTTTTAGTGAGATCATTTTAGCTAGTTTATCGAATTAAATCTAAACATTAATTTGCTAATAACCAATTAAAAGACTCATTGGGTCTTATTTTATAGAATAAAAAATCCCGCCAAGTGGCGGGATTTCATTTTCAATAGGGCATGTAAATTAGTTTACAGCACTCGATAGGTCAGATCCAGCTTTGAACTTCACTACGTTCTTAGCAGCAATCTTGATAGTTTTTCCGGTTTGTGGGTTTCTTCCTTCTCTAGCCGCTCTACGAGAAACTGACCAAGATCCGAATCCTACTAGAGAAACACGGTTTCCTTTTTTAAGTGATTTTTCAACATTTCCTAAAAAAGACTCTAATGCTTTTTTTGCTGCTGCTTTTGTAATTCCGGCATCTGCTGCCATTCCATCGATTAAATCTGATTTGTTCATAGTTTACTTATTAAATTAAATTGTCGGTTAAACTTTTATTAATGTCTCTACAAATTTAATCGGATTATCGGTTCACGCAAGGAATGGCGCGGTAAATAGGCGTTTTTGTTGATAACTTCGACGGTTTGTTGATAACCAAACACTATTTTTAGCCATTTTTTACAAATTGAGCAACCACGCGGGGTTACGTGAGTTTTGCATCGGTATCGAATGAAAAACCGTTCAAAAGGGAGGCGGCGTCCATTTTTCGCTTTCCTGGAAGTTGCAATTCTTTAATATTAAGGTAGCCATCTTTGCAGCTAACCCGTATGCTTTTTTTTGAGGTCGTAACGGTGCCTATTTCAGAAGAAGTTTCGGTCTCCTCGAATGTTGTTTTGTATATTTTTATCTTTTGCAGTTCTCCTTCATTGTTTAAATAACACCAAGCTACAGGATAAGGAGACAACCCCCGAACCAATGCGTCAATGACTGCTACGGGTTGCGACCAATCTATTTTTGTATTCTCGTTTGTAAGTTTGGGTGCTCCTTTAAAAGTACGATCCTTTGGTTGTGCTTTTGTCTCAATAGTGCCATCTTCAATGGCCTGTACTGTATTCAACACTAATTGGGCGCCCGTTTTCATTAAAATGTCGTGTAAGCTACCAACAGTTTCTCTACTCGTAATAGGTACTTCTTCGGAAAGGATAATCTCTCCGGTATCAATCTTTTCATCTATAAAAAAGGTGGTCACCCCAGTTTTGGCTTCTCGATTAATGATGGCCCAATTTATAGGTGCGGCCCCTCGGTATTCGGGCAATAAGGAAGCGTGTAGATTAAAGGTGCCGAATTCTGGAAGCTGCCAAACTACTTTTGGGAGCATCCTAAACGCCACTACAATTTGGAGGTTGGCGTTATACGACTTTAATTGTTCGATAAAACCTTCATCTTTTAAATTGGTAGGTTGCAACACTGGGATATCCTGCTCGGTAGCGTATTCCTTTACCGCCGAAGGGCGCAATTTCCTGCCTCTACCCGCAGGTCTGTCGGGAGCCGTTATCACAGCTACCACATTTTTATTCTGTTGTACCAGTTCTTTTAAAACCCCAACGGCAAAGTCGGGTGTGCCCATAAATAAGATGCGAAGGTCTTTCAAATTTATTTTATTTTAAGTGAAATCGATTCCTGATGTCCAACTGAATGCTTCCTTGGTCGAGCAACAATCGTAAAACCGAAACGATATCTGTTTCAGCAAAAATAAGTTTTTCTGAAAGTTCCCGTGACGTTTGCGGACCTTCTTCTAGTTGAATTTTTATTTTTTCTGAAATTACCTTTTTTTCCTTTGCAGAAATAGTCCCTTTTGATTTTGTACAAACCGAACACATTCCACAAGCTGTGGTATTTTCTTCCCCAAAGTATTGAAGCAGTTGTTTGCTTCTGCAATCGGTCTCGTTGGTGATGTAGTGCAATACCGCTTCAACTTGGGCACTTTTTTTCTGTTTTTGAAGAGAGATTTCTTTCGCTAACGGATTGATTGTACGCTCATCTTCTCGTGGCACCATAAACGTAAGTACAGCATCAGTAGTCTGTAATTGCAACTCGATGAGTTCGTCTCGCTCCATCTGTTTTAACACGTCAATAATCGTTGGGATTGATTGCCCAGACTTTGTTGCAACCAACTGAAGATTTACTGTGGCTGCTGTTTCAAAAATACCTCCGTACAACCGTAAAATGGTCTTACCGATGACCGATGCTCGCATGTCGTTTTTAAAATACGCTAAGACTACCTCTGATGTTGTTTTGAAATGAACGGTCGATTTCCTACCAAAAGTTTTTGACAGTTGAAGCACCCCGAGCCTGTCTAATACCTGTATGCTATTAAATGCAAGTAGCGAATTGAGCTCATAGGTATGGCAAAAATCTCCGAAGCTAAACGGATGCGTGCTAAACGCTCCTTCACCATAAGGTATCTGAAAATAACTATTCAACTTTTTGTAGGCAAATTTTACGTCTTTGACCGTAGGGTAGGAGTCTACAAACTGCGATTGTACCACTTGCTTGTCATGGTCGCTCCAAATAATAACCGCTTTCGCTATTTCACTATCGCGTCCGGCGCGACCTGCCTCCTGAAAGTAAGCCTCTAAGCTATCTGGCAATTGCATATGGGCTACTACTCGAACATCGGGCTGGTCGATACCCATCCCGAAGGCGTTGGTCGCTACTATCGTTGGGGCTGTTCCTTGTTGCCAAGCCTGCATTTTTGCCGCTTTCTCTTCAGGTGAGAGTCCGCCATGATAAAACGTACTCGCAATGCCTAGTGTATTGAGTTGGTTGCTGATTTCAACACACATTTTTCTGCTGCGCACATACACAATGGCTTTCCCTGAAAGGTTTTTTAGCAACTGTTCTAAACGATACAGTTTGTCTTCTTCTTTCAGCACATGGTAACTCAGGTTGTCACGCGCAAAAGAAGCACGGTGAATATCGGGCAATTCTAGTTTTAACTCTTGAATAGTATCTGTGAGCACCTCGTCTGTGGCTGTAGCGGTAAGCGCAATCATGGGCACGAGCGGGTGCATCTCTCTTAAGAGTGAAATGTTTTTATACGCAGGTCTAAAGTCGTTTCCCCATTGCGAAATACAATGTGCCTCATCGATAGCAATTAAATTAACAGGCATTAATTTTATAGCATTCTGCACTACTTCTTGTTGTAACCGTTCTGGTGATAGGTATAAAAATTTATAATTTCCGAAGCGGGCATTGTCTAGAACTGTTTGCAAATCCTGAAACGAAATCCCACCAGAGAGTTGCAAAGCTTTTATTCCTTTGCTCTTTAAGTTGCGTACTTGGTCTGCCATAAGCGCCACTAAGGGAGAAATAACAATGCAGATACCTTCGGTTGCTAATGCAGGGACTTGAAAACAAACCGATTTGCCACCGCTGGTTGGCAGTAGTGCTACGGTGTCTTTTCCCTGCAACACCGAATTGATGATCTCTTCCTGCAGTGGCCGAAAGCTGTTGAAACCCCAATAGGTCTCTAGTATGTTTGCGGGACTTTTCAAAGAGGAGTTTTCAGGGTTGTTTCTATAAACGTGATACGTTCACCAACTGGGCCTTTGGGGACTTCAATAGGAGCATAGCCAAAAGACTCGTACCCTTTTTTTAAGAATGAATACAAAACAGTTGCAATTTCAAAACTCTCATAACGTTCATTGTCTTGCACATAGATTTCTTCCCACGGTGGTAGTAGAAATACATGGTCATATTTGTGCGTTTGGCAGGTGTCTGAAAAATGTTCAGGATATTCGGTACCTAAGTAATCCATATAAATAGGTACATCGGGAAGGCCGCGATCGTAAAAGAGAAAATTTCCGAAGAAATTGCGCGCATCGTGAAATTGTTGCAACCTACCTTCTAACAACTTTTGGCTAAAAAGAATCGGGTCTGTAAGAAAGAGCTGGTCGATTCCCTCTTTTTGTGCTTGCAGCGTAACGGCTCTGGAAATTTCGTGCATACAGTTATGCCCTTTCTGCTCAAGTTCGGTTATAAGAGTGCTTTTTCCTGTTCCAGGACCACCAATAATGACAATTCTTTTCGGGATATTAGAAGATGTTGGCATTTTAAATGAAATTAAAATAATCTGATAAGCTCATTAGTCTTCGACTGCGCTCAGACTGACAATTCGACTGCGCTCAGACTGACAATTTATAATTATTGTACTATAAGATTCAAAAGTACAAAGACCGCTTTAATTAGTTGATACGAGAACCGTATCTTTGCACAAAACGAAAGTTTATGGCTACCGATAAGCAAAAAGAAGAATTTTATGCGAGATTAAAAGAACAATTAGAAGGGGACACCGATTGGCCCTCACCGTACCTTTATAAGTTTATTGTACCTGCAAGTAACGAAAAAATAGCAGAGATAGAAGCAATTTTTGATGGCACCGATGCACTCATTCAAACTCGAGATTCTTCAAAAGGGACATACACCAGTGTTTCGATAAAAGTGACGATGGATTCGCCCGATGCTGTGATAGCGAAATATTTGCAAGTTTCGGCTGTGGAAGGCGTGATTTCACTATAATTTTAGTATTTTGCAAACGTTATTACTTCAACTAGAAGACATTTCCTAAACACATTATTTTGATAGAAGCTATAGAATACAATACGGAGCGTCCGCACCTTATCATTCCTGAATACGGTAGGCATATCCAAAAAATGGTAGACCAGGCCGTGGCCGAGGAAGACCCAGAAAAACGAAACAAGCAAGCGAAAAGCATCATTGCGGTAATGGGAAATTTAAATCCGCACCTGCGCGATGTCCCAGATTTCCAACACAAGCTATGGGATCAGTTGTTTATCATTTCAGATTTTAAACTGGATGTAGATTCGCCTTATGAAAAACCAACTCCGGAAGAATTATACGCGCCTCCTGGCCCGTTAGCCTATCCGCAAAATCACCCAAAATACCGTTTCTACGGCAACAACATCAAACGAATGATCGATGTTGCCAACAGTTGGGAAGATGGTGATAAAAAAGATGGTCTGATCCTTACCATCGCAAACCACATGAAAAAGTGCTTTTTGAACTGGAACAAAGACACCGTTGAAGACGATGTGATCTTTAACCATTTATTCGAGCTCTCAGGTGGTAAAATAAACCTCAAAAACAGTGATGAAGACCTGCGCGATGCACAAAAGTTGATGAAGACGAAAAAGCGCTTCAGTAGCAATAATTCGGGTGGTAAAAAGAACCAAAAGAATAACAATCGCGGTCGCAAGCGTTACTAATCTCCTCTATTAAACTATGGGAACTTTCCAAATTGAAGGCGGTCACAAACTAAAAGGTGAAATCCGTCCGCAAGGTGCTAAAAATGAAGCCTTGCAAATTCTCTGTGCCGTATTGGCAACTCCTGAAGAAGTAATTATTGAGAACATTCCAGACATACGGGATGTAAATAAGCTCATTGAAATTTTAGGAAATCTAGGCGTAAAGATTAAAAAATTAGAAAAAGGTACCTATTCATTTACAGCAGATGAAGTAAACCTCGATTATCTCGAATCTGAACTTTTCAAAAAAGAAGGAAGTTCGTTGCGGGGTTCAATTATGATTGTAGGTGCTTTATTAGGTCGCTTCGGAAAGGGATATATCCCCAGACCTGGAGGCGATAAAATTGGGCGTCGAAGATTAGATACCCACTTTGAAGGTTTTATTAAACTCGGAGCGAAATTCCGTTACAACAGAGAAGAACGTTTTTATGGTGTTGAAGCACCGAACGGGCTCACGGGTTGTGATATGTTATTAGACCAAGCCTCGGTTACTGGTACAGCAAACATTGTGCTAGCAGCGGTTATGGCGAAAGGTGTTACTACAATTTACAATGCCGCTTGTGAACCTTATTTGCAACAACTTTGCAAAATGCTGAACAGCATGGGCGCAAAAATCACGGGCGTAGGCTCTAACTTATTAACTATTGAAGGAGTAAAAGAGTTGGGAGGTTGTACACACCGTATCCTTCCTGACATGATCGAGATTGGGAGTTGGATTGGCCTCGCGGCAATGACCAAAAGTGAAATTACAATTAAAGATGTAAGTTGGAAAGACTTAGGGCTAATTCCTGATACATTCCGGAAATTAGGGATAACCTTAGAAAAAAGAGGAGACGATATTTACATTCCTTCGCATGTTGATGGATATGAAATTCAGGGATATATCGACGGATCAACACTAACAGTAGCAGATGCGCCTTGGCCAGGTTTTACACCCGACTTGCTGAGTATTGTGCTGGTGGTTTGTACGCAAGCCAAAGGAAATGTGCTCATTCACCAAAAAATGTTCGAAAGCCGTCTGTTCTTTGTAGACAAGCTAATCGACATGGGGGCACGCATCATCTTGTGCGATCCACACCGCGCTACGGTGATGGGGCACGATTTTAAGTCGCAGTTAAAAGCGACCACTATGGTATCTCCCGACATTCGCGCGGGGATTTCGTTGCTCATCGCGGCACTTTCTGCCAAAGGAACCAGTGTGATTCACAATATTGAACAAATAGACCGTGGTTACGAAAATATTGATGAGCGCCTACAGGCGATTGGTGCAAAAATTGTGCGCATCGAATAGCGTTCGACCATTTTAAAAAAAGGAATAAAAAAAGCGTCTGATAGAAATATCAGACGCTTTTTGATTTGTATAACTGAAGGATTATGCCTTTCGGCTCTTATTAATTTCGTCTTGTAGCTTTCTTCGAAGTTGCTGTTGTTCTTCTAATTTCTTCTGTCGGTGGGCTTCAAATTCAATTTCTATTTCGGCTAATTTCAGTTGTGCCTCTTTGGTCACGGCGTGGCTGTTTTTAAACTTTAACACAAAAAAGGCCAGTGCTAACACAAGTATGCCAATAATAGACCACATTACGGCGTTGTAGGTGCTTTTTTCAGTAAGTGTTCCTAAAAACTCAATGCCATTTTCTTTCTTTTGGCTAAGGGCCAAATCTTCTTTGGTTGCAGCTAAATCTTGGGAGAGTGACGCGATTTCGTTTTTCCGTTCATCTATTTCCGTATTTAAGGTACCAATAGTGCCTTCTAGACTTTTAATAGAATCGATTACATTAGCGCGAAGCTTGGCAATTTCTGTTTTTTTAATCACCTTATACTCTTCAAAACTATTCGATCCGTCTACAACATCAATAAATTGGTTTTCAATGGTATTAGGTTTGTTCTCGTTGGGGGTTTCCTGTGCAAATGCTGTTAATGTGCAGCATACCAGCGCAAGCAGGATGGGTGTTTTTTTCATCATAGTTGTTTTGTTGGGTTTGTTATGAAACAGATAACAACGCAAGATTAGAAAAATTGTGTTAAACTGCCCAAAACTACCCAGACATTACCATTTATTTAACAAGCACCTTTTTGCTATTATAACAGAACGATAGCGCACCAGATGGGCATTTTTTTATCTGCTGAATTATTTTTTCTGTTTCGGCACCGTCTAAATCTATCCAAGGGATTACAGTTGTTCTAAACACTGCTGAAAGTCCTTTGGCACATGCTTCTGCATGAATGCATGTTTTTGGCTGGTACGTAACTGTAATTTCACCATTGGTGAATTCATTTTTGTAAGACTGCATAGGCTAAATTTTGGGGGCAAAAGCCATAATTACATCGATAAATATACCAAAATAATCGACAAAAAGCATTTTCAAGGAAAAATCTTACAATAAAATGTTAATTTATTGCAGATTTGTAGGTTTCTAAGGCACGTTCTCGGGCTTCTTTATGGTCTACCATAGGTTCAGGATAGGCATCGGTACCATATTCTTCCACCCATTCGTTGATATACGATTTGTTTTTATCGAATTTTTCAATTTGTGTCGTCGGATTGAATATTCTGAAATACGGCGCGGCATCTACACCACTTCCTGCAGCCCACTGCCAATTGCCCACATTGCTAGACAATTCATAATCGAGTAACTTTTCAGCAAAATAACTTTCTCCCCAACGCCAATCTATCAACAGATGTTTGCACAGAAAACTGGCTACCAGCATACGTACCCGATTGTGCATATATCCTGTTTCGTTTAATTGTCGCATCCCAGCGTCAACCAACGGAAATCCGGTAGTACCAGTTTTCCATTTTTCAAATTCGTCTTCGTCGTTTCGCCACGGGACGCGATCATATTTTTTCCTGAAGGCTTGGTCTATCGTTTTAGGGTAATGCCACAAAATTTGCATAAAAAACTCACGCCAGATCAATTCCTGCCAAAAGGTTTCGTTCTTTTCCGAAGTCGCTTTTTTTATCATTTTACGCACGCTAACGGTGCCAAAACGCAGATAAGGACCTAATCTGGAAGTGCCCTCTTGGGCAGGAAAATTCCTAGTTTTTTCGTATTCCTGAATGGTAGTGGGAGTAACATCGTAGTCTGGAACGCGAATGTTAGAACGTGAAAAACCAATGTCTGAAAGCGATAAGTTTGGCAACCGGCTATGCTCGATAAGCTGGTCCATAAACTGCGAGGTATAGTAAATCTTGGGGTCACCATCACTTTTAAACTGTGCCTTCCACTTTTTCATATAGGGCGTATATACCACATACGGATCGCCGTCGTCTTTTACAATTTCATCTTTTTCATAAATAACTTGGTCTTTAAACGTATGGAAACCAATCTTTTTTTCTTTTAATATTTCTGAAATTTCCGCTTCGCGATTTTTTGCGTACGGCTCATAATCATGGTTGGTAATCACATGTTGCACCTCGAATTCGGAAAGTAACGTCTTAAAAACTGCTTTGGGCGTGCCGTGGTACATCGCCAAACTACTGCCATGTTCCTGTAATTCAGAACGCATTTGCTGTAACGTATCATAAATAAAAGTAACGCGTGCATCGTCTTTGGGCAATTCGTCTAAAATATTGGTGTCGAATATAAATATGGGCAACACAGGGTATTTCCCATGAAGCGCCTTGTAAAAACCTACGTTATCGTCTAAACGTAAATCTCTTCGAAACCAAAATACGTTTACTTTTCCTGCCATGCTATGTGATATTTAAGGTAGACATTCCGCCATCTACGCCTAATACTTGTCCGGTCATCCATGAAGATTGCTCAGAGAGCAGAAAGGTAGCCATATTTGCGATATCTGCAGCGGCGCCCACTCGCTTTAAAGGGTGGCGATCTCCCATCTTTTCTTTCTTACCGTCGCTATTTAACAATCTCCCCGCTAGCGGAGTATCGGTAAGTGACGGGGCGATTACATTTACCCTAAAGTTTGGCGCATATTCTGCAGCCAACGCCTTTGCAAAGCCTTCAATGGCTCCCTTAGAAGCAGCTACACTGGTATGGAAAGGCATGCCTATTTGCACCGCAACGGTACTGAAAAAAACGAGGCTTGCCTGCTCGGCATTTTTTAACTTGGGCAATAACGCCTTGACAACGTTTACCAACGATACAAAATTGATCTGTAAGTCGTCCATAAAAGCTTCTTCAGATAGCGTTTTAAAGGGCTTTAAGTTTATGCTTCCAGGACAGTATACCAAGCCGTCGATAGTGTCTGGCAGTTCTAATGTGTTGGCAGCATCTTTTGTAACATCAAAGGGAAGATGGGTTACGTTTTCAGGAATTTGTTCATTTGTTCTGGAAGCTATGTACACTGCACAGTCATTTTGAAGCTGTGTAGCAATTTCTAATCCAATTCCGTAGGAACCTCCAATAAGCAGTATGTTTTTCATGTTGTTTCGTTTAGTTCGCCAAATAATTCAATCAGTTTTGTACGACGATATTCAAAAATTTCATTCAGTTTAGGTTTTACCAAGAATGGGTGCACCAATTGCCCCAGCCAGCCAAAAGGCACTTTATAGTCAATTATGTCTTCCATTTCAACACCTCCATCAATTTCTTTTATAAAATGCTTGTGGTGCCAAAGTGCGTAGGGTCCAAACCGTTGTTCGTCTACAAAATAAGTATTGTCTTTTACATGGGTGATTTCGGTTACCCATTTGGTTTTGATACCTAGTACTGGGGTTACAATATATTGTATGATCTGGCCGGCATACATAGGTCTATCGGCACCCGATAGAATATAGAAACCCATATAATCTGGTGTTATGACTTTTAAATTTTTGGGATCTGAGAGGAAATCCCAAGCTTGTTCAACCGTTATCGGAAGTTTCTGTTTTGCGTGAAGTGTATAAATTTTCAAGAGCAATTGGTTTAGGCCTTAAAAATACATTTTGTTGAACAGAATATCACATTACTTAAACAAACATTAACATAATCACGGTGATGCTTCAACTAAACATGCTGCTTTGTGAAAATTTCAGAAGTGATAGAACTAGAAGTTTGTAAAGTACACCAAAAACAATACTATGGATGAGAATTCGAAACGCAAAAAGTTATGAGTCATCTGGAGAGACGACTTGCAAACTATAGGTCTACTGTAGCATAAGACCTATTTACGGGCAGAAACCATTCTGCGGTTCATACGTAGGAGTCTATATAAATTGACATCCCTTTTTACTGCAGGAAGGTTTTTAAATCCGAATAATTTTTTGATGAATCGTAGCATCTCTTTCTTTTTTATGTAAAAATACTACAGAAAATTACTACAAGTCAATACCGAAGCGTAAGATTAACAGTTATTTAGCACTAATCGTCACAACATTGTTCGTCTTTCACCAATTTACAACTAATCACCGCCAATATACTACCAACAACGGGAGCAGTTAAATAGAGCCACAGATGTTGTAGGTTTCCAGAAACTAGTGCTGGCGCTAACGAACGTGCAGGATTCATAGACGCTCCTGTAATGGGACCTGCAAATAGTGCTTCTAAAAGAACCACACTACCTATAGCAATACCTGCAATAACACCAATTTCTTTAGAGCCCGTTGAGACGTTGATGATCACTACCATTAGGAAAAAAGTAAGAATAACTTCAAAGATGAATACCTTCAGCACAGCTATCTGCGGAAGGGTGGTACCCAACAATTCATTGTCTGGAAACAAATACAGTAATAGTAAGCTGGCTAAAATAGCTCCGACAACTTGTGCAAGTACGTACAACGGCACTTCTTTCCATGGAAATTTTTTTGCATACGCAAACGCAATCGTTACTGCAGGGTTAATATGTGCCCCGCTAATATCACCAAATGCATAGATCATACCCATAACAATTAAACCGAAGGTAATCGCAATACCAGGATGGGTTACCGTGCCTCCTGTAAATTCGTTGATAACAATGGCGCCCGTACCACAAAAAACAAGCGCAAAGGTGCCGATAAGTTCGGCGATCATTCGTTTTGTCATGCTACAAATGTACGATACCTTTTGTAACCCTTTTTTAAGTTTTTGTTAACTGTTTGGGAGTGAGTAGGATTGTACCTTCGTAAAAACCTTAAACACACATTATATCTCATGAAAAAATTACTTTTATTTATCTGTGCCATAGTTACTTCGGTAGCTGTACAAGCACAACTACAAACACCAGCTCCGAGTCCGTTTCAAAAAATTGAACAGAAGGTGGGACTTACCGATGTTACGTTAGAATACTCGAGACCATCAATGAAAGGACGAACCATTTTTGGAGGTTTGGTACCTTATGACAACGTTTGGCGTACCGGCGCTAATGCCAATACCAAAATTACGTTTAGTGACGACGTAATAATTGGAGGAAAGACCGTAAAGGCAGGTTCGTATGCTATTTATACAAAACCTGGAATGCAAAGTTGGGATGTTATGTTTTATACAGACAGCAACAATTGGGGTACTCCTCAAAAATGGGACGAAAGTAAAGTAGCGGCCACTGTAAAAGCACAAGTGTATCCGATGCCAATGGCTATTGAAACATTTACGATGACATTTGATGATGTTGCTAGTGATTCAGCAAACCTTGGAATTTTATGGGATAAAACCTATGTTGGTGTTCCGATAAAATTTGAAACAGACAAGATGGTTTCAGCCAGTATCGATAAAGTAATGAACGGCCCCGGCGCGAACGAATATTACCAAGCGGCCGTATATTACCTAGAATCTGGAAAAGATATCAATAAGGCAAAGACGTGGATTGACAAAGCAATCGAAATGCGTGCTGAGCCTGCATTCTGGTACCACAGACAACAATCACTTATCTATGCTAAAGCAGGTGACAAAAAAGGTGCGATCAATGCAGCTAAAAAATCATTATCACTGGCGCAAGAAGCTGGAAACGATGATTATGTTGCCTTAAACACCAAGAGTTTAAAAGAGTGGGGAGCCATGTAGGTTTCTATTCTTATAACATATGACAAACGCTTCCAATCGGGAGCGTTTTTTTATGCCGTATATGCAGGTATATCGCGTAAAAACACGTAACGTTCCTGCTGGTAGTCCAATTGGCAGAAATAATGGGTGAGGCCGTTGGTCACCATTAAATAGGTAGCATTTGTCACCAAATTATACCTCGCAATCTGGTCGAAGGTGTCTTGACCTATTCGTACCGAAGGTGCTTTACATTCTACAATTAGGTGTATGCTGCCGTCTGGATTAAAAACTAATACATCGTATCTTTTCTTGGTCCCGTTCAGTAGCAACTGTTTTTCAACATTTACGTGTGATTTAGGATAGTTTTTTTCTGAAAGCAGAAACTGCACAACATGCTGTCGTACCCATTCTTCGGGTGTGAGTACCACAAATTTTTTTCTGATTTCATCAAAAATGAGACGGTTGTTTTCGTTACTTTTGAAACGGAACGAATAACTATTGAATTCGAGTGGTTGCATTGCTGTAAAATTACGCATTGTAATACTTTCAAACTGAAATCTCCTAACAATTTTATGCCGTTAGATAAAGCGAAATCTATCATTGCCGATATCAGAAAAGGGAACATTGCACCCATCTATTTTTTGATGGGCGACGAACCGTATTATATTGATGGCATTTCAAAATTTATTGAAGAATCGATCCTTTCCGAAGAAGAAAGAGGCTTTAACCAAATGGTTCTCTACGGAAGGGATGTAAGTATAGACGATATTGTGGGCAACGCCAAACGGTATCCCATGATGGCCGAGCGGCAGGTGGTGATTGTAAAAGAAGCCCAAGATCTATCACGTACCATTGAGAATTTAGTGCCGTATGCCGAGAATCCGCAACCAACCACTGTGTTGGTGCTGTGTTACAAGTACAAAAAGTTAGATGCGCGTAAAAAATTGGCTAAAACACTAAAGAAAAGCGGGGTGATTTTTGAAAGTAAGAAATTGTATGACAATCAGGTGCCAGAGTGGATACAACGGGTTTTGTCTGCAAAAGGATACACTATTACCCCCAAAGCTGCACAAATGCTTACCGAGTTTCTGGGCAATGATCTCAGCAAAATATCGAACGAGCTAGAAAAATTGCAATTGGTCATTAAACCTGAGCAACAGATTAGTCCGCAACTCATTGAAGAAAACATAGGCATTAGCAAAGACTTCAATAATTTCGAATTGCAAAATGCCATTGGCAATCGCAACGTAAAAAAAGCTTTTGCGATTGTACAATACTTTGGCCAGAATCCAAAAAACCACCCATTGGTGATGACGGTAGCATTGTTGTACAGCTTCTTTTCAAAACTTTTAAAATACCATGCGCTGTCTAACAAATCGGAAGCCCCGAAAGTGTTAGGGGTGAGTCCTTACTTTATTAAGGATTATCAAACTGCAGCTAAGAATTATTCGATGAAGGAAGTAAGCGGGATTATCGCAAGTATCCGAACCATCGATCTAAAAGGCAAAGGTGTGGGCGCTGCGAATATGAGTCAAGCCGACTTGTTGAAAGAATTACTGACGTCTATTTTTAAGTAAGTTAATCTTCTTCAAGCGCAGCGATAGATTCCAAAATCTCAGTGGCATCTAATTTGTATTCCTCCAGATACGTTTTATAATTAAGACATGCCACAATATTAAAGTAGGAAGCTCGGTTTCGGTACTTATCAGAAGCAAGGTACTCTAAGTATCGCGGATCAGGTTTGTTATTGATGATATTTGCAAACCACGGATAGTTATCCCTCCAATCTTTCACATTTTCAATCGTTGCACGTTTCACCTCGTCACCCAATTCTTGAAGGGTAGGGGTATAATAATTGTAAAACTGTACTATTTCCGTAGAAAGCGAGTCGAGATCGCCAGTATTTTCAAAGAAATTCTTAAGTTGAAGATATCCTTTGTCGTTTATAAACACTGGCGCATAGCTAGAAATAGCAGAACCACAATAGGTACAGTTTCTGAGTTCCTCTTCTGTAGCCTCACCATTAATTATGGGCTTGAGTAATTCTTGCCTAAACTTATAATTGGCCACCACTTGGTTTACTGCCAAGGTATCATTGGCAAGGTCTGCCGCAACCGTTTTTAAGATAAGCCGAAACTCCTTTTCGTTTTTACGATCCTCGTTCGCATTATTAATATTCAGTGCCAGAAGAATACCTACAACAACGAGCACAATTTCACCCAATGCATACAGTAAATACCTGCCAATCCTTTTGTTGTTAAAGGCAGACAGCTTTAATGATTTAGTGAACAACGGCATAGTACGTTACATTACTTATTTTTTATCGACAGAAATACTACCAGCTCCCATAAGTGCAATAGACAGGAAACCTATAAGGTATAGAAGCGCCATTTCTTTCTTTGCTAATGGATCGGCACCGTGCACTACAAAGGCAGCCACCGCCATTGTGATGGCACTCGCTACTGCAGCAAAACGGGTTTTAATTCCTATAATAATAAGCACTGGGGCAACCAGTTCGCCTAGCAATACTAAAATACTTGTTAGCATTCCTCCTATGCCCAGGGGGTCACCAACAACAGATAAATCGCCTCCTATAAAGGCCATAAATTTTGGAATACCATGTGTTAGCATCAATGCAGCCATACCAATTCGTAATACTAGCAGGCCGATATCGTAATTTCTTTTCATGAAATGGGGTTGTTAAGTTTTCTTTAAAAGTATAAAAATTATTGAGTTTACAATTTTAAATAGTAAAGTTTACAAAAAATTAATTTGGAGCGTCTAATTATGAATTAGTTGCTTCTGAAATTGATTTTAACTTAATAATCAATTAAGGCAAAAGGTACATGGCGTTGGTAATTTAGCTGAAAATTTAAAACTAAAACCAACGATGAAAAAATTTACTTTACTGGCTGTGTTGTTTGTGATAACCACTGCAATCTCACAAAATTCTAAACCAAGCATTACTAAAGGTGCGTTTATTCTTGAAATCTCTGAAATTTTCTCAGGACAAGAAGGAACAGACTTAACAGCAGATTGGTTTGAAATCACAAATACTGGTACCATGGCTTGGACCTCTGGTGTGGATGACGATTTATATTATGATGATGAGTCGGCAGATGGCACAACAGCCGATATCATACAAGGAATTACAGATATCCAACCAGGTGAATTTGTAATTGTGTTGGTAGCAGATAATACAGCTGGTGAAATTACTCAATTTACAGATGTTTGGGGACCTGTGGTAAATTTAAATGGTGTTGAAATTGGGTTTACAGATGGCGCCGGATTGGGTGCTGGCGGTGATGCTGTTAATATCTGGTTGGGAGATCCTACTGCAACAACCCCAATCGATACCGCTACATATCCAGATACTGCGGCAAACGACGGACAATCATATGATGTTTTGCTTAACGCCTTTAGCGAAGTGGGAAATACAAACAATGCGGTAGAAACAATAGCACTTGGTGGAGCTGCTGGTGATGTGCCGAACATTGCCTCTCCAGGAAATGTGCCTTCAATGTCTACTTTAGTTGTTACTGAAATTTTCTCGGGTCAAGAGGGAGCTGATCTAACTGAAGACTGGTTCGAAATTACAAATCAAGGTGCAGCTGCCTGGGTATCTGGTGTAGATGGCGACCTATTCTACGACGATGATTCTGCAGATGGTACGACAGCAGATATCATACAGGGAATTTCTGAAATACAGCCAGGAGCATCAGTCATTGTGCTCATTACAGATAATACAGCCAATGAAGTAGATGAATTTACTACTATATGGAGCCCGGTTGTAGACCTTACCAATATACAAATTGGCTTTGCCGACGGTTCAGGCCTGGGCGGAGGTGGCGATGCAGTAACCCTCTGGATGGGCGATCCAACTACCACTAGTCCGATTAGTTCAGAATCATATCCCGATACAGCAGCAAACGATGGTCAGAGTTACGATTCCGATTTGGGAGAATTTAGTGTTGTTGGAAATGCTAACAACGCTGTTCAGACGATTGCTTTGGGTGGCGATGCTAGCGACGTTCCAAATATAGGTTCACCAGGAAATGTGCCTGCTGCAGTAGCACCAGAAGTTGAATTTGAATCTACGTTTATGTCTGTTTCAGAAAATGGCGGAACACTTACCCTTTCAGTTACAATTTCAGAAGCACCTACAACAGTAGTTTCGGTAGATATTTCAGTAGTAGCTGGAGGTAGTGCAGTAGAAGGCACCGATTTTACCTTTGCGGGTACACAAACGATTACTTTTCCAGCCGGCAATTCAGCTGCTCAAGAACTCACCATCCCAATCATAAATAACACAGATGATGGTAGTGATTTGTTTTTTGTACTTCAGTTGGAAAATGAAAATGGTGTTACCATCGCTGCAAATCATACATTCTCAGCCTATATTTTAGACGACGACACCCTAGTTCCTAGCGCAAACACAGCTGCATTAGACATGAACTTTCTAACTAGCTTCACTGTAGATGCTACAGGTACTGCAGAAATTGTTGCATACGACCCTGAAAGTGAGCAGTTGTTTGTTACCAATGCAGACAAGGTTGAAGTCTTAGACTTTTCAGACCCTTCTAATATCACAAGTTTAGCAACGGTTGCTTTGCCACCTGGAACTGCAGGAGTACAGAGCATTGCAGTAAAAAATGGTATGGTTGCCGCAGCAGTGGCTGCAGATCCGGCTACGAGTAATGGCTTTGTATTGTTTAGTGATGCTTCTGGAGCCAATCAAAGTCTTGTTATTGTTGGTTCGTTACCTGATATGCTCACTTTCTCTCCCGATGGAAACTTTTTATTGGTTGCCAATGAAGGCCAGCCGAGTGATGATTATACCATTGATCCAGAAGGCTCTATTTCCATAATTGATGTGAGTGGCGGATTGGGAGCTATTTCGCAAGCCAATGTGACAACCTTAGGTTTTAATGACTTCGACAGTCAACAAGCCGCACTTATTACAGCGGGAGTTCGCATTTTTGGTCCAGGAGCCAGTGTTTCACAAGATTTAGAACCTGAATATATCACCGTTTCTGCAGATTCGCAGACGGCCTATGTTACCTTACAAGAAAACAATGCATATGCTGTAGTTGATATTGCGAACTTAGAAATCGTCGATGTTATTCCATTCGGACTTAAAGATCACAGCCTTCCGCAGAACACCTTAGATACGAGCGATGAAACCGATTTTATCTTCGATGCTACTTGGCCAGTGAAAGGACTCTACATGCCAGATGCGATTAGTTTTTACGCTGTAAACGGAACCGATTATATTGTGACGGCGAACGAGGGTGATGCCAGAGAGTATTCGGCCTATGAAGAAGAGCGGAAATTAGGTGATAGCGATTATATTTTAGATACTACTGTGTTTCCGAATGCCGATATCTTAAAGCTTGATACCAACCTAGGTGATATAGCGCTTACCAGTGCTTCTGGGGATACCGATGGCGATGGTGACTTTGACGAAATACATGTTTTTGGTGGACGATCATTTTCAATTTTTGAAGCCTCCACAGGAACCTTGGTGTATGATAGTGCTAACGATTTTGAAGTTATCACGGCAAACGACCCAACCTATGGTGACATTTTTAATGCTAGCAATTCAAATAATAGCTTTAAAAACCGAAGTGATAATAAAGGACCTGAGCCAGAAGGTGTACTGGTTCAAGAAATAAATGGTGAATTTTATGCTTTTATCTTGCTAGAGCGCATTGGCGGTGTTATGGTGTATAATGTAACAGATCCCGCAGCGCCAGTATTCCTACAATACCTGAACAGTCGAGACGCTATACCTGGTGGTACTGAAATGGGCGATTTGGGCCCAGAAGGACTTATTTACGTGCCAGCTGTCGATAGCCCTACGGAAACGGGACTTATCGTTGTTGCTAATGAAGTAAGTGGTACCTTAAGTATTTTCACCTTAGATAATGATGTATTGGGTGTGGATGACTTCGAATTTAACGGAACCACCAATTTTAGTATGTATCCTAATCCAACAAGCGGGACGGTATTCCTGAGCAAAATAGACGTATATACTGTGTATGATATTTCTGGTAGAGTGGTTCTTCCAGCCATGCATACAAAAACGCTGCAACTTCAGAATGTGTCAGCAGGTATATACTTAGTTTCTAATGAAGAAGGAGTAACCAAAAGACTCATCATCAAGTAGTACTCTTTTCTGAACTTATAAACGAAGGAAGCCATCTCTAGTAGGTGGCTTTTCTTTTTTAATGTATTTTTGACTGCTCAAACAACCTCATATTTATGAATAAAGTTTTGGCTTGGATTTCAGCTGCTAGATTGCGTACACTTCCTCTTTCTATTTCAGGAATTTTAGTGGCTAGTGCAGCTGCTTATCAAGAGGGAGCGTTTACCGTCACGATTATGGTTCTTGCCCTTTTAACAACTTTAGGATTTCAAGTGCTCTCTAATTTTGCAAACGATTATGGCGACGGTGTGAAAGGCACCGATAATGCAGATAGGGTAGGACCCGCTAGAGCCATGCAAAGCGGTTTGCTAACTGCCAAGGAGTTGAAATACGGTATGATTGTCACTACAATATTTACGCTCTTTTTAGCAAGTTTGCTCATTTTTGTTGCCTTCGGAAACGAGAACTTCATACTTTCTGTAGTGTTTTTTAACCTAGGGATAGCTGCCATCGTAGCGGCTATAACCTATACGGTAGGTAAACGAGCCTACGGATACCGCGCTATGGGCGACCTTTTTGTTTTTATTTTTTTCGGTCTCGTAGGAGTGGTAGGTTGCTACTATTTGTATACCCAATCTTTTTCAAACTACATCGTCTTGCCCGCAATCACTATCGGACTCCTGAGTGCTGCTGTTTTAAATCTGAACAACATGCGCGACCGGCTGGCAGATGAACGGGTACAAAAAAATACGTTGGCCGTGGTGTTAGGCGAAAAACCCGTAAAATTATACCATGCGCTTCTCATTGTAATAGCATTTTTGTCTGCTGCTTTGTATTTCTATCTCACTTCCAAAACATGGCTGCTATGCATTCCATTGCTTGCTTTTGTGCCTTTATTCTTAAATGTTTGGATTGTTTTTAAGAATAAAGCCCCAGCACTCTTAGACCCAGAGTTAAAAAAGGTTGCATTGAGCACATTCTTGTTCTCGTTGCTATTACTTCTCACGGAGATTTTCTTTTGAAGAAATTAGCCGTAAATCATTTTTTCAAATCGTACTTCAAACTTTTGGAACTATTTTAACAGATTTGAAAAATTTGTCCCTTATTTTTAGAGAAAACGAAACCTATGAACATTACATTTTACGGACAAAACAGTCTTTCTATCGAAATTGGCGGTCAACATATTATTGTTGATCCTTTTATCACAGGAAACGACCTTTCAAAAGACAAGGTAGATATCATGTCGCTAAAAGCCGACTATATTCTATTAACCCATGCCCACCAAGATCATATTTTAGACGCAGAGGCTATTGCAAAAAACACAGGTGCTACTATCGTGAGCAACTATGAAATTGCAAATCATTATGAAGAAAAAGGCTTTGATGTACACCCCATGAACCACGGGGGTAGCTGGGATTTTGAGTTTGGAAAGGTAAAATATGTAAATGCCATACACACCAGCTCATTTCCTGATGGTAGTTACGGCGGACAGCCCGGCGGATTTGTAATTGAAGGCGAACACAAAACCATTTACATCGCAGGAGATACAGCTTTAACTATGGATATGAAATTGATCCCGATGAGTGCTACATTAGACCTGGCAATCTTACCTATTGGCGATAACTTTACCATGGGGATAGACGATGCAATCATTGCGAGTAATTTTGTGGAATGCGATAAAATTTTGGGAGTACATTACGATACCTTCGGCTATATTGAAATAGATCACGACGAAGCCAAGCGGAAATTTTACGAAGCAGGAAAAGACCTGATGTTACTCGACATTGGCGAATCGATTTCGTTATAAATCGGTATTTAAAAGCACCTTTTCGGTTTCCAAATTTGTATTTTCGTGGTTCAAATGAAAGCAACATTCCAAAAGTATACGCTTCAATTTAAAAAACCAGCAGGCACTTCGCGTGGCACCTTGCAAACCAAAGAAACTTGGTTCTTAACCATTGTAGACGGCAACCGATGGGGTATAGGCGAATGCGGTATGTTTCGTGGTTTGAGCGCCGATGATGTTCCTGATTTTGAACAGAAACTGCAATGGACCTGCGAGCATATCTCGAAGGGTGAACAGGCGCTGTACGATGCGCTGTCTGCTTATCCAGCCATACAAATAGGTGTTGAGACTGCGTTTAAATCGTTAGCAGCATTAAATCCTTTCCAAATTTTTTCTTCTGAATTTTCACTCGGTAACCAAAGCATACCCATCAATGGTTTAGTTTGGATGGGCGATCGTGATTTTATGAAACAGCAGATTTCAGAAAAATTGAAAGCCGGTTTCAAATGTATCAAGATGAAGATTGGTGCAATCGATTTTGACAAAGAATTGGCGTTGCTGAAAATGATTCGTGAACTGTACTCGCCGTCTGAAATTGAACTACGCGTAGACGCAAACGGTGCGTTTTCGCCTTCCGAAGCATTAGAAAAACTGAAAATTCTTTCCGATTTACAAATCCATTCCATAGAGCAACCTATTCAACAAGGGCAATGGCAAGAAATGGCTCGCCTCTGCGAGGAGAGTCCGCTACCCATTGCTTTAGACGAAGAGCTCATTGGGGTGACGCTTTCCGAAGAAAAAGAAGAACTTTTGCAAACCATTCAACCACAATACATCATTTTGAAACCAACGTTGGTAGGCGGATTCAGAAGTTGTGACGAATGGATTCGCTTGTCTGAATCGCAAGGAGCAGGTTGGTGGATTACCTCGGCCCTCGAAAGTAATATTGGCTTAAATGCGATTGCACAATACACAGCAAAACAGAAAAATAAATTGCCACAAGGGCTTGGAACGGGAAGTTTGTATACCAATAATATTCCCGCCCCCTTGCAGGTTATCGATGGAACCCTTCACTACAACAAAAAACGAAATTGGGATGTAAGCGTATTAAACAAAGTTTTGTAAATTCACCAACATCTCAAAACAACACAGCGAGCTTACTAAAAATCCCCAATTACCATGTACATAAAACAAGCATTCAACTATTTACACGACTGGTGGCGCTATGCTGTAGGCGTGTTGCTCATCTTTATTGCCACCCAAATAGGTTCATTGCCGTTTGTGGGGGTAGCCTTTTTTAAGGTAATCAGTGAAGGTGGTTCTGTAGATCAATTGCAAGATGAGCAAAACCTGATGAACATTCTCGACTCAAACCTTACGTTATTTCTAATGTTGCTGGGTTTTGCTGTCGGACTCTTAGGTTTGTTTTTTGTAGTCAAGTATCTGCACAAGCAACCGTTCCGAACATTGACGACCTCACGTAAAAAAACCGATTGGGGGCGTTTTTGGTTTGGTTTTTTACTGATAGCGATAGTTACGATTGTATTGACCTTAATCGATTACACCACCAACCCTGACGATTATGTACTACAGTTTGAAATGGTTCCATTCCTGATTTTAGCTGTTATTTCTATAATCTTAATTCCGTTACAAACCAGTTTTGAAGAATACCTGTTCAGGGGATATCTCATGCAAGGAATTGGCGTATTGGCAAAAAATAGATGGCTGCCACTCGTCATTACGTCGGTTATTTTTGGAGGATTACACTTTTTTAATCCTGAGGTTGAAAAATTGGGTCCTGTAATTATGGTGTATTATATAGGAACAGGATTTTTGCTTGGTATCATGACATTGATGGACGAAGGTATGGAGCTGGCATTAGGTTTCCACGCTGGGAATAATTTGGTAGGAGCCTTGTTGGTTACGGCAGACTGGACCGTGTTTCAGACCAATTCAATATTTAAAGACATTTCTGAACCCACGGCAGGGTTTGATATATTAATTCCGGTACTGGTAATGTATCCTATATTCCTAGCCTTGATGGCTTGGCGTTATAAATGGACGGGTTGGGCAGAAAAGCTCTTCGGAAAGGTTACGCCACCACCAGAACCGATAGAAACCATAGAAACTCCGTAGCGATCTTGACACCAACCTCACTCACATTACATCCTGCGTTTAAGTTGAACGGCCTCGATTTTTCTTCGGCAGAAGAAGTATTGAATTTTACCGACAACTTGCTGGAAGACGGCAATGAACAAGAAGTGAGTGTGGCCAAATTTATCGAGAAATGGCTTGACTTTACAGAAGAAATTTCAGTAAAAACGTCTGGATCTACCGGAAAACCAAAATCAATAAAGCTCACCAAACAACAAATGGTGCACAGTGCCAAAGCCACAGGAACCTATTTTAAAACCGGTAGTGGTACACAAGCACTGCTCTGTATTCCTGCCGATTATATTGCTGGGAAGATGATGGTAGTAAGAGCGATGGTCTTAGGTTGGGATTTGCATGTGGTGCAGCCTTCTAAAGATGCGCTTGTGGAATATGACAACGACTACGATTTTGTGGCTATGGTGCCATATCAGGTTTCACACTCGCTAGAAGCACTTCCGAAGGTAAAAAAACTAATTATTGGAGGTGGCGCTGTTTCAAAGGCGCTCGAAGAACAATTGCAACAGCTGCCCACGGAGGCATTTGCTACCTACGGAATGACCGAAACCATAACACACATTGCCGTGCGCAGATTAAATGGTCCCGCTAGAAGCGACCAATACACGGCACTTCCCGATGTAAAGTTCACCCAAGACGATCGCGGTTGCTTGGTGATACATGCTCCTAATATTTCTGAAATGGCTGTGGTAACCAACGATTTGGTAACCTTGCATTCGCCCACATCGTTTTCATGGTTGGGGAGACAAGATAATGTGATTAATAGCGGAGGGGTTAAAATATTTCCGGAAACCATTGAACATGAGTTGGAAACACAACTGGGGCTGCCATTCATTATTGCTTCTGAACCGGATGAAACACTTGGAGAGCGTGTGATTCTTATTTTTGAAGGAGATGGCGACAGCTTGCCTAATTTTAAAGAAGCTTTTCAGCAATTAGAAGCCTACCAACGCCCTAAAAAAGTATACCGTTTGTCTAAGTTTCCCTACACCGAAACCGGTAAGATAAAAAGGGGAGGGGTGCTGCAAGTGCTTCGGAACTATAAAAGGTAGCTTTTCCAATAAATACCCTTATTTTTGCAGCCAGATATGGCACGCATCTTAGCAATAGATTTTGGAACCAAACGAACGGGAATAGCCGTTACAGACGAGTTGCAGCTCATTGCATCGGGGCTTACCACGGTGGAAACACCAAAGTTGCTGAATTTCCTGAAAGATTATTTTTTGGCTGAAAACGTATCACTTGTGTTGGTAGGGCAACCTTTGCAGAAAGACGGTACACCTAGCGATGTTGAAGAAGAGATTCAAAAGTTTTTAGAGATTTTTGAAAAAAACTTCCAAGAAATGCCTGTGAAAAGAGTAGATGAACGATACACTAGTAAGATGGCCTTTCAAACAATGATCGATAGTGGTCTTTCAAAGAAAAAAAGACGAAACAAAGCACTGATTGATGAGATTAGTGCCACGATTATTTTACAGGAATATTTATATAATGACTAAGGAGTAATGACTATAGACCAAAGACCAAAGACTAAAGACTAAAAATTATAAATAAAATACTTACTAATGATTTTACCCATTGTTGCATACGGCGACCCTGTTTTAAGAAAAAAGGCAACCGTTATTAACGAGAACTATCCTAAACTAGATGCTCTTATCGAGAATATGTTCGATACGATGTACGGCGCAAGGGGTATTGGTTTAGCTGCTCCACAAATCGGCTTGGCCATTCGCGTATTTATCGTAGATGCGAGTCCGTTTGAAGATGATGAAGATCTCACCGAAGAGGAACAACAACTATGCGCTAACTTTAAAAAAGTGTTTATCAATGCCAAGATCGTAGAAGAAGAAGGAGACGAATGGGCATTTAATGAAGGTTGTTTGAGTATTCCGAATATTACGGAAGACGTTTTTAGACAGCCCACCATTACGATTGAATACCACGATGAAGACTTCAACAAGCATACTGAGACGTATGATGGAATTGTAGCACGTATCATTCAGCATGAGTACGATCATATTGAAGGAATTTTGTTCACCGATAAACTTTCCGTATTAAAAAAGCGTTTGCTGAAAAGTAAGCTCACTAATATTTCAAAAGGAAAAATTGACGTATCGTACCGAATGAAATTTCCGAAAGCTAAAAAGAAACGTTAAGGTGCTTGCAAGAAAGCACCAAAGCCTACATCTTTGCAGCCTTAATTTATTGAAACACACAAAAGAATAAACATAATAACCGCATATTTTTTATGAGTTTAGAGAAAATTCTTTCCATTTCAGGAAAACCAGGTCTATATCAATTGAAAACCCAAACCCGTAGCGGATTCGTAGCCGAATCGCTTCTAGATGGTCGTAAAATTAGCGTTGGCGCTAGAGACAATGTTAGTTTGTTGAGCGAAATAGCCATCTATACGTTGACCGAAGAGGTTCCTTTGCGTGAAATTTTCAGTAAAATTGCTGAAAAAGAAAACGGAGGTCCTACTATAAACCACAAAGTGCCAAAGGTAGAGTTAGAAGAATTTTTCTTTGAAGTGCTGCCAGATTACGATGAAGACCGTGTATACCCAAGCGATATCAAAAAGGTAGTGCAATGGTATAACCTACTGCAGAAAAACGGAATCACAGATTTTTCTGAAAGCAACGACACGTCTGAAGAAGAATAAGGAACGTGGATAACGCGCTGATAACTTAAATTCATTTGTTGCCCCGGTAGCAGATGAATTTTTATTTTTACGGTATATGAATTCTAGAGAAAAGCAATTAGCCGCATACGACCGTTTACTCACAATCATGGATGAGCTGCGGGAACAATGCCCATGGGACAAAAAACAGACCATGCAGACGTTGCGACACCTCACTATTGAAGAAACCTACGAACTGGGCGACGCTATTCTTGAGAACGACCTTACCGAAGTTAAAAAAGAATTGGGCGATTTGTTATTGCACATTGTTTTCTACGCTAAAATAGGAAGTGAAACCAACCATTTTGACATGGCCGATGTAGCCAACGAGATTTGCGACAAACTGATTTCGCGCCATCCACATATTTACGGCGATGTTAAGGTGGCAGACGAAGAAGAAGTAAAGCAAAACTGGGAAAACTTAAAGCTAAAAGAAGGCAAAACGAGCGTATTAGAAGGCGTTCCAAAATCGTTACCCGCATTGGTAAAAGCGAATCGAATACAAGATAAAGTAGCTGGTGTAGGATTCGATTGGGAAGAACCACAACAGGTTTTTGAAAAACTGCAAGAAGAGTTAGAAGAACTGCAACACGAAGTAAATGCTGATAATACCGAGAAAATAGAACAAGAATTTGGTGACGTTTTGTTTTCGATGATCAATTATGCACGGTTTCTAAAGGTAGACCCTGAAAATGCGTTAGAACGCACTAACAAGAAATTTATAAAACGCTTTCAGTATTTAGAGGCAAAGGCAAAACAACAGGGCAAAGCTCTAAAAGATATGACCCTTGCTGAAATGGACGTGTATTGGAACGAAGCCAAACAAATGTAATTTAGGTTGCTGGCCTCGAACAAACGAAGTTTGGGCGGGATGGTTTTCGGTTGTCAGTTTTCGATTGTCAGTTGATGATTGAAGAAACAACCTGACACAGATTGAGTGTTTATTTTTAATTCTATTTTGAATTCTTTCACTGCTCACAAAAGAATAATAAGCCGCCCATCTACTGAAACATCTGCAAACCCAACCTCATTTGCTACCCACTTTAAATTCTGTTCATTATAGAAAATCACATGGGTACGGTCGTTTTTGTAATACCATTTTCTAAATTGTTCTACAGAATCATTCCAAAGATCGGTCATACAGAAAATCATTCCGTTTGGTTTCAATAACCGTTTTAAAAGCTGGAATTCTTGTAAAGGATGGTGAAAATGTTCGATGACTTCGCAGCAGATAATATAGTCGTATTGCCCATTTAATACCTCCTTGTTAGGATAAAAAAAGGGGTCGTATAATGTTAATGAATACCCTTGTTCAGAAAGTAACTTCGCGGCTACGGGCCCGGTACCAGCACCGAAATCGAGTCCAGAGGTTTTAGAATCGAAATTAGCCTGAACAGCTTCAACGATAGGTGAAACAAAACGTTGGTATCCTAGATTATCGACATCGTTTTTATGGGTAAGATAACGCGCTTTTTCGGCAGCGGCATCCACCCAAGTGGCAGGTTCTCTAAAAATAGAGGTACATTTTCGGCATTCTAGGAAGTGATGATTGATATCGCGGTAATAATCGATAGTATCTTCACATCCACAAAGAATACACGGTGTCATTACGAATCGCTTCTGGCAGATTTGATTTTCTTCAACTTTTTCTTCCAGATTTCGAGTTGTTCTTTATGTCGTGCAATATTTTTATGCACTTCAGCTACCATCGGGTTGTCATCAGGTACATGTTGAAAGAACCCAAGATTGTTCTCTAGTTGGTTGATTTCAGCTTTTACTTCCCCAATTTTTTTGGAGATAAAGAAATGTTCATTCTGTAGTTTGCGTTCATCGTCCTGAGAAACCATAGAACTTACTTTATTCTCATACTTAATCAGTTCAGCTTCACTTTTGCCCAGATCTAATTTTTTGAAATGACCGTCAAGCACCTTATTGAAATCTTGCTCGATGCCCTTTTTCTTATAAGGAACCCTACCAATTGCCTTCCACTCTTTTATCACTTCTTTTATAGATGCTAGATCGGCTTTGTGATCTCCAGAAAGTTCTAATTTTTTAATACCAGCAAGCAATTCCTCCTTCTTGACTAGGTTTTCTTGCTCTTCTTGGCTGGCTTCGTTTTTCTTGGCATGAATACGGTCGAAGTAATGGTTACAGGCCGCTTTAAACTGCTTCCAGACCTTATCACTGTCTTTTCTAGGTACATGGCCAATGGTTTTCCAATCTTGTTGAATCTTCTTCATCAACGGTGTGACCGCATCAAAATCGTCACTGTCTTTGTTCTCTTCGGCGATTTTTATCAGTTCCCGCTTCTTTTCTAGATTTGCGTATTGTTCTTTTTTCTGATTTTTATAAAAATCATTTTTAGCTTTATTGAAATTGCGTGTCGCTTCCTTAAAAGCGTTCCAGATTTCTTTATTTTTCGCTTTTGGAACCTTGCCCGTAGCAAAATAGGCGTCGCGCAACTCTTGCACTTTTTTCATGCTATGCTGCCACGACGAATGGTTTGGTTTTGTTTTTTCTTGTTGTGCCTTAATCTGCGCAACCAATTCTTTTTTAGCTTCGTAGTTGGCCTCATACGTCGCTTCAAGGGCATTTAATGCTTCTTGTCGCTTGTCGTGTATCACCTTGGTTGCCTCACTAAATTTGTCCCAAACATCTTCCCGGTACTCTTTGGCAACCGGACCTATTTCTTCTTTCCACATTTTATGCAGCATCTGTAATTCACGGAATGCTTTGTGCACATCTGTTTCTTGTTGTAGTTCTTCGGCACGGACTATAAGTTTTAATTTGGCATCTAAGTTGTGCTTAAAATCTAAGTCTCTAAACTCACGGTTTAAATGTAAGAAATCGTAAAAATTCTCTACGTGGTGATGGTAGGTATTCCAGGTAAGGTTGTACTTGTCTCTTGGTATGGGACCCGCAGTATGCCAACGATCCTGAATATCTTTAAAATGCTTGTAGGTGGTGTTAATGCTCTCTTCGTTGCTCAACAGTCCTTTTAACTCTTCAATAAGTTCTTCTCGTTTGGCAAGGTTTGCCTGAAGGTCTTTCTTTAAATTTTTATAGTAATTGTTCCGCTTTTCCTTATAATCGAAAAACAGCGAATTAAATTCTTTTTTTAGCGGAGTCGAGTAGTGGAAGTCGATAATATTTCCGCCTTCGGCTAGAAATTCTTCTTTCTTCTCTTCTAGTTCTTCAGCAAATTTAGCGTTGAACTCGGTTTTTATTTCTTCTGCCTCCTTCTTAATTTCTTGAATGGGCTTGCTCTTAATTAAGGAGCCCAAGGCAGCAATGAGTTCTTTTTTACTCATCGCATGGTAATCTGGCCCGTCTTCTTCGGCTTCCTCTTTTTCCTCATCATCGCTAGAACTCACTTCTTCTTCATCTTCGGTATCGTCGTCTAAATCGCTATCTTCCTTTTTACTCTCTTCTTTTTCACTTTTTTCTTTGGAAATGTTAGATGTTTCGCTAGCTTCTGCTGCTTCGGAAGGAGTCTCAGACGTTTCGGTGGCTTCATCTGACGATTTGTTCGAGGGCGCTTGTGCGGCGGTGTCTACCATTGCATTTTCAACCAAACTTTCAGAATCTTCAGTGGTTTCAGTTTCCTTCGCTTCTGTAGTTTCTTCGGTTTCAGGGTTTTGCTGTGTTTCTTCCACAAGTGCCTTCTCAAGGGCATCTTTTCCTGTTTCTTCGTTTTCTTTTGGAGATGAGTTTTCGTCAGACATGTTTTTCAATGTTAGGGTTCAATATTTTGGGTGTGTCAAGATACTAACAACTAAACAAACGACAAAGCAGAAGGCTTTATTTTGAAAGGGAGCATTCGGGCTAGCTATTCCAGATAGACCACGATTTTTTGGCTTGGTGTTCTAACATCTTTAAGCCATTGCTCACACGTGCTCCTTTGGCTGTCCCTCGTTTCATGAATTCGGTTTCTCTCGGATTGTAAATTAGATCAAACAACACGTGTTGCTCGGTAAGAAAATTATAAGGAATATTGGGCGCTTCATGAACATTTGGAGACGTACCCAATGGCGTGCAATTGATGATTAAGAAATGTTCTTTTATCAGTTCTCGGGTGAGTTCACCATAAGTAACACTATTTTCAGAAGGTGTTCTGGAAACCTGCAGGTAGTTAAACCCCATGGCGTCTAACACATATTTAATGGCTTTAGACGCTCCGCCAGACCCTAAGATTAATGCTGTTTTTTTATGTATCGGTAAAAAATTTTCTAATGCTCGTGCAAAACCGTAGTGATCTGTGTTATAACCAATAAGTTTTCCGTCTTTTCGAAATTTTATGGTATTTACGGCACCTATCTTTTTCGACTCTTTGTCTAAACGGAACAGATGTGGAATGACTGCTTCTTTATACGGAATCGTGACGTTTAGACCTTGAAGGTCTTTGTGGTCTGAAATAATAGTTTCAAATTGTTCGATACAAGGTACATCAAAGTTGAGGTACGTATGGGGAAGTCCTTCTTTCTCGAATTTGATATTGAAAAATGTTTGGGAAAACGAATACGATATATCCTTTCCCAGCAATCCGAATTTGGCCATTATTTTGATGGTTGTTTCTTTTTTTTATAAACATCTAGGCTCAACACGATGCCAATCCCTACAAAGATAAACAGAATCGCGAAAAACGTCTCGAAAGAAAATTCTGAGGGCCAATATCTGTCATACCCATTTATAATGGCTTCACCATTAGCATCTATTGCAATATTTCCGAAGTTATCATAAGCGTACACCGTGTATTTCCAAGGCCATACCACGCCCAAAGAACCAGCAATAAACCCAATGATTACCGCATACGTTGCTTTTCTAAAATGTTTCAAGACATAGGCCAAACCATGGGAGAGCGATACCAAACCTGTGATGGAACCAAGGGTGAAAAACGCTAATATTTTCAGCATTTGCAACCTTTCAGTATTCGAGACAAAGCTTGCGTCACCGCGAATAAGTTCAGAAAAGGTATCAAATAGCGCATTTACCGAGTCTACGAGCAGTAACACGTAATTTCCCAAAAGGATGAGTATAAATGATCCGGAGAGCCCCGGAAGTGTCATCCCAGAAACGCTGATTATTCCGCAGAAAAAAACAAAAATGAGATTGCTATTTTCCTTGGCCGGTTCTAAAAAACTGATGCTTACTCCGGCAATGATTCCGCAGAGCAAATACGCGAGATATTTTCGGTTCCATTCACCAAAATCTTTCGCGATATAATAAATAGAGCCTATGATCATGCCGAAAAAAGCACTCCATACAAACAACTCGTACCGAACAATTAAAAAGTCTAACAATTTTGATACACTAAAATAACTGATTACCATTCCCAGTAACAGCAACCCCAGAAACCGACCGTTGATATACTGTATAAAACTTCTGAAACGACCATTCAGCAAAAGTGCAAATGCTTTTCGGTTTACTTTTTGAAGCGAATAAATAAACTCTTCGTAGAATCCGCCAACAAACGCTACAACGCCACCAGAAACCCCAGGTACCTTATTGGCAGCACCCATAAAGAGCCCCTTTAGTACCAACCATATTTTATCAGAAAAGGTTCTGGTGTTCTGCATCTACACATCTTTTTTAGATGCAGCAAAGCGCTCCATAAGAAAAATAGTTAAAAAACCGATGACCATAAAGACCAATGCTAGTACGATTTGTGAATTACCCTCAAAACTATTGGGCAGGATGCTTCTTTCCAAGAATGGAACTTCGTTGCCATCGTGATTAATTCGATATTCCAGTACTTCTTTCCAAGGCCAAATTTTGTTCAAAGCACCTATCATAAAGCCTGTCAGCACCGCCAATGTGATATTTTTAAAGTTTTTAAACATATAATTAAGTGCCCTCGAAAATACTTTGAGTCCTACAATAGCACCAATGGCAAAAATAAGCAACCTTCCAATAGCCGAGATCAAGAGTTCGGAATCCATTCTGGTAATTCCGTCACTCAAATCTGATAGAATTCCGATAACCATTTCATAGGCCCCCAAGAGTAGCAAGATAAATGCTCCACTTATTCCTGGTAAAATCATAGCGATTATGGCTATAAAACCTGCTAATAACAAAAACCACGAGCTGTCTGGAGAACCAATGGGTTTTGCCAGTGTTATGAAGTACGCAAAAGCTGCGGCAATTAGCAAACCAATCACCACTTTTACATTCCAATTTGTGATTTGCTTCCCCACATAAAGAATACTTGCGATTACAAGTCCGAAGAAAAATGACCAGACCAAAATTGGGTGTTCTTCCAAAAGCCATTTGATGACTTTTGAAAGTGAAAGAAGGCTGATAAATACGCCACTGAATAAAGCGACTAAAAAGTTAAGGTTATATGTTGCCCATGCAGTCTTAAGTCCTTCCTTTTTCCAAATCTTGAAAAAACCGAGATCCAGTTTATGAATGGTTTCAATAAGTTCTTCGTAAATACCTGCGATAAAAGCGATGGTGCCTCCAGACACACCGGGCACTACATCTGCAGCTCCCATGGCAAGGCCTTTGGCGGTTATGGTAAGGTATTGGAGAAACGATCTTGAGGGCATAAGCGTATGGTTAGAATTCCCTCAAAAATACGGAAATTAGACCGACGGTTTTTTATGTTTTTCAATTATTTGGCGCACTCGGGTCCTAGCATAGACTTTCGGAAACAATTCTTCCAAGATCATCAGGAAATCGGTATCTGCGCGTAAGGCATTTTTTAAGTGGAATTCAGCTTTTTGACTTTCTTTCAGCACATAAAATAATCCGGCCAGTCGAAATTCAATCTCGACGTTTTCAGGATAGAATTCTGTAGCCTGGAACAAATTACTCACTGCCGCCTGATATTCACCTAACTTAATCAACAGGTCGGTTCTAGACAACCATGTTTCAAGCTCGTAGTTGCCTAATTCGAGTGTTCTTCTGTAACCGTGCTCTGCTTCTTCAAAACGCATCAAACGCATATTGATTCGTGCGTAGCGCTTCCAATAAAGTACATTTTCACCATCTATATTGATTGCTTTTTCGATAAAGTACAACGCTTTTTCATACGATTGTTGCTTTAAATAAAAATCGGTAATGGCAATCCACCCCTTGTCTAACAGCCCGTCTTCTTCTACACATTTGTTAAAAAACTGCAAGGCAAGATCACCATTGCCCAGACGCTCATGACATTTCCCGATTCGCAGGAGAGCAAACGACGTAGGGTCGTCGAGCCCTAAGGTAATCGTGTAGCTGTCTATCGCTTCGTTGTAGCGTTTAAGACGTTCTAAGGTTTTTCCTTTTTCCAGGTAGGCACCAATAAATCGATCGTCGCTTATGATGGCAAAATCGAATGCTGCCAACGCTTTTTTGTATTCTTTTAAAATATAGTATTGCTTGCCCACTTGGTGCCATGCTACTTCGCAATACGGATTCTTATTTAGAAAATCGTTCAGATAATCGATGGCGGCTTCGTGTTCATCTAGATACTCAAAACAATAAATTATGTTGTACAGGGCAGAGTAATCTTGTTCGTCCTGTTCTAAACAACGCATAAACGACAATTTGGCGTTGTCAAAATCTTCTAGGAATAGATACTCCATACCTATTAATGAAAGCACATCGCTTTCGTCACTGGTAATTTCTAGCGCTTGTTGTAATAATCTGATGGCGTTTTTATGATCGTCACGGCGAGAGAAAATATTCGCCTTTTGTATGTAAATCTCTTCATTGCTCTGTTCTAGCAAATACAAATCGTCTAAAAGTGCTTCGGCAGTGTCCAATTCATTTTCAAAAATGAACATTTCAATCTGGAACAATTTAAGGTTTGTAGAAGTGGGGTGTTGCTCTAGCCCAAGCTTTGTAGCTTTCTTGGCAAGGGCAACTTTACCGTTTTCAAGATAATGCTGAATAATCTCTTCAAACTCTTCAGAATCGAAGAAATATACGTCGTTCGTTTTCAACATAGATTCGAAACGCGATAGTGGAAAATTGTTATACTCGTTAGGATTAGAGGGCATAGACTACGGTTTAACGATTACTACTTTTTTAAAGATAGTAATGTCATAAGGTTTTCAATAGTTATGCCGTGATTGTTGTTAACAGGCTTATTAACAGATTTTTTAGAAATTAAAGTATTGATATTCAAAGGGTTGTATGTAAAATTATTTTTTCTGAATGGCATCGAGTACATCGGTAATTATGGCGCACCCTTCCTCAATTTCGTCATCGCTTATCGTTAGCGGTGGTGTGATGCGTATAGCTCGGGGTTCAAAAAGAAGCCAAAACAAGATTAAATTTCGGTCTTTACACTTCAGGATTACTTCTGAAGCCAACTCTGACGTGCCTACCAGCGCAGCAAGCATTAATCCGCTGCCTCTAATTTCTGAAATTAACGGATGTTGCAGCTTTGCTCTGATGAGTTTCTCCTTGTGTTTTACTTGTGCCATGATGTCACCTTCTGTGATTTCCTGTAACGTGGCCAAGGCAGCAGATGCAATTACGGCGTTTCCGCCAAAAGTGGTAATGTGTCCTAATTTTGGGTTGTTAGAAAGTAGTTCCATGTGTATTCTGGAAGCGGTAAAGGCTCCAATTGGGAGTCCGCCACCCATCCCTTTTCCCATTACCAAAATATCAGGAATCACATCAAATTGTTCAAAACCGAAAAGCGTTCCCGTACGTCCGAAGCCAGGTTGGATTTCATCTAGAATTAGCAAAGCTCCTACTTCTTCACAACGTTTTTTAACCTTTGTAAGGTAATTGTTCTCTGGCAGGATAAACCCAGCTCCACCTTGGATGGTTTCTAAAATGACCGCTGCGGTTTTTTCCGTAATCTCATCAAGACAGGTTTCACAATTAAATTGAATGGGGAGACAGTCGGGAACCAATGGACCAAAAGGTGTTTTACGTTCTTCAAACCCCATGACGCTTAACGCTCCGAAAGTGTTTCCGTGATAGGCATTATGGGCGTAGCGTATTTCAGAACGACCGGTAACTCGCCGTGCGAGCTTCATGGCACCATCGATGGCCTCGGCACCGCTATTTACCAAATAGGTAGTTTCTAAAGGTTTGGGTAGGTGTTGGGCCAACAATTTGGTAAGCTGTACTGCGGGTGCTTGCACATATTCGCCATATACCATTACATGTTGATATTGTTCCATCTGTGCTTTTACTGCGTTTACGATTCTAGGGTGGCAATGCCCTAAACTACACGCAGAGACGCCAGCTACAAAATCGAGATGCTTCCCGCCTTGGGTATCATAAATATAACTACCCTTGGCATGCGAAACCTCCATCGCCAGAGGGTGCGGAGTGGTTTGTGCTTGGTATGTGTAGAAATCATCTTTCATTTTCTTATTCAAACTGAAACGGTAATAGATTTAAAGAATTAAGAGGGTAGAAAGAGCTATTGGTTTTCACCATCATCATCTTCTTCTATTACTTCGTCCTCGTTGGTTTTCATCTTCGGATCATCTTCTCTATTTTGAAGATCTTTGGGTTTCAATTTTGAACTTTCGGGTAGTTCGATATCTTCTAACGGACGGTCGTCAAAAAATTCTCCTTCATCTTCGGGTAGGGGAATCCCTTTTATCTTAGGAAGCACCGGCCGCGGTTTACCTTTAAACAAATCGTTTACAGTTTTTAGGCGTTCATCGCCCCGCCAAATAAATCCCTTTAAGATGCGCGCGTTAGGCGGAAGTTCAGATTCGGGGTATAGTTTTCCTTTCGCTTTCTTAAAGAATTTGATTCCGGTGATAGCTTGCTCTTTGAGGTACAGGTCTATATAGCTGCAAACTGTATTATTGATACCGATCAATTCTTGTTCATCGTTGCGTGAGAAATACATTACTTCTGCATTCTTCTTGATGGAAACCGTATCGAGTTCATTATTGGTAAAAAGACCAATCAGTCGTTCTCCCTTTACTTGGTTATAGCCAATACTGTCTTTCTGTACCAAAAATGCGTTGTTAAATACTTTTAAGGTGTCAAGCTTATCGGTTGCCTTGTCTGAAAGCAGGTGTATGGTATCACCGGTCATTTGGTTTTCACCACTCCATAATATGGGTTCGCGTAGCAGTTTCGTGATACCTAATTTTTCCGAAGAAAAAATGGAATCACATTTACCACTGGTGGGCTGTTCTCCAGGCGCTCCGTATTTAAACATTCGCGCTCGGTAATACCCTTTAAGGATTCTATTTTCAGGTTTTCCGGTAATCCGAAGGGTGTCAGCATGCACATATACAGAATCCTGGTCGCGAAGTGTCACGGCAACCGCGCGTTTGGTAATGAATACAGAGTCTTTCTCACGGAAGACTTCCGCATAATGCCCACGCACCACACTTTTGTTTAGCGTATCTAAGACTTTAATATTATTGGTGGCAGATGCAAAACTGGTATTTCGATCAAAATAAATGCTGTCGCCATACAAAATCCTGTTTTCGTAATCGATACGAGAATTTTTTACAAAATACCCAGTATCACCACGGGTATCGTAATATCCACGTTCACAGTACACCGTACTTGTTTCGCCCACGATGGTCGATTCACCGTACAGATAGGCACCTCCGGTTTCTGAATAGAAATCTAATTGTTCACTATTCACCGTATATTTTGGGTTCACGATTTTCACATCGCTTAAAAACTGGTATTTTTTGGTTTCAGCGAAATAACGCCCAATCCTACTAGTAAGCGTACTTGACGTGTCCACAACTTTCCCGCCACTTCTGTAGTAAGCCTGTTGTTTTATACGATCAAAATAAAGGGTGTCTGTGGTTAAGGTTGTTGCGGGCTCTTTTAGGATTACGTTTCCGCTCGCAAACGCAAATGAAGTATTGCCATTGTATTCGGCATAGGTACTATTCATGGTCATTGTATCACCTTGTGTCATGCGCACACTGCCATAAGCCTTCACAAAGTTATCCTTACGATACACGTAGGCCTGATCGCACCACATTTCTACTCCTTCGTGAATAATGTAAACCTGTCCGTTTTCATCCTTCGTATAGATGACCGCATCTGGTAGTTCGGGCTTTATTTCTATATATCCAGACTTTATATCAACTTTTTGTTTTTCAGAATTGGGTTGGGCGAAGATAGAGGTACATGAAAAAAGAATGATACAATAAACAAAGGTTTCGACTGCGCTCAACCTGACATTCGAAACCTTTAAAATTTTATTTATTGTTTTCATCGTGCGATTTAAATTGATGACATCAATAATGATACCCCGAATTTATCTATGGATAGTCTGCGTTCTATCGGGACCTACAGAAACAATTTTTATAGGCACTTCCAGTTCTTCTTCCAAGAAAGCGATGTAATCATTCAATTCTTTTGGAAATTGTGAAGCATCGGTCATTTTAGTAAGATCTTCTTTCCAACCTTTCATTTCGGTATAGACCGGCGTTACGTTTTCGGCTTCAATATTATATGGAAGGTGCTCAATGGTTTCACCTTTGTATTGGTATGCCGTGCAAACTTTCAATTTATCGAATCCACTAAGAACGTCGCCTTTCATCATCATTAATTGTGTTGCTCCGTTAATTCGAACAGCGTATTTCAATGCTACTAAATCGAGCCATCCACAACGTCTGGGTCTGCCAGTGGTAGCTCCAAATTCGTTGCCTACTTTTCCCATTGTTTCTCCATAGTTGTCGAACAATTCAGTAGGGAAGGGGCCACTGCCCACGCGGGTGGTATATGCTTTAAAAATCCCGAATACTTCACCAATCTGTGTAGGTGCTACGCCCAAACCTGTACAAGCTCCAGCTGCCGTGGTATTTGATGAGGTTACATACGGATAGGTTCCAAAATCGATATCCAGCAACGACCCTTGGGCACCTTCGGCCAAGATGGTGTTACCGTTTTTCTGTGCTTGGTAGAGGTATTCTTCGCTATCGATAAAGGTAAGTTCTTTCAGTACTTCAACCGCTTCAAAGAAATCTCGTTCCAATTCTGCTAAGTCATAGTCCATTTGTACATTGTAGAAATCGATCATCGACTCGTGCTTATCGGCTAGCGCACGATATTTCTCTTGCCAATTGTCAAGTTCAAGGTCGCCCACACGAATTCCGTTACGACCTGTTTTGTCCATGTACGTCGGACCAATCCCTTTTAGCGTAGAACCAATTTTGGCCTTTCCCTTAGCCGTTTCACTCGCAGCGTCTAACAGTCGGTGCGTTGGCAGAATTAGGTGTGCCTTTCTTGAAATGATTAGTTTTTTCTTGAAATCTAAGTCAAACTTTTTCAAGTTGTCCAATTCTTTTTTGAAGATTACCGGATCTATAACGACACCATTCCCTACAATATTAATTGCATTTTCGTGGAAAATCCCACTCGGAATGGTATGCAGTACATGTTTTATACCGTCAAACTCAAGGGTATGTCCTGCATTGGGACCGCCCTGAAAGCGTGCGATGATGTTATAATTAGAGGTAAGTACATCGACGATTTTTCCTTTTCCTTCGTCGCCCCATTGTAATCCAAGTAGTAAGTCTACTGCCATAGTTTTAGTTGTTGGTCGTTTTCCGATTTCCGTAGAAATAAAGCGAGTGTTTTGTAATTTCAATATCAAACACTTCTTCGATTGTTTTTTTGATGGTCTGTATGCGCGGATCGCAGAATTCTATCACTTCGCCATTGCTCAGAATGACATGGTCGTGTTGTTTATCGAAATAAGACTTTTCATAATGCGCCTGATTCTGCCCAAATTGATGCTTGCGAACCAAGTTACATTCTAGTAATAATTCGATGGTATTGTACAAGGTGGCACGACTCACACGATAATTCTTGTTTTTCATATTGATGTACAAAGACTCAATATCGAAATGATCTTTATGGTCGTAAATTTCTTGAAGTATTGCGAAACGTTCAGGGGTTTTGCGGTGCCCTTTTTCTTCCAAAAATGCCGTAAACACATTCTTGACAATCGCTTGGTTATTTTTTTCTGTAGATGCGCTCATACCAATGCACAAAGGTAGCTATTTATCCTCTGGTAACTTTGTCTATCCCGTTTATTTTTTTCAGGTTTTGAACCAAGTTATCAAGAATGGATTTGTTTTTTACGACTACTACAATTTCACCGTTAAAAATGCCATCGTCAGAATCGAAGTACACTTTTTTCATGTCTATATGCAGATTATTACTCACAACCTTGGTTACTTCATTTACCAAGCCAACAGCATCGATACCTGAAATTTTCAACTGTGCCTTAAACTCACTTTGTGTAGAGTCTATCCACTTGGCATTCATGATTCGGTAACTATAATTACTCTGTAATTGCAACGCGTTCGGGCAATTTTGCTTGTGTACTTTAATGCCTTCGTTTACTGTTACAAAACCAAAAACATCATCGCCAGGAATCGGGTTGCAGCAATTCGCCATAACATAATCTAAATGCTGCTCATCTTTGCCGAACACCAATTGGTCATATTTTACCGAAATTTCGTCTTTATCGACATCGGTAGGTTTGTCTGGTTTTCTAATTTTATTTTTGAAGAAACTCACCAAGGCATTACTTCGTGATGCAGCAAATTCTTTCAATTGTTGATTTTCAATAATACCTGCGCCTACACGATAAAACAGGTCTAAACTCGTTTTTACCTTAAAATAATTCACCATTTGGTTAACGGTGCGTTCATCTAAAGTTATTTTTAACGACTTTAATTTGCGGGCTAGGATTTCTTTTCCTTCGGAAGCGATTGCTTTCTGTTCGTCTTTTAGAGACGATTTAATTTTGCTGCGCGCTTTTCCGGTGCTGGCATAATCTAACCAGTTTGCCGAAGGTTTTGCTTTTTCTGAAGTGATGATTTCTACTTGATCACCACTTTTTAGCTCATGGCTTAACGGTGTTAATTTTCCGTTTACGCGCGTTCCCCGCGTGTGTAAGCCCACTTCGGTATGGATATGAAAGGCAAAATCGAGGGCGGTAGCTCCTTTGGGAAGGGAGTAGAGGTCTCCTTTCGGACTAAAAACAAAAATCTCTTTGGCGTAGAGGTTCAATTTAAATTCTTCTACAAAGTCGATAGCGCTAATCTCACTATTCTCTAGGGTTTCTTGTAATTTATTGAGCCAGTCTTCGAGTCCGTCGTCTTTTTCTTTATTCTTGTATTTGTAATGCGCCGCGAAGCCTTTTTCAGCAATTTCATTCATGCGTTCGCTACGTATTTGTACTTCAACCCATTTTCCTTTAGGTCCCATTACGGTAATGTGCAATGCCTCGTAACCTGTGGACTTGGGCGAAGAAATCCAATCGCGCAAACGGGTAGGATTAGGTCTAAAATGATCGGTTACAATCGAATAAATTTTCCAAGCGATAAATTTTTCAGCCTCTCCAGTTTCACTGCTATAAATAATACGAACCGCAAACTTATCGTACACTTCATCAAAACTGACGTTTTGTGCAATCATCTTGCGCCGTATTGAGAAAATTGACTTGGGACGCCCTTTTATTTCGTATTGTAAACCTTCTGCGTCGAGCGAATTTTTGATGGTATTCGTAAAATCTTCGATATAAGCGTCTTGCTCTTCTTTACTCTCTTTTATCCTGCTCAGAATATCCTGATACACATTGGGTTCTGTATATTTTAAACCAAGATCTTCTAATTGTGTTTTGATATTGTAGAGACCAATCCTGTGTGCGAGCGGTGCGTAGATGTATAATGTTTCCGAAGCAATTTTTACCTGCTTATGCTCAGGCATGCTATCCATAGTCTGCATATTGTGCAAACGGTCGGCTATTTTAATTATAATCACCCTGATGTCTTCATTAAGGGTGAGCAGCATCTTTCTGAAATTTTCAGCTTGCAACGATACGTCTCCATCATAGGGCATATTCGAGATTTTGGTTAGCCCATCTACGATGCGTGCTACGGTTTCCCCAAAAAGTTGCTCCAAATCTGCCAAGGTGTAGTCGGTATCTTCTACCACATCATGAAGTAGTGCAGCGGCGATAGAAGTGGCATCAAGACCAATTTCCGAAGCTACAATTTTGGCAACAGCAATCGGGTGGAACACATAGGCCTCGCCACTCTTTCTGCGCTGGTCTTTATGTGCGTCTACAGCTACGTCGAAAGCAGAGCGAATCAGCTTCTTATCGGCTGCCGAAAGGGTTCGGTAACTGATTTTTAAAAGCTGCTTGTACTGTTTTGTAAGCTCTTTTTTTTCTTCTGTTAAGACATCGTCAGACATAGTTTAAAAGTACAATTTAGGTGGGATATGAACAATTTTTTAGGTTTTATCTTTTTCAGAAATTAAAAAAAGTGTTCACATACTAATCTTAGCGTGATTGATGATCGATTGAAGGCTACGTTTAAGTTGACTCCTTTGTATGGTTTACCTTTTCAACTTCATGACGTTCTTTGCTTAGATAGTTTCCACTTTCTAACGAACTGATATAACTTATCAGCTCTTCGCGTAATTGGCAATGCAATTTCCAAGCTGTTGTTGCATCTTTTGCGCTGCAAAGCGCCCTTAGTTTAATCGATTTTTCTGTAACGTCTGTGACTTCCAGTACTGGTGGGCTGTCCTCATCCCAATCTTCTGATGCTTTGAGCAAGTCTTCAAACTTTTTGCGCACTTTTTCAACATCCAAATGATAGTCTGCATAGAGAACAATCGGTCGTATCTGGTGGCTGCTGGTCATCGACCAATTTTCGAAGATATTGCTGATCACAAATTTTAAAGGCACAATCAGACGACGTTGGTCCCAAGTACGAACTACCAAATATGTAAAGCCAATTTCTTCTACATTTCCCCAATCGTCATCAATAATCACTGTGTCTCCCACTTTCACGGGTCGGGTGATCGCAATTTGTAGTCCCGCAAAAATATTGCCCAATGTATTTTGGGCTGCGATACCCAGAATTACCGTGGCTACTCCTGCCGAAGCCAAGATGGAAATTCCTACTTTTTCAAGCGCGCGGAATTGTGAAATGATAAAATATCCTCCTACAATAACAATCAGGAAGGTCACGATGCGTCGTCCTACTGAAATGTAAGTTAACAGTTTTCGAGCTTCTTCATTTTCTTCTTCGGAAACATCGCCTACCTTATTTTCGGCGATATACGTCATGGTGTAGTCTACAATTCGTGTTACGAACCAGGTAATTGAAACAACAATCAGTATGATTAGTGAGGTATAGACAAAGTTTGCGAATCCGCCAGAGAGCGAGATTAGTTTGTTTAGAGTAATGTAGAAAAAGAGTGTGCCAATTAGCAAGCCAGCTGGCTTTGCGAGTTTTGTGGCAATGTTTCGTAGCCACCAACTATCTGATTTGGCAAAGAGTTTCCTGGAAACAAAAACCGTTATTTTTCCTAAAAAGTAAGCCAATACAATGAGTAAGAAGGTTCCTATAAATTTCCACATGGGTATACCTAGCAGTGGTACGTTGGCCCAATCGGGCATCATGCGGTCTAATTTCCTTGGGCCGTAAGCCGCATACAGCGGTTCTATATTTTCAACAGTATTGGCAGAAATAAGCCAGAGCGCGCCGTATTCTTTATAACGAATTCGCTGCACGCGCAGTACAATGTCCCGACCATTTAGTTCTACTTCCCCAAAAACCACACTTCTTCTCGCTTTACCGGCGATAGCTTGGTTGGTGGTGGTAGAAATGTCTGTTTGCCCGTCGGGCCTATCAGAAAGGGCGTCCCAGTCTATATTTGCCCGTTGATTGATGACGAAATACAACTTTTTCGCCAACACTATTGCATCGGCTTCGGTCATGTTTAGCGGCATCAAATTGTAATTTAAGGCATGAATAGCATCTTCATAGTTGCCATTTCGGGCGCTCATCACAAAGTGTTCTAATACCGCTTGGGGAGTTCGTAAGTTGAATTGCGTAGGAGGTAAACCTATTTGTTGGTTAAGACGACTCACCGTGTAAAAGGCTTCATTATAATCACCAAATGGATTATCGCCATGTTGGGCATCTGGGTCGATAACAAAATCTTTTGAGGGCAAGTTTTTATCGGCATTTACTTCGGTGCTGTCTTTTTCCTGCAATAGAAAATTGGGCACTTCAGCCAAAACATTTGCATTATCTGAAACAAAAGTTAGAATAAAAAGAAATACAATAGAAGTGGTCAGCTTGTTTTTCATTCCAACAAATTAATTAATAATTCTGAACAAGCCCCTGCTGTTAACGGCTTCTTAACCTTTATGCCTGCTTTAAATTTCGAAATCGATTTAGCAAGGTTGGGTGCGAATAATGCACAAATACATACGTGGGGTGTGGAGTGAGATTGCTCAGGCTGTTTTTAGAAAGCTTTTTTAGCGCGTTAATAAGCGACCCTCCGTTATATGTTTTACTTGCAAAGTTATCTGCCTGATACTCAAATTTTCTTGACAATTTGTTCATGAAGAGTCCCGTTATTTCTGAAATAGGACTGTATAAAAGTGCAAAGGCAACCAGCCCGATATGGAACGATGCATTCGGTACCCCAAGGGCTTGCGACAGCACCTCACTTTCAATACAAAGTGAGAAAATCCATAGTGTGAACCCAGTTAGGAGTATAGAAACGAGTAAATTGTAGAGAATGTGGTTTTTCTTGTAGTGGCCTACCTCATGGGCCAAGACAGCAACAATTTCGTCTTCTTCCAAATCGTTGATGAGCGTATCGTACAATGTTACTCGTTTTTCACTTCCGAAGCCCGAAAAATACGCATTGGCCTTTGTGCTTCGTTTCGATCCATCTATTACAAAAATGTGGGAAAGACTAAAATCAACTTTTTTCGCGTACGCTTCAATCTTGGTACGTAAACTTCCTTCTTCTAACGGGATTTGTTTATTGAAAATTGGCACAATCAGTCGTGCGTAAAACAAATTCATAAAAACAGTGAAAATTGTAATCACACCCCAAGCATACAACCAAAAATAGGTTCCTGTAGTATTGTAAAGCCATATAATTAAAGCCAATAGCGAACCACCCACTATGGCCATCATGGCCCAACCTTTCACTTTATCTAACAAAAAAGTGGTTGTATTGGTTTTGTTGAAACCATACTTTTCTTCAATTACAAAGGTGTGGTAATAACTAAAAGGCGTGCTTAGCAAATCGGAAGCGAACAATAAGATTCCGAAAAAAATTAAAGCCACTAAAATAGGTTGGTCTGTAAACATACGTGCCCAAGCATCTACCAAAGCAAATCCGTCTAAAAATAGAAAAATCAAGGTCGCTACAAACGAAATCATAGCAGTGATCACTCCAAAACGATACTTCTCTTTTTTGTACCGTTGCGATTTTTCATAGGCATCAGCATCGTACACATCATTGATTTCCTGAGGTAGAGGGTCGTTAAAATGACGCGCATTTAAGGCATCTAACCATTTATCGATTAGAAAACTGACCACCAAAATGCCTATGATGATATAGAAAAGGGTTTGTGGGTTCATTCGTTGTTAACTCCTATTGGAAATTTCGTTGTCGCTTGGCTTCAAAGATAAGAATTCCCGCTGCCACAGAAACATTCATGCTGTCAATCGTTCCTTGCATGGGTATCAAGATATTTTGCGTACTCTGTTCTCGCCAAATTTGCGTTAGTCCCGTAGCTTCAGTACCTACGACAATTGCTGTTGGTTTGGTAAAATCGCTATTGTGGTACGGCTTACTATCTTGCAGTGTAGCGCTAAAAATCTGAATGTCTTTTGCCGTAAGATAGGCCACAATTTCTTCGCTGGTTCCGGTGGCGACCTGGTTGGTGAACAGGCAACCCACGCTACTTCTGATGATGTTGGGGTTGTAGAGGTCGGTGCGCGGATTCGCAATTAGTACTGCGTCAACATTGGCAGCATCTGCTGTACGTAGAAGGGCGCCTATATTTCCAGGTTTTTCTGGAGCTTCAGCCACGAGAATCAACGGATTTCCATTTTTGAAATGTAACGAATCTAAAGTAAGATCTTTGGTTTCAGCGACTGCTAGGATACCCTCTGTAGTAGTTCGGTAGGCGATTTTTTGGTAGACTTCTTCGGAAATTTTAATGATTTCGGTGCCTTCCGAAGCGAATAATGCTGGGTCTCCAGAGAAAATTTCAGCACAAAACAACAGCTGATTCAATTGATACCCACCCTGAAGCGCCAAACCTATTTCCCGTTCGCCTTCAATTAGGAACAATCCCAGTTTTTTTCGGTCACGGCTTTTTTCAGAAAGTGCCACCAATTGCTTTACGAGCGAATTCTGGGTGCTGCTAATGGTTTTGTACATGCTGCAAAGATAACGAATAGGATTTTTCAAAAATTAACAACTCAATAGAATACCGACAGTTATATTTGCTGAAAATTAAGCACATGAAAAAACTACTACTTTCAATACTGTGTCTAGTAATCACCATGGCTGCTTTCGGCCAAGCAACAGCCAATCAGCCAAGTGATTTAATATTATGTGATCAAGCTCCTTTTGACGGAACAGAAACTTTTGATTTGACGGTAACCATCCCGGAAATCATAGGAAGTCAAAATCCGGCAAACTATACAGTTACTTATTTCGAAACACTCTCAGATGCTCAAAATAATACCAACCCGCTTGTATCACCGACTTCCTATACAAATATTGTGAATCCGCAATCCATTTATGCTCGTATTACTAATGTAAACAATAACGATTTTGATACGACAAGTTTTACCATTTCCGTTTTAGAAACTCCAAATGTTTTTGCGCCATCACCTTTGGTGGTTTGTGATGATAATGATGATGGATTTGCAGACTTCGACCTTACTTCAAAAGATCCAGAGATAACGAACGGCGACCCAAATTTGAGCGTTACATATCATGAGTCGTTAGGAGACGCCATTAATGGAATAAACCAATTGGCAAGCCCATATACGAATATAACTCCCTTTCTTCAAATTGTTTATATCCGAGTTCAGGATATGAGTACAGCGTGCGTAACATTAATCGACATGGATATAATTGTGAATGAGAAACCAACTTCAAACCAGCCCTATAATCTGTTTGTCAATGAAGGAGATGGCGACGGATTTGCAACATTCAATCTAACTGTGAATGAAGAAGTAATTCAGGGTGACCTTTTAGAAGGAGTAGTACAATATTTTGAGACGCAGCAAGATGCAGCGCAACTTTTTAATCCAATCGCTGCACCAACATCTTATGTTAATAGTACGAATCCACAAACCATCTATGTCTCGCTTCAAAATATTGAAACAGGTTGTTATGATGCCAGTAAAGCGTTCAAAATAGCTACCGATGGCCCTGTGCCATTAACTGATGGCGATAATGATGGGGTTCCGGATACCATTGAAGATGTAAATAGCAATGGCGACTTAACCGACGATGATACCGATGACGACGGAACACCTAATTTTCAAGACAATGATGATGATGGTGACGATACGCTCACGATAGATGAAGATTATAACAACAATGGCAGCCCTACAGACGACGACAGGAATGAAAACCGAATTCCAGATTATCTGGATGAAAATGTCACCTTGGGAGTTGATAGCTTCCTAGAATCGGCTATCACCCTATATCCCAATCCGATCCAAAACAACGTGTATCTTCAATGGAATGCTGATATTACTGTAACAGGAATTTCGGTATATGGAATGGATGGAAAAATAATCCTTTCAAATTCAATTTCAAATGGGAGCCATCGTACTGTTGTCAATCTTTCAGCAGCGGCAAACGGCATCTATTTCATTAAAATTTCAACCCAAAAAGGAGACGCAACCAAAAAAATCATCAAAAAATAATTGGGTTCATCATAAAGGTTTCTAAAAAAGCTACGACTTAGTTCGTAGCTTTTTTACATTTATACCTCTAAAACACTCCTAATGAAAAAATTATCTTTTATCCTATTAGCCCTCGTGGCATTTGTTGCTTGCAAAGATGATGCAAAGCAAGAAGATTCAATTGTTATAAATGACACAGTAGAAGTTTCTGAAATAGAAGCGGAAACTACCCCAAGTTACCCAGCTGAATTAACAGCAGTGATTGACGCCCATGGTGGGATGGCTGCTTGGAACCAAATGAAAAACCTCTGTTATGAAATTGATTCCCGAGGTGGTACAGAAGTGCATACCATCGATTTGGAGAATAGAAAATCAAAAATTGAACATAGAGAATGGTCTATCGGGTACGATGGGACTGATGTTTGGCTGCTTCAGAATAAAGAAAACGCTTACCAAGGCAACGCACGTTTTTACCACAACTTGATGTTCTATTTTTACGCCATGCCCTTTATTTTAAGTGACGATGGTATTGTGTATTCTGAAATTCCCCCAACCGAATTGGACGGGAAAATGTACAATGGAATAAAAGTTGGCTATAACGCTGGTGTGGGCGATTCGCCCGAAGATGAGTATATACTCTATTTCGATTCTGAAACCAATAAAATGACTTGGTTGGGGTATACGGTTACCTACCGAAGTGGTGAAAAGAGCGACGATTGGCATTTTATAAAATACGACAAATGGCAGGAGGTTAATGGGCTGCTCTTACCCGAAAAATTAACGTGGTATAATGTTGAAAACGGCTTGCCTGCCGGCGAACGCAACGATTTACTTTTTGATAAAGTAACCGTTTCTACCATGAAATTAGATGCCGCTGTGTTTGCAAAACCCGAAGCCGCCGTTGTGGTGCCTAAAAAATCACCTGCTGAAGCGATGCAACGTAAAAGTAATAGCCGCCAATAAGAAAAAGGCTACTACCTGATGCAATACACCCAAAATAACGGGTACGTGTAAAAGTAAGGTGAACACACCGAGAATAAATTGTACAAATACTAAAAGTACTAAAAGCCGAACGCCTTTTGTTTGCAAGGGGGTTCGGTTTACTTTTCTAGTTCGATACCAAATGAGTCCGATAAGCGCTACAACTACATAGGCCAAGGTTCGATGTACAAATTGAACACCACTTTTCCCTTCTACAAAATTTTTCCAGACGGGGTTTTGCTCAATAGTTACGGTTTCGTGTATCAATTTTCCATCGCTCATTAACGGCCAATGATTGTGTATAAAACCAGCATCTAGGCCCGCCACAAAGGCACCCCATATAATCTGAACAAGCAGCACTGCCATACCCAAACGGATTAAATTTCGTAACCCTTTATCTACTTCTTTTTTTGTGGGGAACCATAAATCAAGTGCCACCCACAGCGTGTATGCAAAGGTGATAAAGGCCGTAGTTAGGTGCATGGCCAATCGGTAATGGCTTACGTCAGGTCGGTCTACAAGACCACTTTTCACCATATACCAACCCAAAAAACCTTGAAATCCGCCCAAAACCAATAGCACCATGCATTTCTTGATAGTCGATTTGGTGAGTTGCCGTTTCAGCAAAAAATAAAGGAAGGGGATGATAAACACAACACCGATAAAGCGTCCAATCACCCGGTGTAACCATTCCCAGAAATAAATATCTTTAAAATCCTCAAGGGTAAACGTATTGTTCAGCTTTTGGTATTCGGGGTATTGTTTGTAAAGATCGAATGCTGCCTGCCATTCGGTTTCATTCATGGGTGGGATGGTTCCTGAAATAAGCTTGTAGTTTGAAATCGACAAACCTGAATGTGTTAATCGGGTAATACCGCCAACCACTACCATGATGAAGATAAGGGTGCAACCCGTGAGCAACCAATAAATAACTTTCTTATTGTCTTTCATAATCAGTTTTTAAAAGTGAATACCACAAAACGGGATTGGTTTCTTTCGGGTAGGGTGCTTTTTTATCAAATTGAAAGCCTACTTTTTCTAAGACTTTCGTCGATGCGTTATTATCTGGTTCCACGAACGCATGTATTTTTTCTATCTGTAACCGCTGAAACGCGTCATTAACCATAACTTGGCAAGCTTCGGTAGCGATTCCTTTTCCCCAATATGCGGGTAAAAAACGATACCCAAGATCGGTTCCTTCTAATTCTGGCAGGTACTTGACACCACAAAAACCGATGATTTTTTCATCTATTTTGTGTATTACTGCAAATCTACCGTACCCGTATTTCGAATAATCAGACAACCAGACGTTTTCAATAAGGGCCACAGTTTCTGTGAGGGTATCAATAATCGGATCTCCGGTATATCTGTTCACTTCTGGATTCGAACTAAACTCTAATACAGCTGCTTCATCGCCCATTTGAAAGGGCCGAAGCAGGAGCCGTTCCGTTTCTAAGCGTATGTTTATCATGTCACTGGGGTAAGGCCTAATTCGCTGCCTTTTTTCAACATAAATTCTTTCGCTGCTTCATACTCGTTGGGAATTTCTCCCTCAAGAATGGCTTCTTTAATCGCGTCTTTTATGGTTCCAATCTCGCGCGATGGCTTTAAATTGAATGTTTCCATGATTTCTTCGCCGCTCACTGGAGGCTGAAAATTTCTAACGCGATCACGTTCTTCCACTTCCACAATTTTCTCTCGTACCTTCTGGAAATTGTTATGGTATTTTCTGAACTTCTTCGGATTCTTAGTAGTAATGTCTGCCTCGCACAGTGTCATTAAATCTTCTACATAGTCGCCCGCGTCAAAGACCAAACGGCGCACGGCACTATCGGTTACATCACTCGCTAAGACGATGGGCCTAGAGCTCATCAGCACCATTTTCTGTACAAACTTCATCTTGTCATTTAAAGGCATTTTTAACCTTTTAAACAACTTATAGACCATTTTTGCACCTACAAATTCGTGCGCATGGAAGGTCCATCCAATTTTTTTATCGAATCGTTTTGTGGGAGCTTTTCCAATATCGTGTAACAGCGCAGCCCAGCGCAGCCATAGGTTATCGGTTGTTTCTGAAATATTATCGACCACTTCCAAGGTATGCCAAAAGTTATCTTTATGGCGTTGCCCCTCTTTTTCTTCAATACCCTGTAGGGCCACCAATTCTGGAAAAATATACGGTAGCAATTTTGTTTTGTGTAGCAATGCAAAACCTTTAGACGGCACTGGTGACATCAAGATTTTGTTGATTTCGTCTACGATACGTTCTTTTGAAACAATTTTAATTCGGTCAGCATTTTTCGAAATTGCTTCTAATGATTTTTTTTCGATGGTAAAATCTAATTGTGAAGCAAACCGAATGGCACGCAACATACGCAACGGGTCGTCACTGTACGTAATGGAAGGATCTAGCGGTGTTCTGATGATTTTATTCTGAAGGTCTTCAACGCCGCCAAAAGGGTCTAGCAAATCCCCAAACGTTTCGTCGTTTAAACTGATTGCCAAAGCGTTTATGGTAAAATCACGCCGATTCTGATCATCTTGGAGTGTTCCATTTTCAACCGAAGGGTTCCGACTATTTTCTGAATACGATTCTTTACGCGCCCCGACAAATTCAAGTTCAATCCCGCCTGTTTTTAGCATGGCGGTTCCGTAGGTTTTAAACACAGAAACTTTCGGCTTTCCGGGAAGGATTTCGGCGACTTTTTTTGCAAGTGCAATACCACTACCTACCGTAACAATATCGATGTCTTTGGCAGTACCACGATTTAACAGGTGGTCTCTTACAAAACCTCCTATCACATACGTTTCTAAGCCAAGGGCTGTAGCCGCTTTTGAAAGTACGTTAAAAACGGGGTTTTGTAGGGCAGTTTTGTAGTTAGATCGCATACGTTTTAATCTGAATGCAAAGGTACAACATAGCCTTTCTACGAACAACCGAAGACTTTACTTTTTACGCGCTACCGTTGCAAACTGAATGTATTTCATGTCCATACCCCTGAAACCTAAAAAAATGTGCAGTAACAATGGTTTTAAAGACTTTGAACCATTAATTCCTTCGTGTGAAACGGTTTCATATCCAGCATTTTCGTACATATTCAGGATGCTCTTTTTGGTAAAAAAACGGACATGCGTTCTGTCAAGAATTCCTTCGTCTTGATATTCCCATTCTCCTTTAAACAGAAGTTTGAAAAAAGTTCTGAAATAGCGAATATTTGGGATCGAACTAATAACCAATCCGTCAGATTTCAACTTAGATTTCATCTTTGCCAACACCGTATAGGGGTCTAGTAAATGCTCTAGCACGTCGTTAAAATAAATCACATCAAAATAATTGTCAGGTAGCTTATCGATGGCTCCTTCTACCGTATCTATAAACACCTTGTCGAGTTTGTCTAGTGCATATTTCCCAAACGATTCAAACGGTTCAATTCCCCAAACTTCTGCACCTGATTTTTGCTTAACAGCTGCCCCAAATTGCCCGTTACTACAACCAACATCTAATACAGTAGTAGCCTCAATAGGTAGGTATGCCAACATCTCAGGGCGTTCATTTTCGTAATAATCATTGGGCTTGTTTTCGTAATCTAATCCTTCAGGTACTTTTGTCATGTTTTCTATTCCCTAATTACTTTTACGCCTCCGTCTAAGGTAAGCTTGATAATTGCAGACGGAGCGCTGCTTTTCGCCTTCTGATTCAGGTTTACCACATAATCTACACCATTTTTTATCTCTTCGGAAATTTCCGCAAAGGTGCGTGGCGTTGCTTTTCCACTTAAGTTGGCTGAGGTAGAAACAATGGGTTTCCTGAACTTCCGAATAAGATTTTTACAAAAATCATCTCGCGTCACCCTAATGGCCAATGAGTTATCTTCTGCAATCAGATTGGTGGCAACACGAATGGGGTCGTCATAAATTATCGTAGTTGGCTTCGCTGCATATTTTAGAATGTCGTAGGCCACTTCTGGGATTTCTTCCACAAATTGGTTCAGCATCTTAAAGTCGTGTACCAAACAAATCATCGATTTGCTTTCTGCCCGTTGTTTCAGGGCATAAATTTTATCGATTGCTTCGGCATTTGTCGCATCGCACCCAATGCCCCAAACCGTATCGGTAGGGTAGAGTATAAGTCCGCCGCGTTTCAGCACAGCTAAGGCATTTTCAATTTCATTCTTCATAGAATCGTACGGTTTGTTTTAATTTTAAAGATGTTGTTAAGGGATTCGGGTCTATCACCGTGGGGATGAGGTACCATTTTTTTGGTTTCAGTAATAATGCTAAGGTTAAATATAGGCGAACACAGCACCATTTCAAAAACCCAAAATTTTTCTTCAACACATACAAATAAGAAATATAACTTTCTCGGTTGATTACTTTAGACGTTCCGGTACTTACTCCTTGGTAGTGCATCACCTTGGCTTCTGGTACTAATATGCTTTTGTAGCCGTGTGTTCGCAAGCGATGACAGATGTCCATTTCTTCCCAATATAGAAAGATATTCGTGTCGAAACCACCCACTTTTTCAAAGGCTTCGGCACGAAAGAATAAAAATGCACCATTTAACCAATCGGCTGTAATAGGTTGGGAATATTCCTTTTTTCGCTTCGGAAATCGGCTAGGATTCATTTTTTCTAAAAAACCACGCCCAAATAGCAGCCTTCGCAGGCCTTTGTTATGGTCGAACGAGGGCACGAAATTATGGTTTTCATCATAATTCTGGGCAGTACAGACGCCCACGTTTTTATGCGAGTCCATAAAATTGGTGAGTAGTCGCAAGCTGTCGTTTAGTAACATGGCATCGTTATTCAAAAACAGCAAATAGCGCGCATTGGCATACGGAACGCCCAGCATATTTCCGCCTCCAAATCCGGTGTTGATAACACTGCGATGGAGCACAAAATTTTCTTGCTTCGGAAAATTTCGACATAAATACTGGTAATCGTCCAATTCTGAATTGTTGTCGACCACAATCACCTGATAGGTCACGCCAGACACCGACTTTTCCTGCACTGCCCTGATACAGTCTATGGTGTACTTGGCGGTGTTGTAATTAATGATGATAATGGCGACATCGGTCATAGCGCAAACTTACTTTAAAATTGTGTGATAGACCTTTATATATTCTTTGGCTGTTTCATCCCAATTGAATCGCTTGGCTCTGGCAATGTACCAGGTTTCATAATCGTTTTGGTGCGCATAAAATGTTTCTAGGCCTTGCTGTACAACGGTTGCCATATATTCAGGATCGTAATGGTCCCAGTAGAAGCTCTGCTCGCCGCCAATTTCGGGTAAGGAGGTGTTGTTTGAAAGAAACACAGGTTTGCCAAAACGCATGGCTTCAATTGGAGGGATACCAAAACCTTCCCGCAGCGACGGAAATACGAAAGCTTCACAATTTTTGAAGTAATAATGTTTTTCGGTATCACCAATTTTACCGGTCAAGAAAACGCGATCGTTTAACCCCTGTTCAGAAAGCATCGATCGTAGGCTTTCACCATACAACGTATTGTTATTTCCCGCCAAGATCAAATCGTAGTCAGGGAGATGACGCAGCATTGCTACCAAGGATTTAAAATTTTTACGTTCGCTAAAATCGCCAATCGAGAAAAGGTACGGTCGCTTAGTTGGCGTTTTTATCTCAAAACCCGCCGGAATGGTGATGTCTGTAATGGTATTTCCGTTGTAGATTACAAATTCTGGCACCTTCGGAACCTCAAAATGGGCGTGGGTATCTTTTTTTGCGAATTCAGAAATGTACGTAATGGCAGTTGCTCGTTGTAATTTTTTTTCAAATTGTCCCCTTAATTTTTCTTGCAATCCTTGTGAGCCTTCAGAAACAAAATGAATATCGTGCACAGTGAGCAAATACGGGATGTTGTAAAAAGGCTCGATTTTAATGTTTTGGTTTAGACAATGCCAGAGGTCGTATTTTTTCTTGATACGAAATGGCTTGTGCCGAGTGATGCTCTTGTATTTTTTATAGTTGAAGGTAGTGCCAAATTCTGCTTTGAGCTGGGCAACATCTTTTACATTCAAGGTGATGTCTAGGTCTCCTAAATCTTGTTTTGACAGCGCTTTTATGAGATGGTAATTGAACTGCCCGAAGCCCGAAAACTTGTTCTTAAGATTGTGCGATTCTAAGAAAACCTGGTTCATAGTTAATCGATTTTTCGGTATAACAGCCACAGATTTACATACCGCTTAAACACCGTAAAGGCGTTAATATACGCCAAAATAAATCCTTCCTTACCGTCTAATATGCCCAATCGTAAGATATATTGGTGCCAAAACCTGTAAAATGGCCTAAAAAAGAAATGAAACAATTTTGGTTTTTTACCTTTTTCATACATCATCTGTGCTTGCAAGGCGCTGTACGAATGAAGCTTTCGAGTGTAGTCATCAAAATTTTTATAGGTATGGTGTGGTAACCTGTATTTTAACTTCCCAGTGCTTCCTTCAATCGCCAAGGTTTCATGAACGAGATTGCCGTTGTACACTCCTTTGTTTTTACGAAATAAACGAATCACCCAATCGGTTTGGAAACCACTGTATTTAATGCGCTTGTCCATAAAATACAGTTCGCGTTTTACAAAGTATCCGTCGTGTTTTGCATTCGCAACGGTTGCAACAATTTCTTCGGAAAGCGGCTTGGTAATTTCTTCGTCGGGATCGAAAAAAACCACCCAGTCATTTTTTGCTTTGGAGATGGCAAAATTTTTCTGTGAGGAAAAGTTGTCAAATTTCCGCTGAAAAACAGATACCTTCTTATATCCTTCGGCGATGGCTACGGTATCGTCTGTACTAAATGAATCTACAATTACGATTTCGTCTGCAAACCACAGGCTTTCTATGAATGTAGGAAGGTGCTCAGCTTCATTTAAAGTGATGGCCAAGGCCGAAATTTTCAAATCAGGATTCAACTGTGGTGTTTTGTTTGGGTAAAAGTACTAATTTTACGTTGCACCGCACACTATGGCTTCGTCTAAACTACCCATCTTAATGTACCACAACATCGCGCCCGAATTGGGCGGCGGACTCACAATTTCGAAGAAAAAATTTGAAGCTCAGTGTAAGTACTTGGCAGCAGAAGGCTACCAAACGCATCATTTTTCTGAATTGATGACCAATCAACCCCTTTCTGCTAAGAAAAACTGTGTGATCACGTTTGATGATGGTTATGTAAATCAGTTAGAATATGCAGTGCCGCTGTTGAAACAGTACCATTTGAAAGCAACTTTTTTTATTCCGTTGGGGTATTTGGGGAAGACCGACCAGTGGAATACCGGCGAGCTTTCCATCATGACTGTAGCACAATTGCGGGCGTTACCTTCCGAGACGATCGAATTGGCATACCACAGCTTTCAGCATCAAAAATATAACGAGTTGTCGACTGAGGAAATTTCCGAAGACACCAAAAAATGCTTTGATCTTACAACAGAGAAGAAACTTAAATTCACAAACGCTTTGGCGTATCCATACGGTAAGTTTCCCCGGAAAGATCCTGCAAAAAGCCAGTTTTTTAATCAGTTAGAAACACATGATTTTAAATTTGGTTTGAGAATTGGAAACCGTATTGAAAAGTTTCCTTTTCAGAACCCATTTGAAGTAAACCGAATTGACGTAAAAGGGGAGTGGAGCCTATTGAAATTTAAACGAAAGCTGAAAATCGGGAAGTTATTTTAACGCATCCCGCGATGTAAGAGCATTAATTTTACATACCGCTGGAAGACCCCATAAGCATTTACGGCAGCCACGGTCAATCCCGGCACCCCATCTCTAAACCCGCCACGAAACACATACGAGCTAAAAAACCGATACGTAGGTTTTACCATGAGCTTAAACCAGGTCACTTTTTCATTTTTTGCAAAGCGTTGTTCGGCTTGGGTCCATGCATACCCTTCTTTTTTGGAAATATAATTGTGCAAGCCTTTGTAGGTGAAATGCAGCATGGGGTTGTGAAGGGTACCCACACTGCCCGCGCATTGTAATTTTTCATGTACAGTTCCCTGAAATGATGCGCCGTCCCGAAGTACCAATCGCAGTACAGAATCACTGTGATGATAGAGAAAACGGTTCATGTAATAATGCGGGAAGGTTACCTTGTAGCCACTGTGCTTCGGATTCTCAAGTGTTTTCTTGATTTCAGTTTCGAGCGAGTGGGTAACACGTTCGTCTGCATCAACAAAAAGCACCCAATTGCCTGTGGCCTGTTGCAACGCGTGATTTTTTTGTGCCGAAAAGTTATCGAATTCGCGAAGTAGCACCTTGGAGGTATATTTTTTAGCGATTTCAACGGTGTTGTCTGTACTATGGCTGTCTATTACGATAATTTCATCTGCAAATGTTACCGATTGCAGCGCGCCCTCGATGTAGGCAGCTTCATTATAAGTAGGAATAATTACCGTGAGTGTAGGCATAGCACAAACGTACAAAAAAGTTATCTTTGTGGGAGTGAACAAAATTGATACTTCCATCATAATTAGCACGTATAATTCTACCGAATGGCTAGAAAAAGTGCTGTATGGTTATAACAACCAAACGTACCGAATGTTTGAGATTGTAATTGCAGACGATGGCTCTACACAGGAGACAAAAGCCTTGTTAGACCGTATGCAGCAAGAAGTATTTTATCCCATTGTGCATGTATGGCACGAAGACAATGGTTTCCAGAAATCCCAGATTTTAAACAAAGCCATTGTGGCGTGCAACACTCCCTATATTATTATGAGCGATGGCGACTGCATTCCGCGAAAAGATTTTGTGGAGCAGCACGTAAAGTATCGAGAAGAAGGCTATTTTCTTTCTGGGGGCTATTTTATGTTGCCGATGGAAATTTCGAAGAAAATTTCAAAAGAAACTATTTACAACGAGCAATGTTTTGAGGTGTCTTGGTTGAAACAGAACGGACTCAAAGCTTCGTTCAAGAACAATAAATTGTCTGCCGGAAATCTAAAGGCTTCGATTTTAAATGCGGTAACCCCTACGAATGCTAGTTGGAACGGCCATAATGCCTCAGGTTGGAAGGAAGATATCGTAGCCGTTAATGGTTTTGATGAACGTATGCAATATGGCGGCCAAGATCGTGAATTGGGAGAACGGTTGTTCAATCTGGGGATTAAGAGCAAGCAGATTCGCTATAATGCGGTGGTGATACATTTAGATCACCCAAGGGGGTATAAAAATCAGGAATCGATTGCTAAGAATCAGGCGATACGTAAAACTACGCGGGAAGAAAACAAAACTTGGACCGACTTCGGGATTAAAAAGTAAGGTTTGTTTTCACTACCAACTACCCACTACCCACTACTCACCACATAGGCTCCAATCTTCCAGTACCGCAACTTCTCATCGGTGGTTACCGTTTCAAACGCCAATTCGTTAAGATTCTCATTTTCTTTAAAATATTCCCAGCAGCCATGGCCTTCGCGGTAGATTGAGGTGATGATGATTCCGCGTTCGGTAAGCGAATTCAGCATTCGATCTAAGACATTTTGTTTTTCACTGTCATGGATGTAATAAAATGCCTCATTGAAAACGATCACATCAAATTTTTGTTTGGGTTGAAATGTAATCGCATCTGCTGTTTCAAACTCAGCATTTTTAAGATTTTTCGCTTTTGCTTTTTCTATGGAAACTTTAGAGAAATCGACACCGAGAAAATACCCATAGCGGTCGGCACCAAAACGTTCAGTAAGTACGCCATCTCCTGAACCAATATCTAGCACCGACGGATTTTCAGGGCCAAATTCAGTTGCCATTCGAATAATAGTTTCATAGCGTTTGGCTTCTTTTTCGCTCTGCAAGCTTTCCCAACGGCCTTGTTTGTACTGTTTGTTCCAGCGTATTTTTCGGCGCCAATGGTGAAATTTATCGAGTAGATTCATACTATTTTTTTGCGTTAGAAAGTTGGTGGGCCAGGTAGGGTTTCAATTTACCAAAAATAAGTTCTGGAGTTAATTGTTGGTATAACTCATCTGGTTGCGCTTCAATCCGTCTGCGTTCTTCCAAGGTAAAGCTACTGAAAAGGTCTGGCTTTTCTTCTAGCAAATGAACAGATTCGTGGGTAGTGCCATCTTCAAAACTACTCCAATGTTCTTTATTCACGTAGGGCGAATAAATGGTGAATGTTGGGACGTGAAGTGCTTTTGCAATGTGAACACTCCCGCCTTCATTGGCTACCAACAGGTCGCATTGGCTAACCAAAACAGCAAATTCACGAATGTTATTGGCGTAAATGTCTAAATTTATTTGTTCTTTATGTTGGCAAAGTTCATAAATTTTAAGCGCTTCTTCTTTTTGATGCGGGGCATAGTTGAATAAGAGCGTCGCACTATACGTTTCGGCAATAAAATCGACTAGCGCCGCAATATAAGGGTAGGGCATCGATTTTTGTGGTGTGCTTCCTAACACGCCAAGCATGATAACGGGCGACTTTATTCCTTTTAGCCGATTTGTAGCTTTTTCTGTTTCAGTCAACCATATTTTAGGTTCGAAATCGGGTACAGCTAGCTCAAAAACAGAAGTTATCATGTGCAATCTGTCTTCTATTGCCTTTCCGCAGGCACGGCTTCGCTGCTCCAAAAAACTTATGGGGTGGGTATAGAATGGAAATTTCAATTCCTTATTCGCGCGTTTGAGTCCGATGCGCATTTTACCCTTCGAAAAAAGGCACATCATCCTACTTTGGAATTTAGAATAAGGATCGAAGATGATGTCGTATTCTTCACCACGGGTCACCCAAACAGTTTTGAAAAGATTGGGAACCTTCTTTAACCATTTTTCTTTAATGGGAATAATGCGATCTATGTTGGGGTTGTTTTCTAAGACACCCACCGTATAATCGTACACAAAATAGGTAACCTCGCTTTCTGGAAAGACTTTTTTGATGTTATTGGCAATCACCGAACTGATGAGTACATCACCAATTCTTTTGTTCTGTATAACAAGTATTTTCTTAGGTTGCATTACCTTCGCAAAGTATCTCTTTTTTTGAAGTTATTAAAATTTAAATGGCAACGCATTTCATTATCGGTACTGAATATAAAGTGTTTGAAGAAGCACTTCGGAAAGCGCTACAACAATTTGAAACTTCTGGTGAATATGTAACCATGGGAGACCGGAATGTTATCAAGAAAATTGAAATTGACGGTAAGGTATTCAATATTAAAAAGTTTAAAACGCCCAATTTCTTACAAAGCTTGGTGTATCGTTTTCTGCGGAAAAGCAAAGCGAAACGTTCTTTTGAATATGCTTCGTTGTTGATAGATAAAGGCATAAATACACCTTATCCCGTGGCGTATGCTGAAAATTTTGGGGTCGGACTCGAACAGAGTTATTATATTTCAGAACATTTAGAATACGACTTCGACTTTCGAGTGCTGAACCACAATCCCAAATGGCCCAACCGTGCTGAAATTTTACGGCAGATGGCGGCTTTTACCTTCAAATTACACGAAAGCGGAATTAACTTTTTAGACCATTCCCCAGGGAATACTTTAATAAAGGATAGGGCAGATGGCAGCTACGATTTCTACTTAATTGATCTGAACCGAATGCGTTTTGAACCTATGGATTTCAACAAGCGGATGCATAACTTTAGGCGGTTATGGCTATCCAAAACTATGATTAACATCATGGCTAAGGAGTATGCAAACCTCTACGGAAAGAGCGAATCCGAAACCCACGCATTGATGACAAAGCATAGCAGGGAATTTCAGAAAAAAGTGAATAGTAAGAAACTGCGAAGAAGGAAGCGATGAATTATTTTTAGGCTATATGCTATAGGCATTAAGCAGTAAAAAGTAAGCAGTAAAGAGTAAGCAGTAAGTAGTAAGCCATTAAAGAGCTTTCACAAATACAACTATCAACTATCAACTTCTCACTTCCAGCACGCAACTCATGAATTTAGAAAATGGAGTATGGAGTATGGACTAAAGAGTCTCCAAATGATGAGCAATATGTCTTTAATGATTGTTCATAGAAAACCCATAACTTCCAACTTCCAGCATCTGTCACACTGAGCCTGTCGAAGTGCAGCACCTAGCATCCAGCATCTAGCAACCAGCATCCAACATCCAACTTCCCGCTTCTATCACCTATCACACTGAGCGCCCTCCAGAATGGACCTTTCGGGCTGGCAGTCGAAGTGCATCACCGAACATATCAATATAGAAAATGGAGTATGGATTAAAGAATATCCAAATGATGAGCAATAGGTCTTTGACGAGTGTTCACAGTTAACCCATAACTAGCAACTTCCAACTTCCAACTTCCAGCATCTGTCACACTGAGCCTGTCGAAGTGCAGCATCCAGCACCTAGCATCCAGCATCCAGGATCTAGCACCTAGCATCCAACATCCAGCTACCTTCTAAACCGCCACATCATACTCTCGTAAAGCATCATTCAGTGAGGTTTTTTTATTGGTGCTTTCCTTTCGTTGGCCAATAATGAGTGCGCAACTCACCTGAAATTCTCCAGCAGGAAAATGTTTGGTGTAGCTTCCAGGAATCACTACCGATCTAGCAGGCACCAATCCTTTCATTTCTTTGGGTTGGTCACCCGTAACATCAATAATTTTAGTTGAAGCCGTCAAAACTACGTTGGCGCCTAAGACAGCTTCTTTCTCTACTCGAACACCTTCAACAACAATACTTCGCGAACCAATAAATGCGTTGTCTTCAATAATTACTGGAGCAGCTTGCAGCGGTTCTAAGACCCCGCCAATACCAACGCCGCCACTTAGGTGCACATTTTTACCAATCTGTGCACAACTACCAACGGTAGCCCACGTATCTACCATAGTACCTTCATCTACGTATGCTCCTATATTTACATAGCTGGGCATCATGATCACGCCCTTGCTAATGTAAGCACCGTGTCTTGCCACTGCATGCGGAACCACACGAATTCCTTTTTCTTGGTAGCCTCTTTTCAACGGAATTTTATCATGGTATTCAAAAATACCAGCTTCCATGGTTTCCATTTTCTGGATGGGAAAGTAGAGCACAACGGCCTTTTTCACCCACTCATTTACTTGCCAGCCGTTTGCGGTAGGTTCTGCGCATCGAAGCGTGCCTTCATCGCACAAACGAACCACTTCCCGAATGGCTGCAATGGTTTCTGGATTTGTGAGTAGCGATCGGTCGTCCCAAGCGGTTTCAATAGTTTTTTGAAGTTCGGTCATGATTTTATGGTGAAAGAGTTCGTCAATTTTAAAGTGTAAAGATACATATTATGAAGCCGCTTTGAAACTCCTTCCGAAGTAAAAATAGACACAAAAAGACAGTTCCCTCACTGAAAAGACGGGTTGCCTAAATGGTCCTCGTAGTACGGTTAAATCTTATATACTTTTATAGTCATATAAGAAATAGCACCCTCACGGAGGAGGAAAAGTTGAGGTTGTTGGTAAAAGGAGTTTCAGAAATGGAACTCCTTTTTTAATTCAAACTGATGTTGTAATTTTAGAAAAAATCCTAGAACAATGAAAAAAAACCTACTTCTCTGTATCATAGCGCTGTGCGCTTTTCAATTCACGTCGGCCCAGATTTTATCAGAATGGGACCGTGCCACCAAACGGGACGAGATATTGGCAGATCGCTTTAATAACTTGCTTCCAAAATTAATGGATGACACCGATATCGATATGTGGTTGGTGATTTCGCGCGAGTACAACGAAGATCCTGTAATGCGCACCATGTTGCCAGCACGTTGGCTCAATGCGAGACGTAGGACTATCTTAGTGTTTTACCGCGACAAAGCCGCCAATACCATCGAAAAATTGGCCGTGGCACGCTATGATGTTGGAGAAAATATAACTTCTGCATGGGATAAAGAAAAGCAACCAGACCAATGGCAACGATTGGTAGAAATCATCGAAGAACGCAATCCAGAGAAAATTGCTGTAAACTATAGCAAACACTTCGGAATTGCAGACGGACTCGTACATACAGATTTTGAAGAACTCAAAGAAGCATTGCCTGCAAATTTAGAATCGAAGCTCGTTTCCGCAGAAAAATTGGCTATTGGGTGGATAGAAACACGCACTGCCATGGAGATGGAGCTCTATAACACCTTGGTTGAAGTAACACATAACATTATTGACGAAGCGTTCTCCAGCAAAGTGATTACCCCAGGAACCACCACTACAGACAATGTGGTGTGGTGGATGCGCCAAAAAGTGACCGATATGGGGCTGGAAACATGGTTTCACCCTACGGTAGATGTGCAACGCAGCAATGAAGCACTTAAAAGCCATATCGAATCGTTCAGTAAAGCAAAACAAGATGTGGTCATCCAACCGGGCGACTTGCTGCACTGTGACTTCGGAATTACCTACATCACATTAAACACAGATTGTCAACAACACGCGTATGTTTTAAAAGAAGGCGAAACAAAAGTGCCCGATTTTCTTGCAGAAGCATTTAAAAAAGGGAATCGGGTGCAAGATATTTTTACCGATAACTTTGAAGAAGGAAAAACAGGAAATGAAATTTTACTGAAGTCATTGGCAGAAGGAAAAGCCGAAGGGTTGCGCCCATCTATTTATACACACCCGCTAGGCACCTACGGACATAGCTCAGGAACTACGCTAGGGATGTGGGACAGCCAAGGTGGGGTTCCTGTAAATGGTGATTATCCGTTACACAGAAATACGGTGTACGCTATAGAGTTAAATAATACCGCGTTCATTAAAGAATGGGACAAAGATATCCGTATCATGCTTGAAGAAGCTGGATATTATGGTCCAAACGGATTTCGGTATGTGAATGGAAGGCAAGAGGCTATTAAGCCAATTCAAACCTTCTAAACTACTGTTGCATTCTTAGGTATTTATCGACTGAATGTTTTCCGCTACCGTAAAATAAAAAGAAAATACACACCAACAATACAACCAAGGCGATAAGGAAATTGCTAGTATTCATTGTTCCCACGAAATTGATGAGTACTGCACCTGCCAAAATGGGTAATTGTGCAATAATAGCCCATCGGGTCAATAAACCGAAAACGATTAAGAATCCGCCCACAAAATGGGCAGGCGCTATGTAGTGAACCAATAGCACATCGCCGATAAGGGGTTTGATGGGTTCGTACAACTCAAGCAGTAACGGTAAATTGGACATAAAATAAACACCTTGGTAAAACAACAAAATACCAAGCGCTATGCGTAAGAGATCGATTGGGTAATAACTATTTTTATTAGCCCATTTGTTTAAAGACTTTATAGTTCCCATGATAAAAAGAGTATTAGTTATTCTTACTAAGATACTCATTTTTAGCGAAATAAGCGAATTACACTTGGATTACCCCAAGGTTAAAAGGCTTCTCGATAGGCGCATGGTTTGCTGCTTCAATACCCATACTGATCCATTTTCTAGTATCAAGAGGGTCGATAACGGCGTCGGTCCAAATTCTTGAAGCGGCGTAATACGGAGAGATTTGACGGTCGTATCGTGCTTTAATGCGGTCGAATAGTTCTTTTTCAACTTCAGGCGTGATGGTTTCGCCTTTCTTTTTAAGGGAAGCGGTTTCTATTTGTAACAACACTTTAGCAGCACTGTTCCCGCTCATTACCGCTAGTTCTGCGCTAGGCCAAGCAACAATCAATCTTGGATCATACGCTTTCCCACACATAGCGTAATTACCGGCTCCATAACTATTTCCAATAACAATCGTAAATTTCGGCACCACGCTATTGCTTACTGCATTTACCATTTTTGCGCCGTCTTTAATAATACCGCCATGTTCACTTTTACTGCCCACCATAAACCCGGTAACATCTTGCAAAAATACTAACGGTATCTTTTTCTGATTGCAGTTAGCAATAAACCGCGTGGCCTTATCGGCACTGTCACTGTAAATCACACCCCCAAATTGCATTTCGCTGGGTTTGGTTTTTGCTTTGGTAGTTTTTACCAGTTTTCGTTGGTTGGCAACAATACCCACTGCCCAGCCATCGATACGCGCGTAGCCAGTTAGTATTGTTTGTCCGTATCCTTCTTTGTACTCCTCAAAGTCACTATCGTCTACCAAGCGTTTTATGATTTCACGCATGTCGTATTGATCGGCTCTCGATTTCGGTAAGATGCCATAGATGTCTTTTGGGTCCTCTATCGGATTTTTAGCTTCAGCTCTATTAAATCCGGCCTTGTCGAAATCACCAATCTTAGACATGATGTTCTTAATCTTAGCAAGTGCGTCTTTATCGTCTTTCGCTTTGTAGTCTGTTACCCCACTTACTTCACAGTGGGTGGTAGCACCACCGAGCGATTCGTTATCGATACTTTCACCAATAGCGGCCTTTACCAAATAACTTCCGGCTAAGAAAATACTTCCAGTTTTGTCAACAATGAGCGCTTCATCACTCATGATGGGGAGGTAGGCGCCACCTGCGACACAACTGCCCATAACCGCAGCAATTTGAGTAATACCCATGCTACTCATCACGGCGTTGTTTCTAAAAATCCGCCCAAAATGTTCTTTGTCAGGGAAAATTTCATCTTGCATCGGCAAGTATACCCCCGCACTATCTACCAAATAAATAATGGGAAGTTTGTTTTCTATGGAAATTTCCTGCGCACGCAGATTTTTCTTTCCAGTGATCGGAAACCAAGCACCAGCCTTTACCGTGGCGTCATTTGCAACAACTATGCACTGTTTCCCCTGTACGTAGCCGATCTTAACAACCACGCCACCACTGGGGCACCCGCCATGTTCTTCATACATCCCTTCGCCTGCAAAGGCACCGATTTCAATACTGGGTTTTTTATCGTCTAGCAGATAAGCAATCCGTTCGCGGGCTGTCATTTTGCCTTTGGCATGGTGTTTTTCAATTCGTTTTTCTCCTCCGCCCATTTTCACTTTGGCCAAACGTTTGCGTAATTCTGAAACTGCTAATTTATTATGATCTTCGTTCTTGTTGAAGTTGATATCCACGTGTCTAAAATTTTTAGGCTAAGGTACGAAAAACTGACACTTCAAACCATTCAAAAAATCAATCTGTTTACGTTTTCCTAGGAAATAGTTACCTAGGAAAATAAAATTGACTATCTTTGTGTTCAAATACAGAAAAAATGAAAAAAGTAATTGCATTTGCGGGAAGTAATAGCCGCGCCTCGATAAATAAAAAACTAGCCGAATATGCTGCTAAACAGCTCCAGGATGTAGAAGTTACCGTATTAGATTTAAATGATTTTGAGTTGCCGCTCTACGGGATAGATATAGAAAACAAAGATGGTATTCCACAGGCTGCGCACACTTTTTTGGAGTATATCAAGCAAGCTGACGGAATTGTATTGTCTTTGGCAGAACACAACGGAGCATACGCTACGGTATTTAAAAACCTTTTCGATTGGATGTCGCGCATAGACGGTAAACTTTGGTCTAACGTTCCGATGCTTCTTATGGCTGCCTCACCCGGTGGACGGGGAGGAGCTACGGTGTTGGATATTGCAAAGGGAAGGTTTCCTTACATGGGAGGAGCTGTGGTAGCCACTTTTTCGCTGCCTAATTTTAATACTAATTTTTCAGCAGAGGGGATAAAAGATGAAACATTGGCCGCAGCATTTAACGAGGCACTAGAATTGTTTGAAGAAGCAGTTAAAAAGCAATAGACATCATGGGGGATATTTCAAAAGACATTAACAGCAAATTTCAGAACAACCGGCAAAAGGCAATGCTCAATATTATTTATACCGCCAATTGGATTACCGGCCAGCAAAACCATTTTTTTAAACCGTTCGGGATTTCACCACAACAGTATAATATCTTGAGGATTCTGCGAGGTGCGGGCACAGAGTTGCCAGTACAAACCATTAAAGACCGTATGCTACAGCGAGCCCCCAATGCAACCCGAATGATGGACAAGCTATGCGATAAAAAATTGATAAAACGGGTGAGTTGTTCTTCAGACAGGCGAGTGGTACACGTAGCGATTACTAACAACGGACTCAGTTTGTTGGCTGAAATCGATACGACCCCACATACCACATATTTGAAAAATTTAACCGAAAAAGAAGCGGCAACCTTAAGCGACTTGTTGGATAAAGTTAGGTGAATTGTATTTTGAAAATGTACAGCATAACTCTGTTATAACCAGTATTAGAAGCTGATGGTTTCAGGTTCCCACAGCTTTGAAGAGTTTACAGGATGAGATTCTCAAATAAATTCAGAATGACGGGTTTTAGATCGATTTATAAACAGGGACACAACGTCAACCTGAACTGGTTTCAGGTTC
>DFLU01000010.1:244314-362330 GCA_002375495.1 Flavobacteriaceae bacterium UBA3611
CGGGTTTGAGATCGATTTAGAAAAAGGGACGTTACATCAACCCGAGAATTTAGGTGTTACAATAACAATAGACATAAAAAAAACAGGCTATGAAACATAACAGTATTAAAAAAATAGGAAAAAGTGATTTCGTGAATATGGGCCCAATCAAATTACGACAGCCCATCCCGACACAAGAAATAGAAATGATAGACCCATTTGTACTTTTACACCATTACGGACCCTATCCCATCAACGAATTGAACAATCCGTTCGATCTAGGACCGCACCCGCATCGCGGATTTGAACCTGTGACGTTTTTGATTCAGGGAGAACAGCTGCATCGAGATTCTCTGGGCAACGAAAGTGTCGTAAAAGCAGGCGATGTACAATGGACCACAGCCGGCAGAGGAATTATGCATGCCGAAGCACCTACGAAGGAATTTGTAAAACGCGGCGGCAACCTAGAGGGAATCCAACTCTGGTTAAATCTTCCTGCGGAAAAGAAAATGATTCCGGCGGCCTATCAACATGAGAAGAACGAAGATTTTAAAGTAGTCACTTCTGACGATGGTTCTATAAAAGTACAGGTGATCGCAGGCGAATTAAACGGTACGTATGGCAGAATTGCAACCCAGACTCCCGTAAATGCCTTTATGATTCATGCTTCCGAAGGCGGAACTATGGAGCTCCCGATAGCTAAAGAGCACCAATCTTTAGTGTATTTGTTGAAAGGGAGTGTCACCATTAATAAGGAGGCCACACTTTCGTTTAACAACGACCAAATGGTGTGGTTTGCCCAAGATGGAGAAGGTTTTAGTATCGATGCCCAAACAGACAGCCAATTATTGTTTTTGTCGGGAGTGCCACACCATGAGAAAGTTACTAGCTGGGGACCCTACGTTATGAATACCCAAACTGAGATCATGGAGGCACTTCGTGATTTTCAACAAGGTAAAATGGGTTATTTACCGTCGTAATAATTAAGGATTCTTTAGGTACTTTTTATATGGAAAAACCCGATATTTGGCATGCGTTAGGGGTTGCAGCGGCATCCCCCGATTCCCGACGATAATCGGGACGGGGATATAGCGGAAGACCCGACCTCCTGTAGCTAAAGCAAAGGAGGTAACGCACTAAAAATCAAAAACATGATGAATAAAAATACCGTACTGGCCTGGGCCACATTTATAATGATCTTGGTAGGGTGCGCCTTAATTGCCTTGGGCGCTTTCCGATATGACGAAGTAGCTGGCTGGGGTTTTGCAGCCGTAGGCATTGGTTTCTTTGCCATCGCTTGGGTGTTTAATGCCCTAAAAGGCAGAATGTAGCCAGTAGCCTAGTACCTTTTCAACCTTAAACCAAAAAACATGTCTGACGATAAAAAAGTAATCTTTTCGATGTCTGGGGTCACTAAAACATTTCCCAGCGCACAAGTTCCTGTATTAAAAAACATCTACTTAAGCTTTTTCTACGGAGCTAAGATCGGAATCTTAGGTCTCAACGGTAGTGGAAAATCTACCTTGCTAAAAATTATTGCTGGAGTAGATAAAAATTATCAAGGCGACGTAGTATTTGCACCGGGCTATTCGGTAGGGTATTTAGAGCAAGAACCTGAACTGGACGAAAGTAAAACCGTGATTGAAATCGTAAAGGAAGGCGTGCAGGATGTGGTTGACGTGTTAGACGAATACAACAAAATTAATGATATGTTCGGTTTGCCCGAAGTGTATGAGAACGCAGATAAAATGCAGGAACTCATGGACAAGCAGGCGAAACTACAAGATAAAATTGACGCTACGAATGCTTGGGAACTAGACACGAAGCTGGAAATCGCAATGGATGCCCTGCGCACGCCAGACGGAGATAAACCAATAAGCGTGCTCTCAGGAGGTGAACGGCGCCGCGTGGCACTGTGTAGATTATTGCTGAAAGAACCTGACGTACTGCTTTTAGATGAGCCTACCAACCACTTAGATGCCGAAAGTGTACATTGGTTAGAACACCATTTGGCACAATACAAAGGAACGGTGATTGCAGTTACACACGACCGTTATTTCTTAGATAATGTAGCTGGTTGGATTCTTGAACTTGATCGAGGTGAGGGCATTCCGTGGAAAGGAAACTACTCTTCTTGGTTAGACCAAAAATCGAAACGTTTGGCGCAAGAACAAAAACAGGCAAGCAAGCGACAGAAAACATTAGAACGCGAGTTAGAATGGGTTCGGCAGGGTGCTAAAGGTAGACAGACCAAACAAAAAGCGCGTTTGCAGAATTACGACAAGCTGATGAGCCAAGATCAGAAAAAACTGGACGAAAAATTGGAAATCTATATTCCGAATGGCCCGAGATTAGGAACCAATGTGATTGAAGCCAATGGCGTGAGTAAAGCTTTTGATGATAAAATCTTGTACGAAGATCTAAACTTTACCCTTCCGCAAGCAGGAATTGTCGGGATTATCGGTCCGAATGGCGCCGGTAAAACTACCATTTTCAAAATGATCATGGACGAAATTGAACCTGATAAAGGAAGTTTCAACGTTGGAGAAACAGCAAAGATTGCTTATGTAGACCAGAGTCATAGTAACATAGACCTTGATAAAACCATTTGGGAAAATTTCAGCGATGGCCAAGAATTGGTCATGATGGGAGGGAAGCAAGTGAATTCTCGTGCATATTTAAGCCGTTTCAATTTCAGCGGAAGCGAACAAAACAAAAAAGTATCGAAACTTTCTGGTGGAGAGCGCAACCGTTTGCATTTGGCTATGACGTTAAAGGAAGAAGGAAACGTGCTGTTGCTAGATGAGCCTACCAACGACCTGGATGTAAATACGCTCCGTGCCTTAGAGGAAGGTCTCGAAAACTTTGCAGGTTGTGCCGTAGTAATCAGTCACGACCGTTGGTTCTTAGACCGAATCTGTACACACATACTTTCGTTTGAAGGGAATAGCCAAGTTTATTTCTTTGAAGGTGGTTTTAGCGAATACGAAGAGAACAAAAAGAAACGTCTCGGCGGCGACTTGCTACCGAAACGTATCAAATATAAAAAGTTGATCAGATAGTCATACCGCGGCCAATATTTTTAGTCCGAATTTAGTTGTTCACGCTGAAATAATAGTTCCATACACTTTATAGATTTTAAGGTGGTGGTAACTTCGTTTATATTTTGATCTTCTTTGAGATGATTGGCGCATTTCAATTTGAGAAACTTACGAAAACACGTATCTTTCCTTTTTAAAACGTACCAAAATGCAAACAATTTTATCACGGACCTTCATTGTACTATTTCTTTTACTTTCTGCGGAAATTTCCTTCGCCCAACAAATTAAACCATTTGAATATCTAGATGTATTTCAGCTAGAATATGCAGGCGATCCACAAATTTCGCCCAATGGTGATTATATTATCTATCGCCGAACGGGTTTCGATATCATGAAAGACCGTTCTAAGGGAAATTTATGGATGTTAAGTACTGATGGAAAAATTCACCATAAACTTACTGCAAGTGATGCAAATGAAAGTTCGGCGCGCTGGTCACCAAACGGAGCACAAATTGCGTTTGTGAGCAGCCAGGGGGAAGGCAGTGAAATATTTGTATACTGGACCGATTCTGGTGCGCTGGCTAAACTAACGCAACTAGAAAACAGTCCGTCTAATATCGAATGGTCTCCCGACGGAAAACAGATCGCTTTTACCATGAAAGTAAATGCGAAAGCCCCTGTGTTAGCCACCATGCCTGCGAAGCCCGAAGGCGCTAAATGGGCAAAAGCACCGCGAATTACAGACCGTTTAAAGCATGAAGCAGACGGAGCAGGATATTTAGACCCTGGTTTTACACATATTTTTGTGATTCCGGCAGATGGTGGGGCGCCACGGCAACTAACTTCAGGCGATTATAATCATGGTAGTAGCTTGTCTTGGTCTCCCGATAGTGCTACCATTTACTTTTCTGCCAATCGTAATGAAGACTGGGAATACGATTTCAGAAATAGTGAGGTGTATGCCGTACAGGCACGTACTGGAATAATTTCAGCACTAACTGAGAGCCCGGGACCCGATAGGTCACCCATGGTTTCACCAGACGGAAAAAAGATAGCATTTATGGGGTATGTAGATAAAGTACAGACCTACCAAACCAGCAAATTACATCTTATGAACCTCGACGGATCTTCAATGCAGACGATTTCCGAAGGATTAGATAGAAGTATTTCAAATGCTGTGTGGGCTAGTGATAGTAAGGGGTTATATGTGCAATACAACGATTTGGGACTTACGAAGATTGGCTATATGAAGTTGAATGGCGACCTTACTGAAATTGTCTCGAACGTAGGTGGAACCACATTGGGCAGACCGTACGCGAGTGGTAGCTTTTCGGTAAGCAATGGCGGAAAAATAGCCTATACGCTTTCAAAAACAGATCGCCCTGCAGATGTAGCGGTGGTGGAAAATAAAGACACAAAAGTGCTCACGCAATTAAATGAAGACCTGCTTGGTTTCAGAAATTTAGGAAAGGTGGAAGAAATTTGGTACACGTCTACGTTTGACGGCAGAAAAGTACAAGGCTGGGTAGTATATCCGCCTAATTATAATGCTTCACAGCAATATCCACTGTTGGTAGAAAACCATGGCGGCCCCATCTTAAATTATGGTCCGCATTTTTCTACTGAAATTCAATTGTATGCTGCCGCTGGTTATGTGGTTTTTTATCCGAACCCGAGGGGAAGCACAAGTTATGGCGAAGAATTTGGAAATTTATTGTTCAATAATTATCCGGGAGAAGATTACAACGACGTGATGGACGGGGTGCATGAATTGGTGAATAAGGGCGTGGTAGATGCAGACCGACTCTATGTTACGGGAGGTAGTGCGGGCGGTATCATGACTGCATGGATGGTAGGAAAAACAAACGAATTTAAAGCTGCGGTAGTCGCTAAACCTGTGGTGAATTGGATAAGTAAGACCTTGGTAGCCGATAATTATTATGGATATGCCAATTCTAGATATCCCGGACAACCGTGGGAAAACTTTGAAAATTATTGGAAATTTTCACCTCTATCGTTGGTTGGCAATGTAGAAACCCCCACAATGGTGCTAGTAGGTATGGACGATTTGCGTACACCGCCTAGTGAAGCAAAACAATTGTACCACGCATTAAAGCTACGAAAAGTTGAAACGGTGCTCGTGGAAATTCCCGAGGCATCCCATGGCATCGCGGCACGTCCCAGTAATTTAATCACTAAGGTAGCACATACACTGGCTTGGTTCGAAAAGTTTAAGTAATGAAGTTATTTTTGGTTGTGGAGTTGTTTGCGCAAAGCAGCATTTTCTTTCTGCATGCTCTGATTTTTCCAAGCCAAATAACATACCAAAGCAAGTAGTACGATAAGAGCGATAGAGAGTCCTGTGGTCATTTTTGAAGTGGCACTAGTCTGTAAGCCAATATTTAAAAGTGGAACTTGTGTGAATAATAAAAAAGTTAATTGCATAGTCGAACGTTTAGTTGAAAAATACTAATATAATAGAAACGCTCAAGCTGATACATCTATAATTTCTTTATGCGATAATATTTAGCGCATTGAGAACAACATCGACACCTTCATCAAATCGATAATTGAAGAGGTGCCTAATTTTTTATTAATGTTCTTTCGGTGGGTTTGAACGGTATGTTCAGAAATAAAAAGGTGGGTTGCAATTTCTTTGGTCTGCATTCCTTTTGAAATACAGTCGATAATGGTGTGTTCTTGTGGAGTGATACTGTTTAATTTTTCCGAAGAAAGCTCTTTTTGCTGCAAGTCGATTTCCCATTGTTCTATTGTTGCAACAACCGACTCCAATTTTTTCAATGGTCTGTGGTCATGGTATAGGTATCTAACCGAGCGGTCTAATTCATTTTCAAAAGTATCAGAGTGTTTCTGAAGATATTGTTTGGTAAAATTTTCAATAGCTATTTGTACCGAACTTTTAATAGTTGGTTGTGTTTGAATTTCATGAGTTGCGGGGAGCGAGGAGGTAGACTTCATAAGTTTAAGTTGAGTGAAAATTAATTTAGTTGTTTCCTCTAAACTATTTGAAATCTCCTAGATATGAAAGGCTTACCAGTATATATGTCACTACTAACCTATTTGCTGTCACAACTAACAGGGGTGATTTTATGCCGAATAGCGCCAATCACAATAAATACATCATGAAATTTGTAGGGTTATGTCACGAATTGGAAGTGGTATGCAATAACGTTTCTTTTAAATGGGGCTTGTAGGTTCTGGATAAGGGTAGCCAAGTTCCGTCTTCCAACATAAGTTTGGTCGAGTTGATTATACGAATTTGGGCTAAGTTTACGAGATACGATTTGTGAACTTGCGCAAAACCTTCCGAAGAAAGCTTCTCGATAACATCTTTTAAGGTGTTTCGATCTATCTCAGGCTTGTTGCTACCTTCGGTATAAAATTCTAAATAATGACCATCAGATTTTACGTAAAGCAATTCTTTTACATCGATAACCGCTTTGCTTTTTAGGTGTAGTAGCGACGGAGTTTTGTCTTGAAGTGCAGCTTCATTAAAGGAAGCAAGTTCTGCTCTAAGCGCCATTAATTCTTTTTTAGAGTTTTTGTTTCTGAGCCATAAAAGGATAAAAAATATGAGTAACACCGCTGCGATTACAGAAATAAGAAACGCCGTAGATTGATAAATCGATTTTTCTTTATGCAACGCTTTAATGGTATCGTCTTTTTGGTCTACCTGATATTTTGTAAGAATCTCATTGAGTTGTTTTGAACTTTCTAGTTGAAACAGTTTCGCTTCAATCTCTTGTGATACCTTTAGGTATTGGTTTGCTTTTTCAAAGTCTTTTTTTGATTCATAAATTGAAGAAAGACGCGAATAGTTGCCTTTTAAAATCACAAAGTTATCGATGCTTTTTGCTTTTGTAATCGAACTATCACCATAGGCAATAGCTTCATCGTACTTTTCCATTTCGTAGTAATGGTCTGCCATTCGTGAATAAGATTCGGCCAGCCCCCTAGGATTCTCAAGTTCTTTAAAACCTATGATAGATTTGTTTAGATAAAAGTAGGCGCTATCGCTTTGTTTTTTTAATGTGAAAGCCGCTCCTAAGTTTTGGTAAGCGAGGTATTCTTCCCTCTTTATGTTATTCTTTTTGTATCGCGGAATACTTTTTTTGAGATAAAATATGGCAGAATCTGCCTGATCTGCTCCTAGAAAGCTAACCGCAAGATTGTTATAGGCTCTGTACTCATCTCTAGTGACCTTATGCCGCTTGGCTATTTTCACAGCCTCATGAAAACTTTCTAAACTTTTTGGGTTGTTTCCCATCAGAGATTGGGCGATACCAATATTGATAAGAACTGAAGGCATCGCAGTTACCGCATCTAGGCTATCATAAATATGAATTGCCTTAGCATACAAATTTATAGCTTCAGCAACATTCCCTTCATTTTTTTTACTGATACCTATGTTGTTGTACGTTCCCGCCGTTCCTAGTGCATCGTCGTTTTCAATAGTGAGCTGTAGTAACTTTTCAAATTGTACGAGCCCTTCATCTGTTTTACCCGACCGAATGGTCGCTATGGCCTTATTTCGTTGCGCTCTGTAAAATTTCACATACAATTTACTAGCCCATTGTTCTTTATAAGCCAGCAGGCTGTCATAATATCGAATGGACGTCTTAAAATCTCCCTTAACATAGTTGGCATGCCCCAACATTAGGTAGCCTTCTATGAGACCAGGTTCGTTTGCAGTATTCTTTGCAATACTTAGGATTTTACTTCCAATTGCAGACATACTATCTGGAACACGCTCATATTTAAGTGCTTCTGTTGCCAGAGCTTCAATTTCTTTATCTGTTTGCTGTGCTACGGAAAGGTAAAACGTAAAAACTAACAGCAATGCTGTTAAATAGCGGGATGGGGAGAACATAAAGATGGTTGATATACTAGTTTGTTTCTTTAAAGGTAGCTAAAAATCTGGCTTTCAATAAAGAAAATAACATAGGAATCTTACCTAAAAAACGTAATTGTTTGATTTTTGGGACATTATCATAAACAAAAAAAATGGATTACTCTTTGTTCGGGTACCAATCTAATTGTACTACTTCAATATCGCTAGAAACGCTCGATTTTTTTATCATATCTCTAAAAACACCTACGTCGCTCATACCTTCAGAACCTCGGTAATGGTACGGATACACTTTTTCTGGTTTAAAATCTACCACGGCACTTGCCGCACTTTCAACGGTCATTGTATAAGGCAGGTTCATACAAACAAAGGCAATATCAATGTTTTCTAAGTTTCTCATCTCCGGAATGTCTTCGGTGTCTCCAGAAATATAAACACGCATGCCATCTTTTTCAATCACATATCCGTTTCCACGACCTTTGGTATGGAATTTCAATGCTTCTTCGCGCAGGTTATACATGGGTATTGCTTCAAAAGTAAAATCATCAATCCCAGGTACAGTGGTGGTTTCTCCGTTAGCAACGACTAGCGTCTGGGAAAGTAACTCGTCATCAATTTTGTCTGCTACCGCTTGGGGAGCCATAATACGTACGCCATCTCCAACCACTTCACGAAGGGTTTCCATATTAAAGTGATCACCATGGATATCGGTTACGAGAATGAGGTCTGCTGGGGGTTGCCCCGAAAATGCTGCCGCTCCACCTACAGGATCTATATAAAAAGTGGTTCCATCCCAATCTAATACCATAGTGGCGTGCGATATGGGGGTAACGTTGAAAGTTGATTGAGTTTCGGTTTGTTTTACTTCGGAAGTAGCCATCGGCTCTTCTGAATTTTTGTCTTTAGCAGTATTATTGTTGCACGCGAACAGCGTAAAAGCGAAAATAGCTAGTAAGGTATAAGTTTTCATAGCTTGGTTTTTTATAAAGATACAAATTGAAATTGCAACTAAGATAAAGGGTACTCCATTTTAATGTTGCTGCGCTCGTACGGATTGGGTTGTTCTAAGGGAATTTCAACAAAACCATACTTTTTGTAGATATAAATGGCGTTTTCCAGTGTTCTGTGTGAGTACAGAAAAAGGCATTCAAAATCGTTATCGTGCGCAAAATCGATACAATAGTGCAATAGTTTTTGTCCGATTTGTTTGCCACGGGCATCAGGACGGACGGCCATTTTGGTGAGCTCAAAACTGGTTTCGGAACGCTTTAAAAGTGCGACTGTGCCTAAAACAATGTCATCTTCAACAGCGAAAAATATATGTCCGCCAGGCTCAATAATATATTTCATTGGGTTGCTAAGCACCTCTCTGTCGTAGGCTTCTACGTAAAAAAAAGTTTCAAGCCATTCCATATTTAAATCGTAGAATGCTTGACTGTAGTTTGGTTTGAAGGTTACAATTTGCATCACTTATTCCGAAATAATATCTGACACTAAATACGCAATCGCTTTACCCACTTGCCCAGCGAAAAGCTCCCGGTTGGGTGCTCCTTCACAGATGTGGATATAGGAGCAATTCTGTTTTGCTGAAAAGTACCGCGTAAATTGACGGCATTCTTCTACTGTGAATCCGCTTGGGGTCATGGCGCTACTGCCCATATTGGCCACGGTATCCAAATCGATTTCAATACCAAAGGGCTGTTGGCAACAGTGCTGTTCTGCTTTTTTCAATGCTTCGGAAAAAGGAAATGTTTTTTCAACAGAAATTTCTTCGAAAGTAGAAAAGGCACAAGTGGTGGTTTCTGCTAATGTGTTGTACACATTTTGGGATGTATAGTTTCGGTGTAGTCCAAATATGAAATAGTTTTCTAAAAAGCCATCCTTTTGGGCATAACTGAACCCATTTCCGCTATGTCTGTGCTCTAACTGTCTATAATCGGAGTGTGCGTCAAAATTGATGCAATTCAAGGCTTTTTTCAGCGCAGAGGCTGTTCCTTTCAAATTTCCGTAGCTGTTGTTGTGCCCACCGCCAATCACAATCGGAATTTTACCGGCAGCGACAATTTTTTCGACTACTTTGCTCACTATGATATCTATTTGCTCAACCAACAAACCTAGGTTGAAAAGATAATGCGGGTCGTTAGGATTTAATTTTTCGGCTTCGTCCATCTCAGCCTCACAATCGATTGCCCCCAGGACCAACACAGAATCAGCCTTGCAAAGCGCTGTGTGTTGAATGTTACATAAAGCTTTTAGTCCTACTATCCACGCTTCCGAAGTACCTGCAATTCCTTTATTGGCACGAACGCCAATATCTTCAGGAATACCCAAAAGCACATACTTTTGGGGTGCGTTTTCTAGTGCCTCCCAATTGGAAACAGTGCCGGCAACTTCACCAAACTTTAACTCGCCTTCCCGCAGATTGGTATGTTGTAACAAGATGTCTTTCGAATAAAATTTCAACATTAGGCTATTATTTTTCCGTTTGCAATTACAGTGTCTATACAATTGCTTCCAAACGCATACGGTAAGTACCCATACGACGGTATTTCTTTGGTGATGATCACACTTGCGGCTTTTCCTTTGGTAATACTTCCGTGTGAAGCACTCAAGCCCATAGCATAAGCACCGTTTAAGGTAGCGGCATTAATCGCCTCTTCTGGGGTGAGTCGCATCTTAATACAAGCGGTAGCCACGACAAAATTCATATTTCCGCTTGGAGTAGAGCCAGGATTGTAGTCGGTAGCCAACGCGAGAGGCAAGCCGGCGTCTATCAGTTTTCTACCCGGAGTATACGGAATGCTCAAAAAATAAGAGCAGGAGGGCAGTGCAACCGGCATGGTATTGCTGTTTTGTAGCACTTCAATGTCGGCTTCTGTCAATACCTCTAAATGGTCTACGCTAAGGGCATCGTGCACCACTCCAGCTTTCACCCCGCCAATGGCATTAAATTGATTTACATGTATTTTTGGTACAAATCCGTAGCTGTTGGCCGCACCCAAAAGTTGGTGTGTGTCTTCAACGCTGAAATATCCTTCTTCACAGAAAATATCTACATAATCGGCTAATTTTTCATTGGCCACCTTTGGCAGCATATCGGTAATGATATGGTTTAAATATCCTGCTTTGTTTCCTTTAAATTCGTTGGGGACAGCATGTGCCCCTAAAAAAGTGGTTTTAACGGCTACCGGATACTTTTCTTCTAATTTTTTAGCCACCCGTAGCATTTTTAATTCAGCTTCGGTGGTAAGTCCGTAGCCACTTTTAATTTCAATCGCTCCAGTACCCATTCGTATTACTTCCTCCAATCGTGCTGCAGATTGTTCATATAGATCTGCTTCAGAAGTGTTTTGCAGTTTTTTGGCGCTATTTAGAATTCCACCGCCATTTTCGGCAATTTGTTGGTAGGTAAGACCGTTAATTCGGTCTACAAATTCTTGCTCCCGATTTCCGGCATAAACAATATGGGTATGGCTATCGCACCACGTGGGGAGCACTATTTTACCAGTGCAGTCTATGGTTTTTTCTACGGAAATTTTAGGCAATTGCTGCATGGTACCAAAATCTGAAATGCAGTCGCCATCTAGTAAAAGCCAAGCATTTTTAAGGGTTGGTAAGATGTTCATATCGGTGCCAGCTACTTTTGAAGGCGCTTCTTCCCGAACTTGAAGTAATTCTTTAATATTTACTAACAATAATTTCATTGGCTAAAGATAGCAAACCTGCACAGGAATTAATACCTTAGACCTTCAAAATATTACAGCATGGGTGATTCAAAAAACATGGGATTAAATACAATTTGTGCGCACGTGGGTGAAGTGAAAGATGAGCAATTTAAAGGAGCCATTTCTCCGCTTTACATGAGCAGTTCGTACGCCTACGAAAATGTAGACGTAAAACGCTATCCGCGTTACTTTAATACCCCCAATCAAGAAGCTTTGGGTAAAAAAATAGCGGCCTTAGAACACACCGAATCTGGAATGATCTTCGGAAGTGGTATGGCAGCCGTGAGCCATTGCTTGCTTGCTTTTTTGCAAAAGGGAGACCACATTGTGTTACAAAAAACATTGTATGGTGGTACTTATAATTTTGTGGTGGAAGAGTTCCATAAGTTCGGAATTGAATATTCGTTTACCGATGGTTTTTCAGAAGCTGATTTCAGAAGAGAACTTCAGCCAAACACCAAAGTAATTTATGTAGAAACACCGAGCAATCCGTTGATGCTGATTACCGATTTGCAGATGATTTCCAACATCGCCAAAGAGCATGGTTTGGTGTCTATGATAGACAATACATTTGCTTCTCCTGTAAACCAAAATCCAGCCGATTTCGGAATAGATATCATGATACACAGTGCCACCAAATATATGGGTGGCCATAGCGATATCTGTGCAGGAGCTGTAGCTGCTAGTTCAGCACATATGGAACGCATCTGGAATTTATCGAAGAATATCGGTGGCAGTTTAAGCGATTATACCGTTTGGTTGTTAGAGCGCAGTTTAAAAACAATGGCGCTACGTGTGAAAGCGCAGAATAAAAATGCCAAGAGAATGGCGAAATGGTTACAACAACATCCGTTAGTAGAAAAGGTGCATTATCCCGGACTAAAAGACCATCCAGATTACGACTTGGCAAAACGACAAATGCGCGGATTTACGGGTATGTTGTCTTTTGAGCTGATTCCTTCAGTAGATGCAGAAGCTTTTATGCAGGCATTGCAGCTCATTAAACAATCTATGAGCCTTGCAGGGGTAGAATCTACTATTTTGTCGCCTGCTAAAACAAGCCACGCATTGCTTTCTGCGGAAGAAAGAGCCCATCAGGGAATTTCAGATAAATTATTGCGATTTTCAGTAGGAATTGAAGAAAAGAAAGACCTAGTAAACGATATGGAGCAAGCGTTTCATAAGGTTGCGAAAAGTAATGCTGTGATGCAAGATTGAATAAAAATTAAAAAAATAAACAATGGATAAAGCATTGCAAACCATGATAGACAATATGCCCGAAAAAACGGGTAAATCGCTTGATGAGTGGAAATCGCTCCTAAAAACGAAAAATTTCGGCAAACATTCAGAAGCCGTTAATTTTCTTAAAAAGGATTTTGGGGTTACCCACGGATTTGCAAATACGATTGTAGCACTGTCTAAAGATCAAAATGATACTCCAGAAGATCTGGTTAATAACCAATTTAAAGGAAAGGAAGCGCTGTTGCCTATCTATAAAAAATTGTTGAGCACGGCCCAAAATTTTGGCAAAGACGTTACAGTTACGCCAAAAAAGACGAGTGTAAGTATGATACGTGGAAAACAGTTCGCGCTTGTAAAACCGGCTACAAAATCACGCATAGACCTTGGGTTAAAGCTGAAAGACAAACCAACCACCGATCGTTTAGAGAATTCTGGACCTTTTGGCACGATGTGCACACATCGTGTACGACTTGAAGATGTCTCACAGGTTGATACAGAACTGAAAAACTGGCTTAAAGAAGCATACGAACAAGCACTTTAGAAAATAACAAATAGATGAAACTAGATATATTGGCTGTTGGCGCACATCCTGACGATGTTGAAATGAGCGCCGGTGGCACCATCGCGAAAGAGATAGCAAACGGTAAAAAAGTTGGGATTTTAGATATCACCGAAGGTGAGCTGGGTACCCGAGGTAGTGCCGCAATACGAAAAGACGAAGCAAAAGCTGCAGCCGACATTTTGGGAGTTTCGATGCGCCACAATTTAGCGTTTGCCGACGGCTTTTTTGAAAATAATCACGCCACACAACTTGAAGTTATTAAAATTATAAGAAAATACCGCCCAGAAATTATTCTGTGCAATGCGGTGGACGATCGGCACATAGATCACGGTAGGGGAAGTAAATTAGTGAGTGATGCTTGTTTTTTGAGCGGACTTGTAAAAATTGAGACCATACACGAAGGCAACCACCAACACCCGTGGCGACCAAAACATGTGTACCATTACATTCAATGGAAAGAGTTAACCCCAGATGTTGTGGTAGATATTTCTGGTTTTGAAGACCAAAAGATGAAAGCGATTTTCGCTTATAAAAGTCAGTTTTTCGATGAACACTCCAAAGAACCTAATACCCCAATTTCGTCTAAAAATGCAACCGACAGCATGTTATACAGAAACAGGAACTTGGGAAGGCTCATTGGAACCGAAGCGGCAGAAGGTTTTACGGTAGAGCGTTTGCCTGCGGTTGATTCAATTTTCGATTTGATTTAAAAAAAATACGAAGCTATTGTACAAGCGTTAGATTTGAAGTATATTTGCATCCGCTTTTCAAACGAAAAGTAAATGGTGGTTGTAGCTCAGTTGGTTAGAGCGCCTGATTGTGGTTCAGGAGGTCGTCGGTTCGAGACCGATCTTCCACCCAAACAAAACCTTCAAGGAAACTTGGAGGTTTTTTTGTGGAGTTTTGCGTGAGCTTGCTCATGGCAAAACTCCACAAAAAAAGCTTTTACGAGCGCAGCTCGTAGGTTTTGTTTAGCAGGTTTCCCCAATTGCGGTCCTGCGCAACACGCCAGTGATTGCGCTAAACCGATTCTTCAGATTATATTCGGGTTAGAATAAAATGATCCAGCGCAGCTCGTAGGTTTTGTTTAGCAGATTTCCCCAATTGCGGTTTGACGCAATAAACTTATTCCTATAAGCCCGTGTTGCGCGGTACCATTTTAGATGTATTGGCAAAACTATTCGTCTCTAAAAAAGATTTTGTTTTAGTAGATTATCTCTGCATCTTTGTCGGCAAGCGTTAAAGCCCCTTATTTATATAACATCTACTTATCATCATGCATTCACGTAATATTTTCGTTTCTATATTCCTTTGTTTTACTGCTATAGTCGCCGCCCAAGATCGGTCTAATTATAAATTACTCTGGGAGATTACCAAAAACAACACAGTAGGTAAGTCGTATGTTTTCGGCACCATGCACCTTCAAGATGAGCGTGTATTTCAATTTTCAGACTCGGTTATCCCTGCTATAAAGAACACAGAAATTTTCGCCCTTGAAATCGACCCAAACATCATGGGAGGTGCTATCAAGGAAAAGATGGAATCTTATGAAGGGACTCAAAACATTTATAAAGAAATACTTTCCCAAGAAGAATACGAGCGCCTTGCCCAAAAGTTCATGGAAATAAATGGTTCGTCTATTGAAGACTTTCCGATTTCACATCCGCTTATGATCGAATCGGCTTTATCGCCTAATATTTCAAAAGAAACCGATAAGCGTACTTTTTTAGATGTCTATTTGTTTGGGGTAGCCAATCATTTCAACAAAGAAATCACCGGACTTGAAGATTTGGATGATCAGATTCCAGATATGGAAGATATTCCGAAGGAAGAGCTGCGGCATGCAATTTTAGAATTGATAGATTTAGATGAAGCAGAGGCGAACCAACAGTTAGAGCGTCTCATAGACGTATATTATCAGGGCAGCCTAGAACAAATTTATTATTATTTAAACGGTTGGTGGCCCATCGATAAAGTAATGGAAAGACGCAACACCAAAATGGTAAAGAGCCTAGATTCTATCATGCAGCGAAAAACAATCTTTGCTGGGGTAGGAGCGGCCCACCTCCCGGGAAACAGTGGCGTACTAGATTTATTGGAAAAGAAAGGATATACTGTGAGACCCGTGGGTGCTACCTTTAACGATCCTGAGTTTACATTCGATTTGAAAGTTAATGAAGACGATTGGATGACTACCACTTATAAAGAAGCTGGTTTTAGTTTAAAGACTCCAGATAAGGCCATCGCGATTCCCATGTCTGGACAATACAATATTTATACGGTAGCAGACTTGTATTCGGGAGGGAGTTTCAGTTATTTCTTTATGGATTATACTGGTTCAGATCTCGCAAGCGAGGGAAATATCATAGACAAGGTGATTGACAACCAATTGGAAGATGCTACTAACGAATTAATAGGCCGAAGAGAAATTTCAGTAGGCGATAGTAACGGAGTTGAAGTAATCATGAAAACAGAAGATGGCACTATGCGTGCACAATATTTCGATATTGATAATCATCTTTTTGCGTTTTTAGTTGAAAATCAGATGAGCGAACTTTCATCACCTTACGTCGACACCTTTTTTAATTCGATTCAATTTTTTGAACGGGAAGTTCCCGAAGTAACCTGGGAAACTCTTGAAAATGATTTAGGGGCGTACACAGTGCAAACAATTGGTGAGACGACCGATTTGTCGAGAACGGCACCAGACCCCAGCAATCCCGATATTGAGTATTTTCTGCACCTGTTCTCAATGAAGGATCCCAACCAGAATACGTTCAACTTATTTCGATACAACGACCAGCCTATTGGCTATTACTTGAACGACGCAGACCTATTTAACGAACAAGTTTCTAGTCTTCTGGAAAATCAAGGAAAAATTCTTAGTGAGCCAAAAGAAATTGAGGTAGATGGAGTTCCAGGGACGTCATACGAAATTGAACTCTCGAAAACCTATCATGCCCGAGCGCATGCTTTTTTTAGGGGAAATCGTTTTTATTTGCTGCTAAGCCAAGCCATCTCCAAAGACGATACCATTTCGGAAAATGATACTTTTCTGAATTCCCTGAAGTTTAATCCGTACCAACCCCTTAAATTAGATTCGTTAATTACATTGAATGACCGGCACCAAATACGGATGCCGCAATTTCCAGAACTGAAAGAAACCATTGCGTATACGGCTTCAGATATGTTCGAGTCGTACAATGCGTATGCTGCGCTAGATGCCGCTACTGGGGGCTGCTATATGATTCAGAAGATAACGGCAACACCTTATTTGAGGTCTGAGGCACTCGAAAAATTCTATGACGATTATACCGAAGACATACTTGAATACAATGATACGATTATCGGTTCGAAACCAAGTACATTGGGAGGATTGCCATCTAGACAACTCCTCCTTCAGAATGGAAATAGCCATATTAGACAAAAAATTGAATTATTACTTGATGGAAGGGATATCATATTGCTATTAAGTTATGTAGGTGAAGACGAATTGGATAGGGTAGATACCTACTTCAACACATTTGAGATTAATGGTACGTCTTCAAATTTTAATTTAACAGATTCGAAAATGGATTTGTTTGTAAAGAACCTGAAAAGTAAAGATTCGTTGGTGTTTGAATCGGCTAAAGGAGCCTTCAGCTACTATATATTCGACAAATCTGAAGAAAAAGCACTTTCAAAATTATTGAATGTTAAATTTATGGATGAAGGCGAAACCTATTCGGTTAAAAATAAAATCATCGATGAAATCGCTACGTTGGATAGTAAAAAGTCTTTAAAAACCCTTTTGAAATTTTATAAATCAACAAATGCGTCCAACAACCATAAAACCCAAATAATGGGTTGGCTTCCTGAGTTGACCGATAAAAATGCACTTCCTGCCTTTTTCGAGTTCTTGCAAGAGAAAGACTTAACCATACAAGAGGATGTCGACTTTGATATCTTTAATGGCCTGAAAGACAAGCCAGAGGTCGTGGTGGCTGAAAGTGCCCGATTATTATCCGTATTAAAGTATGAACCTTATCGAGATGGTATTGTAGATTTGTTCAGTAACCATATGAAAGACTCTCTGTATGGACCTAAATTATACCAGTATAGCGAACAACTGCTCACGTATTTTGAAACAGATGCAAAAAAATACAACGATACCATACAGCGCAAGCAGTTTTCATACCTTGGTTATACATTAATTTCAAGTTATATCGACATCGCTAAGGCACAACAAACACTAAGCCCTACTACTGAACGTGCTTTATTGACATTGGCCGATAGTCCAGAGTCTGACTCGTCGATTGCCCTAAGGGCATTGCTTGCTGCGATTGAAAAAGAAGTTGAAATTGCACCAGAATTTTTATCCCAAAAGATGGAAAATCTGTATAATCGCTACGAAATCATGGAAGCCTTGATAGATGCCGGTTTACCAGACCAGGTTCCAGAAAACTTTTTAGCACCAATCGAATATGGTAGATTATCGTTGTACAATGCTGTGGGTGATACGAGTTTCGATTATTACCCGAATACCATCACGGTGGTAGGCGAAATAGAGCACGAAGAACAGCAGTATTTTATTTATTCGTTTTCGTTTGAAGATGACGACGCCACCTACCTAGGTGGAGTTGCGTCTACGACCATCGATGTTGCAGAACTTTCACCTTTTGAAGTATATACCAGTATGAACGAATTTGATAGCGACAATTGGAAAGAACAAGCCATAAAGATGTTGCGTACTGAATAGCAAACCTAGCTACGGTGATGAAGATGGTATAAATTCGTGTTAAACACGAATAGAACTCTGATAAATTATTTTATTTTGAGGGAAACAACCTATCATGGCAGAAAAAAACTATTTGTATAGGGCCGTAGCCTTCGTTTTGTTTATTGCGATAAGTCTTTTGTTACTGGTCGAAGGCAAGTCGTTTTTAGCACCGCTCACATTGGCGGCAATTTTGTCTTTGCTTATCCTCCCAGTAGCCCAGAAGCTAGAACACTTTAAACTGAACAGAACGCTAGCCAGTTTATCCAGTACACTAATTTTGTTTATCATTTCTTGTGGCTTTTTTGTACTAGTTACAGCACAAATGAATGAAATGGTCGAGAAATGGGGAGCCATGAAGGATGTCATAAAGCCTAAAGTTGAGATGGCAACCCAATTCATCACCCAGAATACACCCGTTACAGAAAAGAAATTAGAGGGATACAAATCGAAAATCACAAACTTTAAATTTATCGGTACAGCCAATGGTGGTTCTGGCGCTCTTACCTACTTGGGTAAGCTCATCGGTTTTCTAGGCATGTACCTACTGGTTTTTATTTATGTGTTTTTTATGTTGAGGTTCAGAACAAAGTTCAAAAAATTTCTGTTGAAGTTTTTTTCCAAAGAAAAAAATAAGGAGGTAAAGAAAACCATACGCCAAACCATTTCTGTGGCACAAGGTTACCTACTCGGAAAGCTAAAATTAATTGCAATACTCGCACTTATTTATGGTATTGGCTTGGGTATTTCGGGGGTGAGTAATTTTATTCTGATTGCTTTAATTGCTGCGGCACTCACCATTATTCCTTATTTGGGAAATATTATGGGGTATAGCCTAGCGCTGATTTTCGGATATCTCATTGATGGCGAGTTGGGTATTTTAATAGGTGTAACTATCACCTTTGTAGTAAGTCAATTTGTTGAAAGTTATATTCTGCAACCCTATGTTGTGGGCAAAGACGTAGATTTAAATCCGTTGTTTGTTATCCTCGCAGTTATTTTAGGAAATATGATTTGGGGTATAATTGGTATGGTGGTGGCGATTCCTGTTTTGGGAATCATCAACGTAATTTTCTTGCACATTCCGAGTTTAAAACCTTTTGGGTTTTTAATGTCTAGGGAAACAGATAAAAACTAAAAAGTGGGCCGAAGCCCACTTAGATTAAATTTTTTAGTACTAATTTGCCAGATACTAATTTCCTTTTTTATAATCTTCTAAGAATTTTGCGAGTCCGATATCGGTCAAAGGATGCTTTAGTAAGCCTTCAATAGATGAAAGTGGGCCCGTCATTACATCGCTACCAATTTTAGCACATTCTAATACGTGCATGGTGTGTCGTACTGAGGCTGCCAAGATTTGTGTTTCAAAACCATAATTATCATAAATCAACCGAATTTCAGCAATCAGATTAAGACCATCGGTAGAAATATCGTCCAGTCTTCCAATAAACGGCGAAACATACGTAGCACCTGCTTTTGCTGCCAATAGTGCTTGTCCTGCAGAAAATACCAACGTGCAATTGGTTCGAATACCATTGTCGGTAAAATATTTGATGGCTTTTACCCCTTCTTTAATCATAGGGACTTTCACAACAATTTGCTCGTGCAGTTCAGCCAATTGTTCACCTTCACGTACCATTCCTTCAAAATCTGTAGCAATGACTTCCGCAGAAACATCACCATCTACAATGTTGCAGATATCTACATAGTGTTTCAGGATGTTGTCACGACCTGTTATTCCTTCCTTTGCCATGAGCGAAGGATTGGTGGTTACGCCATCTAATACGCCCAAGTCTTGAGCTTCACGTATCTGTTCTAAGTTTGCGGTATCAATGAAGAATTTCATGAGGTGTTGTGTTTAATTTTTGGTAAAAATAAGGAAGATAGCAACGGCTAAAAAGCAATGTCGATAACTTGTGATAAAAAGTAGATTGCTGGGAGCTAGAAGTTGGAAGCTTGCCCGTACCGAACGGAGTTTGGGCGGGTTGGAAGCTAGGGTTATATTATAGATCATAATGCTTCATCAGCATTTTTTCGTACGTTTTATCGGGGAGCACCCGTTTTAGCACAACTGAAAATTTTTGTAAAAAGGCTCCCACTTTATAATGAATTTTAGGCTGCTCAGTTTCAATAATGCGATGAATTGCCATTGCCATTTCATTCGGATTGTTACCTGCATCTACGTGCTCATTCATGGTTTTCAGCGTTGCACTATAGGCCTGTTTGTACGGAGAACCTTCTAAAACCGGTGCGTGGTAGCGCCCAGAGGCAATATTCGTGGCAAAATCGCCAGGAGCAACATTGGTCATGTGTATTCCAAATTGCTTGATTTCCATTCGGTAGGCTTCTGCGGTGATTTCTAACGCAGCCTTGGTAGCACTGTAGATTCCCCGATATGGCAATCCCATATACCCAGCAATTGAAGTGATGTTAATTATATGTCCTTTTTTCTGTTTCCGCATTTGCGGCATCACCGCTTTTATAACATGTAATGGTCCGTAGAAGTTGGTTTCAAAAGCATTTCGGATTTCGTCTATTGGTGTTTCTTCAATTGGGCCCGTAATACCAACACCCGCATTATTTATCAAGACATCAATTTGTCCCGTTTCAGCAATAATCTGCGCTACGGTATCTTCAATGGTATCTGGTTTTGTTACATCAAGTTTCAACAGAGGAAAGGGAACAACATCTTGGTAGTTCGACGGATTTCTACTGGTGCCATAGACCGAATATCCTTTCTCGTGTAGAAATAAGCCAATGGCTTTTCCAATTCCTGAAGAGGCTCCTGTAATAAATATAACTTTTGGCATAGGTTTGAGGAAAGCACAAAGATGCGGTGTTGTGTTAAGTATTCCAAATAGAAACGACACTTTAGCGCACAAAAAATGGCAAGCTACCTACATCACACCGCTACGACCGCGTACCCTTGCTGCGTTCCCGCCCTGGGGGATTAAGCAGGAGCTGGTTGTGTAGGACTTGCCGATGCAAATATACGGCACTTTTCATGCTTCTACAAGCATTTTTACCATCAATTATTATTGGCTATCTTGCGTTAAAATTGAACAATACCATGAAATTTTATAACACGATCATCTTCATGTTTTTAGCAGCTTTGTTTGTAAGCTGCGAAGATGAAATTAAGAATCCAGATACATATTTTTTTATTGAAATAGCCGACGAGAAGAAAAAGTACAGTCCGTCTGATGTACTTTCTGTATCGCTTCAGAATAAGAAAAATGTTGAAATAGCCTCCACCAATTATACCTTCGATGGAACTGAAGTCACTGGTAGTTCATTCCCCTTGGCAGCACAAAAAATGGGGAAGCATACCATAGTAGCTGTGGTGATGGTTGATGGTAAGGAATATTCCGTAGAAAAAAATATTACTATCGTAGCTCCAAAAAAGCCTGAAATTTACTCATACACCATTCTGGAAACCTATCCGCATGACCCGAAGGCGTATACACAAGGACTCGAATTTAGCAACGACACCTTGTACGAAAGCACTGGGCAATACAAGCAATCTACGCTTCGTAAAACAGATTATACTACCGGCGAAGTGCTGGCTTCTGAAGCGATAGGAGATCGATACTTTGGCGAAGGAATGACCATTGTCGGAAATAAAATCTATCAACTCACTTGGAAAAGTGGCAATGGCTTTATCTACAATAAAAATACCTTCCAGAAAATGGGAACCTTTGTCTATGGCGAAAGTGAAGAGGGTTGGGGCCTTTGCAACGATGGTGCTACCATATATAAAAGCGATGGTACTGAAAAAATATGGAAGCTCGACAAAGAAACCCTCGCAGAAAAAAGCTATATAGAGGTGTATACCAATAAAAGTAAAATAGACACGATTAACGAGCTAGAATGGGTAGACAATAGAATCTATGCTAATGTTTACAGAAAAGATGCTATCGCCATCGTAAATCCTGAAAATGGTGCGGTAGAAGGCGTAGTGAACTTAAAAGGATTGAAAGACCAAGTCACCAAACATGCTGAAATCGACGTGTTGAACGGTATTGCTTATAAAGGCGAGCCCAATATTTTATACGTAACCGGAAAAAATTGGGACAAACTTTTTAAAATCAGAATAGAGAAGTAGTAGGGGAGTAGGGGCCAACCGAAACTTTGCCCGACAAACAATATTCCCCTTATAAAAAAGTTATATTTTTACTGAAAATTAAAGCTTAATGAAGTATTTGTACACTCTTGCCCTGCTGGCCTGTGTAATCACATGGAGTTCTTGTAGAAACGATTTTGAAACGGTTGCAAGCTCAGGAAATCTAGAGTTTTCGAGAGACACCGTTTTTTTAGACACCGTTTTTAGCAATATAGGTTCTAGCACATATAACTTAAAAGTGTACAATCGTACCGATGAGGATATTAGCATTCCAACTCTGGCACTGGCTCAGGGAGAAGCTTCTAATTATCGTTTAAATGTAGATGGGCTGCCAGGAAAGAGCTTTACAGATGTACAAGTGCTTGCTCAGGATAGTATTTTTATTTTTATTGAAACTACCTTCGATATAAACAGCGCACCGAGTAACGAGATGCAGTTTTTATATACAGACCAATTGGTGTTTGATGGTGGCGGAAATCAACAACAGGTAGAGCTGGTAACTTTAGTTCAGGATGCTGTATTTTTGTTTCCAGCCGATTTAGGCAATGGAATTTTTGAAACGCTTACCATTGGTTCGGGTGAAGAAGCCTTTGAGATAGAAGGGTTCTTTCTTGATGACAACGAACTTACCTTTACGAACGAGAAACCCTACGTGATCTATGGTTTCGCGGCAGTTCCACCAGAAAAAACATTAACTGTAGAAGCAGGTGCCCGCGTGCATTTTCATGAAAACAGTGGTATTTTGGTTGCCAACAATGCTTCTATGAAAGTGTTGGGCGCACCAAGTACAGACCCCGTAGCACTAGAAAATGAGGTCATTTTTGAAGGAGATCGTTTAGAACCTAGCTTTAGCGATATTCCAGGCCAATGGGGATTTATTTGGCTTACCGATGGCAGTGTAGACCACGAATTTAACTATACTACCATCAAGAATGGGATTGCAGGTATCAGAATGGATAACAACACAGGACCTCGAACGTTAGAGCTGCGAAATGTTCAAATCTACAACAGTGCAGTTTCAGGCTTAATTGCCTTTACGGGCGATGTGTATGGCGAAAATGTCGTGATCAATAATAGTGGGCAAGCCTCCTTGGCGTGTTCTTTTGGGGGACGTTATGAATTTAACCATTGCACATTTGTAAATTATTGGACCAACAGTTTTAGAAATTTCCCGAGTGTACAGATCGACAATGTTTTCCAAGTAGGTCCTGATGAAGTTTTGGTGGCCGATGTACTTCAAGCCAATTTCAACAATTGTATTATCTACGGAAACGAACAGCGCGAATTAGGGATTCTAAATCAGCCAGGCGGTTCTATTTTCAACTTTAACTTTCAGAATAGTTTGATACGGTTTGATGACCCTAACAATGAATTTACTGAAATACCCGAATACCAATTTGGTAATAACGAATTGTATACGGCAATTGTTAGAAATGAAGACCCTGTTTTTCAAGACACAGAAAATAACAATTTCAATATTGAACAAGGAACATCTGCCGCTGAAGGTATTGGAGCTGGAGGAATTGCACCGCCAGTTGATTTAAATGGTACGCCAAGAGATGCTAACAGTCCTGACGCCGGCGCATATGAAGCGACTGTATTTCCCGATCCAGACGGTGATTAATCACATCCTAAGTCGATACGCGATTGCGGATCGTTATTCGGTATGCAATTCCCAGAAAGCACTGCGGTGGGCGCGTAACGCTCAATGGTAGCATCATACAGCCCATTTTCTAAGAAATCTGTAATCAAATCTATTTCTGCAGGACTCAGGTTGGTAGTTCCAAATTGCGGGGCCAATTGACTGTCTGGAATTTCAGTATTTTGTTTTACCCCTGCATTTTTATAAGCAACCACCTCGCGAATACTGTTTACCGAACCGCCATGACCGTAAAATGAATTCATTTTTAAATTGTACAAGGTGGGAACTTTAAACTTGAAATTATCTTCAGCACGTCCTGTAAACTCTCCTCTACCGCGTTGCACTGAAATATTAAAAGAAAGCATATTGTCGTTAAATAAAATTGTTTCCTCCGGGCTGAAATCGTAGAGTCCCCATGCGTAAAATCCTTCCGATTTTAAGGCGGGCCCTGTATGGCATTCATAGCACTTACCCTTGCCAAAAAAGAGTAGGGCACCTTGTTTCTGTTCTGGGGTTAACGCAGTCGTATTTCCACGCAACCACTCTTGCCAAGGTGCTTTATTCGCCAAAATAGTTCGATTAAACGCCGCTATGGCCAAAGCACCATTTACTGGGGTATATCGTTCGTCTTCTGGAGAAGTTGGAAACGCTTCGTCGAACAGGCTTTTGTAACCAAAAGTTTCTACAAATTCGGTGTCTATTTTTAATCGATGCATGGTCTGCCCAGCTACACCTTGTGTTTCAAGACCTTGGAACCCTAATAGATTTTCAGGTATGATTTCGGCATTTTGTTGTACATACGGTGCATTAATGCCCTGTGCGCCCAAAGCGCCGTTCCAGAGTGCTACGGTCTGATACGCAACATTAATGAGTGTGGGTGGTTTTATAGGTTGTACATCTATACTGTCTCTCGGCATCGCACCTTTGTCCATAGGTATTCTTCCTTCACCTTTTAGTCCGAAACCAATACCTCCTTCTCCTATTCCTTGTCTAATTCCTGCTGAAAATCCAGAAGCAGCGGGATGACAACTTGCGCATGCGTAGGTATATTGGTTATCTGGCATTTTCGGATTTCCGCCTGTGGCTGTTTCGTGAACGAGCAATCTACCCAAACGTACTTTTTCTTGGGTGATTGGGTTTAGAGGATCTTGCGGAATGCTAGCGTAGTCCTCTTCATCGGGTAGTACAAAAAACGAAAGTCCTTGTCCGTCAGAACGTTCATTCAATAGTGCAGTAAGTTCTTGGTCTAGTTCGGTGGGTGTAGCTATATACTCATCAGACTGACAGGAACTGAATATAAGTGCGACGATCACCAACAGCAATAGTGGATGTTTCATTTGGATTTCTTTGTTAGATGCTTAAAAGTAAGAAAAATACCGAAACAACTACAAATTTGAAGTTTTTTCAACTACTGAAAATAAGCACTTTTATTTTTAGCAACAAGATTTGTAAGGAATGCCGGCTTATTTTTTTGGAATAAATCAATCCACAAAAAAACCGAATGCGCTAACATTCGGTTTTTTCAGAATATAAAATATAAAAATTCTTATAGCTTATCGGCTGTGATACGCTCTTCTTGGTTTGCCAATTGCCACGCTGTGTGAAAAATTAACTGCGCTCTTTTTGCCATAAGCTCATACTCAATTTTGTCTGGCGTATCGGTAGGCTGGTGGTAATCTTCGTGCGTACCGTTAAAATAGAAGATGATCGGCACATTGTTTTTGGCAAAGTTAAAATGGTCACTTCTGTAGTAGAAACGATTCGGGTCGTTCTCATCGTTATAGGTGTAATCTAACTCTAAGTCGCTGTACTGTGCCGCTACTTGTTCAGAAAGGTCGTGTAAGCCTTGGCTTAATTTATCACTTCCTATGAGGTAGATATAGTTTGGGTTGTCTTTTTTGTCTGGATCTATACGTCCGATCATGTCGGTATTTAGGTTTGCCACCGTGTTTTCTAACGGAAATAGCGGATTTTCAGTATAGTATCTCGAACCATAGAGACCAATCTCCTCACCGGTTACATGCAAGAATAGAATGGACCGTTTTGGGCCTTGACCATTTTTCACCGCTTGTTGGAATGCTTCGGCCATTTCTAGCATTGAAACCGTCCCGCTACCATCATCGTCAGCTCCATTAAAAACTTCGCCATTTTCCACACCTACGTGGTCATAATGTGCAGAAAGTACAATAACTTCATCTGGCTTTTCGCTTCCTTTAATAAACGCCACCACATTTTCAGAGGGTGCTGGTTCTTTCATTCTGCTGAAATATTCAGCCGGTATGTTTTGGTAGTAGTTGTTTGGCTCAATAGGAGAAGTAATACCTTGGTCCATATAAAAATTACGCAAGTACTCGGCTGCCAATTTTTGACCTTGCGTCCCCGTCATTCGCCCTTGCATTTTGTCGTCAGCAAAAATGTACAGATGTTCCTTAAGGTCGTCTGCGGTAATTGTACTGGCATATTCTGCCTGGGTCATTTTCTTGCTTTCGGTGCTTTTAGTAGAATTACAGGCAACTGCAAGCAATGCCAAACTTGAAATAAGGAATAGTTTCATCATCTAGGTATTGGTTCAAGCGGGTAAAGATACATTTTGTTGTTTTTCAACCGAAAACTTTCAGAAATAATTAAGAAAATAAACAATCGAAATTTATTGTCCGGAAGTGTGATGGATTTAAACACCTGATTAAAGAGCACAATTCCAATTTTCAAAATATACAGCTCGTTCCTACTTTGTATCTTTGCTGAAACTCTAAAAAAATGACGGTAGAACAAATATATACAGGTTGCTTGAGTCAAGGAGCCTATTACGTTGAAAGCGATGGTGTCGCAGCAATTATCGATCCGTTGCGAGAAACAAAACCATATACAGATCGAGCGACGCGTGACGGAGCGACCATCAAGTATATTTTTGAAACACATTTTCATGCCGATTTTGTGAGCGGCCATCTTTCACTCAGCAAGGCTACTGGTGCAACAATTGTGTATGGCCCAAATGCAAACCCTTCATTTGATGCGTTGATTGCCACTGACGGACAAGAATTTTCGGTAGGAAAGGTGACGATAAAGGTATTGCATACTCCTGGGCATACCATGGAGAGTACGACCTACTTACTAAGAGATGAACATGGAAAAGAGCATTGTATTTTTAGTGGAGATACTTTATTTCTAGGTGATGTAGGCAGGCCAGATCTTGCCCAAAAAGGAGCCGACCTTACCCAAGAAGACCTTGCTGGTTATTTATATGAAAGCCTTCGGAATAAGATAATGCCCCTTCCAGATGATGTGATTGTATATCCTGCACATGGTGCTGGTTCGGCCTGTGGAAAAAACATGATGAAAGAAACCGTAGATACATTGGGCAATCAGAAAAAAATGAACTATGCCTTGCGCGCAGACATGACTAAAGACGAGTTTATCACCGAAGTGACCGACGGACTGTTACCGCCGCCTTCGTATTTCCCGCTGAATGTGAAGATGAATAAGGAAGGATATGATGATATTAATGATGTGCTAGACAGAGGAACCAAACCCTTAAACGCCCAGGAATTTGAAGAATTGGCCAATGCTACTGCTGCTTTAGTACTCGATGTAAGGCACCAAAAAGACTTTATGGAATCACATATTCCACAATCTATTTTTATTGGGATAGATGGCGGATTTGCACCATGGGTAGGAGCCATGATAGCAGATGTAAGACAGCCCATTTTGCTTATTACACCAGAAGGTAGGGAAGAGGAAACTGTTACGCGACTCTCGCGGGTTGGATTCGACAATACCTTGGGGTATTTAAAAGGAGGGATCGATGCATGGATCGCCGCAGGTAAAGAAACTGATAGTATGGAGTCTGTTCCGGCTTCTACATTAAAAGATAAATTAGAACAAGATGCAGAAGTATTTGACGTTCGAAAAGATGGCGAATGGGAAGGAGCTCATATCCCTTCAGCAAAACACGCATCCCTAGAATTTATCAATGAGCATCTTTCGAAATTTCCTAAAGAAAAACCATTCTACGTGCATTGCGCCGGTGGATATAGATCAGTAATTGCAGCATCCATTTTAAAGGCGCGCGGTTATCATAACGTCATTGACGTAGCTGGCGGATTTAAAGCAATAAAAGAAGCGGGTATTGAGGTAGCGTAGTTTGCATGTGCTCAGTTGCTCAGTCGCTCAGTTGCTAGGTTACTCAGTTGCTAAGTTACTCAGTTGCTCAGTTGCTCAGTTATTCAGTTACTCAGTTGCTCAGTTACTCAGTTACTCAGTTACTCAGTTGCTAAAAAAAAAAACCACCCTAGAAATTATGCCTAAAGTGATTTTAGTACGATTTGAATAGTTACTGGAGTTTATCCATTAGCGTCTGCAATATCTTCTAACGTTTTTACTCTAGACAGTGTTCCTCTTATTTCGGTAAGCTGATTGTTGAGTACGTTTTGGACCTGAGGAGGAAAATTGTTGTTTTGTAAGCGATCTTCGTATTCTTGTACGCTTGCTTTTTCGCCTCTGATGCATTCTTCCAATACGGCTTCGTCGTCTTCACCAGTTAGTGCTGTTTTAATGTCAATCCAAGTTCTGTGCAGATCACCAGTAAAACTTCCTTTTTCTTTGGGTGTTTCGTTCAGGTTTCTGATTTCTTGGTCTAGTTCGTTCACAAAACGACTGCGCTGTGCGGCCTGATGTTTCATGAAATTTTTTAGTTGCGGATTTTTAGCATCTTCCATAGCTTTTGTGAACCCTTTCTCTGCATCGTAATTTTTTTCTAAGAGTTCCTGTAAGTTGTTCACTAATTTGTCATGGATCTGCTCGTCGGCTTTTTCTTTCGTAGTTTTCATATTTCAAATTTTATTGCTGAAATTTTCAGCGATTATCTTATTTTTTTAATAGTTCTAAATTACGAATAGCCCAGCGAAAATTTTCTTAGTGGTATGCCAATTCAGAAGGGTTTAACATGTGATGTTAAATTATATTAATGCATTAAAGTTTCCAAAGAGATACACGTATATTTAGGTAAACTAAATATGATATTATGAAAGACAACAAAAAAATACCAGGACAGGAGAACCACAAAACAAGTATTAAAGATAGCGCCATTGATGAAAAAGCGAATGAAGCCGATGGACGTGAAATTAATCACCAAGTGAAAGAAAAAAGAGAAAAACATCAACCGCGGGATACCGCATAAATTTCTTACTATGAGTACAGATAAAGCCGATGAGAAAAAGAAAAAAAAGGGTGAACTAACAGAAAGCCTACATCCAGAAACACATAAAGGTCCACAAAAACCTGAACATACCAATCAGTATGGCGACCAGGACGATGCGACCCGGGTGCAATAATAGCAGCCAAATAAATTGAAAAGACCACTTTGTAAAGAAGTGGTCTTTTTTATTTATGTAAATAGCAGGCTTTCAGATAGGTAAATTATATTGTTAAACTTATTTTAAAAATGATTAAACAAAAAAAATTGAAATGTATCTTTATCCAAACTAAAAATAAAACCTATGAAAAAGTTATTACTAAGTGCAAGTTTCCTATTAATTGGAATCACTGCCATTTCACAAACAGCCCGTGTACAAGTGGTTCACAATAGTGCAGATTTGGCTGCTGCAACTGTTGATGTGTACGTTGACGATGTAAATACGTTAGACGATTTTGAATTTAGAACGGCCTCGCCATTTGTAGATTTGCCAGCAGGTACCGAGATTGAACTCTCTGTGGCACCTGCCAACAGTACGAGTGTTGCAGATGCTCTTTTAACAGTACCCGTGACCTTAATGGATGGTGAAACATATATTGTAGTTGCGTATGGTATTGTAAGTCCAACAGGTTACAACCCTGCACCACCATTATCTTTAGAAATTTTTTCTGGAGCTAGGGAAGCTGCTGCAGACCCGGCATTAGTAGATATTTTAGTGCACCACGGTGCAACAGATGCACCTACAGTTGATGTTGTTGAAACAGGAGTGGGGGCAGGAACTTTGGTAGATGATATTTCTCCAACTGAGTTTCAAGGATATTTGTCAGTGCCTGAAGCAGATTACAATCTCGAAATTCGTCTGGCCGACGGTGTGACGCAAGTGGCAGGATATAGTGCTCCGCTGGCTACATTGGGTCTTGAAGGGGCTGCAATTACTGTGTATGCATCTGGTTTTTTAGATCCGTCACAAAATAGTAACGGTCCGGCGTTCGGTTTGTGGGTAACAACCCCAGCCGGAGGGCCAATGATTGAGTTGCCAGAAGGTACGTTGGGAATTAACGGTGTAACCAACAATACGTTTAGTATTTACCCAAATCCAACTACCAACATGCTCACTGTTAATGGTGTAGATACACAGAACCTTAGGTTTACTATGGTCGATATGCAAGGCCGCGTGGTAAAAGATGGCGACTTATTCGCAAGAAATACGATTAATACAGCATCTTTATCACAAGGATTGTATGTTTTAAATTTAATCGACAATAATCGTGTGGTAAGTGCTCAAAAGTTTATCAAAGAGTAATTTTTTGATAATTATTTATTTTGAATTAAGCCCGTGGGAAACCGCGGGTTTTTTTTATGGTTAATAAATTGTTGTTAACGCTTGTGTTAATCGTTCTAAATTTTTGTGAAACAAAGGATAGTCTGATGTATTTTTAAGAATAAATTAAACTTGAAAGCATGGAAAAGAACGATAAAACCCCGATGTTACACAAAGACAAGAAGAACGCGCAGGATATTACAAATCAAGACTATCCTGGCGAACCGAATTCTAAGCCCGATCAGGCTGAGAAGCCAATCAAAGAAAATCCAAAAAAAGTGCCAGAATCGAATGATCCAGCTGGTTATAGCGAACGCGGAAATGTAAAGGAGAGCCCATCGGGGCAGCGAGGTGATACATAGATTTTCTACATATAAAAGCATAGAAGCCCACAGCATACTGTGGGTTTTTTTATATTTCTCTATTTTCAGAAGTTCTGTTCAGCCATAGAATAACCGCTAAATTCCTTTATCTTTATAGAGAATCAATCTACCCCTCTTTTTAATGAAATATGTTTACGTAATTGCTTGCACTTTAGTAGTATTATTTACTGCTTGTAATGAGGTAGACCCTAAAAATGAAGATGACGTTCGTGCCTTTGTGAAACGATGGAACGAAAACCATACGCAATTAAAAGCCCCATTTCTACAGCGGTACTATATGGATAGGGTAGCTTACTACGGAAAAGAGCGCACTAAAAGAGAAGTGACTCAAGACAAATTGGTTTTATTTGAACAATTTCCAGACTATACACAAGAAATTTCAGATGGCGAAATGTCTATCATTAAAGAAGACGGACTGTATTTAGTTATTTTTACCAAGAACGTAAAATATGGCGGGGTAACAGAAGAATATGAATCGTACCTTTCCATTCTATTGAAAAATGGAGATTATAAAATAATGAGGGAAGGGGTTGCAGACGACCCTAAGAATGAGAATGCTATTATTTTACCAAAATTTCGAGAAACCGTCATTGCCAAAACAAGAAACCGACAACTTTTTGGTGACTTTAATGGTGATGGACTTTCAGATTATGCCTATATAAATGGTCCAACATTACTGTCAGATACTGCTCAGAGCAACGTGTCAGAGACTACAGCAATCTGCAAAGGGGATTGTACAAGCGTTATTATCTTTAGCGCTCCAGACCTAAGCCCTTTTACCATAGAAAACGCTTATAAATCTAATCTAGAAAATCTAAGAGACCTCAACGGAGATGGCGCAGATGAAATTGGTTTTTGGAATATAAAGCCTACGACTAAAAGCTTGTATATTTTTGATGCCGCAAACAGCAGACTGCTTACGCCACCAGTGGTCATCAATACCGCCGTTCACAAAAATTTAAAGTTGATTGACGTATTAAAGAAGTCTGGACCCAAGAAAATTACGGTCACCCGTAGTGCCAATCGCAATGGAACATGGGTTTTAGAAAGCGAAGTGGTGGTGTTGGATTGATACGATACATAATTTTACAAAAACTAAAAACTCTCACCGATGTGCGAGTTTATTTAGCGTTTATTGTCAAATATGCCCAACAGGGTTTTTCCCCTTTTTTATCAAATACCCAGTAATGGGTAGGTTTTTTCATCTATTTGTTTGTAAGTTAGTGACTTAAACAAACAAACTAACTAATGAAATATCTACTCATTTTATTGCTGAGCTCCACCATGGCATTTGGGCAAAATACGATGTCTTTCGAAATTGCAAACAATCCGTATACCTATGCATTTGATAAAGCTAAAAAACGTTTTAGCATCTGTACTAAAAAAGGTATTCAGGATATTTGTGTATCGAAAATAGTCACTGCTACTGATCCTTTTGCGGTTTCTATAGAATTGCGAGAGTTTACCACCACTGCTTTAAATCAGTTTGAATATAATATTTATGGGGTTTTCTTGAAGCCAGATAGCATTTCCAACTACAGCTACACTGTTCCTGAAATTAATCTTGATACAGCTACGTTAATCAATGATAATAAGGCTCAAATCACACTTACTAACGCACTTAAGGCGCATTCATTTACTGTGGTTAAGAATGAATCGGTATATACAATTACTGCAAACAAGAATGATTTTCCAACATTGCCTGTGATTACTAAAACTACAACTACTAACATACAAGCCAATGCCGCAACTTTTAAATCGGACATAGCCCAGCAAATTATGTCGGCATTAAATAGTGCAAATTCTGATAGGAGCAAAGCGATAGAAGCACAACAAAAAACTGCTATTGAAACCCATTTGGCTACTTTTTACAAAAGAAAGATTGCACCATCAAAACCGTATAATTATGAAGACACCATAAAATTAAAAACCGCTGCTACACCATCTGTTGAAGAATCATTCTATATCTATTCTTTATTTGAAAATGGTTCCTTCTATCTCAGGACCTGTGATGAAAATTGTACTGATTCTGTTAAAACATATGGAGCTTTTCCGCTTTCTATTTCTGAAAAAGATTTTGTAGATAAAATGCTAAAACAGCACAATCAATTTGCGCAAACTACCGATAATGAAACTGTATTAAAAGCATTGTACACAAAATTGGCCACTAAAATTTCAGCACAGAAGGTAGTATTAGCCGAAAAGAAAGAAACTGATAAATTAAATTCTTTATTAGATAGTATTGTAAATATAGAAACAAGGTATAGTGGCGTAATGACCTTGGCGCCTTCATTTGGACTTTATAAACAGCCAAACGATAGTTTGACGAATGAGGAGAAAAGAAAGTATAGACGCACTGTTGAAGAGGAAAGGTTTATTGTACACAGTGCGACCTTACGTTTTTTTAATAACAAAGTAGACAATGCTGCTGTCGTGGGTACCTTCGAAAAAAGACCAACCGATACCATTATATTGTATAATCGGCAATGGAGTTTACCGTTACGGGCTTTTGCTAATGATAGCCAAAGTAACAAATATAGAGATAAGTGGAATGGTGAAGAATTGAATTATTATTACTCAGATATCCTCACTTATAGTCCAGAAGAACAATACCATTATGCTGTGGCCAACACTGAAATCACTTTGACACCTGGGAAACCAGTAAAAATTAAGGCTAGAAATGTAAACGATTACTTTACAGGCGTGTTTTTTTCAGATTTTCTGGGGCTGAATTCTAACAACAGCAATAGTCTCATTGTAGCCGAAGGCCGGGTGCGAATCCCCTGGCATTTTAGAACCATTGGTAAGCATACCTTTTTCGATAATTTATCAGCGTATTTGTCTGTTAATCTTTTTAGCGGATTCGAATCGTCATCCAGACGTATCAATTTAGATGATGTGGTTGTGGCTTCGGCAGCAGATTTTGACGAAACCGATAACCGTTTGTTTATTACAAATAATTTCGACTTACTCTCTAACAATAATGTTGATGCTGGGCTACAACTTGCTTTGTACAGTGTAGAGTGGAAAGGCGCCAATACCAACATTCATTTTAGGTACGGGGCACGATTCTTACGAACTGGAGTACAATATAATTTGTTGGAAACTACTACAACCACAAGTGAGACGGGTGAAACCGTTACCGGTACCAAATTTATTGAGCAAAAGAGCTTTCAGGTATACAGTGCGGGCCATGAAGCTGAAATTCATTTTGAAATCAGACCCCAGGCTATTTTGGGAGCAGACCTCACCATGGGGCTCAATTGGTTAGATGAAACTGGTACAAACCGAAACGGACTTAATTTTAGATCTAGTAATAAATCGCCAAATATTAAGGTGATGAGTAATTTCTATGCGTTTACAGATTCAGACGATAGCGACTCAGGGGTTTTTGTGCGTTTGGGTATGCATTATAACATTGGCAATTCAAGGGCATTTCCGCAGTTTTTAGTAGGATACGCTACTAACTTAACCAGTTTTGTAAATAAGGTGAGAAAAGATGGGAAGTAAGAAATTCATAATCTCCTTGACGTTCCAAATATGCCTTTTTATTGTGCTAGGCTTACTACTTTCGTGTAAGGAAAAGAAAAATGATGTATGGAACACTTATCAAGATGAAAAAGAAAATATTTTAGATTCTATTCAACATACTGAAAAGGGATTATTCGAAACTTCTGACCATTTCAAATCTGTTATTGCTTCTTTTTCTGAAGAGCAAAAAACGGAAATACTCTTGAAAGAACTTGAAGTAGTACTAAATTTTGGGTATTCAGGTATAGGTGCTTCTGGTAAAGCGACGATTTTTACTGATGGTGGCATAAAAAAAACGAAGTGCGGTACTTATGATAAACGTGATAGTACCGTAGTAAAAGCGTATCCAAAACAACGATTAGATTTTGTCAAACTAGCCAATATCACTTATAATATTCCTGTGCGTTGGGTTGTAATTGATGAGGAAGCTACCGATAGACAAGTTTCTGATTCGCTGATAGCAGCTCAATTAAAAGTATTAAATGATGCTTTTGAACAAGGAAATATTTCTTTTTTTACAGAAAAAATTGAACGTAGCACTAATACAGATTGGTATACTGCACTGAGGGAAACAGACCACTTCTATGAGATGATGGAGCATTTTATGCGAGAACCAATAACAGCAATCGCCATATACGTGACCAATCAAAATGAAGTTTTGGGAAGTGCATTGTTCCCTTGGGATACTCATGCAGGCACAGTTTATGACGGAATTTTGTTAGATCAAGATACGTTTCCTGGAAAAATAATTGATGGTGAAATCATGTTAGGTAAAACACTTATTCATGAAATGGGACATTATTTGGGCCTGTTTCATACATTTCATTCTGAAAGTAAAGACGCTAATGGGAAGCCCGCCGATTATAGTTGTGACTCTCTTTTCAATAATGGCTGTGATTTACAGGGCGATGAGAAGTATGTTTCGGGTGATTTTATTAGTATGACACCTCCGCAAAAAATCTGTCACTTTAGTGGCTGTGGCGATTGTTTAGATGGTGACTCGATTTCTGCAAACGATATTAATATTCTACATACCGATGAACAACAACGTATTGCCCCATGCGACACCTGTCCGGCACCTGGAACAGACCCCGTAACAAACTATATGGGGTATAATCCTGATAGTTGTATGAATCATTTTGTTAGTGAACAAATTGATATTATGCAGATTAATTTATTAAATGAACGCAGCTATTTATTGCGAGGAAATCTTCTAGGGATATGACAAGTTTAAAATATGGACTATAACACCTTTACTGAAAAAGTGAATCGCTACTTATTGCGAGTAGCCACATTAGAGATTATCTTGTCGATTACACTTGTATTTATGCCTATTGCGCTACGCTTTGAAGATGATTGGAGACCGTGGCGCCCTAGTATTAGTGATTATGTTTACACAGAATGTGGACATATCTTTGGAATGTTTTTTACGGCCGCAGCATTCATGTTTATTTACAATGGAGTGATTTACTTTAAAAAAGAAGCCGAAATTCTAAAATTCCGTTTATCGGAAAAAACAGGAGATAATGAAGCCTTCAAAATAAATAAGCTGAAAAACAGCCAGCCTCCTGGTGCATGGTACAATATTGTTTTAGGAATTAGCCTACTGCTTGTTATGCTTTTACCGCATTTGGAAAATATTGTTCTCCATTACATTTTCGCTGTGGTTTTCTTTGCAGGGAGTATTGCACTCATGCTATTTTTAAAAAGTAATGTGCAGCGGGGACTAGCATACTTTTTAGCAGGAATTTCTTCAGTTAGTTTGGTATTGCATTTGATACTTGGTTGCAAATACCCTCTTTTCTGGGCTGAATGGGTGGCATTTACCGCAATTGCCATTCACTATGTGGCAGAAGCCTTGACAAAGATTAAAAGACAAAACAAACTAGATGACATAAAAAAACAGAGCTTATAAAAAACTTTAATGGTAACTATACATATAATAAAGTTCTGAAAGCTTAAACAATCCCTTTCACATTTTCATACCCAATCTCCCCAAAACTATTCACCACCTTATCGGCTTGGCTGTAATCTTGTTCGGTAGAGTGCTTGCTGTTGTAGGCTACGCAGTAGATTCCTGCGGCTTTTGCAGCCTTAATACCATTGGTAGCATCTTCTATGACCATACAGTTTTCTCTTGGCTGTCCCGCAGCTTCTGCAGCTTTGATAAAAATTTCGGGATGGGGTTTGCTGGCTTTTAGGTCGGCACCACTAATTTTAGTCACAAAATATTGATTGAGGTCAAATCTGTCGAAGATTCGGTTAATGTTAGGCATGGATGCCGAGGAGGCGAGTACCAGAGTGAGTCCGTTTTGATAATAGTCTTTTATAAGATCCAGAACGCCATCTAATAACTGTAGTGAAGTATCTGTATCGAACAGTTTCTTAAAATGCTTCCGTTTTAATGCCACTAAACTTTCCGCAGAAACCTCTAAACTGAAATGGTCTACCAGTTGTTTGCAAATGTTGATGGTAGATTGGCCTGTGAAGCCAGTGTACATAGCCTCAGGAACGTCTATGTTCGTGTCTGAAAACATCATAAAATAGGCTTTTCTGTGTAGGGGCTCGGTGTCTACAATAACGCCGTCCATATCGAAGAGTACTGCTTTTAGCATTTGATTTTGTTGATTATTTAGATTGTTTCGCAAATATACAAAGAATAGAGAGGGAGCTGGAAGTTGCAATTCGACAAGCTCAGTGTGACAGAAGTTGGAAGCTCGCTTCGAACCAGACAAAGTTTGGGCGGGAGTGGAGAGTGAAGAGTGAAGCGTGAGGAGTGAGGAGTGAAGTGTGAACAGTTGAGAGAAAGCATACATAAAAAAAAATCCGCCCAATTGCTTGAGCGGATTCTCTATTCTGAAGTTAGAAGGGTTACTTCTTTACAATACGTTTAACTGTACTGTTTGAAGCTCCTTCAATTTGTAGCAAATACACTCCAGACGCTAGTTCTGAGAGGTCGATGGTTGCTTGCGCTCCCATATTTGATAAATTGATTGTTCGAATCAATTTTCCGCTTACGTCAAATAACTGCACCAAAGTTAATGGGCTGTTGGTTCTGTTAAGCAACGTGATTTGGTTGTTTGCCGGATTCGGATAAACGATGATACCGTTGTCAAAATTAGTTTCACCAACTCCTAATACCAGATCGACTGATAGTTCAAAAGAGCAAGTTGCTTCATTTCCAAAGGCATCTGTAGCAGTTATGGTTACCGTTGTATCACCATCAGTCACCAACGTTCCTGCTGCTGGATCTTGAGTGGTAATCGTAACCGGATCGGTACAATTATCTACTGCTGTTGCTTCGCCGGTTGCAAAATAATCTGGTACTTCGTACGTACCAGTAACAGGATCGGCTAGAACTGTTTGGTCTGCTGGGCATGTAAGTACAGGTGCAAGGCCATCTACCACGGTTACAAAGGCGGTACAAGCCGAAGTGTTGCCACTTGCGTCTGCTGCAAAAACAGTTACTTCTACTGGTGTTCCGATATCACTACAATCGAAATCGGTAATATCTACTCCTGTTGTTGCAACACCACAATTATCTGTTGCGCTGTCGAAAATATCTGCAGCTGTTATGGTAGCTTCTCCATTTTCATCTAGCGAAACCGTAATATCCATGCATTGAACCACTGGGTCAATATCGTCGATTACCGTTACTACAGCCATACAGCTATCGGTGTTTCCATCTACATCGGTCACGGTTAAGATTACGTCATTGGTTCCTAAGTTGGTACAATCGAAAGTGTCTATATCAATCGAAAGATCTGCGATTCCACAAAGGTCTGAACTTCCACCATCTACTTGTGCTGCGGTAATCGTTACCATACCTGAAGCATCTAAAGCCACCGTAATGTCTTGGCAAACTGCTGTTGGTGCCGTTACGTCTTCAACAGTAACAACGGCGGTACAAGTGCCTACATTTCCGTTTACGTCGGTTACGCTTAACACTACATTATTAGTACCGACATTACTACAGTCGAATGTGTCGTTATCTACTGAAATTGAAGCGACACCACAGTTGTCTGTAGAACCACCATCAACATCGGAAGCTACAATGGTTGCGTTACCTGAAGCATCTAGCTGAATGGTAATGTCCTGGCAAACCGCCATTGGCATTTCGTTGTCGGTTACAATCACGTTGAACGTACAAGTCGCAGTATTCCCAGCTGCATCGGTTGCGGTAAACTCGATAAGGTTAGTCCCTACTGGGAACATACTACCTGAAGGTAAGCCTTGTGTTTGCATTACTGAAACGAGGTCTCCATCTGGATCTGTAGCAATTGGGTCTGAGAAATTCGCAATACCACTACAAGCCCCAGGTGTATTGTTCAACAAAATATCTGCTGGGCATGTAATTGTTGGAGGTGCAGCCAGGTTGATTCCTACAAGTACCGCATCGTGATCTGAAGCTCTGTAAGCATTTGGCTCGTATACCGGCAACGCACTCGATTTTCTTTGGAATGAAGGCTCTGTAGGGTCTTGGATGTCGTCATTATAATCGAAAATATTGATTTCATCTGCATTAATATGCCATACCGTAGTTCCTGTAACTTGATTTGCTAAGGTCGTATTCGCCAAGGCATAGTCTAAGTATCCCAATTGTCCATCAAAAACAAAACTGTAGGCACTTGGCCCTTGATAGTCTTGGATGAGGTCTGCGTAATCATCGGCAGTTCCCATAGTATCATCTGCACCTTGCAAAATGTTATCGATTGGGTCTTCTTTGCTATACGAGTTTAGGTCACCAATGATTAAGAAATCGGCATCACCACTTCCCGTTGGGTCTGTAGCCAACCAATCTACCATAGCAGCGGCGGCTTCGGCTCTAATGATATTACAATTTCCTGCACCATCATTCAAATCTGGATCTCCGTCTGAATCGCATGGTGAACCTTTTGACTTTAAATGATTTACTACGACGGTGAGTGCACCGCCAGAAGCAACTTCAGTAAAAGTTTGTGCCAATGCCGGACGGTTTCTGTCGTCATTAAAACGTGGGTCTACCGAATTATCTAAAAGGGCAAACGCGCCTTGAAGACTTATGGTAGCCGTATTGTAAATAAAAGCAACTGCAATTTCATCAGTTCCTATTACACCTGTGTTTACCGCAGCATAGGTGCTTCCGCAGCGCGAGTTGATACCGTTGGTACCGTTTAAAAGGTCGTTAATAGCTGTGGTACCATTGTTTTCAATTTCTATCAATCCAACGATATCAGCATCGAGTCCGCAAATTGCCGCAGCAATTTTTTCACGCTGACGGTCTAATTCGGCAATCGAGTTAGCTCCTCTTTCATTTAGTGTGGTGAAATAGTTCAACACATTAAAACTCGCCACTTTTACGTCACCACCAACCGCTTCAGGAGCAGCAGGGCGCGGATTCACATTGGTAAAATTGTACGTAAATGCTGGCTCTACAGGTCTAATGCGCCATGCATCTGTACCGCTCTGTCCGGCAAAAGACCAATGCATTACTCCGGTAAGGTTGCTAATTTGGTCGCCACCACGTATAAAATTAGTGGTGCTCAATCCTGGTCTTGGATAGAAATAAGGTTCGTCTGGACCTACATTCGTAGCGTCATTCTGAATGTTAGTATCGTCGTCTAAAATTATACGAGATTGCTCTAGTTGTGTAAGGTAAGCAGCATATCCAGCTACATCAGGGTCGTTGGTGTCTGTAAATTGCTTTACACGATTGTTAGCGTTCAATACCAATTGGCCGTAACGAGCTAGTTCAAAGTACTCACTCACAACAAGATCTGTTGTTACCGTGATGAGCATTCCTTCAACCGCTTCAAAAGTGCCTTCAGCATCGGTTGGCGCAGGAGCTGGAAGTGTAATAGTTGCAGGAGTTGGTAAGCTGTTTCCTGAACTTACTACGGAAATCGTCCCACCTCCGGAAACATCAATTTGTGTCATTCCGAAGAATTCTTCAGCCAAACCAGTTACTTCTACTAAATCGCCAAGAGCAACAGCCGTTGGGCAGGTATCGCAATACACAAAAACTCCTTCTGAAGTCATGCTATCTGCATCGGCATCGGCATCTTCTTCTTGAATAAAGAAACCACTTAGTTGGTCGTCAGCCTGATATTCACCAACAACAATGGCTTGTACGCGTACTGTGTTGCCGTCTTCAGGTGATGTAGTTCCTGAGCCTTGCACTTCACTCACTAATGATAGCGGTATGATTACTGGGCCACACACATTGGCAATTCCTGCGGTTTGCGCCGAATTACACCATGTATTACTCAAATCTTCAGAAGTTTCGTCATCGCCATTCAAACCATTTCCAGCACCCGTTGTTTCGGCACCTTCGGTTAAGTCTTCACGCTGAAACGAATCTCCCCCGCTATGGCCACCAGCTGCTACCACTTCTTGGTTCGCAATAGGAGTGTCATTTGCATAGGTACTCGCAATGGCATCGGCATCTGGACCATCTACACTCACGCCTGTTTTGTCTACAGCTTCTGCCTTATCACCCCAAACTACGTAGTCAAGATCGGTTACAAGGTCTGTTTGTCCATCCCAATAAAACAAGATTGCAACTTCTCCGCTGTTTGTAAGTCCGCCCTGACCGTTAATAGATCCTGGAAGTCCTTCAACCATATCAGGGATAGCATCTGCCGCGCCACCGTCTTCGTACAATTCGTAGGTAGGTGCTGTTCCGTAGGTGGTAGTATAATTGTCTGAACCATTAATTGCAACAGTTTGATATTCGCCTGCTGCGATGCTTGCTCCATTCGGGAAACGCGCTAAAAAGTCTCCAAATCCGCCGCCACCAGCATTGGTTCCGGTAACAATATTATAGTAATATGTACCTCCTCCAGCGAAGGTAGCATCCGTAATATACACATCGGTGAGGTCTACCGCTGCTGCATTCGGGTTGTAAATTTCGATAAACTCGCCAGCGGTAGGCGTTACTACCACTTCGCTAATTAGCAATGGCATCAGGCCACCAGCTGGAATTCCTGGAGAACCAACGTCATTTCCAGAGTTTCCGCCACCTGTTGTACTGGTATAACCATTATTTAAAGGAGTTGTACCACTATCGGTTGAAAGTGCCCAATTGGCACCATCATCATTAGATACAGAAAGATCGGTTAGGTATATAGAAGCTGAATTGTTATCTACAGGCCAAATTCCAGCATCGTCAAATGCAACGTTGTCGATCACGTTTGCTTGTGTTTGGTTATCTCCCGAATACGAAGCAAAATCTTCCCAGATACCTATGGTATCACCTCCATTGTTAAGTGACATGGCACTCCAGTTGGTTACGGCAATTAAATTTACCGTTCCCCAAGCTGCCATAAAATCGGCCGCTGTTATATCGTCTGCATTATAGAGTATGGCAGAACCTCCCGCAGGAATAGTTCCTGATGCGATATTTGCTGCACCAAGTGCTACGGAGTTAAAATCGTCTACCACAAATCCAGAAAGGTCTGCAGTGGTTGCCCCTGCGTTATAAATTTCAATCCATTCCCAATCGTCTTCGTTACTATTCGGGTTGTACATGATTTCAGAAATCACCAATTGTGGTGCGCCTGTTGTTCCGCTAATAGTAATGTTGTCTATACCCATAGGTTCAGAACCACTCGGAGTTCCTGCCCAGCTCAAGCGAATGGTAACAGAAGTTGCAGCTTGTCCGTTTAGAAGGGTAGAGGTGTAGGTGTCAAAATTTCCAGTAGTAGGATCACATTTGTCTAATACTCCTATAGCAGTACCACTTCCATCGATAAATAACTCTAGCGGGTCATTTTCCGTAGAAATCGTACCTGAATCTAATGGACGATAGGTTTTTGAAGCAGCTTCGTCAGTTTCTGCGCGGAAAATTTCTTGAAAGAGACCACCGTCTAAAGATGCTTCAATAAGAAAACCATCAGAAGAGGAAGTTTCAAAATCGCCCATGGCAGCAATGTCTATGGCGATGCTTGTTAAGGTAGCACTTCCGAAGCCATTGAAGGTCCAAGTGGCATTGTTCACACCTACGCCATCCATATCGTTAAGAGCGAAAAATGCTGTGGTGTTTTGACCAGCAATACCTCTTGTATCAGCTGGAAAATTAGAACCGGTCATTGCGCCACTCACATCGGCAGCGGTATCGTCTGCCACATCAAATGGCATTCCGTTACCACCAAGTTGGCCGTCTACACGCCCAAATACGTCGCCGCCTGTGCCACCACCCGAGAGGTAGTCTGACACATTTGCTGTGGCATTTAAGTTGACGGCGTTTCCGTCAAAATCTTCAAACCCTAAAGTGGTTTGTCCATACGCGAATGGTATGCACAAAAGGAGGGTTGCTAAATAAATAAAAGGGAGTTGTTTTCTCATCATGCGAATTTCAATTCAGTTAAATAATAAGTACCATTACTACCTCCTATTTTTTAAACGAAGTGGTAGTTTTTTACTGCTGCAAAAGTACTTTTTTTGAAGTGAAATTCTATGTGATAGTTACTAACATAACGTAGCCTTAATATTCTCTTTATACAAACGTGATTGCGTGGTTGTTAAGGTTATATTTTCAAAAAGCACTGATGTTGTTATGATTCATCAGCTCCTGTTTCTCTATTTTTTTTCTTGAATAAAGCGGGTATTTGGTTATAATCTAAGAAGTATTGCACTTTTACTGAAAATATGTGGGTTATGGGTTGGTCGAACAATGTATTGATGGTGTTTAAGTACGAATCACGTGCTGCATTATCTACATTAAATAATTGGTTTCTATAAAGTGCGGTAAGGAAACTACCCGGTGCAAATTGCCAAGAATAACTCAAATCGAAATTCCATGTGGTAAAATTGATATCGGGATTGTCTGAAATATTTTCAGTAGTATAACCCGTCGCGCTGGTTACCGAACCATCTGGTTCTAATGAAAACAATTGTGTGTCATACTTCACCGTTCCCCAGTAGTTTCTTAGCGTAAGTGCAAGCGTGTGATACGGATTGAAATTATAGCTCGTATTAAAGGTGTGTTCTATTTCAATGCGTTGACGATCACCAAAAATGACATCGTCGCCTTCTTGGGTTACATAACCTCGATCTCCTGTATAATATTCACGATCGAAACCGTAGGAAATAGAAAATTTATCATTGTACCGAAATCTAGGTCTTACACCAAACCAATAATTCACATAATCACGTTCTTCATCTAGAAAGGTCTCAATACCGGTGTAGAAATTAATTGCGAGGCGCTTGTTGCTATTCGACTCGAACCAACCATTAGTATTAACCCTGTTCTTGGTCACGAAAAAAGCACCTTCTTTTCTCGGTTCGAAATAATCGAATTGTTCACCCGGATTAAGGTTAAGATTTACTCCAGCGCTGTTTAGTTTTCGAGTGGTTCCGTTTGCCCAACCTCCAAATCCGAAGCCTGTAAACGTACTCGGATTCGCCAATCTGGTGTAGTTCACGTAGGTTCCTATCGAATAGCGGTTCCATGTTTCCGTAGGTTCAAAAATACGGTAGCTGGCATCAATTCCGAAGTTGTTGAAATTGTTCCGAAATTGGAGGCCGATGTCATTAATATCATACTTGGTATCGGCATAACTATGGTCGAAACTATATCTGAATTTTCCATGTGCTTTTCGAATAAAGAAGAATGAGCTATATCCCGTTTCGGTTCCGGTCATTTTATTGACGTTACTCATCTTCACTTCTGCCCGAATATTATAAGTGTTCCGTTTGTTGAAAATATTTGAAACAAGCCCCGTTACATTTGCATCGCGAAACGAACCTGTTCTAAATACATTGGTATTGATAATCCCGACCGAGGAGTTGCCATTAAACTGCTGGTCTGCCACAACAATGTTATAGTTGGTAAATGGTTCAACCTCTTCTTTTCGAAATGTCCCGGTAAGGGTGTCTCTCAGTGTCGCTTTGGTACTTTCAGTAATTGAGTTAAAGATGCCTAGGCCAAGCCCTTTTTTGGTACGTCCCGATACCTTAACGGCATTGAGAACTTTTACGGTTTCAGGAGATTCTTCTACCACTTCATTTTCACCTAAGGTAGGCTCAGCTCTCGGGGCACTCCCAATTCTTCTTGAAAAAAACAGGTTTCCTTTGTTGAAAAGATCGACGCCTTCAGTAAAAAATTGGCGACGTTCTGAAAATGTTTGCTCAAACGGTCCCAAGTTGAGTGATACATTGTCGAAACCAGCTTGGCTAAAATCGGGTATAAGCGTAGCATCTAGCGTGAAATTTTCGGTGAGACCATATTTTACATCGAGTCCGGCATTAAAATTAGATTCATGTTCCCCGTCAAATTGTCGTTGCACTGTAGAGACAAAAGGGTAGAAGGCGAGTCGGACTGGAGGTTCCAAGTTTGAGAGACCATTTAGCTCACCATGGTACAAACCGATATTTCCTTTGGTGATATCTATGGGGTTCCAGGTGTATTGTGAATCATCTCTTCGGAAACGTCTGTGGAATTGGATACCCCAAGTGTCTAGGTTGCTGTTATCAAACCGAAGGCAACGATATGGAATTTTCATTTCTACCACCCATCCGTCGTCGTTAATTGTTACGGCGCTGCTCCAGACTGCATTCCATCCAAAATCTTCACCAATACTGGGATTGGCAATTGCGTCTGCCTGGGTTCCAGATGCAAATACAAAAAACTCTGCATCATTTTGACCGTCGTTATTTGGGTTAATCACAAATCCGAAAAAGTCTGATTGCCCAAAATTATCACGACTCGAAAGTTGTTTTGCGATAAGTGTGGGGTCGTCATAGAGATAGGCCCCGACGTACAATGCCTGATCATCGTAGGTCATTTTTACGATGGTTTTATTAGCCTGGGTGTCTTTTACGCCCATATCTGGCCTAAACTGTATAAAATCTTTAGCTTCTTCTGCTGTTTCCCAAATGGGTTCGTCCAGGATACCATCAATTTTAGGAGAGGTATCGGTTCTGGTAATTTGAAGTGATTTTTTTTCCTGTGCGTAATTATTAAAAAATAAGCATAGGATTGCGATTGATGAGAGAAGGATTTTCATTGATGGGTTGTTGATTGATATCTAAAAGACCCATTTTAAGTTCTGATGTTACAGATTTTATCAAAACAGTAGTCGATTTTAATGCTACAAACCCTTAATCTTGAAGTGTATCTGCCTTTACATATTGTCCATACACCCAGCCTGTGATTCCGTTCTCACGTCGTACTTGTGCCCAGTTTACCGAGTCATTGGCAGCTTGGAGCATTTGGATACGTTCTCCTTCATCAGGAAAAAAAGTAACAATTTTCCCCTTTAAATCGGGTTCTGCACGCATGCGTACATCGGTACCGGTGATAGTGGCATTTCCAAATTTATTGACTTTAGTAGAAGTTTTTAATGTGTCTACTGCAACAGTATTTGGAGTTGTTTTTTGAATGTTAGTAGCGCGGGGCCAAAAGGAATAGGTAATGGCGATTACAGCTATAAGTATACTGGCGATTCCGAAAAATTTAATCCATTTGGTAGTGCCAGTTGATTTGTTCTTTTTGTTCATTGCTTCCAGGGCAGCGATTTTAAGGGCTCTGGCTTCCCGTTCGGCAGCAAGTTTTTCTTGTTGTGCTTGGTATTCTTGTTCGGCCAATTGTTCTAATTCGAGTTGCCGTTGGTGGTCGAGCCAATCTTTTTCTGTGTAGTAAGTTCCGTCATCGGCCTGGTAATAGCCAGTAAACACTTCACCTTTATCTGATGTAATTTCTATGATACGGCTGTCTGGGTCTTTAAAGAATGGGTTTTCTTCAAGATTTTTGGCTTTAACGATTCGACGGAGTATCTCAGACATATGGTTCAGGTTAGTAGTTATAAAAATACAAGGAGTGACGAAAGTTGCATACCAGCTTAACATTATTTTAGGCTCAAAAATTTTCAACTAAAAAAGTTTACAGAAACTTAAAAACATATTATATTTGCAACCGCATTCAGGAACCCGGATAGCTTTCGGGATGATGAAGCACTCAGGAGAAATGGCAGAGTGGTCGAATGCGGCAGTCTTGAAAACTGTTGAGGGTCACACCTCCGGGGGTTCGAATCCCTCTTTCTCCGCAAAAAACCCTATAAGCTCAATGTTTATAGGGTTTTATTTTTTTAGTTGACAGAATAGTTGACAATAAGTCGATTTTTATGGCAGTTATGACCAACTCATTCGTTGTAATCTAATAGCATTTAAAATTGCTAATAATGCTACACCTACATCTGCAAAAACTGCTTCCCACATTGTAGCTAATCCACCTGCTCCTAATATTAAGACAATGACTTTAACTCCAAAAGCTAAAATGATATTCTGCCAAACGATTTTTCGTGTGGAACGACTTATTTTAATGGCTCTCACGACTTTTGAAGGTTGGTCTGTTTGAATAATAACATCTGCGGTTTCTATTGCGACATCACTACCTAAACCACCCATTGCAATACCAACATTACTTGCGGCTAAAACAGGTGCATCATTAATACCATCACCAATAAAAGCTACTTTGTTTTTAGGATTTTTCTTCAAAATTTCAACTTCGTTTAATTTATCTTCTGGTAATAAGCCACCTTTAGCATTTTCAATATTCAACTCTTTAGCGACTTGTTGGGTAATCGAATCTTTGTCACCAGAAAGCATCATAATATTCTTAATGCCTACTTTATGTAAATTAGTAATTGTTTCTTTTGCATCTTCTTTTAATTCATCTGCTATCACTACATAACCTGCAAATTGATTATCGATTGCAACTAAAACGATAGATTCTACAATAGATTCCGTTTCAGATGGAACATCAATATTATTAGAAGTCATTAAGGCTTTATTTCCTACTAAAACTGTTTTACCATTTACAATCCCTCTTAAACCTTTACCTGCAATTTCAGACACTTCGGTAGCTTCAAAATCTTCTCCTTCTGCTTTATACTCTAAAATTGCTTTTGCAATTGGATGTGTGGATTGTTCTTCCATCGCCATTAGGTATTGCATAAATTCGGTTTCATTCCAACCGATTGCTTTTACTTCTTTGATTTTAAAAACACCTTTAGTTACGGTTCCTGTTTTGTCCATTACCAAAGTATTTATTTTAGTCATCGCATCTAAAAATGAAGCACCTTTAAATAAGATTCCATTTTTGGAAGCTGCTCCCAATCCACCGAAATATCCTAATGGAATTGAAATCACTAACGCACAAGGACAAGATATTACCAAGAAAATCAATGCTCTGTATAACCAATCTCTAAAGACATAATCATCTACAAAAAAGTAAGGTATAAAAGTAACACCAATAGCTAAAAACACTACAATTGGTGTGTAGATACGAGCAAACTGTCTAATAAATAATTCAGTTTTAGATTTGCGTGCTGTCGCATTTTGAACCAAGTCTAATATTCTCGCAATAGAACTATCTTCAAACTTATTGGTTACCTCAACCTCAATAACACTTTCTAAATTGATTGTGCCTGCATACACTTTTTCTCCTGTTAAGATGGAAGTTGGTTTGCTTTCGCCTGTTAGAGCTGCGGTGTTTAGAGCTGCTTTTTCGGATAATAAAACCCCATCTAACGGTATTTTTTCACCTACTCTTATTTGAATCTTCTCTCCTATATTCACATCTTCGGGCGACACACTTATATAGTCATCATTACGAAACACATTAGCTTCTTTTGGTCTAACATCTAACAAGGCTTTAATATTTCCTTTTGCTCTGTTTACTGCTGCATTTTGAAATAATTCACCTACTGCATAAAATAGCATTACTGCAACACCTTCGGGATATTCACCAATTACAAATGCACCAATAGTAGCAATAGACATTAAAAAGAACTCGGTAAAAACATCGCCTTTTATAAGACTTTTCCATCCTTCTTTGATTACTGGAAATCCAACAGGAATATATGCCAAAGTGTACCAAACTACTCGAATCCATCCTTCAAATTGAGGAATCGCATCAAAATAATCTACAGCGATACCTACAATTAACATTACAAAACTTATGATAGCAGGAATGTATGTTTTGAATGCACTTCCATCTCCGTGGTCGTGACCATCATCGTGAGAATGTTGTTCTTCTGAATTTGGTTTTAAATCTCTTAAATTGACTTTCTTTTTTTTCATTTAATTTCTAATAATATTTCAATGTCATTTGGAATAGGCATACGTTTTAATGGTGGCACGTTTGCTCCACCTGTATTACCACGTGGAACGTGATTTATAAATGATTTCCAGCCACCCAAAAGCAATCTAATTATTTGACCTATTACTTCTTTCGTATCTTTTTGTCTAAATCCAAATTTTAGCATTAACCAATGTGAATAGGTATGTTCTATTGGGTAAGATTGACCTATGATATGACTGCGTTCTAAATGATACCAAGCACCACCAAATTGTTTATTTTCTAAACAGGAACTGTATTTTTTTAATTCTTCGTTATACGCCTGTTTTAGATTTTTAGGTATTTTAGTATTAAACTTCATATCCTCTAATTTTGGATAAATGTACTTTAATAGCAAGTGCAATGGAAGTGCAATAATTAGCCACTACACTTATCGCAAATACCTTTTACCACCAAATTTACATTCTCTGACACAAAACCATCAGGTACTTTAATCTGCGGTATTTTATGTTCTGTTAAGCATACGGTTTCATTGCAATTGTTACAATGGAAATGTAAGTGCAAATCGGTTTTTATATCACAATTACATCCCTTTTCGCATAAAGCATATTTTGTAATCCCTGTACCATCGTCAATTTGATGCACAATATCCTTTTCTTCAAAGGTTTTAATAGTTCTGTACAAGGTAGTTCTATCTGCTTTTTCAAAAGCATTTTCAATATCACTTAATGTTACCGCTATCTCTTTTTCTGCAAGAAACTTATAAATTAACATACGCATTGCTGTAACACGAATATTTTTTGACTCTAATACTTGTTCTATTGTTTCCATATTTAATCGTGGTCTTCGTTTCCAAATGGTTTAATAATAAGTCCTACACTAAATATAAAACCATCTGTAGGTGCATAAATCTCTGGAAAAACAGGATTGTCGTGTGGTGGTAAAACCAAAGGTGAAAATCTGCTTTGTCTTCTATCTGTAAAGTTTTCGAAATTTACAAATACACTTCCTAATTTAAAGTTACGCATAACCAATAAACCCATAGTTACAAAGTCTGTAGTTTCGGTTCCATTAGATAAAAACTGTTTTCCTGTATAAAAAGTTTCGTAACCAATTCGCCATTTTTCAGATTCGTACATTAATACACTACCTGCGTTGTGTTTTGCGGTTTATGGCTTCTGTGGATTACCAGGTAAATAATTTAGTTTGGTATCAATAAGCGCATAGTTTAAAAACCATCTAAAGTCTTTGTAAGTAAATTTTATATTGGTTTCTGCTCCTTTGCTAAAGATTTCATCTGGTGCATTTTCAAACTGAAATAAACCGTTATCTGTAGAATTTAAAAGCAATCCATAATTTATTGCAGTCACATAGAATAATTGGTTTATAGAAAAACCAATCTCATCAGATAATCGTGTTTGATAGTTTACATCGAAATTAACACCATAAGAACGTTCTGCATCTATTGTTGATTTATCTATGGCGAGGACATTTTCAAAATTAATATACTCTGCTTCTTCTGTGAAAATATCTGGAATCTTATACCCTAAACCACCACCAATTCTACTTGAAAACCCACTATCATTTTTGTAGAGTAATGAAATTCTTGGAAGTGGAAAGAAACCGAAATCAGTATTATAATCTGCTCTTAATCCTGTTTCCAATATCCAATTATCTGATAAGTCATAAATATTATTTGCAAATGCGCCAAAGGTCACATCTTTCTGGTCTCGCTGTAGTGGTGCGTTATCATTTTCATCAAAATTTGAGGTATAAAGATTAGCTCCAACTATCCAATCCGTTTTTTCTGATGCTGTTTTATATGAGATTTCAGTAAAGGTATTTGTCTGTTTACCATCAAAATTGAAATCCGGAACTGTTAAATTCCTATCGAAAAAAGAGACACTATTTTTAAATTCTAATGAACTTGTAGAATCTAATTTTGTTTGATATACCAATTGACTGCTTAATCGTTTTGAATTGTTTTCTTCAGTATATTGATGTATGCCATTTTCTCCACTTTCAATTTTTGTCATATCTCCACCAATTCTATCGTCATACGTTCCGTTTAATCCAAACCAAAGTGTTGTTTTCTCTGATGGGTAATAAAACAATTTAGGATTAAATGAAATTGATGTTGTTTTTGGCAGATTGCTAAAGCCATCATCTTCTGGGTCGTATGCTTTTTGGTAATGACCAGAACCATAAAGTGAAATACCGAATTTTTCATTTCGTTTGCTATAAAATACATTGGCTGTGCTTCCTAACGCTTGTGTCTGTGTAAGCATTATATCTAATGCAGGTTCAAAGTCTGGTGTTTTAGACACCATATTTACTAATCCTGCAATAGCACCTCCACCATAAAGTGTTGATGAACTTCCTTTTATAATTTCAAATTGTTGTAAGTCTAAAGGTGGGATTTGTAAAATACTTAACCCACTTGAGAAACCACCATATAAGGGAAATCCATCTCTTAAAAGCTGTGTGTACCTACCATCCAATCCTTGAATACGAATATTGGTACTTCCACTACTTAATGATGTTTGTTGCATCTGTATTCCCGTACTTTCACGAAGCACCATAGAAATATTAGTAGGATTCATTATTGCTTTTTCTCCTAATTCCTCAGCACCTATAAACTCTATACGTGTCGGTATTTTTCTTACGGTTCTTGTACTTCTTGAAGATTGCAATACTACAGCATCTAATTGATTACCACCTTCTTTTAATTTAAAGACTAACGCTGTATTACTTGGAATTTGAATTGATGTCTCAAATGTTTCAAAGCCTAAAAAGGAAATTATTATTTGATGCTGACCGTCTGGTATTTCTGTGAATTCTGCAAAACCATCAAAATTCGTGACTGCTCCTTTTTCTAATGCTTCAAAGTAAACAGTAGCACCCATTAAAGGCTCGTTTTCAGCTTCTGTTAGGACTTTTATTTGTATGTCTGATGTTTGTGCCTGTAATGATAGGCAAAGTATTAATGCGAGCTTTATGCTCAATAGGTATTTATTCATTGAATTGTATTTGTAATTAACTAAATAATAGATTTAAAATCGATTTGTTTTAGCTTATTACTTGTGGCGGATGCCAAATATTGGAAAGGAAATTAAACCTGTAAATAGGCTGATATGTAGAAATTAACTCCGTTGAAATTTTTTGGTTGACCTTAAGGCTATATGCTTTTAAAGGCTCATACGTAATAGACATTCCACAACAGTTGCAAATACAAGTGACAGGACAAGAATCATCACTATCATCTTGATGATTGTGATTAGAGGTTACTTCGTCAATGTGTTGGTCTTTGACATTATATCCGTCAGAACAAGGTTTAATAGACAAAACAAGAAATAGTAACGATAATATGACTGTTAAAAATTTCACAGCTACAAAGATAAAAATTTAACAATGCAATAGTTGTGCATTTTTATTATAACCTCTATTAATAGTAATTTTCATTTTCATCCGATTCTTTTAATTTGTAACTTGCGGAGTATAATAGTGAATCTAGGTAAAGTTACCCTATCGGTTACCCTGTAATACTGAACCTTTGTAAAATACCGTAAACACTACGTTTAAAGATATAGGGGAAGAACCTCTTTCTCCGCAAAAGAAACCCGCAACAAACGTTGCGGGTTTTGTGTTTTAAGGAGTGAGTGAAGCTTGCTTCGGCTCGCGCAAAACAAAACACAAAACCCAACAAGCGAAGCTTGTGAGGGTTTTATGCCCGCCCGAACGTGCATTTTCGGCATGGGCAGGCTTGGCGATGAATACCTATTTGAGATCAACTGAGTTAATCCTACTAATTGACTTTTCAGCTTTTTAAACAGTGGTAAAATGACGTAGCGGTAGGACGGGATATAGGTGTTATTTAGTCTTAGGAAATTTCATCGTATCGTATCAATCACACTCCCACAAGTCAACATTGCATCGCCGTAATAAGGATTTTTTATTTCTTCTTCCGTACTTAACCAAACCGCACCCTTATTGTTGTTTGCCATCGGACATTTTTGAACGTAATAATTAATCGAGTTTTCTATGTTCATAGCAATAGGCAATATATTCTCGTTTAATATTACAAAGTGAGAACGCTGATTTTCCAAAATAATATTGTTTGCAATGGCATCCAGCATCTCAATACTTTTTGTTAAATGTTGTTTTTCCATCGTACCTAAATCATCAGTCGATATTGTTTTTAATTTTTCTGACGTCGTTTTCGCGAAAGCGGAAACCTGACCAGCATCGCTTGCCACAAAGGCATCTTTCATTTTGAGATACGACGGTAATGCTTCACTAAAGTCAGAACTAAACGCATTACTGAAACTCATTTCCATATCACCCATCATAGCCGATTCATCTGGCATCATCTGTTGATTCATCATCGATTTCTTGCCTTGTAATTGGGCAGCGGCATCTACTGTAAACGTTCCATTAGTTACAATTTCATCGCCAGAATTTAATCCATCAGATACTTGGTAAGTTTCACCAGTGCGATTGCCCAAGGTTACTTCACGCATTTCAAAAACAGGTTCATTAGGATTTGTCTTTACATAGACCAAAGAGCGCTCACCCGTCCATAATACAGCACTTGCAGGAACGGTAAGGGTGTTTTCCATAGTTTGTGTTGTCCCTTTAACCTTTGCTGTCACAAACATTCCTGGCTTAAATAAGTTGTCCCGATTTGGCAGGGTTGCACGCACTGTTACTGTTCTTGTAGCATTATTTAGAATAGGGTCGATAAAAGAAATAGTTCCTTCAAATTCTTTATTGGGATAGGCGTTAGTGGTGATCTTGATTTTTTGCCCAACCTTAAATTGTGCTATCTGACTTTCATAGGCGTCAAATTCTGCCCAAACCGAATTTAGATTGCTCAATTTCACAATGGGTTGTCCTTGATTCACATAGTCGCCCTGGGCTGCCATTACTTCTGAAACTGTTCCTGAAACGGTTGCATAAATCGGGAAGTTCTCTCGCACCGTGCCATTTTCTTCTATGGTATTTATTTGTGTTTCTGAAAGTTTCCAGTTTTTAAGTTTGTTGCGCACAGCTTTGTACAAAGCTGGTTGTGATTCTTTAAGTGAAGCTGCCGTAATCAATTCTTGCTGTGCCGCTACAAGTTCTGGTGCGTAAATAGTTGCCAACAACTGACCACTGTTCACTTGCTGACCTTCGTAATTAACATTGAGTCGCTCTATTCTCCCTTTAAAGTAACTGGCTTGTACTGCATCGTTTTCTTCGTTTGTCGCTATTTTTCCAGACAGGGATATCATCCCATCGGCATCGCTGGCTTGTGTATTGCCCACAATAGTGGTCTGGATATTTGCCAACGCCATTGCGTTTTCGGTCATTTTTATCTCGTTTATAGCAAGACCATCGGCACCAGCATCGGCAGGGATTAAATCCATCCCACATATAGGGCAATCGCCTGGTTCGGGTTGCATAATCTGTGGATGCATTGAGCACGTCCACATCTGGTTTGCGGGTTCGCCAGCGTGGTCGTGGTCTGACATTTCAGACACATCCTTATTTGCAGAAGTGTCTGAGCTGTTCCCAAAAATGAGCCAGCCAGCGCCCAAACCTACTATAACGGCTATTGCTAAATATAAAATGTTCTTTTTCATAATAACTACTATTTAATGTGCAGCACAATATGCGCTAGGGATTGCAGCGGCATCCTTTTTTGTGTATTTCTACACAAAAAAGATACAGCGGAAAGCCCGCTCGAGCGCCCTAATCCTGATTTTCTAAACGTTCAATCATTTCTTTCATTTCGGCGATTTCTTTTCGTTGCGCCTTTATAATTTCTTCAGCCAGTTTCTTGACTTCTGGATCATTAATCTCTGCTCGCTCACTAGTGAGGATTGCGATTGAGTGGTGAGGGATCATTGCTTTCATCCAGAGTATGTCACCTACTGTCGACTTTTGGTCGCGTACCAGTGCCAATGCACCTACAAAGAGAACGATGCTTCCCAAGACGATGGCGATATTCTTCTTCTTATTTTGATACATACCACGCATTGCCACAAACATGATGATGGCCATAGCAGCGATACCCAAACAGACCATATAGAATCGTGTTAGGCTAAACCATACGTGGTCCCATTCATACGTATTTAAATACATCGTAATGTACATGGCTATAAATGAGCAAGCTAGCATTGCCACAAAACGTGTGTAGTGATTTTGTGATTTTTCTGAATTTGTGTGTTCGTTTGAATTCATAATTTTTGGATTTTTTTATTACTAATTATTTAATTTTCTTTTTTAGTTTTCTGATTGATGGGGAACTGATATACCATAAAACGAAACCGCTTAAGACGGTTATCAATCCCAAAAGTGAAAATGCCCTTAACAACAATGTGTTGAAATTATCCCTTCCCTGATAATCCATTGTATGAGTCATCCAAAGAAAATCAAACCAGCGCCAGTCTCTGTGTCTCACCGTTTGAAAAGCGCCATTTTCAACCGCCACATAGGCTTTTAAATTTTGTGGTGTCTCATACGAGATTTCATAAGCTGGAAGTGGGCGACCTCGATATTCGTGATGTGGCCCAACAGAATCGACTAATTGAATTTTTGCTATTTCTAAATCGTTCAACATATACCTATTTGCAACTTGTTGTGCCTCTTCTTTAGAAATTCCGTTTTTCATTTGTCCCGTTCTTGCGTTATAAAGCTGTGCATCATTGATCCAATAATAAGGTTCATTTGCTATTTCCAGAAGTTCCAAGGATTGGATAGGTTCATTTGTAGTAAGTTGGGCTGTGCCGAGCAAATCATTAAAAGAGGTCTGCACAGGTGCCGCTTTCTTAAAATGATCACCGTGGATTTCGTCGATGTCCGTCCAGCTGAAATACATCCCGCTAATCGTCCACATCAGAAACTGAATACCTAAAAAGATACCCAAATAGCGGTGTGCTTTTCTAATCCATTTCGCTGTTTTTCTGTTCACCATTTTACTTTATTTCAAAAGGAAATTCAATCGTGACTTTTTCCCAACTCATTGATATTGTTCCGGAAGTCTCAGTTGTTTTGTTTACGTTATACTCTAAATGTTCTTTAATTTCTTCGGAAATTTTAGGTGTCACTTTAAATCTTAATACATCATCTTTTTCATTATAGTCGTCCTTACCGTGTTGGTTCCAATTCCTGTTGAAAATGACAGTCCATTCTTCTTGATTCGGAATTACAAAAAACCCGTATTTCCCGGCTTTCAATTCTTTACCATCAATTTCTAAATCCTTATTTGTTTCCAACCAAGTAGCCATATGGGCACCAGCCTGCCAGACTTGGTCGTAAGCCAACAATCCACCGAAAATAATTCTATCCCTTACGCCTGGCGACGAATAATCTATGTGAATATGAGCATCACCTATCATAGCCATTGCCGATGTGTGTGGACTTAGGGTTTTTTTGTTCTCAGATTTAGGTTCACTCTGGGTATGATTGTGCTCTGTCTCTATTTCGGGATTGTTCTTTTCTTCGTTTTTACATCCGCTGACAGCAACTACCAATAGGATTATCAAAATTTTATATTTCATAAGTATTTAATTAGTTAGATTATATGTTTTTACTTTTTAGACGTAATGAGTTGGCAATTACCGATACCGAACTGAAGCTCATCGCCAAAGCCGCAATCATTGGCGATAAGAGTATTCCAAAAAACGGATACAGTAGTCCTGCTGCAATAGGGATACCCAGCGTGTTATAAATCATTGCAAAAAAGAGGTTTTGTTTGATATTGCGCATTACTGCATCACTTAGATTTCTTGCCTTTACGATACCGTGTAAATCGCCTTTAACCAAGGTAATGGCTGCACTTTCAATGGCAACATCCGTACCTGTTCCCATTGCGATACCTACATCACTTTTAGCGAGTGCAGGTGCATCATTGATACCATCGCCTGCCATTGCAACCACCTTGCCTTGCTCTTGTAATTTCTCGACTTCCTGCAATTTGTTTTCTGGTAGCATACTTGCTTGAAAATCGGCAAGGTTAAGCTCATCTGCGACAGCTTGGGCGGTGTCGTGATTATCACCAGTAAGCATAATGACCGCAATTCCCTTATTCTGCAAATCCTTGATAGCTTTTGCACTCGTTTCCTTGATTTTGTCGCCGATAACGACGTAGCCTACAACTTGACCTTCTACAGCGAGATAGGAAACCGTTTTCCCTTGTTTTTGGTAGGATTGTGCCTCGTTTTCCATAGCTTCGGTAAGTGTAGCATTTGCCTGTTCCATCATTTTGGCGTTACCTAAAGCCACTTCTTTATTGTTCACTTCACCTTCAACGCCTTTTCCAGTTACTGCGTTAAATCCATCTGCTTTTAAAAACTCTGCGTTTTGTTCTTTTCCATATTTTACGGTGGCTTCCGCCAGCGGATGTTCACTTTGGCTGTTCAAGGAAACAATGTATTGTAGTACTTCGGTTTCGGGAAACCCCTTGTCAAAAGAACCCACTTTCTCAACTGTAGGTTTTCCTTCAGTTATCGTTCCGGTCTTATCGACAATGAGAGTATCTACCTTATCCATTTTTTCAAGGGCTTCGGCATTTTTGATAAGCACCCCATTTTGTGCGCCTTTACCAACACCGACCATTACAGACATTGGTGTCGCAAGCCCCAAAGCACAGGGACAGGCAATAATCAATACGGCAATCGCATTGACCAAAGCATAAACGTAAGCGGGCTCTGGGCCCCAAATTGCCCAAACGGCAAATGTAACAACAGCGATTATAACAACGATTGGCACGAAATATCCCGAAACGGTATCGGCCAACTTTTGGATGGGTGCACGGCTTCGACTGGCATCATTGACCATCTGTATAATCTGTGATAACAGGGTGTCAGACCCAACCTTTTCAGCTTTCATCAAAAAGGACTGATTGCCATTGATAGTTCCGCTACTTACTTTATCATCTACTGATTTGTTTACAGGAATGGGTTCGCCTGTAATCATCGATTCATCGATGGAAGTTTCGCCTTCGGTAATAACGCCATCCACAGGAATCTTATCGCCCGGCTTTACACGCAGAATATCACCCAATTCAATTTCATCGATGGCCACTTCCTGTTCTTCGCCATCAACTACCTTTACAGCCTTGTTAGGTGCCAATTTTAAAAGTTCCTTGACTGCGGAATTGGTCTTGCTATGCGCACGAGCTTCCAGAACCTGCCCAAGCAATACCAAAGTTAGAATGACCGTTGCCGCTTCAAAATAGACGTGAACGGTACCTGCCTCGGTCTTGAATTGGTCTGGGAAAAAATTGGGAACGAGCATCCCGAACACGCTGAACAGCCAAGCAACACCTGCACCGATACCGATAAGCGTAAACATATTTAAGTTCCACGTCTTTATACTGCGGTAGGCACGTTCAAAGAACATCCAAGTAGCGTAGAATACCACAGGTATGGAAAGTGCAAATTGAATCCAATTCCAATATTTTAATTCTAAAACATCATATAACGGATTGTTGGGCAGCATTTCGGACATTGCAATGATAAAAATGGGCAATGTGAAAGCGACCGCTATCCAGAACTTTTTAAGCAGTTTTTTATAGGTCTTTTCTTCTGCGGATAAATCGGGTTCCATAGGAACCAAATCCATCCCACAAATTGGACAGCTTCCCGGTTCATCCTTAATAATTTCGGGATGCATCGGACAGGTATATTGGATGTCGGAAGTAGCCGTTAGGTTCACTTCTTCAACCAAATCCATCCCGCAAACAGGACAATCGCCTGGTTTGTCATAGGTCTTGTCGCCCTCGCAATGCATCGGACAGTAAAACGTTCCCGTTCCTTTACCTTTGGGTTTCTCTACTTTCTTCTTATCGTGGGTATGATGATGTTCCCCATTTTGATGGATGCTGTATTGCCTACCGTTCGTTTCAAGAGCCTCTTGAAATTTTTCGATGGGAATATGTGATTCCATTTCTATGGTCGCTTCGGCTTTTTCTAAATTGACAGTTGCATTGGTAACACCTTCAACTTTAGAGAGCGTTTCTTCTACGTGCGTTCTACAACCATTACAGGTCATTCCGTGTATGTGATAGGTGTGTGTCATTTTATGATTGGCTAAAAATTATTTAACATTTCTGGATGATGAATGTGTTTTAACTATCTGCCATTTATCATCTATCTTCTTAAGGATAGAAGTCGCCACCCCTTTTTTCTTTATAGTTCGGGTATTGCCATTATCATCGGGATTGAGAACTATGGTATAGACGTAAGTTTCGGTAGTAAATGCATAGGGCAAATCTACTTCTGCATCAATTTCATAATCTGAAAATTCAAACTTCTTGAAGTGTCCTAATTCTGGTCCCAAATGGTGTTCTATATAGTGCGCATAGGAACCCTCAACACCACCAGATTCAAAAACCTCAGAATCTTCTGTAAATAAGTCAAAGGTACCTTCAGTTGTCAAGTTTTGTAACGCATCTTTGTAGGTTTTCATTACTTTAAGCACGGCTTGCTTTTCTGTGTTTACATCTTGTCCGAACACTTGGCTTGTTGCTATTATAATTAATGCGAATATTGTAGTTTTTCTAAGTGCATTCATCCTGTTTGTTTTTAAGGGTTTTTATTCAAATTCATTTATATCATTATTCATTTTTCTAATATTTTTTATTGTGCCTGACAAGGGAAGGGCTACTAACTAACCAACCATCAACTTGCCCTTCCCATACCAGGACTTTATTCCAAACTGTCTTTTAACGCTGTCATATAATCTATTATCATCCTCTTATCTTCATCTGAAAGAATTGCATCCCTGTGAATGAGTGTATAAGAATCCAAAGGCATTTTATCTTCTTCAATTTGGCTTATGATAGACCGAAGTTTACTGTTCTTTCGCCGGTCTGAATATTCTGCCCATTCATTAAAATTAAGTTCGTCCTTACCTTCTTGTATGTGGTCTTCCAGATACCAAGCCGCAGGCTGTATCTTACTATACCACGGATAATCTGTATTATTACTGTGGCAATCGTAGCAAGAAACCTGCAACCGATTTTTTATCGTTGCAGGCACTTGATTTACTACCATAAAATCACTTTGTGGTACAGTATCGCTCTCGTTCAGGGTTATTGGAAAGAACTGAATCACTATCAATCCCACGAGGGAAAGCCACGCTATGATTTTTAAAAACTTCAATTAGTTGATTTCTCGCTGTACTTTACCGCATTTCAACATTTTGTCACCGAAATAGGGGTTTCTAATTTCTTCGTTCATACTAAGCCAAGCACCGCCTTTATTGTTATCATACATTGGGCAGAATTGCTCGTATATCTTCATCTCTGTTCCAGTAATGGCCACCATATCAGTCACGTCCTTGCTCAATATTTTGAAATGCTCACGTTGGTGTGCCATATCACTTTCTGAAATGTGTTCTGCGTGTTCAATTGCATCTTCCATAATATCCTTGAGATCCTGTTGTTCACTATCTGAATAGCTGGATGCATCAAAACTTCCTAAAGTACTTGCAAGCGTTGCGCCCAATTCTTTTGCCTTATCATTGTCATCGCCTACAAGAGCATCTTTCAAGTTGAAGTAATCTTTCAGGATTGCTTCTGCTTTTGCATCTTGGTTTTCATTCATTGCCATATCGTCTTTGTCATCCATAGACTCTTGGTGCATCTCGTTGCTCATAGGTGCAGCAGGTTCATTTTTGCTTCCATCCTTGCAGGAAACCGTTAACACCATTATAGCAGCAAGTGCCATTGTACCTATTGTTCTTTTTACTGTTTTCATTTTTGTTATTTATTTAAGTTAATATTTGTTCTAAAATCTTAATGAGAGTCCACCACCAGCGCCAAAACGGTTATCATAGCTTCCCATCAACGAGAAGTCACGGCTCAATACGTATTCAAGTCCAACTTGCCAAGTCGTTTCTTCTTCAAAATCCTGACCTTCGGGTAACTTGCCGTCCCAACCAAAGTCCATCTGGTATTCATACTCGCCATAAATTCCGAGACGTGGAAAAATCATAAAGCCCGTACTAAAACTTATCTGCGGACGCAGTTTGCTGTCAATCCTGAAATCGGAATTAATGAGCAATGGCATTAACCATCGTACACCAGCAATGGCAGTCGTATTTATCTCTTCAAGGCTGTCCTCACCTTCGTTCTCAACATTTACACCACCAAAAACTCGGAAGTAATCATTGAGATAGCGTTCGTATGTGAATTCGGCTTCCAAATTCTTGTTCCATCCATATTCGCCCCTTAGCGCAAATTGATTTCTGATATTTGTTGCAGTAGCGTATAGCTCGGTCATATGACTTGCAGCCGTGATTTCGCCCCAAGTGAATATGTGGTCTGCTTCGTTGGTAAGGTTAGTAAGTGGGTAGCCTTCTAATCGTTCGTCACGAGGTGTATCGTAACTGAAAACCCTTGCCATACCGCTCATCATATGATAAAGGATGTGACAATGGAAAAACCAATCACCAGTTTCATCAGCGGCAAACTCAAATACGACTTTTTGCATTGGTGCCACGTTAACAGTATGCTTTAGTGGCGAATACTCACCGTTCTCGTTCAATACTCTAAAGAAGTGGCCGTGCAAGTGCATAGGGTGGTGCATCATCGTGAGATTATTAAGTGTGATACGCACGACTTCGCCTTGTTTAATTTTAATTTTATCGGTTTCAGAAAGGGGCACACCGTTAATGGACCAGACGTAGCGGTTCATATTTCCTGTAAGGTTAAAAAGCATTTCCTTTACAGGCTTATCATTCTCAAATACCGTTTTTTCAGGCGACCTTAAATAGTTATAGTTAAACTCGGGATTACCGCCAGTCTTCATATTATCGCCTACCACTTTATCCTTTGGCACCATATAACCCATTTTCATACCGTCCATCTTCATATCCTCATCCATTTTCATATTAGCTCTGCCTTTGTTCATCTTCATTTCTGATTTTGACATTTTCATATTATCATCCTTCATATCCATTTTTGAATGGTCCATTTTATTGTGTGCCATCTTAGTAGAATCCATTTCCATTTCACCCATTTTCATATTATCATCTTTCATAGACATACCACTCATCTGCATTCCGCCCATATCCATTTTGTACTTTTCCATTACTTGAATGGAATCGTTTTTTGAAGGATTGAATTTTGAAGCAGGGGCACCCATTTTCATACCCATAGACATCATTTGCTTCATATTCTGTATAAGATTAGGTTCTGGAACTACAGGTGCTTCCAGAACATTTCCAGTTCCAATAAATGCCGAAGCTTCGCCAGAACCATCCTGTGCCGTAGCTCTTACTTGAAGTTTTCCACTTTCTGGAATCGTCACTATAAAATCATAGGTTTCGGCAACACCTATCAAGGTTTTGTTATGGGGTACAGGAACCACATCAAGTCCATCGGCAGATATGAGCATCGGGTCTTCGCCACCAAATGTGAGCCAGAAATATGACGCTGCGGCTGCGTTTACAAATCGAAGCCTCACGCGCTCGCCAGGCCGAAAGCTTGGATATTCCTGTGAAGTACCACCATTGATAAAAAACTTGTCAAAATAATTATCTGAAATAGCCATATCCGGCATTCGTTGCCAAGCCATTTTGAGCTTTGCACCTACTGCACCTTGGGCAATTAACTTATCCAGACTTTGAACCTGACCTTTTTTAATTAAATACCACTCATTGCCACGCTTCAAATTTTTAAGTTGAGATTGAGGATTTTCATCTACCCAATCCGAAAGCACTAAGACCAAATCTTTGTCATATTCTAAATCGGTTTCCTTTGGATTTATCTGTAATGAGCCATATACCCCACGTTGTTCCTGTAACCCAGTATGGGAATGATACCAATATGTACCCGATTGTTTCAATGCAAACTTGTACTGAAAGGTTTCCCCTGGACGGATAGGTGGTGTGGTCAAATACGGTACGCCATCGTGGAAATTAGGTAATATCATCCCGTGCCAATGTATCGATGTTTCTACATCCATTTTGTTGGTAACGTTAATAATGGCAAATTCACCTTCATTAAACTCAAGATTGGGACCAGGTATTCCACCGTTTATGGTCATTGCCTGCACATCCTTGCCCGTAAAGTTTACGGTTTTATAATCTATAGTAAGGTCATAAATCCGTTCTGGCCAGTTGTCAACATTTTCTTCAGTTTCATTCGCTACCAATTGGGCTTTTGCACCAAAAGTGATAAGCATTGTTAGAAGTAATGTGATTTTATATTTCATAGTTCTTAATTTTATTTGGATAAAATTACTGCTGTAAATCAACAGCTTGTGTCATAATTATGGTTGTTATCTATACAATTTTGTCCAATGAATTCCTAAAGTTTTTCTGTTGTGATTTATACTCGGTCAGGCTCATACCCGTTTCGCTTTTAAACTGGCCACTCAAATGGTTGATATGGCTATAATCCAGCAGCTGTGCCATTTCTGTAAAGTTGAGTTCCTTGGCCTGTACCAGTTCCTTTACCTTTTCTATTTTCAATTTGATGAAGTACTTCTCAATGGTAATGCCTTCGGTAATTGAAAAGACCTTACTGATTTTAGAATACTCGTGACCCAATGCATCGGCTAAGTGAGCGGATAATTTCTTATCGAGTTCCAAAGGCAATTTTTGTAATGCTTTAATCAGTTCTACCTTAACCTGCTCTGTGAGTTTTTCTTCGGTACTGCCAATTAGGGAAAATCCATTACTTTCAAGTAAAGTTTTCAATTTTTCGATTTCATCATCGCTCTCGATGTTTAGGCGCAAACGACCCAATTCGATTTGTAACAATTCGATAGTTTGTTTATCCAGTACATCCCTTAAAACCTTGATGCATCTATCACATACCATATTCTTTATGTAAAAATCCTTGACCATAATTAGTTGATTAAATAGTTAATAATGGCCGATTGTACATAGTACATTTGCACCGAATCGATTTGATTCATTTGAAACTTCAACTGCAACTCTTGAATATCCAACACATCGTTAAAATCGATAGTGCCAGTTTCATAGTTCTTAACCAGAATTTCTTCGGCATCTTGCGCTTGCTTCAGGTTGCTGTCTTGGGTGCTATAAGCGATGCGTGCTTGGTTGCGTTGTGATTGTGCTTTCGCGAAAGCGGATTCCAGCACATTCAATCGCTGTTCCCGTTGGGTTTCTATTTCTTGCTGTCGCAGTTCGTTTTGCTTTGAAATGGATTTGTAACGGTTGTTGAAAATGGGGATTGAAACCGAAACCATAGGCATCAACACATCTTTCCCATTATCGCTGAAGTTGACATCGCTACGTTCCGTTACGGGCAAGTAGTCCAAACCAAAACCAATCATAGGCAAACTCTCACGCTGGTTGAGCAGTTCGGATTGTGCTACCGATTCATAGAGTTTGTCATATTTGAGCAGTTCAGGATTGAGTGATAGCGCATCATTAGAATAAAATGGGTCTTCCTGCGGGATTTCCATTTCTGAAACGACGTCAACCGTCATCATTGATTCGCGGTTGAGCAAATTGTTGAAAGCCGTTTGTTCTGCTGTAAATTCTTCTTCCAGCACTTCCTTTTGTTGTTGTAATTCATTTTGTCTAATCTGAAGTCGCAATACATCTACGGCACTCGCTTTGCCCACTTCTACAGATGTGAGTGCAAGTTGCTTGTAGGTTTCCAGAAGCTGTATATTTTCATCCAGCACAGCTTGCTTGGCACGTATAGAATACAGGCTATAATAGGATTGTGCGACCGAAAGTGCGAGCTTGCGCTTTGCAATCGTGATGTCCACATATTCGGCATCTGCCATTGCGGTGGCATAATTTTCACGAGCTGTAATAGTACCAAACCACGGCAACATCTGTTTTACACCTATACGGGCTCGTTGTGCGCCCACTCTGGTTTCTGGCTCACTCACAAAATAGCCGGCACTGACTTCGGTATTGGGAATCCAGTTGGCTTCGTTTACCTTTTCTTCGGCGATGTTGTGGCGCAATTCAAAGGCTTGGATTTCTGGATTGTTGGTTTCGGCTTCTTGGATGTAGGACTGTAACTGTTGGGCCTTTGCAAAAACAGAAACAAACAAAAACAACAGTATATATTTTAATTTCTTCATTGGTTTGCTTTTTTAAGTTGGTATTCTTTTTTCCAGCTATACAAGACTGGCAACAAGAAATAGGACGTGACATCGATTATCATTCCGCCAAAAATGGGTATTGCCATCGGTATCATTATATCGCTTCCCTTTCCCGTAGATGTGAGTACGGGAAGTAGTGCCAGCACCGTTGTTACGGTAGTCATCAAACACGGACGAATACGTTTACCTGCGGCTTCCAAAGTGGCGAGCCTTATACTTTTTTTATTGTCTGGTTCGTTGCTTTTGAAAGATTGGTCTAAATAGGTGGCCATTACCACGCCATCATCCGTTGCAATACCGAACAGGGCAATAAAACCTACCCAAACAGCCACACTTAAATTGATGGTTTTCATATTAAACAAGTCCCGCAGATTTTCGCCGAAAAAGCTAAAATTGAAAAACCAATCTTGCCCATACAGCCATATCATTATAAAACCACCAGCAAAGGCCACGGCGATTGCGGTAAACACCATAAGCGATGTGGAAACCGACCTGAACTGGAAATACAAAATCAAGAAAATAACCAGCAAGCAAAGTGGTACAACTACCGACAGCGTTTTTTCTGCTCGCAACTGATTTTCATACGTTCCCGTAAATCGATAGCTCACGCCTTGCGGCACGACAAGCGAACCATTATCAATATTTTCTTGAATCAAGGCTTGGGCATTTTCTACCACATCTACTTCGGCAAAGCCGTCCAGTTTGTCAAACAGCACGTAGCCAATAAGAAAAGTGTCTTCACTCTTAATGACCTGTGGTCCTTGCTCGTATCGAATTTCAACCAATTCGCCCAGCGGTACAGGACTTCCTTTTTCAACGGGAACATAGATATTACGCAGGTCGTCTGGATTTGCTCGTAATTCTCGTGGATAACGTACACGCACGGCGTAGCGTTCTCGACCTTCCACGGTCTGAGTTAATGGCATACCGCCAACCGCCACTTGAAGGATTTCCTGAACATCCATAATTGATATGCCATATCGAGCCAATTGGTCTCGCTTAATATCGATGAGCAAGTAGGGTTTGCCCACGATACGATCTGCAAAAACAGCTTGCTCTTTAACTCCTTCGGATTGTTTTAGGATGTCTTCCAGTTCTAATCCGAAGTTTTCTATAGACTTTAAATCGGGACCTTTTACCTTGATGCCCATAGGAGCACGCATTCCCGTTTGTAGCATTACGAGTCGTGTTTCGATAGGTTGCAACTTGGGTGCAGAAGTCACGCCCGGTAATTTGGTCACTCGTACAATCTCGTTCCAAATATCATCAGGACTTTCAATGTCCGGTCGCCAATTTCGGTAGTATTCACCATTTTCATCTTCAATCAAATCTTCATTTGTCACATTGAGCGCAGTCGAAATGCGACCCTCACGTACATAGTTCTCGACTGCGCTCGAACTGACATCTACATTCATATTGTGAAAAAGTTTGCCATTTTTCAACACAAACAATCCATCGTCATTGACCTTATAACGTTGTCGTTCGCCAGAACTATTCCGCATATATTCAGATTTATACTGAATCACATTTTCATACATCGAGAGTGGCGCTGGATCTAGGGCACTTTCGGTTCTCCCTGCTTTTCCTACTACGGTTTCGATTTCAGGGATGCTCGCCACAGCCATATCCAACTGTTGCAATACACGCTTATTTTCTTCAACACCTGCGTGCGGTAGCGAAGTGGGCATTAGTAGGAAGGAACCTTCATTGAGTGCTGGCATAAATTCCTTGCCTGTGTTGCGCATGATGATGATGCCCAGCGTAAGTACAGTTGCTGGAACGATTAAGAATAAATATCGGTTTTGAAGTGCCCAACGTAAAATACGCTCATAGTATATCCTGAAAATAGAGAACGCACCGAGCAGTCCGAAACAAATAATAGAAACAAATATTAGGTTCATCACAATGCTTCGGTCAAAGCCTAACGGTCGCCAATATTCTGCTAAAAGAACTACAATTGCAACTGCGGAAATGATAATGTCAACTAAATTTTTCTGCTTTTTTGAAAGGGTACCTCGCATCTTTAAAAACGATGTTGCGGCAAAAGCGATAAGAATAAGGCCTAACCAGAATCCATAAACAATAGCTAGGACACCTAATAAAACAAGTACACCATTAATTGTATACTGTGTACGTTCCCTAATTCTCGTTTTTCGAAAGAGGAATGCTGCAATGGGCGGAATGATTAACAGGGCAATGATGAGTGATGCAGTAAGTGCCATTGTTTTGGTAAAGGCAAGCGGGCGGAATAGCTTACCTTCGGCACCTATCATTGTAAATACGGGAAGGAAACTGATAATCGTCGTTAAAACTGCCGTAAGGATAGCACCAGAAACTTCGGAAGTTGCATTGTAGATGATTTGGTTTGTAGTGTATTCGGTACCATTTTCATTAAGGCGTAACTTTTCATCTTCGAGGTGGCGAATCATATTTTCGGCAAGTATCACGCCCACATCCACCATAGTACCGATGGCAATGGCGATACCAGAAAGTGCGACGATGTTGGCATCTACGTTAAAGAGCTTCATCGTAATGAACACCATTAAAACGGCAACGGGCAACAATCCTGAAATAAGTAGGGATGCACGAAGGTTGAATACCATAATAATAATGACGAGAATGGTTATCAAAATTTCCAGTATCAGCGCTTCATTGAGCGTGCCAAGCGTTTCTTGAATAAGTTCGGTACGGTCGTAAAACGGCACTATGGTTACTTGTGAAGTACGTCCATCTTTCAATGTTTTTGTTGGCAGTCCAGAGCTTATTTCGGCGATTTGTGCTTTAACGTTATTAATCACTTCCAACGGATTTGCACCGTAGCGAGCTACTACAACACCGCCAACAACTTCGGCACCTTCCTTATCAAGAATCCCACGTCTGGCAGCCGGCCCTAAATGGACGTTTGCCACGTCTTTAATACGAATTGACGTAAAGTTTTCAGAATCTACAACTGCATTTTCAATATCTGCGATAGACTTAACATAACCCAATCCGCGCACGAGATATTCCGCTTGATTGATTTCAAGTGTTTGTGCGCCTATGTCTTGATTGCTTTGCTTTACAGCTTTTACTACATCGCCCATGCCCACATTGTATTGGCGCATTTTTTCTGGGTCGATATCTACTTGATATTCCTGAACATACCCACCTATGGAGGCCACTTCAGAAACACCGCTTGCAGATGACAATCCATATTTTACGTAATAATCCTGTATGCTACGTAATTCCTGCAGGTCCCAACCCCCAGTCACGTTGCCGTCTTTATCACGACCTTCCAGCGTATACCAAAATATCTGGCCGAGACCTGTGGCATCTGGCCCCAGGGAAGGATTGACGCCATCGGGTAAAAGGTTTGCGGGAAGTGAATTTAATTTTTCAAGTATGCGACTGCGTGACCAATAGAATTCGATGTCTTCTTCAAAAATGATATAGATGCTGGAAAATCCAAACATAGAAGAACTACGGATGGTTTTTACACCTGGAATACCGAGAAGGGAAGTTGTAAGCGGATATGTGATTTGGTCTTCAATATCCTGTGGCGAGCGACCTTGCCACTTGGTAAAAACAATTTGCTGGTTCTCGCCAATATCAGGTATGGCATCTACGGCAACTGGGTCTGTAGGCAATCCCGATAGCCATCGGGGAGTTTCCCAATTAAAAGGTGCGTTGACCACGCCCCAGCCCACGAATAGGGCAAGTAGGAGAAGAGCAACAAGCTTGTTTTCTATAAGAAATTTAATGCTTTTATTCAGCATGACACTTGATTATTAGAGTTTTGGAATTACGTGTTGCAGAAAATCACGAACACGTTCCGAAAATTATCGGAATAGCCCACTACAGCGTAGCTGTTGGGCTTCATTCAAAAAATCTAATACATCAAATTAAGAAAGTCTGGTGTAGCACTTGTACATCCCGTTCAATAAAGGGTGGGGGATAAGCGATGAATGGAACCTCTTTAGTTTCGGTGCCTTCAAACAAGTTTATGTAAGAATAAGTAAAAGCGGTAAGGAACGTTTGCTGCTCAAAAGAAAGGCTGTCGAAAGAAATTTTAAGATTGTCCTGACCTTGCTGTACAAACTGCTTGTCTGAGCAACAGGATTCTTTAGAAAGGGTAGGAGCTTTACAATTTGAGGCCGTTCGATTTTTTTCCATACCACAAGTTTTAACTTGTTCTACAAATGAAAAATCGACCAAGGTTTCTCCACAATAATGCATATCGATTGAGAACGACATGGTTGTGACCAACACTACCATCGCCATTGTAACAGACATTATTTTGTAAAAAAGCGCTTTCATCAATAGCAAAGATATTAAAATTAAAGAATTAAGTTCTCGGTTTAACATACCTTTGACCATTAAACATGGCGAATTCGATCATAGTCATAGTAGTAATTAAGATGTGAAAGGCTGGTTTCTTTGAAAAATGCTTTGTTACTTTCTAGTATCATTATCCAACAACTGTTTCTCATTATCTCTCCGATTTTCTTCCTTGGCTACAAACTTTCGGTGTTCTTGTTGGGCATAAAAGTCTTTTTTACGGCTGTACAAGCTCTGGATGCCTTCAGATTTACCATAAATAGTTACAACATCGTCTGGCAACATCTCGAAGGTTCCCGAAGGAGACCCGAAATATCCCTTTCCTTTTCGTTCAACCCCTAAAATTGTGATGCCTTCTTCTCTTAGGTTGAGCTGTTGTAAGGTTCTATTGCACATCCAACCGTCATGGTCTACCACCGCCTCACTAATGGTATAATCGTCTTTTAGGTGCAATACGGCAGCGAAGTCATGAACATCTAATTTTGTGTAGCGTTTCAACATTTTATTGATCACGCGTGATAATCCGCGGTCTACCCATTTACTCCGAACCGCCAACCAAAGCCCTATCATTCCCACCACGACAATTAACAAGCCATATAATTTAGACGCAATGGTTTCAGGCAGCACGAATGTGAGGATGAGTGAAGACATTACTGTGACAATACCTGCATTCCCAATGAGCATCAGGTTATAGATTATTTTTCTGCGAACTGGGTGATTCATGATATTCTCAGTTTCTTGTGTGCTGAGTCCTGTGCCTGTATATGCCGACCGCGCCTGGAATTTTGCGCTTTCGGTTGAAAGCCCAGTGTGGATTAAAGCGATGGATGCAATTTTGGTGATGAGCGCAGAGAGGGAAACGATTAAAAACAGAGAGATAGCAGCTATCATAATAGTTTTGTTTTAGACGGTACAAAGCTATTCCATTTCTGCGATACTATGACAGATTTTCTAGGAGGTAGTATTGCTTTTTACAATCTCCTGCGGTTTTTTGTCGTCACCTATGGCCACAAAGGTGAAATACCCTGTTACCACTTTCTCGCGGTTGGTACTATACATGTCTTCCATAAAGATATCTACCCGTACCACACAGCTTGTTCTGCCCACTTTTTCAATTCTGGCAATAAGTTCAACAATGGTCCCTTCAGGGATTGGTTTTGTAAAGTTTATTTTGTCGGTAGATACCGTAACCACCTTCATTCGGGTGAAGCGTGTAGCACAAATAAATGCAGCTTCGTCCATCATATGGAGGGTGGTCCCGCCAAAGAGGGTGTCGTAATGATTGGTAGTGTTTGGAAATACCGCTTTAAAAATTCGTGTTTCCGACTGATTGATGCGTGTTTCTAATGTACTCATGGTGTAAAGGTACTGTTCTTTGTAATTAAAAGTTATGAGTTATGGGTTATGCACTTCGACAGCACTTCGACAGCACTTCGACAGGCTCAGTGTGACAGCTCAGTGTGACAGCTCAGTGTGACAAATTGTGGGTTGTGGGTTGTCAGTTATGGGTTTTAAGTTATGGGTTATGAGTTGTAATTTTGAACTACCAACTACCAACTACCAACTACCAACCCGCCCGAACTTCCTTCGGTACGGGCAAGCTTCTAACTTCCCTCATCCATCAATACCTTCCGTTAGCGGTAATGTCTGTATCTTTGCGACAGAAAAAAATGATTATGGCTTCAGAGACTCTTGAAAAATTAAATTGGCGGTACGCCACCAAAAAATTCGACAAATCGCAGACGCTTTCCGAAGAGAAAATTGAAATTTTAAAGCAGGCATTCAATCTTACGGCTACTTCGTATGGGTTACAGCCTATCAAGATGATATCTATAAAAGACAAAGAGGTGCAAGCGCAGTTGGTGCCTTTTACCATGCAGCAACCACAGGTGGCAGACGCCTCCCACGTGTTGGTTCTTTGTGTTGAGAAAACAATTTCCAAACATTATATCAAAGAGTATTTTAGTAGGGTAGCGGCTATTCGAAATACTCCAGCGGCGATTTTAAAACCATTCGAGGCGTTTTTAATCGATAGCTTTTCTGAAAAAGAAACGTCAGAAATCCGCCAATGGATGGAAAAACAGGCGTATATCGCATTGGGAAACCTGCTCACCGTTTGCGCGTATGAACAAATTGATGCTTGCCCTATTGAAGGTTTTGAACCAGAAGCCTATGATACTTTTTTAGAGCTCGACAAAAGAAATCTAAATTCGGTACTGGTACTGGCAGTGGGCCATAGGGCCGAAGACGACATGTTTGCCACCATGAAAAAAGTGCGTAAGGGTGTTGACAATGTGGTGATCGACTACTAGTTAACCGGAATTTTCTCCTCACGTACTGCTTTGGTGCCGTTATCATGCACCCAAACTGTGTAGAGCATGCCGTTTTCCGTATCGGGAATATCTCCATACCTATGGTCGCCTAAAATGGTATTTACAAATGTGGGCGTCGTATTACTATGTCCTACAATCAATACGTTTTTTCCGAAGGTTGCTTTCTGAAAGTTTTCGTCGTATAGCTTCGTAGGGTCGTACTGCTGAACCGTAAGTCCTTTCTTTTGGGCAGTAGGAGCCGCTGTAGCGAGTGTTCGTTTATAGTTGGTACTGTAGACCGCATCTAAATCAATGTTCTTAAAGTGGTCTGCCCAATGTGCTGCCCGTTTTTTGCCTTGTTCCGTTAGTTCAGGATTGTCTGTGGTGTTCCTGTCTTTTTCAGCATGCCGAATTAGATAATAGGTGGTCGTGGTAGTTTCTTCGGAAACGGTTGCTTGTTTGGTATCATTTCCACAGGAAAAACAAATAATTGAAAGCACTAACAGTAAATAACGCATCAGAATTAGTTTAGGATATACCCGAAAATAACACTTTTTAAGAGAAGTTGGTAAAACAATAACAGATATGCTGGTTTATTTAAGAATCTGTTACCATGAATCGCCTTCTGCAGATTGTATCTTTATATCATATTAAACAATAAAACAACAGACTATGAACTCAGAAGAATTGAAAGGAAAATGGAACCAGATAAAAGGAAACGCCAAGCAACAATACGGTGTTACCTTTAACGATGATGAATCTTTTAGCGAAGGAAAATACGACGAGATGGTCGGAAAAATCCAAGAAAAAACTGGTAAAGCAAAAGACGAAGTAAAAAAAGAGATTGCTAGCTGGTAAAACAAGCAGTAAATTGAAAAAGAGCGACGCCCGTGTTTAGGTACACGGGCGTCGTTTTTTATGAGTACTCGCTTACAAAACAGTAAGTGCTGTGGCGAGTGAATACGTTACTACGATAAACGTAATAGAGGCAATGTAAAGTGCCAATGCTTTGTTTCTTGGCTGCCTTCGTTGTTGGATCGAAAATTGGTTGTCTTGTGTTCTCATGGCTGTTTCGTTTTAAAGATTGATACACTTATACGACGAACAACCCACTGGTTTTGTTACATCTACCTTCAAAAAAAATTAGTCGGCTAACGTATAACTAAAAAATCCCGTTAGCATTTCATCATAACTTTGAATCCCAAAATAGATGTCTTTTGAGGCATCTGGGTTCAACGGATTCTGTACTGTGTTGTCAAAAATGCCCTCTACAAATATTACAGAGCCCTTGGGAGCGTACACGGGTTCTTTTAGTTTGTATAACCACTGCCAATCGATGCTAAAATCGGGTACAGAAACCAACGGAATGACCTCACCGCTGGGCTTGATTACTTTCATGTTAATTTCCTTTCCGCGATAATGCATGTGGGGCATTAAATAATGAATATGGATCGCTTGGCTAATCGTGTCTGTCGCTACCAAACGTACATTATCTGTATGTGCGGGAATCTCAAAGTTCACATTGGTCGTTGCTAAGGGGTAAAACCACTTTTCGGGGGCTTGGTCATGAAAATAGAAACCTATTTTGGTTTCATCGGTTGCCTCAACGCCTATAGGGGTATAGTGCAATTGCACGGTAAGTTTGGTGCCTTTTTTCAATTTCACTCCGGTGCCTTCCGGAAAAAAAGTGGCCTGATTTGCACCTGCTCCCAAAGCAATATAATTGTCGCTCCAAATACGCAGTTCTCGATCTGTAATGGGGCTTTTTTCATACGCACCGCGATTCAGCAATACAATGTGATGCAACAATTTTGGGTTTCCGGGAATTATCTCTACTCCTTTTAACCATTTGTCTTCGGTTAGCTCTAAATCGAATGTTTGGTATTGATAGGGTAGTAGTTTGGTAGCTGGGATTACTTCTTTTTCTAAATAAACTACTTTGTCGGGTTCGCCCTTTTGCCATGTTTGCTTCGGAAATTTTAGTTCTTGAAGCACATCTGAACCATTGCCGGGCGGCATGCCATTATCTATCCAGGCTATAATTTTGCGTGCGCTGCTGTCGGGCAAAGAGAAGTCATCTTGGAAATCACCGATCATCTTATTGGCTTTCCAAGGCGGCATTCGCTTGCTTAACAATACTTCTTTTATCATGGCAGACCAGCCCGTTATTGTCTGGTAATCGTCCATAGACCAAGGTGCGCGACCTCCATCTCGGTGGCACTGCACACAATTGCTGGCCAAAATAGGGCCAATATCGTCTGAATAGGTTAAAGAATCTTCATCCTGCAACTTAGACAAGCGGGTAACGGTGCAACCGCGGGTTACTTCTTGGTGGCTCACCGCAGTTTCTCCATTTTGGATAGCCGTTAGCGCATCGCTGAGGTAGGTAGCTGTTGCTTTGTTTTTTTGGGTTTCATAATCGATGCGGTTGTTGAGCGGACCTCTATATAAAACTGCTCTAGAGGTAGGGTGCAGAACAATGGCTTCGGCTGTAATGGTAATATCTAGCTCGTCTGCGAGCAGTTGTGCGTTATCTACTAGCACAGGTACCTGAAACTTAAAGGCGTTGGCTTCTTCAGTAATTTCAGCAGCATCGTCCTGAATATTGCTGTTTATCATAAAAAACTGAAAATCTTCTTGATACGCTGCAACAATGGCGTGAAAATCGGTTAGTGCATTGCGAACAATCGGGCAACCATTCCCTTGTACAAAAAGCACGATTCCCTTTTTATTGTTGTACCGTGAAAAACGATGCATTTTTCCTTTGCTATCGTACAGCGCATAGTCGTTTTTGCGACTATCAGGAATTGCTTCAGGTTGTTGCTTGCATCCAAAAACAAACAGCATACCTACCGCAAGGAAACACAAGTAGTTAGAAAATTTCATTCGTGGCGAAAATACGTATTATTGGCGATTTCAGCGTAAAAAAAACCACCCACATTCGTTAAAATGCGGGTGGACTAACCAACCAAATAAGAGGTTTTGTTGAAGTATCTCACGCTTCGGTAGGCAACCTCTGCCTGTATTTTTGTCCCGTCGAGAGTGGTCGACGTTATTTAATTTTATCGTCTTTTATTAGTTCTCGACTGCGCTCGAACAGATAGTTATGAATTCACTAGATCTCCTTGGTTTCTAAAGACCAGTTCATTATTAAAACTATCGAGTAAAATGATACTCTCGGTGGTGATTTTGCCAGCTAAAATTTCTTTCGATAACTGATTTAACACCTCTCGTTGGATTACCCTTTTTACCGGACGCGCACCATATTGTGGGTCGAATCCTTTTTCGGCTAAGTAGGAAATCGCCTCGTCTGTAGCATCTAGCGTAATCTGTTGTTTTGCCAGAAGCTTGGTCAAACCTTTTAGTTGAAGGCCAACAATCTGTCTAATATCCTTCTTGTTCAATGGTGTAAACATTACGATATCGTCAATCCTGTTCAAGAATTCTGGTCGAACGGTCTGTTTTAGCAATCCGAGTACTTCTACTTTTGCAGATTCCATCGCTGTTTCAGGATCTTTCACCGTATCATATTTTTCTTGAATGATATGGCTCCCCATATTACTTGTCATAATTACAATTGCATTCTTGAAATCGGCGGTTCTCCCTTTGTTATCGGTTAACCTTCCTTCATCTAATACTTGTAACAAAATGTTGAACGTATCAGGATGTGCCTTTTCGATTTCATCTAACAGTATCACCGAATATGGTTTACGTCGTACAGCTTCTGTTAGCTGTCCACCTTCATCATACCCTACGTATCCCGGAGGGGCACCTACCAATCTGCTCACACTGTGGCGTTCTTGGTATTCGCTCATGTCTATGCGTGTCATCGCGTTTTCATCGTCAAACAAATACGCTGCCAAGGTTTTGGCCAACTCGGTTTTACCAACACCTGTGGTTCCTAAGAATAAGAAACTACCAATCGGTTTTTTCTGATCTTGTAAACCTGCCCGGCTACGTCTAATGGCGTCACTTACCGCTACAATGGCTTCTTCCTGGCCTACCACACGTTTGTGGAGTTCATCTTCAAGCTTCAGCAACTTTTCACGATCGCTCTGTAGCATTTTTGTAACCGGGATGCCGGTCCATTTAGCTACCACTTCGGCAATATCTTCGTTGGTTACTTCTTCTTTAATTAGCGAATGTTCTGTTTGGTTTTCGGCCAAATCAGTTTCTAATACGGCTAGTTTTTCTTGCGCTTCTTTAATCTTTCCGTAGCGAATTTCGGCTACTTTTCCGAAGTCACCATCGCGCTCGGCGCGTTCAGCTTCTAGCTTATAGCTTTCAATTTCAGTTTTATACTGCTGAATGTTCTCAACCACTTCTTTCTCACTCTTCCATTTCGCGTTTAGTTCATTTCGCTCTTCCTTTAGATTCGCTAGGTCTGAACGTAATGTTTTGAGCTTTTGCTCATCTTTTTCACGCTTGATAGCTTCAATTTCAATCTCGAGTTGCATCACCTTTCGGTCTAGCACATCTAACTCTTCTGGTTTGGAGTTGATCTCCATTCGTAATTTTGAAGCCGCTTCATCCATCAAATCGATAGCCTTATCTGGCAAAAATCGATTGGTAATGTAGCGTTGCGACAGTTCAACCGCAGCAATAATCGCTTCATCTTTAATACGAACCTTATGGTGTGTTTCGTACTTTTCTTTAATTCCGCGTAAAATCGAAATCGCACTCTCGGTATCTGGCTCGTCTACCAACACCTTTTGGAATCGGCGTTCTAACGCTTTATCCTTTTCAAAGTATTTTTGGTACTCATCCAATGTGGTAGCACCAATAGCTCTCAATTCACCACGTGCTAAGGCGGGTTTTAAAATATTTGCTGCGTCCATGGCTCCTTGTCCGCCACCCGCGCCCACCAGGGTATGGATTTCGTCTATAAAGAGTACAATATCACCATCGCTGGTAGTCACTTCTTTAATAACGGCTTTTAGGCGCTCTTCAAACTCACCTTTATATTTAGCCCCCGCAATAAGGGCTCCCATATCTAAACTGAAAATTTCTTTGCTTTTCAGATTTTCAGGTACATCACCATCTACGATACGATGGGCCAATCCTTCAGCAATTGCGGTTTTACCAGTTCCTGGTTCCCCAACGAGCATCGGATTGTTTTTGGTGCGTCTCGAGAGAATCTGAAGTATTCTTCTAATTTCTTCGTCACGACCAATAACTGGATCTAATTTTCCTTCTCGTGCCAATTGGTTGAGGTTTCGAGCGTATTTGCTTAAAGAATTATAGGTGTCTTCAGCAGATTGGGAGGTTACCCGATCACCTTTCCGTAATTCTTCAATAGCACTTTTCAGCCCTTTTTCGGTAACACCTTGATCTTTTAAGGTTTGTGCAATTTGGCTGTCCGATTTAAAAATAGCCAACAGTATGTGTTCTATAGAAACATACTCATCGTTCATTTTCTTAGCGATAATGCTCGCTTCGTTCACTGTTTTTCCGGCTGCTCGTGATAGCATAATATCTGCACCCGTCACTTTCGGAAAACTCTCCAACTGCTTGTCTAGTATTTGCTGGAGTAGCGCAGTGTTTACATTCAACTTTTTTAAGAGGAATGGGGTCACATGCTCATCCACATCAAAAATAGCCTTTAGGATGTGCTCATTTTCGATTTGTTGATGACCAAAGCCTTGTGCCAACTGTTGTGCTTGTTGGATGGCTTCTTGACTTTTTATAGTATAATTGTTAAAATTCATAAGTATATAGAATCCGACTGGCGGATATATTTTTGATTTACACTCATGCTAGATCAATTCTTAGACCAACTTAAATTTACGACAAATTGTCTGCTATAACGACTAGTTTAACAGACATTATGACAATTTTAAGAGCACTTTTAAGACATTTTAATAGTTAGCCATACTCCAATTGTGAAATAGAGAGAAATTCAGTTTCAAATAAGGCATTTTAATAATTCTTTGAGAGGGAGCTACGTAAGTATTCTTTAATTTTACTGAAAATAACAAGCATGGGACTTTTCAGTAAATTCAACAAAACACAACGCGATATCGCCAAAGAAGAAATAGTAGAGGTGCCTTGGCACGTACTCTCTGAAATGCAACAACTTGATGAAATTGCTGAAATATCAAAAACGACACCTGTTGCTATTTTTAAACATTCTACACGCTGCGGAATTTCCCGTATGGTGCTCCGTAATTTTGAAAGCGGCTATAATTTAAGCGATGATCAAATAAAATTATATTTTCTAGATCTTTTATCCCACCGTGATATCTCTGATGAAGTTGGATATCGATTTCAGGTAATACATCAGAGTCCGCAACTTATTGTTGTAAAAAACGGAGTTGCAGTGGCAAATGCTTCGCATCACAGCATACGAGCAGGTGATTTGGAAAAATTCATATAAAAAAACCGCTTCCGGATTGTGTCCCAAAAGCGGTCATACTTCTTATATTAAATAACAAACTTACCGAAAACTATTATTCTTTAAAATGTCACGTAGGCGCTCTTTAATATCGCCTCCAGCATCGAGAACCATTTGTGCATTGTTTGGAAAAGGAACAAAGCTGTTTGCGGCTAATGCCTTATCTTCTGCCGTTAACGCTCGCTCATCTCCGCGATATTTTGCAAAAATATTTTCAAAAATAAACTCAGACGCCAAAGGATGGTCATCTATTACCTTTCCGTTACCCAAATTTCGGTATACCACATCACCACCAACCAAAACAGATTTGGTCTGGGTAGTATGGGTAACGCGAGCCGTTACCTCTTTTATAACATCCAGCTTGATGAAGTTGCCATTTTCATCTTTTACTTTGTTGCCATTACGGTCTAGTTTATATGTAAATCCGTCTTTAACTTTCTTTCTACGTTTAAACTCGCGTTCGCTCACCCGCTCCGGAGAAATTGCAATTTCCCTGAAATCCATGGTGATCCCAAAGCTATAGTCAATATCACCTTGCTTTTGGCTATGGTATTCGGTCCAGAAATCATCTAATTTGTAGGTGTTAAAGTCTAACAACTCCTGTTCTAAACGCCATGGAATAATCACATTGCTTCTATTGTTAAGGGTCACGAGCACAAAGTCGGTACCATAAAAGTGGGCGTCCTCAAGCAATTGGTCTACGTTTTTGTACGAAGCATCTAATTGTTTTAATTCGCTTAATAGGCCATGTGCTTCTCTCGCATCTAAAATTGAATTTCTATTCAAAAGTGCGGTCGCTTCATTGTATAGTGAAGCCACAAAATCATTTTTAGCTTTTGTTAGTGGAGCGTTGTAATTCACCAGAATAAACTTGGCCTCTTGTCCAGTTATTTTGTTTCGTAACGGAAGCAACGGACGAATGTGCTGTTGCCGACTTTCCAAATCGCTATAAATGTAAAACAACTCTCTGGTTGCTTCAGGCGACGGATTGTTCTGAAGGTATGTGATTCTTCTATTATCTTCAGAAACGGCTTTGGCAAAGGCTTCTTCAAGCAACACAATGTGCTCATTTACCTGCTGGTCGTTTCGGTCGTTGGCAATTTTTTTTACGGCCAAATCGATGGCTTGGTCGTAATTGCCTTGTAGGAGCATTTTCTGGTTTCGCTTCACACTATTACATGAGCTAAGCGCCAGTACTACGGATAAGATAATCGCTAACTGTTTCATAACGAAATGGTATTGGTTATGACAAGTAAATTACAATAGGTGTGCCAAAACGGTTATTTGGCTGGTAGCACAGTACCTTTACACTCACCAAAACCAATGCGCAAACCTTTGTGTTCGCAGTGTGCACGCATGATCACGGTATCTCCATCATTTATGAATTTACGTTCGGAACCATCGCTCAGTTTAATTGGATTTTGTCCGCGCCAGGTTAATTCCAGCATCGATCCGTAGCTATCTTTTGTTGGCCCAGAAATGGTACCACTACCCATCATATCACCACTTCGAACATTACAGCCGTTTACGGTGTGGTGGGTGAGCTGTTGTGCCATAGACCAATACATGTATTTGAAGTTTGAATTCGCCACAATGGTTTCGGTGCCACCCTTTGGCTTAATACTAGCCTGAAGGTGAATATCGTAATTCATGTTTTCTCCTTGTTGAAGGTAGGGGAGCGGCTTTGGTTCTTGCTTCGGACCGTTGGTTCTAAAAGGTTCCAAAGCATCCATAGTAACAATCCATGGCGAAATGGTTGAAGCAAAACTCTTTCCTAAGAAAGGCCCTAGTGGCACATATTCCCATGCTTGTATGTCGCGAGCACTCCAATCGTTAAAGAGAACGAGTCCGAAAATATTTTCTTCGGCATCTCCAATTTCAACTCGTTTTCCAAGGTCGTTGGTAGCTGTGGTGATAAACGCCATCTCTAATTCAAAATCGAGCAACTTTGTCGGGCCAAATCCGGGAACACCATCATCTCCTGGTTTTGTTTGCCCCATAGGTCTGCGAACTGGCGTGCCAGAAGGAATGATGGAAGAGCTTCTTCCGTGATACCCAATGGGGATGTGCAGCCAGTTGGGCAACAATGCGTTTTCGGGATCTCTAAAGAGAGAGCCAACATTGGTAGCATGCTCTTTACTGGCGTAAAAGTCTGTATAGTCGCCCACATCTACGGGTAGTTGCATTTCAATTTCATCTAAACGGAACAACACCTCTTTGCAGTGTTCTTTGTTCTTTCTTAGTTCGTCGTTTCCTTCGAGGAAAAGATCTGAAATTCGATTTCGAACCAAACGCCATGTTTTTCTACCATCGGCAATAAAATCGTTTAGGGTATCTTGTAAAAAGATATCGTCTGTTAGTTCAATTCCGTTGAAATATCCTAGCTGGTGCAACGCGCCCAAATCGATTGCGGTTTCACCAATCCTGGTTCCAATGGTGATGATATCGTCTCTGGTAAGAAACACCCCGAAAGGAATGTTCTGAATGGGAAAATCGCTGTTCTTCGGAACATGTAACCAAGAAGTTCTTTTTGGGTCGTTGGCAGTCAATGGCATATTTGGCGTTTTTTTTGTTCGTAATTTGTTGAATCAAATATATAATTTCTGAACAACTAACCACAACCATTTCGTATTTTTGGATTTTATTAACCTTTTCATAAACTATGCAACGCGATCAACAGATATTTGAGCTTATTGAAGCAGAAAAACAACGTCAATTAAACGGCCTCGAACTGATTGCCTCCGAAAATTTTGTGAGCGATCAAGTATTGGAAGCAGCCGGCTCTGTACTCACCAATAAATATGCTGAAGGATATCCCGGAAAGCGTTATTACGGTGGTTGCGAAATCGTAGACGAAGTAGAACAATTGGCCACCGATCGCGCCAAAACGTTGTTTGGAGCGGCGTATGTAAATGTGCAACCGCATAGTGGTTCGCAAGCCAACACAGCAGTTTTTGCAGCTTGTCTCAATCCGGGAGATAAATTTTTAGGTTTCGACCTGGCCCATGGTGGGCACCTTACCCATGGTTCGCCTGTAAATTTTAGTGGGAAACTATACAACCCCGTGTTTTATGGGGTAGAAGAGGAAACAGGTAGATTGAATTACGATACCATTGAAGAAATTGCGGTACGGGAGCAACCCAAAATGATCATTGCGGGTGCTTCTGCGTATTCACGCGAGATAGATTACAAACGTTTTAGAGAGATTGCCGATACCGTAGGCGCTATTTTATTGGCAGATATTGCACATCCTGCAGGGCTCATCGCCAAAGGAATTATTAGCGACCCGATTCCGCATTGCCATGTGGTGACCACCACCACCCATAAAACACTGCGTGGGCCTAGAGGTGGTATGATTATGATGGGAGAAGATTTCGACAATCCTTTTGGTATTACGTTAAAGAATGGAAACCTTCGAAAAATGTCTTCGCTACTCGATAGCGGAATTTTCCCTGGAAATCAGGGTGGACCATTAGAACACATCATTGCAGCTAAAGCGATAGCTTTTGGCGAAGCGCTTACCGATGACTTCTTGCATTATATGATTCAGGTGAAAAAGAACGCAAGCGTCATGGCCGATGCATTTGTGGCAAAAGGGTACCATATCATTAGCGGTGGTACAGACAACCACATGATGTTGATCGATCTTAGAAATAAAGATATTACTGGGAAACAAGCGGAAGAGGCATTGAGCAAAGCCGAAATTACCGTAAACAAGAACATGGTTCCTTTTGATGATAAATCTCCTTTTGTTACCAGCGGAATCAGAATTGGGACGGCTGCCATTACCACACGTGGACTGAAAGCGAATGATATGGCCGATATTGTGGCCCTCATTGACGAAGCTCTCATGAATCACGAAGATGACACAGCATTAGAAGCCGTAGCCAAAAATGTAAATAAAATGATGGCAGGACGGCCGTTGTTCAACGCTTAACTACTTTAAATGGATGCCATGACTGTTTTGGAAACCGATCGGCTCATGCTTCGAAAAATTGAAGTATCAGACGCGCCGTTCTTCTACGAACTTTTCAACAGTGAGGGGTGGCTTACCTATATAGGCGATCGCAACATACAGACAGTGTTAGATGCCGAACAACAGATTAAGGAAAAGTATCTGCCCAGTTACAAAACCAATGGGTATGGTTCGTATGTAGTGGTTGAGAAGGCTTCAAACATGCCAGTAGGAACCTGTGGTATGTACAAACGCGAAAACTTGGAAAATCCCGACATCGGATTTGCATTTTTGCCATCTCACCTGAGAAAAGGCTACGGGTATGAGTCGGCACACGCAGTTCTCCAGCATGCACGTGAAAATATGGGGATACCGAAAGTGCTTGCGTTTACACTTCCGAAGAATATTGCTTCAATACGGTTGTTAGAAAAATTAGGACTTACAAGCAAGGGCAGCTATTTCCACGAGGGAAATCCAGAAGAACTGATTTTGTATGCTACTTAGAATGGTTATTGGTTCAAGAACCCGAGCAATTGGGCTTCTATCTTAGAGTCGAAGAGATTGGTGTTACTTTCTAATATTTTTTTGTCTTTAGAAACAATCATCGCCTTATTGTGCGAATTGAGCACCAATGTTTTTTCTGCACTTTTAATATCCTCGAACTGAAATTCACAGCTTTCTTTATATCCAGAAGCTTTTACAGCCTTCCGCCATTTCTTAAAATGGGTGTCGGTATTTATCCCAATAAAATGGTATTCAGGATATTTTGAAGATAATTCAGCAGCTTTGGAATGAATGTCTTTAAAATGCTTAACAGATTCTAACGACCAAAAGTACAATACCGAAGGTTTAGTGATAATGGTGTGTAAGTTTTTTGAAGTATTATCTGATTTCACCAAAAGTACGTTTGGCACAATTTGACCAGGTGTTAACTTTATTGTGGCATCGGCCAAAGCCTCAATATCTTTTAAAATGTCGGGATCGGTACTATGCTCTTTGAAAAAGGCAACCATTTCCTTTTCGTTTTCTGGGTCTTTCGCATTTAATAAATACCTGCGCACATTTCGCACTATCAATTTTTCTTTCAGCGAATCGTTGGTTACCAAACTGTCTATAAGTTGCACTTTGTTGTAATTGTGCTGAAACGATTTACGATCTGCATCTTCTGAGTCTACGTAAGTGGGATAGGTAAGATTGTCGAAGTATACATCTAACAATCGGTAATAGGGGTAATACGTTCGTAATTCGCTATTGCCCAAATCTATTTCGCTGCGGTAGTCGTAAAATTTCTTCGGAAAAGGTTCTTTGGCAATACGCTCCGGATTTTTGTTGAAGACCGAGGTGTACAATTCCTTTTTAATATAATTGGTATAGTCGTGGTTGCTCTCTGCAATACGTTTGAAACGAGCTGAAGGCTTGTTTTTTGAAACAAATTCCTTGTATTTTTCTGACTTACGCTTGTCTAAAGAATCTAACTTTTTTTGAAACTCAGCTGGGGTTAACAAATAGAACGCTCCCAACCCTTGCATGTCTTTTTCATTCTGGAGAAACAATTCCATCAAGTAATTATTCTCTTTGGCTCCAATGCCAGAATAGTGCAACGATTCGTCAAAGTCGATGGTGTTTAAACGAAGCATTAAACTATCGCCAGGTTCGAGATAGAACATTTGGAATTCGTTATGCTGAAACGCATAGAGACCAGCAGAAGGATCTTCTATTGTGTAGCCGAAGGTGTTGTCTTCAGAAAGGGTGAGGGTATCTAGTGCAATATCATCTTTAAAAATGACGATGTTCTTTCCTTTTGGGTTCACTATTTCTCCTCCAATAAATGCGGGACCTTCTTTATCTTTGTCCGAATTAGAACAGGATACCAGAAAACTCACCAACAAAAGCAGAAGTAGTTTTTTAACCATATATTTTTCCCAACTGATGCAACAAAAGTATGCTTACTCATTTTTCCAAGATGTTAACTGTAGGTTAAAAGGAATTATTAAACGTTAATGTTTCTGAAATACGGGGGTTTTGGTTAATTTTGCGCCCAATTCAAAAAATAAAACAGCTCGCATGCTTTCAGTTTCAAATCTATCGGTCCAATTCGGCAAACGAATCCTCTTCGACGATGTCAATACCAAATTCGTAACAGGAAATTGCTACGGGATTATTGGCGCTAACGGTGCAGGTAAATCGACCTTCCTTAAAATTCTTTCTGGAAAACAAGACCCCACCTCTGGCCAAGTACATCTAGAATCTGGTAAGCGTATGTCTGTACTAGAGCAAGAACACAATGCGTACGACGAATTTCCAGTGTTAGAAACGGTGGTGCGTGGTAACAAAGAGTTATTTGCCATTAAATCTGAAATAGATAAACTGTACGAAGACTATTCAGACGAAAACGCAGAACGTATCGGAGAGCTTCAGGTTACTTTTGAAGAAATGAACGGTTGGAATGCAGATAGCGATGCAGCCGCATTGTTGTCTAATCTTGGTATTCCTGCAGAATTGCACTATTCTATGATGAGTGATTTAGATGGAAAGCAAAAAGTACGTGTACTTCTGGCCCAAGCTCTTTTTGGTAGTCCGGATGTGCTTATCATGGATGAGCCTACAAACGACTTAGATTACGAAACCATTACTTGGTTAGAGAATTTCTTGGCGAATTACGACAACTGCGTCATCGTGGTATCTCACGACAGACACTTTTTAGACAGCGTGTGTACCCATATTAGCGATATCGACTTCGGCAAAATTAACCATTACAGCGGTAACTATACGTTTTGGTACGAAAGTAGCCAGCTCGCGGCAAGACAACGTGCACAGCAGAACAAAAAAGCAGAAGACAAAAAGAAAGAGCTCGAAGAGTTTATCCGTCGTTTTTCTGCCAATGTAGCAAAAAGCAAGCAAGCGACAAGTAGAAAGAAAATGATCGAGAAACTGAATGTTTCTGATATCAGACCTTCAAGCAGAAGGTATCCAGCTATTATTTTTGAAAGAGAACGTGAAGCGGGAGATCAGATCTTAAATGTAGAAGGACTTTCGGCATCACTAGACGGTGATGTGCTTTTCAGCAACGCCCACATCAACCTGGCAAAGGGAGATAAAGTAGTTTTATTTAGTCGTGATTCTCGTGCTACCACTGCTTTCTATGAAATTGTAAATGGCAATCAAAAGGCAGACAGCGGAACGTTTTCTTGGGGGGTGACCACCAACCAAAGTTATTTGCCATTAGATAATAGTGAATTTTTCAAAAATGAAAACGGTGATGAAACCTTGGTAGATTGGTTACGCCAATACGCCAAAACCGAAGAAGAACGGGAAGAAGTGTACATACGCGGATTTTTAGGTAAAATGCTTTTTAGTGGAGAAGAGGCCCTGAAGAAGAGCAATGTGCTATCTGGAGGAGAAAAAGTTCGTTGTATGTTAAGCCGTATGATGCTGATGCGCGCTAATGTGGTCATGCTCGACGAACCTACAAACCACTTAGACTTAGAATCGATCACAGCTTTTAATAACTCATTGAAGAACTTTAAAGGAACGGTCTTGTTTACCACACACGACCACGAGTTTGCACAAACCGTTGCCAACAGGGTCATAGAGTTAACTCCAAATGGTGTGATAGATCGTTACCTAACGTTCGATGAATACATGAGCGACAAGAAAATCAAGGAGCAGCGTGAGCGTATGTACGCTTCGTAAATCTATGTCGATATTTTTAGTCTAGCGTGTAATTGCCCTTGGCCCACTGAATCGTAGGTTCTATCCACGCTTTCATAGGTTTGAAAAGAAAGCCGTGGCCCAGACCCGTGTTTAGTTCAATTTCTTTAAAATTTGCTAGTTCACAACGCGAACTATTTTTTCGAGCCAATGCGGAAACACCAAAAGAATCAGACCTTTCGTAGATGTTTAAAATATTTCCGCAGAAATTTATGTCAGGAATATTCTCGATATCGGCATCCTGAAAACTCGCGATAAAAACAAAATTCAACTCAGGGTTATTCGCAATTGTGGAAACATATTGGGCGATATACCCACCTTTTGAAGTGCCAACCACTGTGATGTTCTTTGCAAGCACACCTTGTTTTAACAAACTGTCGACTTGTGTTACCATACCTTCCGCATAATTTCTGGCATTTACATTCCCGTTTCGTTGTTCGCTAATTACTTGCAGTCCGCTTGCTTCAAATGCTGCAATAATTTCATGGTAGTGAACGCGCCCAAATTCAGGATGTTCAGCAGTTATGGGGTGTGCTTCTAAAAACCGATTATGCAGGAAAAAAACGAATTGGTTTTCATTGTTTTGTTTGCAATTCAGAAGAGGCAAACAAAATAGAGCAAGAAGTAACGTACCTATTTTCATCAATCCGGTTGTAGTTCCATTCCTTTCACCCAAAAAATATCAGATTCATAGAATTTCAGAAGCGCTACCTTTTGGCCTTCATAGTTCCGTTTTTGTATCAATCTCGCTTTTGAATTGCTGAGGTTTAAAACAAATTCATCATTAATATCTGTTTCAGCATTGCTTGTTAATAACAAACTCTTTCCTTCGATGCGCCATGTTCCTTTTCCATACTTGTTTTCTTCAACACATTGCTCGCAGTCTATTTTCCTATAAAAATGGAAGTTAAAGGTGTTGTCATCTTGTAGTACTAATTTATATTCAATAAATGATTTGGAAAGATCATACGTAGCACTATAATTGGCAGGCGCTAGCTGGCCCCAAAGCATATTGGTTTGAAAGCAGAGTATCAGAAGAACTGTGACAGCGAATCGTTTCATAGGTTTTACTCACCAATATCTTGCAAATAGCTATCTATAGTACTCTGTGCCGCTGGCAGTTCGTCTTTTCGTATAAAAACACGTACCTGACCCGGCACCCCTATGGCAAAACCACTGGTGATACCGCTTTGATGGTCATCTTTAATGATAGGCTCAATGCCTAGTTCATTTAATCGGGCGCGCAGCCCTTGTGCAATCATCATCGGGCCGGTATATATTCGGGTTGTTTCTTCTAGATTTTCACTCATATATTAAGGTTTAGGCATTATAATATTTGCTATTCCAGATAGCATTGTTGAAATTTTTTCCTTTGGCAAAGCCATAAAAAAGTACGATGCCTCCCACAGCTTTAAACATAAACAAAAACATCAACAGGTATTCCTGATTGGTCACTTCACCTTTGGTAAAGAGCTGTAATGGTGTGATAGCGGTTAGGAAAATACTTAATACAAAAATGGTGAACACTAAATTTTCAAAATTTTTATAGGGCCACATCAACCATTTCCGAAGCGGGTGCAAATCGTTACCCCATTTGTGTATAAGGTAATGGTAATCATTCCCTAAAGGAAGAAATAATAAGGGGTCATCTGCATTTTCTAACTTTAAGAGCTTTGCAGGTGCTACAATTTTAAAATTGTGGAATTTAGTGTTATGGTTACGCTCCATTTCACGGATTTTTGAAATGGCTTCTTCAGGGATTTCCTTTTTAAATAATTTTGCGTCCAAGAATCGAAGCCGATAGGTAACACAAAGTTGCTTGATATCATCAAGATGAAATATCCGGTCAGGCTCTAAAAGGTCAATACTAAATTTGTTTTCTTCGTTGTTGACATCTGAGTGAGATATGCGTTCTAGAATCTCGTCTCGGTCTTTGCTGTTTTGTTGAAAAATGGCTTGTACTTCAGCCAATACGTCTTCTTCAGTCACCCTTTTGCGTCGTGTACGATGCAATTGGTGCTCTAAGTTTGTTTTTGATAGCATGCTTTTTTTCTTTTAAAGATACAAAAGCAACTCATTCAGCACAATATTTTAACAGCAGCGTACTAGGTTTATCCAATTTTGGTGCATAAATTGCGTTTCAGCTATGGGATTCACATTCTTGCAGATCAAAAAAAATAACAGATGAAATTATTAAGTATATTCCTAATCGCATGCGCTTTTACATTTTCAGCAACAGCGCAAAAGTATTCAAATGCTACACCAGCCAATGTAACAAAGGAGTGGAGAGGACTTTCTTTTTCTTCTGAAAAGTCATTATTTCAAAATTTAGATGAAACGGATGTTTTCTCGAAATCAGCCCCATTATTTAAAGGTGATATCATCGCAGATGATGCGATGCTTACAGCTTTTGTGATGGTAGACAGCTCGTTTAGTGAATTAGATGAAGATGCCGAAGAATCACTGTTTGCCAATTCTTGGAAAAAATTTATCACCTATCATTTTATACCGGGTAGGGTAGATAGCAATTCTATAGCAAAAGCTATCGATAATGGCGATGGGATTGCCTATTTCAACACGGTATTAGGGCAACGTTTAGGAGCAAAGCGTGAAAATGGTGATATTGTATTATTCGATTCAGATGGTAACACTGCCAAAGTGATTGCTACTGATTTCTACCATAAAAATGGATTCTTCCATGTCATAGACGGCTTATTAATGCCGAATATAGAATAAAATTTTGCACTTCCCCAAAAGTTAAATAAAAGCCAAAGAAGGTCTTTTCAAAATCTGTCGCTAATCATATCTCGTTTATTAGGGAACATAACCTTAAAAACAAAATTGATATGAAACGATTACAATTAATTACTTCCACCTTATTTGCTGCAGCCCTTTTAATGTCTGCTACTTCATTTGCCCAAAACGGTATGATGAAGAAAGAAAAAACGGTAATGGTAGGCGGAGCCGCCATGTACCCATCAAAGAATATTGTTGAAAATGCAGTAAATTCTAAAGATCATACTACCCTTGTAGCCGCTGTGAAGGCCGCAGAATTTGTAGAAACACTACAATCGAAAGGACCTTTCACAGTTTTCGCCCCAACCAACAAAGCTTTTGATGCCTTGCCCGAAGGAACCGTTGAGACGCTATTAAAACCAGCCAATAAAGCTGCACTTCAAAATGTACTGACTTACCACGTAGTTGCCGGCAAAATGGACGCTAGCGCTATTGTTGCGGCAATTAAAAAAGGAAACGGAAAAGCAAAACTTATTACTGTAAGCGGAGGCACCTTAACCGCTACAATGAACGGTAATAATGTAATTGTTACAGACGAAAATGGCGGAATGGCCACTGTTACCCAAGCAAATGTTTTCCAATCGAATGGTGTAATTCATGTAGTAGACACCGTATTGTTACCGGGCGCCGACGAGAAAAAAATGTAACGAATTCTAGATAGTTAATGTGAGGTTAATCTTATCTGAGTACAGCTCCAAAGTCGGTTTCAAATCGGTTTTGGAGCTTTTTCATTATTTTTTCTATCTGTTTATCCGTTAGTGTTTTACGCTCGTCAAGTAATGTAAAGCTTAAAGCATACGATTTCTTGCCTTCCGGAAGATTCTTACCAGTATACACATCAAAAAGGTTCACATCTTTTAGGATTCGCTTTTCGGTTTGGAAAGCAGCTTCCTGTAGTGCTGAAAAGGACACAGCATCATCTAGTAAGAGGGCAAAATCACGCTTTACTTTTGGAAACTTCGGGATGGGTTGCACTAAGAACGGTTCCGAAGAAATTTCGGCTAAAATAACGTCCCAATTAAAATCGGCATACAACGTTTCCGTTTCAACTCCGAAGGCCTTTAAGATAGATTTTTTAACTACCCCGAGTGAAACGAGTGTTTTTTTGTTTTTTGAAATGCCAATCCCTTCTGAAAACACCGCGTCTTTTACTTGTTTTTCAGTGGTATTTGCAATGCCTATTCGTTCAAGAATAGCTGTTACCACGCCTTTAAGGTAGAAAAAGGTCGTCGGGTTATTGGGTACCGCCCAATGGTCTTCTGTTTTCTGACCTGATACTAACAACGATAAGTGCTTGTGCTCTTCGCGGCCACTCCCAAAATTATGGTAGGTTTTACCAAACTCGAATAACTTCACATTAGGCATGCGGCGGTTTTGGTTGTATGCCAGTGCTTCAAGAGCACCAAAAAGCATGCTTTGGCGCATAGCAGAGAGTTCGTTACTCAACGGATTCAGCATCTCGACGCTGTGTTCAGGTTTTAAACTATCTGAAAGTTTAGCATACGACGGATTTGTTAGCGAATTGGCCATCATTTCGTGAAAACCTTGTGCCGTTAACTGTGCAGCCACTTGATTTTGAATTAGATAGTCTTCAACTTTTTGGTTGGCACCAATGCTGGCATTCAATTTTTCAGTAAAGTTGATGTTGTTATAACCATAGACCCGTAAGATTTCTTCAATTACATCGGCCTCGCGGGTTACGTCGTTTCTATACGCCGGAATAGTCATACCCAAGCCGCTTTCAGTAACATTATTGATCTTGATATCTAACGAAGAGAGGATACTTTTAATAGTTTCCTTCGGAATTTCTTGTCCGATCAACGCTGTGGCATTTTCAAAATTCAAGAACACCTGATGGTCTTCAATTTTATTGGGATACACATCTACTACTTCGCTGGTAATTTCACCACCGGCAACGTCCTGAATCAAAAGTGCGGCACGCAAGAGGGCATACTCACAACTATTTGGGTCGATACCACGCTCAAATCGGAAGGAGGCATCAGTATTGAGTCCATGGCGTTTGGCTGTTTTCCGCACACTCACAGGGTCGAAATAGGCACTTTCTAAGAAAATACTAGTGGTTTCCGAAGTTACACCGCTGTGTTCCCCTCCAAAAACTCCGGCAATACACATGGGTTTTTCAGCATCACAGATCATTAAATCTTCTTCGTGCAACTCACGTTCTATGCCGTCTAAAGTTGTAAATTTTGTACCAGCGGCCAATGTTTTTACTTCAATTTTATTACCTGCAATTTTTGAAGCGTCGAAGGCATGCAAGGGTTGTCCAAGTTCATGCAACACATAATTGGTGGCATCTACCACATTGTTAATCGGGGCAAGCCCAATGGCTTTTAGCCTATTCTGAAGCCACGCAGGAGAATCGGTAACTTTAAGTCCGTTCAAGGTAACGCCACAGTAGCGGGGTGCTCTGGTTGTGTCTACTTCAGCAACATCAATTTTTAGGGTACGACTATCAATATGAAAATTACTGGTAGAAGGGGTAATTAGTTCTAGTTGAATGTCTTGTTGCAACAACCCAGCTTTTAAATCGCGCGCAACTCCCCAATGGCTCATTGCATCTGCCCGGTTTGGGGTAAGACCGATTTCAAAAACCATGTCGTTTTCAATTTCGAACACGTCAGCTGCAAGGGTACCAGGAGTTAAAGCATTATCTAAAATCATGATTCCATCATGGCTTTGGCCAAGGCCGAGCTCATCTTCGGCACAAATCATACCCATGCTTACTTCACCTCGAATCTTCCCTTTTTTAATTTGCCATGGTTGCCCTTCTGTATCGTAGAGTGTAGTTCCCACGGTTGCTACCGGCACTTTTTGCCCAGCTGCCACATTTGGGGCACCGCATACAATCTGAACAGGTGTTCCATTGCCCAAATCTACTTTGGTAAGTTTTAAGCGGTCTGCATTGGGATGCTGGTCGCATTCAACCACATGACCTACCACAATACCTTCCAATCCGCCCGGCACTGAAGTAAACGGGGTAATACCTTCAATTTCGAGTCCGAGATCGGTTAAAAGTTCCCCTGTTTTATGGGCATCCCAGTCTAGGTTTATAAATTGCTTAAGCCAGTTGTATGATATCTTCATCCTAAAATAATCTTAACGAACCGCAAAGATAGCATTTATACCATTTTTTGTGATTACTTTTATAACATCAGTTTCAATAAAATTGAAATTGGTATCTAGACAACTCGACCCATCCAATAAATAAGAACCATTATGAAAATGAGCACTCCAAAACTTTCTGTACTTCTTTTTACACTCGCATTGGTGTTCTCAGCCTGTTCGAGAGTAGTAAAAGAACCAAAAGTAGGGGAGTGGCGTGCGGTTCTCGAAACGATTGATGGGAAACCGATGCCCTTTCTTTTCGATTATACAGCCGAGGGCACCTTGGTAGTCCGAAATGCAGAAGAAGAGGTTGTTTTTGATGACATCACTTTAAACGGAGATAGTATTACTATAGCGCATCCTATTTATGAGGGCGTTTTTAAAGGAATTTTTACCCAAGACAGTATCTACGGAAATTTTATAAAACCGAGCCTTAATAGAGTCGTACCCTTTGTGATGAAGCAAGGTAGGCAAGAGCGTTTTGCAGTGAGTGCTGCTCCCAAGGCTACAGTGACAGGTAATTGGGAAACTGTATTCAGTCCGAACAAACCAAGCGACCGATACATTGCCAAGGGTATGTTTGAGCAGGTAGGCCACAAGGTGGTAGGAACGTTTCGAACTACAACGGGAGACTACCGATACTTAGATGGTTCAGTTGAAAATGATACGTTGCGGCTCTCTACATTCGATGGTGCCCACGCTTTTTTATTTACCGCGAGAGTACAGGGAGATACGCTTATGGAAGGAACTTTTTATAGTGGAAACCACTGGAAAGAACCGTTCACTGCCAGAAAGAATGAAAATTATGAATTACCGAGGGCCGATTCGCTCACCTTTTTAAAGGAAGGCTATGAAAAATTAGCATTTTCGTTTCCTGATACCGAAGGAAATATGGTTTCCTTAGAAGATGAACGCTTTCAGAATAAAGTGGTCATTGTTCAGATCATGGGTACGTGGTGCCCCAACTGTTTGGACGAAACAAAATACTACACGCAATATGTAAAAGACAACCCCAGTGATGACCTAGAATTTGTTTCACTGGCATTTGAGTATGCTCCTTCAAAAGAAAAGGCAATTGCGGCTATCAATCGATTAAAAGAAAAAGTTGGGGTTCCGTATCCCATTCTTTTGGCCCAACACGGCAGTAGTGATAAGAAGAAGGCAAACGATAAATTGCCGATGTTGAGTGCGGTTTTAAGTTACCCCACAACTATATTCATTGATAAATCTGGTAAGGTTCGTAAGATACACACCGGATTTAACGGTCCGGCCACAGGTGACAAGTACGATGCTTTTGTACAAAGTTTTGAAGCGTATGTTGGGAAGTTGTTGGCGGAAGATATACATACATTCAACCAACAATCTGCTGGCAATAAGGATGTTTCAAATTAAAGTTGGGTTAATGGTTGATCGAGGTTGATACTAATTTCGGCTTGGAACTTGAATTAATGTAATAGAATATATTAATTCCAACTCCCAACTCCTCATAACTCATCACGCTGTTCTCCCTGCCCGGTCATCATGAGGTAGGCTTTTAAAAATTCGTCTATTTGCCCATCCAATACAGCATCTGGGTTGGAACTTTCTTGGTTGGTACGCACATCTTTTACCAATTTATAGGGTTGTAGTACGTAGTTGCGGATCTGGCTTCCCCATTCTATAGACATTTTGTTGCCTTCAATTTCTGCCCGCTTTTCCTGCTGTTTCCGCAATTCTATCTCATACAACTGGCTTTTCAACATTTGCATGGCTTTTTGCCGATTCTCAAGCTGGCTCCGCGTTTCAGAATTATGGATCACGATGCCCGACGGGTGGTGCGTCAAGATTGCTTTAGTCTCTACTTTATTTACGTTCTGACCTCCAGCACCCGAACTGCGTGCGAAGTCCCATGAAATATCTGCTGGATTGATGTCGATTTCGATGGTGTCATCGGCTAGCGGATAGACATAAACACTCGCAAAACTGGTGTGGCGCTTGGCATTGCTATCGAAGGGCGATATACGTACCAATCTGTGCACCCCATTTTCTCCTTTTAACCAACCAAAGGCATAGTCGCCATCCAGTTCGAGCGTAACCGTTTTAATTCCTGCTACATCGCCTGCTTGGTAGTTCAGTTCTTTTACTTTAAAACCGTTTTTTTCTGCCCACATCAGGTACATGCGCATGAGCATATTGGCCCAGTCGCAACTTTCGGTACCACCTGCGCCTGCCGTGATTTGCAGTACCGCAGAGAGGTCGTCACCTTCTTCGCTGAGCATATTCCTAAATTCAAGGGCTTCAATGGCTTCTAGCGCCTTGCCGTAACGTATTTCTACATTTTCTGCGGTACCTTCGCCTTCCTTAAAGAATTCATAGATCACTTCTACATCATCGGTAAGGGTTTCGGCAGCTTCATAATCTTCTACCCACTTCTTTTTGTTCCGAAGGGTTTTCATAAAAGCTTCCGCTTCTTGCGGATTGTTCCAAAAATTTGGGTCGAAGGTCTTTTCTTCTTCGTTCTGTATCTCGATTTTCTTGCCGGCTACGTCAAAGATATTGCCTTAACGCATCGAGGCGGGAGCGAAGGTCTTGGAGTTGGTCGTTTGTAATCATAGTAGTTCCGCCAAAGCGGATTTTAATTAAATAAGAAATGTAAAATTAAGGCTTCTCCATTTCAGAAAAAAGAAAAAAGCGAGGGCTATAGGACATTTAGATTTTTATATCTTTAGCGTTTCGCAGCAGCAGTGCTGTTATTCAACACATTATCTCTATGAAACATCTTACGCTCCTCTTGGTTTTCTTCGGAAGTTTTTTTTGTCAAGCCCAATTTTTAGAAAAGAAGAAAAACCTACAGCAATTTGAAGGATTTTACAATTTTCAATATTCTGAAACAGACGGCGAAATCTATCTCGAAGTTCTCAATGATCAACTCGATCAAGAGTTTTTATACGTCCATTCACTACGAACAGGGCTCGGAAGCAACGATATTGGACTAGACCGTGGTCAGCTGGGCGATCAGGCGGTTGTGAAATTTGTAAAAAGCGGTAACAAATTACTGTTGTTCCAGCCTAATTTAAAGTATCGCGCCAACACTGCCAACCAATTAGAAAAAAAGTCTATTTCGGAAGCATTTGCTACCTCAGTTTTATATGGTTTCGAAATTAAGGATACCCTCAACAATAAATTTGTAATAGACCTAACACCTTTTTTGATGCTCGATGCGCATGGTGTTGCAAAACGGCTGAAAGACAATAAACAAGGAACTTATAAATTGGATAAGTCACGCAATGCCATTTGGATGGAGCGCACTAAATCTTTTCCTAAGAATACTGAGTTTGAAGCATTGCTTACCTTTGTTGGCGAGCCTTCAGGTGGTAATATTCGCAGTGTAGCACCCGATGCACAATCGGTATCTGTAATTCAACACCATAGCTTTGTGGCCTTGCCGGATAGCGGATATGAACCTCGTGAATTCGACCCACGTAGTGGTTCGTTTTCTATTTCGTACCAAGACTATAGCACACCCATCTGGGAACCTATAGCCAAACGATTTATTACAAGACACCGACTTGAAAAGAAAAATCCTTCCGCAGAAAAAAGTGAAGCCAAAGAACCCATAGTGTATTATTTAGATCCAGGCACACCAGAACCTGTGCGCTCGGCGTTGTTAGAAGGTGCCCGTTGGTGGAACCAGGCTTTTGAGGCCATTGGGTATACCGATGCGTTTCAAGTAAAATTATTGCCGGCAGATGCAGACCCGATGGATGTTCGCTACAACGTAATTCAATGGGTGCATCGCAGTACACGTGGCTGGAGTTACGGTGGGAGCGTGATCGACCCTAGAACTGGTGAAATTATTAAAGGACACGTAAGTTTGGGTAGTTTACGAATTCGCCAAGATTTTATGATTGCCCAGGCATTGATGGATCAACCGTTTGCAGATCGCGATGACAACTACCAACCCATGCTCGATATGGCGTTGGCGCGCATCAGGCAATTGAGCGCCCATGAAGTGGGGCATACCCTCGGATTCGCACATAATTTTGCAGCGAGTACCAACGGTAGGGCAAGTGTAATGGATTATCCGCACCCAACCTTAAAGTTGAAGGGTAATAGTATCGATTTTTCAGATGCCTATGATACTGGTATTGGGGCATGGGATAAAGTTACTGTGGCATACAGTTATAGCGACATACCCAATGGTACGGCTTCTCCAAGAGATTATTTAGACGGTATTTTGTTGGAAGCACAGAAAAAAGGACTTCGATATATTACCGATAGTGACGCCCGGGCCCGGGGAGGAGCGCATGCCAAGGCGCATCTTTGGGACAATGGCGCAGATGCTGCCAAAGAATTAGAAGAGGTGCTCAAACTGCGGAAATGGGCAATTGCGAATTTTTCCGAAGATAATATTCGCACAGGAGAAGCATTTTCAGTGTTAGAAGATGTGTTTGTACCGCTCTATTTTTACCACCGTTTTCAAACGGAAGCTGCCGTTAAATTAATAGGTGGGATGGACTATAACTACGCGGTGAAGGGCGATGGGCAAACCATTCAGGAAATCCTTCCGAGGAAACAGCAAGAAAGAGCCTTGGATGCCGTTCTAAAAACACTTGACGTTGAGCATCTCACTATCCCAAAAGAAAAACTAGCACTATTTCCACCAAGGGCTTATGGCTATTGGCGTTCTCGTGAAAGTTTTAAAAGTAACAATGGTGTAGCTTTTGACGCAATGGGTGCTGTGGCCACCGCAAGCGACATGACCTTTGGATTGCTCTTACACCCAGAAAGAGCCAACCGTTTAATACAGCAAAACGCTGTGAGCAGAGATAATTTGAGTCTAAAAAGTGTTTTGGAAGCCACTACAAATCAAGTGTTTTCAAGCAAGGGAGATTCGCAGTACCAATATGACATGAATTACGTAATTCGCGATGTCTACATAGAACATCTAATGAGTTTAGCGTTACATCCCAAAAGTATTTTTCAGACAAAAGCCTATGCCAATGCAGAGATTGATGCAATTGCAAAAAAATTACTGGGCAATATGCCGTTGGAGAATGAATTAGCCAACAAGATTAAACGATTTAAAGAAAAGCCTGAGAATTTTAAAGTAAACGATGTTCCCGATATTCCTGATGGAAGCCCTATCGGTAGTTTTAAATGTGCAATACCAAACGATTAATTTTGTAGATTTACGAACATTTCAAATAATTTCATCATGAAATACATAACCTCACTTTTATGTGTGCTTTGTTGCACGGTTGCACTTGCACAAAAAGACATGGCTTCTCTAGACACACAGGTAGTAGATTTTACCACCAAATTGGAGAGCCGGAATATTGATGTCTATTTTACAACCACGCGATACTGCAATGGCGACATTCAGATGTTTGTGATGCCAGACGGCTCAAAGTGTTTCTCGAAAGGTGCCTATGCAGCTACCTATATTGTTTGGGAAGAAGACGACGAAACGCGAATAAAAAAGATGGATAATTGTGGCGCTTTTGCTTCAGTAGCATTAGATGACAACAACCTTTTTAATTATTTTAAAGAGAACGTAAAAGACCTTCAGAACAATAAGGTAAAACCCTACGAAATCGCGCAAACTGGTGGTGGCCCCATACAGCGAACCGAAATAGAAGACTGCCACAGAAAATATAAGTTTGTAGATGAAGCAACCGAGGGTACACAGGAGTTTAAGCCTTTCGACCTTACAAATTCTGCGAGGGAACAAAACACCAACCATGAATACAATCAAGCGCTTGCCGTTACTACATTAGAAGGCATGATGGATAAAGCCATCGCCGCCCTAGAATCGAATGCTGGTAACAAGAGACTGTAGCCCTGGTTTTTTTAACTACTGAATTAATATAAACATGACCATCGATTTACGAAGTGATACGGTAACCAAACCTACCGAAGGTATGTTACGCGCCATAATGAATGCTGAAACAGGAGACGATGTATACAAAGAAGACCCGACAGTGAATGAACTGGAGCGCCGAGTCGCTGATTTCTTCGGAATGCATACCGCATTGTTTTTTCCCACAGGGAGCATGGCAAACCAAGCCGCTATTAAACTTCATACCCAACCAGGAGAGCAACTTATTTGTGATAAATGGGCCCATGTGTACAATTATGAAGGTGGAGGCGTGTCGTTTAACAGTGGCGTGTCCTGTAAGCTCGTAGACGGCACTAGGGGCATGATTACGGCGAAACAAGTAGATGAGAGTATCAATCCGCCCGACTTTTACCACAGTCCGTTAACCACGTTGGTCTGTCTAGAAAACACTACAAACAAAGGTGGTGGTGCTTGCTATGATTTTGCTGAAATAGAAAAAATAAAAGCGGTGTGTGATGCCAACGGATTGGGACTGCACCTCGATGGTGCGAGACTGATGAATGCGTTGGTTGCTAAAAACGAAGATGCGAAGGATTACGGAAAAATCTTCGATACTATTTCGTTGTGTTTCAGCAAAGGCTTAGGAACTCCTTTGGGAACCGTTTTAGCGGGTAGGGAAGAAGTGATGGAAAATGCGATTAGAATCAGGAAGGTATTGGGCGGCGGCATGCGCCAAATTGGTTTTATGGCGGCGGCAGGGCTGTACGCTTTAGATCATCATGTAGATCGACTGGCTGAAGACCATAAAAAAGCAAAAGAATTGGCCGAAACGTTAAAAAACTGCTCGTATGTTTCAAAAGTGGAACCTACCGAGACTAATATTGTGATCTTTTACTTGTCTGAGGAAATTTCCGAAGAAACGTTTATGGATGAAATGGAAGCTAAGAACATACGGTTAAGCAATATGGGACAAGGGAAATTGCGTATGGTGACCCATTTAGATTATACCGATACCATGCATGACATTGTTTGTGCTGAACTTTTAGGATACGCATAAAAAAAGCACATTCCAATAGAAATGTGCCTACTAATATAATTGTTGTACTATTGCTATAATGTGTTGCTAATTGTTGAAAAAACAGCAACCTTAAAGCAGAAGGTACGTTTTATTCTACTTCTTTCACCTCTGCGCCCGGAGCGTTCTTCTTTACAGAATCGATCCCATTGTTCATACCAGATTCGGCAGCATACATTTGGCTGCTTCCAATGATTTGACCGTTTGTTGATTTTACATTAAAATGGAACTTTCCATTTTTAGCTTCTTTTTTCTCATAGCAGTTGTCATCTCCGCAATTTTTCTGAACAGATTCAATGCCGTTCATTGCGCCACTTTTAGATGCGTACATTTGGCTCGATAAGATTACTTGACCATTTCCTGCTTTTAAAACGAAATGATATTTATCGCCACTTTTCTTTAATTCAAACATGTTGCTTGGTTTTTTATTGTTATTAATTTAATACGACCTAAATATCGCAAAATTCTAGAAAATGATACCTATTTTTAACTAGAATTTTAAAATTTTACCCATGCTAAATCGTTGGCGCTATACCTTTTGCCAAAAAGTCTTAGGTTATTTTCCGAACAACCCCTCCATGCCTGGAATATTTGGCATACCCTCTTTAGCCACAGCTGCTAATTCGGCTTCATTGATAGCCGTAGCCTTTTCAATGGCTTTGTTCAACGTTAAGATGAGGTAATCTTCCAGCTGCTCTTTGTCTTGTAGGAGTTCGTCAGCTACTTCAACACTTTTAATTGTTCTGTTTGCGGTAAGCGTCACTTTCAATAAACCATCGCTGCTTTGTTCGTCAACTAACACCGTATTCAGGCGTTTTTTTGTGGCTTCCACTTTTTCTTGGGCCTCTTTTAGCTTGCCCATCATTCCCATAACATCTCCAAACATATTGTTTTGTTTAATTATCTCTGCAAATTTAGTACTTTGCGTTCAAATTTCACCAACCTTATCTTCAAAACAATCACGATGAAAAAACTCACCTATATGTCCTTGGCTTGTCTTATTTTTGCCGCTTCATGTAATGAAAAGGAAACTTCAGATTCAACAAAACAAATGGACATAACCCCTCCGAAAGCAGATAAAATAGCTAAAAACCTTGAAATGCACGGCGATGTGCGTGACGATTCGTACTACTGGTTGAACGATCGGGAAAATGCTGAAGTAATCGATTATCTAGAGCGTGAAAATGACTATTATGATAAAATGACCGCCCATACCGATGGCTTTAAGGACGATCTTTTTGAAGAGATGAAGAGCCGTATCAAGGAAGATGATGCATCGGTACCCTATTTTTACAATGGCTATTACTATATCACACGGTATGAAACGGGGCAGGATTATCCTATCTACTCACGGAAGAAAGGTTCGCTAGACGCAGAAGAAGAAATATTGTTCAATGTAAACGATATGGCTAAAGGGCATTCGTATTTCAACATGAACGGCCTCAACGTGAGCCCAGACAATAAATGGGTTGCCTTTGGGGTAGATACGGTGAGTAGAAGAAAGTATACCATCCACATCAAAAATCTTGAAACGAATGAAATATTAAAAGAAACCATCCCATTAACAACGGGAGGTTCTACTTGGGCTAACGATAGCAAAACATTGTTTTATACTAAAAAGGATGAACAAACACTGCGATCTAACCAAATATTCAGACATATTAAAGGGACGCCCGCTGCTTCAGATAAACTGATTTTCACCGAAGAAGACGAAACGTTTGGTACGTATATCTATAAAACGAAATCTGAGAAATATTTGGTAATAGGAAGCTATAGCACCTTAACATCAGAATTTCAAATATTGGACGCCAATAAGCCCAATGGTGACTTTAAAGTTTTTCAGCCTAGAACGCGCGGATTGGAATATAGCATTTCACATTTTGGTGATCAATTTTATATTGTGACAAACCTGAACAACGCCACCAACTTTAAGTTGATGAAAACTTCGGAAAGCAATACCAATATGGAAGATTGGGTAGAGGTGATTCCGCACCGTGATGATGTGTACCTTGAGGATATCGACATATTTAAAGAATATTTAGTGGTGAGTGAGCGCGAAAACGGTCTAAACAAAATCCATATCCAACGTTGGGATGGCACCGAAGACTACTACCTTCCGTTTGAAAGAGAGACCTATACGGCTTCTCCTACCCAAAATATCGAATTTGATACCAAGATTTTACGCTACGCGTATAATTCGTTGGGGACACCCGCATCGATTATCGATTTCAATATGGAAACCCGCGAAAAAGAAGTAAAAAAGCAAACAGAAGTATTGGGAGGAAATTTCGACCCAGCCAACTACGAAGAGAAGCGTGTATGGGCAACAGCAGCAGATGGCACCAAGATTCCCGTGTCTATGATTTATCGTAAGGGAATGAAAAAAGACGGTTCTAATCCGTTGCTGCAATACGGTTACGGAAGTTACGGAGCTACCATGGATCCTTATTTTTCTTCGGTACGTTTAAGTTTGTTAGACCGCGGATTTATTTATGCGATTGCACATGTGCGTGGTGGGCAATATTTAGGGCGCCAATGGTATGAGAACGGCAAATTGTTGACCAAGAAAAACACCTTTACAGACTTTATAGATGTTTCTAAGTTTTTAATTGCTGAAGGATATACGTCTCCAGACCACCTTTATGCACAAGGGGGTTCTGCTGGCGGATTGCTAATGGGTGCCGTGGTGAATATGGCTCCAGAATTGTACAATGGCGTAATAGCGGCCGTTCCTTTTGTTGATGTAGTCACAACCATGTTAGACGACAGCATTCCGTTAACAACGGGTGAGTATGACGAATGGGGGAACCCCAATGAAAAGGAATACTACGATTATATGAAGTCGTATTCTCCTTACGATAACGTTTCAGCACAAGAATACCCTAATATGTTTGTAACAACAGGCTTGCACGATTCGCAAGTTCAGTATTGGGAACCCGCAAAATGGGTAGCTAAATTGCGCGAGATGAAAACCGGCGACAACATATTATTGTTGCATACCAATATGGAAGCTGGGCATGGTGGCGCATCAGGTCGTTTTGAAGGGTTAAAGGAAGTAGCCAAGAACTATGCATTTTTTCTTGACCTAGAAGGCAAAACAGAGTAATTCAATATTTTCGCGTACCTTTGTCCGAAGTTTTTAAGAATGGGTCACCCCCTTTAAACGAAACTAACGCTGTATATGAAAGACATCAAGGCTTACTCGAGTGTACTGGATCTTATAGGCAACACGCCACTCATCCAGCTCAATCGTATCACCTCACAGATGAAAGGGAATTTTTATGCAAAAGTAGAAGCATTTAACCCCGGACATTCAGCTAAGGATAGAATAGCGCTTTATATTATTGAACAAGCCGAAAAACAAGGCATTTTAAAACCTGGCGACACCATTATTGAAACTACCAGTGGAAACACCGGCTTTAGCATTGCAATGGTTAGTGTGTTGAAAGGATACAAATGTATTTTGGCGGTCAGTTCAAAATCTTCAAAAGATAAAATTAATATGTTACGTACCATGGGCGCACAAGTTCATGTATGTCCGGCCCACGTAGCAGCAGACGACCCGCGATCGTATTACGAAGTAGCTAAACGACTTCATTCTGAAATCGCGAATTCAGTATATATCAATCAGTATTTCAACAAACTCAATATTGACGCCCACTACCAAAGTACTGGTCCTGAGATTTGGGAGCAAACAGCGGGAAAAATTACGCATTTGGTGGCTTGTAGCGGAACAGGAGGAACTATTTCAGGTACCGCGCGTTTTCTGAAAGAACAGAATCCCGAGGTAAAAGTGATTGGAATTGATGCGTATGGTTCTGTACTTCAGAAATACCATGAGACCAAGCAGTTTGATAAAAATGAAATTTACCCTTACCGAATTGAAGGATTGGGTAAAAATTTGATTCCAGAAGCCACAGATTTTGACAGTATCGACGCCTTTATTAAAGTAACTGATGAAGATAGTGCACATGCTGCGCGTGAATTGGCAAAAACCGAAGGAATATTTGCTGGGTATACCAGTGGTGCAGCTGTACAAGGGCTTAAACAACTTTCAGAAGAAGGTGTTTTTGATAAAGACAGTGTGGTGGTGGTGATTTTACCAGACCATGGTTCCCGTTATATGAGCAAGATTTTTAGTGACGAGTGGATGGAGCAGCAAGGCTTTTCAGACCAAGAAGCTGAAGCTGTTGAAAAGGTTCATTACGTAAAGTAATTTTATACAAATAAAATTTAGATCCCAATTCGAACCGAGTTGGGATTTTTTTTGCTCGGTTTTTTGAAAATTCAAATAGGCTTGCTATCGTCAAGAAATTACCTATTTTTGCAGTTCGTATTGTAACCAAAACGTATTGATGAGAGATTTATTCGACAAGATTTACAAAGATAAAGGGCCACTAGGAAAGTGGGCCGATCAGGCTGAAGGCTATTTCGTTTTTCCAAAATTAGAAGGTCCTATTTCCAACCGAATGCGGTTTGGTGGAAAAGAAGTGATTACCTGGAGCGTTAACGATTACCTAGGGCTTGCCAATCACCCAGAAGTGCGCAAGGTAGATGCTGAAGCAGGCGCGAAATACGGATCTGCATACCCCATGGGTGCTCGTATGATGAGTGGCCATACCGACATGCACGAGCAGTTACAAGACGAATTAGCCGCTTTTGTAAAAAAAGAAGCCGCTTATCTTTTGAATTTTGGATACCAAGGAATGGTTTCTACCATAGACGCTTTGGTTTCTAAAGACGATGTGATTGTGTATGATGTAGACGCCCATGCGTGTATCATCGATGGTGTACGACTGCATTTGGGTCAGCGTTTTACCTACAAGCACAACGATATGGAAAGTATCGAGAAGAACTTAAAGCGTGCTGAAAAAGTTGCTGAAAAGAGTGGCGGTGGTATTCTTTTAATTTCTGAAGGTGTTTTCGGAATGCGAGGCGAGCAAGGGAAACTAAAAGAAATTGCTGCCCTTAAGAAAAAATACAATTTCCGCTTGTTTGTGGATGATGCACACGGATTTGGAACACTTGGTAAAACAGGCGCTGGAGCAGGAGAGGAGCAAGGCGTACAAGACGATATCGATGTGTATTTTGCCACTTTCGCGAAGTCGATGGCGAGTACAGGCGCGTTTATTGCAGCTGATGAAGAAATTATTCAATACCTGAAATATAACCTACGTTCACAGATGTTTGCAAAATCATTGCAAATGCAGTTGGTTGAAGGTGCCTTGAAGCGATTAGATATGTTGCGCACCATGCCAGAACTGAAAGAAAAATTGTGGGAAAACGTGAATGCACTACAGGGTGGCTTAAAAAAGCGCGGATTCGATATCGGAACCACGCAAAGTTGCGTAACCCCTGTATATCTTAAAGGAAGCATTCCGGAAGCTATGGCCTTGGTAAAAGACCTTCGTGAAAATCACGGAGTATTCTGTTCTATTGTAGTATATCCTGTGATTCCTAAAGGATTGATCTTACTTCGAATGATCCCTACGGCTTCGCATACCATGCAAGATATTGAGGAGACACTAGAGGCATTCGATTCTATTCGAGAACGACTTGAAAACGGAACATATAAGCGATTGTCGGCAGCCGTAGCGCAGGCTATGGGTGAATAGCTGATATCACACTATAAATAATGTAGAACCCGCTCTGTTAAACTAGGCGGGTTTTTTATTGGCCTTCAATAACCGAAAGTAGGGTTTTTGCAATATGATCTTGGTAAGCTTCGTCTTGCAGTTGCTTGCTGTCGTGTGGGTTGGTTAAGTAACCTAACTCAACAACAACGGCTGGTGCTTCGCTATTTTTTAAAATATAAAAAGGAGCTATTCGCGGTTCAGTGGTTGAAAACACACCATCTGCCTCAAAAGCGCTTACCAATCGGTTTGCGAATTGTTGTGCGTTTTGGGTGTGCGCTCCATTTTCTGAATAAAACACAGAAACACCAGAGGCACTTTCTTTATCGTTTGCATTAATATGTAACGACAAAACAACATCGGGCTGTATGGCATTAATATATCCCACACGATTATGTAGGGAAACCGTTTGGTCTTCTTTACGGGTAAAATGTAATTTGAGATTTTGGTTTTTGTTCAAGTTTGCCATTTTCTCAGCAATCTGACGCACAATTTCTTTTTCAACCAACAAATTGTGCTGCATACCAGCATCTGTACCACCATGCGATACATCGATCACGGCAGTTATGGTTTTTGGTTTTTTTTCTGGCGGGGTCGCGGTAAACGCGAACAGGGTTATTGCCAATAGGGCAGTGGCAACTTTTAAGTAGGTATTCATAGGTTGGGGGTCTATTAGTATGCTAAAGAAACAAAAACTTGCCGATTTTATTGTGTTTCGGGTAATTTTTTAACGGTTTTTTTGCAATAATTTAGATTAGAGCTGCTTTCGGAAGGTACTTCTTTTTTTGTGCATTTTCGGATTGTAATCTTTCCACAGTAATTGCACAGCCGTGTTTTCTTCTAGTTCAGGATTTGTTTCAACCTTGTCAATTCCCTTGCTGTTAAAAAGGTATTGCATCTCTTCAAAAATGATAGCAGTCACCCCTTTTCCTTGGTATTCGGGATCAATTCCTATTAAATAAAACGCGGCTCTATCATTCTTACGCTGTGCTTGCCACAAATGGTACCAACCAAATGGAAATAGGCTACCGTTGGCTTTTTTGAGGGCCTTTGTAAACGAAGGCATCACAATGCTAAACGCAATCAACTTTCCGTTTTGATCCTTTATACAAGTAATATAGTCTGGATGGATAAAGTTGAAATATTTTTCTTTGTAATAATCTATCTGGTATTGTTGTATGGGAACAAACGTTTGTAGGGTATTGTAAGTATTGTTCAGCAATCCGAACATTTCATCGACATACGGAAGAATTTCCTTTTTGTTCTTGAACCGAATCACCGACAAGCCATAACGCTCGCGCACAATTCTTGAAAACTTCGCTACTTTTTCTTTGATCGAAGGCGGAATTTCCAATTTAAACTCTACCCAGCTAGCTTGCGTTTCAAACCCTAATTTCTTAAAGTGCTCTTTGTAATAAGGATAATGATACCAAGTAATCATGGTGTTCATCTCTTCATACCCTTCTACCAAGATGCCTGCCTTTTCCATATTACTGAAACCAACAGGTCCTTCGGCATATTCTAGCTGAAGTTCATGTCCTTTTTCATATACTTTTTCAAGAAGGGTTTTGGTTACTTCAATATCGTCTATAACATCAAACCACCCAAAACGAACCTTCTTTTTACCGATTTCTTCAATTTCAAGGCGATTTACAATAACGGCAATGCGTCCAGCAGTTTTACCATCTTTAACGGCCAAATAATACTCTGCCTCGGCATTCTTGAATACGGGGTTCTTATTTTCATCCAGGGTTTCCATCTCATCATTTATAAGTGGAGGTACCCAATATGGGCAGCCTTTGTAAAGCCCGAACGGGAACGTTACAAATTCTTTGAGCTGTTTTTTGTTAGTTACTTTGGTAATTTCAATCATATACCGTACATCCTAGTTAAGTCCTCCGTCACCGCCATCGTCACCACCGTCTCCGTCATCCTCGCCAATGAAGCCATCTTTACGCTTGTTCTTTTTCTTCTTTTCTTTCTTTTTGCCTTTTTCCTCTCTGCGTTTCTCTCTTCCTGCTTTACCTTTTTCTTCAATAAATTCATCTCTATTGTGCATATCAAAGCGGTAGGCTACGCCAATTCTACCTTGAAAAATAGAGGGAGTATCTTTAAAATTAAGGGCTACCGAGGCATCTACGTGAAAGTTATTGTTGATAAGGGCTGCCGCACCGCCACGTAGGATTTGATCTGCATAAAAATCACTTTTAAATCCTTGGTTTTCTAAAAATATTGAAAAGTAGCGGTTGGTGGCATGTGTAAGGGTAACGATATAGCCGTACGTCGGGAAATCGGTACCGATACGATCTGCAATGATATTGGTAACAAATACAAATCCGCCCATCCAATTGTTTTGGGTTGAAAGGATCACTTTCGGACTAATCTGTCCTTCGGCTTCAGGTGTAAACGGATTTTCAGCAAAATCGAAGTTAGCCCCCGCATACACTGAAACGGCTGGTATCAGGTCTTTCCATTGAAATCGATTGTTTGCCTTCCAACTGTAAAGGTTTGGACCTTCGAGTTCCATTTTCCGATAGGGATCATATACCAAATATTTAGCGCCAATGGTGTTGCTTCTAAAATTTGAAAATTTACTTTCAGTATTAGGTGTTGTTCTGATATTTGTAACCGAATTACTTTGGAAACTTCCAATAATGCTCACCTCTAGTTCTTCACGCCAAAAACCGTAGCGTGCAGCGTAATCCCAGCCAAAAGTGGTGGTTTCTGTGCCTAGTAGTTCGTGTTCTTCCTTTCCGTAGCTAAGACCCGTCTCAAATTGTAACACATTGGTACCCACGGCAAATGCACCTTGTGAAACACCAGGGCGGTTTGTATTAATCATTTCTGTGTATTGGGCAATGCTGCAGAACGGAAGCAAAAGTAGGCAACAAAGAAAAAATTTGAGTTGGCGCATAGTTCTTGGTTATAGTCAAAGATAGTATTTTATCATTATTTTAATAATGCCAGCCTACCTTTTTTATCGTGCAAATTGTACTTTTGTTATTTAAGAATGTAATCTTAATTATGGACTTCCTTAAAACGGTACTGATCATACTTTTGGTATTTTTTGCCTTGCGTTTTTCTTGGAAATTGGCAAAACCCTACCTCATGCGCTATATTGCAAGAAAGATGGGCGAACGCTTCGAGAAATCGTTTGGAGCAAATCCATTTGGCACAAATCCTTTCGAAACCCAAAACAGAGAAGAGGAAGGAAAAGTGACTATAGACCGTGATGCCCCCAATGAAAGAAGAAGCTCCAAAAAAGTAGGGGAGTATGTAGATTTTGAAGAAGTGGAATAGGTTTATAGTGAGAAGTGAGAGGTGAACAGTGAGCAGTTGGAAGTTGTCGGTTTTCAGTTAACGTGTCATTTCGACGCAGGGTAGCGGAGGAGAAATCTCAACAACTGCAGTATTGATTGCTAAAAATTTTTGCTGTAGTCGTGAGCAACTACACAGCATTCTGGAATATTAAATATGAAACATAGACTTAATATGGAGCCAAGAGATATTTGAAGGGAAAGATTACTAAAGAATACCGACCAAAGACTTAGAAACTAACGTTCAATTTATTCCATAACTCCTATTTTCCAATCTGCAACCCCCCACCCTTCAACCCTCCCAACTTCGTTCGGTACGGGCAAGCCACAAGCTCCCATCTCCCAGCTTCCATCTCCCAACTTTTACAGATTTTTCAACTCTTGTACAACTATCATTTTCCTTTTTCGTAATTTTCGGCTTCCATAATTAGTATTCAGTTTCTATGAATTTTTCAGTAAAGAAATTTCTCCCACATGTAGTCGTATTGGTATTGTTTGTTGTGGCTTCGTTGGCTTATTTCAGTCCGGTGCTACAAGGCAAGGTTATTTTCCAAAGCGATATTGCGCAATACACCGGGATGGCAAAACAGCAAAACGATTTCCGTAAGGCAACAGGCGAAGAGACCTATTGGACCAACAGTGCGTTTGGAGGCATGCCTACCTATCAACTCGGGGCGAAATATCCCAATAATTACATCAAGAAATTAGATTTGGCACTTCGGTTTTTACCGAGACCTGCAGATTATCTCTTTCTCTATTTTATAGGAATGTATATACTTTTCCTAGTGTTGAAAGTTGATTATAAACTGGCATTTTTAGGTGCTTTGGCTTTTGGGTTTTCTACCTATCTCATTATAATTCTTGGGGTGGGACACAATGCCAAAGCCCATGCGATTGCCTATATGCCGCTTGTTCTAAGTGGAATTATTCTCACCTTTCGCGGTAAATACCTGTGGGGATTCCTACTCACCACCATAGCCATGGGACTCGAATTATTGGCCAATCACTACCAAATGACGTATTATCTCTTAATGTTGGTGATATGCATCGGTATTGCCTATCTGGTAGATGCTTTCAAGAAAAAAATGCTGCCCCACTACTTTAAGGCTGTCGGTTTAATGGCTTTAGGAGTTTTGATTGCAATAGGCTTAAATGCAACGAATATTTTAGCGACCAAAGAATATGCTGATACGTCTACGCGCGGAAAAAGCGACCTCACCATCAATCCTGATGGTTCGCCCAAAGAAAATATAGAAGGCCTCGATTACGAATACATCACCGAATACAGCTATGGTAAATTAGAAAGTTTTAATCTGCTTATTCCACGTTTTATGGGCGGAGGCAGTAGCGAACCGTTGCCTGAAGATGGAGAAACTGTGGAGGCATTGATAAAACTTGGCGCTTCACCACAAGAAGCCAATCAGGTGTTGCAACAACTACCCGTGTATTGGGGAGACCAACCCATAGTTGCTGCTCCCGCATACGTAGGAGCCATCTTATTATTCTTGGCAGTACTTGCCTTGTTCTTGTTGCGCGGCCGATTTAAATGGTGGGCAGTTGCAGGGTTGCTCATCAGCCTTTTTCTTTCATGGGGAAAAAATCTAGATTGGCTTACCCAATTATTTATAGATTATGTGCCGCTATACGATAAATTTAGAGCAGTATCTTCCATACAAGTGCTTATTGAACTTATTGTGCCAATGCTTGCCATAGTTGGATTACATAAGTTTTTTAGTGAATTTACGAATGATGAAAAGCGTAAAAAAGCGTTATTGTTTTCAGGAGGTATCGTTGGTGGGATTATCTTGCTATTCTTGTTGCTGAAATCGGCCATCCCTGGTTTCGATTTTGGGAGTCCGTATGATGCAGGCATACGTGAACAACTCGGGAACGAATTGGTTGAAGCGGTACGCGCAGATCGCGCCTCTCTTTTTGTAAAGGACGCCATTCGGTCTTTAATTTTGGTAGTATTGGCTGCAGCAGCGCTTTGGTTCTTCTTAAAAGGTAAATTAAAACAAAATATAGCGATCGGAGCCCTAATTGTTTTGGTGTTGTTCGATTTGGTGGGTGTAGACAAACGTTACGTAAACGAGGAAGACTTTGTGCAAAAACGAATCATGGAGCAACCTTTTGTAATGAACGGGGCCGATGAAATGATTTTGAAAGATACCGGTCATTACCGTGTGTATGATGCTACCAATAACGCGTTCAGTAGTGGTGTTGCTAGTTATTATCACAATGCGTTAGGAGGCTATCATGCTGCCAAACCAAGGCGTATGCAGGATCTAGCTGATTTCTATTTATATAATGGTGATGTTGGCATTATGAATATGTTGAATGTAAAATATTTTATCGTTCAAAATAAAGGAGGTGGCCCGGTAGCACAGCGAAATCCGTATGCCAATGGTCCAGCTTGGTTTGTAGAAAATGTACTATTTGCGAACAATGCTGACGAAGAAATCACATTATTAGATAGTTTAGATACCAAAAAGACCGTGGTTGTGCATACCGATTTTAAAGAGCAACTGCCCTTAGAAGCGATACAACGTGATAGTACCGCCACAATCGAATTGATAAAACACGTTCCAAACCATATGGTGTACGAAGCTAGTACGAAAAGTACACAGTTAGCGGTTTTTTCTGAAATGTATTACAAAAACGGTTGGAACGCGTATATTAATGAGAAACCTGTAGACCATATTCGGGTGAATTATGTACTTCGTGGGATGACCGTACCTAAAGGAAATAATAAAATTGAGTTTAAGTTTGAACCCAAAGTGGTGCAAACGGGAAGCACTATTTCGTTAGTGAGCAGCCTGTTATTGTTGCTTGTTACGATTGGCGGACTCATATTCGCTTTCCGAAGAAAAAAGGAAACCAGTACCGAATGAAACGCGTCCTAATTATAGCTTATTATTGGCCTCCTTCGGGCGGTCCTGGAGTACAGCGGTGGCTTTTTTTTGTAAAATATTTTCGAGAATTTGGGATCGAACCTGTAGTTTATATTCCAGAAAACGCTACCTATCCGTTACAAGATGAAAGTTTCTTAAAGGAAATCCCCGCAACTATTGAAATTATTAGCCAGCCTATAAAAGAGCCATACCGTTTTGCCAAATGGTTTTCAAAAAAGAAAACCGCACAGATGAGCAGTGGTATTATCGCTAAGAAAAATTTATCACCCATTGAAAAATTACTGCTTTACATTCGTGGAAATTTTTTTATTCCCGATGCAAGAATCGGTTGGGTAAAACCCTCAGTGGCCTATTTAAAAAAATACCTTTTAGAACACCCGGTAGAAACTGTTGTGACAACTGGCCCACCGCATAGCCTACATCTTATTGGGCTTCAACTTAAAAAAGAATGTAAACTACCCTGGGTGGCAGATTTCAGGGATCCTTGGACGACCATACACTATCACGAATCATTGCGATTAAGCGCTTCGTCACGTAGAAAGCATAAGCAACTAGAAGCTTCGGTACTACAACAGGCAGATGCTGTAACGGTTACCAGCGCTACTACCAAGAAACAATTTGAACTTATTACTCCTAAAACGGTTCATTTGGTCACAAATGGGTTTGAGCCCAAAGCAGAAATTACTGCTAAATTGGATGCAAAATTTTCGCTTGCACATATTGGGTCGTTACTTGCAGAGCGCAATCCTATTGTTCTTTGGGAGGTTGTGAGCGAATTAGCTGCAGAAGTAGAAGGTTTTAGAGAAGATGTTGAAATTACATTAGCCGGAGTAGTTGGCGATTCTATTCTGAGGTCGTTATCATCTTTTGGTCTCACTGCGAACATTCGGAATTTAGGATACGTTTCGCATGATGAAGCGGTGCAGCTTCAGCACAATGCCCAGATTTTATTGCTGCTAGAAATTGACAGTCTGGAGACAAAGGTTATTATTCCAGGGAAGCTCTTCGAGTATTTGAGCGCACAGCGACCTATTATTGCACTGGGTCCTGAGGGTAGCGATGTAAAAGAAATAATAACTACTACGGAAAGCGGCTATTATTTTAATCCGAGTCAAAAAAATCAACTTAAAGAGCAGCTGCTCACATATTATCGAAAATTTCAACAAGGTACGCTACACAGTACTTCCAAAGAAATTGAAAGTTATAGTCGAAAAAATCTGACCCAAAAAATGGCACAAATTCTCAAGCTGTATTAAATGCGAAATCCCCGCTCTTTGCCGAAACAAATGACGAGGATTTCTAACTAACCAACCAAAATTCTTACTGGCCTCTTCCTTTTCTTGTTGAAGAGCCACGCGACGTACCGCTGTTTCTTGAAGACGTATTTCTAGATTTTGAAACTCCAGAACGGTTGCTTGTACTTCTTCCTTTGCTTGCACGTGTGCTATTGCTAGTGCGTGCAGTCGCTTTTCTATTATTGCTAGTGTTACTGCGTTGTTTTGTTACACTACGTTTTGTAGACGACGATCTTGAGGTGGTTGCAGTTCCTCGTGATGATGGTCTAGTTCTCGAATTCTGAACAGTTCTACTTTTAGTAGTGGTGCCTGGACGACCTTTATTAACTGTTCTTGAGCTGTTACGGCTGCTGTAACCACTGTTAGCGTTTTTGCTAGGCCTTCCTTTGGTTGCGGTACTACGGCTATTACCCGTTGGGCGACCTTTGGTGTTTACATTTCCACTACGGCTGTTAGAATAGTTCCTGTTGTTGGCAGGACGACCTTTGTTCACGTTGCCTCTAGTATTTGACGCTGGGCGACCTTTTGTACTCGCGTTTCCACGATTATTGGTAGCCAAACCTCTAGAATTCCCACGATCACTTCTGTTTGAAGCCAGGCCAGTTCTACCACCATTTCTAGTGTTAGCAACCATTGTATTCCTACGATTTGGGTTATAGCTTCTATTTACAGCAGTTCTTCCGTTCTTATAATGAACTCTACTGCCTGGGCGATAAAAGTCGCGTCTTGCATTTCGATACCCTCTGTTATACCCTCTGGTATAATGTTGTCTGTGGTATCCCCAGCTATAGCGAACCGGCGCATAATATCTTCTATATGGATAGTCATACACAATACAGCTCGTATAAATTGGAGCTACGTAATACACATGCCATGGGCGGTATACATAGTAGCGGTTCCACGGGCTGATAAACCCGGTGCAGTGTGAGAAGTATCCAAAATTGTTGTAATGAACCACTAAGCTACCCACATTTACGATACGACGGTTGTTATATCGAATCTCTACATCACCTGCTTGAACAATACGACCAAATTCATCGTAATAAATAGGGACTTCTTCTACCTGAACTACGGCTCCATAATCGTCATACTGAACGTACATATCATAATTGTACCCACCGTTGTAAGAAATACTTACCCCTGGTGTATTTACATTCACACTTATGTTTTCGCCTCGATTTCCACCTACATACACGAAATCGAACTGACCATCTGGAAATACTGAAAACTCTACTGAACCTTCAATAAAAATATACGACTTACCGTCGTAAGCATTTAACGTTGCTTCTTCACCTACGTTATTGTTGGCCGAAGCCACACCGGCGATGAGAAACATACTACAGAACATTAAAACTAACTTTTTCATAATTTAGAAATTTAGGTTGTACTTGCTTTTAATCTTTTGGTCAGCATTTACATGTAATTATGAAACAACGACCGTGCCAAAAATGAAAAACCTATGTAAATAGGGCTTTTTGAGCTGTTTTCAAGAGGCTTTCATTTGAGTTCGGTCAAAAAAAACCCGCAGATTCAAAGTTGAAATCCACGGGTTTAACTAACCAACCAAAAAAACTATGTCTTATTTAATTTACTATTTTCTTCGACCGACCCCATCATCAATTCGGTCAATAAGTAGTTACCAATCTTCGTGCCAAAAATAAAATGTATTGAGTGTGAGTAGGTGCCAAAAACTAAGAAAGTTTCTCTTTCAAGTACGGTGCAGTAAGCGATGTTGTATTGGCCGCGACCTCTTCAGGAGTTCCTTGTGCAATAATTTTCCCACCCTTGGTTCCGCCTTCTAATCCGAGATCGATTACATGGTCTGCACATTTAATAAGATCTAAGTTGTGCTCTACAACAATCACGGTATGTCCATTATCCAAAAGGGCATAAAATGATGCTAGTAGCTTCTTAATATCATGAAAATGGAGACCTGTGGTAGGTTCATCAAAGATGAATAGTGCCTTTTCTTTTGTATTTCCTTTTATAAGGAAAGAGGCTAGTTTAATACGTTGTGCTTCTCCTCCAGAAAGCGTAGAAGAGCTCTGACCTAGTTGTACGTAACCCAGGCCAACATCTTGTAGTGGTTGTAATTTGTTGGTAATTCTTGTCTGATCGTTTTCTTTGAAAAAAGCAATGGCGTCATCAACGGTCATTCGCAGGACATCGTCAATATTTACACCGTTAAAAACTACCTCTAAGATTTCTTTCTTAAAACGTCTGCCTTTACAGGTATCACATTCTAGGTGAACATCGGCCATAAACTGCATTTCGATGGTAACTTCACCTTCGCCTTTACAAGTTTCGCAACGACCGCCGTCTACATTAAAACTGAAATGTTTCGCTTTGTAACCCCGGATATCGCTCAATTTTTGTGAAGCAAAAAGATTTCTGATGTCATCGTACGCTTTAATGTAGGTAACGGGATTACTTCTACTTGAGCGACCGATAGGGTTCTGGTCTATAAACTCTATATTTTTTATACTGCTGAAACTTCCTTCGAGTTTGGTGAACTGCCCGGGCTTTTCACCGAAACCATTAATTTCACGTTGCAAAGCCGGATACAGTATTTTTTTTACCAAGGTGCTTTTCCCGCTGCCTGAAACTCCAGTTACCGCAGTAAATGCTCCCAATGGGAAGGTAGCATCAATATTTTTAAGATTGTTCTGTCGAGCTCCTGTAACGGTAATGGTGCTTTTTGATGTGCGTCGTTTTTCAGGAACTTCAATTTGTAAGGTTCCGTTTAAATAACCAGCGGTAAGCGAGTCTCCTTTCAGTATATCTTCAAAAGTTCCAGTGTTTACGATCTCGCCGCCAAAGGTTCCTGCCTCCGGACCAATGTCAATTATTTCGTCTGCAGCTTTCATGATGTCTTCATCATGTTCAACCACAATAACGGTGTTACCAAGATCGCGAAGTGAGCGCAGTACTCCAATCAGGCGTTCGGTATCTTTTGGGTGCAAACCGATGCTGGGTTCATCTAAAATATACATAGAGCCCACTAAGCTACTGCCCAACGAAGTGGCTAAATTAATTCGTTGGGATTCCCCTCCGGAAAGTGTGTTACTTTTTCGGTTCAGGGTTAGGTAGCTCAGGCCTACATCCATTAAGAATGAAAGGCGATTGTTAATTTCGAGCAACAGCCTTTTTGCTATTGTTTGCTCGTATGAGTTCAATGTCAGTTCTTTAAAGAATACCGCTAGTTCATCTAATGGCTTCGTGACAAGATCTTGCAAGGCGGTATCGTTGATTTTTACATAACCTGCTTCGGGGCGCAAGCGTTTTCCATGACAGGTGCTACATTTTGTTTTTCCGCGGTAGCGCGATAACATTACCCGATTCTGAATCTTGTAATTTTTCGATTCTAGGTAAGAGAAGAAATCGTGAAGTCCTTCAAAATGTTCGTTTCCGTCCCATACCAACTGCTGTTGGGCTTCTGTAAGTTCAAACCAGGGCTTGTGTATAGGGAAATCAAATTTATAAGCATTGTTTACCAATTGGTCTCGATACCACCCCATGCTGTCACCACGCCAAGGAAAAATAGCATTTTCATAAATAGAGAGTGCAGTGTTGGGTACTACCAGATCTGCATCTATACCAATTACGTCTCCGTATCCCTCGCAAGTGGGACAGGCGCCGTACGGATTGTTAAAGCTGAAGAGATGCACGTTTGGCTCCATGAATACTATTCCGTCGGCTTCAAACCGATTGTTGAATTCACGGATCTTTCCGTCACCTAAATTTTCAATATATAAGGTACCTTTACCTTCAAAAAAAGCCATTTCTATGGCATCACCCAATCGATTGTAAAAATCTTCTTCATCTTTGGTGATAACCCTGTCTACGACCAGTTGGATATTCTTGGGGAGGTTTTTAGAGAGTTCATCGATACGAATCACATCCTCTCCAATTTTCACTCTCGCATAACCCTGCTGGGCCAATGCTTTTATTTTATTCTCCATGGTTCGTCCTTCTTCTAGAAAAATAGGAGCGAGCAGGAGAAGTTTTTCGCCTTCTTTATAGGTTTTGATGTGTGCTACCACATCGGTAACAGTATCTTTTTTTACCTCATTGCCAGAAACTGGGGAGTAGGTTCTGCCAATTCTTGTGTAAAGGAGCTTTAGATAATCGTAAATTTCAGTAGAGGTGCCCACCGTAGAGCGCGTATTGGTGGTGTTTACTTTTTGTTCAATAGCAATGGCAGGTGCAATCCCTTTTATAGAATCTACTTTTGGCTTGTCTAGCCTTCCTAGAAACTGCCGAGCATAAGAGGAGAGACTTTCAACATAACGTCGTTGTCCTTCTGCATAAAGCGTATCGAAAGCTAAGCTAGATTTACCGCTACCAGAAAGCCCAGTAATAACCACTAATTTATTACGCGGAATTGCTACCGAAATATTCTTCAGGTTATGCAGTTTTGCACCTTGAATTAAAATGTTCTTTTTTGTATCTAAGGTCTCAATATCCAAAAATATAGGGGGCTTTTTAATTTTGTGCAAAGATACCAATACATCCTCGCTTTTTTACTTTTGAAGGCAATTTTTATAGGGCTAACTAAAAAAATCAGAAAAAATTTTACACTAACAAATATTTAACAAACCATCCATTTTAGTACGCTTGATACGCCATAAAGTATTCTGTTTGAACTATTTTTTAAGAAAAAACTCACATTTTGTTTGCAAATCATAAATCTTTGTTATTATATTTACGGCTCACAACGATATTTAATAAAATTATTGCCTATAGTATATCATTACTTTAAAATCTAGAATACCAAAACAACTCATCGACCAAAATAAATAGTTGTTTATTTTAAAAGTATTGATATGAAAAAAAGCATAGCTACTGACGCCTTTTTGGTAAGTGAATACATGCAGGGCAATGAAACTGCACTTAGCGACCTAATCACTCGCCACAAACAAAGAATTTATAGTTTTATCTACTCGAAAGTCTTCGACCGCGACGTCGCAGAAGATATTTTCCAAGATACCTTTATTAAAGTCATCAGAACTTTAAAGCGGGGTGCCTACAATGAAGAAGGAAAATTTCTGCCATGGGTGATGCGTATTGCACACAATTTGGTGATAGACCATTTCAGAAAGAACAACAGAATGCCGAAGTTTGAGAACAACGACGACTTCAATATATTTTCTGTTCTGTCTGATGGAAACTTGAACGCAGAAAAGTGCATGATAAAAGATCAAGTAGAAAATGATGTACGAAGACTTATACAAGAGCTTCCTTCAGACCAAAAAGAAGTCCTGATTATGCGAATGTATAAGGATATGAGCTTTAAGGAAATTAGTGAGCAAACAGGAGTAAGCATTAATACAGCATTGGGAAGAATGCGTTATGCACTAATCAATTTGCGCAAAGTAATTGATAAACATAACATTATATTGACCAACTAATACAATAAACATTTTGAAAGGGCGTTATTAGGTAACATTAACCTCAAAAATTACGTTCTATGCAAAAAATGTACTCTGAAACGCCACGCTCGGAACACGTGGAGAAAAACTTAGTTCCTAAAGGAGAGACAATAAAATTCCTCCTGGATTATTCGAAGGCTTTAAGTGTTATAGATTATAATAAATTGAAGTTTGAAGCACTTCTAAACTAAACTTTGGAAAACCCGGAAATTCACCACTTCCGGGTTTTTTTATGCCCTATTTTTTACGTTTTTGCTGCGCTTTGTAATATTCGTTAAGCACACTTTTTCTTCCAATTTTTTTTGTGATGATATCTTTTTCAAGATCCCAACCTCGTGCCTGACAATACTGCCTTCCATACCAAATTATCTGTAAATGGAGGGTGTTCCACAACTCCTCCGGAAATAACCGTTTCGCATCACGTTCTGTCTGCACTACATTTTTCCCAGTACTAAAGCCCCAGCGATAGAGAAGCCGGTGTATATGTGTGTCTACTGGAAAAGCCGGAATCCCAAAAGCTTGGGAAACCACCACGCTAGCTGTTTTGTGCCCAACGGCGGGTAATTCTTCGAGGGCGGCCATGTCTTGTGGTACCTGCCCGTTGTACTTGTCGATTAAAATTTGGGACAGGCCATGGATTCCTTTCGATTTCATGGGTGATAAGCCAACGGGTTTAATAATCTCCCGTATTTCTTCTACCGATAATTTTACCATGTCGTAAGGATTGTCGGCTACTTCAAACAATAGAGGTGTAATCTTGTTCACTCGTACGTCTGTACTTTGGGCAGATAACAATACGGCAATTAGGAGGGTATAGGGGTCTTTGTGGTCTAGTGGAATTGGAATTTCTGGATAAATTTCATTTAACGTTCTTATAACAAAATCTACCTTCTCTTGTTTGGTCATTTTCAATACTTTTACACAAAAATAAGCCATGAAAACATTAAAAGTGGGTGAAAAAGTCCCAAATTTTACAGTAAACGATGAAACAGGAACTCCTAGATCCCTTTCAGATTATAAAGGAAAGAAACTCGTAGTATTTTTCTACCCGAAAGCTAACACACCTGGCTGTACAGCAGAAGCTTGCGACCTTAGAGACCATTATAAAGAACTACAGGACGCTGGTTATGAATTGTTGGGAGTGAGTGCCGATAGCGAGCGCAAACAGGCTAATTTTAAGAACAAATACGATTTTCCATTCCCGTTATTGGCAGATGAAGACAAAGAGGTAATCAATGCCTTTGGGGTTTGGGGACCAAAAAAGTTTATGGGCCGAGAGTATGATGGCATACATCGGAAAACGTTTATTGTTGATGAAAACGGTATCGTTTCAAGGGTAATCGATAAAGTGAAAACAAAAGACCACGCTGCACAAATTCTTGAAGCTTAAATCCTTGAAGCGAAGGC
>DFLU01000010.1:362503-491180 GCA_002375495.1 Flavobacteriaceae bacterium UBA3611
AAGGTCGCTTAAATCCTTGAAGCCGAAGGCGCACTAGAATTAATTGAAAAAATAAAACCCCGTTAGAGAACGGGGTTTGTCTTTTTTGTAGAATAATGAGGTGATTCAGTTCGCTTAGAAAGTTTTGTTGATTTCGTTATTCTTCAGCAACTGAAGTTTTAAAATCATCCTGACAACTAAAAAGGTTTTTCGCGTGAATAATCTCACCTACACCCTGCGGAAGCATTTCTTCCCACCCAGGTTCGTTGTTTTCAATCATGGAAAGTACTTCGCGAGAGAAAATATTTAAAATGTTTTCGTTGAAATCTTCTATGTCAACTACTTTGCCGTTGTACTTAAAGAACTTATAGAGCTCTTTCATACGAGGATGAACCTTCAGATTTTCACTGGTTGTATATTCACCTGTCTCTGGATCGCGCATAGGGTAGAGGTATACCTTCAAGTCTTTAAAGAACAGCTTTCCGAAGGCCTCCAAAATACCACCACTTAAATGACGATAGTACTTTTCATCAAAAATATCTACCAAATTATTCACTCCCATAGCCAAGCCTAGGCGCATTTTGGTGTAGCGAGAGAAGTATTCAACCAGTTTATAATACTCTTGGAAATTTGAAATCATTACCGTATGCCCCAGTGAGCATAACAAACGGGCACGGTCCATAAAATCTTCTTCGTCAATTTCACCTTCAGCCCTTAAATTAGACAATGTGATTTCAAAAATTACCTCGGTACGGTCTTTTTCAACGCGATTCTCTTTTAAGAACATTTCATATGATTTTTCATACATATCAATGTTCACTTTTGTCACTGGACGGAAACTTCCGCGCAATGCCAATATATTCTTTTTGTATAAAATTCGGGCGGGTAGAATATTGTTTCCGTCGGGACCGAACATCACCGCATCTGTCATCCCATTCTTGATCAGTTGAAGACTCATCAATCGATTGTCTACCTCTTCAAATTTCGGCCCGGAGAAATTAATCGTGTCAATTTCAATTTTATCCTTATCAATATGGTCGTACAGATAACGCAGCAACTTTCTAGGCTGGTCGTATTTGTAATAAGCACCATAAATCAGGTTCACACCAAGAATACCCAAGGTAATTTGCTGTGCTACGGCGTCGTTTTCATGGAAGCGGATGTGCAATACGATTTCACTGTAGGCTTCATCGGGCTTGGTTTGATAGCGTATACCTAACCAACCATGGCCTTTGTATTTCTTTGCAAAGTCGATAGTAGCCACCGTGTTTGCATAGGCGAAAAATAACTTTTCGGGATGTTTTTCACGAACAATACGCTCTTCGATAAGGTTGATTTCGTGATTTAGCATTTTCTTGAGCCTCGACTCGGTTACATATCTACCATCAAGCTCTTCGCCATAGATAGCGTCACTAAAATCTTTATCGTATGCCGACATAGTTTTTGCGATCGTACCAGAGGCACCGCCAGCCCTAAAAAAATTCCGAACTGTTTCTTGTCCAGCACCAATCTCGGCAAAAGTTCCGTAGATATTCTCGTTCAGGTTGATGCGCAACGCTTTATTTCGTATGGAAGGGATATTCTCAAATTCTTTATCCCCTTTAATCATATCTGGCATACTTCGCGTATTTAAATGTCTTCTAACAAAGGTAACAAATAGGCAAGGCAAACTAAAAAAAATACTGTTATTTTTGCAGGTATGAAATCTACGCTCACCGTAACATTTTTGGGGACTGGAACCTCACAAGGTATTCCTGTGATAGGTAGCAATCACCCCGTATGTTTAAGTAACGATTCAAAAGATAAAAGATTGCGGGTTTCTGTATTGTTGACTTGGGAAAATTATCGATACGTAATAGACTGTGGACCAGATTTTAGGCAACAAATGTTACGTGAAAATGTGCAGTCGATAGACGGTATTTTGCTTACCCACGAACACAGCGACCATACGGCAGGTTTGGACGATATCAGGCCATTTTCGTTTCAAAAAGGACATGTCGATTTTTTTGCCCACCAACGAGTGTTTAATTCACTGCACCAGCGTTTTGCCTATATCTTTGAAACTGAAAATAAATATCCTGGAGCTCCTACCATCAACGAAATTGAAATAGATAAAAACAGCAGTTTTACTATTGGAAATAAGGAAGTTATCCCTGTAGAAGCTTTTCATGCAGCACTGCCAGTGTTGGGTTTTAAGATAGACAGATTTACATATCTTACCGATGTAAAGACCATGGAAGAGGCAGAGATCCAAAAAATTAAAGGAACCGAAATATTGGTGATTAATTGCCTTCGGAAGAAACCACACCATTCGCACCTTAATTTAGAAGAAGCATTGGCACTCATTCAAAAGATTGGCCCAAAAACCACCTACCTTACCCACATTAGCCACCTAATGGGCTTCCATAAAGCGGTTGAAGCAGAATTGCCCGATAATATTCACCTTGCTTACGACGGACTCACAGTAGAAGTAAAGAACTAATTCCTATTAAAATATTGCTATGAAGAATAAAATTTTTATGTACCTGTTTTTTTTCGCTGTACTGTTTATCATTTTTCAGTATATGAACGAAAAATCAATTTTTCAATCGCAAGAAAAGCAAATAACATCTTTGACTACTAAAGTGGAGGTTGCAGATTCGTTGCGCCAAAAGTCTGAAAATGAGCTTATGGAAGCCAACTATTTTAACCTTATGGAAAATGATGATGCCATGACTTACTTGGAGAATTTAGGGATGGAAGCAGCAGCGGTTAAAGCACAGGTTACCGACGCCATCATTGAGAAAAATTTTGAAGAAAACGGCAATCCGTTGGTTCCTGTAGAAGGGCTTACCGGAACAATGCGTATCAATAAAGTTAAGTTTTTAAACCATCGATGGGTCATCGCTAATTTTAGCGACGGAAATTACTGGGGTGAAGTGCTTATCGATTATTTCTATGATGAAAATAATCAATTGTATCTCAAAACAATTGATGCGGTGTTATATCCAAACTAAATTTTCCAGCGTAACATTTGCTGAAATAGCATTGTCATCGTACAAGTTTAGTTTATTGCGCTATGCGTTTTCTAACCATGATTTCAACTCGTAGAAGTTTTGCGGAGAAACACCATGGCCCACAGGAAACTCTGAATATTTACAGTCAATTCCGAGGTTTTTGAGAAAGGGTTGTGTGCGTTGCGCCCAACTAACAGGAATAACCTGGTCTACCGAACCATGCGAACTGTAAATGTTCAACTTACTGAAATCGTTCTGTTCATAACCGGTTTTTAGAATTCCTTCGTTTATATACCCGCTTAGTCCAATCACATTGGTAACCTTTTCAGGATAACTAAGCGCAATGGCAAAACTGAGTATGGTGCCTTGGCTGAAACCTAGTAAGGTAACATTTTCAGCATCTACCGAATATTTCTCAACGATTTCGTCTATACAGCGCACGACTAATTCTCGAGAGGCGATGGCTTGCTCGTCATCACTAAACTTTCCTTTTGAATCGTCAAAATAGATGTTATACCATGCATTTCCATACGGTTGCATCGGAATAGGGGCCTTTAGGGAGATAATAGCATATTCTGAAGGTAATTCACTCGCAAACGAAAACAAATCGTTTTCATCACTTCCGAAGCCATGGAGCATTATAATTACAGGCGGTTTCCCATCTTTAATATCTGAAGGTCGGTAGTTGTGTTCTAGTGAGAGCGTGTGTTTTTCCATAGCGATAAAATAAAAACCGCAAGGTACAAAACTGCTCCTTTTCTAAAGAAACAATACGAACTCAAATATTCTTGAAAATATCCTGAAAGAAGTCGCCTACCAGTGGAACGGGTTTTTTTTCTCCCTGTGCAGCAGCAATGATTCCTAAAATCAATAGTACTATGAGTCCGGCATGCACAATGGTAGATAACCACGGGATGTAAATAAGGCTTGAAAGAATGCTTAGCCCAAAGCTAATGATAATCCATAATGCAAAAATGCCTAGGCTTTGCCTTATGTGAAAACTAGTAAACTCATTTGGTTTGCTGTTGTTCGATACAAATGCAATGATAAGACCAATAATGGTGACATAAGAAATAATTGCCATGGTCTTTCCCTCTTCTACAGTTTGGTTGGTTTCCATAAAAAATTGGTTTGATTGTAGTTAAAGGTACCGTTTCTAACCCAAAAAAGTAAACCAAGTCTGAAACTTCTTACTAAAATAAGGAATTCCTGTAGTTTTATTATAGATAGCCATCACAAAGCAATAAACCCATAGTAGCACACTTATGATATAGAGAATATCACCGGTAAGCAGGTGAATGTTGTATTGGGTGACAATCGCGATAAGCATGAGCAAACACAGCCCAAACATGTTTTTAATATGCCATGTGGCAAACGGATGTTTTTCATCCTTGTTCATCGAGAGTGCGATGAGCATGCCCGCAATAGTGATATACGCAATCACCGCTTTTGTTTTACCTTCGGGAGTTTTAGCCATTTAAGACTAATTTTTTATTGGCTATAATTCCGTACACTTTTCCGCGCATGGCTTGGTCGAGCATGGCTGCATTCTTGGACGTTGCAAGAATATCACTTACATTAAAGGTCCAATCTCCAGAGGGATTAAACAAGGTAAGGTCGGCTTTTACTCCTTCGGAAACACCGTTGCACGGAATGCCGAAGCGTTTTTTGAGACCCATGAGCCCTTGTACCGCTACTTCAACTTCAACAGTTGTATTGAGCGCCCCAAAACAACTTTCTAGTCCAATACTACCATAAGCAGCGTGCTCAAATTCAGTTTTTTTCTCTTCTATGGTTCGTGGGTCGTGCTGACTCGTCACACCGTCTATGGTGCCATCATTCAGCCCTTTTAAAAGTGCTTTTGTGTCGCTTTTGGTTCGTAGTGGAGGTAAGAGTTTAAAATGACTGTCAAAACTTTCTAGGGTGTCGTCTGTAAGATATAGATTGTTTACTGAAACACTGCAGCTAACATCCAATCCGCGTTTTTTTGCCTCTCTTATGAGTTGCACAGATTTTTTAGTTGAAATGGTCGGAATATGAAGTTTTCCGCCAGTATATTCAAGGAGGTACAGGTCGCGACTTATTTGTAATTCTTCTGAAAGTGCAGGTATACCTTTCAATCCTAGTTTTGTACTATTTACCTCTTCGTTTACCATTCCGCTTCGCGCTATGGACGGATTCATAGGAAACGATTGTACCAGTGCGTCAAAATTTTGAGCGTACTGTAGTGCTATTTTAAGCAAGTTTGCATTTTCTATGGGGTGAAGGTAGTCGTAAAAACTCACGGCACCTTCCGAAGCCATGTCAAACAGTTCTGCTAAATTTTCGCCTTCACTTTTCATAGTCAACGCTCCAACCGGGTGTAGTGAAACTGCATGTCCTTTTGCTTTTCCTTGTAGGTACTGAATCCCCGATTTACTGTCGGGCACAGGGTTGGTATAAGGGTTTACAGCAATATGGGTAAAACCACTAGCTGCCGCTGTTGCCAATCCGTTGGTAATTGTTTCGCGGTCTTCATAGCCAGGTTCCCCCAGATTAACGCTACTGTCAAACCAGCCGCAAGAGACGTGTAGATTAGGTTTGTTAATTTCTTTGGCATCTGCGTTAGAAATATTGGTTCCAATTTGGGTGATGGTACCATTCACAATCAAGATATCACGTTTCTTGAGGTGATGGCTGCTCATTGCATCAACAATAGTAGCATTTTTTATTAGGATTGCGCCCATATTCAATTTTTATAAAATTTCAGTACTAGCATTTCCAAGAGTAGGAACAACAAGGCAAAAATAACGAACCATTTCCAAAAACTATTAATACTATTCTCTTCAGTTAAAGTGTCGAACAACGCTTCAATGCTATCATAGGTACGTACGCCCTGCCAATCTTCTGCGTCTAAGTACGTTAAGGTACTTTCAGTTCTAGGGAAATTATAGCTTACATCTTCTACATAGGTGTTCCTTGTTTCAATAGAATAAATCCCAGCATTGGCAGGGTCACTCTCTGTAGTGATGTCTACTTTATTGGCACGCGATTGTTGCAAGGGGACAAAAGATGAAGCGCTATCTTTTATGGTAACAATTTCATCTTGAAGCAACGATACAGGTACTGCAAATCTATTCTGAACACCTGTCTGAAAATAGAGTTGGGCAATAGGTAAACTCTGCTGTGCCATGTTCAGCAAGGTGGGAACGATAAGCGGGGAATTCTTAAAATTGCTGTTTTCATTATTAAAGGCTGCCGTGCCAAGATAGACCCCCGATTTTTGTACAATAAAAGGTTTGCCATCTTCAAATTTTAGAGCGGCTCCCGCGTTGGTACCCAAATTGTAATATGAATTCACCTTAGGATATTGGAAATTGGCAACTTGACGTTCAAATACATCTTTGTACAAAGGGTGCGAAAAAACAATTTGTGTAATCTTTTTTTCTTGGTTTATCAAGCCTGAAAAGGTTCCCATGCCCAATTGGGCCAACAAAGCGTTGTATTCATCAAGCCGTGCTTCATTAGAAGGAATCACAAATAAACTACCTCCTTTAGCTACAAAATCTACCAAGGCTGTGGTAAGCGAATTGGGAATCGATTTCAGTTCGTTTAGAATGATAAAGTTTTGTGTCGAAAATATATTATAGTCGGGCCTATTAGACGCTTGGGCAGTATATTCGAAATCTGAATTCTCAAAAATTCGTTGTAAGAAATCGCCATTATTTTCTGAAACAGATAAAACCTTGATTTTCTTTGGAGCATTTATACTGAAATACAAGGTGTTGTCGTATCCCAGATGTGCATCATCAATTTCAAGTTTGCCTTTAAAGGTTTTGGTTGCATCAAGATCGAAAGTAACCATGTTTGCCCTTTTTTCTGAAAAATCGACAGCTGTTTTAGCGATCAGTTGCCCATTGTTGAAAAGCGACACCGGCACAGATTCTGGTACCGAACCCGAAGCAGAAAGTGTCACATTCAGTTTAGTGAGTGTAGCGTTTTGGGATGCGATGTAGGCACTATCTATACTAACATTATTGAATGATTGAGGCTTTAATTGTACGGCTTCAACCGTAAAATTGGTGGGTGCTTCAGGAAATGAGCCTTTTGTTTGAAAGTCTGAAATCCACACCAACCGCTTATCACTACCTTCATCTTTTGTAAATAACTGATTTGCCTTTAACAGCACCTCTTCTGTGGGTAATTGGGTAGCAGCATAGGGGATATCTAGTACAGCCGATTTGAAAGCGGGCAAGTCGACTCCTTTTTGTTGGGAAGTATTGGTAAACCAACTTACCGTAGCCGCACCATTGGTCTCGTCGTATAACTGTTGTTTCGCGCGCAATAACAAGGGGCCGCTCGGGCCTTTTGCTTGCATGCTAAAGCTATTGTCAAGATATACCACCGTCTCTTTTTTGTTGTTGAGCGCCGTTTTAGAGGCGGTAAAGGGTTGGGCAAATGCAAGAATGATGCACGCCAATGCCAATAGACGGAGAAGGAGGGTAAGCCATTTTTTAAGTTGGGAGCTTTTTCGTGTTTGGATGTTTACTTTTTTCAGAAATGCAACATTGGTGAAGGCAACTTTCTGAAACTTCCGTAGCTGAAAAAGGTGAATAAAAATAGGGATAAGCAGTAAAAATAGCGCGTAGAGAAGTTCTGGGTGTTTAAACTGCATTCCTGTTAAGATTGCCCAAAGATAAAAAATGGTTTCGAAATATGGTTACTTCTTAACAGTAAAGGTGAATGTTGTTCCTTTATCCTTTTCTGAATCTAACGAAATAGTACCACCTAATTTGGTCACTAGGTTCAGTACCGTGGCAAGACCGATACCGCTGCCTTTTTTTCCATGCCTATCTTTTTCACCAATCGTTTTAAACAGTTGGAATATGATTTCCTGCTTTTCTTTGTCAATTCCGATCCCGTTGTCTGAGACCGTAAAAACATAGTAGTCTTCTTTTTCAGCAAAGGTTGTACGTACATGCGGTACTTCTTTATGGTTGTATTTTAGGGCGTTTCCGACAAGATTAATAAAAATTTGTACCAGTGCAGGTCTATTTACGATAATGGTTTGGTCTTCGGTAGGGTGTTCAAATTCTGCATTATCTACAAAAAAGATATCTTCAATTTCTTCATAAATTGAAGAGAGTAGGGTGGGTTGTTTTCCTTTTTCGAGTAAATCATCACTTTTATAATACTCTAACATCCCATCGATGTATTTTTTCAGGGTGACAGAAGATTCTTCTATATAATCGATGTACTGATTTCCTACGGCATCAAATTTAACTTTATATTCTTCTTTTAGCAATCGCGCTAACGACGTGATATTTGCCAAGGGCGATTTCAGATCGTGCGAAACAATGCCTGCAAAATCTTTTAATTCTTTATTGCGTTGTTGTAGTGAGCGCCTTGTTTGGCGTAGTGACAGATTGTTTCTGTGTAATTCAAATAGCTTGACAACCTGTTTTGCCATGGCAACGATCACCTTTTTTTGATTTTCTGAAAGGGTGCGAGGCTTGGTGTCAAAAATACACAAGGTGCCTAATGGATACCCATTCTGAGATCGTAAGGGCGCTCCGGCATAGAAAATAGCACTGTGTTCTTGTACTAAGGGATTATTTGCGAACCGCGGGTCTAATCGTGCATCTTCTACAACAAAAATGTCTTCAGGCTCTAAAATAGCATGGCCACAAAATGAAATATCTCTTGGCGATTCATTGAATGGCACTCCGTAATGGGATTTTAGGAAATTCCGATCGGCGTCGAGTAGCGTAACTAACGAAATTGGCGTATTGCAAACACCAGCAATTAATTCTGTTATGTCGTCGTATTCTTCTTCGGGTAGTGTGTCTAGTAATCCGTATGAGGCTACTTCTTCCAATCGTTCATTCTCGTTGGAAGGTGTTTTTGGGGATATCATATATTCAATTACGTAATTTGTATGTGCTTAGTTGTTCGCAATAAATATAGTGCGGTTGATTGCATCATACTGTTAAAAGGGAACTAATATTATTTTTTAATTGAAAACTTAAACTGTGTACCTTCGTTCTCTTCCGATATAACTTCGATCGTGCCCCCTAAGTTATCAATTATTTTTTTGACTGTAGACAAGCCAATGCCGCTTCCTTTTTGACCATTTCGGTCTGTATTCCCTACCGTTGCAAATAAATCAAAGATATCTTTCTGCTTGTCTTTCGGAATACCTATGCCGTTATCTGATACCTTGAATAAATAATATGTACCATCTTCTTCTGCATCAATGGTAATAACAATATTTTCTTTATCACTATATTTAATGCTATTCCCCAATAGGTTTAGAAATATTTGTTCTAGTGCTGCTCGATTGCAATTAAGATCGAAGTTCGTCTCAGGAAAATTAATTTCACAATCTAAGTTGATGTTCAATAGTTCAACAATTTCTTCTAATAAGTGATGAATATCAAAAGTTTGATGTGCTTCTTCGGAAATTTTATCACTTTCATAGTGCGCTAATAACCCAGTAATATAGTCGCTTAACGTAAAGGAGCTCTGTTTTAGATAGGTAAGATAATCTATGGCTTGCTGGTCTAGGTGTTCGGCATATTTTGCTTTTAAAATGTCGGTTGTTACAATGATATTGGCCAAGGGCATTTTCATATCGTGCGATACCAGACCCGCAAAACTTTTCAGCTCTTCATTCTTTTTCTCTAAATCATTTTTAATATGTCTTAGGTCATGATTCGCTCTGTGCAGTTCAATGAGCTTCACTATTTGCTTAGACAATTTTACAAGCCCTTCTAATTGTTTTTCTGTTAGCTCATTAGGCTTTGTGTCTATCACGCATAAAGTTCCGAGTCTATAGCCTTTAGCGTCGATAAGACATACACCGCCATAGAAACCCACCGGATTTTTTTCTTGGATTACATAAGGATGGTCCTTAAAATCGGGGTGGTTTTTTGTATCGTTAATTATGAAATAGGGTTCATCATGCCCTACAGCGTAACTACAGAAAGATACCTTTCTATCACTAGAACGAATGTTCATGCCTTTGGCAGACTTAAACCAAACTTCGTGCTCATCAACTAAAGAGATGAGCGAAATGGGCATATCGGTAAAATACGTAGCTAAATCGGTAAGTTGGTCAAATTCTTCATTCTTAGTACTATCTATGATGTGGTAACTCCGCAGGGCGGCTAAACGGTCTTGTTCATTTGCAGGAATGGTAGGAGGTGTAATCACGTAATATTCAATAAATTATTTTCTCAATAGGAATTTTGTTAGCTTCTACTATGCTAAGATACTACATTTTAAGGTTTCATTAACAGTTTTATGTGTACTGTTAGCTAAAAAACGTAAAACGTTAATTTAAGATCAAATCGATACCATAAATTCAGAATTTATCGGACATAAAAAAGGGCTTCTCTTTAAATTATGAGAAACCCTTTTCAATAATCATTATTAAAATGATCAATAATTAACTTTAAACACAAACTTCAAAGTACATAGCCCAATTATTTCCTGCAGCTTCCAATCCGTTGGCCCAGGCTGTTTCTTCCTGACCAGTGACTGTATTTTGTACTACAGCATGCGCAAAAACATACTCGCATGTTCCAGCTGCAATGGCACCAATAGTATATGATACAGTGGTGGTGTCATTATCATGCTCTCCATCCAAAGGAAAATGGCCAATCTTCGGATTTCCACTTCCTGTACTTGGGAGATTTTCAATAGATCCAACATATAGATGTGTTTCAATCAGTACCCAATCTCCGGAAGTTTCATAGGTTACTACCCCCTCCGTAAGAGTGGTAGAGACGGTAACTGTTCCTACATCAATGTGTTGTCCTGCTATAAGCTCTGTTGAACCAGCCACAATAGGATCAATAGGTTCTTCACCAATACGGTCTATTCCGTTGTTTTCATCATTGTAAGATGTGTTGATTGCTTCTTTGGAACACGCCATAAATAAAAGGCATGATAACGCAAATAAGGTAATTTTTTTCATGGTAAGTTATTTTAAATGAATTTCAAATGTAAGTAAAATCATACATTATTTGTTAAAAATGTGCATTTTAACTAAAAAATATGCATTTGAACGATTTTTTTTTCGTCATGAATTCTTAAAATTTCTCAAAAACACCCAAGCCAAAGAGGGCAAAATCATATTTTACTGGATCAGATGGATCTAAGCGTCGCAAAGCACTATCCAATTCAAATAAAGCCTTGCCGTCATTCTGTTTTCTCTTTAGGAGGTTCAGTTTCCTCGCAACATTCCCACTGTGTACATCCAAAGGGCATGATAGGGCTCGCATCGGAATATTTTGCCATATGCCAAAATCAACACCAGCTTGGTCGTTTCGAACCATCCACCGTAAAAACATGTTTAATCGCTTGGCTGCCGAATTCTTCAAGGGGTCGCTCACGTGTTTTTGGGTGCGCTGAAGATGTGGCAAGCTGAAGAAAATCTTCTTAAATTCATGGATACTTTGTTGTGTGCTTTCAGCAGTACTGTTTTTTGTAAAAACAGCTTCTAATCCATGGTGTTTGCTATAAATGTTTTGTAGTGCCTTTACAAAATATTGAAGGTCTGAACCGTTAAACGTTCTATGAACGAAATTTTCAAGGATATCCAGGTCTCGTTTTGAAGCATGGGTTATAAAATCGTATGGAGCATTGTCTAACAGCTCCATCATTTTGGATGCATTGGTCAAAATGCTCTTCCTGTTGCCCCAGGCGATGGTAGCAGTTAAAAATCCGGCTATTTCAATATCTTCTTTCTTGCTGAATTGGTGCGGAATCTGTATGGGGTCACTTTCAATAAATTTTGGTTGGTTATAGCGCAGCGTCTTTTCGTCTAGAAAATCTTTTAATTCGCTTTGTTTCATACCCTAGAGATGATTTCTATGCGCCATTTACAATAACGCCATCTTGCATCACAAGCTTTCTGTCGGCCATTTCTGCCAGTTCTTCATTATGTGTTACAATCACAAAGGTCTGCCCAAACTCGTCCCGCAACTTAAAAAAAAGGTTGTGCAGGTTTTCGGCACTTTCGGTATCAAGGTTACCGCTAGGTTCATCGGCCAATACGATAGCAGGGTTGTTAATCAGTGCCCTTGCAACAGCCACCCGCTGCTGTTCACCACCCGAAAGTTCGTTGGGTTTGTGATTTTCTCTGTGTGACAAACCTAAGAACTGTAACAACTCTTTTGCTCTCTTTTCGGCTTCAGGCTTCGGTGTTTTTTTAATGAATGCAGGAATACAAATGTTTTCTAATGCTGTAAATTCTGGTAATAATTGGTGAAATTGAAAGATAAACCCCAAGTTGCTATTTCTAAAAGCAGCCACTTCTTTCTGTTTCAATCCGGCAATGGCAGTATCTTGAAGTATGAGACTTCCTTCAGAAAAATGGTCTAACGTGCCCAAAATTTGCAGGAGTGTCGTTTTTCCTGCTCCCGAGGCACCCACGATAGAAACGATTTCAGACTTTGCTATGTGCAAATCTACTCCCTTCAAAACGTGGAGTTCGTCATAATATTTATGGATGTTCTTGGCAGTTATCAATAGGTTTCTTTTTTACGAAAGTACAGATTTTAATAAAGGCTTCCTACGCTTTTTTCTGAAACAGATATTTTACATTATTATAATCTATAAAATAGGTAACCCGTAATGAAACTGTATGCTGCTGGTCTTGGTTGAACAAGTTTTCCAAGCTTTCAGTGTAATTTAATGTCGCCATGTCTGTCACGTTAAAAATTTGGTTACGATACAATAGGGAGGCCTCACTACCAGGAGCAAAGCGCCATCTGAAACTGAGGTCGAGATTCCAGATATTAAAGTTGGTGTTGGGGTCATTTTCTGAAATGTCATAATCAAAACGATCTCGAGTTCCATCATCATTAAGCACAAAAAATACGTCGTCGCTATAGTCTGCAGTACTCCAGAAGTTCCTAAAACGAAGGTCGATTGCCTTAAAAGGATCAAAATTATAACTCGCAGTAATCGCATTTTCAATACCCAAAATATCACGTTGGCCGAAGAAAATAGCATCATCTGTATTGTCTATGTAACCAAATTGGTCATCTCGTTTTGAAAATTCAGAACGCATCACCATCGAAAAACGGTTAGAGAACCTATAACGCGGTGAAAAATCGACAAAGTAGGAACGTTGTGGCGCATCAATTGACGCTCTGTAACCAAGCCCTAGATCGAAGGCAAACTTCTTTCTAAAATCTGTCGACACAAATGTGCGGCCACCTACGTTTGCTGGAAAAATAACAAACCTACCTGCTACTCGTGGCTCGAAGTAATCACGGTCTTCTGTGTTATAGCTGCCATTCAGGCCAAATGCCAATCGTTGGGTTGTAAAAAAGAACGTATCAAACTCTAAACTGTTTCGGGTCGTCACACTTGGCTCATACAACCTTCTATGTCTTGCCGTAAGACTGAAACGGTAATTATTGAAAGTTTCCGTAGGCTCAAAAATTTGGTACGAAACACCCGCAGTAAAATTGTTGTAGTTGTTGGTGAAGTTTACCCCCAGATCGTTAATATCGAACGTTTTATTGGCAAAATCATGACCTGCACGATAACGAAAGTTTCCCTTAATTCGAAATACATCCAACTCTGAACGAAACCCAGTTTTAAATCCGCTCGCTTCATTCACATTGCTCACAACTGCACGGCCAGAAGTTCTAAAGTTATTTCCTTTATCAGCCACGTCAAAGACAAAAGCAGAAACATTCGCATCCCGAAAATTTCCATCACGTGTTACATTGGTGTTTATGATTGAAATAGACGAATTGTCGTTAAATTGTTGGTCGAGCACTGCCACATTATAATTGGCTACAGGCTCTACTACCACCTCTCTAACAGCCCCTGTGATGGTATCTTGAATTACCGATACGGTTTTACCTGTGATGGTGTTCAGTACGCCAATTCCTAAATTGTTCTCTGTACGTCCAGTCACTTTAATGGCATTCAATAATTTTACTCGGGTAGGATTTTCAATGATTTTTTCTTGGTCATCAATTTCGAAAGCTCCCGTGGGCTCGTTACCAATTCTTCTAGAAAAAAAGATGCCTCCTTTGCGGAAAAGTTCAATCCCTTCAGAAAAAAACTGCCTGTTTTCACCAAAAGTCTGTTCAAACGGTCCCAAATTTAAAGTTACATTGTCGAATGCCGCTTGTCCAAAATCGGGTATTAGGGTCGCGTCTAAAGTGAAACTATCGCTAAGTCCGTATTTTATATCCAATCCTGCCGATAAGCTCGTTTCAGTTTCATCGCCAAACTTCGTCACCACTCCTTGGGCGAAAGGGAAGAGGGTGAGACGCACGGGCGGATTGATATCTCTGACACCAACAATACGACCGTTGTATTGGGTTTCACGACCAACGCTGTTATCTATAAAACTCCAGGTGTGCGTTTCATTCTTATGTTTGATTTCTCGGTAAAAGTTAATTCCCCAATTTTGTACTTCTTTTTCTGGAAACCGAAGTGCATTATAAGGAATTCGATATTCGGCATACCATCCTTTTTCATCATAAGATATCCTACATTCAAAAACAACATTATAACCAAAATCCTGCCCGTTACTACTTACTCTAGAATCGCCTATCGTACCTGCGCTAGTCACATAGAAGCGTGTTTCGTTAATTCCATCGTTATACGTATTGATACTGGCTGAAAATGCGTCGGCCTGTACAAAAATATCATCCCGTTGCGAGAATTGCTTTAAGATAGCATCCGGATTTGGGTCATAAAGAAAAGCGGCTATGTAAATGGCCTTATCGTCATACGCTATCTTTACTTCACTTTGGTACTCTGGTGGAATTACGCCTTCATTCCCTGGCCTGTATTTATGAAAATCGCCCGAAGGTGTAATATTCTGCCAAACAATATCATCTAAAACACCGTCTATTTCTGGTGCTTCTGAAATGCGCTGGGCATTTAATATTTTTATATCTCTATTTATCGGATTTTCTACTTGAGCAGTTAGGGAACTAAATGAAATAATAAGAATCGTAAAGAGTACTGAAAACCTACTCATGAAAATTGTAATGATAAAAGCGTTAAAACCCTTGAAAGGCTCGAAAATGGTGAAAGCACAAATCTAGGCTCCATCTTATGGGTGACATACTAATAAAAAGTTAAAAAAACAGATTTTATGTTAAGCTGAAAGTGCCATACGCTAACTTTGTAGTGTATGAAAGAGAAAATTGTACTTGCGGCAGGATGTTTTTGGTGTACGGAAGCTGTTTTTCAACGTATTCAAGGAGTAGAGAAGGTGGTTCCTGGTTATACAGGAGGCGCAATAAAGAACCCTGCGTACCGCGAAGTGTGTTCGGGGAGAACTGGCCATGCCGAAGGTGTTGAAGTAACGTATGATGCAAGCGTAGTTACTATTGATGAACTTCTAGAAATTTATTTTGCTACTCACGACCCTACCACACTAAACCAACAAGGAAACGACAGGGGGACCCAATACAGAAGTGCCATTTTCTACACTACCGACCAACAAAAACGCGCTGCAAAGAAGCTAATTTCTTTATTAGAAGAAAATAAAGTATTCGATAATCCTATCGTTACAGAGCTTACGCCCCTAGATGTTTTTTATACCGCCGAAGTAGATCACCACGAATACTACAACAATAATAAACAACAACCCTACTGCCAATTTATCATCGATCCCAAGATTAAAAAAATTAAAACCTATTATTCAGACAAATTGAAATAAACCAACTATGGGAAGTTACCAGAATATTGATGCTTACGATGCTGAAACCACGAATGAAATTGCCAAAAATTTTACCAATATCCTTAAGGGAGTAGGCGAGGATGTAGATAGGGAGGGGATTGTAAAAACTCCAGAACGTGCTGCGAAAGCAATGCAATTTTTAACTTCAGGTCATTGCCAAGATGCCGCAGATATTTTAAAAAGCGCCATGTTTGCAGAAGATTACAACGATATGGTGGTGGTAAAAGATATCGAACTGTATTCTTTGTGTGAACATCATATCTTGCCTTTCTTCGGAAAAGCCCATATAGCCTATATCCCGAACGGTCACATTGTAGGGCTTAGCAAAATACCACGGGTGGTAGATGTGTTTGCGAGACGGCTTCAAGTGCAGGAACGGCTCACACACGATATTTTAGAGTGCATCAATACTACCCTAAAACCGAAAGGAGTAGCGGTGGTTATTGAAGCCAGCCATATGTGTATGATGATGCGTGGGGTACAAAAACAGAATAGTGTAACCACAACATCCGGTTTCCGTGGGCAATTTGAAAAAATTGAAACCCGAAACGAGTTCTTAAAACTTATTACGAGCGACTTGCACTAACTGACAGCACAATCTTTGGCATCTTTCTTGCGTTATTCTTGAAGAATAAATAACACAACAAATGAAAAACAAAAAAACATCAAACCTAAGAAAAGGGCTACTTTATGATGCAATTGGTATGGTTTCCATGGCAATTCCTGTAATCGGACCTTTTCTCGATATATTGTGGGCTCCCTTTGCTGCTAAAAAAATGAGCGAAATGTATAGTGGCGAACAAGGAAAGATTGCATCGGTAGTAGTTTTTATTGAAGAAATCTTACCGATCTCAGACTTTATCCCAACATTTACCCTCATGTGGTTATACACCTACGTATGGCAGGGGAAAAAAGATCCCGTACCTCAAACGATAGAAGTTGAGGTAGTAGAATAAAAAAAATCCCAGGAACTGTTTCCTGGGATTTTTTTTCTGGGCTAAATTATTCTTCAAAAGTAACTTGAAAGGTAACAATAACATCCGTTTCACCTCCTGCGTCATCTAGGGTTCCGTCATTTGGCTTTTTCGGTTCATGACGTAATATGATAGCAAAATTTCCGTTTCCAGCAGCATTTGGCAACAACGAAAATTGTGTACCCAATGGATTGCCATCACCGTCGTTATTTCCATAATTTATCGTGCCGTCAAGACCTGCACTCAGCAAAAAGAAAACTTGGTGTTCTTCGGCTTCTTCTTCTACTTCTTCGGTAATATCTTCAGCAGGATTTTCAGTCTCATTTAAAAACTGAACGCTTCCAACATAGGTTAATCCTACTTGAAAATCTCCCGAGACTGTCACATCTGCTTCATCGGGACCATCGCCATCTAAATCTCTAGAGGTAAGGGTTACTGTGCTTCCTTCAGCAACAAGAGTTGCAATTACGGTTGTAATTATTTCTTCTTCGTTTACTGGAACTGGCACATCATCATCGTTGCTACATGAGGTGAACACGAATGATAGTACTATTATTGAGTATATAAACTTTAAGTTTTTCATTTTTTGAATTTTTAATAATTAATTTTTAATTGTACTAATAGATTTCTCCCTAGGTCATCAGAATAATATCGCAGTCGGTTTAAATAATCACGATAGGAAGTATCAAATAGGTTTGTAATTTTTAAATTGAGATCTAACTTTGTTACATCTCCCAAAGCGAACGAAGTGCCTGCCGTAAGATTCATTAAGTGGTATGCGGGTGGGGGAGTGCTCACATCTACAGTTTCAAAAGAGGCTGTTTCTGGTAAAAACACTTCAAAATTGTTATCAGGAAATTCATTTTGACGAAACACATAACTACTTTCTAGTCCGATACGCACCCGCTGTTTTATCGGTAATACATATTGCAAACCGTTATTTAAACTAGCAGGGGGCATATTTATCAATGCTTGGTCTTGTGCAGTGTCCCAACCTTTTACAATAGAAAACTGATGGGTGTAGGTCAGGTCTTCCAAAATTCTGAAACTCGCATCTAAGTCAACCCCCAGTAATCGAGCATTGGTCTGTCTGTATTCCCATACCTGGAAATTCCCCCGTATTGTTTGCTGCACCCCAGTAGGTTCTATCACTATAAAATCTTGAACGAAATTTGCATACGGATTTACAGCAAAGGAGAACCTACTTCCTTTTTTCTGTGCCGTAACCATAATCTTTTGGGAGATTTCAGAGTTAAACCTCAAGTCACCCAACTCAATCCTAGACGCACTATGGTGCAAGCCTTCGCTAAACAATTCGGATGCATTCGGTGCGCGCGATGCTAACGAATAGTTTGAAAACAGCACATAATCTTCTCCAAACTCATACGAAAGGCCCGCGGTGGCTGAAATATTATTGAACTTCAATTCTGGATTCGTGAGCAATTGGTTTCCAAAATCTTCTATGACTAATTCAGGAAATTGAACATCATAATTCCTTGACTCCCAAAAAGAAGTACGATAAAATTTGAAAACATCCATATAGGTATGGTCAAATCTTGCGCCAAATTCAGCGTTGAGTGCTTCAGAAACCTGATAATCGGCAATTCCGTAGAAAGCGAATTTGTACTGCTTGTAATCTGGAATGAGTCGTCTCACACCCGTCGACGGATTTGCAAAATTTTCCTGAAAATTCCCCATCACTCCAGTTTTTAATGAAATAGCATCTCCAATATCACTTTCTAACGAGAGTTCAAGGTTATGTGTAACCAATTCAAGGTCTACCGAAGGTTTCCCATCGTCGTCACCACGTCTTACATCAAACTCAAATCGTTCGTTTTGTTGCAGATCGTATGACAAACGTACCGTGCCCAACTCATTCCACTTATAAAAACCTGAAAGCTTTGCTAGTTGGTGGGTTACGTCCTGTCTTGGAGTGCCGATATCGTAGGTAAAATCTTGTATTACCAGCGGTACTTCACTATTGATGGCGACAACCTGATCTTCTGCACCACCCAAATGTGAGGCACGTAAGATTCCGATTTCATTTTTAAACAACGAATAATAGGCATCAAATCCGTACTGTATTTTATTCAATCCAACATTCACAGAAAAGTCTTGTTCAGAAACACCAGTATTGCTCAACACATAATCGGGAGCTTCAAAATCGCCATACCGCTTCGCAGTTCCTTGAAATCGTGCAAACCAACCATTTTCATAACTTTTGGTAAGGGTAGTGGTAAATGCACCACCACGCCCATTGGTTTGCCCAGATAAAATTGATTTACCGTACAACGAATCACGCAACGTGATAGGAGCAGGCTCAGAAACAATTACGCCCCCAACGGCATCTCCACTATATTGAAGAGCTGCGGCACCTTTGAGTACAGTAATGCTATTCGCGGTGTTCAAATCGATATTTGGTGCATGTTCTGCGCCCCATTCTTGATCTTGTTGTCTTACCCCATTATTGATGATGGTAACCCGACTACTGTGCAATCCGTTAATAACAGGCTTTACAACCGTATTTCCTGTATTTAAAGATGACACCCCACTAACCGTTTTTAAGGCATCTCCCAACGAAGCACTGCTATACCCTTCTAAAGTTTCCAAGAGGATTCTATTTTCAAGAACCGTCTCTGCCTTGGTATAATAGGTACTCCCTTTAATCAAGATTTCATTCAGTTCTTCTAAATGATGCTCAAGTTTAAATACGCTCTGGGTATTTTCTGAAATTTCTACGGAAAACGCCCTTGTGGTGCATTCCGGATGTGAAATTTGAAGATTATAGTTTTCAGTACAGAGGCCAGTTAGCTCAAAATTACCATCAAAATCGGTTATTTTGGCCACATCATAACCTGCAAGTACAACCGTAGCACCCGCTAATGGCGTACCATCATGCATGTCTATTACTGTGCCACGCAACGTGAGGTCACAATTTTGCGATATAGCGGTAGGGTAAGCCAAAAAGGCCAACACTACCATAAAAAAATATTTCATAGGGTTGGATTATTCAACAAAAAAAATGGATCAGTGTATTTGTTGAACAGAAGGAGGGCCCCTCAAATAATTAGACTGCGATAGTCTACTACTAAAAACAGGAGTGTAATTTTGCTTTAAGCTAGCATATTCAGAAGCTAAAACAAGTATTTCAGAATCCGCTTCATCAATTTGAAATACAGGCGTTATAAATTTTGTTAGATCGCAATCGAATTGTTCTTCGTGTAAATGTGTGCTAACATCTCCACAGAACACATGTTCATGCGCTTCAAAAATATGTGAAAATTGAACAACAGAAGGTAACACAACCGCTGTCAGCAACAAATAAGCCGCTGAAATAAATACGATGTGTTTTAGTTGTTTCATTTTAATTTTTCAATAAAAAACCGAGGCCCATGCCACGGAGCATTTTTTTTTCAAAGTTCCAAAAAAATTCGGGTTCCCCAAAGAGCCACCCAAAGAAAACGAGCAATACTTGATATATTGGAAAAATGATCACGATACGTACTGGCCAATACACATACCAACCATGATCTTTGGTAAGACCAATGGCCTCAGTCAAGGGTCCGGCAAATTTAGCTGCCGTGCTTCCCGTGACAGCAAAAACCACAAATATGACCGTAAGTTGCCAATTTGAAGTAATATTCCAACGTTGTTTTAGTTTTTTCAATTTCTGACGCCTGGAAAATCTTGATTATACTCTCTAGCGAAATATCTGAAATACTGAAATAACAAATAATTCACTTCTTTTCCGTAATTAGTTATGGGATCATATTCTATACGCTGCGGATACAACTGTCTAGAATATCGAATGTCTTGTACACGTCTGTTGTATTCACCAACAAAAAATTGATTGCGCCTTTCGAGAAAACTCAGACTGTAGTAGGATTCTGGAGGTTGCGTATTTAGAAACCGCGGAAAACCAATGTCTGTGATGATAATTTCATATTCCAAGCTGTCGTTGGCAATACGTACCGGCTCTTCTTCATATTTAGAACCGTTTGTTTCGGCACCCGAAATGGCAGGGTTGTTAGTTGTAGAACAACCCACGATCACCCCTAGTATTAGTAGTAAAAAAAGTACCTTTTTCATAATCTATAAATTTACAAATTCACATTTTGAAAAGGTTGGTTTTAACTTCATTTAACAAAAAACGCTCCAAACTTGCGTTTAGAGCGTTTTTCTATACTATTTCTATGTCTTAATTTCCGAAGAGTCCTCCTAGAAGTCCGCCACCGCCTTTCTTACCACCGAGTACCATTCCGGCTACATCGTCAATCACGCTACCATCATTGTCTCCATCTAAAATAGATTCAATCAAACTTTGTTGCTTGGGCGCTTCTTGCTCTCCACCACCTAGCAATCCGCCAAGGAGTCCGCCAATACCGCTTTGGTCAGAAACGTTTTTCTGTCGTTTCTCTTTTCCGAGATACCCTAGCACAATAGGCGCAATTACCGTTAGAATACGCATCACACTATCGGTATCCATTCCAGATTTATTTGAAAGAGCACTTACCACGTTATTTTGGGAACCTCCCAAAACATGACCTAAAATACCCAAGCCATCTTGCTTGGCAGATTCGTTTACACCGCCTCCAAAAAAACCACCAAGGTTGTCTAAGATGCTTCCGTCGTGTTTGTTGTCTAATGCACCCATAAGGCCAGCAGCGCCATCTTGTGAGTTGGCATTTCTTTTCATGGCACCCATAAGCAATGGCAAAGCCATAGACACTACAGACGCAGTTTTATCTGCAGGTTGATTGGTTTCTTGGCTTACACCACCAATAATTTGTTTTCCGAGGTCGCTGTTCAATAAATCTAATATTCCAGACATGTTGTTGTTTTTTTTTAATTTGAAGCTGAAAGGTACGAAGAATACCTTTAAGATACAGGTTTTAAAATGTTGATAATTTGCTCTGCTAGCTCAGTACCAATACGGTCTTGGGCTTCGTTAGTGGCGGCACCAATGTGCGGACTTAAAGAAACTTTGTCGTTCATCAACACCTTTATAGCTGGCGTTGGTTCCTGTTCGAAGGTATCTAAAGCGGCGAAAGACAGTTTTTTACTCTCTAACGCTTCAATAAGAGCTACTTCATCTATCACACCACCTCGCGCTGCATTGATAATGGCGGCACCGTCTTTCATCTTTTCAATTTGCTCTTTACCAATTATATATTCCTTCTGTGCGGGAACGTGCAGGGTAATAAAGTCACTGTGCTGTATCAATTCTGAAACCGGCTCGGTTTTAATTTTAAGGGTAACCTGTTGGCCGTCGTAGAAATCGAGAGTAATATCTGCTTCCCCTACGTAATTATCGCTAGCAATTACTTTCATACCGCAGCCCAACGCAATTTTAGCCACTTCGCGACCAATACGCCCAAAACCGATAATTCCGATTGTTTTGCCACGAAGTTCTCTTCCTTTGGCATAATTTTTCTTCAGCTCTTTAAATTTCGAGTCGCCATCTAGCGGCATATTTCTGTTAGCATCATACAAAAAACGAACTCCGCCAAAGAGGTGTGCAAAAACTAATTCTGCAACCGAAGATGATGAAGCCGCCGGCGTATTAATCACGTGCAGCCCCTGTTCACGTGCGTATGCAACATCAATATTGTCCATCCCAACGCCACCGCGACCTATCACTTTAAGGCTAGGGCAGGCATCGATCATATCTTTACGAACTTGGGTTGCGCTTCGCACCAAGATTACATCTATTTGGTGTTCATTTATAAAATTGATAAGCTGCTCTTGTGCAACTTTGGTTGTGATTACTTCGGCTCCTGCTTTTTCTAAGGCATCAATTCCACTTTGTGAAATCCCGTCATTGGCTAAAACTTTCATATTTATTATTACTGAGGTTTTTATTAAGTATTCTGAAATATCTTATTCTTATGCTTTTCGTTCTAATTCTTTCATTACATCTACCAACACCTGTACGCTTTCAATCGGTAAGGCATTGTACATAGAGGCACGATAGCCGCCCACACTTCTGTGGCCGTTCAATCCGTTAATGCCTGCTTCATTCCATAAAACATCAAAATTTTCTTTGTGGCTGTCATCTACCAAATTAAACGTGGCGTTCATCGGCGAACGGTCTTCCTTGTTTGCTACAAAGCCTGTGAACAATTCGTTGCGATCGATTTCTGTGTAGAGTAGTTCGGCTTTTTCATTATTTAATTTTTCAATTGCTGAAACACCGCCGATTTCCTTTAACCAATCTAAGGTTAACATAGAAACGTACACCGGAAATACCGCTGGGGTGTTGAACATGCTATCCTTGTCTATATGCACTTTGTAATTAAGCATGGACGGGATTTGGCGCGTTACTTTTCCAAGAATCGATTCTTTGATCACAACTAGCGTTGTTCCTGCCGGCCCCATATTTTTCTGTGCCCCCGCGTAGATGAGATCAAATTTTGAAAAATCTAGTACCCGTGAAAAAATATCGCTACTCATATCGCAAACCAAAGGCACTGAAGTCTCAGGAAACTCTTGCATTTGCGTACCGAATATGGTATTGTTGCTTGTGCAGTGAAAATAATCTACATCTGACGGAATGGTAAAGTTTTTCGGGATATAATTAAAATTACCATCTTTTGAGGAAGCCACCTCTACCACTTCACCAAACATCTTGGCCTCTTTAATCGCTTTGCTAGACCAGGTTCCGGTATTTAAATACGCTGCTTTCGATTGTAACAAATTGTACGCTACCATTAAAAACTCGAGACTAGCACCGCCTTGTAAAAAAAGTGCTTGATACCCTTTGTTTTCAAGACCCAAATGCTCTAGCGCGAGCGATTGTGCCTGTTCCATTACGTTTACAAACGATTTGCTACGGTGTGATATTTCAACCAACGAGAGATCAAGGTTGTCAAAATTTTTGATGGCTGCAGCCGCTTTTTCAAGCACTGAAGGAGCTAGAATACACGGTCCTGCGCTAAAATTATGTTTTTTCATGGGAGTATCGATTTTCGGTCGTTGCAAAGATTAAAAATATGAAATGGATAACAAGTTAAATAATTGATAAGTTTATGGCTGTGATTGCATTAGAGATCTAATAAAAATTGAAGGGTATCCACTCCATCTGCATAATCGTTTAAGGCAGGCTGCTGTGCCGCACCAAAAGGAATATGATTTTTAGATACGATACACTGAATTTCATCTTTGTACGATGCTAGCATGGTCTCTAGAGCGGTAGTATCTGCATACGTTTCATAAAAAACCACAGCGATAGGAGAGGAGAAAGATTGATCTTCTTTCAGCAAAAGAAACTCGTTGTCTAACAATTTACAATTGCTCATTAAATAAACCGCCTTATTATAATCGTAGTTGTTGATGTATTTGTGGTTGTTGATAACATCCTTCCATTTGTACATACCTTCAAAGAACGAATCCCAGGCGTAATTTTCTGGCACAAATAGTTTTGACACGTTTCTACAGCCCAACCCGAAATACCGAAAGATATCGTCAGACAAAGCTTCCATATTTTCAGCAGTCTCATTTCCAGTAAGAATTGCTACACTGTTTCGGTTTTTTCGGATAATGTTGGGATAGCTTCCAAAATAGTGCTCAAAATAACGTGCGGTGTTATTGCTTCCTGTGGCGATGACAGCATCAAAATCGGTTAATTTTTCCGTAGTGAACTGTATACAAGCTTGCAGTTCCTTTTCAACAGTAATCAGGTATTCAGCCAGAAGCGGCAGGAGTACAGGATCGTTGCTCGATAATTTGGCATTGACGTGATGTCCGGAAAGCAGCACGCAAATAAAATCGTGAAAACCGACTAGGGGAATATTACCCGCCATAATGATGGCTACTTTTTTCGGTGTTTTTTCTTCGGAAATATTATAGGGTGAGAGCCAATCGGATACATTTTTTTTAGTAAGTGCGTCCCCCCAACTTTCACAAGCAAACCTGAGATTCTCATCCGTGAACCACCCATTTGAAGCCTTTGCCCGTTGTAAGGCTGACTCCATTTTACTGAAATACTCGTCGTTGTAGGGAATATCAGCTTGTTTTACCGGATGTTCTGACCCAAATTGCTTTAAAAAAGTTCCGAGCGCGGCGAAGGCGTTAATTCTTTGTTGTAATTGCATCATGCGTTTGGAGTTGCCATTCGTAGACCTTAAATTTGCGCAAAGTTAGAAAAAGAAAACTTCTATGGCTATTATAATAACAGACGAATGTATTAATTGTGGTGCTTGCGAGCCTGAATGCCCAAATACCGCAATTTATGAAGGAGCAGACGATTGGCGTTATGCCGACGGTACCGACTTAGAGGGGAATGTAGTATTGCCCAATGGGAAAAGTGTAGATGCCAATGAAACCCAAGAACCCGTTAGCGATGAGATTTACTACATCGTACCCGATAAATGTACTGAGTGTAAAGGCTTCCATGAAGAACCACAATGTGCGGCTGTATGCCCGGTAGATTGTTGTGTGCCTGATGATGACCATGTTGAATCGGATGAAGAATTGCTTGGCAAACAAGCCTTTATGCATCATGAATAACAATAAAGCACATTTTGAATAAAAGAAAACACCCGCTTTAACGGGTGTTCTTTTTTATACATCGGTCTCGATCATATAATATTGATGTCTCTGACCAACAGTTGTATACGGGGGCGAAAAATTATTTCATTTTATTTTTCTTCATCATTTTATTCTTCTTCATCTTAGCCTTGGTGTCTTTGTCCATTTTAATTTTATAGACATAATTCATAACACCATCATTATCTGGATCGTAACTTTCTACTATAAAATCACCATCGGCATTAAAATAACCTAGTGAACTTGTTCCATCTTTAGTATAGATGTAATATCCTTTCTGGCTAGATGGGTACAGTCGTGCCACGCGGGCATCTCTATCTCCTGATTTTACTACATAATATCCAGTAGTTTCAGGCATAAAACGATATTTCGTTCCGTCATTGTAATAATCAACGTTGGTATCTACCTCTGTTGGCTTCATCACCGTATTAAAGTTATGGTAGCTTGTTCGCTCCCCTAAGGCAATATCGGTTTCAGCAGTAGTGCTCATTGTTTTGGTTTTAACCTGAACACCTTCATCATCGGTGACCACCGTTTTCTTTACAGTTTCAACTTCAGTTTCATTTTTATTCTGTGTAACAGCAACAGTACTTACTGCCAATGCTGCAATCATCATTATCTTCTTCATGGTTATTGGTTTTTTAAATTATTAGTAATCAAATATAAGGTGGGCAGTTGTTAATTTGTTTCAAGGGTGCTATAACTGTTTCCTAAAGTATTTGATGTTTAACACCTTTTAGGATAATTTAACTTAATATTTCAGCTAAAACGATGCCCCTTATTATTTTTTGTACTTTAGTAAGATGCCGTATTGGTTACATATTGCTGTATGGGTAGTTGCGATTTATATCGTGATAAGTGTGCTTTTATATTATTTACAAGACTATTTTTTGTTCAAACCGGAGAAGCTTCCAGAAGCATTTCAATTTTACTACGAGAACCAAACGGTAGAAGAGTACAACATGGAAACCAAAGATGGCGCTGTAATTAACGGTCTTCACTTTAAAGGGGCAGGCAATAAAGGTGTTGTGCTCTATTTGAAAGGAAATAGCAAAAGCATGAAGGGATGGGGCAAATTTGCAGTAGATTTCACCCGCCATGGGTACGATGTGGTTATGGTAGATTATCGTGGCTTCGGAAAAAGTAAAGGAAAACGCACCCAGGAAAATCTTAAAAATGATCTCCAAGATGTGTATAACAAAATCAAAGAACGGGTACATGAAAAATACATTGTACTTTATGGTCGTTCACTAGGATCGGGTTTTGCTACCAAATTGGCCTCAATGAACCGTCCGCGGATGCTTATTTTAGATGCACCATACTACAGTTTGCTGAAGGTTACCGGTCGATATATGGCGTTTATGCCGCTCTCTATTTTGCTGAAATACCCCATGCCAACCTATAAATGGTTAAAATATGTAAAATGTCCTGTGCATATTATTCATGGTACCAATGATAAATTAATCCCTTTTAGCACCAGTGTGAAACTCTCTAAAATTAAACCTGAAATCACGAGATTATGGCCCATTATTGATGGCGGACATAAAAACTTGAATAATTTTGAGTCGTATCACGAAATTTTAAGTCAGATCATTAATTTTGAACCCGCTAAAGTTGATCTGTCTTCTACAAGTTTTAAAGTGGCACATTCTGCAAAGCGAACTACATAACTTATTACTATGAAGAAAATCTTTAAGATTATCGCAGCTCTTTTGCTGCTCGCTGTATTGGCAGTGGGCGGACTCTATTTCTTTCAGGAGAAAATCATTTTCTTGTCAGAAACCCTCCCGCAGGACTACACATTTAATTATGAAGCTGCTTTTGAAGAAATTACCTTAGATGGGGCAGAGGGTGCTACCTTGCACGGACTTCGATTTACGGTTGAAAAGCCTAGGGGGATTGTGTTGTATTTCCACGGAAATGCAGGCAATCTATCTAAATGGGGCGCCATTGCTAGCCAATTTACCAATGCCGATTATGAAGTGCTAATGATGGATTACCGGGGCTATGGTAAAAGTGAAGGTCCCCGCTCTGAAGAAAACCTATATGCAGATGCTGAAGTTTTTTATGATCAGGCAAAAGAGTGGTATCCTCAAGCTAAAATTATAGTTTTTGGAAGGTCCTTGGGGACTACATTTGCTACGTACGTAGCTTCTAAAAACAAACCGAGAAAGCTAGTGCTCGAATCTCCTTTTTATAGTTTGGAACGACTGGCAAAAGAGCGCTATCCGTATCTTCCTGTTAATAGCCTTTTACGTTATCAATTTAATACAGCACAGTACATTCAATCGGTAGACTGCCTCATTACAATCATACATGGCACAGAAGATTCCGTAGTTCCAATTTCATCTGCAGAGTTATTGTACCAAATTATACCAGAAAGAAAACGGAATTTTGTGCGCATAAAAAATGGCAAACACAATAATCTGAATACTTTTCAAGAATATTGGCTTGCCATCCGAAAAGAATTGGCATACTAACGCTAAGCGCGATTAATTGTCAATTTTTTTGTTGTATTTTTCAGTTTTTCTCTCGAGTTTTTTTTGCTGTTTTTTCTTCCGCTCTTCGTACTTTTTCTTTTGCGCTTCTATTTTTTCCATGCGCTTTTCTTTTTCTTCGTCGGAAACGTCTACGAGACCCTCTTTACGAGCTTTCTCGAGTAGCGCAGCACTTGCTTTTTGCTTTTCAGCTTGACGTTCAGCTTTCATCTTAGCGATGGCAGCCGCCGCTTTTTTATCTTTCTCTGTTTGTGCTTCCGAAGTAATTTCGGCATCATCTACTTTTTTAACAAAAATTGTTTCAATTTCACCTTCAGATGTTGCTGTTGTTTTTTGGGCGGTCACTTTTTTCGTGCTTACTTCAACTTGAGCTACCGTACCGACGGTAGTAAAAAGGAACGCAGCCAGTGCTATGGTTTGTAATTTCATGATATTCAATTTATGAGATGTAAACTTACGTATTTTTGCCTAATTTAAAAATAAAAAGCCCCGAATGAACTTCCGGGGCTTTCTTAAATTATAAACTATAATGATTAGTTGATTCCGTCTCCGTCAGGATCTTTCTTCAACTTTGCCATTCCTTTTGGGCGTTCCATGAGTTCTTTACGTCTTCTTTCCAGTTCTGCCATACGTTCCTTTTTCATTTTTTCTAACGCCATACGTTCTTGTTCGGCTTTTTCCATCATCATTTTCTTAGACTTCTCCAACTCCATCTGTTGTGCCTTTTGTTTTTGGGCAACCATCATTTTGTTTTTAGAGTTCTCTACGTTCTCGTTTGCAACTACCGCACTGGTTTTGTCATCTTTCTTGATCACTTTTGCCTGCTGGTTTAGCTCGTCGTTACCTTCTACTTCAATCACGTCTATTTCGGCATCCGTATCTTCAATAACTTTTGTAGTTATCTGATTGTCATCGGTTACCCGGACTTTCTTTGTAGTCGTTTTTTTCTGTACATCTTTCTGTACTTGGGCACTCATAGTGACCGTTGCCAATAAGGCGACTGCGATTAAATTTATTGTAGTTTTCATAATTGTATCATTTTAGTTGAAGTAAATGTAGTTTCTAAGTTGTTAAATAACTGCTAACAGAGCCTGAAAGTTTTCCTATTTTTTAATTGAATTCAAATCTACAAAGGATTTATATATACGTTTATAAGTGTATCTTTGCCGCTTTGAAAAAGTATCGTATATGAAAGCAGGAATTGTAGGATTGCCCAACGTAGGTAAATCCACTCTTTTTAATTGTTTGTCGAATGCCAAAGCACAGAGTGCGAACTTCCCTTTTTGCACTATTGAACCGAACGTAGGCGTCGTAAATGTACCCGATAGCCGTTTGGTAAAATTGGAAGAATTGGTTAATCCAGAACGCGTATTGCCCGCAACGGTCGAAATCGTTGATATTGCTGGTTTGGTAAAGGGAGCGAGCAAAGGTGAAGGATTAGGAAATCAATTTTTAGGGAATATTCGGGAAACTGATGCTATTCTACACGTTTTGCGTTGTTTTGATAACGATAATGTGGTACACGTAGATGGTAGAGTAGACCCAGTGAGTGATAAAGAAACGATTGATATCGAACTCCAATTAAAAGATCTTGAGACTACAGAGAAAAAGTTGGATAAGGTAAAACGTGCTTCTAGAACTGGAAATAAGGAAGCTCAAAAGGAAGAAGCAATTCTTTTAAAGATCAAAGAAAACTTAGAAAAGGGAATTTCAGTAAGGGCTATTTCTTTTACGGAAGATGAACGGGATGAATTTGTAAAGCCGCTGCAGTTTATTACAGATAAACCTGTAATGTACATTTGCAATGTAGATGAAGGTTCTGCTGCTACTGGAAACCATTATGTAGAAGCAGTAAAAGAAGCTGTCGCCAACGAAAATGCCGAAGTTCTTGTGCTTGCAGTTGGTACCGAAGCAGATATCACCGAACTCGATACTTTTGAAGAACGCCAACTATTTTTAGAAGATCTAGGTTTGGAAGAGCCAGGCGCGGCGAAACTTATTCGAGGGGCCTATTCATTGCTCAATCTTCAAACCTACTTTACGGCTGGCGAAAAAGAAGTACGTGCGTGGACCATCCCAATAGGAGCAACCGCTCCACAAGCAGCAGGAGTGATACACACCGATTTTGAAAAAGGATTTATTAGGGCAGAGGTAATTAAATACGATGACTATGCTGCCTACGGAAGCGAAGCGAAAGTAAAAGAAGCTGGAAAACTGAGTGTGGAAGGGAAAGAATACATCGTAAAAGATGGCGATGTGATGCACTTCAGGTTTAATGTATAACGAACAGTAGAATTTAAATATAGAAAAGCCCCTTTTACAGAAGGGGCTTTTTAATTGTCAATAGTTGGATGTCTTAAAATTTCAACGAAACGGCCATAGCGGTGTATTCATCACCTAGATAAGTTCTTCCTCCTGTCGGATAAAAACTTAATCCGTCAGTATTTTTTTTCTTGTGTAATTCTGGCACCAATATACCAACACCTGCACCCAATACGTATCCTAGCACCACATCGGTTAAGAAATGTTGCCCGGCTGCGATTCTAAATCCGCCAATAGTAGCCGGAATCACGGCAGCACCGGTCCAAACCCAAAATTTAGCAGGTGAATCTGGATTGAAATCGGCATACGCTTTTGCAGTAAAGAAAGTAGCAGTTGCTGCTGCGGCTACATGACCCGAGTAAAACGATCGCTGTCCGTTATTACTCATCCTTCGGTCTCTTCCCGTCACTCCAGAATCATCATACACATAAGGTCTACTTCTGTCAACCAATCCGGCGGTAATAGTGTACATAGCTGCCGTGGTTGCTAAACTTTCAATATACAAACCAACATACTGCCCGGTGTGGTCATTAATTTCATCGTCAAATAGCATGACAAATGGTGCCGCAAATGACATGGCAAATGGAATGTCGCTAATTTTGTTTGCCGATTCGTTGTTGTTTCCCGCGGCCCAACGGTCTATCCCATTGATATCGTCTATGGCCCCTTGAAGGTCGTTTTCGATGCGAGCAAATTCATCGGGTTCTAAATCATCTTTGTTTTGGATTAAAAGAAATCCGGTGACTGTTCCACCCAACGCGGCACCTGTCCAGATACCATCACGTGTCCAGTCCCATTCATACGGACTCTCACTTTTTTGGGCGTTTGTCACTATTGAAATTAAAGCTATGGAAAGTATTAGTAGTTTTTTCATAGTACGAAAATAGGAGAAGCAAGCTGTGTATGTAGTTACATTAACAAATTGTTAAGCCTGTTTTATTGTTTTCTTTTGAAATCTTCAAAGTTTTTACCAACCGTAAAAAAGAAGTTGAAATTTCATTTTCTTAACAATTTAGGACGCTTAATTGTTAATTACTTTCATCAATTTGGGTTTTGGGTTTTCTGCTATAATCCTATATTTAACGCTTATTCAGCACGATTTATGGCAGAGACAAATTACACCGAAGACAATATACGTTCGCTCGATTGGAAAGAACACATCCGTATGCGTCCCGGAATGTATATCGGGAAGCTCGGAGATGGCTCGTCACCAGACGACGGAATCTATATTTTGCTGAAAGAGGTGATCGATAACTGTATTGATGAATTTGTGATGGGTTCTGGTAAAACCATCGAAATCCGAATTAAAGACAAAGAAGTGAAGGTACGCGACTACGGTCGTGGTATCCCTCTGGGCAAAGTAGTTGATGTAGTTTCTAAAATGAACACCGGAGGAAAATACGACAGCCGCGCATTTAAGAAATCGGTAGGTCTTAATGGGGTAGGTACCAAAGCGGTGAATGCCCTCTCAGCATCGTTTAGGGTAGAATCGGTACGCGACGGACAGCAGAAAGCGGCACGTTTCGAATTGGGAGAACTGGTAGAAGATCCTGGGGTAGAAGAAACTACCAAACGTAAAGGGACTAAAGTGACCTTTATTCCTGATGAAAGCATCTTTAAAAATTATAAATACCGAAGTGAATATGTTGAAAAAATGCTTCGGAATTATGTCTACCTGAACCCAGGGCTTACGATCGACTTCAACGGTGAGAAGTTCGTTTCAGAAAACGGATTGAAAGATCTGTTGGAAGACGATATGAACAAAGATGATATGCTCTACCCGGTAATCCATCTGCGGGGAGATGATATCGAAATTGCCATCACCCACAGCAAAACCCAGTACAGTGAATCGTATTACAGCTTTGTAAATGGTCAGAATACGACCCAAGGGGGAACGCACCTGTCGGCTTTCCGCGAAAGCGTAGTAAAAACAGTACGTGAGTTCTACGGAAAAAATTACGAATCGAGCGACATCAGAAAGTCAATAGTTGCAGCCATCAGCATCAAGGTGATGGAACCTGTGTTTGAAAGCCAAACCAAAACTAAATTAGGGTCGACAGACATGGGGGGCGACCTTCCTACGGTACGTACCTACATTAACGATTTTGTAAAAAGACAATTAGATAATTACCTGCACAAGAATCCAGAAGTGGCCGAAAAGCTACAGCGTAAAATTCTTACCGCAGAACGTGAACGTAAGGAGCTTTCAGGTATTCGAAAACTGGCAAAAGACCGTGCGAAGAAAGCAAACCTGCACAACAAAAAATTACGCGATTGCCGTATTCATTTAGGCGATACCAAGAAAGAACGCAATTTAGAGAGTACGCTATTTATTACCGAGGGTGATTCGGCTTCGGGAAGTATCACCAAAAGCCGCGATGTAAATACCCAGGCCGTTTTCAGCTTAAAAGGAAAACCGCTCAATAGTTACGGGCTTACCAAGAAGATTGTGTACGAAAATGAAGAATTCAACCTACTGCAAGCGGCTCTAAACATCGAAGAATCGATGGAAGACCTGCGATACAACAATATTGTGATTGCAACCGATGCCGATGTAGATGGAATGCACATCAGATTGCTGCTCATTACGTTTTTCCTTCAGTTTTTTCCTGAAGTGATCAAAGAAGGGCATTTGTATATTTTGCAGACGCCGCTCTTCCGGGTACGGAATAAAAAAGAAACCATTTATTGTTATAGCGAAGAAGAACGCCGTGATGCCATCGACAAATTGAAGCCTAAACCTGAGATTACCCGATTTAAAGGACTCGGTGAGATTTCACCAGACGAATTTGTGCATTTTATTGGGGAAGATATTCGGTTAGACCCTGTGATGCTAGACAAACAGATGAGCATTGAAGAAATGCTGAGTTTCTATATGGGAAAAAACACACCCGATAGGCAGAAGTTTATTATTGAGAACCTGAAAGTAGAATTGGATACGGTTGAGGATTAAATTGAAATAGAACCTACAATGTCACCCTGAGCGCCCGCCAGTCCGCCCGTGCCGGTACGGACGGGAATGGACCTTTCGGGCTGGCAGTTGAAGGGTCTTGATTATTGAAAATTGCGAAGACAGTCAAAATGAAAATGGAATATAGCGTATGGAATATGGACCAAATTTAAATAAAAAATGCCTCGACATAATTTCAGGAAATTGACTATTTGGATAGATGGTATTGAGTTTGTGAAAATGAATTACTCTTTAACAAAAACATTTCCCAAACATGAAAAATTTAATCTTACGAGTCAGATGAATAGATGTGCAGTATCGATTCCTTCAAACATTGCAGAAGGATCAGCAAAATCAACTGACGCACATTTTAAACTATTCCTTGAAACAAGCCTTGGTTCTGCTTTTGAATGGGAAACACAATTAGAAGTGTCGAAAACTCAAAATTATATATCGACTATAGAATATCAAAATGCAATAAACTTAATTCAATCATTGCAAAAAAGAATAGGGAGTTTTATAGATAGACTGAGTTAGTCTATATTCCATAATCTATTATCCATATTCTTATAAGTAACAGTATTAATGACAGAAGATAATAACACAAACCAAGACGATTCATTAAACCCAGAAGACATCAACCATCAGGATGTGTCTGGAGGTGAGGAAGAAAATGTAGATTCGGGAGAAACCATTACCCGTGTTACAGGAATGTACCGCGAGTGGTTTTTAGACTATGCCAGCTACGTGATCTTAGAACGAGCCGTACCTGCTATCGAAGATGGTTTTAAGCCCGTACAGCGCCGTATCATGCATTCTATGAAAGATCTGGACGATGGTCGCTACAACAAAGTGGCAAACATCGTAGGGCATACCATGCAGTATCACCCGCACGGGGACGCCAGTATTGCAGATGCTATGGTGCAAATAGGGCAGAAAGATTTACTTATCGATACCCAAGGAAACTGGGGAAATATTTTAACTGGCGACCGTGCCGCGGCTTCACGTTATATTGAAGCACGACTTTCGAAATTTGCCTTAGATGTAGTTTACAATCCGAAAATCACCGAATGGCAAGCCAGTTACGACGGCCGTAGAAAGGAGCCCATCAATTTACCCGTAATGTTCCCAATGCTATTGGCGCAAGGAGGTGAGGGGATTGCTGTAGGACTTTCAACCAAAATATTGCCCCATAACTTTATTGAATTGATTGATGCCTCAGTAAAGCATCTACAAGGCAAACGATTTACATTATATCCAGATTTCCCCACGGCCGGGATGGTAGATGTTACCGATTATAACGACGGGCTACGTGGCGGAAAGATTAGAAGTCGAGCGCGCATCTTGCAACATGATAAAAATACCTTGGTGATTCGCGAAATTCCGTTTGGCACTACCACATCTTCGCTTATCGATTCTATTTTGAAAGCCAACGACAAGGGAAAGATAAAAATTAAAAAGATTGAAGATAACACAGCCGCTGAGGTAGAAATACTCATTCATATTCCGTCAGGTATTTCGCCAGACAAAACCATCGATGCGCTGTATGCCTTTACCAATTGTGAAACCTCTATTTCTCCGCTGGGATGTGTGATTGAAGATAACAAACCGTTGTTTGTGGGTGTTTCTGAAATGTTACGCCGTTCTACTGACCGTACGGTTCAATTGCTGAAAAGTGAACTCGAGATTCAGTTGGGCGAATTGGAGAATCAGTGGCACTATGCTTCGCTAGAACGTATCTTTATTGAAAACCGAATTTATCGCGATATTGAAGAAGAAGAAACCTGGGAAGGCGTGATTCAAGCCATCGATAAAGGGTTGAAACCACATACGGCCCATTTAAAACGTGCGGTGACCGAAGAAGATATTGTTCGGTTAACAGAAATTCGAATCAAACGTATTTCAAAATTTGATATCGACAAAGCACAACAGAAAATTGACGCGCTGGAAGATCAGATCGCCCAGGTAAAACATCATTTGGCAAACCTGATTGAGTACGCCATAGATTATTTCAAACGTCTGAAAAAAGACTACGGAGAAGGCAAAGAACGGAAGGCTGAGATAAAAGTGTTCGACGATATTGAAGCAACCAAAGTGGTGATCAGGAACACAAAACTCTACGTAAACCGCGAAGAAGGATTTGTGGGTACAAGCCTGCGTAGAGACGAGTACGTGACCGATTGTAGCGATATAGACGATATTATTGTTTTTACCGAAGAAGGTAAAATGATGGTCACCAAAGTAGACAGCAAGACCTTTGTGGGCAAAGGCATCCTGCACGTTGCTGTGTTTAAGAAAAAAGACAAGCGCACCATTTATAATATGATCTATAAAGACGGTCCGCGTGGTGCCACCTATGTAAAACGTTTTGCGGTCACTTCTATGACCCGCGATCGGGAATACGATCTAACCGCGGGTACCAAAGGCTCTAAAGTGCTCTATTTTACGGCGAACCCGAATGGGGAAGCAGAGGTGGTCACCATCTTATTGCGCCAAAGTGGAAGCATCAAAAAATTGAAATGGGATCTCGATTTTGCAGACCAGCTTATTAAAGGTCGCGGCTCTAAAGGAAATATTGTAACCAAATATGCGGTAAAGCGCGTCGAATTGAAAGAAAAGGGACTTTCGACCTTAAAGCCCCGAAAAATATGGTTCGATGATACTGTACAGCGCTTGAATTTAGAAGGAAGAGGGGAGCTGTTGGGCGAATTTAAATCGCATGACCGCTTATTGCTCATCAATCAAAAGGGCGTGGTAAAAACGGTTATTCCTGAAATTACACTTCGATTTGATGAAGACATGATCGTGTTAGAAAAATGGGAACCTAAAAAGCCGCTTTCAGCAATTTATTGGGAAGGTGAAAAAGAGTTGTTTTACGTAAAGCGCTTTTTAATAGAAAACCCAGACCGGGAAGAGTTGATCATTACCGAGCATCCTAAATCGTATTTAGAGCGTGTGTTTACAGATTATCGTCCGCAAGCGGAAATTGTATTTGTAAAAGAACGCGGGAAAGAACGAAAAGAGAATCAGGAAATCAATTTAGAAGAATTTATAGCTATCAAGGGCATAACGGCTATGGGGAACCAGCTTACCAAGGATAAGGTACTAGAAATAAATGCGCTTTCACCATTGCCATACGAAGCTCCTGCTGAAAAGAAAACCGAAGAAATGGACGTGGTAGATGAAGAAACCGTTTCATCTGAGGCCAAGGCTGAAAATGACGATTCAGAATCTAAATCCTCTGGAGATTCCAAAAAAGCAGATGACGATGAAGAACCACCTGTTGGGAACGACGGCCAAGCAACTCTATTCTAATGGAATCGACAAATACTATTGGCCAAATCATCAAAACGTATGCGGTACCCTATTATCGTCATACCTATCATTCTAAACTTTCCGCAGAAGAAATTCGGGAACGTCTACTTCAACACATAGACACACGAGAAGAATCTTTCGTCACCAAGATTTTTGGTAATACTTCTTCAAAAAAAGACAGCTATAAAGGGAAATTTGAGGGAAACTCCTTCAAAATACAACGAATTAAAAAGGGTAAGAACTCAAATCGTCCTGTAATATTGGGGGAGGTTACAGCTGCAGTAAACACCACGCAAGTGGCTGTGGTAATGCGATTACCTTATTTAAGTCTGCTTTCGTTAATAGTATGGTTTGGGGTTTTAATTTATATAGGTTTGGAAGATGGTAATACCATTACTCTTACCGAATTTAATATATATTTTGTACTATTTATGGTGTGCTTCGCCTACTTGGTGACAACTATTAGCTATAACTACGAAGCTGCCAAAACCAAAAAATTTCTAAAACGGGTCCTACAACCCGTGTCGCTGAACAATCAAAGTGATTGGATTATCAGGAATTAAAAATATAGTTCATGAAAGGTTTTATCAAAGAATTTAAAGACTTTGCCATTAAGGGCAATATGATAGACATGGCTGTAGGTATCATTATAGGTACTGCCTTCAACAATGTTGTAAATACGTTGGTGAAAAAAGTGGTGATGCCTCCCTTATCACTGCTTACAGATGATGTAAACCTGGCCGAGCGGAAATATATTCTTCGTGAAGCTGAAGGGGAAGCTTCTGAGGTGGCAATTGGTTATGGAGAATTGATCGAAGTACTTATCGATTTTACAATAATTGCGCTAACCATTTTTGTGGTCATAAAGTTCATGAATCGATTTAAGAAAAAAGCAGAAGATCCCAAAAACAAAGCCGTTGAAACCCCAAAGAATATCGAATTGCTCGCGAACATCGAAAACTTGATGAAGGAGCAGAATACCTTGCTTAAGAATAAACACCTTAAATAATAATATTGTTTGTAGTTTTGTAGGAAAATTCTATATTATTAGAGTATCGGTAATACACTTTCATGTTACGCACATTTCCTAAAAGTATTTATGTTAAGGCTGCAATCGTTTTCTCTATATCGGTAATTGTAAGCCTTGTTATCTATGTGCAGGCAAATAAACAACTTGAACAAGAACTAGAAGGGCAGACGGTTACGTTAGGCACCATGGTTGTAAACGATTTTGAAAGAACCGTGCGCAATAATGTACTCGCATTAGAAAACCTTAAAGACCGTATTGAGGAAAGTAATGGTGAGTTCATGAATTATTTCGAAAGCGACGCGATGCGTATCATGAGCCAGCATCCGGCAATAAAATTTGTTGAGTGGATTGATGACAACGGAATTATTCGTGAAATACACCCCATTGAGAAGAACAATGCGGCCTACTTATTAGATATTAAACCAATCGCATATCGTTATAACGATTGGTTGGTGAACAGTAAAAAAGATCAGTCTAATATGACGTCTTGGGTTGCACTCACCCAACAGGGAAAAGCGTTTTTAATTGATGTGCCAATTTTTATTGATGGTGATTTTAAGGGGACCGTTTCGGCAGGGATGGATTTTGAATCACAGTTCAACGATTTGAATAAAAACCTGAAGAATCTAGACATCAAATTGGTAGATGAAGATGGGAATGAATTTTACCGATTCAATAAACTTGGTCAGGATGATGTTTCAGAGAGTAAGCGTTATACCAGTAGTGTTCAACCCATTCCAAACATCGATAAAGCATGGAGTTTCCAGCTCCTTTTGGGAGGAAATTCTATATACAAGGAGCGCGATCTTATTCAGAAAACAGGATTGAGCTACGGGTTCTTTATTTCGTTACTGGTTGGTTTGTTGGTGATTTATTTCTTGCAATCTAGAGAGCGTACCAAACATCAAATGGTTGTAAATAACACATTGGTACAATTAAACCAAGAACTAAAAAACCAAAAACGCGCAGCTCAGGAGGCATCAAAACATAAATCCGACTTTATTTCGAATATGAGTCACGAAATTCGTACTCCGTTGAATGCTATTCTTGGTTTTGTTGAAATTCTTCACGCCAAAAATTTGCTGCGAAATGAACGGCTGTATTTGCGCCTAATGAAAAATTCGGCACAGAACTTATTGGGGCTGGTAAATGATATTCTTGATATCCATAAAATTGAAGCCGGTAAGGCAGTTGTTTCAAAAGAAGTTTTCAAGCCCTCTGAAAAATTCAGACAGCTTATTGCGACCTACGAATCCCAGATTGTGGAAAATAACCTGTCTTTGAAGACGAATATTTCTACAGAAGACCAATACGCTGTTATTTCCGACAGTTCAAAGTTCAACCAAATTATTACTAATATAATTTCCAATGCAATAAAATTTACGTCTAAAGGGGGGATTCAAATCACCTATGACGAGTCGTTGGAAGACGGCAAATTGATAGTAACATACACTATTAGTGATACGGGTGTTGGTATCCCAAAAGATAAATTACAATCTATTTTTCAGCGCTTTGTTCAGGTTGAAAATGGTACAAAAAAACGCCATGTAGGGGGCGGACTAGGGCTTGCAATAACCCATGAATTGGTGCAGTTGTTGGGGGGAACCATTACTGTTACAAGCAAAGAAAAGAAAGGTAGTAGCTTTACAGTATGCCTGCCAATGGACATTGTTGAAACGCCAAATGAAACTAATAAAACAGAAATCCCCGACCTTTCAGGGTTGCGTTGTTTAATTATCGACGACAATAGGATTAACCGCATGATTTTGTTCAATTTCCTACAAAAAACGGGTGTCCATATAGATAACGTAGGAAGTGGTAGGCAAGCGATAGCGAAAGCAACTAATGTAGACTATGATATAGTTTTTATGGATGTGCATATGCCAGACATGGATGGCTTTGAAACAACACGAAAACTTTTGGAGATTAATCAAGAAAGCACCGTCATCGGAGTCTCTGCCGATGTAACCTTAGAGGCTATTGAAAAAGCAAAGGCATCGGGAATGAAAGATTACCTTACCAAACCCATAGAGAAGGAGGTACTGTTTGAAACCCTGGGTAAATTAGCTGTAACCTCTTCATCAGGTTAATCCTCTACTTTATAAACCAATGGTGGGTGGTTTATTCCTCTTCAGAAGCGGCTGTTGAAAACCGCGATACTAATTTAGGAGGCACTTTATACGTTGCCGCATATTTTAAGCCTTCTTGTCGGTGTTTAAAAGTGTTGAAAGCCTTGGTGTACCAACGTTTGTCTGATGCTTTTTTATTGTGATCTTGGTGCATGCTCGCTCCAAAAGACGTGTTTTTAGCCCATGTATTGATAGAATAGATGGCAATTCCAAAATAACTAGCACGCTCTAACACTTTTTTAAAATCTTCTTCGGAAAATTTAAAGTCTTCAGGCTTCTCAGCCTTTTTATTCAGATTGGTGAGATCATGAAACACGTTCTGTTGTAAAAATTCTAATGATGTCATGTGGTAAAGGTCGGTATTGTTTTTCAATCGAAACGAAATGTAACCGAATCATTTTTTAAAAGTATGAATGTATAGTTGCTCTACCTTTTCACGAGCCCAAGGAGTGCGTCTCAAAAATTTCAAACTCGAATTGATGGAAGGATTCGACACAAAACTATTAATGCGCACACGGTCTCCGAGTTCTTCCCATCCATATTTATCAACCAGTTCTTCTAAGATGGTCTTTAAGGTAATGCCATGTAGCGGATTGTTTTTTTGGACTTTTGGTTTTTCTTTCTTCTGAAATATCCCAAATAATTCACTGCCTTCCCTGGGTTGAATGGAATTATAAGCGGTTTCCAGTACTTGTATGTTGAAATAAGGCTTCAAATACCGTCTATATTCGGTTTCAGTTGCACCGTACGGGCGACCTTCATTTTCTTTCGTTGCCGATTCTTTAAATAACACTCCCACTAACTTTCCGGTAGGCGCTAGGAGTGAAGCCATTTTTGTGGCATACTTCACCCGGGTCATCTGGTCGGGTTCAAAAGAACAGAAAAAGGTTTGTTCAAGAATAAGGTCGTACGTTCCCTTATGCTTAAAAAAGTTTTGGTGATGGATGTGTGCTTCAGGGAACGACGGATTTCTTTGTTTGAAATTTTCCAAAGGAATTTCAGAAACATCTAATATATGAACATTGCTAAAGCCCCTTTTATGGAGGTATTCAGCCTCATATGCATTTCCAGCACCCGGAATTAGAATGCGTAGACTTTTATCTTTTAATTGGTCTGCATATTCGGTCATAGGAGTGGTAGCAGCCCCCACATCCCAGCCTGTTAACGCTTCTTGGTATCGTTGTGTCCAATAGGCTTCTTCCGAAGTATTTGTTTCTTTACTCAATTTCTTCGTCTTCAATAGGTTTGGTGGTCACAATTTCACTGGTAGTCTTTCGATATCGCATATTGATGAATTCTATAAACAGCGAGAATGCAATGGTAAAATAGAGGTATCCCTTCGGAATGGTTCCCACTTCACCACCAAAAATTACTAAATGGGAGAGATGGGCGCCTTCGGCTATAAGCATAAATCCAATAAGTATCAGAAATGCGAGTCCGAGTAGCTGTACCGTTGGATGTTTGTTTACAAAGCGACCCACCGGATTTGCGAATACCATCATGATAATGACAGAAATCACCACGGCAATCACCATGATCACTAGCGCATCATTGGGATCATCGCTAATTCCGTTGGTCATACCCACAGCAGTTAAGATAGAATCGAATGAAAAAACGATGTTGATCAAGCAAATTTGGATAATTGCCTTGGTGAGGGTTGTTTTTCGGCCTTTTTTAACTTCACGCTCGTCGTGGCCTTTATCTTCAACTTTTTCATGAATTTCACTCGTACTTTTATACAGGAGGAAGAGTCCGCCCGCAATGAGAATCAGTCCTTGTCCGCTCACACCAGCCTGTATCCACGGTAAGTTGATGTGCCAAAAAGGAGCTTCCATGGCTACTAGCCAAGAAATTCCGAAGAGTAGAATGATTCGAATAAGCATGGCGAGCACCAAACCGACATTGGTTGCCTTTTTTTGATGCTCCTTCGGAAGTTTACTGGCGGCTAAGGAAATAAAGATGATGTTATCTATACCTAATACAATTTCTAGGAACGTCAGTGTGAATAAGGCGACGAGGGCGTCGGGAGAAGTTAAAATTTCAAACATAGTTATTGGTATCGGTTCGTTTTATTCTTTTGTATCTAAGCTAATTTATTCTTTCACAACTCACAACTCACAACTCACAACTCACAACTTGTCACTCTGAGCTGTTACACAGAGCGCAGTCGAAGTGCTGTCGAAGTGCACTACTCACTAACCTTCACAGCCGTTCCCTTTTCTTTTCGAGGCTCACCCACCAAATTATACTCAAACTGATACGTATTGCCCTCGGTAGAAAGAATTTTCATGTGTATGGCCCGCTTTTCAGCTTGGTTTTTCGGATTTTTCTTTTTCACAATGTACTCGCAGTCGTTAATCCACCGAATATATGAGGTATCTGCCTTTCCTCTAAAATAGTCAATTTCAATAGAATCGTTGCGCACGAAGGTTGTTTTGGTAATCTCAGTGCCAACCAAAGCCTCAAATTCGAACGTGCCTGTTTTAAAAGCTTCACAATCGCGATTCACTTCATAGCAGCTAGTACACACTAATACAAGTAAAAAAAAGCACGACAAATACATAAATCGATTCATGGTGCGAATTTCAGAAATTTCAGTAACATTTTATGGTAAGTATTCCTTAAAACTTCCATCCTTGTAAAAAATTACTATCCGATCGATTGCTTTCGAAGCATGTGAAGGAGAAGAGGGGTGTGGAGAACTATCACTTTCTGTAGTTTCTATGGTTTCCTTCGGAAATGGTCTCGTTTTAGTTTCTGGAGTGTCGATTGCAGATGTTGTGACAGGGGTTGAAATAGTTTCCGTAGTGGAAGCAGTAGAAGGGAAGGTACCTTTTCCATTCAACAACCAATATAAATCTACCTCTTCAAAAGTTTGTACTACCTTCATTACAAATTCTAAACTGGGCTTATTTCTGCCAGAAAGTAGGTGTGAAATGGTAGACCGATTGAAATCAATTTCTTCCGAAAAAGCAGTAGCCGTTAACCCGTAAAAGGCAAGTATTTTTTCCAATCTTTTTGTAAAATCGGCACTGTTTACCATTGTAACACTTTGTTTTACATCTTAACGTTTACAAATGTAACATATTGTGAATTATCATCATAATATATCCTTGAAATTAATGTAGGGTGTTAAATTATAACTTCATTTAAATATATATAAATAACTGAAAATAATTATATTAAATCAATATAATTTAATTGAGCAGTGTTTCAGCCGGATATCATGGTTACAGATACTCTATTTGGTTACAGCATTCATCAAATAAAGTCAAAAACATTGTTTACAGATGTAAACATGGCTTTGTTTACCTTTGTAGCGTAGCTAGAATCCCTATGGAAATACTCAATGCTTATTCCTCATTTTTTGAGTCGAAAATAATAGGACGTTACCTTACTTCAGATCGTGTTTTTTCGATTTTGGAAACCTATGGTGATGCGCTGAAAATTTCAGAAATCGGAACTTCGGTAAACGGTGTTTCCATAAAAATGGTGACGCTCGGTCAAGGAAAAAAAATGGTGTTAGCTTGGTCACAAATGCACGGAAATGAATCGACCACTACAAAAGCCGTTATCGACCTAATAAAGTTTTTAACCCAAGAAAGTAGGTTTCAGAGCCAAATTGAGACTTTTTTAAAAACGCATACGCTATATATCATTCCGATTTTAAACCCAGATGGTGCCAAGGCATATACTCGCGAGAATGCCAATGGTGTCGATTTAAATAGGGATGCGCAGTTACTATCACAACCGGAAAGTAAGGTGCTGGCGTCTGTATGTAAACAGTTGCAGCCCGATTTGTGCCTTAATTTACATGACCAACGTACTATCTACGGATTTGAAACAGGGAAATGTGCCACGGTTTCTTTTCTTTCTCCAGCAGCCGACCCATCGCGACAAATAACTGCGTCCCGGAAATCTGCCATGCTAGACATTGCGAATATGGCAGTAGTGTTGCAAAACTATATTTCTGGCCATATTGGCCGCTATGACGATGCGTTTAATGAAAATTGTGTGGGTGACGCCTTTCAAATGGCAGGAGTGCCTACCATATTGTTTGAAGCTGGGCATGCGCCTACCGATTACCAGCGGGAAGAAACACGAAAATACATCTGCTTCTCACTTTTGGCATTGCTGGGGTTTGTACCACATTCTGGCGCTGAATTGGAAGCATACTTTAATTTACCAGAGAATAAAAAGAACTTTTTAGACATCATTGTACGAAATGGAACTACTGGTAGAAGGAAAAAACGTACTGAAATCGGAATCCAATACGCCGAAGTGCTTTTAGACGGCCGCATTAAATTTGTTCCCAGAATTGAAAAAATAGGTGATTTAAGCAAGTATTATGCACATAAAGAACTGATGGCGCAGGATGCTGAAATATTAGTTAATTCGCAAGAAAAGTGCCATGTTGGTGAAAAAGTTGCAACGATTATCAATAAAAAAGACAATTCAGTGTTGTATATTAACGAAGATTAATTTCTCCAGCGGGTAAAATATGCTATTTTTGCACTCCCTAACTAATGAATGAATGGCAAAGTTTAAACTAGATGATACCGACCATAGCATATTAGATATGCTTATTGAAAATACACGTACCCCCTTTACAGATATTGCTAAAAAGTTGAAAATATCGGCAGGTACAGTGCACGTGCGCGTAAAAAAAATGGAGGAAGCTGGTATTATAACAGGCTCTTCATTAACAATCGACTATAAGAAATTAGGCTATTCGTTTATTGCCTACGTAGGTGTGTTTCTTCATAAAACATCCCAAACACAATTTGTTTTAGAGCGAATCAACGAGATTCCCTACGTTACGGTTGCCCATGTTACCACAGGAAAATTTAATATTTTCTGCAAAATTAGAGCGAAAGATACCACCCAGGCAAAAGAGATTATCTACATGATTGATGATATTGAAGGGGTAACGCGTACCGAAACTATGATTTCGCTAGAAGAGAGCATTAACGATAAAAAACGTTTAATGCATTCTATCTTTAAAGATATTTAATTGAGAATTTTGATAAAAAAAAGCCGGAAGCAAATTGCTCCCGGCTTTTTTTATAGTTGATGGTTATTAAAATTTTGCTGTCAGCCTTACATTGTACACTCTTGGCGAAAGAAAGTTAGGGATGCTGTATTGTGTTTTAGTATACACATCTCTTACAAACGTACTGGTAATGGAGTTCTGTACATCAAAAATATTGAAAATTTCAGCACCAATACTCAGTTCTTTAAATGGTTTGAAGATACCAGAATCTTTAAGCTTGTCTTTATGCACCAATACATAAGACACTCCAAGATCGGCTCTTTTGTAATCGGGAAGGCGCGTTTGGAAATCGTACGGATCTGCATAACTTGGTGACCCACCCGGTAAACCAGTTTGATACACTAAATTTAAATACATTTTCATATCTGGGATGATTTTCACGTAGTCTTGAAATAAGATAGCAAACTTTAAGCGCTGGTCTGTAGGCCTAAAAATATATCCCCGATCATCAATGTTTTCTTCTGTTTTTAAATAACCGAAACTTACCCAGCTTTCTGTGCCTGGTACAAATTCGCCAGCTAAACGCATATCGAGTCCGTAGGCGTAAGCAACAGCGTTGTTCCTTGCTCGGTATCGAATTCGTACATTTTCGAGCGTGTAGGGGTTTATATCGGTTAAATTTTTGTAGTACAGCTCGCTATTCAACGTAAAAGGTCGTTCCCAAAGATTAAAACTGTAATCGTTCCCAAGCACTACGTGTATCGATTGTTGTGCTTTTACGTTAGGACGAACGGTTCCTGTAGAGTCGCGTAGCTCACGATAGAAGGGAGGTTGGTGGTAGAATCCGCCAGACAAACGAAATAACATATCCATGTCCCAGTCAGGCTTTAGGGATATTTGGGCGCGCGGACTCACAACAGTTTGTGACACACTTTCAATCCCGTCACCGCTAACCGTCCAATTTTGTGCTCGCACACCACCGTTTAACCAAACATCGTTGCTGCCCCATGTAGTCGATTTGCTCCATTGTGCATATCCTGAAAAACGGTTGATCTGCACATCGTTTTGCGCTCGAATATCGGTAAATGGAACAATGGGTGCCGTAAATGGTTCGTATGGTTGGTTGTTTGCAAAATCGATGATGGGCGGACGAATAGAAAATCCGGCCGAATCGATAATCTCATATTCTTGAACACGGTCACGAATGTCCTCGCGAGTATACTTAATTCCGTATTCTACGGTAGATTCATCATCAACAGAAATAATTCCTTTGTGTTGCACATTCATAATCAACGCATCCAAATCGTTACGGGCATGCGTAAGCTGTGACCCAATGCCTTCGCTAAATTCCACTTCTCCTAGATTGTCATCGCCAATATTGGTGTTTACTTCTCCTAGGCGGTATTGCGCCAAGATGTCGAAATATTCCTGCTCTGTAGTTTGGTAGGCCGAAGCAATAAATTTGGCGGTGTAGGTATCTGAAACTGCATATGTACCTTTCAGGGCGCCAAAATAGGTGTTGTAGCGATCTTCTTCCTGTCCTTCGTAAAATACTAGCAATGCGATAGGGTCTGCTAAGGTTCCGAAGTTGGTCTGACGTGTCAATGGTTCATAATCGTATTGGTTGACGGCTATATTTCCTAAGAAACCTAATTCAAACTTATTACTGAATTTATAAGTCAAGTAGGTTTGCGCATCGGCAAATCGCGGTCTGAAGTTGGTTTCAGTCTGTTTCGCGTCTACAAATAAGCTGTTGTCTCTGTAACGCAGCCCTACGATTCCGCGTAAGCGCTCATCTTTTGAAATTCCTTCAACCGAAACACTTGCCCCCAACAGGCTTAAGTCTGCCGTGGCTCCAAATGATACAGGGCGTCGGTATTCAATGTCTAGCACCGACGATAATTTGTCTCCGTACTTTGCTTGGAATCCACCCGCCGAGAAATCGACAGAACGCGTCATATCGCTATTCACGAAGCTCAATCCTTCTTGTTGCCCGCTTCGTATCAGAAATGGGCGATACACTTCAATTTCGTTTACATACACCAAGTTTTCATCGTAATTACCACCACGCACGGCGTATTGCGTACTTAATTCGTTGTTGCTGATGACTCCTGGTAGTGATTTCAGTAGATTTTCAACACCAGCATTTGCCCCAGGAATTTTTCGAATAGCTTCAGGGCTAATGGTTGTAAGGCCTTGAACACGTTTGCGTTGGTTGGCTGAAACCACCACGGTTGCAATTTGCTCGATGTCTACTTTTAACACAGGATTGAGCTCAAAATCTTCATTCGGGCTCAGGGCGGGAATAGTCACTACTGCATTTTTATGGCTAACGTGTGAAAAGGTAATTGTAATTTCCTGTCCCGACGGAACTTCAAGAAGATAGTACCCGTCAAAATTAGTTTGGGTTCCCAGGCCGCCAGCAATGCTTACGTTTACTGCGGAAATAGGCACATTATTTTCATCTAAAATCACCCCTTTAATAGTGGCATTCTGCGCGAATAGGGCTCCTGAGATACAGAGAAGGGAACAAACGAGGGTAAATAGTGTAGTTTTCAAAGGCAATAAATCTGGTTATTTTCTGAAAAAAGTTGCTTCAAATGTAGTACTATTTCCCACATTATCCACGACAATTAGTTTGAGATTGTTTTCGGTGTCAGTTACGATTCCGTCATCAAAATCATAGGTTAAAACGTCTGTTTTGTGTTCATATTCTGTCAGAATATATTTTCCGTTCACCGTAGCACGATAATTTGCAATTCCGCTCAAGTCATCATCAATACGAATTTTGAGGGTTTTGTTTTTGCTAACCCACTTTCCATCAGAAAAGTTTACCGGCCTTACTTTAGGGGGTGTAGTGTCTGTTGCTAGGGTGTAAGTGCCAAACGTTCGTGTACGGGTTGTTAGTTTACTACCGCTACGTGAAGTGTTGTTGTAATAGGGTGTACCGCGACTACTAAGGCGGGCAATGAATAATTTTGAAAGATCTTCTTTGTTGTAATTTGAAGCGTCTACGCTAATCGTGATGTTTTTGTGGACAGGCACCACATCCTCGTGAAACTGAAGCGTATCACCCGAAGCTTCGATGTCTAGATATACATTTTCGTACAAACTCCCAGAAGGTATGTAAATGTTGAACTTCCCTTTTTTTATAGAAGTACCTTCATTGGCATAGACGTAATGCTCGGTTTCTGAAATGTCTTTCGGGGTCGGATTTTCTTCGTATTCGCCTTCAATGGGAACCACAATTTTGATTGCATTGCCTTTATAATCGGTAACCTCTATGGTGTAATCTGATGAAAAACCATCTTCTACCGTAATAAAACCGCTTTCGTCTTCTTGTTTAATGATGCTCAGCGGATTGTTTTCTTCGCGGAAAAGCTTCTGCACCCGACTTCTGTTCGTTTCAAAGTAGCCGTAATCTATAAATCGGTTTAGGTACCTCGTTTCACCGAAACTGAATTTCTCAAACAGAACATCGAACTTTTCGGTGCCATTATGGGTGGTTTTGATGCGGTACACGCCGTTTTTGTTAGAAGCACCATTTTGTTGGTCGTATGCCGAAACTCCAAATCCGATGGTGCCACAGGCCGAAATTTTCTCGGTTTTATAATTTCCATCTTTTTGGCGTATCAACCGAAGTTTGGTGCGATTTGAGTTTTTATTTACATGCGCTTTGTCTCCAACTGGGTAGGCAAACACAGAATTGATGAGCGGAACCTTGGTGTCGGGTATCTCAATTCCGAAGAGCATGGGGTTCATAGGCCTAGAGCCTGGATCGCGTATCTCAAAGTGAAGGTGCGGCCCACCGCTGCTTCCGCTGTTGCCAGTGTAGGCAATGATTTCTCCTTTTTTTACGGGCAAGTAGGTGTCTTTCGGAAAATCTTCAAACTCATAACTCTCTTTCGCATATTGCTTTTCTTTCACGTACTTTTCAATATCATTTGCGTAGCGTTGCAAGTGTGCGTACACCGTTGTGTAACCGTTCGGGTGTTGAATGTATAGGGCTTTTCCGTAGCCATAATGCGCCACTTTAATGCGTTTTACATACCCGTCTGCAGGAGCGAAGACAGGAAACCCTTGCTTTTGCTGTGTCTTTATATCGAGACCGCTATGAAAATGGTTACTGCGCAATTCGCCGAAGCTACCCGATAAAATGATGGGGATGTCTAACGGATCGCTAAAATAATCTGTAGGCAATTGGTTTTGTGCCAAGCTTGTGATCGTAAAAAACAAGGCAAAAGGTAAAAATAAATACTTCATAAAAACGTAATGTGCTAACTATTAAGGGGAGCAGTGAGCTGGTATCTCTAATAACATTCAATATTACAAAAAATTGTAGAAAACAGTTGGCTTATTTGGCGGCGTGTGTTAACTTTGTGAAAGCAGTATTGAATTATATTATAATGAACGATCTTTCAAAAATCGTTGACACTCTGGAGAATAGAATTAGCAAGTTGCTTCATTCGTATGAAAAGCTGAAGCAAAAAAACTTGCAACTGGAAGAGCAGCACAACGAGACCCAAAAGCTGTTGGAGGCCTCACAGGAGGAAGTACAGCAGTGGAGTGAGAGATGCAGTTCGTTACAGTTGGCAAATTCGATGCTGGGCAGCGACCAACATAAACGAGAAACAAAGCTCAAAATAAATGCTTTAGTTCGGGAAATAGACCAATGTATTGGCCAACTTTCTGAATGAAACAATAAAATCAATGTCCAACCCGTTAAAAATCAAGTTATCGATCGCAGACCGGGTATACCCGCTTACCATAGCACCCGAGCAGGAAGAAGGCCTTAGAAAAGCCGCCAAGAAGATCGAGGAAATGATTAAGCGGTTCGAAAAAAGTTATGCCGTTCGCGACAAACAGGATGTTTTGGCCATGTGTGCCCTCCAGTTTGCCGCCCAGGTAGAACAAAAGGAGATTGACAAAGATACGGACACGCAACAAGTAGAAGAGCAGCTACAAGCACTCAATGACTTATTGCAAGAGCACCTATCGTAAACGTTCTTAACATATAAGTAAGGTTACTGCCTACATTAATACTTATTTTTGGTAAACTCAACACGAATTCTTTAAAAAGGGTGAGTTGAAGTTGTAAAAGCGAGCCGTCTTTGAGCGGATACTTGACCAGCTTGTTAGCCCTAAACTTTTCTTTAAGGAGTTTATTCAAAATCCCATATTAATGTAGGCTTTTTTATGCCCTGTTCACAACGGGCCAAATCGGTTGTAGCCATTGTGGCGCAACTTTAAAACCATTATTATGGATAGTACTATTATTGGAATTATAGCCGCTATAGTCGGCATCATCATAGGATTTGTTATTGCAAAAATCTTAGAGCGCAACAACTCTTCACAGCTTATTAAAAACGCCAAAAAAAGCGCGGCGGGTATCTTAAAAGAGGCCAAACAAGAAGGCGAGGCTATTAAGAAAGACAAGATTCTTCAGGCAAAAGAAAAATTTATCGAACTGAAATCAGAGCACGAAAAAGTAATCAACAGTCGTGACAAAAAAATGGCTGAGGCCGAAAAGCGTACGCGCGATAAAGAATCACAAGTGTCAAGTGAATTGGCAAAAAGCAAAAAACTGAACGCAGATATTGATGCTAAGCGCAAAGATTACGAAGATCGTCTTCAATTTTTAGAAAAGAAAAAGAGTGAAGTAGAGAAAATGCATCGAAGCCAAATAGAGCAGTTGGAGGTAATCTCTAGTCTTTCTGCTGAAGATGCCAAGGCACAACTTATGGAAAGCCTAAAGGAAGAGGCCAAGACAGATGCCATGGCGTATATTCAAAGTTCGGTTGAAGAAGCCAAAATGACGGCCCAACAAGAAGCCAAGAAAATTATTATTAGTACCATACAGCGTATCGGTACCGAAGAAGCTATCGAAAACTGCGTTTCGGTTTTCAACTTAGAAAGTGACGACGTAAAAGGAAGAATCATCGGTAGGGAAGGTAGAAACATTCGCGCCATTGAGGCTGCCACGGGAGTCGAAATTATTGTAGACGATACCCCAGAAGCTATTATCCTTTCTTGTTTTGACAGTGTTCGCCGTGAAGTAGCACGACTTTCGCTGCATAAATTAGTAACCGATGGTAGGATTCACCCAGCTCGTATTGAAGAAATTGTAAAGAAAACAACCAAACAAATCGAAGAAGAAATCATCGATGTTGGTAAACGAACCGTTATCGACCTGGGAATACACGGACTGCATCCCGAATTGATAAAAGCCGTAGGGCGTATGCGTTATCGTTCTTCGTACGGACAAAACCTATTACACCACTCAAGGGAAGTCGCTAAATTATGTGGGGTGATGGCGAGCGAATTAGGGTTGAACCCAAAGTTGGCCAAACGCGCTGGATTATTACATGACATCGGGAAAGTTCCTGAAACTGAAACGGAAGTTCCACACGCAATCTTAGGAATGCAATGGGCCGAAAAATACGGCGAAAAAGCAGAAGTCTGTAATGCGATTGGAGCCCACCACGATGAAATTGAAATGACAAGTCTTCTTTCTCCTATCGTACAAGTGTGTGATGCAATTAGCGGTGCGAGACCTGGAGCGCGTAGACAAGTGTTAGACTCGTACATTCAACGTTTAAAAGACCTAGAAGATATTGCGTTCGGATTTAATGGTGTAAATAAAGCCTATGCGATTCAGGCGGGTAGAGAACTTCGTGTGATGGTTGAAAGTGAAAAAGTTAGTGATGATAAGGCAGCGCAGTTGTCTTTTGAAATTTCACAAAAAATTCAGACCGATATGACCTATCCCGGCCAAGTGAAAGTAACTGTGATTCGTGAAACCAGAGCGGTAAATATTGCAAAGTAATTTATCGTAGAAGAATAAAAAAAAGCTCGGATAGATTCCGAGCTTTTTTTGTTTTAAATGGTACGCTTCTATTTATCTGAAGAAAACACACCTTTTATTTTATCGATACCGTCTCTTACAGCTTCCACAATTGGTGACTTCTCATCATAGATATCATTATACCCTTTGCTAGGCTCTTCAAAAAATTCGCCTGTGATAAACCTGCGACATTCATCTAGCGCGGCTATTTGTTTCATATCGTCTGCATCTAGATTCAAATTGGCTGCCCTAAAGTTTTCTTCAATATGTTCTTTGCTAGTCGATTTCGGAATGACCGCGGTGCCTCGATGACAGTGCCACGCTATGAGCACTTGCCCCACAGAAGCATTGTGTTTTCTGGCAATCTGCTTGAGAGTGTCAATTTCAAATAAGCTAGGCTCATCTACTCCTTTCATAACTGAAGAACGGTCACCAGAACCCAATGGGGAGTAGGCAGTCATAAAAATACCTTCACTTTTACAATAGGCGAGTAAATCGTCCTGTTGGAGCAATGGATGCAATTCTACCTGGTTCATTTCAGGTTTTACCTTTGCCTTCGGTAGGAGTTCCTTCAACTTTACATCACTAAAGTTTGAAACTCCAATGTGGCGTGCCATACCGGTTTCTTTTGCTGTTTCCATCTGTCGCCAAGTTTCTATAAGCGGAACTTCCTCGAGCGAATAGTAGTCTGAGGGTTTTTCGGGATGCTGTACGTCATGTTTAAACGCTACGGGCCAGTGAATTAAATAGAGGTCGAGGTACGCTAATTGCAATCGATCTAACGACTGTTGGAGTGCAGGCATAACTTGGCCTTCTTTGTGGGCGTTGTTCCATAGTTTGGAGGTGATAAAAACATCTTCTCGAAAAATTTTTCCTTCTGAAAAAACTTCGGCTAGTGCTTCTCCTATCTCCGTTTCATTTCCGTAGATAGAAGCGGTGTCTATATGTCGGTATCCAGCATACAATGCGTCTTTAACAGCTTGCTTTACATCGTTTCCTGTAGCTTTCCATGTTCCCAATCCAATGGTTTGCATGGTATCTTTGTTACTAAATTGTAGTGTCTTCATTTTCTTGGTTTTTCATAAATTTAATGAACTTAACCTGCTATTGAAAGAAATGAAATCACTTTAGCCTTTATTTAACGATACACTATTTCCGTGGGTGGAACTTTTCCATCACTTTTGTAAGATGGGAGGTTTCAATATGTGTGTAGATTTCGGTAGTGGTAATGCTCTCATGCCCTAACATTTGCTGAATGGCCCTTAAATTGGCTCCATTCTCGAGTAAATGGGTAGCAAAGGAGTGGCGGAAGGTGTGCGGACTAATATTCTTCTGAATGCCCGCTGTGACGGCTAAATTTTTAATAATCGTGAAAATCATAGCTCGTGTGAGTCCGTTGCCGCGTCTGTTTAGAAAAAGGGTGTCTACTGCCTTGGGTTTCGGTTGTTGATGTACACGAATTTCATTTCGGTACAAGTTGATATATTTAATGGTGTTAGCACCAATGGGTACGAAGCGTTGTTTATCGCCTTTTCCCGTTACTTTTACAAAGCCTTCTTCGAAGAATAAATCTGAAATTTTCAAATTTATAAGTTCTGATACCCGTAACCCACAGGCATACAGGGTTTCTAGAATAGCCCGATTTCGCTCGCCTTGAGGGCTCCCAAGATCGATAGCACCAATTAACTGGTCTATCTCATCTACCGAAAGTGTGTCTGGTAGTTTTCTGCCCGTTTTAGGGCTTTCAATAAGCTCTAACGGATTGGTAGTGCGGTACCCTTCAAAAATAAGAAAGCTGAAAAATCCGCGAAGCCCAGAAATTATCCTACTCTGTGACCTTGGGTTCATCGTTTTTCCTACGTGGTATAAAAATTCTTGGATATCTTCTTCAACTATAGAAAGGGGAGATGCGGTACGGTTTGTTTCTTCTAACCAGAGATACAGTTTCCGAATATCTAGCGCATAGTTTTTTAAGGTGTTTTCTGAAAGTCCGCGCTCAATACGAAGATAATTGCTATAGTCTGTGAGCGCCTGTTGCCATTTCATGGAAGGGTGTTTTGAAAGTCAATTTAATATAATATTAATAAATAACAGGATTGCTTTCAATTATATTTGAGGCATCTAATTTAAAAACAAGAACAATGAAAAAAGTATTTTTAGTATGCGCACTTGTGTTTATGGCAGCCAATGTTTCTGCCCAGGGTATTGACTTTGGTGTAAAGGCCGGGGTAAATTTTGCGAGCATTAGTGATGCCCAAGGACTTGACCTTAGCAATAGAACCGGAATCGTTGTGGGAGCCTTTGTGGGTGGGAAATTTAGTGACCGTTTCGGAATCCAGGCAGATTTGCTCTATTCTCAACAAGGAGCAGAGTTTGATGCAGGAGAGTTCAATTTAGACTATGTGAATGTTCCTATTGTAGCAAAAATTTATTTGGTAAAAGGATTTCACGTACAAGCTGGTCCGCAATTTGGAGTAGTAGTAAATGACGATACCCAAACAGTAATAGGCGAGGTTATAAACGATATTGCCGTTAACGACTTTGATGTATCTGGAGTAGTGGGGCTGGGGTACGATGTGCCGTTGGGTCTGCGACTAGAAGGACGATACAATTTTGGCTTTTCTGATGTGCCGGAAGCTCCAGGTTCTAGCGGAAAGAACAGCGTGGTTACCCTATCTGTTGGGTATAGTTTTTTGTAGTATTAGTTAATTTAAAATACATTGATACAGCTCCTTAACAGGAGCTTTTGTTTTGTATATCAGCATGTTAATAATATTGTCGATAAATACGGCAATTGCCGTATATGGGTATATCCGAATATTTTTGTAGCTTTAAGGTAGTTTAACTAAAACAACTTAATTATGAAAAAATTATTTATTGTAGCAGCATTTACTTTGTTTGGAATCACAGCATCGAATGCTCAAGGAGTTCATTTAGGTGCTAACGCAGCCATTCCAGTAGGCGATGCAGATGGAGGATATGGTTTCGGTCTCGCTTTAGATTTTTCTTATTTGTTTGCCGTGAATGATGTATTTCATGTGGGACCTTCTACCTCAGTACTGCATTACTTCGGAAAAGAAGAAGATTTTGGTCCGATTACCATTGAAAATGACGACGCCACGTTTATACCGATTGGCGGAGAAGCCCGTTTTTGGTTAGAACAGTTTTTCTTTAATGCGCATTTGGGTTATGGAATTGGTGTAGCACCAGACGGCAATGACGGTGGATTTTATTACCGACCTGGCGTAGGCTATATGTTTACCGAAAGCGTTGGCGCAGCGGCATCCTATTCGGGTATCACGGTAGACGGAGGAACATTCTCATCTGTTAATTTCGGAGCTACTTTCCGCTTCTAAAGTTAACTTTAAATAAATGAAAGACTGTCGTAAGTACGGCAGTCTTTTTTATGCCTAAAAAAGTGTATTTTTGAAACTTAATCTATAATCATACTTTAATGAAAAAAATCCTCTTAACACTAGCAATCGTTCTTTCCGCATATATTTCACAGGCGCAAGAATTTGGTGCTGCCATACATGCAGGTTACCTTACTGAAATTGATGCCATTGGTGCAGGAGCCGATCTTACTTATGATTTTAATGAAAAATGGGGGCTGACTGCTTCAGGTACCTTTGCTTCCGCAGAAGGTGGGGGCATCAGAAACAAGTGGTTTGCACTCGATTTGAACGGTAGGTATAACGTAATAGACAAGCTGTATGTGCTCGCTGGTGGAGAATACCTTTCGCTAACGGTAAAAAACCTAGGAATTGGTGGTGGTGTTATAGGAGATGAGTCTTCTGTTACCGATACAGAATTCGGCATAAATCTAGGAACGGGATATCGCTATAATATCGTAGATAACGTAAGTGTTTTTGCTGAAGTGAAATACGTGGTCTTAGAGGCTGGCTATGTTCACGCTAGAGCTGGATTACACTTCGGATTCTAAGCTATAAAAATGTCAAAATGATAAATCGGGTGTTTTGCCCGATTTTTTTTATTCCTATCTTTACCTTATGAAAATTGCAATCCTGAACGGTCCTAACCTCAACTTACTCGGTACGCGTGAAACCGAAATATATGGGGCGAAGTCGTTTCAAGATTATTTTTCAGATTTGCAATTTAAGTTTAAAGATTTAGAGTTATACCACTACCAATCTAATGTAGAAGGCGAACTCATCGATAAACTGCATGAAATAGGGTTCGATTATGACGGGATTGTTCTAAATGCTGCTGCCTACACCCATACCTCTGTGGGGATTGGAGATGCCGTAAAGGCTATTACAACTCCCGTTGTAGAGGTTCATATTTCAAACACATTTAACCGAGAAACGTTCCGTCACCAGTCGTATATAAGCGCGGGAGCAAAAGGTGTAATTATCGGTTTTGGTCTCGATAGTTACGAACTGGCGCTGCAAAGTTTTCTTACAGCATAATTTTTTATAAGTTTTTCTGTACTTCGAAAATTTTAGTGCTATTGTAGACGCGTCTATTTAAAAAATCGATACCATGAAGTATATCTTAATTGTTAGTTTTATTCTATTTTCTTTCTCGAATTCAGTTTGCGCCCAAACCAATTTTGGTGTAAAGGGTGGTGTAAGTCTTACTTTTTTCAATGAAAACCAAGAACAGTTTGGAGAAAATCCTGAAACTGAAGTAGGCTATTTTGGAGGTGTTTTTTTAGATGTTCCCATCAGTGAAACCTTTCACATACAACCCGAGGTGCTCTACAAAGGAGTAGGGGAGTTCCGGTTTATAAATGCTCCCATCTATGCAGAATACTATGTTGGCAGAGACTTTAGTCTATTGGTGGGCCCCAGTTTGAACTATTTTTTCGACTTCTTTACAAACAGTTTTAAAGTTCGCGCCGATGTGAGCGCTGCCTATCATTTTTCTGAAAATGTAGAAGTAAACCTGAAATACACCCTTGGATTCGAAGAATTGACTCCAAATGTGCTGTTCTTGGGACTTGGATTCAGTCTATAAAAAAAATGCGACCCATGTCTGAGTCGCATTTTAAAATAATTTAAATATTCTATAAGTGAATCACTTCTCCGTATGCATCGGCCACAGCTTCCATTACAGCTTCGCTCATGGTAGGGTGGGGGTGCACTGCTTTTAACACTTCGTGTCCTGTTGTTTCAAGCTTTCTTCCCAAAACAGCTTCAGCAATCATATCGGTTACACCGGCGCCAATCATATGGCAACCCAGCCATTCTCCGTATTTTGCATCAAAAATCACTTTTACAAATCCGTCTTTAGTCCCCGCAGCGCTAGCCTTTCCACTAGCTGAAAAAGGAAACTTTCCAATTTTCAGTTCGTATCCTGCTTCTTTGGCTTGTTTTTCGGTCATACCCACACTTGCAATTTCTGGAGTGGCATACGTACATCCTGGGATGTTTCCGTAGTCCATGGCTTCAACGTGCATACCAGCAATCTTTTCAACACAGGTAATTCCTTCAGCCGAAGCAACGTGCGCCAATGCTTGCCCTGGCACCACATCGCCAATAGCATAGTATCCTGGAATGTTGGTTTGGTACCAATCATTTACCATAATCTTTCCCTTGTCAGTAACGATACCTACATCTTCCAATCCGATATTTTCTATATTAGCAGCAATTCCTACTGCTGAAAGAACAATGTCCGCTTCTAATGTTTCTTCGCCTTTCTTTGTTTTTACGGTAGCTTTTACGCTCTTTCCGCTTGTATCTACCTTTTCTACGGAAGAATTTGTCATCACTTTAATTCCAGCCTTTTTGAAGGAACGCTCAAATTGTTTTGAAACATCTTCATCTTCTAACGGAACTAAGTTTGGTAGAAATTCAACAATGGTTACGTCGGTTCCCATAGCATTATAAAAATGGGCAAATTCAACGCCAATGGCGCCACTACCAACGACGATCATCGACTTTGGCTGCTTTTCTAGCGTCATCGCCTCTCTATATCCAATTACTTTCTTTCCGTCTTGCGGAAGGTTGGGAAGTGCTCTAGAACGCGCCCCAGTAGCAATAATGATATGGTCTGCGCTATATTCTGTATCATCTACATCAACCTTTTTGCCAGGTTTAATTTTTCCGAAGCCTTCAATGACGTCAATTTTGTTCTTTTTCATCAAAAACTGAACACCTTTACTCATCCCGTCTGCAACGCCTCTACTTCGTTCTATCACCTTTCCGAAGTCTTTATCGGCTCCTTTCACAGAAAGACCATAATCTTCAGCATGTTGAAGGTAATCGAATACCTGTGCGCTTTTCAGCAATGCTTTGGTAGGGATACACCCCCAATTTAAACAAACACCGCCAAGGCTTTCTTTTTCAATAATAGCTGTTTTAAAACCTAGCTGGGAAGCTCTAATTGCAGTAACATAGCCACCAGGGCCACTTCCAAGAACAATGATATCGTATTTAGTCATAAAGCTTTTTTCTAATTTAATAAGAGTTCAAATTTACGAAATGCTACTTTAAAAATCCCAAAAACGAAAAATCAAATTTCAAATCCAAAAAACAACTTCAAGATGTGATACATTAGAAGTTCTTGAGACCATAAAAAAATCCCAAACTCCATAAGTGGAATTTGGGATGTAACTTTTCTCTGAATACAGTTTACTCTTCTGAGTCTGTGTTTAGATCTACCGACAATGAATTCACGCAATACCGCTGCCCAGTTTGGGTAGGACCATCGTTAAAAACATGCCCTAGGTGGCTTCCGCAAGTAGCGCACAAAATTTCGGTGCGTAGCATGCCGAGTGACGTATCTTTTACATACTCAACGGCACCATCAATACTTTCATCAAAACTGGGCCAACCACAACCGCTGTCAAATTTGCTATTGCTTTCAAATAATTCTGTTCCACATGCCCCACAGGCGTACGTACCTTTGGCGACTGTAAGATTGTATTTGCCAGTGAAAGGGCGTTCTGTGCCCTTTTCTCTAAGGATTCGGTACCCTTCAGGCCCCAATTCTTCAAGCCACTGTTCTTCCGTTTTTTGGATAGGATATTTACTCATTTTTTGGTAGTTTTTCTCCTTCAGGAATAAAATCAAGCGCAGCACCATTAATACAATGGCGTTTGCCGGTAGTTTCGCGCGGGCCGTCGTTAAAAACGTGTCCTAAATGGCCGCCACAAGTCGCACAGTGTTCTTCGGTACGGATATATCCCAAATTATTGTCTGTAGAAAAGGCGACATTCCCTTCAATTTCGCGATCAAAACTTGGCCAGCCTGTTCCGCTGTCAAATTTATGCTCACTTTTAAAGAGTGGCGTGCTACATGCAGCACAAACATAGGTGCCTGGTTTGTAATTCTTGTTTAATTCTGAAGAGCCTGCGCGTTCTGTGCCAGCTTCCCGTAAGACATAATACTCTTTGTCGCTAAGCTGGGCTTTCCACTCGCTTTCTGTTTTGGTTACTGAGAAAGTTTCTGCTTTTTCTGACGCATCTTGTGCGTCAGATTTACAGCTAAATAGTACGCCTATGGCTACTAAAAGGAATAAATTCTTTATCATAATCTAATTATCTATTGTAATTATTTCAGTTTGATCTATGGTGAGTTCTTCTAAAAGGGTTTCCATTGAAATTCCATCGGTAGCAAATTCAGAAGGAACCACTGCGATTCTAAAAACTTGGTCGGAAGTAAAGTCTGACCCTAACAAAGAAAGGTCGAAGTTTCCATCAATTAGCAATTCCACGTCAAAGAAGGTATGGTTAAACACATATTGAATGATATCACCATTGCCTAAGAAAAAGTTTTGTGGCAAGGCACTCCATGCATCTGCCGATCCGCCGTTTGCGGGCACCACTTTTTCCAATCGATATACGAGTATGGCATCACTTTCAAACACTTCAACTGTGCTCGGGAAGTTCACGAGCGCTTCTTGTAGTCCGGTATCAGGATTGTACTGAAAGTTTACATTCACTTCAAAAACTTGCCCTAGGATATTAATTCCTGGTTCTCCTTGCGGGCCTGGAGGTCCTGGATCTCCTTCACACGAACTAAAAATTAGGGCACTGGTTACGGCTAAAAACAATAGTAAATTTTTCATATAGATTGTATTTGGTTATTAAATGAAATCGAGATATCCCTTACTGTAAACTCAGAGGGATGTACCATTTTGGTATGCTTTATGTTCTTAGAACAAAAGTCATTCCATTTTTTATTTTAAATGGACTGAGATATAACTTTTTTTTAAGAAGCAGATTTTAACATTTACTGTATCTTTAAACCTAATAAAAACACTACATCATGACTTTTAAAACAACTATTTCATTGGGGATAGTAGCCCTTATAGCCGTGGCTTGCGCAACCAACCCTTTTACAGGAAAAAAAACCATGGCCTTAGTTCCAAACTCCCAGATATTCCCGATGGCGTTTCAGCAATACGATCAATTTTTGCAAGAAAACAAAGTAGTTAGGAATACCGCCGATGCACGTATGATAACCAACGTCGGACAGAAAATTGCGGCAGCATCAGAACGGTATTTAAATGCAAATGGGTATGCAGGCTACCTAAACAATTACCAATGGGAATATAATTTGGTAGAAGATCCTGCAGTAAATGCATGGTGTATGCCAGGAGGTAAAATTGTTTTTTACACTGGAATTTTACCTATTACCCAAGGGGAAGCAGGAGTTGCAGCCGTAATGGGGCATGAGGTGGCCCACGCATTGGCAAATCATGGGCAACAACGTATGAGTGCTGCGCAATATCAAGCAATTGGAGCCGTTGCCGGTAATCTTGCCTTGGGAAGCGACCCGAAAAAACAACAAATCTTTAACAAAGCCTACGGATTGGGATCTACCGTTGGCGTCATGTTGCCTTTTAGCAGAAACCATGAAAGTGAAGCAGACCGTATCGGTTTAACACTGATGGCGATTGCGGGTTATGAGCCCATGGCGGCAGCTCGATTATGGGAACGTATGAAAGCAAATGCTGGAGGAAATGCTCCCCCAGAATTTTTGAGCACACACCCTTCGAGTACCACCCGAATTAACAATATTACTTCTTGGGCTGCTGAAGCAAAAGCAGAGGCTCGAAAGTTTGGAGTGACGAGTTTTAAAAATTAAATAAAAAGTATTTCAAATTTTAGTACTTTGGAAGCTGCCTAAATTCATAGGCAGCTTTTTTTATTTAAATCCGACCGATGAGAACAAACGCACCCAAGGGAAGCAAAAAATTATTGAATGCATGGGCCTTTTACGATTGGGCCAATTCGGTATATAGTTTGGTGATCGCATCGGCTGTATTCCCGATATTTTACGGGGCCCTTTTTTCGAAAGCTGATATTACCTCTGTTGAAGTTTTTGGTGGCGAAATTAGAAGTACTCCCTTGATAAGCTACACTACAGCTGCCGCTTTTTTGGTGGTTGCTTTTATTTCTCCGTTGCTTTCGGGGATTGCAGACTACGTAGGAAACAAGAAAAATTTCCTTAAGTTTTTCTGTTATTTGGGAGCCTTTTCTTGCGTGGGACTTTATTTCTTCGACTTGGAAAGAATTTATATTAGTCTGCTGTTTTATTTTTTCGGACTCGTTGGTTTTTGGGGTAGCTTGGTGTTTTATAATTCATATTTGCCAGACGTTGCCTTTAAAGAACAACAAGATCGCTTAAGTGCGAAAGGGTATTCTTTAGGCTATATCGGTAGTGTGGTGTTATTACTCTTTAATCTTGCCATGGTAATGAAGCCGGAGTGGTTTGGTCTTGAAGCAGGGGGAGAGGGAAGTATTGAAGCCATGAAAATATCGTTTGTGACCGTAGGGGTATGGTGGATTGGTTTTAGCCAATACACCTTTTATTATTTGCCCATGGGGAATAGGAATAAACATAAAGTTTCTAGACAAGTGATTTTTAATGGCTTTAAAGAATTACGTTCTGTATATAGCTCGCTTTCAGAAACGAAGGCACTAAAACGTTACCTCATTGCATTTTTTGTCTACAGTATGGCGGTGCAGACGGTGATGCTGGTGGCCACTTATTTTGGAGAACAAGAAATAGGCTGGGGTGGTGACGACGAAAAAACAATGGGGCTCATTATTAGCATACTTATCATCCAATTGGTTGCAGTTTTAGGAGCCGTACTTACATCACGTGCTTCGGAAAAATTTGGAAATATTTCAACGCTTATCGTTATTAATATTATTTGGGTAGTTATTTGTGTGGTAGCATATTTTGTGACGAGCCCAACACAATTTTATGCCACTGCAGGTTTTGTTGGATTGGTTATGGGCGGAATTCAGTCACTATCAAGATCTACCTATTCTAAATTCTTGCCAGAAACGAAAGACACCACTTCCTATTTCAGTTTTTATGATGTGTCAGAGAAGATAGGTATTGTAATTGGTATGTTGTTGTATGGATTTATAGATCAGCTTACAGGTAGTATGCGCAACTCCATATTGTTCTTGGTGGTGTTTTTCGGGCTTGGGGTTGTTTTATTATTCCGCGTCCCAAGAAATTAGCCGATATATACAATTTTTACTTATGTTTGCGTTTATAATCCATAGCAAAATCACTCTTATGAAGATATTTCGACCCTATCCCTATTTCTTTATTGCGTTCTTATCTTTACTTTTTATAGGTTGTGAAAACGAACCGTTGGAAGGAGAGTTTATCACCGATGATCCATTAGATAATACTGCAGAAGAGGGCGAATTTGTTGCGACTGTTGGTGGTGAAACTTTTGTAGCCGAAAGCACACAAGTTATCTATTTTTCCCAATCAAATATACTCTCTATCACTGGATTGAAATCTAGTACGGGAGAATCTATAACACTTGCTATTGAAAATCCTTCAGTAGGTGAGTTCGATTTATCGCAAGGCACAGGATCTCAAAATGGTGCAGCTTATATTGATGGTGCTGGCACTCTCCCAAATCCGTATGTTTCAGCTGTAGCGCTGGGCGGTACAGGAACATTGAATCTTTCCGAATACAATACTGATGAACAGACCATAACTGGAACTTTTGCCTTTTCCGCAGGGCGTATTCAATTAGATGATGCTGGAAATCCTGTAATAGGTTCTGATGGAATTCCTGTAATTGAAACCATAAATATTAACGCGGGTGCTTTTAATACCATCCCGTATACTATTGATGATACTATGGGCGGAGGCTCTGGTGGAGGAACCGATCCAGACGAACTCTTTGCGCAAGTAGACGGTACCCCGTTTGAACCTGTGAGTGTAACGGTGTCACAATATATGGTAGGGATGCAACCAATGATTCAAATTATTGCGAAAGATACAGTGGGGGCTTCTATTCGGTTAGATGTGCCTGAAACATTGCAAACGGGAACATTCGATTTGTTTAACGGAATTTCTGACGGTGCTCAACTAATTGGGTATTACAATGCAAATAACGGTGGGGAGAACTTGTCTTCAAACCCTGGAAGTATTACCATTACTGAATTCAGTTCACAAACAGGTAAATTAGTGGCTAATTTCAGCTTTACAGCGAACGATCCACTGAATGAAGACCCAACCGTGGTTGAAATTACCGAAGGTACTCTAGATGTTACATTTGTACCCACACCGGGAAATATATCTTTCTTTTTTCAAGCCGAAGTAGACGGGAATCTATTTGATCCTGAAATTGCAATGGCCACACAAGATACGTTTGAAGGGGTCTCTATTGTTCGGATTTCAGCGAATATTGGCAATCGGGTGATGGAAATTGTTTTTCCTGCTTCTATCGGCGCCGGCACCTATGGTATGAGCCCTATGCTGGTTACGGGTAGTGAAGTGGTTGGAAGTTACAACCCTGATGTCGTGAATGTTTCTGCCTTTACTTCAGACCCTGGAACTCTCGAAATTATTAGTTTTGATGTTGCAACGGGAGTCATTGAAGGAGCGTTCAGCTTTTCAGCAAAAGATCCTACCAATGAAGACCCTACGGTGTATGAAGTTACCAATGGTGAGTTCTTGGTAGAACTTCAATAGTACTTACTACATATAAAAAAAAGCCGCTCCATAGTTGAGCGGCTTTTTTTATGCAATAAAGGGTTGCGTTTAGTTCGACTTAATGCTTCCTGAACCCAATACTTTGGTATCGCTCATCTCCGGACTTCCTTTATAGCGAACATCTCCAGAGCCGTTTACCCGTGCTTTCAACGCATTTTTCGCGTTTACTTCAGCATCTCCAGACCCAGAAACGTAAACTTCAGTATTGGCCGCATTTAACGAATAGCCTTCAAAATCGCCACTGCCACTCACTTTTACTTCTAGATTGTTTGCAGAACCTGAAAGACGCATATCGCCACTGCCGGTTATCTTTGCTTCTACCGTTTCGGCGTCTATAGCCAATATCATATCACCACTGCCTACCACATTAAAAGTAAGGGAGTTTCCTTTAATGGGCTTTGTGCTGGTGACATCTCCAGAACCGGTTAATGATACTTCAGACAAGTCTGTAAATGGAACGGTCACTACGATATCGTGTTTTGATGAATAGCTAATGCCTTTTTTCATCTTTACTTTTAAGACATCGCCATTGGTTTCAACTTCTATATATTCATGCAAGTTATTGTCTGCCATGATGGTGATATTTCCTTCATTGCCCGAAACCAAATTTACAGTGATAGAGCCCACTACTTGAACTTCGTCGTATGGTTGCGTAGTTCTGGATGTCTCGGTTACATTGCCGCTACCTTTAATCTTTTTGTTTTTCCATTGGGCATTCATTTCAAGGGGCGCAACGGTACAAATGGCAAGAATTAATAAGATTGTGCTGATTTTTTTCATGGTGTTAAGTTTTAGTTGTTGTTAGAGTTTTTTAAAAGTGATGGTGCCGTAATTGGCATTAATGTTTATAGTATTTCCGCCGTTTTTTTTGCCGAAATATCCTTCAAAACGACTGTCTGAATGTTCCACATGTTGTTTGGTAAATGTCATCATTTCTTTCCCTTTGAAATTAGTATAGGTTAAATCGGCTGTAATAGTAAAAGTATAACCTGGCGCCAGGCCTAGTACAATTGGGGCATATTCTGAACGTATTTGAATTTGTTTACAACTAGGTTCAACCCGATCTACACGTACACCGCCATAGTCGGTGTTGATGTTCAACGACCCCGCTACGTTGCCGAAATTATGGCTTATATGGTCGCCACGGCCAATAACGGTCGTAACTTTTTCGACACTAATTTTTCCGTAGTCATTGTTGTAGTTAAGGTCGCCAACCTCCCCAATATCTGAGTTGGAGTGATCTGAATTCAGTTCAAGCTTCTCGGCCTTATCTAACCGAAACCCAGAATAATCTGCGTTTATCTTTCCGCTCTTCATATAACGAATGGTAGAATTGTTGGTATGGTCGAAGTTCAAATAATTATCGTCTGCCATAAGCTCCCCAATGATGAGTTGCCCATAATCACAAGAGATTTTTGCATTACCCATTAATTGGTCTAAGGTGATGGTTCCGTAGTCGTTACTAAGATTTACGGTATTGTTTACCGGCAATTTTATGGTATAATTCACCTCTGCCGAAACATTATTTTTTCCTTTTCCCCACCAACTTTTCCAATTGCTTTTTTTATCGAATTCGGTGGTTGCTGAAACTTTACTGCCATTGGCTGTAAACGCTACGGTAATATCGTTTAGTCGTTCGGTTACTTTAGCTTCGTTATTACCGTTGGTCGTGATTACCACGTCTATAACGGTTCTATTTTCGTTCCAAGTTGAAATGGTGACATTTCCGAAGGAGTTGTCAAGCTGAAATCCAGCGTTTGCATTCACCGTGTACTCTTTATGGATTTTCTTTTCTTTGGTATACTTTCCTTTTAATTTTCCGTTGTTCGCAACCACAATTGCAGGTAGCAAGGTGAGCAAGAACAAAATATTATAATAGTGTTTCATCTGTGTTTTGTTTAAATATTGTTATAGATTCTATGGTTGCTGAAACCTGTTCTAAAATGGCAATCCTGTTCTGAAAATTTGTAATCATGGCATGGATTACCCTTTTGTTATTGCCGCTCAACACCAAGTCTTTTTTGAGCTGCTGGTATTCGGTTTCTAGCTTTTCGATTTCTGTGAGTGCTCCTTCAATAATTTTTGTGTTCTCAGGAGATTCAGATTTCATAAGTACCTGAATTTCACGATTGATGGTTGTAGTAAAAAATGATTGTGTTTGTTCCATTTCTGGCGAAACACTTGCCAAGTCTGCTTCTTTTGGCGTTTGCTCTGCCATTCCCACGCTCCCTAAATAAAGGAGCAATGCCACAGCAGCGGCAACCGATGCCACCTTCCAAAGTATATGTGTTTTCTTGCTGTGTGCCTTTGGTTGGTGCTGCAATTTTTCCAAAAAGCGTTTTTGGTGGCCTTCCGGTGTTTCGTGTACATCAAAACTTCCTTCTAGACGTTCAAATAATTGTGATATGTCATCCTTCTTTTCCATGTTATGCATTCAATTTTTTCCGTAAACTTTCCTTTGCCCTCGAGACCAAGGTGCGACAGTTGCCATAACTTATCTGCATGATGTCGCAAATCTCCTCATAATCATACCCTTCAATAAAATGAAGGCTCAATACCCGCTCGTACTTACTGTGCAATGCTTTCATGCCTTGTAGCACTTCTTGCACTTTCAGATTTTCTAAATCTTCTGTTGCCATGCCATCGCTATCTGCAGTATCCATTTGCAAATCAATTGAATCAGAAATAGGAACATACTTTTGGCTTTTTTTATAGTGCACAATGCTATTATTCACAACGATGCGCTTTAACCAAGCTCCAAAAGTAGCGGTGCCTTTAAAGCTATCCAGTTTGCTGAATGCTGCTAAAAATGATTCCTGCATACAATCTTCTGCCAAAGCGGTGTCTTTTACAATTCGGAAGGATACATTGTACATCGCTTGGCTGTAACGGTTGTACACTTCTAATTGCGCCAACTGGTTTCCCTTTTTGCAAAGAACGAGTAAGGTTGATATGTCTTGGTGGGTTAGTGCCAAAAAATCATGAGATTTACAGTAAAGATAGCATCCATTTACAATTGTTACACCTTTGGTAAAATTTTTACGTACATGGCATAACTATTGAACCTTATGGGAGCACGTACTGCGGAAATACCCTGATTTTAATACTATTGCGGTACAATTAAAAATAATATAAAATTTAAAGCAGGCTGTCAGAGATTTAATTTGTGACAGAATGTCTTACAACAAAATATATGGCCAAAACGAAAGTAATTAGCTTAGACAACTTGTCATTTCAAGATTTAAAAGACGAAGCAGACTTAATCCCGCTCATGACCACCGAAGATGAAGATGCGATGAATAGGGAAGAGCTGCCCACAACATTGCCCATTTTACCTTTGCGGAATACAGTGCTGTTTCCTGGGGTGGTAATCCCCATCACTGCCGGCAGGGATAAGTCGATTAAACTCATTAATGAGACCAATAAGAACGGTAAGGTAATCGGTGTGGTTTCTCAAAAAGATGAAGGAAAAGAAAATCCGTCGTTAGCAGATATCAATACCATTGGTACTGTTGCCCAGATTTTACGGGTGCTTAAAATGCCCGACGGAAATACCACGGTAATCATTCAAGGTAAAAAACGTTTTGAAGTCTCTGAGGTAATGACCACAGAGCCTTACATGACCGCTACCATCAGAGAGGTTGACGAAGCACGCCCAGCAAAGGAGAATGCCGAATTCAAAGAAATTATTAGCTCTATCAAAGAATTGGCACTAACTATCATAAAAGACAGTCCAAACATTCCTTCAGAAGCTGCCTTTGCTATCAAAAACATTGAGAGTTCTTCGTTTTTAATCAACTTCGTTTCTTCAAATTTGAATATTCCCGTAGAAGAAAAACAAAAGCTATTAGAGATTAACGACCTAAAAGAGCGTGCGTTAGAAACACTGCGCTTTATGAACCTAGAGCTTCAAAAGCTGTCGCTTCGAAACGACATTCAATCTAAGGTAGAAAGCGACATAAGCCAGCAACAACGCGAATATTTCCTTCACCAACAAATGAAAACGATTCAGGAAGAGTTGGGTGGAAATTCGAATGAAGCTGAAATTGAAGAAATGCGCACCAAAGCGAAGAAAAAGAAATGGAAAGATGCTGTCCAAAAGCATTTCGACAAAGAAATTACAAAGCTGCAGCGTATGAATCCGCAAGTAGCCGAATTTAGTATCCAAAAAAATTACTTAGACCTGATGCTAGAGCTTCCTTGGGAAGAATTCAGCAAAGATAAATTCGACCTAAAAAGAGCAAAGAAAATATTAGATCGCGACCATTATGGGCTCGATGATGTTAAAAAACGAATCATTGAGTATCTAGCGGTTCTAAAACTGCGAAACGATATGAAATCGCCTATCTTGTGTCTCTACGGACCTCCAGGTGTGGGTAAAACGAGTTTGGGAAAATCGATTGCCGAAGCCTTGGGGCGCGAGTATGTGCGTATGTCGTTGGGTGGCTTGCGTGACGAAGCGGAGATTCGCGGACATAGAAAAACGTACATTGGTGCCATGCCTGGGCGGATTATTAAAAGCTTGAAAAAGGCAGGAACGAGCAATCCAGTTTTTGTTTTAGACGAAATCGATAAACTTTCGGTTGGGAGCCAAGGCGATCCGTCTTCTGCGATGTTAGAAGTGTTGGACCCTGAACAGAACAGCGAATTTTATGATAACTTCCTTGAGTTGGGGTACGATCTCTCTAAGGTGATGTTTATCGCTACGTCAAATAGTTTAAGTACCATTCAACCTGCTTTGCGGGACCGTATGGAAATTATAAACGTTACTGGATATACCATTGAAGAAAAGGTGGAAATTGCCAAGAAGCATTTACTTCCGAAGCAATTAAAAGAACACGGTCTCACAAAAGAACATTTGCAAATTGGCAAACCACAACTCGAAAAGATTGTTGAAGGTTACACTAGGGAGAGCGGTGTGCGCGGACTCGAAAAGCAAATCGCTAAAATGGTGCGACATGCTGCTATGAACATCGCAATGGAAGAAGAATACACGGTAAAGGTTACCAATGACACTGTGATTGAGGCCTTGGGCGCACCAAAGTTAGAACGCAACAAGTACGAAAACAACGATGTTGCTGGTGTGGTTACAGGCTTGGCTTGGACTCGTGTAGGTGGCGATATTTTGTTTATAGAGTCTACGCTTTCTAAAGGAAAAGGCCAGCTAAACATGACCGGAAATTTGGGGAAAGTGATGAAGGAAAGTGCTACCATTGCTTTGGAATACATCAAATCGAATGCAGAAAAGTTGGGCTTATCGCCAGAAATTTTCGACAAATACAATATCCATATCCACGTGCCAGAAGGTGCAACGCCCAAAGATGGCCCAAGTGCGGGAATTACGATGCTTACCTCATTAGTTTCGTTGTTTACGCAACGAAAAGTGAAGAAAAGCATTGCCATGACGGGTGAAATTACCCTTCGGGGAAAGGTTTTACCTGTAGGCGGAATAAAGGAAAAGATTTTGGCCGCCAAGCGTGCACGAATTAAGGAGATTTTACTGTGTGAAGACAACAAGCGAGACATCGATGAAATAAAACCGGAGTATCTAAAAGGACTTACCTTTCACTATGTAAAGGATATGAGCGATGTGTTAGAATTAGCGTTGACCAAACAAAAGGTAAAGAACCCTAAAAGCTTGTAATTCTTTAAGAAAATTATTGCACGATCAGTTTGTGTACGGTGCTTTTGTTTCCTTCGGAAATGTTCACGAAATAGAGCCCTGGCGCTAGCATGGCGATGTTTAGGCTTTTTTGACTAGCTTCTAATCGATTTGTCTGAACTAACTGTCCGCTAACTGAAATGATGCGCACATCTAACGCTAATTCAGTAGTAGCCGTTTTCTGAAAATGCAACACGTTTTGTGCTGGATTGGGATAAATAGCTACTGTAGCGAGGTCGTTTTCTGGAGTGTTTAGAACGGGTGTATTCCGGTAGGTATATTGTAAAAAAGGTTGCGTGATATAGGTCATGGTTTGAAATCCGTCGCTATTGGTGGTTACCGATGGATCCACGATCGTGTAGAGCAGTGGGTCGGGTTCGATGATTGCGAAGGGGCCAAAAATATAGGGTTCGTCCATATCTTCAAAAAAACCGCAAGCGTCACTAGTACCATCTGTAGAAATTGTTCTGAAGTCACCACTTATAGCATCTTGTTCTAAAGTACCACTAATGGTATTGCAAATGCCAAGACCAAGAAACTGTAAATTATCGTCAATCGTAATTTTTGGATTGATTTGTTCAATTTCGGGATTTCCTCCATAGGGTTGGTATCCTTCTACAGTAAATGTTTCGTTGGTATCACTGTCGAATATTTCATACAGATACCAAGTTTGATTGAAAAAATCGGGGTCTACAGTTTGCGCTTGGACAAGAAAAGGGCAACATAAACACAAGAAAAATGTGGTAAACAGTTTCATACTTTCTTTAATTAGCACATTCTAAAGTTACGAAATAGTCTTTATTTATATTCCAGACTTATAATTATGAACTAGTTTGTTGGGTAAAGACCTTGTTTGCTTTGTTTTATGCATTCAAAGTATGACGCACTATTTTTAAAGAACAATCATTTCGCGCTCCGCTAAAAATAAATTATTATTGCAGTCGTTAAAGTGTAGGACATACAATCTCACGCCCATGCTAAAAAAGGTTTTACTTCTTCTTGCCATTGGCACAGCTATTCCGGCTGTGGCGCAAGTAGGAGGACGTGCAACCTACCAATTTCTAAATTTGGTGAGTTCTACAAGACAAGCAGCACTCGGGGGTAAAAACATTACAAACTACGATTACGATCCCACCCAGGGTATGTACAACCCAGCTGCCATTAATCCTGAAATGGATAATCAATTGGCGCTCAATTACGCCAACTACATTGGCGATGTAAACTACGGAACAGCTTCTTACGCCTACCTCTGGGACCGTAGAACACAAGTATTGCATACAGGCATAACCTATATTAATTACGGGGCTTTTGATGGGTATGACGAAAATGGCGAGCCAACCGAGAGTTTTAGTGGTGGCGAAGTAGCGCTTTCTTTTGGACATGCCAGAAATATTGCCTTTACTAATTTTCATGTGGGCGGAAATGTAAAATTTATTTCCTCTAAGCTAGAGCAATATACCTCGTTCGGGGTTGCTGCAGATATTGGGCTGATGTATGTGTATGAAGATTGGGACTTGCACATCACGGCAGTAGCCAGAAATTTGGGTACACAGATCACACCCTATGAAAACACGTATGAAAAGCTGCCTTTTGAAGTGCTCTTCGGAATATCACAAACGTTGCAAAACATTCCAATTCGTTGGCATTTTACCCTAGAAAACCTTCAGACATGGAACATCGCTTTTGCGAACCCCAACAGAGATGAAATTGATTTGGAAGGAAATACTACTTCAGAAGATATTAACTTTATAGACAATGCGTTTCGGCACATGATTGTGGGGATCGAGTTGTTTCCAGAAAGCGGCTTTAACTTACGGCTGGGATACAATCTTCGTCGAGCCGAAGAACTACGTATTATAGACCAACGTTCGTTTGCAGGCTTAACAGGCGGATTCTCCATTAAATTGAATAAATTGCGGTTAAGTTATGCCTATTCGCGTTTTAATAGTGCAGCGACTACCAGTACTTTTGGGCTCAATATAAACTTGCAATAATGCCGAACATTACCATCGCCATAGACGGCTACTCTTCTACAGGAAAAAGCACGGTGGCCAAGCAATTGGCAGATTGGCTAGACTATGTGTACGTAGACACTGGTGCGATGTACCGCGCGGTGACCTTGTATGCCATGCAAAACGGTATGATTGAAAATGAAACCGTGAATCGCGAAAAACTGATTGCTGCCCTACCATACATTCGGCTTGATTTTCAGAAAAACGAAAACGGCAAAGCCGAGATACATCTAAACGGCAAAAATGTAGAAACCGATATCAGACATTTGGATGTTTCAGAATATGTGAGTCCCGTAGCGACGATTTCCGAAGTGCGAAAAAAACTGGTCGAACAACAGCAAGCTATGGGCAATGGAATGGGTGTGGTAATGGACGGCCGCGATATTGGCACCGTTGTTTTTCCAGATGCCGAACTCAAGATTTTTATGACTGCTTCTGCCGAGCAACGCGCTACAAGGCGCTACAACGAATTGTTGGGTAGGGGAGATGCGGTTTCGTATCAGGATGTGCTAGAAAATGTACAGGAACGCGACCGTATTGACACGAGTCGTGCCGATTCACCCCTTCGGAAAGCGTCTGATGCCATCGAAATTGATAATTCTGAAATGAACCTGGAAGATCAGTTTCATACCATACTACAATTGGCCAAAGATCGCATTGCGGGACGAGTTTAATTTGTCTTTCAGAGCTGTCACCCTGAGTGTCCCGATAGTTGTCAGGATGTAGCGAAAGGGCGAAGAATCTATAACGAATACGTTAGTCTACCTTCACAAACTGCAAAACTTCTTCTCCGTCTTGGTTGTAAAAGAACAAGTTTAATTTTTCAATTTTATAAGAAACCGTATTGCTGAGGGCTGTGGTAAACAGATCCGGCACTTCCATGTTGGGACACATCATTTTGGTACCGCCCAATTTTGAAAACCGTATTTCCGTTTCCGTAAGTGTTTCAATGCTGCCAAAAATATTGTTACAGCCGTCGGTGCCGCCCAATCTCTTTTCTGCAACAAACAGTTCGAGTCGGGGTGTTTGTTTAGGTGTAGCGTAACGATCGCTCTGTAGTGACATCCCTTTTAGCGACTGTAAGCTCCAGATATCGTGCAATCTGAGTGTCGGGTCTTGTTTCTTTTCCAACACTTCAACAAGAGTATACTTAATGGTAGATGCATCTGCGGGTACTTCGGCAGGGTCTAGTTGTTCTTCTTTTACTGAAATTTTATAGGTGTACCCTGTCTCAAATTCAAATCCGTTAATATTTCCGTAGAAATTAGTCCAATTCCCGTCGGTGGCAATGTCTCCCTTTTTAATTTGAAGACATTGCATCGCACCAACCCCTTCACAAGGAACTTTGGTGCTATTCACGTGATAGATGATTGTTTTTGTGTTTTCTTCGGAATCGTTACCGCAAGAATTTACGGTAATGAGTGCTAACAAAGCAATGGCTAAAGATTTCATGTTGTTTGTTTATAACTGTAAAAGTAGTAAGGGTATGCTACAGTAGAAATTATTTATAAAATATTTAAGGGATTTAAAAGCGCATAGTAAGCTCAAAGTGCAATTCTTTCGCAAAATTCCATAAACCCTTTGATTTTCAAAACAAAAACAGTATTTTTGCACCCCTTTTAGCGACAGAATCAAGTAATAAAAGGAATTTTCAAAAAACAAAAATGGAACCCTTCTGTGGGATCGTCGCACAACTACTTGAAAGAACACAGGATACAAACCGAAGCTAGGGCAGTAATAATACTGAAATAGCGAAGGAACCAAAACGAATGGCTGATAAAGCAACAACAAAAGACGAGGCAGCAGAAAAAGCTGCTGAAACACAGGTAGAGAACTCAACTGCAGTAGCTGAAGCTACAGAGCCTACCCGCGAAAAAGAAGCTGTGAAAGCAGAAGATCTTACCCCACAACAGGCAGATCCGGCGCAATTCTTGGCAGATTTTAACTGGCACAACTACGAAGAGGGTATCGACCCAGTAGATGACGGACAGTTGGAAGAATTCGAAAAATTAGTAGCAGAGAACTTCGTAGACACCTTAGATGATGAGGTTGTTGAAGGAGAAGTGATCCACCTTACAGACCGCGATGCGATTATCGACATCAACGCAAAAAGTGAAGGGGTAATTTCTTTGAACGAGTTCCGTTACAACCCAGACTTAAAAGTTGGGGACAAAGTAGAAGTATTAATCGACGTACGTGAAGACAGCACAGGACAATTAATCTTGTCTCACCGTAAAGCACGTACCATTAAGGCTTGGGATCGCGTAAATGCTGCCCACGACGAAGGTACGATCGTAAACGGTTTTGTAAAATGCAGAACCAAAGGTGGTATGATTGTAGACGTATTCGGAATTGAGGCATTCTTGCCAGGTTCACAGATTGATGTGAAGCCTATCCGTGACTACGATATCTACGTTGGAAAGACAATGGAATTCAAAGTAGTGAAAATCAACCACGAATTCAAAAACGTTGTAGTTTCACACAAAGCGTTGATCGAAGCCGATATCGAAGAACAGAAAAAAGAAATCATTGGGCAGCTTGAAAAAGGACAAGTACTCGAAGGTGTTGTTAAAAACATCACGTCGTACGGAGTCTTTGTTGACCTTGGAGGTGTAGACGGATTGGTGCACATTACAGACCTTTCTTGGTCACGTATCAACCACCCGAACGAAGTTGTAGAGCTAGACCAGAAATTGAACGTGGTAATCTTAGACTTTGATGAGGATAAGACACGTATCCAATTAGGATTGAAGCAATTGAACGCTCACCCATGGGAAGCGCTTGGTGAAGAGATGAAAGTAGGTGACAAAGTAGAAGGTAAAGTAGTTGTGATTGCAGACTACGGTGCTTTTGTTGAAGTTGCTGAAGGTGTTGAAGGATTGATCCACGTTTCTGAAATGTCTTGGTCTACGCACTTGCGTAGCGCACAAGATTTCGTAAATGTTGGTGATAAAGTAGACGCACAAATCTTAACACTCGATAGAGAAGAGCGTAAAATGAGTCTTGGTATCAAGCAATTGACGCCAGACCCATGGACCGATATTACAACCAAGTACCCTGTTGGTTCACGCCACAGCGGTATTGTACGTAACTTCACCAACTTTGGTGTATTCGTAGAATTGGAAGAAGGTATCGACGGGCTGATTTACATCAGTGATCTTTCATGGACTAAGAAAGTGAAGCACCCTAGTGAGTTTACCAATATTGGTGACACCTTAGACGTTGTGGTACTAGAATTAGACGTAGAAGGACGTAAGTTGAGCTTAGGTCACAAGCAAACCGAAGAGAACCCTTGGGATAAGTACGAAGAGGAGTTCGCAGTAGGAAGCAAGCACACCGCTAAAATCGATGAGATGGTAGACAAAGGTGCGGTGATCAACTTTAACGACGACATCAGTGCATTTATACCAAAACGCCACTTAGAGAAGGAAGACGGAACCGATCTTGCAAAAGGAGAGGAAGCAGAATTCCAGATCATCGAATTCAACAAAGAATTCAAGAAAGTGGTTGCATCGCACATGACGATCCACAAAGAAGAAGAAGCGAAGATTGTAAAGCAAGCTGCTAAGAAAGCTGCAAAACAAGCTGAAGAAGCAAAACCAACCCTTGGTGATGCCAACTCGAAGCTTCAAGAATTGAAAGACAAAATGGACGGGAAGAAATAATTCTCAGAAATTTTAGAAATATGGAGCCCTGTCAGAAATGACGGGGCTTTTTTTGTTTGGGCGTTCCCAGTGTGGGCTTCGAGAACCTCAGCCCACACTGGGTCGGGCTTTCAGTGGTACACGCCTGCCCACCCCCAATCTTTTGGCGAAGGCGGGGTACCTAACTTCAATCCCTAACGCGCTTCTCGATACAATTTTTCTTTCCTGCGTCAACAAAAATCACTCGAAGCCGCAATATTCCATAAAATCCTTTAAATTTGTACCCTGAATACAATTCAGATCTTTCTATGGGCCAAAAAGTGTTACTCAACGCAACCGAAGTGCAGATTGCCCTTCACCGTTTGGCTTGTCAGTTGATAGAAAACCACGATACCTTTTCAGAAACCGTTTTTATTGGCATACAACCGCGAGGTGTGTTCTTGGCCGAACGCCTTAAACAATTGCTCGAAACAGAGTACAAGATAAAAAATGTACGGTTGGGATACCTCGACATCACTTTTTATCGAGACGATTTCCGAAGAAGTGGAAAGCCCCTAGAAGCCAATACTACTAGCATCGATTTTATTGTAGAAGACAAGAAAGTTGTTTTTATAGACGACGTTTTATATACCGGGCGTAGCATTCGCAGTGCGCTAACAGCCATCCAATCGTTTGGAAGACCCTTAGAAATCGAATTGCTAACCCTGATAGACAGAAGGTTTAGCCGCCATTTGCCTATACAGCCCGATTACCGTGGTCGCCAGGTAGACGCGATCGGTAATGAGAAGGTTAAGGTGTGCTGGCAGGAAAATGAAGGAGAAGATGCTGTGTATCTGGTAAAAAGTTAGCACTTTTTACCGCAATTGGCTTTAAGCTATGTGCAATAGGCGGCTTAAAGCATATCGCTTACAGCCTATAGCATTTTTAAAAAATATTATGAGCGAACTAAGTGTAAAACACTTACTGGGAATTAAATACATCACCGAAGACGACATTCAACTCATCTTCGAAACGGCAGACCATTTTAAAGAGGTAATCAGCAGACCCATAAAAAAAGTGCCCTCACTGCGCGACATTACGATTGCCAATCTCTTTTTTGAAAACAGCACGCGTACCAGACTCTCATTCGAATTGGCCGAAAAACGACTCTCTGCAGATGTCATCAACTTCTCGGCAGCTTCCTCTTCGGTAAAAAAAGGAGAAACCCTTATCGATACCGTGAACAATATCCTGTCTATGAAAGTAGATATGGTGGTCATGCGGCACCCGAATCCGGGCGCAGGAGTGTTCCTTTCAAAACATGTAGATGCGAGTATTGTGAATGCTGGAGATGGCGCGCATGAGCATCCTACGCAAGCGTTGTTAGATTGCTATTCCATACGAGAAAAATTAGGCGATGTCGCTGGAAAAAAAGTAGTTATTGTGGGAGATATTCTCCATTCGCGTGTTGCTTTGAGCAATATTTTTGCACTTCAAAAGCTTGGAGCAGAAGTTAAGGTGTGCGGACCTAAAACACTTATACCTAAATATATAGAAAGTTTAAGCGTAACCTTTGAGCCCAACTTAAAAAAGGCGTTGCAATGGTGTGACGTGGCAAATATGTTGCGCGTTCAAAACGAACGGATGGATATCAGTTATTTCCCAACTACCCGCGAATATACCCAGCAATTTGGCTTAAATAAAGCGATGCTAAATAGCCTAGACAAAGAAATTGTGGTTATGCACCCCGGACCCATAAATCGCGGTGTCGAGATAACCAGCGACGTGGCAGATAGCAAACAGGCCATTATTTTAGACCAAGTTCAAAACGGTGTTGCCATCAGAATGGCAGTTTTATACTTACTAGCTTCAAAAATTCAGCACCATGAAGATTGAAAATAAAGATAATTACGTCATCCTAGCAGATGAAAAAGACGACATAGCAGACTTCGCATCTTTTCTTGAATATCAGATTCCGAATAAATTTAAAGGACAGAATGTAGTCTTGAACTTGTTAGATTACGGCACCCTGACCTTACAAGAGTTATTGCTTTTTTTAAAAGTATCGAACTTACACCGTAAAACAAAACAGTCTTTTGTATTCGTGAACGACGCCATTAATCCAGACGATATTCCCTACGAAATGGTGGTGGTACCAACGCTTCAGGAGGCCGAAGACATTATCGGTATGGAAGAAATAGAGCGGGATTTAGGCTTTTAATTGAAAATAACAGTTGCAATAGGCTGTTCATCGTTACATCAATCTACCTCTACTTTTATCGCGCTTTAAAACAATTTTATGAAACTTACCATCTTAGGCTGTCATTCTGCTACCCCGCGCTGGGATGCAAATCCTACAGCACAAGTATTGGAAGTAAAAGGGCATCTGTTTTTGATCGATTGCGCCGAAGGTACGCAAGTCCAATTGCGAAAGTTTAAGGTAAAGTTCTCTAGAGTCAAGCACGTTTTTATCTCACACCTGCACGGAGATCATTTTTTTGGCTTGGTAGGGCTTATTTCTACGTTCAGGCTTTTGGGTCGTACAGCCGATTTACACATTTACGGACCAAAAGGAATTAAAGAGGCTATTTTACTTCAACTAAAATTAGGCAAAAGTTATACTAATTACGGCTTGTATTTCCACGAACTCACCAGCCTCGAGCCCGAATTGATTTTTGAGGACGACAAGCTCACAGTTACAACCATACCGCTGGACCACAGGGTATACACCAACGGTTTTTTGTTTCAGGAAAAATTGGGTGAACGTTCGTTGGATATAGAAAAAGCTCGAAAATTGAATGTGGAATTGAGCTATTACAACAAAATCAAAAAAGGCGCAGATGGGATTACCAAAACGGGTGAGCCCATCCCGAATGCAGATATTACTTTCGATCCGCCACCCGCAAAAAGTTATGCGTATTGCAGTGATACGGCTTATTATCCGGTTATTGTTCCGCAGATAACGAAAGCTACGGCATTATACCACGAAAGCACCTTTTTAGACCTACACCACGACCTAGCTGAAAAAACCAAGCACAGTACCGCCAAAGAAGCAGCCGCCATTGCCAAGAAAGCCGATGTAGGAACGCTTATCTTAGGGCATTACTCTGGACGCTATGGCAACTTAGAAAATTTCCGCAGAGAAGCACAAGAGCTTTTTGAAAACGTAGCGCTTGCTGAAGATGGGAAGGTGTTTAATTTTTGATTTTTTTCATTATATTTAGTAAATGAATAAAAAAATTCAATCGCTCAGTCTTTTCTTGGCAATTATGGCCTGTACTTTTATGTCTGGTCAAACATGCATTCCTGGTGAATTAATAATTACTTCACAAACCGAGTTAAACAATTTTTCTGCCAATTACCCAGGATGTAATGAAGTTGAAGGAACATTGATTATAGATGGGTATGATAGTGATATCACTAATCTTCTACCATTGTCTCAATTGGTTAGCATACACCATTTGGAGATTAGATGGACAGAGATCACTTCTTTAGAAGGTCTTGACAATGTAGAAGATATAGATAACCTTATTCTTTACGCCAATAATGAATTGGTAACTATGAATAACCTGAATACTAATCTTACAGAGTTCAATACTTTAGAAATTAACTGTTGGAATTTGCCAAATCTTTCAGGTCTGCAATACATTACTTCCATTAATTCGTTATTACTTGAAAATAATAATGTAATGAATACTTTGTCTGGATTAGATAATTTGTCTGAAATTACTGATTTAACAATAAAAAATTATAGAGCGCTTACGTCATTACATGGTTTAGAAAATATAAATGATGCTTTGGGGAAGTTAGTGATTGAAAATAATGATGATTTATTAACAATACATGCATTAAATAATATTCGAAGTGCAGAAAGTATAGAGATAAACGATAATAATTCTCTTAGTGGAATTAGTGCATTAGGGAATATCCATACCATAACAGGAGATTTGATAATTACCGGTAACGATATCCTTCAAAGCATATCAGTATTTCATAATCTAACTAGTTGCGGCGGTATCACCATTGGAGGTAACTACAAATTAAATACCATTGAAAGTTTTGATAACATAACCCACTTATCTGGAAATTTGATTCTTGGGCCCATTGATTATACTAATGATTTTTCTACCTTTCAAAACATCACTAGCATAGGAGGAACACTTTACTTACAATACTTGCTTTTAGAAGATTTGGAGCATTTTAGTAATATACAATCCTTAGGGGGGTTAAAATTGTCTTCGTTATACTATTTGAGATCGTTTAATGGAATTCAGCAAATTTCCTCTCTTCAAAATGATCTTGTTATTAATCGTTGTAATAACCCTAACCTAAATTACTCATCTTTAAGCAATATCACTTCAATTGCGGGAAAATTTGTTATAAGTGATATGAATCATTTGGTAAACTTATCTGTGTTTGACAATATATATCATATTGGCAGTCTTAGTGTTTTCAGAAATGAATCACTATTAAATTTAAATGGACTAGAAAACATAGCATCTATTGATGGTAATATTGAAATAAGTCACAATGGAAATCTTAATTCTTTAAGTGGGTTCCCATCAATAACTGATATTTCTGGAGATTTTATCTTAAGAGCAAATCCGTTACTTTCAGACATTTCAATGTTGCAAAGTCTTTCTTCTTGCTCAGGAAATTTTGTTATAGAAAATAGTTCACTTACATCATTAGCAGGATTAGAAAACTTAATCAATGTGAATGATGGGTTTAAGTTAAATAGTAATCAACAATTGATAGATCTTTCAGCACTAGCTAACCTGCAAACTGTTAATGGACAACTTCGTTTCTACGATAATAATGCCCTCGAAAGTTTAACGGGTATTGAAAATATAAATCCTACTGGAATTGATAAATTGGTTATTGTATATAATGATTTATTAGCTACTTGCAATGTGTCACCCGTGTGTCAATTTCTTGAATCAAGACCTCTTAGCGATTATGATATTAGCTCTAATGCTACCGGTTGTGATACTAGATATGAAATTGCAGATGCATGTGATATTGTGCTGGGTCTAGAAGATGATGCAGAAATTATGGGGTTTTACCTATATCCTAATCCTACAACAGGTTTAGTTTATTTTAATACGATTTCTAATGCCAATTATTCACTCTATTCAATTGCTGGACAATTAGTCCGAGAGGGTGTATTATCCGATCATAGCGTTGATTTCTCAGGAACGCCTACTGGAATTTATTTTCTTAGTATTTCTGAAGAATTCAATACGCACGTAATTAAATTGGTAATTGAGTGACGTACAGCTAAAGTTTTTATCAATTTCTTATAATTGATTCCCATTAAGCAACCTTAAACCAAAATTGTATGTTTCCTAATTTGTTAATAGTGGCCTTAGCGGCCCTAGTTCCCCTTGTGGTCGGATTTATTTATTACAACCCAAAAACCTTCGGAAATGCCTGGATGAAGACTGCCAATGTTACTGAAGCACAACTAAAATCGGGCAATAAAGCCAAAATTTTTGGCGTCACCCTTATCCTCAGTTTTATCTTGTCTTTTTTTGTATTTGGTCTTGTGGTACACCAAACAGATTATTATTCACTTTTTGCGGCAGAACCCGGATTTCTAGAAGAAGGCTCTGAGGTTATGAACCAGATTGATAGTTTTATGGAGCAGTATGGTGGCTATTACCGAACTTTTAAGCACGGCGCACTGCACGGCGGGCTCGTAGGCGTATTTGTGGGACTTCCCATTATCATGATTAACGGTTTGTTTGAAACAAAAAGCTTGAAATACGGCTTTATTAACGCTGGGTATTGGATAATAACGCTTTCACTTATGGGCGGAATTCTGTGTCAGTGGGGGTAATTCACGAATCATTACTTTTATAAAACGTAGCTTTAAACGGAGTGCGGAGTTCAAAATCGCTGGGCGAAATGGCTTCCACAATGGGTTTTAACAATGCATTTTTCAGCTTGGAAGTGTGCTTGATATAGAGTGTCATTTCTTTGGGTATAGCCCCCATGGCACTTTTTATGAGCTCGCTGGTTCTCCCCAAAGTTAGTGATGACAACTTGTGTGCTATAGCATCTTCTACATAGCCATAAAGTAAGCGTTCGTAGAGGGCATGTGAAATGTTGTACTCGTAATCTAGGCCAATGTAGCTCGCCTCTAAAGTGTCATTGTTTAAAAAAGCGGTGCTAAAACCTACTAATTTATCATTTAAAAAAGCGCCTTTACACAGAAACTGTGGTCCTAAGTTTTGTTTTAAAGCGTTAAATGCAAGCGGGTATTGCTCGCCATAACTGTAATCTGATTTGTCCTGTACATTTTTGAAAAGCCGCAGCAGTTGTGCTTCATTTTGTGCTATTTGTATTGCCGAAAGAGAGACAATTGAGAGTTTTTCAGCCTTTTTAAAGGCACTGTTTGCTTTGGTCCTATACTTTGCCTTCATACTCTGCAGATAGGTGTCAAAATTGGTCCAATGCTCATCTATTGGTAATACCATGGTTACGTCTGCTTGAAACGGACGGTATTTAAAATCTTCTAGAATATGTGCCGATTTGATTTCAGAAGTTGTAAAATCTTTAAACAGTTGTACTGAAAACAGGTCTTTCTGTTTTAATTGGCTCTGAATTTCCTTTGCTGCTGATGCCATTAACTCGATAGCCGCTCTTGTAGTTAATGTTTCAGTATGGGCAAATCCGTGCTTACCTGTTGCGAAAATGTTTCCACATACGAGTCCGTGAATAGATACACTATCATCCTTGTTTTTACAATCTTGGAACAGTTTCAGTAAAAGATTGGTTTGCGACCCTTTTTTATAGGTAAACGCCGTTAATTGAAACACGCCGGCAAGTATCGGATTCTGTTTACTGTCGTGAACGAGAATGTAATAGAGTTTGATGCTGCTTGCCAATGAATGTTCTAGCGAACGAAGGTAGGGGAGCGATAGAAATATAGATTGCGACGCAAGTACCGAATTCCATTGGGCTTCTGGTATATCTTCAGTATGCCTGTAGATTGAAAAAGGAGCATCGTGGTTCAGCAAAATAGCGTTTTTGTTTTTTTAAGTGTAATAGAATACACTGTATTAGTATGGATTTCAAAAATAGTGTTACACTAAATATTTACAGGTACTTTGAAGAATAATTTCGATTTTTTATCGATTTCGTTGACGTAATCCATTATCACCACCATATGTATTTTTATTTGCTGCTGGTAGCGCAGAAGGAGTGCTTCAAGTTAAAATCCACACGGTCTCTGTAAAAGATAGTTTTAACCCAAATTTAAAACCATCGGCTTCGTACTGCACTGCCTTTCTTTGTATTTTTACCAAAAGTAGCACATGAACCGAGACTTGCACCACTATCGAAAATCTTATGAACATGGCGAGCTGAATCTTCAGAATGTTTCTGAAGATCCCTTTCAACAATTTCAGGAATGGTTTCAAAAGGCTGATGCTTCAGAGGCTATTGAAGAAGCCAATGCAATGACTTTAAGTACGGTGGGAGAAGATGGTTTTCCGCGGGGTAGGGTAGTTTTATTAAAGGAATTTTCAAAACAGGGCTTTGTGTTCTACACCAACTACGGAAGCGAGAAAGGACGCGCCATCGCAAAACACCCGAAGATTTGTGTATCTTTCTTTTGGCCAGCGCTAGAACAACAAGTGATCATAAAAGGTGTTGCTGAAAAGGTCTCGGAAGAACAATCGGTTGCCTATTTCAAAAAACGCCCTAGAAAAAGTCAGTTGGGGGCTTTGGTCTCAGACCAATCTGAACCGATTATAGACCGTGAAGCACTTGAGACAAAACTCGTAGCGCTCGAAAAACAATTTGAAGGATTAGAAATTCCAAAACCTAAAAATTGGGGCGGCTACCTACTGCGACCTTCAGCATTTGAATTTTGGCAGGGAAGAAGAAGCAGACTACACGATAGAATTCAGTATCTTAAAAATGGTGAAACATGGGATATACAACGTGTACAACCATAGCAACGTGATCGTTTCCTTAAAATTTCAGTAGTAAAAAAAATTATTTTCCAACCGTAAAACTAAGAACAAACATGAAAACTTTATATATGGCACGCCACGCCAAATCGTCTTGGAAACACGATGTGATAGACCATCAACGACCGTTAAAAGGTCGCGGTAAAAGAGATGGGAAATTGGTATCAGAATACGTGGCAAAAAATTATAGCGCCCCCGAAAAAATGATCAGTAGCGATGCTACACGTGCACTCACAACAGCAAACTATTTCAAGAAAACATTTGGGGTGTCAGACGACGACTTTAGTACCGACCACACATTATACGATTTTAGTGGCCAAAATGTAATGGAGGTGATTAAAGGTCTAGACAATGCATTAAATTGCGTGATGATAGTTGGTCACAACCATGCGTTTACTAGCATTGCGAATATGTTAGGGAATCAGTATATTGACAACTTGCCGACTTGTGGTTTTGTAATAATTGAGTTTGATGTAGAAGCATGGCAAGATATTTCTACAGGAAAAACAACCACTATGGTATTCCCAAGACACTTAAAAAAATGACAGAGAAAATTGACGAATATAGCACGGCTGCTAACACCTATTTTAATAGAGAGCTAAGCTGGCTGCAATTTAATGCGCGCGTTCTACAAGAAGCTGAAGATGAGACTACTCCGCTTATTGAACGGCTGCGATTTCTAGGGATTTTTTCAAATAACTTAGATGAATTTTTTAAAGTACGGTATGCAACCATAAAACGTATTGCCGAGGCGGGAAAGGGCGGAAAGAGCTTTTTGGGCGGAATTACAGCCAAAGATTTATTAGAAGAGATTACGCAAACCGTAATTGAACACCAAAAAACAAGCTTGCGCATACTAAGCGATATCGAAGCCCAGCTTCAAGATGAAAATATCTACATCATCGATGAGCATGAGGTTTCTGAAGCTCAGGGCGAATTTATCTCAGATTATTTTATCAGAAAGGTGAGTCCGGCCTTGGTCACCATCATGATTGGTGAATTAGAGCAGTTTCCGACTCTTAAAGACAGTGCTGCTTACCTCGCAGTGCGAATGAAAATGAGCAAAGAAGATGAAACCTTCGAGAAAAAGAACAATTATGCGCTTATTGAAATACCAAGATCTATCGAACGATTTGTTGTATTGCCGCAAGAAGGTGAAAAACAATATATCATCATTCTCGACGACCTTATCCGTCATTGTTTAGATAATATTTTCAGTATTTTTAAATACGATGCCATCTCGGCACACATGATTAAAATCACAAGAGACGCCGAACTTGATATCGATAGTGACCTGAGCCGTAGTTTTATTGAAAAAATTTCCAAAAGTGTTAAAAACCGAAGTGTAGGAGATCCCGTTCGGTTTGTGTACGATAAGAGTATCGATAAAGAAACACTGCGATACCTTATGGAGAAAATGGGTGTGGACGATACCGACAGTATCATTCCAGGCGGACGCTATCATAACCGTCGCGATTATATGAAATTTCCTAGCTTGGGTAAAAATGAGCTGCAATACAAGAAAATACAGCCATTGCCCATAAAAGGGCTTAGTCTACAAGGTAGTTTGTTCGATAAAATCATTGAGAAAGATTATCTGCTATATGCTCCTTACCAAACATTCTCTTACGTCGTAAAATTTTTGCGGGAAGCAGCATTAGACCCTAAAGTTCAGGCGTTAAAAATCACTATTTATCGATTGGCAGAGGTTTCGCATATCGCGAGTTCGCTTATTAATGCCGCAAAGAATGGAAAAGATGTAACGGTGCAAATTGAATTGCAGGCGCGTTTTGACGAAGCAGCCAATATTCGCTATGCAGAACAAATGCAGAGTGAGGGCGTTCGTCTTATCTTTGGGGTGGCCGGACTTAAAGTACACTGTAAGGCGTGTTTGGTAGAGCGAAAAGAAGGTGACAAACTGAAACGCTATGCGTTTGTGTCTACAGGTAACTTCAACGAATCTACCGCCCGTCTCTATACAGATTACACCTTATTCACGGCGAATCAGAAAATATGTAAAGAAATTAATAAGGTATTCGATTTTTTTGAAGTGAATTATAAAGTCAAAAAGTACCGACATCTAATTGTATCGCCCCATTATACCCGAAATGCGATTTATAATTTAATTGAAAAGGAAATTGAAAATCACCAAGCAGGATTGACAAGTGGGATTCGATTAAAGCTGAACAGCCTGTCAGATTTTAAAATGATCGATAAGCTGTACGAAGCCAGCAGGGCAGGGGTTCGCATTCAGATGATAGTAAGGGGTATTTGCTGCCTTATTCCTGGAGTAGAAGGAATGAGCGAGAATATTGAAGTGATCAGTATCATCGATAAATTTTTGGAACACCCGAGACTTTATATTTTTGAAAATGGTGGAAATCAGAAGATGTACATCTCGTCTGCCGATTTTATGGGTCGAAACCTAGACAATCGCGTTGAAATTTCATGTCCAATATATGATGAAGATATCAAACAGGAAATAAATGACACTTTCGATATTTGTTGGAGTGATAATGTAAAAGCTAGAATCATTAACAAGCGACAGACCAACAGTTACAGGAGAAATAAAAAAGAACGCGTACGTTCTCAGTTTAAAACGTACGAATATTATACCGAAAAATTAAAAGAATAGTTTGCTGAACATAGATAAATACGCTGCAATCGATATTGGCTCTAATGCCATACGGCTGCTTATTGCCACAGTTATAGAAAAAGAAGGACACTCGCCATTGTTTAAAAAAACATCGTTGGTTCGGGTGCCTATTCGCTTGGGTGCAGACGTTTTTTTAGAAGAGAAAATTTCAGAAAAAAACTATTTGCGTATGGTAGACGCGATGAAAGCGTTCAGTTTGATTATGAAAACCCACAATGTGGTCGATTATCGGGCTTGTGCGACAAGCGCCATGCGAGAAGCCCGAAATGGAAAAGATATTGCGGCAAAGATTTTAGACGAAACAGGACTTCAAATCCACATCATCGATGGCACCGACGAAGCGGCCATCATTTCATCTACCGATCTAAAAGACCTTATCGAAGATAATAAAGTGTTTTTGTATGTTGACGTGGGCGGCGGAAGTACCGAATTTACAGTGTATGCCAATGGTAAAAATATAACCAGCAGATCGTTTAAATTAGGAACGGTTCGTATCTTGAACGATATGGTACGTGAATCTATTTGGGACGAAGTTCGCGATTGGATTCGTGAGAATACAGAGATGTACAGCAAAATAAATGTGATTGGTTCTGGCGGAAATATTAACAGCATTTATAAAAGTAGCGGTAAAAAAATAGGAAAACCTTTGAGTTACTTTTTTATGGCGGGATATTTTGAGCGGATTAAAGAAATGACGTACCACGAACGTATTTTTGAATTGCAAATGAATCCAGATAGGGCAGACGTAATCATTCCTGCCACACGAATCTATCTTTCTGCGATGAAATGGAGCAAGGCGAAGAATATTTTCGTTCCTAAAATTGGTTTAGCAGACGGGATCATTAAAAGTCTCTATAACGAAAAAATAGCAAAAGAGTTAGAGGTAAAGTAACTATGGTTGTTTCCAACCCGCCCGAACATACGTTCGGTACGAGGCGAGCTTTCAACTTCTAACTTCCAGCTTCAACCTATTTCTGAGATTCTACACTTCACTGCGTTATGTTCAGAATGACATTGTTTTGAAAACTGAAAACTAACAACCAACAACTAACAACTGACAACAGATAACTGACAACAGACAACCAACTTCCAGCTTCTAACTTCCAGCTATTTCTGAGATTCTTCACTTCACTGCGTTTCATTCAGAATGACATTCTTTTCACTACTCACTACTCACTACTCACTACTCACTACTCACTACTCACTACTTGTCACACTGAGCCTGTCGAAGTGCACTACTCACTGTTACCCATGTATCGTTTCTTGTTTCCCCAAATCTTTCATCACCTTGGCTTCAAAAGCCAATAATTCTTGCCATTTGGTATCCACTTCTTTGCGATCGCCATATTGTCTGGCAAAGCCTAAAAACATGGTGTAGTGGTTGGCTTCGCTTACCATGAGATTTCTATAAAATTCAGCTAATGTTTTATCTTCTAATTGTTCGCTCAACAACCGAAATCGCTCACAGCTACGGGCTTCAATAAGCGCTGCATACAACAGCCTATGCACTAACTGCGTAGTGCGACTGCCGCCTTTCGGGAAAAACTTAGTAATGGCAATCACATACTCGTCTTTTCGGTCGCGACCCATGACCCAGCCGCGTTCGAGTATTTTGTCGTGTACCATTTTAAAATGACTGATTTCCTCTTTTACCAATAAAACCATCTCTTGTACCAATTCGGTATATTCTGGAAAGGAAACAATGAGTGAGATAGCGGTAGAAGCTGCTTTTTGCTCGCAGTACGCATGGTCTGTCAGGATTTCCTCAATATTTTTTTCAACAATATTTACCCATCGCGGATCGGTAGGAAGTTTAAGTCCGAGCATTTGTATGTGCTTTTCAGGTTCCATCAAATATCTAAATCAAATTCTTGGCGCAGTTTTTCAATCAGCGGATTCTTTTCTTTCAACTTCTCGAATTTTTCTTTCGGGGTATAAGCATATCGCTTTACTTCAGCTTCATTTACTTCTATGGAAAGATCTACATCATAATTATTCAGCTGCTCTCTCAGAAATCCTAGCAATTCGTATTTAGCGCGTTCTACTTCCGTTTTTATGGTATTGTTCGGAAACTCTAAATGCAACAAATTCCCTTCTAACCGTGGTACACCCATCGACAGGTGAGAATGTAGGTTGAAATTACCTTCTCCTTCCATCTTTTTAGTATATGTATTCCATGCCGATAGCATTTCCTCTTCTGTAAACGATTCCTTCGGAAGGTTTTTCTGGTCAGGTTGTTTAGCAACCAATTCCTTTTGCAGTTCCTGTTTTTTCTTTATGCTCTTAAGTGATAATGCCGAAACTTTTTTTGCATTTCGCTCTGCCAGAATCTGTGGTCGTTCTATTACACGCTCCTTGTCTTTATTTGATGTATCTGGGGGAATATTGTCAGCAGGTTCAGTTTCGGGCTCTGGCGCAACAGGTTCTTTAGTACCAGCGTTTAAATCATCTACTTTCTTAGCAACATGGGTGGCTGCAGGCTGTTTTTCTAGAATTGGTGCATCTACCTTTTCTACAACCACATTTTCAAAATGGGAAGGGGGGAGAACAAACCGCTCCTCGTTCAGGTTAGGCTTTTTTTTTTCAGCCTTGGCAGTAAGTGAAGCCAATTGCATTAAGCAAAGCTCTACTAATAACCGCTGATTTCTACTCGATTTGTATTTAAGATCGCAGGTATTTGCCAAATCGATTGCTTCTATTAAAAAAGTAGCAGTCGTTTTTTGTGATTGTTCAAAATACATGGCTTTTACCTGTTCACCGACTTCAAGCAATGAAATTGTTTCTTGGTTTCTGCATACCAATAAATCTCGAAAGTGGGAGGCAAGACCCATGATAAAATGGTGGCCATCGAAGCCTTTGGCCAAAATGTCGTTGTATGAAACCAGAACTTGCGGAATGTTATTTGACAGTAGGAGGTCTGTTATACTGAAATAGTACGTGTAATCCAGTACGTTTAAATTTTCAGTAACGGCTTCTCGAGTTAGGGTTTTTCCGCTAAAACTAATAACCCTGTCAAAAATTGAGAGTGCATCGCGTAAGGCACCGTCTGCCTTTTGGGCGATAATATGTAGCGCGTCATCATCTGCTTGTACTCCTTCAGATTGTGCCACTTCGGCCAGATGGCCTTTGATATCTTGAACCGTAATTCGTCTAAAATCGAATATTTGGCAACGCGATAAAATAGTAGGGATGATTTTATGCTTTTCAGTAGTTGCTAGAATAAAAATGGCATGCTTTGGAGGCTCCTCTAAGGTTTTTAAAAACGCGTTAAAAGCGGCAGAAGAAAGCATGTGTACCTCATCTATAATGTACACTTTATAAGTCCCTACCTGTGGCGGAATGCGTACTTGATCAATTAAGTTTCGGATATCATCAACCGAGTTGTTAGAAGCAGCATCTAACTCAAAAATATTGAAAGCAAAATCTTCATCGTCACGTTCTGTACCATCCTGATTGATTTTCTTGGCCAGAATACGTGCGCAAGTAGTTTTTCCAACACCACGCGGACCTGTAAACAAAAGCGCTTGCGCCAAATGGTCGTTTTCGATCGCATTTTCAAGCGTGTTGGTAATAGCTTGTTGCCCAACAACGTCTTTAAAGACGGTGGGTCTGTACTTTCTAGCCGATACAATAAAATGCTCCATACGTATAAAACAAATATAGGAATGCCGACTTACTTTCAGAAAAATACGCACTGTGTTTTTACGCTATTTATTAACATTGAGTTACTTTTGCAGCGCAGGCCGCCTTATCGCTCTGTCCCGATCGGGATCGGGGAGGAAAGTCCGGACACCATAGGGAAGCATAGCGGCTAACAGCCGTCGGTCACGCCAGCGGCGCGATTAGGACCAGTGCAACAGAAAGAATGTACAGGTAATGCTGTAGTGAAACCAGGTAAACTCTATGCGGTGAAATGCCACGTAAACCAGCGCTAAGGGTTCCCGCCCAATGCTGGAGGGTAGGCAGCTAGAGCGTTGCAGCAATGTAACGTCCAGATAAATGATAAGGATCACGCCATAGGCGTGAGACAGAATCCGGCTTATAGGCCTGCATTTTTTAAATGATCTCCCAAGAGTTGAAGACTCCACTCTTTTGCTTCTTCAATCGAATCGAAAATTTCAAACTGGCCATCGTAAAATTTTTGCTCGAATAAGGCTGTTTTTTTAGCTGCGTCTGTATGGCACACTACGGCAATTCCTAATAATTCAGGATGCTTGTAATTGCTCAATAAATTGGGATCTATGGTATAATCGTATGCACGGTTGGCAATAGAAACAAAGGGCCGGTCTTTATAATAGGTAGAGAATACTTCAAAAAGTTGTTGTAAGTATTTTTTGCCAAATGTCACTCCTTCTTTTATGGTAGAAACAACAAAATGTTCATACACTTCGATTTCAGCAAACTCTAAATCAATGGTCTTTGATGCGGTCATTAATTAAATGTACAAAATTATTTTATACAATTAATATACAGTAAGTTGCAATTTGAAATATGCTGTGATTTAAGTTGCCTCCCTTAGAAATATTCTATAATTGAATAGATTTAACACGTAGCGAAGTAGCGTGAAATTACTTTAGATTTAGAAATGCTTTACGCCCTTCAACTAAAAAAGCTGAATACAGATCCACCGTACTTTCTCGCTTCTTCAAAATTTGGAAATTCGCTCAAATCGAGGTGTTTTGTATGCTCAACAATGAGAAGTCCGTCATCTTTCAGCATATCTTTGTCCATAATTTTCGCCACCAATTCAGAAAGTTCATCAAGTTCGAAGTTGTAGGGTGGGTCTGCGAAAATGATATCGAACTTTTCGTTGCTAGTATGAATGAATTTTAGCACATCGGCTTTTACAGTTGTAATAGGAAATTCTAGTTCTTCCGCTATTTTTTGAATGTACCCCACACAGCCATAATGCGCATCTACGCTGGTTACCTTTTCGCTTCCACGCGAACAAAACTCAAAACCAATATTACCGGTACCCGCAAACAAGTCGAGAATGTTAGTTTCGGGAAAATAAAAACGATTGTTAAGTATGTTGAACAGTGCCTCTTTTGCAAAATCGGTTGTGGGTCGAACGGGTAAGTTTTTAGGAGCCGTTAAACGTTTTCCTTTATGTGATCCTGATATAATTCGCACAGTTTTAAGTGTTTTTCAGTAAAAAATATTGGTGAGCGTCGGTTCCATCAATCGAGAGGGAAGCTTCTTCATAACCCACAGAAATGTTGCGGATATAGGTGTATAGAATGGCATAGGTAGCGTCATCTTCAGAGACGGCACCGAGTAGTACGGTTTCAACACTTTCGGGACTCCACTTTAATTGCTCAAACGCAAAGAGTACATAATAGGCTAAATCTTCAGGGGTTCTGTAGGGGTAGGTATTGCAGAGGACTAAGGCTCCGCTATCGATCAACACCAAATCTATCTCGTCTCTTCCCACATGTACATACACCTTCTTGGTGTCTCCAGATTGCTCTTTTTTAAGAAGCTGTTGTAGCAACAGGGTAGTGGCGTGGTAGTACTGAAAACTCCCAAAGGTGTCAAAAAAGTAGTTATTTACATTCACCAAAGGCACATAAACTACATGAATTTTGTGTTCATCAACCGTGTCATAGGCAATAAAATCGCCTGCCAGGATTTTGGTGTTGAACTTCAAATATTCACTGAGCTTGGTTTCATCAAAAAGAGTATCGGGAACTAAGGTATACGTGCTATGGGCATAGATAACGGTTATTTCGGTACAGGCCTTGAGTAAAGGTTCGTTTTCTATTTCAGCTTTGAGCGCGACTAGTAGATCTTGCGGATTGTATTGTGAACTAAACTTACGTTCTGAAAAATGTAGGACTTCATTCTCGTTTGGAGATTTCACCAAAAAAGAAAGTCCGGTCAATGTTACTTGAACGGACAGACTATTTCCTATAGTGGATATGTTATTGCTTTTTTGCAGTTTCTAAGTTTTTAGGCCAGTTTCCACTGGTATTTATTTCGTTCATAGAACCTACTTTAATGTATTCTCCATTCACCCCATCTACAGAAACTACCTGAAGTTCTTGCGCCATCAAATCTTTATCAAGGTCTGAAAGAAGTACCGTTTTTGGAACTCGTGCTTCAAAAACTGAATAGGTTACGTCGTTCTTAGTTAATTTCCCTGCTTTCAATTCAATTTTCGAATCAACATCTTCAACTGGGATGTTCATCATTGTTTTATATCGATCAGTACCACCGTACAATGAATCTCTCACGGGAGTAAAACGCAGTGTATCTACGATAATTTCTTCTAAAATATAACCTCCTGTCAAGGGATCTAGTCCGAAGGCCTTATTTTTTTCTACATCAGCAAAACTAGTGTCGCGTCGTTGTGTAATGGCAAATTTTGCTGTATCAATAAATTGCACTAAACTATCGAAGCTACCTGTAAAGTCGCCAACGATTTCTTGGTGTGCCAATTGTGCCGCCTGAATATCTTGTAAGTTCACGATTACCTTTTTGTACCGTGCTTCTTTTATCTTATTGAATTCGATAGGCCCTGTGATAGAACCGTATAACTTGTAGCCTAAGAATATGATGGCAATCCACAGAACAATTTGAAGTACAATTTTCATTAGATATGATTGTTTAATTTTAAAATTTATCTTTTTTTGGTCTGTCACAAATCTACAATATTTTTTTGTTCGTTCCCCTAAATTCTGAAAAAAACCTACCTATCTTTAGCCTTTGAACCTTCTTGTTTTATGGACGCTTCCCGCTTTTACAGCTTATTGAAACACGATTTTGCACATACCCCTACTGCAAAACAGGAAGTTACCCTACAATTATTATCGAAGTTTATCCTAAGCGATTCCAAAGATGAAGTCTTCTTATTAAAAGGATATGCAGGAACGGGTAAGACCACCTTGGTGGGTACCCTAGTAAAAAATCTATGGAAAGCACAGAAGTCATTTTCACTATTGGCCCCTACTGGGCGAGCGGCTAAAGTTATCGGCAACTACGCCGGAAAACAAGCGCTTACCATCCATAAAAAGATATATGTTCCAAAAAGCGAAAGTGGTGGGGGTGTTTCGTTTACCCTTCAAAAAAACAAAAGCAAGAACGTACTTTTTATTGTAGATGAGGCATCTATGATCCCAGATGTGGCACAAGAATCTAAATTGTTCGAAAATGGCTCGTTGCTAGACGACCTCATGGAATTTGTTTACAGTGGCAATAATTGTAAACTGTTGCTCATTGGCGACACTGCCCAGTTGCCTCCTGTGAAGTTAAGTCTGAGCCCTGCGCTTGACGCTAGAATTCTAGAGAGTCACTATAATAAGGAAGTCATCACTATCGAACTGGACGAGGTTGTGCGCCAACAATCTGATAGCGGTATTTTACACAATGCCACAAAATTGCGCAATGTGTTGGACTCTGGTATATATGAAAGTTTTAAATTTTCAGAATTGGCATTTCCAGAAGTTGTGCGTCCACAAGATGGACACGAACTACAAGAAGCCATTAGCGACTGCTACCATAACCAAGGTAATGAAGACACCGTTATTATTGTACGTTCTAATAAAAGAGCCAATCTTTATAATCAGAACATTCGCAATCGGATTTTATTTCAGGAAGAAGAATTGTCTGCAGGAGATTACCTCATGGTGGTAAAAAATAATTATCATTGGCTGAAACCAACCAGTGAAGCAGGATTTATTGCCAACGGTGATATTATTAAAGTACTTGAAATTTTCACATTTAAAGAATTGTATGGTTTTCGCTTCGCGGAAGTGCAAGTACAGATGATTGATTATCCCAAGATGAAACCTTTTGAAACAGTACTCCTTTTAGACACGCTCGTTTCTGAAACTTCCTCGCTTTCGTATGAAGAATCGAACCAATTGTACCAAGAGGTGATGAAAGACTACCAAAATGAAAAGAGCAAGTATAAAAAGTTCTTGGCGGTAAAAAACAATAAGTATTTTAACGCACTACAGGTAAAATTTTCCTATGCCATCACCTGTCACAAGTCGCAAGGGGGTCAATGGAATACCGTTTTTGTAGAACAACCTTATCTGCCTAACGGAATAGACAAAGAATACCTTCGCTGGTTGTACACCGCGGTGACCCGCGCCAAGGAAAAATTGTACCTCATTGGTTTTAAAAATGAATTTTTTGAGGAACTAGAGTAAACCTTTCTTCTTTTCTAGCATCTTGAACGTAGATAATTATATATTTTTGCTCACTTCAACGTAAAATAGACCGAATTGAAAATAATAGCAATGATCCCTGCGCGGTACGGCGCATCTCGATTTCCAGGAAAATTAATGCAAGATCTTGGCGGCAAGCCAGTGATTGTTCGAACGTATGAAGCCACAAAGGCTACAAAGCTTTTTGATGAAGTTTACGTAGTTACCGATAGCGATATCATCTTCAACGAAATAGAACTCAATGGAGGAAAAGCCATCATGAGTAAAAAAGAACACGATTGTGGTAGCGACCGGATCGCTGAGGCGGTAGAACACATGGATGTAGATATTATCGTGAACGTTCAAGGGGACGAACCTTTTACCAGTAAACTAGGTCTCGAACAAGTATTGGCTGTTTTTAACGGTGCAGATGCAGATAAAATAGATTTGGCATCGCTCATGACCGAAATTTACGATTGGAAAGAGATTAGCGACCCGAACGCAGTGAAAGTTGTGGTAGACAAAAACAACTTCGCACAGTATTTTTCACGATCTCCCATTCCGTACCCGAGAGACAAAAACGTTTCTGTACAATACTATAAACACAAAGGAATCTATGCGTTTAGAAAAGAGGCCTTAATGGATTTCCATAAGTTACCAATGCGTGCCTTGGAAGCTGCAGAAAAAATTGAATGTATCCGTTATCTAGAATATGGAAAGAATATAAAAATGGCAATTAATAATAATGAAGGTATCGAAATTGATACTCCAGAAGATTTAATACGAGCAAATAGAGCGTTAAAAGAAAGTTCTACGACTGCGGTGAACAATAAATACCGAAACTTCCCAATGGTACCGAAAGTGATATTCGGACAAGGAAGTTTTGATCAGTTGCCATCTATTTTAGCCGATAAGCGGAAAGAACAGGCACCTTTCATCTATCTGGTAGACGACGTTTTCAAAAAAAATGAAGCCTTTTTAGACAAACTCACCCTACGATTTAACGACAAGTTGCTTTTTGTTTCTACCTTAGAGGAGCCAAAAACCGAACAGGTTGATACGATTGTAAAAAATATTAAAAACGAATTTACCTATCTGCCTTCAGGTATCATCGGTATTGGTGGGGGAAGTGTACTCGACCTCGCGAAAGCAGTTTCTCTTTTGTTAACCAACAAGGGTAGTGCAGCCGATTATCAAGGTTGGGATTTACTTTCTAACAAAGGAGTGTATCACGTTGGTATTCCTACCATTTCGGGTACAGGTGCAGAAGTTTCTAGAACCGCAATTTTAACGGGTCCCGAGAAAAAATTAGGCCTCAACAGTGATTTCACACCCTACGATCAGGTGGTGTTAGATCCAGATCTAACGCAAGGGGTTCCTAAAAACCAGTGGTTTTTTACCGGAATGGATTGTTTTATTCATTGTGTAGAATCTCTAAACGGAACTTTCCTTAATGCTTTTAGCGAAAGTTATGGCGAGAAGGCATACGACCTGTGTAAAGAGATTTTCCTAACCGAAAATTTATCTGATGCAGAATCGCGAGCAAAACTAATGATGGCTTCTTGGCACGGTGGGATGAGCATTGCGTACTCCCAAGTAGGAGTGGCGCACGCGATGAGTTACGGACTTTCATACGTGTTGGGTACAAAGCACGGCGTAGGAAACTGTATTGTTTTTGACCATTTGCATGAATATTACCCAAAAGATGTTGCACTTTTTAAGGAAATGGTAAAGATGCACAACATCACCATCCCGCAAAATGTTTGTTCCAACCTTACCGAAGACCAAATGGAAACAATGATCGATATTGCATTGAGCCTTGTTCCACTTTGGGAAAATGCCTTGGGTGATGATTGGGAAAATATTATGACACGTGATAAATTGAAAGAGCTATATTTGAAAATGTAGTACAATACCATATTTGGGACTTTCAAAATTTATATTTAATAAACTTCTAGGCTGGAGCATCGACGGCGACTTCGATAGGTCCATTAAGAAATCGGTAATCATTGTGGTGCCGCATACGAGCTGGCATGACTTCTATATCGGTGTCTTCACACGACGCATTCTCAAAATTGAAATCAATTTCGTGGGGAAGCGCGAGTTGTTTAAACCGCCTTTTGGTTGGTACTTCAAATGGATGGGTGGCGCGGCACTAGACCGAACACCAGGCCAGAATAAAGTTGAAGCGATTGCTAAGGTTTTTGAAGGAAAAGAAGAATTTAGGTTGTCTTTGGCCCCCGAGGGCACGCGAAAAAAGGTACTCGCCTGGAAAACAGGCTTCTATTTTATTGCTTTAAAGGCAAATGTTCCTATCATTCCAGTAGCATTCGATTATAGCACCAAAACGGTCGTGATACACGACGCATTTTATCCAACAGGTGATATTGAAACTGACATGCCCGTTCTAAGAAAATTATATCAGGGCGTGATCGGCAAAAAGCCTGAATTTACATAAGCTAGGTTTCAGACAAATTCTTTGTAGCTTTACTAAAATCGATTCAAAATGAAAACTTTAACCCTTTTATTCACCTTTACAATTTGTTTTGCCTCTATTGCACAAACGCCATGTGAAAATGGTACTGCTGGCCCTTTTGAATGTAGCAAGGTTGATTTGCTCTCTCAAGTGACCTTGGCAACTATGAATTCGGTTAAGGCGAATGACTCTTGGGGTTGGACCGACCCTATGGACGGGAAAGAATACGCACTTATTTGCTTAAATGAAGCTACTGCTTTTATCGATGTCTCTGATCCTGTGAATCCTATCTATTTAGGGCAATTACCTGGTGAGAGTACAGAACATACTACCTGGAGGGATGTAAAAACCTATAATAATTATGCCTTTATTGTAAGTGAAGATGATGGACATGGAATGCAGGTTTTTGATTTAACAAAGCTGCGTAATGTAGCCAATCCGCCAGTTACTTTTACAAAAGATGCTTATTATGACGGATTCGGAAAGGCACATAATATTATAATTAATGAAGATACCGGATTTGCTTATGCTGTAGGTAGTGATACTTTTAACGAGGGACCACATTTTATAAATATTCAAGATCCACTGAATCCGATAGCAGCTGGAGGTCATGCTGCCAATGGCTATTGTCACGACGCACAAGTGGTGATTTATGATGGTCCGGATGCAGATTATACTGGTAGGGAAATCCTTTTTGGAAGTAATGAAGATGAAATCGTTATCGAAGACGTTACTGATAAATCGAATGTAGTTACTATTAGCACGATTACATATTCCAATTTTAATTACACCCATCAAGGGTGGCTTACTGAAGATCAACGTTATTTCATTCTAGGGGATGAAACCGACGAAATAAATACGGGGATCAACTCACGAACCCTAGTTTTTGATTTTCAGGACCTAGATGATCCGCAGTTCAAATTTGCGTATACTGGTCCGTCGCCGGCAACCGATCACAATGGCTATATAAAAGGAAATAAGTTCTATTTGGCGAACAATGCTGCTGGATTTCGAATGATTGATATATCAGATATTGCGAATAATGTTATGACTGAAATCGCTTTTTTTGATAGCTATCCAACAAACAATCAAGCAGGGTTTAATGGTGCTTGGAATGTGTATCCCTATTTTGAAAGTGGTAATATTATCATTAGCGATAGATCGGAGGGGATGTTGTTAGTGCGGCCCCTAAGTACTTTAGGTGTTGATGAGCAAAAGCAATTGGTATTTGAGATATTTCCCAACCCAACCCATGGCAACATCACTATTAAATCATCCAGTGGAACAATTGACTCTGTAACAATCACTGAGGTTTCGGGAAAACAAGTATATGCTGAAACGGCTGTTTTAGATGGTATTTCTAAAGAAATAGATATATCGGCATTGTCTAACGGACTTTATATCGTAACCGTAAACAATACTGAGAGTCATAAAGTTATTAAGCAATAAAATTAATTAGAGTATTGCTTTAGATATATCAATGAGTTCTTGTAAGAATTGATTATCCTTCAGAAGATTCTTCCATAGTGTGGTATACATTCTGAACATCGTCGTCTTCTTCAAGCTTTTCGATCAGTTTTTCTACGTCTTCTGCTTGTTCTGGAGATAATTTTTTGGTGATTTGCGGAATGCGTTCAAAACCAGAAGATATAATTTCAATATTGTTATCTTCTAAATACGATTGGATATTTCCGAAGCTCTCAAACGGCGCATAAATCATAACGCCAGGCTCTTCTTCATCTTCATTGTTGAAAATTTCTTCCACACCAAAATCGATAAGCTCCAATTCTAACTCTTCCATATCTAAATCGTCTGCCTTAATTCGGAAGTTACACACATGGTCGAACATAAAAACGGTAGAACCTGATGTTCCCAGGCTTCCATCTGTTTTATTAAAATAGGAACGTACATTGGCCACGGTTCGGGTGTTATTGTCGGTAGCAGTCTCAATGAGTACCGCAATACCGTGTTGTGCATATCCTTCAAAAAGCACCTCTTTATAATCGCCCAGACTTTTGTCGCTCGCACGTTTTATGGCGCGTTCCACATTATCTTTGGGCATGTTTACAGCCTTGGCATTCTGTATTACCGCACGCAGTCGAGAATTGCTATCGGGGTCTGGCCCTCCTTCTTTCACGGCCATGACAATGTCTTTGCCAATACGTGTAAAGGCCTTGGACATCGCAGACCAACGCTTCATTTTTCTTGCTTTTCTGAATTCAAAAGCTCTTCCCATAGAATAGGTTTTTATTGAGTTATGCTGGCATCAAATATAAAAATTCCGAAATCCAATTTGCAAATTTTGATACGGTATTTTCGTTAACCAATTAACTGGTCAATTACTTTTGCCAATTCAAAATCTTTATCGGTTACACCACCTGCATCGTGGGTGTTAAGCGAAATGTGCAGTTTGTTGTACACATTACTCCAATCTGGGTGATGCTCTAGTCGTTCTGCCTCAAATGCTATACGGGTCATGATGGTAAACGCCTCTTTAAAGTTCTCGAACTCAAATGCCGTATGTATAGCGTTATCGTCGTATTCCCAACCTTCATACTCTTTTAGTTTTTCCTGTACTTGTTCTTCAGTGTATGGTTTCATAGTTTAAGTTATATTAGTTAATAAGCAATAAGCAATAAGCAATAAGCGATAGGCAATAGGCAATAAGCTCTTCATAACTTTGTTCGGAGCGAGGCAAGCATCCAATTTCCAACTTCCAACTTCCAATTTCCAATTTCACACTTCACACTTCACACTTCACTCTTCACTCTTCACTCTTCACCCCTTAAAGGTACTAATTTCTTCTTTTAGCGTACAGGCATCAATTACTTCGGAAACGGTTATGCGATATGTTTTTGGTAATTTGTTTTTCTTCGGAAGGATGGCGAGATAACTATCTTCGTTGCGTTGAAAGACACTTTTAAAGACCGGTAACTGTTCACCTAATTTTTCAGCAAGCTCCCTGTAAAGGTCCTCGTGGTGAATCACATCTTCTGAAGCCAAATGGAAAATCCCGTCGCCCCGTTGGTTGATGATGTAGTGTATCTGTTGCGCTACCTTATCGGCTGTGGTGGTACTGATGATTAGGTTTGGGAAAACTTCAAAATTTGCTTTGTGTTTGGCCGCTTGTTGCAATTGAATAATCCGTGGTGAGTGTACTCCTAAAACTATTGGCAATCGTATGAGGGCCGTTTGTGCGGGTATTTCGGTTAACAACAACCGCTCGATAGCCAGTTTATGGCGGCCGTACTCACTTTCTGCTCGCGGCGAATCATTTTCATACGAAGGAAATTGAAACAAACCATCGAATACCGATACCGACGACAAAAATAACAATCGGCAATAGTGGTGTGCCTTCACATACTCGGCTAGCGATTTATGGGCTTCGAACTGCGATTTGTAATCGCCTCGGATGGCAGAAATAATCACCGATGGATTTGTTTCAGCTAAAATTTCATCTAAATTGTTGGTAGCCACATCATACTTAAAAAAGACTTGGTTGTCGCCAAAATTGCCTTCTTGCGAACAATAGGTGCCGTAGGTTTTAAAGTAGGAACGGAGTTCTTTGTACAGCATATTGCCAATAAAGCCGCTGGCTCCCAGGATTAGGATGGTATGTTTGTCGGTAGGGGATTTTGACATGAATTAAAAAATTGAGGCTTTGGTCATGGTCGTGAACTTTTCTAACGCCAACATACCGAGATAACTATTTCCTTTTTCGTTAAGACCGGGAGACCAAGTGGTAATAATAAAATTATCGGGCAAAAGCGCTACAATTCCACCGCCCACGCCACTTTTGCCGGGTAGGCCCACTTCAAAAGCAAACTCGCCAGCCTCGTCATAAAAACCACAGGTTAGCATAATGGCATTAATACGCTTGGCTTGGGTAGGAGTGAGGCAAGTATTGTTTTTCATGCAGACCCCTTTGTTTGCAAACGGAAAAAAGGCATTGCTCAATTGTTCGCAAGTCATTTCTAGGCTGCATTGGTGAAAATAAAAATCGAGTACATCTTCTACAGAATTCTCCAGATTTCCATAGCTTTTAAGCAAGTTGGCAATGGCAAAATTGGTATAGCCGGTTTCCATCTCAGACTGTGCTACTTTCGGGTTGTAATCGATTGTATCATCACTTGCCAATTGCCGCACAAATTTTAGGAGTTCAGCTTTGGGATCGTCGTAAGTAGACAGCAAGCAATCTGCTACTACAATAGCACCCGAATTAATCAACGGATTTCTTGGAATACCTTCTTCTTGTTCTAGTAATGCCAAGTAATTGAAAGGGTTTCCTGAAGGTTCTACATCGACGCGGTTCCATAGCTTATTTCCCTGATTTGCAAATGCCATGGCCAAGGTAAACACCTTCGAGATACTCTGAATAGAGAATTTGGTATAGGCATCACCCACACCGTAATTATCTTCGTGAATTCGATTGAGATAAATTCCAAATTTGGTGCTATCTACTTTAGCGAGTTCAGGGATGTAATCTGCCACTTCGCCTTTATCCTCGCGCTGAAGCAGTTCGTCGTAGATGGTATTTAGAATTTCTTGGTAATCTGCCATTAGCCTTTATAAAATGGTAACTTTACAACGGTAGCGGGTACCGTATTCTTGCGTATCTGAATAAATATTTCTGTCCCTGGCGCACTTAATTCTTTGGTTACGTATCCCAATCCGATCCCTTTTTCAACCGAAGGTGCCATGGTTCCGCTCGTTACATTTCCAACCACATTGCCTTCTGGACCAAGTATGTCGTAGCCTTGTCGTGGGATGCCTCGTTCGTTTAGTTCAAATCCGACCAATTTTCTACGGATTCCTTCTTCCTTTTGTTTTTTCAGATTTTCGCTGTTTATAAAATCTTTGTTGAATTTGGTAATCCATCCCAATCCAGCTTCTAAAGGAGAAGTGGTGTCATCTATATCATTTCCGTAGAGACAATAGCCCATTTCTAGTCGAAGCGTATCCCGAGCTGCCAATCCGATAGGTTTAATACCAAAATCGGCTCCAGCTTCCATCACTTTATTCCAAACTTGCTCAACTTCGCTGTTTTTGCAATAAATTTCGAATCCGCCACTCCCGGTATAGCCCGTAGCACTGATGATAACGTGGTCGATACCCGCGAAGTCAGCGACTTTAAAGGTGTAAAATTTTATTTCTGAAAGGTCTACTGAAGTTAATGATTGCATGGCTTCAACAGCCTTCGGACCTTGAATAGCGAGCAGCGAAAAGCCTTCAGAAAGATTTTTCATCTCAGCATTCATGGTATTGTGTTCAGAAATCCAATTCCAATCTTTTTCAATGTTTGAAGCATTTACCACGAGCAGCCATTTTTCGGCTTCCAGACGGTACACGATAAGGTCATCTACAATACCTCCATCGCTATTCGGAAAACAGCTGTATTGTGCCTGTCCGTCTGCCAATTTAGAGGCATCGTTACTGGTCACTTTCTGGATGAGCGACAGCGCATTAGGACCTGTAATTAAAAACTCTCCCATATGCGAAACGTCAAAAACGCCCACACCTTCTCGAACAGTTTGATGTTCGGCCGTGACACCTTCATAAGAAACAGGCATGTTATAGCCCGCAAAAGGCACCATTTTGGCCCCTAGCGCTTCGTGAACATGCGATAATGCAGTATTTTTCATGGATTCTGGATTTTAAGGAGAACAAAGGTAACTTTTCTTGTGTGTAGAATAAAATTTCTTGAATATCTCTTTTCGAATTCTCGCTTGCTAGAATTTTTCTTTACAAGTATCTTTACCAGAGATCGAAATTTATTTCAATCGGTTAAATTAATCCATCAGAAAAATACCATTTAATGAAGCTATTTTCAGCAGCACAATTACAAGAAGCAGATAAAGTAACCACCAAAAAGCACGGCGTCACTCTAGTAGAACTCATGGAGCGGGCAGGTACACAAATTTTTAATTGGTTGCACCACCGTATGCAAGGAGCGCAAGTGCCTATCCATATTTTCTGCGGAATTGGAAACAACGGAGGAGATGGTTTGGTAGTGGGGAGATTGTTGATTGAGCACGGCTATAATGTACATGTGTATATCGCCAATTTTACCGACAAGCGATCGAAGTGTTTTTTGATAAACTACGACCGGATTAAAGAGGTGACTAAAAAATGGCCGAAATTGATGACTTCCGAAGCTGATTTCCCCGAAATAAAACCAGAAGACATTATTATTGATGGGCTCTTCGGAATTGGGCTGAACAGACCGCCTGAAGGTTGGGTTAAAAAATTAATTCAGTATGTAAACGAACAAAAATCGTTTAAACTTTCCATAGATATTCCTAGCGGAATGTATGCCAATAAAGCACTTGAAGATGCCGAAGCGGTCATAAAAGCAAACCATACCCTAACGTTCCAAGCGCCGAAACTAAGTTTCTTTTTGCCCGAAACGGGAAGGTTCGCACCCTATTTTGAAGTCTTGGAAATTGGTCTCGACCCTGAATTTTTGCATACTGCTGAACCCATCGCCCAAGTGATTGCAAAGCCCGAAGCACAACAATTTTACAAACAGCGGGAAAAATACTCGCATAAAGGCACCTATGGGCATTCATTGATCGTTGGCGGAAGCTATGGCAAAATGGGAGCTGCTATCTTATCTACCAAAGCAGCCTATCGTACAGGTTCTGGGCTGGTAACAGCTTTTGTGCCCGAATGTGGCTATGAAATATTACAATCTACCGTGCCAGAAGCCATGGTGCTTACCGATGTAGAAGCCAATGTAATTACTAAGATAAAGTACGGTTTTGAACCATCGGCAATTGCCGTAGGTATGGGCATAGGAACCCAACCAGATACCGTTGCTGCGCTTAGTACGCTTTTTAAGGAAGCCAGATGCCCCATGGTGATCGATGCCGACGCAATTAATTGCTTAGCGAACCACAAAGCGTTATTAAAAGTGCTCCCAGAACTTTCTGTGCTCACACCACATCCTGGCGAGCTAGAGCGGTTGGTAGGTGAGTGGAAAGACGATTATGAAAAACTGGAGAAAACCAAGGCGTTTGCAAAAAAATACAATGTAATTGTGGTGATTAAAGGAGCGAATACTGTGGTTGTCATTGAAAACAGATTGTACATCAACACAACGGGAAACCCAGGGATGGCCACCGGCGGAACGGGCGATGTGCTTTCTGGAATGATTGTGGGACTGTTATCCCAAGGCTATGACCCATTAATCGCATCTGTATTTGGTGTATACCTTCACGGTAGCGCAGGAAACTTGGTGACACAAGATCTCGGATTTGAAGCCTTGATGGCACATGACGTCATAGAAAATATCGGGGCTTCGTTTTTAGAGCTGTTTGCGCCAGACCAAACCGAACAAGAAACAAAAAACGCATAAAAAAACGCGCTAAACGGTTTCTGGTACCTTTTTAGCGCGCACTTGCATCTTTATTTCAGTAGTTATAATAACGAGGCCAACATCGTTTTTAATTCAGGGTCGGAAGGTCTTGGAGCGCTTGGGTCTACCACATTTCCTTCTGGGTCGATTAATATAAACCTTGGGATTCCTGCAATTCTATATTCTTTAATAAACTCAGATTGCCAGCCCTTAGGCGCAAAAATCTGCACACCACCCAATTCTTTATCGGCTACCATGGCTTTCCAATTAGCTTTGGCCTGATCCCATGAGCCTTTGTGGCTTCTATCATCATCAATACTCATGCTCACAAAAACGATGTTCTTGTCGTGTAGTTCGGTTTCTAAAGTTTTTAGATAAGGAATTTCTGCCTTGCAGGGAGCGCACCATGTGGCCCAGACATCGATGTACACATATTTTCCTTTTAAGTCAGACAAGGAAGTAGTACCACCTTTGTAATTTTCATACTCTTGAAAGGTAGGAGAGGGGGCGCCTTTTGGCAATGCTTCACGCAGTGCTATCATGCTTCCGTAGTACCCTTGCAAACTTTTTATGGTGCCTTCAAGGTTCTCTTTGCTTTTACGCACCAATAAGGTATCCACATCTTTTTTGCTTTCAATAAAAATAGTGAGTTCGGCACGCGCATCCTGCATTGCTTTATCCAGGCCTGCTGCATCTAAATTATCGAAATCGCCACCAAACAATTTCTCTTCTTTTAAGGACTTTTCAGCCAAGAAATTGCTATTCTCTGCACCTTCACCCGTGTACTTTATAGATTCATCAAATTCTTTGGTATCCATCGTGAGGGTAAGGTCGTACCCGTTTTTCAGAAATAGGCTCGAACTCTCTACGCCATCGAAAAAGTAGTAAACATCGGGTTCCACGGTTAAGGTATCGCTAAAGGTACCGTCTTCATTTACGGCAATCACTTTTTTAAATCCGCGTTTCTCAACAATCAGGGAGTCGCTATTCGGGTTGTTGATGGTTCCAGAGAACGTGACGTAATCTTTTTTGGGAGTTTCTTCTTGGCATGCAATAAGTGCCAAAACACTGAGGATAAGAAGTATTTTCTTCATTTTTATTTCGTTTATGGTCACAAGTTAAATGAATAATTTTTGGTTTTGATAAATATAGGTTGAAACTTAACATGAAATTGTATTTTTGTGAAAACAGCCCAAACCATGCAGGAAACCCATTATATAAGCTCAGAGAATCTAGACCTTCCGGTGCTGAGTACTATTTTAGACACAAACATGTTATTGGCCCTTTCAGAAGAGGCCACGCTCAATATTAAAAAGTCGTTCGACTACCTTCAGGAAAAAATTAAAAATGATAAAAGTCCTGTGTATGGTATCAACACAGGCTTCGGGTCGCTTTGTAACGTGAAGATTGCCGATGAAAACCTTAGTAAATTACAGGAAAACCTCGTCATGTCGCATGCCTGCGGAACGGGAGAATTTGTTCCGAAACCTATCATCAAACTGATGTTGCTTTTAAAAATTCAATCGTTGAGCTATGGTTATAGCGGCGTTCAGTTGGAAACGGTAGAGCGACTCATCGAATTTTACAATCACGACATTTTACCCGTAATTTACAGTCAGGGAAGCTTAGGTGCATCAGGCGATTTGGCTCCTTTGGCACACCTCGCCTTGCCGTTATTGGGAAAAGGGGAGGTGTGGATAAACAATGAGTTGGTGGCGTCTTCCGAAGTACTTAAAGAGCATAATTGGGAGCCCATAACACTGATGGCAAAAGAAGGTCTGGCGTTACTGAACGGTACCCAATTTATGAGTGCCTATGGTACCTTCACCTTGCTGAAAGCCCATAAATTATCATATCTGGCTGATGTGATTGGTGCGATTTCTATAGATGCATTCGATTGTAATATGAGCCCATTTAATGCCTTGGTACATTTGGTGCGGCCGCATCGCGGACAAGTAAAAACGGCCGAGCGCATTAATGAGTTTTTAGAAGACAGTGAGTTGGGTAAGAGTGAGAAAGAGAATGTACAGGATCCGTATTCGTTCCGCTGTATCCCGCAGGTACATGGCGCTAGTAAAGACACCATTCTGTTTACCCACAAAACCTTTAAGACTGAAATTAATAGCGTTACCGACAACCCGAACATATTTATTGATGCCGATACTATTATTTCCGGTGGAAATTTTCACGGACAGCCACTCGCGTTAGCACTTGACTTCTTAGGAATTGCGTTATCTGAGTTGGCGAATATTTCAGAACGGAGAACATATCAAATGGTATCTGGGCTACGCGGACTCCCAGCATTTCTAGTCAACAATCCCGGCTTAAACAGCGGCTTTATGATTCCGCAGTATACCGCTGCAAGCATTGTGAGCCAAAACAAGCAATTGAGTGCTCCAGCTTCGGTAGACAGCATTGTTTCCAGTAACGGTCAAGAAGACCATGTAAGCATGGGGGCCAATGCCGCTACCAAGTGTTTACGGATTGTAGATAACCTGGAGACCGTCTTAGCCATCGAATTGATGAATGCCTCGCAGGCGCTAGAATTTAGACGCCCTAAAAAATCGTCTCCCTTTATAGAGAGTTTTGTAACTGCTTTCAGAAATGTAGTTCCGTTTGTGGCTGAAGACCGGGTCTTGGCAGACGATATACATGCTTCGGTGGCATTCTTACAAAGTTTCCAAATTGATAATGAGGTTTTGTTTGCGTAACTTGCTAGCAATATTTCCTTAGAAAAATTGATATGAAAAAAGCGATTGCAGTGATATGTTTTTTGGTAGGTGGTACAACTTCTTGTTTTGCCCAAGATTATGTGCCCATGTTGGATACCGTAAACGAATGGAAATTTACCACCTGTAATTTTGGTTGTATTACCGATACGTATTATACCGATGGCGATACGATTGTAGATGGAACTACCTATAAAATTTTAGATGGCTACCATTATATTTCACGCGGATTTTTATTACACGAGGATGTAGCCGAAAAACAGATTTCTATTAAAATGCTACTGCCATCAGGAACTGAAGATTATTTGTTATACGATTTTTCACTGGAAGTTGGCGACACCTTTCAGATGAACAACCCGATTACTCCTTTTCCTAATGATGGCGGACTGTTCGTGTTGGATGAAATTAGTTCGAAAACGTTGGCCGACGGAAAGTCCTACCGTCATTTCTACTTTTCACCAGCACCAGGGAATACCCAAAGCACTGAAGAAGCTGTTTGGATTGAAGGTGTTGGTTCCCTTTCTATCATCAATGCTCCGGGGGGCCATCCAGACATTAACGAAGTAGGGCATTTAAGCTGTTTTTTTAAAGATGGTGAGCGTGTCTACGAAAACTTAGACTCCATTACCGAGTGTGTACCCGATGTTTTGGGTATAAGTGATATGGCGCATTCATTTAATAATGTCTTGCTCTATCAAAATAATGGCACTGTGTTTTTAGAAAATACAACCAATATCCGTTTGTTTTCGGTGTATGATGTAACTGGCGTGAAAATTACAGATGGGATAAACTCAAACAGGGCTGCGCAATTTTCATTCAGTACAGCCAATTATGCCAATGGGTTGTATTTGGTACGTATGCTAGATGCCAACGGAAACAAACAAGTACTCAAGTTCGTAGTACGGTAAGTTACTTAGCGTTTTCTACCTCTTCCAAAACCCACGAAATGGCTTCGTCTAATTCTGCAAAAAGCCGAAAAGGCTTCTCTAGAAACATTTTTTCTACCTTCACGGTTTGTGCGGTTATTTCTTTTGTAGAAACTACAGCGAAAGCCACTAAATTTTCAATTTTTGATGTGTCCCGATACACACTTGGATCTACGGCATACGAATTTTTGCGATGTGTGATATAGCCAAACGGTCGCCCTTTAAAATAGTTTTCTGCCAAGTCTACCAAATCTGCATTATATTCGGGTATTACAGTAATACCTTGCTTCATCACCACCACTAAATAGTTGTCATAACAAGCTATGGTACCATATTCGTAGTTTATTATTTCAGTTGGTTGCATTCAGTCTTTTTTGTTGTTGGCAAAAATAAGCTATTTATTAGCATAATAAGCGTAGTTAGCGTTAAGGATACCTAAGCTATCACATTTTTTAAGGCTATGGATGCTGTACGTTCACAGTAGGTACTCACTAAAATTTCCGTAGCAGAAATTTTACTTTCCAATTTTTGCTGAATGGAAGCCTTGTCAGTCCCCATCGTGGTTTAAAATTACATCGTGAACCCAAGCCATAGCACCGCTTAGGGTGGCAAATACCTCAAATGGTTTTTTATAGAAATATTTCTCTAGCAAGGCATTATTCCTGCTTATCTCGTCTGTGGTAACAATGGCCATTGCCAACAAATTATGAATCTTTGACGTGCCAATGTAGGTGAGGGGATCTACCGAATATGAAAAATGCCGATTTCCGATATAAACCATGGGCTTATTGCTAAAATGCTTGTCGATAATCTCCCGCAGCTTTTGGTTGTGTTCGGTACGTACGGTAATGCCTTCTCGGATTTGGTTCACCAAAAATTCATCGAAGATAAAAACTTCGGCATACTCGAGATCGTAATGATAGAACATACTCATGCGGGGTGAACCTTATGTGGTACTTAAATTTACAAAAATAAAAAGTAGTTGAGGACCTTTAAATCACTAACTTAATCTGTGGTATCCATTTTAGTGACTTTTGTACCGCCGCTACCTTGAACTTGGGGCAAAGGAACTTGTGTGATAAGTGCTTCTTCTAGATATAAAAATTGTCGGATGTCCTGGTCTGGGAGCTCTATCGTTGCGACTTGTTTATAATATGACCCTGCGTGAGCTCCATTACCGTAAGCTTTATCGTATATGGCATACTTAATACCAGCACGTGTAAAATGATGTCCATTTGGGGCAATACTTTCATCTGTAGGATACATAATGATGTGATGTTGTTTCCTATCGTGATATGCGTTGGCAACCCCATCTAAATAAGTTTTTCCAGAACTGGCTGACTTCACCTCCCCGGCATCTTTAGGATGTTTAGCACGATCACCAGCTTTTGTCAAGCTTTCATAAGTTTTCAGGTCGCCACCACTGGTTCCTCCTGGGCCATAAACGATACTGGTTCCTTTTGGTTGGTCCCACTGAAAAGTTTCATAAGCTTCACCAGCTAGCGTTCCCGCTGCCTTACGACCTTTTGCTTCAATATTTTCTTTTAGACTGTCAATATATTTATCTCCCCGATGAGTGCGTATATCAAGGCGATTGTTTAAATGTAGCACGTAGTCCTCGGCATCAGCCCACATTTTTCTTGCATAACTGTAACCTCTAGTATCAAAATATCTTTGCACAACAAGCTGTGATGCTGCAACGATAGTATTTGATTTCCTTTGTAAGCTATTGCAAGTTGCCTCAGGGATTTTCATCTGTACTGCTTTAGCACCCATCACATCTGCTTCCCGTTCTAAAGAGGCATCATCGTTTACGGCTACATTCCCTTTCATTTGTAGGGTAGGGTTTACGCGTCCTTGCTTTTGTTGCACCACATGCCATGCCTCGTGTGCCAAATGCTTTTCCTGGCCGGGTGCCAAATGGATGTTGGTGCCTTGCGCGTAGGCGTGTGCCTGCAATTGCGCAGGTTTTGAAGAGTTTCGGTGTACCGTTACATCGTCCATCGCAATTCCTGATAATTGCTCGATGCCCGATTTCAGCTGATCGGGAAGTCCGTACTGCTTCTTTTTTGGCCGAGCACGCTCCTGCAATTGGGCAATTTTCTTCGAATTGGAACTTTTGTTTGCAAGATGTTGAAACTGTGCGACGTTGGCACTTTCCTTTCGGTTGTCATGAAAGGGCAACGATGTGTTAACAGTTGAATTTTCGTTTTTTACAGAAACGGACTGTGATGATTTTTTTTCCTTTGGAACGAGCATAGCGTCAAGCTTTATGGTTCAGCTTTAAAGATACGAGATGCAATTCAGCTTTCAATTACGTGAAAACACCTAATTTACGCCTTATAGTGTTGATATATAGAAAGGTAGGGTTAGGGGGTGTCGATATGATCTGTCTTGCGCTTCGGGAGAATTTCAACAAAATAATACACAATAGTACCAATACCCACTCGCTGATGCCTGCATCAAAAAACAGTACGGCAACCTGATGTTTTATTGGGCAATGCAAAAAAGAATGAAAGCTCTATTTTTTATTTAAAAGGATAACATCAGTTTTCTTTTCAGGAAGTATTTCAACAAAATAATATACAATAGTACCAATACCCACTCGCTGATACCTTCGTCAAAAAACAGTGCGGCAACCTGATGTTTTATTGAGCAATGCAAAAAAGAATGAAAGCTCTATTGTTTATTTGAAAGGTTAACATCATTCTTCTTTTCAGCAAGAATTTCAACAAAATAATACACAATAGTACCAATACCCCCCGCCAGTACCAACACCAAAATCCAAATTAATTTTTGGTTGCTGTCAAAATTCGGATTGCTATTGGCGTGAATGATGTAGTAGATCATGAGTCCGATACTCGAAATCACTGCAATGAGTATCATCAAAAACATGAGTCCGAAGCTGCCGACTAGAAATCCGGGGTTATTTATACTGGCATCACCTGCTTCATGTTCAATAATGCTGGCAAAGCTTATAAAGTACAGGGCAAAACAGATAATATAGATGATTACGCATACAATGGGAAGAAAGGTGAGTACGCCGAGCCAGATTTTTTTTGATCGTGTCATGGTAGGTGGTTTATGAATGCTTGTTTCTAACTACTGCGGAAATGTTTGCTTAAGAGCAGCTGCTCTAAGATACAAAATTCGGAAGATTTTAAATTCACATCTGTTCACCTTGAATTCTCAGTCTCCGAGGTCGAATTCTCATTACATCCATATAAAAAGGTAGGGATTTTTAGTTTTAAGGGAATCATAAACTTCGTACACCATGAAAACAACTACCTTTTTTACGTTAGTGGCACTGCTTATTTTCTGTCAGATAGCCAACGCACAGCAAGAAATAGACCTTCAGGAGCTGTTACAGCGCCTGCATGGCAACCACATGGGGAGTATCCACGATGTATTTTCGCAAGAAGAAATTACGACCTTACAAGCCCATTTCGACAAAAAAAATGGAACAATCACAACGCCACGGGCAGTACAAGGTGGGATGTTTTACAGAGCTACTGAAAATACCCAAGGCAATTCGGCGGTGATAAACACCAATGATTTGTCGATGATTGAAATTGTGGCGCCATCGCCCCTCATGGAATTTGAAGGAGCGGGAGCGACCATACCAGGAACTCCTCGTGCGGTTGTGGTAGACAATAACAATAATTTTTATATCGTAGACTCTACGGGCAATTACACTTTCGTCGATCAAATTGAACCTGCTAACGGGCAATCGTTTACGGGGCTAGAGTACACCTCTGATGGTGCGTTGTACGGAATTGCTACCGATGGCATGGGAAGTACTACCTTATACGAAATAGATTTGTTAACCGCACAGGCGACAGCGGTTGGTACCGAGAACGGACTAGTAGTAGGAATCGCTTTGGGCCGTGATATGGACAATAATCTATATAGCTACGATATAGATACCAACTTGGTCTATCGTATCGATAGGCTCACGGGCGCACCTACCTTGTTGGGCCCGATTGGTTTTAATGCAGAATTTGGCCAGGGGATGAGCTATGATTCTTCTACGAACACACTATTGGCCTCAGCGTTCAACTCTGACACCTTTAAGCCCGAATTGCGGTCTATTAACACAACAACGGGAACTTCAACACTTCTTGGGGTTATCGTGCCGGCATTAACCTTGCAATTTGCGTGGATGAGCAAGTATGATCCTTCGCTAGGTGTCACCGATTTTTCTACAGAACGTTTTACACTCTATCCCAATCCGACCACCCATGTACTCACCATTTCGGCACTAACAAATATAGAAACCATCACTATCTATAACACTCTAGGACAATTATTAGTTGAGCAACGTGTAGACGGCCTCTCAGTATCGGTTGATGTATCTGAACTCGCCAGCGGACTCTATATTGTACAGGTGGGAACGGGCCAAGCACAAAGCAGCCAACAATTTATAAAACAGTAGGGGAGGTGGTTAATTGACCAAAGCCAAAAAACACCCGCTAGATGGTCTCTAGGGGGTGTTTTGAGGGTATATTTTAGTTAAAGATTGGGTTTGAAAATTTGGCAACTTTTCAAATATGCTTTTTACTTTGGTTAGGCAACTGAATAGTTGTGCGCTATATAGGTTGTTGTGAGCTATCTTTATTTCAGATTATTAACTTTACTTAAAAATTTACGAGCCGACCTTTTGTCGTTTCCTTTTTTCCAAGATTTCTTTATTCCTGATATTCCAGTAATTGATAGGATTGAGCCTTGAATTGCTTGTTTTGCCACTGAAATATTATCTGGATTTTCTGCTAATATCATTCCTCCGAGATAAGTTGCAGTTGCACTACCGAAAAACAAAATCATTCGTTTCATAAATTCGGTATTAGTTTCATCTAATGAATTAAGAAATTCTTTTGGGTCAAAATCATTTTCCAAATTTTCATAGAATTTATTTAGTAAATTATTGAATCCAATCCGTAATTCTTTAATTTCTGAATCTTCCCTAAATTCAATTAATTTATCAATTTTAATATCTTTTATATGTTTTGGTAAAGATATATCTATTGTAGTCTGAGCATATTGCAATAGTTCTTCTTTCTCAGGATTTTTTGCTCTCAAATAAGAAGATAATCTATCAAATTTTGAACTATCAGTAATTGGATTTGCTTTTTCTTCAAAAGCAATTTCTTCAGCTAAAAAAGTCATATAAAGTTGAGCTAATTCTCTCGATACCGTAATTCCTTTAGCGGATTCGACTCCAAGTCCATTTTCGATGCAATGATGCTTAAAAGGGACATTAAACTTTTCCTCGTAAATATCAAAAGTCCAATTTTCTGGATTTTTCCAAGTTTTATTTATGTTTACTGAATATAATTTATCTCTAAACTGTTCGGGATGAGCTTGTATAAATTCAATTTCTTTTAAAACTTTCGTAGCTGCATTGTCACCTTGCCACCATTCTGGCTTGTGAATTTTTATTAAATCGGTACTGCTTAATATTCTTTTATAATTATCAGATAACTGATTTCGTCCTCTTTCTGGAACAATCGGTGAAAAGTCATCTATATATAATAATGCATACTTCAGCCAATTTAAATCGGTTGGTTCAAAACTTGGATAATAGATTAGGTTCTTCAAATTACGATTGTTTCTCGAGGTTACTCACGACCGTCTTGTATATTAAACGTAGCGTGTAAATAAGCGCTGACTTTTAGGATTTAGCACGAGACGATTTTTTATTTTTATGTTAAATTTTCTTTTCTAGATATAACCGAATAAAAAGTTTGGCGCCTTCCAAATATTCATAAATCTATGAGTTTGCAACTACCCGCGCTATTTTTTATAAATGATATTAGTGGTAGTTTTTCCTCGCTTTAGTTTGAAATTCAGTGGATTCCAGTCTTTGATTTTCGGTTGTTTAATATTGTCGCTAAAAAATAATATTTCTTTTCCCTCTCGGACTTCATAAGCAGTATGCTTAAATTCAAATTCTTTTTTTGAACACTCCGAATATAAATTTTTAATTTCTGGAACATTGTCGTAAGACACTATCCATTTAATGTTTTGTATCGCTTTAATTTTATCACTTACTTTTTTGTGATTTTTATCTTCATAGTGATTCATATAGAGTGTACTTGCTTTTAAGTAATACGGTGGGTCGAAATAAAAAACAATATTGTTATCCTGCGCTTCTTGTTGAATTTTATCAATTAATTTTACAGCATCCTTTTTATAAAGACGTATGTTTTTTTTATGGTTTGCAATATTTCTAATTCTTTGAATTAATTCTGTTTTATTAAATCTACAATCCATAGGGTAATTGCCATCTTGATCCTGTCCACCCATAATTCCACCATTAATTATTCCTGAACGGTTTGTTCGATTTAAATAAAAAGTAGAAAAACCTAAATCGAGTAAATCGGCCTTTCTTTTATCTAATTGAATTGTTTTTTGCTTTTTCCACTCCTCAACAGATAGTTCAGCATTTTCAATTTTCTCACATAATTGATTTGTTTTATTCAATACAGAATGCCAAAAGGCATAGATTGAACGGTCTCTATCGTTAATAGTTATTCGTTGAACGAAACCCTCCATCAAGAGAAATAAGGCTACAGAAGCTCCACCAGAATAAGGTTCGACATAGTGTCCGTTTATATTATTATCTAAACAAATTTTTGCTATAAATGCAGAAAGTTTATTTTTTCCGCCTGGGTATCTTAATGGGGAATAAAACATACTACAACTTTGTTAAATCAATGGAGTTTAGTAAATCTGTCTCATCTTGTAGCATAAATTCTATTAAATCAATTAAATTATCACACAAAGCTTTTGCATTGGCTGGAACTGCCGCAACGCGATAATTATGAATAATTTGATGTGGGTTTTGAATATCAAAGTTTTCAAATGCTTTTCTAATTCCAGTATCTTTAACTAACTCAGTGAATTTTGATTTCAATGTGTCAAAATTTGTGTAAGGTAAAGGATTACCTCTTCTGTCTTTAAAAGCTAAATCAAAATGATTAGCAGTTTTAATTGGGTTTCCGTTTTGCTTATTAGTGTTTTCAACCACAAACTTTAGGGTGCATTCGAGGGTAACTCTTGTTAGTGCAGTTTTAGCATTTGCAAAATTGTTTTCATCCAAATTATAACATTCGTCAATTAGTTTTTTAAGCGGACTTGGAATTTGCTTTCTTTTTAAAGTTGGTTTTGATTTTACGCTATATCTACCAGAACCACTACCCCCGCTATTATTAGAACTACCTGAATTTGTACTGCTTCCGTTATTGCTGCTTGTGCCTCCATCATCGCCCGAGTCTGAAGTATTATTTGAACCACTATTACTGGTTGAATTATTAGTCGAACTATTGTTAGTTTGTGAAGTACCAGAAGTATTAGTTTGCCCGCTTTCCGTATTTGAACTTGTAGAAGTAGCTTTCTTTGGTGGAAATCCGAAAGGTTTAAGTTTTTCTAAAAATTTTTCTGCTCCAATATCATCAATTGTTCTTGATGATGTATTTGGGTTTTGAATCAGATAAGCCACTATCGCATTAATATACGATTCAAACAACTTGTTATCTTTAATTATTATTTCACTTGTTTTACGACCGAAGTTATAACCACACTTTTTTCTTGCCTTAAAAAGTCTTTCGAATACAATTGTCTTACCACCAGTTTTACCTCTACCTTCTCTAACTAATTTCTTAAAATCTTCTCCTTTAATAGCAACTGCTTTGTGGTAGAATGTGGCTGTTTTTATGAAATCTCGTGGATTTGAGTCAATATCAGATAACGATTCTATTGAACTTCCACTTGAAAATAACCTGTAGATTTCAATTGCTTTGGCAATTCTTCCCCATTTCTTGAATAAATTACTATTGTGTTCGAGTCTAATTCGTTTGTCTAAATCTGCCAAAATATGATATTGTAATACTGGCAGTTTTTTAATTTCAAATCGTGATAAACCTAAATCGTACTTATTTGGTGTTTGCAATGCTTTTACAGCAGCGCATCTCCTGTTTCCATCTTTTACAAGAAATTGACCGTCGTCCATTTTATAAACCCAAAGTGGCCTATCGTCATAGAATTCTTCAGCTTCTGAAATAGCTTCAGCCACTTCTTCAGCAGATTCAGTGTACAAAAGATATTCTATAATATCGCTCTCCTTGTCACTGCCATTGTAAAGTTCCGCAAAACGCGGATTTTCTTTATCAAGGGTTAATTTATTAAGTTCAATTTCAGTTCGTGTGTATTTCTTATTCATCGTTACTTGGCCTAAACATCAAATATAAAAATTTATAATTACGGAATTGGATTATTGGTTGGGTTGTTGAATTCTGAGGGTTTCGCTTAAATTACCACCAAAATATTATATCAACTACATTTTAATCACTCAATATAAAAACCCCCTCCGCCTTCAGCACTTGAAGGGGAGGGGGCTGTAGTTAATTCGTTTATACTAGTGGTATAAAGCTACAAAATTATTTTAAACTAATCTATTATCATGTTGATTTACAGATTCTTATTGTTACTGCCGACTCTTAATATCAGCTCTCGGCTTCTTTTTTCTTCTTTTTAATCTTAATCGTTAACTCATTGGCCTTTTCATCTAGATCCATGGTAATGGTATCGCCTTCTTTTAAATTCGAGTTAATAATCTCTTCGGCCAAGGCGTCTTCAATATACTTCTGGATGGCACGCTTTAAAGGTCGCGCTCCATAGTCTTTGTCAAAGCCTTTGTCGGCGATATAATCTTTTGCCTTTTCAGACAACTTCAAGTTATAGCCAATGTCTTCAATACGCGCGTATAGTTTCGCCAATTCAATATCAATAATCTTATGGATATCGTCTCGATCTAGCGTATTAAACACCATCACGTCGTCTACACGGTTCAAAAATTCTGGAGCAAACGCCTTTTTCAGGGCGTTTTCAATAATGCCCTTGGCATTCGCATCGGCTTGGCTGGCTTGCGCCGCAGTTCCAAATCCTACGCCCGTACCAAAGTCTTTTAGTTTACGCGCTCCAATGTTGGAGGTCATGATGATGATGGTATTTCTAAAATCAATCTTACGTCCCAAACTATCGGTTAGATAGCCATCGTCTAATACCTGCAATAGCATGTTAAAGACATCTGGGTGGGCTTTTTCAATTTCATCTAGCAATACCACCGCATACGGCTTGCGTCTAATCTTCTCGGTGAGCTGTCCGCCCTCTTCATAGCCTACATATCCTGGAGGTGCTCCGATTAAACGAGACACGGCAAATTTCTCCATGTATTCGCTCATATCAATACGTACCAGCGCACTTTCATTATCAAACAATTCGCGTGCTAACACCTTCGCTAACTGTGTTTTTCCCACTCCAGTTTGCCCTAAGAATATGAATGAACCTATAGGCTTGTTCGGGTCTTTCAGTCCGGCACGGTTTCGCTGTATGGCTTTTACCACTTTGGCGACTGCTTCGTCCTGACCAATCACTTTACCTTTTATCAGTTCTGGCAATTCTGCCAATTTGTTGCTTTCGGTTTGGGCGATTCGGTTTACAGGTATGCCCGTCATCATCGAAACCACCTCGGCTACCTGTTCTTCATCTACCGTTTCTTTGTGCAGGGCACTATCTTTTTCCCAAGCTTCTTGGGCTTCGGTAAGTTGTTTTTCTAAATTCTTCTCATCGTCCCGCAGTTTGGCAGCTTCTTCGTATTTCTGCTTTTTTACTACAGAATTTTTCAATTCGCGCACTTCTTCCAAATCTGCTTCAATCTTTAAGATCTTTTCCGGTACATGAATATTCGTGATGTGTACGCGCGATCCTGCTTCGTCTAAAGCATCAATGGCCTTGTCTGGCAAGAAACGCTCGGTCATATACCTATTGGTAAGTTTTACACAGGCTTGCAGTGCGGCATCGGTATACTGCACATTGTGGTGGCTCTCGTACTTTTCTTTGATATTCTGTAGAATCTCGATGGTTTCTTCTACCGTCGTTGGCTCTACCAACACTTTTTGGAAACGTCGCTCTAAGGCACCGTCTTTCTCGATGTACTGTCGGTATTCATCTAAAGTAGTTGCACCAATACATTGTATCTCACCACGTGCGAGGGCAGGTTTAAACATATTGCTGGCATCTAGCGAGCCGGTTGCCCCTCCTGCACCTACAATGGTGTGTATTTCGTCTATAAACAAGATAATGTCGTCGTTCTTCTCCAATTCGTTCATCACCGCCTTCATACGCTCTTCAAACTGTCCGCGATACTTAGTACCCGCAACCAAACTAGCAAGATCTAGGGTCACCACGCGCTTGTCGTATAAAATTCGGCTTACTTTACGTTGCACGATACGTAGGGCAAGCCCTTCGGCGATGGCACTTTTACCAACACCCGGTTCACCAATAAGCAACGGATTGTTCTTCTTTCTACGGCTCAATACCTGTGAAACACGCTGAATCTCATGTTCACGACCCACTACAGGGTCTAATTTGCCCTCTTCGGCCTGTGCGGTGAGGTCACGGCCAAAATTGTCTAACACCGGAGTCTTAGACTTCTTGGTGCCTTTGGTACTCGAGCTGCTCGCAAAGAGATTGTCTTTGTTCTCTTCATCGCTTGAGGTATCGTCATCGTTCGGGAAACTTTCCGAAGTTGGCGGTTCTATATAATCGTCGTCGTTTGCAATCATTAGCTTAAATTGATCTTTTACGCCATCGTAATCTACTTTCATCTTGTTCAACAACTTGGTTGTTGGGTCGTTTTCATTTCGTAGAATACACAATAGCAAGTGCGCGGTATTGATAGACGAACTCTGGAACAATTTAGCTTCCAAAAATGTCGTCTTAAGAGCGCGTTCTGCCTGGCGGGTTAAGTGAAGGTTTTTTTTATCGTTCGCATTGGTACCCGCGTTCGGATTTGCGGGGCTCAATATCTCAACTTTTCGACGTAAGTGATTTAAATCTATATCCAGCTGGTTTAGAATGGTCACTGCTTTGCCATTGCCATCACGAAGTAGCCCCAACATTAAATGTTCGGTACCTATAAAATCGTGACCCAAGCGCAGTGCTTCTTCTTTGCTGTATGCGATTACATCTTTTACTCTGGGGGAAAAATTATCATCCATGTTGTTGTCTCCTGTCTGTCTAAAAATAATGATTTCTGAACGAATTATGTCAAAAATGGTGCCTATTCATTACAGGTATGAGTAAAAGGACAAAAAAACAGGCGAACTACCAAGGGGAAACCGTGATAGTTATTAACGATTCCCTATTAAATATTTGTTAATAAAATCGTGAATAATGCCCTGTAAATAGCCTTTCCAAACCTTCAAAAATAAGTATCTTGCTTTCTTGATTAACTCAAATAAATAAAGAATTATTTTATGGCTGAAGGCGAAAAATTAATCCCAATTAATATTGAAGATGAAATGAAATCGGCTTACATCGATTATTCGATGTCGGTCATCGTGTCACGTGCACTGCCAGATGTGCGCGATGGTATGAAACCAGTACACAGGCGTGTACTCTACGGAATGCACGAATTGGGTGTGCGTTCAAACACGGCACATAAAAAATCAGCCAGAATTGTCGGGGAGGTGCTCGGTAAGTACCACCCACACGGCGATACCTCTGTGTATGACGCCATGGTGCGTATGGCACAAGAGTGGAGTTTGCGCTATATGCTCGTAGATGGGCAGGGTAACTTCGGAAGTATCGATGGCGATAGTCCGGCGGCAATGCGTTATACCGAAGCACGTATGCAGAAGATTTCGGAAGATATGCTAGCCGATATCGATAAAGAAACTGTAGATCATCAGCTCAATTTCGACGATACCTTAAAAGAGCCTACCGTATTACCCACCAAAGTACCCGGATTGTTAATCAATGGTGCGTCTGGTATTGCCGTAGGTATGGCAACCAATATGCCACCCCATAACCTTTCCGAAGTAATAGATGGTACCGTTGCCTATATAGACGATAATGATATTGATATAGACGGCCTCATGCAGCATGTAAAGGCACCCGATTTCCCAACGGGAGGTGTTATTTATGGCTATGAAGGGGTTCGTGATGCGTTCCATACAGGTCGCGGCCGCGTAGTGATGCGTGGTAAAGCGCATTTTGAAGAAGTAAATGGGCGTGAGTGTATCATCGTTTCTGAAATTCCCTACCAGGTGAACAAGGCGAATATGATTAAGAAAACGGCCGATCTGGTAAATGATAAGAAAATTGAAGGCATTAGCAACATTCGTGATGAGAGTGACCGTAAAGGAATGCGCATTGTATACATTCTGAAACGTGACGCCATCCCGAATATCGTATTAAACATGCTTTATAAATACACCGAGCTGCAAAGTAGCTTTAGTGTAAACAATATTGCGCTTGTAAACGGGCGTCCGCGTATGTTGAACCTGAAAGACATGATCCATTATTTTGTGGAGCACCGTCATGAAGTGGTGACACGACGTACCGAATACTTACTGCGGAAAGCGGAAGAGCGTGCCCATATCTTAGAAGGTTTGATTATTGCGTCAGATAATATTGACGAGGTAATCGCACTCATACGTGCTTCGGCCAATGCAGACGAAGCCCGCCAAAAGTTGATGGATACGTTCGAATTGTCTGAAATTCAAGCCAAGGCAATCGTAGAAATGCGTTTGCGCCAGTTAACAGGTCTGGAACAAGACAAACTGCGTAGCGAATACGAAGAATTGATGAAGACAATTGAAGATTATAAAGATATCCTCGCTAAAAAGGAGCGCAGAATGGATATTATTAAGGAAGAACTTCAAGAAATTAGAGATAAGTATGGTGACGAACGTCGCTCTACCATTGAATATGCAGGTGGAGATGTGAGTATTACAGACCTGATTGCAGATGAGCAAGTGGTAATTACCATTTCGCATGCGGGCTACATCAAGCGTACTTCACTTACCGAATACAAGAGCCAAAATAGGGGAGGTGTAGGCCAGAAAGCTTCATCTACACGTAACGAAGACTTCTTAGAACACTTATTTGTGGGTACCAACCACCAATATATGTTGTTCTTTACCCAAAAAGGAAAATGTTTCTGGATGCGGGTTTTTGAAATTCCGGAGGGAAGTAAAACGTCTAAAGGACGCGCGATACAAAACCTGATCAATATTGAACCAGACGATAAGGTAAAAGCATTTATCTGTACCCAAGACCTAAAAGATGAAGAATACATCAACAGTCGCTATGTAATCATGGCAACCAAAAAAGGACAGGTAAAGAAAACACCTTTAGAGCAATATTCAAGGCCACGTACCAACGGTATCAACGCCATTACAATAAAAGAAGGAGACGAATTACTAGAAGCGAAGCTTACACGAGGCGATAGCCAAGTGATGTTGGCAGTAAAATCTGGTAAGGCCATTCGTTTTGAAGAAGAGAAAACCAGACCGATGGGTAGAAATGCCTCTGGGGTGCGCGGTATTACCTTAGGAAGCGATAGTGATGAAGTGGTAGGAATGGTAGCGATTAATGATACTGAAAGTGATATTTTAGTGGTTTCTGAAAATGGCTACGGAAAACGTTCGAGTATTGAAGAATACCGAATTACCAACCGTGGTGGAAAAGGAGTGAAAACTATTAGTGTTACTGAAAAAACAGGTAACTTAGTGGCCATCAAGAATGTATGTGATAACGATGGGTTGATGATTATCAATAAATCGGGAATTGCAATCAGAATGGCTGTTGAAGATTTAAGAGTTATGGGACGGGCAACACAAGGGGTTCGACTCATAAAGGTGCGTGACGAGGATTCGATTGCGGCTGTAGCCAAAGTAATGAACGATGATGAAGATGTAGAAGTAGATGAAGATGGAAATATTATTACTGAAGCTGGAACTACAGACACTGATGGTGCAGAAGAAAATGGCACGACTCTTGACAATGATGAGACACAAACCGAAAACAACGAATAAACACAAACACAAACCCATGAAGAAACAATTAATAATGGTAGGTATTTTCCTCGTAGCTGCCACCTCATTTGGACAGAAGAAGGAACTTAAAAAGGCACAAAGGGCTTATAAAGGAAACGATATAGGTGAAGCCATGCAATACATTAACGAGGCCGAAGGAATGATTTCTGGAGCCGATGCCGATATGAAAGCCGATTTTTACTTGTTGAAAGGACAGGTTTATTTGGCTGATGCTGGAAAGAACGATTTTGAGAAGATGAAAGGTGCTGCGGCAGCCTTTAACAAAGCGCTCGAAATGGACGCGAACAATAAAGACGCCCAAACAGGTGTTCAGCAATTACGCGCAGCCTTGGTAAATAGTGCCGTTACTGATCAACGTGCTAAAAACTACGGAAGAGCTACTGAAAAATTATATACCAGTTATACCGTAGCAAAAGATACCTTAGATCTTTATAATGCTGCTGAAAGTTCAGTACTTGCAAAAGATTACGACAGTGCTTTAAAATATTACGAGCAACTCTTGGATATGGGCTATACCGGAATCAAGAAAGAATGGATTGCAACCGACATAGAGACGGGTGAAATTGTGACTTTTGCAGATGAAGGAACTCGTTCTACCAACATGCTTTCTGGAAAATATACCAATCCAGATGAGCGTATGGCAACGTCTGTAAAAGGAGATATCTTACGAAGTGTTGCGATTATCTATACCAGTAAAGGTGAAAAGGAGAAGGCGATGAAAGTAATGAAAGAGGCTCGTGCCGAGAATCCGGAGGATGTAAGTTTAATGCGTGCAGAAGCCGATATGGTATACCAAATGGGTGATATGGAAGCATATAGCGCTCTTATGGAACAAATCATAGCGACAGATCCTGAAAACCCAGAATTGTATTACAACCTTGGGGTTGGAAGTGCTAAAAACGGAGAAGCAGATAAAGCCATCGATTATTACAAAAAAGCATTGAAATACGACCCGAATTATGCTGCAGCACAGATTAATATTGCGGCCACTATGTTGACGAAAGAGGGCGCTATTGTAGAAGAAATGAACAACCTGGGAATGTCTAAGGCAGATAATGCCCGCTATGATGTTTTAAAGCAAAAACGTAAAGACTTATACATGGATGTAATTCCATACCTAGAGTCTGCGATGAAATTGCGTCCAGATAATGTTGAATTGGTTCGTACCTTAATGAACATCTACGATCAGGTAGGAAACGATGCCAAGTCTAAAGAAATGAAAGCGAAATTAGCGCAAATGGAAGGCGGGCAATAAGCAACGCAAAAGGATAGCAAACTGCTGGTCCTGGTCCCTGAGGTTCTCGAAGGGCAGGAGCAGCAGTTTTTTTATACAATACGTTTAATCACACGCAGTTTGTGCGTATGCTTGCGCTGTTCGTAATTAAATATTCCGGTATGGTCTAATCTGTCGATACGTACCTTGCCGTGGGCGTGAATGATATGGTGGTCTTCCATAATGATACCAACATGGGTGATGGTACCTTCTGAGTTATCAAAAAATGCCAGATCTCCTGGCTCACTTTCTTCAATGAAACTTAAGGGATCACCTTGCGTAGCTTGTTGGCTGGCGTCCCGTAATAATGCATACCCATTCAGTTTGTAGCATAATTGTGTAAGTCCGCTGCAATCAATTCCAAAGGGTGTTTTTCCTCCCCAGAGATACGGAGCGTTTAGATAGCTCAATGCCGTTTCTACAATCTTGTTTTTATCTTGTTTTTCTGAAATAGAATGGCCTTCAAAGGTGTGTTTCAAGAATGCTACAGGCGCAACATTGCAGCCCATCGGAACCGCGAGTACTTGGCTTTCTTCTGTAGTCACCATCCCGAGGAGGTCTGTATTGTAAGTAGGAGTTAAGCCATTAAGCGATTTGTAGTCTTCTTCGGAAATTTCAACAAATTGCTTGTTGTCCATCCATCCTTCGTAGCGATCAAATTGTAACCGAATTCTGCTCCATTTTGATCGTGTTTCAGGGATTTTAAAGGTTTCTCCGTACAATACTTGGGTCACCATTTCGCTCGCGTCTGAAGCTTCAAGACGAAGAGGAACGATGCTTAAGTTACAGAGACCGTATTTCATAGTAAACTACAGGCTACAATTGCCGTTTAAGATATCTTGTATGGTTGGATTGTACAGATTTTGGAAAGCATTTAAATTTCCGCCTAAGCCACCGCCAAATACTAATGGATTCAGTCCACAGAGGTCAGCTAAATTTTCGTTATTGCTGATATTCACATTACCGCCAACTTGCTGAATGCTTGAGAGAAAATCGATATGCTCATTTGCCAGTCCGTTGATAATAATTCTATTTCCTATGGTTGTCAAATTTGAAAACCCGGTAATTTCAATAGCGCTGTCTGCCGTGGTGATGGGTTGGTTGATTTCAAAAATTGTCGCATTGGCAAGTACATCAAAACCAGAAATTTCAGCAAGTGTATTATTCTCTATAATGCTTAAAGCACCTACCTCTGTTAATCCTTCAAATCCAGATAAAGTGATAAGATCAGTATTGTTTGAAATTGTAATTGAAAAAACCTCCGTTAGCGAATTAAACTGTGAGATTTGCACTAAACCGCCATCGGTGATAAATAAACTAAAGACACTTTCTAAGTTTGAAAAACCTGCTCCAAAATCTATAAGATTGCTATTTAAGAAAACCGTTAAATTTTCACCTACTCTCGTGATAGTAGCCAATCCGTCGGTATCAGAAAGTGAATCATTGCTAGAAATTTCAAAATTACCTTCAACCTCTTGCAATCCTGTAAGTCCATCTACATCTTGAAGCTCGGGATTTTGTGTCAGAACAAAATCGCCAGAAACCGTCCCTACGTTTTGAAGGCCTTGAACTGACGTCAAACTCGGATTAAAACTGATGGTCACATTGCCATCAACTTCAGAAATTCCTTCTAAGCCTTTTAAATTAGTCACATTGGTGCCTGAAACTTGTACATCGCCACCTACACTGGTAATTTGTGAAAGTCCATTTAAATTTGATAGTTTGGGCAAATCTAAGGATCCAGAACCTATGTTGGCCCCAATATTTAGAGCGCCAGGAACCGTTGTTATTCCTGACAAACCGTCGATATTAACGAGATTTTCTTGTGAGGTAATAGAGATATCGCCTCCAATGGTCTCTACATTGGAGAGCGCATTAATTTCAACTAAATCAGGATTAAAGCTAATAAATAAAGAACCGCTAATACCGGTAATTCCTTCTAAGCCTTGTAACGAAGTTATCGAATTCGAGAAGATTTCGATATCTCCGTTCACAGATAGTATAGAAGCCAATCCCGAAAGATCAGTAATGCTACTCGGCCCACTTAAATCGGGTGCCGAAATACGCAAATTTCCGTTGATTTCAGAATAGTTGTTACTCGCAAAATCATCAACTTCAGTTTGGGACTCTAGCAGCACATCACCAACAAACGGATTAAATAGTACTGGGCTCACCGTATCATCTGACGAGCAGGAAAAAACCATTGGTATGGTAATGGCCAGAACTATTTTTAGTAGCGTTTTCATAAATTATCTTTCAATCACCATGGCACTAGCACCGCCACCGCCATTACAAATAGCTGCAGCACCGATTTTAGCGTCATTTTGTTGCAGCACATTCAGCAAGGTAATCAAGATTCTTACACCGCTACATCCCAAAGGGTGACCTAGAGAAACCGCTCCGCCATTAACATTTACGTTACTATCGTTAAGCCCCATGATTTTCATGTTTGCTAACCCTACTACAGAAAAGGCCTCGTTGAATTCAAAGAAATCTACATCGTCTTTGGTAATTCCGGCTTTCGCAAGTGCTTTTGGAAGTGCTTTTGCTGGCGCAGTTGTAAACCATTTCGGTTCTTGGGCGGCATCTGCGTAACTTTTAATGCTTGCAAGTGGGGTAAGCCCCAACTTGTTTGCTTTGGCTTCGCTCATCAAGATGATTGCGCCCGCTCCGTCATTAATTGTAGAGGCGTTGGCTGCGGTTACCGTTCCATCTTTAGAAAAGGCCGGACGAAGGGCCGGTATCTTTTCCATTTTTACATTCTTAAATTCTTCGTCTTCAGTAACCATGATTGGTTCACCACGACGTTGTGGTACCGAAACAGGTACTACTTCGTTCGCAAATTTCCCGTCACTCCAGGCTTTTGCAGAGCGCTCATACGATTGTATGGCAAAAGCATCTTGGTCTTCGCGGGAGAAGTCATATTCGGTGGCACAAGCATCTGCACAAACTCCCATCGCATTTTGGTCGTATGCATCTACCAAACCATCTTTTTGCATACCATCTATAAGGGTAGCTGGTCCAAATTTAGTGCCGTTTCGCATGTGAACATAGTGCGGAATGTTGCTCATACTTTCCATACCACCTGCTACAATAATATCTGCATCACCCAATGCAATGGCCTGGGCTGCATTCATCACCGCTTTCATTCCAGAAGCACAAACTTTATTTACCGTTGTACAAGGCACTGTATCTGGAATGCCTGCGCCAAGTGCGGCTTGTCTGGCGGGAGCTTGGCCAACACCAGCTTGAACTACATTTCCCATATACACTTCTTCTACCATGGTAGGATCTAGCTTTATTTTGTCTAAAGCTCCTTTAATTGCAGTGCTCCCTAATTGGGTTGCACTGATAGATGAAAGACTTCCCATAAAGCTTCCTATTGGGGTTCTTGCTGCCGATACGATGACTACTTTTCTGCTCATAATTTCTTTTGGATACCTTTTGATATTTTTCTAGCAATACTAGGGGTACATATCATTTTGTTACTAAAAATACGTCCGCAAAATTACACATTTTAAACCGAACTTTCAATGCGCGTTTGGGATTAGTGAAACGTAAACTGTACCTTTACTGAACGCAAGCAGTCTATGAAACATTTCTTTTCATTTTTATCGAGGAACCAAGCAGATATCTATAAGATTTTCTTGTTTGTTCTTTCCACGTTTTTAGTGATTTACCTACTTCCGAAGGGCGGCCAGTTCAAATATAATTTTCAGAAAGGAAAGCCGTGGCAATATGAAAACCTATACGCTCCTTTTAGCTTTACCATAAAAAAATCGGAACGCGACCTGAGTGAAGAACGGACGAACATTCGCAATAATGCTGTGCCATATTTCGACTATGCTGAGCGTGCGCTTCCAGAAAGCAAAGAGCGTTTTGAAGAGCTCTTGGCTACTACCTTTGTAGACAGTTTGTTTCAGGTGAGTCCGAATAGAGTGAAGGATGTTGGGAATCAGTTTTTAGAACAAGTATACCGCTTCGGAGTCATTCAGGAAGTAAGTACTTATAATGAAAACGATTTGGTCTACCTAAAAAGAGGAAACGTAATCGAAGAAATTACGTTTGGGCAATTTACGCAGCTAGCCAACCTTCCGGAGCAAATAGAACAACACATACAACGTACGAATGCTGAAGGTTTTGCCGATTTGCTGAAAATTTTACTGAATCGTTCTGTGACTCCGAATATTACCCTGAATAGCAAGCTAACCGAAGCTTCGATACAGGCCGAACTCGACGCAGTGAATCCAAATCAGGGTATTGTTGAAAAAGGTGGGCGAATTATCGCAAAAGGGGAGGTGGTTGAAGGCACAACCTACCAAATCCTGAGTTCGCTACGCGATGAGTATCAATCTATTGTTTGGAGTAAAAACAACCGATTCTGGCTGGTGTTTGGCTATGCAATGTTAGTTTCGTTGGTGTTTTTGATGTTATTCTTGTTCTTGAAAAAGTACCGCACCGAAATTTATGCAAACAATACCAAGGTTACCTTTATCTTTTTTAATGTTGTGCTCATGGTATTTCTCACCACCATGGTAGTTAAGCTAGATGCCAAGTATGTTTACGTAGTACCCTTATGTATCTTACCACTTATTCTGAAAGCTTTTTTCGACCCTAGATTGGGGCTGTTTGCCCATGTACTTACGCTGTTGCTGTTAGGATTTATTGTGCCCAATAGTTTTGAATATTTATTTCTCCAGATCATTGCCGGGGTGGTTACTATCTTAACGGTGTCTGAATTGTACCGCAGGGCAAATTTGTTTATTTCTGTAGGCCAGATTACCTTGGTATATATCGTTGGATATTTCGCGTTTTTTATCATACAAGAAGGAAATATCTTTGCTATGGAACTTGAAACCTTTGGGTATTTCGTGTTAGCGGGATTGGCGACTTTATTTGCCCATCCGCTCATCTATTTATACGAAAAACTATTTGGGCTTGTATCTGATGTATCCTTGTTAGAGCTAAGTGATACCAACAGTAAATTGTTGAAAGAACTAAGCAATAAAGCTCCTGGTACGTTTCACCATTCGTTAAATGTTGCCAATCTGGCCGAAGCTGCGGCAAATGAGATTGGGGCAAATGCGATGTTGGTGCGTGTGGGCGCGCTCTACCACGATATCGGAAAAATGGAACATCCTACCAATTTCACTGAAAATCAACTGAGCGGTTTTAATGCCCACGACGAGTTAGACCCGAAAGAAAGTGCTAGTATTATAATAGACCACGTAATTAACGGTATAGAAATGGCACGCAGAAGAAACATTCCCGACCGTATCATCGATTTTATTAGAACCCACCACGGAACTAGCATCGTGTATTATTTCTATAAAAAGGAGGAAGAACGCAATGGGCATGCCAACATGGAAGATTTTCAGTACCCGGGGCCCATCCCTTTTTCAAAAGAAACTGCAATATTGATGATGGCCGATAGTGTGGAGGCGGCGAGTAAGAGCTTAAAAGAACCTACATCGACCAAGATTGATGCCTTTGTAGAGAAGATTGTCGATTCACAAATGGAGCAAGGACAATTTTTGAATGCAAATATTACATTTAAGGAAATCCAAAGTATCAAAAAAGTGCTTAAAAAGAAATTGAATAACATCTACCATCTTCGGGTAGAGTATCCAGAATAAAATAGTTAGAGTTCCGCGTATTTAGCCGTTCTCAATTTTTCTATAATATCCGTTTTCCTTCAGTTACAAATGAAATTCCCTGTTGCCCATAGGTAGAAAGCATTACGGCCTCAAATAAAGGTCCTGTTGCTTTGGGCCGCATTTGCCAATCGAAGATAAAGTTAGCGCCAGTACCTCCTTCGTTATCAACGCCGTCGATCACAATTTGAACGGTCTCTAAGGGTCGAATAAAAATAGTTTTGTCAAAATACGTACGAATCGCTTTGCCTTCAGTATTGTAATACACTGCTTTGTTAATAAACAGGCTGTCTTGCATGTTTGGGTTATGAAGGCTCACCGTTACAGTAAGGTCTACATAATCTTGTTCAGTGCGCATAAAGATCTGCGAATAGATAGATAAAAATGTACTGCCATTTTCCAAGGTGTCTGTAGGAGCCTTTTTCAGCATTCTTTTCTCCCAATTCACAGGATCAGTAGAGCTAAGTTGTCTGTTTTGTACACAAGAGGTGCAACATGTTATTATAGCGAGAAGTAAGAAAATGTTCTTCATAAGTAGTAGCGTTCGTCAATGCTATAAAAATAACAAATTAAAAGTAGGGTGCGATGTAAAGTTCTTAGAAATCTATTTAAACTCAGCAACAATAAATTAGGACTGTACTAATAGAAACAAAAAACCCCGCTAGGAGCGGGGAGTTATGTGATCGCACCAGGATTGAATTCCGCCAATGGCGGAACAAGCACTGGGACCGTCCCGCTACAAGCGGGATGCGCTATCCATTTTTTTCTAGAATGAGATGTTCAATAAACTTTCTGGATTTCTTATTTTTAATTTCACGCTCCCTATTGTAGGCATCAGATTGTGACTGGAACGATTCATAGTACATCAACCTCCAGTCATTGGCCCTGCCTGTAAAACCGCTGTGCTTGGTGTTATGTTTCCGCAAGCGCTCTTTGAGCATACTACCCGTGCAGCCCACGTAGAACCTGTCGATCAAATCAGAATATAGAATGTAAACATAAAAATCCATTGAAAGTAGAAACAAAAAACCCCGCTAGG
>DFLU01000010.1:491408-673778 GCA_002375495.1 Flavobacteriaceae bacterium UBA3611
GTTCAATAAACTTTCTGGATTTCCTATTTTTAATTTCACGTTCCCTGTTGTAGGCATCTGATTGTGACTGGAACGATTCATGGTACATCAACCTCCAGTCATTGGCCCTGCCTGTAAATCCGCTGTGCTTGGTGTTATGTTTTCGCAAGCGCTCTTTGAGCATACTACCCGTGCAGCCCACGTAGAATCTGTCGATCAATTCAGAATATAAGATGTACACGTAAAAATCCATTGAAAGTAGAAACAAAAAACCCCGCTAGGAGCGGGGAGTTATGTGATCGCACCAGGATTCGAACCTGGGACCGCCTGCTTAGAAGGCAGGTGCTCTATCCAGCTGAGCTATGCGACCAATACAAAACTAAAAAACCGAACAATACTTTGTCCGGTTTTTGTCGGGGTGGCAGGATTCGAACCTGCGACCTCCTGCTCCCAAAGCAGGCGCGATGACCGGGCTACGCTACACCCCGAGGTGATTTTTTTTGCGGAGAGACCGGGACTCGAACCCGGGCAGCACTTACGCGCTGACAGATTAGCAATCTGCTCCGTTACCACTCCGGCACCTCTCCAAACAATAAAGAACGTTTTTTGTTTTTTAATGCGGATGCAAATGTATGTTTATAAACCGTATCTAACAAAAAAATATGGGGTTTTTTATTCTAAACATTTTAAGTTGTTTAAAAAGAATTCTTTAGGGTAAATTGGATTGGGAATTTGGTCGTTACTGAGTACATCTTGGAAACTTACATCGAAGTTTGTTTTCATGGTCGTAATGCGCATAGAAGCGATTTTAGACTGTTGTAGTCTTTCAATACCAACTTCATCTAGAAGAAACGCAGCTTCTGATGTACTGTTGTTTAAAGTGTCTGTATTCTCGGTCTGTCGCCCACAAGTTACCTCTCCCAGATAACGCAAGGAGGCAAAACTTCCATCTTCTAACGCAAAAGAGACCCTGCTATCTTTGTTAAAACATAAAATAGGGGGCATTTCTTTGGCATTTACCGAAACTTGTATCACCAAGGATTTTACATCATTTTCCCGCATTAAACTAAAATAGATAAAAACATTTCGATCTTTACCCACTAAAAACTCAGTGAGTTGCTCATTGGTGAGTTTAAATACTTCTTCATCGGTGTCTACTTGTATTTTATAATTGCATGTTTCCTCTTGAGAAAAACCAAGTATAGAAAAACATAGAAAGGCTAGGGATAGTAAAAATTTCATTTTTAAACTTTTGCGCAAATTAACATGATTTTATCTTCATTTTCAAGCGTAGTGAAAAACAAGTACCGATTACCTCCTTCTTTTAGTTTCCACTTTTTGCGAAGTGTAGAAACACTTTCAGGAAAATTTCGGGTTGTGATGTTGGCAGTATCAAAAGTAATGCCACGGCGCATTTCTTTTTTGTTGTAAGGAATGATTTTCTCTATAGCAAACCTTCTTCCGGGGAACTCACGCAAAGCATCACTGGTAAATAAATGACTGTGCTTGTGCAATTTTTTAAGACGAAATGCTTCTGAAATATACTGAAAAGCACCGGCTTTTAACAAAGCGGCATTCGGCTCGTATAGAAATCTGCTCGGAGGACCATATACGGTGTCGTTTGTTTCGCCTAGATTGAATGAGAATTGTTGAAGTCCGTCCGAATTATGGTTCACGGCTACTATTTTAACTGTGGAATCAGATTTCTTGTCAAGCAACCACAACAGCTCTTTTACTTCATTTTTTACAGCTACCACATGAATTTCTGAAACATTCGCTAATTCTTCCAAACCCACTGAAATATCGAGCATGGGTGACGTTTTCAGCAATAATGTATCACAATGTGACATTAACACGTCTAAGTTGGCAGGCACATTGGGTTCGCAATCGTTTAAATAAAAGACTTTGCCCTTGCTACTATTTCTGCGTGACGGATCCACAAAAATCACATCGTAAAACGTATTCTCCAGCGCACCTATGCCATCTCGGTTAACACAAGTAATGTTAGTACCACCCAAAATTTTAAAATTGTGCGCTGCCATTTGTGAGAGCGCTGCATTGGTTTCGTAATGGGTGACCGCATCAAACTTTTTAGCAAAGTAGAAGGTGTCTACGCCAAAACCACCTGTGCAATCTGCCAATGTCTTTCCTTCAACTAGTTTAGCTTTATACCGGGCAGTTTTTTCAGAAGAGGTTTGTTCCATGTTTAACTTTGGCGGATAACAAATCTTCTTCTCGTTAAACCAGGTCGGTAATTTCTTTTCAATGGCTTTTCGACTCTCAATTTGCTGTAATAATTCTGACGTAGATACGTTAGGGAACGGACTGCCAGCGAAGGCTAACTTCGATGTGTCTTCATGATAGGAGTGTATAAATTCCTGAACTTCGGTTTGCAGAATGGCTTCGTTCAAAAGTTTATAGGTTTTTGGTCAGACGTTGTACAATTTTATATTCTGAAAGGAACTCTTTTGCAATCACTTTCAACGTTGTGTAGGTTGGCACCGCCAAGATCATCCCAGGGATTCCAAACAAATAGCCGCCGATTAAAATAACGATGAAAATTTCCAAAGGGTGGGAGCGTACGCTCTTTCCGAAGATAACCGGCTGACTGATAATATTATCGAAGATTTGGGCAATGGCATACCCTAATGAAACATACCCAAGCGTAGGTAATAACTCTGAAGAAAAATCGGCTCCTAAATTATTTGAAACCACAACCAATAATATCAACACCCAGCCTATAAGCGGCCCCAAATAGGGTACAATATTGAGAAAGGCGCAAATTAAGGCTATGGCCAACGGGTTTTCAATTTCAAAAATCAACAAGATGAGCGTATAAAACAACGACAAAATTAAAATTTGGAATGTCAGCCCTATAAAATAACGGGAGAGTAATTCTTTTACCTTATTCAATACTACGATAAAACGCTTTTCACGTCCTTTTTTGGCAAATACCGTCACGGTATTAGGAATCAGTTGGTCGTCTTTCAGAAAGAAAAATGCTAAGAACAACGTCGCAAAAAGGCCAATAATAAAGTCGGCAGCATTCTTAAAGAAGATATCAATAAAGCTTGGAATGATTTCCACATCAAAATCTTCCACTGCAGAAGTATTTTTTATAGCTTCTACGATATTAATCTTTTCAACGCCCAAATAATCACTTGCCTGGATGTTTAATTCATTTAGGTCTCGTTTTACTAAATCGAAGTCAATTTCTGAGATGTTTCGGCTTTGCTCCACTATAATGGGCACAAAGATATAAAGCAGCAAACTAACCAAACCAATTACCAAGAGCAGGGTGCTAAATGCCGCTAGCGTATTTCCCATTCGGCAACGTTTCCGCAGAAAAAGCACCAAGGGTCTTCCTATAAGTGATATCACCGCAGCAATCCCTATATAGAGAATTAGTACCTTGATTTTAAAAATAAACCACAAGAAAAGCGCGATAAGCCCAAGCACTGCTAGCGCACGTAATAGCCCGAATGAGATAATCTTGGCGGTTATTTTCATAGCGTAAAGATACTATATTAACCCAACCAAAATCTCAATGTTTTGTTAACTCATATAAAGCAATCGCGGTTGCCTGGGCAACATTCATACTGCTATTTTTACCAAACATTTCAATATGGACTACCTCTTGCACTTGTTTTAAAATACGTTCAGAAACCCCCTGCCGTTCGTTCCCAATTACCAACGCAATTTTATTTGGTAATAGGGTGCGAATTGAGCTTAACGCGTTGCTCTGATTTGTAATTTCGAGCGCAACGGTGAGGTATTCTTTTTCTTTTAATTGTAACAATGCATCATTTAAATCGGTAACAGTTCTGAAAGAAATAGTTCGTTCTGTGGTCCTCGCTGTACGTTTTAACCGATTTGAAGTTAGGTCAGGCTCCTGATTAAAAATTATTTCCTCTACACCAAACGCATCGCAAAGCCTGAAAATAGCACCAACATTTGCGGGACTCTCTAAGCCGTCACACAATATAGTAATGTGATGTTTTTTAGCTGAAAAAGGAGTGGTTTTGTGTGTATGCTGCAAAATATCAGTTTAAACGTTTAATGTTCAAAGGCATATTTTACGATATTAGCTCCCATTTGCAGCGCTTTTAGTCGCACATCTGGCGGATCGTTATGAATTTCTTGGTCTTCCCAACCATCTCCCAAATCACTTTCGAACGTATAGAGCAACAACAACCTACCTTCGTTAAAGATACCAAAGGCTTGGGGTCGCGCATTATCGTGTTCATGTATTTTTGGAAGTCCCTGCGGAAACTTAAAATGATATGTAAATATGGGATGGTTGCCTGGTAATTCGGTTAATTCTTTATCTGGAAAAATCTTCACTAATTCTTTCCGTAGGTATTCATCCATACCATAATTATCGTCAATATGAAGAAAACCACCACTCATGAGATAGTTTCTCAGGTTTTCGGCTTCTTCTGCAGAAAAGAAAACATTCCCGTGTCCCGTCATGTGTAAAAAGGCATAATCGAAAATATCGATACTTCCAGGGTCTACCGTTTCGGTTTGGGTAGCAATGGCAGTGTTTACTTGCTCGTTGCAAAAGCGCACCAGATTGGGAAGCGCCGTCGGGTTCCCATACCAATCGCCGCCGCCGCCATACTTTAGCACGGCAACTTCTTGCGAAGCACAAATAGTAATGGAAAATGTAAATAGAAGTTGGAGAATCGATTTCATATAGGCTAAAAATACAATTTAGAAACGTACCGACGGACGGTTTTGTTATGTTTCATTTACAAAAGCAACACTATGGCAAGCAACAATTGCTGCCGTTTCTGTTCTGAGGCGAGAATTTCCCAAACTAACAGGCTTAAAGCCCATTTCTAGCGCTGTTTTAATTTCTTCGGAAGAAAAATCACCTTCGGGACCAATACAGATCAATACATCTTTGTGTGGATGCAACAGATCTTTTAGCGATTGTTTCTCGGTTTCTTCACAATGGGCAATACACCGCAAGGTTTTCCGGTTTGTATTATTCGTTACAAATTCTGAAAAAGTAGTAGCCGGATTCAATGTGGGCAGATATGTTTTTAGCGACTGCTTCATCGCACTCTGCACTATTTTTTCGTAGCGTTCTGGTTTTATTACCTTTCGTTCGCTATGGTCACAGATGATGGGTGTGATTTCAGTAATACCAATTTCAGTAGCCTTTTCAAGAAACCACTCAAACCGGTCGTTCAGTTTGGTTGGGGCCACTGCCATGTGCAACGAATAGGGGAGCGGCTCCTGCTGGGTTACTTTTTTGATAGCCCCAATACATTGTTTTGGCGCAACCGACTCTAATTGTACCTCGAATAAATCCCCCTTCCCGTTGGTGGTGTGTAAGATGTCGCCTTCTTGCTTGCGTAACACCTTGCCAATATGCCGGCTTTCTTCTTTATCGAAGATAATTTGTTTGTCTATTGGGGCGCTATGTGGGTGGTAGAATAAATTCAAATCAGTTGCTTAATTTCCATTCGGCATGGGCAATACCCAACTCAATAAAATGCTGTAATTTTTCTTCAGTATCATAACCTTGGTGTTCTACAAAAACCATTTCTTTCATCGGTTTTCCAGTAAAATCCATAGGCCGAACGTTCGGTAATGCCAAGGTCTCTTCCATTTTTTCGGGAACCACACGTACCATAAGTCGTTCTTTTGTTTCGCCAACGCACATTTTTCCTTTATACATAAAACAATGCCCGCCAAACATTTTCTTTTCAGTAACGTGTGATGACCACGGAATAATAGCAGTCTGCAGGCGTCGTACAAGTTCGTCAGATTGGTTCATAATTTACAATTTTAATCGAGCACTTGCCACCACATCTTTTGCTGCAAAATTGCCTTCTTTGTATTTAAGTTCGCCTACCATAGCAATCATGGCGGCATTATCGGTACAATACTCAAACCTCGGTATGTGCGTAGTCCAACCGTATCTTTTTTCGGCATCTACCATAGCAGCTCGAATGCCGCTATTTGCTGAAACACCCCCGCCAATGGCTATGGTTTTAATTCCGGTTTGTTTTACGGCATTCTTCAGTTTGTCCATCAGATAACTCACGATGGTATATTGCAGGCTCGCACAAATATCGGCCATATTTTCTGAAACAAAATTCGAATTTTTTGCCGTCTCCCTTTCCACAAAATAGAGCACCGAAGTTTTGAGTCCGCTAAAACTGAAATCTAATGGTCCTACTTTAGGCTTCGGAAATTTAAACGCCTTCGGGTTTCCCTGCTGTGCGTATTTGTCTACCAGGGGACCGCCAGGATAGGGGAGCCCAAGGATTTTTGCAGCTTTATCGAAGGCTTCTCCAACGGCATCGTCTATGGTTTCACCAATGACTTCCATTTCAAAATAATCGGTCACTTTTACAATTTGTGTATGTCCACCACTAATGGTAAGTGCAATAAACGGGAAGGAAGGAGCTGTTTGACCTTCAGCCTTAATAAAATGCGCTAAAATATGCGCCTGCATATGGTTTACATCGATGAGCGGAACTCCCAAACCAAGTGCTAACGACTTTGAAAATGAGGTGCCTACCAAAAGTGATCCCATCAATCCCGGACCGCTCGTAAATGCTATTGCTTGTAATTGTTTTTTATCGATATTTGCCTTGCGCAACGCTTGGTGTACCACAGGTACGATGTTTTGTTGGTGGGCGCGTGAGGCCAGTTCGGGAACTACACCACCGTATTCGGTATGTATTTCTTGGTTGGCCACAATAGTACTGAGTATCACACCGTTGTTGATAACAGCAGCTGCGGTATCGTCGCAGGAAGATTCAATACCTAAAATGTAACAGTTTTCGGTTTTCAAAGCAAAATTGGCATATCTATTGAATGTCAAAATTAAAACATTACAGCCGTATCAAAAAATTAAGGAAAATAATAGTTCGTGGGTTTGTAATCTTTGTATTGCTACTCCTTACTATTATTATAGTTTTGTCAATTCCTTCGGTACAAACCTATGTAGCCAAAAAAGTTACCGACAACCTTAATGAAACCTACGGAACCGATATTAATATTGAGCGTCTGGGGCTTAATTGGAAAGGCGAGGTAGACATCAGGGAGGTGCTTATTAACGATCATCATGCCGATACGCTTATTTACGCCAAGCAACTGCAGACCAATGTGTTGAGTTTTCGAAATTTAATTGCGGGCGACCTTGGCTTCGGAAATATTATCTTAGACGAAGCTAAATTATATGTGACCACCTACAAAAATGAAGATCTAGACAATCTCTATATTTTTTCTGAAAAATTCAATACGGGCGATACCACCAATGTAAAACCGTTTTCGATGTTTGGAAACGATTTAAACCTGAACAACAGTACGGTACGTATTAAAGATGAAAACTTAGAAACCCCCGTACTACTTTTTTTGCAAGAAATGAATCTCGTCGCAGACGATTTCAAAATAACCGGTCCGAATGTGGAAGCACAAGTTCAAGCATTATCACTTAAGGCCGAAAGAGGTTTTATAATTCAAGATGCAGAAGTCGATTTTTCATATACCGAAGATGCGATGACGCTGAAAAACTTAGACCTGCAAACACAGAATTCTATCATTAAGGGTGACCTTGTTTTTGCCTATGGCGAAAAAGGCTTAGGCGATTTTGCAGATGGTGTGACCATTGATGCCGTTTTTGAAGGTACCAAAATTGCAACCAACGATATCAATACTTTTTATAATGAGTTTGGTGAAGACCAAATCATTAACGTAGATGGTATTTTTAAAGGTAAAATGAACGATTTTACTTTTACGGAAACCAATCTGAGCACTGGTGGCACACAGCTCTACGGAAATTATCGTATCCAGAACTTACTCAATGCTGAAGATTTCATTGTCACTGCTAACAATCATACCATACGGACTAGCTACTACGAGTTGCGCCGATTTATGCCACGTGTACTCGGCAATGTGCTGCCCAATGAGTTGAAAGACCTTGGTACAGTTACTTTTCAAGGAAATACTACAGTTTCACAAGCCGCCTTGGTAACCCAAAGTGGATTGACTACGGCAGTGGGAAATGCCGATCTTGATCTTGAAATGGACCAAATTAACAACACCGATTTCACTACCTACAAAGGAAATGCAGTGTTAAACAAGTTTAACCTTGGTAAACTGGCAGGTACTACTTCGTTAGGACGTATGACAGCCGATTTGACTTTTGATGGGAGCGGATTTTCACAAAATACTGTGAACACCAAAGTTTCGGGTACCATCTCCTCATTTACGTTTGAAGAGTACACCTATAAAAACATCACGGTTCAAGGACGGTTAAAGAATCCAATTTTTGATGGCGATTTGGTGATAGACGACCCGAATCTAAAAATGGAATTTAAGGGCTTGGTAGACGTTTCAAAAGAATACAACCAATACGATTTTGAAGCCGATATTGAATATGCCGAACTGAACAAACTCAATCTGTTTAAACGTGATAGTGTCTCCGTTTTTGCCGGTAGGGTGATCATGGATATGGATGGCACCAACATCAATGACCTGGACGGGACCATAGAATTTGTACAGACATTCTACCAGACCGAGAATGCCGATTTCTATTTTGATGACTTTTTGGTGACTTCTTCATTTGAAGGGCCCGTTCGAACCATACGTGTACAGTCGCCAGACATTATTAATGGAAGAATTACAGGCGAATTCTTAATTGAAGATATCCCGAATTTGTTCCAGAACAGTATTGCGAGTATCTATACCAATTACATTCCGGCAGAAGTTACTACCAACCAGTATTTGAACTATGAATTTGAGGTCTACAACAAAATAGTAGATGTTTTCGTGCCAGACCTTCAGTTGGGTGAAAATACGAAGATAAAAGGCTCGGTGGCTTCAGACGAATCGAAATTCCAGTTAGATTTCCGAAGTCCAGAATTGCTACTCTATAAAAATTACTTCGGAAATGTAAACGTTCAGGTAGATAATGACAACCCCTTATTTAATACTTATGTCTCTATCGATTCGGTGTATACGGGCTTTTACAACGTTACCGACGTTAATTTAATCAACAAAACCATAAAAGACACCCTGTTCGTTCGGTCAGAATTTAAGGGCGGAAAAGACAAGGAAGACCTTTTCAACTTGTCACTCTACCACACCATCAACCCCGAAGGGAAGTCGGTGGTAGGTATTAAAAAATCTGACATTACCTATAAAGACAACGTTTGGTATATCAACGAGGAGAACAACAGATTAAACAAGGTTACCTTCGACGACAACTTTAAAACGGTAAAAATTGATTCGATGGTGCTCAACCATGAAAATGAGTACATACAATTATCGGGTGTGTTGCGCGATTCTACCTACAAAGATTTGAAAGTGCGTTTCCGCGATGTGAACATCGGCAATATTGTGCCGCCTGTAGATAGCTTACGCCTTAAAGGAAATGTAAACGGAAAATTAGACTTCCTTCAGAAAAACGGTGCTTATTACCCAAATTCTACCGTAACCATTGACGGTATCGATATTAACGACGTAGCTTTCGGAGATCTAAAACTGGATATTTCTGGAAACGAAACGCTGGATAAATACCGTATAGACACACGATTGGTAAATAATAATGTGGAATCGATTAGTGCCGTTGGCGAGATTGACGTAGCACCCCAATATCCCCAAATTAATTTAGAGGTGAACATGAACCGCTTCAATATGCAGGCGTTTAGCCCGTTTGGCGCCGATGTGCTCACTGACATACGCGGATTTATATCGGGGAACGCGCGTGTAAGCGGCAGCTATAAATCGCCCGACATTTTAGGACGTTTCAATTTAGAAGAGAGCGGACTCAAAATTCCATTCTTGAATACCGATTTCAATTTAGACAACAGCACGCAAATTGTGGTGACTAAAGATAAATTCGACCTTGGCGCTACGACCATTACCGACACCAAGTACAACACCACGGGTACCTTGAGCGGTTTTGCTACACATAACAACTTCGGAAATTGGGAATTAGACCTCAATATCGATTCAGACAATATCTTGGCGCTAGACACCCCTAAGACAGAAGATGCATTATACTACGGAACTGCATTCATAAGCGGCTCTACCGACATTGAAGGCCCTGTAGACGAGCTTACCATAGATGTGGCCGCTACCACAGAACCAAATACATCGTTTAAAATACCGATTAGTGATACCCAGAGCATAGGCGAAGATACCTTTATCACCTTTTTGTCTCCTGCGGAAAAGGAAGCGCTCATTAAAGGTGAAACCATTGTGGAAAAAGAAGTAAAAGGGCTTAGCCTTAATTTTGATTTAGACATTACAGACGATGCAGAAGTTGAAGTAGTGGTAGACCAAGAGAACAACTCTAAACTAACAGGGAAAGGAATCGGTACCTTGCTGATCAGGATTAATACCCTCGGAAAGTTTAAAATGTGGGGGGAATATACGGTAATCAGTGGTATTTTCGATTTCCGTTACGGCGGACTCATTCAAAAGAAGATTGGGATTGTTCCCGGCGGATTCATTGTGTGGGAAGGAAATCCAGAACGCGGACGAATCGATTTAACCGCAAAATATGAAACGGAGGCAAATCCGTCTGTGTTGCTAGACAACCCAGCCATTAACCGGAAAATTCCTGTGCATGTTTTGGTAGACTTATCTGGAGAGTTAATCCAACCTGAAATTGATTTTAGAATTGAATTTCCGCGCACCAGCTCTATTGTACGTAGTGAGTTAGAATACAAACTGCAAAATAGAGAACAGCGCGAACAACAAGCATTGTTCTTGGTAGCTTCAGATGCGTTTGTAGACGATAACTTTGGTGGGGCAGGTGCGTTTACGGGTACGTTGGTAGATCGAGTTTCTGGCTTGGTAAATGAACTATTCGCAGACCAGGATAGTAAGTTTAAGGTAGGCCTAGACTATTCGCAAGGCTATCGTGGCCCGACACAGCAAACGGCAGACCAGATTGGGCTTGTGTTCTCGGCAGATATTACCGAACGTGTTTTGATTAATGGGAAAGTAGGGGTGCCGGTTGGCGGCGTGAATGAAAGTACTGTTGCAGGAGATATACAAGTGCAATGGTTGGTAAATGAAGACGGAAGCTTGCGTATTAACTTCTTTAACCGTCAGGCCAATGTTCAGTTTATAGGAGAAGATCAAATTTTTGAGCAAGGGGCGGGGATCACCTATTCGGTCGACTTCGATACATTTAGTGAACTGATGAATAAATTGTTCAATAAAAAAGTAACCTTAGAAGTCGAAGATGAACTTCCTGTGGTGCCCGATGACAACTCCATTCCAGTCGATTTCAATAATGATGGGAATAAGGAGGAAGAGGATTGATTTTAGTTGCCATTACGTGTGAGTTGTTCACTCAATATATCAAGTTGCATCAGAATTTCTTTCTGCTGCTTTTTTAATTCAACTAATTCTGAAATTTTCTCTTGTTATTCTTCGATTAGCGTTTGCTGTTCCTGTAAAGCCTTTACCATGATTGCAATAAAGTCGTTATAACGTAATTCATAATATCCGTTTCCATCTTGATTCAATAAGCCATAGCCATTGCGGTTTGATGTTTTTAAAAGTTTGGCCACATCTTGCGCTATAAATCCGATTTCTTTTGAGTAATTTTCTGCGTTCTGACGGTTGTATTCTACCGCTTCTAAATTCATCAAGAATGCTAATCCGAGTTTAGAAGGAGCTATATTTTCTTTCCATCGTAGGTCGCTCGTGATGGTCCACGGTACTTGAATGCGTGCAGATGTTATGGACGAATTTCCAAGTCTGATTTCATTTGAAACTGTGGTTGAAGAAGGTTCTGCGTTCGTTCCGATAATAATGTTGTTATCTCCAGAATATCCCGATGGTTCAGCAGAGGAACTTAAATAGCCAATAGCGATATTGTTGTTTCCCGTTATTCTATCTCCTGCACTTGCACCAATTGTTGTATTTCCAGAACCAGTATCATTGTCACCTAAAGCATTATAACCTACTGCCACATTGAACGACCCCGTAGAATTGCCAATCATCGCATAGCGCCCCAAAGCTGAATTTCCATTGCCTGTGGTGTTTCCGCTCAAACATGTGCGCCCCACAGCCGTATTGTCACTGGCGAGATTCGACCCTAAGGCAAGCCTCCCTACTGCTACATTGCTACTTCCAGAAACTACGGTGCTTAAACTTCTACTACCAATAGCTACGTTGTGCTGTCCGTCTTGATTTAGAAATAACGCTCGTTCACCAATAGCAACGTTGTATGTTCCGCTCGTATTTCGGTTGAGAGCGTATTCTCCAACAGCAATATTATCATCACCGCTAGTATATTGTAACGCATTTCTGCCTATAGCTATATTGGTGTCTGCAGAAACAGCATCAAACATGCTATAGGTGCCAATAGCAATATTTTGCTCTCCCAATGTATTGTTTCGCATGCTATTGTATCCTAAGGCAACATTGCTAACCCCCTGTGTGTTGTTTAATAAGGTTTGGTGACCAAGCGCTATATTACCACCTCCTGTGGTATTGTTTTGGAGTGCGGTATTTCCTATTCCGATATTATAACTTCCTGATGAATTAAATTCGAGAACTTCATATCCAACTGCCACATTAAAATTTCCTGAATTATTTCCTCTAAGTGCGTAATACCCTAGGCCTACATTTTGATTGTCTGTACCGTCATCATATTGTCCAGCGTTTTTTCCTAAAAAGACAGACGAACCGTCATTACTTCCGTCATTGTCAGATTTTCCATCAGCTAGATCGTTGATTTGTTCTGCGCCAGTTCTTAAATGTATCCATGCACTGCCGTCATAGTACCAAAAGCCATTGAAAACATCGGTTTGATATACCAATAAACCAGTGGTAGGAGATATGATTGCCAATCGCTGTGCTGCCGTCATTCTAGGAATTAAAAGTCCGGCATCTGTGCTTTCTATTTCTAGGATAGAGGAAGCATGCGGACTCGTAGTGCCAATACCTACTTGGGCAAATGCATATGAAATTGAAAAAAAATAGAAAAGGAAAAAAAGACTTTTCATAACGTGAGGTGTATTAGTTTATCCCTACATCGTATAAAAAGCAGAATGTCATCAGATAGTAATGAATAATTCAGCCACAACTTTAAAAGTATAATTATTGACTAAATGCTGTTCTTCCTATAATTTTAAAAATTTACTACAACGAAGCAATCATCGAAATTTCCACATTCACATATTTAGGGAGGTTGGCGACTTCTACAGTTTCTCTGGCAGGAGCAGTAGCTTCATCAAAATAGGTAGCATAAACTTCATTAATGGCTGCAAAATTTCCCATATCGCTGATAAAAATGGAAGTTTTAAGAACGTTCTCAAAGGTCATCCCAGCTGCTTTTAAAACTGCTTTCATGTTTTCCATGACTTTTTTGGTTTCAGCTTGAATGTCACCCGTAACCAACTCGCCTGTTTTTGGGTCTAATGCAATCTGCCCAGAGGTATAGAGCATGTGGTTGTGCATTACCGCTTGGTTGTAAGGTCCGATAGGTGCCGGAGCAGCTTCTGTATGTATGATTTTTTTCATTGAAATGTTAGATTTTAGAAGTCTTTCGCTTTTTCCACAGACTGAAAATAGTAAAGGCCGAAACCGCTGCAATGGCAATTAATATAGCTGCACCTGTCATATTTCCGTAGATCAAGTACCCTGTAGCAAACAGCGAAGTGTATACAAATACTATCCCCAAGAGCATGGAAGCTAAATCTATGGTAAATACATCGTTGGTTTGCTGCAACGGTATGTTTTGTTGTGAGGCAATTTTCTTGAAAGGCTTCCAGCCGTTGCCATACGGTGTCACTGCATTATAGAAACTTGCCAAGGTTTTGGTATTGGTGGGTCTTGTAACTAAAGTTACTACAATCCACGCAATCGTAGTAATAGCTACGCCCAATACTAACTTTTCATAATCTTCGAGGCCAAATTCGGTAAACTCAAAAAAGAGCGCCATGACAAATGAGACTAGCATCCCGGTGATTTCACTATAGGCATTTACGCGCCACCAGAACCATCGAAGGATAAAGATGAGACCTGTACCTGCACCAATCTGTAAAAGAATAGCAAAGGTGCTTAAGGCACTACTCAGAGCGAGCGCCAATAATGCTGAAAGTGCCATTAAAACCACAGTAGAAATTCTACCTACGCCTACCAATTCTTTTTCTGAAGCGGTTGGTTTTACAAATCGTTTATAAAAGTCGAGCGAAATATACGAAGACCCCCAATTTAGGTGTGTTGAGATGGTGCTCATAAAAGCTGCAATGAGCGAAGCAACTACCAATCCTAACAAACCAGAGGGTAGATTGGTTAACATGGCGGGGTATCCCAAGTCATGTCCCAATACGGCGTTGGGAAACTCATTGCCGATATCTGCAAGATTTGGATACAATACCAACGATGCCAAGGCGATTAGAATCCATGGCCAAGGGCGCAGCGCATAATGCGCCACATTAAATAGGAGGGTAGCTCCAATGGCATTTTTTTCATCTTTGGCAGACAACATACGTTGGGCGATATAACCGCCACCACCAGGCTCTGCACCTGGATACCAAACGCTCCACCATTGTACGGCAATGGGTATGATAAGCAAGACCAGTAGGGAGTTGGTATCGTTAAAGTCTGGTAAAAAATTGAGTTTGTCTGCCACATTTTCGTGCGTGAGTAATTTGTCTAACCCACCAATTTCTGGCATGTTAATGATGTAATACGCAGCCCAAACCGAGCCGACCATCGCGACGATAAACTGTAAGAAATCTGTAAATATCACACCTCTCAGTCCACCAAACGAACTATACGCAACAGTAATCAAGGAAGCATAGAGTACACATTCCCAATCTTCTAAACTGAATAAAATACCCCCGATTTTTATTGCTGCAAGGCAAACCGATGCCATGATCGTCACATTAAAGAACACCCCGAGGTACAATGCCCTGAAACCGCGTAAAAAAGCAGCTGCTTTTCCGCTGTAGCGCATTTCGTAAAATTGAAGGTCGGTTAACACCTTGCTACGCCGCCATAATTTTGCATACACAAACACAGTGAGCATCCCTGTGATTAGGAAGGTCCACCATACCCAGTTTCCTGAGACTCCATTTTGGCGTACGATATCGGTAACCAGATTCGGCGTATCTGCAGAAAATGTGGTGGCCACCATCGAAATACCCAACAGCCACCATGGCATGTTTCGTCCTGAAAGAAAAAATTCTTGGGTGTTTTTTCCAGAACGCTTGGCTACCAAGATTCCGATCATAAGGAAGATGGCAAAAAATGAGCCGATTAAAATCCAATCTAAGGTGGCTAATTGCATAGGTTATACGTTAAAGTGTAGCGCTTTTGCCTGGCCCACCCAATTATCTCTATCGATACGGTCTGGGAAAAAGTCGATCATTTCGGTAATTATCTCAATATCTTTTTTTGAGAGTTTGCTTAGTTGCTCAAAAGTGTAAATGCCGATGTCGTTTAGTTTTTGCTCAATGTAGGGGCCAATGCCGTTAATTTGGGTAAGATCGTCTTTGTCATTTGCATCGGCATAGCCAAAATTATCAAAGTCTAATTCTTTATCATCGTCTTCTTCTTCAACTTCAGTAGTAGAAATTTCTTGGAGGTAGCGATCCCTGTTCTTTTCAGCAAAATTACTTTCTTCCACTTTGGCCAATTCGGCATCATCTTCGGCAAACTTTTCATGCTGTTTTTTCATCACCTCGATGATTTTCGGCTCTATTTCAGTAAAGATGGTATCAATATCGCGCACTTCTTTTTTCGGAGGGACTTTCAGGGCGTTAACTTCACGTTTAAGGCGTTCAATGATCTTTCTGAATTTATTGCGCTGCATTCCTGTGGCAGCAAAATAGCCGATAAGGAAACTGCTGAGCATCAGTAGGAAGATGCCAAAGAAGTTGGGTAATTGGTTTAAAAAATCGGTTAGCAGCTGCATAGTTATTCTATAAAACGTATTTCAATGCGTTGGTTCAAATTACGGCCTTTTTCAGTATTATTACTAGCGATGGCTTCACTTTCTCCTTTAGAGGATGCTTTTATTCGATGTCGACTAATGCGCCCTTTGGCCACCAAATACCAACGTACCTGTCGTGAAAATTCGAGTCCGCGATGGTAATTATCTTGCGCATTCCCGACGTTGTCTGTATGCCCGATAACTTCTACAGAAACATTCGGGTTATTGTCTAGCGCTAGTTTCACTTCTTCCAATAGCTTTTCAAGTTCAGGGCTATTTAGAATGCCCGAGGTGGAAAACCTAGGATAAATAACCTTGGTGTCGGGAATTTCATTTTTTATTGCTGCCAAGCGTGCCTGATTCAGCGGCTCAAACAAAAACGAAAAAGCATTGTTGTAGGTTTCATTTGCGTTAAACGCTATAGGTGTGATGTGTGGTTTTATGACCAAATGTGTACTGGGGATGCCAATTTCTACTAAAATATCTTTCAATTGTTTTGCACGCTGTACCCCCATATTCGGACTCACTGTGTTTTCTTCGGCACTGTATTTTGAAATGATATGCAGCTCGGTATTGGGATGTTCCACAAAATAATTATTGAGCTTGTATTTAAAATCTTTGGCTTCCTGCGGAATAAAAACAAGGGGCGAATTTTTTGTAATCACAAATGCTTCCTCGTAATTGAACAAAATATCCCCATCTGTGGTGAGCGCGCGAAGCGAATTGCCAGTCATCAGATCAGCGATAGGGTTTAATGTGTCGTTGGTTTTTGCATTGTTCCCGTCAATTTCTGATAGGTTTGGCAACGCGAGTGTATCTGAAATGTTTTGGTTATTTGTAAGTTGAATATTGCTGCTCTGCAGATGTGTGTTATCTTCTTGTAGCCAATAATACAGCCAAAGCCCAAAAAAGGACCATACCAAAAAGACGCAAAATGCGATAACAAAGTTCTTCATTTATTTGTAACCCCTTGAAAAAAAAGGTGTTGGCAGATTTAGCTGTTCTACTCTCAAAGCTATAAAAATAAATGGAAGCCTCTCAGAAAAAATTAAGATGTTTTTCACAATGCTGTAAACATTATTTTTTCTACTTTTGAAGTTCAATTATGACATACACATTTTTACATCATCATCATATCCCGTTCCACGCTCACGCGAGGTGATTTGGTATTGATGTAATTAGTTACTGATATTCAGAACCCGTTTGAGCAATCAAACGGGTTTTTTTATGCCCATTTGCGAGAGAAAAAGAAAATTTTATTTAAAAACACAATCAAAAAAATGAAAAAATTAAAAATTGCTGTACAAAAATCAGGTCGTTTAAACGAAGACTCCCTGCAGTTGTTAAAAGACTGCGGGATTTCAATAGATAATGGACGTGAGCAACTTAAGGCAGCCGCGAAGAATTTCCCGCTAGAGATTTATTACCTGCGGAATGGCGACATTCCGAAATACCTGAAAGATGGTGTAGTAGATTGCGCCATTATTGGTGAAAACGTTTTAGTTGAAAAGGGAAATGGTATTTCGGTTGCTGAAAAACTCGGGTTTTCAAAATGCCGTGTCTCCCTGGCTGTTCCGAAATCTTCGAAGTATACTGATATTACAGACCTGAACGGAAAAAGAATCGCCACATCATATCCTGAGACCACTAGAAATTACTTGGAAGAACAAGGCGTGAAGGCCGAACTGCATATCATTAACGGTAGTGTAGAAATTGCGCCCAACATCGGGTTAGCAGATGCTATTTGTGATATTGTAAGTAGTGGCAGCACCTTGTTTAAGAACAACCTAAAAGAAGTGGAGGTAATGATGAAAAGTGAAGCCGTATTGGCCATTTCACCTGCAATTTCCGAAGAAACAAAAAACTTGCTTCAGAAACTTCAATTTAGAATTCGTGCTGTGCTGAAAGGGCGCGACAGCCGTTATGTGTTGTTAAATGCACCCAACGAGCAATTAGACGCCATTACTGCCATTCTTCCAGGGATGAAAAGTCCTACTATTTTACCATTGGCCGAGGCAGGTTGGAGCAGTATTCACTCTGTGGTAGACCAAGAAGTTTTCTGGGAAGTCATCGACCAGTTAAAGGAAGCCGGTGCAGAAGGAATTCTTGTCTGTCCGATAGAAAAAATGGTGCTGTAAGCATCTTTTATAAATCTTAAAAAAATTGATTTTGAAAAAAATAATAAATCCGTTGCCCGACACATGGCTCAATCTCCTTGAGCGCCCTGCAAACGAACGAGCCGATATGGATTCGCTAGTATCTGAAGTGTTTGAGGAAGTACAAAAGAAAGGCGATACTGCAATACAAAAATACACCCAGCTATTTGATGGGACGTCGCTTAAAACTTTTAAAGTTTCCGAAGAAGAAATGAACGCTGCGACTATTTCGAAAGAACTAACAGCTGCGATTCAATTAGCAAAAAAGAACATTGAGACATTTCACAATTCACAAAAAACAGCGACAGAACGCATTGAAACAACTCCAGGAGTGATTTGCTGGCAGGAAAAACGTGCGATACAAAAAGTAGGGCTCTATATCCCTGGCGGAACCGCCCCGTTGTTTTCTACAATCTTAATGTTGGCGGTACCTGCGCAGTTGGCGGGTTGTACCGAAATCGTATTGTGTACGCCACCGAACAACGAGGGGGAAATTGATCCGGCGATTTTATACACCGCTAAACTGTGTGGAGTGACCAAGATCTTTAAAGTAGGCGGTGTTCAGGCCATTGCGGCCATGGCACTTGGTACAGCATCGGTACCAGCCGTGTATAAAATATTCGGACCCGGAAATCAATTTGTGACGGCCGCGAAGCAATATGCGACTACATTTGGAGTGGCTATCGATATGCCTGCCGGACCAAGTGAGCTGCTCGTTTTCGCAGATGAGACTGCCGTTCCTGCCTTTGTGGCCTCAGATTTGTTGAGTCAGGCAGAACACGGGGCCGACAGTCAGGTGGTATTGGTAAGTACCTCAGAAAAAATGTTGGATGAGGTTGCTGTTGAAATCGAAAAACAACTCACATTGTTACCAAGAAAAGAAATTGCAACGCTTGCTATGCAAAATTCAAAATTGATTTTGGTTGATAGTAACAAAACTGCCTTAGCGCTTATCAATACCTATGCGCCAGAACATTTGATCATTGTTGCTGAAGATGAAGCGTATTTTGTTGAGAACGTCCAAAATGCAGGGTCTGTGTTTATTGGGAATTACACTCCTGAAAGTGCGGGCGATTATGCCTCGGGTACGAACCACACCCTGCCCACTAACGGATTTGCAAAACAGTACAGCGGTGTAAATCTAGATAGTTTCATGAAAAGTATCACTTTTCAGAAAATTTCCGAAGCCGGTATTCAGGCAATCGGTCCTGCGATTGAAACCATGGCAGCGGCAGAGGGCTTGCAGGCACACAAAAATGCTGTTTCACTACGTTTAAAATCGATTGGCAATGAGTAAGAATTTCAATTTAAATCGATTGCTACGGCAAAATGTGAAAAATTTGAAGCCGTATAGCAGTGCGCGCGATGATTTTAAAACAGTGGGAGAGCAAATGGTGTTTCTGGATGCTAATGAGAATCCGTATGGAACTGCTGTAAATCGGTATCCAGATCCGCAACAAACCAAGTTGAAACAAGTATTGGCCACGCAGCGAAACGTACAACTGGAGCAGCTATTGCTCGGAAACGGGAGCGACGAGGTACTTGATTTGATGTACCGTGCGTTTTGTGAACCCAATATTGACAACGTGATAACCTTGCCGCCAACCTATGGTATGTATGGGGTTTTGGCGGGTATCAATGCCGTTGAAAATAGGGAAGTACTGCTTACCGAAAATTTTGAGCTTGATGTTGATGCGATTCTTCGGAAACAGGATGAGCGTTCAAAATTGTTATTTATTTGCGCTCCGAACAATCCGACAGGAAATATTTTCGATCGGGATACTATCGTGGAATTGCTTGAAAAGTTTAACGGTATTGTTGTGATAGATGAAGCGTATATCGATTTTTCAGCAACAAATAGCTGGTTGAAAGAACTTGACAAATTTCCAAATTTAGTGGTGACCCAAACGTTGTCGAAAGCGTATGGTATGGCCGGAATTAGACTGGGAATTTGCTATGCTTCCGCAGCGATTATTAAAATTCTCAACAAAATAAAACCTCCGTATAATGTAAATGTGTTAACGCAAGAATACGCACTGGAACGAATTCAAGATGTAGTAAAAATAAAAAATGAAATAAGCAGAATCAAAGAAGTTAAGAAGGAACTATTTAAACAATTACTTCAATATGATTTTGTTAAAAAGGTATATCCTTCCGAAGCCAATTTTTTACTTGTTAAAGTAGATGATGCTACCAAAAGATACCAACAGCTTTTACAGCATACCATTGTAGTACGAAACCGAAGCAACCAACCGCTTTGCGAAAACACACTGCGAATTACTGTGGGAACAGAGAGAGAAGTAGAAGCATTACTAACCGCCCTAACACAACTTGAGCAATGAAGAAAGTATTATTTATAGATCGTGACGGCACCATGATTAAAGAAACTGCCGACGAACAGATTGATGCGTTCGAAAAAATGATTTTTTATCCGAAGGTATTCACCTACCTCAGTAAAATCGCTGATGAACTCGATTTTGAATTGGTCATGGTGAGCAACCAAGATGGTTTGGGTACAGCTGCTTTTCCGGAGGAAACGTTCTGGCCCGTTCACAATTTTATCATGAAGAGTTTTGAAAATGAAGGCGTCGTTTTTTCAAATGTGTTCTTAGACCGAACTTTTCCAAAAGACAATGCTCCCACACGGAAACCGGGCACAGGAATGCTTACCGAATACATGCAAGGCGATTACGACTTGGCGAATTCATATGTAATAGGAGATCGGCTCACCGACATGGAGTTGGCTAAAAACCTCGGCTGCAAAGGAATCTTTATAGACGATAACACTGAACTTGGTACCTCAGAAATTACTGTATCGCAAGGCGATCTAGACAATTGTATTGCCCTAGAAACCAATTCATGGAAAAAAATATATGAGTTTTTGAAATTACAGACACGGGAAGCCAGTCTGGAAAGAAAAACAAACGAAACGGATATCTCTATAACGTTGAATCTAGATGGAACTGGAAATGCGAAAATTTCAACAGGAATCGCCTTTTTTGACCATATGCTGGAACAGATAGCCCGCCACGGACAAATGGACCTAACGATTGATGTCACGGGAGATCTGGAAGTAGATGAGCATCACACCATTGAGGATACAGCGATTGCTTTGGGTGAAGTTTTTGCCAAAGCATTGGGAAACAAGTTGGGAATTGAACGCTATGGGTTCTGCTTGCCGATGGATGATTGCTTGGCGCAGGTTTCCATCGATTTTGGCGGTCGGAATTGGTTGGTGTGGGATGCCGATTTTAAGCGTGAAATGATCGGAAAAATGCCCACAGAGATGTTCTATCACTTTTTTAAGAGTTTTACAGACGGTGCCAAAGCCAATTTGAATATAAAAGCAGAAGGGACGAACGAGCACCACAAGATTGAATCAATTTTTAAAGCATTTGCCAAAGCAATAAAAGCAGCCGTAAAAAGAGATGCCGAAAAAATGATATTACCCAGTACAAAAGGAATGTTATGAAAAATATCGCAATCATAGATTATGGAGCTGGGAATATAAAAAGCATCCAATTTGCCTTGCAGCGTTTGGGTTATGAAGCTGTTTTAACCCAAAACGCCAACGAGATACAAAATGCAGCTTGCGTGATTTTTCCTGGCGTAGGTGAAGCCAGCAGTGCCATGACAAAACTCCGTAGCTCAGGATTAGACACCGTTATACCTAAACTTCTCCAACCCGTATTGGGCATTTGCTTGGGTATGCAGTTAATGTGTACTGCTTCGGAAGAAGGAAATACCAAAGGATTGGGAATATTTGATGTGGAGGTCACAAAGTTTCCTATTTCCGTAAAGGTTCCGCAGATAGGTTGGAACACCATCGAAAACCTGAAAGGACCGCTTTTTACGAATATTTCAGAAAAAGAGTATATGTACACCGTGCATAGTTATTACGCACAGCTTTGCGCAGCTACTGTTGCCCAAACTGAGTATCACCTACCGTATTCGGCTGCCTTGCAGAAAGATAATTTTTTTGGTGTCCAATTTCACCCAGAAAAAAGTAGCAGTGCGGGAGAACGTCTTTTACATAACTTTATTAAACTAGCCCTAAAACCATGAGAATCATACCCGCAATAGATATTATAGACGGCAAATGTGTACGCCTCACCAAAGGCGATTACGACACAAAAAAGATTTATAATGAACGTCCGTTAGAAGTTGCCAAACAATTTGAAGCACACGGAATTACGCACCTGCATGTAGTAGACCTAGATGGTGCGAAAAGCAAGCATATAGTTAATTATGGTGTCTTGGAGCAACTGGCGTCTAAAACTTCTTTAGCAATTGACTTTGGTGGCGGACTGAAATCTGATACTGATGTAAGAATTGCTTTTGAAAGCGGCGCGCAACAGATTACGGGTGGAAGTATTGCTGTAAAAGACCCGTCGCTTTTTACAGAATGGATTTCTAAATACGGTTCCGAAAAGATTATTCTTGGGGCTGACGCCAAAGATGAAAAGATTGCTGTAGGTGGTTGGTTAGAAGAGAGCGACGAAGCCCTTTTACCGTTTATCAAAAAATACCAAGAGAAAGGTGTACAATACGTAATTTGCACAGACATTAGTAAAGACGGAATGTTAGAAGGACCCGCCTTCGATTTGTATAAAAAGATTTTAGCCGAGTGTCAAGAAGGAGACAACAAAACGCTTCACTTAATTGCTTCTGGGGGGATTTCAGAATTTGGTGAACTCCCGAAACTGCAAGCGCTGGGCTGTGAAGGCGTTATTATTGGAAAAGCGATTTATGAAAACAGAATCAGCTTAGAACAACTAGAAAAATTTATACTGAATGCTTACTAAACGAATCATACCCTGTCTGGACATCAAAAACGGTCGCACTGTGAAAGGCGTGAATTTCATCAACCTTCGCGATGCGGGTGATCCTGTAGATTTAGCCAAGTTCTATTCTGAAAATGGCGCAGACGAGCTGGTGTTTTTAGATATTTCAGCAACGGAAGAAAAGCGTCGGACGCTTTCAGAATTGGTACTGCGTGTGGCTGAAACTATCAATATTCCATTTACCGTAGGAGGTGGAATCAATTCGGTGGCAGATGTGGAGCGCTTGCTTAGAAACGGAGCCGATAAAGTAGCAATCAATTCGGCCGCCATTCGCAATCCGCAGCTTATCAACGACCTCGTTGCCAAATTTGGAACACAATGTATCGTAGTTGCCATTGATGCAAAACAAATTGATGGCCAATGGATGGTGCATTTGGTAGGCGGGAAGGTACCTACTGAATTGAACCTTTTTAACTGGGCCGTAGAAGTAGCTGAGCGGGGAGCAGGTGAAATTTTATTTACCTCGATGGACCACGACGGGACGAAGAATGGCTTTGCAGACGCGGCCTTGGCGCACCTTTCCACGTTGGTGAATATTCCCATCATTGCTTCAGGAGGTGCGGGTTCCATCCCCCATTTTGTGAGTACCTTTACGAATGGAAAGGCAGATGCTGCATTGGCGGCAAGTGTTTTCCATTTTAAGGAAATAGAAATTTCAACATTAAAAGAAGAATTAAAAAAACAAGGCATTCCGGTACGGAGCTAGCCAACATACTAAACTATAAACATGGAAATAGATTTCAACAAATACGAAAACAAACTGGTACCTGCAATTGTACAGGATGCCATGACCAAAAATGTATTGATGCTCGGGTTTATGAACCAAGAGGCTGTAGACAAAACTGAATCGACTGGAAAAGTGACCTTTTTTAGCCGTAGCAAAAACCGATTGTGGACGAAGGGTGAAGAAACTGGAAATTATTTAAACCTAGTGTCTTTAAAAACAGACTGCGACAACGATACCTTGCTCATTCAGGCACATCCGGAGGGTCCAGCGTGTCACACCGGTAGCGATACCTGTTGGAACGAAAAGAACCAATCGAATTTTGGTTTCCTTTCATATCTTGAAAATGTGATCGAAGACAGACGTAATGATGGTGAACACGAAAAAAGTTATGTAGCATCGCTTTTTAGAAGAGGCATTAATAAAATAGCACAGAAGGTTGGAGAAGAGGCCGTAGAGGTAGTTATTGAAGCCAAAGACGATAATGATTTGGCTTTTTTAAATGAAAGTGCCGATTTGATGTTCCACTTTATGCTACTCTTACAGGCAAAAGGATTCCATATTCGTGATGTTGAAAAAACGCTTCAGTCGCGCCATAAATTCGATAGGAATGAATAATTATTGAAGAACCCCAGCCTAAGTGAACTGGGGTTCATTTTTAGTTGTAGTTTAATTTGCTTGGTTCGCCACGATACGTTGCACCGTTTGCTCCACCCAATCGCTGCTGAAGTCTAGCTTTATTGCAGGTTCGATGCCTTTTCCTTCGTATTTGAAATAATCGTTGTGAAAGTCCATGTCCATAACTTTAAACGTAAACTTCCCAGAAGGCGATGTTGGCCATTCTTTATCACTTCCGTAGGCAATAATACCAAACGTTGTTTGTCCTACGTGGATGGTATTTCCTTGCGCTATCAACTTGGCAGTAAACTGCTCTGCATTGCTCGCCGTATAGCCATTGGTAATGATATAAATGGTACCATACATTTCTTTAAAAAGGCTTAAAAATGGGTCAGATACTTCAAAACTACCGCCTCCATTACTGCGCAGATCGAGAATTAGGTTCTGTGTAGGGTTTTTGCCTTCTAATTCTGAATAAAATTGTTTTTGGGCCTTTCGGTTGGAGCGGCTCCCAGAAAAATGCGAGATACGGATGTAGTGTACGCTATCATTTAGTTCTTGGAAAATCCAGTTTCCTTCTTCTCCGGCATAAAGCTCGTGATTGTAATCGTTGAATGCTTTTTTATAACTCCAAATGCGACCGTTCTCGAAGGTAAGGTTTTTTACCAAACGCAGGTTAAAGGTGTCTACGTGATAGTTGTAGATATCATATTTTCCATATTCGTTTTTTGTAGCGTAAAAGTGAATCTGACCGGCTTCCCATGTAGGTAATTCACTTTCAAGCACCACTCCTATGTATTCGTTATTGGTTTCGGTTTTAGTAATTCCTATTACCAATGCCCCTTTCATGTAATAAACACCTTCAAAAGCATCGTCTGGCATAGCTTGTAGACGATTTCTTAAGGCAGTGATATCTGTGTCAATTCTGGGGAAGCTTTTGTAGAAATCTGAATTTTTAAATTCGGTAATCTTTTCAGCACTCTCAAGATTGTCTTTGCTGAAATACGTTGTGTGCAACGTAACTCCAGCGTGGTAATCTTTTACAATGTCCATTTGTTTTGATAACAGACGGAAGCATTCTTCTACTGAAATTTCCGAAGTCATTTGTGTAGCTAACTCTTCATAAAGTGCATCGAACTCGGTTTCCTTTTTCTTTTTAATTTGATGTTTGTACCCTGGTGTTTTCTTCATTTTCTTAACGAGGAAATCGAGGTCTTTCTTACAGTCGCAAGTATTAGTCTGTGCGAATGCAAACGAGTGTACAAATAATAGTAAAACGAGGGTGAAAAGAGATTTCATAGTTTAGGTTTTTAGTTCCGAATGCTACGGAATGATTGCTTGTTTGATATCACAAACCTATATAGAAAAAGTATGTTAGACCAATATATATGGTGCTTTGGGGCGAAATCACAGTTCCTTGTGGTGAAATTTTAACCAATATTTTGAAGCATGCGTTTATTGTGGTAGAAAACGATTAAACAAAATTACTTTTTACGCGTTCGGCATAGGTTTTAGAAACGGGAATTGTTATTTCGGTACCTAAAATGATCTGCAGTTTACCACTGTCCATTTTAAATTGCTGAAAGTGGTACGGATTGATAAGATATGATCTGTGGGTACGAAGTAATTCTGGAATGAGCGTTTCGATGGTGGAGAGTTTATTTCGGATCAGGTTCTTTTTTAAGCTGCCGTTATCCAAAAAGCAAACTTCTACGTAGTTATCATCTGCTTTTACTGAAATAAGATCAGTGAGTGACAATCGCAATCCTTCGTAGGTTCCTTCACCTGGGATTTCAATTTTTTGGTCGTCAAGTTTCTTTTCAAAATACCGACCAAATGCCCATCGGCCTATTGCCAACATGGGTAGTATGGTTGCGATGGCAGGTAGGTAGATGGAGACGCCGAAATATGCAAGGGAATACGGGTTGGGTTCATCAGGGACAATAAAATAAAGATAAACGAATCGTGCCAAAAGAAACCCAATAAGTATCATAGACGTCAGAAATAAAATTTCAGCCAATAACGTCCATCGTTGCTGATACCACTTCAGCAAGGCGTATTGAAGCGGCACTATGAGTAAGTAGGTTAGCGCAGCCGCTATTCCATACAAGGGGAGATAGGTCAGTTTCTCTGTCGTACTGAAAACGTCAGTATCTAACGGTTCGGTGAGTACTAAAAATAGAAAAACCCAAAGTGCGAGTCCGAGAGCAATGATAATATGATGTTTCAACAGAGGGTCGAAAGGATAGTTTCTATGCACGCTTTATGATTCAATTAAGATTTAAAATTATAAAAATAGATTAGTTTTCCTACCTTTAAATAAACTAATCTCACGCATGACGGCAAGACGCAAAAAAAGGGGCTTTAAAGTTCCTATCGTTAAACGACCTATTATTCACAATGAGGCTCCCGGAACGGTTACCTATACTGGTAGCAAAAGCGATACAGGAACTAAAGTTGAAATCATTGATTATTCTAAAGAGCATTACCGACGTGTAGATTCTGAAAATATTGAAGACGCTTTTGGTTTTGAAACTTCCGAACATATTACTTGGATTAATGTAAATGGTTTAAACAACACCCGCGAAATTGAGCGATTGGGAGAATACTACAACTTGCATCCATTGATACAAGAAGATATTGTTAGCACCAATCAGCGGCCAAAAATGGACGAATACGAAGACTATCTTTTTATCGTCTTCAAGATGTTGCACTACACTGATGAAGGGGAGTTTATTAACGAACACGTTAGCATGGTGGTGGGGAAAGACTACGTTACTACGTTTCAGGAGGCAGATGGTGATGTGTGGGACGGACTTCGAGACCGTTTGGAAAATGCAAAGGGTCGCGTTCGCAATAAAGGGGCCGATTACCTAATGTTTGCGCTGTTAGATGCTATTGTAGATAATTATTTTAGTGTGATTGAAACATTGAGTGCGAAGATAGAATTTATAGAAGACCAGCTTTTTGAAGACAAAGTTGAAGAAGATATCACACAAGACATCCAAACTTTAAAAAAGGAGATATTGCGTATTAGAAGAGCCGTTGTACCACTTCGAGAAGTAATTAATAGACTTGAAAAAACAGATACGGCAATTATTGAAGAACGCACCCAAAACTATATTCGAGATTTATATGACCATATCATCCAGGTTTCTGAAAGTGTTGATATCTACCGGGAAATGATTTGGGGCCTCATGGACATGTATATGACCACGATAAGCAATAAAATGAACGAAGTGATGAAGGTGCTTACCATTATGGCGTCCATCTTTATACCGCTTACCTTTATGGCAGGTATCTACGGAATGAACTTTGAATACATCCCTGAACTTCAAATGAAATATGGGTATTTCTATTTATGGGGAGCCATGATAGTAGTGTTCTTTGGGCTGCTGTACTACTTTAAGCGAAAGAAGTGGTTGTAGCTTTTTTAGCATTAAAAAAAGGTTTCAGGCATTCTGAAACCTTTTTCAATATAAAATAATTATTCAGCGTTAATTCAGCCAGCCTTTCTGGGCAGCTCCTTTACTATAAAAATACATAAAGATTGAGATTGCGATTACAATCAACGGCATTACGGCAGCAACAAGACCAGAAACTTCCATTATATCTGTTGCGAACAACCAATAAAATTCGATTACTAAAACGGTGAGCAACGAAATGCCGAATAAGGGTACCGCTAGCTTTTTTCTAGCTAGCAGTAAAAAACACCCTAGCACCCCAGTAAACACAGCTATGCCAAAAACAATGGCATACCAAGACGGAAGCGACTCCATAATAGTAAATTCTTCTGCATAAACTGAATCGCGAATACTCTCTAAGGCGAAACTACCTAGATAAAATTGATATACGCCCATCAGGTTCCATAGTAAGGCGAGCACTGCGATGATCCAAAAAGCTTTGTTCGGTTTATTCATAACGAGTTGATTTAATTAACGAAGTGTTATTGGTTTTTATGTTAACCAGCCCTTTTGGGCAGCACCTTTGCTATAGAAATACAGCAGGATACCGATTATGATTACTATGAGTGGCATTCCATAAGCGATAAACGGATCGTACACTTCGGCAGCATTCGTAAAAAGCCAACCGTAGCACATATTCACTAAAATTGCTAGCAGGGAAATTCCGAATAAAGGAATCGCGCAACGCTTCCGAAGCACCATGCACAATGCACCCAGAAGTCCGCCAATAGTTGCAATTCCATACACTACAGTATACCAGCCTGGAAGGTTATCTTTTAATTCAAGTTGTTCTGGGGTATACATTTCAGCAAAGAGTTCGGGCGTAGCCAAAAATGTTTCAAAAACAAACAGATACACGCCATAAGCGTTCCATAAAAGTCCGAAAACGATGGCAATGATCCAAAATAGGGCATTGGGTTTTGAGTGAGACATAGAAGTTGGTTTAAGGTTATTTCATATAAATATAGGAAATTTAAGGTATCTTTAATTTTCAAGATGAAATCATGAGCACTTCCATACCACAAGCATCCCTAAAATTTCTACAAGATTTAGCGCAAAACAACCATAAAGATTGGATGGATGCGAATCGGGCTACCTATAAGGCGAGCGAAAAAGAATTGAAGAAATTCTATGCAACTGTAGAAGCAGGCTTGAACAAAACAGACGAGATTGCTAAGGTAAAAGTGTTTCGAATTAATCGAGATATTCGTTTCAGTAAAGATAAAACCCCGTATAATGTGCACCGGAGCGTCAGTTTTAGTAGGGCAGGAGCACATCGGCGCGGTGGCTATTATTTACGTATAGAACCAGGAGATAAGAGTGTTGTGGCGGGCGGATTTTTTGGTCCGGAGCCGGCTGATCTGCTGCGAATCAGAAAAGAATTTGAAATGGATGCTTCTGAAATTCGAAAAATATTGGCCCACCCACCCTTCAAAAAAGTGTACGGGGGCACTTTCGACGCTTGGGACCCGGTAAAGACGGCGCCCAAAGGTTTCAGCAAAGACGATCCCAATATCGATTTGATACGCTTAAAAAACTTTGTAGTAACCCACAGTTTTACAGATGCTGAGGTATTGGCGCCAGATTTTGCTGAAACCGTAGTACATCATTTTGAACTGCTACGACCGTTCTTCGATTATATGAGCGAAGTACTTACCACCGATTTGAACGGGGTTTCGACCATTTCATAAAAAAAAGCCCTTCCACCATTTGGCGAAAGGACCTTTGCATTAACACTTCGTCGTGATGATTATTTCAATTTGAAGGTCACTCTACGAACCAACTGTCTCGCTGGTGCAGATCCCTTTTCAACTGATGTATCTTCACCATTACCTGTCACGGTCAATCTGTTTCCAGAAATTCCCGAAGCTACTAAGATTTCTTTCACCTTAGCGGCTCTTTTTTCAGATAAATTCTTGTTATAAGTAGGGTCACCAATTTCATCGGCATATCCTATTAATTCTGCATTTGCAGAAGGATTTTCCTTCATGTAAGTTGCCAAATAGTTAATGGCTTCTAAAGAATACGTCTCTGGCGTCGTACTGTTAAATCTGAAATATACATTCACGTACCCTTTGTCTAACAAACTTTTTACGTCTAATCCACCACCGGTGTTTCTTACGTAATCTTCTTCGTTAACATAACGCTGGTCTAAAGACGATTCGATCTCGTCTGGAATACCATTTTCATTTTTGTCTACTGCAATTCCTTTGGTATTCACTGCAACACCAGACATGGTATTAGGCTCACGGTCTAGGTAATCTGGCACTCCATCTTGGTCGGTATCGATAAGGTCGGTTTCAATCTTAGCCAATCTGTTTTCAAGTTCTTCAATTTTCGATTCACGTGCATCTTCCATAGAAAACCAATCTGCGTGGCGGTCGTTTTTACCAAGATATACTGTAAGTCCTGCAGAGAAATTGTAAAGTAGTCCGTCGTCAAACTTTCTGTTCGCCTCTACGATAGGAGCGGTACCATCCCATGTGCGTTGTAGGCCAACATTTCCGAGCATGGTTACATCAACATTAAAAGCCACACGTTCACTAATTTTTATTTGGGGTGTAATTCCTACGGAAATATTAGCTAAATTTTCTGCGTCTAAGTTGTCATTGGGAGCTTTAAAATCGAGTCTTGAATAACCAGCTCCTGCATGGATAAGTAGACCAAAGGTATCGGTCCAATCTGAAAAGTCAAGGACATTCCCCATGTTTACAACACCCTCGAGCGTACCTCTGTAGTATGTTGATTCAAACGGCAAACTACCTTCGCCATTGTCTTCATCAATATTAGTATAACCTAAAACGGTACGAATACCGAATTTTTCGTTAAACATATACCGTACACCCAACGATCCTTGAAACGGACTCGCTCCTCTGATGAAATAACCATCGGCGTAAGGGGTTGTAGGTTTGTGAAGACCTCCAGAAAGTTCGATAGACCATTTGTTATATTGGTCATAAGCTTGAGAAGTATCTTCTTGTGCATGTAGTATAAGTCCGGCCAAAGCCAAACATAAAGTAAGGGTAATTTTTTTCATAAGATTTCAATTTGTTTGGAACAAATGTAGAACTCCATTTCGTTTTAAAAATAGAATTTGTACACTTTAAACAAAGCTTAACATCTTACAAAAAAAGTCTCTGAGTCGCCTAAAAACAAAGGGTTTTTCAAATTGTTCGCTATCAGAATACTAGATGGAATTCACACATTTTTTAGGCTACAGAAATTACCGATTGCTCTAAAAGCATCACATTGCTTTTTAACCGTTCTTTAACAATATTCATCATTCGTTTGTTAAGTGCAGACGAATTTTGGATATAGATTTCGTATTCTTCGATGGTAAATTGGCCAATGATCATTCCCTTAAGACTGTTTCGGAATTTCATATCCTTATGAATGGCATTCTCGATATAATCTAGTTTTTTTTCTACGGAAAGATCATAAAATACGTTTTTATGTTTTCTACAATAATTCTGGAAAACCACTAACAGCAGGTCGTTTTGAAGCTTAGCGACAGGGCGAAGTGTCTTGTTTTGAAAATATTCTTCCGAAGACATGTCAGGAACTAGTTTGGCTGAAGCAATTTCGGGGCGCAGTTCGAGTAGCGCGATATCTCGTGAGTTCATAATTCCTTGTTTGCTTAAATGTACTTGAATTGTAAGTCTGAAACCACTCGTAAGCTTTGAAGTTATAAACGCCTTTTCAACAGTATACGCGTTAAAGTAGTCTTAATCGCTTCTAGAATTACAGCGTCTTCTGTACTTTTAAAAGAAAAACCATGGCCAACGTCACTTCTTTAAACCCCTATTCTGGTGCAGAATTAGCATCGTATAAAATCCACAACAAAGCAGAACTTTCAGAAATACTAGAAAAAGCATCCAAACGCTTTCAATCATGGCGCGAAACGAGCTTTTCAGAACGAAAAAAATTAATGTTAGCTGCTGCGGCCGAACTAAAAAAGAACAAACAGGAATACGCAGAACTTATGACCAAAGAAATGGGGAAACCTATCGCACAAGCTATTGCAGAAGTTGAAAAGTGCGCATGGGTTTGTGAGTATTATGCCGAAGAAGCTGCGATTCAGCTCGCAGATGAAATAATAGAAACTGATGCCCAAAAAAGTTATACCAGCTATGAGCCCCTGGGTGTGGTATTGGCCGTGATGCCGTGGAACTATCCATTCTGGCAGGTGTTCAGGTTTGCAGCCCCTGCACTGATGGCGGGTAACATCGCTGTGCTGAAACATGCGTCGAATGTTTTTGGTAGTGCCCTAAATATTGAAAAAGTTTTTAAACGCGCTGGATTTCCAGATCATTGCTTTTCTACCTTACTTATTGGAAGTGATAAAGTAGAAGAAGTGCTCGAAAATCCTATCGTGAAAGCCGTTACCTTAACGGGTAGTGGCCCAGCAGGTGGAGCAGTTGCCGAAATTGCTGGACGTAACATTAAAAAATCGGTACTTGAACTTGGTGGGAACAATGCGCTGATTGTGATGGCCGATTGTGATATGGAGGCAACCCTTGAGACCTGCGTGCAGGCACGTTACCAAAATACTGGTCAGAGTTGTATTGCAGGAAAGCGCCTATTGTTGGATGAGCGCATTGAAGAGGAATTTACAGAACGGTTAGTGCAAAAGGTACGGGAACTGAAAAGTGGTGACCCGATGGATGAAGAAACGTTTATTGGAACACTAGCCCGCGAAGATTTGGCAGAAGATTTAGAAGAACAGGTGAATAAGTCGATTGAGCAAGGTGCTACCTTATTATTGGGCGGAAAGCGTCAAAACGCCTATTTTGAACCTACAATTCTTTCTGGAGTGACCCCAAAAATGACTGTTTTTAAGGAAGAAACTTTTGGTCCGGCGCTCTCTATTACAACATTTAAAGATCTTGATGAAGCTATCGAATTATCAAACGATTCTAAATTCGGATTGGGCGTTTCAATTTTTACCAAAGATGTAAAGACTGCTGAAGAACAGGCTTTTCGGTTGAATGAGGGCGCTGTTTTTATCAATGAACTGGTTAAAAGTGACCCTAGATTGCCTTTTGGTGGCGTGAAAGCAAGTGGTTATGGCAGAGAATTAAGCAAGCACGGCATTCGGGAGTTTGTAAACAGGAAAACGGTTTATATTAAGTAAACTCCTTTGTTTAGAGTCATTTCGTGCGTATGCCTCGCAAGTTAGGCGGGCAGCGAGAAATTTCATCATGAGCTGCAAGGTTATGGGATTCCTCTTCGTGCCTCATTCGGAATGACAACCCAGCCCTAAAAAAGTTTTATTCTTTTGTCATTTCGAGCGCTTGCCTCGCCGGTTAGGCGGGCAGCGAGAAATCTCATCATGAGCTGCAAGGTTATGGGATTTCTCTTCGTGCCTCATTCGGAATGACAACCCATTCCTTAAAAAGTTTTATTCTTTTGTCATTTCGAGCGATTGTCTCGCCAGCTAGGCGGGCAGTGAGAAATCTCATTATGAGCTGCAAGGTTATGGGATTCCTCTTCGTGCCTCATTCGGAATGACAACCCACTTCTGTAGGTGTTTCATTTTCTCCTAAAATCTTTAATGGCATATTCCCATAAAAAAACCTCGCAAGAATTCATTCGTGCGAGGTTTTTATTTGCAAATGGTTTTGCTATTTACCGATCTCCTAAGAAGTCTTCCTTGGTTTTCATGGTTAAATCCATTTCGTTCTTTTCTAAAAACTTCATGAATTTTTTCCCTTCTTTGTTCTTGATCTCGGCATAGCGCACTTTTTCTTTTTCAAATTCTTCTTTAATCAGTTCGTAATTTTGCAGTTGAGCACCAGAAACTCGATCGTAGCTCGTGGCAATATTCGAATATAAATCTGCCATACGCTCTCGCAATTCTGGTTCTGCAGAAGCCACATAGTTATCGCCCGTAGTCACCACCAAGTCGGTTCTAAGGTCTTCTAAGGCATCATAAAGTGATTGTGCTACCTTTTTACCTTTGGGGTTATTCTTGATGACATCTTGTGCTTTATCCTGCATTTCTCCTATCTCGTAAACCATATACGCAAGATCTTCTACCATATCGAACATTTCTTTGGTAAGTGCTTCTTGCTTCTTACGATCTGCCAAGGTAGTCATGGCAGTATCGTCGTATTTGGTTTCTATGATATGCTCATACGTTTCCTTTCCTTTGTTTAATACCACTTTGTATTTCCCTGCGGAAACTCTAGGGGAGGTGAACCCTCCAAATGACAAGGTTTTTGCTTCTGCCATTTTCGGGTTGGTCGTATTGAAACTCCAGTCTACCACATTGATGCCTTTCGATTTACCCGGACTGAGCGTCGCAAGTTTATTGCCTTCCATATCTTGAATCTCCATCGTCATCTTTCCGAAGGTATGGCGCTTTTTCAAATAATAGATGATTCGCGCTGTGGTAGGTTTATTGGCGCCTACAAATTGTGTCTCGGCTCCAAAATTTCCTGAAAAGCCACCCTGCTCAACCATAGTGATCGGTTCAGAATCAAAAAAGTGTACATCTTTTTCAAGTACCTCTTGATTGATTTGGCGCAACGGACTAATATCGTCGATAATGATAACACCGCGCCCGTGGGTTCCCATCACCACATCGTTGGTTTCTTTTTGCATGTCTATAAAATGAACAGCTACTGGAGGCATATTGTTTGTAAAATGCGACCAGTTTTTCCCGCCGTCTACGGTTACATACAATCCGAATTCAGTACCTAAAAATAGCAAATCTTCGTTTTCATAGTCTTCCTGAATATTTCGAACAAAAGCATCTTCGTCTATATCGTCTGAAATAATATTTTTCCATGTCTTTCCGTAATCGGTCGTCTTAAGTGCATACGGTTTCATATCGCCTGTAGTATGCCCATCAAACACGGCATACGCAGTTCCTTTTCCGTGAACACTTGCTTCAATATGGTATACCCATGTATTCGCAGGAATTCCTACCAAATTAGGAGTAACATTGTTCCAGTTCTTTCCACCATCGGTAGTAACTTGTACGTTTCCGTCGTCAGTTCCAACCCAAAGAATGTTTTGGTCTAATGGTGATTCGGCTATCGTAAAAATGGTGGTATGGTTTTCAGCACCACTGTTATCTACTGAGAGTCCTCCAGACTTCGACTGGTCTTGCTTGGCAGGATCGTTTGTAGTTAAATCGGGTGAGATAATGGTCCAACTATCGCCCATGTCATCAGACTTATGAACATATTGGCTTCCCATATAAAAACGATCTGGTACGTGCGCACTTACCGCCATTGGGGCATTCCAGTTAAATCGTAACTCACCATCTCCTTTTCTTGGTAACGGTTGAATGGTCTTAGTTCTGTTCTTGTCTACATCATAACGCCACACATTTTCGGCACCTTGCATTTCAGAATAGATAATATTTTTGGTAGGATGTTTCAATACTCTAAATCCGTCACCTGCTCCTACACTGTTCCAATCTCTAGCCTCTACGCCTCCTGGAGACGAATTTGGCCCCCACCAGCTGCCATTGTCTTGCAGTCCGCCATACACATTATACGGCGTCTCATTGTCTGTGCTAATGTGGTAGAATTGCGAAAGGGGAAGATTTTCAACGATTTCAAAAGTGGTTCCTGCATTCCAGGAGCGATAAACCCCACCATCGGTACCTGCATACATCACGTCACTATCGTTTATATGAAAAACAACATCGTGAATATCACTGTGCATGTTCCCCAAGCTTTTAAATGTTTTTCCTCCATCACGGCTAATAGAGCCACTTAACCCTCCTTTTACAACAATATCCGGGTTTTTTGGGTCTACGGTTATCCTAGAGAAATAGAAAGGTCGCACGACCAAACCAAAATCGTTGTTCAAGTGCTCCCATGATTGTCCGGCGTTGTTAGAAACCCACAAACCATTTTTGTCTTTTTGTTCTGTTTCCAATACTGCGTACAGCTTATTTGCATCACTAGGGGCCACTGCCACGGCAATACGGCCCAATTTCCCTTTAGGGAAGCCGTTGTGGATTTTGTTCCAGGTTTTTCCGCTGTCAGTCGATTTGTATAAACCACTGTTCAATCCACCTGAGTTAAAGCCCCAACCGGTTCTTCTAAACTGCCACATAGAAGCGTAGAGCACACTTGGGTTTTTCGGATCCATTATCACGTCTCCAGCTCCCGTAGAAGGGCCTACATATAAGATTTTGTTCCAAGTTTTACCACCGTCAGCCGATTTGTAGACACCGCGATCTTCGCTGTCGCTCCAGAGCGCTCCCAATACACCTACGTAGATTTCGTCTGTATTGTTTGGGTTGATTACAATAGAAGCAATGCGTTCACTATTCTCAAAACCTTCAATTTCTTTCCAGTTTCCGCCACCATCGGTAGACTTAAACAATCCGTTTCCAACAGAAACCGAATTTCGCGTCCATGTTTCTCCAGTACCTACCCAAATCGTGTTGTCTGGATCTTTAGGATCTAGGGTCACTACCCCAATAGACTGTACATGATCATCGAAAATAGGGGAGAAGGTTGCTCCGGCATCGTTACTTTTCCACACACCGCCACCTGCGGTTCCTGCGTAGATAATACGTGAATTTGTAGGGTGTACGGTAAGGTCGTTAATTCTTCCGCTCATGAGTGCAGGCCCAATATGACGTGCTCTCATATCGCCAAAAAGCTCTTTTCCTTTTAGCGTGATTTCTTGTGCTTGGTACGCTGTAGGAAACAGCGCCAAGGTAAAAATTGCAATTAATAGTTTTTTCATTGTATCGTTTTTTGGTTGTATGCTTAGTTTTTCTTCGGAAATTGGAACATTGCCGGGTCAATTTCAGGATTTACCTCCACTTTGGTGATGGTAATGCTCTGTGCATTCGGAAAATCTTTGGTACCATCAATCATCGAGAACGGAAAGTAGAGTCCGTCTACTTCTTGATAATCGCTCAATTTGCTTTGTCCCATTGAAGTGCCCTCAGGGCCAATTGCAACTTGCTTTTCTACTAAAATAGGAACGTAATTTTCTTTTTCAAAATAATAGTACTCCACATTTGGCTCTTCAACGCCATTTACGAGTTTCGGTTTCTTTTCAAGCTTAACCTTAAAGGTTTCAGTGCCTTCGATGGTTTCATTTCCTATTAATTCTACTTTGTACCCCTTTTCTTTATAATTCAGGAAGGGATCTGGAAAATCCTGGATGCCCAGTTTGTAGTTTTCAGTAGCTTCGGCATCATTCATTTCTGCCTCAAAAGTTTGTTGGTTGGTGTTCCAAAGTGTTTCACCATCATAAACAGTTTGATAAAAAGGTTGTCCTTGCACTTCGGCACTCAACATAGTAAGTCCTTCTTTAGTCTGAACCATGGTTACAGGTAGATTCATACCGCCATAGTCTAGAGTTCCTTTAAAAGTGAGCGCTTCAACGGCTTCCCAATTTTCTTTTCCACCGGTATTTTCAAAATAGGTGTCAATGATTTCGTCTACAGTTTGAGCAGAAATTGTGTGAGTGCCTAACATTAGTGTTAGTAGCACCAAAATTGTTGTCAATGTTTTCATACGATATAGTTTAGGTTTTATAGGATGGTTATTACTTCAATAAGGGCAAAACATACCGAAAAAGGTATTGAAAACAGTGTAAAAAAAATCCCCGAACGAGCAGGGATTTTTTAAAAGCTGTACTATTTATTTTTTCTCTGGCATTTTAAAAGTGCTATCCTGAACTTCTGGGTTCATTTCAATAGCTTCAATTTTAATAGACTGTCCGGTCTGGCCATTGTACTTGGTCTCGATAGAATACGGATAGAATATATCTCCTGCTTCTTGGTAGTTGCTAAAAACCGTTTGTACTTTCATACCTTTTTGCGGTCCTACATTGATAGTAGACTCACTCATGATAGGTACAAAGTTTTCTTTGTCGAAATAGTAGAACGCCACATTGTTCTCTTCTTTTCCATCTACCATCACGGTACCTTTGTTTACTTTAATTTTATAAACTTCAGTTCCTTCGGCCATTTCTTCACCCATTAATTCGAGCGTATAGCCTTTGTCTTTGTAGTTTAAGAACGGGTCTGGAAAATCTTTTGAATCGTTTTTCTTGTAGTTTTCTGAAGTTTCAGCGTCTTGTGCTTCGGCTTCTTGCGTCTGGAAGTTCATTCCCCAGAGTTGTTCCCCATCAAAAGCTTGGGCGATAAAATTCTGTCCCATAAAATCTACTTCTGTGAGCATGCGACCGTCAGCCATCATGGTTTGGGTAAAAGGAAATTCTTGTGGCCCCATTGCTGCTTTACCAGTCATTTTCATTCCATCAATTTTTTTCCAGTTGTCTACACCACCAGTATTTTCAAAATAGTTCTCCAAAATTTCATCGGCAGTTTGCGCTTGGGTTGATGGAACCATGGCAACTACAAAAAGTGCGATGAAGAGTGTTTGTAATGTTTTCATTTCGTGTGTTATTAAGGTTTATGGTAAAGGTAAGACTCAACACCTGTTTATTTGTTACAAACGGCCACCTTTTTTTTTAGATTTTAACATTTCAGAATGACTGACGTTATAAAAACTTACATTCAATGAAATTTAGAAAAGTTGACAATTCCGTAACTGTAGATTTTACGCTCACTCCAGACCATTCTGGAACAGAAACAGTATTATATTAAGCAAGTGGAAACCCTTATTAATAGTCTAATTCAACTTTACGAACGCCTTCGGCTTGCTCTTTGGCACGCTTCAATTCGTTTTCAGTAGGTTTTTTGGGTTGTTGTTCTTTTCTGAGCTGGGGTTCAAAACTTAGCTCGGTATAGGTTGGAAAATGATCAGAATTTATGTCGGCTCCCGTCGTAAATCGTTTCACTCTAAACTCTGAAGAAACAAACACATGGTCTAAGGGCCAACGCATCAACAGATTCTTTGCATTAAAAGTATTGTAGAAACCGCGTCCCCTGCGCACATCCAATAACTCACCAACTGTTCTGAACAATGAGGTGGTAGCAGACCAAGGAACATCATTAAAGTCGCCAATAACTACGACTGGTAGTTCATTCTCTCTGCTCAGATTTGCATATTTCATCATTTCTGCATCACGGTCTGAAGAGGAAGGGTTATGCTGCGGCATGGGTGGAGTGGGGTGTAACACGTATAATTGAACAAGTGTACCGTCGGGCAATTTTAGTTTCGTATCGACAGACGGAATACTGTCGTCTACCATATAATGTACTCGGGTATCCTGAAGTGGTATTTTTGAGTATAAGAGCAAACCATAGGTGTTGTCTAGTGGCACTTCTACTTGGTAGCTGTATTGAGATGGCAATGTATTTCTAATTTGTTTTTTCCATTCAGAGTCTGTTTCCATAAAGAGCAATATATCGGCCTTTGTAGTATCAATGTAGTTTAGCAATTGCTGGGGTTTCTTATTTTTTTGTAACACATTGGCGGTATATATCTTTAGAATTTCACCTTGATAATTTTCACTGGTAGCTGCTGCATCTTCCGAAGCATACGGAAGATATGCGTGAATTTTTGTATACTGAAAAATTAAACATACCGCTAAGGCGGTAGCGACTACATAATCTTGCCAACAATTCCATTTAAATTGAATAAAGAATAGCACAAAAGCGACAAACGTAAGAATGGTTAATTGGATGTGCGGGAAATCGAATACGCGAATCCACCAATAGTCAATTGCAATTAGAGGTACTAGTGATAGCACGATTGCAACTCCTGCAAAAATTTCAATAGCTTTATATATCTTGGGACTGTCTTTCTTGTTCATTGGTTGCTGTTTCTCTAAAGATACTACGCCAATGACACTTCTACTGTTTGTTTAAGGAAATTTTGGCGAAATCTGTTCCGGTAGGTGATTCAAAAAGTTCGAGTCCGAAGTAGGGGATAGCCGAAATGAGATGGTCAAAAATATCGGCTTGTATATGTTCGTAATTTTCCCATCGCTTGTCGTAGCAAAAGCAGAAAATTTCTAACGGAATACCCTTATCGGTAGGTGCCAAATGGCGCACCATTAAAAATAAGTCTTTGTTGATCGCCGGATTCTCATGCAGAAAAGCATCTGCATATTTTCTAAAAATCCCCAAGTTGGTTTGGTTGCGACCGTTAATGAGCAACGACTTATCTGCTTCGGTGGCTCGATTGTATTTCAGTACGTCTTTCTCTCGGTGCTCAATGTAGGGAGCGATGAGTTGTATTTTTTTAAGATCTTCTAACTCTTCCGAAGAAAGAAACCGTATCGAATTTTGCTTAATAAATAACGATCGTTTAATTCGTCTTCCTTCAGACTCTTGCATGCCCCGCCAATTCTGGAACGAGTCGGCAATCAGACTATAGGTAGGAATCGTGGTAAACGTATTGTCAAAGTTCTGAACCCGTACGGTGGCAAGGTTAATTTCAGTAACATAACCATCTGCTCCAAACTTGCTAAAGGTAATCCAATCGCCTATGCGCACAATGTCGTTTACAGATACTTGGATACTCGCAACAAAGCCTAAAATGGTGTCTTTAAAGATGAGCAAGATCACAGCAGAAGCGGCTCCTAAAGTTGCCAAGCTCTTAATATTGTAACCCGTTAAGATGTTTACAAAAAAGAAAATCGCAACTCCCCAGGCAAAGATCATTAAAACTTGCACATAACTCTCTAGCGGTTTGTCGCTGTATTTTTCTTTGCTGAAATTTAAATAGTTATTGGTGGTCCTTAAAATACTTCTAAAGACCAGCACGCATAGTAAAACAAGATAAAGTTGGGCAATTTTGTACATGCCCATTTCAATATTTGGAAAATCCTGAAACAGCGATGGGATTAAATACCAAACAATACTAAGAGGAAGAAAATGCGCAATAAACCTCGGAAAGTTACTTTTTACCAAGAAATCATCGAAAGTAGTGGTGGTTTTGTCACTAAAAGCTTTAAAAAGCTGGACTACAATTTTTCGGAAGACAATATCGAGGAACGTTGCCAAAACCGCTACGATCAACGTGTTCAGAACCATGTTCAGGACCGCTGCCCAAGTTTCGCCCATACCTACTTCCATAAGGTATTCTCTCAGCATGCAGGCATATAGGTTCAGATCTTCTCTTTCCATTTAAAGATATTTGCGTTCAGCATAAAAAGGACCGAAAGGAAGTACAGAACACAGCATAACAATTGCCAAGGTGCCCCAAGACCAGTTCAGTTTTTCCTTCATAAAATAAGCCATTACAAGGTACGCAATAAATAAAACACCATGTGCCATACCCACTACACTCACCATTTCTGGCATGTCCCAGATGTATTTAAGTGGCATGGCGATGCCCAAAAGCACCAAAAATGAAATGGCTTCTAGCGTACTAATTATCCTAAATGTTTTTACTGAAATATCCAAAGCTTTTACTTTTGCTGCAAAGATACTATAAGGTAAACTGCTAACACAGCACAGTGTAAAATTATTAACGAAGTCTTCACACAATCTTATTGTATCTTTATTGCATGCTACTAACACAAGAAACCGCTACCGAAACAATTGTAAATGCTGCCGAGCATTATTACGAACAAGTACTGAGTTTATTACCGCGAATAGCGCTTGGTATTTTTGTAATTGTGGCCGGAATATTAATCGCCCAAGTTGTCACAAATTTCTTTAAAAAACGCTTTTTGAAAAAGGCTGAAGACCCATTGATGGCCCGTTTTTTGGCCCAAGCGGTAAAAATCATCCTAATCCTAATTGCGATTATGATGGCATTGGAAGTTGCTGGACTGCGCGGTGTGGCAGCTGGAATATTGACAGCAGCTGGAGGTGCCGCCATAATTTTGGGATTTGCATTTCAGGACATCGGGAAAAATTTCTTGGCAGGAATTATCTTGGCGTTTAACAGGCCCTTTGGAGTGAACGATACCATCATGATCGACAATCACTTCGGAAAAGTAATGGCCCTCAACTTTCGGTATACACATATTAAAACGAGTGATGGCCGTGATATTTATATTCCGAATAGCGACGTACTCACCAAACCCGTTGAGAATTACACAGCCGATGGTTTCTTTAGGTTAGAATTTGTGGTGGGTATTGGCTACGAAGATAATATACAAAGCGCCAAGGAAATCGTAATGCAGATACTAAACGACCACCCTGGTGTGGTACATAACGATACGCACGAAAATTTTGTGATTGAAAATGAACTCGCAGCAAGCACTGTGAATTTAAAAGTATTTTTCTGGGTTCATACGGTAGATTATCGTCGCGCGTCGCGCGTTTTGCGTGGTGAAATTATTAAATTGGTAAAAGAAGCCTTCACCAAAGCTAAATTTATCATGCCTGGAGATATTACGGAAATTAAATTATATGGTGGTGCCCAAGACATTCCATTGCGATTAAAATCTGATCCGCCAGATGATAATTTGGGCGCTAGCAACTAATCACACGGCAATGGCACATTCAGTGTTGGGAAACTCCAGTTTTTTTGATAGCTAAAATGCCACCATTCAGTGCGAATGGTTCCAAACCCGAAGCGTTTCATGCCTTCTTGTAACAGTTTTCGATTGGCTAAAATTTCCGCAGAGAAATTAGTATTATCAATATGTGATTCACGTCCAAAGAAATCATAGTCACTTCCCATATCAACAAAACACCCTTCGCGAGTTACCAAGGTGATGTCTACTGCAGCGCCTTTGTTGTGGATGCTTCCCTTTCCATACGGGTTGGCAACATAGGTAGGCCTTGGCACCTTGGCCCACATTTTTTTCTGTACATCTAAGGGCCGGTAACAATCGTATATTTTGATCATGTACCCTTTTTCGCAGAAATAGGCATTTGCATTATTCAATGCTTCGGCAACCTCCTCTTGAAGTAAGCATTTTTCACAATCGTATAATGTTTCACCTATAAAGTTATACGGACTTGCATAGCGGATTTCAAAAGCAAATTCTGTGCTGAGACTATCTACAGAAACCAATCCTTGTTGCGCGAATACGACCACTGAAATTTTCAATACAAAAAATAGCGTAAGAAGTGATTGTTTCATCTGAAACGAGAATAGTTGAAAAATTAATTTTCTAAATTTAATGATAATTTAAGAGGATGTACGCATATCGCATCTTAACTTTACGGAAAAAGAAACATGAAAAACTTACACGGAAAAGTCGCCCTGATTACTGGAGGGACAAAAGGAATTGGATACGGAATTGCAGAAGCATTGCTGAAACAGGGCATAAATGTAGCCATTACCAGCCGCAACAAAGAGAGCGCCGAAGAAGCTGCAAAGAAACTGAATGGAAGTGGAAATGATAGGGTGCATGCAATCGGACTCAAAGCCGATGTGCGTGACTACGCGAGCCAACAACAAGCGGTTGAAGCTACCATTAAAGAATTTGGAAAAATAGATGTGATTGTTGCCAATGCCGGTTTGGGTCACTTTGGAAGTATAGAAGACCTTACCGTAGACCAATGGAATGAAGTGATTGAAACCAACCTTACAGGGGCTTTCTATTCATTAAAAGCAGCTGTAGCAGCGCTTAAAGACACCAAAGGGTACTATATCACCATTTCTAGTTTGGCAGGTACCAACTTTTTTGAAGGTGGAACTGCCTATAATGCCAGTAAATTTGGTGTCACTGGATTTACACAGGCGGCCATGTTAGATCTTCGGAAACACGAAGTAAAGGTGAGCACGATAATGCCAGGAAGTGTTTCTACACATTTTAATGGAAACGAGCCAAGTGACAAAGGTGCCTGGAAAATCCAAATTGAAGATTTAGGCGAGTTGGTGGTAGACTTGTTGAAAATGCACCCGAGAACCTTGCCAAGTAAAATTGAAGTACGACCCACGGTGCCGCCAAGTGCTAAAAAATAAGTACTGGAGCTTATTGCGCTTTATAAACTGGAGACGCCCAAGCCATAGCATCGTGAAGCGAATCGAATTTCTTGTAGGTAGATTGACTAAACATCTTCTCTAATTTGATGCTTAAAAATCCTTTTTGGTCGTATGCAACCACCGCTACTCGAGCGACAGTATTGCGTTCTTGATAAAATTTGAGCCAGTCTTGTGGATTCACAGAATAGGAGTGTACCCGATTGGAAATGTAATTAATCTTTACTTCTCGCGTACCAAAATATGCATATACCTTTTCAATAAAAATTTTTGCCTTGGCCCAATCTAGATGAACGCCTTCGGCAATTTCACCTACAACAAAATGTTCAAATACGTAAAAATTTCCGAAGGATTCGGTGAACTTGGTGAGATAGCTATCTTTAAATGGGGAGTTTTCAATAGTCATATACGGGGAAACCTAGTCAGGTAAATATACAAATTAGCAGCACCCTAAAAGGTGCTGCTAATTTGTTAAGTGTTATGCTATTTTAGTTTGCAGAAAGCAATGCTAAAAACTTGTCTAGATTCGGTAAAATTACAATACGTGTTCTACGGTTGGTAGCACGACTCTCTTCCGACTCATTATCGGTAAGTGGGTGGTAGCTACTACGTCCAGCCGCAATTAACTTCTCTGGTGCAACACCGTATTTTTCTTGCAATGTTCTGATTACTGCTGTAGATCGTTCTACACTCAAGTCCCAGTTGTCTTTAATATATGATCCAGGCTTCACCAATTTAGAATCTGTGTGTCCTTCTACCATTACTTCAAGAGCTGGCTCGCTGTTAATCACATTTGCCAAACGTTCTAATAACGGATTCGCTTTAGGGTTCACACGGTAGCTTCCAGATTTGAACAACAACTTGTCAGAAATGGTAATCATGACCACCGTTTCATCAATGTTAATTTCTATATCATCTTCTTCACCTTCAGCAATCAAGCTAGAATCAAGATTTTTCTTAAGATTGTGGGAGATAATCAGATTCATACTGTCTTGCAATGTTTTAGCGTTGGCCAATTCTTCTTGGTCTACGTTTGCTAAGGCAGCTTTCATTTTATCTTTGTCGTTTTGTGACAGTACTACATTTTCGAATTGTTGTAAGCGATCGTTGTTAGTTTCTGTCAGCGATTGAATTTTCTGGTTGTAACTAGCAACGCGATCTTCAATTTTAGCCAATTTAGTTTCGGCCTCTTCTTTTTCCAATTCAGTTTTTAACAGGGCAGAACGGGTGTCATTATATTGACCTTCCAATTCAACATACTTTTTTTTCGATACACAAGAAGTCAATAGAATGGCTCCGGAAAATAGTGTAATTGCAATTGATTTTTTCATAGGTGTTTATTATTAATGGTTTGTTGAGGACAAATATATGTCGGTGGTAGCCTAAAAGATTAGTTAACAAGTGTCACAGTTTTGTTAAAATGAAGTGGTGCCGTACGAAATTTTTAAAAACAGCTCGAAAATGTATAATTATTACACAGAAAAAAAGGGCGACCATTATAGCCGCCCTTTCTTGGTTCAATTTTTAAGTTGGTTATTTGCTTTTTTCAGAATGAACCGTAAGGTTATTTTTTCCAAAATCTAACGTTCTGATAGGGAATGGGATATTGATATCAGCTTCGTCGAAGTGCTTCTTGATAATTTTAACTGCTTTGTGTTGATGTGTCAACTTATCTTTCCCATTGTTTAAATCGGCCCAAAACCGAACCACAAAGTTGATAGAGCTATCTCCAAATTCTTGATAGAAAAATTCTACTTCTTCGTTTTCTTTCTGCGGAAAAGCGTCACCGATGATTTTTACGGTAAGATCTTCCACCATTTGCAGATCACTTTCATACCCTACACCACAACCCACGATAATTCTAGAGCGATCAGACAACGAATAATTAGTAAACGGATTGTCTACAAAATTAGAATTGGGAATAATGGTAAAATTATTGTCGGGACGTTTTATGGTGATATTCCGAAGGTTTATTTCGGTAACCATTCCTACTTCGTCGTCAGTTTCAATCCAATCGCCAATACTTATTTTCGGTAAAAAAGAAAGGATAAACCCAGAAACTGTGTTGCTGAGAGTTCCTTGCAAAGCCAAGCCAATTGCCAAACCAACCACACCGGCACCTGCCAAGATGGAAGTTAACACTTTGTCTAACTCCATTACACCAAGCGCTACAAAAAATCCTATGAGTAGGGTAATGGCAAAGGTTACTTGACCAATAATTTGTTTAATGGATTCTTCATGTACTTTTCGCAATACCAAGCGTTTTACGAGGCGTCGCATCCCTTTGGCTATAAAATAAAAGAGAACCATTACTAGAATGGCAACAACAAAGTTGGGTAGCTTTAATATGATAGCATCTAACCAACCATCTAGTTTATCCCATAATTGGCTAATGGCATCACTTACCTGAAAGGTGCTATCTGACGTTGAAGAAGTATTGCTAGAAGTATTTTGTAACATATTTTGGTGGTTTTAATACGATTTTTTAAAAATAACGAAATTGAAAACGCCCTTGTAATAAGAAAATCTTAAAACAAGGGCGCTCCTTATAATTTTAAAGCTTATCCTAAATATTTTTTTAGGATGTGGCTCTTAGATTCTTTGCGCAATCTACGAATGGCTTTCTCACGAATCTGACGAACACGCTCTCTACTTAAATCGAAGGTGTCTCCAATTTCCTGTAGGGTCATCGCTGGCTGATTGCTCAATCCGAAGTTTAAACGCACCACATCTGCCTCTCTTGGGGCAAGGGTGTCTAAGGCTCGGTCTATTTCAATCTTTAGCGACTCATGAATTAATGACTTGTCAGGGTTTGGGGTTTCACCCGAACTGATGACATCGTATAAGTTATTGTCGTTTTCACCTTCTTGGAAAGGAGCATCCATAGACAGACTTCTATTGGCATTTTTCAACGATTGCTTTACATTGGCAATAGTCATGTCTAATTCTTTAGCAATTTCCGCAGCAGAAGGCTTACGCTCGTGTACTTGCTCTAGGTGAATAGATGCCTTTCTAATTTTGTTGATGTCACCAATTTTGTTAAGTGGCAAACGCACAACACGCGACTGTTCTGCCAACGCTTGTAAAATAGATTGACGAATCCACCAAACAGCATACGAGATAAATTTAAACCCACGGGTTTCATCAAATCGTTTTGCCGCTTTTACCAGACCTACGTTTCCTTCATTAATTAAATCGGGTAAACGCAACCCTTGGTTTTGGTATTGCTTCGCAACTGAAATCACAAATCGAAGATTGGCTCTAGTGAGTTTATCTAAAGCGCGTTGGTCACCTGCTCGAATTCGCTGGGCCAGTTCTACCTCTTCATCTGCCGTGATCATATCGATCTTACTTACATCTTGTAAATAACTGTTCAACGATTTCGTTTCTCTGTTGGTAACCTGCTTTGTAATTTTGAGTTGTCTCATATTGTTTTCTAAGATTTTAAATGTTGATAACCCTCCATAGTAACACCTAAAAATGACAATTCCAAATTGTTAACACTATTTGTTAAAAATAATTGCATTTTTCTTTGTTTTTCCTACATTCAACGCAAATTGAAGCTATGAAGTATATTATTTTTACGTTTTTAAGTATGTTTTGGTTTTCTATACCGACTCTATATGCACAAATACCCACGGGAGTACCCGGTCCGGAAGATAATTCGCCTATAGATCTTACAGATGTTGCAGACATTTTAATTTATATTGTACTGCCTGTTATCATCATTTTATTAGTAATAATGCGTCATAAAAATAAAAAGAAATAATGCATATTCGTAACCTTCGCTTTTTTCTCCTTTTTTCAATTCTATTTCTTACGACCATTGCGGTAGTCGCCCAAAAACCAATTTACAGTGAGGTGAAGGTTCAGGTTGCAGACACAGAGGATATACAGACACTCGCCTCATTAGGATTCGATATCGATCATTACCAAGGATCCATTTCAGAAGGCATTCGGTTTTTTGTTACTGAAGCTGAACGCGATATATTGGCCAACGTCGGATTCCCTTATACGGTCACCATTCCCGATTATCGAGCTGCTTACAATGAAATGCTTCTAGCCGATAACGCACAACATCCAAATCCAATTAAAACGAGCGAGCTCGTAGCCGCTGGCTTCGATTTAGGAAGTATGGGTGGGTTTTACACTTTTGCAGAGGTGGAGGCGAAACTAGATGAAATGCGAACCGACTTTCCAAATTTAATTACCGCAAAAGAAAGTATTGGCACTACCGTAGAAGGACGTGATATCTGGATGGTAAAAATTAGTGATAACCCCGATATTGACGAGCCCGAGCCTGCTGCCCATTTTGACGCCCTTCACCATGCCCGTGAGCCACTTTCTATGGCAACCACCATCAATTTTATGTTCTATCTGCTAGAAAATTATGACACCGATGCATACGTACGGTTTTTAGTAGACAATCGCGAAATTTATTTTGTACCCGTGGTAAACCCAGATGGTTATGTATTTAATGAAATTACAGATCCCGATGGCGGCGGACTCTGGAGAAAGAACAGGTTTCCGAATGCCGGTGGATGTTTTGGTGTAGATTTAAATCGGAATTACGGATTTGGATATGCTACCAATAACGAATGTTCGAGTCCGAACCCTTGCTCAGGCGTATACCGTGGTACTGAAGCATTTTCGGAAGAAGAAAGCAAAGCCATTCGCGACTTGTTGGCGGTAACAGGAGCAAGAACTGCCTTTTCAACACATTCAACCGCAGGAACTTACTTAATGCCGTATGGCTTTAACGCCACCCCGCCCGCATTCGATATTTACTCTGAATGGGCCTCTGCCTTTTTAGCTGAAAACGACTACTCATATGGCACGACATCGCAGATGCTGGGATATACGTCTTGCGGAACCACGCGCGATTATATGCATTCTGAAGATATTTATGGCTGGACCCCCGAAATCGCAGGGTCTGGATTTTGGCCACCTCCGAGTACGATATTCGATTTGGTGGCCGAAAATGTGCGTCCGTATCTATTTCAAGCATACATTGCGGGTGCGTACCTTGACATACAGAGTCATACTATTATAGGTGACGTGCTGCCGGGTGAGCCTTTTGAAGTAGTGATTGCTGTAAAAAATATTGGAGTAGGGGCTACGGCCAACACCGCGAGTGTGATTGTTCAGGCCAATAATTCGTTTGTGGTTTCTCCTACTGCGACTTCCTTCGGAAATATTGCAGCACGAGAAGTTAAAGACAATACCGCGAGCCCGTTTCAATTTGAGGTCGATCCAGCGATAGACACTGCGTTTTTTACTATTTCAGTAACAACCATTCAAGATGGCATTCCGAATGAACAAATAGAGATCCCAGTATTTCTAGGCGAAAAAGAAGTGCTTTTTAGCGACGATGCCGAAGATACTGCAGCCAATTGGACTGCAACAGGCAATGGTACAATTTTGTGGGGTGTAAATACAGACGATTCTTACAGTGGTTCGCAAAGTTTTGGCGATTCGAACGATGGTAATGGCGAAAATGATACCGAAACATTTTTTGAACTAAACCCTTCACTCAATCTTTCTGCAATTTCTGCTCCTAGAGTTGGCTTCGCCTACAAACATTCGTTACCCGGTAACGATTTTGTGCAGCTTCAAATTTCTACCGATAATGGGACGAGTTGGGACGTTTTACGTGAATTTAATGACAATGAAGATTGGAACTTAGTATCGTTAAATTTGAATAGTTACTCAGATTTTGAAACAGTAAAATTCAGGTTTCGTCTTTTGAATGATGGTTTTATTCCTGGCGACGGATTTTATTTTGACGATTTTGAAGTTTCTGGATATACTTCAAATATTTTAGGAGTTTCTGAGAGCGCTGCAGCGCAGGTAAAAATAACACCAAATCCGTTTACAGATGCGCTGTCGATTCAATTGGGCGGCTTAGATATCAATTCAATTATTTCCATGTACGATCCGTTGGGCCGCCAATTGGAAATTTCCGAAGAGAGAATAGGCAATCGTATTCAAATTGAAAATTTAGAAATACTGCCATCGGGAATCTATTTCCTAACTATTGAGGATGTGGCAGCTGGGATAAAAACAGTGAAACGGATTCTAAAACAATAAGTATCTTTGGCGCAATTATTGAAGCATCTATAGAAAAAAGCATGAAGTTTCTTCTTTCCATTTTAATTCTTCTCACTGTGCAAGTGCCAATCTTTGCGCAATTAGATAGGAACACCCCTAATTCTGTGAAAATTGAAGCTACAGATATTACTTCCGAAGACCCGAAAGGAATTACATTACCTGCTTCAAAAAAACCAAGCCTGACACCTCGAGACACTCCAAACAAGTATGCAAATTTGGGGAAAGAAACGCCTGAAGAGTTTGACATGACGAAGGGGGACGGATTGAAAACATACAATTCTGGAAGTACTCCAAAAGCATTTGTAAAAGATAAAGCCGCAGATGACGGTGTGGGTAACGATCAATTTCTGGGTGAAATACGAGTTGGCGCAGTTTATGTGAATATTGCGTATCGCGACCATGAGTTTGTAGACGGAGACCGTATTCGTATTTTCTTAAATGGTGATGTGGTGCGCTCTGACGTGAGCCTAAATGGAAGCTTCGACGGGTTTAATGTCCCGCTACAAAAAGGTCCAAATAAAATTGTGTTTCAAGCACTCAACCAAGGATCTTCTGGCCCTAATACTGCCGAACTACAGGTGTACGACGACAAAGGTCGAATTGTTTCAGCCAAAGAATGGATTCTCCTCACGGGCAAAAAAGCCACTATTATTGTAATTCAGGAATAATAAATTAGACGTTAATTCAAACATTTTTTGGTAAGTTCCAAAATGTAAAGTATATTTGTCATATTGTAAAACATACTAGTTATTACGGAAAGTTTACTTATTATAAATATCATTTTATGAAATCGATACAGGAATGCGAACAGACCAACATACAGCGGCTGCTTAACTTTAAATTACCAAACTACGCTAAGAAAGTAGGGTGGGCGCTATTTACTATCTCACTTGTAGTGTTACTTTCAACAAAATTTATAGAAGGAGAATGGGAGTTGCTAAAAAGTATATTAAAGCGTCTTGTGTTGCTCTCGCTTTTTATAGTAGTGCTTTCTAAAGAAAAAGTAGAAGATGAGCGTATTCAGCATATTAGGGCGAAAACGTTTACCCTAACCTTTTTAATAACTGCCATCTATATATTGGTGCAGCCCATCGTTAATTTGATTGCAAATAGTATCATTGACGACAATGAAGGGGTTTTTCAAGACTTAGGGGATTTCACAATTTTGTGGTTCATGCTCTTCATTTATCTTATGTTTTTTCATTTTGCTAAAAAGAAGGAATAATGAAAAATACCTTAAAAGTAGAACGCGCCATACTGAATTTAACCCAAGAAGAGCTGGCCGATCGTATTGGTGTTTCCAGACAGACTATAAACTCGATTGAAGCCAATAGATATGTGCCTTCTACGGTATTGGCCTTAAAACTCTCTGAAGTTTTCAGCAAACCGGTAAATGATTTTTTTACACTTACTGAAGATGATTAGTTCTTAGATTTCTTCGGAAATTTTAGTAGATGGGATGTATCGGCTGCACATCACCGGGGTTCATGCCGGCTATTGTCTCAGTCCCAATTCGAAAGCGCACCAAGCGCAAGGTGGGAAAACCGACCGCCGCAGTCATTTTTCGTACTTGCCTAAACTTACCTTCTGTAAGTGTGATGCTAATCCATGATGTGGGTCCGTGTCGTTCGTCTCTTATTTTCTTCGCCCGTTCAGGCAGATCTGGAATTTCAATCGTTTGGGCAATACAAGGCAGCGTGGTGTATGTTGCCCCTTCAATACTAATTTGCACCCCTGCTGTAAGCGCTGCAATTGCTTCATCTGTAATCCTACCGTCTACCTGGGCGTAGTATTCCTTTTGCACCCCCGTACTACAAATTTGGTTGCTAAAAACTCCGTCTGTAGTAAGAAAAAGAAGTCCTTCGCTGGGTTCATCTAACCTACCTACTGCCATGGTGCCTTCCGGAAACGGGAATAAATCACCCAAAAAGCGTTTTCGTTTCGCGTTTTTATCATTGGTAATAAACTGGCTCACATAACCGTAGGGCTTAAAGAGTTTAAAATAGAAGTTTGTGTTTCGTTCCATAGGTCTGATACTGCAAACCTAATAAATCTTATGAAATCCAATCACTACAAAATTTTGAAGTACATTTGCTGAAAATATCAGCTATGGCACTTACCAACAACGACATTATGAAAAAGCTTCGCGTAGCGCATAAATTACGCGATGATGAAATCGTTGCCATCTGTAAGTTAGTAGATTTCAACGTTACCAAAAGTGAAATAAACGCGATCTATCGCAATCCAGACCATCCTAAATTTATGGAATGTGGTGATCAATTCCTTCGGAATTTCTTAAATGGGCTTATTGTGCATTTACGAGGCCCCATGCCAGAAAAGAAGCCGAAAAAGAAAGACTAGTCGGCTACAGATATTTCAGAAACAATAAAAGGATACGCCTGTTGTGTGGCTTTTATTTCTTCTACTGAAAGTGCATCTAAATTTTTACGGAAGGTATTTTCAGCATAGCGGCTCCGTAATTCTTTGTAAGCCTTGCTTAATTCATCTTGAACAGAAATAAAGTACGAGTAAGGCGCTAAGCGATGGCTGCTTAAGGATATAACTGCTTTTTGAGGGTGATCTGAGGCATTGCCGTCGCCTATGCCATTGCAATAGGTGCATGTTCCGTTTCCGTTGTTGTCTAAAAACTCTATTACATTGATTTTTAAGTATTTGATTTCAGTAACCTCATTGTTTGCTAGAAGTCTTCCCTCTTGGTTTATTTGAATATGTAATACATTACGCTCATGTATGTCTGCGGTACAATCTTGATTTTTCGGACAAGGATCTGGAAGTTTTCGAAGTAGCCCTTTTTCTTGTGAAATAGTAGTAGAAACCAAAAAAAAGAGGAGTAATAAAAAGGCAATATCGGCCATACTGCCTGCATTGATGGTGGTGACATTTCTAGAAGTTCTCATACGTTGAAGGTTTTGGTGAGTCATGGCAACTTCAAATAAGATGCCAATCTTAAAAGTAAGCTTTGGCGCTTTCTTGACTATTAGGCTATAATGTTGTCTTGATTTATAAATTATCACTTTCAACCAATTTTTATGTTGTACATTCATAATCAACAAATTATAAGATTATGAAAAGATTGATTCTACTTTTGTTTAGCAGCTTTCTAATTGGTTTAACGGCTCAATCTCAAGTCGTAAATAACGAAACTGAAAAACAACTCCCGTTAGAGCTTGTAAATGATCCGTATGTATTTGTAGACCGAGCAAACATGGAAAAATCGGCTCCTTATGAGCAAATAGCTCCAAATTATTTTACGAAGCAGGTAAATATTGATAACGCAGGAAACAATGTTGTTGGTGATGCTGCTAACGAACCATCTTTGGCCATAGATCCAACCAATCCGCAAAGAATTGTCATGGGCTGGCGACAGTTTGATAATATTAATAGCAATTTCCGACAAGCGGGATATGGATATAGTACAAATGGTGGGTATAATTGGAAATTCCCTGGGGTCTTAGAACCGGGAAACTTTAGGTCTGATCCTGTATTAGATTTCGACAATCAAGGTAATTTTTATTACAACAGCCTGCGTGGAACATTAGAATGTGATGTTTTTGCAATTCGTGATGGAGGCGTAACGTGGGGAATGCCCATACCTGCCAATGGCGGGGACAAACAGTGGATGACGATAGATAAGACCGGCGGACCAAGTGCTGGGCATAATTATTCGTATTGGAATAAAACTTTTACCACATGTTCGGGTGCATTTACTAGATCTACAGATGATGCCATGAGCTTTGAAGCCTGTGAAAATGTGCCTAGCGATCCATTCTGGGGGACTCTAACAGTAGATACAGATGCCAACTTATATTTGGTTGGAACCAACAGTTCACAACAGGGCGACATATTAGTTTTAAAGTCGACCAACGCTAAAGACCCCAATAGTACGGTAACCTTTGGTAGCCCAACAGTTGTAAATCTTGACGGCAGCCTAGGAGTACAAGATGCTATAAATCCGCAAGGTCTTAAAGGTCAACTGTGGATTGACATAGATAGAAGTGGTGGGCCGGGACGTGACAACGTATATGTTTTAGGTTCGGTAGAGCGAGCTTCAAGTAGCGATCCTGCCGATGTGATGTTTGCGAAAAGCACAGACGGGGGTGTTTCATTTTCGCCACCCGTTAGGATAAATACCGATGTTGGTGAAGAAGCGCATCAATGGTTTGGAACTATGTCTGTAGCTCCAAATGGACGTATTGATGTTGTTTGGTTAGATACCCGGGGCGCTCCAGCAGGTACATTTCAATCGGTTTTGTATTATTCATTTTCTGAAGATCAAGGTACTTCGTGGTCTGAAAATATACCAATTTCAGATCCTTTCAACCCAAAAATTGGCTATCCGCAACAACAAAAGATGGGTGATTATTTCGACATGAAAAGTGATAATGAATATGCGCATGTGGCCTGGTGCGCCACATTTACAGGAGGTCAAGATGTGTATTACACAAAAATTTCTCCACAGGGAACCTTAGATGTACTTGAAAACAGCTTGCTTTCAGAATCGTTTATGATTGTTCCAAATCCAGTACGTACAGAAGCAACTATTAGGTTTAACGCTTCCGGAAAGACCGAAGTGCGCATATATGATGTGTTAGGGAGAGAAATAGCATTATTGGTAGCCACAGATACGGAAGGCTTACAACAATTGATATGGAACCGATCTGACAAACAGGGATCGCTAGTAAAAGCTGGAGTTTATTTTGTTAAGGTGGTTTCTAATGGCAAGATGGCTACTAAAAAGATGGTTATTTTATAGGCAACTATGCCAGAAACCGCCAAGCCACCACCCGAGTAACCTTAGAACCATGTTGCATTTGTAAGGTTTGGTGCTTTGCGTTTAACTTGTTTAAAAGCTTGTAGATTTTCGGCAAGTTGTCGCTTTTTGATACCAAGGTAGTGAACCAACCAACCTGCTTTTTAAATGCTGTACTTTGCTTGATCATTCGTTTAATGAATAACGCTTCTCCGCCATTACACCACAGTTCGTTGGGCTGTCCCTTAAAATTACGCTCCAACTCCAATATTGGTTTTTCGGGATTTAGTTGCTTTAATTTTCTGAGTGTATTCCGATTCGCATCGGCCGCCGAGGTAAAAAAGGGCGGATTGCAAATGGTGACATGGTAAAATTCGTTGGGAAGAATGATGCCTTCAAAAATATGGGCATTGTTCGTTTGGTGTCGTATCTCTATGGTTCCTGGCAAATGTGTGTTTACCATCGCATTCTCTTGGGCAGCCTCCACCGCTTTTTTGTCGATATCACACCCAACAACATCCCAACCGTTTATCGCACTTGCCAATAGCGCATAGATAGCATTGGCTCCTGTTCCTACATCTAATGCTTTTATGGGAGCTGTAAGTGGGACTTCAGAGAGCAAATCGTTGATGTAATGAATGTAATCTGCTCGCGATGGGATGGGCGGAAAAAGATATCCTTCAGGGATGTTCCAGTCTTTAATGCCATAATAATGAAGCAATAGCCCTTTGTTTAAATGAAAAACAGCCGCCGCATCTGCAAAATCGATTGTTTTTTTGTTGTAATTATTTTCATAGATAAACTCAGCCAATGGCGGGTGTGCTTTTGCTAAGGCGGAAAGGGGATAGGGTTTGTTATGTAAGTTTTTAGGATGCAAAGTATTTGACTTAATATTTCAATAAAGATACCAATATTGAAAGTGGTTCTCAAAGAAAAATCCCTTTCCTATGCAGAAAGGGATTGTTCTTGAAATAAGGATTAAAACGAAATCTTGTTATTCCTTTTCTTCATACAAACGTTCGATTAATTGCTCATACGTGAGAATATCGGTATGCAAAGCGCCTCCCAAACTGAAGATAGGCGAAGAAATTGTGTCGAGCGACGGTAATGCGCGCTGAATTACTTTGGCAACATCTGGTTTTTCTGGCAAGTGCATGGTTTTAAAACGATACGGACTTGCAGCTAATGATTTTGTAAGTGTATCACAACGTTTACAAACAGCAGTGCTGTAGAGTAAAATTGGCGAAGGCGGATCGATTTTAAGTTTTTCGAATTCTGGTCGTAACGAACGTCGCGCAAGGCTGTCTGTGGTTGTAACGGTGTATTCATACATTGGGTATTTACCGCGCTCAATAATTAAGCTTTTTACCTTCACTTTTGATGTAGCGGGAACTCTAATAGGGCGTTCGGCACCACCGCGCTGCTTAAAGCCAATTCCTGTGACAGTAACAACAACGTCTAAATCTTTAAGGTTTTCGTTTACTGCGTAAAAATTTACGCGGCTTTTTGTTTTTTCTTCTTCAATTGTGACTTCATACTGTTGTGCCAACGACGGTAATGAAATAATTGCAGTAAAAACTGATAGTAGTATTATTTTAAACATGTAAAATGATTTTGAGATTTTCAAAAATAGGAATTTAGACACGCGCTCCACCAAACGACCTCTATATTTTTATAAATTTCTTGTGGTCTGATTCCTTTCAGACCCCATACGTATCAGATAAAAGGTAAAGAATGAACTATTTCATGCAGTTTTTGGCCGCTGTTTTACTGATACGTACCAAATAAAAAATCCCGCCAAAAAGCGGGATTTTCCTACATATTTAATATCAATTAGCTTGCTTTACGCTTCAATTCGGCGTACTTGTCACTGATCGATTTTTCGATATCTCCTGCAGTTTCTTTAATCTTATCTCCTGCATTGTTCACTCGACTCTTAAGCTCTGCTTTTTGTTCTGGCGACATCGTTTTATATTTCCAATATGCCAATCCACCTGCAATTCCTGCTCCGATAAGAGCAATCAATCCTGTTTTTTGTTGTCTGTTCATCGTTATAGTTGTTTTTTTGTTCAAAATCATACACAAATGTACAACGCCTAATCGCAGTACCCTAGCGGTTTAATACAACTTTAGCTTAATTAAAAGTTAAAACCACTCTAATACGTATCCTAGAATAAAATATAGGATGATAAAGACTAAAATAGTACCAAAACAACCACATTTACCGCCACCAATTTTTTTAGCACCCCATGCGGCTCCAATTATTTGAATTAATTTTTTCATCAACTTTAATATTTAACGGGTGGTGCCCCCGCATCTTTCAATTCGCCTTCTACCACATCTAGCAACTTCGTTATAGTGTTTAAAGTGGCTACATTGGACCTTTGTTGTGCTTCCACAATAGCCAATTGTTGCTTGTGGGTCTCGGTGGGGCCGTAGGTAGACCGTTCAATTCCTCTGTAAATTGCAAACATGCGATCTTCTAAAAGCGGCATCCCTTTTTCACCAATTTCATTTTTAGCGAAATTTCCAGCAACATCAGATTGCAACGCTTGCAAATCTTTTATGGCAGCTGCCAATTTATTGTTAATCGTTCCTGGCTTCATCGTACTTTGCTGAAGCGCAAGTTTTAAAGCTTTGGCACGCCCAACTTGTTCTTCCAAATCTATTTGGAACTCAGATACCGAACGTCTAGTGGCTGCAAAGGCATTGATAAATTCTGCATATTCTCCTGGTGAAGCAGCGGGTAAGGCACCTTTATGTAGTGGTTTTACCGTAAATGAAACAGCATCTGCTAATTTTTTGGTTGTTCCATTTTCGGTTAGATACATTGTTGCTGTATAATTTCCGGGAGGTGCTAAGATGCCTGAAGGCAATTTCGTGGCGTCCATATCTTTTTCTAATGGAAATGGTGATGGGTACTTTAAATCCCATGTAATACGCTGTATACCTTGTTTAGCGGGTGTTGTGATATTCCGAACCACGGTACTATTGGCATCGGCAATAGAGAAGGTGAGTACGGGAGCTGTTTCTAATACCTCTTTTTCTAATTGTTCCCAACCACCAAATGGAATATCGGCAGTTCCCATCTTCTTTTCATTTTCTTGTCGCTTTTGTTTTGAAGTTTTGTACTCGTCACGCAAGTAATAGGTAAATGTGGCGCCAAATTCAGGGTTTGGAGCTACAAAATGGTCGTCTCCCTGACTTCCTTTGCCTTCATCAAAACTTAAATGTGATCTCGGGATGTACCACCAAGCATCGCGTACCGGAAAAATGGCAGCCTCTTGTGTAAGACTTTCTTCGGAAATTTCCCGCAATGCGGTATAATCGTCAAGAATATAAAATCCTCTTCCGAAGGAAGCACCTACCAAATCATTTTCTCTTCGCTGTATGGCAAGATCACGAAACGAAATGGTGGGAACGCCACCACTCAACTTGGTCCAATGTTTTCCGCCGTTTACCGAAGTATATAATCCAAACTCGGTTGCGATAAACAATAAGTTGGGTTTTACGTGGTCTTGTACCAATCTCCACACCAAGGTGCGGTCTGGAATGTTATTCACGAGCGAAGTCCACGTACGCCCTTTGTCGGTACTTTTATATAAATACGGACTAAAATCGCCATACTTATGGTTGTCGAGTGATACGTATACAGTGTTTGCATCGAACATATCTGCTTTTATATCGTTTATAAAAGCCGTGCTCGGCACTCCTGGAATGTTACCCACGTTGATGCTTCTCCATGAGCCACCATCGTTTTCTGAAACTTGAATTGTTCCATCGTCAGTTCCTGCATATAGCAATCCTTTTTGTTTAGGAGATTCGGCTAGCGAGGTAATGGTGTTGTAATTAGACATGGCATATACATCCCAAGCTCCATCCCATGATTGTTTTTTGCCCATAATGGGTAATTCTACACGGTTTTGGTTTTTTGTAAGATCTGCGGAAATGGCAGTCCAACTATCTCCTCGGTTTGTCGATTTCCACACGCGTTGTGACGCAAAGTAGATGGTTGAAGGAACATGCGGACTTACCAAAATAGGCGCATCCCAATTAAAACGTTCGGTAGGCTCATTGGCGCCAGCTTGTGGTTGAATGTCGATTACTTCACCGGTGCTCATGTCGATACGAGAAAGCGTTCCTTCTTGACGCTCTGCATACAGAATATCTGGGTTGCCGGGCTCGGTGGCAGGTTGATGGCCATCCCAATTTAAAACTACTTTCCAGTCGCTGTTTTGTATCCCATGCACATTGTCTGTACGCGAAGGGCCCCCTTCTGTACTGTTGTCCTGGGTTCCTCCGTAAATATTGTAAAAAGGTGCTGCGTCGTCTACCGCTACTTTATAAAACTGGGTTACGGGTAAGTTTTCGATGTATTTCCAGCTTTTGGTTAGATCAAACGACTCGTACAACCCACCGTCTGTACCAACAAGTAGATAATTCGGGTCATCTTGCTTAAAAGCGATGGCGTGGTTATCTCCGTGTTTGTTTCTTCGGTTCATACGGTAAAATGTTTTTCCGCCATCTTCTGAAATTTGCATGGTGTTATCCATTAAATACAATCTACCTTCTTGGTGTGGAGAGGCGTAAAGTTCTTGGTAGTAATGCGGTCCGGTACCTCCAGAAACAGTTGCAGACATTTTAGTCCAAGAGCTCCCACGATTTTCTGAACGGTAAACACCGCCTGTACGTCGGTTGGTTTCTAAAGCAGCATACAGCACATTTGGGTTTTGGGGAGAAATAGCTAAGCCTGTTTTTCCTAAAAACTCTTTTGGTAAGCCGGTTTTTAATTGTATCCAGGTATCTCCACCATCTTCACTGCGGTAGAGTGCACTTCCCGGGCCACCACCCAAATAAGCAGCAACAGTTCTGTGTCGATCCCAAGTAGCTGCATAAAGTCTGTCAGGATTTGTAGGGTCTATCACTAGATCGGTTACACCTGTCCATTCATCATTGCCCAGTGTTTTCGTCCAAGTCTCCCCACCATCGGTGGTTTTATAGAGTCCGCGATCTCCACCTTTGCTCCAAAGGGGGCCTTGTGCGGCAACCCAAACGGTGTTGCTATCTTCAGGATGTACGACAACGCGCGAAATATGTTGGGAGTTTTCCAGTCCCATATTCTGCCAAGTTGCACCGCCATCGGTACTTTTATATATACCATCTCCGTAACCTACGTGGCGACCACCGCTATCTTCACCAGAGCCAACCCATACGGTACTCGGATTGCTAGGGTCTAATGTAATGGCACCAATAGAGTAGGAGGGTTGGTCGTCAAAAATTGGAGTCCAAGTAGTTCCTGCATTGGTGGTTTTCCAAACGCCTCCAGAGCCAACGGCTACATACCATACGTTTTCGTTGTCGGGATGGATTTCAATATCAGAAATACGGCCACTCATAAAAGCAGGGCCTATACTTCGTAATTGAAGCCCATTTATGACCGAATCTAATGTTGATGAATTGGTTTTAGGAGTTGTGTTTCTTCGCTGCGCGGAAATTTCCGAAGTAAAGAAAATTGATAAAACAAAAAGAATTAGGAGGGAGTAACGTGAATTCATGTGTTGATGTGTTGGTTCATTTTAAAATTATTCAAATTCTGAATAGCAATCGGGGTACAACCTACAATTAACTATTTTTTTAACAAGTCTATAACAATTAGAAGGCGTTGAAGTGGGTATCTCGTGTACACAGATTCTAAGGAATACATCAAAACGCGATGTTTATAGTGTGCGATACTCGCTAAAAAGAGATCGATCTCGTAAAAGTGTTGCTATCTTCGCTTAGCAGTTTCCATTTCAGCAAAACACAGGTTTATCATGAAAACACAACAGGAGATATTAGAAAAACTTCAAATTGAAGCCTTAAATCCGATGCAAGAAGAGGCGCATTTGGCCATTTCGAATTCAGATAATGTGATTTTACTATCACCTACGGGCACGGGGAAAACCTTGGCATTTTTACTTCCACTTTTAAAATCATTAGACCCTGAAAACGAATCGGTACAGCTGCTTATTTTAGTGCCTTCGCGTGAATTAGCCATTCAAATTGAACAAGTACTCAGAGAAATGGGGTCGGGCTTAAAGACCAATGCGGTGTATGGCGGACGCCCGTTTTCGAAAGATAAAATTGATTTGGCACATGCTCCGGCTATTTTAATAGGAACGCCGGGGCGCGTGGCAGACCATTTGCGACGCGAGACTTTTTTGACAACTTCAATAAAGACTTTGGTGTTAGATGAATTCGATAAATCGTTAGAGGTTGGGTTTGAAAAGGAAATGAAAGAAATTATCGGCAGCCTACGACAGTTGAAGAAGCGGGTGCTCACTTCGGCAACTCACGATATGGAAGTACCAAGTTTTGTGGGGCTCACCAATGAGGTGGTGATTAACTATCTTGAGGAAGGGCTTCAGAACCTGAAAGTTAAAAAGGTATTGGCTTCAGAAAAAAACAAGCTGAATACGTTGGTATTGTTGTTACAGCACATCGGAAATGAACCGGGCATCATATTTTGTAATTTCAAAGATACGATTCAGTATGTGAGCGATTACCTTACAGACAACAACATTTCGCATGGTTGTTTTTATGGAGGCATGGAGCAGAAAGATCGAGAGCGGGCGTTGATTCAATTTAGAAATGGAACGCACCAAATAATAATCGCAACAGATCTTGCAGCGCGCGGGTTGGACATTCCGGAGCTTACCTTTATTATACATTATCAGTTGCCCATTCACAAAGAAGAATTTACGCACCGAAATGGTAGAACGGCCAGAATGAACGCCCATGGCACGGCCTATGTGCTGCAATGGACCGAAGAATACGTTCCAGAATTTATAACCACCAAGGAAATTGTAGCGCTAGCTCCTAAAAATGTTCGACTTGAAACTAATTGGACCACCTTATTTGTTTCAGGCGGACGAAAAGATAAAATTTCGAAAGGAGATATTGCCGGATTGTTTTTTAAGCAAGGCGGATTGAACAAAAACGAACTCGGACTCATAGAATTAAAACAAGACTGTGCGTTTGTAGCAGTGCCAAAATCGAAAGCACATGAGGTAATCAGAAAAACCAACAACACGCGACTTAAGAAGAAGAAAGTGCGAATTAGTTTGTTGTAATTTAACAACTCCGATATTTCACTACCGTTAGAGTTTTGTATTTTTAAAGACCTAAACCAATCTTTAAGCTTATATAACCATCTGCTACAAAAGCATTATTTAAACACTATTTTTTATATGAAAATCTTACTCCAAAAAACGCTTTCTATCTTTTTCTTTATTAGTTCGGTAAGCCTAATCGCCCAAGATTTTGCTGCTTTTCAATACCGAAATGTTGGCCCGTTACGAGGCGGGCGTGTAACTGCCGTGGCAGGTACCCCAGATTTACCTGGCACTTTTTATTTGGGAGCTACGGGTGGTGGTGTCTGGAAAACCGAAGATTATGGTACTACTTGGATTAATGTTTCGGATGGCTTTTTTGAAACTCCCTCTATCGGGGCTATTTCGGTGGTAGAAGAAAATCCGAATGTAGTATATGTAGGTACAGGTTCTGATGGGCTTCGCAGTAATGTGATTAGTGGAAAAGGAATATACAAATCTGTAAATGGTGGAAACACATGGCAACACATAGGTTTAAAAGATGTTGGGCAAATTGGTGCTGTTGAAATTGATCCCAAGAATTCAAATGTTGTATGGGTGGCCGCCATCGGAAATGCCTTCAGAAATAATAAAGAACGCGGCATTTACAAGTCGGAAAATGGAGGAAATACTTGGGAGCAGGTTTTATTCGTTTCCGAAGAAACAGGTTTTTCAGACCTTGAACTACACCCTAAAAAACCGAAAATTGTATACGCAGCCGCTTGGAAAGGACAACGAAAGCCATGGACCATCATCTCTGGTGGAACCAATGCTGAGGGGGGAATTTACAAATCTGAAAATGGCGGAAAAGATTGGGAAAAACTTGAAAACGGTCTGCCCACAGGGCTCATCGGAAAAATCGATTTGGCTGTCTCACCCGCAGACCCCAACGTATTGTATGCTGTAATTGAAGCAGAAGGAGATGCGCGCGGACTCTATCGCTCTGACGATGAAGGAAAATCGTTTGTACAAATTTCAGACGATATCCGTCTTGTAAATCGACCGTTCTACTATACCAATATTGAAACCGATCCTACCAATGCCGATATTGTATTTTCGAATGCCAATCCTATTATGAAATCGCTAGACGGCGGTAAGACCTGGAAAGAAATGAGCGTTCCGCATGGCGATAACCACGACATTTGGTTAAACCCTAACAATCCAGATTTACTTATTCAAGCTAACGATGGAGGCGCTAACGTAAGCCACAATGGAGGTAAAACATGGTCTACACAGTTCAATCAACCTACGGCAGAGCTATATCAAGTTGAAGTAGACGACCAATACCCGTATTGGTTATATGCAGGACAGCAAGACAACTCATCTACCATTGCCGTGCCTAGTTTCCCACCCAATTCGGTGCAAAACCCAGAAACAGGATGGCTCATCAATACAGGGGGTTGTGAAACAGGTCCGGGAGTACCAAAACCGGGCGACCATAATATTGTGTATGCCAATTGTAAAGGTCGTTTTAGTGTGTTCGATAAACGTACGGGTACTGAAAAAGGGTATTATGTTGGGGCATCTAATATTTATGGACACAACCCGAAAGATTTGGAATACCGCTTTCAACGGGTTGCTCCGATTCATGTATCACCGCACAACCCGAATGTGGTCTACCATGGATCGCAATTTTTACATAAAACCACCAATGAAGGCTTGGCTTGGGAAACCATTTCGCCAGACCTAACTGCTTTTGAAGCCGATAAACAAGTCATTTCCGGGAGTCCGATTACTAGAGATATTACTGGCGAAGAGTACTACAGCACCTTGTATTCCATTCAAGAATCACCATTGGTAGAAGGGCTTATTTGGACGGGCGCTAACGACGGAGTGGTTTCAGTGACCAAAGATGGCGGACAAAATTGGGCGAACGTAACACCAAGTTCACTTCCAAAAGGTGGTAGGGTAGAATCTATAGCGCCTTCTCACTTTAATCCAGCCAAAGCATACATTGCGGTAGACATGCACCTGATGGGTGATGCGAGTCCTTATTTATACCGTACTACCGACTATGGTGCTTCGTGGACGCTACTTTCAAACGGAACCAATGGGATTCCTTCAAATGTGACCACACGGGTGTTGAGAGAAGACCCGGTACGAGAAGGTTTGCTCTATGCAGGAACCGAATCTGGAGTGTTTATTTCATTTAACGATGGTCTCACGTGGCAGAAATTTCAGCAGAATTTACCCGTGACCCCAATTACCGATTTAAAAATTTTTAGAGGCGACCTGATTGTGAGTACCATGGGGCGTGGCTTTTGGATTCTGGACGACATTACAGCTTTGCGCCAAACAGAAATCAGTATGCTAAACGATACGCCAGTGCTGTTTAAACCAGACACCACAATCCGTTATCGCTATCCGACAGTGCGAGGGATTTCAAATTTACAGTACCCAAGCACCCGTGTGATTTTAGACTATTTTATTCCGAAGAATTACAGCGGAAGCATCCAACTCGATATTTTAGGTGAAAATGGGCAACCTATTACCACTATTTTGAGTGATAGCACCCTGTTGAAAGCCATTGGGAATATTTCTGACGATAAGAAAGTAGATGAAATAGAAGAAGAAATTGAAGAACAAGAGGGAGTTTCCGAAGTAACAGAAGTGGAAGACATGCAATTGAGCCAGATTTTTCGATATACTGACGATAAGTTGAGCTCAAAACCAGGCTTACACCGTTTTGATTGGAATTTGAGACAGCGCGGGGCGTGGGATAAAGACTTAAAACGCCGTTATAAACGTGGTCCTATGGTGCCACCCGGAAATTACATAGCAAAATTAACGGTAGGAGCACAGGTGCTAGAACAGCCATTTACCATCCTGCCAGACCCTCGGGTAACGGCACAAGGCTTTACGGAAGCCGATATGGCAACGCAGATTGCTTTTCAGAATAAAGTAATCGATTTACTATCGGAAGCAAAGCAGTTGGCAGCCGATTTAGAAACGCAGCGAGACAATTTAACCGAGAACAACGCGAGTCCAGACCCCAATACTGTTTCAAAAATAGAAACGGCGCTTAGTACGTTAAAAAATGCCGAAGGTGCTTATCCGCAGCAAATGTTGGTATCACAAATTGGTTATTTGCTGAACATGGTAAGCGGTGCAGACCAATTGCCAGGGGAGGAAGCGAAAGAGCGCTATTCTGAACTTTCTTCAGCCTTGGCTGAAGTACGACAAAACGCAGGAATGTAGGTGTTGCAGTTAGTTTTCACAATAGCCGTCACGAATGGCAAAGCTTTGCAATGTATCCCAAATTGGAGTATCTGGAGCGCTGGGTGAAAACAAAAAGACTAAAATAACCTTGCCATTCTGTGTACATCGTTGTTGTGTTACTGAAAGGTGAAGTGTCATCATTTTTTTGGTCTTAAAATTATCGAACGTACGCACTTTACCAACAGCTGTACTACTTTCAGAATTTTGTTGTGTAGTCACCACAACTGTAGTAGATGGTAATTTAGGCGGTACTATGGTATCTTTTGGCACGCCCATGAGTCCGTTAAAGTAGAGCGTGAGATTGTGTTCTAGTTTCGTTTCATCGAGTAATTGTTCAGAATCTATTTCCCAGACAAATAGGTACGACCAAAATTCTGGATTCTCAATTTGCGACCATCCCGGGGGGAAATAGGCTTCTTCAATACCAGAGACGGTCATTTCTTGTGCAAATCCGGTAGGGAGTTTAAAATGCTCTACACCCCAATCTAAATCGTTTTGTAGCAAGAGTGGTTGTTGTGATTTATTTTCTTGCGCAACTACAGCAAGGGAGCAAAAGAGTAATAAAATGATGCGGCAGAAATATTTCATAGAATGGCGTTTAAAATTGTAAGGTAACATAAAGTTCGATAGCATCAGAAATGGCATGTTCTTTCACTTTGTTATCGTGCGTAATTCCCCAGCGGGTGCGGTCTATTTTTAATTGGACGTACATTTTTTCTTGTTCCGGATACACTTCAGGCCAGAACTCTACGGGTTTTGTAATTCCTTTGATCGTGAGATCTCCGAACATTCTATGCCGATTTTCATTTGGAAAAAATTCTACGGAAGTAATCACTAATTTGGCTTCAGGAAATTTGTTAACGTCAAAGAAGTCTGCATTTCGCAGGTGTTCTACGGGACCAATTCCTTTCTCATATTCTTCGTTTGTAATGGTGGTCATGTCTATTAGAAAGTTTCCGCCACTGATGTTTCCGTCAGAAGTTTGTAATTCTCCTCCTGTGAATTGCACCGTTCCTGTATGTTCGCTAAACAGAAACGAATATTTGCCAATCCATTTAATAGCACTCTTTTCGGTGTTTAACTGATACGTTTTTTGAGATTGCCCCGTCATTACTAGACCGGACATGATGATGAATGTAATAAGTAATTTTTGCATGTCGATTTATATTTTGATTCAAACCTACAGCGGTGAGTTCTAGAAAGTGTCAAAAGAATGTAAAAGAAGTGTCAACACCTGTGAAATCTCACTAAATTGCCTGTTATTTGCAGGAAATGAGACAAAATAATAGTAGACATCTTTTTATTTTAATCTTTTGTTTGATCCTTTTTGCAGGTTCATGCACTACGGAAACGCCAACGAATGAATTTTCGGAACGTGTAAAAGTTGCGTTGCGCGCGGTGGGTAACGATGTGCTATTATCCCAGAATGACACCGTCTCGTTGGTACTGCCCGTTTTACAACTTGAATCGAATGTTTTTGAACTTTCTTTTGAAAAACCCTTAGCCTTCGATCCTGGTAACCTGAATGCTGCCGTAGCCAATAGTTTTAGTAAGGCATCGCTGCCGAAAGATTATCGGGTTGCAGTGTTGAATTGTACCGATGGCGAAGTAGCCTATAGTTTTGAAATGCGCAGTACTATTGAAAACAGTCTGGTGCCATGCGGCGGAAGACTCCTGCCAGAAGCATGCTACACCATAGAAGTAACGTTCACCTCACAGCAAGTTGATGCATCTGGCAATCCAGCCATTTTTTATATCCTAGTGTTTTTGGTCATCATATTTTTGGCTTTCGTTTTTTATAGTAGATACCATGCTTTTAGGCAAGGCGATACTCCACATAACGGAACCTTACTAGGAAGCTTTACCTTTTATCCCGAACAGAATAAATTGGTAAAAGAGGCAGAGGAGATTAGTTTATCGCGAAAAGAGTGCGAGTTGTTGGCACTATTTATTGCCAAACCCAACGAGGTGATTAAGCGTGAAGAACTTACCAAAAAAGTATGGGAAGACAATGGCGTGATTGTAGGTCGTAGTTTGGATACATATATTTCAAAACTACGGAAGAAATTACAAGACGACCCGTCTATTAAGCTTACCAACGTACACGGGGTAGGGTATAAATTAGAGGTGTAGCTTTTATTTAACAATAAATACTTATTGCTTGATTACTTTACTGAAAGCCACCCGATTTCCAACGGGCACAGCTACAAAATACATTCCGCTAGGAATTGCTTGAATATCTAGACTGCCATTCTCCAGTGCTTTTGTGAATAGTTGCTTTCCTGTAATTGAATATAGCGTGACCATTTCCGAAGTGAAGCCACGGAAATACAAAGTTTCTGAGGTCGGATTTGGGTACGCAACCACCGATTGAGTGGCTATTTCATCTATAGAAAGTGACGCACCGTTAAATGCAAGCCTGAAGTAATAGTCTAATTTATTCGGTTCAAAATTTTGTATTTCACCAAATTGGTTCAAGGCAGCTCCATTGGGGTAGGGGTCTCCAGAAGAAAAAGCCGTACCAAGAACGTATACAGAAGAGCCCGTATTCCAGAAACGCATGCTGTAGATCTGGTTTTGTGTTACATTTAGAGTTGTTCCAGTGCCTGTAGTGAGATCAATTAACAGCGGGCCAGGACCATTTATAGCAATATTATCTACCGTCCACATTAAATTAATAAAGCCTTGGCTGCTGTCGTAGAGCTCGAATTTCATAACGGCATTTGACCCAGCGAACACATTGAGTTCAACCTTATCGATCGTGCCTGTTTCACAAGCCATAAATTGTTGCCCCATGCTCGACCCAATATTGGGCCCTTGATTACCTGTGATAGTCAGTTGTTCTTCGATGCACTGTGAATGCCCAGTTGTAGTAAACACCATAATTAAAAAAAGAAATAGGGGAGCTGTTGCTACTTTTTGGAAATATTTCATGACGCTTACGTTTTTTGGTTAGTGACAGAAAAGAACACTGCCGTAACATAAAGATAATCAATATATTAACACACTCAACATCCTGCTAGCAGATAGTTTCTAATTAGACATGCCGTAACTTTCGGCTGTTGCAGTTGAATACCGTACTTTTGCGGTTAAATTTAGTTGTATGCAATCGTTTGACGATTTTAAGATTTCTACCCAACTTCAGTACGGGATTACCGATTTAGGATTCACTCAGCCTACACCTATTCAGGCTCAGGCGTTCCCTGTAATCGCGTCTGGTAAAGATGTGGTGGGTATCGCCCAAACGGGTACGGGAAAGACCTTTGCGTATATGTTACCCATCTTGCAAGGACTTCCGTTTTCCAAACAAAAGAATCCGCGTGTTTTAATTTTAGTACCAACCCGAGAATTGGTGGTTCAGGTGGTTGCTGAAATTGAAAAATTTAGTAAATACCTTACCAATCGTGTATTAGGAGTGTACGGTGGCACCAATATTAACAATCAAAAAGCCGCTTTGGCCGAAGGCCAAGATATCGTGGTCGCTACTCCAGGACGTTTGTACGACCTTGTGTTGTCTAGAGCCATGCAACTAAAATCGATTAAAAAATTGGTAATCGATGAAGTTGATGTAATGTTAGACCTCGGATTTCGGTTTCAGCTTACGAATATCTTTGATTTATTGCCTAGACAACGGCAAAATATCATGTTTTCGGCAACCATGACCGACGATATCGAAGCGCTCATCAACGACTTTTTTACCATGGCGCAGAAAATTTCCGTAGCAGTAAGCGGAACGCCTCTAGAAAACATAGAACAAAGCAGTTACTCGGTTCCAAATTTTTATACGAAGGTAAACCTGTTGGTTCATTTGCTAAAAGATAAAGAAACCTTTGAAAAGGTATTAATCTTTGTGGGGAACAAGCGTAGTGCAGACCGGTTGTTTGATGAATTAGAACAAGCTTTTAATGATGATGTTGCTGTGATTCATTCAAACAAAACACAAAATTACAGGCTGCGTGCTATCGAGCAATTTGATACTGGAGAAAATAGAATGTTGGTGACCACCGATGTAATGGCACGTGGTATCGACTTACATTTGATTACCCATGTCATCAATTTTGACACTCCAAATTTCCCTGAAAATTATATGCACCGTATTGGAAGAACCGGTCGTGCAGAACAAAAAGGAACATCGATTTTATTTTATTCTGAAGCAGAGGAAGCTGCAAAAAAAGCCATTGAAGCGCTAATGGATATGGAGATTCCCGTACAAGCGCTTCCTACGGAGGTTGAAATTTCTAAAGAACTTACTCCAGAAGAGCAACCTAAAGTCATCGAGCCTAACAATCCGCATAAACATCCCGCCCAAGAAGAACGCGGTGCCAGTTTTCACGAAAAATCTAAAAAAAACAGTAGGACAAACGAAGGAGGTTCGTACCGACGTAAAATCAAGGCCAAATACAAAAAACCGAAAACAAAGGGCGATAAAAACTTCAATAAGCGAAATAAAAAGCGGAAATAGCACATTCTGTGCGTATTTCGTTGGTAAAGCTGTGTTTTATCCCATATCTTTGGAGGGCAACTATGCACCCTAAAAAATTTAATGTAGCCAATGGCAAAATCGCAGCAAACATACAACAAGAGTGAGAAGGAAAAGAAACGTTTAAAAAAGCGTGAAGACAAAAAGAAGAAAATGGAAGCCCGAAAGGCCGAAAAAGAGAAGAACGGCTCGAGTGGAATTGAGTTTGCGTATGTCGATTTTAATGGAAATTTGACGGATACTCCGCCAGATCCTGCAAACAAAGTAAAAGTAGATGCCGAAGACATCGTAATTGGGGTTCCTAAAACTCCAGAAGAAGACAAAGTACCGTTTGATCCAACCCGAAAAGGAACCGTGAATTTCTTTGATACCTCTAAAGGTTTCGGTTTTATTATCGATTCAGAAAACAACGAAAAATACTTCACCCATGTAAGTGGTCTCATCGACACCATTGCTGAAAACGATAATGTGATCTTCGAACTTGAAAAAGGAACTCGTGGTATGAACGCCGTTCGTGTGAAATTAGACAAGGCTTAGGAAGCGGTTGAATTCGTTAAAATTTCCGCAGCAACCCTTATAAAATAACACAGACTATACAACGCAGTGCGATAAATGCATATCTTTGGTTGAAACAACTCTCAACCGTATGAAAAATTTAGTGTGTCTCACCGTACTTGCTTGCCTATTTTTATCTTGTAAAAACGAACAAAAATCTGACTCAGATAAAGATACTGCACAACATGAACCTGTAGTGTTTGACGGGATAACCCCATCAATCAAACCTGGAGACGATTTCTTCCACCACGTTAATAAGACCTGGTATGACAACGCCGTTATTGCCGAAGACCAAATAGGAGTAGGGGCATATCGATTTTTGAACATTCCACAGCAAGAATTACTAAAAAACATTTTAACCGAAGTTTCAGAAGCAAAACATGCAAAAGGTTCTGTAGAACAATTGGTGGGCGACTTCTACGCTTCTGGGATGGACACGGTAAGCATTAACGAACGCGGTGCAACGCCCATTCAGCCCATGTTGGCCAAAATAGACAACATTAATGATGTGTCTGGAATTATGGAATATGTTGCTAACCAAATGAAAATGGGCGACTTCTCTATGGTTGCGCCTTATATTTCAGCCGACCAGAAAAATAGCTCGATGAACATATTGCACCTTTCGCAAACGGGACTCGGACTTCCAGATCGGGATTATTATTTTAAGGAGGACCCTTCGGTAACAGAAATTCAAAATGCGTATAAAACTTATCTCACCAAATTGTTTGAATTGACAGGTGATGCGAATGCTGAAGCGAACGCGGCAACGGTGTATGCGATTGAAAAGAAATTAGCCGAGTCTCACAAAACGCGTATCGAACGTAGGGTAGTGACCGAAAACTACCATAAAATGGCAGTTTCAGAATTGAACAAGTCACATGGCAATATTGATTGGCCTACATTTTTTGAAATGATAGGAACCAATATCGATTCTCTAGATGTACGTCAGCCAGCGTATTATGACAAGTTGAACAACATGTTGGTGTCAATTCCTGTAGCCGATTGGAAAGTGTATTTAAAAGCACATACCTTAAGTTCATACGATGGATTGTTGAGTGATGATTTTCAAGATGCTGCTTTTGCTTACAGTAAAGTGCTTTCTGGCCAGGCAGCGCAACAATCGCGTGCCAAGCGAATGGTTCGCCGCGTAGACCAGCAACTCGGTTTTGCGCTAGGGAAGTTGTACGTGAAACGTTATTTTAATGAAGACGCCAAAGAACGCGCATTAGATTTGGTGAACAATTTTCAGAAGACCTTAGAAAAACGTATTGATGCACTCGATTGGATGACCGACAGCACCAAGGTGAAGGCAAAAGAAAAGCTCTACGCCATCAATAAAAAGATAGGATATCCTGATGTTTGGCGTGAATACGATGTAGAAATAGACCGTAACAAATTTTTTGAAAATGTATTGGCGTTAAACAAAGATGCATACGAATACCAGCTACAGCAGTTGGGTAAAGCTCCTAACCGAGACGAGTGGCACACCACGCCATCTACTGTTACTGCTTATTACAATCCGTCGCTTAACGAAATCGTGTTCCCAGCCGGAATCTTACAATCGCCTTACTTCGATTTGTATGCCGATGATGCCGTGAATTATGGTGGAATCGGAATGGTGATAGGTCATGAATTTACCCATGCCTTTGACGATCAAGGCGCACAATACGATAAAGAAGGAAATGTGAAAAATTGGTGGACAGAAGAGGATTACACCCGATTTAAAGAAAAAACGCAACAAATTATCGACCAATACGACACGTTTACAGTGTTGGATAGTGTGCATTTAAAAGGCGCACTTACGGTTGGGGAGAACACAGCCGACAATGGCGGAATTGCTATTGCGTACGATGCTTTTAAAATGACTGAGCAGGGACAGGATACTACGAAAATTGGTGGCTATACGCCAGACCAACGGTTCTTTTTGTCTATTGCGAGAATTTGGCGTGTAAAGACGAGAGATGAATTTCTACGGAATTATGTAGCTACCGACCCACATTCGCCACCAATCTGGCGTGTAAACGGCCCGTTGATGAATTTCTCACCCTTCTACGAAGCATTTGATGTAAAAGAAGGTGAAGCCAACTACAGACCAGAGGAAGAGCGTATTAAGATTTGGTAAGAGAACACGCTTCTTGAGAAAGGGCGATGGCCTTCAGGTCATCCCAGATTACATGGTCAAACGCTTGTGGTGTAATGTAAAATACCACAAGCGTTTGTTTCGTTTCGGGGCAGAATTTTTGTTGGGCTTGTACGTTAAGGGTTATCATTTTTCCAGTATGAAATCCGTCAAAAACTTTAAGCTTTCCTTGATACTGAGGTGACGCACTATGATCTAAGGATACTAGTTTAAATACTGGATCGGGAAAATGTTGTGCCCAATGGTTTGGATGCATCAGCCCATTAAAATAGGCCTCAAAGTTTTGTTCGATACGGGCTAAGGGCAGTGGTTCTGGTGTCTGCACCTTATAAGCGATAGCCAGTGTCCAAAACTGTTCATGGTCTGGGTTTTTCCAATTTGGCGCAAAACGGAGCTCTTCGTAGCCTACCAGGTCCATTCCCGGAGCCCAGTCGATAGGGAATTTGATGATTTCTTTTCCCCAGTTGGAATCAGCTTTCAAAATAGCAGGTGGTGCTGTTTCTTGGGCTATAATAGTAGCAGCATTCCAAAGTAAAACGATACTTACGAAGCAAAGTATAGGATATTTCATAAAGCTGTTTTGGTCAAATATACACTAGGATGGAGGGGAAGGTGTCAAATAGATGTCAAAAAAGTGTCAAAAAGGGATTTTTCAGAAATTCTTCTTTAAGCCATTTCATTCCCTTTACCTTTGCCGAATTAGTAAATATAATTTATAAAACAATTAGTATGAGTACAGTAAAGGAGAATGACGTTGTAAGAGTTCATTACAAAGGTAAATTGAGTAATGGCCAGGAATTTGACAGTTCATTTGAAAGAGAGCCATTAAAAGTAGAACTCGGTAAAGGACAGCTTATCCCAGGTTTTGAAAAAGGACTCCTTGATATGGAGGTAAACCAAAAGAAAACCATAACCATAAAAAAAGAAGAGGCCTATGGTGAGGTAAACAAAGAACTATTTCAAAAAGTACCAAATGCTAATATTCCTGAAACCATAGATCCAAAAGAAGGAATGGAACTGGTAGCGACGGGCCAAGATGGTTCAGAACAGAAATTACGTGTGGCAGAAGTAAATGAAGACCATATCATTGTAGATGCAAACCATCCTTTAGCAGGACATGATCTTGAGTTTGAACTAGAATTAGTAGAAATAGTTTAACACAAACTCGGTTTATAATATATTCAAACGCCTTAGCAATTTGTTAAGGTGTTTTTTTTTAGATTTTACTTGCTCACTTCCCATATAGTTGGGTTCCCAACCGCGAAAGCATATAACAAAATCAGAAGAACTTAATATCCATAGTCGGTTTGCTTTATAAGATTCCCTTCAGTATTGTAATAGCGCCAAATACCTACTTTTTTGCGCCAATGTTTGTATTGACCCTCAGCTTTAAGGGTTCCGTCTTCACGGTATTGTTTTACAGGGCCTTCCACTAAATTGTTTATATAGGTGCCCACCTCTTTGCGATTTCCATTTTCGTAATAATTTGCCCAAGTACCGTTGCCGATGCCATTTTCATATTCTTGTATAGAAAGATATTTTCCATTGGAGAACTTTCCGTAGAGCACACCCGTATAAGGAGTTTGTGAATTTTTTTCATAATACACCGAGCCCACTTTATAGGGTTTTTGATAGGTGTCTTGCATAGAAACCATTTTTTGGGATAGGGTATCAATTTGCCCAAAAGCCGTAGATGCAAAGGCGAAGGATAACAAGTAGTGAAGGATTTTCATAAGGAATAATTTTACTTAAATAAAGTGTCTAGTTGTAAGGCAGCCGTTTTTATGATATAGGGCCTTCCTTTGGCATCCGGATCGATTGAGTTTTTATTACTAGGTGCAAAAAACAGGAAGTAGCTGCCATCGGGGCTAAAACCTGCAGGACATTCATTCTGTTTGGAATTGACCAACGGACCCAAATTCTTGGAGGGTAACCAATTGCCGTTTTCATCTTTTTTACTCACATAAATATCATCACCGCCCAAACCATCATCTCTTTGGTAAACCTGTGTGAACAAATAAATACCATCAGGAGAAAGGATGGGTGCGTATTCCCAAAATTCTTCGGTATTTACAGTAGCAGGAAGCGGTTCTAAAGGCGTGAATTCACCATCGGTGAGTGTTGTAGTGAAAATATCCATGCCCTTGGCACCTTTCACTAAAGAACCTGTATAAAATTGTGAGCCATCTACTGTATAAAAGTAGCTTAAATTATGTAGCGGCCATTCTTCGCCTTCTGCCTGTACCTTGTTTATGTGCGGAGGTAACGGAACGGGCTCAGACCAATTTTCATTGTTCCATTCGGTTTTCCAGATATTCATGTCGAAATTACCTTTGTTTGGTCGCCCAGGGATGGGGCGCTCGCTTCCGAAGTAGACTGTCTTGCCATTGGGTGTAAACAGTGCGATTTCATCGCGGTCTGTTGAAAACGAAGCAATTTTCGGTTCTGTCCATTGTTTATTGCGATAATAAGTTTCATAGATTTTCTGTTTGCCATCGCCTATACGTCTGGTAAAGAGGATCATGTTCGGGTTTACAGGATTGATAGCAACGCTAAACTCGTTGTGTTCGCCTGTAAAAATTTCAGCTAAGAAGGGGATTGGGGTCATTTCAACCCCTTTGGCAAAATGTTCATCGTTTTGTGATGTTGCGCAAGACGTGAGGAGGAAGCTGATGGCGAGGAGCGTAAGGGTTTTCATAAAATTCGATTTAAAGATTGATATGTGTTAAGATTTGTAGCCAGTTTTTTTGGACGATATCGGCTGCTTGGTTACGGTTTCCATTCTCTAGGGCTGCGATGATGTTGTCATGGTCAGTAACAGATTGTTGATGATCAGTCAAGTCCATAAACCGTTTTTCATAAAAGAACACCCGGGTTTTTAAATCTTCAATCGTCTGGATTGCGATTGGGTTATCATAGGTAGCAACCAAAGCCTTGTGAAAATCCATGTCGGCATTAATACGAGCAAGACCTTCTTTGGCGTTGCTGAATTGCATAGCCTTTGTTTTTAGTTTTTTCAATAAGGCATCACTGACTTTACTGTTTTGTATGGAGAGCGCTTCTAGGGCGGCGATGAGCTCATACACGTTTTTGGCCTCTTGGGCCGAAGGTTTTGGAATCATAAATCCGCGATTTGGAACACCAATCACTACATGGCTCTGTTCCAATTGGGTCAATGCTTCCCGAATGGGGGTAACGCTTACATCCAGTTCTCTTGCCAGGGCTGCTAGTGACACCAACTGCCCGTCGGTAAGTTCACCGCTTCGCATTTTGGAAATCAGGTGTTCACGAACTTGATTACGGAATATTTTCTTTTCAATCATATACAAATATCGTATATCGTATACGATTATTAATGAAATATAATGTTAAATTTTATAAATAGGAAGGGGCAAGAAGAATTGACCTAGTTCAGTAATAAAATTTAGAAGTGTATATTTTCTAATTCACCTAAATACGTTTCTCCAACAGGTATTTTTTTATCTTTTATTACAACCCAATTCTTTCCTTTGCTCGATATTTGGTCAATTCGGACAATGTATGATCGGTGTATTCGAAGATATTCCAAACCGTCTGGCGTTTGGTCTATAAAGTTTCCGATTTTACAACGAATGGTATAGGTTTTCTTTTGAGTCACAATATCTAAATAGTTTCCTTGCGAATTGACGTAGAGGATATCTCGTGTGGCAATCTTAAAATCTTCACCATTAGACCGAAAGGTAAAGAATTGTTCTTTTCTTTTTAGTCGTTTAATAGCTAATCTTATGAGTTCTCTAAAAACATCTTGGTTATAGGTTAGTACCCGTATCCTGAAGAATAGATACATCAATCCAAAGAATGAAAGCACACAAATAGTATAGAACCACCAGCGCTCCCAAAAGGGGGGGAGTACCTTAAAAGAGTAATTAATTAAATACTCATCGTGATTGTTTGAGAGGCTTGCTTTGGCCTGAAAGGTATAGTTTCCAGGGGATAGTGAAGGAAATTTAATTTTTCGATTGGTAGTGGTCGTCCAGGTAGTATCTATTTCTTTTAAACGATACCGATAGTGAATGCTATTACTGTTTCGAAGTGAAACGGCCTGTAGCGTAAACTCAATGTTGTTTTTATCATAATCGAGTTGTACCATCTCTTTATCAATATCTCGATTATTTACACTGACATTTTTTAAGGTGAGTGACAAGATTTTGGACGACTCTTTCTTGGCAATAGCATCCTTTTTGAAGAAGCAGAGTCCGCGTTTGGTCGCTACCCACACGGTATCGTTGGTAATTTCCACATCATCGATATCGTTACTTATCAAGCCATCATCTTTTGTAATGTTTATGACATCGAAGGAGTTATTTTTTCTAAAAACAATTCTGTTTAACCCTGTATTGGTACAGGCCCAAACCGTACTGTCATTTTCAATATGTACTTCACTAACAATATTATTTGTGAGTCCGTTTTCTTTATCAATTTTATAAATACTGTCTCCGTAAATAATGACACCTGCGCCTTGAGTTGCCATATACATGGTGTTCGATTTTTTACTTATATCTATATCATCTATTCTGTTTTTCAATATGTCTAGGGGTTGGTGCCGTATGATGCTATCGTTTTTTTCAATAAAAAGACCTGATGACGTGCCAATAAAAATTTCGTCATTGAAGCTGCACCCATCTTGCATTATATGGTCAATAATACGTCCATGAATACTGTCTCCCTTTTTTTTATAGAATATATGAGCCGCAGATGTAATTAGTGGGTCTTCCATATGTTCAGGCATTTTATTGGCAGTCATAGAAAACAGCGGGGTATTCTTCGAATAATTATAGAGATACCCGTCTCCATACCCCAGAATTTCATTATTCTCATGGTCTAATTCGACAATAGCAGCAATCATGTTAGTGCCTTCGTAAAGGATTTCGGTCTGTTTGTTCGAGATTTTCGCGATACTTCCATTGTTGTACCCCGCGTACAATTGGTTGTTATGGTTTTTTACTAACGATGAGATATGATCTTCGGTTAATACCATTACATTCGGGTTCTTTATATAATAGACACCATCATCTAATGTGCTGAACCAGTAGCCGCCTTCGGCATCTATTAGAAAACTAGAAACCGATTGTTTGGGTAGAAATGTTTTCATGACCTGCCCAGATTTATCCCTTATCTCAGCACCGTTATTATAAAAACCGACAAAAAAAGAATCGTCATTAATTCTCTTGATTCCAATAGGGTTCTGGGCTGTTTCATAATATAGGATATTACCATTCGTTGATGTGACTGCCAGTTTTTTATCAATTAGAAGATTTTGTTCGCTATTCAGAGGAACAAATGCCAAACGCGAACTTGGACTATTTTGTAACGTTAATTTTTGTATGTCACCGCCATTTTCATAATCGTGATATAACGAAAAAAATAAACCAGTGGTGGTATGTAACCCTAGGTTTATATTAACCCGATCATAAGCATTTTCTGTGGCGGTGTTAAGGCTATATTTCTTATTAACTTCTCCTTGCTTCGTGATCTCGATAAATCCCGCCATCATGTAACCACCTACCAATACGCTCTGCTCACTCGTAACAACCACACTTTTTAGTATGCTCCTTGATTGTAGCTTTTCACGCAGTTGGGTGTTAAATGCGTAATTTTTAAATCCTTCGAAAACTTCATCGAAGTAGAACAAGCTTTGTGTGTGGTAACTATAGCACCAAACCTGTCCATTTTCTTGCGGATAAAAATCTAGTATGGTGTTATCTGGCAGTCCGTCTTTCGTAGTGAAATTTTCAAATTCATATCCATTATACCGAGAGAGTCCTTTGTCTGTAGCAAACCACATATATCCTTCTTTATCCTGATACATATCGTACACTTCTGAACTTGGCAAACCTTCGTCTACTCCAAAATGTTGGTAAATGTGTGTTTGTGCATACGTGTTTTGGACGCAGAAAAACAGTAGAAAAAGATGCTTATATAATTTCACGAAAGTTATTTAAGCAAATGTAAGTTTATTTAAAATAGAGACGAAACTGCCTACTTGGTGTTTGTCACTAATTCAATGGTGTTGGTCACAACGCCTTGTTATCAATGACTTAATGACGGGTGTTTTTAAATTTATGCAGGTTTAATGGCGATACGTTGGATTAGTCACTTTTTGTTATGGGGTTCGTCACAAACCACATCTTTTATAGTTTTTGATTGTGATTCTAAAAATACATTCGTGTCATAAACCTTAAAAAATCAACATGAACACAGTAAAAAACTTGGCAGCTATTTTCCTTCTAGTACTATTAGTCTCATGCGGTGGTGGCACCGACAGCCAACCAGCAAATGCAAAAGGCTTTGCTGCCATAGAGCAAAGCATTAAAGATAAATTTGGTGCTGATGCCTATTATACAAACGTGAATATACTACATGACGCTTCATTAGGTAATATGATCAATGTAACAGTGACTGAAGACCCGGCTTCATTAGAAATGGGCGAACACGTATTTAGCAAACACTCTTCCTGGGAACAAAATGCCACAGTTACTATAGAAATTCCTGAGGGAACGCAGGCGAAAGATTATATGTTTCAGTTAGATGAAAACATCAGTCTTGAAACATTAGGGGCATTGGTAGAACAATCGGTAGCAAAATTAACTACGGAAAAAAATATTGATAACCCTACGCTAGCAATGGCATTTATAAAGTTTCCGAAGAACGGAGATATATCAAAAACCGAATATACGGTTAGGCTAGAACCTAAAAATGGCGGTACGTCTTTTACTTTTCGATATGACCTCCAAGGAAATTTTATAGAGATGGATTACTAATCGCAAGTCTCAGACGAGTCACCTCTAATACATTAAAACTTAAATTTCAACAGAAACAGTCAACCTATGGAAAACACAATCACCATTCAGAACAATTATAATACGTTAGACAAGCTCTACAATTTCTTAAATACTAAAACACAATTTGAATGCGCAAAAACCTACGATACCTGGGATGTTAGAACTGGAGCAAACGGACAAATGGAAGAATGTATCGTGCTTAAGAAAAGTTCGATGCATGCTGTAAAATTGTATTTTTCCGAAGAAAACAAAGTGAAGGTGAATCATATTATCCCGAATAAAGTGATGCATGCCTACTTCGGAAAGAGCGTCAAATCACATCGAAATATCCTTGAACTCATCACCGGACAAATAAAAGAAGTAGCCCTAAAAGGCAGCCAACAAAAAGCCTTTGATGAATTGAGCAACGAAGTACGAAAAGCATCAGCTTAGCTCAGTATTCAATTTATGCAGCTGCTAAAACAATTTGGAATTTACCTTGGATGGACCGGCATAGCCTTATTGTTGGGTTTGTGCCACGTATATGTTGCTTTAGGCCCTAGAATTACAACCTCCAATAGTTTTTTTACATGGCTGCTTAATCTACTGTATAATCACGCGTTGCTGTACGTTGGCTTACCTATCGGACTATTACTGGCAATACTTTTTATACTTTTTGATGTGTTCTTTCTGAAAAAGAAGCTGAACAACAATTTTAAAGGTGTTGTAGTTCGGTTTCTTGTGCTGCTTACTTTTTCTGTCGGATTTGGAGGTATCCATTATTTTTTGGAAAAAGTAATTGATGTAATCTAGCTGAGAGAAACAACTGAAACATTTGAAATGTTGGGATAGGAGCGTACCTTTAAACCATAAAAAATGCACAATTGGCGATTCTGATTATCATACTGTTTGCAATCCTAGCAGGTATCGCGGTATTCCTCTTGTTTAAATTGTGTGTATGGGCGCTCAAAAAGAGAATTAGAAGTATTGGCATATTTTCAATTGTGGGTATATTATGTATCGGAATATTTATAAATGATCGCTATTTTACAGGCATGGAGTTGATACAGTCAGATGTTTATCCGCAACTGTATCTGGTTAAAAATCGGGTTGCCAACGATGAAGAGGTGCATCGTTCTATTCAGAAAAAAGTGCTGGAAGTTATCAATGAACAACAGTCTAGTGAAAGCTTGACAATAAAAGAATCTGAGCAATATGATTTTCAGTTTTATGAATTTACCAAAGGGGATTGGGGAGCAGGAGGTACGGCTTATTTTTTAGATCATGAAGAAAGAGTTGATGGCATGATGGCCGAACTGCTAGCGTATTACCCCAATGATTTAATTGCTGAGACCAGCGTACAATCATGTACAGACAATAGCTCAAATTTTATGATTGTACTGCACTATTTTGAAAAACGCCGACAAATAAAAACAGATACTCTCTTTAATTTCTGCGGAAAATGAAATATATAATCATACTCGTCGCTATCACATGTTTATCTTGTAAGCAGCATATCAAAAAAGAAGCACAAACCGAAGCCATAGCGCAGCATACGAAAGTTGAGCCAATAGCATCAATGAAGGCAGACACCATTAGTTTTGCCAAAGCTTTAGCCGCTTTGCCTAATCGATCACTTCCATTTACTGACGACACTAGCTTTGATAGCTTTATTGAAGCCGAAGATTATAAAGAAGTCGCTGTAGAGGCGTTTCAACTAAAAACATTGTATCCAAATTTTGATGCCGACGGATATAACTATCGTGCCATTGCTGCGTATCGAATTATTTTTTCGTCAGCTTTTCATTCGGTGGTGATTACGGTTAAAAAGGGTGACAATGAAATGGAATCGGTGTTGATTAACTACGATTTAAGCGGAAATATCATCGCTCATGAAGTTATTTCGTATGATGAGATTGCCGAAGGACAATTCAGGATAACAGCTAATGTGACCAAAAACAGTATTGAGAAAAGTCATGTTTCTTGGGCCACGGGCGAAGAACAGGTGACAAAGCAAAAGCTTACCATTGACGCTGATGGTAAGATTAATAAGGTTTTAACAGACGAAAACCTTCTTAAAAAGGTAATCCAAGCGTTGGGGCTTACAAATAAGAAAATTGAGAAACGATTTTTGGAAATAAAGGTAATGCCTAACAGCCCAGACGAGACCATAATGGTCATTCCGGAGCTGACTTATGAAGCTGAAGACGACGACTCGTTTACTTTAGACCTTCATATTGTTATTGTAAATAATAAAACAGCCAATATCACACATACCTATGTAGATAAAGGCTGGACTTCAGACGCCATACGGTTGGATAGCTTGCTTATTGATACAGTACCGTACCTACTTGCTGAAAATACTAGGGCTTTTGGTATCCGAATTAATTTTTTGGGTATGTCAAGACCCAGTCCGTATAGCAACCAAGTGATTACTCTTTTTGTACCTACGGAAGGAACCTTAAAAATGGTTCTGAAACCCTATGATGTTATGAACTACGGGGGTGAATGGGACATGGTCTGCGCTGGAGAGTTTGTACAGGAAAATAGAACCCTCGGCATGGCTAAAACTAACACTAAGGGCTATTTTGACATACGAGTCACTACGATCACCAAAACGCTGAATCATGCGTTAGACGCGCAAGGGGAGTGTATTACTTCGGAAAGTGAAACTGTGACTACCTCGATGCTAAAATTTGATGGGGAGTTGTATCAAGTGGTAGAGTAAAATCTCAGGTATCCTTTCAAGATTGATATCTAAAATATTAAGTTTACTTGTTAATATTAACAATTCCCACTACTTATTATCTTTCAACTTATCCCGCTCTAAGTCGGCATTATGTGCGCTGCCTTGGCTATGGACTTTATTTTCTTCGTCATTGAGTCCGTTGGGGCCATTTCCTTTTTTGGCATCATTGCGGCCGGGTACATCCAAATCAGAGCCAGCAAAATCGACTGGGCGTTCGCGCTCTTTGATTTGTTGGTCATCGCCGCCATCGCCATGTACATTATCCTGCTTCAAGATATCCTTGTCATGTTTGGTCACATCTGAGTTATAGGTTTTCTGATCGTTTTTCGCTATTTCTGTATCTTTTGTTTTCATAATCAATAAATTACGAAAAGGAATGCGATATCGCTAGGGTTTTAACGTGCTGTTAGGGGAGTTTTGTGAACGATTTTATGTGTTGAAGAATGATTCTATTGAAATGTTATTTATCTAACATCGGTTCTAACACCTCCCAAACCGTTTGCGCAATGATTTTATGACCCTCAACTGTCGGGTGAATTCCATCGCTTTGATTTAGCGCTGCAATGCCGCCCACATCTTTAAGAATAAACGGAATAAAAGTTAGATCGTTTTGTTCTGCTAATTCAGCATACAGATTCCTAAATTCGCTCGTATAGTCCTGTCCCATATTGGGTGGGAGTTCCATACCGGCTAAAATGATCTTCGTATTCGGACTTTCTTGTTGTACCGCATCGATGATTGCTTGTAAATTAGCGCGTGTTTCGGTTAACGAAATACCACGCAGCCCGTCATTCGCCCCCAGCTCTAATAAAAAAATATCGACGGGTTGATTCATGATCCAATCTACCCGACTCTTACCTCCCGCAGTCGTTTCCCCGCTCAAGCCAGCGTTCACCACGGTGTAATTGAATCCTACGGAATCGATCTTCGATTGTAACACCGCCGGATAGCCATCGTTGGTATCGTCTAGTCCGTAACCCGCGGTAATACTATCGCCAAAACAAAGAATTGTCTTGGTGTCGCCGTTGCTGTCTTTGTCGCTAGATGCTGTTGTTTCTTCCATTTTTGATTCTGATGAAGTATCTTCTGATGATTTTTGGCGTTCACCACAATTCAGAAGAAGGGTAGCTAGCATGAAATAACAAAACTTTAAGATTTTAGGCGACATTCTTAGGGGTATTTTAAAAAGCATTTGTTTATTTTCCACTCCGGACCAAACGTCCGACAAATGAAAACAATATATGCCAAAGATATTAAAGATAAATGGTCTTGAGAAAACCTATACCAGCGGCCAAAAACAATTAACGGTATTAAAAAATATCAGCTTCGATGTTGAAAAAGGGCAAACCTTTTCTATTGTCGGGCCATCGGGGAGTGGTAAGACCACCTTATTAGGGTTGTGTGCCGGATTAGACAATCCGAATGCTGGCAGTGTAGAATTATGTGGCTATGATCTAAACACCTTGAATGAAGATGAACGCGCGCAACTTCGAAACCGAGAGGTAGGTTTTATTTTTCAAAACTTTCAGCTACTACCAACGCTGACGGCTTTAGAAAATGTAAGTGTGCCCTTAGAATTACAAGAAGATAAAAACGCCCGAACAAAATCTATCGAATTACTCGAAAAGGTAGGGCTTGGCGACCGTATGCATCACTACCCGTCGCAATTGTCTGGCGGCGAGCAGCAACGCGTGGCCTTGGCAAGGGCCTTCTCCAATAGACCTTCTATTTTGTTTGCCGATGAGCCTACGGGCAATCTGGATGAGGAAACTGGCGAAAATGTCATTAAGCTGCTATTCGAATTAAACAAAGAAGCAGGAACTACGTTGGTTATCATTTCGCATGACTTAGACCTAGCCAATCGTACCCAACAAATTTTGAGGCTTAAGGGCGGACAAATACTAACGAACGAACCTACCCAAGTCATTTGAAAACACCACAACAAAATTCAAAACTCAATATCGCTTGGCTGTTTAAAATGGCTTATCGCGATGCCAAAGCCAGTAGGGTTCGGTTGCTTTTGTTTATAGCGTCAATTGTACTGGGTATCGCTGCCGTGGTTGCCATTCAGCTATTGAGTGATAACCTTAAAAACAACATCCAGCTTCAGTCTAAAAGTTTAATGGGTGCAGACTATATTATCGATGCCAGGCAAGAACCTACCCAACGTGCACAGGAAATCATAGATTCTTTACAACCCGATGCCAAAGAGGTGAATTTCGTTTCGATGGTAGCGTTTCCGAAAAACGAAGGCACCAAATTGGTACGAGTTCGGGGTATTGAAGGGGCATTTCCGTTTTATGGCACTTTAGAAACACAACCAGCTTCAGCAGCAACAAGCTATCAAAATGAAGAAGGTGCATTGGTAGACGCCACCTTAATGTTGCAGTTTAACGTTGAACCAGGAGATTCCATCAAAGTGGGGGAGCTCACAATGCCAATTCTAGGCGCTTTAAAGTCCATTCCCGGGAGTACGGCTATTTCAACTTCCGTAGCACCTACCGTAGTGATACCCTTTCAGCAAATAAAAGCCACCGAGTTGTTGCAATTTGGAAGCCGAAAGGAATACCAGTTTTTTTACAAAGCTTCGGACACCTTAGACCTTGAAAAATTTGAGTCGAAGATTGAACCCATGCTGGATCTTGAAAAAGCCGATCTCGACACGCATACAAGCACAAGCAGGCGGTTGGGCAGACGTTTTGAAAACTTAAGCAAATTCTTGAACCTCGCAGCCTTTATTGCATTGTTGTTGGGTTGCATCGGTATTGCAAGTTCTGTACAAATTTATATCAGGGAAAAGCTAACAGCCATTGCGGTATTAAAAACGATGGGCGCTAGTAGGTTGCAAAGTTTCCTTATTTTCCTGATACAAATTTCGGGCATTGGCATTATTGGCGGACTCATAGGTTCGGGTATTGGTGTTGGGCTTCAAGAGCTGTTTCCGTTGATTTTAAAAGACTTTTTGCCCTTCGATCTGGTCATTTCGGTAACCGCCAAACCCATCTTGATTGGTGTGCTGTTAGGCTTCTTCATGTCCGTTTTGTTTGCATTGCTACCGTTATTAAGCACCTGGTCTGTATCGCCACTAAAAGTATTGCGCATTTCCGAAGAAACCGAACAATCTCGATACACTAAAATTTCAGTATTCGCCATCATCTTAGGATTCCTTTTTGCGTTTTCGTATTGGTTATTGCAAGATGCAATATATGCCTTGTATTTTGTGGGAGGAACGGTAATCACTTTTACGATATTAGCCTTGGTGGCACAATGGTTTATGAAGTTAGTCCGGCGCTTTTTTCCTAAAAATTGGGGCTATACGAGTCGGCAAGGTTTATTGAACTTGTTCCGACCCAACAACCAGACCGTCGTATTGGTCTTGGCCATTGGTCTGGGCACTTTTTTAATAAGCACCCTATACTTTACCAAAGACATCTTGTTATCTAAAACCGAAGTAGGGGAGACCACTACCAACGCCAATATTATCATCTTAGACGTGCAAAGCGATCAGCGGGATGCGGTGGCCGATTACATTACCCAAAATGAGTTGCCCATTATAAGCAACACACCGTTGGTAACCATGCGCATGCACCGTATTAAAGGGCGATTGGTGAACGATATCCGTCAGGATACCACGCGACAAATGCGACGATGGATCTTAAACCACGAGTTTAGAACTACCTATCGAGATAGCTTGACGCCATCTGAGGAAATTGTAGCAGGGGAGTGGGTTTCTAACATAAAAGAGCAAGAACTGATTCCTATTTCAATTTCAGATGATTTAGCAGAAGATGCCAGGGTAACAGTAGGCGATACCATTGTGTTTGATGTGCAAGGGGTGCTTATGGAAACAAAAGTGGGCAGCATACGGGATGTAGACTGGAGCCAATTACAGATCAATTTTAATATTGTATTTCCGAAAGGAGTGCTCGAAAAAGCACCACAGTTTCATGTGTTTACCACCGCAGCATCCGATGAGCAGCAATCGGCCGACTTGCAGCGCAATCTGGTAGCACAGTTCCCGAATGTGTCTATCATCGATCTACGGCAGGTATTTACCATCGTTGAAGACATTTTAGGTAAGGTCTCTTTGATCATTAATTTTATGGCGTTCTTCAGTATTATTACCGGATTTATAGTGTTGATCGGCTCTGTACGAACCAGTAAATACCAGCGTATCAAAGAAAGTGTGTTGCTGCGAACTATGGGTGCCAAGAATGGGCAAATTTTAAAAATAGCTGCCTTAGAATACCTGTTTTTAGGACTGATGGGCAGTCTAGTAGGAATCGTATTAGCATTGTTGGGTAGCCTAGGCCTCGCATTTTTTTTATTTGAAGAACCTTTTATACCCTCGGCCATACCCTTTGTGGTCTTTATACCGGGCATCACGCTCTTAGTCATGGCGATTGGGTTGAGCAATATCCGAACGGTGTTACGCAGTTCTCCTTTGGAAGTGTTGCGGCGGGAAGGGTAGCGTTAGTGGTTAGAGGTTAGATATGTAGGTATTGGGTAATAAGAGTTAGGATACGTTGTGATGGAAAATACCTCAAAACTTTCGAGAAACTGCAGCACGTTTTTCTTGTAGGTTCTACTTATGGGGAGTGATAGGTTGTGAATGGTAATATAATCCTTCACAGGCAATCGCGTTATAGGTACGAGATAGAAACGTATTATTCCTGGTTTGTAAGTGTTTTTAATCTATATTGCTCATATCTAATGCAATGAAAAAAATACAAATAGCGTGAATAGTACCAAAGGCATATATTTAAAAAATAATGATCATTTGGAGCACGTAGGTTTTCCAGACATACTTTGTTTAAAAGGTGAAAACAACTATTGTACTGTGTATGCAAAATCTGGTGATTACCCTTATAGTGCATTGCTGAAGGAAGTTGCAGCGCAATTACCTAAACATCTTTTTATACAAAGTCACAGAAATTATGTTGTAAATATAAACGCCGTTTCCGGCTTCGAAGGTAATTTACTGCATATTGGTAATCATAAAATCCCGGTTGGTAAAACTTATAGAGAAGCCGTATTTAATTGTTTTAAAAGTATATAAGGGCTTCAAAATTGTTGTTGACGCTATAATAAACTAAGCTATAGTTATAATTGAATTATCTAAAGTAGCGTAGCTAACTATAATTACATTGCTATCGTTGGCGCAAAACGGCTGTGACATAATCCTTTGTTATAGTCCTAATGGCGCTATAACAGGATTATGTCGAATAGCACAAAAGGTGCTATTCGCCAGTTTATTCAAATCAATACATTTGTTCTATAATTAAGATTATGTAAAATAGAATTTTTCTATTCCCTCCTTGTGTAGTGTATTCCCATCCAAATGTCCACAGGACATTCGTCTGTGAATAGTATGTAAAATAGGTTTTTTCTGTTCCCTCCTTGTGTAGCGTATTCCCATCCAAATGTCCATAGGACATTCGTCTGTGAATAGTATGTAAAATAGAAAATACAACTCCCAAAGCAGTATCTTTACACAATGCCCACCAACCTCCTTGTTCTATCACTCCTTCTTGCAATCTCATTTCTGTTTTACGGCTACAATTGTTTGTACTCTCCTAAAATGGCGACCGAGTTCATTCGCTTTGGTCTTACCAAATCACAACGGCAAGGTACAGGCGTGTTACAAATCTTGGGTGCCCTGGGAATTTTGGCCGGTACTATTTATCCGAGTATCGGATTGGTAGCTGCGACCGGACTGAGTGTTTTGATGCTATTAGGATTTGGTGTACGCCTTAAGATCAAAGATTCATTTGTACAGTCGTTTCCTTCCTTCTTAATGTTGGTACTCAATCTCTGGGCAGCTTTTCTGTTTTATGAAATTTGGATGGCGCCTGCCTAATCCTTACAAAAAGTAAATGGTAAGGCACATCAGCAAAAATAAAAATGCAGGAAACGATTTCATCATAGGATCCTTAATTTTAAAGTGCATCAGAATAGATCCCAACAACAAAATAGCGAGTCCTAAAGCGGCGTAATCTTCGTAAGCAGGAAACCATATAGATACCAATAGTACAATCGCCAACGCCACTTTTAAAAAGCCTACTACGTAACACATCCACGCTGGGAGTCCGTAGGCCTTAAATTCTTCTACAATGTTTTGCGCACCTCCTCCGCGCCAACGCGTGGGTTTATTATATTGAATGAGCCATACATTTAACAGGCTAAACGCTACAATAATCTTAAGCGCAATAAGTAGATATTCCATAGTTGGTTGTATTTAATGTTTAAATATACGGAGCTAACTATAAATGTTTAAGATAATTAAGAATACTTTAAACATTTTATAAGCTTCATGTGAGCAATAACCAACACTAACGAATTGTTAAGTTCGGTACAGACGGGCTAAAATGCCGTACCTTCGCCTCTTGAAACGAAAATTAGCCACTTCCCAATTCGAATTTGTCGCCCTCATGGCGGCCCTCATGTCGGTCACCGCACTGTCTATCGACGCACTTTTACCCGCACTCGACATCATTGGCGTTGCCATCAATACCGTGACCGCAGCCGATAATCAGTTGCTGGTAACTATGATTTTTCTCGGACTCGGAGTGGGTCCTTTATTATTTGGTCCCCTATCTGATTCGCTGGGCCGGAAGCCTTCGGTTTATTTGGGTTTTGCGTTGTTCGTAGCTGCTAGTTTTGTCTGCATCTATGCCGAAAGTTTAGAAATGATGGTCGCTGGGCGTATTTTACAAGGTATCGGGCTCTCAGCACCGCGTACTATTTGTATTGCCATTATTCGGGATTTGTTCGATGGCGATTATATGGCGCGTATCATGTCATTTGTAACGGTGGTATTTCTGCTCATACCCATCGTTGCACCCGCATTGGGGCAATTTGTCCTCAACCATTACAACTGGCAGGGAATTTTCTACGTGCAAATAGCTATCAGCGTGGTCGTGGCGCTTTGGTTTTGGTGGCGACAAGAAGAAACTTTAGCCGTTCAAAATCGAATTCCCTTCTCCGTAAAGCGCATCACGGCAGGGTTTAAGGAAACCGTGAAATATAAATCGACCATGGGCTACACCCTGATTTCTGGCTTTGTAGTGGGGTCGTTCTTGGTGTACCTCAGTGCTTCCCAGGAAATTTTTCAGAACCAATACGGACTCGAATCTGAGTTCCCTTACATTTTCGCAGGACTCGCCATTGCCATCGGTATCGCTATTTTCTTGAATGGAACTTTTGTAGTGCGCTTCGGTATGGAAAAAATGGTGACCACTGCCCTATTCGGTTTTTTCGCGGTTTCGGTGGGTTATCTCTTAATTTACTACAATACGGCCCAGCCCAATATTTACATACTGTTGGCCTTTTTTGCGGTGCAATTTTTCTGTATTGGTTTTCTCTTCGGAAATTTACGCGCATTGGCCATGCAACCGGTGGGTCATATCGCAGGAATTGCCGCTGCTATTACGGGATTGATTTCAACCTTGATGGCGGTACCTATCAGTACGTTCATCGGAAGGTTTGTGGCGCAAGGCACCCGTCCGTTGTTTATTGGCTTTTCAGTTTGTAGCGCTATTTCAATACTGATTCTGTGGTATGTAAAGCGAACCAAGAACCGTTCGTAACAAGCTACTTTTTCCGCAGTGCTTCTAACTTTTGCATCACAGCTTCTGCCTCAGCTGCTTTTGCATCGCTTTGCGATCTGTTGATTTTAGACAGCTCAAACGATTCTTTTTGTAGTTTCTCGTATTCAGCTTGTAATTTTTCTTCTTCCGTTTTCTTCTTAAATAATCCGAACATCTTTTTTTCTTTAAAGATACACAACATCTCGCTGCTGCGTATCATTTCACTTTTAAATTATAGTATCTCAAGATGATAGTTAGATATCAACTTAAAAAAAGCAGCCATTACGGCTGCTTTTCTGTTTTTACGTTGTTTAAAGGCTAGTTTAAAGACATCACCGCTTTTATATTTACAAATTCTTTAATTCCGAATCCGCCATGTTCTCTCCCATAGCCAGAGTCTTTCACACCACCAAACGGCATGTTTGGCTGTGCTAATCCGAAGGAGTTAATAAACACCATTCCTGTATCAAAATGTTCTTTGGCTAATTTCATGGCTTTGTCTTCATCTTTACTGAAAATTCCACCTCCCAGCCCAAAACGGCTGTCATTAGCAATCCGCATGGCATCTTCATTGTCTTTCGCCTTGATTAACGAAGCCACTGGGCCAAAAAATTCTTCTTCATAAGCAGGTTGTCCCGGTTGAACATTCCCTAAGACTGTCGCCGGGTAGAAAAATCCTTTCCCGTCAGGAATTTCACCTCCGGTAAGTATTTCAGCTCCTTTCTCTACACTTTCTTGTAACTGCTTGTGCAATTTGTCTCGCATTTCAGCAGTAACCATTGGTCCCATTGCCGTTTCACGCTGCGTAGGATCCCCAGCTTTTACTTCTTTCATTCCAGCTACAAATTTCTCCTTGAATTCATCGTAGACACTTTCAACCACCACAAAACGTTTGGCGGCCACGCAGGTTTCACCATTATTATAAATACGCCCTTGTACACAAGTTTCTGCTGCCATGGCAATATCTGCATCGTCTAAAACGAGATAGGCATCGTTACTTCCTAGTTCCATCACAGTTTTCTTGAGATGCTCTGCTGCTTTTTGGGCAACTACCTTTCCAGCGCCATCGCTTCCGGTGAGGGTAACACCACGCACTAATTTGTTCGCAATGATATCGTCAGATTGCTGGTGGTCTATAATCAGCACCGTAAATAAATCCTTCGGCAGGCCTGCATCTTCAAAAATTTCTTTTAGGAGCAGTCCAGACCCCGTACAACTCTGCGCATGTTTTAGCAATACACCATTACCCGCCATGAGATTTACAATAGCATAGCGAATGGCTTGGTAACACGGAAAATTCCATGGCTGTATGCCGTAAATCACCCCGATGGGTGAATACGTAATAACGCCTTTGCCACCTTCAGGGAGTTCACGCTCTTCGTCTGCTAATTCTTTAGGTCCATTTTCGGCCGTATACTCACAGATTCCCGCGCATAACTTCACTTCTTGAAATCCTTGCTTGATGACTTTCCCCATTTCTTGGGTCATCAACTTCGCAAATTCTTCACGACGCTCCATAAGGCCCTCCCCTATCTTTTTGATGATGGCGCCACGCTCTTCAAACGACTTGAAACGCCACGATAAAAAGGCTTCATGGCATCGTTCCACAGCATCGTTCATTTCATCATCTGTCATATAGGTATATTCTTTAATCACTTCTTCGGTAGCTGGATTTATAGTTCTAAATCCGCCCATTATTTCTCTGTCTTTCATAGTCTTTTATTTTTAAATTTTCCGCAGTGCAGAAATTAGTAATTCAATTTATTGTTGTGGTATCAATTCTCTTGTTTCAGCTTCATAATCTAGATACCCTTCTTCTCCTTGGGTATAAAAAGTGTCTTTGTCCCAACCACTGGTATCTGCTTCTTCACGGAAACGTCCCACGAGGTCTGGATTTGAAACATATAACTTGGCAAACGAAACCATATCTGCATCGCCATCACGGATTACCTTATTTCCAGTAGATTGTGTAAATCCGGTATTGATCATAAGATTGCCCTTGTACATGGGTCGATATCGTTTCGCAATATCTGGTTCAGCATGGGGTACATTGGTCACGTCTGTAAATGGCTCAGACAAGTGGATGTATGCAAGGTCATAATCGTCACTCAATTTTTTTATGATATAATCGAATGTTGGGATGGTATCTTCTGTTACCTCCATCCCGAAAACACCGTGTAACGATGGGTTGAACCGTGCGCCTATCTTTTGCTGCGGAATCACTTCTGAAACGGCATCTAATACTTCAAAGAAGAAACGTGCCCTGTTTTCGATGCTTCCACCATACTGATCGTCTCGCTTATTACTGAAACTACTAAAGAATTGGTGAAACAGATATCCGTTAGAAGAATGGATTTCGATTCCGTCAAACCCTGCCTCTACCGCATTCTTCGTAGCTTGTACAAATTCTTGTTTTGTGGTTCCAATATCTTCTAAACTCATAGCCTTTGGCGTGACGGTCTCTTTTTGTCCGTCGGGTGTAAAAACAGTTTCTTCTGGGTTTATGGCCGAAGGCGCCCAAGGTAATTCGCCATCGTGGAAATCGGGATGGGAAATCCTGCCCACATGCCATAATTGGATAAATATTCGTCCGCCTGCATCATGCACCGACTTAGTTACTTTTTTCCATCCTTCTATTTGCGCCTCAGAATGAATTCCAGCAGTGTACACATACCCTACCGCTCTTTTTGACACTTGCGAACCTTCTGTAATGATGAGTCCAGCGGTAGCCCGTTGGGTGTAATATGGTACATGTAAATCTTTGGTGGGTGCGCTGTCTTTGTTATTTGCCCTGCTTCTGGTCATCGGGGCCATTACAACGCGATTGGGAAGTTTTAAATCACCTAATTTAATAGGTGTTAATAGTGGTTGGTTCTCTTTCATAGCTTTTTTGTTTTTTTGGTTCTTGTAAAGGTATCGAAGCCAATTGTTAAAAACTGTTTAGCAAATGGTCTTTGGGAGTTAAACATTGTTAAGATTTGGGCATAAAAAAAAGCAGCACCCATGAATTGGATACTGCTTGGTTTATAAATGCTAATTTATCGTTATTCCTCTTTTACAATTTTTACATTTCCAGGGTCGGAAATTTCAAATTTTTCCTTTTTTACGATGCTTCGGAAATTGGAGGAACGTCGATAATTATCTTGAAAATCGGCATGGTTTTTTTGTTTTTTCTTTTCCATAAGAATCAGTTTTTTTGTGAAAGGACACTAAAACTATAGAAAAAAATTGAAACTCGCATTGAGGTAGCATGCTAATTGTCAAAATTTTAACGATTGTAAAAAATGTTATTCCTCTTCTTCTCTACTAGAAACACGCTCGTCTGTATTTTCATATTTCTGTTGCATCTTGTCCATCGCATCGGCGATCTTTTGTTTTTCTTCTTTTGAAATCATCTTGTTGTCTTTGGTTAATTTTATTTCTCCGTCGCCTGCAACTTTTAGTTTTTCATCATTCGATGCGGTTCCTGAAAAGTTTGACGATCTTCTATACGCCGACTGAAAATCGGCATGGTCTTTACTTTTATTTTTCTCACTCATATTGTTAGTTTTTAAAATTTCCGTTGAAAGCAAATTCACGCTGCGGCTTCCGTTCGCGCATTATTTTAGTTTCTTCATCCTGCAAATCTTCGGGCAAGGTATCTGGGTTTCCACCATAATAACCAATGGCAGTAGCAGTGGCTACGTGGTAATTATCAGGGAATTCAAATTCTTCTTTTGCTTTATCCTGATCTAGACCTGCCATTTGGTGTACCGCGATGCCCATACTGGTGGCCTGAACACAAACATTACCCATAAATAAGCCTAAGTCGTGTAGGGCGTGAAAATTTTCCTTCTCGCCATCTTTCATATCTTTTTTATAGGCTCCAAGCATTAATGCGGGCGTATCTTCTACCCAATCTTGATTGAAATCGACCAGACAATCAAATATGCGTTGGTAGGTATCACTTCCTTTTAAACCCCAAATAATACGCCAGGGCTGCAGATTGTTACTACTGGGTGCCCAGCGTCCTGCTTCTAAAAGAGTTTTTATCTCTGTCTCAGTGATGGCTTTTTGTGAAAAAGCCCTTGGGCTCCAACGACCTTTAAGGAGCGGATGAATTTCATACTTTGTAGGTGTTTGTTTCTCTTGCATAGTTTTTTCTTTTTTTTTAAAAGTTACAACGAATTGAAGCGGGACAAAAACAATTAAAAAAGTTTTAACGGTTGCCCAATTAATTAACATAATGCTATTATAGTTTCCTTTTTTATCCCTTTAATTTTGCCGAAAATTTAAATTATGGTTTGGGGTATTTTTATCGCGTTTGTATTAGTAATGCTGTTTTTAGATTTAGCCGTTTTCAATAAGAAGGCGCATGAAATAAAAACCAAGGAAGCTGCCATTTTTACAACAGTATGGGTGAGTATTGCCCTACTCTTTTCTTTAGTCATCTACTGGTTGTTCTCCCAAGGCATGGTAGAAAACCCCACAAATCTCACTCCTGAAAACGCAGTTTTAAAGTATGTGACGGGATATCTTATCGAGCTGTCGTTAAGTATAGACAATGTGTTCGTGATAGCCGTTATTTTTAGTTCGTTTGCCATACCTGCAAAATACCAGCATCGTGTGTTGTTCTGGGGGATACTGGGAGCCATCGTTTTTCGGGCACTGATGATTTTGTTTGGCGTGGCATTGATTAATAAATTCGATTGGATTATTTATGTGTTCGGAGTGTTTCTATTGTATACCGCCTATAAAATGGCGACTTCTTCAGATACCGATTTCGACCCGAAAAACTCAAAGTTTTACAAATGGACGCGACGGTTCTTTCCGGTAACCAATAAGATTGAAGGCGAAAATTTTTTTATTCGCCGCATGGGCGTTCGTGCTGCTACCCCCCTATTTGTGGCATTGCTCATCATCGAGCTTACGGATATTTTATTTGCTTTAGACAGCATTCCTGCGATTCTTGCGATTACAGCAGACCCATTTATCGTGTTTAGCTCGAATATCTTAGCGATTTTAGGATTACGATCTATGTATTTCCTGATTTCAAGAATGCTGAAAAAATTCAGATACATCAATTATAGTCTGGTTGCCATTCTAAGTTTTGTGGGGATAAAAATGTTGATCTCACATCATGTTGAAATACCAGAATGGCTTTCATTGGCGGTAATTGGGGTTTCCTTACTATCCGGAATTTTAGCCTCTATTTATATTCCGCAGGCAGAACCAGAAGTTCCCCAAGAACATTTGCCAAAATAATACTAAAAACTTGGAAGGCCATCAACGGAATTGTATCTTTAAAGTTAAATCTAAATCTATTTTATTATGAACATCAACTTTGAGTATAAAGACGTATCAGCCAGCAGTCGCTTAGAAGCCATGGCTACTGAGAAATTAGAGAAATTGGAGGCAAAATATACGTTCATCGTGAATACAGATGTCTATTTCAAAAAAGAAAACACGACCAGCCCAGAAACGGGTATGATCACCGAAATACGTATAAATGTGCCTGGCACGACCCTTTTTGCCCAAGCTAATAACGGGTCGTTCGAATCTTCTCTCGCAAAAGCAGCCACTGAAGTTGCCAAGCAATTGCGCAAGCGAAAAGAGAAAATGCAAACACATTAAGCCATTGCCATTAATGAACAAACCAACCAAAAAAGAAACTATGGGAGTTATCGCTAGAGACGATAGAGAATTTACATTAATTTATAGCCACAGCAGTCGCGTAGGAAAACATGCACTTGCTTATTTGCAAGGTATCGACGACAAACTGAATGCTGTGGATATTTCAAAAACCAAAGTGAGTGATACACAATGGACAGAAATTGCCGAGGCGCTTCATTGTAAAGTGGGCGACTTAATCGATAAGCGTTTGTTAGAAGGAGAAGATACGTCAGATTATGGTACCGATGACTGGTTGAAAATTTTACAGAACAACCACGAAGTGTTGTCTCACCCCATTGCTATTCATGGCGATAAAACGAAACAGATTAGCAATGGTCCAGATGTATTAAAGTTTTTTGGAGTAGATTCTGCAGGGATTGAAAAAACCATGCACACTGATGCTCCAAACATTAAAAAAACAACCTCTGGTGAAGACTTTGTAAAATAACTATCGATGTAACCTGATATAAAAAAAGCGCTATTTTTTAATAGCGCTTTTTTTATTTTAAATGGTTTCGGTTTTATTGTTTTACCCTAGCCAAAGGTTGAATCGTAGGCCTTACCTTTTTATACTCTTGAAGCTGAATACGGGTAAGAATATCAGCCATTTCGGCCATTTCATTTTGTCGCAATGCCACCATTTTATTCAGCATGTCGTCGCCTTTGCTTGTTTCCTTAATCTTCTGCTCACGAATCAAGAACTCTTCCACTTTATTTCTGAAAAGCAACTCTTGTTCTGCACGCAATCCTAGTGCGTCAACATATTTATCGGTAATTGTTTCCGCTCGTTCCTCTAAGGCTTCACGGCCTTCTTGAAGTATAGGGTCTTGAGCCATTAGTGATGTGCTTACTAATAAAATGAGTATGGTTATTATTCTTTTCATAACGTTTTATTTTTAATATAGCGTTATTATAAAATATTACAAAGCACATTAGCAGTGTTTAACAGCGAATGTTAAGACAATTTAAATACCGACTATGAAATTTTTTAAAAAAAATTTCAGTCTATAGAGCAACGCGACGATGAATCTTATTCAATTACATGAGATTTCTCACTACCCGCCTAGCCGGCTAGGCAAGCGTTCGAAATGACATAGTACTATTGAAAGTATTTTAAAACCACTATGTACTTGAAAAACTAAGTTTTAATCAAAATGGTGAAAATCCTTTTTGAACCCCCTTGTCATTCCGACAGAGCAACGCGACGAGGAATCTTACAGGAATAAATTGAGGCTTCTTACCATGTTTTCAAAATGATACAATCTTTTACCTTGTATTTCGATACTAGATTCAATCTCTAAAGCGGTAGTAGCCACATTTTAGATAGGCACCTTCTTTAAACGTAATGGGATGGTCTATATCGTGCCCTGTCAAGTCCTGAATTGAAAACTGTCGGTTTTGCTTCTTTAACGCCTCTTTATTGATATCAAAAAAGTCTTGGGCGGGTATTCTAGCGCTACAGGAGGCCAACACTAGAAGTCCGTTATTTGCAGTTAGCTTCTCCCCTAATTTGGCCAGTTGGGCATACTTTTTTTCAGCCATAGGGATTTCCTTTTGCCGTTTAGCAAAACTGGGGGGGTCAATCACTACCACATCAAAACGTTTCTGTTCGTTGATAAGTTGTTTCATCACTTCAAAGGCATCACCTACTATGGTCCGATGGATACCCGAACTTTTATTTAATGTGCCATTTTCTTTGGCGAGCTCGAGTGCCTGTTCACTAATATCGAGACTTGTCACTTCTTTTGCACCATTGGCGAGCGCATGTACCGAAAATCCACCGGCATAACTAAACACGTCCAGCACTGTTTTGTCTTTAGATAGCTCCCCTACCCGTTTTCGATTGTTTCTATGGTCTAAAAAGTAGCCTGTTTTATGCCCTTTAATAACGTTAGCAGAGAAGTAAACGCCGTGTTCCTGAAATACAATTGTTTCATCTTCTAAGGTTCCAAAAATCACCGTTCCATCCTGAAGTGGAAAGTCTTGTTGTTTCTGTAGACTTCTGCTCAAGCGTAGTACAACCGTTTCAACCGTTGAAATTTCAATTAAAATTTCAGTAATCGTAGCAAGAAATGGAAGCCAAATAGCCGAATATAACTTTAACACCAAAACAGTATCATACACATCAGCAATCAGCCCGGGAAAACCATCATTTTCACCGAAAATAAATCGGTAACTATTTGTTTTGGTAGCAAGTAATTCGGCTCGCAAGGCAAATGCCCTACTGATTTTTTCACGAAAGAAATGTTCATCTAAGGTAGCGCCGCCGTAATGGTGAACCATCTTGATGCGGATAGGCGAATCTGGGTCATACAGCCCAACGCCTAAGGCTTTGTTTTTCGATTGACTAAAAGTGATTGCGATATCTCCGGCAGCTCCTGTTTTGTTGACTTTTGCGACACTTTCGGAAAATATCCACGGATGCCCACTGCGTACCGAACGCTCTCCCTTTGCAGTCAGTTTAACCGCCAATACCTTGGACGTAACCTCGGGTAAGGGTAGCCTATTCATCTAAATTTTTTTGTGAATAATCGCAATGGCGTCATTCAAAGTGCGCAACGACTCCATATCTTCATTGGCAAATTCAACTTCAAACGCGTCTTCAACATCCAGAACGATATCTACCAAATGGGCCGAGTTAATATTCAATTCGCCCGTTAAATCACTATCTGGGTTTATTTCATCGGCCGCAACGTCTTCAGGAAGGTACGTTTTTACAATAGGCAGCAATTTTACATAGATTTGTTCTGTGGTCATTCGCTTTAAATTTTTCTAAAGATAACACACGCATTTACATCACCAAAACCGAAACTTGCTTTTATTGCGGTATTTATTTCTGCGGAAATTTTCTTCTTTGGAATACATTCTGAAGCAATTAACTTCGAGATTTCTGGATGTGTATCGTCACAATTTACCGACGGAAATACAAAGCCGTGTTTCATTTGCAATACTGTGGAAACCGCTTCTACACTACCACTGGCAGCTAAACAATGTCCCACCATTCCTTTTAACGAGTTGATATACGGAAAATCTGCCCCTCTCCGACCAAGTGCGTCACACCAGTTTTCGATTTCTACGGGATCTTTAATAGTTGCAGTAAGATGCCCGTTTATATAGTCTATTTCCGAAGGCAAAATTCCAGAACTTTCTACGGCTAACCTAATACAACGCTTCACTGCCTCGCTATTAGGCGCGGTCATACTGCCTCCGTTTCGTTGTCCGCCAGAATTTACATGTCCGCCCAATACTTCTGCATAAATGGTTGCACCACGTTGTTCGGCACTTTCTAACGATTCTAATAACAAGGCTCCTGCCCCACTTCCGGGTACAAATCCGCTGGCCGAGGCACTCATAGGTCTAGAAGCTTTTGTGGGTTCAAGGTTGTGTTTATAGGTGAGTACCTTCATGGCATCAAATCCGCCCCAAACATACGGTCCGTGGTCACTGCTACTTCCGCAGAGCATTTGGGTTGCATTGCCGTTTGCAATATGTTCATACCCCATCAAGATTGCTTCGGTACCCGTAGCACAGGCAGACGAGTTGGTGGTCACTCGATTTGCTGCCCCTGTGATACCGCCAAGATGCGCGCTGATTCCGCTTGCCATGGTTTGGGCAACGGTAGTACTTCCCAAGCGTCTCACTTTATGGTCGTCTACTTTATAAATAGCTTCTCTAAACTTATCGACACCGCTGGTACCCGTTCCGAAAATGATACCCAACTCCCAAAGTGGTTCGTCTCCTCCAAATTCGATATTTGCATCAGCTAAGGCATCGATGCCGGCAATTACTCCATACAAAATACCGCTGCTGTTAAAATTCCGTAGTTGCAATTCGGTAAAATAGTCTCTTTTCTTTTCTTCGGAAACAGGAGGAATACCGCCCAACTGACAAGAGAATTGTAGCGATTCTAATTCAGGAAAGTGCCTGATTCCAGACGTTCCAGCCTTGATGGCTGCCGTAAATGCAGGAATGCCCACACCGTTTGGTGCAGCAACTCCTAACCCTGTTATGACGACTCGTTTTTTAATGTGAAGTGTGGTTTATCATGCCGCTAATGGTTCCTTTGGCGACCAATTCATTTTGTTCATTTAACATTTTGACACTGCATTTCAATTTTTGAAACCGAAAATAAACTTTTTCAGAAACAACAGTCATTTTCTCTTTTGGAAACACAGGTTTGTAAAAATCTATTTGATGACTGGATAATGCAATTTGTAGTTCTTCAATAGGTTCGTTTTTCAATAAAAAGATTCCCAAACATACCACACCAATCTGAGCCATACATTCGGTAAGGATTACACCAGGGGTCACAGGACGGTCTTTAAAGTGACCTTCATAATAAAATTCAGAAGGCTTAAAAATATAGACGCCTTCAATTCCATCTTCTGAAATTGAAACCAACTCATCTACAAACAAAAAGGGTTTGGAATAGGGTAGCTTCGCTAAAATTTCAGATTGATTCATAACTATCTCAGGCTTTCTCCTCCATCTACGGTTAAAACCGTTCCGTTAATCCATTTTCCTTCTTCTTGGCATAACAACCAAACCGCATTTGCGACATCTTTTGGCAACGTTAACCTCCCAAAAGGATTGCGCTTTTTCGCCATGGCTGCCAATTGTTCGCTTCCAGGAATCATCTTAAAAGACGGAGTCTCTGTAGTGCCTGCCTGAATGCAATTGGTTGTAATTCCTAAGGGAGCGAGTTCAATTGCCATCTGTCTCATGAGTGCTTCTAAGGTAGCCTTAGCTGCTGATACTGCTCCGTATCCCGGCCAAACTTTAGTGTTGCCTTCGCTGGTAAACGCTATATTTCTAGCAGTTGGTGAAAATTTATTATGTTTTACTAGTGCAGAACTCCACTCCCACCAACTAGTTGCCATGGCATGTATGGTAATATCGATATCTGCTTTGGTGAGCAATTGGTTATCTTGGTTCATCGATTTTAAACTTCCTTTAGCAATGCTATGCACCAGCACCGAGATACTCTGTTGATCAATTTCTGCAAGAATTTCCTGTAACGTTTTGGCTTTTAGTGCGTCTCGATTAAAAGTTTTTACGGTGACATTATTAGCCTGCATTTTTTCAACTTCAGCATCAAAGGCAGCTAGATTACTTTTTCTATCGCGATGTAACAACAGTAAGTTATAACCCGTATGTGCCAGCTTATGGGCTGTAGCGAGACCAAGGCCACTACTACCGCCTAAAATGATTGCTGTTTTTTTAGTTTCTATCACTTCTAAAATTCTAATAATACCCGTTGGGCTGAAAATCCTGGACCAAAACTAAGCATGAGTCCGAGTTCGCCCTTTTCAGGTTGTTTGTCCATAAAGCGCTCTAACACATAAAGTACGGTAGCGCTGCTCATATTTCCGTATAATCGTAACGTTTCTTTTGTGTCGTCTATATTTTTTCCCAAGTCTCCGAAAAGGTCTTCTACTGTTTGTACAATTTTTTTACCTCCAGGATGAAAAATGAGATGGTCAATGTCGTGTATGGTTTTGCCATTTTTCTCCAAAAAAGGATGTACTATATTTGGGAAATGATCTGCTATTTTCTGCGGAACTTCCTTATCGAGCACCATTTGTAGCCCTGTGTTCACTAATTTAAAGCCCATCATATTTGTGGCGTCATAAAAATGATACATTGCCTCGTCTACAATAGTAGGACCGTCAGCTTCCGCTTCTGACGAAAGCAGCACACAAGCTGCGCCGTCTCCGAAAATTGCGGCACTCACAATGTTCACCATGGAGTAATCGTTGAGCTGAAAGGTAGCTGTAGGCGATTCTAATGCGATTACGGCGGCACGTTTACCCGGATTGGCTTTTAAAAAATTCTTTGCGTAAATAATACCGCTAACTCCTGCCGCGCAGCCCATTTCAGTAACAGGCAGCCGAACCACATCTTGACGCATTTTTAAGTCGTTTATTAAGTAAGCATCTACTGATGGTATCATAATACCTGTGCAGCTTACGGTAATCAAGAAATCGATACTGTTGGCTTCCCAATTGCTTTTCAATAATGCTTTTTGAAACGCTTGTTTGCCCAGTTTTTTCATCTCACGGACGTAAATATCGTTACGTTCTTCAAACGAAGTATTCAAAAACACTTCGTGTGCATCCATGATAGCATACCTTCGGTCTACACCGGCACCTTCAAAAATCTTAAGTACTTTCCGTTTAAACCGTGAATCTTGTCCTTCTAACCATGCCTCCACAAAAGGTAATATTTCTTTTGTTTCTCTAGTAAACTGCGGCAGCGCTTTGGCTACGGCGGTAATTTTTACAGCTGTTTTTATAGTTTCTATTGTTTTTAATTCTTTCTAGAACTGTCTTATTGTTTCGATTTTAGCACCCATTGCCATCGAAAGGCCCATTTTAAAAGTATGTTGTGTTCACTGGTTGTTATTTTCTTCGCAATCGATTCTAATTCGTTGCGTTTAAAACCGCGCGCCACAGAAACCAATCCGTCGTGCCTTGCAATGCGTGTTTTTATAAAGATACTACTGAAAAGCCGAAATAACCAAAATGCAAGGCGGTTCCTTTGAAGGTCGTTTACAACTACCCCAACTTTCGCTTCACCACTTAATTTTTGAAGAATATTTGTAACCCGTTCGTTATCAAAGTGGTGTAAGAACAATGTACACAACGCGATGTCATATGCTTCGACTAAAGGTGTAGTGGAAAAAACTGATTTTTCAACAAAGGAAATATTCTGAAACTTTATGGAACGTTGCTGTGCCTCTCTTAGAATATGCGGATTCGCATCAATTCCTATCAGGGATAGCTTCCAATTATGGCGATTTCCCCACTGGGCTACCTTCCGAAGGATCGCGCCATCTCCGCAACCTATATCTACAATTGTAATGATTTGACCCTTGTCAACTTCATATAACAAGTTCTCAATTCCAGATAGTGTCACCTGATGCCCTCCCAACAGCTTGTTTACACGGTCTAAATCGGTAAGCATGACTTCCATTTCAGAACCTTTCAATTCAAAATCATCTAGTATTTCAGATTCGGTAGAGCGATATTTGTTCGAAAAATAGATCATACTACCAAGTCACCATGGGTTTTCTTAATGATTGCTGGCACAAGGCCTGGAAATGTTTTTGCAGCTGTAAACGCTGTTTTAGCAAGACTTGGATTTAAAAGAACATTTTGTATGCGTCTGCCCGTTTTTAAACGGCTTCCAAAATGGTGCTGCCACGTATCTCGGTACGCTTGTTCTATGCTGTTTCGTGCATTAACGCCTGCACCATGTTCTAAGAATAAATCGGCTAATAGTTTTGCACTATGAATAGCCATGGCCATTCCATTTCCGCAGAGCGGGTGTATAAGACCGGCACTATCACCTATCATAAATACGTGGTTTTCTACAGCTGGTTTTTTGCTGAAAGAAATCTGGCTTATCGTAAGCGGCTCTGGAAATAGTGGCTCAGCGTGTTTGAAGAAATGCGCTAAATGCGGATTCACAGACATGACTTGCTTCTGAAATTCGTCAATACTGTTCGCTTGTTTAAACGATTTAAATGTTGTTAAATAACAAGCATTAACCGCTCCTGTTTCTACTTTTGACAATCCGCAATAGCCTCCTTCAAAATTATGAAGTGCTACTTTAGTATCTTCAAAAGAGTAGCTATAATGGGCTTTTACCGCCAGCCAAGGTGATTTCTGTTGTATAAACCCACGTTTCATGGCAATATCGATAGTAGAACGCTTTCCGAAGGCACCTACCGCAAAGGTGCTTTTGTATATTTTTTTATTCTTTGTTTGAACAGTGAAAATTTCCGAGTTAAAATCGACTGTCATGACCGTTTCAATGTGAACGTCACAACATTGGGTCGCACGATTATAAAGTTCAGCATCTAGCGCATATCTACTAATGCCGAAACCACCTAATGGAAGCTTTGTTCTAATCGGTTTCCCCGTATGTGTTGTGATTTCTAATTCGGTAATCTTTTTAGCACCCAATTGTATCGGATCGATTCCTAGCGATTGAAGATAAGGCAGCACTTCATTAGAAACATATTCGCCACAAACTTTATGTTGCGGAAACAAATCTTTTTCTAACAACAAAACCTTATAGTGTTGCCCCAGTGCAATGGCACAGCACAATCCCGCGAGTCCGCCCCCTAGAATAATCAGATCGTACGTTGAAGTTTCAGGCATATTTAAAGTACGGGATAGTTTTTGAAATAAAAAAATCCTGCTCTCATAATAAGAGCAGGATTCCATAAAAATTTGAAAAAGGAAATTATCCTTGGTTTGCTTCGTTTTCAGCGTCTTGCACCATCTTTTCATTCGGAACGATTACAACGTTCACGCGACGGTTTTGTGCACGACCTTCGGCAGTACTATTGTCTGCTACCGGACTTTGCTCACCGTACCAGTTGGTAGTAAATCTACCGGCACCAAGGCCTTTACTAGTAAAATAGTTGGTTACAGACTGTGCTCTTTGCTTAGAAAGCGTCATGTTATAGCTATCTGAACCTGTGCTATCGGTATGCCCAATTACCAAAACGTCGGTATCTGGATATTCACGCAACACTCCTGTTAACTTGTCTAACGTGGCTTGCGAAGCAGCATTGATGTTGTATTTGTTGGTGTCAAAATACACACCACTATTTTCATCAAAAGTTACTACAATTCCGTCGTCAACACGTTCTACTTGTGCACCAGGGATTTCAGTTTCAATTTCCTGTGCTTGCTTGTCCATACGTCTACCAATAATTGCACCTGCAGCTCCACCTGCAACACCTCCGATAACAGCACCTAATTCGCCGTTACCACCTTTACCGATGTTGTTACCAAGCACGGCGCCTAAAATAGCACCTCCTGCAGCACCTATGACGGTACCTTTCTGTGAATTATTTGCATTTCGGGTTGCTTCGCAATTTGTAAACACTACCATTGTAAGTAATGCTAGTCCTACCATTGCTATTTGTTTATATACTGTTTTCATATTATTCATTAATTTTTGAAAAATTCATACTGATTGTAAAAGGACTTCCTTCTAATGATACTGTCTGTTCCCACTGCATATTATTTTCGCTCAACTGTGTGAGTCGCAGTCTGAAACCTACTGAGTTATCTTTATCGGGCTTCCCTAATTTCATTGTGGGTTTTAAAAGGAAATCATAAAGCCCCGTCTCTGCATCTATCTGTTGGATGGTAAAGATAAAGTTCCTGTCTCCCTGGGTTGGGCAATCTCCGTTATTGATAGTATATAAACCACTATTGTTGTTGGGGATAAATCGCCATGTACTACCTTCAAAACATTCTTTCGAGGTGTCGTTGAAGATGGTTACATTATAGGTTCCAGCTTCACTATAACTTATATTGTCTAGCGACCAGTAGCCCTTTATAACCTTTTTCGATTGTATTACGGTCTTTGGCGTACCGCAAGAGAATGCGGCTACTGCCAAGACCATTAGCATTAAGATTTTTTTCATCTGTTTAAGTTTGGTTGTATAATTTTTAATAATTGTGTGGCAACTTATTACCTTCTAAAAAGTCTAGAGAGTAACGATAGTACAAGAAGTACTATAAAAATGTAAAAAATAATTTTTGCAATGTCAGCTGCTCCTTCAGCGATTCCTCCGAATCCGAAAACTGCGGCAATTAGTGCAATAACGAGAAAAATAATAATCCAGCGTACCATAATGTTTAGTGTTTTATTGATTAGTAATAGTACTAAGATACATCAGGAAATGCAGCTACCTTACATGTTTGTGGTAAGTTTAACAGCAAATGTTAAAGGATTAATAAGCAAGCAATCGCTCTAATTCTGCTTTAAATCGGCTATTTGGAAGGTACTGTTTTTCAAGGTTTGCAGCAAAAGGAATAGGAGTTTCCATACTTGCTACTCTGCGTATGGGTGCATCTAGCGATTCAAAACAATGTTCGCCTACCAATGCTGCGATATCACTCGCTATGCCTCCAAATAAACTGTCTTCTTGAAGGATTATCAATTTACCTGTTTTTCTTACTGAGGAATAAATCGTAGCTGTGTCTAAGGGTGCCAACGTTCTCAGATCGATAAGATCTACCCCTACAGACATTTCATCTAACGTAGCCAAAGCCCAATGCACTCCTGCACCATAAGTTACTACTGTTGCCTCGTCTCCTTCTTGCAACAACGCAGCTTTTCCTATGGGTAACGTATAGTAATTGGTAGGTACTTCTTGCCGTATGCTTCTATAGAGTGCCTTGTGTTCAAAAAATAACACTGGATTGGGATCTTCAACAGCGGTAGCTAGTAACCCTTTCGCATCGTATGGAAATGCTGGATACACCACTTTTAATCCAGGTGTATGCGTAAACCAAGCTTCGTTGGTTTGGCTATGGAAAGGTCCTGCCCCCACTCCTGCCCCACAGGGCATTCTGATTACTACATCTGCATTTTCATTCCATCGGTAATGGCTCTTGGCCAAATAATTCACGATCGGGTTGAATCCTGAGGTTACAAAGTCTGCAAACTGCATCTCCATAACAGCTTTAAAACCATTGATAGATAACCCCATTGCTGCAGATACAATAGCGCTTTCACAAATCGGAGTATTGCGCACACGCTCTTTACCGAACGCATCCAAGAAACCTTCCGTAATTTTAAATACGCCGCCGTATTCAGCAATATCCTGCCCCATCACAACCGAATTGTCATGGCGCTCCATGGCTTGTTTCAATCCTTGGGAAATAGCATCAATTAAACGCAATTCTTCTGTTTCAGAATTAGGCGTAACTTCTTGATATGTAAATGTTTTAAATACATCATTTAACTCAATACTTTCAGTAGAGACAATCGCCTCTTCCGCGAACGCGATATCAAGATTATTGTTTATTTCATTTATAATCGTTGTCTTCAGGGTTTCTATTTTGGTCTCTGTAAGTAGTTCTTCGGAAATCAAATAGTTCTCAAAATTCACTAGCGGATCACGCTCAGACCAAGTGTCCATTAAATCGTCTGGGACATACTTCGTACCACTCGCTTCTTCATGGCCCCGCATTCTGAAGGTTTTAAACTCTAATAAAACGGGACGCGGATTTGCACGCATGTCTGCCACAATAGATTTTACTTTATTGTACACTTCCAAGATATTATTCCCTTCAATAATGTGGCTTTCCATACCATAGCCAACGCCACGATCTGCCAGATGTTCGCAATTGTATTGCTCTTCGGTAGGAGTTGAGAGTCCGTAGCCATTGTTTTCAATACAAAATAGCACTGGTAATTTCCAAACCGAAGCCACATTCAACGCTTCGTGTATATCTCCTTCACTTGTTCCCCCTTCGCCTGTAAACACAGCACATACTTGGTTATTCTTTTTTAGCACATTTCCTAATGCAATACCGTCGGCCACGCCAAATTGCGGACCTAAATGTGAAATCATTCCAACGATATTGTACTCTTGCGTTCCAAAATGGAAACTACGGTCGCGGCCTTTAGTAAAACCATTGGCTTTTCCTTGCCACTGCGAAAAAAGACGGTGCAGCGGGATTTCTCGCGTTGTAAACACCCCTAAATTACGATGCATTGGTAAAATATATTCTTCGCGTTCTAGAACCGATGTGATACCTACCGAAATAGCTTCTTGGCCAATCCCGCTAAACCATTTAGAAATTTTACCCTGTCTGAGTAAAATAAGCATCTTTTCTTCGATAAGGCGAGGCTTGAGCATACGCTCGTACAACTGAACCAGCGTAGTTTCATCAATATCTTTTCGGTCGTACTTAAAATATATGGGCGCGGCGGTCTGCGATTTCATCTGTAGTATTTAGTATGCCTCAAATGTAGAAAATTTCAATGGCTGTTTCCCTAGATGTTGGTTTTTTTTTGAAATGGAAAAACAACAGTATTTTGGTATCTTTGTAACAAAATATGCCGCCATGAATAATATCCCTAGTGTAGATTTAGCCGATTTTTTAAGTGATGACCCTTCGCGGAAACAGAAGTTTGTAGACGCAATTGGGAGTGCCTATGAAGAAATAGGATTCGTCTCATTAAAAAACCATTTTTTGAGTGATGACTTAGTTGAAGCACTTTATAAAGAAATAAGGGCATTCTTTGCCCTACCGCTGGAAACCAAGAAAAAGTATGAAATTGAAGGCCTTGGTGGTCAACGTGGCTATGTTTCCTTCGGAAAAGAGCACGCAAAAGGCAAAAAAGAAGGCGATTTAAAAGAATTTTGGCATTTCGGGCAAGAACCCGATGCTGATGCGCAATTAATTGACGAATATCCTGAAAATGTAGAAGTAGTCGAACTGCCCGATTTCAATGAAACCGGCATGGAAGCATACAGAATGTTAGAAAAAACAGGAATTTATGTGCTACGTGCATTAGCTCTATATATAGGTATTGACGAACATTATTTTGACCACTGGGCTTCTAACGGAAATAGTATTTTACGACCCATACACTACCCTCCTATTACCGAAGAACCTAAAGGAGCCGTGCGTGCGGGCGCGCACGGTGATATTAACCTGATTACGCTCCTCATGGGTGCCTCTACAGGCGGATTGCAAGTGTTGCGAAAAGACGGTGAGTGGATTGACGCCATACCAAACGAAGACGAACTGGTGATAAATGTTGGGGACATGCTAGAACGTCACACCAACAATAAACTACGCTCTACCATACACCGCGTTGTGAATCCACCAAAAGAACAATGGGGCACGCCACGGTATTCAATTCCTTTCTTTATGCACCCCCGAAGCGATATGAAACTGAATTGCCTACCAGAATGTGTAGATGAAGAACACCCGAAAGCGTTCCCTGATATCACCGCAGGCGAGTTTTTACATCAGCGTTTGGTGGAGATCGGACTCATAAAAGAATAAGTGTAATGGACTTAAAAGACCAGTTAAAGAATTTATTTCCAGACCATGAAGTGCCTGAAGAGATTACAGACAATGCCTCTGATGATGCAATCTGGATGCAAGATGACCCGTTGCTTTGTAAATATGAAAAACGCAAGGGAAAACCCATCACAATTATAGCCGGCTATACAGGTGCAAGCTCCGATTTTAAGCAATTGGCAAAAGAGCTGAAAACTTGGTTAGGGGTTGGTGGTAGTTTTAAAAACGAAGAAATTATCATACAAGGCGATTTCCGTGATAAAATTATGCAGTTTTTACAGGAAAAGGGCTTTAAAACCAAACGCGTGGGCGGTTGATGCCGCACTGCACTTTTACAAATACTATTATTGAATTATACTTTTGAAGCACAAACCTTTTTCACCAAGCGAATTAATCTTAAATGAAGATGGTAGTATCTATCACCTGCATTTAAAACCGGGCGATATTGCTTCAACCATAATTACTGTTGGTGACCCAGACCGCGTTAGCAATGTCTCGAAATATTTTGAAACCATAGAAGTTTCAGTACACAAGAGAGAATTTAAAACACATACAGGCACTTACAACGGAAAACGACTTACCGTAATTTCAACAGGTATCGGCACCGACAATATTGATATTGTCATGAACGAGTTAGATGCCTTGGTGAATATCGATTTTGAAACCAAAACAGTAAAAGAGTCGCTCACACAGCTGAATCTTATTCGTATTGGCACTTCTGGGGGAATTCAGCCAGATATTGAATTGGATAGTTTTTTAGTATCTGAAACAGCTATTGGTCTTGACAGTTTGCTTCATTTTTATGGAGAGACAGATTTTCTAGACACTCCATTTTCCGAAGCATTTATAGCACATATGAATTGGAGCCTACTGAAATCGAGTCCGTATGTTGTAGCTGCAGATGAAACGTTATTGCGCCTATTTTCAGAACCCACCTTCCGTAGCGGAATCACAGCAACCAATGTTGGGTTTTACGGTCCGCAGGGGCGTGTTTTACGTTATAAACTTGAAAATGCAGAATTAAACGACAAGCTACAGTCGTTTCAGTACAACGATAAGAAAATAACCAATTTAGAAATGGAAACCTCGGGAATCTATGGGATGGCCAAATTATTGGGGCATCGTGCTATTTCGTTAAATGCGATACTCGCCAATAGGGCCAATGGCAACTTTAGTAGTGATCCGCAGCAAACCATTGATACATTGATTCAAAAAACATTAGACATCCTTACGAATGAAGAACTTTAAAATCGGGGGCGTACCCGAACATTTTAACCTGCCTTGGTACTTAACCCTGCGCGACAAAGAATACCAAAAACAAGGGATCAATTTGCGTTGGGAAGATTATCATGGCGGAACTGGACAAATGTGCAAGGCGTTGCGTGCTGGCGAAATTGATATGGCGGTTATCTTAACCGAAGGTATTATCAGGGATATTATACAAGGCAACCCTTCAAAAATTGTACAAGGATTTATAGATTCGCCTCTTATCTGGGGGATTCATGTCGCTAAAAACTCAGACTACGAGACGGTTTCAGACTTAAAAGGAACCAAAGCAGCCATTAGCAGATACGGTTCTGGTTCGCACCTAATGGCGTATGTAAATGCCGAACGCGAAGGTTGGAATCTGGAAGAAGATATCGATTTTGAGGTCATAAAAAATTTAGATGGCGCCCTAGAAGGCCTCCCAAAGGGGATTGGCGATTATTTCATGTGGGAAAAATTTACTACAAAGCCCTATGTAGACAACGGTCCTTTTAAACGAATAGGCACCTGCCCCACTCCATGGCCATGTTTTGTAATTGCGGTTCGGGACGAAGTTTTAAAAGAGGACGCCTACAGCATCAACACTATTTTAGAAATTATAAATAGAACTACGACCGAGTTTAAAGACATTCCTAGGATTGACAAAATGATCAGCAATCGGTACCAGCAGAAATTAGAAGATGTGCAAGAATGGTTAGGACTAACCGAATGGAGCCAGCAACAACTCACGTCTGCCCAGGTGACCCGTGTTCAAAATAAGTTGGAACAATTAGACCTTATTGAAGAGAAAGTGCCGTTGGAACAGCTACTTCGCTAATTTTATATTTTTTTTAACCTTTTACGCAACCCTACACTAAGTTGTACATCTTACAAGTATAAAAGTAAGATTATGACAATATTTTTCATCATTTTGGGGAGCTTGCTTGTAACGAATTTCTTGTTACTTCAGTTTAGCTGCAACGACTCAGAGCACGAAGTGCACGAAGAGTAAAACCGAACCCAGTTATTTTTCGGTAAAATACGTATCTAAATACGTAAGTCGCTTTTTCAACCAATCTAACATATATTCAAGATGTTCGGCGTCATGGTTTATATCCCATGCCAGAGCATCCCGCTCGTACATTTTAGTAGAAGCCAGCTTCTGGTACCTCTTTTCAATTCGCATTGCCAAACTTTCAGACTGAAAGGCTCCTGCTCGCAATTCTTGCCAGCGCTGGTTCATTTTATTTTTCAAATTTTTATTTTCAAGCATCCTATCGAATAGGTTATTGCTCAAAATATCATCTGTTGTTGGAATTCTCTTTCCAGCCTGGATGGTACCCAGTACTCCGTCCATATCCCAAGGCACTATAAAATAGGGCGTATCGGTATTGTATTTAGCTAAGTAGAAATTTTTTCCCAAGTTGTCGGTAGCGCGGATGGTATTGATAAATAAAAAATAATCAACCAAGTTATCTACGTTGAAGTATGTCGGTAATTTTTGCTCAAACGCTGAATCATTACTCGACGCAACAAAGGTTATGGCTTCATGCAGATTGTTATAGTGCGCGGTATAATCTTCATAGGGGTATTCCATTTCCCAACCAGCCCAAGTTGGTAAGGAGTTTTTAAAATCTGGAGCCACTTTAAATGAAGTGCCCGGGTCGTAATACCCCGCTTTAAAAAGCTCTCCTCTTACGGTATCGCCTTTAAATTTCTTTAGTTTTAGCAACGAACGCTTTATTTTTTCTGAAAGCAGGTACACTCCCCTATATTCGTTGTTTACAAACAGGTCTACATAAAACCCATCTACCGTTGCACGTGCTTTTGGCTCTTCTTCAGCACACCAAGGCGTGTGGATGTCTTTCCATAGCTTTTGCGAGGTATATGCCCGCAACAACAGCGGTTCATTGTACAGACCATCTAAAATCCAATCGTCCTCTTTCCGCAGATCTTTAAAATCGACTTCTTTTTTTCCTTTTGAAACACTATCGGTATAAAACTCAATGTTGAATGATTTTTTGGGATAGGTAAGTGATAAATTTCCACGCAGATCCATCCCAATGGTGCTCGTAAAAGTGGTGTCGGCATCGTAATATCTAAAATGCCCCAGCACTTTAGGATGCTTGGTGAGCGAGTCTTTTACTTGTATGGCTAAGATTGGCGACTTGGTCACAAACAATTGGTATGTTGTGCCTTGGCTATTTTTAACTTGGTACCGTTCTGTATTGGTAAGCCCATCTGTGGCCGTTTCAAATTTATATTCTTCTTCTAACTGAAGTGTTGTTAACGATGCCGTGATGTCATCGATAGCATCAATATTTAAAACAATGATGTTTTTATTGTGGTCAATTTGATAACTATCGGCTTCTGGTTTTAGTATCGGACCTTGCTGACCGCACGCCATAAATGCCAACGACAGCGCAATTACGAGTAAGAGAGGTTGTGATTTTTTCATAGTATGGTATAAATCAAATTTCATTCCGTTTACCAAGTTATTGGTTGTTTGTTTTGTTGTACTAAATATTCATTGGTTTTACTGAAATGTTTGTTCCCAAACCAATAGCCCCTGTTGGCACTTAGTGGGGATGGGTGACCACTGGAAAGTACTAAATGCTTGCTTTCGTCTATTTTACGCCCTTTTTTCTTTGCGTATCCACCCCAAAGTAAGAAAACGAGCCCTGTACGTTCCTTAGAAAGTGCTTCAATTACAGCATCAGTAAATTGCTCCCACCCTTTATTTTGATGGCTCCCAGCTTGGTGGGCCTGAACTGTAAGGGTCGCATTCAACAGAAGCACCCCTTGATTTGCCCAGCGCTCTAAGTTACCGTGTTCGGGTGCTTCGGTTTGCACATCATCGCTTATTTCTCTAAAAATATTTTGAAGCGAGGGTGGTTTCGGGACCCCATCAGCGACCGAAAAACAAAGTCCGTTTGCTTGTCCGGGACCATGATAAGGATCTTGACCTAGAATCACCACCTTCACATCATGAAAGGGCGTGTGATCGAATGCAGCAAAAATCTGTTTTCCTGGCGGAAAGCATCTATTGATCTGATATGCATCTTTCACAAACTGAATGAGCTCTCGGAAATAGGGTTTCTCGAACTCTTGGCTGAGAACAGACTTCCAACTCGCTTCAATTTTTATCTCCATTATGCGTACTTTTGTTGTAAAATTAAAGACACTTTGGCTGTTTCCGAAGCGTTTAAGAAAAAATTGGCTTATAAAACTTCGCAGCTCTTGCGAACACTATGGTAAAGATTCATCATAAAACATTAGAAGATCTAGAATTCCCGAAAGTATTGGCACAGGTGTCAGAATTTTGTATCACCGAACCCGGTAACAAAATGGTGTTGGGCTTAACCCCTTTTCGCGATACAGCATCCATATTGCCTTCGCTACAACGGGTAAAAGAATTCACGGCCTCGTTTGGCAGTGATGCACCGATTCCGAACCATGGCTTTGAACCCATTCACAAAGAGTTGCAACTTCTAGAAATTGAAAATAGTACGTTGGAAAGTTTCAGCTTTAGAAAGTTGTTATCCCTTTCAGAAACAACCCAGACATTATTAAAATTCTTTAAAAAGTTTGAAGAGTTCTATGTGCAGTTGCATCTTTTTTCAGAAGAAATTGACTTTACCCCGGCCATTTCAGAAGAAATAAAAAAGATTTTCGATAAATATGGCGAAGTAAAAGATGATGCATCCCAAGAACTGGGTGTTATCCGCCGTAGATTACAGGTGGTGAAGTCTCAAATCAACTCGTCGTTCACCAAAGCGTTAAATCGCTATGCAGGTTCAGATTATTTGGATGAAATTAGAGAAACAGTTGTTGAAAATCGCAGGGTTTTAGCCGTAAAAGCCATGCACCGTAAAAAAATAAAAGGTGCCGTTCTGGGGCAGTCTAAAACTGGGAGTATTGTCTATATTGAACCCCAAGAAACGTTAGAGTACGCTAACGAACTCAGCAATTTAATTTACGAAGAACGGGAAGAAATCAAAAAGATTTTGAAGGCGCTTACCGAATTTGTACGACCGTACCAACACCACTTGGCTTCTTATCAGCACTACACCACGCAAATTGATACCATTTATGCAAAAGCGCGATATTCGGTATCTATAGACGCTGTTTTGCCTAGGCTTACCGAAGACCGTCAAATTACACTGATAGATGCGTACCATCCTTTATTGTTGGTTTCTAACAAAAAACGTAAAGAAAAAACCTATCCGCAGTCTATAGAATTACATCACGAAAAGCGAATTATTGTGATCTCTGGGCCAAATGCCGGTGGAAAAAGTATCACTTTAAAAACGGTAGGCTTGTTACAAGTGATGTTACAGAGCGGACTCCTACTACCGGTAGACCCTAGCAGTGAATTTTTCTTTTTTGATCGTGTGCTAACCGATATTGGAGATAACCAATCGATTGAAAACCATTTAAGCACTTACAGCTATCGCTTGAAAAAGATGAATCAATTCTTGAAAAAGTGCAACAAAAACACGCTTTTTTTAATAGATGAATTCGGAACAGGAAGTGATCCCGAATTAGGCGGTGCTTTGGCAGAGACTTTTTTAGAGGTGTTTTATGAGCGTGAAGCCTTCGGGATAATTACGACACATTATGCAAATCTGAAATTATTGGCCAATGAGTTGCCGCATGCCGTGAATGCCAATATGCAGTTTGATAGCAAGACCTTGGCGCCGGTTTACAAACTACAAATGGGCGAAGCGGGTAGTTCGTTTACGTTTGAAGTAGCACAAAAAAATGGCATTCCGTATAGCTTGATAAACAAGTCGAAGAAAAAGATTGAACGCGGTAAAATTCGGTTCGACAAGACCATTGCTAATTTACAGAAGGAACGCTCAAAACTTCGGAAAACGTCTGAAACGTTAGAAACTTCCGCAGAAAAAGCACGCCAAGAAAGCAAGCAATTGGAGATGGTGAATGCGAAAGTGCAAGAAAAATTGGAAAGCTACCAAGAGTTGTATGATGCAAACCAAAAACTGATCACGCTGGGGAGAAGGTTCGACAGCCTGGCCGAAAAATACTTCAACAACAAGCAGAAAAGAGCGTTGTTAGATGAATTGTTCAAGTTGGTGATGACCGAGAATAGCAAACGTAAAAAATTGAGTCCGAAGAAAAAGAAGGAAGTCAAAAAGAAAAAACACGAAATCAAGCAGGAAGTTGAGCAAAAGGTAGCTGTAATTCGGAAAGAAAAGAAAAAGGAGAAGGCAGAAAGTAAGAAGGAACCCCCGAAGAAACCACAAGTACCGCTAAAAATTGGTGACAGAGTACGTATGATAGACGGCAGGGCGATTGGGACGATTGATACCATTGAAAAGAAAAAGGCAATCGTGAATTACGGTATGTTTACTACGAATGTAAGTTTGGAAGAGCTGGAAAAAGTATGAATAATGCTTTGTGTCAAGCAAAGTTTGGGTGGCATGGAGGCTGGAAGCTGGATGTAGGTAGTTTGAAGTTTATTAAAGACTGGTATTCCTAACACAAAATTAAAATACCCCCCGAACGTTTATATGGCAATCATGGTAGCAACACGAAGCCGAAGTCAAAATTTGATGTGATTTTTATGAACCAACAGAAACAACATAAAATAATCTTGTTCGATGGCGTTTGCAATCTTTGCAATAATTCGGTGACCTTTGTGATAAAACGTGACACCAAAGATGTGTTTAGATTTACGGCCTTACAAGAAGAACCCGGCCAAACGCTCATTAAAAAACACGGAATCGATCCTGCAGAAACCGACTCAATCATTTTAGTTTCAGGAGATAAAGCATATACAAAATCGACTGCCGCACTAAAAATTGCCTGCCATTTGGGGGGTGGGTATCCCCTACTGTATGCTTTTATGATTGTGCCGAAATTTATAAGAAATTGGGTGTACGACTATGTTGCCAAGAACCGCTACCGTTGGTATGGTAAAAAAGAAAGCTGTATGATTCCCACTCCCGAGCTTCGTTCGAAGTTTTTATAGAAATTTTGTTATCAATTGTATGTTATCGTTCGCCTACAGGCTCGAAATTTTCATAATCAATTACTTTAATAATAAAACCCATTTCATTATAAATGTATCTCGAACCTTTTCCATCTATCAATTCTACAGATTCATTCTTCTTTCCATTTTCATCATAACTTTCAATTGTAAGCTTATTATCACTTCTAAGTGCGATTACGCTTAACGTACCATCTTTATAATATTTTTTGAGCAAATAATCATCTGAATCCTCTTGTGCAGAATTCTCTGTAACCTCTTTCAATACATCTACATCCTCATAAAAAATAGGCTCAAATCGATTGGTATATGAAAGTAATGCTAATAAATTAATGTCGACATTTGAAGTATAACTAATTCTATTGCTCAAACCTGTAAAAGGTATTTTTTGCTTGTCTTCTGGTAACTCGAAACTCCATTGTTCAAATGAATTTAATTTATAGTAGTAGTAACCTTCAGGGAACCATGTAAATTGGATGGTATTTTCTTTATCCATATGAACTTTATCGGCTTTTGAAACCGTAACAAGATCTACGTATTCTTCTCCATTATTATAAGAAAGATAAAACTTACCATTAACATCTACCCCTAAAAAAATGGTCTTAGAAGGGCTTGTTGCTAATAATATTTGTAAGGGCCACTTTTTTTCTTGGGCTACAAAATCATCATCCAGCGTAAAATTGAACATAAAAGTAAAAGGTCTGGGTTTAGAAATTTCTGTTAAATCTTCTAACCAAAAATTAGCATCACAATGGTACTTATTAACCAAGGTGAAGGAATTCGATTTTTCTTCAAATCTGGCTCCACAGTCTGATTTCACCGGCTTGGTGCCTTTCGTATACATATCATCTGTAGTTATTAGCGTATGAATTTTAGGAGAGTGGTTTTTAAGCTCTAAATCTAAAAAAGATTGGTAGTATTCTTTTTTTGTAATTTGACCATTGGTAGAAACAAATAAGAGAAGCGCAATAATTGAGAATATATTTTTCATAGGAAATTTGTATAGATTTTAGATCTAAGATTTATAAACTTACTTTCTGTAAAGAAATAGAAAAAAGTTATCATGATAAATACCCTCTATAGGGTATTTATTATAGTTTACTTTAAATTCTGAAGAATAAAATCGAGCGTTCTATTTGCGTTATTATTAGCGGCAAATGCAAAGTTATGATAGCGATTTTTGGTAGCCAATCCTTCTTCTTGCCATTTCGTAACAATAGGTGCATGTTCAAACGAAACTTTACCAGCCATAAGCGGTTCTAGTTTTTCTTTTTTATAGAAAGCATCATAGACCTGCTTTAACCCCGTGAGGTACATATAATCTTTGGTGAAACCTCCACCGCGATGGGCACGCAGCGAGATATTATAAGCTTCTTCCCTATTCAGTTTGTATTGGTTGTGAAGCAAATCGAACGTATCACAAAAATTAAATCCTTTGCGCAAACTATCTGCAGCCATTACTCGATACGCCAATTCTTTGAGTCGGTGAAGGGTTAGGCAACCACTCATGTATTCACTGAAAACCGCCAAACCTTCCTGTGTTTCTGTGTTCTTCGGAAATCCGTTATGGAAGATTTTCAACGATTGGTTCATTCCGTTAAAGGTGGTCACCATGTGTACCCCAATTTCATGGTTTGCCAACACCTTTAGTTGGTTGGCGCTAAACCGATGGTTTTTCTTCAATAAAAGCGTTTGTGTATTGTTCTGCACCATGGCAGCAGCCGAAATCTTGGTAGAAAATTTTATTGTGAATTGAAAATCGTACTTTTTGGTAAATTCTACAAAGTAATTGGCCGCTTCTTCTGCACTAAAAACCGGAAACATCTCGCTGTCGTATTCTTCATCTTTAAAATGAAGGATAAACTGCGCATTCGCAACATCTTTTTCGGTAGGTGTTCCAAACGATTTTAGCGCATTGTAATAAAATTTCTGACCTTTCCCAATGGTTTCTATACATTGAATTAGCCCAGAGTAGTCATAAATCACATCACGGTAAAAATTTCGGGAAACCTCGTCTTTTATACTATCTATTTGCTGCGAAAACAATTGCTGTTGTAGCTGGTGGGCATCAAAATCGATTTTCCGATAGTGGAAAACAGGGTTGATGTTATATTTAGACGAAAAGAACTTACGTTTTTCTGCTTCAATGTTTATCGGATTGATATAATTAAGCAATTCGATCTTCTGAACTAGATGGTTCAGATTATCATCAATTTTAAACAGGTTGGGATGTTGGTGTATGAGCGCGTCGGCAATTGCCATGATTAGTTTTTATAGGTCTTATAAAATGTAGTCGCATGCGCAGTAAGGCGCTGTTGTAATTGTTGTTCTATAGCTGAAACTACCTCGGGAAATATAATTTCCCTCAATTCATCACAATAGATTTTTTTGAATTCGGTTGCCAAAACTAAGGTATTTTTAAAGTTCTGGGTGATATATTTTAAGAAATAACCGTTCCCCTGAAAGGTGTCATTTATTTTCGATGTACTTGCTATGTCGTTCGGCAAATTAAGTTCAGACAACGATTGCCGCCACTCCTCTACCGAAGCACCAAAGCGTTTGTTATCTATATTCGATGTTCCTAGGTTGATTACAGGTACCTCCCTATCCCATCGTCGCCAATTATAGCTGTGCATGTCGTAAACTACAACCATACCAAATAGTTCTTCCAACTTTGAAATAAGGGCCTGTACCACGCTATAAAATGCAGCATGCTTTTCCAAGCTTAATTTTTTATGAATTGGATTAAGGGGTTCTTTCCAAAGCTTTTTTCCCCAAGCGTCTTCATATATAGCATTTTCTGGATCGCGGTTTAGGTCGTATTCGAACCGACTGTCGCAACCTGCGATGACAATAGGATGCGTTTTTACAAATTCTTTGGTACACGGATCTTCCTCAAACCATCGTTCGTATTCAGTGTGCAAGCAGTTACTCCATAACTCTTTCCTAAACTGATGTCCGTTGTGTACCGCACCACAGACATAGTGAACATATTTTTCAATCTTTAGCGTAAACGAGTAGTCTTCGGCCACCGCTTCGAATGGCTCTTCGTTCTGTATTTTTTGTATGATTTCTGAAATGGATAATCGTTGCATAGCTCGGAAATATTAAAGCAAGTGGCTTTTAGGCATCACTTACGTGCTTGCGAAGTTTGGTTCTACGCTCAAAGGCATTTACCCGCTCTTGGACTTTATCTTCAACAAAATCGATGATTTTTTCCTGCAACCTCGTTTTATACACTTTGTTGATGTAGGTAATCCCGCCTGGCGACATTACGTTCACTTCAACCAACATACCGCCAATGACATCAATTCCGCAGAAATAGAGACCATCTTTCACCAATTTCGGGCCTATTTTTCGGCAAAGCTCCTTCTCTTGCTTGGTGAGCGAGTGTTTTTGTACCGAACCACCCGCAGAAACATTGCTTCTGTGGTCTTCTTCTCCCGGTACTCGCGCCATAGCTCCTATAGGTTGCCCATTCAACAGTAGAATACGCACATCCCCTTTGTCTGCACCTTCAATATAATCTTGTAGGATTACATAATTAGAAGTACCATCCTTGTTATCGATATAGAAATCGAGCAACGAATTGATACTTTTCATCGCCCGTTTTTCAATTAAAATCACGCCAGAACCTCCATACCCATTCAATGGCTTGAGAATCATCCGATCTGGACCTTCCTTGATGGTTTTCTTTAAATATTCTTTGTTTTTTGTAACGTGGGTCCTTGGGATAAACTCGTTGTTTTCATCTTCAAAAACTGCTGTATACAACTTATTGTTTGCACGACGTATTCCGTCTAAATCATTTAAAATGAACACATCATCTTTTATACTGTCTAAAAAGTTAAGCATGATCATATCCAGCGGCGGATTGCTACGCAGTACAATTACATCAAAACCTGCCATGGGTAACATTTCATCATAGAATTCGGCTTTATTATGAAACGAAGTTAGTTTGTTAGGTACTTTTTCCATCCGCTTGAGACAACGTGAAAATCCAAAAGCAACACTATCGCGTATCGTAAGGTTTGCAGGTGTTGTAATTGCAAGGCCGTGGCCTCTTTTGGCAAATTCTTGAATCATCGCTAGGGTTGAATCATTTTCGGGATCCATTTCTTCCCAGGGGTACATTATAAAGCAAACGTTCATCGCACTAATTTTGGTGATATCCAAAAATAGCATACTGAATGGCCACATCAAAGAAATTATAGATAAATATGGCAGTCAACTAAATAAGCTGAAAATGTTAGTTCTCAAATATTCTGAAATTGTCAAAACCGAATACATCATCTTGTCCGTTCTGCTCAAATTGTAAAATTAGCTGAACCGTAGTAGTCCCTCCAGGAATAGGCACTACCACGCTACCATCATCTGACTGATCTCCTGTGGTCGGATTGATAAACTGCACCTGTGTTTGGGGAATGCCGTCTATCACAAGTTGATAATAGGCGTTATCGCCTGTATCCAATCGAAAGTATTCCCAATCGAATGCTACGGTGGCACCTCCAAATGCTGAGGAAACATCGATACTATTAAAGGTGATAGTTGCCAATCCCGTGGTGCCATTCCCCTCATCATCAAGGTCTCTAATTCCAAGAAAATTATTGGTAAGCGTGGTTAAGTTGCTAAAAATACTGTTTGAAGCATCCGTAATTCCGAAGAACCCATCAATGCCGTTATCAAAGAAAGCAACATCAGAAGTATATCCCCATGTAGTGTTTAGATCGAAATTTTGTGCGAATCCGCCAAAGGTAATTTCATTTAAACAATGTATATTTTCCCAAGCCGTTCCATTCCAAATCTGTAGACAATTGCTTGCCCCGTAAAAGATGAGCAACCCCCTGTCTGTAGTTGCGTTGGGTGTAATCGTGTTTCTATTTGCTATTGTTGGCACACGTGGTAGCAACATTCCTTTATAGCTTATCCCGCCATCAGCAGTTGCGCTTATGTCTAAGGCCGATGATGGCGAAGGTGTAACAGTACCAATACCTACTTGGCAAAAGCCAATTTCCGAATAAACCAAAAGGGAGATTACGAAGAGAATCAAATATCTATGTTCCATGTTTATAAAAAACATGGGGAGTTGAAATGCACCTCATATGCAATATTAAAAGTACAAAACACAGTCAAAAAAACAGAAACAACCGACTTAAATTCAAGGAATTAACCCTCGAAATTCATGAATTGACAGGAGTAATTATTATGCTTTTACTTCAGGATGGTAGTCGTCATCCCAATCTTTCACATGCGGTTCGCCAAGTTTGCCTTGCGATTTGGCCACCATCATCGATACGGCACCGTCACCTGTAACATTCACAACCGTTCTACACATATCTAGTGGTCTATCTACAGCAAAAATTAGTGCCAGGCCAGCCTCTGGAATACCGGCTTGTGCCAGTACAATAACGAGCATCACCATTCCTGCGCCTGGAACTGCAGCAGAACCGATAGACGCGAGCGTCGCGGTGGCAATAATTCCCAATTGCGTAGAAAGCGATAAATCCATTCCAAATGCTTGTGCAATAAATACGGCTGCCACGGCTTGGTAAAGACTTGTACCATCCATATTTATAGTTGCACCGATAGGCAATACAAAACTTGTAACTTCCTTTTTAACGCCTATGTGTTCTTCAACACGTTCCATGGTTACGGGTAGCGTTGCAGCACTACTACTTGTTGAAAATGCCAAAAGTTGTGCAGGCCCCATTCCATTTAAGAAAAAACGGGGTGATTTTTTGGTAAATATCCATACCAGCATCAGGTAGACACCAATCATGAGTGCCAACCCTAAAACCACACAGAGCGCGTACATACCAAGCGCTGCAAAAAGGTCTGCGCTCGGTGCTTCCACCACAAGAGCGGCCAAAAGGGCAAACACACCATAAGGTGCGGCAAGCATGATTAAATCGATCATTTTTAAAATGACTTCATTAAAGCCATCAATAAATCCTTTTACGGGAGCAGCTGTTTTTTCTGGGATTAAGATCATCCCTATTCCGAAGAAAATAGCAAAGAAAATGACTTGTAACATGTTTCTGTTGTCGGCAGAAGCACCAATAATATTATCGGGTACAATGTCTACCAAAGCCTGTAACGGTCCGGCTTCCTTTTGCATCTTCGCCGCTTCCTGTCGCTTTTGTGCTTCTCCACCGTAGGCTTCAACCAGTTCATCGCGTGTGTCTTCACCGATCGTGGCACCTGGTTTCACTGCATTTACCACACCCAAACCTATTGTTACCGCAATGATGGTGGTCATTACATAGGTGATAATAGTTCGCAACCCCATTTTTGATAAGCTAGAGATATCTTTCAAATCTGATACTCCTTTGATTAATGATGCTAGGATAAGTGGTACAGCAATTAACTTTAGTGATTTGATAAAAATGGTTCCAAAAGGCTTAATCCAATCGGCTATGAAATCGTCACCCCATGAAAAATTGGTCATGATAAGGGCGAAAATTACCCCAAGTGCCATTCCTAATAAGATTTGCCAATGTAGTGCTAGTTTTTTCATACGGTTGTTCGCGCAAAGCGAAATTTAATTATTTTTTGAAATCACAATTTAGACAATTTATTCAGTAACCAAAAATCGGCTATAACAAGGGCTGCCATTGCCTCTACAATAGGTACCGCTCTCGGCACTACGCAAGGATCATGTCTTCCTTTCCCCATCATTTCTACGATCTCCCCCTGACTATTTATGGTTTCTTGCGACTGGATAATGGTGGCTACGGGCTTAAAAGCCACATTAAAATAAATATCGGCTCCATTACTTATACCACCTTGTACGCCGCCACTATGATTGGTTTGTGTGCTTCCATCCGGATTAAAACGATCGTTATGTTCGCTGCCACGTAACTTCGTACCTTGAAATCCACTCCCATATTCAAATCCTTTTACCGCATTGATAGACAGCATGGCCTTCCCCAACTGAGCATGTAATTTATCGAATACCGGTTCTCCGAGTCCAATCGGCACTTGCTGTATCACACAGCTTATGGTACCGCCAATAGTATCACCTTGTTTTTTTATCGCTTTGATATGATTTTCCATGGTAACTGCCATTTCTTTGTCTGCAGTCCGTACTGGGTTTTTTTCGATTTCAGAAAAATCTAAATCAGTGTATGGTTTGTCGAGCGAAAGTTCACCTACGGAAGAAACATACGCGGTTATCTTAATATGGTTAAGCAATTGTTTTGCAATGGCTCCTGCCACTACCCTACACGCTGTTTCGCGAGCCGAGGAGCGACCCCCACCGCGATAATCCCGATGCCCATATTTCTTATCGAATGTAAAATCGGCATGAGACGGTCTATAGGTATCTTTTATATGCGAATAATCTTTCGACTTCTGGTCTGTGTTCTGAATCGTAAATCCGATAGGAGTTCCTGTAGTTTTACCTTCAAAAATTCCGGAGAGAAATTGTACCGAATCTGTTTCCTTACGTTGTGTTACAATTGCAGATTGGCCTGGTTTTCGGCGTTGCATTTCCGCAGTAATTGCATCAAAATCAATTTCTAAGCCTGCTGGACAACCATCGATAATCCCTCCGATGGCAGGACCATGCGACTCCCCAAAGGTAGTCAGTTTAAAAAGGGTTCCGAAGGTATTTCCGGCCATAGTTCGGTTTTCAACAAATGTAAATCTTTCCAACCGAACCTAAAAATAAAGATATCGTTATCAACAAGGTTTTAAACAACGTATAATTTTGGTTAAATAACGATAACATTCACATAATGTACAACGGAAATAAACGATTCAACTTTGCATTTTAAAAGTAGACCTATTGAAACGAAAAGTAGACATTGTGGTAGTATCAGACCTTCATTTGGGCACCTACGGTTGCCATGCTAAAGAGGTCTTGCATTATCTGAATTCTGTTAAGCCCAAAAAACTGATACTGAATGGCGATATTATTGATATATGGCAATTTAGAAAACGGTATTTCCCCAAAGCGCATCTTCAGGTAATTAAAAAAATATTGGCGCTTGCAACAAAGGGCACTCAAGTCTACTATATCACGGGAAACCACGATGAAAAAATGAGGCGATTTAGTGAAACCAAGATGGGGAATATTCAAATTCTAGATAAACTAGTGCTCAACTTAGATGGTAAAAAAGCGTGGTTTTTTCATGGAGATGTCTTTGATGCCTCGATTCAGCATGCCAAATGGATTGCAAAGCTAGGTGGATGGGGCTACGACATATTGATATTACTCAATCGGTTTATCAATTTAGTGTTGAATTTCTTCGGAAAAGAAAAGTACTCACTTTCTAAAAAAATAAAAAGCTCGGTAAAAAGCGCCGTAAAGTTTATCTCAGATTTTGAAACCACAGCCTCTGAATTGGCCATTGAAAATGGCTATCACTATGTAGTGTGCGGACATATTCACGAGCCCGCTATGCGAAGTGTTGCTAATCAAAAAGGGAAATGTGTGTATCTAAATAGTGGCGATTGGATTGAAAATTTAACTGCGTTAGAATATCATAACGAGAGTTGGCGACTGTATCAATACAACCCAGAAAAGTTTACGCTTAATAGCATGATGAAAGCTGAACAATCTGATAAAAAGTCGACGACCGAAGTGCTTTCTGCATTCCAACAATTACTAAAGCTTAGTTAGCTTTTAGTGCACGTGCCAAAATGCTAACCGGGTGAAGGGCATTACGGTTTGTGCCGTCGCTAATTTGATGCCTACAACTGGTCCCATTCGCAGCAATAAGTACCGTTTCAGGTGTTTTTCGAATACTGGGAAACAACTTCAACTCCCCTATCTTCATGCTCACTTCAAAGTGTTCTTTTTCATAGCCGAAACTCCCTGCCATGCCACAACATCCCGAAGGAATTAGGGTAGGCGTATAATTTTTTGGGATGTTCAGTATATCGAAGGTCACCTTTTGGTTGCTCAGTGCCTTCTGATGGCAATGCACATGGATTTTCACCTTTTTGGCTTCCACTGTAAACTGATCAGATGTAATATTTCCTTTTTGAAACTCTGAAGCTAAAAATTCTTCTATCAAAAAGGTGTTAGCTGCAATCTGTTTTGCAGCAATAGTATCCTCTGCTAAGCGCAGATATTCATCCCGAAAACCTAGAATAGCCGAAGGTTCAATACCGATTAAGGGACACTTAGCGGTTACCTTTTCCTTTAAGTATGAAATATTAGTATCAATTTCAATTTTGGCTTCGTCTAAAAAACCTTTAGACAACATGGCCCTGGCGCTATCTAGCGAATCTATGACCTTTACCTGATACCCTAAAGCAGTAAGTAATGTATATGCATCAGTTGCGATTTCGGCCTCCAGATAATTACTAAATTCATCAATAAACAATAAAACAATATTTTCTGTATCAATCTGATTTTTAACTGTTTTATATTCTTTACTAAAACTTTTGCTTGAAATTTTGGGCACTGTTCTTTTTTCTGAAATATTACCCCTTTTCTTAATATATTTTGAGGTGATGCTATTCTGAAACATAAAGTTGACCAATTTCGGAAAACAAGAACCTAACTTATTGTAGTGTGTACTTTTAGCAACGAGCAGGTCAGCTTTACTGGCTTTGTGGGTCTTTCGGTATTGGTAGAGAAATTCAGATTTTGCAGTGGCCATATCAACATTGCTTGGGCATTCGCTGGCACAGGCTTTACAACCGATGCACAAATCGAATACTTCTTTGAGCGCTTCAGAATCGAATTTATTATTTCTGTCATTTTGGGTAAGGACTTCACGCAGCATGTTGGCTCTTGCCCTGGTGGTGTCTTTTTCATTTTTAGTAGCCTGATAGCTCGGGCACATCATTCCGCCAGCATGCTCAGACTTCCGACAGTCGCCACTACCATTACATTTCTCTGCCAATCGTACGATGCCTTTCGAATCGTCAAAACTTAGCTTGGTAGATATCTCCTGTTCCTGATAATCGGTGCGAAGGCTTTTATCCATAGGCCATGCATTAGTGATTTTGCCGGGATTAAAGATGTTGTTTGGGTCGAAACATTTTTTAATCCGTCGTAACAGTTCAAAATTCTCGGTACCGATCTGCATTTCTAGAAACTCGGCACGCACAATGCCATCACCATGTTCTCCAGAGAAGGAGCCGCGGTACTTTTTAGTGAGTTGTGCAACGTCAGTTGTGATATTGCGGAATAATTCAACTCCCTCATCCGATTTTAAGTTAAGTATGGGACGGAGGTGTAGCTCTCCCGCTCCCGCGTGGGCATAATAGACCGCTTTTTGGTCGTATTTTTCCATGATGGTCGAAAACTCCCTGATATAACTAGGAAGATCTGGTAAGGCAACGGCAGTATCCTCTATGCACGCCACGGCTTTCTGGTCGCCTACCATGTTCCCCAACAGTCCGAGTCCGGCTTTCCGTAACTCCATAGCCATATCAATTTTTTTTCCCGTTAGGACTGGTGCGGCATAACTTTGTGCCGTATCATTTAACGTTGCCTGCAGCGCTGCTATCTGTGGCAGCAACGCAGCAGCAGTATCTGCCCTTAATTCTAACAACAAGAGTGCTTTTGGCGCTCCTTCAACAAAAAAGCGATACGGCTCAAATTTTTTGTTGTGCTTGGTACAATCTAAAATCACATCATCCATCATTTCACAAGTAAACAAGGGATGTTGCATGACGTGGTTTACATCGTCTAGGCATGCTTCAATCGTGTGGTAATGTGCGACAACGATCGCACGCTCTCTTGGAGGAAGCACGTCTAATTGTAAGGTAATTTCCGTAGTAAACGCAAGGGTTCCCTCACTTCCGCAGAGCAAGTTACAAAGGTTCAGAGGCGTTTCAGTGGTCCCAAAAACTTCTGTATCGAGTAGCGCATCAACTGCATAACCCGTGTTTCTTCTATGAATTTCAGGTTTCGGGAATTGCGCCTGAATCTCGGCTTGGGTCGTTTCCGAAGAAAGTTCACTGTAAAGCATTGTATAAATAGCACCCTCTAAAGTTTCCGTAGCACATTTTTGCTTCAAAGTTGCTTCAGAAATGGCAGAAAATGATACTTCTTCACCATTGGAAAGCACCGTTTTAAGCGCTAACACTTTGTCACGAGTAACACCATATTTGATCGACGTCGTTCCACTGCTATTGTTACCCACCATGCCGCCAATCATACAACGATTGCTGGTAGAGGTGTTCGGACCGAAAAACAGGCCATAAGGCTCTAAAAATGTGTTCAATTCGTCTCGCACTACTCCGGGCTGTACCTTTACGGTTCTAGCTTTTTCATCTACTGAAATAATCTGTGTAAAGTGTTTTGAAACATCAACCACGATACCGTCTCCGACACACTGTCCTGCCAGCGAAGTGCCTGCCGTTCTAGGTATGAGAGAAGTACCTTCGTCTGCAGCAAATTTGACAAGTTTTTTAATATCGTTTACCGTTTTAGGAAAAGCAACGGCCAAAGGAGTTTTTCGATAAACAGAAGCATCGGTAGCATAGAGCGCCTTGTGTAGCCTATCGAAATGTAAGGCACCGTCTAATTGTGCAGCCAACTGTTGTAAACGTTCGTCCATGATATGTAAAAATAAGCTGTTGGAATGATTACCACAATCTTTATGACGCAAAACACTAACATTCTATTAACTATTTTGAAGAAAAATAAAGCTTAGGTTTGTGGTATAACCCTAACAATTTATAGCATGAAAAAACTAATTTTATGTAGTATCGCTTTGATCGGATTTGCAATTTCGGCCAACGCACAGGAAGAAAAAAATGCCATTGGACTTCGTTTGGGAGACAGTGATGGATTTGGAACAGAAGTAAGCTACCAACGCTATTTGAACGAGAAAAATAGACTCGAGTTTGATCTTGGATGGCGGAGTTCTAATAACTTTGATGCTTTTAGACTCACTGGTTTGTATCAATGGGTGTGGAATATTGACGGCGGATTTAATTGGTACGTGGGTGCTGGTGGAGGAATTGCACAGGTAGATTTTGACAATGTACCCCCTGGATTCGACGATAGCGAGACGTATGTATATGCGGCAGGTGACATCGGGATAGAATACGATTTTGATTTCCCGCTATTACTTTCGCTCGATTTTAGACCTGAGTTTGGCTTTGGCGATGTGAATGATGATGTAGATTTCGATATTGCCCTTGGTGTTCGTTACCAGTTTTAAGTTGAAATATTAAATTATACGGAGAGCGGTTCTTTTGAATCGCTCTTTTTTTATGGGGTACAACACGGGAAAAAACAGGAAAAACCCTCTTTGTAATTTAAAATAAAAGCCTCATTTTTAAGGTGCTAACTAATTGCAGCAATCATGGACACGCATTACGTAGACATTCACTGCCACCCTTCATTGAAACCGTACAGTAAAAGTTTTAAGTACGAACCTCCAAAACAGAATGAATTAGACGAAGGACGAAAAAATTCTATTTGGCATTACAGTCCGCCCACAGTCCTCGAAAAGTTCACCAATCGATTGGTGACGCTCACCAAGTTTACCCAAACAGACATGACGGCATTGGCCCGGGCAAAGACTAAAGTGGTAATTGTGAGTTTATACCCTTTCGAAAAACACTTTTTAAGCAAGCGCATTTTTGGTTGGAAAGGCCTTACAGATGTTCTGGTAAATCTCGCTGCCAGCGTTAGCCAGAGTAGAATAGATCAGGTGCTACGACATCGCGATTATTTTGAAGATTTAGAGAGTGAATATGCATTTTACAGGCAATTGCACAACCAAGTGCAAAAAATTGATGGTGTGTTCTATACGTACCGTCTTGTGAATAGTTTTGCTGAAATTGAAAAGAACAAAGCACAGGAGACGGACTCAAAAAAAATCATCAACATTATTCTTTCAATCGAAGGCGGGCATGCCTTGAATACAGGTCTGGAAATGAATACCGATACTGCTAACCGTGATGAAGTACTGAAAAATCTCAAAACAGTAAAAGATTGGAAACACAAACCTGTTTTTATAACATTTGCCCATCATTTTTATAACGAATTGTGCGGCCATGCGCGAAGCATCAGCATTGGTGCCCTAAAAGACAATCAGAATAGGGGATTAAATTCTGGGATAACAGATCTGGGCTTGGAAGTTATAGACCAGCTTCTTTCAGATACCAACGGACCCCGAATCCCGTTAGACATTAAACATATGAGTACCACTTCTAGAAAAGCATATTACGACTTGCTAGACACAAAATACAAAGATGACAACATCCCTGTAATTGCCAGTCATGGTGCGGCTAACGGACATCGATCTATTGTACAGTGGGATGTAACAGATTATCCTGATAGAGCACAATATTTCAACAATATTGATATCAATTTTTATGACGATGAATTGGTTCGTATCGCAAAAAGCAATGGAATCTTCGGAATCCAGTTAGACGAGCGTCGTATTGGAAGTAAAAAGGCCATCAATGCTTCAAAAATATACTTTCCTAATAAAAGAAAGCAACTAAAGAAAAAGTCGCTTTTGGTTTGGCGCCAAGTCGAGCACGTCGCCGAAGTTCTGAACAATGAAGGGCTGTTCTGTTGGGGAATCCAAACCATTGGCAGCGATTTTGACGGCATTGTAAACCCGATTAAAGGTCTTTGGACTGCAGAGAACATTAAAGATTTAGGCGAAGAAATGCTACACCATGCGCAGGCGTATCTCGATAACCACAAAGGAAAGCTGGAACCTTTTAACCAGATAAGTGCCGAACATATTGTAGAACGCGTGCTTCATGGCAATGCCATGGCATTTTTAAAAGAAAAATTTGCTTAGTTTTTCATGCCTGTTGTCTCTACCACGACAGGGAGCGAAGTTTTCTTAAATGCTACAATCACACAAGGTTCTGAAATTACCGTAGTGGCATAACCATTTTCGTTTTGTTCAACGGGCTCTAATTGTACTACTATTTTATTTTCAAATTGCAGCATTCGCTGAACTTTCGGACTTGGAACACCGTGGCTTACCTGACCTGGACTAAAAACAAAAACTTCATGCGTGTCAAAATTAACGTCAGGAATTGGGATTCCTGGTTTGCGCTTGCTGTTAATGATTGCAAACACATTTTTTAACCCATCTCCAGAGTTTAGTACCTCTTGGGTAGGTTCTTTTAAACCGCTTTGGCTAGAACTGAAAAGTGTTTCAAAAGCCATTTCTTGGGCTCCTTTTGGAATTTCACCTAACGAAGGATCACCTGAAACCGTGCTTTTGTTTCCGCAGCTTAACAACAGAAAGACAATTGGAAGTATTATTAGAAACGATTTTTTATGAAACATAACTAATTGCTTTTGAGTAAATATCTTCATAGAGCGGAACAATGTTAGCAGTATCGAACTTTCTAGCTGTTTCTTTTGCGTTTTTCTTAAACTTCGCAAGTTCTTCAGGACTGCTTAAAATTGACAACGCATTGGCTGCCATATCGTCTATAGCGCCCACATCGCTTAAATAACCACTTACGCCGTGTTGATTCACTTCTGGCAGTCCTCCCGTATTACTAGAAATCACCGGTACTCCACTTGCCATCGCTTCCAAAGCTGCGAGTCCGAAGCTTTCCTTTTCCGAAGGAAGCAAGAACAAATCGCTAAAACATAAAATTTTGTCTATTTCGCTACTGTTGCCCAAGAATTTCACTTTGTTTTCTATTCCTTTCTCACGGCATAAACGCTCACAAGCCACTTTTTCAGGCCCCTCGCCTACCATAATGAGCTTTGCGGGTATTTTTTTCTGAATGCGGTCGAAGATTTCAATCACGTCCCGAACACGTTTTACCTCCCTCAGATTACTGATGTGTGTAATGATAAATTCATTCTTTTCGGCCATCAAATCCCGCTGGCAATCGGTATACGGATTTGTATATTTTTCAATATCGATAAAATTGGGAACCACTTCTATTTCCGTAGAAATGTCAAAAAGCCGATTGGTATCATCTTTTAAACTTTCAGAAACAGAGGTCACCATGTCACTTTTATTAATACTGAAGGTAACCGCAGGTTTATAAAATGGATGGTTACCTACCAACGTAATGTCGGTGCCGTGCAAGGTAGTTACCATAGGAATGGAAACACCTTCTGCCAACAGCATTTTCTTCGCCATATACCCTGCATATGCATGCGGAATCGCATAATGTACATGTAATACTTCTATACGGTATAATTTTACCATATCTACCAATTTACTGGAAAGTGCTAGTTCATAAGGTTGATAATGGAAGAGCGGGTAATCGGGAACAGACACTTCATGAAAGTGAATGTTTTGTGACAATAGTTCGAGTCTGACCGGTTGCTTATACGTAATAAAATGCACCTCATGGCCTTTCTCAGCAAGGGCTAAGCCTAATTCTGTGGCTACAACACCGCTTCCTCCGAAGGTTGGGTAACAAACAATGGCTATTTTCATTTTTGTGCGGTTTGAATGGTATACTCTGGTTCGTATTGAATGGCTTGATAAATAACTTCTTGAATGTTGCTTCGCAGATTACTTCCGATAAGTTTTCTATTATCTGCGGAAGGATAGGTACGGTTTGAAAGAAAAACATACACAATATCTTCTTCCGGATCTGCCCAAGTAAACGTGCCGGTAAATCCGCTATGGCCAAAACTTGTCATTGAAACACAGCCACAAGTAGGGCCACTTTCTCCCAATTGGGGTTTGTCGAAACCAACGCCTCTACGAACGTCTTCACTGCAATAATTGCAAGTATTGAACAAATCTAATGTTTCGGGTTTGATATAGCGTTTCCCCCCGTAAAAACCTTTCCAAAGATATAGTTGCATGATTTTAGCAATATCGTTTGCATTGCTGAAAAGCCCTGCGTGACCACCCACTCCGTCTACCATTGCTGCGCCTTGGTCGTGTACAAAGCCCTGTACTTTTTGCATTCTAAAGTAATTATCTTCTTCGGTAGGTACAATGTCGGCCTTGGTAAATTTGGAAAGCGGATTGTAGGTCGTATGATTAGCCCCAAGCGATTCATACAAGTTGCGTTGTACAATGATATCGAGCGGAGAACCATAAAAATCTTCTAAATATTTTTTCAAAATATAATACGGTAAATCGCTGTATTTATAACCGCTACGTGGCCTAAGATCGCTTTTTCTAATGATTTCGAATATGCTATCCTTGTAATCTCTTCGCATGTAAAGCCCTTCAGCTACTTGGACATTAAATTCTTCATTCGGATTTTTCTTGTAATATTTGGCAGAAGGCTGCTTTGTTACAGAATCTAATGTGTGTGCGTAAAATGGTATCCATGCCTTTAACCGTGCCACATGCGACAGCATTTGTTGCAAGGTGATATTTGCCTTGTTAGAGTTTTTATATTCGGGCAACATTTCAGATAGTTTGGTATCCATGGTGAGCACACCACGATCTACCAATTCCATAATCATGGGTAGGGTGGCCAATATTTTAGTTAGAGAGGCAACATCGTAGACATCGTTTGCCTCTACCCGATTCTTTTTTTGTTGTGTATGGTGCCCAAACTGCTTGTTATAGACCACTTTTCCTTTACGGGCAATCAATATTTGTGCTCCGGGCATCATATCGCCCCAAAGCCCAGACCAAGCCATGGTATCAATTTTCTTCAATTTTTTACTGCTCAATCCGACGCTTTCTGGCGTACCGTATTGCAAACGACGTATCGGTTTTGTTTCTACTGAAGTATGCACGGGAAATTCTTCCCCTATACTCACCGGCAGCCTTCCAGAAGCTCCCCTGGCTCCAAAAATGAGCTGGGCCGATAACTGTTGAGACATTTCGCTGTTCTGATACGAACAAATAATTCCTTCAAAGTTGGTGGTGGTTTTTAAGTCTAATAGTGCGTAAGGTCTTGTAAATACATCGAGAATCACCGTATTGGTTCTGGCGATTTCATAAATCCAAACTAGTTCCTTTTCGGTGAATTCATACGATTTCCACGGATTTTCATTAGAGCGATGGAAACCGATAATCACATAATTATAATTTTCTAATTTCTTAACGTAATCATTTAATCCATTTGCCTTAACCCAATCTATTTCAGCATATTGTCGTAGTTGTTGCAAGAAAGCCGCTCCAGAATCATCTCCAAAATTTATATAGGCAATTTTCTTTTTCTGAAGGTCTGTGATAGGCAAAACATTATTTTGATTTTTCACCACGGTAAGCGCATTTTCCATGGCTTCTTCGTACAAAGCATCATCCCACGGACTATTTAGATCTTCAATTAAATTTTCAGAAGAAACAGGTTCATACATATTCAGGCCAAGCTTGTATTTTGCATACAGTATTTTCTTTACTGAATGTGCCAAGCGCGCTTCGGTAATAGTGCCTTCCCGAAAAGCATTCACCAATAATTGGTGGGCCTTCGGAATGTTTTCTGAAATAAGTAGTACATCATTTCCTGCCATAAACGCAGCTAAATCGATTTCTCCCGGCTCTTTGAAATTGGAAGCTCCTTTCATACTCAACGCATCTGTAAAAATAAGGCCATTAAAGCCCAATTCACGTTGCAAGATATCGGTCACAATGGTTTCTGAAATAGACGAAGGATAGCCATTACGAGCTTCGAGAGATGGGATGTTAAGGTGTGCTACCATAACACTTCCCAATCCTGCTTCAATCAGTCTTTTGTAAGGATAAAGCTCAATACTATCTATGCGTTCTTTGGAAAAATGAATGGTGGGCAACGTCTTATGGCTGTCGCTATCGGTATCGCCATGCCCCGGAAAATGTTTTGCATTGGCCATAATACCAGCACTTTGCATGCCCTTCATAAATGCCATGGCTTTATCGGTGACATTCTCTTTGTCTTCCCCGAAAGAGCGATTCCCAATAATTGGATTTTTGGGATTGGTGTTGATATCTACCACCGGACCGAAATTTATGTGCATCCCAAGTCGTCTTACATGTTCGCCAATGCGTTTCCCGACTTTCTCCACAATTTGGTTATCCTGTATAGCACCAAGTGTCATATTCCACGGAAAAGCATAGGTAGAATCAAGACGCATTGCCAGCCCCCATTCGGCATCCATCGCCATCATAAGCGGGATTCCTGAAAGTTCCTGAAATTCGTTGTTTAACTTAGCCTGTTGCTTGGGTCCCCCTTTCGAAAAGATAACGCCGCCAATATATTGGTTTTCAATAAGTGACTTCACTTTATTTACTTTAGCGGGAGGATCGCTAGAGTAGATATCGACCATGAACAACTGTCCTACTTTTTCTTGTAGCGACATATTTCCGTAGATACTATCTACCCATTTTTGTTGGTTTATAAGGTCGTTTTCAACTAATAATGGATTTATTTGTTGCGCATTCGCGGAACTGAACAGTACGGAAATAAGCGCGGTAGTAAGCAGTCTTCTCATAGCATTTAAATGTACAAAAACTATGCTAAAAACCTGCTGTGCCAGCTTTCTTTTGCAGGAACTTCCCAGTTTTCAAGATATTCTTCTTTGGTGTTTACCAAATTGTTGAAAACCACCGTGTTTGGTGAGACGGAACGTGCTTTGGCCATTTTCTTGAAATCGGCTAACGACTTATGCGCAATAAATTCGCCGTTGTAGAAAGTCACATTCATTTTATCGAGTAAATCGATTTCGAATTGTTGCTCTAACTGCTGGATGAAATGTACAGATGCATCAATACTGCAACCGGAAGCCGAAGCATTGGTCTGATTGAGACCCAGCACTATAAATCGGTTGTGTTTTATCTCGAATGCAGCTTCTAAATTGGCACCATGGGCCGTCCATTGTTTTAAGAAATCTGCTGTACGATCTGAAATAACAGCAACTTCGTCGTCACTGAGCTTACGATTGCTTTGGTAAATCCAAATTCTGGATTCGGGAGGAAGGGTATCAAAATCTACTAACATCTATCGCTCGAATTATAAGTCTTGTGCGCTTGCAATCATTTCGGCTACATCCATGACCGCTACGCTATCTTCTTTTTCTGCATTTTTTACACCATCGGTAAGCATGGTATTGCAAAATGGGCAACCTGCTGCAATGATATCGGGTTTGGTACCCAATGCTTCTTCGGTTCGCTCAATATTAATGTCTTTAGCACCTGGTTCTGGTTCTTTGAACATTTGTGCGCCACCAGCCCCACAGCATAGTCCGCGCGACTTGCAGCGTTTCATCTCGTTCAGCTCCACTTCTAGTTTTTCTAATAACTCTCGCGGTGCTTCGTACTCATTGTTAGCACGACCTAAGTAACACGGATCGTGAAAAGTAATACGTTTGCCTTTAAATTTACCACCTTCTACCTTTAGCCTGCCTTCATTTAACAGCGACTTTAAAAATTGGGTATGGTGCATAACCTCGTAGTTTCCTCCGAGCCCTGGATATTCATTTTTAAGGGTGTTGAAGCAGTGCGGACAAGCAGTTACGATTTTTTTAATTTCGTAGCCATTTAGTACTTCAATATTCATCATGGCTTGCATCTGGAATAAAAACTCATTCCCAGCACGCTTTGCAGGGTCTCCCGTACAACCTTCTTCAGTTCCCAGGACAGCAAAATCTACTTTTGCATTGTGCAATAGTTTTACGAATGCTTTGGTAATCTTTTTGGCTCTATCGTCAAAACTTCCCGCGCAGCCCACCCAAAAAAGTACTTCAGGTTGCTTGCCTTGGGCCATATATTCTGCCATGGTTGGCACTGTGATTGTTTCGCTCATGTTATTATTTTAATCTTCAAATACTTGAATGGTCACTTCTTTTTCAACCAAATCGGTAAATTTCCCTTTGTATCGCGTAGCTTTCACTAAATGGTTGTCTACCCAATGGTAGTTTCCTCCTCTTGGCTTGCCCATAAGTAAGGAATGGTATTTAAATCCGTGTTTTTTCAACCAAGTTTCCGTTACATTTCTGTGGTCTTCGGTTCTTGATGTAAAGAAGCAGATAATATGCCCATCGTCGTACCATCTATTCAATGTTTTAAGCGCATCTGGAAAAGGTTCGCAGGTTGCCATGCGTTCTGGTTGCTCATTTGGTACATCTTCGGTAATGGTTCCATCAATATCTATGAGATAGTTTTTCACATCTTCTGGGAGCATTGGGCTCACACTTTCACCATCTACATTGGTTTCACGTAATATCTTATTTACATCTTCGGTCTTCATTGTATCTTTTTAAAATCTTCTTTATTCACTCTAATGTAATGGGCTAACTTCGCCTTTCCATTTTTAATTTTTTCTCTGTACCCATATCTATTTTGATACGAGATGGTCCATGCTTCTTGTGACAAAAACTGAATTTGTTTCTCATTGCAATAATCACAAAACACTTTTACCACTTTTATTTTTGAGGGTCTGTCTCCCTTATATTCAATTTCAGTATACACTTTTATTTGGAGCGAATCTTTTTGATAACCAATTTGTGCCTGGGCTGTATAGCACAACCAGCAAAAAGTGATTGCCATAAAAATGTTACCCCTCATCCTTCCAGTTCAATCGGTCCATCTGGTTAAAAGGCCATGGTGCGCTATTGTTTTCAATATTGCTCATGGTTACATTTAACTCGTTGGGTGCGGCAGACTGTTCCATCACCAAATATTGGCGCATGTCCATAATAATGCTCAATGGGTCGATACTAACTGGGCAGGCCTCTACGCAGGCATTACAGGTAGTACAAGCCCACAACTCTTCACGTGTAATATAATCGTCTAACAGCTGCTTGCCATCTTCTTTAAATGTCCCGTTGGCTTCAATGTTTTTACCGACTTCCTCAAGACGGTCGCGTGTGTCCATCATGATTTTACGCGGTGATAATTTCTTTCCTGTTTGGTTGGCGGGGCATTCGCTGGTACAGCGACCACATTCGGTACAGGTATAGGCGTTCAACAACTGGATTCTGTTGAGATCCATCACGTCGCTAGCTCCGAATTTAGCTGGTGCTTCTGCTCCTTCTGCTGGTGCCGCGTAGGGGTCGGCAGTTGGGTCCATCATCAACTTTACTTCATTAGTAACAGAATCTAGATTTTTGAATTGCCCTTGCGGACGCACCCTTCCGTAGTATACATTCGGAAATGCTAATATGATGTGTAAATGCTTGCTGAAATATAAATAGTTCAAGAAAATTAGGATACCTAGGATATGCAACCACCATGCGCTGCGCTCAATAAGTATCAAGGTACCTTCGGCCATTCCTTCAAAAAGGGGAGCAATGTATTGGCTTACGGGAAAGGATCCTGCTGTGATGTAATGGCTTGCCGCTTCGCTGGTGTAAGCATCAGAGGCGACTCCCTGTTGCAGGGCTAAATCTGCCCCATTCATGGTAAGAAACAGTACCATTAGCACCATTTCAAAATATAAAATATAGTTGGCATCATTTTTTGGCCAGCCTTTCATTTCGTTTGCCCAGAAACGTCTTATTTTTTGAATGTTTCGGCGTGTCCAGAAAAAAATGACCCCTAACAATACCAAAAGCGCTAATATTTCAAAAGAACCAATCAAAAAATCGTATACCGGTCCGAGAAAAGCCAATATACGATGCGTTCCGAAGAGACCATCGATAATGATTTCGAGCACTTCAATATTGATGATGATAAAGCCAACGTACACAACGATGTGTAATAATCCAGCAACGGGACGCACTACCATTTTACTTTGGCCTAATGCGATGCGCACTACGTTTCCCCAACGTTCTTTGGTGTGGTCGCTCGCGTCAACTTCTTGACCTAATTTGATGTTACGGATAACCTTTCGAATATTTATTGTGAAATACCCGATACCAGCAGCCAAGGCTACCAAAAACAAGATGTTAGGAATATATTGCATGGTTTACTTTTCTGGATCTGCAGGAGGTTCGTACCCTTTATCGCGCTTTCCGAAGACCGAAAAATGCACATAGCGTTTTGGGTTCAGTTTTAAATCCTGCAATAGTTCTTCTAGTTGTTTCGTTGCGCCTTCTAGGTTTTCATACACCTGATCGTCATTCAGCAGTTTTCCAACACTGCCTTCGTTGCTGTTTACACGGTCTACCACTTGTTTAAGCCCAGCGGTTGCATCTTCAAGATTTTGAACCATAGGGCCTAATTCGATTCTAGCAAGCGAATCGGATAATTTTGCAAAATTGGCCGCTGTATTGTCTAAGTTGGTGAAGGTTCTGTCTAATTTCTCACCGTTTCTTCCTAGCAATTGGTCTGCTTTTCCGGTAAGGCTACCAAAGTTCTTTGTGGCTACAGAAAGGTTGGAGATGGCATTTTTAAGATCGGTACGCGTGTCTTCATCGATAATGTCTACAAAAGATATCAATAAGGAGTCTACCACACCCAACGTGGCTTCTAATTTTTGTTCAAGTGGGGCTAGGGTTTTACTGAATTCGTCTAACATCCCTGGTTGCACTTCACCCGAGAGGAAATCGCCTGATTCGGCAATCCCGGAGTCATCATAGATAGGGAAAATACCAAGGGCCTTCCCTCCTATTAAACCGGTGCTATAAATTCGAACAATGCTATTTTTTGAGAAATCGAAGTCACGCTCTACGGTAAATTCTACGACTAACTTGCCGCGCTCTTCACCAAAATCGATGCTTTGTATCTTCCCAACTTTCAATCCGTTAATCGTTACGGGAGCACCTTTCGCGAGGCCTTCTACATTTTCATATTTCACGAAGAAGGTTCTATTTTTTTCCAATAGATTGGTCCCCTTAAGATAACTATATCCGAATATGAAGAGTAATATAGCGCCAATGGCGAGGATTCCTGTCTTTACTTCTCGTGAAAGTCTCAAAAATGTATGGTTTTAGTTAAAAACAAAGTTAGAAAAATAACTTCTATTTATCCTGACTATTTAACACTTCCGAAAGTTTTTTCTTTTTACCGTTTTCAAAGGCAACGATATAACAGGACGCGTAGCCTTTTTCTTGGGCGAAAGTTCGCATGAGCTGAATTTTATTATAGTCGGAGGTTTTTCCGTAGTAATATTTGAACAAGCCGTCTTCTTTTTCTCTGTCTACATCTTTCAAACCCTTAAAATTAGAGGGTTTGGTGTCTATCCTTTTAGAAGAAGCTGCCAATTGCACACGAAAATCAACCTTATCATAAATACGTTCTTCGGTGGTTTCGATGGCTTTGTCTATTTCCTCTTCTGTAATTACGGGGTTTTTAGCACCTTCGGTTGCTAGGGCAATGCTATTTTTATAGGCGAGAATTCCTTTGGCAATTTCACTGGCGAGCTCGCTTCTCCCTTTTTTTGAATTTACGTAAGGTCCTTCAGAATTATTTGTCAAAAAACCCAATTCTACCAGCACGCTCGGCATATACGAACTATGCAATACCCAAAACGGTGCCGAACGCACACTTCGGTCTTTACGTTTTAGATTGTTAACAATATTACTTTGTATGAGGCTTGCCAATAATATACTCTGATCCAGGTACTCTTCTTGCATCAAGGTAAGGCCAATCAACGACTCTGGTGAATTTGGATCGAACCCAGCATAATTTTCTTCATAGTTTTCTTCTAAGAAAATCACCTCGTTCTCTTTCTTGGCGGTTTCCATATTCTTACCCGATTTATCAACCCCCATCACAAAAGTTCCAATACCATACGCTTGTGAGTTATGCGAATCGCAATGGATAGACACAAAAATATCGGCATCAACTTCGTTCGCAATAGGGCCTCGCCTGTACAAGTCTATAAAAACATCTGTTTTTCGTGTATACACTACTTTAATGTCAGGATGTTTTTCTAACAATTTCCCAACTTGTAACGTTACGTCTAAAACAATGTCTTTTTCATAAAAACCATTGCCACGATTTCCAGAATCATGTCCCCCATGGCCTGCATCGAGCACCACGATGAATTTTTTTGGTGGGGCATCATTATTGATGGTCGTAAAGGCGTAATTGTGATAGCTTGCTAAGGCTAAAAAAATAAATACGAGATGTTTCATTTTCATAATATAGTAACGCGTGTTGAAATTTGATATTTTATAAAATAGTAGGCAAAAAAATATGCTTACTTTTGAACATTCAAAAACTACACCAAAGTTAATACATAATAGGTTCCCTGTGTTGCATACAACAAGGCGTTTTCACATACTTATCTACATTGTACTGTTTATAAACAGTGCATTTTTGTATGCACAAGATATTCCCCCAAAAAAAGAGGTCAATTTACCCGAAAATACTGAAGTTGAAGGTGATACCACCACTGTAAATCTTCAACCTATCATCACAGAACGTAGTGAGGTAGTGGCAGATACCGTGAAAAACGACACGCTGCAAAAGAAACCGGAACTATTAACCGATGTGGTAGATTACTACGGTGAGGACTACATCTTTATGGATCAGGTGAACCAAAAAATCTATATGTACAACAAAGCCTACATCGTATATGGCGACATGCGTATTGATGCGGGATTGATCGTTTTAGACTACAATAAAAATGAAGTATTTGCTAAAGGAATAGACAGCGCGGGTACTTATTCGCAACGCCCCATTTTTGTACAAGCGCAAAACCGTGTAGAGCCAGATTCTATTATTTTTAATACCAAAACCGAAAAAGCCATCGTCTATAATTCGCGTACGGATCAAAATGGTTTCAACGTATTGGCCGAAGTGACCAAAAAGGAGAATGATTCTGTGGTGTACCTAAAAAATGTGCGTTTTACCACTTCTACCAACCTAGACGATCCTGAATATTACTTTTATACACGAAAAGCCAAATTTGTTCCGAAGAAAAAAATCGTTACAGGGCTTACCAATATGTACATTGCCAATGTACCAACGCCTGTAGGGCTACCGTTTGCCTATTTTCCGCTTACCGAAGATCGGGCGTCTGGATTTATCATCCCTTCTATTGGTGATACCAACGAACGCGGGTTCTTTTTCCAGAATGGAGGATACTATTTTGCAATTAACGACTACGTAGATCTTGCTGTGCTGGGCGATTACTACACAAATGGTAGTTTCGGACTTCGGGGTGAAGTGGCGTATGCCCTGCTGTATAAGTTCCGCGGAAATTTTAACGTTCGCTATGAAAGCTTGATAAATAGTGAACGGGGCTTTCCCGACTTTAGCCAATCTTCGGTATACAACATTCGTTGGAACCATAACCAGGACGCCAAAGCGAATCCGAGTTCCCGTTTTGGTGCCTCTGTAAACCTGGGTAGTAGCCGATATTTCCGTCAATCGATTAACCAGACCAACAATGCCAGCGGACTCGTAAATACGTTGAGCAGTTCTGTGTCTTATTCAAAAACATTTGAGACCGAGCCCCAGGTGAATTTTACGGTGGCCGGAACCCATACCCAAAACACCAACACCCAAGAAATCAATATGTCGCTTCCTAACGTGAACGCGAGTGTGTCTAGAGTGTTCCCTTTTGCCCCCAAGGAAGGCGTTAAAAAAGGAATTATTAAAAATATTAATCTGCAGTACGACCTGTCTGCTGAAAACCGCTTTACCACGGTAGATTCGCTGTTTTTTAAACCTGAAATGTTCGATTCTACTATTTTAGGGGCACAACATAACATTCCGGTGAGTACCAACTTTAAATTATTCGATTATTTCAGTGCCAGCGCCAGTACCAACTTACGTGAAACGTGGGTGGGAAACACGATAAACAGGCGGTACGATGCCACCGCTAACAATGATGTGGGAGCAATAGTTACAGATACCATTAAAGGTTTTGACCGATATTTTACCTATAATTTTTCAACTAGTATAGGAACCACAGTCTACGGAACTTTCAACTTAGGCGAAGACAAGAAAATACAGGCACTGCGCCATGTGGTTCGACCTAATGTGAGTTATAATATCAATCCGTCATTCGACCAATACTACGAAGAGTTGCAGGTACCTACTGCCGATCCTGATGTCGCTGCTGAAGTAGTTCAATTTTCCAGATTTGAAAATACGCTGTATGGCGCCCCTGGTCGAACCTATTCCAGTAATATCGGGTTGTCATTGAGCAACACCCTTGAAGCAAAAGTACGTGATACCGATACGACGGCCACCGAACCCAAAAAAGTAGTATTGCTGAACAACCTAAACTTCAGTACCGCGTATAATTTGGCTGGAGACTCCTTGCCATGGAGTCCCTTACGGTTTACAGGGAGTATCCCTGTGGTGAATCGAATGGATGTAAATTTTAACGGTTCGTTAGATCCGTATGCTTTGGATAATAGCAACAGACGTGTAGATCAGTTCAATATAGAAAACGGTGGTAGCTTGTTTAGGTTAACCAACGCTAACGTAAGTATAAACTATAGCTTTTCGAGTAAAGATTTTGAACGGAACGACGATCCTGATACCACCAACCGAATTGAAGACGAAACCTTTGCAAATGGTGGACGGCCAGACGATTTGTTTGGTGACGCGCAAGATATTGGCAAAGGGAATTTGTACAAAGATGACGATGAGAATGAAGACAATACCGATAAACCTTGGTATAATTTTGATATCCCATGGGACTTGCGTCTAGCATACACCATAACTTACGGTAACCAACAGCGCCAGAACGAGATTACCTCCCAGTCGTTGATGTTCAGCACTAATTTGGAACTTTCTCCAAGATGGCGCGTAGGTGCTTCTAGTGGGTACGATTTTACCAACAAAGGGGTTACACTCACCCAACTACGGTTTCAACGAGACTTAGAAAGCTGGCAAATGAGTTTTAATTGGACGCCTATCGGGGCGCGTAATACGGCTTGGTATTTCTTTATCGGTATCAAATCGTCTGTGTTAAGCGACATCAAATACGACAAGCGTAGGGAGCCAGATAGGAATTTGTAAAGATGCAAGGGCACAAACAAAAAACTCCTTTAACTTTTTTACGCTAAAGGAGTTTTTTTGTGGTTTAATTTTGCCTAGTTATTTCCTAGAATCAATGGCAATCCGCTTTCACCAGAACCTACCACGACTACTTTGGCATTGGGAGACTCAGCTAATTTCAGCGTTGCGTCAATACCTTTATCTTGTAAGATTTTATCGGTAAGCGAAGCACTTAATATTTTATTGGCGTCTGCCTTTCCTTGTGCTTCAATTCGAACCTTTTCAGCTTCTTTAGAGGCCGTTACCAGTCTAAATTCGTACTCTAACGACTCTTGTTCTTGTCGCAGTTTACGCTCAATCGCGTCTTTAATTGTATTCGGAAGCGTCACATCGCGTACCAATACTTCGTTGAGCTGCACATTTTGCTTTTCTAGTATCGTTTTCGTTTCTTCAAAAATTTCATCTTGAATGGCATCACGCTTACTACTATACAACTGCTCAGGCGTATACCGGCCCACAACACTACGTGCCGCACTTCTAATGGCAGGCTGAATGACACGCTGTAAGTAATCTGTACCAATAGACTGGTGCAGGTTTCCTAAGTCGCCATAGACAGGTTGATACCATGCAGAGGCATCAATTTGAATTTCCAGTCCGTTTGAGGAAAGTACCTTCATTTTCTCAAAAAGTTCTTGTTGTCGCACTTCGTATACATATACTTTGTTCCAAGGGGCGATAAGGTGAAAACCCTCGCCTAGCGGAGGTTCATCTGTCACAACACCATTGTCGAACGTTTTGTATAAAACCCCGGCTTCTCCTGAGTCTATGGTAACTGCAGATTTTGCAACTACAATAATTAATATGATAACGATAATAATAATTGGGATTCCTATTTTGGGTAATTTTTCCATGAGGTATTTTTTTTAAGTTATATAAGTCCGTTGTATTTTCTGATAAACCATTCGGTGCTCAAGGCAAGAACGATTAGAATGAGCAAGTATTTCCAATCGATTAAAGGTACTACTTTTTCTTCGCTTTTTTGAATGGATTGATACCGATCGTCTGCTGTTAAGGTTTCGATCAACGCATCGATTTGATCTGAAAAATAAAGTGATCCCCCAGTTTGACTTGCAACACGGTTGAGTTTTGAAACATTGGCATTGCCAAATTGTTGTTCTACGTTAAAATCGAGTATCGTAAAGTTGCCGCTTCTTGCAATCGATTCGTTTGCTACGGAAACCGTATAATTGTAGGTGCCGGCTGGCAAACTATTGACGTCTACTTCGTAAAAGTTATTTTTCAACAACATTGGAAAAACCGTACGGTTTTTACTTTCTTCATGTATCACTGAAATACTCAACGAAGCACGATTGTCGAAAACATAGTTTTTATCGAAGTATTGTGCCGAAATTTTAATTGGCGCATTGTTGTAGTAAAATGACTCATTGCTCACCTCTAGCCTGCTCTTCCGCTTCGTAGATGCCAAATATTGCACCAGTTTCCCCATAAAATCATCGAATTCCTGAAAGTTATTGGCTTGGAGAAAACTTTGAGCGCGCCATTTCCAAATCCCTTCAACATCCCAAATAGCATCCCGTTTTCCATTTAATTCGGCGGTTGCCAACAACGGATTCTGGGTATCGATTCCCGCAATAGATTGAAACAACAACGTTTCGTGTGTTGTAGTGACCGAAAGCGCACCAAATGTGGTAGGTAAAGGCGGGAAATCGTTAAAACCAATATCATCTACTGCAAAGGTGCCATAATTCACGTTCAATAGCGCAGCTGCGTTTTCACGTTGGCGCGTTATCTCCTTTTGAAAGACTGGCTGTGCACTATTCAAAAAGCTCCAATCGGTATTATCGCCCGTAATGAGCAAGGTATTTTTTTTGAGTTTATCAATTTCAGTATACACACTTGCAAAACTTCGGTTGGGTTGGTACAGAACCACCAATTGGTAATCGTTTAGTAACGAAAGCGCTTCGGCTGGCTTCACCAATCGCACTTTACGCTGTTCATTGGTTTCAATCGATTTCTTTATGGCTCCTAAGTCGGGATGTACCATCGCACTAACAACAAGCACATTGGTAGCCTCGTCTATAACTTCTACCGCAAATCGTTTGCTGTTGTTTACCGTATTTTTTTCGTCTTCCAAAGGGAGGATTTGTGCAGTATACGTTTGTAGACCTACACGCGAAGCTGGTAGCGTTAACGATATGGTCTTGGTATTGTCTTGTTCTGAAAAGGTTACACTTTCACGATATACCGTTGCCGCACCTTGGGTAATCACAAATTGTGAAGTTACCGTTTCTGAACCGCTATACACCAAGATGGTCTCTACGGGAAATTGATTTTTTAAGAATGCATAGCGGTTGGTGTTGAGCTGTGCTACACGCAAGTCTGAATACTTCGTACTATCGCCTAAAACCACAGGGTAGATTTGGTTTGCGAATGATGCCGAAGAAAACTCATAATCTGAACCTAAGGTCTGATTTCCATCTGAAATCAGTACAGTGGGTGCTACCTGGTCTTTAAACAACCCATTTGTCGTTGCCAATGCTTTGGCGATGTTCGTATTTTTTTGGTTGAAAGTGATAGAGTCGTTTGCTTCTAGGTCATTTCCGAAGTTAAAAATTGAAATATCAAACCTTTCGTTTAAAGCGGGATTGGTTCTCAATCGATTTAAGGCTGCTAAGCCGTTTTCTGATTGTTCTAATTCTGAAATAGAAGCTGAATTGTCTACCAGAATAGGTAATTGTGGCTTTTCAATGGTGTAAGTTTCACTCTTAAACTTTGGGTTGATAAGGAGCAGTAGAATTGAAAAGAGGGTAATAAACCGAAGTGTACCAAAAATCCAGCGAAGTGATGTGCGGTACTTCGATTTATAGCCATACATAAAAACAGCTAGTGCGAAGGCAATCACACCCGATACAACGATATACAAAATGGTTTCTGGCGACATTTAAGTACGATTTACGTTTTCCGGTTTCTGAATGGGTCAGTTATACAAATTTGAATACTTCTAAAACCGTCTAACAGCATTACGTAAGCATCCCCCCATCTACATTTAGTACTTGGCCAGTTACATAGCTAGACATATCACTTCCCAAGAAAACACACATATTGGCAATATCTTCCGGGCTGCCACCACGTTTCAACGGAATGGCATCTCGCCACGATTGTACCGTAGCTTCGTCTAACTTTCCTGTCATTTCAGTTTCTATAAACCCAGGGGCAATGGCATTGCAACGAATGTCCCGTGAACCCAACTCTAAGGCTACCGACTTTGTAAATCCCAGAATCCCTGCTTTTGAAGCCGCATAGTTGGTTTGTCCGGCATTTCCCTTTACTCCTACCACAGAACTCATATTAATAATTGAACCCTTGCGTTGTTTAAGCATAGTACGCTGTACGGCCTTGGTCATGTTAAAGACAGACTTTAAGTTTACTTCAATCACCTTGTCGAAATCTTCTTCGGAAATACGCATGAGCAAATTATCTTTCGTAATTCCAGCGTTGTTCACTAAAATATCGATACTTCCAAAGTCTTCTAAAACATCTGCAGCTAATTGTTGTGATTCATCAAAACTCGCAGCATTACTCTGATACGCTTTTACGGTAACGCCATCTTTAGAGAGTTCGGTCGCCAAGGCTTCTGCAGCTTCTGCACTCGAATTGTATGTAAATGCAACATTTGCACCGTGCTGTGCAAAAACTTCTACGATTCCTTTACCGATACCACGACTTCCGCCAGTGATAATTGCTGTTTTTCCTTCAAGTAATTTCATATCTATGGATAGCTCTAAACCCGAGCGTTTGATTTAAATGAGTTGATTTAGTTATCTCTCAAATATAAAAAAAGCCCTGCGATTATGCAGGGCTAGAACTATTTATTTCGTTTAAAATAATGGGTCGCTTATCTATATTTCTATTGCGATAAGCTTTTCAGCAGAAATTTATGCTTACCCCAATACTTCGGCTACTTTTTTACCAATTTCAGCCGGAGAATCTACCACGTGGATACCACATTCTCTCATGATTTTTTTCTTTGCTTGTGCTGTATCATCACTTCCACCAACGATGGCTCCTGCATGCCCCATAGTTCTACCAGCAGGCGCAGTTTCACCAGCAATAAAGCCTACTACCGGTTTCTTGCTACCGCTTGCTTTGTACCAATGTGCGGCATCAGCCTCTAACTGACCTCCGATTTCACCTATCATTACCACAGCTTCTGTTTCTGGATCGTTAATAAGCAATTCTACCGCCTCTTTTGTTGTGGTTCCAATAATTGGGTCTCCGCCAATACCAATGGCTGTAGTGATTCCCAAACCTTGTTTTACCACTTGGTCTGCGGCCTCGTAGGTTAGTGTACCTGATTTCGACACCACTCCAACTTTTCCTTTTTTGAATACAAAACCAGGCATAATCCCCACTTTTGCTTCACCTGGAGTAATTACACCCGGACAGTTAGGGCCAATTAAACGGCAGTCTCTATCTTTAATGTAATGAGCAGCTTTGATCATATCGCCCACAGGAATTCCTTCAGTAATACAAATGATTACTTTTATGCCTGCATCTGCAGCTTCCATGATGGCGTCTGCAGCAAATGCCGGAGGAACAAACAAAATAGATGTATCTGCCCCTGCTTTTTCTACTGCTTCAGAAACTGTATTGAACACAGGCCTGTCTAAGTGTGTTTGTCCGCCTTTTCCAGGGGTTACACCACCTACAACATTGGTTCCGTATTCTATCATTTGACCTGCGTGGAATGTTCCTTCACTTCCTGTAAAGCCCTGTACAATTATTTTTGAATCTTTATTTACTAAAACGCTCATTGCTGTTATTGTCTATTACTATGATTAACGACTAATTTTCTTGAATTTTACGCCTGCAAAGATAGCTGTTTGCGTTGGCATTTAAAAAGAAATCACACCTTAACTCGTTCGTATGATTCGGTAGTATCGTCTTTGTCGGTTACAGGTTGGCTCACCTGCCATCCTCGGTATAATTTACCATCTTTTACTTCCCAAATACAGATGAAATGGGCAATGCCGAGTTCCTCATCTGGATTTTCCATGGTACGGATATAGTACTTGTAACGAATTGTGACATGTCCGTCATCTTCGAGCATATGACTTACCTCTGCTCTTAGATCATAATAAGTACGTCGTACTTCAGTAAAAAAGGTATTTAAGTCATCGTAATTAAGAATGGAAAGCCCATCGGTACTGTTCCAAATTAATTCAACATCCTTATGAAAAAATGTTTTTAAGACCGTTTCATCTTTTAGTAAGTCAGACAGATAAAAGGCTCTTACTATTTTTTTTGCGTTGTTACTCATTATAAATTATCTAATTTTTCAATAATATCTGGAATTAATCTGATAGAGGCTAATTCTTTGTATTTTTTTCTAAAATCGTCTGCAGGGGTTCCAAAATACGATTTGTGCCCTGGCAAAGATTTACTAACTCCACTCTGTGCCGAAATGATCGCCTTTTCACCTATTGTCACGCCACTTGTAATACCTACCTGCCCCCAAATAGTGACAAAATCTTCAATAAGTACGCAGCCAGCGATTCCTACCTGAGAAGCAATTAAGCAACGCTTTCCTATTACGGTATCGTGCCCAATATGCACCTGATTATCTAATTTAGTGCCCTCACCGATGGTGGTTGCAGCAGTAACTCCCTTGTCGATTGTACACAATGCTCCAATATCTACATGGTCAGCAATCACTACATGCCCACCACTTAGTAGTTTATCGAATTTTTCTGGACGGTTTTTATAATAAAATGCATCTGAACCTAATACCGTGCCTGCATGTATGGTTACGTTATTTCCAATTCTGGTATTATCGTATATCGTTACGTTTGGGTGTATCAAACAATCATCACCAATCGTCACATTATTACCAATAAATACATTGGGTTGGATCACCGTGTTTTTCCCAATTTTGGCTGAGTCTGCAATTACAGCTCTCGCCATTTGGAAGGGGTTGAAATGATTGGTAAGTTTATTAAAGTCGCGAAAAGGGTCATCACTCACCAAAAGTGCTTTTCCTTTGGGGCAGTCTACTACTTTATTGATGAGTATTATTGTGGCTGGCGACTGTAATGCTTTATCGTAGTATTTTGGGTGGTCTACAAATACGATATCGCCCGGTTGTACGACGTGTATCTCATTCATGCCCAACACTGGGAAATCGGCATCGCCCACAAAGTCACAATCTAAGATTGTAGCGATGTCTTGTAATGTTTGTTGGGGGTTGAATTTCATCTTTTACTCTTTAATCCGTTCCTGATACTGCCCTTTTTCGGTATCGATTCTAATTTTGTCGCCTTCATTGATAAACAAAGGAACGTTTACCTCTGCCCCAGTCTCTACCGTAGCAGGTTTTGTAGCGTTAGTAGCTGTGTTTCCTTTTACCCCAGGCTCGGTAGCGGTAACTTCTAAAATCACGTGGGCTGGCAAATCTACAGAAAGCGGTGCATTGTCTTCGGTATTAATTAACACGGTTACAACCTCGCCTTCTTTCATCAATTCTGGCGTGTCTAAAGCGTCTTTCATTAAACGAATTTGTGTATAATCTTCGGTATTCATAAAGTGATAGAATTCACCTTCTTGATACAAGAACTGAAATTTATGCGTCTCTACACGTACGTCGTCAATTTTATGCCCAGCAGAAAAGGTGTTGTCTATTACCTTACCGGTCGTGACGCTTTTCAACTTGGTACGCACAAATGCCGGTCCTTTCCCTGGCTTTACGTGTAAAAATTCAATGATTTTATAAATGTCATGATTGTAGTGAATGCACAATCCTTTTCTGATGTCTGATGTTGATGCCATTATTTAGTTATGAGTTGTGAGTTCAGAGTTCTGAACGGTTCTTAAATTAGTTTTGGAAATACCCTTTCATGATACCTCGTTTTGAGTTTTTGATAAACTGGAGGATTTCATCACGTTCTGGAGTTGCTTCCATTTCAGCTTCAATAATTTCTGAAGCCTGGGTATTATTATATGTTTTTTGATATAGAATTCTATAGATATTCTGTATTTCTTGAATTTTTGTAGTATCGAACCCTCGTCTGCGCAACCCGATAGAATTGATTCCAACATACGAAAGTGGTTCTCTAGCCGCTTTTACAAATGGTGGTACATCTTTTCGCACCAAAGACCCCCCCGTTACAAACGCGTGGTTGCCAATCATACAAAATTGATGTACAGCCGTCATTCCTGCTAAAACTACATGATTTCCAACGGTAATATGCCCCGCTAATGTGCTGTTGTTCGAAAAAATACAATTATCGCCCACAAAACAATCGTGTGCAATATGACAGTACGCCATGATAAGGCAATTGTTACCAATAACCGTTTTTCCACGATCTACAGTACCCCTATTCACGGTTACATACTCTCGAATGGTCGTATTATCACCAATTTCGGCAGTGGTTTCTTCATCCTGAAATTTTAAATCTTGCGGAATCGCAGAAATTACAGCGCCCGGAAAAATATTACAATTTTTACCTATTCGGGCCCCTTCCATGATCGTGACATTAGAACCAATCCATGTGCCCTCCCCAATGACCACATTATTATGAATGGTGGTAAATGGCTCTATCACTACATTTTTCGCGATTTTCGCACCTGGATGTACATATGCTAACGGTTGGTTCATATGTTCTTTGTTTTTACTATTTGAGCCATTAATTCGGCTTCGGTTACTAATTTATCATTTGCATATGCATTTCCTTGCATGTGCACAATACCTCTTCGAATAGGCGAAATAAGCTCTAACTTAAAAAATAAGGTGTCTCCCGGATTTACCTGTTGTTTAAACTTCACATTATTTATTTTCATAAAAAATGTAAGATAATTTTCAGGATCTGGTACCGTACTAAGCGCTAAGATTCCTCCTGTTTGCGCCATGGCTTCAACAATTAATACGCCTGGCATTACTGGAGCACCCGGAAAATGACCCACAAAAAAGGGCTCATTCATGGTAACATTCTTGAGACCGATTACCTGGGTGTCGCTCAATTCCAGAATTTTATCTACCAACAAGAACGGAGGTCTATGTGGTAGCATATCCATAATGGCATTTACATCCTTTACGGGTTCAGCATGCGGATTGAATTTCGGGATTTTGTTCCGTTTTTCAAGTTTTATTTGTTGCGACAATTTTTTTGCAAACTGAGTGTTCACATAATGTCCGGGCTTGTTAGCAATTACTTTTCCGCGAATGCGCGTACCCACCAAAGCTAAATCGCCAATTACATCTAATAACTTATGTCGTGCCGCTTCATTGGGGTAATGCAGCGTAAGGTTATCTAGTATTCCGTTGGGTTTTACTGAAATTTTATCTTTTTTGAAAGCGCCCCGAAGTTTTTCCATGGTTTCTGGAGACAACTCTTTGTCTACATAAACAATGGCGTTATTTAAATCGCCCCCTTGTATGAGCCCATGATCTAACAACATTTCGATTTCATGTAGAAAGCTAAAGGTTCTGGCATCGGCTATTTCATCTTTAAATTCTGAAAGGTGCTTTAATGAAGCATTTTGCGTACCCAACACCTTGGTGCCAAAATCGACCATGGTAGTCACCTGATATTCATCTGAAGGTATCACCGTGATTTCACTTCCAGACTCTTCATCGATATAAGAGATTACTTCGGTTACCACAAACTCGTTACGTGGCGCCTCTTGTTGTACGATTCCCGCTTTTTCTATGGCCGCTACAAAATATTTTGAAGAACCATCCATAATAGGAGGTTCAGAAGCATTCAGTTCAATGATACAATTATCAACTTCCATGCCGACCAAAGCAGCCAAAACATGTTCAGAAGTTTGAATTTTCACGCCTCTTTTCTCTAAGTTGGTACCACGCTGGGTATTTACAACATAACTGGCATCTGCCTCGATCACTGGTTTTCCTTCTAGGTCTACGCGAACAAAGGTATACCCATGATTTTCAGGGGCGGGCTTAAAGGTTAAGGTAACTTCCTTACCTGTATGAAGTCCAACGCCGGTGAGTGCAATCTCCTTGGCGATGGTCTGTTGTTTAGCTACATTGCAATCAGTCATTATTTGATTTTTTTTCTAAGCTGTTAAAACGTTGAATGATCGTCGGTAAATTTTTGAAATGTACATAACTTTTGTTGAAATCGCCGTAATTAAGCGCTGGAGAACCTTGTAAGGTTTCGTTGTCTTTCACATTTCTGCCGATACCGCTCTGCGCCTGAATTCGAACATTGTCTCCAATCGTAATATGGCCAACGATACCTACCTGTCCACCAATTTGGCAGTTCTTACCTATTTTAGTAGAACCCGCGATTCCAGTTTGGGCAGCAATCACCGTATTTTCGCCTATTTCTACGTTATGGGCAATTTGTATTTGGTTGTCTAACTTCACTCCTTTTTTTATCACGGTAGACCCTAAGGTAGCGCGATCTATCGTTGTTCCCGCACCCACATCTACGTTGTCAGCAATAATTACATTTCCAGTTTGGGGTACTTTGGTGTACTCGCCTATTTCGTTTGGTGTAAACCCAAAACCATCGGCTCCTACAATAACCCCGCTGTGTATCACACAGTTATTACCAATGATTGTTTCAGAATAGATTTTTGCTCCCGCAAACACAATTACATTATCACCTAAGGTAACATTATCGCCAATGTAAACGTTCGGATAGATTTTAGCATTCGCTCCCACGGTTACATTTTCACCTAAATAACTAAACGCACCCAAATAAATGTCATCTGGGTACGAAGCACTTTCCGCGATAAAAACAGGTTGTTCAATCCCTGTCTTGTTCATTTTTACTTGGTTGTAATATTCTAGAAGTGTAGAAAATGCCTTGTACGCATCTTCTACACGAATAAGCGTTGTGGAAAGTTCATTCTCAGCAACAAAATCGGAACCTACAATCGTCACAGAAGCCTGCGTAGTGTAGATATAAGATGTGTATTTTGGGTTGGCAAGAAAAGTCAGACTTCCTTGGGAACCTTCTTCAATTTTGGATAGTTTAGAAACTTCGACGTCTTCATCACCTTCTACTTCGCCGTTTAAAATTCCTGCAATCTGGCTGGCTTTAAATTTCATTTGTAGGTTTCAAGTGTTGCAAATATAAAAAAACGAACGCTAATGCGCTTTTGGATAACAGAGATAATATTTCACTACTTTTTTTGACAAGGCTTCAATGTTCAGTTGGTCGCTGGCCTTGGCCACATCTACCACTTTTCCTGCCTTCGTAATCAGGTTTATGGTATCTATCTCCATATTATACGCTTGATTCTCTATTAGACCCGAAAAAACAAAATACGTTGCTTCGTGTACAGTGAGATTGTGCTTATTTGCTACTATTTCAATTTTCTGTTGTACTTTTTCTTCGGAAATAGGCTTATTTTTAAGTTTTATCTTCAACAAATCCCGGTTTAGTAGCATTCTAGAGAGTTCTCCCAACACGAAATCGTCGTTGGTAGACCATGCTTTCATGGCCGAAATAATATCGTAGTCGTCTAATTTGGCGAAGGTGTCTAATATTTCCGTAGAGAAATCCTCCTTTGCTATGTGGTTCTTCAAGAAAAAAGACAATGATTCGCTTGCCGGCAAAACCACTCCATCTTCAGATAGCTCTTTGGCACGTTTGAGCAGTCGCACTAACAGCTGTTCTGCCACAAGACTTGTTTTATGTAGGTACACTTGCCAATACATAAGCCTTCTGGCAACGATAAATTTTTCTACTGAATAGATACCCTTTTCTTCTACCACCAACTTGTCATTTTTTACATGCAGCATGGTGATAAGCCGTTCAGCATTTACCGAACCTTCAGATACACCGGTATAAAAACTATCTCTTTTCAGGTAATCTAGGCGGTCCATGTCTAATTGCCCAGACACTAACTGGTGCAAAAACGATTTATGGTAGTTGTTTTTGAAGATGGTGATTGCCAGGGTGAGCGCTCCATTAAACTCACTGTTCAGAACTTCCATCATCAACAGCGAAATATGCTCGTGTGAAACGTTTTCAACAATACTGTGCTCCATAGCATGGCTAAATGGCCCATGGCCTATATCGTGTAGCAAAATAGCAATATAGAGGGCGTGTTCCTCTTCATCAGAAATTTCGGTGTTTTTAGAACGCAACACCCGCACTGCTTTTTGCATCAAAAACATAGCCCCCAAGGCGTGGTGGAAACGTGTATGGTGGGCCCCTGGATACACCAGATAGCTCATCCCCATTTGCGAGATTCTACGCAAACGTTGAAAATAACGATGCTCGATCAGTTCGAAGATTAATTCAGACGGAACCGTAATAAACCCGTAGATAGGATCGTTTATAATTTTGAGTTTATTTCTTGACTTCAAACTTTAACCTTTAATTAGCTTTTTTGAGATACTTGCTAGGTAATTTTGGTGTTATAAATACTACTTGTGCCCCTCCGCTTACATCATACAACACAAACTTAGCAATCTCTTGCACAGCGCAAGGATTTAAACGACAAATATACATATATGAACGACATAAAAGTACTTTGGGTAGACGACGAAATCGATTTATTGAAACCCCATATCATTTTCCTAGAAAAAAAGAATTATAAAGTAACTACCGCCAAAAGTGGAACCGAAGCTTTGGAGGAAATTGAAAATGAAGCATTCGATATTGTTTTTCTAGATGAAAATATGCCCGGGCTTACCGGCTTAGAAACATTGGCAGAACTAAAGGAAAAACAAGCATCGTTACCCGTGGTCATGATCACCAAAAGTGAAGAAGAGTACATTATGGAAGAGGCCATTGGCAGCAAGATTGCTGATTACTTGATTAAACCTGTAAATCCGAACCAGATTTTACTCAGTTTAAAAAAGAATTTAGACCATTCAAGGCTCGTTTCAGAAAAAACAACCTCTAACTATCAGCAAGAGTTCAGAAAGATAGCGATGGACATGTCTATGATTAATAGCTATGAAGGTTGGGCAGAACTCTACCAAAAACTGGTTTACTGGGAATTAGAGCTCGAATCGATAGAAGATTCTGGAATGTTTGAAATCTTAGAGTCCCAAAAAGTTGAAGCCAACACGCAGTTTTGCAAATTTATAGACAAGAACTATCCATCATGGTTCGACCATAAGGCAGATGCACCTACCATGTCGCATACCTTGTTTAAGGACAAAATCTTACCAGAATTGGAAAACACACCTACCCTATTAATTGTGGTAGATAATTTACGCTATGACCAATGGAAAGCGTTTGAGCCATTTTTAAACAATAGTTACAAAAAGAAAAAGGAAGAGTTGTTTTACAGCATCTTACCAACCGCAACCCAATATGCCCGTAATGCAATCTTTTCTGGGCTGATGCCAAGTGACATGGAAAAACTACATCCAGACTATTGGCTAAACGATACCGATGAAGGTGGTAAAAACCTTTACGAGAAACAATTTTTGGAAGCACAACTAAAGCGACTAGGCAAGAGCTTATCTTGGAGTTACCACAAAATTTCCAGTCTAAAACAGGGAAAGCGACTTTCAGAAAATTTCAAAAGCCACAAAGATGAAGACCTGATCGCTGTTGTGTACAATTTTGTTGATATGTTATCGCACTCTAAAACTGAAATGGAGGTTATCAAAGAATTGGCCTCTACAGACAAGTCGTATCGATCGCTCACCCAGAGTTGGTTTAAGAACAGCCCGTTAATGGAAATTATAAACCAAGCGTCAGATTTAGGGTTTAAATTAATCATTACTACAGACCACGGTACGATTAATGTAAAGAATCCGAGTAAGGTGATAGGCGACAAAAACACGAGCTTAAACTTGCGTTACAAAACCGGCAAGAGCCTAACGTACGAAGATAAGGACGTGTTAGCTGCAAAAGACCCTAAAACCATTCATTTACCTGCAATAAACATGAGCAGCTCTTTTATCTTCGCCAAAGGAGATCTGTTTTTTGCATACCCTAACAACTATAACCATTATGTGAGTTATTACAGAAACACGTACCAGCATGGTGGTGTTTCGTTAGAAGAAATGGTGATACCGTTTGCCGTATTAGACCCTAAATAGAATATTCTAGCATTTTATTTGTAGGATTTTACTTCATTAGTTGAATTTCATCGACTTTTTTTGTCTATTATCGTTAAAATAATATATATTCGCTTGTATCTAAAAATATGGAGATCACCTTCACACTTCAAGATTTACCGGAAATAGCTGGTAAGTTATTAGCTGCAGCCGACACGAAAACGCTGCTATTTTATGGAGACATGGGTGTTGGAAAAACAACACTTATTAATGTGATGGCGAGACAGTTGGGGGTCCAGGAACCATTAAAGAGTCCTACCTTTTCAATAGTGAATGAGTATTTGCTTGAGAATGACACCTTATACCACTTCGACTGTTACCGGATAGAAAATGATGAAGAAGCTTTAGATATAGGAATCGATGAGTATTTTGAATCTGGTCATTGGTGTTTTATAGAGTGGCCCAACAAAATTGAAAGATTGTTGCCTGAGGGCAACACTATGATAAAACTAACAAAAAACCAAAATGGAAGTAGAACCGTATATATAGGTAGCCAATGAACTAAAGACTGTAGTTAAATACATAATAGGAACCCCGTACTTAAATGATTTTGCCCCAAATCGCACAACTTTTGAGCATGCTTTTTTTTGCCTAAAGCGTAACCTACTAAGATACGGCGATATTAGGAGTAATACTTGTGTTTTTTCGTGATAAGTTTGTACTATAAACCTCACAAAAAACTAGTATTATGAAACTTAAAAATTACCTATTCGTAGCTGCAATCTTTGGTGCAACCTTATTTGTATCTTGTACCCCAGAAAGCATCGAAGATGACAACACAGAACAGCAAGTTGACGCCACAAAAATCCAAGCCCCAAACCAAGGGTAATAGATCCTTATATCTTGGAGGGGTAATTGTATTGCTGATTGCAATAACACCTTTTATTTTTTATGCATATGAAAGTTTCCCAAACGACACAAAGGTTTGGGAAACTTCTTATTTTACATTTGAAACAGCATATTTTTCAATCAACTCGTATGTTTGGTTTTTAGTAAGCAAAATTGTTCCGCTATATCTTCTGCTTCTATGGTTTTTCACCTGTAAACATTGGTGGCATTGGATTATATTAGTGCCTATTGCCATGTATTCATTTCAGCTATGGGCAGTTATAAATCAAAATACCAGTCCTGACGAAATTGAACTGATTTACATCTTACCATTAATGATGATTATAGTTCCTTTAGTTTATTTAATTCGAGCAAAGCTTTTTTCAAAAATTCGCGGAAACGATTTGGCTCAATTCGAGGAGGAATTAGGTAGAAAACAAACTATATGGGAGCAGATAACTGACCTATTTAGATAATTTTTTTCCTCTTTCAATCTTCTTTATATAATACGACGGATAGATTCCATTGATTTTATAAAAAGCTTTTGAAAAAGACTCTGCATTCTTATATCCACATTCAGCTGCTATCGCCTTTATGGTATATTTTCTCATGATTTCGTCATTTAATATACAATTCATAGCATACGCAATTCTAAGTTCATGCAAGTATTGAGAAAAGTTTTTCTCTATTTTCAAATTAATTACTCTTGATAGATAATTTGAATTTGTTTTGCAATACTTGGCAAGACTGTTTAGCGTAATATTCTGTTTCAAAAAACCGTGATTTGATTCGAAGTCTTGCAGTTTATCCATTATTTCTCCAATTACTGAGGCCGACAATTCATTTTGATATTGATGTCTATCTCTGTTTAGAACAGGATTCTTCGTTTGTATGACTAATAATTCCTCAAAACGTTTTTTGTATACTAAACGCTTACGGAAATAATAAAATAGTACACAAAGAGAAACCACTAAGGCCGCGAGAGCCATATACAATTTAGGATCTGGGATAGTCGCTTCTTTCTGAAGTTTTGATATCAATTCCTCTTTTTCTGCTAATAGTTTAGGTCTTTCAAATTGTTCAATAAAATTTGATTCAAAAAAGGAATATCTACTTTTTAATACGCTGTCCACTACTAAAAGTTTATTTAAATACTTTATTTGTTCTGATAGATTACCACTTTTCTTGCTTTCGGATAAAAGCGTATTGTAAATTAGCCTTTCGTATGGAAAAAAATCCTTCATACCTTTTTCTTCAAAGATTGAATCTACTCTTTCAAGATTCCGAATACCTGCTTTTTTTTGATTTAGTTGATATTGAGATAAGCCTAGATAAATCAAAATATCTCTAAGCTTCAATCTTTTAGAAATTGAATCATTTTTTAAATAAGAATTCCCAAGTTCTATGCCTTGACTATACTTTTTCTCATTATAAAGAATTTCCAATCTGGTAGCTTGATTCCATGCAATGAAACTTTCACCTAGAATGGGTCCAAAATCATCTACTGTTTTACGAAATAATTTATTGTAGTGTTTTGCGGAATCTAAAGAGTCTAAATTTATGTAGGCATGAGCAAAATTTCGATATGAGGCGGCTAGATCAATTAAGATTAAACTATCAATGTTAAATTTTTTAGTCTTTCTAGATTCTCTGCTAACTCTATGACGATAATAATCAGACAAAATTAAATTGTGAGTTTCTTTTTGTAAATGCAGTGCATCCAGAGCGTCGCCCCAAACAGCCTTATAAAATACTAATGTATTTGCTGCATAAGTTTGTAAAACAACGTTTTCATTTAAAATTGCTTTATTATATCCTTTTACGGTATTTATATAATAATCGTTAAAATTTCCTAGTTCTTGGTGCCAGTAAGCTTTTAAAAAATATCCCATTGCCGGATAAGTCCTATGTTCAAAATTTTTCGTCAAATAAATAACACTATCCGCAAACGCAATGTTTTTTTCGGGGTGAAACGTACGCGCCAGGCGATCGTAGCCACGCGCCATTTTAATGGTGTCTTTTTGCTTTCTAGCCCGATCGAGATACGTCCGGGCAATTTTCTCTAAGGCAATAGAATCTCCATAATGCTTGTCGTACAAGGCTAATAATGGTTCATCTCCCAATGTATTTAAATACGATTGGTCTAGATCCTGCGCTACACAGGGTCCGCTAAAAAACAAGATTAAAATAATAATGTAGTACTTCATGTCATTGATGGTTGACGAGAAGAGATTTCCCCTACATAAATGTAGCAAAATTATAACGGGAAAATGACTAGTGTATGAAGCGGGCGCTGCTAAAAACAGTAAAATACTGTATATCAACAATATAAGTATTCTTTACCTGGTCTAAATTCAAGAATTAAGGGTAGGAAATTCGTGAAATCGCAGTTGTCTTCCTTGCTTTAAACGCTAATTATCAACAATTTAGTACTGTAAAAAACAAAACCGCCCAGTCTATTTTTTACTAACTGGGGAGTTGACCATAATAGATTGGGTCGGTTTTAATTTGTAACGTTCTTAAACCCTATTGCCTGACACAGAGAAACCAACGAAAAAAAGAGAAAGCCCCTACCAGGTAGGAGCTCTCACAGTGTGTGTGAAACAAACTAAGTTTATTTCTATAGTAAAGATACTCATTTTTTTTAGAATGTTCGGTTTGTTTCGGTGCTCCCGCCTTAGCACCTAAATCAGGCCGCGACAACCGAAAAGCGCAAGAGTAGGTGTTTTTAAATACTGTATTATGAAAAAAATAAAACAAATACTACTAATCCTTTTATTTATGGGCTCACTTACAGGTGTTGCTCAGAAAAATTACACGAAGGAATCTGTTAAAGTTGCCCTTAAACAAAGCTATGTTGATTTTGTGAATATTGTGCGTCCTGCCTTTACAAGAGGTGATAGCTACAAAGAATTTAAGGATAAAGTATTCTATGGAGTGGTAAAACCACCAAACCATACATTACCTCCCATACCGGTAGAAGGTGAAGCTCTATTGCAAAAAGCGTATCAATCTTTAAATGCGAACTATTCTACCCAACAGCTACTAGAAAAAGCAGATTACAAGACATATGGAAGAGCGCTGATATATGTCGATAATTACACCAAGAATAATTCTAAAAGTGTTATGGATGCTGAGATTGCGCTATTTGGCGGAAATTCTGATTTACTGTATAACAACTCTTTGGTTCGTGGTACCGATAAATGTAAATGGTGGCAGCTGTGGTGCCATTTAAATCAGGTGTTTGGAAGTAGCGGTGGAGCTCAGATACTGCAAGCGATTATTGATATAATTCTAATAATTATACTGTGACCAAATATTAATTAGAATTTAATCTATTCAACATGAACGTAATAGGGTCGAAATCTGAAAAAATTAACTAAATTACTTATCCTAAAACGTTCATGTTTATTTTCTAATAAAAGTAATGTCATAAAAAAAAGCATATGAAGCATCTAATTTTCTTTTCGATCTTTTTTCTATTATTCAGTTGTCAGAGCATGCTTTTCAATGCAGGTTTTGAAGCCTTGGGTATATATGACGATGAAGCAAAATTGCATTTTTCGGAATCAGATTCCAAAAAAATAATATTGTTACCCACACATCATATAGGAACACAATTATACTACGATGATCTAAAATATAAAATCGATTCACTGGCAGCACTAAATTTCTATTTCTATACTGAAAGGGTCAAGGCCGAAGGAGCCAAAGATTCACTGCTTAGAAAATTCAGAAAGTTTAGTGGAAATCCAGTGCCAAGTTCTGGATACAAAAACATCATGGATTCAGTATGGGGAAAAAAATATAAAATAAAGTTTAAAAAGGAACTCATAGACCAACCTGACTACTCAGATCTTGGAGTTCCAGCTAATCAATCTGATAATGTAGATAGTACTTTAGAGGAATTGATAACATATTATGAAAATAATTATGGTGAAATTATTTTAGCTCCATGCGATTTTGAGACAAAGTTTACCGAAGAGACTACCTGTCCGAAATATAAGGTCTCAAAATCTATTAGAAATGATGTTCTCCAAGATTTCAGAAATAATATTGTCCTAAATCGAATTGATATTGAAACCCGTGACAAGATTGCTATTATTTATGGAGCTGGTCATACTCCTGGCCTACTTGAAGGCCTGAAAGCCAGAGGCTTTAAAATTGAAGAATAACGTAGTCGATTTTACAATCCTACGCTGTTTTAAAGACATAGTCGACTTCCCATCTAAATCAATTGATTATGAAACCATTCTTCGTCACCATACTTTTGTGTATTGGCACAATCTGCATTGCACAACAATCGAATAGCACTAGCGTCAATGCGTCTTTCAACGGTTTCCATTGTGATGGGAAACACGGATTGTGCTCGATAGACAATGAAAACAATCGTACCGTGGCCAATTCTTCCCTCATTTTAATCAATGAGAATACATTGTCTTTTACAGTACATCGCAGCAAGCTTTCAGAAAAAGATTTTCAGAATATTTTTAATACTACTTCTTCTTTATGGGAGAAATCAAAAGAATACGAATTTGAAATTCCAGAAAGAATCCCCCTCAACCAATCTATCATAAATCGTCTTCAATCTAAAAACTCCAGTTTGTTCATTTCACCAGGAACCTACCCTATTAAAGTGACGAACGACCTCTTTATCATTACATTCAATTTAGAATAACATGAAGCGTATTTTCCACTTAAAAACGATAATTACACTCCTACTATGTTCTACTACAATGCTGGGAAATGAAAATGCTAATGAAGTTATTGCCCGTCTGCTGAATGAAATGAATATAGAAATATCGAATCGTTCAACTAAATTCTATAAAGAAATAGCTCCTAAAGAACTCTTGCGTTCCCAAATCAACTTGTCTCTTCAAAAAACTACCCGTACAAAAAAAATAGTTCAGCTACTTTTAAAAAAGGATGACATCAACAATCAAGTTGCTAAAATAGAAAGTCGGTACGAATCTGATATTGCTAAAATACGATACTTGAAAGGCCTTCAAATCATCAAAATATTATATGACAAGACATTAGCGCTCGACCATCATTTCGCCTCGGTAAGCACATTAAACGACATAAATAAAATGGCGAACCCCAATCAATACGAAGATTTTCGTGAAGTGCAAATGTTGCTAAGCGAGAAAAAAGATAAAAAAATGGGTTTCAACTTATCATCATTGCTAGGCGATAACATTTATACTGCTGTTGTCCATTCATTTGTTTCTCTATTCACAAATAATGAAACCTCTAAAACAGAAAAAGAGATGCGCTTGCAAAACGTAGAATGTATATTAGACTTCACGCTACGGATGCATAACGACCTTAATACAATTTATTTTGAAACTGCATTTCTACAAAAAAACAATGAAGCCATTATGGCCGAATTAGAGCAATTATTTAAAGATTATACACGCCCCATCAAATATAAAACGAACCTTAAAACATGCAGAGAGAACGACGAATGGAGCGACATCCGTTCTGATTTGAGTCAATATTTGGGTACGATGAATGATGCAATCGAAGCTGGAAATCAACCCTCCCAGGTCAGAAACATGCAAATTAACCTTCAGTTTCCTATAGACCGTTTATTGCAGTTCATAACACAATACAATGCTTTTATAGACCAAGGCACCAAATTCTATGAGAAATTCGGAATCATGTTGAGTAGCTACGAAAATGAAGTTCAGTGCGCTTCTAAAATACCTCGTGAATACACAAAGATGAAGGAAAATATAAATCTGTCAATTGAAAAATTCAACACTGCGTACCGCCCCATCGAAATTAATGGCAGCAAGCTAAAGGAACTTCTTTATGGCATTAATGAATACGAACACTAATTTTCCATAATTGGCCTTCCGTATTCAAAATTAAATTCTGTAACTTCGGTGTACCAACCATTTTATCATGAAACAACCCTCCTCCCCTTTTACCAAAGCTCAATTGCTTCCGCAGGAAGAGAAGCTAGAAGTTACTAAACAAAAGGGAGAGCTTTTTATTGGGCTTCCAAAAGAAACCTATTTTCAAGAAAAACGTATTTGCCTAACACCAGATGCTGTTGGCGCGCTCATCGCCCATGGGCACAGAGTTTTAGTTGAAAGCGATGCCGGTGTGGAAGCTGGTTTTAGCGATAGTGATTACAGTGAAGCAGGAGCTAAAATTTCAAGAGATACGAAAGAAATATTCGGTTGTCCGATTATTTTAAAAGTGGAACCTCCAACGCTGGAGGAACTTGAACTCATGAAATCCAAAACGGTCCTCATTTCTGCATTGCAGTTAAAGACACGGCAAAAATCCTACTTTGATACCCTTTCAAAAAAGAAAATTACAGCAATCGGTTTCGAATTTATAAAAGATGAAGACCATAGCTATCCTGCTGTAAAAGCATTAAGTGAAATTGCAGGTACCGCATCTGTACTTATTGCCGCAGAGCTCATGGTGAATGCTAAAAAAAGTAATGGTTTGCTCTTTGGAAACATTAGTGGTGTTCCGCCAATTGAAGTAGTAGTTATTGGCGCTGGAACTGTAGGAGAGTTTGCAATTCGTTCGGCATTAGGTCTTGGCGCCAGCGTTAAAGTTTTTGATAGTTCCCTTACCAAACTTCGAAACCTGCAGGCCAATGTGGGCAGACCTCTGTATACTTCAACAATTCAACCAAAAAATTTAATGAAAGCCCTGAGACGCTGTGATGTAGCCATTGGTGCGGTTCGTGGTAAAAACCGATCTCCTATTATAGTTACTAAAACAATGGTAGAAAACATGAAAAAAGGAGCCGTGATCATCGATGTGAGTGTAGATATGGGCGGTTGTTTTGAGACCACAGAGGTTACTTCACATGACAGTCCAACACACATCTCAAATGGTGTGATACACTACGGTGTCCCAAACATTCCTGCTAGATACCCAAAAACAGCATCAATTTCCATTAGTAATATCTTTACGCCTTATTTGCTGGATATTGCTGACAATGGCGGACTCGAAAATGCGATCCGATTTGACAGTGGTCTGCGGAATGGTTTGTATTTTTACCGCGGCATACTCACCAATAAAGCGGTAGCAGATTGGTTCGATATGTCATATAGTGATATCAACTTATTGATTTATTAAATTTTTCTTTCCTAAATGAAATTAGTACAACGTGTTGCGTATTATGGTGCCGGATTTGTAGTTGGCCTCATTATCTTGTTCTTTTTCCTCGGCGGAAAAAAAGCAAGCTGCGATTATGGCTTCGATTCGCGTACGCTTAAAAATATCCGTTCAAAAAAAATTGAGTATACCGCTGCGGCTGAAGAGTTCATGCAACGCGCACAAATTGACACGGTTTCTGTACATGAAATATTAAAAAACGGTGATGTAGATTTCTCTGAGACCGATCGAAGTTTAGATTCGTGTAAGATTTATCTTGTCGATGGTGTTGCAAAAACCAAAGAAGTGCGTCTGCGGATCCAAAATTGTGAGAAAGTTGCAACTATACTAGAGGTTGCTGAAAACTAAAAAAACTACGCATCACAGCGATTCAATCATATTTTTCTGCGCTCTCGCTCTCGTTTCAGCAAGGTAAGTTCACGGCTTGTTTGCCCCGCTACCGAAGTATTCTCTTCTGCTCGTCTAATTAGATATGGCATCACATCTTTTACCGGTCCGAAGGGTATGTACTTTGCCACATTAAAACCTTCATCTGCTAAATTAAAACTGATGTGGTCGCTCATACCGTACAGTTGGCCAAACCAAATTCGGTTGTCATTCTTTAAAAGTCCTTTTGCTGCAATAATTTCGATTGCCAAGTAACTACTCGCTTCGTTATGGGTTCCCAGAAATAGCGAAATATCTTCCAAATTGTCTAAGATGTATTGCATCACCTCATTAAAATTATCGTCTGTAGCTTGTTTGCTCTCACAAATGGGCGACTTATAGCCTTTTTCTTCAGCACGATCGTTTTCCTTTTCCATGTAAGCACCACGCACCACTTTAAATCCGAGTTTATAGCCCTTCAATTTTGCCCTTTTATGTGCTTCTTTCAGATACGCTATTCGGTCCCAACGGTAGCATTGTAACGTATTGTAAACAATGGGGGTTTCCTTGTTGTATTTCTCCATCATCTCCTCACACAACGCATCTGCAGCAGCTTGCATCCAGGATTCTTCACCGTCTATGAGCAACGAAATGGAGCAATCATGAGCCACCTTGCACACCTCGTCGTATCTTTTTCGGATTCGTTGCCACTCTCCCTTTTCTGTTTCAGTAAGAGCCATATTGGCAGATACCTTTTCCCAAATCTTGAAACGACCCAATCCTGTTGGTTTAAACACAGAAAAAGGCATTGCTTCTTTATTTTCAGCAAACTTGGTAAGTTCAATAATCTTAGCCAAGGTGGCATCAAATTGATTCTCTTCTGCTTTCCCTTCAACCGAATAATCAAGCACTGAATAAACGCCTGCCTCGTACAAATTATCTACTGTTGGCAAGCAGTCTTCTTCATTCACGCCAGCACAGAAATGATCGAATACAGTAGATCGTATCAATCCTTCCACCGGTAGGTGCAAATTCAGAGCAAAACGAGTTGCAGCGGTTCCAATTTTAACCAAAGGTTCGTTTGCTATCATTTTGAACAAAAAATAGGCGCGTTCAAGTTCAGAATCACTTTTTAACTTAAAAGCTGTTTCTGTATTATTGAAAAGTGTATTTGTCACCATATAGAAGAATAAATCTGCGCAAATATAATTAGATTTACCATCCGAAATTTGCTTCTATTAAAATTTGATGGAGGGCAGATGCTACCTAACAAGATATGAAAGTAATTAAAAAGAAAAGAGGCACTATTTATTTTGGAGATGGCTGTTGGGATGCCTTAAACAATACTATTAGTATTCTAAAACCGTCTAGAATCTTTATACTGGCAGATACCAATACTACATTGCATTGTGTACCGGTACTTTTAAAATTAGTAAGCACTTCCATTTCCATACAGCATATCAACCTTCCTGCTGGCGAACAATTTAAAACGATAGACACCTGCCAAAAAGTTTGGAAACAACTCAGTGAACAAGGCGCAGATCGAAATAGCCTGCTTATAAATATTGGTGGCGGGGTAGTGACCGATTTGGGCGGATTTGTAGCGTGTACTTTTAAAAGAGGCATTGAGTTTATAAACATCCCCACTTCCCTCCTAGCCATGGTAGATGCTGCTGTGGGTGGCAAAAACGGCGTAGATTTAGGACATCTAAAAAATCAGATAGGTTTTATTAAAGATCCGTTGGCAGTATTTGTGGATAGTTCATTTTTAGAAACGTTGCCAACTAACCAAATGACTTCTGGTTATGCGGAAATGCTAAAACACGGACTTATTGCTTCGGAAGTGTACTGGGAAACTTTAAAACCGTTCAAGCCAGATCGTCCGGAACTTATCGAAGATGCAATTTGGGAATCGATTGAAATAAAAAATGATGTGGTGGTCGCCGACCCTACAGAAAAAGGACTTCGAAAAACGTTAAACTACGGACATACCCTGGGGCACGCTATCGAATCGTATTGTTTAGAATCTAATGATATAAAAACACTCCTACATGGAGAGGCTATCGCAATAGGTTTAATTTTAGCTAATTATATTTCTAGCGAATTAACCGGATTTCCGAAAACAAAACTTTCAGAAACTACCGCCCATATATTGCGCCATTTTCCGAAGGAAAAATTCAGCAAAGCTGATATAGAACAAACCTTAGAATTATTAAAGTTCGATAAGAAAAATGTGGATGGCGTCGTAAATTTTGTGCTCTTGAAAAATTTTGGATCCCACGAGATCGACAAACAAGTGCCCAACTCACTAATTTATAAGGCATTTGAATATTATAAAAATTTTAAAAAAATAATTTAGATTTCATCGGAAACGTTTTACTTTTACCTTGCAAGAATTCGAGAAACGCATACAATTAGTTTGAACAAACCATCAACCCAAATCCACAATGAGACGTGTTATAGTAGATTTTAGAAAACTTACGCCAGAGATTCTTTCAATGCTGGTAGAAAAATATCCTGACGGTTACGACGACGACCATATTATCACTTTTAAAAATGCTCAAAATGAAACAGTTGAAGCCGTTGAAGTACGTACCGAAGATACCGTTTACCTAGTGAAGGTGAGCAGTAAGCTGGTTACAAGTATGGCAAATTTTGAAGAAGATGATTATGATGATGGAGACTACCAAGAGCCTATTCAGGATCTGGACGCAAAGCGTCAGCTTGATGAAGAAGAATAACTTATTTTGAATATAAATTATAAAAAAAGAGGCCAATAGGCCTCTTTTTCTTTCCACACATTTTATAAATTATGCGTGTTGTTCTTCGTGCTTTCCTTCTTTAATTTCTTCAATTAACTTTGAATTGAAAGCGGGTAAGTCGTCTGGATTTCTACTGGTTACAAATCCGGAGTCTACAACTACTTCTTCATCTACCCAGTTGGCACCGGCGTTAATCAAATCATCTTTGATAGAATGGAAAGAAGTCATTTTTCGTCCTTTCACTACATCTGCCGAAATAAGCGTCCATGGTGCATGGCAGATTGCTGCCACTGGTTTCTCTTGTTTAAAAAAGTCGCGCACAAATAATAGTGCATCTTCATTTCTTCTCAACTTATCTGGATTAATAACACCACCTGGTAAAACCAGTGCATTATAATCTTTTGCTGAAGCGTTGCCTATTGTTTTGTCAACCTGATAATTGTTAGACCAATTTCCATCGCTCCATGCTTTAATCGATCCTAAATTTTCACTTACGATATCAACTGTAAAACCTTCTTTCTCCATCGCTTCTTTAGGAGACTTCAATTCACTTTCTTCAAATCCGTCTGTTGCTAATATTGCTATCCTCTTATCCATAATCTTTCTTTCTTTTTTAATTAATAATTTAACTAGTACTAATATACGTGTCTAAAGGCCCAACCCAAAGAAAATGGTACTAAGCTTATACTAAAGTTTGTTAAGGGATTATCAATACCTATAGCTATATATAAGTATTTATAGTAGTAGAAAAACCTTCATTTAAAGCTAACGCTCATTAATAACAGCGATATGATGTTTTTCATGACCACAGATAATATATCCGGCCGCACGGACAGAAAGCGGAGAATTGCTGGCAATACCCATGCGTTGCATGGTTTCTTCAGTAAAAGATGTAAACAATACAATGTTTGCGGTGCGTACGGCAATGTATTCATCGAGCAATTCTTCCATCGTTCTCAAATTGGCATTGCTATTGGCAGCAAATTCATCTTGATCGAAGCCCCTAATCTCTACATTTTCAGCTCTAGCAAACTGTAAGGCACGGTAGGCAAACACACGTTCCGTATCGATTAGATGCAGTAGAATTTCTTTGGGAGTCCATTTACCTTCTGCATAGCGAAATTCATGTTTATCCCTAGGCAAACCTTCAAAAAAACTATGGGTTTCAAGCATTCCATCTGCCAGACCTTGTAGCAGTGGCAAATGAATAGCCAAATCTATATATTGCTTGTAATATTCGTTAAACTCTGTATTAGCTAGTTGTATCGTTCCCATTGTGCCGAATTTTAAGTGTTCCGAAGGTATTAAATTTCAGCAGAGAAAAAAAGTGAAAAAAGTTATCCGTTAATGAACGTTTTTAACACCTCGATTACATAGTCAACCTCTTCTTTTGTATTGAAACTTGAAAAGGAAAAGCGAATAGAAGGTTTACTTAAATCTTCTTCGGCTAAAATTTCGGTTAGTACGTGAGAACCTTTTGTGCTTCCACTTTGGCAGGCGCTTCCTTTAGAACATGCTATACCATTTAAATCGAGTTGAAACAAAAGCATCATCGATTTTTCAGGAGGTATGGGCAAACAGACATTTAGCAAGGTATAAGTGCTACGCTCATTATCATCGCAAGATCCATTAAATTTTACACCTTTTATATGTGTAACCAACTGGTCTTTAAAGTAATCTTTAAGTTCGGTTATATAAGCGCGTTCTTTCGTTAAATTTTGATAGGAAATTTTTAGTGCTTCTGCCATACCCGCAATCGCGTAAACTGCTTCGGTTCCCGCTCGCAATCCGCGCTCCTGCGCTCCACCCACTATAAGAGGCTGCAATCCGGTGTTTTTTCGAATAAATGCAAATCCAGCTCCTTTCGGTCCGTGGAACTTATGGGCCGCCACAGCTGCAAAATGAATAGGGGTTTCACTAAAATCAACTTCATAATGTCCTACAGATTGTACGGTATCACTATGAAATAAAGCATCGTTTTGTAGGCATAATTTAGCAACCTTATCTATTTCTAGCACATTCCCCACTTCATTGTTCACGTGCATTAGACTTACCAGTGTTTTTTTATCAGACGATTTCAATAATTCTTCAAGATGGTCATAATCTATATGGCCACACTCGTCTAATTTCACATAGTCTACAGAAACATCGTATTTTTCTTGAAGCATTTTGATTGCATATAATACGGCATGGTGCTCTATTTTACTAGAAATAATTCTAGTGACACCTAGATCCCTTACGCAACTGTTGAGTATTAGGTTATCGGCTTCAGTTCCGCCAGAAGTAAAAATAATCTCTGATGCAGATACATTAAGATGTTTGGCGATTTCTTTGCGCGCATTTTCAAGGAGCGATTTGGAAGATCTCCCGTAAGCGTGCGTAGAAGATGGGTTGCCATATTCTGTTTTTAAAACTTCTGAGATACATCGTATCACTTCGCTTCGCAACTGCGTAGTAGCAGCACTATCAAAATACACTTTCTTCATAGTGGCAAAAATACATTTTTATATAAAATTAAGTAGTGCTAAATTGCAAAGAAATATGTTCCTTTACCCTACCAAACAACTATGTTTATGAGAAAAATACTTTCAATATTATTACTTCTTTTGGTCCTAATGGCTTGTGATGATGGCGACGTTATAGTCACTAGCTTCGATTTTGATGATGCTTCGCTGCAGAATTGCGGTGGTCCAGGAAGTTATGTGTTTTTCAAAATCAACAGTGAAAGTAATGAGAGCATTTCGTTAAAACTTAGCACGCAAGATTCTATATTCAATGTAGGAGATACGTTAAATTTTCAACTTAATGGTTCTGAAAACGCATTGAACTACAGAACGTTTGACGTTGCTCCTACCGCAGCGTATTTTTGTAATAGCATTCCGCCAACCTCCCCAACTGTATTGCAAGATTTTATTGGAGACGATGGCACGGCAACCTTGTTCGTAGTTGCTTTGCGTGACGACGGAGATGGTATAGACGAAGACACTGAAAGCCAATTAGACACAGATTTAGACGGATTGTTAGACTTTTTCGATTTTGACGATGACGGTGACAATGTTCCTACTGCCTTTGAAATTGGCGATGATCCTGAAAATCCGATGGATTCTGATGGAGATATGATTCCAGATTATCTCGATCCTGACGATGATAATGATGGTGTTTTAACGAGAGAGGAAGATACAAACATGGATTTAGACCCCCGGAATGACATCACCGATGAGAATGTTGGGGCTGACTACTTAAACCCTGATGTGAGCGTCCAGACCGTCATTGAGACCTACATTGAACATTCCTATAGTACATCTAGCGATATCGATTTATTTGTAAACAATGTCGTGCTTACCAATGGTGAAGAACAGATTACACAAGAAAGTATTCCATTTGGTAGTATCGGTGCTATTTTTTCTGGTACTGTAACGATTACGCCAGAATTCTAGTAATTTTAAATTAGTCTTTTACATTTTGTAGAATATACACATGGGTCGCGCCAGCACCATATTTTCGGTAATCGGCATTATAAAAAGTTACCTGATCGTATTTTTTAAATAAATATTCCAGTTCTGTTTTTAGAACCCCTGCTCCTACACCGTGAATAAATACTACGTTTTGTATGCGTTTGGCGATGGCAAATTCTAATTGTCGTTTGGCGGTATCTAATTGAATGGTTAACATATCGTAATTAGATAAATGGGTGGCACCCGTTAACTGATGGATGTGAAGATCTACTTCCATAGGGGGAATCGTTCTCCCTTTCGTTTTCTTTCGTTCGGGCTTTGGCCTTTTTTTCTCTTGTTTTTCTGAAATGTTTGCTGAAATATCCTGATGGCGTACCATTCTTTTAAGTGAAGTTCCTTCAACCACTAATTCACTACGTTGAAATTCCATTTCAAAGCCATCAGATGTTTCAACAACAACAGATTTACCATCTAGGGCCTTTATAGTGCCAGAAATTGCATCATCTATGGCCGAAACCGTATCTCCTATATTCATAGTGAACAAAATTAAACCTTATTTTTTAAAACATAAATGACAAAACATAATGTGCTAACACTTAATTTTTTACGATTATTGCAGGAATCTTATGGTAATTTGAAAATTATTTTTATTTTTATCGCGGAATAGTGTGTAATGTCCCCTCATTCACACTGAAAAAACCAAATTATGAAACACCTACTACTATTACCAGCTATGCTGTTAGTTTCGGCTATGTCTATAGCCCAACTGTATGTTGCCCCCAATGATAATGGTACCCCCGGAACCGGAGACGACTCAGATTCTTTTATTTATGTGAATGATCAGTACATTTTCGTCGAAGATGATGTAAATCTTTCAGAAAACACTGTAGGCGCAGATAAAAGAGCGAGTATTTACCTTAGAAACAATGCGCAATTAATCCAAGGCGGTTCCAATGGCCTAAATTCAGGATCTGGATATCTCTCAATATATCGTGAAAATCCAGATAGTGATCGTTGGGATACTGGGTTTTTTGCTTCACCGGTTGGGGATGTTATTTCACCTTCATCAACTCCGGGTGCTGGAAATACCAATTTTGGTATTTTATCATTACATACTCCTATTTATAATCCACTAGCATCAGATTATTCTGCGCCATTGAGCGTAACTGATGCCGATCAGACATTAACTACCACAAACAGAGAAGGCGGAACTTTCGACCCTGCTACCAATGAGCTAGAAATTTCAACGCGATGGGTGCATACCAGAGGTGTAGGCTCTACAGCTCCATGGATTCGCTTTAGAGAAGCAACCGCGGTTCCTGCCGGACAAGGATTTATCATGAAAGGTGTAAGCCGTATTGGGACACCCGGTAATCATGATTTCGTGTACGATTTTAGAGGAAGACCTAACAATGGTACCATTTCATTCACCACCATTCCTGTAACTGGTAGTGATATGGAACAAGTCTTGACAGGAAATCCATATCCTTCAGCATTAGATCTCAACAGATTATTTTATGACACTCAAGAAGGTGATGCACCTGGAACGGATAATTTAGAAAATAGTGAAATCGATGCCTTTCTGTTTTGGGAGGAAGATCGAACTATTGATTCACATTTTTATATCGACAACAAAGGCGGATTTGCAACATACATCCCTGGACCGAGTGATCCAGACGGAACTAGCCCAGGAAGTACTGTACAAGCTACTTTTTTAAATTATGACAGCGCAGGAAATCCAACTACTACTTATGGTGGTAGTACTGGAGCTGCCTACGTACGACGATTTGCACCTGTTGGGCAAGGCTTCTATTTTCAAACGGTAAACCCGGTTGGTGGAGATTTAAGTCCAGATGAAGTTTTTATAAAAAATCAATATAGAAGATTTATAAGAGAAGCACCTGGCACCTCTGTATTTAGAACTCCAGGAAATGGAGGAACAGCTTGGACAGACCCAGGAACAGATCCAGACCCTACAACAACGACCGCCGGCTTATCTTCATTGAGAATCTATACGTATTTTGTGGGTTCTCACTTTAGAGATTTATTATTGAATTTTCATGCAACGAGTACCGATTATTACGATCGTGGTATGGACGCCCGTCACCCGATGGACGCCGTATTTGCTGACGCTTACTTCCCTGTTGAAGTGGCTCCGAATGAAGACCCAAATGAACAAGGTACTATCGACCAATTCGTAATACAAACAGTTCCTTTTGCAATTGAAAAAATGGTGCCATATGCCATTACACTAGACAGACAAACGTCTATTGTGGTAGAAGTGGTACAAGAAGATAATTTTACAGCTGAGGCATTCTTGTTTGATACTGAAAACAATAGTTATCAGCAAATCACAGGTGGCTACACGGCTTCCCTATTGTTGAACGCTGGAGAATACGAAGATCGTTTCTACATCGTATTTAAGGGAGGTCCTTATGTTGTAGACCCACCATTAGATGATGAGTACAGAATGACAGATGGTCGTTCTGCACAATCTCAAGCTGATATTCTTGCTGAAGTAAAGCAGAATGTGAAGTTTTTCCAAAATAATACATTAGGGCAATTAGAAGTTTCAAATCCAGAAACATATAATATTAAATATGCCCACATGTTTGACATGACAGGAAAGTTAGTTCAGACACAAACAAACATTGGAAAGACACCTAGTTTTACAATGAATACCGCTACCCTAGCAGATGGTGTTTATCTGATAAAATTAGCTACTGATGAAAATGTATCTGTAGACTATAAAGCTTTAGTTCATAATAAAAGATAATTTCTCTTATGTTTAATAAGGGCCTGGAGGATTTTATGTTGCCTTGTTTAAATAAGCAACTCTTCGGGATAGACTGTTTAGGCTGTGGCATTCAACGTGCCACAGCTTTATTATTTAAAGGCGAATTTATAGCGGCATTTAAAATATACCCAGCTATTTATTCGCTTCTTCTTTTAGCTGGCTTCTTATTGCTAAATCTATTTGTAAAATTCCGGTTGGCAAATAGAATAAAAATTTTCCTCATTGCTTTGAACATACTAATCATTGTTATCAGTTATGCTCTTAAAATGAATAAATACTTGTAAGCTCGCTTAGTTTTTTAGTATATTTAATGCTTCTCAATTAATAAATTAACCAACAATCTCTAATTATGGAACAACAAAAATTACCCAATGCAACGCTCATACTTGTTTTTGGCATCATATCTATCGTAACCTGCTGCTGTTACGGAGTCCTCGGTTTAATTTTCGGAATTATAGCAATGGTAATGGCTAATAAGGCAACGACCCTTTATATGGCAAACCCAGAACAATACTCGGGATATCAGAATGTTAAAACAGGTAAGATTTTAGCAATCATCGGTATTATACTGAATGTAATTTACCTATGCTACACCATCTATTTGTTCTCAACACTCGGAACGGATGGAATCATGAATATGAATCAAGAAATCATGGAACAATACGGACTCGAATAATCGAAATTCAAGTCAACAACAAAAAAAATGCGGCCCGAAAGCCGCATTTTTTTTGTTTCTATCATTCAAAATATACTATTTTTCGAATTCCTTTAATGTTTCAGTAATAATCGAAACACACGCTAGAAGTTGTGCTTCCGTCATTACCAAAGGAGGTGCAAATCTGATAATGTTCCCATGGGTTGGTTTGGCTAAGAGCCCATTGTCCCGAAGACGTAAACAGATATTCCAAGCGGTATCACTGTCTTCACTGTCGTTTATAACAATCGCATTCAGCAACCCTTTTCCTCGTACCAATTTGCAAATTGTGCTCGTTTCAATATAATCATTCATCTTTTCTCTAAACAATTCTCCTAAGGCAAATGCATTTTCTGCAAGCCGCTCCTCCCTCACAACTTCTAATGCGGCCATGGCGACAGCAGCTGCAATCGGATTACCTCCAAATGTAGAACCATGAGAGCCAGGAGTAATTACCTTCATAATCGGGTCGTTGGCCAGTACCGCAGAAACTGGATATGCCCCGCCACTTAATGCTTTTCCTAAAATCAGTATGTCTGGCTTCACCTCTGGTGTGCCGCTACAATCCTTGTTCTCACAATTACAATTACCGCAGGTAGCCAACAAACGGCCCGTTCTAGCTATACCCGTTTGTACTTCGTCAGCAATAAATAAAACATTATGTTTTTCGCAGAGCGCTTTGGCCTTTTCTAAATAACCCTCCGAAGGCACATAAACACCTGCCTCCCCTTGAATGGGTTCTACCAAGAAACCTGCAATATTCTTATTGTTTTCTAGGGTTTTCTCTAAAGCTGAAAGATTATCGTATTCAATTTTTATAAAACCCTTAGTGTAAGGTCCGAAATTATCTCTAGCAACCGGATCATTACTAAATGAAATGATCGTGGTCGTTCTTCCGTGGAAATTGTTTTCACAAACAACTATGTCCGCTTCATTTTCTGGGATACCCTTTACTTCGTACGCCCATCGTCTACAAATCTTTAAAGCAGTTTCAACCGCTTCAGCTCCCGTATTCATAGGCAGCAACTTATCGAAGTTGAAATATTCACTAGCGTATTTCTCGTATTTACCTAAAATATCATTGTAAAATGCCCGAGAAGTTAATGATAGCGTCTTTGCCTGCTCATGCATCGCATTTACAATTTTTGGATGGCAATGCCCCTGGTTTACGGCACTGTAGGCAGAAAGAAAATCGTAGTATTTTTTTCCTTCCACATCCCAAACATGCACACCTTCTCCGCGTTGTAAAACTACCGGAAGTGGGTGGTAGTTGTGTGCTCCATATTCATTCTCTAAGTCTATCGCCTGTTGCGACAAGGATTGTTGTGTTACTGACATAACATTTAAAAATTTAAGTGAAAAGTTCAAAAATTCCTACTGTACCTTTATGCTATCGAATCCCGATCACTGTCGGGACGAAAACTCAGCGGAGGAGAGAAATCATCCTTGGGCGCAAATTACTAAAAATAAGACAGAATTTTAATTGAAACACACTACTTTTGCGGCTATGGCGAGACGAAATAAAAGAATTATTCTAGAAGGTCTAGAAGTGATTGATGCGGGTGCAAAAGGTAAGGCTGTGGCTAAAGCAGCAGATGGTCGTGTGGTATTTATAAATAATGCCGTTCCTGGCGATGTGGTAGATGTTCAAACCCACAAAAAACGAAAATCTTTTTACGAGGGTTCTGCCATTTCTTTTTTGAAACTTTCAGATAAACGTGTTACTCCCAAATGTGAGCATTTTGGAACCTGTGGTGGCTGTAAATGGCAACACCTGGGGTATGAACATCAATTATTCTACAAGCAGAAAGAAGTTGAAAACAACCTAAAACGCCTAGGGGGTGTTGAGTTGCCAACAGTTTCACCTATTCTAGGCTCCGCCGATGAGTATTTCTACCGTAATAAAATGGAGTTTTCTTTTAGCGATAACAAATGGCTTACCAGAGAACAAATAGATAGCGATGTTCAAATAGAAAACAAAAATGCTTTAGGGTTCCATATTCCAGGCATGTGGGATAAAATTTTAGACCTTAATAAATGCTACTTACAGCGAGACCCTAGCAATGCCATTCGTGATTTTGTAAAGGCAGAGGGCGAACGTCTTGAAATGGCGTTCTTCAATACCAGAAAACAAGAAGGTTTACTTCGCACGTTAATGATTAGAACGACCAGTATTGGTGAGATCATGGTGGTGGTTCAACTATATCAAGACCACGAACAGAAAAGAACAGCACTCTTGGATGCAATCCAGTTGAAATTTCCTGAGATTACCTCCTTACAATATGTGATCAACAACAAGGGAAATGATACCATCTACGATCAAGAAGTAATTTGCCATACGGGACGCGACCATATTTTTGAGGAAATGGAAGGCCTTAAGTTTAAAATCAATGCAAAATCGTTTTACCAGACCAATAGCGAGCAAGCCTATGAACTCTACAAGATTACACGAGATTTTGCTGGGCTTACCGGGAATGAATTGGTATACGACCTTTATACGGGTACAGGAACCATCGCGCAATTTGTGGCTAAAAAAGCAAAAAAAGTAATCGGAGTTGAAGCGGTTCCCGATGCGATTACCGCGGCAAAAGAAAATGCGCAATTAAACGGTATCGAAAACGTTGAATTTTTGGTAGGAGACATGAAAAATGTATTTAACCAAGAATTTATCAATACGTATGGCAAAGCCGATGTGGTGATTACAGATCCACCGCGAGATGGGATGCACAAGGATGTGGTAGCCCAATTGTTGGAACTTTCCGCAGCTAAGATTGTATATGTGAGTTGCAACAGTGCCACCCAAGCGAGAGATTTAGCCATTTTAGACGAGCAGTATAAAGTAACTCGAGTACAACCCGTAGATATGTTTCCGCAGACTCATCACGTAGAAAATGTTGTACTTTTAGAAAAAAGAAACGCTTGAAAGCCTTTGTAAAAATTAGCACTATCCTTTTTTTGGTAATCAGCATGGTTGCCGGATGTACGCGCGACGATATTTGCGATCCGCTTACCGCTGTCACTCCCCTACTCATCATCACATTTAAAGACAACGCGAACCCACTACAAGGAAAAAGCGTGACCAATCTGGTGATTCGAAAGAACAATTCTGATAGCACTTTTGTATTTCGAACTTCAGAAGCAACAGATTCGATTGCCATTCCCTTAGATACAGAACTCGATAGTACGCAGCTCATATTTACGCTAAATGACGACGATGACGAAACCACCACAAATGCTGATAACTTACTATTTACTTATCAACGAGAAGAATTGTATGTGAATCGGGCATGCGGATTTAAAACAATTTACAGCAATTTTGCTGCTGAAGTGGAAGACGACTCCGATAATTGGATTACCTCTTTCCAAGTATTACAAACTGAAATTACAGATGAAATTGAAGCACACCTTTCTATTAGGTTTTAGCCTATTGCTTGCGTCAATTTCAACATGGGCGCAAGAACAAATTACAGAATCAGCCACTACGGCAATCGTAGATACTGTTCCGAAAAGTCAGAAATACGGAATTCGCGTTGGGATAGATATCTCAAAACTAGCCAGAACAGCCTTTGAAGAGGGTTTTACGGGGTTTGAGGTAAATGGCGACTACAGACTCACCAAAAAGATATACGCCGCAGCAGAGCTGGGAACGAGCGATCGGGTGTGGGATGAAGATGGCCTTCGTTCTATTACCACTGGAAGCTATATTAAAATTGGGGCCGACTTAAATGCGTACAATAACTGGTTGGGAATGAACAATGCTATTTTTGGCGGACTCCGCTACGGGTTTTCAACTTTTTCGCAAGAATTAGATCAGTATGATATATACACTAGCAATCCGGCCTTTGCTACGACACCACGTGATGTCAATGTCGAATTTAACGGACTTACAGCGCATTGGGCTGAATTGATTGTGGGAATAAAAACGGAAGTGATGAACAACTTGTATCTCTCCATTAACCTCCAACTGAAGCGTAAAATCACTGAAGACCGCCCTGAAAATTTCGATAACCTAATAATTCCAGGTTTTAACAGAACCTACGACTTTAGCCAATTTGGCGTGGGGTATGGATATACGATTTCGTATCTAATTCCACTTTATAAAAAATAACAGTATTACCACTGATTCACTGCATACCGACTTACTGCATACTGATTTACTGTTTCTTCGCCTTCCTACTCCCCTCGTACATTTCGTACCGTACAAACTTGCTTTCTAGCTTACCATTGTATAGTTTGATTTTTCGCGATGGTCGCAATCCTACACTTTTCAGAGCCTCCATATTGCTGGTGATCATCCAAGCTTGTGTTCCGGGATATCCGCGTTTTAAAGTATTTCCTATTTCCGCATAAAAAGCATCAATATCGTCTACAGAGAGGCGTTCGTCGTAGGGCGGATTAAAGACCAAAAACATAGGACGTTCGGTTTCCTTTTTACTTTGGAAAAAATCTTGCTCTTTTACCTCGATAAATTCTGAAAGGTTGGCGTTCTCAATGTTTGCTTTTGCTTTCCGCAACGCAAAGGCATCTTTATCTGATGCGTAAATCTTAAAATAAAATTCCTTTATTTTCTTCAGTGCCGCGTTTTCAATCGTTTCGTATAAGTCCACATCAAAATCGGGCCAGGTTTCAAAACCAAATTCATCTCGATTAAGGTTCGGAGGTATGTTACAGGCAATCATCGCAGCTTCGGTTGCAATGGTCCCACTTCCACACATGGGGTCCATAAAGTCACACTGTCCGTTCCATCCGGTCAGCATAATCATTCCCGCTGCCAACACCTCATTTATGGGTGCCAATGTGTTTTCGATTTTATATCCGCGTTTGTGTAACGAAGCTCCAGAACTATCCAGAGATACGGTACAAATGTTTCGGTCTATATGAATATTAATTCGAAGTGTAGGATGGTCTAGGTCTACATCTGGCCGCTCACCCGCTTTATCACGAAAACGATCTACAATCGCATCTTTTGTTTTTAATGAAATATATTGAGAATGCGTGAACACTTCAGAATAAACCGTAGCATCTACCGCTAGACTTCCGTCGGCTTCCATATAGTTTTCCCAAGGGATATCGTATACCTTTTTATACAGGTCATCTTCCGTGAAGATATTAAAAGCTGTAATTGGTTTTAGTACTTTAATGGCAGTCCTGCTACAGAGATTTACTTTGTACATAAAACCCGTATCACCTTCAAAAGCAACATTACGCGTCCCTATTTCAATATTGGAAGCTCCTAATTGTCTTAGTTCTTGTGCCAAAAGCTCTTCTAACCCATACAGGGTCTTGGCAACCATTTTAAAGTTTTTTTCCATATGTAGTGCCTATGCAGGCGGATAACTATTTAGTGTCTCAACTCAAATTTTAAAAAAAGACATGAAAAAAGCAAACGTACTTGTAGCGTGCGTGATAGCATTTAAACGATATCTTCCTTTAACGCAGCACAAAAATACAGTATTTTAGCAGTGCAAAATTGAGATATGCAAAAAGAAAACGTCAGTCAATGGTATGCCTCTTGGTTCGATACGCCATATTACCACATCTTATACAAAGATCGTGGCCACGAAGAAGCAGAAGCATTTATGAAACGGCTCACAACATTCTTAAAACTAGAAAAAGGCAGCCACATCCTTGATTTGGCTTGCGGTAAAGGGAGACACTCCATTTCCCTCAACAATATGGGGTTTACCGTAACGGGAATCGATTTGTCTGCTGCGAGTATCGCATATGCCAAGCAATATGAAACAGAAACACTGAAATTTGGAGTACATGACATGTGTGTGCCATATCCACAGCAATTTGATGCAGTTTTCAATTTGTTTACAAGCTTCGGTTATTTTGAAGAAGAAGAAGATAACTTACGGACAGTTCGCGCAATCAAAAAAGAGTTGAAAGCCAACGGTCACGGTGTCATCGACTTTATGAACTCCGATTTTATAATTAAAAATTTAGTACCTGAAGAAATTAAAACTGTACAGGGAATTACCTTCCAAATTAAACGATATGTTGAAAACGGTTATATTTTTAAAGAAATCTGTTTTCAAGATAATGACACTCCTTTCACTTTTGTAGAGCGAGTGAAAGCTCTTACGCTTTCAGATTTCAAAAAGTATTTCGAGCAAGCAGATGTTACGTTAGAACACTGTTTTGGAGATTATAAGTTAGCCCCTTTTCATCAAAAAACTTCCGAACGTTTAATTCTTATTTTTAGCTAATGACCTACATCGCACTTTTTATATCGGTGATTTTCGGGTATGCTGTGGCCTTGCTTTTTAAGAAAAAGGAACTCACGCAGCTTCCTATTTTACTCGCATTTAGTGGCGCATTTTTGTTGGCCACTACCCTATTCGAGTTGCTTCCAGAAGTTTTTGAGGGACCCTCAGAACACATCGGCCTCTTTATTATGATAGGAATCTTGCTGCAAATTGTACTCGATTTCTTTTCAAAAGGTGCAGAACACGGGCACGTTCATCTGCATTCAGAAACCAAGACGTTTCCGTTGCTTTTATTTCTTAGTTTATCGCTTCACGCAATTATTGAAGGCGTGCCTCTTACAGAAAATACAGCAATGTTGTACGGCGTCATCGTGCATAAAATCCCGATTACTATTATTTTGGCATTATTTTTCTCTAAAGCAGGATATCGCCAAAGCACGACCCTGATTTTTTTAATACTATTCGCGCTCATGACCCCATTGGGAAGTTATCTAATGGAAACGCTTCCAATAATGACAACCTATAGCAACGAAATCAATGCCGTTGCCATTGGTATCTTTCTGCATGTATCTACCACTATTTTATTTGAAAGTTCTAAAAACCATAGCTTTAACCTCTCAAAAATGGTCGCGGTGTGTATCGCCGTAGTGATTGCGTATTTTATCTAAATAACCTCTGTAAATATAAATAGGTAGTGTAAAACACTCCCAGCCAACACAAAGAGATGCCAAATTACATGGTTGTACGGTATTTTATGGACGGCATAAAAGATAATGCCCACCGTATATGCCATACCGCCTCCCATGAGCAACCACAACCCTTCTGGAGTTACTGCTTCCCGTAACGAAGAAAAGTCGAATACAATCAACCAACCCATCACCAAATAAAGCAATAGCGAGATTATTTCAAATTTTCCAGTAAAGAATATTTTTAAAATAGTTCCCAACAAAGCGATGCCCCAAACAAGCCAAAAAAGCGTCCAACCTAGGCTATCGGCAAGCGCAATCAATACTACAGGTGAATAGGTGCCAGCTATCAGCAGATAAATACTAATGTGGTCTAACTTTCTGTAAAACAATTTTTTGCGTTCGTTCTTGGTGTAATGGTACAGAGTAGACGCCAAATAAAGTATAGAAAGAGAAGTTCCGTACAACACAATACCCCATAATCCTTGAATGCTTTCGTAGGTGTTAAAAACAAAAAGAAGTGCAAAACCGACTAGACTCAACAAAAAACCGAATCCGTGGGTTGCAGCATTTAACTTTTCTTCAAAATCAGATTGTTCTTTCATAGCATTTTGGCAACAGCCGGGCTTTCGCTTCTATCTTTTTGCGCAACGCTCAGGCACAAAAAGGAGAAACGCTCTATCCCTGTTGCAAAAGTACGTTTCAACTTTTACTTATAGCGCTTCTGGAAATATTTTCTGAAAACGTTTTGGGAGTTTATCTGTGAAGGTCATTCTTTCTTCCGTAAACGGATGTATGAATTCGAGAGAACACGCATGTAAATACATCCCTTTTCCTTTCAAAAGTTGGTCTGTGGAGCTATATTTTATGTCTCCTAAAATAGGGTTCCCCATATTCGCCATGTGGATCCGTAATTGATGCCGTCTGCCCGTAACTGGTTTAAGAAGTACCAAATTCAGTAGTTGAAATCGATTTGAATGAACCGTTTTAAGCACTTCATACTCAGAAATGGCCTTCTTACCTTCAATTGGTAAACTCACGGTACCTTTCGAATTCATCTTTCCAATGGTTATGGCGTAATAATTCTTTTCTACTTCTTTATGTTTAAATAAAGCATTCAGGGCCCGAATACTGGACGTTGTCTTACCAATTAGAAGCAAACCTGTAGTGGCATAATCTAATCGATGAACGGGTTGTGGTTGTGTAGCATCCGTTAACGAGCTAGATTTAAGGTTTTGAATCAATGCGTTTGAAACCGTTTTAAAGCTATTTCCGCTCACCAGAATTCCTGGGGGTTTTCGTATAACGGCAAAATGCTGGTCTTCGAAAATTACAGTAAGTTCAAAAATAAATTTCTTGTGCTTATTTATTTCGTTTGGGATATTTAAACAGATTGTTTCACCGCCAGACACAATAGTTGCCGTAGTTGCTACAGTAGTATTTACAGTTAGAAAACCTTTTTTCAGTATCTTTTTTAGTGCTGATTTTGTGGGGCAATAACTAAAAACACCTACTGCGTATTCCTGAATTCGCATAGGATTTTTTAAGTTCCTGACAATATGTGTCTCTCGAATGCTAATGGTATTTAATATTAACGTATGTAGAATTCGCTTTCAGGTACTACCAAGGTTGTCAACTCCACTGTATGACCGTCAGGGTCGTTAGTATAGATTGACTGAAAATAGTGATGGTCTTCAGTTGAATACTTTAATCCTAAAGCTACAAAATGTTTTTTTGCAGCTTCAAAGGCAATTTTTGTAACGTTAAAAGCAAAATGATCTATTTTCACCCCACTATTTTTTCTAAAATTAGAATCTGTCTCATTAACATCAGTAGGGAAAATAGCAATTCCTGTTTTGCCTGCCATCATAAAAATTGGATATGTACCCCAAGCATCAAATTGGTATTTCTTTAAACCTAACACGCGTTCATACCAACGCACAGACACTTCCATATCGCTAACTCGAATAGCAACATGGTCCAGGAAATCAATTTCAAATGGATGATTTATAGTTTCCGACATTTTTCAGTACGCTTAAGCAATTTCTTCCAAAGATACGAGATACTGTTTATAGAAATGATTACTATCATACCTTATCTAAAAGAGAAAAGATGCAGATACCTACAGGGCATAAAAATAGGTTTACCCGAACTCAACGAGGGCGGGCGGCGATTCCCTGATACCCCTTGTGGCTTTGGCCATAATGACGGTAGAAGCAATCCCGCTATCGACAGGAAGCTAGAAAATCCTAATTCATTAAAAAAAAAGACCCGACCTAAATAAATAGATCGGGTCTGAAAGAAGTTGCTTTTGGTATCCAAACGGCACGGAACATTTTCTGTCCCGAGGTCCAATTCAAGATGGGATGGCCGTGCCACCACGTATCCGTGGTAACGTAGATTACTCGGTTCTGGGCAAAAAAAGGCCTTCACTATTGCTAGTAAAGGCTTAAAGAAGGCTTGCCCGAACTCAAAGAGGGCGGGCGGCGATTCCCTGATGCCCATTGTGGCTTTGGCCATAATGACGGTAGAAGCAATCCCGCTATCGGCAGGAAGCTAGAAAATCCTAATTCATTAAAAAAAAAACCCGACCTAAATAAATAGATCGGGTCTTAAAGAAGTTGCTTTTGGTATCCGAACGGCACGGAACATTTTCTGTCCCGCGGTCAAATTAAAGATGGGATTGCCGTGCCACCACCTATCCGTGGTAACGTAGTTGGGTTTCGTGTAAAAAAAAAGGACCCAATCGTTGGATTGGGTCCTTTAAAGAAGGCGGCGACCTACTTTCCCACGGATGTAGTATCATCGGCGCAAACGGGCTTAACTTCTCTGTTCGGAATGGTAAGAGGTGAGCCCCGTCGCTATAACCACCTT
>DFLU01000010.1:673954-676408 GCA_002375495.1 Flavobacteriaceae bacterium UBA3611
AAATATCTTGACATATCGAGTAAAGAATAGGAAAAAAACGGTCCAAAAAGTGGACAACCATATAAAAGAGTGTGCCCCCCACCTTGCGGTGGGGAGTCCCGACAGTTGTCGGGGTACATAAGCTTACGGGCTATTAGTACCGCTCGGCTACGGACATTACTGCCCTTACACCTGCGGCCTATCGACGTGGTAGTCTCCCACGGCCCTTTAAAGAAATCTCATCTTGTGGTGGGTTTCGCGCTTATATGCTTTCAGCGCTTATCCCTTCCCGACGTAGCTACCCAGCAGTGCCCCTGGCGGGACAACTGGTACACCAGCGGTCAGTCCAACTCGGTCCTCTCGTACTAGAGTCAGATCCACTCAAATTTCTTGCGCCCACTGTAGATAGAGACCGAACTGTCTCACGACGTTCTGAACCCAGCTCGCGTGCCACTTTAATGGGCGAACAGCCCAACCCTTGGGACCTTCTCCAGCCCCAGGATGTGACGAGCCGACATCGAGGTGCCAAACCCCCCCGTCGATGTGAGCTCTTGGGGGAGATCAGCCTGTTATCCCCGGAGTACCTTTTATCCTTTGAGCGATGGCCCTTCCATGCGGAACCACCGGATCACTATGCTCTACTTTCGTACCTGATCGACTTGTAGGTCTCTCAGTCAAGCTCCCTTATGCCATTGCACTCTACACACGATTGCCAACCGTATTGAGGGAACCTTTAGAAGCCTCCGTTACTCTTTTGGAGGCGACCACCCCAGTCAAACTACCCACCAAGCACTGTCCGTCGCTAGACGTTAGGCCCTAAACAAATAAAGGGTGGTATTTCAACAGTGACTCCACCACGCCTGGCGACGCGGCTTCGAAGTCTCCCACCTATCCTACACATTATTTGTCCAAGGTCAATACTAAGCTATAGTAAAGGTTCACGGGGTCTTTTCGTCCCACAGCGGGTAAACGGCATCTTCACCGTTACTACAATTTCACCGAGCTCATGGCTGAGACAGTGTCCAGATCGTTACACCATTCGTGCAGGTCGGAACTTACCCGACAAGGAATTTCGCTACCTTAGGACCGTTATAGTTACGGCCGCCGTTTACCGGGGCTTCAATTCAATGCTTCGCCGAAGCTAACATCTCCTCTTAACCTTCCGGCACCGGGCAGGTGTCAGGCCCTATACTTCATCTTTCGATTTAGCAGAGCCCTGTGTTTTTGATAAACAGTCGCCTGGACCTCTTCACTGCGGCCCCCGCCGAAGCGGGGGCGACCCTTCTCCCGAAGTTACGGGTCGATTTTGCCTAGTTCCTTAGCCATGAATCTCTCGAGCACCTTAGAATTCTCATCCCAACTACCTGTGTCGGTTTGGGGTACGGGCTGCTTCACTCGCTTTTCTTGGGACCCGATTCCCTGGATTATCACCGCAGCCGTAGCCTTAGTGTACTATCGCGACATTACTGTTCGCTTCAACGTGCTATTCCGTCAGCACGCACCAGGTATTCGAATCCGTCACTTTTATCGTGAGCAGGTACGGGAATATTAACCCGTTGGCCATCCACTACCCCTTTCGGGTTCGCGTTAGGTCCCGACTAACCCTCAGCTGATTAGCATAGCTGAGGAAACCTTAGTCTTTCGGTGTGCGGGTTTCTCGCCCGCATTATCGTTACTTATGCCTACATTTTCTTTTCTGTCCGCTCCAGCACAGCTCGCGCTGCACCTTCGGCGCAAACAGAATGCTCCCCTACCACCACGCCAAAGGCGTGGTCCATAGCTTCGGTAGATAGTTTATGCCCGATTATTATCCATGCCGGATCGCTCGACTAGTGAGCTGTTACGCACTCTTTAAATGAATGGCTGCTTCCAAGCCAACATCCTAGCTGTCTGTGCAATCCAACCTCGTTTATTCAACTTAACTATCATTTGGGGACCTTAGCTGATGGTCTGGGTTCTTTCCCTCTCGGACATGGACCTTAGCACCCATGCCCTCACTGCATACAAACATTTTATAGCATTCGGAGTTTGTCAGGAATTGGTAGGCGGTGAAGCCCCCGCATCCAATCAGTAGCTCTACCTCTATAAAACTATGTATACGCTGCACCTAAATGCATTTCGGGGAGTACGAGCTATTTCCGAGTTTGATTGGCCTTTCACCCCTACCCTCAGGTCATCCCAAGACTTTTCAACGTCAACGGGTTCGGTCCTCCACTGTGTGTTACCACAGCTTCAACCTGCCCAAGGGTAGATCACACGGTTTCGCGTCTACTACTACCAACTGTACCGCCCTGTTCAGACTCGCTTTCGCTACGGCTCCGGTCCTTAAGACCTTAACCTTGCTGGCAACAGTAACTCGTAGGCTCATTATGCAAAAGGCACGCCGTCACCACGAATGGCTCCGACCGCTTGTAAGCGTATGGTTTCAGGTTCTGTTTCACTCCCCTGTTCGGGGTTCTTTTCACCTTTCCCTCA
>DFLU01000010.1:676428-677176 GCA_002375495.1 Flavobacteriaceae bacterium UBA3611
CCGCCGGATTCATACAGGGTTTCACGTGCCCCGCACTACTCAGGATACCACTATATCCCTGTCCTTTACCTATACCGGGCTATCACCGTCTATGGCCACGCTTTCCAACGTGTTCTAGTTCATCGCAGTTCTAATGTCGTGGTCCTACAACCCCGTACCTGCCGTAACAGATACGGTTTGGGCTATTCCGCGTTCGCTCGCCACTACTAGCGGAATCACTCTTGTTTTCTCTTCCTCCGGGTACTTAGATGTTTCAGTTCCCCGGGTTCGCCCCTTTCGGTACTATATCTTCAATATAGTGGGTTGCCCCATTCGGAAATTCGCGGATCAATTCGTATGTGCCGATCCCCGCGACTTATCGCAGCTTATCACGTCCTTCATCGCCTCTGAGAGCCTAGGCATTCCCCATACGCCCTTACTTTGCTTATTGTACTTTTTTGCTCTTTTAATGAGTTATTCATACTCTATATCTGGCCGAAACCAAATACAGAGATTTTTACTTTAATTATTGCTTTTCTCGTATTCTTTATTCTCAATATGTCAATGAACGTTAATGGCCTATCCGGATCGGTTCAGCTAAAAACCGTGCCGGGTCAGGGGCCAATCGTGGAGAATATCGGAGTCGAACCGATGACCTTCCCGCCTGTGGCGGGACGCTCCGGTCCCTGATGACCGAATCTCTATTCAAAATGTAATGAACTTAGTATTTCCGAAGAAATAAAATGGTGGAGAATATCGGAGTCGAACC
>DFLU01000010.1:677352-679804 GCA_002375495.1 Flavobacteriaceae bacterium UBA3611
ATCGGAGTCGAACCGATGACCTCCTGCGTGCAAGGCAGGCGCTCTAGCCAGCTGAGCTAATCCCCCATTTTTTCAGTAGCCAGTTATCAGTTAACAGTTATCAGTTAATTGATGACTTTGTACGTCAACTTGGGATACCCAACTTCTAAAATTTCCTTTCAATATATAATGAACTTAGTTTGCCATATGCTGTAAGCTATATCCAATACACTTTCTTGCCCATCGCTCAAAGCCTAAGGCATCAAGCATAGCTCGATTGTAGTCTCCCCGCTAAAGCGGGATTAATTCCTGCAACAAATCGCTGTGCTCTTTGGCAGTCATTAACAGGCATTCTGCCTTCATCTACTTCGTAGTCTCAGGCAGACTCGAACTGCCGACCTCTACATTATCAGTGTAGCGCTCTAACCAGCTGAGCTATGAGACTTTGCCAGTCTACAGTATCCAGTATTCAGCAATCAGTCCTGATATGCCGACACCGATCCCGTTGACCCTAATATTATAAAATTGACAGCTAAACCAAAAATAGCACCCTCTTTTGAAAAGCATACGCTTCTCGTCGCACTCTCTGATGCTACTTAAAGCATTCTCTAGAAAGGAGGTGTTCCAGCCGCACCTTCCGGTACGGCTACCTTGTTACGACTTAGCCCCAGTTACCGGTTTTACCCTAGGCAGCTCCTTGCGGTCACCGACTTCAGGTACCCCCAGCTTCCATGGCTTGACGGGCGGTGTGTACAAGGCCCGGGAACGTATTCACCGGATCATGGCTGATATCCGATTACTAGCGATTCCAGCTTCACGGGGTCGAGTTGCAGACCCCGATCCGAACTGAGACCGGTTTTAAGGATTCGCTCCACCTTGCGGTGTGGCTGCCCTCTGTACCGGCCATTGTAGCACGTGTGTAGCCCAGGACGTAAGGGCCGTGATGATTTGACGTCATCCCCACCTTCCTCGCGGTTTGCACCGGCAGTCTCGCTAGAGTTCCCATCTTTACATGCTGGCAACTAACGACAGGGGTTGCGCTCGTTATAGGACTTAACCTGACACCTCACGGCACGAGCTGACGACAACCATGCAGCACCTTGTAATGAGTCCGAAGAAGGGCGTGTTTCCACGCCTGTCCCACTACATTTAAGCCCTGGTAAGGTTCCTCGCGTATCATCGAATTAAACCACATGCTCCACCGCTTGTGCGGGCCCCCGTCAATTCCTTTGAGTTTCATTCTTGCGAACGTACTCCCCAGGTGGGATACTTATCACTTTCGCTTAGCCACGCAGACCAAAGTCCGCACAGCTAGTATCCATCGTTTACGGCGTGGACTACCAGGGTATCTAATCCTGTTCGCTCCCCACGCTTTCGTCCCTCAGCGTCAATACAATGTTAGTGATCTGCCTTCGCAATCGGTATTCTGAGTAATATCTATGCATTTCACCGCTACACTACTCATTCTAACCACTTCACATTGATTCAAGACGACCAGTATCAATGGCAATTCTATGGTTGAGCCACAGACTTTCACCACTGACTTAGCCGCCCGCCTACGGACCCTTTAAACCCAATGATTCCGGATAACGCTCGGACCCTCCGTATTACCGCGGCTGCTGGCACGGAGTTAGCCGGTCCTTATTCTTACGGTACCGTCAAGCCCCCTCACGAGGGGGTGTTTCTTCCCGTATAAAAGCAGTTTACAACCCATAGGGCAGTCTTCCTGCACGCGGCATGGCTGGATCAGGCTCCCGCCCATTGTCCAATATTCCTCACTGCTGCCTCCCGTAGGAGTCTGGTCCGTGTCTCAGTACCAGTGTGGGGGATCCCCCTCTCAGGGCCCCTACCTATCGTAGTCTTGGTAAGCCGTTACCTTACCAACAAACTAATAGGACGCATACCCATCTCTTACCGTAACCTTTAACCACAAACACGATGCCGTGATGTGGTGCCATATTGGCTTAATCCAAATTTCTCTGGGCTATCCAATAGTAAGAGGTAGGTTGTATACGCGTTACGCACCCGTGCGCCGGTCGCCGGCAGAGTGCAAGCACTCCCCGCTGCCCCTCGACTTGCATGTGTTAGGCCTGCCGCTAGCGTTCATCCTGAGCCAGGATCAAACTCTTCATCGTGTAGTCTTAAATAATTTAAAAGTACATACGAAAAGCCATCCCTCAAAAAATTCTCAGGTACTATTCTTAGTTTAGTTTCAATACGGGCCCACACCTTTCGGCGGGGACCCATACGCTGTCAATTTCAATATCTCAATGAACTTAATCTTATCTCGTTTCCGCTACTCCGAGACTCGTGTTTTATCGTCACTCATCCGTTTTGCGGGTGCAAATATACAACCCTTTTTTAAACCCGCAAGGGTTTTTAAAAAATAAATCAAAATAAATTCTGAACGTTGTAATCTTCACTCTCAACCCATCCAGATCTCTCCTTCAAAGCGGGTGCAAATATACGCTCA
>DFLU01000012.1:0-223032 GCA_002375495.1 Flavobacteriaceae bacterium UBA3611
GCATTTTCGTTGAAAATGCTGTCTCACTTACTTCTGCATGTTTTTGGCTTCAATGCTCAAAGTGGCATGCGGAACGAGCTTTAACCGTTCTGGGTTGATTAACTTACCAGTCACTCGACATACACCGTAGGTTTTATTCTCAATACGAATAAGCGCATTTTTAAGGTCACGAATAAACTTTTCTTGACGAATGGCTAATTGTGAAGCAGTCTCCTTGCTCATCACTTCGCTACCTTCATCGAATGCCTTAAAGGTAGGAGACGTATCGTCTGTACCATTGTTCGAGTCGTTTTTATAAGCACTTTCAATAAGTTCAAGTTGCTCTTTTGCCTTCTTTATCTTTTCATTTATTAAGACTCTGAATTCGTCTAATTCGGCGTCACTGTATCTATTTTTTGTCTCTGCTGCCATAATCAATACTTTTTAATTTGTAATCGGGTTACTACATCATCAAACGATATCTCTGTGCCTTTATCTAATTGCGGCACAAATTCTAGTTTTTCAGTTAGGGTTTCTTGTTTTATATAATCTAAATTCTCAGTTACTGCGGTTTCTAAAGTCGCATCATTTTGAACAGTCACTGCCACACGGTCTGTTACTTCAAATCCTGAGTCTTTTCTTAAATTTTGGATACGGTTCACCAACTCACGCGCGATTCCTTCATTCCGTAACGACTCTGTGATGGTTACATCTAGCGCTACAGTCATCCCATCGGCGTTAGCCACCAACCATCCTTCAATGTCTTGAGAGCTTATAATCACGTCGTCAAGGGTCAATGTAGTATTTTTTTCATTAACCTTGACAGAAATTTCCTGCTCATTTTCTAAAGTGGCTATTTCTTCTTGGTCAAATTGCTGGATTACAGCCGCAACGGCTTTCATATCTTTCCCGAATCGCGGCCCCAACTTCTTAAAATCAGGTTTGATCTGTTTTACCAGAATTCCAGACCCTTCATCTATGAGTTCTACTTCTTTTACATTCACTTCACTCATAATGAGTTCTGCAACTGCTTCAATTTCTGATTTGGTGGCTTCATCCAATACTGGCACCATTATTTTCTGAAGTGGTTGACGCACTTTAATCTTCTCTCGCTGTCGTAACGACAATACCAAAGAGGATATTGTCTGTGCCCGCTGCATTTTTCGTTCTAAAGTTTTGTTTACCAAGCTGGTATCTGCCTTCGGAAATTTGCTTAAATGAACACTTTCTGGCACATCAATCGCCACCCCTTCAGTAATATCTTTGTACAGGCGCTCCATAAAGAATGGGGCTATTGGTGCACCCAATTGTGCCACTGTTACCAAGCACTTGTACAGGGTCTGATAGGCTGAAATTTTATCTTCCCCATAACTCCCTTTCCAATAGCGTCTTCTGCTTAACCGAACAAACCAATTACTTAAATTTTCTTGCACAAAAGTAGAAATGGCTCGGGCTGCCCTTGTAGGTTCGTATTCTGCATAGGCTGCATCAACTTCTGCTATGAGGGTATTCAATTCAGAAAGAATCCAACGGTCTATTTCTGGACGCTTTTCCGAAGGAATATCAGCTTCCGAGTAGTCAAAATCGTCTAGATTCGCATACAAGCTAAAGAAGCCGTACGTATTGTACAACGTTCCGAAGAACTTATTGCGCACCTCACCAATTCCATCTACGTCAAACTTCAGGTTGTCCCAAGGGTTGGCATTGCTAATCATGTACCAGCGCGTTGCATCAGGACCGTAGGTAGCCAACACATCAAACGGATCTGCCGCATTGCCCAAACGCTTCGACATTTTTTGTCCGTTTTTATCCAATACCAAACCGTTGCTCACCACATTTTTATAGGCTACATCGTCAAAAATCATAGTGGCGATAGCATGTAAGGTGTAAAACCATCCGCGAGTCTGGTCTACTCCTTCGGCGATAAAATCTGCCTTACGCCACGTATTTTCTACTTTTTCCTTGTTCTCAAACGGGTAATGCCATTGCGCGTATGGCATAGAGCCACTATCAAACCAAACATCAATCAGGTCTGCTTCACGCTTCATGGGTTTTCCACTCTCAGAAACGAGAATAATTTCGTCTACGATATTTTTATGCAGGTCTACCGTATCGTAATTTTCTTCGGAATAATCGCCTACTTTAAAGTCTTCAAAAATATCTTTTGGCATCAAACCAGCGGCTACCGATTTGCCCATTTCTGTTTTTAGCTCTTCTATGGAACCGATCACGATTTCCTCTTTACCATCTTCGGTACGCCACAACGGAAGCGGGATTCCCCAATAACGCGAGCGGCTCAAATTCCAATCGTTTGCATTGGCAAGCCAATTTCCGAAGCGACCCTCGCCAGTAGCTTTTGGCTTCCAGTTAATGGTCTGGTTCAGTTCGTGCATGCGATCTCTAAACTCGGTTACCTTGATAAACCAAGAGTCTAACGGATAATAGAGAATCGGTTTGTCTGTACGCCAGCAGTTCGGGTAGCTGTGTACATATTTTTCAACCTTAAACGCCCGGTTTTCAATTTTCAGCTTAATGGCGAGCTCAACGTCAACACTTTTTTCGGGAGCCTCACCATCTGCATAGTATTCATTTTTTACGTATTTGCCTCCCAAATCGCCCAATTCGGGTCTAAATTTACCTTGAAGGTCTACCAACGGCACCAAATTTCCATTTTCATCTTTTACCAATAACGGTGGCACTTCAGGGGTAGCTTGTTTGGCTACCAAGGCATCGTCTGCTCCAAAGGTTGGCGCAGTATGTACGATTCCTGTACCGTCTTCGGTAGTCACAAAATCTCCAGCAATGATTCTAAAGGCATTTTCTGGATGGTCGTGTGGTTGTGCGTAGTCTAATAACTGCTCGTAGCGAATTTCGAGCAGATCGGCTCCTTTACATTCCTTCACTACATAGAACGGTATTTTTTTATCGCCCTGTTTGTAGGCTGCAACAGCTTCTTTGTTTTCAACTTGCTGAAATTTCCCATCGAACTGCTTCCCGACCAAATTCTTTGCTAATACAACGTAAATGGGTTGATAAGTGTACTGATTATACGTTTTTACCAGTACATACTCAATTTTTGAACCTACGGTTAATGCGGTATTACTGGGTAAGGTCCACGGGGTGGTAGTCCACGCCAAAAAATAGATTTCATTACTTTCTTCTGCCAAGAAATCGGGCAAGGTGGTTGCAACCGCCTTGAACTGCGCCACTACCGTAGTGTCTGTAACGTCTTGATAGGTTCCTGGCTGATTGAGCTCATGCGAGCTGAGCCCGGTACCTGCTTTGGGCGAATACGGTTGTATGGTGTAGCCTTTGTAGAGCAAATCTTTGTTGTAGATCTGTTTAAGCAACCACCAAACCGTTTCCATATATTTGGGTTTGTAGGTGATGTAGGGGTCGTCCATATCTACCCAATACCCGTAGCTCTCGGTAACTTTATTCCACGCATCGGTATAGCGCATGACGGCTTTTCGGCAGGCTTCGTTGTAAGCTTCTACTGAAATTTTCTTGCCGATGTCTTCTTTCGTAATACCGAGTTCTTTTTCAACCCCTAGTTCAATTGGCAGTCCGTGGGTGTCCCACCCTGCTTTCCTGTCTACCTTAAAGCCTTTTTGGGTTTTATAGCGACAAAAAATATCTTTGATAGCACGGGCCATGACATGGTGAATTCCTGGCATTCCGTTTGCGGAAGGTGGGCCTTCAAAAAACACAAAGGGTTCTGCATTTTCACGAATGGCAATACTCTTCTCGAAAATGTTATCACGTTTCCAATAATCGAGTATTTCCTCACCCAATTTAGGGAGGTCTAAGCCTTTGTATTCTTTAAATGCTGAAGCCATGTATTGTTCTAATGTATTAAGGGTGCGAATTTAATGAATTTTGAAGTAAAAAGTAAAGAGTATGTATCTTTAAACGAGATGCTTTGCAATTACTGAAGTCAATTAAAAAAACCACCCAAATTGTTGGGTGGTTTTTCTGTTTTTTGTCTGCGCTAGGCCCGCCCGCCTCAATGACATAGTCGGACAGATACCGAACGCGACGTTCGGGTGGGGACTGCAGCGTAAACCCCACGATCCCCGATAGTTATCGGGGCGGGGATTGCAGCGGTGGCCCGACCACGCCAAGCGCGTGGTAGCCCGTTTTGCCTCGGAAATAGACGAGGCAGGCGCCCAAAGTAAGTTTATTGCTATTGACGTAAGAAACGAATTTCTACGTTTGCAACGGTATCGATACCATCGATGCTTGTATTTTCCATTTTTTGGAGACGGAGCTCAGTTTCGTTAAATAAGGTTACATCCCAAGCACCATTAAATAGGTCGATAGCAACATCTGGGGTTATCTGTACGTCCATCACTCCTGTAAACACAATAGTATCTGCATTTCCGCCAATGGTGTAACTTCCTGTTTCATTGTCGAGATTTACAATCACCGGTCGTGGCGTAGGATCTCCGCCATTTATGGTAACTGTAGTATTGATACGAAATTGCCCATCAAAAATGAAGGTTCCGTTGCTTGTAAAATTTGCCGTAGTTTGAAATGTGTCGCCCTGGCCATTTATGTCTGCTACTACATCTACCCCAGCAACCACCTGCGTAACCTGTGCATTTACTGTTAAAAAAGAAAGGTCATGGTCTCCGGCCAAGTTGCTATTGGTAAGTACGAAGGCAGCTTCGGCATTGTCGTCATCATTTTTACAAGCGACCAAGGTTGCCAAGCATAAAAAAGCGATTGTTATAGTTTTAAGTGTTTTCATGTGTTATCTGTTTGTGCAAATATATGCGTATTTGTAGTTAACCCATATCTACCCTAAAATATTGTATGAACAAGTAATTCACTATTTTTTCTATCTTTAACCGCAACTGCTAATCTATTCCCTTTTGAAAAAATTACCTCTTCTGTTACTGCTGCTACCATTGTTCTGTAGCTCACAAGATTATGTCGATTTACTACGTATTGGTTACGGCCAGACGTTTAACAATGAATTTGAAGGCACCCCAAATAGCACGTATGTAAAATCGTTTGATGCAGATCTTACCGTACCTGTAGTTATTAACGAAAAACATGCGTTCATTACCGGTGCCGTATATAGCCGAAACAACCTACAACTATTTCCCGAGGGAGATTTTACTAGCCTGCACAGCACGATTGTAAAATTGGGATTGGCCTCTACGTACAACTCTAAATGGAGCAGTACCTTGGTGTTTTTACCGAAGGTGGCTTCAGATTATGTGAATAGTACGAGTGAAGACTTTTATTTTGGTGGTTTGGGTTTGCTGAAATACCAAAAAAATGAACACCTGAAATACCGATTCGGGTTTTATGGTTCTACCGAAGCCTTTGGCTTTTTTACCACGCCCATTATTGGTTGGTACTATTTGAGTCCGAATGAAAAGTTTGAAATGGACGTTTCGTTGCCAATTGCAGCAGACGTAAACTATACGTTTGGGATTACCACCGTTGGTTTCGACTATATTGGAATTGGCAGAAGTTTCCGCATAACTGAAAATGATGCAGATATATACGCCGATGTAACCGAACTTAATTTCGCATCATATCTCCAGTTTAATGCGCTTGAAAAAAGTGTCTTGTTACGCGCAAAATTTGGGTATTCAAGCAGCAATTACGAACTATATCCTAACGGCGAAACCATAGATTTAGGACTTTCGGCTTTTAGCTTTGGAGATGACAGGGAACCTCTAAATCCAGAAATAAACGGAGGTTTTTACTTAAAATTTGAAGCGATTTATCGATTTGATATTTCAGAACCCACAGATACCCAACCTACGATAGACGAAACAGATTACTAGCTAAAACATTTTCGTTATCTTTAATGTATGGAGCGTACCTGTCCTGAATGTGGCGATAAGCTAATAGGCCGCGCAGATAAAAAATTCTGTAGCGATGCATGCCGCAATGCCCATAACAATGCATTGAACAAAGACAACAAAAATTTGTTGCGCAATGTGAACAACCGATTGCGAAAAAACTATCGCATTCTAGAAGCACTCAACACCAAGGACAAAACAAAAGTTCAGAAGGAAACCTTGTTGAAACACGGCTTTAACTTTACGTTCTATACTAGCCAATACGTAACAAAAACAGGCAATACCTATAATTATGTGTACGACCAAGGCTATCTGGAGTTAGACAACGACTGGTATTTATTGGTAAAAACAGAACAGATATTATAATTTTCAAAAATTGTAAATTTCCAGCTTCTAGCACCCAGCACCTGCCACACTGAGCCTGTCGAAGTGCAGCATCTAGCATCTAGCATCTAGCATCTAGCATCTAGCAAAATAACTATTTCCAAGTATTTCCTTTTAGCTCTAGTGCTGCCTTTAGGACGTCTTTTTGGCTAATTAAGCCTACTAGTTTTCCATCTTTTACAATCGGAAATCGTCTTCTGCGCGAGCTTAAGAATTTATCTGCCGCGTCAAAAACATTCATTTCGCCGTCTATGGTTTCTACCTCCTTCACCATATGGTCTTCCACCTTTATATCTTGCATCGGGTGATTGTGGTAACGGCTGGTACTAATTTGTTTCATACAATCGCCTTCAGAAATGATTCCTACCAATTCATAATTGCTATTTACGACCGGGCCACCCGATATTTTTTTCTTAATGAGTGTGTTCATCACCTCCAAAACCGACTGTTCTGGTTTAAAGGTAGTAAGGTTGGTGCTCATATAATCTGAAACTTTTATGTTTTCAGAAGACCCCTTGGTCGGTTTGGCACGTTTGCCCATGTAACTTTTAATTGCCATACGTTCAAATATTTATAGTAAGATACACAAAATTTTAATGCAATTCCGTTAAGAAAATTTCAGCAAAATAAATTTTAACGAAATGTTGTACATTTAGTTACTGTAAAACCAACCCAATGAAATTCCTCACAGGCCTCCTATCTTTTATCTTCGTCTTGTTCCTTATCTGGTTCAGTTTTTTTAGCTTAATGCCGCAATCGGGTACCTTGGCAACAGCACCACAGACCGAATTTTCTTCCCAACGCGCACTGCAACCGCTGAAGGAAATCACCAAAGCACCACATTATCACGGTAGCGAAGAACATACGCGCGTTCGTGAATATTTGGTGGGGCAACTCGAAGATTTAGGGCTCGAAACTGAAGTTCAAGAAGGTTTTGTACTAAATGAATCTTGGCGTGGTTTGGACAAACCCAAAAATATTGTTGGCATTTGGAAAGGTAGCGGAACTGGAAAGTCGTTGGTATTACTATCACACTACGACAGTGCTAAAGTGCCTAGTCTTGGTGCTAGCGATGCTGGAAGTGGTATTGTAACCATTTTAGAAAGCCTTCGTGCGTACAAAGCTGCCGGGAAAACTCCAAAGAACGATATTATTGTGCTCTTTTCAGATGCTGAAGAAATTGGACTAGACGGAGCGCAGCTTTTTGTGAATGAACACCCGTTAGCACAAAATGTGGGGCTCGTGCTAAATTTTGAAGCCCGCGGAAGTGGAGGCCCTAGCAATATGATTTTAGAAACCAATGGTGGCAATGCCAATTTGGTGAAGGCTTTTATTAATGCCAATCCGGAGTATCCCGTTGCTTCTTCTCTCATGTATAGCATCTACAAAATGCTCCCCAACGATACCGACTCTACGATATTTCGGGAAAAGGGCGACATTGATAGTTTTTTCTTCGCTTTTATAGACGACCATTACGATTACCATACAGCGAACGATACTTTTGAAAATCTAGACAGAAATACACTGCAACACCAAGGTAGTTACCTCCTACCGCTACTGCATTACTTTGCCGATGCCGATTTAAACATGTTAAAGGCCGATGAAGACTATGTGTACGTAAACGCTCCTTTTGTAAAGATGATTTCGTACCCTTTTTCATGGATTCTGCCCATGCTCATTATTGCCATTGTGTTGTTTTTTGTGCTTTTATTTTATGGCTTTTCTAAAGGAAAATTGAACGGAAAAAGCATACTAAGAGGCTTTGGCGCCTTTTTGGCATCGCTTATCATTTGTGGTGCCGTAGGGTACCTTGGGTGGATGTTACTGAACGTAATCTATCCGCATTACGGTGAAATTCAGCATGGCTTTATGTATAATGGCCATTGGTATATCGCCTTTTTTGTGGTACTCTCTACCGCTATCGTTTTTAAAGTATACCGAAAATTTAAAATAGATAAACACACCGCTAGTTTTTACGTGGCTCCCTTAACATTTTGGTTGCTTGTTAACACGGTCGTTTTTGTACTTCTGAAAGGTGCTGCCTATTGGATTATTCCTGTGTTATTTGCGCTTCTTTCTTTTTTCTTACTGCTGAAACAGGAAAAGCCAAATCTGCTGCTCCTTACGTTACTAGCGGCTCCTGCCCTATCTTTTTTCGCTCCGCTCATCCAATTTTTTCCAGTAGGATTGGGGTTAAAAATGCTGGTGATAAGCTGTGTATTTGTAGTGTTATTATTCGGCTTGCTGCTACCTGTTTTTGGTCGGTATCGATGGAAAAACGGCATTGCGCTTAGCTTGTTTATTTTCGCGATAATTCTATTTTTCGTAGCACATGCCAAAAGTGATTTCACTGAAAATCATCAAAAGCCAAACAGCTTAATTTATTACCAAAATAGTGATACCAACGAAAGTTTTTGGCTCACGTACGATAGCGTGCTCGACCCTTGGACCAAAGGCTATTTAGGTGAAGAACCCGAAGATGCCAGCAACTATGTAACCAATGCTGCCGGCAGTAAATACAATACTGGGTATCAATTTGCAGCAAAAGCTCCTGCAAAAACGATTGCTCCCTTCGAACTTAGACTAGAAGAAGATAGCACCATCAATGGGCAACGAAATGTCACATTTACTGTGATTCCGAAACGTGATGTTCATGAGATCGGACTCTATACCGATGTGAATGTAGCATTTTCAGAATTACGATTTAATGGCAAGCAGGTTTCCAAAGACACTACCGATAATCGTTTTTACCGTAGAAATTCTAATAGCTTGTTACGCTATTTTGTTGCCGATGATGATTCGTTAGAAGTATCCCTTTCAGTAGCTGAAAATACACTGCTTATCTTTAAAGTGCTCGAGTATTCATACGACTTATTGAATCATCCACAATTTTCCATCAACAAGCGGCCAAAAAACACCATGCCAAAACCTTTTGTAAATACCGATGCTGTTGTTGTAGAGCGTAGTTTTAATGTAAATGATATTCCGAAGAAAGTAAAAGACACCTTACTTGAAAACACCGCGCCTTATGAATAAACCAATAGGCATTGCTGGCTTGGGCTGGTTGGGTAAATCGTTGGCTCTCAAGCTAAGCACTTTGGGGTATCAAGTAAAAGGAACCGTGACCAGCCACGAGAAAGCTACCGAATTCCAAAAAAAGGGAGTCAACGCTTTTCCTATGGAAGTAAGTGAATCGGGCATTACAGGTGAACCTGAAGGATTTCTAAAAAACCTCGATACGGTAATTATTATGATCCCTCCAGGACTGCGCCGTAATACCGGAGCCGATTATGTCATGAAAATGACACATTTATTGCAGGCTATTGAAAAAGCAAAGATACCAACAGGTATTTTTATAAGTAGCACCTCGGTATATGGAGACGCGCAAGGCACCGTTGATGAAAGTTACCTCCCAAAACCCGAAAATGAAGCGGGCAGACAATTACTACAAGTGGAGCAGTTATTTTTTACCTCCAGTTGTAACACTTCTATCGTGCGATTTGGTGGACTTGTAGGCGGAAGCAGGCAACCGGTAAGATACCTTGCAGGGAGAAAAGACCTGTCTGGAGGAAATGCGCCTGTTAACTTAATTCACAGAACAGACTGTATAGGTATTCTTACGGAAATTTTAAAACAACAAGCCTTCGGCCATATCTTTAATGCTGTCTATCCAAAACATCCGTTAAAAAAGGATTATTACACAAAAAAAGCGGAATTGCAACAATTAGAACCTCCTACCTTTTCTGCTGATTCAGAGACGCAACACAAAAAAGTAACTTCAACAAACGTCGCCAAGGTGTTGAAGTATGCCTTTCAAACTGAAATTTAAGTCGTTTTTATAAATAGAATGGCGTCTAAAAAATTTTAAACTTTGTTCTGTCAGGTTGAGCGCAGTCGAAACCTCTATTAGTAGTTAACCAATTATAGTTCTCGACTGCGCTCGAACAGACATCAAGCATTACTTTTTAGACGCCAAATCTTTATACGATAGAAGTTCCTACCAAATACGAACTCGATCTTCTGGAGCTACGTACATTGGGTCTCCCGGTTGGATATCGAAAGCTTCATAAAAAGCATCAATATTCTTTAGCGGCTCTGTTGCACGGTACATCCCTGGAGAATGTGAATCTGTTTTTACTTGAGTACGCAATGCTTCCTGACGCATTTTGGTACGCCAAACGGTAGCCCAACTCATAAAGAAACGCTGCTCTGGTGTAAATCCGTCAATCTTGCCCGGTCTTCCGTTTTCTTCGTAATAACGCTGTAATCCGTCGTAAGCACCAAGCAATCCGCCAAGGTCTCCAATATTTTCACCCAAGGTGAACTTTCCGTTAATAAACACACTGTCCATTACCTCAATATTGCTGTATTGTTCTGCCAACTTGTTTCCACGCTCGGTGAATTTTTCAAGATCGGCCTCAGTCCACCAATTTACTAAGTTTCCATTGGCATCAAAACGCGACCCACTATCGTCGAACGCATGTGAAATTTCATGGCCAATCACCGCTCCAATTCCGCCATAATTTACAGCCTCATCAGCTTTGTAATCGTAAAAAGGAGGTTGTAAAATAGCTGCAGGGAATACAATTTCGTTGTTAAAAGGATTAAAGTAAGCGTTTACCGTTTGCGGAGACATCCCCCATTCGGTACGGTCTACTGGCTCGTCAATTTTACTGAGGTTGTCTTTTAAGCCCCACTCATTTACGGCCATCATATTTTCAAAGTAGGAGTTTCCTTCTTTTACGTCCATGCTTGAGTAATCCTTCCACTTGTCTGGATATCCAATCTTCACGGTAAATTTATCTAACTTCTCTACCGCTTTCACTTTGGTAGAGTCGCTCATCCAATCTAGATTCATGATGCGCTCTTTGTAGGCTGCAATCACGTTTTCAATCATTTTTTCAGCCTTCTCTTTTGCTTCCGGTGGAAACTTCGCATCTACATACAATTGGCCAACAGCCTCTCCAACACTTCCATTTACGGTAGCTAATGCGCGCTCGTCTGCTGGGCGTTGTTGCTTGGCACCACTCAAATACTGGCTGTAAAACTCCCAGTTTGCTCTTTCAATATCGGTAGATAATGCTCCGGCTGCATCGTTTAAGGTCTGCCAACGCATTACGGTTTTCCAAAGATCTATATTTTTGTTTGCGAATACATTCTGTACCGTTTTCATATAGGTTGGTTGCATCACGATAAGGGTATCAACTTTTTTAGTAACACCCAAGTCTTTCAACATTTTTTCCCACTGAATGGCAGGGACCATCTTTTGGATTTGATCTAAGCTACGTGGATTGTTGAAATTTCTGAAATCTCTGCTCGCTACTTTATCTAATCGCGGCGTTGCTAATTTTGTTTCAAAAGCCAAGATATCTTCTGCCTGCTTTCTTGCTTCTGCTTCAGAATCGCCCAAGTACTGTAGCATTCTGGTAATATGATCTACATATTTTGCACGAATCTCTATAGATTTTGCATCGGTATTGGTGTAATAATCACGGTCAGGTAAGCCCAAGCCTCCAGGGGTGATATACGCCGAATTCATCGAGCTATTGCTAGGGTTTGAAAACGCGGCCAAACCAACAAATGGTTGCGACACATCGATTCGGGTTGCTACTTCTTGAAAATCTTCAATAGTTTCTATGTTCTTAATTGCGTCGAGCGCTGGTTGTAACGGGGTGATTCCCGCCTCATTTCTAGCTACAGTATCTAATTCTGAAGCAAAAATAGCCAAGGCCTTTGCCTGATCGGTCTCAGGACCATAGGTTCCGCTCTCTTTCGCATCGCTTAGTAATTGCAACACATCTTTATCTGTAGATTTACGTAACACCCCGAAACCACCCCAACGTACCTGATCGTCTGGAATTTCGGTGTTTTTCATCCAGCTACCATTTACGTAGTTGTAAAAGTCTGCTTTCGGACTCACGGTGGTGTCCATGTTAGAAAGTATAATTCCGCGCTCTTCATCGGCGGCGGCGGCCATAGTTTTATCTGTATCCTTATTATTACAAGAGATAGTTACGAAAGTAACCGCAGCGATTGCGCACGCAGAAGTGATTACATTTAGTTTCATTAATTGGTTTTTAGATTATTGTGTAATTAGTAGGCAAATGATACCTTTTGTTACAGCTAGTTAGAGTTGTTATCTATTATTTCTGCCTGATAGACAGAATCTAAGAAGCGTTGTTGTTTTTCGAGTTCCTTTTTTTCAGTTTCTTTTAATTCGTCATCTATTTTGTTTTTCTTAAACGTTCGGTTAATTTCAATAAAGAGATTAGCTCCCGCCAGATTCATTTCTTGCAAGCTTTCTTCTAGTTGCAACGAGTCTAATCGGTCGTAGTTTGCCACCTGCTCCAAGAGTTTGGCACGCGTATTTGCCAATACCATTCTTGCGTACACCGGCCGTGTGTCTAGCGCTTCAGGTATGTTTTTTAATAAAGAATCGCTCTGGGCACTCATTTGTTCACTTTTGGCCCGTATCACACCAATGGGTTGGTTATTTAAGGTAATGAGATTGGCTTCCAAATCGTCAAAAACAGACCATTGTGCTGTTTCATTTTTAGCTACTTCAGAAAGTGGAGGCAAGGTGACTAGATTTTTACCATAGCGTGTATTTACATCTTGGGTTTCAGTAGCAGTATCTTTTTCATCTTCGGAAATTTCAGCACAAGAAACAACGATCGTTACAAGCATGAGAACGCCACAAATATGTCTGAAAGAAAATTTCATCTATAGCAAATAAGAACCACAAATATACAGGTTATGCCCGAGCTGTATGTTAAACAACCACAAATTTGATGAAGGGTATATTGTGTATCTTTACGGAACTAAAATTGATGAAAAATTCTTCACCCTATGAAAAAACGAATTCTGATTATTGGCGCCTGTGGACAAATAGGTACCGAGCTAACGGCAGCGCTGCGCAACACCTATGCACCCCACAAAGTAATAGCGAGTGATATTCGGGAAGGCGATGAAGAAATGATGAACAGCGGACCGTTTGAAATTTTGGATGCAATGGATTATGATGCCGTTCAGGATGTGGTGATTAAGCACGAGATTACCGAAGTGTATTTGATGGCTGCGATGCTGTCGGCCACGGCAGAAAAGTTTCCGATGCGGGCTTGGAATTTAAATATGAATTCGCTTTTTAACATCTTGAACCTCGCGAAAGATGGAAAGATAGAGAAGATATTTTGGCCCTCCAGTATTGCCGTTTTTGGGCCAACAACTCCTAAAGTGATGACCCCACAACGAACGGTTATGGAACCTAGCACCGTCTACGGAATTAGCAAGCAAACTGGAGAACGTTGGTGCGAATATTACCACAATAAATATGGCGTAGATGTTCGTAGCATACGCTATCCCGGCCTCATAAGTTACAAAACACTTCCTGGGGGCGGAACTACAGACTATGCGGTAGATATTTATCACAAAGCAGTGAAGCACAATAAATATATCTGTTTTCTAAATGCGGAAACTACCTTGCCCATGATGTATATGGACGATGCCATTAGAGCTACCATTGGAATTATGGAAGCACCTGAATCTGACATCGAGATTCGAAATTCATACAATTTGGCGGGTATGAGTTTTCATCCAGAGGCAATAGCCGAAAGCATTAGAAGTATTCAACCCGGATTTGAAATTTCGTACGACCCAGATTTTAGGCAGGCTATAGCCGATTCTTGGCCGCAGAGCATTGATGATACTGAAGCCAGAAAAGATTGGGGCTGGAAACACGAGGTGGAGCTGGATGAGATGACTAAGATTATGTTACAGAATTTAAAATAAGCAAATAATTTATGAAAAAACGATACGATTACTCCAAATGGATTGCACTATTTTTAGTGTTATTTAGTCTTTATTCGCTGCAAGCACAACATACCTTTTCTATTGTTGCTGTAGATCCTGTTACGGGTGAAATAGGAAGTGCAGGCGCAACTTGTCTAGACATTGATGATTTAAACGGCGAAGAAGGCGCTTTGGTCATCAGCGATATCATTTTAGGTATCGGCGCCATTAACACACAAGCCTTTTGGCACCCAACCAATCAAGCAGCTGCTCGGGTACGCATGGAAGCAGGTGATAGTCCGCAAGAAATCCTGGATTGGCTTTTTACAAACGATCCTGCGCCTGGTTCTAACCAGGATAGGCAATACGGAGTCGTAGATTTAATAGGCGGTGCTGGTGGAACGCCACGATCAGCAGCCTTTACAGGAACTAACAACAATAGTGTTGCGAATGATATTGTGGGGCCAAATTATTCAATTCAAGGAAATATTTTAATTTCACAAGCTGTTTTAGACGACATGGAATCTGGATTTCTGAACACTTCTGGAACACTTGCCGATAAGTTGATGGGTGCCATGCAGGGTGCCAAACGTATTGGCGCAGACAATAGATGCACCTCTAACCAAACCAGTTCAAAATCTGCTTTTTTGCGAGTCGCCAAGATAGAAGATTTATATACGAATTACGGACACCTAACGGTCGATTTAAACGTGAGTAAGACCGCTATGGCCGAAGACCCAATAGACGTACTGCAGACGACCTATGATTTTTACCTAAACAACCCAGGAACCGATTGTAGCACCACCATTGACGCTTTTCCTTATACGGAAAGCTTTGAAGCCGGGTTGGGCGATTGGGAGCAAAACGATAATGATTTGTCCCATGTAGGAAATACAGATTTCGACTGGACTGAAAATATGGGTGAAACCCCAACAAATGCTACGGGACCCACTGAAGCGTTTGATGGAACAACTTATCTATATACCGAAGCTTCTGGTACCAATGTTGGATTTCCTACAAAGAGGGCCGTTTTAAATAGTCCGTGTTTCAATTTAAGTGGTTTGACGCAAGCATTTTTTACGTTCAATTACCATATGTTTGGCTCGCAAGTAGGGAACTTGGCGGTTCGGGTAAACGATGGAAGTGGTTGGACAACTGTATGGTTATTGGAAGGAGACCAAGGCGATGCTTGGGTTTCTGAAAGTATCGATTTGTCTGCGTATGTTGGGCAGACTATTCAGTTGCGCTTAGACAGCACAACAGCCCTGGGTGAACGAGGAGATGTAGCTGTAGACAACCTCAGGGTTGCCGAAGACCTGTTAAATATTCAAGATATTTTGGTCAGCACTGTAGGCATGGCACCAAATCCGGCAACTGATTTGATAACTGTCACTTCTACAAATTTTGAACTAAAGAATATTTCAGTCTATGATGTAACAGGCAAACAAGTGTTGCAGCAAGTTGCTACTGATACAACTACGATGACAGTAGATCTTCAATCCATTCAACCTGCGTTGTACTTTGTAAACATTACTACTACCAACGGAACAGTTTTGAAAAAGTTAGTAAAACGTTAGTTGTTATTCTAATTGTTGATCTTATAACAAAGCCCATTTAGATTGAATGGGCTTTGTTATCATTTCTAGGTATTCTTTCAGGTTTGTGATATACACGCTGCTTTTCATTCTTTTGATGTGTCTTTCAATCGACATCGCCTGTGCCTTAGAGTCACATTCAAACTTTAAAAACAATCTCCAGTCTCTTGCCTTTCCCGTAAACTTTTTAGAATCGGACGTATCGTGAAATACCATCCGGATATCAAAATCAGACGTTTCCCCTGTATAAAACCTGCCAAGCTTTTCAGAATGTAATATGTAGACCCAGTGCGGCATAAAAAAATCCCCAGTAAAAATACTGGGGATTAAAAAAGCTCCTCTTCTTGGGCTCGAACCAAGGACCCTCTGATTAACAGTCAGATGCTCTAACCAACTGAGCTAAAGAGGAATTTTATTCTCTTTAACTTTTTTATCTAATTTCATTTCTCTTCTTAGACTCAAACCAACCCCGAAAGTATTCGGGACTCGATTAACAGTCAGTCGCTCTAACATCCCGATTGTTATCGGGGGAGCTAAAGAGGAATTTTATATAGAAAATTAAAAGGTATTACCCTTTTAGCGGATGCAAATATAATTTATTTAATTTTTCTGCAAAAAAAGAACATCACTTTTTTTATCATTTTTTCTGTCTACCCATTCCTTAGAAGGCATAACTAGCTGCAACAATTAGATTACGACCCGCAGCACTGATTCCACTAGAATACGGTCGATACCTCTTATCGGTGATATTTTCTAAGACTGCGTTTACCTGTAATGCCTTTGTAATCTCATATTGCGCTCCAAAATTCAAGGTTGCCCAACTAGGTGAAAACGGGTTCCCATTTTCATCTAGTGCATACAAGAAATCATTATTTACTTGGCTGGGAGCCAAATCTTCAAAATCGAACTGACTATTATATTCAACAAAAGCATCCAGCTTCAATCGATTCCATTGGTACAATAGATGAGTATTTCCAAATTGTGGTGCCACATGGCGGTTAGGCGCCCGAGTACCATCGTCTTCTTCAGAAAACCCATCGGTGATGTTATACTGTGATGTAAGCTGCAGGTCTTGTGTAAAATTAACTTTCAGCCCCACCTCAAAACCATAAATTTCGGCCTTGGCAGCATTTTGAATGGCCTGCACTGTACTAGGCTCTCCTTGATATTCTATTTCGGTTTGTCCATTCAATGTAAAATCGCGACGAACTAAAGCATCATTTAATACTGTATAAAATGTTGCCATATCGATACGAACTGACTTTCCGAAGTCTAAGTTGGCGCCAAGCTCCCCATTATAGGCATATTCAGGTTTCAAATCAGGGTTTGGCACAACCACACTACCCGGTTCGCTATCAAATATTTTTCCAACATCATCAATATTTGGTGCTCTAAATGCTGTTCCGAAATTGAGCTTCCAACCTAAAATATCACTCGCTTGCCAAGCCAGTCCGGCACTACCTGTTAACGCTCCTGTATTTATATTTGCTTCGGAAAAAGGAAAATCGAAGAATTGATCATCAAAGGTGGCATCTACCAAAATATGACTATAGCGCAATCCGCCCTGAAATGCTAGGGACTCTGTAAACTTTGCCTGTAAGCTTGCATAGGCAGCCATAGATTGCCACGTACTCCCATCAGGATATCTAGAAGCATCCGGACTACTAATTCCGGTGGTAACATCTGTTTGTTGCCCTTCGCTGTTTACTTTATTATATATATACTCTATCCCGTAATTTAATTTTGATTTGTCCCAGTCTTTTTCAAAATCCCAAGTGGCAGTGTATGCACTTACCTTTTCATCTGTTTCAAATAAAATTGGCTCCCCGAAATCTCTATCATTTCGACTTTCTTTGAATTGTTGAAAAGAAATAGTGGCGATACTCTCATCGAAAAAGCCATTATTATACGCGGTATTTCGTGCTTGCAGGTTTCCGCTCAGCCATTCTTGTGGCCCGTAGAACCATTCTGCCGAACGCAGTTCTCCGTTTCTTCTACGTATCAACCTGTCGTATCTGGCATAGTCGCTTGTGGTGGTATAAAAAAGCCCCAAATTGAAATCCCACCGCTCTGAAGGCATATACCGTATTCGCTGCATGGCGTTAATCTGATCGTATCCTGTAGGTCGTTGCACTAAGGGATCGTCGTTTGGCACTACGGTGTCTACACCATTTATAATTTCAACATATTCGGTGCGCAGGTAATCATCGGGACCATTGCTCCCCATTCGCAGATCATCAAAATCGCTATAAGTTATACTGCTCAAAAATGCCCACTCTTTCATCCCGAAATTGAAGTCGACATGCCCCGTTTTTTCATTATTTGCCGTTGCATAGCGTGCTGTTGCATTTCCGGAGAAAGACATCCCTTCTTCAAAAGAAAATTTCGGTTTTTTAGTATAAAAATTCATCACGCCACCTACCGCATCACTTCCGTAGGGCACAGAACCAGGACCTAAAATTACTTCGGTGCGCTCTATGGCAAATGGATCTATAGAAATTACATTTTGGACATTTCCGCCGCGAAAAATAGCCGTATTAAAACGAACACCGTCTACGGCAATCAATAAACGATTGGTAGAAAACCCCCTAATTACGGGGCTACCTCCTCCCAATTGGCTCTTCTGCACGTACACTTGGCCACTGCTTTCTAGTAAATCTGCTGCCGTTTGTGGATTGCTAAACAGCACATCATTGCTGTTGATGCTCACAATTTGTTGTGGGACATCGCGTTTGCTTTGCCCAAATTTAGATACAGAGAGTACAACCTCATCTAAGGCACTCAAATCTTCTGCAAGCATTACTTGGTTATTGGTAATGGCACTTTTTAAAATGGTAAGTGTTGTATGAGAAATATGCTGAAAAGTGATCTCTTCGGAACTATTAAATTTTGAAATATCCACCTTTCCATCAAAATCGGTTACTCCAGACTTCGTTTTGTCATTATTGAAGACTGCAACCCCATTGATAGGCTGCTGAGAACTTTGCTCTAAGACAGTAATTTGTTGGGCTGAAACGATGGTAGATAAAAATAAAAAAAGAGCAGCTGCATGTAGACGCATATTCATTGAAATAGTTGGTTAAATATTGGTAAAGATTTCGGTTTTCTGAAGCCGTGCAAATGTAATTGATAATATCGTATCAATAAATTTAGAAGCTCTAATCGTACCGATTTCTTCGTTTTTATTTGGGACAATGCATCAAAATTTATGCCGAAGAACTCTTGAAAAGACTGAATATGCGCACCTTCTTCACAATATTGGTTTTCGTACTGATTTTGGAAACAACCCTCTTGCAGGTTAAAGTAGGTAGCATTTCCTTCGGAATTATCTGGGTAAAACCCTAAAAACTTTGTTAGCTTCAGCAAAAAGAGGATATGGAAATTAGCATAAAAATCGTTGGTATCCAGCCAGTTAAAAGAAGTGGTGAGAAATTGAAACAATCTCGTATTCTCTTCTTCTTCCTGAATAGCATCTTTTAAAATTTCCGAAAGAAACAGCACCAAAGACGATTTTACCACATTGGTATGTAGGCTCTGGTAGGGCTGCAAAATTTTTGCTTCCTTAATATATTCTAAGGTGCCCTTGTTTTTGTGATTGGCAACTAGCTCGAGTTGGGTAAGCGGTAAAAACTGAGATGCTTTAAGCGCTCCTTTTTTGCTTTTTAAGATGCGTTTTAGCAGATAGCTTTTTCGTCCGTCTGTCTGTGTAAAACAATGTGCAATGAGGTCGGCTTCGCCATATTTAAGGGTAGAGAGTACTATGGCTTTGGTGTTCACCAGCATTAGCGCACAATCATAATTTTTGAAATTTTAGTTTCAATGGCATCTTCGGCTGTAATAATTACCAAATAAACGCCAGATGCCACCTTATATCTTCCAAATGCGGTGGTGTCCCAGAGAACGCTTCCTCCTTCACTGGTAGTTTCAAATACAAGGCTACCTTCAATATCTGTAATTTTTACATTGGCATTAGCAGTTAAGCCATCTATGGTGACATTGCCTGTAAAGCTAGGTCGCACCGGATTGGGATATACGTACACTTCTTCAAGGTTGTCTCTTGGCGCTGTTGAGGTGCCATTGTATGCCACCAGGCCATTCACTGTAGCAAAATATACCACTCCTGAAAACTCGTCTATTGCAATATCTTGCACATTGTTTGAAGGCAAGGGAGAATTTTCTGCCGTAAACCGCAGTAGCGTTTCTTGGCCATTTGAAGACAAGTAAAAAACACCTGAACTAGCGGTAGCAATCCATTTGTTATTAGATCCATCAACTTCAATATCGGTAATCACCTGCTCAAAAAGCAACTCTTGTGGCACGCCATCTTCTAGGATAATGATAGGTTGTGTGTCGACGTTGCTGTTTTCATCGAAAAAACCACCCGGACTAAAAAGCACCCGCAGGCCTTTAAGGGTACCAATCCATAGTCTATTGTTGTTGTCTACGGCCAACGAACGTACGGTGCTGTTAGGTAAATTCCCATTTCCTAAATTGACACCAATTTTTTTTACTTGCCCGTTATTCGGATTGTAGCCTACTAGTCCGTCACTCACTACTCCAAAAAAAACAAAATTCTCTCGGGTTGTTTCGACCTCGGTAAAAGCTAAAGGTGGATTATCGAAATTAAACACATTTGAAATATCATTTTTTTGGAGTTGCCCTTCTGGCGAAATTCTAAGCAATCCTTCTTCATCTTGTGCTTGGACCGCCCATAAATTACCTTGGCTGTCGAAATCCATTCCAAAAATCCGAATCCCAAAATTTGGGTTTTGGTACGTTATATCTAAGCCAGAATTCGATTCGTCAAAAAGTTTGATCGGCGTTTGGTCTTCAATCTGTAATAATCCTTTTTGGAAGGACGACATAAACACCCTATTTGGGTCGTTTGGGTCAATCTGAACACGCACTAAATCGTTTGCTTCTTTATTCAGTGTTTGTGTTAATTCATTATAGGAAATATTAAACCACTCACCCTCCCTTAGGTTACTTATCCCTTTTCGGGTTATTGGAAAGGGATCGAAACTTACGGTTACATCACCAAAATTTACCCAAAGTTGACCGGGGGAAGCATCGATAGAAAACGAACTATTGAACAGAGGTCCGTCGGGTAATATTTGCGAAAAATTGTTAGAACCGAAAGGCTTTTGGAAGACCCCTAATTCTGAAGTTCCCAAGTATTGAATATTGTTATGGGAAAACCCCGTCTGCAGCTCGTATTCATCTACACTGTTAATAGAGGTGGTTGATGCAACCAGTGCTTGTGACACATCGTAGGTGAATAGGCCATTGGCGGTTGTTACATTGTAAAAATCATTTTGGCCAGTGATATCTAAAATCGGACTGCTTAAAGTGGTTACCACTTGTAGACCTCCAATTATTGAAAAAACAGTGTTATTTCCAGTGGTATACACTTGGTTTCCCGCCCGTACAGCACCATTATATCCTCCGCCCGCTATTTGAATCCAGTTTTCAAAATCGATAAGATTGTCATCTTCCACCATGGCTCGGCGAATGCCATTTGATCCAGAGACAGCATAAATAAAAGGCGGTACTACGGCTGTGCCAGTAATGTTAATTTGCGCTCCCCCGTCTCCAATAAAATAGGTGTCTCCAAACTCTAAGACAGAAAGGTCAAAAACAGAAATTCCGAACTCTGCGGCAATATATAAATTGCCATTATATTCGTTAAACTGATTGATTCTTTTTTGGTCTGGAGGGATGGTGGGTTTATTCAAAATATCTACCACGGTTAGGATATTTTCTTCACCATCTATAGCGATTTCTATGAGTCCACTTTCATATCCAATAACGAGCAGGCCAAATTGTTCACTATAATATAAGGTAGAAATCAGTTCACCAGACAACCCGTTAATAGTTGATAAAGTTTCGATTTCTTCAGTAGACAAATCGTAGGTAAACACTGCATTTTCAGCAGCAACATATATTTTATCATTTCCTTGTGAGAAAGCCTGTATAGACACATACGAAAAATGGCCAGTCCATTGAGATTCAAAATTTTGTGCACGCACGCTGCTAACACTTATTATTATAAAGAACAAATAGAAAAAATACTTCATATAAGGTTGTGATCTTTCAGAATCTATAACACGCTAAAATAGTATTTATTGCAAGAAATGGAACACAAAAAAAGGCTATCTTTTGTTTGATAGCCTTTCGTTTATAGTTATTCACAGTTAAACCACGCCTTGTGCCAGCATGGCATCTGCTACTTTAACGAAGCCTGCAACATTGGCTCCTTTTACGTAATCTACATACCCATCACCATCTTTACCGTACTGTACACAGGCAGCATGGATATCATTCATAATATTGTGTAGTTTCTCATCTACTTCAGCAGCCGTCCAGCTAAGGCGTAACGAGTTTTGGCTCATTTCGAGACCTGATGTGGCAACTCCTCCAGCATTAGATGCCTTTCCAGGGGCAAACAATATTTTTGCCTTTTGAAATACTTCTATGGCCTCTGGTGTAGAAGGCATATTTGCTCCTTCACTTACGCACATACAACCTTGATCTACCAAGGTAACCGCCTCTTCTTTATTCAATTCGTTCTGGGTTGCACATGGTAGTGCAATATCACATTTTTCACCCCATGGACGTTTTCCTTCATGATATTTTGCCGCAGGATACTTTTCAACATATTCGCTTATTCTTCCGCGTTTTACATTTTTAAGCTCCATGATAAACGCCAATTTATCAGTGCTGATCCCTTCTTCGTCATAGATGTAACCGCCAGAATCTGACATGGTAACAACTTTACCACCAAATTCCATTGCCTTTTCGGCAGCGTATTGAGCAACATTACCAGAACCTGAGATCACAACGGTCTTTCCTTTAAAACTTTCTCCTTGCGTAGCTAACATATTCTTCGCGAAGTATACATTTCCATAACCGGTTGCCTCTGGCCTAATTAGCGACCCTCCATAAGACCTTCCCTTACCAGTTAAAACTCCAGTAAATTCATTGCGCAAGCGTTTGTATTGACCAAACATATAACCGATTTCACGGCCTCCCACACCGATATCACCCGCAGGGACATCTGTATCGGGACCAATATGTCGTGCGAGTTCTGTCATAAAACTTTGGCAGAAGCGCATTACTTCTGCATCGCTCTTTCCTTTTGGGTTGAAATCGCTTCCACCTTTACCCCCACCCATAGGCAAGGTTGTTAAACTATTTTTAAACACTTGTTCGAAACCGAGAAACTTAAGAATACTCAAGTTTACAGAGGGATGGAATCGCAAACCTCCTTTATAAGGTCCGATGGCCGAGTTGAACTCAACACGATAACCTCTGTTTACCTGCACCTCACCAGCATCGTCGGTCCATGGCACTCGAAATATAATCGTGCGCTCAGGCTCTACCATACGTTCTAGTAATTTCTTGCCTTGGTATGCCTCATTCGCCTCTATAAATGGAATAACCGTCTCGGCAACCTCGGTAACCGCTTGGATAAATTCAGGTTCATTCTGATTTCTTTTTTCTACTTCTGAAATGAAATCTTTAATGCTTTGTTTCATTGTTTTATACTTTATTGAAGGTGAGTTCGTTTATAAGGTGCAAATATACGCTATCTCTAAAAAAACGTCGCTTTTTTTCCCCATTAAGCTAAATGTTTGGTTTATATTTTACTGTTAGATATGTTTTTATATATTTGTTACGTCTCAATCTAAACCTAAAATACAATGAATGCCAGGATATTGCTATTGGTATTTCTCTTGTTGGCCCTTGCTAAACAAGAGGTTTATAGCCAATTCGGATTTTCGCATGAAGTAGGAATTATCACCGGCCCAGTTGCCTTGTATTCCGATTTCGGTCAGCGAAACGACTTTGAAACCAATGCTGGTAATGTTGGTTTTGGCGTTGGACTCATACACTACCTAAACTTCTCTTACAGAGCAGATTGTAACTGCTATACCCGCGATACCTACTTTAATGATCATTTTAAGATTAGAAACGAAATTGACTACCACAAAACAACGTTAAACCATTTTGGGCGTTGGGTAGATCCCGACCAACAAGGTAATTTTGCCGACCAGCTTCGAGCAATGAACGGTTCTACAACTGTAATTGAAATAGGTTCACAGTTAGAGTACTTTCCATTGAGCATTCGTGATTTTGCTGCCGGCGCCTATAAAATAGCCCCTTTCATATCTCTCGGAGCACATTATGTTAGTTATGATCCAGAGGTGCAGTCTGACCTTGGACCCTTGAATATTGTAGGAGGCCCCTTGGCAACGACCCCTTTAAAATACAAAAATGCCTTTCAGCAAGAAGCCGCCTCAACATGGGCAGTTGTTACTAGCGTAGGGATTCGATACAAGCTTACACCGCTTAGTGATCTTATGTTAGATAGTCGTTGGACGTATTATTTTAGTGATTATGTAGACGGATTGAACCCGTCTCTTGAAAACAATGGCGAGCGTCCCGTTCCTGAAAACAAAGCGAATGAATGGATGTACTGGCTGAATATTGGCTATATATATTATATCGATTAAGCAAATTATCATCAATAAAAAAAGCCGATGCAAAATGCATCGGCTTTTTTATTATAATTAGTTTTAGAATTACCCAATTGCTTGTTTTAGATCTGCTATCAAATCGTCTATATCTTCTATCCCCACAGACAAGCGTATTAACGAATCTACCACCCCTGTCTTCTCCCGTTCTTCTTTCGGTATGCTCGCATGCGTCATACTTGCAGGATGCCCAGCCAAACTTTCTACTCCACCTAAACTTTCCGCCAAGGTAAAAATCTTGAGACGCTCTACTATTTTAATGGCCTCATCATAATTGTTTCCCTTGGTCACAAAAGAAATCATCCCACCAAAATCACGCATCTGCGATTTTGCTATCTCATGGTTTGGATGTTCTTCAAAACCTGGCCAATACACCTTTTCAATTTTAGCATGTGCTTTTAGGTACTCGGCTATTGCCTTTCCATTTTCACAATGGCGCTGCATACGTATGTGCAACGTTTTTATGCCCCGGAGTACCAAAAAGCTATCTTGCGGGCCACATACCGCACCACTGGCATTCTGTATAAAATATAACTTCTCTGCCAGGGCTTTGTCTTTTACCACCAAGGCCCCCATAACAACATCACTATGGCCTCCCAAATATTTTGTAGCACTATGCATGACGATATCAGCGCCTAGATCTAACGGCTGTTGTAAAAACGGTGTAGCGAATGTATTATCTACTGCCAATAAAACATTGTGCTTTTTAGCGATATTGGCAGCTGCCTGAATATCTATAATACTCATCATTGGGTTGGTTGGAGTTTCCACCCAAATCAACTTTGTCTTGTCGGTTAGGTAGCTCTCAATAGTAGCTGCGTTCTCCATGCCAATAAAATGAAATTTAATTCCAAAACCCTCAAATATTTTGGTAAACAAACGGTAACTCCCTCCGTAGAGGTCATTGGTAGAGATTACCTCATCGCCAGGCTCTAGTAGTTTGATTACTGCATCTATGGCCGCAAGACCACTTCCAAATGCAAGTCCGTAATTACCATTTTCAATACTTGCCAAAGAACGCTCTAGAGCGGCTCTTGTAGGGTTGCCGCTTCGCGAGTATTCGAAGCCTTTGTGTCCCCCAGGAGTGCTTTGGGAATAGGTACTTGTTTGGTAAATGGGTGGCATTACCGACCCATAAGCAGGGTCTACATCATGTTGCCCGCCGTGTATTGTTTTCGTGTTAAATTTCAACTGTATTGTTCTTAGTTTCTTGTTTATTCAAAAGTACGGGTTTCCTTTGGTATCGAAAAAACTGTTGTATTTTTAACCTATGAACAACAAATTTTTTCTTGTACTGATCTGTTTGGCAATTATCACCACAAGTTGCCGTAAAGAATTAACGTTTGAAACGGTCACTACTTCCTCAAACGAACTCTCAATTTGCAATAACGCAACCTGCCCAGAGATTGATATTGAGTATGTGCAAGTTTCTGGGACTACTGAAACGGCACAGATTATCAACGAAAGTATTGAATATTTTGTGAAGCAATCTATGTATTTGGGCGAAAACGAAACGGGTAGCTCTGCTGAAAACATCACCCAAGCGATGACTGAATTTGTAGAAATCTATCGGTTACATAGTGCTGAATTTCCTGATCTCACAGCCGAATATTTTGTGGAGATAACGGTACTACCCTCATACAATTCTAAGGAGTTGCTTTCGCTAAGCTGTAGAAATTATCTATATGCAGGCGGCGCCCATGGCAACGGAAGTTTGCAATTTAAAAACTTCGATCCAAAAGATGGGCGCGAACTCTATTATGAAGACGTTTTTGACGATGTTGCCGCTTTTGAAGCCCTTGCAGAAAACAAATTTAGGAGCCAACAAAACATACCGACCAACACCAGCATTAATGCTACCGGGTTCAGATTTGAAGACGGCAAATTCTACCTTCCTGAAACATTTGGTGTTTCAAAAGAATTTATTACCCTTCAATACAACGCCTACGAAATAGCATCCTACGCAGCCGGACCCACTGTGGTCGAGATTCCTATTTCCGAAGTAAAAGAATTACTGAAAATCCCTATTAAAGATTAAGGAAAATATACATCTCTACTCGTTTCTCATAGAGAAGTTTAAGATGTTAATTTTCAACTAAAACCCTATAGCTTCTATAAAAAATGAAGTTACTTTGTAGGAAACAGAAGTAGCATTTTCTCATGAAAAAAATATATTATTTAAGTACTTGCGACACCTGTAAGCGAATCATGGATGAATTGGATATCCCTCAATCGTTTATAAAGCAGGATATCAAGACCCAAGGAATTACCGAAGCGGAAGTGGAGGAGCTCTACAACATGACCGATAGCTACGAAGCACTTTTTAGCAAACGGGCCAAACTTTATAAGGAACGAAACCTTAAAGAAGCCAAATTGTTGGATGAAGATTACCTCAACCTCTTATTAGAACACTACACTTTTTTAAAACGCCCAATTATCGTGAACAATGACGAGATTTTTATTGGGAATAGCAAAAAGACAGTGGCGGCCGCCAAAGAATCTATTCACGGTAAAAATTAATTTGCCAATGGTGCTGAACAGTTAATTGCAAAAAGCACACTATTTATATACTGCTCTAATTTTAAGATTTACCTTTGCCATTCTTATTTAATAAAGGTGAACAACAGAATTCTAGCCCTTCTAGCAGCCACAACGGCAAGTGCAATATATGGTGTAAACCATACCATTGCCAAAGGACTAATGCCTGCAATTATCGAACCCTACGGCTTTATTTTGTTACGGGTTTCTGGAGCAGCGCTAATTTTTTGGCTGCTTAGCTTTTTCTATACATCTGAAAAGGTAGACCGAAAAGACATTGTTAGATTCATAGCCTGTGCTGCCTTCGGGATGGTTATTAATATGAACATGTTTTTTAAAGGCTTGGAGCTCTCTACTCCTATCAACAGTAGTGTTGTGATTACAATTTCTCCAGTTTTACTATTAATACTTTCTGCCTTATTTCTGAAAGAAAAAATTACTTGGCTAAAGGCGGTAGGTATTGGTATTGGTCTTATAGGAGCTTTATTGCTCATACTATTTGGCGCTAAAAAGCAAGCCAACGCTCCAAATATTCCCTTGGGGAACCTCTTATTTATTGTAAATGCTGCATCGTATGCGTTCTATTTGATCTTGGTAAAACCTCTGGTGGCTAAATACAATTCGATTACGCTGATGAAGTATTTCTTCCTTATCGCTTTTCTTATCAATCTTCCTATAGGTTTTTCGCAATTCTCTGATGTTGGTTGGACCACACTCGATTTCTCGGCAATTTGGAAATTGGCCTTTGTTGTTATTGGCACCACGGTACTTACCTATCTTCTGAATATTTTCGCTTTAAAACAGCTAAGTCCTTCTGTAATTGGTGCATTTATGTATTTACAACCGCTTATTGCGGCGATTTTTGCCATTATGGCTGGCGCAGACACATTAACCCCAATACGTGTTTTGGCTGCCATCCTGATTTTCACAGGGGTATTTCTCTCAACCCGAAAGAGAAAAACACCTGCCTAACCTTTATTTGATGTTAGGGCAACATGTAAATACGTATCTTTAAGGTCCTAATTTTTAAAAACAATATCCCATGAAAACTGAAGAAATTGCCAACAATCTGGTACAGTGGTGCAATGCTGGAGAAGAGCACAAATGCTACGAACAATTGTACAGCCCAAATATTGTAAGTGTTGAAATGGAAGGTAGCGACCATCAAATCTCAAGAGGAATGGAAGAAGTAGCCAAAAAAGGTGAATGGTGGCGCGAAAATTTTGAAGTCCACAGCGCTAAAACCAGCCAACCTACCGTTGCAGATAATTGGTTTAGTGTACGACACGAAATGGACATTACGCACAAGCCTAGCGGCCAACGAAGCACCATGCAAGAGTTGGGTGTTTATGAAGTTAAGGATGGTAAAATTGTAAAAGAGCAATTTTTCTACGATACTTCTGAATAAAAGCTATGTTAAATATAACGGGCAGCACTTAATCTATAAATGCTCTGGTTTCTGCCCGTGTTTTCTGGTATCTTCTTTCGTGATGGTGTAAAAATCCTTTGTTTTTTCTAAATTCTGCAAACTATCCAACAACGCTTCCGGAATGGCCCGTAATTTACGCGTGGTAAGGTCTATCCATCCTGCCATCATTTCGCAACGGGCTAAATTTATTCCGTTCGAATCATAGAAATTATGTAGAAATGAAAAAAAACGTCCGTCTTCACTCAGTCCTTTTAATTGGAGCGAAACAGTAATGGGTTTCCCTGGAAATACTTCCTTGAAATAATACATATGTTCATAAAAAACGACGGGGCCAAGATCATTTTTGCTCATTTCGGCTTGACCGAAATCGTTTTCATACATAAAACTGAGACGTGTATGGCTCATAAAATTTATATAAGCACTGTTCGCTAAGTGTCGATTGGCGTCGATGTCATTCCAACGGACTTCAAATTGTTTTGTATACATAGTTTTTTTGCTTTGGAAATATAATTTTTTCTGTTTTCTTGAACAATTAATTTCTTAGGTTCCTAAGCAGAATGCGTGCGTCTGCTTGTAAAACTTTTTTCATCTATAAATTGAATCACCCTATCATACACTTCTTCACTTTTTAAATCATGTTTTAAGCCGTTGGTGATCAACTTCTCAATCTGATCTTTTCGCTCGATACTGTTTTCAATAGGTGGAAACGGCGTAATACTATCATTTCTGTCGTGGACCACTAGAACTGGAACATCTACCTTCTTTAAAAAACGCTCCATATTAATTTCTTCATAAGGTATTTTTAACACAGCATTTACCTTTACGCTTAGATTTTTCATGGTTTTGTTTGAAAGTCCCAGCAATTCTTTAAAGTAACTGAATATGGCACCCATGCCGGTGGGGGTGCCCATGATCACATAACTGCCAATTGCTATTTTTGTATCTACTAGAAAAGCATATGCCCCAACCAGACTTCCTAAGCTATGACAGACCAATGTATCTACAGCGCCTGCCAAATCGATAGCTTGAAGCATTGTTTTTCTGAACGTTTCAATGTTTAGTTGATTTCCTTTTGCCAAACCATGTCCAGGGGCATCTAACGCATAGACTGTGTATTCGTTTAAATCTATTTTAGATACATAGGGTTGCCAACGCTGGCTATTGCTCATCCATCCGTGTAGAAATAAAATCTTTTTGGGACCATTTCCCCACCGGTGTAACGCGGCTGTATGACCATCTGCTTCTATAAATTGGGTGGTGGCAGTAGCCAAAAATTGTTTTCCTCTTTCAGAAATACCAACGCGTCGAACCCGACACAGTAGCTTAAAGCCGTAGTTTGCATTCCATTTAGGCGTAATAGGTGCCGTTACATTTAGAAACGCTCCAATTAGTTTTGCTATTAACTTCTTCATATATATTAAGATACCAATTGGTATCTTTAGTTTTAAATTTTTTTACTTCATTATTTCAGACACCAAACTTTTAAGGTGTGCGATGGTTTTCAAAATGGCATCGTTCGATTTTTCCAGTTTGCTCATCATGATGCCGCCTTCTAGGGTTGCAATAAAAATAGTCGCATGAAAATTCGCATCTGTACCTTCTTTTACTTGTCCGTTGGCAATTCCATTGTCAATAATCTTTCGCAACGATTCTTTAAATTGAGCTAGCATATTAAATGCTTGTTCTCGTAATATCGGATTGGTGTCGTCTGCCTCTACAGCAGCATTCATAAGCGGGCACCCTCCTTCGTAGAGTGGCGTATGCATGTATTTTTCAAAAAAAGCAAAGGTAGCTTGCATCTTTCCTTGAAAATCTGGCGCTTTCTGAATCGATGTACCCAATTCTGAAAACATGATTTTTGCAAGCTTTCGCAATGCTTGTTGCTCCAAATCACCTTTACTTTCGAAATGACGGTATATCGCACCCTTTGTAAGTCCCGTAGCCTTGGTAATATCACTTATAGAAGTTGCTTTGTACCCTTGGGTATTAAACAAGTTCGCACTCTCTACAATGATACGCTCTTTGGTATTTTCTGCATTTCGCATGCGCAAAGATACCGATTGGTATCTTAATAAAAAAAATTAAACCCCATAGTTATAGATTTGTATCTTTGGCATTCCCAACTATCATAAAACTCTAAGCTTAAAAGTGCCAATCATTTCATCTCCTTACAGCGCAAAAGGTCTTTTTAAAAACGGTCATTTTTCTACCATATACTCAGCTAAATTGCGGCCTATCCCAAAAGTTATCCAAGAACGTGAACGGCTCGAACTGAGTGATGGTGATTTTGTAGATATTGATTGGTCGTTTTCTGAACAAAAATCTACGAATGTGGCCATTTTATTGCATGGCCTAGAAGGGAATGCCCAGCGCGTTTATATACGCGGACAAGCAAAAATGTTAGCCGAAAACGGTTGGGACGTTGCAGCCATGAACCACAGGGGGTGCAGTGGCGAAGAAAACCGTAGTTATCTTTCATACAACTCTGGTCGTACCGAAGATCTTGCCGAACTTATTACACATTTAATTGAAAAAGACACCTACCATCAAATTGCACTTATAGGGTTCAGTTTGGGTGGAAACCTCGTTCTAAAATATTTGGGGGAACGCGATAACGTCCCAGAGCAAATTACACGGGCTGTATCAATTTCAGCACCACTCCATCTACGAGGGTCACTAGAACAGCTCATCAAGTTTGAAAATTTCGTCTATAACCTAACTTTTATAAACGACCTTAAAGCAAAATACAAACGGAAAATGAAGCGTTTTCCCGAAACCATGTCACCTTCAGAATATAAGAAAGTGCGCACCCTACTCGATTTTGACAATCTGTATACAGCACCTGCACACGGATTTAAAGACGCGTACGATTATTACGAAAAGAGCAGTAGCCTGCAGTTTTTACCAAACATTCAGCAGAACGTACTTATCTTAAACGCACAGAACGATAGTTTTCTTTCTGAAGACTGCTACCCAAGAGCGTTTGCTTCAAACTCAAAGAATATTTATCTTGAAAGTCCGAAACATGGCGGACATGTTGGTTTTCACATATCGAATAAAATGTATTACTCAGAGAAACGAACGTTAGACTTTTTGCATGGCTAGTGACGTTCAACTATACGGTGCATTTGCATACATTCTTGTTTTTTTAGTACTTGGATATTTATTTAAAAAGAATCCGCCAAGAAAGATCAGTTGGTTTTATGGGTACCGAACTCGGCGAAGTATGGCAAACCAAAAAGTGTGGGATGCTGCCAACCGCTATTGGTCTCATATTTTTTATTATTGGCAGTGGTACACCTTCCTCATACCGATTGTAGTATTTATTCTATATCCTGAATATACTTTTATCACTACTGTTTTGGGGCACGCGTTTTTTATTGTCTGTACCATGCCCGCGACCGAGTTGTATTTAGATAAACATTTCGACAAGAACGGAAACCCAAAGTGAGTCTTATGCATCGGTGTTCATTTATGTATCTTTGCCAAAAATATTGAATTATGATCCAGTCAATGACGGGCTACGGGAAGCATATCATACAGCTTCCAACCAAAAAAATAACTGTAGAGGTAAAATCGCTTAACAGCAAGAACCTAGACCTAAATACTAGAATCCCATCATCGTATCGCGAGAAAGAACTTCAAATACGCAACTTGTTGGCCAAGTCGCTAAGCCGCGGAAAGGTAGATTTCAACCTTTATATAGAAATGACTGGAGAAGTCACAAACACCCAGGTGAACGCCGCCGTGGTAAAAGAATACATCGCCCAATTAAGAGCGGTGGTAAACGGAGATGAAACAGAGCTTTTAAAAATGGCTGTGCGTATGCCCGATGCCCTGAAGGTTGAACGAGACGAAATTGACGACGATGAGTTTGCTGAAATTTTAAAGGCTGTAAAGATTGCCCTAGAAGAAATAAACACCTATCGCAGTGACGAGGGCAGTGTGCTGAAAAAGGATTTTCTTGAGCGTATAGATAGTATTGAAGCCCTATTGAAGGAAGTGGCCGAAATTGATGACGAGCGAATACAAAATGTACGCGAGCGTTTGCATACTGCTGTGTCTGACTTGAAAGAGCGGGTAGATGAAAACCGTTTTGAGCAAGAACTGATTTACTATCTTGAAAAATACGACATTACCGAAGAGAAAGTACGTCTCCAAAACCACTTAGATTATTTCCGCGAAGCAATTGCCTCAAACGATTCGAACGGAAAAAAACTGGGGTTTATCACCCAAGAAATAGGTCGGGAAATTAATACCATAGGTTCAAAATCGAATTTTGCACCCATGCAGCAATTGGTGGTACAGATGAAAGATGAACTTGAAAAGATTAAGGAGCAAGCACTAAACGTTCTTTAATACATTTAAATGTCGGTTTAGAAAGAAACAGATACTAATGACAAAACAGAACGAACAAAAGGGAGGAAAACTAATTGTATTCTCTGCTCCATCGGGAAGTGGAAAGACAACTATTGTACGACATTTATTGGGCGTAAAAGAATTAAACCTAGAGTTTTCGGTTTCTGCCACTTCAAGAGCTCCAAGGGGCGAAGAAAAGCACGGTATTGACTACTATTTCTTGTCTCTGGAAGATTTCAAAAGAAAAATGAAGGCAGACGAATTTCTTGAATGGGAAGAAGTATACCGCGATAATTTCTATGGTACTTTATACAGTGAAGTTGAGCGCATCTGGGCCATGGGTAAAAACGTAATTTTTGATATAGACGTGGTAGGCGGCCTGCGTATTAAGAAGAAATACCGCGAACGCACCTTGGCAGTTTTCGTAAAACCCCCAAGCGTTGAAGAACTAAAAATAAGGCTTAAAAAACGCTCTACTGAAAGTGAAGAAAAAATAAATATTCGCATTGCAAAAGCCTCTGTAGAAATGGCTACGGCGCCTCGATTCGATTTTATTATTGAAAACGATAATTTAGAACACGCCTTGGAAGAAGCAGAAAAACTTGTTGCCGAACATATCGCAAAACCAATTTTTAGTGATGTCAGGGAAGAAGAATAAAATTGGGCTCTATTTTGGCACCTTTAACCCAATACACGTTGGGCACCTTACCATTGCCAACCACATGGTAGAATTTGGTGGGCTTGACGAAGTTTGGTTCGTCGTAACACCCCACAATCCGCACAAAAAGAAAAGCTCCTTATTAGACAACCATCACCGTTTGGCCATGGTACGTGTGGCACTAGAAGACTATCCTAAGTTAAAGCCCAGCACTGTAGAATTTGACCTTCCGCAGCCCAACTACACCGTACATACCCTTACTGTGCTTGAAGAAAAATACCCAGAGCAACAGTTTTGTCTAATTATGGGCGAAGACAATTTAAAAAGTCTGCACAAATGGAAAAACTACGAAGTAATTTTAGAACGGTACGAGTTGTATGTATATCCGAGAATCTCTGAAGGCAGCGTAGACCATCAATTTAAGGACCATCCGAAAATTACAAAGGTAGCAGCCCCAATTATGGAGCTATCTTCTACGTTTATCCGTAAAGGTGTAAAAAACCGTAAGAACATCAGACCCATGCTACCCCAAAATGTTTGGGAGTATTTGGATGAGATGAATTTTTACCGATAAGCCTCGCGTTAGGGGTTGAGGCAAGGTACCCCGTCTTGACCGGTCGGGCAGGCGTGTACCGCCGAAGACCCGACCACGCCAGAGGCGTGGGAACGCCCAAAAAACAAACCGCCCCTAATCCAAGAACGGATTTCGGGGCGGTCATAACCAACCAAAAAGTTGTATATATGTTACAAATTGGTCGCTGAGTGGTTTGAAAATTTATTTTCAAATTGTATCGAAGCGACTAATCTTTTTCATTTGCTTTTCTATAGTAGCTTTCGGCAGACGTAACTTGCCGCGGGTATTTTTATATTGAATATACCCTTTGCCTCTAAAAGTGTACACGGTTCCTGAGTTTTCATGCAGGAGCGCAATTGTATTATCATTGATAACGTCTAATTCGAAGTATTCATTGCCCAGATAATCATAATCGAGTGTTAAATATTTCAAATACGCATTCCCGGGCACATCGTCTACATTGTAAATACCCGTGTAATCCCAAAACAGGTTGTAAATATCGCTTCCCCTTGGGTCTTGAGAGCTCTGGAAATTGCCATCGCCACCCCCTGGCAAGAACTGTAAAAAGTGTTCATAATCAAATTCGTTGGGTGCGCCACCCTCGGTACTCACCTTTTCCCATGCGGTGTATTCCTGAATAAAATAGTGGATATTCTCATAAAACAACAAGTCATAATCGAAGTTGGTTCTCTGATATCCTACCAGCACGTATCGCACGCCTGTAGGAGGATGGTACAATTCAATTTCGGTATCGCTAAGTTGGGTCACATCAAAACTGTTGAATCCGTCAATATCATGTTCAATATCGAGTACAAAGCTATAGGCATCGTACAGCCCGATATCTATACCGAATCCATAGCCCTGTTCGCCTATTCCCACTAAGTTATTATTTGCGAATACGGTTCCGTTTCGAAACGAGAGCGTAAAGGCCAATTGCATAAATGGAATTTCCCCCGATGCATTAGAGCGGTTAATGTCTACATACCACAACTCGTATGTATTTAAAAGCTGGTTAAGTGTAATGGTGGGGGTAGGGTCTACCACAACAATAGGATCTTCTTCAACCACGACTACTTCTTCTACGTAACAAGAAGTAACAACCGTTGCCATAAGGACAAGTGCAAAAATTAGTTTCAATGCTTTCATAACCGTTCATTTTAGGTTCCATTTAAGAGTTTTAAAAGGAAGCTGTTCGTATTTGGAAAATCTAAAAGCATGCCAAAATTATATTAAATTGATTTTCAATTGTTTACGTAGATTTATATTTTCCGTATTTTTGAATTTCAAATTGATTTTTATGAAAAACCAACCAAAATTTGCGGTATTCGGTGGCGGAAGCTGGGCCACAGCTATTGTAAAAATGCTTTGTGAAAATCTTGATGAAGTGGGTTGGTATATGCGCAGTGTTTATGCGCTAGAACATATTAAAAAAGAACAACACAATCCCAATTATCTTAGTTCGGTAGAATTTGACCCGAAAAAGTTGAAATTGAGTAACGATATCAACGAATTGGTGCAGTATGCAGATTACCTCATCTTTGTAATTCCGTCTGCCTTTATCCATTCTGAATTAGAAAAGCTGACAACTCCATTGAAGGACAAAGTGATTTTTTCGGCCATTAAAGGAATTGTTCCCGAAAGCAGTCTTATTGTAGGAGATCATTTTTATACCCATTACAACATTCCATTTAAAGATATTGGCGTGATTACAGGCCCTTGCCATGCCGAAGAAGTTGCGCTAGAACGACTCTCGTATCTTACCATTGCATGTGCAGATAATGAGAAGGCCGAGCTAGTTGCAGAAGCGTTACGCTGCGATTATATTAAATGCACCACCAGTGACGATATTATTGGTGCTGAATACGCCGCCATGCTAAAAAACATCTACGCACTAGCTGCTGGGATAGCCCATGGGTTGGGGTATGGTGACAACTTCCAGAGTGTGTTGATGAGCAATGCCATAAGAGAGATGAAGCGCTACGTGAAAAAAGTTCATAAAATGAAGCGCGATATTAATGGTTCTGCCTATTTGGGTGATTTGTTGGTTACGGGGTATTCTACCTTTAGCCGAAACCGTCTCTTCGGAAATATGATTGGAAAAGGCTACACCGTTAAAAGTGCCCAAATGGAAATGAATATGGTGGCCGAAGGCTATTACGCTACTAAAAGTGCCTACGAACTGAACCAAAACAAAAACAAGAAAAAGGCAAAAACGCCAATCATAAACGCGGTCTATAGTATTTTATACGAAGGAAAAGACCCTAAAAAAGTGATGCAAAAGCTCACTGAAAAGTTAGATTAAATTACCTAGCCAACACCCCCTTTACTCCCATCACGGGCAGCATTACTGCATTATCTTCGGTAATTGAAAAACGAGGAAGCTCGAAACGCTTGTCGTATAAACGCTCTTCTAAAAAGTAAGTGACGGTAAAAAAATTATCGAGCTTAAATACACTTTCGTCTATGTATTCAAGTTTTGCGTAACCTTTGGCAGGCACCATCTGAATAGTCTTACGCATGGGTGCGGTCATGTCTTTTTCGTCATACCCCTGCGCCACCATAAGTACCGTCTCGATGGGGGTTTGTCCATCATTTATAAGATAGATATTCCAATCGTAAGTGTTATAATCTTTATTCAGCTCATACACCGCAGCTACATAGATGTTCTTTACCTCCGGAATATCAATGTCTTTTCTCATGGAAAGAAGTATAGTATTCTTACTTATTCAGCACTTTTGAATTGCTCTAAGAAACGTAGATCATTTTCACTCAACATGCGAATGTCAGGAATTTGGTGTAGCAGTAATGCAATTCGGTCTATTCCCATACCAAAGGCAAACCCGGAGTATTCGGTAGCATCTATGCCACAATTTTCGAGCACATTGGGATCTACCATACCACAGCCCATGATTTCAAGCCAACCTGTGCCTTTTGTCATTTTGTAGTCTGTTTCAGTTTCAAGGCCCCAATACACATCTACTTCGGCACTGGGTTCGGTAAATGGAAAATACGAAGGGCGTAATCTAATCTTCGACTTTCCGAAGAGTTCTGTGGTAAAATATTGCAACGTCTGTTTTAAATCTGCAAAACTCACCCCTTTATCAACATACAGTCCTTCCACTTGATGGAAAAAACAATGCGAACGTGCCGAAATGGCCTCATTTCTGTAAACCCGACCCGGAGAAATGGTTCGGATTGGAGGTTTATTGTTTTCCATGTAACGTACCTGCACCGTAGAGGTATGGGTACGCAGCAAAATATCTGGATTGGTCTGCACGAAAAAAGTATCCTGCATATCGCGTGCGGGATGGTACTCAGGTAAATTGAGTGCAGTAAAATTATGCCAATCGTCTTCAATTTCTGGACCTTCAGACACATTAAAGCCGATACGTGAAAAGATATTTACAATTTTATTCTTTACGATGGAAATGGGATGCCGCGACCCTAATTCGATAGGTTCGCCAGGGCGCGAAATATCTCCGTACACACCTTTAACTTCTTCTTTACTTTCCTGTGCTTCCTTTAAACTAGCAACTTTCGCTTCTGCTGTTTTTTTAAGGGTATTCATGATTTGGCCAAGTTCCTTTTTTTGGTCGTTTGGCACTTTCTTGAACTCGGCAAAGAAATCGTTGAGCAACCCTTTTTTACCCAAATATTTTATTCGGAATGCTTCCACCGCCTCTGGGGTGTCTGCATGAAATGCTTTAATTTCTTCAATATGTTGTTGTAGGGTCTCTTTCATTACAATTGGCACTTGAGAGGGCAAAATTACGTAAAATATCAGCAATGGTGCTAACATTTCCGAAGTGAAAATTCTTATTGAATTACTTCCTTTTCTATGAAATACTGCACCACGGCTTCTTTCATGAGCACACTTTGCTCGCCTGCTTTTAACGGCGGTAATTGTTCCAAAACTTTATAGTGCGGCCACCCCTGTTCATCAAAATACTCAAACTCGTAATATCCAAAAGGTTCTAACAACCTGCATATCGCAATGTGCATAAGGTCTAATTTTTCATCTTTCTTAAACTTGCGTTGCAATTGCCCCAGTTCTTGTAGTCCTACCAAGTAGATCACTGCGTCGAGGTCTAAGGGCGCGCCATCTGCAAAGCGCTCACTCAGAAATGTGACTACTGTTTCCCAACGTTCTTTTAATTGTGTGTCTCTAGACATGCGTTACTTTTGAAACGCAAAGGTACGTTGCAGTTACTGAAATTTGAAAAGAACCCTGTATATTTCATATTTGATATCTTTATAGGAAATAAAACGTATGAACACCATTGACATTGTTGTAGGAGTGATACTGCTGATTGCATTTGTAATTGGCTATAAGAAGGGATTATTTGTAGCACTCGCGGGCTTGGTGGGACTCGTTGCCGGAGTATATGGCGCGGTGTATTTCTCTGAATATGCGGCAAGTTACATCGCATCTTGGACCGATTGGAACGAACAGACCGTAAATTTGGCGGCCTTTGCTGTCACCTTTTTAGGAATTGTGATGTTGGTTTCTTTGGCAGGAAAGTTTCTTACCAAAATAGCCGACTTTGCCATGTTGGGGATTGTAAACAAATTGTTGGGTGCTGTTTTCAATTCACTGAAATTCGCGTTCATTGTAAGTGTGGTCTTTATGTTTGTAAGGGCTTCACCTTCATTTTCTATTTTATCTGAAGAAGACCGAGAAACTTCTGTGCTGTATGCTCCAGTCGCCAGTTTGGCTCCTTTGGTACTGCCGTACATCTTGAATGAAATAAATACGAATGAGACAGAAACTGAAGAGGGCGAAATCATAGCGGACCCAGAATAAAAAAACCGCACAATACGATGATTGCGCGGTTTCAAACAGTTTATTTTTAGTCTTATTTAGACGACATCTTCTACATTGGCACGTATATAAGCCATCGCTTCTTTAAACGAGCCAACGATGCGTTTTTGAGGCACAAGGTCTGGGATGATATCGATAGACTGCATCATCACTTCTGGTTGTTTCTGAAGGGCAACCAATATAATTTTTACGCCACGTTGGCGTAATCGAAGCAGCATTTCTTCTAAGGCATATAATCCTGACTGATCGAGATATGGCACTTTGCCCATTCTAATGATTAAATGTGTTGCCGTTTCGGGTATCCCTTTAGCCAGCTCTTGGAAATCGCTCGTATTTCCGAAGAAAAGTGGGCCATCCAATCGCTTGATAAATACCTCTTCCTTTAGATTTACAGGGAAATTTACCTCATCGTTCCACGGCAACTGTAACTCGTCTGAAACACCCAAAGGAACCAATTTTGATCGTTTTGCAGAAGCATCTCCAATTTTTTTCATAAAAATAAGGGATGCAAGTACCAGACCTACTCCTACAGCGTACACTAGATTCCAGAATACTGAAAGCAGCAATACCACCATCATTACAAAAACTTCGCTTTTTGGCATATTAGGGATTGCCTTTAATCCTTTATAATCCATTACGCCAATACCAACCGTAATTAAAATTCCGGCAAGCACTGCCGCTGGAATTTGGGAAGCTACTGGACCTAGTGCCAAAAGAATAACAAGCAATAAGAGTGCAGCAATCATTCCCGAAAGTTTTGTTGTACCCCCAGAATTAATGTTTACTACCGTTCTAATGGTTGCTCCTGCTCCCGGAATTCCTCCAAAAATAGAGGCGATACTATTACCTATACCCTGACCCACCAATTCTCGGTTTGGGTTGTGTTTTGTTTTGGTCATGTTGTCTGCCACCACTGACGTCAATAAAGAATCAATTGCTCCTAAAAAGGCCAAAGTTAAGGCAGTAAAGATGTACGGGGAGATTTGCCCGAAACTGAAATTAGCAAACATGTCGAGATTTGGCAACGGGAAACCCCCTGGAATCTGTTCGATGGGCTTATAGTCTAGATTCATAAAGTAGGCTCCCGCCGAAACCACGAGCAGTGCTACTAAGGTTGACGGCACTGCCGTTGTGATTTTCTTAAAACCGAATATGATAATAATGGTCAGTGCTGCCAATCCGAATTCAAGCCAGTTAATATTTTTTAATGCCCTTGGCAATGTTTTTATAGACCCCAATACACCAGAGCTGGCACTTTTTGCCAAGGTTTTAGACTCTAACATAATATCATCTTCAGTAAATCGCTCGGCCCGTTTCACAGTCTCCCTAAAGTCTTCAAGTACTAAAATTCCTTCACCCGCTTCCTCCTTTAGGATTTTATCGAGTAAAACTTCTTCGGCCTGTGGTTTGTATTGTTCAATAAATTCTTCGTCGGAATTGGCGTAATATCCAAGCATTGGTAAAATTTGTGTCACCAAAATAATAACACCAATGGCTGTCATAAATCCTGAAACTACTGGATAGGGAATGTATTTTATGTACTTTCCTAAGCCAAGAACACCAAGCCCTACTTGCATTAAACCTGCTAGTAAGAACACCAGGAGGATAAATGGCAATGCTTTTTCTACATCACCATCATTCGCGGCAATAATTCCTCCAATTATCACCATCGAAACTGCGGTCATTGGTGCGGTAGGCCCAGAAATTTGGGTGTTTGTACCTCCAAAGAGTGAGGCAAAAAAGCCAATAAAAATTGCACCGTACAGTCCGGCGTCAGGACCCAGTCCTGATTGCACACCAAAGGCAAGTGCTAGCGGGAGTGCAACAATTCCGGCAGTGATTCCGCCAAAAAGATTTCCGCGAAAATTAGAGAATATATTTTTCATAAAGGGTTGGGTATTTTTAGCGACTGAATCACTTATGAGTACTTCATTGTATTCCTAAAGATAAAGATATTCTCCAAAGTAACGAAAGCAGGTCGAAACTACGTGTCTCGACCTGCTTCTTTAACAAAATTATAATAACACCAAAGGTGCTCAATATTACGTAAGGAATTCGACCTTCCCGGAAGCAACATCATAAACTGCCCCTACAATGGTAATATCTCCATCATTTTCCATGTCACGAAGTAACGGACTGTCATTTCGCATGTTCACCATGGTGAGTTCTACATTTTTATATACCACGTCATTCACAAATGAAGGGTTACTACTCTTTCGCAAATCTGCCTCTTCTGGAGTCTTTACAGCTTCTACAGAAGGCTTTATCTTTGCCAATAGTGGCGTAATGTTTCCTAACTGAACATCGTCACAAGCACCTTTTACAGCACCACACCCGGTGTGGCCTAAAACCACTACTGCTTTACTTCCGGCTACTTTACAACCATACTCAATGCTTCCGAGCAAATCTTCATTTACAATATTCCCGGCAACTCTTGCGCTGAAAATATCTCCGATTCCTTGATCGAAAACTAGCTCGACAGGTACGCGCGAATCGATACAGCTTAAAACAACTGCAAAAGGGTATTGCCCTCCAGCCGTATCCTTAACCTGACCCAACAGGTCGCGATTTGCTTGTTTCGTGTTTAAAAATCTCTGATTTCCCTCTTTAAGTGCTGCTAAGGCAGAATGAGGCGTATATTGACTCTGTGTTTCTTTAGTTTGTGCTTTCATATTTATTTTATTTAATTCTTAATATACAAAATTATTGCTGTTCTAAGGACTAAGACCTAGAAAGTAATAAAGGTGCCTTTAAATTATCAATTAGGTTATTCAATTCTGAAATAGATAACCCCGTAGCAACCTTTGAAGTACTTGGCTTTCGGTCTACAAACATCAAATTAACTTTGTTTTTAGACATATAATTAGAGATGGTTTTTAAAGCATCGTCATGCTTCTCAAAGATATAAGACACAACCTCTTTCAACGTTGGGTCATTTCCTTCGTTTTCAGCAATTGTTTTATCTGCCACTTTAAACGCGCGTACTGGTTTTTCTGAACGTGCAATTACATGGTGTATAAATTGAGAATTAGAATCTACGTTATCTGTTGCGTTGAACAGACCTACAGACAATGCTTGGGTGTCCCAAACCGTGTCCTTATCTATCAGCAAAACTTCTCCCTTGAACTTTTTTAAAACAAATGGAATGATCTTGTCGCCAAAAAGGGCTGGTTTTACCGACTTTCGTTTTCCAAGAACCACGATGTCTGGTTTTGTAGTTTCAATATGGTTTTCAATCTGTTTCTTAATATTTCCGAAGGAAAAAACAGGGTTGATCTTTATCTCATCAATCTCTGAAACCGAACCTGCAAGAGAATTCAATTCCTTTTCTATCGCTTTGTAATTGTCGTTTATAGCTCGCATGGCCGCTAACTGATTTGACTGTTTAACTACGTTAGTTGCCTTTCGAACGTGAAACAAATCAACTTGTCCGTCGATAATTTGTGCCACTTTAGTAGCAGTTTGCAATACATTGATACTATCATCAGTTAAGTCTGACAACACTAATACCTTATATTTATTATTATTTTTCATAGTGATTGTAATTAAGCAGACTTAGGTCTGAGTTTAAAAAATTGTATAAAACTATCTGGGTTTTCTGCCGTCCCGCGTTCTGATATAATCTTAATATCAATATTTCGCTCCTTTGCTTTAAAAGCGAAATCGTCTAAGATTTCTATGATATCAGCATCTAGATATCTTGTTTTTCTGACATCGATTTCCAAATAGGTATTTCGCGGTAATCTATCTAACTCTTTTAAGATGGCCCCCTTATTAAAAAAGGTAACTTCTTCGGCTAAGGTCATATTTATTTTGTGCTTGCCATTGCTCTTATCTTCTATATGTAGAAAGTGTGAATTTTGGTAACTTTTCAACAATACGATTACAATACCAACGGCTAGACCGAGACCGATTCCTATTAGTAAGTCTGTGAACACAATACCTACAATGGTAACAATATAAGGCACAAATTGCTTCCAACCTGCTTTGTACATTGCTTTGAAAGTTGAAGGCTTTGCAAGCTTATATCCCACAATTAGCAACACTGCTGCCAACACCGATAATGGTATCATATTAAGTACTGTAGGGATTAAGATTACCGAAATAAGTAAAAAGAAGCCATGAATAATTGCCGATAACTTTGTTCTACCTCCCGATTGTATGTTTGCCGAACTTCGAACAATTACTTGTGTAATTGGCAGTCCACCAATCAGTCCTGAAAGCATATTTCCAGTTCCTTGAGCTAAAAGCTCTCTGTTGGTTGGTGTTACCCGCTTTTCTGGATCTAATTTATCGGTAGCCTCTACACATAAAAGTGTTTCTAAGCTAGCTACCAAGGCAATGGTGAAACCAACAATCCATACTTCCGAAGTACCTATAATGGAAAAATTCGGAAAACTAAATTGGCCAATAAATGAATCGAAGCTATCTGGAACAGGAACCTGAACTAAATGTTCTCCTGCAATCGCTAAGGTTTCGTTTCCTTTGGTAACCAAATAGAAAATAACACCTACTGCAACTGCTACCAAAGGTCCTTGTACTAATTGAAATATTTTCCCTTTTTTAGAAAGCACCTGACTCCATAGCAATAGAATACCCAAACTAACAAATGCAATGATTGTAGCGCCTAGGCTTATGGAGTTAAGTGCAAGAAATATCTCCGAAAACGTATTCTCACCGTCTACTTGAAAAAAGGCGAAATCTCCTTCGGGATCAGCATCATATCCAAAAAAGTGTGGAATTTGTTTTAAGATAATGATAATACCAATTCCTGTTAACATCCCCTTAATTACTGAAGATGGAAAATAGTAGCCAATAATACCTGCCTTTAAAATACCAAAAAGCAATTGGATGGCTCCTCCAATAACAACTGCTACCAAGAAATTTTCGTATCCCCCCAGGGTGCCAATAGCGGTTAATACGATGGCAGCCAATCCTGCAGCTGGACCACTTACACCAATTTGGGAGCCACTTAAAGCTCCTACTACAATACCTCCAACAATTCCTGCAATTAAACCTGAAAAGAGAGGGGCGCCACTTGCCAATGCAATTCCTAAACACAATGGAAGGGCAACAAAAAATACTACGATACTCGCTGGGAGATCGCTCTTAATTTTTGAAAACATAAAATAAATTTTTAGACCGAAAAGTTCTCGGTCAGTTATAAATACGAGCCAATAGCTCTACTAAAACTCTAAAAATTTAGCTATGTTCTGGAGGAGGAGAAAGGGTTTCTTGTGAGGGTGATTCCCAAAGTGTGGGCCTGTATTCAAAATTCGAACGATTTTTTATTTCATAAATCGAAAGAAATCGTGTTCCAAATTGATCAGGAGCGTTATATTCTTTGGGACCTAGTTTAAAGGTTTCTGAAGTTTCTTCCTCGTTCATAGAAAACAAGGTAGCCATATTAGTGTCAATCTTACACAACGTAACTACCGCAGGTGTTAAGATGCACCAGGTAAAAGCAACAAGAAAAAATATACTTTTAAACTTCAATAGTCCTTTTTTTTTCAGATTTCAAAAATACTATTTGAAACTGGCATTCTTGTTAAGTAAATCTTAAATCTATAACTGTTTTACATCGTTTTGGGGTATCCATCCATCTTTTCCATTTGCCAGCCGAATTCGTATCCATGACGCTTCTTCAGCAAGAATCTGAACCTTCGTTCCCTCGTGTAGCACAAAAGCTACTTCACCACCCATGTTTGGCTCTGCCCGTGCTTCACTGCTTTCTGCAAACACAATAGCCGGTCTGTCGCTTTGATAATCTCCATACGTTTGAAACGCCATGGCCACACTTCCCAACATAAATAGCAGTATTAAAATAGAAGTCGTAAAAAACACTCGTTTTTTAGTCTCCCCTACGGTAAACCAATACGTCAAGAAGAAAACAACAAAAAGAATGGTTCCCGCCACTGCCAAAATTGCCCACCCATCAAAGTGCAACAATCCCGCTACTGCATTGTACCATTTTGAGAATACGGTCTTAGGGAGCGGTTCTATTGCGTCGATACGTGCGTTCTCAGCAAACTTTAAATTGGTCTTGATGTCTGAATCGTTAGGCGCAAGCTGCAATGCCTTTTCATAAAAGAAAATACTGGGGCCAACTTTATTCAATTTGTAATTTGCATTTCCAAGATTGAAATACAACGAAGCCGAGTGCTGCCCGTTGTCTAGTATTTTTTCCCAACTGTTAATAGCTTCTTGGTACTTGGCATTTTTGTAATGTTCTTTGCCTTGTTCGAAAAGGGCGTCACTCTGTCCCCACCCTATCGCAGTAAAAAGCACAAATAGTATAAAAATTGTCCTTTTCATCTTATTGGATTTGTTTATCTATAGTTGAAATTACCTGTGCCGCTTTTTCGTAATCCTGCTGCATGGCCACATCGCTTGTTGGAGTATATCGTGCGTATTCACAGCTCTTCAACAACGCGATAAATTCTGAAATGGTAGCTTGCGCTACTTGTTTTTCGGCCAATAATGCTGAAATTTTATCTTTACTGAAATCGCTTGTTTCAATATTTAATTTAGCCTTTAGATAATTATGAAGGGCCCGTTCTAATGACTCGTAAAATACCACGCGGTCTTTCATATTCTTTCTGGCATCTCCCAAATATTTTTTGGCCAGTCGGTCTGCTTTCCGAAGTTTATTCCCTTCCACATCTGCCATACGTTCGCGGTGCTTTCTCCCTGCCAAAATCACTAATGGAATCAACAACATCGGAGCACCCAACAACGTCCAGAATAACTTCGATTTGAAAAAAGTAGTGCTGTCTATAGGTTCTAGATTTCCTTCTAGCTGTATAAATTTAAATTGAGCGTTGTCTAAATTATTTTCAACAGCAAGCGCGTTATTTTCGGTGTTCTCGGCCGTAGCTACCGGGCCATTTTCTACATTTATAATAATTTCTTCACTAGAGACGGTTTCATAGCGTTCCGTTTTTGGGTTGAAATAGGAAAAGCTGATCGGTCTTATAGGGTAATTTCCTTTGTATTGTGGCACCACTGTATAGGTTTCAGCAATGCTTCCGCGCATTCCATCGGTTTGAACTGTCACTTGGTTTTCACGTTCTGGCTCATATACTTCTAAAGCACTTGGGAGTTTCAACGAAGGAAGATCGAACAACTTTAAATTGCCCTTCCCAGAAATTTTTGTGGTTAATGCCAACGCTTCATTAGCATCTAATGCCGTACGGTTGGTCTGTACTCTAAATTCAAAATCGCCCACGGCACCCGCAAAATCGTCAGGTTTTCCTTGAACTGGCAATGGTTTTACATTGATAGTTCTATTTCCTGCTGAAACCGTCTTGTTAACGCGCACCATACGCGGTCTTCCAAATAAATCGCGTTTGTTGCTACGCACGTCTATCGGAATGTCTAACGTAAGTGGTTCGATGTCTAGCTCGCCTGTTTTTTGGGGATACAATACGGTAGATCGCAAAATCACGTAGCGGTAGTCTTCGCCTTGATATTTGCCCTCATACACTTTATAATTGCCTTGGGTATTGATATTCTGGCTCCAGAAATCGGCATATTTTGGCGTACTTATTTCTCTCCAATTACTGGTGATGCTTACTTCGTGCGAAACATACAATTTATAAGTAACCGTAATGGCTTCACTCAAAAACGGATTCGCGTTTGAAACTTCCGCAACCAAATGTACGTTCTCGTCTGCCAGGTATTCGGCATTGCTACCGTCTTTCGATAATTTCACCGCTTTGGTGACATTTACGGTTACAGGTGCGGTTTTATACGTTTTACCATCAATATCAATACTTGCCTGCCCAATGGTTTTTGTACCCATAGACGAAGGCGCTAAGAAGTATGAATACGTTTTTGAATACGTTCTCTTTCCGTTGAAATAGGAGTTACTGATGGCTTGGTTAGGCCCTCCAACTACTTGGAAGCCTTCAAAACTGGGCGGATTGAAATTATCTCCATCTTGGTTCATTTCAAAATCTACCCGCAACCGCTCATTAAGGCCAAGCTTTTTCTTACTCAGCTTTGTCTCAAACGTTACCTGTGCTTGGGCAGTTACCCCCAAGAACATACATAGTAGTATTAAAAATGAAAACTGTTTCATCTTACCAATCTTTTTCAGATTTTACTTTTGCTCCTTTTTGTTTTTTAGCGTTTATCTTTTCCTGAACTTTTTTCTCTTCATTGTTCATGGCTTCCAACAAATTCTTTATTTGTTGTGGTGACATTTGTCCGGGTTGCGGCTGTTGTTGTTTTTGGTCTTTTTTGTCTTGCTCTCCCTCGTTGGGTTTATCGGGTTTGCCCTGCTGTTCCTGGTTGTCACCTTTCTTTTCTTCGTCTTTTTCGTCGCCTTTGTCTTTATCTTCCTGCTCATCTCCCTCGTCGCCTTCTTTATCTTTCCCCTCTTCGTCCTTCTTATCTTGGCTGTCCTGGTCCTGATCGTTCTTGTCCTGATTCTTGTCCTGGTCTTTATTGTCGCCTTCGCCTCCTTTTGGCGGATTTTTCTCTAACATTTCTTTAGCTAGTGCTAGATTGTACCGTGTCTCATCGTCTGTAGGATTGTTCCGAAGTGCATTTTTATAAGCATCTACTGCATCTTGATATTTCTTGGCATTCATATAGGTATTACCCAAGTTGTGGTAGGCGCTGTGTTTATCGGCTTTATTCTCTGCCACATCGGCCGCTTGTTGAAACCGCGTCATGGCTTCGTCATTTTTTGCTTCGTTGTAGTAGGCATTTCCCAAATTATACTTTGCCGTTTCACTTTTTGGGTTAATCGCGATGGCTTTTCGGTAGTCGGCTTCACCTTTGACAAATTTATCGTCTGAAAGGGCCAAGCTTGCGTCACTTACCAATTCTTTCGTTTCCCTGATAAGCTGCTTCTGTTCTTTATCTAACTCCTTTTCTTGTGCGGAAATTTCCGCAGAAAGGCACAACAGGAATGCAGCCGAAAGCACTATTCTGAAAATGTTCGTGTTTGTCTTCATGTTATGTTGATGATTCATTAAATAAATTCAATTTTTTGAGCCATGCTGTCTTGCGTTCTAGCAACAGCACATCTAATACCAACAAAAATAATGCCCCTGCCAAAAACCACTGAAATTGGTCTTTAAAATCGGTAAATTGCTTGGCTTCAAATGTCTTTTTGTCCATTCCATTTAGGATAGCTGTCACAGTTTCAACCACTTCTTTGGTATTATTCCCGTTAATATAAACACCATTGCCCTCTTCAGCAATTTGTTGTAAGGTTTCTTCCCCCAAACGGGTGATTACTTGTTCATTATCTTGGTCGCGCTTGTAATATTGTAGAATTCCATTTCTTTTAATCGGAATTGGCGCGCCCTCTACCGAACCCACACCAATGGTATATATTTTTATTCCCAAAGCTGCAGCTTCGTCGGCGATGCTTTCAACATTGCCTTCGTGGTCTTCCCCATCGCTAATGATAAACAGCACTCTATTAACCTGCTCCTCGTCGTTATAATAGGTCTTGGCCATCTCGATCGCCTCATTAATTGCCGTACCCTGACTCGAGACCATATCGGTATTCATGTTATTCAAAAACAATTTAGTAGAGGCAAAATCGGTGGTGATGGGCACCTGCGGAAAAGCGCTTCCTGCATAGCCGATAATCCCCACCCGGTCTCCCGCCAAACTGTTCAGAATTTGGGTGATAAGTTGTTTCGATTTTTCGATACGGTTGGGTGCAATATCTTCGGCCAGCATACTTTTTGAAACATCTAAAGCAAACACCACATCTACCCCTTCGCGCTTAACGTTTTCAATTTTTGTTCCAATTTTAGGGTTCACCAAGCCAACTACTAAACACGCAATCGCCAAACAGAAGACCAACACTTTTAGGACTGGTTTAAAGACAGAGCGATTCGGACTCAATTTTTTCAGCAAGTCGGTATCGGCAAACTTTTTCTGGGTTTGTCGCTTCCAGAGTAGCACTCCCATAAATAGCAGCACGATTGCCGGAATGGCAAACAAAACATAAAAATAAATGGGTTGATCAAATTGCATATTAAATAAAGCTTCTAAAAACGGTATAGCGCAATAGCCATTCTAACGCGAGTAAAATCAGGGCTAATATCACTAACGGACGGTATTTTTCGTCGTAATTTTTATATTTAAATTCTTCAATGTCGGTTTTTTCCAATTTATTGATTTCATCATAAATTTCGTTCAACTTACTGGTACTCGTAGCACGGAAATATTGACCGTTGGTAACTTCGGCAATCTCTTTCAACAATTCTTCATCAATATTCACCTGCTGCATTCCGTATTGAAAGGTATTATTGGGTCTAATTCCAATGGGCGACAGTGCCATGCCGTTGGTTCCTAGACCAATGGTGTACACCTTAATTCCGAACTCGACAGCCAACTCACTTGCAATCTTCGGATCTATAAATCCGCTGTTATTCTCACCATCGGTCATTAAAATGATGATTTTACTCTTCGCTCGGCTTTCCTTTAGGCGGTTCACAGCAGTTGCCAAGCCCATCCCGATGGCAGTTCCCCCTTCGATTACCGTATTGTATTCAATCGATTTCAACGCAGAAAGTACAATACTCTTGTCGCTGGTTAACGGTGTTTTGGTGTAACTTTCACCTGCATATTCTACAATCCCAATACGATCGTTGGGTCGCGCATTAATAAAGCGAGCTGCCACTGTTTTTAGTGCCTCCAACCGATTTGGTTTTAGATCCCGCGCCAACATACTTGCCGAAACATCGATGGCAACCACAATGTCAATACCTTTGGTGGTTTTAATTCGAGTACTCTCATCTACCGTCCTCGGTCGTGCCATTGCCACGATAATTGCCGCAAGCGCCAATAACCGTAAAACGAACAACAACGGACGTAATCTTGCGAGCCAATTCTTGCCCGTTTTAAATCCTTTTACGCTCGATATTTTTAGGGCAGCGGTTAGTTGTTTGCGCTTCCAGAAATACCAAAACAGCAGCAGGGGCAGCAATAATAGCAGCCAAAACAATTGCGGATTCACAAACTCAAATTGTCCCATTAGTTGTTTTTCGTTTCTTGCAATTCTAACTCTACCGAATTGATGATTCTATCTTTTATCCCTACTGAAAAACGGCCATCGTTTTGGTACACTATCAGCACCGTTTGCACACCATTTTGTTGCGCAAATAGCAGTAATTCGTAGTAACTCTGATCTTTTAATACTTTATTATTTCCTACGGAAACATTAAAGTTTCCATGAGCTTTTAGGCCCGTTATGCCCTTTTCAGTCGAAAATTCTTCACGTTTCACAATCATATTCAGGGCTCCTCTGCGCTCGAGTTCCGACAGGGCCGCATCCATTAGGGGGTCTAGATTTACCTCTTCTTGTGAATTCTTGGTCTGGGTGGTATTTACCATTACATAAAGCGGCTCAGTTAAACCTCCGGCAGAAAAAACGTTGGCACTGGTAGCAACAATATTTTCGCCTTCTGGAATATCTATTTCCGTACGCATCAAAATTTCGGGTGTCTCCAAAATCACCGCTGGATTGCCGTATTCACTTTTGTACCATCTTCCCTCTGCCAAATCGCGCACCTCATTTCCTAACACCTTATCTTTTAAATTATCGAAGCCTGTAATGCTACCATAAATAGCTCCTGCCAAAACAATTGCTGTCAGCATTCCAATAGCACCATACAGGTACTTTCTACGTTGTTTCTTTTTGCGCTGTGCTTCGAGGTAAAGTTCGTTTTCCAGCAGTTCTTCTTCGGTAGGTTCAGGAATCGCTTCATGGGTATGGTTAATAATATCTTCAACCGCAGCACGGTCTGCCAAGGCTTGGTTTTCTGCTTGCTGCATTTTTGCAAATTTTACTAAATCTGCGCGTTTCAGAATAGCATCTAACCGTTTTATGTCTTCTTTTTCAAAGTCGAAATTTCCTCCGTCTTTTAGTAATTGCATACGTGCGATTAATTCGTCTGACGTACTTTCTAGAGCGGTTTCATCAACTTCCCGGTCTAAATATCGTTTCACGATTTCGGTTAAAAGAGAATAATATTCTTTGCTCTTATTCTCTTTCAGCAAGGTAGAATCGTCTAAGGTTTTCAAGGCAACCAACGCTTCTTCATAGGGTGGAAGCTGCTGTTCTTTTGCTTCTTTTATCTTTTTTCTGCGGAAAAGGATATAGCCAATAATTCCTGCCAAGATTAAAAACCCGACAATCCATGGCACCCATTTCCAAAAATCGAATGGCGGCCTATCTACTTCAATAGCGGGCTTTATTTCGAACATTTTCTGCTTGGTGGTATCTACAGCAACATCCTGAACGTCTATAGCAACAGAATCGGTCATGAACATACGTTCATTAATAGCAATTTTCTGCGGCGGAATGGTATAGGCTCCAGAATCGAATTGGGTGAGTCCGTATTTTTTAATCAGCCGCATCTTCGTCTGCTCATAAGTCGTATCTACTTTATACGACTCGATCACTTCAAGCGGCAAAAAAGTTTGTCCTTCCGGAAATACTACCAAATCTGTACTGTCGGTCTGCACTGAAACCGTGTATTTAATTTCTTCTCCAATTCTAATTTGGGTAGTATCTACGCCAGAAGAAATTTGGGCATTGGAGACAAACGAGCACAACAATATTAGCCACATGACACCTCTCGATACAATCCCAATAGGTATTGGGATCACTCGAGGTGACAACTCTTTTTGGCTACGATTTGATATGTTCATTTTAATATGTGTCATTTTCACAGTTTGCCTGTTCTTATCGTCTTTTAAAATAGCCCAATAATTTTTTTACGTAGCTCTCATCTACTCTGCAGTTAATGGCTCCAGCCCCACTTTTGGTAAAGGCGTCCTGAAAATAGGCAACCCGTTCACGATAGTACTGATGGTAGGAATTTCGCACGCCTTTGGCCCCAGTATTTACCAACACCAACTCTCCTGTCTCTTCATCTTGCATTTGCACCATGCCCAGATTTGGAATTTCTTCTTCCCGACGGTCGTAAATTCTAATGCCCGTGACATCGTGTTTACCAGATACAATTTTTAGGGTGTCTTTATACCCGTCTGTGATAAAGTCTGAAAGCACAAAAACAATCGCTTTCTTCTTCATGACATTGGTTAAGTATTTCAGTGCTTGTGAAAGGTCGGTTTTCTTGCTCTTTGGTTGAAATTCTAACAATTCGCGTATAATACGCAACACGTGGCTCTTCCCTTTTTTAGGAGGAATAAAGAGTTCGATTTCATCGGAAAACAGAATCAGGCCTGTTTTATCATTGTTCTGCATGGCCGAAAATGCCAAGGTAGCCGCTACTTCGGTTATGATTTCATTTTTGAATTGGCTATCCGTTCCGAAGAATTCAGAACCCGAGATATCTGCCATGAGCATGAGGGTAAGTTCGCGTTCTTCTTCAAAAACTTTTACATAGGGCTCGTTGTAGCGGGCGGTAACGTTCCAATCGATATTCCGAACATCATCGCCAAATTGGTATTGCCGTACTTCAGAAAAAGTCATCCCCCTACCCTTAAACGTACTATGGTACTCGCCACCAAACACATGGTCGCTTAGGCGCCGTGTTTTGATCTCAATTTTCCGTACTTTTTTTAAAAGTTCTTTAGTGTCCATTTAGGTAGCGGATAGAATTTAGAGGGTAGTGTGTTAGATTGTTTAAATATATGGTTGGGACTACAGCATATTTGTTTGCGTACCAACCTCGAACGACCAACGACTGCCTAAGGCACCTCTATTACATTCACGATTTTTTGGATAATGTCTTCAGAAGTAATGTTTTCAGCTTCCGCCTCGTAGGTAATGCCGATACGGTGACGCAATACATCTTCCACTATGGCGCGTACGTCTTCTGGAATCACATAGCCACGTCGTCTAATGAATGCGTAACATTTGGCTGCCATAGCCAAGTTGATGCTTCCACGTGGAGATGCTCCAAAACTGATTAGGCCGTTTAATTCTTTTAATCCGTAATTTTCTGGTGTTCGTGTCGCAAAAATGATGTCTAAAATATATTTTTCGATTTTTTCATCCATATACACCTCACGTACGGCAGCTTGTGCACGCTTTATCTGGTCTAAGGTCACCACCGGATTCACTTTTTCAAAAGCACCTTTTAGATTTTGGCGCAAAATGAGTTGTTCTTCTGAAATTTGAGGGTATTTAATCACCGTTTTCAACATAAAACGGTCTACCTGTGCTTCGGGAAGTGGGTACGTACCTTCTTGCTCTACGGGGTTTTGTGTTGCCATCACCAAAAACGGTCTATCCAAGACAAAAGTTTCGTCACCAATAGTCACCTGTTTTTCTTGCATAGCCTCTAGCAATGCCGATTGCACCTTTGCCGGGGCACGGTTAATTTCGTCTGCCAACACAAAATTTGCGAAGATGGGTCCTTTTTTAATGCTGAAATCGTTCAGCTTCATATTATAAATGAGGGTACCAATAACGTCTGCAGGAAGCAAATCTGGTGTAAATTGAATTCTACTAAAGCTACCGTGAACCGCTTGTGAAAGCGTATTGATGGCGAGTGTTTTTGCCAACCCTGGCACCCCTTCCAATAGGATGTGTCCTTGTCCCAACAGCCCAATGAGCAAGCGCTCTACCATTTGTTTCTGGCCAACTATTACTTTATTGATTTCGAGGGTAAGAATGTCTACAAAAGCACTCTCTTTTTCGATTTTTTCATTGAGTGCACCGATGTCCATTGCGGTATTGGTCTCTTCCATACTTTTAAGATTCTTTTTATGTGTAAGCTATACGTCTAATAACCACGCAAATTGCCTATTTATTATGGCAATTCCTGTTAATGATTGGTTAAAAAGACGAAGTAGAAATGGAAACATTTCAGCCTGTATAAAGCCCTCAAATTTAAAAAGTGTGATTTAATTTCCAAAATGACAGATTAATGACAGATTATGGTTGGCTCTTATCTAAACAGACATCTCTATTTTCAGTTTTATGCATAAAAAAGGGATGCAAATGCACCCCCGTGTTACCTTTATTTTCTTCTTCTTTATTGTACAGCCAAATCTACGGTTCCCAACGCTGTTACTTCGCCTCTCTTCACTTCAACATCCTGAAAAATTTCCACATTATCAGTATTTTCTGTTGTTATGGTAACGGTATATATACCTTCGTTAAAGCCTGTGATAAAAAATTCACCGTTCTCATCAGTCGTTCCTGTGATTTTCTTTTCTCCATTGGTTGCGCTAATTTCTATGTTGGCGTTTGGCGCAATTACGCTTCCCATAATCGCTCCGTCAATCTTCGCTGTGAAATTTGCGGTAGGTTCAAAAATTTTGGCTGTTGGCTCAGTGGCAATTTCTTCAGTCGTACTATCGGTACATGCCATTACCACTGCAAATATGACGAGCAAAAACACACCATTTTTTAATAATGATTGTAGCGTTTTATTGATAAGTGTGTGATCTTTCTTCATGACTGTTTAATTTTGTTATTTCAAAAATACTTATGAATAGACATAATGGGATATTCCTTAACAATGATTAACGCTGCGTTTAACCATGAATTAACTATAGAAAATGTTAAAGCACAAAAAAAGCCTCCTAGGAGACCTTTTTTACATTCAGCATTTTATGCTATTCAAAAATTACTTCATCGAGTGTAGTTGTGACACCAACTACTACTACAACATCATCTACAACAATTGGTGGAAACCCTAGCAAGGGATCTGTCTCATACGTTACCGTATAAGTTCCTGCCGGGACACCTACCAGTGAAAATTGTCCTCCCACATTTGTATACGACGATATTTCAACAGGTCCATTTGATGCTGTAACTAACGTTTGAATTCCCAACGGAAGTACATTCCCGACTATTGCCCCAGTCTCAGCCTCAGTAGAAGCTCTAATAACGGGTTTCAAAAGATAGCCTCCATTTCCTTGTTGTACTATCGATTCTTCTACATCAAAATCTAAAATAAATTCGTAAAAAATTCCTGGTTCAAGTGTCTCATTTACATTTATCTTTAATCCAGATTGTTGCGCACTAGGTGTTTGTAGTGGGAACGTTTCTCCATCTACTACAACCGTATTGTTGTCTCCTAAAATAAGTCGAATCTGGCTTATTGACCCTGCGGGAATTTCATCATCTACAAGAAGTATAGATACTCCTCCCGTTAGCTCAAGTAGGTTATACACACCAGCATTCACATCGCCAATCACTACTTCGTCGTCGCTGCCATTGTATTTAATAACGACATCTTGTACGTCTACAAAAACAGCTTCATAATCGCCAGGGGCATCGACTAATTTTACAGACATTCTTGCTGTCTCGTCGGGGGTTACTTCTGAATCATCGTCATTGCTACAACCAATAAAAATTGAGAGCATACAAATTGAGATGATTCCATACATTAATTTATTCATAATAAAAAGAGTTTTAGGTTTGTGCTACAATAGTAACTCAAGACATTTCTAAAGAAATATCCATTAACATTGATTAACGCTACAATTAACCCGTTGTTAACTATACGAAATGTTAAAAGAATCGCTATTTTTAAGCTGAAAAATAAATTGTTATGTTCTTAAAAGATAAGATTGCCCTCATTACAGGTGCAACTAGTGGTATTGGGCGTGCGACCGCACTTCTCTTTGCCGAAAATGGCGCTAAACTTATTCTCTGCGGAAGAAGAAAAGAACGGTTAGATGAGCTCGTAAAACTATTGTCTACATTCACCGAAGTACATACCCTGCAATTTGACGTGCGCGATAAAGAAATCGTTTTTTCAATGATTGAATCACTGCCAAACGAGTTTTCAGAAATCGACATCCTCATCAACAATGCGGGAAATGCCCACGGACTAGATCCAATCCAATCTGGTAGTACAGATGATTGGGACGCTATGCTCGATATAAATGTAAAAGGCTTGTTGTACGTGACTAAAGCTATACTTCCGAAATTATTGTCGCGTCAATCGGGACATATCATCAACATTGGTTCTACGGCAGGCAAAGAAGTCTATCCGAATGGAAACGTATATTGCGCCAGCAAACATGCGGTAGATGCACTAAGCCAAGGTATGCGACTCGACCTAAATGGCAAGGGTATTAAGGTAGGCGCAATTAATCCGGGATTGGTAGAAACCGAATTTAGCGAAGTACGGTTTAAAGGAGACACCGAAAGAGCCGATAAAGTCTATCAGAACTTTACCCCATTACGCCCCGAAGATATTGCCGATATCATCCTTTTTGCTGTGACGAGACCTGCGCATGTAAATATCGCAGACCTCACCGTGATGTGTTTGGACCAAGCCAGTAGTACGATAGTTAATAAGACGTAGTTATTTCAGGTTAAAGGTTAAAGGTTAAAATAATGGCAAAAATCGAAAAGTTTGAAGACATGGAAATCTGGCAGCTTGCCAGAGAAATTTGCATGGATGTTTGGAGTTTAATTGATAACACCCCCCTAAATAAAGATTATAAGTTACGAGAACAAATCAATAAATCCTCTGGGTCTGTAATGGACAATATTGCCGAAGGATATGAGCGTGATGGAAATAAAGAGTTTATAAATTTTCTTAGTATTGCAAAGGCCTCAAATGGAGAGACGAGGTCACAATTATATAGATGTCTAGACAGAAAATACATTAATCAAGAAACCTTTAATAAAATATCCTCAAAGCTTCTGACGAATAGTCGAAAAATAAAATCATTTATGAATTACCTAAAAAATTCAGATAGACGAGGCTCCAAATATGACTAGTTAAATCTTGTAACATGTAATACTTTCAACCTGCAACTAGAAGATATGATCAACAAACGCTTACTCATTAAAAACTTGCTCGCGCACAACGACGAGAGTAGTTTTTATGACAAAAAGCGAAAAATAGATTTGGGCAGCAAAGAAGGAAAGGCGAAATTCCTAAAACACATCTGTGCCCTTAGCAATAGCAACCCCAAGAACAATAGTTTTATTGTAATTGGTGTTGAAGATGAAGGCAATGAAATTAGGGGAGTCGATTTCTTTGACGATAGTAAATTGCAGAATTTGGTAAACGCGTACCTCACCAATGCGCCCATCATTTCGTATGAAAATGTGCTGTTCCCGCATTTGCCAGACGATAAAGTAGTGGGGCTGGTTACCATTCGGCCTACGGGTGAGATTACCTCGCTGCGAAAAAACATCTGGAAATATTGGGGTGGCTCTATCTTTTTACGCGACGGCAGTATCTCGATGCCAAAAGATTTCGATATCGAGATTAAAGACGTGAACTCTGAAATCGTCGCTGCCATTGAAAATCAAGCAAAAAACAATATCGAATTGACGCTTGATGGAGTCATTAATTTTATAAACTATCGGCATTCAGATTTGGCATCGCACTATAAAGTGTTTAAAGAAATTTTTGTGGTGTGCTGGGCTGGCAATACCAAACTAGTGAAAGGAGAAACCTATTACTCTCGTGTGGATATTGAACTCATTAACGAGCAGGTAAAACTTTTCTATTCGGCTTTAGACGAAGTGAGCATTGTCTATACCCAAGATTATTTCCGAATTACAGAATATGTACATCTCGGTCTCAACAATCAGTTTCGTTATTACCCTTTAGAAGAAGTCACCATCAACTTTAAAGAGAATGGCTTCTACACCATAGACACCCATCTTATTTTTGAGCCGCCAAAATTCAACAAAAAGACGCTTTTCCATATATATAATAGCAACAATGCCCTAGTTGAAAAGTTACGAAAGGGTATTCCGCTGACCGTTTCCGAAGAAAAAGATGTGCGCAATCTGGCAGAAACTTACCTTATTTGTTATCTAAATGACTTTTCTGATGCCAAAGAAAAGCTATTGGAAGCGAAACCTTTTTTAAAGAGTCTCGGCGGAGAAGCGTATCAAGCTTTTAAAGAAAGTGTGCGAATTTTAAGAAAGGTGAAATATAACTAAGTAGTAATCTAGACTGTAACATAATTAGCCATTATTTTACTTATCTTTAAAACCCTAATTTTAAAACCAACCTCATGGGCATATTCGACAAGATTAAAGAAAAACTGAGTCACGAATTTATTGATATTATCGAATGGTTAGACTATACCGATGATACCATTGTACATAGATTTGAGCGCTATCAAAATGAAATAAAAAACAACGCCAAACTCATCGTACGCGAAGGGCAAACCGCAGTGTTTGTGAATGAAGGCCAATTGGCCGATGTGTTTGGGCCAGGCACCTATACCCTAAACACCCAAAACCTCCCTATTTTAACCACGCTTAAAGGTTGGAAATACGGTTTCAACAGTCCGTTTAAAGCGGAAGTATATTTTGTAAACACCCACCTATTCACCGACGAAAAATGGGGCACAAAAAACCCGATCACACTAAACGACGACCGTTTTGGTTTGGTAGAAATTCGTGCCTTCGGAACCTATGCTTTTAAAATAAGCGATGCTGGAAAATTTGTGGTAGACATTGTTGGGACCGATAATAACTTTACCAATTTTGAAATCAATGAACATTTAAAAAGCTTAATAGCGACACGTTTTACCGATACCGTTGGAGAAGCCAATTTACCCATCGAATTGTATGCAGCTAATACCACCGAACTTTCTGAAACATGCAAAGAGGTGATGCAGCCCGAGTTTGAGAGTGTGGGTATTTCGTTGGAAAAATTCTACATCGAAAATGTGTCGATGCCCGAAGACCTTAAGAAAGAAATCTTTGAATACAGCCGAATTGACAAATTAGACCTCGACAAACTTACCAAGTTCAAAACTGCAAAAGCTATTGAAGCTGCAGCCGCAAATGAAGGAGGTACTGCAGGTGCAGGAATGGGCATGGGAATGGGCTTTGTTCTCGCACAGCAAATGGGTGGTATGATGAACCCACAAATGGGTGGCCAACAACAAGCCCCAGCACAACAACAAGCAGGAGCAGGCATGCCACCGCCAATGCCAGCAGCCGTTCAGTATTTTTATGCCGCAAACGGACAACAAGCCGGCCCCGTAGGTTTTGAACAGCTACGAGCACTTTTCGCGAACAGAACGGTGAATAAAGACACCTTGGTTTGGAAACAGGGCATGCAAAATTGGACCGCCCTTAGTGAAGTAGAAGAACTAAAAGCCTTTTTGGGAGGCAATACGCCACCACCTTTGCCTCAGTAATAGAAGATTAACGGTGTCTGGTTGAGCGCAGTCGAAACCTTAGTACATCGTATCAAATTTGAAGTTCTCGACTGCGCTCGAACAGACAATATATGCAACCGTCCCCCCAACAAACATCTGAACTCAAAAAAGCCTGCGTAAATTGTGGTGCAGAGCTTCGGTATGCTCCGGGAACGTCTGAACTTACTTGCGAATATTGCGGATACAAACAAGAAATCCCAGCTTCAGAAACAGCCTTCCAAGAACTGGAACTGAAAAAATACCTCAGCGAATTGGGGTCGCAATCGCATAGCGAACAGATTACGATGCTACATTGTAAGAACTGCGGCGCCAATCAACATGTGGAAGAAAATTACAAATCGCTGCATTGTGTGTATTGTAGCATGCCATTGGTGGTAGAAGACGCGTATAAAGACGATTGGATATTACCTGGCGCCGTGCTTCCCTTTCAAATAGACCAAAAAAAAGCACATCTTATTTTTAAGAAATGGGTAAACGGACTTTGGTGGGCACCCAACAAACTAAAAAAAGCTGCGCTCGACCCGCAGCATACCAAAGGACTCTACGCTCCCTTCTGGACATTTGATGCGCAGTTATTTGCCAAGTACACCGGAAAAAGAGGGGAATATTATTACGTGACCAAAACCGTGGGCAGCGGGAAAAACAGACGCACAGTGCGCGAACGCCGTACCCGCTGGTATCCAGCATCAGGAAATGTATCAGGATTTGTAGATGACACACTCATAAAAGCATCTGAACAGAAATCGGGAGTGATTCCTAAGAAAATTGCGCACTGGGACCTTCGGAAATTGGAAACCTTTCAAAGTGCGTACTTGGCAGGTTTTGTTACTGAAAAGTATACCATTCCGCTAAAAGATGGTCATTTGGCCGCTACCAAAGAGGCACGCAATATTGCAGAACGTTGGGCCAGACGTGATATCGGTGGCGATACGCAAATTGTATCGTCTATCAACATGCGACTTTCCGAAGAAAAGTTTAAGCATATTTTATTACCTGTGTATATAAGTGCTTACAAATACAAAGGAAAGCGCTATAACTTTTTTGTGAATGGGCAGTCGGGTGTTATTTCGGGACAACGACCTTATTCGTTTTGGAAAATATTCTTTTTTGTGCTATCTATACTAACTATTTTGGGCATCATCATTTTCTTTATGAACGGATAACAGACTTAAAAAGTACCCAATAAAGGGTATGGTTATTTTATAATGCACTCAATATCTTTGACTTGCAAAATAATTTATTATGAAAAAAGTACTGTTACCCCTGTTCTTGTTATTTTCCGTTAGCTACACTGTACTTGGTCAATGTTCCATTGATCCTGATATCCAGGATAACTACCTTACAGATGCTTGGATCATGGTTTTTAGGGAGTTTGCCGAGAATCCGTCGCATCCAGATTATGATATTCCTATTCTCGATGCGCAAAAAACAATCCCTTACCTCGAGAAGCTATCCGCAATTTATGACCGCGTAGACACCAATCCGGTGGTTGATTCATTGTTTAACAAATTCGCGATACACGCGAGTAACAATCATCCTTCCGATATTGCTTTTGGAAAAATTTATTTGGAAATTGACGAAAAAGCGCCTTGGGTACAAGACTTTATAGATACAGGTGTTTCTGGAGTAACCGCCCTAGACCAACTTATGTCTACGTATGAGTTTTCAATATCCAGTGTATCTATTGTGGATCCGCCGGGAACCTATTCTATTGAGATTGATTCAGATATAATGTATCTGAATCATTTTGCGCTATTAGATGATTTTGTGGCAGTTCAAGATATTTTAAGCGCCTTTCCAGGCCAAGGAGATGGAACTAATTATAACGGCATACCATTTTTGGTTAATGGCGAACAAGTGGTTGCCGCTAATATTGTGGTAATAGACAACGTCTATCGCTTTTCATTGCACGTAAATTTTTGTGGGACCACGTGTGAGATATCCAAAGGTTGGGATGTTCTAATTTCAAAGGATTGCTCACAAATTACAATTGAAGCATTAGAAATTCTAGACGTCACAGAATTTGGAATCAATACTGTTAGCATCTATCCAAATCCGGTAAGTACCTCACTTACTATTGAAGCAGATAATATATCGATTAAAAGTGTGTCGGTTTTCGCTACAAGTGGCAGGCAAGTATATAATATGCGGTACACTGGCGAAACTATTGATGTTTCATTTTTACCATCAGGATTGTATTTTATAGAATGTATCACTTCGGAAGGTCAAAAATATAATCATAAATTTTTGAAAAAGTAATCGCTTTTCAACCACAATACGCTTATTTTATACCCTTGGGAATTTTAAAATAGTTAGAAATGAGAACCTTAGTGGTGGGTGATATACACGGCGGTTTACGCGGGTTAGAGCAAGTTTTAGAACGTGTACAGCCTTTAAAAACAGATACCCTTATTTTTGTTGGCGATTATGTAGATGGTTGGAGTGAAAATGCTGAAACAATTTCCTTTTTAATGTCTTATGCTGAAAAGCATAGATGCATTTTTCTTAGGGGAAACCATGACGAATTGTTGTACAATTATTTAAAAGGGAAAGAAAGTGCTCCCATGTGGCTAAACCATGGTGGTGCTTCTAGCATAAAGAGTTATGCGAAACTTTCCGAAGCAGCTATTGAGCAACACATCCAATTTTTGGAACGTCTAGAAAATTTCTACATAGACAGCGAAAACAGATGTTACCTACACGCAGGATTTGCTAGTAGCAAGGGCCCACAGCATGAATACTTTCCAAATACCGTCTATTGGGACCGCACCCTATGGGAAATGGTTTGTAGTCTAGACCCTAATCTTTCAGAAGAAGATGATAAGTATCCCAAGCGATTGAAACTCTTCAAGGAAATTTATATTGGCCACACCCCGACGTTCCGGATAGGGAAAGATGTTCCTACTAATTTCGCAAACGTTTGGAATGTTGATACCGGAGCTGCCTTTAAAGGCAAACTATCCATTTTAGACGCAGACACCAAACAATTCTGGCAGAGTGATCCTGTATGGCAATTATACCCTGAGGAAACAGGACGAAATTAAAAACCCGCTCAAAGTTGAACGGGTTTATAAGATATTCCATATTGTTTAGTTTTCGATACAATTGCCACTGAAAGACAATCGCTCGAACTGACATAACTGTTCTTATTATAGATCGAATTTAATACCTTGAGCAAGCGGTAATTCATCTGAGTAATTCACCGTATTGGTTTGTCTTCTCATATATACTTTCCAGGCATCAGATCCAGACTCTCGTCCGCCACCCGTTTCTTTTTCACCACCAAAAGCGCCGCCGATTTCAGCACCTGAGGTACCGATATTCACATTGGCAATTCCGCAGTCTGAACCAGCAAACGACAAGAATTTTTCAGCTTCTTTCATTTCGTTGGTCATGATAGCACTTGACAACCCTTGTGCCACCCCATTTTGTAGGTCGATGGCGTTTTCAACATCGCCACTGTATTTCATAAGGTATAAAATAGGAGCAAAAGTTTCGTGCTGTACAATTTCAAAGCTGTTCTCAGCTTCAATAATGGCTGGTTTTACATAGCAACCACTTTCGTAGCCTTCCCCTTCTAGCACACCACCTTCAACCAACACATTTCCACCTTCGGCTTTTGCTTTTTCAATAGCACTTAAATAGGTATCTACGGCATCTTTATCGATTAACGGACCAACATGATTATTTTCGTCTAACGGATTTCCAATTACAATTTGTTTGTAAGCTTCTACGATAGCGTCTTTTACCTTGTCGTACACACTTTCGTGTATGATCAATCTTCGGGTAGACGTACATCGTTGTCCGCAAGTTCCCACTGCACCAAATACCGCACCTGGCACTACCACTTTAAGATCGGCTGTTGGAGTAATGATGATGGCGTTATTTCCGCCAAGTTCGAGAAGCGACTTCCCGAAACGTTCTGCAACGGTCTTTCCGACTATTCGGCCCATACGGGTAGAACCTGTTGCTGAGATAAGTGGGATTCGGGTATCTTGTGTCATCCACTCACCTACTTTATAATCGCCATTAATAATACTTGAAATCCCTTCTGGAAGATCATTGTCTTTTAGTACACCTGCGATGATATTTTGGCAAGCTACGGTACATAACGGTGCTTTTTCACTTCCTTTCCATACGCAAACATCACCACAAACCCAAGCTAGTGCTGTATTCCACGCCCAAACTGCCACTGGGAAGTTGAAGGCAGAAATAATTCCTACGATACCCAAAGAATGCCATTGCTCGCGCATGACGTGACCTGGTCGCTCAGACGGAATTGTTTGTCCGTTCAGTTGTCTCGACAATCCGACCGCAAAGTCACAGATATCGATCATTTCTTGAACTTCACCATATCCTTCTTGAAGTGATTTCCCCATTTCGTAGGATACCAATTTACCCAAAGGTTCTTTTAATTCGCGTAATTTATTCCCAAACTGACGAACAATCTCACCACGTTGTGGCGCGGGCATAGCTCTAAACGATTTAAAAGCATCTTGCGCAGCGGCGATTACCTTTTCATATTCGTCTTTGGTAGTCGTCGTTACTTTCCCGATGAGCGCTCCATCTACCGGTGAGTGGGAAGCGATTTCGGCTCCGCCCGGGTACCATGTGTTTCCTGTGGAAGTTCCGTGGTTAACGTCTTTTAAACCTAGTTGTTCTAATGCTTTATCCATTCCGAAATCGGTGGCTACTGTTGACATAGTGTTGTATTTTAAAGTGGATTGCTAGCGCAATCTATTTTGTGATTATTTATAGTTGAAAAAGGAGCGTATTTATTGCCTATTTTTTCAGCTGCAAAGGTACGTTTTTCTGAAACGGTAAAAAAGGAGCGCAGGAGAGAAGTTTTTTGTTGTTAAAGGAGCTTTAATTACCCCTGCGGCCAAACCCTCGGTTTGTACACTTCTCCTTACCCAATGGGAGAAGCTGTTTTTTGAAGTATTCCATTTTCCGAAGAAAAAATAGCGTGTATCAGTCTGGTGTAAATCTACTATCCACTTCCATCACCGTCCCGCAATTATCGCAGGTGCGCAATTCTTTGCTTCCGTAGAAATCTATAAAATGTTGCAGGAAATCTTTTTCTACATCGTTCAGTGGGAAATACACTTCGTGCAGTTTATTGTTGCAATTATCGCAGAACCATAGCAAGCCATCTTTTCCTTCAAGATCTTGGCGCTTCCGCTCTACAACGAGACCAATAGAACCTGCCTCTCGCACGGGAGAATGTGGCACTTTGGCAGGATGCAAGTACATATCTCCTGGGCCTAGCTCCATGGTTCTTTTTTTACCGTTTTCCTGAATGTGCACCTGAATATTTCCTTCAAGCTGATAGAACAATTCTTCGGTTTCATTATAGTGGTAATCTTTTCGGGCATTAGGCCCACCCACGATCATTACGATATAATCTTCTGCCTCTTTATAAAGATTTTTGTTGCCAACCGGTGGTTTAAGAAGGTCTCGGTTTTCTTCTACCCATTGGTTTAAATTGAAAGGTTTTAAAATAGCCATTGCCGTAGTATTATGCGTTTGCATAAAAATACGGCAATTGGGTTACATTTAAAAGGTGAATGTAATTTACTTTCTATAAAATAATTGAGTAAAGTAATAGGCGCCTTCACTGTTTTGAATCACTCCAAAACCAGAATGTGTGTATTCACCTTCAATTGTTTTTAAGTGGCCAGGGCTGTTGAGCCAAGCATTCACAACATCTTCTGCGGTATCATAACCATAGGCTACGTTTTCGCTCACGATTTGGGCGCCACGTTCCTTTAATGCACTCGCACGTACACCAAAATTATCATGGCTAATCTGGCTTTTCTCAATCATATACTGTGTGTGGTCAACAGCATAGGCAGAAGCATACGATTGATCTCTCTTAATAGTTGTTAAACCTTGAGATATCCGGTAGTCGTTCACCAACTGTAAAATTTCGTTTGCCATGACCCAATCGGTTTCATTGGCCAAGTTTAAATCGATACTGTAGTTTAACTCTTCGGTTACAGGTGCTTCATCTTTTGAGCACGAAGCCATAGTGAATAATACCACCATAGCCAGTAGGCTGGTTTTTATAAGTTTCATAATACGGGGGACATCAAATTTGGGGCATGATGCTGATGCTAATATATAAAATATTTCATACAAAAATGCACTTAATCGATTATTGAGTGTATTTCATCGATGTTTTTTATCATTTTTAGCTGATTTTCCTACATTTTTTTCTTACACCAAGTCAGTCATATCGCGGATTTTGTGCTATCTTAGTGTTTCAAATAAAAAAATATGTCAATAAACAGAATTTTAACACTTTTCATCGGATTTTTAGTGCTTTTTAGCTGTGAAAATGTTAAAGAATCAGCGTCCGAAACGTCAAACAACACCCAAAAAGTTGAAAAAAGCGAACCTACTTTTGGTATCGTTATCCATGGAGGTGCAGGAACCATTCTCAAAAAAAACATGAGCGATTCGCTTGAAATTGCATATAAAGAAAAACTCACCGAAGCTATTTCAGTAGGGCATGAAATCCTCAAAAATGGAGGTACAGCCATGGAAGCCGTCACCAAGACCATTAATATCATGGAAAATTCACCACTATTCAATGCCGGGAAAGGTGCTGTTTTTACCCATGAAGAAACAAATGAGCTGGATGCCTCTGTGATGGATGGAGCCAACCTAAACGCCGGTGCTGTTGCAGGGGTATCGCGTATTAAAAACCCCATAGACCTCGCAGTGCAGGTCATGAACAATAGTGAACATGTGATGCTTTCTGGCAAGGGAGCCGAAGTCTTTGCAGAAACACGCGGTATTGAATTGATAGATCCAGCTTACTTTTATACTGAAAGTCGCTTCCAAGCTTTGCAAAAAGTAAAACAACGTGAAATCCAGAACGCCACAAAAGCTGTTTCAAACCAAAATGATCCTTTTATTAAAAACTCAAAATTTGGAACTGTTGGGTGTGCTGCCCTAGATAAAAATGGCAACTTAGCTGCTGGAACCTCTACAGGAGGGATGACCAACAAACGTTGGAACCGTATTGGAGATGCTCCCATTATTGGGGCTGGTACCTACGCTAACAATGCAACTTGTGCAGTTTCATCTACCGGATGGGGCGAATATTTTATTCGTGGTATGGTGGCACACGACATTTCTGCCATGATGGAATACAAACAGGTTTCTTTACAAGAAGCCACACAGGAAGTCATTCAAGAAAAACTCACAAAGCTTGGCGGAACTGGAGGTGTCGTGGCAATTGATAAAGATGGAAACGTCTCTATGGATTTCAATACCGAAGGGATGTATCGGGCACATATGAACGCAGAAGGCGAACTTGTCCTGGGCATCTATAAAGAAAATCAGTAGCAATTACGCAACCTTTCCCCTTTTCTAAAATCTATATAAGGTATTCACAAAAGCCAACCCTTTGGCTTGCCTAAAATCGACGCGACGGGACAACACTACATCTAACTATTCAAAATTTTCTAGATGAGATACCCGAACTCTTTATCAGCCGTATTCGTTTCTGCCCTTTTGTTAACCCTATTGTTTTTTAGACAAGGCATAGGATTGAATTTGCTCTTGTTTGAATGCCTCCTTTTTACTTGGCTGGCTTTTACAAAGCAACTTACGTTGGGCAAACCGCTTGTATTAATTACATTTTTGGGAACTTTTACTACTGGTATTTTTACCGTGTTGATTTACTCAACCTTTGTATTTACGGTACATTATATTTCATTGTTTGTGTTTGTGGGCGTACTTAACTTTAGTTCGATTAAATCTTTGCTAAATGCCTTCGGAATGGCCTCAGCGACCATATTTACATCACAAATAGCCTTTGCAAAACAGTTTTTTGGCAGAAAAGTAGGCGGTATAAAAGTGGCCAACTTTTTATGGAAATCGCGCATTTTTGTAATTCCAATACTCATCATTGGAGTTTTCTTGACCATCTATAGTTTTTCGAACCCAATCTTTAGCGACTATCTGGGTGCATTTGGCGAACTACTTCAAAACGGGATTACTTTCCTGTTTGAAAATATTAACTTCCCGTTGTTCTTTACCTTTCTATTTTGCTTGTTCCTTAGTGTTTTCCTGCTCTATAGAACCGCCGTTCCAGGAATTCAAAACCATGAAGCTACTGTACATTCAACCTTGTATCGAAATAAAATGCGAAAGCGTCGGTTCTTTAAACTTTCCGCACTAAAAAGTGAGTATAAAGCCGGCATTTTCCTGTTGGCGATCTTAAACTTATTACTCCTTTTGCTGAATTGCATCGACATTTACTGGGTATGGTTTAATTTTGAATGGGACGGCCAGACCCTAAAACAATTTGTGCATGAAGGCACCTACTTACTGATTATCTCAATCTTGATCTCGATTGCTGTGGTGCTGTACTTTTTCCGCGGAAATCTTAACTTCTACAAAAACAATAAATGGCTGAAATATCTGGCCTATGTTTGGGTAGCTCAGAATGCAATTTTGGCCATTTCGGTTGCCATCCGAAATTTTTGGTACATCAAACACTTTGCGCTTGCATACAAACGCATTGGCGTAGTGCTTTTCCTGTTACTTGTACTTTACGGACTGTTTACTGTATTCAGAAAAATTCAAAAAACCAAAACTGCCTTTTATCTATTTCAGAAAAACACATTGGCACTCTACCTCATCTTAATCGCGAGTAGTTTGGTGAATTGGGATTCGGTAATCGCCAAATACAATTTCAGTAATGCAGATAACTCGTACCTTCACCTGGCATATCTCTCTAATCTCTCAGACAAAACGCTGCCACTACTAGACAAAACCAAGGGCGAGCTTTTAGAAACCTATGCTTTTCAGCAAGCAAAATTTCCATACCCCTACTTTACCATGAACCATGATGCCTATCTTGAAAAGATTGAAAAAAGAAAAAAAGCATTTCAACAAAAATGGGAAGCAAAGAACATACTTGCTTGGAATTTAGCCGAATATCAAGCCTACCACAACCTGCTAGAATAACACAACCGTTGCTGTTAAAGTAATCACAAACCACAGATTTCATATAATAGGGACTTAATTAAGGACGTTACAAAACAAATACCCTCCCTCCTCCATTGTATTGAGTTACCCGTCGCCGTGCGATTTTCATACTGAAAATTTCCACGGGCACAACCACTATTTTATCGTAATTTTAAACTGTAAAACCATCATTATGAACAATCTGCTTCGCTTACTCACCTGTGTTGTATTGCTCTCTCTAACTGCCTGTGGCGATAAAACTGAAACTTCAGAAACCGACAATCTCTTTAAATTTAAAGACTATATTACCCAACACACCTACGGTACCAAAAGTATTACCACACCCATTCAGATTGAGTTGGCACAGCCCTTAGAACAGTTTGAAATTACACAAGAAATTCCTTCAGACTATCTTAAAATTTCACCCAAAACTTCGGGAAAACTCATTGTTGAAAACAGCAGCACCTTATTATTCCAACCAGACGAGTATCTAGAACCCGACACTGAATACACCATCACCGTACACTTACACAAATTGTACGAAGACATCGACAAAGCATTTAAAAACTACACCTTCAGTTTTAAAACCCTTACTCCCAACTTTACCTTTAATCTAGAGAACCTACAGTCTTATAACAAACAATGGCAATATATAAGTGGTGCACTAGAGGCATCAGATGTTTTACAATTAAAAGATGCCAAAAAGCTTATTTCAGCAAGCCAAGGCAGAAAAAAACTGACTATTAAATGGCCTTCAGAAAGCACATCTGCACGATATTACAACTTTACAATCGATAGTATTTCGCGCAAAATAGATGATGACGAGATTGTTATTTCTTGGGACGGAAAACCCATTGGAGCCGACAACAAAGGCAGCAACACCTTTGCCATTCCCGGACAGAACAATTTTAAGGTGGTAGATGTAAAAGCGAGCCATTCGCCCCAAGCTTCGCTGTCGATTAATTTTTCAGACCCAATTGCACCTGAACAAGACTTTGCAGGCCTCATCACCATCGAACGCGCCAAGAACCTACGCTTTGAAGTAGATGGTAACGTGCTCATCGTATACCCTAACGATCGTATCACCGGCGACGTACGGGTGACCCTGTTTAACGGTATTAAAAACACAGAAAATTTCGGCTTAAAAAAGGAATTTAGCGAACTCATTTCTTTCGAACAATTAAAACCAGCGGTACGCCTGCTCTCTAAAGGAGTGATTTTGCCAAACGCCCAGAGCACGCCCCTCTATTTTGAAACTGTAAATCTAAAAGCAGTCGATGTACGTATTATTCAAATTTTTGAAGACAATATGTTGCAGTTTCTACAATCGTCTAATCTAGACAACTACAATAGTTACGATATGAAACGTGTAGGGCGGCGCGTAGCGAAAAAAACGATTTCCCTCGAAAATAATTTGGGCGAAGAAGGCTCTTGGAAAGCTCACGCCGTAAATATTTCTGAATTTTTTAAAACCAACCCGGGATCACTATACCAAGTAGAATTCAGTTTTACCAAAGACTACATTAGCTACGATTGTGACAATTCTGATGTTGCAAATTCAGAAGATGCCTATTATGACGATTTTGAAGACAATTCAGGCCTAGACGAAACAGAACGCGAAGAAAAATATTGGGACAATGAAATCTACAGATGGCGAACCTATTCGTACAATTGGGAACAGCGCGACAACCCATGCCATCCCGCATATTATAATGAAGACCGAATTATCACCACTAACATTCTAGGTAGCGACCTTGGTGTGATTGCTAAAAAAGGAAACAACAAAAGTTACCATTTTGCCTGTAATAACTTACTCACTACAACGCCAGAAAGCGGGGTAAAAATAGACCTGTTCAATTTCCAGCAGCAGCTCATTGAAACCATTACTACAGATGGCGACGGATTTGCACTTTACGACAGTGACCGAACGATTTCGTTTGCCGTAGCCCGCAAAGGAAAAAATTATGCATACGCCAAGTTAGAAGACGGAAATGCCCTGAGCATGAGTAAATTTGATGTTTCGGGGAAACAACTCCAAAAAGGTCTGAAAGGATTTGTGTATACCGAAAGAGGAGTGCATCGCCCCGGCGACAGTATTCACCTCACTTTTGTACTCAACGATGCTGCGAATCCGTTGCCTAAAAACCACCCTGTAAAATTAGAAGTTACCGACGCGCGCGGAAAGTTGGTGCAGCGCACGGTTTTAAATGGAGGAAACAGTTCCGCTCCTTCTGGAAGAGGAGGTGGGCAAACCGCAGGTTTGGCAGGAGGGGTTGCCAATGGCTTTTACTATTTCCCTATAAAAACCGATGCCAACGCCCCTACTGGGAATTGGAATGCCACTATAAGTGCTGGCGGAGTAAAATTCGCCAAATCGCTAAAGGTGGCCACGGTAAAACCCAACCGTTTAAAGATTAAACTAGATTTTGATGCGGAAATTTTAGATGCTAGCAAAGCTGTTGAAGGGAGCATACAAGGGCTGTGGCTGCACGGCGCGCCCGCAAGAGACTTAAAGGTTGAGATGGATGCTACCTTGCGCAGTACCAATACCGCTTTTAAAAAATTCAAAAATTATCAATTTAATGATCCCGTCAGGAAATTTGACGAAGTTGAAATTCCAGTGGTTTCCAAAAACCTTTCTGGTGATGGAACGACTGAGTTTTCAAAAAAATTCGACATTTCGAACAAAGCTCCTGGCATGCTCAGCGCTACATTTCTGACTAAGATTTATGAAAGTGGAGGCGACTTTTCTATAGATGTGTTCAGTAAAAACATTGCTCCGTACAGTCACTTTGTGGGCATGCAATCTCCTGAACCCCATCGCTATGGGTCATATTATACCGATGAGAACACTTCATTTGACGTGGTTTCAGTAGACACAGAAGGAAACCCAAGTGGCAACCGAAAATTAGAAGTAAAAGTTTTTAAAATTGAATGGCGCTGGTGGTGGAACCGCGGCTCTGACAATCTTTCGCGTTACGAAGACGCCACGGTCTACAAACCTTTTAAAGAATTAACTGTGACTACAGCTGGTAACGGAAAAGGCAGTTTTAACCTCAACATTCCTGAAGAAGAAGGCGGACGCTACCTCATTCGAGTCATAGACCCTGTTTCTGGTCACGCCACCGGACGGGTCACTTATTTTTATAGAAACTGGTGGAAACGCCCTGCCGAAGAAGACGCTGAAAGTTCAAAAATGCTGGTGTTTTCAGCAAATAAAGAAAAATACGATGTAGGCGAAGAGGCCGTGATTACGTTTCCGTCAGGGAGTAATGGTCGTGCACTCATTAGTATTGAAAACGGCACCGAGGTGCTTTCTACCCAATGGATTGAAACTTCCAAAGGCGAAACCCAGGCAAAAATTAAAATTACTGAAGAAATGGCGCCAAATATTTATGCCAATATTTCGCTGCTACAACCCCATGAACACACTAAAAACGATCTGCCCATACGCTTGTATGGTGTCATTCCAATTTTAGTTGAAAATCCCGCTACGGTATTGCAGCCTCAACTACAAATGCCTGATGCGTTAAAGCCCGAGAAGAACTTTACGGTTAAAGTTTCCGAAGCAAACAACAAGACCATGACCTATACTCTAGCCATGGTAGATGAAGGGTTGCTAGATCTTACACGTTTTAAAACGCCCGATATCCACGATGCTTTTTATACCCGAGAAGCTTTAGGCGTAAAAACATTCGATATGTACGATTATGTGATTGGCGCCTATTCTGGTAGCGTGAATAATATTTATGAAATTGGAGGTGGCGACGCTGCCGCTGGTGCAAAAAATCGAAAAGCCGACCGTTTTAAGCCTGTTGTGCGCTACTTAGGGCCGTTTCACTTGAAAAAAGGTGAGACCGCTACCCACCAAATTACAATGCCAAACTATATAGGGTCGGTTCGTACTATGGTGATTGCGGGTGATAATAGCAAAAGTGCCTACGGAAAAGCAGAAAAAACCACCCCTGTTAAAAAACCTTTGATGGTATTGGCTTCGGTACCGCGTGTTTTGAGTCCGGGTGAAAAAGTGACCATACCCGTGACTGTTTTTGCTATGGAACCAAAAGTAAGAAATGCTACCATTAAGCTGAAAGTTGGAGATGCATTAAAGCCTATAAACGGTACTTCTAAATCGGTTTCGTTTCCTTCGGTAGGAGAACAAATTGTCAATTTTGACTTCGAAGTGCTGCCTACAGACCAATTTCAAACTATTGAAATTTCGGCTGCTGGCAATGGGGAAACTGCCAGTTACAATTTAGAGGTTGATGTAGAAAATCCGAACCCCATTTCGCAGAAATCGACACAATACACTCTTTCTGAAAATGGCACCCAGCAAATCTCTTTTGAAACATTTGGAGTAGCAGGTACCAATGCTGCCACTTTAGAGTTCTCGACCTTACCTCCAATGGATTTCAGCAAACGGTTGGAGTATCTAATTCGTTATCCACATGGTTGTGTAGAACAGACTACCTCGGCGGCTTTTCCGCAGTTATTCTTGGCTAATATTTTCGATATCACATTCGACAAGAAAAAACAGATTGAAAGTAATGTAGAAGCTGCCATTAAAAAATTAGGTCGCTATCAAATTGCAAATGGAGGGATGGCGTATTGGCCAGGCGAACGAAACGCAGACGATTGGAGCACGAATTATGTAGGGCATTTTATGTTGGAGGCAAAAGCAAAAGGCTATGCATTACCCATTACTTTTTTGAGTAATTGGTTGCGCTATCAAAAAAATGAAGCACGCCAATGGCGCAATGGCAGCACCCGTTACAATTCAAGCCAAACACAAGCGTATCGTCTGTATACGTTGGCGCTTGCCGGTCAACCAGAGTTGGCTGCGATGAACCGATTGCGTGAATCGAAAAACCTAAGTAACGACGCTAAATGGCGCCTTGCGGCGGCGTATGCATTGGCAGGTAAACAAAAAGTGGCCGAGGAGATTTCGGCGACGGCCAACGTGAACTTTCGCCCTACTAATTACGATTACCACACCTATGGTTCTCCATTCAGGAATAAGGCCATGGCACTAGAGACCCTTGTCATTACTGGAAATGCTAAACAACGTGACATGGCAATTTCGGTAGCCAAAGAATTGTCATCTCAACGCTGGTTCAGCACCCAAGAAACCAGTTATGCGCTCCTAGCAATGGCAAAAATGGTTGCCAAGAATGGCGGAAAAGCCTTAGAACTTACCTATACCGTAAATGGAAAAACCAATACGGTGAAAAGCGATCGAGCCATTGCACAAAGAGATACAGATGTCGCTATGGGAAGCAATACCATTTCGGTTACAAACAAAAACAACAACGTAGTGTATGTGAACTTGCTTCAGAAAGGGAAGTTACCCCTTGGAAATGAATTGGCCGAGCGAAAAAACCTGACTGTTAAAGCACAATACCTCGATGGTGAAGGCAAGACAATAGACATTAAAAATGTTCGCCAAGGAACCGAAATTAATGCTGTAGTTGCCATCACGAATACATCAAACAATTACGTAAACCATGTGGCGCTCACCAAAATATTCCCAGGAGGTTGGGAAATTGTAAATACCAGTTTTACCGAATTGGGTGGTGGCGCTTCTGGAGCTGCTCGGTATAAAGACATTCGGGACGATCGAGTGAATTTTTACTTCGACTTACCTGCTAAAAAGACAAAGACATTTACAGTAAAATTGAATGCTTCGTATCTGGGCACCTATTACCTACCCGGCACCCAAGTAGAAGCCATGTACGACAATAATTATTATGCTCGGAACCAAGGTATTTGGGTAACCATAGAAAAATAAGCCTTGATTTACCCATGAGACAAAAGTTGTTACATATCGTAAAAAAGCACAAAATAAAATTTATTTTGGTGATGGCGGGCTTGCTATATTGGATGTTTTGCCTTCCCAAACCGCTGTTTAAAGACCCTACCTCTACAGTGGTAGAAAGTAAAGAAGGGGTGTTGATGGGTGCGCGAATTGCAGACGACGGCCAATGGCGTTTTCCTGTTTCAGATAGTGTGCCCTATCGGTTTGAGCAAGCCGTACTGCATTTTGAAGACGAATATTTTTATAGCCATCCTGGGTTTAATCCGATTTCCATAGGTAAAGCACTTTGGGGAAATCTTACTACGGAAAAGCGTCGGGGTGGCAGTACGCTTACACAACAGGTCATTCGCTTGGCGCGGAAAAACAAAAAGCGTAGTTATAGCGAAAAATTAGTGGAACTCTTTCAGGCAACGCGATTGGAAGCAGGATATTCGAAAAAAGAAATCCTAAACCTGTACGCTTCTTACGCACCTTTTGGTGGTAATGTAGTGGGACTAGATACTGCAGCTTGGCGATACTTCGGTATTCCTGCTAGCGAATTGAGTTGGGGGCAGGCAGCATCTCTGGCCGTACTACCAAATGCTCCTGCGTTAATTTTTCCGGGGAAAAATGAGCAGATATTTCAGCAAAAAAGAGATCGATTGCTGCTAAAATTATTTCAGCAAGAAATTATTGACGAAACCACCTACCAATTAGCACTTTCTGAACCCCTACCTGGAAAGCCACTGCCATTGCCCGAAACCGCCTTGCACCTTACCGAAAAGATTCGCAAGGAACAACCCGGAAAGCGAATCAAAACCACAATAGACCTCAACCTGCAACAAACGATCAATAGAATTGCCGCGGAACAACACTTTCAACTGCAACAAAACGAAATACACAATTTGGCCATTTTAGTGCTCGATGTTGAAACCAGAGAAATTTTGGCCTATATCGGAAATGCCCCTACTACAAAAGAAAACAACAAATTTGTTGATATTATTGACAAACCAAGAAGTACGGGAAGCATCCTAAAACCCTTTCTGTACACAGCATTGTTAGACAGCGGCGAACTATTACCAAACACCTTGGTAGCCGATGTTCCTACTGTGATAAACGGTTACAATCCCGAGAATTTTGACAAACAGTTTAATGGTGCCGTATCCGCCAGCTTAGCGCTATCACGTTCTCTAAATGTGCCGGCTGTACGGATGTTGCGATTGTACGGACTAGCACGTTTTCACCATAAGATTGATGATTTGGGACTCGACCATATAAACAAAGACCCCAATTATTACGGTCTTTCGCTTATTTTGGGCGGAGCGGAAAGTTCGTTATGGGAAATCACCAATGCGTACGCGAGTATGGCAGCTACCCTCACTTATTTCAATTCCAGCTCTAGCGAGTACCTACCATTTGAAACAAAAGTGCCGAGTTATGTAACGCTTCAAACCGAGATTCTAGAAAAACAACAGAATCCGACACTTTTTGGCGCTGGTGCCATCTATAAAATGGTAGAAGCCCTTAAAGAAGTGAACAGGCCCCAAGGTGAAGAAAACTGGGATTTCTACAATGATGCGCAACCAATTGCTTGGAAAACAGGCACCAGTTTTGGCTTTAAAGATGCTTGGGCCGTGGGTGTGACCGAAAAATATGCCATTGGCGTTTGGGCCGGAAACGCAGATGGCGAAGGACGCCCTGGCTTGACTGGGCTTCAGGCAGCAGCCCCAATTCTATTTGATGTACTGGAAATTCTACCGAAAAGTGAATGGTTTAAAACCCCGTATGACGACTTAACTGAAGTTCAGATCTGCTCAAAAAGCGGGCATTTGGCTGGAGTATTTTGTGATGCCACTGTTTCAGAATTCATACCAAAACTTGGTGTCCGTACCCAACCCTGCCCCTACCACCAACAAGTATTTCTGTCTGAAAACGAACAATACAGAGTGAACACCTCGTGCTACGATTTAGCTGAAATGAAACAAAAATCATGGTTTGCCTTACCTCCGTTGCTCGAATATTATTACGCTCCGTTGCATCCAGAATACGCTAGCTTGCCCCCGTTTAAATCTGATTGCCTACAAGAGGGAGAACAATTAATGGAGTTTATATTTCCGAACCCGCCTGAAGGTCAGGCAGGGAAAAATGAAACCATATTATTAGCGAAGAATTTTGAAGAACAAACCCAAGAAGTCATTTTTACGCTAGCACATCGCGATACCGAAACCTCCATCTATTGGTATCTAGACGGCAGTTTTATTACCACTACCGAAACTTTTCACCAAATTTCACTACAACCATTGCCAGGCACCTATATCCTCACGGCGGTAGACCAAGATGGTAATGAGATTACGGAACGAATTACTGTTGAAAAAGCAAGCTAGTCGTCTCGAAGGAGGGCTGCCAAAGGAGGCACGACTGAGAGATCACATATGAGTGAGAGCTATTTTATTAATCTCAAAGCGAAGTTACTCGCGTGATCTCTCCAAAATCGAGGTGACTGTTGCATCGAATTACTATCTTTAAATATGCTTTATTCTCATTTTGTATATATCGTTTCAAATGAATATAGAACAACCATATATATTGGTATCACCAATGACATTCAACGTAGAATTTCTCAACACTATTTTGACAGTCAGAATGCAAAAAAATCTTTTGCAGGAAAATACAATTGCTTTTATTTAGTCTACTATGAGGGCTTTTCTGATGCGACGACAGCTATTGCTAGAGAAAAAGAGCTTAAGAAATGGCGACGGGAGAAAAAAAACAATCTAATTTCAGAATTTAATCCGAAATGGGAATCGTTGAATAATCAGATAATTTAATTTAAGTTGAGGATGTGTTTGGTGTGTGACCTCTCCAAAGTCGAGGTGACTCTGTCTGTCATCTCGAAGGAGGCACGACTGAGAGATCACATTTGAGTGAGAGCTATTTAATTAATCTCAAAGCGAAGTTACTCGCGTGACTTCTCCAAAGTCGAGGTGACGATTAAAAGCCCCGTTCTTTCTGTAATTGTTCGTAGGCTTCTTGTACTTTTCTGAACTTCTCTTCAGCTCCTTTTTGGTATGCTTCGTCCATGTGTACCAACTTATCAGGATGGTACTTCTTGGCCATGGTGCGATAGGCCGATTTAATTTCTGAAACCGTTGCCGTTTTTTCAATTTCCAAAATCTTATAGGCACTGTCTGGATTCTGAAAAAACATGGCTTTGATACTCTCAAAATCTCTGAGTTGGATTCCTAAATATCTAGCGATGTTGTTTATTTCATTTACTTCAGATTGGGTAACATGCCCATCGGCATTGGCAATACTGAATAAAAAATGGAGTAATTGAAGCCTAGATTCGTATCGAGTGCGGCTTCGAAGCAATGCGCAGATATTCGCTGCAGAAACCTGTCGGTTCTTAATTACTTCATTAAATACCTTAAAAGTAGCATTCGCCCGCTCCTTTCCGTAGGCTTGTACAAAATACTGCCGCACATAATCCAATTCCTTTTGGTTTACCACCCCATCGGCTTTGATTACCAGCGATGCCAGCGACAACAGATTTAATTCAAAATCGGCTGGAGAAACTTGCTCGCTACGCTGCTGAAACACTTGCTGAAACCCCCTACCTCCAGATTTCTTTCCGCCTATCATATTATCTATGAGCGAACCCAATAAAAAACCCAATATTGCCCCGGGAAATCGAAAAAAGGTATATCCTAAAACGGCTGCCAACCAACGAATCATGTACTCTTGTATTAATGCTTTTAAACGAAGTGCAAATATACGTATTGCGAATCAAGGGTTTGTTACGGTTTACTGTAAGTTTTTACGAGTCAAAATGACTATCTTTGTAACTCAATTTTAATGACTTAAAAGAAACGATTATGTATCCAGCAGAATTAGTAAAACCAATGCGCGAAGACTTAACAAGTATCGGTTTTGGCGAATTATATACAGAGCAAGACGTAAAAGATGCACTCGCAAAAGAAGGAACTACCTTAGTGGTCGTAAATTCAGTTTGTGGTTGCGCCGCAGCAAACGCAAGACCAGGAGCCCGTATGAGTTTACAAAATGCAAAAACTCCAGACCACTTGGTAACAGTATTTGCAGGTGTAGATCGTGAAGCAGTAGATGCTGCAAGAGCACAAATGATACCTTTCCCTCCAAGCTCACCTTCTATGGCGTTGTTTAAAAATGGAGAATTAGTGCACATGCTAGAGCGTCACCATATTGAAGGTCGCCCAGCAGAAATGATTGCCGAGAACCTTATGGGAGCCTATAACGAACATTGTTAATATAGATACGGCTCGGTTATCGCGCTGTAAAAATAGAATGACAAATAAAAAGCTGTTTCTTTTGATTTAAAAGGAACAGCTTTTATTTTTGAACTAAATGAAGTTACTAGCCAAAATTCTGAGGTATCCGCTAACCATACTTTTCCACTTTTTCTTTGGGTTAGGATTGCTGTTTTATGAAGTGGTACAACGCATCTCGTTGTTCCTGTTTGGATATCATGTGCACAAAAAAAGTGTCGATATTTTTAATGCTACCATCGTACGTACACTCCATATCTTAGGTACTCGCTTTACGGTTGATCTGCCAGATACACTGCCCGAAAACACACCCGTAATCATCGTTTCCAACCATCAGAGTATGTGGGATATCCCGCCACTGATTTGGTTTCTGAGAAAGCTTCACGTCAAGTTTATTTCTAAAATTGAATTAGGCAAAGGTATTCCATCGGTTTCCTATAATCTGCGGAAAGGCGGCTCGGTTCTTATAGACAGGAAAAATCCGACGCAAGCAACCCGTCAGATTGAAAAAATTGCACGGTACATTTCAGAGCACAATAGAGCAGTGGTTATCTTTCCTGAAGGCACCCGAAGTAGGGACGGACACCCAAAACCATTTCGAAAAAAGGGACTGCTTACCTTGTTCCAACATGCGCCAGATGCAGTCGTGCTTCCTGTCAGTATCAGCAACTCATGGAGACTACAACGCTACGGAATGTTCCCCATGCCAATAGGGGTTCATTTTAAAATGAAGGTACTAGAACCCATAAAAATTGCGGGGCAATCGCACGATGCACTTATCGAATCGCTGGAAACAACTATTGTAAAACACATTGCGAATGACTAGTGTTGAAAGAACGGAATGCATCAAGAATACCACACGCTTTGTACAACAACAGCTGGAAAATGCCGAAGGAGGACACGATTGGTTTCATATTGAGCGAGTATATAAAAACGCTTTGCTCATCGGCACATCTGAACCTGTAAATTTGTTGGTTGTTGAAATGGCCGCACTATTGCACGACATTGCAGATTCCAAATTTCATGAGGGCGACGAAAGTCTTGGACCCAAAAGAGCAGCCAAGTTTCTAAAATCACAGCCCATTTCCGAAGAAGATAGCGAACACATAGTAAACATTATCGCAAACGTGTCATTTAGAGGTGGAAATACCACAAAATCATTCCACTCTAAAGAACTGGAAGTCGTTCAAGATGCAGACAGGCTCGATGCCCTGGGAGCCATTGGAATTGCACGCACGTTTAACTATGGCGGATTCAAAAACAGGAAAATATACGATCCTGAAATTCAGCCCAAACTTGAGATGACACCTTCAGAATACAAAGCATCTACGGCGCCTACGATTAATCATTTTTACGAAAAATTACTGCTGCTGAAAGATCAGATGCACACGAAAACCGGAAAAAAAATTGCACGAGAACGACACCAGTTTATGGAGCAATTTCTCGCGCAATTCTATGCCGAATGGAACGGCACACAGTAACCGAAAATCAATAAATAAAAGTATCTAACGTCACTTTTTCGGTATGCTGTGCCAAGTTGAGCACTTTTACCTCTTTCTTTTCATTGGGCAAACCATAATTTTGGTACAAGGTATATTTAAGAAAAGTAGGATTGGTTCCAGGCGTTGTGTTCAACGATTTTACATTCACCAACCAATTACCATATCCTGAATCTTCTATGATAAATTCTTTTAGTGCATACCCTGTTGAAAGTTCTTCTTCAACAAGTTCCTTACTCTCAAAATAGGTATGCCGCCAGGTGTAATATTTCTTGTCTGGACTCACAAATTGCACCTCAAATTCAGCCAGAGGGTTGGTATATTCTAACACAATTCGCACATCTTTCTTAAAATTGACCGACAAAAATTCGTTCGGTATGTTTTTATAATCAATCTTACTTTTATGGTTAGCAATCAGATTTCGAAACTCATTAAAGATAATAGGGTGAATGGGTTCAAAATCTACATTTGGCACTGTGTTAAACACCATCTGTTTGTAGAGCGTAGCCGCTAAATTGTATTTTCCCGTCTGCGCATATAGCCGCGCGAGATCGCGATAGGTCTGGATATAATCTGGTCTCAGTTCTACCAACTGTTCTAAGGTATACGTGGCTTGCACCAAATGGCCGCGCTCTTCCAAAATAAATGCAATGGTTTTGAGAATACGCGGATTCTCATTAGCTTGTTCATAAAGGTCTGACAACACTTGATACCCATACGTATCGCCCCACCTTGCAAAATAACTGGACATGTCTATGTAATATGCCAAATTATACGTTTCGGGCTGTTTGCGCTGCTCATCATAAAGGTTGAGAGCGTCTTCTACGTTGGCGTAGGGTTTTAATTGGACAATATACCCCTGTGTAGCCATTTCAATTTTTTCTGAAATGGGCAGTATCCCTTCTTGGTAATTATTGCCTTTCACTAAAAGCGACGGTAGTACTTTACTTCCCCTGGGAGCAGAGCCGCTGTTCTTGGTTGTAATAATCATAACGCCACCAACGCCAATTGAACCATACCGAATGGTAGCAGCCAAACTTCGTAGTAAGGTGATATTTTCTATTAAATTAGGATTGATAATTGCTAACGCATTTTGCTCTACCGGAACCCCATCAACAATTACTTGCATTGGCACTCGACTAGAACGCATCGCCCCTCTCATACGAGAAGAATAAACTACCTGGCTGCCTAACTGGTCTCCTTCTACGTATAGAAATGGCATTTTTCTTGCCACCGTATACATATCTACATCGGCACCTGAAATAAAGCGCTCTTGCATTTCATCTGCTGAAAAACCTATTCCGTTGCGGTGCTGTTTCCCCATTCCGGTCTCTAGGTAATCCTTTTTCTCTTGTTTTTCTCGAATCGATACTGCCTCTAACAACTCGGCATTGTAATCTAATTGGATCGATAAAGGTGCGTTCTTTCCAGATACAGATATCTCTTTCGACTCCATCAAAAAAGCCGTAATCACCAAGTCATCATCTGGAGAAACGTTAAGGTTGAAAGCTCCGTTGGCATTCGTTTCCGTTTCAATAAAAGTTCCCTTTATGGTAACTAAGGCGTTTGCAATAGGTGCATTTTCGGGAGCTGAACTTACTATTCCTGTAATCGATTTGTTTCTTTCTTGAGCGTATAATCCCATTGTCAATAAAACAAACAGGAACGCATGTATAATTCTGTTTTTCATAGCATAAAAGTATCAAGCGTTATTTTTTGAGTATATTTTGAAAGGTCTATCACCTTCACTTCTTTTGTCTCAGAAGGCAGGCCGTAATTTCGATATATGGTATATTTTAGGTAGGTTGGATTATCAATCTCCGTAGTGCCAAAATGCTTTACGTTAATTAGCCATCTACCAGGGATGGATTCATCTATGATAAATTCTTTAGATGAAACACCTTGTGCAATCTCTTGTTTCAACAAAGCGGCATTATGGAATGCCGTATGTGAAAAGGTAAAAAATTTGTTCTGCGGATTCACAAATTGAAGCTCAAAGTCTGTCCCACTATGGGTCCAATCAAAAACAATTCGTATGTTTTCATGATACCCAACCTTCAAAAATTGTTCTGGCAACTCTTCAAAGTTAATTTTCGATTTATGGTTGGCAATCAAATGTTTAAATCCGCTAAAAACCTGAGGTTGTAGCTCGGCAGCATCAACATTGGGTATCACATTATACAATAACTGGGTGTACAATGCTTCGGAAGTTTCAACAGCACCTGTTTCGGCACTTAAACGTGCGACATCAAGATACGACTGTGCCTCTGTAGGCTTCACATTTAATATATGTTCATACAATTGCAGGGCATCTTCAAGGTTTTGTATTACTTCATACTCAAATGCCAAGGCGCGCAAAGCCCTAATATTTGTTGGTGCTAAGGCAATAATGTTTGAACGGACACCTTCTGCGAAGGCAGTATCCCACTTTTCAAAATAGCGGGCGGTTTCCAAATAAAAAGGCACACGATCACCGTACTTTCTTCGTAGTCCTTCATAATTATTTTTCGCTTCTTCAAATGTAGTTGCTTGCCGCAGTGCAGTAACATATTCTGGAGGCACCTCAGCATTTTCTAACAGGGCGACTGTTGTTTCTGTATATTCATTGCCTACAGCTAATGCCGAAGGCCTCTCTTTGGCCTCATTTTTGGTTAACTCCTTTCCTTTTTTATAGTTCTTTGTTTCAATTACGATGGCTCCAAAAGCAGCGGCAGACCCGTACCGAATTGCAGAAGAAGCCGTATTCAGTAATGTAATGCGTTCAATTTGTTGGGGATCTATCAAAGGAACGGTCACCTTGGGCTGGTTTTGGTCGTATACAATATCGTCGATCACGACAGCTGCATAGGTTTCCAATTGAAATGAAGCGCGTTTGAATTTTCTAAACCGGTATTTGAATGTCCCTATTATTTCTTGAGGAACCACCTCTACACCCCTGCCCATATTCACAAGCTGTGAAAGTTCAGAAACATTGGCTGTAATCTGGTCGCTAGTAATCGTTTGAAATAACGAAAACCCAACGGCTGCTTTGGTCGTTTTTCCAAAAGGTGTTTCCACCACAGAATCTCCAATAATCTCCCCAACAGTTTTGGTTTCCAAATACACCTCATTTAACAACTCACGGTTGGTCTTCAGCGGAATATGCAATTTTTTTAAGGCTCTTACCGTAGTATCTTTGCGATACATTCCAAAGGCCATTACTGAGAGTTCATCTCCTGGTGCTGCATCTATCGCATAGCTCCCATTAGGCCCCGTTTCTACTTCCGTAAAGGTATTTTTTATACGCACCAACGCACCCTGTAAGGGTGTTCCGTTTTCATTATGAACTACTCCATAAACATAACCACTTTTATCGATACCCGCTGTTGCATAATTACGTGTATCGTCTTTCTCTATTTGAAGAAATTCTAACGCGTCATTCACGTTCATTTCTGCCAAATTAAGGTAATGTCCGCCGCTTATATAAGAAAGTTCTTGTAGCCATTCGTGTTGGGCTTCTGCTTGGCTATTTACGCAAAATATAGGAATGTTCAACGCTGTTTGAAGTTGGGTAAACATTGTTTCGCCTGAAGAAAAAACTAACGCAGCATTTGCGTTTATTGGGTTTTTTTGAAGTACTTCTGAAAAGTCTGATGCGCCATTGTAAAAGGTGTTCTCAAGATAATCCTCCAAATCTTTGCTTCGTCCATTTTTGACATCAAATTGCGCCTCCACCCAACGCCCCTTGCTGAAAATGACGGTACGCACCAAGACATCATCCAAATAGTTGAAGTATTTTCCAAGCAATTTTAATTCTTCCGAAATGTTCCGTTTGGCCATTGGTAACGAGGCATCCCAATAGATGTCTAGCTTTTTTGGACGACGTCGCTCGCTGCGACTCATATGTTTCGGATTTACGGGATATGAACTTAACAGATGAAAGGCTACAGCTGTACTGCCATATTCACGCCATTGATCTTGACTCACTTCTCGGGTAAAAGAAATGCCTTTGTACGGACTCGTAGAAATCTCAAAGTGAATGGCGTCTCCATACACTTCAACCAATTCAAGACTAATCACAACATCTTCGTCAACGCGAATATTGTATTCCTTTAGCGGAATTGTTTCTTCTCCACCCTTTCTTTTTATTACGTGAAAGAAATTTCTATTGACTACCTTTTTTCCCGGTTTTCCGCGGTGATAGTCGTAGATGTTTACTCTCACTAAAAGGCTATCACTTACATTTTCTCGAATGTGGAATTTTAAGTCCTGTAGCAACGTTTGAGGATGGTCGATGTCGATTTTAGCAGCAATCTCACCCCCTAACCCTTCTTTATTGTACCAATACGCAGGCCGGTCTTTACCATATACCGAACTTCCCAATTTTTCAAAACTTCGCTTTTCCGCAGTTAATAAAACGGTTTCAAGATCGTAAGCAGTAGGTGTTAATTCAATAAGAATAGCATAAGAGGTCAGTGAACCTAAACCCTCAATTGCTAGCTGTTTGGTCTCATATCCCAATGAAGAAAGTTGCAAGAAATCGGCTCCACGAATTTCCTTAGGCTCCCAAGACAAACTAAAGTTTCCATTAGCATTGCTCACCGTACCAATACCTTTTTCTAAAAAACCAATATTTACAAACTCTACAGGCTGTTTTGTTTCGGCATCGATTATGGTTGCAGCAATGGTCATAATTTCTTGAGCCTGGACAACAACTGGGCTGAGCAGTAGAAGGAAATATGTACATAGCATCTTCATAGTACGATTTTTAATAGACAAATGAGTCTAAGGTCACCTTTTGTATTTGGCTTTCTAGTTTTACCAACTTGATCGTGCGGGTCTCTTTAGAAGTGCCAAAATCTTTGTAAACCGTGTATTTTAAGTAGGGCGGGATGTTTGTAGCATTCTCATCACCTGTATATCGAACATTGATGAGCCATTTTCCAGGTGCGGCATCGTCTATCAGAAACTCTTCCGTACTCTTTTGTGCATCTTTGCTTTCTTCAGTTTGGGCATCAGAATTCCAATTGTAGAATCTTTTCTTTGGGTTTACAAACTGAAACTCGAAGGGTGCATTGGTATCACTCCAAGACGCCGTCATTCGTACATCAATATTAAAGTTGGTTGCCAACCAATCGTTGGGCAATCTTTGAAAGTTGATTTTGTGTTTGTACAAATTAATAAGGCGTTGCAATTCATTGCTCAACACTGAACCTAAATTAGAGAAATCTATCCCCGGAATTCGATCGCCTAGCATATTAATGTACAGCTCTAATGCTTTGTTATATTCACCTGTCTCCTGATAAATGAGTGCCAAATCACGATACGATTGCGGATTCCCGGGATCCATGGTCACGACGCGCTCGTACACTTTTTGAGCTTGTAAAAACTCGCCAGCGTGCTCATTTAGATATGCCAATATTCGTAAGGCTTTTAGATTGTCTTTTGCCAATACCGCAAAGTCGTTTCTAACTTCTCTTGCAGCCCCTGCATCTATCTGCTGAAAGTAGAGCGCCATATCAACATAAAAATCAACTTTGTCTACGTACAAATTCCTAATATCGCGGTATTTTTCTAACTTAATCTTTGTACTTAATTTAGAGGCTACATCATCTACATAATCTTGTTGTATCGCATCAAAACTGAGTGTGGGAAGTGTTTCTGTGTACACATTATTCTGTAAGGTAAGGTCTTGTTTTTCCCGATTTTCTTTGAATGACTTATTCAATGTTTCTACCAATAATACCCCTCCAAATGCTTGACTACCATATCGGTTAGTCGCCGCTACGCCTTTAAGGGATGTAATATTTGTGATGGTTTGTGGGTTTATTTGCTGTAGTGTATTTTGAGAGACCGGGCTTCCGTCTATAACAATCATGATGGGCGACTTATTCAAACCGCCATAACTTCGATCATAGAACAGCTGTTTTGTGTTAGGATCTACTATAATGCCTGGAATCTTACTCGCCACTTGGTCGAAACTAATATCAGTAGACGAAATATACTTAGACAATGCATCTTCTACTTTATAGCCAACTGCGTTCTTGTTTTGATCACCATACGCAGTATTGACAGTCTCTGTTTGCTGTTCCTTTTTCGCATTAACAGAAACTTCTTCTAATATTTCAGTCTTGTTGATAAGCGCAATTTTATATTCGGTAGCGTCATTTATCACAACCGTCTTCGGAAACATCCCCGCATGCTTGATTTCCAAGATATCACCTGCTGTGGCTTGCAATTCGAAGGCGCCATCCCTATCGGTTATTACTTCGTTAAGACTTCCTTTCTTTAAAATACTTGCTCCCGCCAACGGAATTGTACCCACTGTGACTACTCCAGAAATTCTTTCAGATTCGAAATAAGTATTTTTCTCGTTTTCAATATCAGCCACCTTTTCTTTATAAGTATTGTTTTTTAAGGCAATATCATTTTCAGCGAGATACTTTTTACGAATATCAGGGTGATTGCGAGTGGTGATAAAAATCTTTGAACCTTGTTCAAATAAGGGAGAAATATAGACACTTACCCGTTCTACCATCACCGGATTTACATTTCTAGCATCCAATGCAGCTCCATCAACAATAGTTGCTAATGGAATATATAGTGATCCGTTCTGTGGGCCTCTCTTATAAAAAAATGATTTTTTTCCAGTGGTTGCGTCTTCTTCAACAATAATTTTGGAATTGCTCATTGCTACGGTTTCATAAATATCGAAACCCGCCATGTTCAAATCTTCTTTCAACAACACACTACGCACATCATATTTTCTGCCATTTACAATCTCCATCCTTCTGTTCGAGTCGTAAGTGTCGTAGGTTGTATCGGGCTTGTCGATGGTCTTAGAAAGTTCAACTTCGTCTAGAATTTCAGCTTTTGTAATCATTTCGACTATGTAGTCAGTTTCCTCAGTAATCACAATACTTTTAGGATACATCCCAAAGTGCTTCACCTCTAAAATATCACCCACTGCGGCTTTCATCGAAAATGTCCCATTCGCGTCGGTAGTCACCTCTTCTAACGTGCCTTTTCGTAAAACGCTTGCCCCTTGTAACACGGTGCCGTTCCCTTTAACCGTACCAGTTATCGATTTTTTATGGAAGTATGGCGTGGTTGAAGCTATTGATTCTAGTTCGGGAATCTCTTCTCTATAATAATTGTCTTTTAACTGTCTATATCCTCTTTTTCGCAACCGTTGGTCTATTCTATCTGGATGCATTCTGGTGGTAATGATGATCCTACTAGGACAAGGAATTATAGAGCCTCTAGCATCAAAAACAGATATATTTTCTACTACCGCTACAGGTATCGCATCTGCAGATATTTCGTGTCCATCAATAAAAACCCTGGCACAACCGCCTCCAACTGTAAAAAATGTTTGCCCACGATTATAATCATAATAAGACCTAACCCCATATATTCCATTAATGGCTTCTCCTACAGAAAATGCATTGTTATTAAATTGGGATTTGTGAATCGATCGCACTGGTACATCACGACCTTGTACAATGTCTCTTTGGTTAATTGAGTCGAAGGCGTATTCAGATCGATTGCGTTTTGTGTTCAGGTCTACAACTTCCAATTGTTCTGCTTTCGGAACTGCTTTTACCTTATAGGTAGTTTCAGAAGAAACTTTTAATGTGTGCGGAAAGTTCCCTAGAGAATAAAACGTTAGGATATCTCCTTCAGAAGCTGGCACTTCAAAATATCCTTCAGCATCTGTAAAAAACTCTTTTAAATCTCCTTTTTTAGAAATAATGGCATAGGGAACTGGTGTGTCACCTAAGGTAAACCGTCCATTAATAGAAGAATCCTTTGTTGCCTGTTCACCCTTGGTCACTTCTTTGTCTAGCGGAGTGTACGTACCCGAGGTGTACCGTGCTAGGCTTTTAAAATAGTCTGATGAACGTGAGTTTTTATTACTGTTAACAATGTGTACCGGAAGAAACTGATCGGGTTGAAATATTCCGAAAACAGGTTGCTCATCAGCAAATAACAACACCTCATCTACTGCTTCCAGGCGTACTAAATCATAGTTTGAAATTCCCTTATACTCGATAGTACCTAACAATTTTTCAAAGGAAGCAATGGTTTCTTCAGATATAAATTCTTCTTGCTTGGCGATAATTTCTTCGCCAAAAACAACCAACGTAACTTTAGTTGCAGTAGTATTCTGAAGGTATTGTCGTAAATAGGCTATTTCGGCATCTGTATTGCGAAACTGTCCTTTTGCAGCTGCATCCCAAAACACAGAGATCTTTCCCGTTTTCGATAGCTTTATAACATTTTGTGCTACAGTGGGCTCTAAATAGAAAGTGCCTCCTGTATTTTGAAGTTTCCGAAGCAAATCAATAGTGCCTTCCAAACCAATATAGCCCGGTGCAGAGATTTGAAAAACACTGTTTTCATCTAAAACTTCGTGGTATTTTCTATAAACAAAACGCCCTTTCTCATTTGTTGTTACCCCGATTCCTTGCTCAGAAATACCAAATTTGGCATTGACAATTGGCTGCCGGGTCTCTTTATCTAGAATAGCGCCCCTTAACAAAGTTTGGGCAACCATCGAGCTGCCAGACCACACAATTATGGAGAGTATGAACAAAATACGAACGGACTGTTTCATAAGTAATGTGCTTTTTTAGCTCCATTAAAATACGCCAAAACGTTTTAGGACACAACAAATGCGACCCATGATTTATATATTTAGACCTATTGCAAGTGGCTTAAGCAACTACAACATAGCCATTTGCACATTTAATGAATCGAAAAACACACATATAAAAAGAGCGGTAGTTGCCTACCGCTCTTAGAAGTTTGTCACAATTAGAGTCGCTGTTAATTCAACACAGGGGTTACTGTATAACCAGCATTTCTCAATAAGTTGATAACGCCTAAAGTACCGCCCAGATGTCCAGCACCAACTCCGTAAAAGGTAGTCTTCTGTTTGGAGTATTCCCCGATTTTAGGAATCCAATTTTTGTTTCTATGGTGCAACATTCGGTCTAACTGATCGATATCATTATGAAAAAAGTCGTCCATATAATTGTACAGACCGTCTATATTTTCATTTTTATAAAAGGTAATCATTTGCTCGAACATACTTTTCATTTCATCGGTCTCGTTTAAGAGTTTTACAATTTCGTCTAACTGTTCTTCATAGGGCTGTTCGTCAAAAATTGCCATTTGCTCTGCCACGGTTTCCAGTCCTATTATTTCTTTTTGTTGCTCCTTGCTAAGACCAATGAGCGAAGCTTCGTAACTGGCTACATCGCTCCCCAAATATGCCATCATGACCATGCTACTTACCATGAGTGGTTTCATTGTTTTTAACTGTTCAAGGCCAACTCCCATTTTACTGGTTAAATAATTGTCTATGAGGGTAAATTCATCTGCATCCATAAAATCGTTGAGCGTTGCTCCGTTTTTAATCATAACTTCTTTCATCATTTCAGCTTGAAATCCAGGATCATCCATGTCTAATTCCAACGCAAGTACCTCTGATGATTCTAGTGCTTTTTTTACTTTTTCAGTAAGTAAAAAATCATCTTTAGGTAGCATATGGAAGGTGCCAAAAACGTAGGAAGTTTTAATTCCGTTGCCTTCTACCTTCCATAAAAGGCTATTTTCATTTGTTTGTGCTACGGTTGTTGCAACCATTCCAAGTAGTAAGGAGAGTGCAAAAAGTTGTTTTAGTTTTTTCATAATTTTAGTTTTAATGGGTTGATATAATTTTTCTTTTTCATTTTAAAGCCATGACAATACTATGCTCACGACAAATTCTACTACTGAAGCCATACGATTTAGTTTTAGAGAAATAAGTTGAGTACTAGGTAGATAATCACTCCTGCTACTACACCTATTCCGAATTTTATAAATTGGATTTTTTGAATGGTGTTTTTCGTTTTCATACAATGCTTACTCAAGTGTTCCGTTTTTTACTGTAACCACTTCTTCGGTTCCATTCGTTTCAAACTGAAACTGAACAAGATCAAGTTTTTTATAGCCCGCAACCTCTGCAATCAAAATGGTATTGAGTCGCTCTATTTCTTCTGAAACAGAACCATTTATTTTACATCCTTTTAAAGTATACGAAGCTCTTTCTGAAGTCGCCCCTTCTGTCACACTATATTGAAACCCGTATACAGAATGATCTACCGAAATTTCTTTACAATCGCATTCCTTTTTTAGTGTGCTGAGAATCTCCCCGCTAGCACCTGTATGCGATTTTATGCCTGCGTACATTCCAACCGAAAAAGGAATCGCGACAACCAGTCCGAGAACGACTAAGGTGATGGCAATAATTGTGGTGGTGGTTTTTTGTGTTTTCATAGTTGCTTTGTTTTATCCCGTTTCATTTGGGTGGTGATTGTTTGATGAGACAAATCTGCAACACAAAACTCCTATATAAAAGAGAAGCCTCCCCATTTTCGAAAATATAGGGAGGCTACTAACGGGCCGAAACGGCTGATATGACTGACTTTCTTAGAAAATTCCTAATTTTTTAAATAGGTGATTCTTCCTATCCCTAAATTTATAAATTTAGGTTGTGCAGACTCAAATTAGGCGATATTCTTGATATTTTTGATGTAGAACGACGGATTTAAACCCGTGTCTTTTTTGAAGTATTTTGTGAAGCTATCGGCACTTTTATACCCTAGTTCTTCAGCTATCGATTGTATGGAATACGACCGGAACAAGACGTCATTTTTTAATCGAACAATGGCGTAATTTATTCTTAGGTCATTAATGTAGGTGTTGAAATTTTTGCCGTAATGTGAGTTGATTACTTTTGAAAGGTATGAGGTGTTGGTGCCTATTTTTTTAGCGACATTGTACGAATTGCAATCTTGTTGTAAAAAGTATTCTTTCTTTTCCAACTTGCCAAGCCCCTCCAAAATTTGTTTCTTTATTTCTTCGGAAACATCCTGGCTCCCTTTTTCCTCTAATTCCTCATCTTTGGTATCGATGATTTCTTCGGGTGTTTTGGCTGCATTTATTTTGGCCAATAGCGCCTCAAATTTGGCCTCATTCTGTTTTTTGGTTCTATAAAATTTCAGCAATAAAAATAACAGCACCAAAATAATGAGCGAAGCTCCTAACAAAAAGTAGTTAAGCTTGTTTTGCCCATATTCCTTTTCGGCTTTCAGCTCATCAAACTCCCGCTTAAAAGCTGCACGCTCGTCTGCCAATATCACTTGCTTTGCGCTATCTTTTAGCTTGTCGTACTCTTCTTGCGTAGTTAAGTATTTTTCAAAATAGTAGCTGGCCCTTTCAAAATCACCTGTGTGTTTATATGCTTCTGCCAATTGCTCATAATAATCCTTCATAAAACCCTCTTCAGCAGCCGTTACTTGGTAATTATCCAAGCCTTGCTGTAAAATACGAATGGCTTCTTGATAATTTTCGGCACCTACTTCTACCTTTCCAAAAGTGTAGGCTTTGTTCAGGGCAACAATATCATAATCGCTTGGACAAACAGCGTATGCTTTTTTATAACTATTTCGTGCGGCATCAAAACGCGCCTCCATAAAAGCAATTTCACCATCTAATACATAATGAAAAGTAGCATAACACGAATCAAGTTCTTTAGTTACCAGTTCTTTGGTTTGCTTTACAGCTATTTTTGCAGAATCTATCTGGTCTGCATTTAAGTAAGAGGTGCCCAAAAGGTTATACGATCGCAAAAGCGCACTGTTTTTATCCTTTTGGGTATACGAAGTGTCTATAGGTCGGTTTTGGTAATAGGTAATCGTTTGCTTACGGATGGCAACGGCCTTTTCAGTAGCACCGCTTAGATCCATGATGTTCGCAATTTTATTCAAGGCTGCTTCCCGGTATTCATCATTTTCACGCGCTTCTGCCAAGGCTAACAATTCGTTGTAGTAGCGCAATTGTTCTTCAGACGAGGTAACTACCAATTGCAGATCGCCTAAAAACGCGAGTGAACGCATTTCAAGTTTATCAAGGTTATTAATTCTTGCAAACTCGAGCAGTTGTACCGCTACCTCATTGGCATTTTTATAATCTCTGGCCGTGATCTGGTTCAAAGCAATAGATTCCATACCCAGCCACTCATTTTCAGCGTCATTTTCTTGCTGTGCCTTTAAAACATAAGCCTTAGCGGCTGTCAGCGACTTTTCAGTATTGGTATATAAGTAGGTGTTTATAGAGTCTCTTATTGCTTCAAAAGGTAAATTTGATAGCGATTCTTTCGTTTGGGAAGTTGCTGGTAACAGCATGAGAATACTCACAACTAAAAAAAGAAAATAGTTCATGCTTATGGGTAGCTTCATAAGGTAAATTGTAACACCCTTCAAAGATACTATTAAAATAACCGCATTTGCGGATGCTTCAACTGCAAGTATCCAGAAACATCCAAGCTTATATTTTTTTGCTGCGGAAGGTATCTTTTTTTAGCCAGCGCCATGGTCTCATTAATTTGTTTGGCCAACACACCTTCACCTCGCATCCGCCTTCCAAATTTGCTGTCGTTTAAGGTCCCGCCGTGGCATTCGGCAATCTGGTGTAGTATACGTTCTGCCCTATCTGGAATGGTTTTATGTGCCCAGTCTGTGAAAATTTCAGCAATCTGTCCGTTTAACCGCACAATGGTGTGGGCTACATCTTGGGCACCTAGCTCGGCAACCTTTTTCACTAAGGGTAATACTTCATGACTATTCAGCGATGGGATGATGGGAGCCATCATGACACGAACGGGAATACCATGTGCCGAAAGTACTTCTACTGCCTTTAAACGCTGTTTAATAGTTGCCGTTCTTGGTTCTAACAAGCGCCGTGTCTTTTCAGAAAGAGATGTGATTGAAATATTCACAGAAATAATATTCAGCTTGGCCATTTCGGAAAGAATGTCTAAATCACGCAGTATCAAACTGTTTTTGGTGATAATCCCCGTTGGGTGCTGCCATTTTAGCATCACTGCTAAGCATTTTCGGGTTATTTCTAATTTGCGTTCAATAGGTTGGTAGCAATCGGTATTCCCAGAAAAAACTATGGTTTCGCCTTGCCAATTTTTGCTAGTAATTTTTTTTTCTAAAAGCTCCGGAGCTGTTTTCTTGATAAGAATGTTGCGTTCAAAATCGAGACCGGCACCATAACCCCAATATTCATGACTGTTACGCGCATAACAATACACGCAGCCGTGTTCGCAGCCTTGGTACGGATTGGCAGAATAGCCCATGCCTACATCGGGGCTCTCTACTTTATTTACAAATGTTTTCGGAAACACCTCAAGGTAGTTGGTCTTGTTGGTTTCTGGCGTTTCTCCTTCGGTTTCACAATAATTCAGGAAATCATCACGCAACTCATGGCTCAATTCAAAAAAGCGATTGTGGATTCTTTTTTGGGCACCGCGACCACGGGAAACATGTTTGGCATCTGACATACTTTGGAAATAAATCTACTTTCCAAAGTTATTCAATAGCTGGAATATTTCCTATTTAAATTGGAATTTTTCCTAATTTTAAAAATTCTAACGTCAATTAAAATCCTTGTCTTCCGAAGCTATTATTTCCCAGGAAATTTCGCTTTTCGTTTTTGTAAAAAAGCTTGCGTACCTTCTTGGAAATCGGCGGTCCCAAAACACTTTCCAAACTGTGTGATTTCTTCATCAAAACCATTCTCACCGTCTTCGTATCCTGCGTTTACAGCGGCAATGGCAGCAGCAATCGCTACGCTAGAATTATTGGTGATTTTCGATGCCAATTTGGTTGCCAATGGCAATAGTTCTTCCGGAGTAGTTACATGATTTACCAACCCGTACTGCAAAGCTTGAGAAGCATCTACCATTCCTGCGGTCATGATTATTTCCAGGGCGCGCCCTTTACCCACTAATTGTGGTAATCGCTGAGTACCACCATATCCAGGAATCACGCCTAGCGATACTTCTGGAAGTCCCATTTTTGCATTATCGCTAGCTATTCTAAAATGTGCAGCCATCGCAAGTTCCAGTCCGCCACCCAGCGCAAAACCATTCACGGCCGCAATCACAGGTGTAGATAAATGTGCCACAAAATCGAATAGCAATGCTTGGCCTTCGGCGGCTAATTTTTCACCTTGAGAAACCGAGAAATCGGCAAATTCGCTTATATCTGCTCCCGCCACAAAGGCCTTTTCACCACTTCCGGTAATAATGATGACCTTTGTTTTTTGGTCTTCATCTGCTGCTTTAAATGCCTTATGCAGCTCTTTTATAGTTGCCCGGTTTAGAGCGTTTAATTTTGTTGGACGATTAATAGTAATAATAGTGACGTTATTTTCAAACGCGGTAAGTATGTTTTCGTACGACATATTCAAAGTTTTTGTGGGGATTTGTTAGTGTGCAAATGTATTAAAATAGGGTCGAATTACATCGTTAAGCACTGTAAATCTTAGTCTTGTTTAGGAAAGCAAACCGTAAAGGTGGTCCCTAAATTTTCTTCAGAAGTAAACGAAATTTCACCCTTGTAGGTCTCCACAATATTTTTCACCATGGCGAGGCCGAGTCCCATCCCGCTGCTCTTGGTGGTAAATTTTGGCTCAAAGACTTTGCTTTTGTTTTCTTCGGAAATTCCCACGCCATTGTCGCTTACTGTAATGTACACAGAATCGCCTTTAGTGAACACGTTCACCTCTACCAACGGCGTTTCGGGTTGTCGTTGCTTAATGGCGTGCAAACTGTTTTTTACTAAATTGGTAATTACGCGTATTAACTGTGCGCGGTCTAGTTTGGCTATGATCTCCTTTTCTTTAGCGAAGAAATAAATGTGGCCTTCGTTAAAAATCTCTAGTGCGAGTTTTGTGATTTTTACGACGTTCAGCGTTTCGTTCTTTTGCGCCGGCATGTCGGCATAACTACTAAAAGCCGAAGCGATGCTGCTCATGGTATCAATTTGTTGAATGAGCGTATTGCTGTATTCTTCTATTTTTTGGTGGATGTTGGGATCCTCTTTGTCAAATTTCCGCTGAAAACTCTGCACTGTTAAGCGCATGGGTGTTAACGGGTTTTTAATTTCGTGTGCCACCTGCTTTGCCATTTCACGCCACGCTGCTTCACGTTCGCTGGCTGCCAACTGAGCCGCACTGCTCTCCAGCTCATCAATCATGCTGTTGTATGCGTTCACCAGATTCGAGATTTCTTCCGTAGAACCCTCAATCTCGATACGTTTGTTTCGCTTGTTTAGACGGGTTTCCGTAATTTTCTGACTCACCGTATTGAGCGAGCGGGTAATGTATTTTGACAAGAAATATGCTAACGCAATGGCGATAAGCAGCATAAGAATGTATGCCAATCCCAAACGCGACAAATTCTCTTTCAGCTCTTTATTAATAAAATCGTCGTCTTCTATATAGGTCAAATTTAATATGGCCAACGGTTTAAAAGAGATATCTGTGATATAGGTGTACGACGATTGGTACTCCTGTCCTTCTTCTTCAAATTGAACCACATATTGCCGTTCTGGAGAAAGCAACAAGTTCTCCATGATGGTATCTGATATAAACTGATACCTAGGGTCTTTCACAATCCGCGCTTGCGACGATACCAGAAGATTTCCTTCGAGATCGTAAAAAAACAAATCAAGGTTGTGAATTTTCTTCATCTTGAAAATGTCTTCTTTAAAAATCAGCGGGATTTTCTCAGTCTCTAATGGAAATGTCGTTTCCTCCAACACATAATTGATGTGTTTTTTAATGTTCGCCTCCTTGCGTTCCAAACGTTCGCGATGGTAGTCTTGCGCCTCTTCACGATACTGAAATATGGTCACAACCGCAATAAGCACGCTCGCGATAATGATAAGCAGTATCATCGAGAAAAAAATACGGTTACGAAGGGAACTTTTGTAAAAAATCAAGGATTCAAAATTTTATGGGAAGATAGCAAATATTGCACCAAAAGCTGGGATAGCACCAAGGCATTGTTATTTCTCCCGAATGCGTTTGTAGATTCTAAACCCTAGCATCAACAAAATTGCAAAGACGAAAATGCCAAGCGTACCGTAGATCCAATTCACAGCATTTTTCAAAATAACCAAAAATACTACTGAGAACAAGATAATAGTTGCTCCTTCATTAAACAACCGCATCCAGTTGCTGCTGTATTTGTAGCTGTCATTTTGATGGGCCTTAAAGATAAGGTGGCATTTTATATGGTAGATAATAAGCGCCACTACAAAGCCAAGTTTTACTTGCATCCAAGCATCCGAAATCCAAAAGGGACGTAACGCAAGTAGCCAAATGGCAAAAACGGTTGCCAAAATCATCGATGGCCAAGTGATGATGTACCACAAGCGCTTGGTCATAATTTTATATTGTTCACTTAAAATATCACGTGCTGGTTGTTCCTTTTGTTGTGCTTCTATTTGGTACACAAAAAGGCGCACGATGTAGAACAAGCCCGCAAACCATGTAATCACAAAGATGAGATGGAGCGATTTTATGTAATTGTATTCCATGTTGCAAATATAAACGGCCCTTCGATACAAATTTTGAAAAATGCTTCGCTTTTTCAAAATCACTCAGGGACCTTAGGTTACAATTTGAGGTTCTTGAGTGATTGTTGTTTGTAGACACCAAACAAAAAGGTATAGAAGGGCCGAAATTCTATTCTTCCACAATCAGGTAATTCAATTGTTTGCTGTTAAACGCCGTGTTGAAAGCTTTTACTTCATCTGAAACTAGGGTGTCAAATTTCACCAACTCAGCATTCACTTGCTGGGTCAGTTCGTTTTTTACCGCAATATCTTGTTGCGTAGGCGGAAAGTCGTCCATACTCACCAAACTGTTTAGGTGTGCCAACTTGTTGGTAAGTTTTATAGGAAAATTCAACGGATCTTGCCCACTTCGGTTCTTGGTCTGGTAGAGTGCTTTTTCTATTTCTGAAAATTGTTCGCTCAAATTTTTCGCTTTTTCAACCAACTCTTCTACAGAGGCATCGTCTTTATACTGTTTCTGAAAAGCCCCGAGTTGTTCATTAATCTTACGAATGTTTTTGATAGATTGGTGTGCCTTGTCTACCGTTTTGTTTACTTCGGTCACAAAATCATATTGTCGCTGCATTCCAGCTACATCTGTCTCGGCATTTTTGTCGGGCACAATATTGAACATCTGCGTCAATGGCGACTCCCCTTCTACTTCTAACACTACTTTATATTGCCCGGGAACTGCTTGTGGTGCCTCGGTACTGGCCCACCACAAAATCATACCGTCCAAACGCTCGGCTCCTTCACCGCGCATATTCCAAGTATGATAGTTGGCGCCTTTTTCAACTTTTAACGCTTTGATATTCTTTTCAGCATCTTTCTTTGTGCTGAATTTTTGGATGGTGTCATTTTTAGCATTCAAATAACTCAAGGTTACTTTCTTTTCAGCAGGGTCTTTCAAATTAAAATACGTCATCACGCCGCTTGGGTGATTAGTGCCAGCGCTTAAAGAACCTGACCTTGAAGCTCCTCCCATGCGATAGGTGTCTTTTGGTTTGTACAGGTAGTTCTCTTTGCCTTTAGCGTCTGCCAATTGGTGAATTACTCCTAAATCGTCTATAATCCATAGGCTTCTTCCTTGTGTGGCAACTATAAGGTTGTTGTCTTTTAGCGCCAAATCGGTAATGGGTACAATGGGCAGATTTAGCTGAAATGGTTTCCAGTTGGCACCATCGTCGAACGAAATATACATTCCGGTTTCTGTTCCCGCATACAGCAGTCCTTTTCTTTTTGGGTCTTCGCGAACTACTCTTGTAAAGTGTTCAGCAGGTATCCCGTTGGTTATTTTCTTCCAAGTCTTCCCGTAATCAGAGGTTTTGTACAAATAAGGTGCAAAATCGCCTGTCTTGTACTTTGTCCCTGCAAAATACATGGTGCCTGCGTCGTACACAGAAGGTTCTACGCTATTAATCATCATCCATTCTGGCATTCCCTTAGGGGTTACATTTTCCCATGTTTGTCCGCCATTGGTGCTCACATGAATCAACCCATCATCACTACCGGTCCAGAGCACGCCTTCTTTTACAGGGCTTTCAGCTGCCGCAAAAATGGTGCAGTAATACTCTACCGAAGTATTATCCTGGGTTATCGGCCCTCCAGACGATTTCTGTTTTTCTGGGTCGTCACGGGTTAAATCTGGGCTGATTACCTCCCAACTTTCACCTTCATTGGTCGTAACGTGCAAATGGTTGGAAGCGGTATACAATTTCTTCGGATTGTGAGGTGAGAAGAAAATCGGAAAGTTCCATTGAAAGCGATATTTCATATCTTCTACACCATGACCCATGGGATTATCGGGCCAAACGCTAATGCTACGTACGGTATTTTTGTCGTGGTTGTAACGAGTTAAAAAACCGTCATAACTTCCGCCATATACAATATCGGGATTTGTAGGATCTACGGCAATATGGGCACTTTCACCCCCCGCAGTGCTTTCCCAATCGTCTTCATCAATACTCCAGCCTTCGGTTCTATGCGGAATTCGTACGGTAGAATTATCCTGTTGCGCCGCATAGATTTTGTAAGGGAAACTATTATCTGTGGTCACCCTATAAAATTGGGAGGTCGGTTGGTTGTGATAGGTACTCCAGGTTTCGCCTCCATCATAACTCACTTGCGCGCCACCGTCATCACCAATAATCATTCTGTTTGGATCTTCAGGAGAAATCCATAGGTCGTGGTGATCTCCATGGGGCGCGTTGTAGGTTTCGTATGATTTCCCGCCATCGGTACTTTTATGGTAGCGCACGTTAAGCACATACATAACATCTTCATCTTTAGTGTCTGCGTAAATACGGGTATAATACCAAGCACGCTGGCGCAATTTCCGTTCGCTGTTGATAAGGCTCCAGGTTTCACCACCATCGTCACTTCGGTACACTCCACCTTTATCTTTGTTCTCTACAATGGCCCATACGCGATCGCTGTTTGCTGGAGAAACGGTCACCCCAATAATACCAAGGGTATCTGTTGCAAACCCTTTGTTTTTTGAAATTTCTTTCCAGGTTTCGCCGCTGTCGGTACTTTTCCAGAGCGCCGATCCTTCGCCACCACTACTCAAGCTGTAGGGAGTTCTACGTACATTCCAGGTGGAAGCGTATAAAATTCGTGGATTGTTTGGGTCCATTATTAAATCGACCGCACCTGCGTTTTCATTGGCAAAAAGCGTTTTACGCCATGTTTTTCCGCCGTCTGTACTTTTATATACGCCACGTTCTTGGGTAGGCTTGTAAAGATTTCCCATCACAGCTGCATACACCGTATTGTAATCGGTAGGATGAATGGCAATTCTAGGTAGATGTCTGCTATCTTTTAATCCTGCGGAAGTCCAAGTTTTACCTGCGTCTTCACTTTTCCACATTCCGTATCCAGAGGAAACATTACCGCGGACGGTCTTTTCGCCACCTCCCACGTAGATCACATTGGGATCGCTTTCGGCTACTTGAATGGCACCAATGGAACCCCCGAAGAAGCCATCTGAAATATTCTTCCAACTACGGCCGCCGTCTTTGGTTTCCCAAATACCGCCACCCGTACTTCCGAAGTAATAGAGGTTCGGCTTTCCTGGCACCCCAGTAACCGCAGCGCTTCGGCCGCCACGAAACGGACCGACAAGTCGGTATTCTAAAGCTCCGTAAAGTGATTCGTCATAGGTTTGGGCTTGTGATTTTTCAGTAAAAATTGAGAAGGAAATCGTCACAAAAAGCAACGATAGGAGGAGTTGATGGCGTTTCATATAAGCTAATTTTGTAAAGTTTGCTTAAAGATAATGCTTTCAGAATTTATTCTGAAGTGGATTTGGTTCGCTGCTTCAATTTTAACACTGAACCAAACCTTTTATTATTGTTTCAGAAATTTACGGGTTGTAGTGGTCCCTTCCGAAGTAATTCTAATAAAATAAAGCCCCAATGGTAGATCCGACACGTCATAAGAATTGTTAGAGGAAGTATTTAATTTCTTTATCTGGCTCCCTGTCACGTTAACAATTTGTATGTCTTCGACTGGATTTTGAAGTCCGACAATTGAAATTTCATTACGGGCTGGGTTGGGGAAAATAGCTAGCTTGTTTTCCTGATTCTCATTTAAACCTAATACAATAGGTTTCGAGTCAAAATGATACACAAAACCAGGCGACTTTTGAAATTCGAACGATCTTAAACCATTACTTAGATTATATACTTCAGCAAGTAATGGAGGCTCAACATCACCAAACTGAAAGAAATATTCATCCTCAAAATCATTATTAAAATCACAAATCAAATTGGTTGGATTAAAAGAAGCGGATGTCAGATAATGATCGCCATTTGAAGATTCATAAGAAAATTCTCCCGTGAATATATTACATACCCCGTCTCCTTCGAAATTTAAATTTGAATCAATAATAAGAACGGGCGAATCGATGGCATGTTTAAATTCATGAATATAATATCGGTCCCCAAGATCATACTCATACCAATTTAAATACCAAGTACCTTCAAAATCATCTGGATAATTTTGAGCACTTATGTGTCCGAAGTAAAAAAAACAGATGGCATAAAGGAAAATATTGAAAGATTTCATTTAGAAATAATTATCAAACTAAAGATAGTAAAAAAATCATCGCAGCGTTTTCCGAACCTCTCTATTGAGATAATACCCTGTAACCAACGTGGAAAGCACATCGGCAATGGGGAAGGCAATCCATACCCCGAAAACACCATAGAATTCTGGGAGGATTAAAATAAGTGGAATCAAGAAAAACCCTTGCTTCGTTAAACTTAGTAGTAGCGCGGGCCACGCTTTTCCGATGGCTTGAAAGTAAGACGACCCTATCAGTTGTACTGCTATTACCGGTGTAGCAGCAAATACCCAACGTAGGGCGTCTGGTGTTCGTTTTAATATTTCAGCATTATTAGCAATCGTTTCAGCACCTTGTCCCGACTTATTGCTAATGAAAATTGAAACTAAATCGGGTGCAAAAATCATGATGATGGCAAATATCACTAATGCGAGTCCGCCCGAATACAAAATAGATTTGTTGATACTCTCCCGTACCCGTTGAAATTGTCCTGCACCATAATTGTATCCCGCAATGGGCAAAAAACCCTGGTTTACGCCAATTACCGGGAAAAGTGCAAACATAAGCGCCCGACTTATAATTCCGTACGAAGCTACGTCTAACGCATCCCCCGTTGAAATAAGCACATTGTTCACCAAAACCGTAAAAATGCTGATTACTCCTTGACGGGCTAAAGTTACCGAACTCAGACTACTGATTTCACCAACAATTTTTCGCTTCAATTTAAAACATTCAGCATGTAAGCGCAATTCACTTTTAAAGAGAAAGAACCAAACAATAAAAGCGAAACAGATAAAGTAGCTAATAAAGGTGGCCCACGCTGCACCGTGCATCCCAAAGTCGAACACGTTGATAAGGATGTAGTCCATGAAAATATTCCCGATAGCAGGCAACATCATGGCATACATTGCAAATTTTGGCTTCCCTTCGGCACGAATTACATTATTCCCCATCATGCACATCGCCAGCATCACAATACCGTACATCACGATTCGATAATAGACCAAAGCTTGGTCTTTAAAGCTGTCGTCGGCACCAAACAGTTCGATTAAGGTGTCTTGAAAGATAAGGCCTAATATGGCCAACAACCCCGACGTTAAAAAGGTAAGTGTAACTTGGTTTCCGAATACGCGAAGTGCTTTATCATCGTCTCCTGCACCCAACGCGCGTGAGAGTACCGAACTTCCACCAATCCCCACTGCCAAGCCAATAGCACCAATAAAAAAAGTAACTGGAATCACCACGGTAATGGCCGAAATCGCCAACGGCCCAATCCATCGCCCCACGAAAATGGTATCCACAATCATGTTTAGCGACATCACCAAAATACCGATGGAGGCTGGGACGGCTTGTTTTACGAGCAAGCTGCCAATTGAGGCTGTGCCAAGAGATGCGGACTTGCTTTTTGCCATTATGCGATGGCTGTTTCGGTGTTTACGATACGCCATTCTTCTACCATATTCGCAAGAACCTGCGCGAAGTCGTCACGATCGTTCAGGCAGGGAATAGTCGTAAAATCTGTCCCGCCTACTTCATGGAAAATTTCTTCACCTTCCATCGCAATTTCTTCTAAGGTTTCTAAGCAATCGCTCACAAAAGCTGGGGTGACCACCGCTAACTTTTTAAGTCCTGCCTTGCCCATTCGCTCTATGGTTCGGTCTGTATACGGCTGTAACCACGGGTCGAATCCTAATCTAGACTGAAATGTAGTAGAATAGGTGCCGCGTTTCAGTTTTAGTTTTTTAGCCACATTTACCGTAGTAATCTCACATTGGTGTCTGTAGCAGAATTCATGTTGGGGAGAGCCCATTTTAAAGCAACATTTGCCGTCCATTTTACAATTTCCGTTGGTGATATCACTTTTACGGATGTGTCGTTCTGGCACCCCATGATAACTGAACAAAATATGCTCGTAGTCTATTTTTTCTAGGTATTCGCCGATACTTTTGGAAAGCACGTCGATATAATCTTCACGATGGTAAAAAGCTGGGGTTCGGGTTATTTTTAACTGCGGAAAATGTGCTGCAACCAACTCATCTACTTTTACATCGATGGTTTCGGTAGTAGCCATGGCAAATTGCGGATATAGTGGAATGGTTTTTACCTCGGTCACGCCTTGGTCTACCAACTCTTGCAATCCCTTTTTCAGTGTCATACTTCCGTAGCGCATGGCCAATGCCACGGGGACATTCACTTTTTCCTGTACTTTTTTCTGTAGCCGTTCTGAAAGCACGATAAGTGGTGAACCTTCGTCCCACCAGATTTTTTGGTATGCCTTTGCCGATTGTTTGGGGCGTGTATTTAAAATAATACCACGCACCAATAAAATACGCGCCCAACGTGGCACGTCGATCACCCGAGGATCCATCAGAAACTCATCCAGATATTTTTTTACGTCTTTCGGACTTGTACTATCTGGTGAACCCAAATTTACTAAAAGTACTCCTTTCATATCAATTTTCTACAATAGCAAAAATACCGCTATTTGTTGGTTTGAAAAACCTTGTAGTATAGATTAACGAAATAGTATGATAAAGAAGCTTTTAACCAAATTAGTGTGCTATGCATTCAAACCCATCACAAACTTTTTGGGTGTGGTTCCAAACTTTTTCTTAAAAGCCGCAATAAAATGGCTGGCGGTGCTATAACCAACCTTAAGCCCTACTTCATTCACATTGTGGGCGCCTGTTGCCAAAAGTTGCCTTGCGACTTCCATCTTGTAATCGAACAGAAAACTAAATACACTATCGCCGTAAATTTGCTTAAACCCTTCTTTTAGGCGGTTTAATGGTAATTGAATTTCATCAGCAAGTTGCTGCAAGGTCGGCGGCTCGGCCATTCTTGCGATAATGATTTCTTTGGCCTTCTTGATTTTTGCAACGTTTTGTTCATCGACCAAAAATGGGCATTGCGCAACATCTACATCTTCTTCCCGATTAAAATAAAGACTCAAAAGTTCATATGCTTTTCCTTTAAAATAGAGCTGTTTTATAGAGGGATGTAAATTGTAATTCATTAATTGGTTCAACACAATGGCCATCGACGGTGATATGCGGGCGTCTTTGTAATACTTTCTACCTTTATTATCGTCACTTAAAAAGGTAATATAATTCGCTTCGGAAGAAAATAGGGTATGAAATTTCTTTATCGGCAGTAACACCGATAGCACCCATGCGCCTGGGGCAACCGCAACCTCGATAGGAAGATCGCGTTCTGGGTTATACAATAAAAGCGACGTATCTTCTTGAATAGGAAGGCGATAACTACCATTATTGAAACTGAACGAGCCCGAACCCTTTACACAAAAATGAAACTGTATAAAATCGGAACTCACCTCACGCTTGTACAATTGAACCCGATCATTTTCGTTGTTAAATTTCAGTATAAAGAATCCGTCTTCAATCTTCGTCTCACGATAAATACCTTGAGCGATGTTTTCTTCTGAAAAATTAGCAGCTTGAAGTGTCATTTATTTAGAATGAATATAAATTATGTAACAAAAAATACGATGTAAAGATACGTATTTCCTAATATTCGGGCATTTTCAGCAATTAAAGATGTAATTAACAACACCTATCGTTACAATTGATTCGTCTAGCGTTACTTTTTGCCTAACTGTTCTATTAATTTTGCGCTGTTCATGAAAAAGACAAACGGCAAGCGACATTTTTATTCTTCGGAAGGAACGTTTTATGCTATCGGACTTAATTACAAAAAGGCCGATGCCGAAATTCGTGGGCATTTCAGTATTTCAGAAACAGCACAACAATCGATTCTCGCTGCAGCCAAGGCGAAAAGAATCTCTTCTCTAAGCCTGCTCTCTACTTGCAACCGCACCGAACTTTACGGCTTTGCAGATGATGCTTCTCAACTTATCCACCTCTTGTGTGAACATACCCAAGGAACCATTGAAGAATTTGAACAGGTGGCGTACGTTTATAAAAATGAGGCGGCAGTCGCGCATATTTTTAAGGTAGGTACAGGTCTCAACAGCCAGATTTTGGGCGATTTCGAAATTATCAGTCAGCTACGAATCGGTTTTAAACGCTCCAAAAAATTAGGCTTGCTTAACAGCTATATGGAACGCCTGGGAAATGCTGTGATACAAGCCAGCAAGCGTATTAAGAATGAAACTGAAATTTCAACAGGGGCTACCTCGGTTAGTTTTGCCGCGGTTCAATATATTATGGCACGTGTTCCTTATGTTTCTGAAAAGAACATTCTTTTGTTCGGAATTGGTAAAATTGGCCGAAATACCTGCGAAAATCTTATAAAACATACCAAAAATGAGCATATTACGCTTATAAACCGTACCAAGGTAAAAGCTGAAAAAATCGCAGGGAAGTTTAATTTGGTCGTAAAAGAGTATGCCAATATCCAAAGTGAGATTGCCCAAAGCGATGTACTGATTGTCGCCACTGGAGCCCAAAACCCTACCATTTCAAAAGAATTATTATATCTCAAAAAACCGCTGCTCATCCTCGATCTTTCCATTCCAAAGAACGTTTCGCCTAATGTTTCAGAAAACCCAATGGTAACGTTGGTACACCTAGACGAATTGAGCAAAATGACAGATGCCACCTTGGCCCATAGGCAGTCACAGATTCCGAAGGCACATGCAATTATCTCAGAAATTGAAGCCGAGTTCAATACGTGGGCCCAAAACAGAAGTTTTGCACCTACCCTAAAAGCATTAAAAAATAAACTTTCGGCCATAAAAGAGGGCGAAATTGACAATCAGCGTAAAAAAATTAGCGATTTCAACGAAGAACAAGCCGAAATCTTAAGTAATCGCATCATCCAGAAAATTACCACACACTTTGCGAACCATCTGAAATCGGAACAAATCAACCCCCACGAAAGTGCCGAATTGTTGCGTAATGTCTTTCAGTTAAACGACGGAAATCATGAGTAAAACCATTCGCATCGGTACCCGTGACAGCCAATTGGCGCTCTGGCAAGCAACAACCGTTCAGAAGCAGTTAGAAGATTTAGGCTACAAAACAACCTTGGAAGCTGTAAAATCTACTGGCGATTTGGTACTAGATAAGCCGCTGTACGAGATGGGCATCACTGGAATCTTTACGAAAACGTTAGACGTAGCCATGCTGAATGGCAGCATAGACATTGCCGTGCATAGCATGAAAGATGTTCCAACGGCGCTCCCAAACGGAATTGTACAAACCGCAGTGCTCAAACGTGCTTCCGCAACCGATATTTTGGTGACTAAGAAAAAGGAGGTCGACTTTTCAAAACCATGCACCATTGCCACCGGCAGTTTACGGCGCAAAGCTCAATGGTTGCACCGCTATCCACACCACACGGTGGTGAACTTAAGAGGAAATGTAAACACGAGATTACAAAAACTAGAGGATAATGATTGGGACGGCGCTATTTTTGCGAAGGCTGGACTAGAACGTATCGACATTTTACCCGAGCACACTATCGCGCTAGATTGGATGATTCCCGCACCAGCCCAAGGCGCCATGGTAATTGTAGCCTTAGAAAATGATACGTTTAGCATCGCTGCTACCCAAAAATTAAATCATACGCACACCGAAATTACCACACGGCTAGAACGTGATTTTTTACGAACGATGGAAGGCGGTTGTACGGCGCCCATTGGAGCATTTGCTGAAGTAGTTAGTAATGCAATCGACTTTAAAGCTGGGTTATTTTCGTTAGACGGACAGGAGAAAATTGAAGTACTTAAAGCGGTGAAACTGGAAGATATAGAAGAAGCCTTGGGAAGTACATGGGCCGATGAAGTTCGTGCTCGTGGAGGAAAAGAGTTGATGGACGCTATTAAAAGCAGTATGGGCTGATGGCTATTTTATCTACCAAGAAACTAAAGCCCAATCAACGGGATTTACTGTTAGCCTCTGGAAATAGTGTCGTTTCATATGATGCTATTTCGATTGAATATATTCCGTTTGATATTCCTCAACACATTCAAAATGCCATATTTACGAGCCAACATGCCGTTCGTGCCATTAGAGATAAAAAATGGCCTATCGATCGATGTTTCTGTGTAGGTGAAAAAACAAAGGCACTTTTAGAAGAAAAAGGGCTAAAAGTGGAAGAAATGGCTGAAAATAGCTCAGAATTGGGCAAAATTATAGCAAAAAGCTATGAATTTGAGTCATTTTATTATTTCACTGGAAACTTAAGAAGAGAAGAGTTGCCAACGATATTAAAAGATGCAAAAATTGAGTATTTCGAGGTAAAAACGTACAAAACAACGCTAAATGTTCGGAAATTTGAGCAAAAATGGGACATTGTGCTGTTTTTTAGTCCGAGTGGCGTACAAAGTTTTACTGCGGAAAATTCTTTAGCAAATACCACTGCCATATGTATTGGTGAAACTACTGCCGCCGAAGCTAAAAAATATACTTCGGAAGTATTGGTTTCAAACACTACGTCGGTAGAAAGTGTGATTGCTAAGACGGTGAAAACCGCGCAGACAATATAAATAATGCTCGAACCGATAATTACTATGAATACTACAATAAAAAACGATTTATTTTTACGTGCCTTAAAAGGTGAAACTGTAGACCGCCCACCCGTATGGATGATGCGTCAGGCGGGGCGTTATCTCCCAGAATTTATGGAGATAAAGGCGAAATACGATTTTTTCACTCGTTGCCAAACCCCAGAGTTGGCTAGTGAAATCACGGTACAACCTATTAGAAGATACGGAATGGACGCTGCCATTTTGTTCAGTGATATTTTGGTGATTCCACAGGCCATGAACATTGAGGTTGAGATGAAACCAGGCGTGGGTCCGTGGTTACCCAGCCCCATTCGGAAGCCTAGCGACCTAGATCGTGTTATTGTTCCAGACATTCACGACACCTTAGGGTATGTGATGGACGCTATAAAAATGACGAAGGAAAAACTAAACGATGAAATTCCGTTGATAGGTTTTGCTGGAAGTCCGTGGACCATCCTTTGCTATTGCGTACAAGGCCAGGGCAGTAAAAATTTTGATAAAGCGAAAGAATTTTGCTTTACCCAACCTGTCGCGGCGCACGAACTGCTCCAAAAAATTACAGACACCACCATTTTATATCTAAAGGAAAAGGTAAAGGCTGGCGTAAATGCTGTTCAAGTTTTTGACAGCTGGGGCGGAATGCTCTCTCCGGTAGACTATCAAGAATTTTCATGGCAATACATACAGCAAATCATCGATGCCTTAAAAGAAGAGGCGCCCGTAATCGCCTTCGGAAAGGGGTGTTGGTTCGCACTAGACACCATGGCAAAAAGTGGTGCTGCAGCCTTGGGCGTAGATTGGACCTGCTCACCAAAAAACGCACGTTACTTAACGGGTGGAAACATTACGTTACAAGGTAACTTTGATCCTACCCGCTTGTTCAGCCCACCCGCTGAGATTAAAAAAATGGTGAAACAAATGATAGACGAGTTTGGAAAAGACAGATATATCGTAAACTTAGGCCACGGAATTTTACCAAATATTCCATTAGAGAATGCAGGTGCTTTTATTGATGCTGTAAAAGAATACAGCACAGCAACATGAATATCTGGAAGCGCATCCGTCAATTAAGTTTGGTGCAGCTATCGAAATTTAGCTGGTTGTTTTTAAAACATCCGTTGCTTATATTTCCAACGATAAAAGCCACTAAAGAAACGTTTGCGATTTGCAACGAGCGCTACGGATCGACCCACCATAAGAGTAATAAAGCAAATGCATTTCGTCATGCGTTGTGGAATGCGTTGATCTGCAAAAAAGTGTATAATTTGCGCAAAAACAAGCAAAAAAGTGTGTTTTGGACGCAAAAAGTGACCGATTTATACGAAAAAGTGACTAGAAATGAACAAATGGATGAAGCTATGGATCTTCACAATAATGGAGTTGGCCGTATTTGTTTTTTGAACTTTTTAAAAGAAAATGAAGCTGAAATGGTCAATTTTATCCAAAATAAGGCTGAAAATGCTAAAAAAGTTGAAAATTTAGCCGAAATTCAAAAATCTGAAAATCAGTTGGTTTATTTACATGATTAAAAATATACTTCGTGGTATTAAAGCATATTTTGGCACCTTTAAACTGGTGCGAGAATTAGGTCTATGGAAGTATTTCGCTGTTCCCATGGCAATCAGTTTTGTTACCGCGCTGCTCATTGGCATATTGGCTTGGTTCCTTAGCGGATCTATTGGCTCGCTTATTTCAAAAATTTGGGTCTGGGAATGGGGCAGCAGCACTTTTCAGACCATTAGCGATTTGTTGGGTGGTATCTTTATTGTTGCCATAGGGCTCATTCTCTACAAACACATCATTCTAGCATTGAGCGCTCCCTTTATGAGTCCCGTTTCAGAAAAAATAGAACAGCATCTTTCCGGAACCGATCATGTTGTAAGGGAAACCTCGAATGCTTCCCAATTATGGCGTGGCATTAAAATTAATACCCGAAATTTGGGATTAGAGCTATTATTCACCATTCCATTATTAATCCTCAGCTTTATTCCAGTGCTCAATATTGCTACAGGCATATTGATTTTCTTGATACAGGCGTATTATGCCGGCTTCGGAAATATGGATTACACGCTAGAGCGTCATTTTAATTATGCTGAAAGCACCAAATTTGTGCGAAACCATAGTGGAATTGCCATTGGTAACGGCATTGTATTTATGGCCATGCTGTTTATTCCCGTAGTGGGAATTATCATTGTATTACCCCTTTCGGTAACGGCTTCAACAACTGAAACCGTTAGATTACTGCAACAACATCCGACCCATAAAAAACTGGAGCGCACATGAAAGAACAATTTGTTACCTATATCAGAAATCTTCAAGACACCATCACTTCAGCACTTGAAGACTTAGACGGAAAGACGACCTTTCAAGAAGATCTTTGGCAGCGTAAGGAAGGTGGCGGTGGCCGAACGAGAGTGATAGAAAATGGCGCAGTGTTCGAAAAAGGAGGCGTGAATATTTCCGAAGTACACGGAAAGCTACCAGAAACCATGCAACAGTATTTTGGGGTGAAAGATGCCGATTTCTTTGCTTGTGGCCTTAGTTTGGTGCTTCATCCCGTCAACCCCATGGTGCCAACAGTACATGCCAATTGGCGTTATTTTGAAATGTATAATGCCGAAGGTACCGTTGTAGACCAATGGTTTGGGGGCGGACAAGATCTAACACCCTACTATCTTTTTGAAGAAGATGCCGAACACTTCCACCGCATCTGCAAAACAGCTTGCGACAAACACAATGCTTCGTTTTATCGCGAATACAAGCAAAAATGCGACGCCTACTTTTACAATGCCCATAGAAATGAGGGGCGCGGAATTGGCGGACTCTTTTTCGATTACTGTAAAGTTTCCGAAGAAATGACCATGCAAGACTGGTACAATTTTGTGACCGAAGTAGGAGATAGTTTTCTAGAAGCGTACCTTCCTATTGCTGAAAAAAGAAAAGACCTCCCCTTTTCCGAAGCGCAACGTACTTGGCAGGAAATACGACGCGGCCGCTATGTAGAATTCAATTTGGTACACGATAAAGGCACGCTATTCGGACTTAAAACCAACGGGCGTATTGAAAGCATTTTGATGAGCCTCCCTCCAAAGGTACAATGGGCATACAACCACCAACCTTTACCAGGTAGCGCCGAAGAACAATTGGTAACCGTACTTCAGCAACCAAGAGATTGGGTAAACTAGCAGCTGAAGGTACACAGCATTTGGATAGTTGTTATACATACGTTTCTTAAAAATCACCTAATTTTTAGGGCTTGTATGTAAGCTGCAATTTATAACAACATGTTATTCAGCTTCTTAAAGAATAGTTTTCGAGTGCTATTTTATTGGCATTACTTTTTCAGTAGACATCACAAACAAATTAATTCTAAAAAAGAAAAAATTATGAAAAAGTTAATGTTGACCGCCATTTTTGCACTAGGAACGCTAACTGCAATGCAAGCACAAGAAAAAGAAGTTGAAGTAGAGACTAATGTTGAAGTACAAGATCCTACGCAACAGGAAGACACTAAGTTGATGGCAAAAATGGAAGCCAATACACAAGCTTTCAAGGAAATTCAGGTAGCTGATTTGCCAGCCGCGGTAGCCAAGGCTGTGGCAACCGATTTTAAAGGCGCCACTGTAACGAAGGCGTATGTAAACAAAAGCCAAGAATTTAAGCTCGTACTAGAAACCGCTACCGACGAAAAGAAAGTAGCGACCAAAACGGTATTTGCAACCAAAGAAGGAGCTTGGATTAAAAAACCGAAAGCGGAACTGAAACAATAGGTAGGATTCGCAATTGATGGAAGGGCACTCGTAACTGAGTGCCCTTTTTTATTTTTAGCGATGACCGAAACTACGTGCAAGAGTTTGTATTTTTGTATTCCTCTGTAAAAAGTAGCACAATGTATCCACATATACGTAACCGACGATTAAGACATAGTGAAGCCATTCGTAATTTGGTGCGGGAAACCCATATTTCTCCAAATGATTTCTTAGTTCCACTTTTTGTGGTGGAAGGCAAAGGTGTGAAAGAAGAAATTGCCTCCATGCCCAATTACTATCGGTTTAGTCTCGATTTGCTGAAAGATGAGGTTAACCAATTATGGTCGCTCGGTCTCAAAGGCGTATTGCTTTTTGTGAAGGTGCCAGACAATCTAAAAGATAACAAAGGTACCGAAGCACTTAATGCAGAGGGTTTGATGCAACGTGCCATAAAAACCGTAAAAGATACGTGCCCAGAAATGCTGGTGATGACCGATGTAGCCATGGACCCCTATTCTAGCTATGGTCATGATGGTATTGTTGCCAACGGAATGATTGTAAACGATGAAACGAATACCGTTTTAGCCGAAATGGCCCTTAGCCATGCCAAAGCGGGAGCCGATTTTGTAGCCCCAAGTGATATGATGGACGGCCGCATACGAGCCATTCGTGAAGTGCTAGAACAAGAAGGTTTTCATCATACGGGTATCATGAGCTACAGTGCCAAATATGCTTCTGCGTTTTATGGTCCGTTCCGGGATGCCTTAGACAGCGCCCCTGTAGATCTTCAAGATATCCCCAAAGACAAGCAAAGTTACCAAATGGACCCCGCCAACCGCGATGAAGCAATAAAAGAAACACTGATGGATATTGAAGAGGGCGCCGATATCGTCATGGTAAAGCCTGGTTTGTGTTATCTAGATATTGTTCGGGATATTCGGAATGCAGTAGATGTACCCGTAGCGGTATACCAAGTGAGTGGCGAATACGCTATGCTGAAAGCAGCAGCCGAAAAGGGCTGGTTAGACCATGACGCCGTGATGTTAGAACAGGTTACCGCCATAAAACGTGCTGGAGCGCACATGATCGCAAGTTACTTTGCCAAAGATGTTGTGAAATTAATCTCTTAAGTTAACACCATGAAACAGCCTATCCTTATTGTCTTTTTGTTTATAACAACCTTTTCTTTGGCCCAAAAAACAACCACTAAAGATGCGTGGCTCGAAAAATGGGAAAACAGCAAAAATTACCTTATTGAAATTGCTGAGGCCATGCCCGAAGCAGCATACAGCTTTAAGCCTACCGAACGACAAATGAGCTTTAAAGAGCAATTAGTGCATATTAAAAATAATATGGATTGGTTGAGCAATACCTATTTCACGGACGTGGAATTTAAACGGGAAAAAACCGAGTTGCCTGCTACCAAATCCGAGACCATTGCCCTCATTACAGAAGGTTTTGACAACGCTTCGTTGCTGATTGCTGCCACACCCGAAGAACGTTTTCTAGAGACCGTCGATTTCTTTGCGGGCCCGAAAAGCAAACTACAGATTATCAATTTATTGCATGACCATGTAACCCACCATCGCGGACAACTTATTGTGTATTTAAACCTCAACGAAATAGAACCGCCGAGTTATGTGGGGTGGTAAATTTTAGTAAAATTTTTAGGTGGCGCTTTTAGTATCGAAGTACCTTTGTAGCATGAAATTTTTTAGAAACGTAGTGTCCAATATTATCCTTGTAGCCGCTATTAGCTTCGCTACTGGTGTTGCTGCGTTTCCTTCGGAAACTTTAGCGGCTTCAAGCCCTGTCTCCACGATTGATTCGGTAACGACTCCCCTGAACGACCATTCTCTTTTTCTTGAAGAAATTTCGGTTGCCGAACTCGCACCGGTTTTCGATAAAAATCAATTACAATATCATTCCGTTCACGGAAATTCAGAAAACAGCGTTTGTCGGTCGGTAAACGTTACAGAGGCTGTGCTCTTGTGCACTTTTATAGACCATAAAAACAAGCACTTAGTCTCCCTACTCTTCCCCGTGCATTCTTTTTGGTGAATTTAAGCTGATTTTTTTTAGGCAGTTGAGTTCGTTACTCAACACCAATTGCTGTTCCGCATCGCGGAATGGTTCATCTTATTAACATTTAAAATTCACCTAATCATGGAAATCAATTCAGTTACCATAGGGATTGTGGTACTCGTTTTAGCCACTTTACCGATTCTCTATATCATTCTCAATTCAACAAAAACAAACAATTCAATTAAAAAGAAATTCACCTCACTTTGCACCCAAAACGGAGCTCAGCCGACCAACTATGAAGTGATTGGCGGCGCTATTTTGGGCATGGATTCTTCGCATAAAAAAGTGATGTATTCGAGCCTTTCTGATCTAGAAAATAGATTTCAGATAATCGATTTGGCTACGATTAAAAATTGTCAGATCAAAACCATGAAATCGAAGAAACAATTTCTAGAATTAGTAGCGTTAGAGCTAGATGGCCCTGAATTTCATATCAATATTGTTGTTTATGATGAAGATGACGATACCTTAATGGCAGATCCGAATACGTGCTTGCATGAAGTTCAGAAATGGGAACAACTAATTAATAAGCAATTAAATTAGGCTCCCATTTAGTTTTTAAAAAGGATAGTATAGCACACATCTACGTGCCGAATGTCTAGTTAACATTGGGTATCGCAGGGATTTATGCATACTATCCTTTTTTTAAATCTGTCCGCTCGAATAGTTCGCTATTACCAAGAAAAAAGCGCTAAAATCCTTCTGCAACCATTTTTTAAACAATCTTTAATATATCGTTTCTGCACTTTCCTGTACCTTGTACCAAAATTCAAGCTACATGGGTCTTCTCATACTCTACGCGGTACTTTCCATATTTTTCTCGTTTCTCTGCTCTATTTTAGAAGCGGCTTTGCTCAGTTTTACCCCCACTTTTATTAAAATGAAAACAGCTGAGGGCAAAGGATATGCAACCACATTGGCCAGCATTAAAAAAGACATCGATAAGCCGCTCATTGCTATTCTTACCGTAAACACCATTGCACACACCGTAGGGGCAATTTTAGTAGGTGAGCAAGCGGGCAAAATGGCACTCGAAGGAGGTATCGACATTACATTTCTCGGTTTCAATTTTGTGGCTATTGTTTCGGCTATCATGACCTTACTTATCTTGATTGTATCTGAGATCATTCCCAAAACCATCGGGGCTACCTACTGGAAGAAGCTGGGTGCTTTTACCGCCGTATCACTGAATGCTATTATATTTCCGCTGAAATACACCGGAATTTTATGGTTGCTAACCCTCACTACCAAACTCATCGGTAAATCGGCCCACGTAAGCACCATGAGCCGCGAAGAATTCTTGGCCATTACAGACGCCGCCGAGCAAGAAGGTGTTTTTGAAGAAAATGAAAGTGCTGTGATCAAAAACCTTTTGGTGTTTAAAAGTGTTGAAGCCAAAGACGTGATGACGCCTTTTCCCGTGGTGGAAGTGGAAAATGAAGCAACAACGCTTTCAGAATTTCATAAAGAACATAAAAATCTACAATTTTCGAGGATTCCCGTATTTAAGGATAAATCGCATCACATTACTGGGTTTGTGCTGAAAGATGACATACTGGAAGAAATTGTTGAAGAACACGGCAACAAAACACTCGCTGATATCCGTCGTGAAATTGCCGTGGTAGATGCCCAAAAACCAATTCCTGACTTGTTTGAAACCTTTATCAACCAACGCACCCATATTGCCTTGGTGGTTGATGACTTCGGAAATACCATCGGTATCGTAACCATGGAAGACATTATTGAGACGTTACTCGGACTGGAAATTATGGACGAGAGCGATGCCATTGAAGACATGCAAGTGGCCGCCCGTAAAAACTGGGAACGCAGAGCCAAGCGCATGGGCATTCAGTTGCAAAACCCAGAAGACGAGCCTTCTGAAGATTAAAATGTAACTTTGCCAAAATAAAAATTTCTGTATTCATTAATCTGTGAATGCAGGAACAAAAAGTAGTACAGAGTACTTTGCCTAGCTTAACATACTTATAAACATGTATTTTAGTAAGCATGGAAACCACATATCTAAATACTCCCGCGGGTATACTTAAAATTGAAGGTGATGCACGAGGTATTGTGGCTATTTCGTTTGTTGAAACTGCCGCACAAAACACCAAAGTATTATCTGCCAACACACAATTAGCGGTGGTAGAACTGGAAGAATATTTCAGTAAAAAAAGGGAGGCCTTTAGCTTCAATCTCCAACCCAGCGGTACCGATTTCCAAAAGAGAGTTTGGAATGCATTGGTAACCATTCCGTATGGTAAAACTGTAACCTACCAACACATGGCAAACACGCTAGGCGACCCAAAGGTAATACGGGCAGCGGCTTCAGCAAATGGAAAAAACCCGATTGCCATTGTAATTCCGTGTCACCGTGTAATTGGTAGTGATGGCTCTTTAATTGGGTATGCGGGAGGATTGCATCGAAAAAAATGGTTGTTGGCCCATGAGAGCCCAGTAACCCAGGGAAGTTTATTTGAACAGTAAAAAATGAAATATTTTAAGCGTTTTATAAAATGGTTTGTTGGCATCCTGCTCCTATTGATAGCAGTAGCTTATCTCACAGATTACGACTACATATTAAAAGGCGTTCGTGTGGTCTATTTTACAGGACATACCACAGCTTTTATAGACGACCATGTTTATTTTGAAAATGATACCATACAAGCAGCTCCCCAACGGCAACCCTGGCCTAGCCATTCTCAATTAAACAATGAGCCGCCTACCGAAACCCTTCTAGAAACTCATGATGAGTTTGGTACTGTAGCCTTTCTAATTATTAAAAATGACAGCATTTGGCACGAATACTATGCTGAAGGATATGGCGAAACTTCCCAAACCAATTCATTTTCTATGACCAAGAGCATTACCTCGGCATTGTTGGGCAAGGCCATCATGGAAGGGCATATTACAGGGTTAGAGCAAGCTGTGGGTGATTTTTTTCCGAAATTTAAAAATACCGGGCTTACGGTAGGTGACTTGTCATCTATGGCAAGCGGGCTCGATTGGGAAGAAAGCTACACTAGTCCGTTTAGCATTACCGCACGTTCTTATTATGACGACGATTTGGCAGAAACTATTTTAGGATTAGAAGTAACTGAAACCCCTGGCGAATCGTTCAAATACCTCAGCGGAAACACCCAATTGTTAGGGATGGTAATTCAAAAAGCCACGGGAACCCCATTGGCCGATTATTTAGAACAAACCCTATGGCAACCTATGGGTGCTGTACAGCCTGCCTTGTGGCAGGTAGATGATGACGAAAATAGATTGGTGAAGGCGTATTGCTGTATTGCCAGCAATGCCAGAGATTTTGCACGCTTGGGGAAACTTTACAAAGACTACGGAAATTGGAATGGTGAAAGATTATTAGATTCCACTTTTGTGGCACAAAGCATCCAGCCTCGGTTTGAAAAGAGTCCAGAATACGGCTACGGATTCTGGCTTAGTGATCACCTCGACAAAAAAATAGCTGTAATGCGCGGCATCTTAGGGCAGTATGTGATTATTATTCCCAAAGATGATATCATCATTGTACGTTTAGGGCATCAGCGCGGCGCTAGAAGTGACCTTCCGTTTAGCAGCGATTTTTATACGTATGTTGAAGAGGCTTATTTGATGTTAGACAGCAACGGATAGGAATTAAACTAAATATGATCTATGAACCCACTGCTAAAGGCATTCGGGAAGGTAGGGACGAACTGATGGAGAATGCAATTGAACTGATTCACAAAAAAGCAAAATGACCTATGTGGCTAAAATTTTGTAATTTTAGGTAACTTCCCTCCTATTTTTTACATCATGCTACAACGCATCAACCTAGAACATATTTTGTTCCTAGACATCGAAACCGTGCCCCAATTTGCTACATTCAGTGAGTTGGATGCTACATCACAATCGTTATTTGAACAAAAAACAAGTTATCAACGCGGCGATACATTTACCGCAGAAGAATTCTACGATCGAGCTGGAATTTGGGCTGAGTTTGGAAAAATTATCTGTATTTCGGTAGGGTATTTTACCATGAAAGGTGATCTGCGGAAATTTCGGGTAACCAGTTTCTTCGGAACGGAACTTTCAATATTAAAAGAGTTCAAGAACTTGTTGGAAACACATTTTAACAGGCCCCACCATTTACTTTGCGCGCACAATGGGAAAGAATTTGATTTTCCATATATCGCTCGCCGAATGATCATTCACGGTATAACACTTCCTTTTAAATTGAACCTTTTCGGAAAAAAACCATGGGAAGTTCCGCATTTAGACACCTTAGAACTTTGGAAATTTGGCGACTACAAAACGTTTACTTCGTTGAAATTAATGGCGCATGTGTTAGGCATCCCTTCGCCTAAAGACGATATTGACGGAAGCCAGGTGTACGGTGTGTACTATAACGAGCAGGATATAGATCGCATTATTACGTATTGTGAAAAAGACACGGTAACAGTAGCACAAATTCTACTAAAACTTCGGAACGAGCCCTTGTTAGAAGATGAAGAGGTACTTTCGGTGTAAAAAGAAACCCCCTGCTCTAATAATAGAACAGGGGGTTTCAACAAAACATAATTAGTGGTTACTCTTTTATAAAACGGTCTATAAATTTCTTGCCGTCTTCAGCACTTATTTCAATCATATACATGCCGCTCTGAAGACCAGACACATCTATTTTCGAATTAAATGCTCCTGAGCGTACCCGTTGCCCAATCATATTGAAAATGATATAATCGGTAGGTTCTGCATCAGAAATTTCAATATTCAACGTGCCTCTGTTTACAGGATTCGGATACAATCTAAATCCAGAAACCGACACATTGTTGTTGTTAATGGAAGTACTTCCACCAGGACCGAAGCTCGCCGGAATTACCACGGTGTAGTCTTCAACTTCACCATACGTAAACGACTCACAGGCAGTAGGAATTCCGTTGTACTTCATCGAAACACGCATTCTCGTCGCTCCTGCAGCTGCACCACTTGGCACGCTAAACGAACCAGTAATTGGTGTCGCTGTAGTTGCACTACGGCTATAAGCCAGTTCTCCAGCATCTGTAAAGTCTCCATCTCGGTTCCAATCTACAAATACAGCATACGCTTCTGGATACACAGTACCTGTCCATAAGGGCGTAATGGTAATTGAGTTAGAATTGCTCAAGGTAGTAGAAAGACTTGTAAAATCTCCGTACCCTCCTGGCGAAGCTCCAGAAGCATTATTGATGCTTCCTATTTGCACGCGTTGGATATATTCATCGCTGGTATTGTTTCCGTTTGAAGCACAGTAGCCGGTTGGAGGATTTCCACCACCGCCACCTGCGGTTAACGAAATACCATCTATTGCAATATCGGCTTGCCAAGTACTGCCCGTTACTCGGTTAAAACGCAGCTCAACTGTTCCGCCTGCATAGGCACCCAGCCCAACACTTACGCTATTCCATTGGTTTCCTTGGTTACCTGTTTGGCTCCAGATAGAAGTCCAGTTTGTACCATCGGTGCTTGCTTCTAAAGCAATACTACCCATGTCTGAAGCTCCGTACATGTGATAATTAAAGCTGAAGGTAGCATCTGTTTCTCCTGAAAGGTCTACACATGGAGAATTCAAAATAGCTTGTTTATTTGGGTAGCCGGTTCCATTTCCGGAAGCTTCCACATACATGTAGAACGATCCTGGAGAACCGCTACTCGGTCCTGTATTGTTTGATGGGGTTCCGTTCGAATCACGCGTCCAATTGATATCGTCTGCGGTACTCTGTGTCCACGCTCCGATAGAACTTTCAAAACTCTCAGAGTAGCCCGTTGAAACGCCATTGGTACAACCTCCGCCTCCGCCACCACCAGTGGTAGTTGCGTTTACAGTATTACTCAAAGCAGAATTATTTCCAGCAGCATCATACGCACGCACTTGGAAACTATAGGTAGTTCCTGCCGTTAAACCAGTAACATTTGCCGTATTGGCTGCTACTGTTCCAAGAGAACCACCATCCATAAACACTTCATATCCAGTTACGGCAACATTATCGTTAGAAGCGTTCCAGTTTAGGGTAAGTGATGTGTTGGCTATGTTTGAAGCTGCCAAATTAGTTGGTACCGTTGGTGCCTGGGTATCTGCTGTTGTTCCACCTTCCATTTCAAAAGCATCTAAAGCAATATCTGCTTGCCAAGTACTTCCGGTAACTCGGTTAAATCTCATACGGAAATTACTCTCTCCCGCATAGCTTCCCAAGTCGATACTTTCAGAATTCCATTGGTTTCCTTTGTTTCCGGTTTGGTTCCAGATTGAAGTCCAAGTTGTTCCGTCATCAGTACTTACTTCAAGATCGATGCTTCCCATATCTGCTGCTCCGTACATGTGGTAGCTAAAGTTGAAAGTTGCATCATTCTGTGCACTCAAGTCGTAACAAGGAGAATATAAAATCGCACGTTTGTTCGGGTAGTTTGGCGAAGATGCCTCTACATATACGTAGAAACTTCCTGCAGCTCCACTAGATGGCCCAGTGTTGCTTGAAGGCGTGCCAGCCGAATCACGTGTCCAGTCTAAATCGTCTTGTGTAGATTGTGACCAATCTCCAAAATTTGATTCAAAACTTTCAGCATCTGGATAGCTAGAAACTGTTCCAGAACATGCTTCTGGGGTTGGAGGTCCCGTACAACCGCTAACAAACGATGTCGTTTGGTCAGTATTGGTATTGGTTCCGCCGTTAGTGTTTTCGTTGGCATTAAGTCCAACTCCCCTTGCGGCAAATACATCCCATATCAAGCAGTTATACTGCCCGCCATAAAGATCTTGATCTGCCTGTAAGATTCCATCTCGTCCTGATACAAATCCTGGGTTATTTGCAGTGTTTTTAAGTCCTTCAATTACCAAGGCCATGGCGATATTATTACCTCCGGTACCGTTGTAAAAGTCGGTATCAAATCCTTCCTGTGCAACTAAGGCCCAGGTCATATCCCATAAAATGGTAGCCCACGCATATCCTACTCCGTGTGGAACAGCTAGGCCATTAATATCGGCATAGGTAGTTCCATTTATAGAGGTGTTAGTTGAATATGGTGTAGGTCTAATCCCGCCACCGTTTGAAGTTTCACCAAGTGCAAAATTTCCGATACCTCTAGAATCTCCTCCGCTATCGCCGGTCTTCATAGTAAGCATGAGTCCGAACCAGTCGCTCCATCCTTCTCCCATTTGCTCAGAACCGCCCAAAGCGTTCGTTCCTGGTCCACCCACCAATCTGGTAGAAATTCCGTGGCCATACTCATGGGCAATGATTCCATTGTCAAAATCGCCATCTGTCTGTGGATTTGTTGTAGTCCACAAAAACATTTGCATTCTAGGATTCGAGCCGTCTGGAGGCGTTCCGAAGTTTGCGTTGTTGGTACCGCTGCCGTCTTGTGCATCTGCAATAACGCTATCGCTCCCTGCTCCGCCATTTCCATAGTTATTTTCTTGGAAATTTCCAGAAGCTTCATCAAATCCGTATTGGTACCAAACATCGTGCATGATGTTATTCCAATAGAACAAGTTAGTAATCGCTGCATCGCGATACGTACTAGGTTGGTTGTTGAAGTTTACAGGGAAATCAAAGTCAAGACCTGCACTTCCGTTTGGCGAATATCCGGTTCCGTTGTTACCGTTGGCATCTTCCATAGCCCAGCAGTTGTTTCCACGGGTGATGGTATATTCGGCTCCATTTGCTCCGTTGGTATCATGCCATCCAAAAGGAGAGGCATTTAAATCTTGAGGATCGTTCACAATGGTTCGGCCACCGTCTAACGGACTCTCTTTTGGCATTGCATACACGTTATAGCTTTCGCCAGCTACAAAATTTGCCGGTCCTTCTACGCGTATAATTTTCTCTAGTGAATTAGCCGATTTGTCATGGTTGTGATTTTCATGGGCATCTCCCCAATTACAGGAAATCACCCAATCTTCAGTACGAAGTACTTGGCCATTGGCGGCATCAATGTTTTCGTTCCACCAGTGTTGGCCGTCTTTTTGGTAAAAGCTAACGTTCCACACCAGACGCAATTGATCGTTATACAATTGAAACATAGGGCTCACTTTAATAGGAGCTCCTGCGGCACGTTCGTCTTCAAATACATACACACCATCTGCATTCCTGCTACCATTTAGCGTTGGTCTAGTAAGATTGTGGTTTTGTACAGTTTTCATAACTGCTCCCTGCGCAGTGATGCTGGCAGTTGTGTTGGAGAGTTTAGCTTCGATATTGGTAATAAATTGATCGATCATAAAAGTAACAGCACCATTTTTTACCGTGAGTTTATACGAAGCATACTGAATAGGGATATTATTCACAAGTTGCTGTACGTACACATGGGTAATGTCTGGATTGGCAGAGGGAACCACATCGGTGATTCGAATTTGTTGTAGATCGGCTTTCTCGAAGTGAGATTCACCTTTTAAGATATTAAAATAATTTTGTACCGCGGCTTCAACCGAAGTCTGGGCAAATGCACTGGAGCCAAAAAAGCACAGCAGTACAGCCAAGAGATAAATTTTCTTCATAATTGAAAAATTAAATTGAATTAGTTTACTTTTTAAGGGGGAGGTCATCCACATCTTAATGGAGAGATGATGTGGTAAAGTTCGGTTCGTTATTGAGGGGAAAAAATTCCTGTAGCATGTAAAGTCAGGTCATATTGGAGTTGATTAGTGTGTTAAAAGTTGATTTTTAAGGGCTAATTTGCTCGTTTTCATATATTTGGAAAAATATAAAAAATGCGTTTTCATTGCTAATTTAATAACATATTAGCTATTATTTTGAACAAAGAGGAACAAATAAAAACTTTTTTTACGAATAATAAAATTTTATTCGATGAAATGCATTGTGTTTTTATTAACAATACTATTCTTACAATTGAATTCCTACAGGATTCATAGGGTATTGCAGCAATTTCTACAGAATATGCGCAGTATTAGATTTTTATAGAAATGGTTTTTAATAAAGAAAAGGGCGAATTAGATATTGTATATTTGAAACCATGCAGCAAGATTTTTTATTAGAAATTAAAGATTTGTGTATTACGTTCGGAACAAGAAAAAATGCTGTTGAGGTAATACACGGCATATCCCTTACCATTTCACCCAATGAAATTGTCGGTATTGTAGGCGAGTCTGGATCGGGAAAATCGGTTACTTCTTTGGCCTTAATGGGATTGCTTCCTAAAAAAAGTAGTACTCTCTCAGGTACGATTACATTTGAAGGAAAAGAAGTTACCAACCTTTCTGAAAAACAATTCCAGGCATTGCGCGGAAACGACATTTCCATGATCTTTCAAGAACCAATGAGCGCGCTGAACCCATCACTTCGCTGTGGGTTTCAAGTGGATGAAATTTTAAAGCAACACACAAAATTATCTTCTTCCGAAGTAAAAAGAGAAACACTCCAGCTGTTCGAAAAAGTAAAACTCCCTAGGCCGAAAGACATCTACAATAGCTACCCACACCAGATAAGCGGCGGACAGATGCAGCGGGTCATGATTGCCATGGCAATTGCCTGTAAACCTAAATTGCTGATTGCAGACGAACCCACGACAGCATTAGATGTTACCGTTCAGAAAGAAATTTTAGAGTTGTTGAAAGCGCTCCAAAAAGAAACTGGCATGAGTATGGTTTTTATCTCGCACGATCTTAGTTTGGTTTCGGAAATAGCCGATCGTGTTGCGGTGATGTACCAAGGAGATATTGTTGAAGTGGGCACCTCGCACCAGATTTTTAAAATGCCCAAGGCTACGTATACCAAAGCTTTACTTAATTCTCGACCTACGCTAGAAAAACGATTAGAACAGTTGCCTACCATCGCATCATTGGCTAATAACAAATTTAAACCTATTGAAGTTACTCCGCAGCAGCGGGCGCTCCGGCATAAAAAATTATACACACAACCTCCGTTACTAAGTGTTGAAAATGTATCGAAAGAATATTTCAACAATGTGGGTCTGTTTCAGAAAAAAAGGTCGGTACGGGCGGTAAATGGAGTTTCATTCACCTTATTTGAAGGAGAAACACTCGGATTAGTAGGTGAATCTGGCTGCGGAAAATCTACGTTGGGGAAGACCATTCTTCAACTTGAACATGCAACCCAAGGAGCCATTTGGTATCGAGGTAAGGACATCACCAAACTCTCGAAGCGAGAGATCCGATCACTGCGGAAAGAAATTCAGCTTATTTTTCAGGATCCGTACTCGTCTTTAAATCCGCGCATCCCAATCGGCGAAGCACTTACTGAGCCTATGTTGGTGCATTCTATTGCATCATCGGCTCGTGAAAGAAAGCGACGAGCATTGGCACTTTTGGAAAAAGTAGGCTTAGACGATACTTATTACCATAGATATCCGCATGAACTCTCTGGCGGGCAACGACAACGTGTTGGGATTGCCAGAACCATTGCCATGGAGCCTAAGTTGGTAATATGTGACGAATCGGTTTCGGCCTTGGATATTTCGGTACAAGCACAGGTGCTAAATCTTTTGAATGAATTAAAGGAAGATTTTGGCTTTACTTATATTTTTATCTCACACGATTTGGCTGTAGTTAAATTTATGTCAGATCAGTTATTGGTGATGAACCAAGGAAAGATAGAAGAATTGGGCGATGCAGACGAAATTTATGCGAATCCGACCAAAGAATACACCAAAAAATTAATTGATGCCATTCCAAAAGGTTGAAAAATAAACAAAAAAAATCCCGTTCTAACCTCACAAAGAACGGGACTTACTATGTGAATCTATGATAGATTCGGGGGTAATACTCTGGAACTGCTACATAACCGAACAGTTACATCAACAAAAACACTTTTTTTGCGACGTACACTACACTTTTAATTAAATGGAAGGTACGTTTCACACTTTTTACAATCGATAACATAAGTAGGTTTTTAGTCGGTTAAACTTGGGATTGCTAATATGCGCTGAAAAATTAAATTAAACGATTAAATACACATAAAATCGATTAAAAGCATATATTTTTAACTTTTGCGCTATTGTGTTAAGTATTTTCTTACTTTTTTAAATCAAAAAACCCCAACAATAGATGGGGTGTTTCGCAACTATTTCTACTTCTAGAAGGTCATTTCAGGCACATTTTCTGGAACCACAAGGTCACCTTCGGTGGCTTTTTTAATTTCTTCGACAGAAACCCCAGGTGCTCTTTCCAATAAATGGAAGGCACCATCCCGTACCTCGAGTACCGCCAAGTTGGTCACAATTTTCTTAACGCATTGTACCCCCGTAAGCGGTAGCGAACATTGCTTTAATAATTTAGAAGCTCCAGCCCTATTGGTATGCATCATGGCAACAATAATATTTTCTGCGGAAGCAACCAAATCCATAGCCCCTCCCATACCTTTTACCATTTTTCCAGGGATTTTCCAATTGGCAATATCACCATTCTGAGCTACTTCCATAGCACCCAAGATGGTTAGATCTACATGTTGCCCGCGTATCATAGAAAAGCTAAGGGCCGAATCGAAAAAAGAGGCGCCGGGTAATGCGGTAATGGTTTGTTTCCCTGCATTAATAAGGTCTGGGTCTTCTTCTCCCTCGAAGGGAAATGGGCCCATCCCCAAAACGCCATTCTCACTTTGGAATTCTACTTCGATGTCGTCTCTAACGAAATTTGCAACTAGCGTGGGGATACCTATTCCTAGGTTTACATAATAGCCGTCCTTTACTTCTTTTGCAATACGTTGTGCAATTTGTTCTTTTGAAAGTGCCATCTTAAAATTAATTTATTTAGGTGACAGGGTTGCATTTTGAAACTTCTAAAAGGTTTCGACTGCCAGCCCGAAAGAATGTTCTTTCATTCTGGCGGGCGCTTAACCAGACACCGTTATTATTTCTATGGAGAGTTATGTACATCCCTATAAAGCGTGAGGACAGACAAACTGGCTACCATTATTTTTTTCTTACAGTTCGTTGTTCAATTCTTTTTTCATATCGCTCCCCTTGAAAAATGCGTTGTACAAATATTCCGGGGATATGTACTTCGTTCGGGTCTAGGCTCCCTACCGGCAATAATTCTTCTACCTCAGCTACAGTAATTGTTGCTGCCCCACACATATTCGGATTAAAATTTCGTGCCGATCCCTTAAATATAAGGTTTCCAGCTGTATCGCCTTTCCATGCTTTCACAAAAGCGAAGTCTGCCTCGAACGCATGCTCCAAAATGTGCATTTTACCATTAAATTCTCTAGCTTCTTTTCCTTCTGCCACTTCAGTTCCATAACCAGCAGGCGTATAAAAAGCGGGAATACCACTTTGTGCAGCTCTAGCCCGCTGTGCCAAGGTGCCTTGTGGGATGAGCTCTACTTCCAGCTCACCACTCAACATTTGTCGCTCAAACTCTGCATTTTCACCAACGTACGACGAAATCATTTTCTTTATTTGTTTTTTCTGAAGCAATAGCCCCAAGCCAAAATCGTCTACCCCTGCATTATTCGAAATACAGGTGACATCATTTACATTTAACCGAACAAGTTCAGCTATCGCATTCTCGGGTATACCACTAAGCCCGAACCCTCCTAACATAAACGTCATTCCATCGGCTACACCTTTACAGGCTTCGGTTACATTCGCTACTTTTTTGTTGATCATAGTATTGTATTGTTAAAAATCGAATTCGTCTGGAATCTCATCGCCATCTCCTCCATTTTTATATTCACTGCAGTCTGTCACGATAGAAATTTTAGACGGGCGTTTAAAAGATCCGTCCGAAACATTCAAATCTTCATCTGCATAGCAACTTTTCATATAGACGCCCCATATCGGTAGTGCCATGGTGGCTCCTTGACCGTAGGCCGTAGACCTAAAGTGGGTAGCCCTGTCTTCTCCACCAACCCAAACGCCCGTGACAAGATTGGGCACGATACCCATAAACCAGCCGTCACTATTATTTTGTGTGGTTCCGGTTTTTCCTGCAATCGGATTTTTAAAATCGTACGGATAGCCAGTAATCACCTCTTTGTACATTTTTGAACTACGCCATGTTCCGCGCAGTCGCGATCCAGAACCAGATTGGGTAACCCCTTCCATTAAACTAAGGGTTACGTACGCTGTTTCTTCGCTAATCACATCACGTGTTTCTGGAACATTCTGATATAAAACTGTCCCGTTTTTATCTTCTATTCTTGAAATAAGATTTGGTGTAATGTACACGCCCTGATTGGCAAAGGTACTGTATGCACCTACCATTTCGTATAAGGTTACATCTGGCGTACCCAACGCAATAGAAGGCGCCTCAGGTATGTCTGAAATATCTACCCCCATTTTTTCAACCAAGTCGATTACAGGTTTTGGGCCCACACGGTCAATCAGTCTAGCCGTAATCGTATTTACCGATTGTGCCAAGGCTCTTTTTAGTGTCATCATCTCGCCATAATCTCCACCAGCATTTTTAGGGCTCCAAGGTTTCAACAATCCATATTTTCCAGCTTCTATGGTATATGGGGTGTTGGGTAAGGTATCGCAGGGTGACATATGCATTTGGTCTATGGCCGTAGCATATACAAAAGGCTTAAAAGTAGAACCTATCTGGCGTTGACCCGTACGCACCATATCGTATTTAAAATTTTTGTAGTCTATACCGCCCACCCAAGCTTTCACTTCACCAGTTTGGGGGTCCATAGACATCAGGCCTGCTTGTAGAATCGATTTGTAATAGCGTATGGAATCTAACGGCGTCATCGTGGTATCGATATAACGATCTTTATTCGCCCAAGTAAACACACGCATCTTGGTTTTCTTTTTGAAACTGGCTCTTATCTCTTTCTCCGATTTGCCTTGTTTCTCGAGTTCGCGCCATCTGTCTGAACGTTTCATGGCCGAATTCATAATGCCGTCTATTTCTTCTTCGGAAATATCCCTGAATGGAAACGTTTTATTTTTTTCATTCTGCTCGTCAAATTCTTTCTGTAGGTTCACCATATGTGCCGTCATCGCTTGCTCTGCATATTCTTGCATTTTGGAATCTAGCGTCACGAACACCTTCATTCCGTCACTATCAATATCGTAGAATGTCCCGTCTGGCTTCGGATTGTCCTTCGCCCATTGCTTCATATAGCCTCGAACATATTCCCTGAAGTACGTAGCAATTCCTTCATCGTGGTCTTGGGGTGTAAATTTAACTCCTAAAGGCAGTGCTTGCAGCGAATCTTTCACCTGCTCTGAAATAAAATCGTATTTGGCCATTTGTGCCAACACTACGTTTCTTCGGTTTTTAACGCCAACCGGGTTACGGACCGGATTGTACAACGATGAATTTTTAAACATCCCAACCAACATGGCAGACTCTACGGTAGTCAGTTCAGTAGGCGGTTTATCGAAATAAATGTTAGCTGCAGATTCGATACCAATGGCAAGATTCAGGAAATCGTATGTATTAAAATACATGGTAATGATTTCTTCTTTGGTATAGCGGCGTTCCAAACGGGTGGCAATCACCCACTCTTTGATTTTTTGAATCCCTCGATCTAATTTATTCCTTGAAACCTGATTCGTAAAGAATTGCTTTGCCAACTGCTGCGTAATGGTACTAGCGCCCCCTTTAGATCCCAAAAATACGGCTGCACGAATGGTTCCTCGTGCATCAATCCCAGCATGGTCGTAAAACCGAACATCTTCGGTTGCAATCAATGCATTTACTAAATGGTCTGGTAGATCGTCAAACTGTACGGGAGTTCTGTTGTCCTTAAAAAATTTTCCGATCACGCGACCATCTGAAGACACAATCTGCGTGGCTAGATCCTTTTCGGGGTTTTCTAAACTGGTTTCATCGGGTAAACTTCCAAAAACGCCCCAAGACGCTAACAGAAAGAGAAACACCACCAAAAGCACACCTGCTCCAACTATTTTATAAACCCAATTTCGGTATTTTCTATTACCGCCTTGTGCTTTCTTTTTAGGTTTTGCTTTTTTTGTTGCCATGGCTATGGAGTTTGTGTCGCTTCTTCAATACTGATTCCAACATCTGAGATGCCCGGTAATTGGCTAACGCCGTCTACTTCGCCGTTATTGCGCACAGCTTGTGTTATAGTTATGTTATAATTTCCTTCTTCCGTAAAGCGGATATTTTCTTTAAACCACAATTTGCTTTCTTTCAAACTTCCAATCCCTTCGCCCATCCATTCCCCATTTGGATATGCCATTTTGTATTCCAAGGTGTCGGTAATGGTCTTTCCGTGTGGGAACTCGATGTCTGCAACAAGAAACAAATTATTGAACGGATACTCGTTTGTATTCCGAATATTGATAAACATGTGGTAGCTCTTTAAAGAATCTAACTGCGGAATACTAAAGGTAACCGGATTGTCTTTGTCCCACACGCCCAACGATTTAGTTTCGCTCCAAACCGTTTGTGTGTCGCAGGCTACACATATAATTAGTATGATAAAAAAGGCAACAACCTTACGCATTGTTTTTGGGTTTTGGCTTATGTCTTCTTTTCTTATTCTGTGGCTTTCCGCCTTTTTGAGCATTGCCTTTGCTGGCAGCATTACCTTTTTTGCGGTTACCTCCTTGTTTTTTGTTTCTATTGTTGCGTTTCCTGCGATTTGTTTTGCTTTGCTTTGGTTTGTCGAAACGTGTTAAACTGTCTTGGCCCACCACGTTGTTGAACAATTTTTCGTCTGGTACCACAATGTCTTCAATAAATTCTTCGAGGCTAGCAACCGTATTTCCTTTTTTGTTGATAGCGATGATTTCGTTCACCTTTTCAACTTTTAGGGTATGCCAGTTCATGCCCTCCTTTTCGTAACTGAACCACATCAACCCTTTAAAAATATCAATTTTTTGGCACTGTGCCATGCCTTTGTCGGTTTTCAGCTTTACATCGCTACGCGGAAACACTTCTAACGCTTCCATATATGTATCTAACTCATAGTTCAGGCAACATTTCAACTTTCCGCATTGTCCAGCTAGTTTTTGCGGATTCAAACTTAGTTGCTGATAACGCGCTGCGGAAGTGTTCACAGATCGGAAATCGGTAAGCCACGTAGAACAACACAACTCCCTTCCGCAGGAACCGATGCCCCCCAGTCGAGCTGCTTCTTGGCGCAGCCCCACTTGTTTCATTTCGATACGCGTATTAAACGTTCTAGCGAATTCTTTGATGAGTTGTCTAAAATCGACACGTTCTTCGGCAGTATAGTAGAAAATAGCTTTAGAACCGTCTCCCTGAAATTCGATATCGCTCAATTTCATCTGAAGTCCTAATCGGATCGCAATTTCACGTGACCGTTTTTGGATATCGGCCTCTCTATCGCGGCATTTCTGCCAAATATCGATGTCTTTTTGGGTTGCTTTTCTGTAAATCTTCGGAAGGGCCGCAACGTCAATTGGTTGCTTTTTCTTTTTCATCTGCACCCGTACCAATTCCCCCGTAAGGGTAACCATACCAATATCATGGCCTGGCGAAGCCTCTGTAGCGACGGTGTCGCCTATGGAAAGTGAAAGATTATCCTGATTTTGGTAAAAATGTTTGCGTCCGTTCTTAAAACGCACCTCTACCCCGTTAAAGGGTTCTTGGTTGCCGGGGAGCGACATATTTGAAAGCCAATCGAACACCGTTAATTTGTTGCAGCCATCGGTGCCACAAGTACCATTGTTCTTGCAACCCTTTGGCTGACCGTTGGCGCCACTGGCACAGCTGGTACAGCCCATATTAGTTTATATATAGTGGAGGTTTAAAGCTAGGTTGTCACATTGAGTTTTCTTGTATTTAGCTTGTCGAAGATTCAAACTGCTTTTTAAATAGTAAGCCTCATGAAGTTCTCGACTGCCAGCCCGAAAGAATGTTCTTTCATTCTGGCGGGCGCTCAACCTGACATCTTTCTTGGTTTTATAGCGTTAAACCTCTCGGAAATTAAACAAATTCTTAAGAAGTAAAGGTAGCAATTATTATGGCAACCCTACTTCTTATACTTTAATTTTTCGGAACGCCCTTTCTTAAAAATCTTATTGCTGTTATGGAGGCCACTTCGCAGTTTTTTCTGCTCTTCATAGGGCAATTGAATGATTTCTTGACATTCGGTAGAACAGCATTCCTGCATGGCTTCACGGCAATTGTCACATTGAATAAACAGCAAATGGCAGGCTTCGTTTGCACAGTTTACGTGGGTGTCGCAAGGCGCACCACATTGGTGGCATTGTGCAATCACGTCGTCTGAAATACGTTCGCCACGACGGTGGTCGAACACAAAATTCTTTCCGAGGAACTTGTTCTCGAGTCCTTTGTTTTCAACCTGTCGGGCGTATTCAATAATACCGCCTTCCAGCTGATACACTTGCTGAAACCCCTTGTGTTTGTAATAAGCACTGGCTTTTTCACAGCGAATACCACCGGTACAGTACATCACCAGCTTTTTGTCTTCTTTATGGTCTTTTAAATCTTCTTCGATAATGTCTAAGCTATCGCGAAAGGTATCCACATCTGGAGTTACGGCGCCTTTAAAATGACCGATTTCACTTTCGTAGTGGTTGCGCATGTCTACGAGGACGGTGTCGGGATCTTCGATGAGTTGGTTGAATTTCACCGCATCTACGTGAACACCCTTATTTGTGACATCGAATGTTTCATCGTTGAGGCCATCTGCCACAATTTTGTGGCGCACTTTCACTTTTAGCTTGAGAAACGACTTCAAATCGTGTTCTATAGCGATGTTAAGACGGACGTTTTCCAAAAAATAGATCCCATCTAGAAATGCTTTAAACTTTCCGAAGTTATTGGCAGGCACAGAGAGTTGCGCATTGATGCCTTCCTTGGCGACATAAATGCGCCCAAGCACCTGCAGCGCATCCCAAGCTACAAAGAGGTGGTTTCTAAAAAGTTGCGGATTGCCAATCTTGGCGTATTTGTAAAAGGAAAGGGTTAAGCGATCTTCACCAGCTTCTTCCAGCATGGCGGCCCTTTCTTTCGCACTCATTTTATTGTACAGTTGCATGCTATACTAATTTTTGGGTGTAAAGAATTGATTTGAGCGGCAAAGATACGCGTTTTGCGGAAAATTGCTATATTGAAGAATATCCCAATTCAATAAATTAGTTATGAAAAAAGCAACTGCGCTCTTAATTACACTACTGATTTCGCTGAATGTTTTTGCGCAAGACCCAATTAAGGAACTTTACCTAAACAATTGGTTGCTCGGTTATTTAAAGATTGACGGAGAAATTGTTGACTATTCATTTAATTCTGAAATAAATTCGGTGGGAATAGTTTTTGATACAGACGGCACCATTTATTGGATGGGCGCTTGGGTTTGCAATGGAATAACAACTGAATTGCTTACTGTAGATGACAGCTCGTTCTCAACGACAGAATTCGAAATTAATTCCAACGAATGTAATTTGCCCGAGACACTTGCTTTTGAAAAAGCTTATTTTGAAGATTTCTTTAAAATTGATGACCCTGGTCATGTGTTTACGTATACGATAGAGTATGTTGGATATAATGAACTGGAAATGATCATAACCAATGAAGATGGGAACCAAGCATTTTATGGCGGGAAATCTATATTGGGAGTTGATGATTTTGAGAGCAACACAACACTATCAGTATTCCCCAATCCCGTCACCAACAACGTAAATATCGCTTCAGAGGCACTCTTGCAGTCCATCCGTATTTATGACATTCAAGGAAGGGAAGTGTACGCCACGCAATTTCAACCAGGAAATCCAACAATCAATACCGAAGCCTTAAAAACTGGAGTCTATTTTCTAATAGCTGAAAGTGATACTGGGCAACAACTAACTGCAAAATTTGTAAAGAAATAATCTCATGAAAAAACTGTTCATCCTTTTGGTGTTACTCTGCACGACCTCTGGCGTTTTTGCACAGGATCCACAACTATTTGACACCACATGGTACGTCACAAGCATCGATCTTGATGGAACAAATTACACAACGCCTCCTATTAATGATCCTATAAAAGTTGGTGGAATAGTTCGGTTTCTTCAAAACCCTGATTTTTTTAGCACCTACTTCTGTGATGATCTTTTATGTATAGCAGTTTATGACCCGAATGAAAATAAATTTGACATTGAAGATAATCCAATGGTTCTTAATGGGTTATGTAACTCTGCTGAGCTATCACTTTTTGGAAGTCAATATAATTCTTTGTTTTATGACGACATTGGGATGAATAAAAGTCCGTTTACATATAATTTGTCTGCGAACGGTAGTGAAATTTTATTGTCAATTACCAATAGTGAAGGCAATACTGCATATTATAGCAACCAGCCATTGAGCACTCCAGATTTCCAACCGCAATCGATACAGTTGTATCCTAATCCTGTATTTGACAATTTAAACATCGCTTCGGAAGTTCCAATTCGGTCCATTCATGTTTATGACATTCAAGGTAGCGAAGTGTACGCCACGCAATTCCAACCAGGAAATCCAACAATCAATACCGAAGCCTTAAAAGCTGGGGTCTATTTCCTAAAAGCCGAAAGCGATACCGGACAACAGTTCACTGCGAAGTTTGTAAAGAAATAAGCCTAGAATTTCCGTTTAACCCGTCATTCTTTTAACCGTCTGCCTACTGTTAACAAAATCTCCCATTCTCCCGTTCTGTAGGTTGCTGTAAACCTAAAGAAATAGTATTTTTACTTCTTGACTCCTCTATTAATTTAACAGAACCCATGAGCAACGAGAAAGACGCAAAACTAAAGGCATTAAAACTTACCTTAGACAAATTAGACAAGACCTACGGAAAAGGAACGGTCATGAAAATGGGCGACAGCGCCGTACAAGAAGTAGATGTAATTTCAACGGGCTCTCTAGGGCTTGATGTGGCATTGGGCGTAGGCGGCTATCCGCGTGGCCGTGTTATTGAAATCTACGGTCCGGAATCTTCTGGTAAAACCACCCTCACTTTGCACGCCATTGCTGAGGCACAGAAAAAAGGAGGAATCGCCGCCTTTATCGATGCAGAACATGCATTCGATAGGTATTATGCTGAAAAATTAGGGGTTGATATTGAAAACCTCATCATTTCACAACCCGACAACGGAGAACAAGCACTCGAAATTACCGACAACCTAATTAGAAGTGGTGCGATAGATATTATTGTAATCGATTCGGTTGCGGCCTTAACACCCAAAAGCGAAATTGAAGGTGAGATGGGCGATAGCAAAATGGGGCTTCACGCCCGATTGATGTCGCAAGCCCTCAGAAAACTTACCGGATCTATCAGCAAGACCAACTGTACCGTAATCTTCATTAACCAATTACGTGAAAAAATTGGGGTGATGTTCGGAAATCCTGAAACCACTACGGGTGGTAATGCACTAAAGTTTTATTGCTCGGTACGTCTGGATATTCGCCGTTCTACACAAATTAAAGACAGCAATAGTGCGGTGCAAGGAAATAAAACACGCGTTAAAGTAGTTAAGAATAAGGTAGCGCCTCCTTTTAAAACAGCCGAGTTCGATATTATGTACGGACAAGGAATTTCAAAAGTGGGTGAGATCATTGACTTAGGTGTTGACTTTGAAATCATCAAAAAAGCGGGCTCTTGGTTTAGTTATGACGACACTAAATTGGGCCAAGGTCGCGACGCGGTAAAAACATTATTGTTAGACAATCCTGAGTTAATGGAAGAGCTGGAAAAGAAGATAAAAGACTCTATTGCAGCGCTAAACGAATAATTTACAATATTTTAACGCAACCCTACCTTTTTTTGGGTATCTACGCAGTGTAGAAACCTTAACGGTAGCTGTTTTGTCGCAACGCAATAGTGAACAACCAACTAACCACGGCAACTACATTTGACATTAGATGAGCTCATACAAAAATGTAAGCAGCAAGATATAAAAGCTCAGGGAGCATTGTACCAACAATATTCTGGGGTTTTATTTTCTATCTGTTTGCGTTATTCGCCCAACTATACCGAGGCGGAAGACAATCTCCAAGATGCGTTTATGACCATTTTTGAGAAGGTTGGGCAATTTAAAGACAAAGGTTCTTTTGAAGGCTGGATGAAACGGGTTACGGTAAACACCGTACTTCAGAAATATAGAAAGCAAAAAGTTTTCAATATTAAGGAAGAAGCCAATATTGAACAGCCAGAAGATGACGATGATGTGATTGAAAGCGATGTGCCGTTAAAGTACCTGCTCAAAATCATACAAGAGCTGCCAGACCGGTACCGATTGGTGTTTTCGATGTATGTGCTAGATGGTTATGCGCACAAAGAGATTGCTGAAATGTTAGGAATTAGCGACGGTACGTCTAAATCGAATCTAGCGCGTGCCAGAGGAATCCTAAAAAAGAAGGTGGAAGCGTATCGGAGTGATGAGTTGTGAGTTGTGAGTTGTACCCTTTGACAGCTCAGGGTGACAAAGTTGTGAGTAAAAAATTAAAATAGTTATCCTGAATACTGAATACTGAATACTGAATACTGAATACTGAATACTGAAATATAAGTCATCCCCCATTTGTAGACTTTAAATGAAAGAAAAAAATAACATAGACGAACTCTTCAAAGACCAGTTTCAAAATTTTGAAGCTGCACCTTCGCCTGTTGTTTGGGACGCCATCGAAGCGAAACTCCAACAGAAAAAGGAGAAGCGCCGTGTTATTCCGTTGTGGTGGCGTGTTGCCGGAGTGGCAGCTTTGCTCGCCTTGTTGCTCACCGTAGGCATTACGTTATTTGACGGACCTACAGATCTTTCTAACGAAATCGTCAACGAAAAAGATGCAATCGAGAACCTAGACAAGAACGATACTACCCCAAAAATTGATGGTGTGATCAACTCAGAAGGTACTCAAGTGGCTTCCGAAAATGATAATACTTTAGACGGTTCAGCAGAAAACAACAATACGACTACCGATAATACAAAATCGACCCTTTCCGAAGAGACCCGTTCAGCCATTACTAATGCTACCGAAGATGGTGTTGCAGAGGCTTCGGAAAACTCAAAAAATTCGACCCAGAAAAATTTCAACAAAGAAGCGCTTCAAAACCCATTAAAGAAAGATGCTTCAACTACCTATAACACAGAAACAGAAGCTGTAGCCAAGGCTACCAATGCTACAAACAACACTCAGAAAAAATCTGAAACCAGTTTGCATCCTTTGGTGAAGGATGCTACCAAGGTAGTTTCAGAAAAAGAGGCGGTAGCGAATACAGAAACCAAACAAGAGAATCTTGGTTCTGAAGCTATTAAAATCGACAAATCTGATGCCATCATCAGTACAGAGACAGACGTTGCCGCTACTGAAAAAGCTGAAAAAAAGAAAAAATCAATTTTTGATGCGATTGAAGAAAACAAGCAACTAGAAGAACCCCTTTTAAAGAAAGAAGGCCCTTCTAACCGTTGGGCTGTGGCTCCCAATGTGGGCCCAGTATATTACGGCTCGCTAAATGGAGGCTCTTCTATAGACCCTATGTTTGCAGACAATACACAAAGTGGCGATATTAATTTAAGTTACGGAGTACAGGTTGCTTATGACATTTCAGATAAATTTTCGGTACGCTCTGGTGTAAACAATGTGAACTTGAGCTATGCAACAGGAGATGTGCAAGTAGCTTCGGCCCCGCAAGCTTTTGGCCTTAAAACTGTAGATTATAACAATCGAGGTGCCGTAACCACCGTTTTTGATCGCGGCATGCTTCCAAATGCTCCTGAAGGTGGCGGATTTGGAAACATTGTGCCGAAATCGACTGGGGGCAACGCAGAAATCAGTCAGCAACTTAGTTATTACGAAGTGCCTCTCGAATTAAAGTACGACCTTCTAGACAACCGTTTCGGGATTAATGTGATTGGTGGCATGAGCACCCTCTTTTTAGGCAATAATGAAATTGTAGTAAACGACGGTGATTTTAGAACCGTTTTGGGAGAAGCAAATAATTTGAATTCTATAAGCTTTACAACGAACATCGGGCTCGGATTTAATTACCAACTGAGCAAGAAATTAAAGTTTAATATTGAACCGATGTTCAAATACCAACTCAATCCCTATACAGACACAAGTATAGATTTCAGACCCTACTATTTAGGTGTGTATAGTGGATTGAGTTTTAAATTTTAGGTTAGTTTTTAGTTGGCAGGGAAAACCCCTCCAAAAGTTAAGGAAACCGTCTCTCGCCATAGAGGCGGTTTTTTAATGGCTCGGATTTTCAAGTTCAGATAAGATCACGTTTCTCACCTTCTTATTCAGCATACGCTTATCGTCTAACCCTAAATTTTCAGTAGGAATTGTTTTGTGTACCTGTACACGCATCTTCCCTGGGCTTCCGCTTAAAAACGTATATGAAAATCTAGCCTTATTGTCATGAAAAGTCATGGGCGCAATAGGTATTTGGTGATCGATTGCCAGTCGGAACGCCCCATCCTTGAATGAATCTAGCAGCACGCTTTCATCGTCGGGTACACCTCCTTCGGGAAAAATACACACACTCAGCCCTTGGCTTAATTTGCTCTGAGCCCTTGCAAAGACTTCCCTACGACTCTTCGGATTGTTTCGATCTACCAAAATACACGTTCGTTTGTAGAAAAATCCGAAGACCGGAATTTTAGCCAGTTCTTTCTTCCCTACAAACACAAACGGATTTTTGGTGACGTACAACATGAGCATGATATCGGTCATCGACGTATGGTTGGCCACAAACATATAGCTCTGCCCTTTTTTCCATTGTTCTTCCCTTTTAATAATAGGCCTAAAACCCATCCCGAACAATATTAAAGTGGCCCATATTCGGGCCAACTTAAAAAAATAGGGGTACCATTCTTGGCGAAGAATACTGATGATAAGCACGGGCGACATCACCACGATAGGAACTCCCAACAAAATGTAGAACCAGATCCTGTAGAAAATTCGCGCTATGTTTTTTAGAAATTTCAAGCTGAGCCAAAAATAGGAATATCTACCGTACAAAAACGGTAAAAAAAGTACCTTTGCTGAAAATAAGCACCCCTTTAAAAAGTTCCCCGCCCAAGCGGACCAAATTATGGCAAGAATACTCACCGGAATACAAAGTACAGGAACCCCTCATTTAGGGAATATTTTAGGAGCTATTGTTCCTGCTATTGAAATGGCAAACAATCCTAAAAACGACTCATTTCTTTTTATTGCAGACATGCACTCGCTTACGCAAATTAAAGACGCTGCTGTTCTTAAACAGAACACCTATAGTGTGGCTGCTACATGGTTAGCTTTTGGGTTGGATGTAGATAAAACTGTTTTTTATCGCCAAAGTGATATCCCGCAGGTAGCTGAGCTTTCTTGGTATTTAAGCTGTTTTTTTCCTTATCAACGCCTCACCTTAGCACATAGTTTTAAAGACAAGGCAGACCGCCTGGAAGATGTAAATGCAGGGCTTTTTAACTATCCAATGCTCATGGCTGCCGATATTTTATTATACGACACCCAAGTTGTTCCCGTTGGAAAAGACCAGTTACAGCATTTAGAAATTACTCGAGATGTGGCTTCAAGATTCCATGCACAAATGGGCGAGACTTTTGTAATGCCCGAAGCAAAAGTGCAAGACAACACTATGTTGATTCCTGGAACAGATGGTACCAAGATGAGCAAGAGCAAAAACAATATCATCAACATCTTTCTGCCTGAGAAGAAGCTGCGGAAACAGATAATGGGTATTGAAACCGATAGCACACCATTAGAGGAGCCAAAAGATCCCGATACCTGCAATGTTTTTGCAATCTATAAATTAGTAGCTTCAGAAGCTCAAGTTGAAACGATGCGCGCAAATTATACAGGAGGCAATTATGGCTACGGGCATGCCAAGCAAGCATTATATGAGCTAATCCTGGCAACGTTTGAACTTCCGCGAAAGCGATACGAGCACTATATGGCTAACTATGCTGAAATAGAAGATGCATTGACGGTGGGTGCTAAAAAAGCAACAAAAGTGGCCGATGCCGTTTTACAGCGAGTTCGTGAGAAAGTTGGATACTAAATAGCTTCGAATAATTTTCCCGGTAATGGCCGCACCAATCCTTGTAACTCGAGATTGAGCAGCAATGTCGCTGCTTTATACGTAGGAAAATGGCAAGCCAATGATATGAGATCGAGTTGTTGTTTTCCATTCGATTGTAAGTATTGGTAAATGGTTTGTTCTTCTGCTGTTAATTCGGAAAAAAGCTTGGTTTGCGTTCCCTGAATCGGATGTTCATCTAAGTCCCATCCCAATAGATATACTAGGTCTGCAGCACAAGTTAACATCTGTGCTTGGTTCGATTTTATCAGGTTATTGCAGCCAAGACTTTGTCTGTCTGTAGCACGCCCTGGTACGGCAAATACATCGCGGTTATAGCTATTTGCAATATCTGCCGTGACAAGGCTCCCTCCTTTTTCGGCAGATTCTATCACGATGGTTGCTTGGCTAATTCCGGCAATGACACGGTTCCGTTTTAAAAAATTGGTACGGTCGAAGGCATCATTGCTCCAAAATTCGGTGAGGAACCCTCCGTTTTGTTCGAGCGGGGCAACATATCTACTATGTGTTTTGGGATACATTTGGTTTAAGCCATGTGCCAGACAAGCTACGGTCTGTAAATTGTTGTTTAGGGCTGCTTTGTGTGCTGAAATATCCACACCGTAGGCAAATCCTGAGATAATCACCGGGTTCAGAGGAGCGAGTTCTTCGACCAGGTTTCTACAGAAATCGGCACCGTATGAAGTGACTTTTCTGGTTCCTACAATACTGATGATTTTTCGATTCCGAAGATTTACAGTGCCGCGTTCAAAAAGCAATAATGGCCCGTCGATACAGTGTTTTAAGTTTTCAGGATAGGTAGCATCTAAAAAATAATGGCAAGTGATGTGCCGTTCAGTAATAAACTGCAGTTCATCTTCAGCAATAGGCAGTTGTATTGCGGCAGACAGTTCTTTCAATTTCTGCCGTCCAATGCCATCGATTTTTAGCAGGTGCGCCTTTTTTTCTTTGAAAATCCCTTCCGCAGAGCCAACAGTTCGCAGTAATTTTTTAGCGGAAGCATCGCCAAGATTTTTAACGCGTTGCAGCGCTAGGGTATACAGCAATTCATTTTGTGAGAGCATACAAATGGTATTGCTGGGGAGTGTTTCAAAAGTACAATTTTTTGAGTTGTTGATAAATTTGCCGCATTTCAGTTGAAAAGCGAAGAAAAAAAATCTATGTTTGTTTACATGCAATTGGCCACCTACATAAGTGATTTGCTCTACAGGTATGAATGTGTGATTGTTCCAGGTTTTGGTGCTTTCATTACACGGTATGAGTCGGCAAGAATTGATGCTGCTACCGAAACATTCCATCCGCCAGGCAAGTCGGTCATGTTTAACCGACAACTACAAACCAACGATGGTATCTTAGCCAATTATGTTGCGAATGTTGAAGGACAAAGCTACACTTTAGCCCTACAAACCATCAGAAATTTTACGGGCAAGCTTTCGTTAGCGCTCAGCGAAGGAAAAACAGTGACCCTAGACAACGTAGGTACATTTTCTCTAAACGAAGAACAAACGGTTCAATTTAAGCCTTCAGCAGACGGAAATTTCAGTACTGCTTCATTTGGCTTGGCTGCCGTTGGAGCGCCTAAAGTCTCTCGAGAGGTTTACAAAGAATCGGTTGAGGCACTAGAAGAAAAGTCGCCTATTTTATTTACTCCAGAGAAAAGAACCGCATCTCCTTATTTGAAATATGCAGCCATAGGCCTGATTGCTATAACGGTTGCAGGATTTGGCGGTATGAAACTTTATGAAGGGCAAGTACAAGATTATAATTTTGCTGAAAAGCAAAAAGCTGAAACAAAATTAGATTCTCAAATCCAGCAAGCAACCTTTGTGATTGAGAACCCGTTGAAAGCTATGAACGTTACCGTTCCGAAGCAAAAGGGAAAATACCATGTGATTGCTGGCGCATTTAGAATTGAAGCCAATGCTGAAAAGAAAATGGCACAATTAACCCAGCGTGGTTTTACGCCAAGACTTTTGGGGACCAACAAATACGGCTTACACCAAGTTGTTTTTAGTAGCCACGAAGACAGAATCGAAGCCTTACAAGCATTGCGAACCATTAAAGCTACCGAAAACAAAGACGCTTGGTTATTGGTTAAAGATATTTCAGAATAAAAACACCTTTTTTCTACCATCCTTTCTTTAAAATAATAGTGCCCAAATTGGGTAATGATTACCTTTGCAAAAAATAGCACAATGGAACCTAAAACCCCAAAGCAATCGCGCACGGTAATAACCGATTTGGTACTACCTGGAGAAACCAACCCTATCGGGAATATGTTCGGTGGTGAATTATTGGCCCGAATGGATCGGGCGGCCAGTATTGCAGCCCGAAGACACAGTAGAAGGATTGTGGTTACTGCCTCTGTAAACCATGTCGCTTTCAATAAAATGATTCCGTCAGGTAGTGTTGTGACTGTTGAAGCACAAGTTTCACGATCGTTCAAAAGCTCTATGGAAGTCTATATGGATGTTTGGATTGAAGACCGCGAAAACGGCATGAAGAGTAAGGCAAACGAAGGCATTTACACTTTTGTCGCAGTTGACGAAACGGGAAACCCTGTGCCGGTACCTCCTATTGTCCCAGAGACTGAAATTGAAGAAGAGCGATTTACCGCAGCACTTCGTAGGCGACAATTAAGTTTGGTACTTGCAGGAAAGCTTGCTCCTTCCGAAGCCACAGAATTGAAAGCCCTGTTTATCTAATAGGTAGCTATTTATGTGAAAATCGTTCGATTTAACACTTTTTCGGCTCTTTTTTTCGATTATTATCAGACTAATTCATTCGTATTGAATATATTTGAAATCATTTTCTGATAAAATTAACTTTTATCAGGATTTCACCTATTTTAATATTAAAAAAAGAAACCTATGAAAAGTTTTACTTTCTTCTCAAAAATGAGAATCAAAAGTACTGTTCTCGGTGTGTTTTTAATGGTTGCATTCGCATCATTTGCACAGAGCACGTACACGATTCAGTTTCAAGATGAAACCATCGAAATGCCAGAAAATATCGGAACCTTCGATTGGGCCGATATGCCAGAATCCGCACAAATGGAAAATGGTTATGTAGGTTGGGTACAGTTTTACAGCACCCCAACCCAGGATGTTCAAGATTTATTCGAAGCCAACAGGTTAGAATTAATCAATTATATTTCAAATCACGCGTATTTGTTTTACTTCCCAGCTAGTACTTCGGTAGATATGCTGAAAGCGAACGGAGTACGTTCTATCGTTCCTATTGAGGGACGTTTCAAATTGTCACAAGATCTTAAAAATGGAAACATTGGTGATTGGGCAATTAGCGGGGATAACTACCGTGTAACCCTTCAACACTATGATAATATTTCTACAGATAGAGTGATTCTAGAATTAGCTCAGAAGCAAATTGCTGTAGCACAACGCTATGACAATTCGAACAATATCGATCTTTTAATTCCTAACAACTGCTTGGAAAGTCTTGCAGAACTTCCATACGTTAAGTGGGTAGAAGTAATTGTAGCCCCTTCAATTCCTGATGACTTGCGCGGAAGAGCACTTCACAGAGCTAGTGCATTAGACACGCAAACAGGAGCCGGAAGAAATTATGACGGTTCAGGCGTTGGAGTTTTATGTAGAGACGATGGTGCTGTAGGACCACACGTAGATTTCCAAGGACGTATTTCTGGTCTTAATGGAAATAATGGTGGTAACACCCACGGTGATGGAGTTTCTGGAATTATGGCAGGAGCAGGTAACAAAGACCCTCGTTTTAGAGGTATGGCTGCCGGTTCAGACCTTCATGTGGTAAACTATGTTCCTAACTTCTTAGATAACGCAACAACAAGCCTTATTAATTCAGGTGATGTACAGATTACGAATTCATCATACAGTAATGGATGTAATGCTGGATATACTTCTATCACAGAAACAGTAGATGAGCAAACCATTGACAATCCTTCTTTATTACATGTATTTTCAGCAGGAAACTCAAACAATCAAAATTGTGGATATGGTGCTGGAAACCAGTGGGGAAATATTACTGGTGGACACAAGCAAGGAAAAAATGTAATTGCTACTGCCAACGTATTTTTTGATGGATCTTTGGTAAGCTCAAGTAGCCGTGGACCTGCACATGATGGTCGTATTAAGCCAGATATTGCAGCAAACGGACAGAATCAGATTTCTACCGCTCCTAATAATGGATATCTTAGTTTTGGAGGTACTTCTGGTGCTGCTCCTGGTATTGCTGGCATCTCTGCACAGTTATACCAAGCGTATATGGAAGAGAATAGTGGTAATATGCCAAACTCAGGTTTGATTAAAGCTACGCTTTTAAATACTGCAAACGACGCTGGTAACGTAGGACCAGATTTCAAATTTGGTTGGGGTATCGTAAATGCGCTTAGAGCTGGTATGCTAATTGAAGACGGGCGTCATTTAAGTGATGATGTTTCACAAGGAAATACAAATACTCATACTATAAACGTACCATCAGGTACCGTTCAGCTTAGAGTAATGCTTTACTGGGAAGATCCAGCAGCAACTCCTGGGGCTACGACTGCTTTAGTGAACGATCTTGATTTAGAGGTTACAGACCCTTCAAGTACAACACTTTTACCATGGGTATTAGATTCAACGCCTAATGCTACAGCACTAGACACGCCTGCAACAAATGGTGTAGATCGATTAAATAATGTAGAGCAGGTGCTTATCAATAATCCTGCTGCCGGTTCTTACGATGTTGATGTAACTGGATTTAATGTGCCACAAGGGCCACAAGATTATTTCATTGTTTATGAAATTATCGAAGAGAACCTAACATTAACATTTCCTAACGGAGGTGAGAAGTTAGAATTTTCTGAGCCTATTCCAATCCATTGGGATGCTATCAACACTACAGCAGGTTTTGTGTTAGAATATTCTGATGACAACGGTGCAACTTGGTCTAATATTACAAGTGTAGGAGCTACTACTGATTTATACGAATGGACTCCTCCTAGTACATTTACGGGAGAAGGATTGGTTCGCGTAACAAGTGGTGCTTTTTCTGATACAAGTGACGATAATTTCTCTGTTGCTGATCAGCCTGCCTCAATGATTGCAACGAAAGTTTGTGAAGGTGAAGCCACCTTTGAATGGGCCGAAGTAGCTGGAGCAGAATTTTATGATGTTTATCTCCTAGGAGAAAAATATATGGAAGTAGTTGAAACGACAACAGATTTAACCGCAACGATTCCTGTAGTTGAAGATGCTGGAGAATATGATTTCTGGTATTCTGTATCTGCACGTAATGATACTGAAGGTTGGGAAACCAGAAGAAGATTAGGACGTCAGTATGAAGGAGGACCATTAGACTGTATCTTAGGTGTTGATGATGTATTGTTAAGCAACATCACCATGTACCCTAATCCTGCAGACGACCGTGTGTTTATCGATTTTGGAACTACGAACGTGAGCAACGCTACTATTAGAGTTACTAATAGCCTCGGACAAACAATCCAAACTGTAAACAACAATAGCGTGAACAGTACGGAAACGTCTATTAATGTTTCGAACTTCGGTACAGGAATCTATTTTGTTACCATTACCGCAGACGGACAAGAAGCAACTAAGAAACTTGTCGTGAGATAAGAAGATTTAGTTTAAACTATAAAAAAGCCCAAGCAAACTGCTTGGGCTTTTTGTTTTTATAGCCTTTAAACCATTTTAGGAATTACCCCAAAGTAACTGATGATGAAAGATAAACACGCTGGTAACTGCCAAAAAGAAGGGTGTATCAAACAATAAGACGAACCCATGAAGAAGACTTGAATTTCCTATAATATAACTTTAACGAAAGCTGGTTAGGGTGCTAAATATGGCCTGCGTTTGTGCTAGGGATTAGCAAAGTCCTTGGTTGCTACATTTTATAAATCCAATCGGCTGGATTGAGACGCTTGGTATTTTGAAAGATGACAAATTTAAAGGTTGTTTTTCCGGTAGATGGATTGGTATAAACCGTTCCCAATTCCTGTTTTGTAGACACTTTATCGCCTTTTTTAACCAAAATGTTGGTAAGGTTATTATATACCGAAATATAATTACCATGCTGCACCATTACATTCACATTGGCCCCTTTTACCTGTTGAATTTCTAGTACGGTACCGTTAAAAACAGATCGCGCCATAGCACCTGTTTCGGTCGCAATTCGCACTCCACTATTATATATTTCTACATTCGGAAATTGCGGATGGCGATGTCTTCCGTAGCGTTCTACAACAATTCCGCCCTTATTTATGGGCCAAGGTAATTTCCCTTTGTTCGCAGTAAAGTTTGCAGCAAGTGCGGTAGCTTCCGCATTCATGGCAAAGGTGCTGCTTCTTTTAGTTGTTGTTTTGGTTGTATTGTTCGCATTGGCCGCTTTATTGGATGCCGCTATCGCATCGGCTATAATTTTGTCGATTTTACGATCTATTTCTGCTGCTTCCCGTTGTTTCGATTTTATCTGGCCAGCAAATTTACCTTCGTCTTTTTTAAGCGAGGCGATGAGTCCTTCTTGGTTTTTACGCTCTTTGGTTAATTGCGCTTTTGTTTTATTATTTTCTGCAATCAGTTGCTGTTTCTTCTCCTTTTGCTCCAGCAAATCTTTGTTCAATATTTTCAGCAATTCTGTTTTTTGCTTTATCGCCTCCCCTTGCTCCTTTCTGTACTTGGTATACTGTTTCATGTATTGCAATCGCTTGTAGGCTTGGAGAAACCCTTCCGAAGACAACAAAAACATCACCCTGCTCTGTTCAGACTTGCTCTTGTACGATTTCTGAATCATGGCGGCATAGTCTTCCTTCAGTTCGGTGAGTTCAGTTCTTAAATTGTCTATTTTCGTTAGGTTGTCGTTAATTTCACGCGTGAGTAAGTTGGCTTGTCTGTTGGTAATTTTAATCAGATTTTCGGTGGTTCGAATACGTTGGTCAAGATCTTCCACTTGGGTGAGAATCGATTTTTTCTCTCCACGGGTTTTAAAAAGTAAGGTGTTTATCTGCTTTATTTCCTGTAGCAACGCTTGGCGCTGTGCTTCCAATTCTTTTTGCTTATCAGATTGCGCATATGTTTCCGTAGAAAGAAAAAATGCACATAGCAGCAACATAAATAATGGCAGGTAGTTTCGCATTACAATTGAATTTCAGAATAGCCTTCTGGTATGGTAAACGGAAAACCGATAGAAACATTGGGTTCAATTTTCCGATAGGTCAAATTTATTTTTGTCGCGCTATCATTTTCTGAAGCGAGCACGTGTATTTCTGAAGGATATAGGCTCCCTTCAACTACTTGATAGGTATTATACCTAATATTCAAAATTCGGCCGTTATCAGGCTGTGATAACGTTTCTGATGCTATTTTGAAAGTATCCGAAAACAACAACAGGGAGTGGATAAAATTGAAAGGCTGCTCGTTGGGTTGAAGTTTGTATTTGTCGCCCAATACTTCAGCCGTATATTTTCCATTTTCAAAGTTGAAAATACTTTGTCCCAATAGAATGCTTTGTGCCTTTTGAAAATCGATTTCGGTTCCCAACCAATCACTCAGCAAACTGAAGTCTCCATCAAAATAGGTGTTTCCAACCGTTTCATAGTACTGAACTCTATCGGTCGTGATCATCGCCTTCGCCAAGGTTATGCCTAAAATGGAAGCCTTCATCCAAATAACCCTGTCTTTCTCCATCCGAAGGCTAATGGTAATGCTCTGCTGTTTCTTATCATCTTCATATTGTACCAAGACCCGGGCGGCCATCGTATTAAATTCTGGAGCTGCCTTTAGGTGTGCCGCTACAATATTCTTCGCTGTCAGATTTTTGGTCTCGCCGGTGATTCCCTTGGTTCCTTTACAGGCAGTAAATAGAATCGTGCAGAGTAGCGCTAAGGTGTAGTATTTCATATTAATTATCCAGCTTGATTTGAGCTGCCTTTACTTTAAAAGAAGCTGCTTTGTTTGGTTCGCCTTTTGCTTCATAGGCAATTCGTAATTGATCGTAGAAATCACGTTCAACCCTAGGGTCATCAAGCAGAAAATCGAGTCCGCTCTCTAGGCTTTCAATAGCGGTATCACTATTTCCCAAACGGTTGTTGGCAACGCCGTTGAGCAAATACAACATGGCTTGGGCAGGAAAAGTTCCTAAAGCTTCCTCGCTTAACGTAATTGCCTCGTCATATTTCTGCAAATCGATTTGCAGCAACAAGGTGTTTTTTAGCAGGCTATAGTTATCGGTATCTAAGGCCGCCCCTTTTTCATAAAAGCTCAGTGCTACTTCCTTTTTCCCTTTGGAAGCATAATATTGGCCTAACGACTCGTACACTTGCCCTGAATTATCATCGGTAAACGAAGTGACTACCTTTTCTAAGTTTGTTTCGTACTGCGGATTCTCATTTACAAAATTGATAAAATCTGCCAGCACTTTATACTTACTTTCCTTGGGTATTTCCGTAGCATCAAAGACGATATTCATCGAGTTAAGCGCAGCTTCGGTGTTGCCTTCTTCTAGATAAAACTTATACAATGCGAAATGCACCAGTTCACTCTTGGGTTGGTTTTTAAGCAATTCTTTAGCGGTGGTAAACGCTTTTTCAGTATCTCCCTGCTCGCTATATAAAAAAATCAAATTCAAGTAATCCTGTTCCTTTTCTGGATTCTTGTCTATTTTTTCTTCTAAGTTGGTAATGGCTCCTTCTGTATTTCCGGTAACCTTATAAATATTTCTACGCAAGGCATTTCTATAAACACTTTCACCCCATGTCTCGTCCAATTCGTCTAGCAACGTCAGTGCTAAATCGTATTGTTTAGTGCGGTTGTAGAGGTTTACCAAATCTTCTTTATAATCTTCATCTTGTTTAATAAGATTTTTAACCAACGGAATCGCCTTGTCGTAATCCCGCATTTCAAAATACACATCGTATAGTGCTACTTGTACATCTAGATTGGCCGGTTGAGTTTTTAAAACATCCTGAAAGCTTAGTTCGGCTTCTTCATAACGTTTTAGGGCAGCAAGATTTTTACCTCTTTCAAAATCTACTACGGCAATATTTTCTACATCTCCGTTGGCAGCTCTTTTTGCAAGCGTGAGTGCGTCTAGCGCCAATTCGTAATTCTCAATTCCTTTTTGCTTTAACGCTTCAAAGAAATTTTCTTGAAAAGAATCTGTTACGGTACCAAGGTCTTCGTTAACCGTAGCGCTATCGTTCTCCAGATCTTTTTCGTCTTGGGCATAGATGGCCGGGGCGGAAAGTAAGATTCCGAGAATAAGTATTTTTAGAAATTTGAATTTTGTGGTCATATTGTTTCAACCCTTCCGTCTTATTTGCCTAAAGACAAATAATCCACCTTCCCTTTGAAGGGAAGGAACCATTCTGGGTTTTTATTTTAATTGCGAATAATCGCCTATGCTTACATTTGTAAAATCGCCATCAAAGTGAGCGTGATTTCCGATCATCGCGTTGTCTAAAGTAGCATTTTTTACTACTGAATGCGTCTGGATTATACTATTTTTAACGGTACTATCCTCAATTATTGTGCCTTTGCCTATAGAAACATGTGGGCCAACCGTGCTATTTTTTAATTGAACCCCCTCGCCGATAAAGCAAGGCTCGATGATTTTTGAATTTTCTTTGGAAATTTCCTCTGAAATTAAAGGCACGTTGGCTTCGGACAAAAAGCCGAGCATTCGCCGATTCGTTTCTACGGTTACTTCTTTGTTTCCACAGTCCATCCACTCAGAAACAGTCCCTGTCTTAAAGGTTTTTCCGCTGGCCATCATTCGTTTAATACCGTCATTGATTTGGTATTCGCCTCCATTGATGATATTGTTGTCTAACACGTACTGCAGTTCCTTTTTCAAAACTGCCACATCCTTGAAATAATAAATTCCGATGACAGCCTGATCGCTTACAAAGGTTTCAGGTTTTTCTACCAACTCGATGATTTCATCGTTTTCGTTCAGGTTTACTACACCATACGCTTCTGGGTTTTCCACCTTTTTAGTCCAAATTACCGCATCTGCCTCTTTATCTAAGTCGAAATCGGCGCGTATCAAGGTATCGGCATACGCAATTACCGCAGGACCGCTAAGCGATGGTTCTGCACACATGATGGCATGGCCTGTACCCTTTGGGTCTAGTTGCCGATAAATGCTAGGAGTAGCACCCAATTCGTTTGCCAATTCCTTTAGACTTTCCACAACGTCGTCTCCAAAAAAGGCGGGGTCTCCAAGAATAAAAGCAATCTCATCAATTTCTTCATTTAGTACCGCCGCAATATCGGCCACCAAGCGATGTACAATCGGTTTTCCGGCAACGGGAATAAGCGGTTTTGGAACGGTTAAGGTATGTGGGCGTAGCCTACTTCCGCGGCCTGCCATTGGGACAATAATTTTCATAATTCTAATTTTTTATTTTACTCCAGTTGAACCAAATCCGCCAGCACCTCTGGATGTTTCGCTTAATTCTTCCACAGTTTCCCAGACGGCACGCTCATGTTTAGCGATGACCAGTTGGGCGATTCGTTCTCCGTTTTCGATCGTAAATTCTTCATTCGATAGATTTACCAAAATTACCCCAATCTCGCCACGATAGTCTGCATCAATGGTCCCTGGGGCATTTAATACGGTAATTCCTTTTTTGGCAGCCAAGCCACTTCGTGGGCGCACTTGTGCTTCAAAACCAATAGGGAGTTCTATAAAGAGACCTGTTTTTACAATAGCCCGTTGCAACGGTTTTAATGTTGAAGGTTCTGCAACAACCGCACGTAAATCCATTCCCGCACTGGCAATGGTTTCATAGCTTGGCAACGCATGTTCGGATGTATTGATGATTTTAATTTTGGTCATACGTTCAATTCATTTAATATCATGATAGTTCTATGGATATGTGAACATTCTAAAAGAATTCAGCTCAAATGACTGCAATCTTACTTATTAAATATCCTTATAAGTTCCTTTTTTTCTGAAAGGAATACGAGCAACAAAAATACCAATAATAAAGCAGTTCCAATTACGAGATTGCCTTCAAAACCGTAAAACGAAATTGCCGAAAAAACAATTGAAAGCATCAGATACCCTCCTATTTTTTTGAGATTGTACGGTACTGTGTAATATTTCCTTCCGAAGAAATACGACAAGACCATCATGGTGCCATAAGCCGCCAAGGTTGCAATGGCAGAGCCCATATAGCTCATCACAGGAATCAACATAAAGTTGAGCGACAGGGTAATCACTGCGCCAACTATGGAAATATACGCACCAAACCTTGTACGATCTGTCACTTTATACCATACCGAGAGGTTGTGGTAAATCCCCAAGAAAAGGTTCGCCAACAATATAATGGGGACGATAGACAAGGCCACCCAATAGTCTGGATCTTTAATCAGGATACGCTTAAACACATCTATATACACAATAACACCTAAGAGAATCGCCCCGCCGAAAATAGAAAAATATTTAGTGATGGTAGCGTAGGTTGTTTTGGCATTTTCAGCCTTTGCATGGTTAAAGAAAAAAGGCTCAATCCCCAGTCTGAAAGCAGTTGCAAATAACGTCATAAACACACCTAATTTATAACAGGCCGCATATACGCCCACTTCGGCTTCGGCCACATCAGGGTCTAAAAGGTACTTTAAAAGAATCTTGTCGAATGCTTCATTTATGCTGAAAGCGATACCTGCAATGAGCACTGGGAAAGCATACTTCAACATCTGTTTCCATAACTTTGCATCTATTCGGAACCCAATTTTAAGGTAAAGTGGCAACAGCATCAACAACGTTAATGCGCTCGCAATTACATTTGAAATGAACACGTAAACCACTTTGTTTTCTTCGGTGTAGATAGTTTCCCAAAACGAATTGGTTTCCGTAGCAAGTTTTGGCAACCAAAGAAAAAAGAACAGGTTAAAGCCCAAGTTGAAACAGACGTTTAAAATTTTGACCACCGCATATCGCATGGGACGTTCGTTGGCACGAAACCACGCAAAAGGTAAAATCACCAAGGCATCTAAAGTTAATATGAGCAAAGCGTAGGTAACATATTCTACTCTAAATTCGATGACGCTTGCAATCTGTTGCCGCAGTAACAAGGTAATGGTAAGAAATAAAATGGCGGTTATCGAAAGTGAAGATAGTACGGTTGCCTCGACGGTCTTTTTTTGTTCTGAATGTTTGTTGATAAATCGGAAAAAAGCCGTTTCCATCCCATAAGAAAGCAACACATTGCCCAAAATAATATACGACATCAATGTGGCGTACACCCCAAATTCTGAGGGAGCCATGACTGCGGTGTACAGTGGCACCAAAACAATTGCCAAAGCACGCGGGAGCACCGTGGCCAAGCCGTAGATAAATGTTTGTTGAAAGAGTTTTTTAAAGACGCCCAATACCCAATTTATTTATGGTAAAAGTATTGAAATTAATTGTCTCCTTTCGGATTGTTCGAGGGATATGCAATCGCTTCCTTTTCTTCAATGTTTTTTAATACATACACCTTGGTATTCCCTTTATACGTATACGAAAGTGCAGCATGGGTATCTGGAATTTCCAGAGGCATCTTAACAGGCGGTTTATTGGCAGCTTCATTGGCAGCATCTGAATCCATGATCACATCTGGGCGCTTAGTATCGGTTCTAATATCTGCCATAAACTTGAATTTAGATTGGGGTAGATATGTGATGTCAGCGGCATTCCCACGGAAATATATGGTATTGAACGTGACCCCTGGTTCTACAGATTCAAGCTCAAAATAGACCTTGATTCCTTTACCTCCTTCTTGTACACCCGCTACCCACTCTTGGTAATAGCTATTGGCTACTACAAAAGGGGGTTGATTTTCTTGTATTCCATTTGACGTTGACTGACTACTTCCGCAGTTAGAAAAACTGAAAAATAAAAGAGACATTCCGAAAAGGATACTATAGGTTTTTAAGACGTTCATGGTAGACGCTGTGTTTACTTTTTAAGCTCTGAACCTTAAAGGTACGCATAAAAAAACCTCCCAATAATTATATTGGGAGGTTTTCAATTCACTAAAAAATTAAACTTTTTACAGTCAGGGATTCAGATCTCGTCAGATTACCCTGCGAGTGCTTCTGCTCCACCAACAATCTCTAAGATTTCGTTGGTAATAGCTGCCTGACGTGCTTTGTTGTACTGAAGTTTCAACGCATCACGTAGCTCGGTTGCATTGTCTGTTGCCTTGTGCATAGCCGTCATACGTGCGCCGTGCTCACTTGCAACACTGTCACGAATTGCCTTGAACAGTTGTGTCTTTAAGCTTTTCGGAATTAATCCTTCTACAATTTCTTCCTTTCCAGGTTCGAAAATATAGTTAGGAATCGATGTGTTCTCTACTCCTTCTTCTTGCTTACGCGGTAAAATAGGCAAGAATTGCTCTCGCATCACTTCTTGCGTGGCCGCATTCTTAAAGTGGTTATACGTCAAAATAATTTTATCGTAGTTCCCTTCAGCAAAACTAGCCATTAATTCGTCTGCAATTTCAGCTACGTTATCGTAGGTAAGGTCATCGAAGATTCCAGAATTAAATTTTATTACGTTCCCGCTCTTCTTTAAGATATCGTTTCCTTTTTTTCCGATGGTAAGAAAATCTACTTGCTTTCCGGCATAGGTTTCATTTGCCAATGCTTGTGTTGCCTTAATTACATTTGTATTAAATGCACCTGCCAAACCTCGGTTAGATGTAATGGCTACCACCAACACTTTGTTCACCTCTCTTTGTTCAGAATAGGTGCTTCCGCTGTCTGCATCTAAGGTCGCACTAAGGTTTTGTAACAACTCCGTTAACTTTTCAGAATACGGTCGCATTGCTGTAATAGCATCTTGGGCCTTCTTCAACTTGGCAGCAGATACCATTTTCATGGCACTGGTAATCTGCATCGTTGAACTTACCGACGATATTCTGTTTCTAATTTCCTTTAAGTTTGCCATGCTGTTTAGTTATATTTAATAACAATTAGGCTAAACACCCCCCTTAACCCCCCTCAAGGGGGGAATAGGTTCGGTTATATTATTTTTTATACTTAGCTGAAAGGTCTGCTGCAACAGCCGTTAAGGTATCTGTTACCTCATCCGTTAGCTTTCCTGCTTTCAACGTATCTAGAACATCTCTGTGCTTTGCGTTCAATAGTTCAAGATAATCAGTTTCAAATTCCTTTACTTTATCAACTGGCACATTACGCAACAAGTTCTTTGAACCTGCATAGATAATCGAAATTTGATCCTCTACCGTATACGGTGTATTTTCCGCCTGCTTTAGAATCTCTACGTTACGCTTTCCTTTTTCAATTACATTCAAAGTAGCAGAATCAAGATCTGAACCGAATTTCGCAAACGCTTCCAATTCACGGAAAGCTGCTTGATCCAGTTTCAACGTACCTGATACTTTCTTCATCGACTTGATTTGAGCGTTACCACCCACACGTGATACAGAAATACCTACGTTAATCGCAGGACGCACCCCAGAGTTGAATAAATCACCATCTAGGAAAATCTGACCATCCGTAATCGAAATTACGTTGGTCGGGATATAAGCAGATACATCACCCGCTTGTGTTTCAATAATTGGAAGTGCCGTTAATGACCCACCTCCTTTTACGATTCCTTTCAATGATTCTGGAAGGTCGTTCATTTCTTTTGCAATATCATCATCTGCAATCACTTTTGCAGCACGCTCTAACAATCTTGAGTGCAAGAAGAAAACGTCTCCAGGATATGCCTCACGTCCCGGTGGGCGACGTAATAACAAGGATACCTCACGATACGCTACCGCTTGTTTCGATAAATCATCATACACGATCAAGGCTGGTCTTCCCGTATCACGGAAATACTCTCCAATAGCTGCACCTGCGAAAGGAGCATACACCTGCATAGGAGCAGGATCTGATGCGTTAGCGGCTACAATAGTTGTATAGGCCAAGGCGCCAGCATCTTCTAATACCTTAGCAATGTTCGCTACGGTTGAAGCTTTTTGCCCAATGGCAACATAAATACAATACACAGGCTCACCTGCATCGTAAAATTCTTTTTGGTTCAGGATGGTATCGATACACACCGTAGATTTCCCTGTCTGACGGTCACCAATCACCAACTCACGCTGTCCACGTCCTACCGGGATCATGGCGTCAATCGATTTAATTCCTGTTTGTAATGGCTCATTTACCGGCTGACGGTAGATTACACCAGGTGCTTTACGCTCCAATGGCATCTCGTACGTCTCACCTTCAATTGCTCCCTTACCATCAATAGGCTGTCCTAAAGTGTTTACCACACGTCCTACAATACCTTCACCTACGTTAATAGATGCGATACGTTGGGTACGCTTCACGGTAGCTCCTTCAGAAATACCTCTAGATGGGCCTAACAATACAACCCCTACGTTATCTTCTTCAAGGTTCAAAACGATACCTTCCATACCGTTTTCAAACGCTACCAATTCTCCATATTGTGCATTTGCAAGTCCATATACACGAGCAATACCATCACCTACGGTTAATACAGTTCCTACCTCGTCTAATGAAGCAGTTGCTTCAAAGCCTGTAAGTTGTTGTTTTAAGATTGCTGAAACTTCAGCTGGTTTAACTTCTGCCATTTTTATAAGATTTTACCCTTCGACTGCGCTCAGGGTGACGTCGGAAAATTTCCGAAGTCGTTATAATTATAATGATTTAGTAAATTCTCTTTTAATGCTATCCAATTGGTTTGCGATACTTGCGTTGTATTGCAAGTCGCCCACACGGAGGATAAATCCGCCGATGATAGACTCATCGATTGTATTTTCTATAGTTACCGAGTCACTTCCGGTCATTTCTTTCACTTTCGCCAATACCTTTGTTTCCAATTCTGAAGACAATGGCACTGCGGTAGTTACATGCGCAACCTTTACACCTTGTGCTTCATTGTACAATGAAACATAACTTTCGGCAACTGCACCCAATAAATTGATACGTTTGTTAGAATCCAAAATATCGATGACACCTTTGGTTACTTCCGAGTTTCCTTCGAAAATTGCCATCAGTGCTTTCTTTTTGTCTTCCCCTTTAATTACAGGGCTGTTTAATACCGCACGTAACTCTTTACTGTTTTCAATAGTGGCGGCTACCGACTTCATATCGCCAAAGACAACGTTGCCCAATTTGGCTTCGTTGGCCTGTTCCAAGACTGCTTTTGCATATCGAATGGCTGCTCTACTGCTCATGGTACTCTTAGTTTAAGTTGGCGTCTTTCAACATCGTATCTACCAATTCTAATTGCTTAGACTTTTCAGATAGTTCTTGCTTTACTACTTTTTCAGCGATTTCTACAGAAAGTGTTGCAACGGTTTGCTTCAATTCGGCAATTGCTGCTTTCTTTTCACCTTCAATAGCTACTTGTGCATTTGCGATGGTCTTGTTGGCTTCAGCTTGCGCTTCTTCCTTCGCATCAGCAATCATCTTCGCTTTCATTTCGCGAGCCTCTTTTAGCATTGTATCACGTTCTGCACGGGCTTCTTGTAATAACTTTTCGTTATCAGCTTGCAAATTGGCCATTTCCAACTTTGCTTTTTCTGCTGAATCTAATGCGTCTTTAATACCAGTTTCGCGATCTTCAACTGCCTTTAAGATGGGTTTCCAAGCGAACTTGCGCAAAAGGAACAACAACAAAAGGAACAAAATGATCTGCCAGATAAAAAGTCCGAATGAAAAGTCGTTTATTAATTTTTCCATATCACTACTGAGCCCTGAGCTCTATTAAGATTGAATGTTTTGTTTAATTTGAAATAGAAACACATTCCCGCAACCAACCGTTGCGGCAATGTGTTATCTTGTTTGATTACCCTGCGAAAATCGCGGCAAAACCAATACCTTCAATAAGCGCCGCTGCAATCAACATCGCTGTTTGAATCTTTCCGTAAGCTTCTGGCTGACGAGCAATTGCTTCCATTGCTTTACCACCGATCATACCGATACCGATACCTGCACCGATTACCGCTAAACCTGCACCTACTACACTTGGGATTTCCATAATATATATATTTAAAAATTAAACACTCTTGTTTATAAATGTGCAACCTCTCCGTCATGCTCTTCAGCATGTTCATGTGTTTCAGACGCAAATCCGAAATACAAGGCAGCCAACATCGTAAAGATGTATGCCTGCAAGAGTGCTACAAATAATTCAATTAATGAGATGGCGAAAGAAAGACCGAAACTTAACGGACCTCCAACCCAACTCTTGAAAATAAATATCAACCCAATCAAACTCATCAATACTACGTGGCCCGCAGTCATGTTCGCATACAAACGAATCATAAGCGCAAACGGCTTGATGAACAATCCTAAAATCTCAATAGGGATTAAGATGATGTAAATAATTGCTTTTCCGAACCAAGGCATTCCGTCGCCTAGCGGGTCGAATATGTGTTTCCAGTAATCCTTTGTACCTGTAAAGTTGGTCAAAATGAATACGATAATTGCCAATGCAGCTGTAACAGCAATGTTTCCAGTTACATTCACCCCTAGCGGTGTAAGACCGAACATGTTTAAGAACCAAATAAAGAAAAATACAGTTAACAAGAACGGCATATAACGCTTGTACTTGTGCTCGCCAATGTTTGCTCTAGCGATATCGTCACGAATATAAAGTACAATAGGCTCGAAAAAACGACCGATTCCTTTTGGGATACTTCCGTTTTTACCATAGCTTTTTGCCAAGCTTCTGAACAACCAAATGAGCAACAAGCCAGTAACCAACATCATCACTACACTTTTAGTGATCGAAAGGTCTAGCATAACTTTGCCCGTAGGATGGTCGCCGTGTTCGGCGTCGTAGTTCAACGCTCCATCTGCACCTACTCTATATATTTTACTGTGGTATAATTTGTAATGATTTCCTTGAGATTCAACAGCAGTTTCGCCGTGGTGAAATTCAGAAGACATAAATGTGTGGAGATTCCCATCGTCCCAAAAAATGACTGGAAGCGGAAAACCATAATGGTGTACTTCGCCGGTAGCTTCGTCTGTTGAAGAAAAAATATTGAAATCGTGCGAATCTTGTAAGTGATGCGCAATATATTCCTTAATCTCTGTTTTGGTGTCTTTTGGGCTATCTCCTTGTTCTTTCAAAGGAGCCGCGGTTGCTGAAAAGCTAACTGCCAAGATGAAAATTCCCAATACCCTAACCAATGTGTTTTTCTGCATTTTGAACCGATTAAACTATGTCCTTAAAATCGGTGCAAAAATACTGTTCTTTTACAGAAACAAAAAACTATTTTGTTTCTTTTTTTCCTATGAATTCTCGGTGGGTGGTTCTTCGGAATTTTCAGCAGAATAGGTCTGATTATTAAGCTGTTTGGAAAGCACCACAACCTCAATAGCCAAACAGACAGCATAGGGGACAAAAAACGCAGCAAATTCGCTAGTTTGCATCATTTCATCCTGCTGAAAAATAGGGTAAAAAACTAAGAAGAAAATTATGAATTTTACAAAACTGCCAGCCATAAAAACAAAGCCCGCAATGGTACTGTTGTTTTTAAAAGTTTGTTGAATAACGACATAAATGAAGGCGGCCAATAAAAAATTGACGGCATAACACAGCCCAATCTGATTCGAAAATAAGGGCTCATCTACTAAAAAAAGCACCAAAATATGAATTCCGAAGGTAGCGATAAGCGCTAAAATTAAGACAGCAAGAAATTGTAGGGTCTTTCCCATGTAAGCGTACTATTTGTTCAATCTATTGGTTTGTTTTACAACCAAAAAAAGTGAGATAGCGACTCCTAATAGTGTTCCTATTATAAGGTATAACTTACTCCCCTCATCGCCGTATGAAGCATCTAACCATTTTCCCAACTGTACAAAAAGATAGATGATGGCACCCATTTCTAGACCAATTGCGGTAAGAATTAGCCAACGTTTGATTCCCGAAGGAGAGTTGTCTGCCACTATTTTAGTGGCTCAGAAGCCTTTTTTAACCGCTGCTTACGGTCGTATGGATGCGTTTTGTCTTCAGCAGCCTGGTTGTTTGATGATGGGGTGGATTTCTTTGCGCCTTGCATGCTACATGAAGCATTAAAGGTAGCTCCAGGCTCAACGGCCAATTTTCCTACCACAACTTCCCCTTCAATGTGGGCGGTAGCTTTTAAGGTAAGAGTTCCCGTTACATCGAGGTCTCCATTAAAGGTGCCTTCAATATCTGCATTCTCGCAGATAAGCTTACCGTTAACCGTGCCTGTTTTGCCAATTACAACTTTAGAAGGCTTGCTGATGCTGCCCTCTACTTTTCCGTCGATTCTGAAAAACCCGCTAGAGACGATATCTCCTTTTAACTCGGTTCCTTCATTGATTCTGTTCTGACTTGCTGATGGTTCCATGCTCTGTTTGTCTTTTTTATCTGAAAACATAATTGTTAGTTTTATGGGGATGTGTTTTCTATTTCGCGGTTCCTTGTGTTTTGTAGCTGTCTAGGTTTTTGTGTATCTGGATAATTTTATAATTAGGCGAGGCAATTTCGAAAAAGGGCTTCTTCACTTTATATTTTTTGTTTTCTTTCAATACTTCAGCAAAACCTCTTCCTCCCATACGCGTATTTAAGCCATGGATAATCACAAAAAGGCTATTTGGGTCGTAATAATCTACCGAAGTGCTCATATTGGTGTAATTGTACCACTCAATTGCCTCGTTTAATTTTGTCTGTAAAGCTTCTGCCGCTTCGCGCTCAGTTGCGTCAAACTGGTACACTACCTTCCACTTATCACTTTCTTCATCGGCTACAAAATCTTTGTTCTCTAACTTCGGAAGTACAAACTTGAACGTATTTTCAGCTTCTTTACCTTCGTCTGCATTCGGATAGTTCAACGCGATGTAATTGAGAGCTTTTTTATAGGCTTCAAAACCATCCCGTCTTGCCAATGCCGTGGCTTTCAACATTTCCAATTTCGGCACCATCTCGGTTCCGTTGTAAATGGTGATATATTCGTCTGCCGTATCAATCACATAACTATATCGCGCCTTTTCGAACTCGCGAAACAAAGCGTTGTATTTAAACTCCGGACTCGATTCATCGGTAGCCAATTGCGTGTTCGGGTTCAATAATATTTCAGCATAGCGCGAGTCGGCGTGGTTGTTAATTATGTCATTCTTGTATTTATCTGCCAACGCTACATTTTCTTGTAAATCGTAGATTTTATACAGATTGTATTTCGCTGGTAAAATGAGGCGTTCTTCTGGGTCTAATGTCAATAATTTTTCCAAACGATTGCTCGCCAAATCATATTCCCTGAACTTCTCCTTATAAATAAGCCCCAATTGGTAATAAGCAAAATTTCGATCTTTTGCCAAACTATCTATCACAACTTGGTCTGTTGGGAGGGCTGCCATGTAGGTCTCCGGATTAAAACGACCGCTTTCGGCCACATTAACTGTGGTTTCAACAGTTTCTTCATCTGCAATTCCAGAAGAATTCTTGCTAGAAAGTCTCCAATTGTCTTCTAACTTTCGGTTACCCCATACTTTTTGAAATTCCTGCCTTCCGTAGGCAACAGTAGTAGAATTATAAAAATAGAAGGTGCTATTTGGTCCTCCTTTATCGGGACCTTTATTCTTGTTCTTGTTGAAAAATTCATTGTTTGCAATGGCTTCTTCTTCTTTTACCTGAGCAAGACTATCTAATCTCGCCTGTTCTTTTAAACGTTCCACATGTGCAGTAAATACAGCCAAACGTTCTGGCTCGCTCATGTTCACCAACCTTAAAATACTGTCGTTGTTGGTAGCGATGTCTTCGTATTTGATCACGTCGTCTAGATTCTCGCGCTTTTTCTTAAAACGTCTCCACTCTCTCGAGTTTGCTGCAAGATTCGTAATGGTACTGTCGTAATAAGCGCCCGCCGTTTTATACTCGGCATCATCAAAACTAAATTCAGCCAACGTACGGTAGTTCATAGACTGCAGATAATCGTCATTTTTGTAGTTCTTAATAGACTTGTTGTAGTACTCAACCGCACGGTCTAGGCTGTCGCTATTGCGGTAATAATCTCCTATCTGATTATATATTTTATCTAGGAAAGGTCGGTTCTCACGATTTTCTTCCAATTCGGTCAAGAGTTCCAAGAAAGCCACTCTGTCTTCTTTGTCGTAATCGAAATTTTTAGCCTTTGCGATGTAAGCGTTAATCATGTACACCCGTGGTGATTTGCGATTCATTTCAATCACCTCATCATATGCCATATTAGCACTGTCTTTTAGCTCTAAACGGTCGTAAATTTGGCCTTTTATAAAAGCATAACGCCCCTTTAACTCTTTGTTATTTTCATAATCTGAAGCTAACTTAATGTAAGGAAGCGCTTCTGGCAACGAATCTAGGTTGATATATGCTTGCGCCATGATTGCCGAAGCCTCTGCCAATTCTTCTTCTTCCAAATCTGCAGTCTCCATCATCTCTTGAAGATTTTCAAGAGCCACATCTTCATTGTTTAAGCGAATGTTGGTTTTGGCTTTCCACACTTTCGCTCTATTAATATTGTTACTGGTAGGGTATCTATTCAGAATAAAATTAAAAGCATCTTGTGCTGGAATAAAGCGCTCGTCAAAATACCTCGCTTTACCCAAAAGCATATAAGCTTCGTCTATTTGTGGGTTGTATTCTTGACCGTCTATATAGATAGAATGTTTCTGTATTGCCTTCGCCGCTTTTTCTTCAGCCCTATTAAAGTTAGGGTCTCCTGTTTCGCCTGGCATGTCAATGTCCTCTTTCAGATCTACACGCTCTACAGGTAAAATTTCCCAGAAATTATCACGGTAAGTCAACGCTAATTCTTCCTTACCGGCATCAAAAGCCAAGTCGCCGTTATACAAGGTGTTATATTCTGCAGTCACCGCGTGAAAATTGCGGCTCATAAATGTGTTTTTCTTTCTAGAACAGGCTGCCAGCATTAGGATGGCTAACAGTAAGATGGTAATTTTATATATGCCTTTCATCAAAATTTAATAATTGTTCTTATCGCTATGATGTCATGCCCTATTCGTTCAGCTTATTGTTTATGATACGCGGCGGGCATTTCATCTGTATTTTGTTTGTATACGTATTGTAACTTAAATACTTCGCTTTTAGTATGTATGAACGAATGGAAACGTAAAAATACGCTTCTTTTTGAGAATGGAATGCTTTTACGGGCAAAATTGGGTGTTTTTAGGTAGTGCTACGGAAAGTTTAAACCATTTCGTTTCCGTATTTTTGTTGAAAAATTGACACGTTTATGAGCGAATTCCATACGCTTCAGATTGCAGCGATCGAAAAAGAAACCCCAAATTCGGTTTCCATTGCCTTCGAGATACCCGACTCCCTTAAACTTACCTTTGCCCACAAGGCGGGACAATATGTAACCATAAAACACACTGTTGGCGACCAAGAATTGCGCCGTGCGTATTCTATACACAGTACTCCAGAGAGTGAGTTGTTAAAGATTGGTGTGAAAAAGGTGGAAGACGGCACCTTCTCAGTTTACGCCAACACCAAACTAAAGGCGGGCGATTCATTAGAGGTTATGCCGCCAGATGGAAAATTTTGCATTACACCCGACGCGTCCCATACTAATTACTATGCCGCATTTGCAGCAGGTAGTGGTATTACACCTGTTATTTCTATTGTCGAAACAGTACTTAAAGAAGAACCCAACAGTAAATTTTTGCTTGTTTACGGAAACCAAAACCCTTTAGAAGCCATGTTTCTCAGCCAGTTGCGGGCGCTCGCAAAAGAATACCCTAACCGATTGTCTTTAGAATTAATGTACAGCCGAAGCCGGGAAGAAGACGCTCGTTTTGGACGTATAGAACGCAGTACGGTAAATTACTACCTCAAAAACAAGTTTGAGTTTACCACCTTTGATGCATTCTTTCTCTGCGGACCCGAACCCATGATCGACGAAGTTTCATCTACCCTAAAAGAGCAAGGGGTGAATGAAAAAATAATTCATTTTGAGCTGTTTAAAACTTCAGAAGAAGGATTGCTAAAAGAGCCACACGAAGGCGATACTACCATAACCATAACGGTAGATGATGAAACAGAAACTTTCAGCATGCCAAAAAGTAGTTCGGTATTAGAAGCGGCATTAGACAAAGGTTTGGATGCCCCGTATAGTTGTCAGGGCGGAATCTGCAGCACCTGTATTGCACGAATCACCGAAGGAAAAGCAGAAATGCGGAAGAACCAAATTTTAACCGATGCCGAAATAGCAGAAGGTTTGGTACTTACCTGCCAAGCACATCCAACCAGTGCGACGCTCACAATTGATTATGACGACGTTTAATGAGATTATATTGTGGCTGTTAATGGCTCACAAACTATGACACAATTTACAGCGCTTGCCACATTTACCCTTCCGCATGAACTTGCGGTAGTACAATCGTTATTAGAATCGTACCAAATAGAGTGCTTGGTGAAAGACGAACTAACCGTACAAGTTCATAATTTCTATTCGAATGCAATTGGTGGTATTACCTTGTCTGTAAAACCTAAAGACCTTGCACAAGCTGAATCTATTTTGAGGGAACACAATTTTGAAACACATCTTTCACTCCAATCTGAAAACACCCTGGCGTCAGAAATTGAATTCAGCGAATCGGCACGCTTTAAATATCTAAAACTGGCAATTCAAATCATCGTAGGCGCCGCCATTCTCGTGGTGATTGGTGTAATTTTATTGGTGCTTTTTGTGAAATGAGCCTTCGGAAAACATGTACCCTTTGCAACAGCGACAATACCTATAAAAACAAGGTTTCAGGCAAGGCATTTGCCATTTCAGTTTTGTTGTTAGGATTTCCTATTCTTTTTTCGAAACGTAGTTATTATTGTTTCGACTGCCGACAGAACTTTAGATAAGCTCATTAATTTTATTCAAAACTGTTTCCACCGAAATCGAACGCATCGCGTTTTCATATCCTTTTGGAAATTTGTTGCCATACACCGAGGTTGGGATCAGCGGGTATTCTTCTCGATTTGAAACCAATTGGTGCTCGTTGGGCTGATTAAAAGGCGTAAACCCAGCATAGGGATGCGTAACGCCCCACAATGTTAGTACGGGGATGTTGTAAAGCGCCGCCAAATGCCCATTGCTGCTGTCCATCGCAACCATAAGATCTAGGTGCGACATAATTGCCAATTCTTGCGCTAATGGTACATTGCCCGCAATATTGATTACATTTTCAAACTGATGCTCCCACTCTTTTAATATAGTTACTTCTTTTTTGCCTGCGCCAAAAAGATAGATTTTATAACGTCCTTCTTCACTTAGGTTAAAAACAACTTCTTTCATCAAATCTAGAGGGTACATTTTGCTTTCATACGCTGCAAAAGGAGCAATCCCAATCATTTTTAGGGTATGTTTCCCAATAAGACTATAGAGGGTTGTATCGAGTTTTTCTTTGTTAGGGTATTGGTGTTCTTTTAACTGAAGTGGCAAACCAAGTTTGGCAAACACATCGGCATAGCGTTGGTGGGTAGATGGTAATCTTTGGAGCGTTTCTGGATGGTTGGTCAGCGCTTTTTTTTCAGATCGGCCTTTGTCGATAGCCGCAGTAGACACACCTTGTAGCGAAAAATAGCTGGTGATGATTTTTGAACGGATTACCCCGTGTAGATCGGCCACGGCATCTACGCCCAGCTTCTTTGCCTCCTTTGCCAATTGAAGCAATCCCAACCCTTTGTGTTTTCCATACACTTCTGCTGGTAAAAACGTGGTGTTCTCTAAATCTTGGAATAATGGTTGCAGCCCTGGTTTTGAAACTACCGTTAGTTCTACTTCAGGATATGTATGCCGAAACACCCGCAGCACAGGAATTGTCATGGCCACATCACCCATAGCAGAGAGTCTAATCACGAGGATGTGTTTGGGCCTTTTCAAAAATAATTGGTTGGTCTTTTTATTTAATTCCCCCTCTTAAAACTGGGTTTAGCTCGTCGTCGTTGTACATTTTCATTTGTTTGTAAACTTTCATGTACTTACGCCCTTCTGAAATATCATCGAGCAATTGGTCTATGGCAGTACTCAAGTCTGTGCGTTGCTCTAACAATACGTCCAACTTTTTCTGACACACCGCGCGGTGTTCTGGAGAAGCCGATTCTCGGGTGGCCTCTTCATTCATATGATAAATCTTTAGTGCCAAAATGGAGAGTCTGTCTATTCCCCACGCCGGACTTTCAGTATTGATCGTGGCGCTTGGGTTTGGAGTAACGTCTTCGTATTTTTTAAGAAAGTAACTGTCTAGGTATTCCACCATATCGGTGCGATCTTGGTTAGATGCATCAATTTTTCGCTTAAGCGCCAATGCCGAAACAGGATCTATGGCGGGATCGCGAATAATGTCTTCATAATGCCATTGCACGGTATCAATCCAGCACTTGCGGTATAATAAGTGTTCTAGCAAATCGTCATTTTCGTCGTAAGGATTCTTAAAAGGCTGGTTTACATCGTCTGCCTTGTGATATTTTACAATGGCCTCTAAAAATATCTTATTTGCTTTTTCGCTGAACATCATACCGTAAATTTTTTCTGTTTCCTATAAATAGAAAAGGTTCTATTGTTTTGTATTTCTGCAAAGGTAGAGAATTTGAAAATTTCCGCAGCTTCTGTTTAAACCACTTTAACTTTTGAAGTTGCCAGTGTCGATTACAGTCCGAATAAAAAGAAAAGCACAATGGGAAGCACCATAAACACCCAAAGTAATACTTCTTGAAACCAAAAATCCTTTGTTTTTTCAATATAATTGGTAGTAACCACGGCCAATGGTGCCATTAGAAATAGGGTTTCAGCACCTGTTTTTACCTCACTGAATATTGCGACACCAAAACCAACCACGAGCATCAAGGTTAGTAAACGGTAATTGCGCTGTAGTTTTCTGGCTAAAGCTGACACTCTGATTAATCTAACGGTCACAATCCATACAATTAATGTCCCGAGGATTGTTGCGGGAATGAGAAGAACCGAGCGGTTATAGGCAGAAAAATCATATGCTAACTGGGGGCGCCATGTTGCAAACCAGGACAACGAATCGTGACGTACCAAATGATACGCAATCGCCAGTAATGCGACCGCTAAAACTCCCATGAATGGGATAAATAACATTCTAAAGTGATTGGATGGTATTTTAAGAATAGCCCAAAACAGTGGAATAAAAAACAATAAACTCCAAAAATGGAACAAAGAAGCCAAGGCAAAATAAAGGGAGGCGTCAAACAGTTTTTTTTCAATATTTCGTTCTGACGGCAAACTAGCAAGCCGACGCAACCCTAATACGACAAAAACATTAGATGCAATTACATCCCGTTGTTCGAAAATAATAGGAAATAAGGCTACAGAAGTGGCAAACAGAAAAATGGCATAGGTATTAATTTGGGTCAGCGAATTCTTCCTGATTACAAAATCTAGCAATAAAAGTGTAAAGAGTAACAGCAACCACATTCCAGCCTTATTCAACACTAAAAGCCCAGATACATTCTCTACCGTTGTGTAATAATAAGACGCTACCATGCCAAAAAGAAGGTAAATGCCACAAATAATAACATTGATAGGGTTAGATTTACCAAAAAAGTTTGTGAGCATGGGTGCTGTTTTCTACTTTTGCAAGATAAATATAGAATTATGACTTGGAAAGAAGTTTTTGAAGGAATACAGGCATTTACAGAAAATATTCTATTTGCTCCTTACGACGCGCTACGCCTAGGAACAGACAGCTGGGCTATTAGTAATGTTTTAAACTGGATACTAATGATTATAGGCTTTGTTGCCTTTATCTATTGGATGGGTCAGTTGAAAAAATTTAACGAAAACAACGAAGAAGACCGCAGCCAAACATCGCATGGCTATTTGGGAGACGTACCTGAGAATTAATTTTACAGGTCGAAACCAATATCGGTTCTATAATACATCCTATCAAAATGTAGTTTTTCTATATTTTTATAGGATTTTTTTAGTGCTTTTCTGAAATCTTCATCCATTGAAGTTATCGCGATTACACGCCCTCCGTTCGTGACCAATTTTCCTTCCTTCTCTGCAGTTCCCGCGTGAAAAACAATCGAGTCTTCTATTTGATCTGCCCCTGTAATTTCTTTTCCTTTTTCGTACGCTTCAGGATATCCGCCTGAAACCACCATTACTGTAGTCGCAGCACGATTATCAATCTCTAATGTAGTGGTGTCTAACTTTTGATGGTATGTGGCTTCAAGCAAGACTACCAAATCTGTTTTGATACGCGGCAATACCACCTCTGTCTCTGGGTCTCCCATACGCACGTTGTATTCAATTACGTAGGGTTCGTCGCCTACTTTTATGAGTCCGATAAAAACAAAGCCTTTATAATCCATTTGCTCATCTTGTAGCCCCTGAACGGTAGGTTTTACAATGCGTTTTTCAATTTTCTCCATAAAAGAAGCATCTGCAAACGGAACAGGCGATATGGCGCCCATTCCACCGGTATTCAACCCTTTGTCTCCTTCGCCAATGCGCTTGTAATCTTTTGCCGTGGGTAACACTTTATAGTTTTTGCCATCGGTGAGCACAAACACGCTTAATTCGATACCATCTAAGAATTCTTCAATGACTACGGTCGTACTTGCATCGCCAAATTTTCCGCCCAACATGGCTTCCAATTCATTTTTGGCTTCTTCAATGTCGTTTAAGATGAGTACTCCCTTTCCGGCAGCGAGTCCGTCGGCTTTCAACACGTAAGGAGCTTTCATTGTTTCAAGAAACTCTTTTCCTGCAGCTAAACTTTCCGAAGTAAAACTTGCATATGCTGCCGTTGGAATGTTGTGCTGTAACATAAATTCTTTGGCGCGTTCTTTACTGCCTTCAAGCAACGCTCCCCGTTTTGACGGACCGATAAGCATGACGTTTTGTAGCGCCTCCTCTTCAGCAAAATAATTGGCTATACCATTTACCAAAGGGTCTTCTGGACCAACCACAACCATGTCTATCTGGTTCACGATTACACTGGCTTGTATCGCTTCAAAATCGGTTAGATCAACCTTTAAATTGGTGGCAATAGCAGCGGTACCGGCATTTCCTGGGGCCACAAAAAGTTGGTCACACAATTTGCTCTTGGCAATTTGGTATGCAAAAGTATGTTCACGGCCTCCAGAGCCCAAAATGAGTATATTCATGGTGTTGTTTATTGGTACGGTTTGCAGCGTCTAGGAACAGATTTCCAGACGCATAAAGATGCAAAAATAACGATTTCAATATACAGTTTCGCTACATTTGTAGGACAAAAACGTCATTTTCAAGTTGGATTTGTTCAATCTTAGTATGCGCCTTAAAGGCTTCCCCCTACAGGAGGCAAAATCGCGCTTGGCCGAAATTCAACAAATCTCCGAATCCGATTACGCTGCATATATAGAAAAGGCCCGGGAGAAGATTATTTCGTACCACCTGCAACACAATCCATTCTATAAAAAATTTATCGGATCAGCAAATACAAACGATTGGCAGCAGCTGCCTGTGATGACAAAGAAAGACCTGCAAATGCCTTTAGAAGAAAGGCTTAGCGACTCGTTTACCATAAAAAAAGTACATACGGGAAAGACTTCAGGCAGCAGCGGCACACCATTGCACTATGCCAAAGATTTGTTTTGCCATGCGCTAACTTGGGCAGGTATCATCGATCGATTTGGATGGTATGGGCTCGATTTCAACAACTCGTACCAAGCTCGTTTCTACGGAATCCCCTTGGAGTTTGTACCCTACCGAAAAGAACGGTTAAAAGACCGTTTAAGCAGTAGATATCGCTTTCCAATTTTCGACCTTTCCGAAAAAAAACTATCACAATTTTTAGACGTTTTCAGAAGAAAGAAATTCGACTACATCAACGGTCATACGAGTTCCATCGTGCTATTCGCAAAATTTTTACAAAAGAAAAATATCAAACTAACCTCCGTTTGCCCAACGTTGACGCATTGTATCGTAACCAGCGAAATGTTATTTCCAGACGATAAACAATTACTGGAGTTGCAATTGGGTGTTCCAGTTATAAATGAATACGGTGCGAGCGAACTCGACTTGTTAGCGTTTACCAATCCCGACGGGAAATTTCAGATAAACAGTGAAAATCTGTTTTTAGAAGTTGTAGACGACCAAGGAGTACAGGTCCCCAACGGAACACCAGGTACTATTTTGGTGACCATGCTCTATAACAAGGCCCATCCTTTTATTCGCTATGAAGTTGGCGACATTGGTGTGTTAGATGAAACCTCAACGCCTAAAAAACCGATTCTAAAAGAGTTGTTGGGCCGCGCTAATGATAATGCTGTATTGGCCAACGGAACGACAGTACCGGGACATACTTTTTATTACATTGCAAAAAGCGGAATGGGAACAGATACCGTAGTGCAAGAATTTGTAATTACACAGCATACTAAAAGTGATTTTACCCTTACATATGTAGCCTCACGAGAACTGAATACAGATGAAAAAAACACCTTAGAAGAGGCGTTTTTGAGATATTTAAACACGCCAATAGCCATCACTTATGAGCGTGCCAAATTCTTAGATAGAAGCAATCGAGGGAAGCTAAAACAATTTATTTCAGAACTATAAATGAGGCAGAAATCTATTTTATTGGTTAGCAATTATTATCCGCCAGAGCGCGGGGCGGCTCCCAATAGAATTCACATCATGGCACAAGCACTCCAAAAAGCTGGGTACCGTGTTCAAGTAGTGTGCCCATTGCCCAATTATCCAACGGGTACGGTTTACGCTGCGTTTAAAAGGAAAGTGTATTCCAAAACGATGGAGAATGATATCGAGGTACACCGCTTGTGGTTATGGCCCAGCAAGTCTACTAACAAGCTAGTACGTTTGCTGAGCATGCTCTCTTTTTCGTTTAGCTTAAAATGGTTTTTTCTGCTAAAACGGATCCCGTCACAGGTTATCGTTCAATATTCTCCTGTTTTTGTTGGATTTACCGCAGTTTGGTGGTGTTGGTTGCTACGGAAGAAAACCATTCTTAATGTATCCGATTTATGGCCTTTGGCTGGGTTAGAAATGGGCATTTTGCAAAAAGGATGGTACTACACTTTGTTAGAAAAAATGGAACGGTTTTGCTATAGAAAGTCACATCTTATTTTGGGACAATCGGAAGAAATCCTTTCCCACATCGTGAAACAGGGCTTTCAATCACGCCGATTTTTATATCGCAACCTTCCGGCCTTCGCGCCACCTTCAGTAAATGAAACCCCTAAAAAACTCCCTATAAAAATCATGTATGCCGGATTGCTTGGTATGGCGCAGGGACTTTCAAAAATACTGGCTGCCATCGAACTTCCACCCCATGTTGAAATACATATTTATGGAGATGGGCCCGATGCTGAAACCTTGGCACAACCCAAAAATGTGCAGGTGATTTACAACGGTGCGGTTTCTAGGGAAACACTACACCAAGAAATAACAAAATACGACCTGGCATTTATCCCGCTGATAAATAGAATTTACGGATCGGTTCCTTCCAAAATCTTCGAATTTACGCGCCTTGGCTTACCTGTGCTGTATATGGCCGGTGGCGAAGGTGGTGCATTAGTTTCTGAAAATAAGTTAGGCTGGGTGGTACCTGTACAAGATTTTGACGCACTCCAACAGTTTTTAAAACAACTTACCCTTGAGCAAGTTGAAGCATTTCCGAAGCAAGAAATACAACAACGAGCAATTGCAGCATTCGATTTTGAACGGCAATTCAGCTTGTTTTTAAAAGAACTGGAAATCCTTTAGTAGGCTCTTTCTTCCCCTCTCAGTGCGTTATAGATGGTTTGGAATACAATTTTTAGATCTAAGAACAACGACCAGTTTTCCAAATAGAAAATATCGTATTTCACTCGGTTGATAATGTGGTTGTCGTCTTCCACTTCACCTCTATACCCACTCACTTGGGCTAGGCCTGTAATTCCTGGTTTAATAAAGTGTCGTACCATGAATTTGTCGATGCGCTCTGCATACATGTGGGTATGGCTCACCATGTGCGGGCGCGGACCAACTACCGACATTTCTCCTTTTAGTACATTGATAAACTGCGGCAATTCATCGATACTTGTTTTTCTGATGATTCTACCCACTTTGGTCACCCTTGGATCATTTTTACTGATTTGGTGTAAATCTGCCATCGGGTTGGGACGCATCGAACGATATTTGTAACAGTTGAACTCTTTATAATCCAGTCCATTTCGCTTTTGTTTGAAGAACACAGGGCCTTTCGACTCTAATTTTATGAGTACTGCGAGAATGGGAGTAAGCCATGATAGGATGCCCACGATTACAAAAACAGACAATACAATATCAAAGCTACGCTTTATGAATTGGTTAAAAGGTTCATCTATGGGGATCTTTCGCATGGAAAGAATAGGAAGTACCCCATAATAATCGAAATCGAGTTTTTTGCTGTAAATATCTTTGTTATCTGGAAGAAATTTGAGCACTTTCAGGTTGTTGTCTGCAAAATCGATGAGCTTGGTAAGCTGTTTATTGCTAAGTTGCCCGATAGAACTATAAATTTCATCAACATGATTTTTGCTGATGTATTCCAAACAGCCCTCTAAATCCTGATCAGAATTCTTAATATCGAATGTTTCTTGCAAACGGTAGCCGTATTCAGGATTCTTCTCAAAAAACTTTCGCAATTGGTCTGTTTTCTTGTTTAGACCAATAATCACCACCTTTCTAGAATTTCCACCGAAACGGGAGCGGTAGCGTTTTAGAATAAAGAAAATAGTAAATTTTAAAACGGTAATAGCAATGAGCACCCATAAAACATATAGTACTATTTGCCACGCGTTGATGTCTAATTCGTTGTAAAATCCGAAAAAGGAGAAGACAATCAGAAAAAAGATGATACCCTGTTTGCCGATAAGCGACATGATTTTGGAAACATGTGTAAAACGGTAGATATCATAAAAATCAGACTTTAACGACAGGATGATCCACCCCACCATAATAAATACGATGTATTGAAAATATAGGAGTTTTTCGCCAAAAAAGTAATAAGCCAACAAGAAGATAATGGTGAGGTCCAGCAGGTAGGAAATAGGTCTTAAAAACCCCGAATATCTTCCGCGTTGAAATATCATTAGGCCCTGTTGTGTTTAGAAAAATCTTTATGCTCGCTTTTAAAAAGCTCTTCTTTTGAAAGGCTTTTGAAATACTCGAACGTAGTCTTCATACCTTCACTACGCGACACACATGGTTGCCAGCCAAGTATTTCTTTTGCTTTGTCTATGTTGGGTTGGCGCTGTAACGGATCGTCTTTTGGCAGTTCTTTAAAAATTACTTTTTGTTGGGTGCCGGTAAGCTTAATAATTTCTTCGGCAAACTCGAGGATGGTAATTTCGTCAGGGTTACCGATATTCACGGGTAGCGAATAGTCGCTTAAAAGCAGCTTGTACAAACCGTCAATCTGGTCGTCTACATAACAAAATGACCGTGTTTGTTGGCCGTCGCCAAAAACGGTTAAATCTTCACCACGAAGGGCTTGCCCTATAAATGCGGGAATCACGCGACCATCGTTTAATCGCATTCTTGGACCGTAGGTATTAAAAATTCTGGCAATTCGAGTTTCCAAGCCATGAAATCGGTGGTATGCCATGGTAATGCTTTCTTGAAAACGCTTGGCTTCGTCGTATACGCCGCGAGGGCCAATGGTGTTTACATTTCCGTAGTACGATTCACTTTGTGGATGCACCAACGGGTCGCCATATACTTCGGAAGTAGAAGCAATAAGGATTCTAGCATTTTTCTCTTTAGCAAGTCCCAAAAGGTTGTGGGTACCCAACGAGCCCACTTTTAGGGTTTGAATAGGTATTTTTAGATAATCTATCGGGCTGGCGGGAGACGCAAAATGAAGGATGTAATCTACATTGCCTGGCACGTGAACAAATTTGGTCACGTCGTGGTGATAAAATTCGAAATCCTCCTTTTCAAAAAGGTGCTCAATATTTTTTAAATCGCCTGTAATCAAGTTATCCATACCCACTACACGATACCCCTCTGCCATAAATTTATCGCAAAGATGGGATCCTAGAAATCCTGCCGCTCCGGTAATGAGAACCCTTTTTTTCATTTTAAGTTGTTGTTTTTCTTCCTATGGAATAGTATGAAAAGCCTTCTGCCTCCATGTCTTCAACATTGTAGAGGTTTCTACCATCAAAGATGACTGGATGCTTCAACAGTTGCTTTAATTTTTGATAATTGGGTGTTCTAAAAATACTCCACTCGGTACAAATTACAAGCGCATCGGCCCCTTCTAGAGCATCGTACATAGCATTTGCGTACTGCAACTTGTCGCCAAACTGTTTTTTGATGTTCGGCATGGCTTCAGGATCGAACACTGAAAGTTGTGCGCCTCTTTCCAATAATGCGTTCATCACATCAATGGAGGGTGCTTCACGGATATCGTCTGTTTCTGGTTTAAATGCAAGCCCCCATATGGCTATTTTCTTTCCTGAAAGACTTTGGTTGAAATGGTCTTCGATTTTTGGCAATAAGATGGTTTTTTGTTTTTTGTTCACGTTGATTACCGCATCTAAAATCTTAAACTCGAACCCTTCGTCTCTTCCTGCTTTTTGTAGTGCTTTTACATCTTTTGGAAAGCACGATCCGCCATACCCGATTCCTGGAAACAGAAAACGCTTTCCAATACGGCTGTCGGTACCCATTCCTACGCGCACTTTATCTACATCGGCCCCCACTTTTTCGCAGTAGTTTGCGATTTCATTCATAAAGGTAATCTTCGCAGCTAAAAAAGAATTGGCCGCGTATTTGGTGAGTTCTGCCGACTTTTCATCCATTATAATGATTGGGTTGCCCGAACGAACAAAAGGAGCATACAGACGCTTCATTAGTGCTGTAGCACGTTCACTACTCGAGCCAACAACAATGCGTTCTGGTTTCAGGAAATCGTCTACAGCAAAACCTTCGCGTAAAAATTCTGGGTTAGAAACCACATCGAACTCACATGCTGCATTTTTTGCAATCACCGCCTGCACTTTTTCGGCAGTACCTACGGGTACGGTACTTTTGTCTACAATGACTTTATACTCTTGTATTTTCTTCCCAATTTCTTCAGAAACATTCAGCACATAGCTCAAATCTGCAGAGCCATCTTCATCTTCGGGAGTAGGAAGCGCCAAGAAAATAATTTGTCCGTGCGCCAAACCTTCTTCTAGGGAAGTAGTAAATGTGAGCCTGTTTGCGCTAATATTTCGTTCAAACAGCACATCGAGGTGTGGCTCATAGATAGGCACAACACCATCTTTCATTTTCTGGACCTTTGCTGCATCAATGTCTACACATACCACTTCGTTGCCAGTTTCTGCCAGGCAGGTTCCAGTTACGAGTCCTACATATCCTGTTCCTATTACGGTAATCTTCATTTTTTTGTTATTTCAGTAATACCCATTGCATTTCGAGCGGCAAAAGTACAATTTGTTATGCTTTTATTTTATGTCTACTTCATCCTTTTGGGGGGTCGATTCCTTTATTAATAATAAGATAAGTACAAACCCCACATAATATGCTCCTATTTGGCGATGGAATAAATTCTCGACCAATAAAAACAGCACAAACGATCCTAGCAATGCCGTGGGGAAGAACTGTCTTTTATTCCGAAGGAAAACAAACACAATAAACCCAACAAATAAAATGGTTCCCAAGAGGCCGGTTGCCAAGAAAATATCTAAAAATTGATTGTGGGTATTGTATTTTGTTGCGACCAACCAAGCCCTTTTGTCTTCATCATCTATTGTATCTTGGTAGCAGTTTACGAGCTCTTCGTTAGTATTGGCAAAACCGAGACCTTTCACGAAGGTGTCGTTCAGTTCAGAAATTTTTAGGGCACAGTTCCAAATAATCGTTCGTGGCTCCATTTCCAATGTATTGGCGACTAACCCTTGACTTTCCGTATTGGTGGGAGTATACAGTATTTTTTTTCTGAAATCGTTGTTGAGAATAAATGTGAGCGCCAGCCCCATAATAAGGGTGGCAACTACAAAAAGCACTTGTGCGCCTTTGCTTCGCCTATAAAACAAACCGAGCACAAACAGTACGATAAGGGCGATAATGGCAATTCGGGATACGATAAGCAGTATAAAAATGACGTTCAGTATGATGGCGGCGACGTAATATTTGTTGGCGGGTCTATAGGTGCGCTGTAACAGACTATACGAAGCTATGATACTGAGCACACACAACAGGCCAAGGTAAATTCTGTCTACGAGCATCGCCTCTATTAAATTGCCAGAATTTAAAAATTCGAATTCGGTGCCCCGATAGACGCCAATGATAATTTTCGCCAATGAAAATATAATGGCCGCTACCGAGGAAAAGATAATTGCTTTCTTTATTTTTTTGAATCCCTGAATGGGTACATATAAAAGGACGAGGCCCATGGCGAGGGCGACTTTTTCTATCACGGGGCTATCTACGGCCAATCTACCTGTAATAAGCGCCAAAATAAATAGAAATAGCACAAAGAATATAAACAGTAAAGTGGGTAACCGTTTTAGCTTCTGAAAATCGGCTTTGGTAACCACAAAAGGAAATGAAACAGCCAAAACAACCAACAAGATATTCGGTAATGCCCGCATATAATTGTCGAAAGGGATGGTGAGGTACAACAGTAAAAAAACGTAGGGATAAATAGAAGAGAGCAAGATTCTCATAACTGTTGGCTGCAGGTTTTTATTGAGAATGGAAAGATAGTGAGAAAAATTGGACATGCTCACACAGTATAAAATTTTACGGTGTCTTCTCTTCAAATTTCACGACAACCTTTCGGTAAGCCAGAACAAACAAACTATTTTTATTATCATGCTTTGTTTGCCATAAAGCAACGTTTACTATTTGTTCCCTTTCAATTTTTCTTTAAAAACCAGCCAAATGAATTTGCTGTTTCCAACGAGGTAACGTTTCCACATGCGTTTGGGTTCTTGTAGGAAACGATAAAACCATTCTAGCCCGGCATTTTGCATCCAGACTGGGGCGCGTTTGGTGAGTCCAGAAACTACATCGAAGCTACCGCCCACACCCATCACAAAGGGTACAGTTTTTAAAATATCACGATGGTTGTAGAGGAAATTTTCTTTGATGGGTGAGGTGATGGCCACAAACAACATTTGTGCGCCACTATCGGCAATTTGTTGGGCGATTTCGGGTTCGTCTTCTCTGTTGAAATACCCGTTACGATAACCCGCAACGATGTTTGCGTTGTATTTTTCTCGGTAGATTTCTGAAACTTTCTGAACCACTTCTTCTTTGGCACCCAACAGGAAAACAGTGTGGTTTTGCTGGTGTGCCATTGCTACCAAATTTTCCATCAAATCGATTCCCGCCACCCGTTCCTTTAGCGGTTTGCCAAGCACTTTAGAGGCCCACACCACGGCTTGGCCGTCTGCATTGATGATGTCACTTTCGTTGACGCTTTTCCGAAGGGAAGCATCTTTTTGCATGGCAACGATTTTCCCGGCATTTACCACCACATGATGGATTTGCTTTTTTGCGGAAATAGCCTCAGCCACCAACCCCAAGGTTTCTTTCATAGAAAGATTGTGGATGCTGGTATTGAGTATGTTGATTTTGGGAAGGTGTTGCACGCCCTTAAAAATTTTGGGCAAAGGTAGGATTAATTGTCAATAAACAGCTTTCTAATGTATTCATCCATTATAATTTCAGTACGTATTTGGTTTTCAGGGTTAAAAATATTTACGATCGTTACTCCTGTTGTATGGTCTACCCAGAAAAATCTACCTGTAGATTCAGAATACTGAAGAAATTCTAAATTCTCATTCCAAGTATAAATCTCTTCTAAAATTTCACCATTGTTAGAGTCAATTTCAACAATAGTATTCATATTATTAACAGCAAACATCCTTCCGGTCGTATCTAAGTAAAGACTTGTTAGATTAACCCCAGGATACTCAAAATTCTCAGTTGTAAAATCATTGAGACTTATTACTTTATAAGCGTTGTCAAAAGCCACTAACTCATTTCTTTCGTGAATATAAAGCGATGAAGACGGTATAGGAACTACTGGGTTTTGGATATAATCACGTAGTGTGGTAGTTTGCATGGTAGAAAAATCTAATGATTTTAACGAGTGTGAGTCACTATAATAATCTGATCTATAATACTCATAAATCGCTTTTCCATTATTATAAGATTTGAGCCTAAAACTCTCATTACATTCTAAGTCTGTACAAATTGTCACAGATGAACTTAAATCATTGTCTAAGTTAGTAAACACATAGGAACAATGACAACCTCCTCCTACTGAGCCACATTGAACACAATAGCCATTAAAGAAGGTGTTCGTTTTATTTGAAAAATAAAGACTTCCTACTTGATCGTATCCTTTGGCTTCATATAGTAAATTGGCTGCGGTAGCATTATCTAAATCAATTTCATAGGCCATCCAAGTGTCCTCACCATATTGATTTTCTCCTATATATTCTCCATAAAGCACATCTTCTTCTTTCTTTATTTGTACTTCTCCCACATTTATTTCAGTCTGCCCTGCTTTCAACATTAATTCGCCTGAAACTGCTTGAGAAGGTACCCTCACGATGATATCATCATTAGCGATTTTAACAATTTGGGCATTAACTCCTGAGATAAACGCTTCAAGAGCAACTGTGCTGTCTATACCGGTGGTTACAATGGTAACTTCCTCTGAAGTATATGATTCTTTAGGGTTGTAGTCTAAAACCTCAAGATTCGTTTCTTGTTCCATCCCGCCTTCTTCAACAGAATTATCACTTGAACATGCAGAGACTAAGATGATCAGTATAACTAAATATATATTGAATTTCATTTTCTTTAATGAATTAATTAATAAGGGCATTACAGGTTTACAATACCAAACACCGTAGACATAGGCGACTCTATGGAAATTTCGTTTCTGGTATTACTAGCGGGGTCAATAATATAAATGCTTGTGTTCGTTGCTAAAAAAATCCTGTCTGTGCTGAAAGAAAACATTACCGGGCTTTCAATGTATTCTTGTGGTATGTCAGTATAGAGTATCTCTGTACCTTCCAAGGTGTTTTCATCTAAAACGACAATCGTGTTGTTCACGTTATCAATAGTCACCAAGCGATCGTCTGGCGACCGGGTTAGTTGTGAAAAAGTATTGGAATAAGGGATAAGTTCGCTATTTAAAGTATCTGTATTGAACTTCCAAACAAATATTCCAGATTGACCTGTAACAGTAGCTTGATGATATAAGGTTTGGGTAGCTTCTATAAATACTGGGTACGGACTGAGATTATAACCTTCAGGATAGTCAAATAAAACATCATAACTAGAAGGTACGGCCACGTTAGATTTATACAATCGGCGAATCTGAGCACCATTATAATCTTCATACGAAAAAGTACCGAACAATTGTCCATTAGACGAACTACCATAGGTATGAAAAATGTAGCCAGAATCGTACGGCTCACTTGTTTCAGTTCGGTAGTTATAATAGTAATAATAGACGTCGAAACCTTGCCCAACGGGAACTTGTTCACTCCAAACGGTAGCCCCAGCCGGGTCTGTGTATGTTCTTTTTATTCCAGTGCTGTTGGTTATACCGCTATTAGGAGTAATAATAACGTTCATATTTGAAGCAGCGTCTCGACCAAAAATCCGTGCATTCTCAACAATAACCTCAATAGATCCAACCTCAACATCAAAGGTGTCGTGCTGTACTTTGATAATGCCTCCTGCTTCGCCATTTGGGATTACGGCTTCCAATTTGGTTTCAGAAACTGTTACGCGCGGCGAGACTATATCGTTGAAGGTTACAATGTATTCGGTATTCAAATCGATAGAATCTCCAACAATCGTTACGGTTTCACCGGTATAGGCTTGTGTAGGGGAAAAACTTGTGACTACAAATGCGGTGGGTTCAGGGTCGCCCTGTTGTCCTCCTCCAGAATCATCTGTTGGGTCTTCCATTTCATCTTGTTGTTGTACTTGAGAGTCTTCTGAGCTACAGGCGAATACAAGAAAGCAACATATTAATACAAAATGTTTCAACGAAAATTGTTTCATTTTTTTATAAACTTTTTAGCAAGCACTTTACCATCTGCATATATCTTTACAAAGTAAGTTCCACTTTGTAAGTTAGAAACATTAACTACTGAGATGTTGGATGTAGCGTACACCCGTCGGCCGTAAATATCATATATTTCTAACGTCCCCGATTCTACCCCCTCAATGAAAAGCTCTTCTTCAACGGGATTCGGATACATGGTTATCTCTGAAATATCATCATCAGTTACGCCCAAAACAAACCCACAGCTCTCTGCTACTTCAATCGCGTTTGCACAACCTAGCGCATTGTTTTCAATATGGTGTAAATTATAGCTTTGGTTTACTTGTAAAAATTCACAAACGCTCTGTACGTTGCAAACCGAAAGATTCGGGTTGTTCTCAAAAGATACACTAAAGAAAGATGTTGGATCTAGGTTGTCTAAACCAGATGCCGAACTAAGTATAGCATTTCCATCAACTTGAAGATAGCCATTTGGTGAATACCCTAATCGTGTGAGGTTGGTAAACCCTTCTAAGTTTTCAAGGTTTGGGTTATCTTTAATGTCAAGAGAACCGTTTAAGTTATCAATACTGCTAAAGACATCCACATCAGTAATGTTCAGGCCCACAAGTGAAAGTCCCCCTCCCACGTTAATTAACTGGGAAAAGTCATTTAGGTTTGAAATGGGCAAGTTTTCGAGGTGTAAAGTTCTAACAGATGTTATATTTCGTACTCCGGCAACAGATGACAATAATGGGTTATCTATTAATTTTAAATCATATAAAGTTGTTTGATTCTCTAAAAAATCAATATTCTGCAACTGGGTATTTTGTATTAAAATATGCCCAATTTGGTCTTCTAGAACTGGTAACTGGGCAATACTTGCTAATGATGGTAAATCGTATAGGTAAAAATTTCTTCCAACAGCATCTAGACTATTGAACCCAATAATTTCAACCAAATTTGGACTTCCAGATACTTCAAAATCGTCTTCTATATCTTCTAAATCCTCAAATGCGTCAAATTCGGTTAAACTACTATTGTTTGATATCTCCAGACTTTTCACATTATCTAGATTAGCAAAACCCACAATGCCCTGCAATTGAGGGTTGTTTGAAATTAACAAGCTCTCTCCAACACTTGAGAGTATATCGAAACGAGGTAGGCTCAACAAATTATCGTTATTGGTGATTGTGAAATTTTCAGTCACAGAGAAATTGCTATCGAAACCATTAACCGTTGTTAAAGAAGGGTTTCCGGAAATCTCAAAATTTCTTCCCACCTTAAAAAAGCTTTGTCCAGCCGATATGGATTGGAGCGTTTGATTATCTTTAATTGAAAAATATTGTTCTATACGAACTAAATTCGAAAAAGCATCTATGCTTTGTAGTTGGTTGTTATTGGAAATTTCAATGCTCTTATTTACAGTAATCAAGCTTTGAAAAGAAGGTAAATTTATTAGTCCGTTATTTTTAAATTTTAGCTCGCACACTTCTTTTAGAGAATTGAAGCCTGAAATAGTTACTAAATTAGGGTTGTTTAAAATTTCTAACCCCTCGCATTGGCTATAGACACCTATTTCTTCTATATTATTAAATCCTGATATGGTGGTGAGGCTCTGATTGGATGCTATGTAAATACCACTAGTTACTTCGGGATATGTAGGAGAACAAGAAATCCTTTCCAAACTGTTATTATTTACAATTCGTAATTGTAATAAAACCTCAAGATTTTCTAGGAGACCATCTACATTTACCAAACTCGGACAATTTTCTATTTGAAGACTCCACACCATTTCAAGCTGTGACAACCCATCAAGGTTTGTGATATTATTTCCTTCGATCTTTAGCGAAGCAGGGAGTTCGGTACAATTTGGATAATTGGATGAAAAATTGTCTATTTCCTGTTGGGTCGAGAGCACAAGTAAGCTCGTCGGGCAGTCCTGTGCCAATCCTACGCTACTGCAGAGTAATAGAACTCCAAAAAAATAAATTTTAAATAGTTTCATAGTAATCATTTCTTGTTTCAAAATACCCTTTTATCAACACCAAATAAAACGCCATCATGGTTTCGTAAAAGAAGTTGGCGCTAAATGCCATCAGTATAAAGGTGCCTATCAAAAAGATAGTTGTAACGGTATTTATTTTAAAAGTTACGAATAATTTCCAAAATATAAAGAAATAGACGGCTGTTCCTAGTATTCCGAAGAAATACAAAAGGTCCAACACCCCAAATTGGCTGCGGTAGTGCATATCGTATCCGCCGCCAAATAAGTAATTGCGCCAGGTCCATTTTTCTTGTACTAATGGTAAGAGTTCTTCCAGCAAATGCTGGTCGCGCAAAGAGACCATCGCAGAGAATAATCCGCGTTCTTGATACACCGCGTTCAATGCATCCGACTTCGACATTGCCCAGACTAAAATATCGGTAAAGAACAGAATACTTAATACAGCCACACAAGTGATTAATAACCAGTGCCACTTGTTTTTGTACCCTTTTTTGAGTATCCAAATATACATGGCGATAAAAACGATGCCCAAAAACATCGCTTTGGTGCCTAATAGCAACGAAGCAAGAAACACGATGACGAAGGCCATCCATTTGTTCTTTTTCAGTAGAAAGCATTCCGTAGCATAGTAAAATAGTGCAATCCAATAAATATAAGTGCCCGCGCCAGAACGTAAGATGAGGCCGTTAACCCCAAACCTTTTTCCGTAGCCGTAATAGGTGTTGAATAGGTTGAGCTCAAAAATAAAACCGACAAAAATTAGTATGGAGTTTACAATCATAAACACCTCAAAAACCTTAAAAAAGAAGGGGTAATATTTCTTTACATCGGTAATGGTGGTGACATAAATCAAAGCTAAAATTACATAGAGGTACCTATCTAGAAACAAAGCGTTCTTTTTCAGCAAATCGAATGGAACCCAACCCAATTGACCCAGCATAAATATGACAGTTAACAGCACAACAGGCCACAATTTCAGTAGGCTGTTTCGGGCAATTTGTATCACAAAAAACACTTGTAGCAATAGCTTTAACGCTGCCGAAATCTTAAAGAAGTGCCAGTACTCTTTTAAGCATATTTTGTAGATAAATTCGGTAACCACTAATAGTACAAACAAAAGTACCAACGGGTTCCCCAGCACCTTTTTACTTATGTTCACTATTCTTGCTATCATACCATATAAAAAATGAATACCACACGCTAAACAATACCACACCCGATTGTCTCGAAAGATACGATTCTACCAGCATGGCTACGCACATATATAGTGCAAACAGCGTGGCTTTGGGGTAACGTACCGCCAAGGGGGTTCCTAAAACTATTAAAAATAGTACCACCACCAACACTCCGTACCCCAATAAAAACTCTAAGTATTGGTTGTGCGCGTTGTAACGCCTGTATTTTATCTGCGAGTCTACATCAATCCGGTTTGCCAATGCAGTACGTATATTATGGAGTCCGATACCCGTTGCCCAATTTTCTTTGCCTATTGCTATCGCTTGTTGCCACAAGGCTGGTCTTGCATCTAGTTTTTGGTCTTCATTGGTGAAGAGGGTATTTTTTATATTTTCTTGTAGTGCTTGAGATTGTGAAACCCAGATGATGCCTCCTACGAGCAACACGGCACCTATTGAAATGTAATAGGTTCTTATTTTCTTCGGAAATTTTAGTACGGTGAGAACTGATAGTAGTACCAAGCCCATCAACAATGGGAGTCTTGCCTGTGACAAATACATAAACACAAAGGCAAACACTGTAAACGCAAACATGCCCCAGGTGGGTCTCTTTCGAGCATATTGAAAAAGTAAGGCTGCAATGACAAATCCGGCCAAATAACTGGAGTGCCAATACTGTTCTACCGTTTCAAAGAAGAAATCCCCAAAATTATACGTAGTAGTTAGTTGAAAGTATCTGGAAACAATGGCGATACTAAGCAAGATGAGATACGAAAAAACAGTGATTTTAAAAACCTCCATACAGGCTGAAAGCTCATTTTTCGTGATCCCTACAAACACAAATGGTGCTAGTATAAAATAGATATAATCTCCAAAGTCAGTACCAAAGCGAGTAGAATGCGCAACAAGGTTTACCAACGTAATTGCAAAGAATAGCACAAAGAGTGGGATAAATTTTCGAAGGGGTTTTAGGTTAAAGTCACTACGCTTTGTCACAAAATGAACAATGGCTAACGCTACAGAGACTGCCATTAACACATGTGAGATGATGAGCCAAAAAGGTAAAAGCACCATCCATAGGTAGAGTAAATACATTCTAGCCTTGTAGATGAAGGGACCTTCAATCTTTAATTCTATTACAAACGTCCTGATTTTCTCAGTGTAGATTTTTCCGAAGAGAATAAAGACTAATAAAAGCCCGAGTGAAATTGCCCAATGAAGAGGTGTAAACTTTTTTGTACGGCCCAACTTTTCAAATTCCAAAACATCTAACATCAACCAGCCGTTTGCATCACGGGTGGAAGTTGCCGATACTGATTCATTGTTAATAGTCGGAGTGATATTCTCACTAGAGTATGCTATAAGTTTATTTAGGTCATCAAAATACCATGTTGTGTCTCCTGCGGAAATCTGAATATCTGAAATTCCGAAAGTGCCGCGATCACTCCAGCTGTAATAACATCCTAAAAATTGCAAGCCATTTGGGGTATCAATTTCGGTTGTAATAGTTTTAGGAATACCGGGAAGAACCTGAACCGATTTGGTTCTAAGTTGATCTTCGCTATGTTTTGGCGTATAAACAAACCATGTGAAGGTTTCAAAGTTTGATGAAGCTGTGTATTGAACTGTTATTGGCTTGTATTCCTTTTGATACAAGAAAAAGGCATGGAATACATTCAGCAATAGAACGGCCAACAGGCTATATCCTATACTACGGCTCCATTTGCTTCCCATGTTGATTATGTTCTTTTTCTAATTTCCTTTGCCGGTATACCCCCTACAATGGTAAATGGTGCTACATTTTTAGTCACTACTGCATTGGCCCCCACAATAGAACCTTCGCCCACAGTAATTCCTGGGAGCACCACTACATTTCGTCCCAACCACACATTGTTTTCAATAGTTACTGGTTTTGTGTCTGTGTCGCCCGCCAGTACCATGGGGATGTCTGTACGTGTATGTTCATGGGTATTGGTGTAAATAGCCACATAGGGTGCCATCATTACGTGGTTGCCCACAGTAATCTTTCCTTGCAGAAAAACATGTTCGTTAATACGAGCATACGTCCCGATTTTAAGCTGCCTTGCATCAGAAATATATATTCCGTTTTCAAATTTTGAATTGGAATCGTTGGGCATCAACTTTAAAACCTTTGCCATATACCACCTTCGTACACTGTTAAAACCACTCCACAGTCTTGAGTGTGGAAGTTTCTGAATGAACAAGTAATAAATAACCAGTTTAAGCTTATGCATACCAATTTCTGAATTTAAATAGCGAGACATGCGCAATGATCATTCCTACAAACATCATGATCATAAACCCAAAGTTGTTCAGGAACATGGGGGTGAACATGCCCAGCGCAACTGTAAACAATAGCAAAAAGTTTTTTACGAATCTGCTCGGGCCATTGCGTTCTATCGTCTTTGCCTCGAACAATTTATAGATAAAAAAGAACAGTATAAAGATTCCTATTCCTATTTCAGTAAAAAGTGTGAACAAGAACGCATCATAAATAGGCCCGTTGCCGCCCAAGACCTTCCACCCAAGCATATCTTGCCCAACATTGTATCGGTCGTAAATGTCGGTCATCCAAAGTGACACCCTTGATCCAAAGGTTCCTGGGCCAGAACCGAAGGGAAAATGGTCTATATAAATTTCGGAGGCTTTCCGAACAATTTTCCACCGTATATAATCTTTATCTAAAGCAACGGCGTTGGCTTTTCCGAAGAATGCAATATAATACACCACCAAACCTGCAAAAACGGTTGTAAAAAAGATAAGTCGCTTTAACCAACGGTTCAACAAATTTTTAGATGGGTAAGGGAAAAATACAAGGAAGACAAACATGAAGAATACTTCTTTCCTTGAAAAACTAAGCACGCCCAATACAATAGCGAGAATCAGATTAAAAACATGCCTTTTCTGAATGGTTTCTTTTAAAGCATAATGACAATAATGCCAAATGGCTACAAAAAGGGTGATAAAAATGGCCAGGCTGGGGCCGGACCCAAAAAAAGAAATCAAATAAAAATAGCCTATTCCCCTTCTTACACTGTGTACGCCCATATAATTTCTGAAAACCGTATGGTTATAGGCCTCATACAGTGCTATAATGGCAATTACATATACAAATACCGCCATAATTCTTTTAAACGAAATCATGGTTTTTCTTTTTGCCTCTTCGGAAAGCGTCATGAAATAGAAAAAGTAAAAGAAAAACTGACTGTAAATCACCACCTGAAAAAACCCTAGCGGATAAATACCCCGGTACAAAACCAATAATGAACAATAGCCAATAAAACCGAACATGAGCAACGCAAGACTGTTCAATTTTTTTCTGTGCAGCAATACCACCATAAAGGCCACAAAAACGGAAATACTTAACAATTCGTTGAAAACGTTAATACTCCATCCGGCTTTTTTAGCCAATTTGTCGATAAACGGCTGTAAAATGAGTAGTATAAAAAGTAAATTCCTTAGATGCATAGCGCAGCTTTTTCTACATTATCGAAATAATTTTCGACAAAATAGGGTGTTTTAAAGGTGCCACCCTTCGCTAAATGTACTTCAGAAAGCGGTTCACCGTCCTTAATAATTGCAATATCTGAATTTTTTAAATCAAAGTATTTGTAAGGCAAATCATCAATATTGAATAAAATCGGACTCGCACCCAAATAAATTCCCTCAACTACTGTGGTTGAAAAAATAGTGATGTTGTAATCGCACGCCTTAAGCACATCGTATGTAGAAAGTTCTGGCAATATCAATACATTGTTTGCTTTAGTGTAGAGTTCAAATGTGGTGTTTGGTTGCTTTGGACGGACAATAAATAGCCAGGTCGGATTCGTTTCCGCTTGACTTTTTACCCATTCTAGTATGGTTTCATCTTTTATAGCTTGTAGGGTCACACAAAATAATTTTGCGTAGTTTTCTTTAAAGGCTGCCAATTGTTGCGGCAACGTTCTTTGTTTTACCAAATCGAGTTGTAGGCTCCCTACAGGAATTATGGATTGGCTATTGAAGATGAGGGACGATTGTTCTTCTAATTTTTCAGAAGCACCAAAGCTTATGAGATAATCGGGGTAGAACGTGGGGAATTTTTTTTGGGCATGGTAAAAAGGATGGGTGTGGCCTATATACCCATGTTGTGCCTCATATACAGGGATTGAAAGCTCCTTTGCCGCCATGACCTCACCTACCTTTGTAAAACTGCTCAGTACAAAAACGGCTTTTGGTTGTGCCTTTTTGAACAGTGACCTGTATGCCTTGTAAATCCCCAACTTCGCCTTTAGTTCTTTTTTGACGTTTAGCTGAATGCCGTGTTCTTCCAAAATCTGCGAAAGTAACTCCTCATTTCTTATGGTAACTTTTGTAAATGTTGTATGAAATCCTGCCCATAATTTCATGGGAAGGTCTGAGACCACATTTTTTGAATGCACCTCACTTTTTGGTAAGTGGTGATCTATAGCCCATTCTATAAACAAACTTTTGTCAGCATTCAGCGCATCTGCCCATGCATCGTAATAAATGTCGAACATCTTATCTCCAAGCTCGGTACGTTTGTCTGTATTATTGAAAAAGATATATTCAAACCGTGAAAGCCTGAACAAGTTGCCGATTCCGTAGAAAAAATTTTTAAACAATTGCAACTTGCTACGTGTGCGGAGTTTATTGCTATACTGAACCTTTTTTTGCATGGTCTTGAAATAGACCGCTTGTCTAATTAATGGCCATACTGGAGTACCGTCTGTAGTTACGATAGTCCCTACATCATACGTGCTTTCAATAAGTTCCAGTACATTTTTAGTGGCCATTTCCTCTATTAATAAAACTTTTAATGATGAGAAGGTTTTTGTAGACGATATACCCGCCAAAAATAGACAGAATTAGCAACTTAACACTAATTACAGCCCATAGATTGTACCCTTCGACATAAGGTTGTGTAAAGTACATTAGAGATGAAAGTCCGAAACCAACTAAAATGAGGGCGATAATTTTTTTAAGATTGTACGGGATGTGGTACAGTCGTTGGCTAAAGTAGAAAGTAAGCGCGGTAAAGAAGATTTTAGTTGCCAAACTAGCGATTGCAGCACCTAAAAAACCATACTCAATGATGAGGAAGTAGTTTAAAATAATATTGACTACGGCGCCAGAAATAGTGAGTATGGGTAAGTATTTTGTCTTTTCAAGAAAAAACACACTACTAAACGTAAAGTAAAAGCCATTAATTACAAATGCTGTCGCCACAAGAGGAACTACAGTCCAAGACTCATGGTATTCTGGCTTACTGATTACCTTAAGTAATTCTGGTGCCAACCAACTTACTGCTACTGCTATTACGACATAGAGCAAGACTATTTTTTGCGTAACAATAACAATATTCCGCTTGCTGTTGCCTTCATTTTTTACTTGGTCGAAGAACCATGGAGCATAGGCAGAGTTTACACCAAGCGATATCATGTTTACCACCTTCCCAATTTGAGAACCAACATCAAAAAGCGCTACCACGCTTAAAGAATTAATTGCATTTAGCATGATACGGTCTACCATGTTCATGGCCCAGCCAGACAAGTTGTGTGGCAATAATGGCAAGGAGTACTTCAACGCCTTCTTTAATAACTTCGGAATGAAACAAACAACGATTTCACGTCTAAGTCCAACCAAACTCATTAGAAAAACTATAAAACTAGCGATGGCATTTGCCAGCAATGCGCCTTCAGCACCAAACCCGAAGCCTAGAATAAGTATCAGTGTAAGGCCAATCATAATTCCGAAGTAGGCAAAATCTAATATAGCGGCCTTTTTTGCTTGCTGTTTGGCTTTGAGTAGCGACTGATAGAAAAAATAGAGGGGTTGAAAAAAAATGCTAATCAACGAAAGTATTACATACGGATAGAAGTCAATGTTCTCAAAAAGTGGGTCTAGTAGCCACGGTTTGGCCAGCAGCATAATGGCGATTCCGAGCAGTGTAACGAACAATACAAATACCACGCTGGTACCGAACAACTTTTTCATGAAGGTGGGTTGTTCGTCTTTGTACTCGTAATAATAAAATGCAGTAGAACCGCGCAGTGACAACCCAAATAGTAACACTAAAAAAGAAATTATTGCTGTCGCAGTACTAATAATTCCTAACTCTTCAGTAGCTAAGACAGTGGTGTAGACTGGTAGCAAGAAAAAGCCTAAGCCACGTTGTAATAACGTAAATACGCTATAAATAGCAGCATTCTTGGCAAGTTTGCTTTGCTTACGTTCCATTTAGCTGTTGGCTTGGGTATTTATTGGTTCAGATTGCGCTCTTCGGCATACTGTTTCAACATCAAATCTATCGAACTATGCTGTGTCACTAAATGCTCTACAAATTCGCGAAAGGCACCATCACCTCCTCGTTTGGTAAGCACCATATCAACTTTAGCCTTAATGTAGTCTGGGGCATTGCTAGGTACCGCGCTTAAACCTACTTCTTCTAAGAGTTGTAAATCATTGATATCGTCACCAACAAATGCCACCTCAGCAAGTGATATGTTGTGTTTCTCACAAATCTTGCGAGCAAGCGCCAATTTATCTTTAACACCTAAATGCACTTCTTGGATCTTCAACTTATCGGCTCTTCTTTGCACGATATGAGTGTTTTCCCCTGTCATGATCACCAAAGGAATTTCAAGGTATTTCAAAAACAATACGCCTACGCTGTCGCTGGTGTTAAAACGTTTAAACTCTTGGTCTGTATCATCGTAGTACATACTTCCATCGGTCCATACGCCATCAATATCAGTAATTACCAACTTAGGGAGCGTTTTCATTATTGAAGATTTTCTTGATAAATAATTTCGTCTTTTGGCATGGCATTTTTAAGTTTTTTGCCAATAATTTCAGTCCGTTGCGACCATTGAAATCCATCACCTGGGCTTAACAAGTGTACGTCTTCTTCTGTAAGTATATGTCCTTCTGGAAGTGATTTTAAGGTAGCGATAGATCGCTCCAATTTTTCACGGGCCTCTTTAGTAGCAGCTTCCATTTTTATCTCTTCTGTACCAAACGACAATTCTAAATTCCGAATATCTCGAACCATACGATAAATCCCATCAATTTCTAATGAACCCGATTGGTCGGTCCCTCTCATTTGGCGGTCTAGTGTTATGTGCTTTTCAATGATTTCGGCACCCATGGCAACGGCGGCAACCGGCGTGGCAATACCGACGGTGTGGTCTGAGTACCCAATAGTATATTGAGGATATTTCCGCTTCAGATATGGAATCGTTCTAAGATTTACATTTTCATACTCTGCTGGGTATTGAGAAACACAGTGTAAAATTGAAATCTGCTCGTGATGTTTTGTGATTATTGCAAGTGCTTCGTCAAGATCTTTTTCCCGAGCCATTCCTGTTGAAACTATAATCGGAATTTTGGTCTGTGCCAACGCGTCTAATAACGGTAAGTTGGTAAGGTCTCTAGAGGCAACTTTTAACTTATCGGGTGTGAAATAATCTAGAATGCTCAAACAACCAATTGCACACAAGGTTTCTACAAAATCGAGTCCCTTTTCTTTCGCATATTGGTAGCATTCAAAATGCTGCGCGTTATCTAGTTCTAAATATTTTCGGTGTTCGCCATAGGTTTTTCCAAACGAATGGGGAGAGTTATACGGTCGGGCCATTTGTGAAGCAGAAAGCTCATGTTCCAAATCTCGTTTGGTAAGCTTTACGGCATCCATGCGCGGCAATTTCTTGCCAAACAGTTTGTCGTACACCGGTCTGGTAACCACATCGATGATGGCTTTTGCGATATCAACAGAACCGTTGTGGTTTTGGCCAATTTCTCCAATGATGTAGGTCATGTCTTTACAATTCAATTAGTGTACTTTGTCTTCTTTTATCGATTGCACCACAAAAGTAATCATATCCGTCCTCTAAATTGGGTAGATTGTATTTTTCTGAAAAGGATTGTTCTCTTTCTACCACTTCAACGGCATAATCTTTAGCATCTTTTTTTCTTCGGAACAACACAAACTTTGCTTCATTTGTTGCATATACTGAGGTCTGTCCTTCTAAGCTAAGCACTAAATTATTTTCAATTGGTGTGATCTTATCTGTCCCTTTTAAATCGACCTCAATTGTCTCATGTTCTTTGCTGAAATCTAACACTACATTCAACAACAATTCACCTTTATCTATATATGCCGAGGGAACCCTATCTGTCAACTCAATGTTCATCGCTCCATTAAGTATTCTTTTATCTGATGATATCGTTATTGGTGTGTCAATCCGACTATAATCACGATTTCTCTTTGCAGATTTCCAAATGTCAATCTCGAGTGAGTTATTATCAAAATAAGTAACGATTAGCGAATCTATTGCTTCACGGCCATAAAGATACTCAATAGCTTCATTATAATCGAGTCCAGAATTTCTTGATGACTCTGTGAAACCGCTTCTTATGGCGTCGAACAGTGGTTCTATTATAGTTATCCCTTTTATTAAGCTGTCTTTGCTATTTTTATATTCGTCATTCCAATGCATAAAGTTTGTGTAAAACCCATTGTTTTGAACCGTTTTTAAAACTTGTTTTTTTACATTTCGAGCCGCCTCTTTTGCAGATGCATTTCCTTGCTGAACCTGTAGGTAATATCTGCCACCAGCCGCCCTGTCCAACATATCTTTATTCTCTGTGAAATTAAGTTTGTTTTTAAACCCCAAGTTATTACCATACCAGGTTATTGCATCTTCCTTCTTAGCATCAAGGGTGTAAACAGAATTTCGGCCTCCTAGCATATCTTCTGGTAATGCCTCTAGATAATCTGTTTTACCACACCCGTACGAAAGTGTAGAAACACTCTTGCCATAAACATCTTCAATATCATCGCGTATCGATATTAATTTTTTCTTCTTATAGGGTTCTAAGCAGCTTGGATAATAAACTGAAGCTCCTCCTCTACCAGTTGCTAAAAAATCCTCAAAGGCGTCTCCTTTTATGCTACGTTCAAACACATGTAATGAGATGTCATATTTGAAAGCGAGAAATTCTGCCCACGCAGCACCATATTTGTTGTCACTATCACGCACCATGTGATGATCTGGAGGGTAGTATTGGTCGGTAAGTTTTACTATGGTAGCATCGGCGGCGTTATAATGTGAACAAACATCAGCATTTATTGAAAATAAGGGGTTTTTAGGCTCTTTACAGTTGGCGGTAAGCGCTACGACTATAACCAATAGAAATACTGTTAGCTGGTTTTGGTTACCGCTCATTATCGATAAGAGTGATATGTTTTTCCCGACGAACATCTAGTAGTAGGGATGCATCACTTGGGTTTAGGTTGCTCGTGTCTTTATTATTACCAATAATCAATGTGGCCCTTTTTGTTCTAAATTGTCGTCTATTAGTTGTAAAAACAATTTCGTGATTCGGTTTTTGACAGCTTGGATCATAAGAAACAGAGTTGTTGACAACCTCTACCGTACCTCCTTCTTTGGGTTGAATTACAATAGGATTTGTACCTATAAAACAGCCTGTAATTTTATTATTATTTACTGTTACCTTTTCGGGGCCGTGATCAGATTTGTATTTGCTCCAAGGTGCCTTAGCAACATAAATTGCGGCGGCGCTATAATTTTCACCTCGATCTTCTTCTAATGTTAAGGGAATAGGGACCAATGTTTCAACACTCAAAGTATTATTTTCAATATTAGCAGTATTAAATGGTGCCATGATACCGAAATATCTAAAGTTATTGAACACATTGTTTTTTATATTTACTCGGTGTACATAGCCTTTAAATTCATCCTTGTTCCCATACCATGATCGTATACCAAAATCGGCATTGTTGAAAGTGTTCCCCTCAATTAAGAAATCACCCGTGATGCGCTCAATGTATTGTCCCTCGCTTGTTGTAAAAGATGAGGTATATTCATTGCCAATAAAGTAGACCCCAGAAGAGTATTTGTCGAGATATTTAAGGGTAATATGAGGATTTTTTACATCAATCTCCTGTATAGACATCAAGTCAAATTTATTATTCAAAATTTTTATGTCGTCAATGATCAATTTTTTCCTCGGATTTTCGTCTTTAGCATATCCAATTAAAATGAATACTCCTGTACGGCTCTCGTCGCAGGAAGAGTTTTGTATCGTAATGTTTTCTGTGACATCGCCTTCAAACGAATTTCCCACAAAATAGGCTCTGTTCGCTCCATATAAAGAAACATGTACATTGTTCACCATCACATTTCGAGCATTTACTATGGCCAATCCATTCATTGCTGGGTCTTCTACGGTAGCTGCTGCATCCCATTCAATCCCGATGTCCTTAAATTCGATGTTTTCTATAGTATGCTGAATGCCTTCATAACTAAAATTACCCATAATAGGAACGCCATCTGGAACCATCTTACTGTAGTATTTTTCGGCAGTAGGCCCTTGAATCGTAACAATACCTCCTCGTCGTGTCGAATACCCAAAGTTAGCTCTGTCGAAACGAAGAATTGTTTTATTCTTTCCCTGACCGTAAACTTTTATATTATCAAAGTCGATAATCAAGTCCCGTATATAGTACACTCCTTCAGAAAATTCAATACTCCCTCCTCCTGAAGCTGCTACATCTAGCATCATTTCCTTAAGCCAAATATGGTGTGCCGCTTTAGGAATCGTATTTTCTTTGCCAGGAATCACATTCGGAAACACTCCCCACCATTCTGGATAAAAGGTTTTAGCCTGAAACAAGGCTATATTTGAAATGGACTCTGAGCGGTACGAACCCACCCCTTTGGCAGATACATCAAAAATGTGTTGTTTACCAGCAATTATAGGACCGTTCACTATAAGAAAAGTAGCTTCATTCGCGATCAAAAGACTTCCATTTTTACCAAAAGCCAATGTAATATTGGTTGGAATTTCAACCGTACCATTGACTTCGATTTTCTTTTCTATTCGAATGGTATTTACTGATCTTCCCGTCTTGTTACGTATGTTTTTAGTAGTAAAGGGTTCCGTTTGTTCCCACACAATCTCCTGTGCGTTACTTACGGCTACAGCAAATGTCATCAACAACACAAGTGTATTCTTTAAATATGCCATTGCTTTCTTACAGTATAGGTTTGATTTTCTAATCTGCCCAAAAATTCTGAAAATGGTATATCTTCTCCTTCTGGCAATTTAATAAGCTTTGTTTTATCTTCTCTTTTGAAATTATCGATTACCGCTACCATATCACTTAAATTACATTCTTTCAGTTTTGAACTTTCTAACGCTTCTGAAAGTTGCAGTGCGCGATCATAGTCTTGTTGATAATCTACCGAAAGGTTGATGTATTTCAAATCTTCTACATCGGAAACTATATCAACACATCCTTTTCTCGCTTTTTCATCATTCAATATAAACAAGGTGAGATATTCTGAATGCATGGGGTTTTCCATGTTCAAGTACAGATTCCATAGGTATTTGGTGCTGAACAATTCTGCAGACACCCCAAACGGAACATTATTTGCCCTCACATAATCCAAATCGTTCGCTAGCATTAAATCAATCATTTCATCAATTAATTCTGGATCTGTAAACGGGTTGTCACCAGTCACCCTAAAGACCGCTCCCCATTGTTCCTGAAGCGACAATTCCAGCATTCTATCCAACACCGAAACTGCATGGCCCCGGTAAACTTTATGTCCGTTTTGATGCCCAACCTCAGCCAGTGGCGTGTCTTCGGCCAAAGTTGAGGTAGCTAAAAACACGTCTTTTACTTTTTCCGCAGTTTTTAATCGACTGTATAAGAAATCGATGATAGAAGTTCCTCCAAACGGTTTCAATACTTTTAAAGGCAAGCGTTTCGACTTTAGGCGTGCAATTAGCGCGATGCCTACATCAGCTCTCTGAAATGAATTAAATTGGTGCGTCATAAAATCGACTCCTGCATCAGCTCTTTTAAAATCGCCCCCACCTAGTACTTTTTTATACATCACATTGCGATAGGGTAATTCAGTTTTGGTCGGGTGTTTTTTGTATTCGCCCAAGGCTAAACTATAATGTTTCAGCTGTTGCACCATAACCGCAAATTCATGTGGATACAACGACACTTGGTAGTCGAACTTTCGATTATTACGGGTTAGGGTGATGTGTTTTTCAAGGTATTCGCATCCCTTTGCCAATACCATAAGCGGAATGTTTGTAGTGTCTAAAGAATGGTCTGCCAGCCCTGTGGTATACTGCGGAAATTCTTGTTTTAAATAATCTAAGCTATTAAGGTTTAAATCTTCTACTTCGGTTGGATAATTACTGAAGCCGTGCATTAAGCATGTTACTTGATCTCCAATGATTCCCAACGCATATTTAATTTCGAGATTGGTAGCGCATTGTGTTTCCAAAATGAAGGTAACGTCGCTGTAGGTCGCCATCTTCTCCAACATGGTTTTGTTGGTGATGTCAGTGGCATGTAGCTTCAAAAACCGGAATCCTTCTTCATAACAAAAATCGAAGGACGGAATATCTAACACACAGGGAATTACGTCAATTTCTAGTTCTCTACAACGAGAAAAAACCTTACGCCAATTCTCGAACGAGAGGGTGTTGTTTTCGTAGATTTCGTATTTGCTGTAATCTTCCACACAGAAAGCAGCCACATCCATTACCTGCACTGTAAAATAATCGGCTCCCGCTTCTTTAGCGGCTTTAGCCAGCTCTAATGTATAGGGTAGGCTTCCATTGTGATTAAAAGCACTTTCAGCTATTGTTTTCAAGGTGTTGCGAAATTATATTTTGCTCAAAATTACTGTTTTCATACCTAAACTGAATCCCAGAACACAAATAATTAATTATTCATTATATTGTTATTCTATTTTGATAAATCATGAAATATTTAATATCAATTATTGCCTGCGCTTTCTTTTTAAATCAGAGCATAGCTCAATTTGAACCACCCATTTCGATACCTTTTAATAATACGCAACAATATCTTCGGGGGCTGCACACCGCCGATATAGATGGAGATGGAGACTTGGACGTTATCGGAGGAACAAACGAAGTGTTCTGGAACGAAAACACCGATGGGTTGGGAACTTTTTCTAATTCTTTACTAATCGATGGTGATTTTCGGCAAACACGAAGTGTCTATGCCGCAGATATTGATGGAGACGGAGACTTAGATGTAATTGCCGCATCCTGGGAGGAAAATCAGGTTGCTTGGTACGAAAATACAGATGGCCAAGGGACCTTTGGAGTGAGAAATATAGTGAGTACTACTGCAACGGCTGTGAACTCAGTTAAAGCAGCCGATTTTGACGGCGACGGTGATGTAGATATCACAGCTGCCTGTATTGCAGACAAAGTTACATGGTATGAAAACACAAATGGTCAAGGGGCATTTGGGACTGAGCAAATCATTACTACCAATGTTGATTTTTGCGAGGAAGTGTATATCGCAGATATAAATGGCGACTCATTCTTAGATCTTTTATCTATTTCTCTAGCCGACAACAAAATTGCATGGTATGAAAATACAAATGGCCTTGGTAATTTTGGCACTCAAGTACTAATCTATGTAACATCTCCTAGCAATGTTAATCCAAGCTCTTTGCTAGTAGAAGACTTTGACAATGATGGGGATTTGGACATCGTATATACCACCGATACTTATCAACAACCTGAATTTGGACTCCTTGAAAATTTAGATGGATTGGGAACGTTTTCAGCGCCCCAAATTATTGTAACCTCATTAGAAATTTTACATAACTCCGTAGCTTTTGATGTTGAGAATGATGGTGATATAGATATTATAACTGCTGGGTATGATATTTCTAGCTCAAGTACAAAAGTTTCTTGGTTTCCAAATGACGGAAATGGTTTGTTTGGAAATAAAGTTGATATTCAAGTAAATATAGGCGAAGTTTGGGATATCGCAAAAGGCAACTTAAATGGAGATGATTTTACAGATGTCTTAATAGGTACAAATAGTACTTTAAACTGGTATGCTAATACTGGCGAAATTCTTGTTTTGGGAACAAATGCTATTACCGAAAGCCAAAAAGCGACAATAGTGTATCCTAATCCAACCACCGGCCAAATATTTTTAGAAAATAGTTTACATATTGAGACTATAGAGGTCTACGATGCTGCAGGAAAACTCATTGAACGTTTTCAAGATTCAAATACTATCAATCTATCAGAATTGAATAATGGAATTTACTTTTTGAAGATGACAGACATATATGACAATAGTACATTACAAAAAGTGGTACTAGTTAAATGATAAATTGCTAAATCATAATTTATTTTGAAGTAAAATTAGTGATTGATAAATTTAAACACTACAACATCGGTTTACAATATAATAGGCGATTCTAATTTTTATACATAAAGTTCTTGGAAAAATTCAGCAAAGTTAAATGTGCTGAAACGTACGGAAATAAGTGTCTAATTAGAAGGAAAGTAAGAAGTTCTCTGAGTATTCATGTAGAATTCATCATAGTAGATATATCTGTCATGCATATGTCCCGCTGACCAATACAGCCCCATTTTGTAATCATGTGGGCGAACGTGATACATATTCGCTCCCTTAAGCGTACAGACATCCTTGTCTTCGACCTGAAAGCAAGTCCCATCAATTTTAGGGATGGCATAGCCGTCGTCATAGAGGCTCCAAAAAATTTCATTCTCAAATGTATACCATACATCTGGTTTCAGATTACCTGGCCATTTTGCGAACACCATTTCATTTAAGATTCCAACCTTCAATCCGTAGTGCAGTAACATATAAAATTCTCCATCTGTTGTATGTTTTACCATCATAGCAAAAGGTACCCGCACTTTTACAATTTGGTTCGTATAATTGTATCCAGGGTACGGCACATTGTGCCATTGATTTAACAGAATCACTCCCTCCTTTTCTTCGTTTTCAAAAAATGACTTTGGAAATTTAAACCGGAAAGAATAGTTGTTTCTATAACCAAACGAATCTTTTGGCTTGATGATTATCTCACTGCGAGAACCCCCAGCAACTTTATCACCAACTTGCAACGAAACCTTAAGCAAGTCATTATTACTGTTGTCGGGATCATTTACGATTTTTAGCCTATCAGGGCTAGCAACCTGGTGTGTATACCAAAAATCTTTAAGCGAATCTTGTATCGGGTCGTCAAATATTTTTTCTGACACCTTTTTTTTTATGCCTTGCGAAGCCTTTTGTTCCTTGCACGATAAGAAAAAAACTAGGGTACACAAAAAAATAGAAATAGTTAGTTTATACTGTGCCAGCATTTTATTTTTTTAACCCCACAAAATCTATTACTTTCTTATTTGCTGGGATAGTTAAATTCTTGAATTCATTATGTGCTACCAAAAACACGATGATGTCTGCCTTCTCGAGCGCATCGGGTATGGTGTGCAGCTTCATAGCTCCTTCGCTTTCAATATTGGGTTCTACCCTCAGGACATTGAAATTTTCTTTCTCAAGTTGCTCGGTTAAATACAAGGCTGGAGATTCTCGCAAGTCATCAATATCGGGCTTAAAAGCAAGGCCCATGCAGGCAATCTTCGCCTCACGGTCGTTATCAACCTTAAACCGCAGTGCCGCGTTCTTTACCTTTTCTAAGGCCCATTCGGTTTTGTAATTGTTTACCTCACGAGCTTTTCGAATCACCTGACTCTCTTCAGGAAATTCAGAAACAATAAACCATGGGTCTACCGCAATACAGTGCCCGCCCACGCCAGTTCCAGGATTAAGTATGTTCACTCTTGGGTGTTTGTTGGCCAAGGCAATCATTTCCCAAACATTAATTCCAGCTTTATCGCAAATCATGGAAAGTTCGTTCGCAAAAGCTATTTGGTTGTCACGCGAAGCATTTTCAACCAATTTTACCATTTCAGCCGTCTTTGCGTTTGTTGGGTGTAATTCTCCCACCACAAAATGCTTGTAAAACGAGATGGCTTTTTGTGTAGAAGCTTCGTCAATACCACCAATGGCACGTTCGTTGTGTTTTAATTCGTGAAGAATATTTCCAGGTAGTACGCGTTCAGGACAATAAGCAATATAAATCTTGCCTTTCAACTCAGGGCGCTCTTCAAAAATCAAGTCTTGCATGCGCTCTGTAGTTCCTACGGGGCTTGTAGATTCTAAAATTACCAAGGCACCTTCTCTTAAGGTGGGAATAATATTCCTTGCCGCAGCACCTACGTATGAAGTGTCTGGAACATGGTCTCCCTTAAACGGTGTAGGTACGGCAATAAGATATACATCTGCTTCAATAGGTGCTGTAGCCGCTTTTAAATACCCTTTATTAACCACGTGATGTACCAACCCATCAAGGTCTGGTTCTACAATGTGAATTCTTCCTTGGTTGATTGTTTCAACCACTTCTTCACGAATATCAACACCCGTTACTTGCAATCCTCTACTCGAAATCAACGCAGCTGTGGGAAGGCCAATATAACCTAGTCCCATCATTACTACTGTTGGTTTATGTTCCATTATTATAACGCTTTTATGAAATCGACAATACGAGCAACCGACTTACCATCTCCGTATGGGTTGTGTAATTCGCTCATAGATGCGTAATACGTCTCATCGTCTAATAACTGTTTTGTTTTTGAGGTAATTTCCTCGATATCGGTTCCCACAAGCAGTACCGTTCCTTCGGCAACGGCTTCAGGACGCTCTGTAGTAGTTCTGGTAACCAATACGGGTTTTCCCAAGCTCGGAGCTTCCTCTTGAATTCCGCCGCTATCGGTAATAATCAAGTAGCTTTTTTCCATTAACCAAATAAACGCTGGGTATGCCAATGGCGGAACCAACAAAATATTGGCAACTCCTGCCAACAACTCATGAACCGGCCCTTTTACATTGGGATTTAAGTGCACTGGATAAATTATTTGGGTGTTTGGATACGCTTCTGCCACATTTTTAAGTGCGGTACAGATATTCATAAGACCTTCACCATGGTTTTCACGGCGATGTCCGGTTACCAAGATGATTTTTTTTGAAAGATCTACTTTAGAAGTAAGCATCTCTATTTCAGCATCACTGTAACCAGTAGAAGTAACCTTATCAATACCGAATAGCAATGCATCGATTACTGTATTTCCCGTAACCAAGATACTTTTTTCATCTGTACGTTCTTGCAATAAGTTTTCTTTTGAACCTTTTGTGGGTGCAAAATGATAATCTGCAATTCGTCCCGTTAACTGCCTGTTGAATTCTTCCGGAAATGGATACTGCCTATCATACGTACGCAAGCCTGCTTCTACATGACAGACTTTTGCCCCTGCATAAAACCCTGCAATCCCAACCGCCATAGAGGTGGTAGTGTCTCCATGCACATATACATAATCGGGTTGTACTTCTTCCAGTACTGGTTTCATGCCTTCAATGATAGTTGCTGTAAGGCTATACAGATTTTGGTTCGGCTTCATGACATCCAGATCATAGTCTGGTGTGATCTCGAAAAAATCTAACACCTGGTCCAGCATTTCTCGATGCTGGGCAGTAACGCACACCTTGGTATCAAAACAATCCTCATTCAAAAACGCTTTCACCAAAGGAGCCATCTTAATGGCTTCGGGGCGCGTGCCAAACACTATTAAATTCTTCTTTTTCATAAGCGTTACAACTTTTAGCCGTTTTCTCTAGCCACATTTCGTAAATACAGGTAGACATACCTTATATACGCCAGTAAGAAGAATAAGAACACTAAAAGAATTGGATATACAATGTGTTTTTTGTTTAAGAGTCTTCCTTCGGCATCGCGGGTTTGTATTTCATGCACTGGCACTGCAATATCTTTAGAAAGTGTCAACTCGGTTTTCAGTATTTGGTTTCTATCTTGGATGATCAATTTAGAATCCATGAGCTCGTTCAAATCAAATCCTTTATCTCGTGGACCAATATCTGTACCTCCATTTTCAGTACTCAGATAACTTTCAAATACACCATCTATAAGTGCCAGACTTTTATTGTTATGTGCAATTTGTGCTTCTATATTTTTTTCAGCTTCAGCCTTGTAGACCACTAACCTTGGATCATTATTCAGATAGTCGAAAAACTTCTGAACATCGGCTGGTGTGGCAACTCCATTCAGCGAAAAATCCATTTTAAAATAGTCGTATTCCTTTTCAAGTAAATCTTTTAATGGTTTTTCTTCGTCAAAATCCATTCTGCTAAGCAACATGTCTAAGCCACGTTCATTAATTTGATACTGCTCTACAATATCTTTAAAATCAACCACCGGTTCCATCATTACTTCTTTCACCTCTGGGCTCCAATAACTAAAGCCTTGTTTCGGCAAGAAAACAGAATCATACGCTTTTGCCTTCGAATTGTACAGTTCCATCGCTGTTTTCACGTAGGGTTGTAAGTCGTAATTAATTTTAACGATTACCGTAGCTCTTCTCGAAGGAATTTGGTCTTTCACTTTGTAGTATCCAAATCCGAAACCGATGAGAATAAGAGCAACGATGATAAACCAAAACTTTATTGCAAAACCAATGGCCTTAAAGAGTAGGACAATCCACCCTTTAATGATTGTTTTGATCTTATTGATGACGTACACCAAATCTACTTCGTCGTGATGTTCTTGTGCCATAACTATATTCGTATTACGTTGTTTCCAAAATAACTATTACAGATGCTAAACTTTTTTTCCAATCTAATATTTTGATATTCAGCATCTTTTCAATCTTATTTGTGCTCAACACACTGTATTCCGGTCTTTTTGCAAAAGTACGGTAATGCTCGGTTTTTGCAAGGTTTGACAGGTTTAATTCACTAGACCTTGTTAAAATCTCTTTTGCAAAGTCATACCAAGTAGCAGTGCCTGCATTACTGAAATGATACAAACCAAAGTCTATCTGCTCGTTTTCCACCAGCAATAGCAATACCGCGGCCAAATCGTTAGCGTTCGTGGGAGTGCCAGTTTGTTCTGTAGTCACCTTCAGTTGTGTTCCTGCCTTGCCATGTTTTCTGATGGTATTCAGAAAGTTATGGCCGTATTGGCTGTACAACCATGAGGTTCTTAGTATAAAATGTTTTTTGCAAATACGCTGCACGTGTGCTTCGCCCGCTAATTTTGAAGCACCATACACATTGATAGGGTTGGGTTGGTCTGTTTCAAGATAGGTGCTTGTTTTGCTGCCGTCAAAAACATAATCTGTAGAAACGTGTATCAATATTGTGCCATTTTCGGCACATACCTCAGCAAGATTTTTGGCACCTTCGGCATTGATCGCAAATGCTTTTTCAGGTTCAGATTCAGCTTTTTCTACATTGGTGTATGCTGCAGTATTAATGCAGTGCGTGATGTTATTTTTACTGAAAATTTCTTGGATCGAAGCTTTGTTAGTAACATCCAACTGTTCGCGGGTTGTGAATATAAAATTCATATCGGAGCTTGATGAAACTGCATCCTGAATACATTTCGCCAATTGTCCGTTTGCGCCTGTTACTAATAGTTGCTTCATGCAGTGGCTTCCTTAAAAGTCGGAAGTTGAAGGTCTTTTTCTGAAAGAATCAATTCGTTTTCGGGAAGATGCCAATCCAGTTGCAAGGTTGCGTCATTGTAAATGATTCCCCCTTCAGATGCAGCATCGTAATATGCATCACATTTATATCCAAAAATTGCTGTTTCAGACAAGGTGACAAACCCATGCGCAAATCCTTTTGGCACAAAAAGTTGTTTTCGGTTATCGTCGTTTAATTCTATTGAAAAAGATTGACCGAATGTTTCAGAGTCTTTTCTCAAGTCTACCACAATGTCTAGCACGCGTCCCTTAATAGCACGTACTAACTTAGCTTGTGCTTGATTTCCTTTCTGAAAATGCAACCCTCTAAGCACTCCCTTTTTTGAAGTAGATTGGTTGTCTTGCACAAATGCTACCTTTTGTCCCGTAACTTGCTGAAAGTCTCTTTGGTTATACGTTTCAAAAAAAACACCACGATTGTCTTCAAAAACACGTGGAATTACAATAAAACAGCTCGATAATGAAGTTTGTATAATTTCCAAAATACCTATAGATCTAATAGTGGTTTGCCATATCCGCTTTTTAATAACGGTTCGGCCAAAGCGGTTAATTGCTGCTTGTCGATATATCCCATTTCGTATGCAGCTTCTTCAATAGCACCAATTTTTAATCCTTGGCGTTCTTCAATTACCTCAACAAACTGAGCCGCCTGCATTAAAGAGGCGAAAGTTCCCGTGTCGAGCCAAGCGGTTCCTTTGTCAAGAATGCTCACACGTAGCTTTTCTTGGGCAAGGTATTCATTGTTAACATCCGTAATCTCAAGTTCTCCCCGTTCGCTCGGTTTTATATTTTCAGCGATTGCTACCACGCTATTGTCATAAAAATAAATTCCGGGTACGGCGTAATTCGATTTCGGATGCTTGGGTTTTTCTTCTATTGAAAGCGCTTTCCCTTCTTCATCAAAGGCTACTACGCCATATCTTTCAGGGTCATGTACGTGATAAGCGTAAATTACACCGCCCTCGGGATCATTATTTTGTTGCAGCAGTTCTTTCAACCCTGAACCGTAAAAAATATTGTCTCCCAAAATTAAAGCCACTTTATCGCTACCAATGAAGTCTTTTCCAATAATAAAAGCCTCTGCCAGCCCATTGGGTTGTGGCTGCTCTGCATACTCGAAACGGCAACCGTATTTAGTGCCATCGCCCAACAATTTTTGAAAAAGTGGAAGGTCTTGTGGGGTAGAGATGATCAAAATTTCATTGATTCCTGCATACATCAACGTAGACAGGGGGTAATAAATCATCGGTTTGTCGTACACCGGCATCAATTGTTTGCTCACCGCCAAGGTAATGGGGTGCAATCTCGTACCAGATCCTCCTGCCAAAACAATTCCTTTCATAACAATCTGTCTTTATGGTTTAAGTACCAACGAATGGTTTTTTTAATCCCGCTTTCAAAATTCTCATCGGCTCGCCAACCCAATTCATTTTCCATTTTTGTGGCATCTATGGCATACCTAAAATCGTGGCCAGGTCGGTCTGTAACAAAAGCAATCTGTTCCCGATAGGAAGTTTCCCTTGGCTGTTCTTCATCTAAAATATCACAAATGGTATGGGCAATATAGAGGTTCTGTCGCTCATTGCGGCCACCAATATTATACGTTTCTCCCAACCTGCCTTTTTCTAAAGCCAGTTTAATTCCCTTGCAATGGTCTAATACGTACAACCAATCCCGCACATTGGTTCCATCACCATAAATGGGGATAGGTTCTCCAGAAATCGCTTTTCTGATAATGGTTGGGATTAGTTTTTCTTTATGCTGATTGGGACCATAATTATTCGAACAGTTGGTTGTCACTACGGGTAAACCATAGGTGTGAAAGTAACTGCGTACAATAAAGTCTGAAGATGCTTTTGAAGCACTATACGGACTGTTAGGTGCGTACGGGGTATCTTCAGTAAAAAGACCCGTTTCACCTAATGTTCCATATACTTCGTCTGTAGAAACATGCAAGAAACGTGCGTTCTGGAAATCATCTTTAAGATCTTGTGGACCGTTCATCCATGTTTTGTAGGCATTCTGTAGTAAGTTAAAAGTACCCACAATATTTGTTTCAATAAATGCAGCTGGGCCCGTTATCGAATTATCAACATGGCTTTCGGCAGCAAAGTGAACCACCCGATTAAATAAATGTTCTTCAAAAAGACGTTTCACCAACGCGTCATCGCAAATATCGCCTTCAATAAAATGGGCTCCATTTTCATCAAGACACCCCTCTAAATTCTTTAAATCGCCTGCATAGGTAAGCTTGTCTAGCACGAATATTTCGTCTTGACTAGTTTCAAGTACGTGTTGTACATAATTAGAGCCAATAAACCCTGCGCCCCCTGTTATCAATACTTTGTTGTGTTTCAAAATATATTTTTAGGTTATTCTAAAATCTGTTTTAACATTTTTTCAGTGATAGCATAGGTGGGCTTTACCCCACTTGTTCCCAAGCCACCAGAAGCTAATGTACTTCCAGTTTCCAACGGATTATCTGACGCGTAGTACGCATAACGCACTTTCACATTGCTGCTAATACTTCCGCGAATTTTCGCTGCTGCCTGAATGGCCTTCTGGTAGTGTGCTCCTTCCATTTCCAGTCCAATAACATTCCAAGTAGATTCATGGAAAAACTTCAGTACATCCCTATTTTGAAGGGAGGTGCCCAACACCGTAATCATAGAGCCCGTACAAACATTGATGTCGTCATCTTCAAAATGCGACTTCTTCAATCGATTTTTAAAAGGGTAATTATCTGCCGTGCCTTCAAAAACGTGTGCCGAAGGTATCATCACATCCCCTTTGCCTCCTTCCAAAATGCCCGCTTTCCCCATGATAGACACAGATACTACGTTCAAGAAATGCTGATGCCCTTGTGCGTCTGTAAATGGTTTTAACAACTCATCCATCGTTTCGTAGGCCTGTTCGCCAAAAGCATAGTCCATGACCACCAAAACAGGTTTATCTTCAATAGTTTTTCCTTCATTTGCACAAATATGTTCAGGAAACATATCGCTATCAAATACCTGAACATCGATATTGGTCCCACTACTATCTGGAATAAATAGCATCCCGTTTTGCGAAGCTTTCTTTACCACCTTGTCCCTTAATTTGAGGTGTTTAGCATCGCTCAACATCTCAAAAAGTTGCAATCTTTTAAACTTCTTGGCTTCTGTAGGAAGGGCGGTTTCGGCAAACAAGCTGTTCATCACACTATGCATATTAGCACTAATAATATGTATGGGTCGCTGTAACAACTGCTTCTCAGCCATTTTTTTCTTAATGTGGGTTGCCCAGCGTTCACCATGAATGTGGTGCCCAAGACGTTCTCGCAACACCGGACTAAAGGTGATGATGCGTTTTTCCTCACCTGTTGCTTCCTGAATGGCCAATTTACCCAGATAATAAATGATGTTGAAGAATCTGTTTGGGTTCTCCTTGTTTCCAAATAGCGGAAACACCCGACTCACTTCTTCGAACGTACGTCCTAAAAAGTTCGCGGTATGGGTAAGGGCAATCTCTTTCTCCTCTTGGGTGAGGGTGTCTTTTTTCTGAACAGCAACCTCAAGTTTTTTCCAGTCTCGTATCACAGTACCGTCCTCATCAATCAACACTTGTTTCATGATTTTATGGGACTCTACGTACAAAAAGGTGAGGTGAGTGAGAATGTCATAAATTTCTGATCGCCCGCGGGTTATCTCAATGTTCATCTGCTCTTCGTCAATACGATAGCAGTTTCTACGGCGTTTTGCCGGAATAATGGGCTCAAAATGTGAATTCGCATAGCCTTCGTCGCTCGTAAGATTAATAAAGCGGCATTCTTCTATCCCTTTAGGTAGGCGGTCCATTACGTACAACAGCCCTTGGAGTTCAATTTTATCTTCAGCAATAGAGCCGTAAATTTCAGGCCGTAAAATGAGGAGTGCCTCGCGTAAGGTTTCGCCAGAAACGCCCATGGGTTTGTAAAATCCACGGTTAAAAAGATGGCGCATGGTAATGTACAATCGTTCGATGGCTCCAGTACTTTCTTGGGCGCGTGTACGTGTATGTGTGTTAATCAATGACATTTTGCTTGCAAAGATAACGGTTTCGTTAGTTTGTAAATTATTTTCGGCAGATTGCTTCTAGCGGAAATACCCTGCTTTTCAAATTCAGTTAAAAAAATCGGCTATTTTCCTGTCATTTGAAAGTCTGGGCACCTTATTTTGTCCTCCGAGTTTTCCTTGAGATTTCATGTACCGCTGAAAGCTGTTTTTTGGCAACGCCTTTATTTTAAGCGGTTGCAGTACTTTTCCCTTAATCAAATCGAAATAGTAGCTGTTCTGTTCTTGCATTGCAGCGTCTAGCGTTTTTGCTACTTGCTGAAGATTCTCTGGCTCGGTTTCAAACTCAATTAACCACTCATGATAGGGTAATTCGCCTGCTGAAGTTTCCGTTTGAGGTGCCACTGTAAATTCTGAAATGGTAAATTCGTGCTGTTCCATTGCGTCTTGCATGGCTTGTTCTACTTCTTTGCCAATTACGTGTTCCCCGAAGGCCGAAATAAAATGTTTGATACGTCCTGAAACAATGACCCGATAGGGGTTAATCGAGGTAAATTGAACGGTATCCCCCACGTTATACGCCCACAGCCCGGCAGAGGTTGAAACTATGAGCACATAGTTAACACCCGTTTGTACATCGGCTAACGTAAGACGTTTCGGATTTTCGTCAAAAAAACGGGATGCTTCTATAAATTCGTAGAAAATTCCTGAATCTAGCTGTAGCAACATTCCTTTTTCTTTCTGGCTATCTTGAAAGGCAAAAAAGCCTTCCGAAGCAGGAAAAAGTTCGATACTTGGTACTTTACGGCCGATTAAGGCTTCAAATTTGGCTCGATAGGGTTCGTAGTTTACCCCTCCATAAATAAACAACTCAAAATTTTTGAACAACTCCCCCACTGGTTTTTGTGTGGCCGCTTTCAGCCGTTCAAAATACATCTGCACCCACGACGGAATCCCACTAATCAGTGCCATGTTTTCATCTTTAGTTTCAGCAACAATTGCGTCTACTTTAGTTTCCCAGTCGTTAATACAGTTGGTTTCCCAAGAAGGTAAGCGGTTTCTTTGCAGGTACGCCGGAACATAATGGGCTACAATCCCTGACAGCCTTCCTATGTTAATGCCATTTTTTTCGGTCATTTCAGGGCTTCCCTGAAGAAAGATCATTTTCCCGTTTACAAAATTGGCCTTTCCCGTTTCGTGAATATAGCACAATATGGCATTGCGCGCCGCCCTTGTATGGGTGGGCATTGATTCTTTTGTGAGCGGGATGTATTTAGCACCAGAAGTGGTTCCGGAAGTTTTCGCAAAATACAATGGTTTTCCCGGCCATAGCACATCTTCGTCACCAGCAACTACACGCTCTACATAGGGTTTTAACGCCTCGTAATCTCTAATGGGAACACGAGCTGCAAAGTCTGCTGTCGATTTAATTTCATGGAATCCGTGGTCTTTTCCGAAGGAAGTTTCCGCAGCAGTAGCAATGAGCGTTCGAAACACCTTTTCTTGCGTTTCAATAGGGTTATTCACCCACTTATTCATTCGGTTTACAACGAATTTCGCAAAGATTTTAGCTGCAATAGATTTTAACGACATGGGCTATTCAAAATCGATAAAATTAGTTGGGTCTATGGGGTGGCCGTCACTCCACAATTCGAAGTGCAGGTGCGGACCTGTAGTCAGTTCTCCCGTGTTTCCTACGGTAGCGATTACCTCTCCTGCGCCTACCAGCTCCCCTTGTTCTTTGTTTAAGGATGCATTGTGTTTGTAGGCAGAAATTATATTGTTTACGTGTTCAATAATGATTACGTAGCCGGTGTCTGGTGTCCAGCCCGCGAAAATTACCGTTCCTTCTGCCACAGCCTTAACGGGGGCGTCTTTCACGGTCACAATATCTACGGCATAGTGCTTTTCTTTTACATCATAGGCCTGGGAGATTGTACCTTTTACAGGCGCAAAAAAGACCACATTTAGATCTCCACTGTCGGTTAGCGGGTTGTACTTATCTTCACGCGCCACTTTTTCGCGAAGCAATGAATCCTGCTTTGAAGGAGTTAGATTTACATTTGACGCATCAACTTGAGCCGCTGCAATGATAGAGTCTTTGTTGAAATCGACCGTTTTTACGTCTCCTGTAAGCACTTTCCGTATAGAGGCAAGGTACTGCTCATTTATGGCCAGTTCTTGCTGTAGTGAGTCTGTTTTGTAGGCTAAGTCTGTTGCCTTCTGTTTTAAGGAAGTAGAGGAATAGCCCGGAATGTACTCTCGCAAGGGGGTAAAGGCTATAATGATGGTGGTGACAGCAATAAGGAAAAACGCAAAAATAGTACTGAAAACAAACACGTTTAGCCTATTCAGTTTAAACGAGAAGCGCTCTTCAAACGTATCTTCGTTCAACACGACCAAACGGTACTTGTGCAGCAGTTTTTTTTTAATCTTACGTGCGCGCTTTTCTTTCTTCGCCATAGTAGCTACAAATATAAAATAAATGACAGCGGTTTGCTGTGTATCTTTCCTTCAAAACGTTGTATCTAGCAAAAACTTGTTACCTTTGTACTTTAAATACAAAATTTATGGAAGCACTTTTTATACCCATGGTTATTGGATGGCCACAAATTGTACTGATTGTAGTGGTTGTTTTGTTGTTGTTTGGCGGACGAAAAATTCCGGAGATGATGCGCGGATTGGGTAGTGGTATCAAAGAATTTAAAGATGCCTCTAAAGAAGACAAATCAGACAAGATAGAAGAGAAAAAATAGGCAATCGCCTGTATCACATTACATTAAAAATCCCGCTGAGTACGATACTTAGCGGGATTTTTCTGTTTGAAAAAGATACCCTATTCGATGGTAGCCGTTTTCAAAATAGCTTCCAGTTCAAATTGTAAATCTCTTTTGTCGTCGGAAGGAGCATAGGTAAAGCCTTCCAGAATTAACCACCTATCGTTCGCTTCATCCCGCACGGCGTAGTTCACAAACGGACCCGCCATCCATGCGTCGGTAATCTCCCATGTTCCTTTGGTGATGTAGGTAGGTTTTCCGTCCAATTCCGAAGAAAACAAGAAGGGCGAATACGCCGCTTCTGTAATAAACTTACTGTCGTCTTCTACAGGTAACAATCCGGCACCAATGGTATTACGCATGTTGATAATATCTGCAATGGTGCTGTCTTTTCCAATGGTGTTTAACGGAACTTCATAGATAAAAATGTTGGTCGTCCCAGATTCTAGCGCCTTCCGTAGCCAGTAATAATCTTCGCCGCTATGAGCCACACGGTAGGCTGTAGGCACTTTCAGCGATACGCCAAAGTCCTGCTGGAGCGTGTCCAGTTTTTTTAATGACAATCGAATTCGCTTTTGTTTTTCCTTAATTTCAGAAGCATAAAATGCTGCCTTGATCTCTTCTTGGTGTTTATTGATTAACGCGACCAACTCTTCTGCGGTTGGAGCGGTAAGAAATGCCCCCGTTTGTGGTTTGGCAAAGCTGTTCTTTTTTAAGCTGAAATTGGTAGAGTCGCTGAGGGTAGCGTGAAGAAAAATACGATACCTTTGCGCAAAATCTGTAAAGCTGGTCGTTTTCATCTGAACCATAGAATACAGCGGTTCATCCTGCGGAAGCCCATCTGCGGGTGCTGCAAAATGATTTCGAATGGCTTCGCCCACCTCGCCATTCCAAAGGTCTTCAGGGGTTACAATCTGTAACGAATTAATGTTTCCTACTGAATCAGGCCTGTAACTATCGATAGTGTTGCTGCCATCACCGCAAGATGTGGCTATAAAAAAAAGCCCTAGCAGTACTGCAAAGATTGGTTTCATAGTATGTTATTGAAGTGGAACGTTTATCCTTTTTGGATTTTAAGTTTCATTCCCGGTTTGAGTTTGTTACCACTAATATCGTTCCATTTTTTAATATTCTCTACCGAAACCCCTGGGAATTTCTGTGAAATGCTCCAAAGGGAGTCGCCACTTCGTACGGTATAGGTACGCACATTGTCTGCGGAAGCACTGCTAGCAGTGCTATTAGAGCTGCTTTTGGTTGAAGTTGGTCGCGATGGATAAATAGTAAGGCGTTGACCGACCCGCAATCGGTTGCTCCTAAGCCCATTCCAACGTTTAATTTTTGAAACTGAAACTCCGTATTTTTCGGCAATCTTCCCTAAATAATCCCCGCTACGCACACGATAACGCACTTTGTCGTTTTGTTCAAAAAACTGGGGCAGTGGTTTTTCCCGTTCATTGAACTCTTTTTCAGCATAGGCGTAAATAGCTTGTTCGTTGGTCAAAAATTTGCCAACTGCATCTAAAGGCAGTCGCAACACGTAATTTTCATCTTTTACAACAGGGATAATGTCTTTTTTATACGACGGGTTCAAAAACCGAACTTCATCAATATCCAAGTTGGTTACTTCTGCCACTTGCTGTAACGTAACCATTTTCTTAATTTTTATGGTGTCGGTGGCGACGTAAGGAAATTGTGGCCCCGCACTCTTAAACCCATGTTCTTCGGCATATTCAAAAATATACATGGTAGCCAAAAAAGCAGGTAGATATCCAGCTGTTTCACGTGGAAGGTGCTGTCTTATGTTCCAATAGTTCGTGTACCCTCCAGAACGTCGTAAGGCCTTCGCGACATTTCCTGGACCAGAATTATAGGCTGCAAGCGCCAAGTCCCAATCGCCCAAGCTTTTTTCTAAGCTTTTTAGATATTTACAGGCCGCTTCTGTGGCCATAATGGGGTCGTTTCGCTCGTCTACGTAGCTGCTTACCTCGAGTCCGAACATTTTTCCGGTACTGTACATAAATTGCCATAATCCTTGTGCGCCAACACGTGATGTTGCCCTTGGCACAAGCGCAGATTCTACGATAGCAAGATATTTCATCTCGAGTGGAAGCCCGTGCTTGTCTAACAATTCTTCAAACATCGGGAAGTAATAATCGCTTAATGCCATGAGGTTGGCCATGGTACGCCTGCGGTTTTTCAGATAACCGCGTATCACACTTTCTAGTGAGGGGTTGTATTCAACATTAAAAGGTGTTCTGGCATTTAATTCTTCGAGACGTTGTTTTAAAACCTCAGTAGGTAATTCTTCATACGGAATTGGCTCATAATCTTGGTTTAAGACGCTTCCGTACATTTCTTCAAATCTACCGGTATCAAACAGTTCTTTTAACCATAAGCTGTCGATGCTCCGGGCGCGTTTCATATCTTCGAGCGTAAACACCATGGTGTCTTTTATCTTTGCTGAAACGACTGTCGTCGGAAACTCTTTGGTAAAAGATGTTACGGCAATTGAGTCTACCACTTGCAGTTTTACCTTTTTAATAGAGTCGATGGCTTTACCTTCTTGCGCAAAAAGCCCGAGAGAGGCAAAAATACTGAGTAAGCTTAGGAAATACTTCATATACTGTCGAACGGAGTGGTTTTAAAATTAGTATGGTTAAAAGTACTCAAACGCCTGAAATGCACAAATTTTTAACATTCCGAGCTGCTTGCGTCTGTTTTGCTAATCGAGAATTGCCTTGATCCCTGGAAGGGTTTTTCCTTCTAACATTTCTAACATAGCGCCTCCACCTGTAGACACATAGCTTACTTTATTGGTCAATCCAAATTGCTTAACGGCCGCAACAGAGTCCCCTCCTCCAACCAACGAAAATGTACCATTTTCAGTAGCCGAGGCAATAGCATTTCCTAGCGCGATTGTTCCATGAGAAAACTTTTCGATCTCGAAAACGCCAACGGGTCCATTCCATAGAATGGTATTCGATTTTGCTACAACTTCAGCAAATTGCTCATTGGTTCGTGGTCCTGCATCCAGTCCTAGCCAGCCTTCAGGGATATTATCTGCAGGCTCGGTAGTAGTATTGGCATATTCTGAAAAGCTATCTGCTGCAATCACATCTACCGGTAGGTGTACGTGAACATTTTTCTTCTTGGCGAGGTCTAAGATTTCCAAGGCAACTTCTTGTTTGTCTTCTTCTACCAGCGAACCTCCAATATTTCCTCCTTGGGCCTTGATAAAAGTGAAAGCCATTCCTCCACCAATAATTAAGTGGTCTATGGTGTCTAAAATATTTTCAATTACGGTGATTTTAGAGGAAACTTTTGCACCTCCTATGATTGCGGTAACTGGAGACTTTCCGTCAGACAACACTTTCTTTACATTTTCAATTTCCGAAGCCAATAAAAGTCCAAAACATTTTCGATCTCCAAAAAAATCGGCCACCACGGTAGTAGAGGCATGTGCTCTATGTGCGGTTCCGAAGGCATCATTTACATAATAATCTGCCAATTTAGAGAGCTTTTCAGCAAAATCACGGTCCCCATCGGTTTCTTCCTGGTAATACCGTACATTTTCTAGCAGTAAAATCTCACCAGGGCGTAAGTTTGCGGCGGCTTCTTCGGCAGCGGGACCGATACAATCCTGCACAAACGTTACGGTTACCCCGAAGATTTCGGTTGCGCTATTCACGATATGTCGAAGAGAAAATTTGTCTTCCCGTTGCTTCGGTCTACCGAGATGTGAGACTAAAATGCAACTGCCTCCTTCTTCTAAAATATGGATAATGGTTGGTTTTGCAGCTTCAATACGCGTAGTGTCTGTCACCTCCAAATCTTCGTTCAAAGGGACGTTAAAATCTACCCGAATCAGTGCCTTTTTGTCTTTAAAATCGACGTCTTTTACTGTTTTCATCGCTATTTTTTCAGGGACTAAAGATACCATTTTTCGATTGATTTGAACAGGTTGTAGATAAAGCTTATTTGCGTAGTTTTGCGTATGGATTTCAACGAAATCATTGGCCAAAAACATATTAAATCGCACCTTACAACCACAGTGAAAAACGGGAGAATCCCCCATGCCCAGCTATTTGCGGGTGCTTCGGGAAGCGGTTTGTTGCCTATCGCCATTGCGTATGCTAGCCTGATATTGTGTCAGTCTCACGAAGAAGGAAGTCCAGCCGAAATTCGCTGCAAAGAAAATGTAAGCCAATTGGCACATCCCGATTTACATTTTGTTTTCCCAGTAAATACCAACGATGCGGTAAAAAAACATCCTGTTTCTTCTCTTTTCTTAGACGAATGGCGGCTATTTGTGCAAAATGAGCCCTACGGTTCGCTATTTCAGTGGTTGCGACAACTAGGAATAGAAAATAAGCAAGGGAATATAAATGTAGACGAGGCTGCCGATTTGCTAAAATCTTTATCGCTTAAAGCTTACGAAGGTGGTTATAAAGTTGTTATTGTATGGATGGCAGACCGAATGAACACAGCATGTGCAAATAAAATTTTAAAACTGGTAGAAGAACCTCCAGAAAAGACGGTGCTGCTGCTGCTTACTGAACAGGAAGAGCAAATATTAACCACCATACGGTCTCGCTGCCAAACCTTACACTTTCCAAAACTTGCCGAAGCTGATATTGCCGCAAAGCTTGCGAGTGATAAAGGAGCGGTTCCAGCTAAAGCCAATAGTATCGCACAGCGGGCGGCAGGCGACTACCAACGGGCCCTCATGATCTTGGAAGACGATGGAGATATGTCACATTTTGAGACTTGGTTTGTGACATGGGTACGTGCCGCTTTTAAGGCAAAAGGAAATAAAAAAGCAATTCATGAATTACTCGCCTGGAGTGAAAATTTGGCGAAAGAAGGTCGTGAAACGCAAAAAAAGTTTTTACAGTATTGTATTGACCTTTTCAGACAAGCACTTCTGAAAAATTATAAGGCTGAACCACTTCTACTTTTTGAAAGTGCCAATGGCGATTTTGCGATTGAAAAGTTTGCACCATTTGTACATCAGAATAACATTTTTGAAATCACTGAAGCGATCGAAGATGCGATTTACCACATCGAGCGAAATGGAAATGCTAAATTAATTTTTTCAGATATGAGCATCCAACTAACACGATACATCCACCGCAGCTCCCAAAATAAGTAATATCTATACTTATTTTAAATACAATCAACCCTGATTATTGTTGACACCTCAAAATTAGAGCGATTTAGAGCGTTTCTTGTAATAGCAAGTCTATCGCATAGATTGCTACCAATATGCGCCTTAAACGCGCCCAGGCTTGTTTTTAAGCCTTTTTGAAGCAATATACGACTGAAGAATACTCTTTTGATCGCCATGCACGTATATTCGATTGTAAACCGATCCGAAATGCCTTCATTGAAAAATTATTTTCTGTTTTATAACGTTCGGATAAAAGACTTACATAAAATGAATCGAATAACATCGGCCGGGTACTTTCTAATTTAAAAAATGGCTGAAGTATTTTTGGGAGCGATTTTCTAGAAAAGTGCCAAAGGTGTCTTGGCACATCATAGGCTGCCCAAAATTCTTTATAATAGTTAGCGTCATAACTTTTATAATTTGGAACCGCTATTATTAAAATTCCGTCTGGCGCTAATAGTGAATCTAAAATTGTTACGGTCTCTTCTAAATTCGGTATGTGTTCGAGCACATGCCAAAGCGTAATAACTTGATATGTTTTTTTTGGGAGGGAATGTAACGTATCAAATAGTTTTAGTCCTTTTTGTGACGCCAATTCTCGCGCTGCAGCATTTACTTCTACACCATCGACACTCCAGCCATTATTTTTTGCTTTGTTTAAAAAATCTCCAGTGCCTGCACCAACATCTAAGAGCGACCCTTTTGTTTTTTGTTTCGAATTTATAAATGAAATTTTCTTCCGCAGCGAATAATTTTTTACACTTTGGTATAGAAAAGCCATTACCCCATCCTTTTTGTCGGTGTGCGAAATGTACTCGTCACTTTCATAATATTTCGAAAGTTCCGTTGCTTTTGGTTGCGGACTTGTAACGAGCATATCGGTTTTCTCGTCATACAGGAGTTGAAATGTTTCTCCCGAAACAAGGAAATCTTTAGTTGAAAGGTAGACTGGTTTTTCTAAAACTGACACGTATAAATTAGCTTAAGTTGTAATGAATTGCATGGGTGTTCCACGTGAAACAACGTTCTAACGCCCCATATACACTAACATGACCGAAATATCATTTGGAGAAACACCGCTTATCCGGCTTGCTTGTGAAACTGTTGTGGGCTGAATCGCTTTTAGCTTTTCTCTTGCTTCGTACGACAGTGATTTCAATTTTGAGTAGTCGAAATTTTTAGGGATCTTGATACCTTCCAATCGATTCAATTTATCAGCATTATTTTTTTCCTTAGCGATATAGCCCGAATATTTCACTTGGATTTCGGCTTGTTGTAACTCTTCACGATTGAGTTTATTTTCTTCAACATATTCTGAAACGGCTTCAATCTTTCGCATATCTTCCATGGTAATTTCTGGTCTAGAAAACACCTTAAACATTTTATCGCTTTGGCCAACCGTAGCAGAATCTTTCGATTTAAGAATCGGGTTGATTTCATTTGGACCTACACTCGTATCTTTAAAGAACTGAACAAAATTGCTCGATTGTTTTTGTTTCTTTTCCATTTGTTTGAGACGTTCTTCACTAGCCAGGCCAAGCTCAAATGCTTTTGGGGTAAGCCTAAAATCTGCGTTATCTTGACGCAGTAATGTCCTATATTCTGCCCGTGAAGTAAACATACGATACGGCTCTTCTGTACCCTTTGTAATCAAATCGTCTATCAAAACACCTATGTACGCTTCGTTTCGTTTTAAGATAATAGGATCTTGTTCGTGTACTTTTAAATGTGCATTAATTCCAGCCATCAATCCTTGTGAAGCAGCTTCTTCATATCCTGTGGTGCCGTTAATCTGACCAGCAAAATACAATCCGCTAACTAATTTTGTTTCTAAGGTATGTGCTAATTGAGTAGGCGGAAAGTAATCATATTCGATAGCGTAACCAGGTCTAAAGAATTTCACATTTTGAAATCCGTCACACTCTTTTAACGCTCGAAACTGAACATCTTCTGGAAGCGATGTGGAAAAACCATTGATATAATATTCTACGGTATTCCACCCTTCAGGTTCAACAAACAACTGATGCCTGTCCTTATCTGCAAATCGGTTAATCTTATCTTCAATAGACGGACAATATCTGGGGCCGATACTTTTTATAGCACCATTAAACATGGGCGATCTGTCGAAACCTTCCTTTAGGAGGTCGTGCACTCGATTGCTTGTGTACGACATATGGCACGCCCGTTGTTCGGTAAGCGGTTTTGTACTATCTAAGTATGAAAATTTCTGTGGGTCGTCATCTCCTGGCTGTAGAATCATTTTTGAAAAATCCAAAGACCTACCATCAACTCTTGGGGGTGTTCCCGTTTTCATTCTGCCAGATTCAAACCCTAGATCTACCAAATCTTTTGTAATTCCCGTGGCAGCTCGTTCACCTGCACGACCCCCTCCAAATTGCTTTTCGCCTATATGAATCAATCCATTTAAAAAAGTTCCATTAGTAAGCACTACACTTTTTGCTCGCACCTCTAAGCCCAATGATGTTCGCACACCGACTACACGGTCTCCTTCTGTAATTATTCCAGAAACCATTTCTTGATAAAAGTCTAAGTTTTTGGTTCCTTCTAGCATATTCCTCCATTCTTCAGCAAAACGCATACGATCGCTTTGTACTCTCGGGCTCCACATTGCAGGACCTTTAGACATATTCAGCATCTTAAACTGAATCGCCGATCGGTCTGACACGATTCCGCTATAGCCCCCCATCGCATCGATTTCGCGAACAATCTGTCCTTTTGCAATTCCGCCCATAGCCGGATTACAAGACATTTGTGCAATATTCTGAAGGTTCATTGTGATTAGTAGGGTTTTTGAGCCCAAATTAGCCGCTGCAGCCGCCGCTTCAGAACCAGCATGGCCACCACCCACTACAATAACATCATATTCTTTTTCAAACATAAAATCAAAATTGTTCCACGTGAAACATTCCTATTAATTTTTCGGCTGCAAATATACGTAATTATCTTATAATCAGTAAGTTAAAAGCACAACAAGCTGATAGTCAGGTTACTATATAAAGGTGCGTGCTTCCAGTGCCTTGTCTTCTGCAGTTCTCATAGCTTGTGCTTCCTGGTCAGATTTATCTTTTAGACCACAGCAATGAAGTATTCCGTGTATCATCACACGGTGTAGTTCGTCACCAAATGATGTGTTGAACTGCTTGGCATTGTCTGTAACCCGTTCCGTAGAAATATAGATTTCAGCATGAATTTGTGAACCCAGTGAATTATCAAAAGTGATAATATCAGTTAATGTATCGTGTTGTAAAAACTGAACATTCAACTTGTGAAGGTAATCGTCATCACAAAAAACATAGGTGATATCGCCTAATTCAAACCCATTGACTTCAATGATGGTCGTGATCCATTGTGCAACAGCTACCTGATGGTCCAACTCAAAATCGTTTTCAGAATAAAACTCAATCATTATCTTCCTTAAAATACTCTTGAACTTTTTCTTTGTATGCTGGTTTCAACGGAAGTGCTTCCCGGTTTAAAATTTCCGTAGTATTGAAATACTTCTTAACCTCTTCGGGAGTTAAGCGCAGCGTGTTTACATAGTTCCTGTTGTTCGTAGTAGATTCTCGACGGCTTTCTTGCCCTTGTTCAAAATCTGCCTTGTCTAGCTTCAATAATTCATACTGAAGGTTCAGCATTTTTTCTAAGGTGCGTTCATTAAATCCTTTGTCTAATAATTGTTGCTCCACCTGTTCCATTTGCCGCAATAAATTACCGCCATTGCCATCTAATCCCTCCTTGCTTAGTTTGTCCTGTAGCTGTTGTCTTAATTGCTGTTGTTGTTTGAAAATTTCATATAACTCACCGTTCAAATCTTCATTGTATTCGTCGCCATCTTCTCCGTCGCCATCATTACCGCCATTTCCGTCCCCATTCTTACCACCTTTACCGTTTCTACCATTCTGCCCATCAGAACCATTGCCTTCGCCAGATTGTCCTTCACCGTTCTGGCCTTGTCCATTTTCTCCTTCACTGCCTTCACCAGATCCTTGTTCTCCTTTCTTTCCTTGCTTGCCTACTCCTTCTTTCATCGATTCATTCAAGCTTTCTTGCTTTTTAATAATGTCTGGAAGCTGAAAGCCTTCTCCCTCACCTTCTCCTTCACCCATGCCTTTGCCCTTTCCTTTTCCTTGGCCTTTTCCCTGACCCATACCTTGCATCTGGTTTTGCATATTATTGAGTACGTCGCTCAATAGAATCGCCAACTCATTGGCCCCCGTTACCGTGTACTGTTGGCTACTGATGCCCTGACGCATCTGGTTTTCTGCCAATCGCTCTAACGACTTGTCCATATTATAACTTACTTCGGTAAGCGAAGCATTTACCTGCTCGCTAATCATGGGATTGCGGAGGGAAAGGGAAAAAATACTGTCGTCTATATGTTGAAAGTTTAGTTTTAAATCGTTTTGCTCGTTTAGTTTTTTTCCAAACACCGGATTGCCATAATCAATGCGTTTAAAATCTTCCATAACGGCTTCCTGCTCGAAAGAAAATACAACCAAATTATCTAAAATCTGTCGCAACATTTCGGCATCCTCTTCCATACTATCTCCTTGTGCAGCCTGCATGGCAGCTTGCATCTGAGAACCCATTTGTTTCATTTTCTCTCCAGCCTTCTTCTGATTTTTCTGGGCATCCTGTTTCTTTTGCTGCCCTAAGTTGTCTGTGGCTTTTTGCTGTTCTTCTTCCACTTCCTGCTCAGTCGATTTGTCCTGGGGGATGTCCATCGGTTCTTGTAAGCCTTCATTTTCTTTTTGAAGTTCTTGCATCTCTTTTTGATACTCTTCAAACTTCTCGTTTAGGTCTTCTTGCTTTTCTTTGGTGTTTTCGTCTTCGGGGGCTTCAGAAAGTTTTTCTTGCTCCTCCCCCAACTTGAATATTTCTTCTGCTAATTTTTCTGCTTTTTTGGTCACATAATACCGTTTGGTCAATTCTAGCAGTTGTTCTAAATTTTTCTCTTGATTCTTGTTCTGCTTTGCGAGCTTTTCAAGTTTTTCGGTAAGCTCTTCTTTTTGAATCTTTTCTTGAAGCTTTTCGAGCTCTTCCAACAGCTTTTCATTTTCTTCTAGCCGCTCTTCATTTTCATCTAAGCGCTTTTCCAATTGCTCTTTAAAGGGGTCTTTTTCTTCATTTTCTGGTTGAAAGTTTTCTAAGTTCTCTTTTAGCTCTTCGGAAAATTTCTTCATCATTTCCTCTTGCTGCTTCTGACGCTTGATGAAGTTTTCCAGCTTCTTTTTATCATTCCAATTCAGTTCTTTCTTCTCCTTCTGGATTTTAGAAAGTTCTTCCAGTGCTTTCTCCTGATCTTTTAAATCTTTTAAGGTCTTGTCCATCCCCTTAATCGATTTATCCTGATTTTGAAGTTGTTCCTTTTCCACTTCATCTTGGGTAAACTTCTTGAACGAGTACACCCCAGACTTGGTCGATTTATAATTGTGGATAGCATCGTTATCGAATACCTCAAAATAATACTCATACGCAACTCCTTCTTCAAGCATCAAATTCCCCGGAAAGGTGTACACAAACTGGTCTACCGTAGTTTTATTAACCGGCAACACCTCTGTTTCTCGCTGGTTCTCTTCGCCTATCGGATAGTATACAAGGCGTAGTTTGCTCAAGCCATAATCGTCGCTCACACGGCCCAAGAAGTAGGTTAGTTGGCTGTTTGTGCTGTCCTTTTTGGCCGAAACATCAATTTCTGGGTAAGCGTCCCGAACCACACCAAGTGTAAACGACAAATTCTCGTAATCGCGCAAATTCACATTCGAAGTGTTGATGCTGTAATCCAGTTTTTGATATACTGCCTTGTTATAATTAAAATCTTGGTTGCTTTGTTCAAAAAGGTAGGTAGTGTCTCTAGTTTTCAGTGCCACCTCATCGGTGTTCTTCGTCTGTACGCGCCAAGTAACCCGGGTACCCTCAGGAATGGTTGCATTGCCCGTACTTTTTAAAACCTCATCACGCTTGCCGGTATATCCAGGGTAATCGAGTTCCATTTCAAAAGCAACAAGGGATGGCGTTTTTACTACCTCCAGCACATATTCTTTGCTAATGACCTTGTTTGCACTTAGTCTGAAATTGGTAGCTTCGGTAGGTTGGTCGAAGGTATGCTCAAACACCCCCGGAGCAGTTTGTTTCAAATAATAAGAATCGCCATTATAAATAATACTGGCATTCTCAGGAATGGCCTTTCCTTCTGTTCGTACCTGTACTGTAAACGCCTTGTTTTCTACTGCCGTTAAATTATCATTCACCACATAGAAAGAAAAAGGCGCAGGAGGTTCGTAGGCGGTATCATAATTCACCACACGTTCGTAACTACTGCTAAAAGTGCCTTTCTCCCCTAAAACACTAATGAGGACAAATATTAAGATTGGAATGGCAGCGTATTTTAAGTACTTAGCATTCTTTTTAAAATTAACTGCACTTTTAAAAGGAACCGGTTGCAACTCATCTGCTTTTTGGTCGATACTCGCGGCCAACAACTCACTCTCCCGATAATTTTGGTTTAGCTGAATCACATTCAGCAGTTTATCACTTACCTGCGGAAAATGGCTGCCAATAATCTTTGCCGCCTGTTCTTGGGAAATTCCTTGTTGTAACTTGAACAGCTTTGCCAGCGGGATGGCTATAAATCGTACAAACAACCCTAGTTCAACAGCGACGAACATCCAGAATAGAAAGGTGCGCCCCATGGGGCTTAGCCATAAAAAATATTCTACCAAAAGGGTAATAAGCAAATAGAGCACGCCAATTGCAAAAAATAGAATACTCCCCTTGATCAACTCATTGGTGTAATATTTTTTTATAAATTGTTCCAGCTTTTGCTGAATAATGCTAAATGTGCTCATATAGATACAGGTAACTACCTCTTAAACTTCGAAAATACAACTTTATTTCATACACAAACCTATCAAAAATAAGTCCAAAAACACGTTAAGATGAAAGACTTAAAATATTTAGCGGCGTATTCCATTCCGCTTGCCGCTATTATCGGACTCACATTAGGTGGAAATTGGGCTTTTTTCACCCCCATTTTTGCCTTTATCCTCATCCCTATCCTAGAATTATTACTGCCCGTACATACTGAAAATTTAAGCAATGACGAAGCAGCCGAAAAATTAAAAAACCCCCTATTCGATATCCTTCTATATTTAAACGTGCCTGTTGTTTACGGGATGGTAGGATGGTTTTTATGGAGCCTTAGTTGGGCGTCCTATAACACCGCAGAACTCATCGGGCTCACCTTTTCGGTTGGAATTGCCGTGGGAAGCAATGGAATTAATGTAGCACACGAGTTGGGGCATAGAAATACCCGTTGGGAAAAAACACTGGCTAAAATATTACTGTTGCCGGCATTGTATATGCATTTTTATATCGAACATAATTTTGGGCACCACCTAAAAGCTGCCACAGCCGAAGATCCTGCAAGTGCAAAATACAATCAGACCGTTTATTCGTTTTGGGTCACATCAATTTTTAGACAGTACACAAGCGCTTGGAAAATTCAACTCGATTTGCTGAAACGTGAAAACCGTTCGTTCTTCAGTATAAAAAATGATATGCTCTACTACTCCCTGTTACAACTAGCGTATATCGGGATTATTTTCAATTTCTTCGGAATGGTAGCCGCAGGCATTGCCCTTGCTATCGGACTAACAAGTGCTGTATTGCTCGAGACCATCAACTATATTGAACATTATGGCTTAAGCCGAAATAGATTGGAGAGTGGGCGCTATGAGCGTGTGCGAGAAGTGCATTCTTGGAATAGTAACCACGTGATGGGCCGTGTTATTTTATACGAATTGACCCGCCACAGCGACCACCACTACAAAACGTCTAAAAAATACCAGATACTCGATTATCATGATGTGAGTCCGCAAATGCCTTTTGGATATCCAACTTCCATGCTGTTATCGTTGGTTCCGCCCTTGTGGTTTTCGATCATGAACAAGCGGATTCCCGATGAGATGAAGCCCGCTATTTAATTTTTTTTTTTGTAAAAAGAATTGGTCTGTTTACACCCGCTTATTCTACTACAATTCTAATAGTTTCAGAGGTGTTTGCTGCGGAAATTTCAACCAAATAAACACCTGCCTTTAAATTTTCATTCACTTCAACCTTTTTAGTGTTGAAATATTCTATTTTCACTACCTGTTTCCCAAGAAGATCGATGATGTTTACTGTAACCAATTCTTGCGCATCGGGGAAATCGATATTGAAAACCCCATTGTTTGGGTTGGGGTATAGAATTGGCTTAAATTCAGAGATAAAACTACTTTGTGCCAACACAACGTCATTTCCATAGGTGCGAGCATAACCCCGACTTTGTCCGTAAAGATTACTGCCTAACGCACCAGTGATTAGTATGTCGCCTTCGGCATTAAGATCTAGTGACAAACCAAAAAATTCATTTGCTTGTGTTCCAACCAACACCTCATCGATAGGGGTCCAATTTCCATTTTCGAATTGAAAAGAAGAGACACTTCCGTTATCAAAACCATTATTGTCACCTACTATTAGTCTGTTGCCATCAGAATTCAAGGCAAGTGTAACGCCAAAATTTCTATTGTTCTCATTACCGTCAATATCTGAACCCCGTTGTGTCCAATTAGACCCATCAAATTGAAATACTCGTACTTGGCCTTCTTGAAACCCGAAAACATTGTGCAATCTTGATCCAATTGCCAGTATATTTCCTTCATTATTAAAGCTTAAAGGGTTTGCCCCTTGTTCTACGGTGCCGCCCATGCGGTCTCCTGACTCTTGACCAAATAAGTCGTTACCTTGCTGAATCCAATTGTTTCCTTGAAGTGAATAAATCTTAACTTTCCCAGCATCAATTGCTCCTTCATCATTTTGGGGTGCGCTAATAGCAATGTTGTCCCCAATTCCATTCATTGCCACAGCCGTTCCAAATCGATCGCCATTTGCAAATCCTTCAAGGCGATTTCCCAACAATACCCACTCATCAGATTGAAGCTCATAGGCCTCTGCATATCCCTTCATCGAAGTAGCAGAGTTTCCCTGCGTAGCCCCAATCAGAATTCGATCTCCGGAATTGTTGATATCGATAGAATTTCCGAAGAGATCACCTTCATCATTTCCTAAAATTGTACTTCCTAACTGTACCCAGTCAGCTCCTTGTAATTCAAAAACACGTACGCCCCCAACATTAACTTGTCCGCTAATATTATGTAATCTTGAGCTAAAAATGAGTCGGTCTCCAGAAGCATTGAATTTGATAGTTCCAGATGAAATGTTATCAGCGGGTAATCCTGATATTTCATTGCCAAATTGCACCCACGAATTACCTTGTAAGTTAAAGAATCTCACCTTTCCTAATGGGCTAAGATCGTCCAAAGCATCAAAAACCGCGATTCGGTTGCCTTGATCGTTTATGGTGACAGAAGTTCCTGTAAAGTCAAAGTCGTTTTCACCTTGAATATCATTTCCCACCTGCTCCCATTGGCCAAAACTGAAAGTAGAAAACATTATAAGGGCTCCTAAAAGTAACCTTTTTTGCATCTTTTTAATTTTCGGCGAAGATAACAAATTCATTGAATAGCTATTGCAGTTTCTGTACCTTTGCAACCGCATCTAAAATAAAGAGAAGCTATGTCACAAAAAGTTCGCGTTCGTTTTGCTCCTAGTCCTACAGGACCCCTTCATATTGGTGGGGTACGAACCGCCCTGTTCAATTATTTGTTCGCAAAAAAACACGGTGGCGACTTTGTATTACGTATCGAAGATACCGACCAAACTCGCTATGTTGGTGGTGCCGAAGCGTACATCATCGAGGCTCTAAATTGGTTGAACATACCTACTGACGAAGGCCCCACCACCGGCGGCAACTTTGGGCCGTACCGTCAAAGTGAGCGCAAAGATTTGTACCAAAGCTATGCAGACCAACTTTTGGAAAGTGGCCATGCATATTATGCCTTTGACACTTCGGAAGCTTTAGATGCACACCGAAAGCAGCACGAAGCCGAAGGAAAAACCTTTATCTACAATTGGCACAACCGTTTAAAGTTAGACAACTCACTTTCTCTTTCTGAAACAGAAGTAAAGGCAAAATTAGAAGCGGGTGAAGACTATGTGATCCGTTTTAAGGTGCCACAAGACGAGACCATCAAACTTCAGGATATCGTGCGTGGCGACATGCAAATAGACACCAACGTGTTAGATGATAAAGTGCTGTTTAAAAGTGACGGCATGCCTACCTACCATTTAGCGAATATTGTAGACGATCACCTTATGGAAATCACCCATGTGATTCGCGGTGAAGAATGGCTTCCTTCATTAGCCCTGCACGTATTATTATATCGTGCTTTTGGTTGGAAAGCGCCAGAATTTGCACACTTACCGCTATTGATGAAGCCCGTAGGAAAAGGGAAGTTAAGCAAGCGCGATGGTGATAAAATGGGCTTTCCGGTATTTCCATTGGAATGGAAAACAGCCGACGGTGATATCTTTTCGGGTTATCGTGAAGATGGATACCTTCCAGAAGCTGTCGTAAATATGCTTGCATTTTTAGGTTGGAATCCCGGTACGGAACAAGAAATTTTTAGTCTTGAAGAACTCATTCAGGCATTCGAATTATCTAGAGTGAACAAGGCAGGCGCTAAATTTGATCCAGATAAAACGAAATGGTTTCAGCACCACTATTTGCAACAGCAAGAAGACACCGTTCTTGCAAAACAATTTGACTCGTTGCTTCAAACCAAAGGCATCACAAGTTCGTTAGACTTCGTGACAATTGTGGGCTTGTTAAAAGAACGTGCGACCTTTGTTTCAGACCTTTGGGAGCAAGGCAGTTTCTTTTTTGAAGCGCCTTCCACTTACGATGAGAAGGCTTCAAAAAAAGCGTTCAAGGAAGGAACCGCAGACATCCTACAAACCGTTGTTTCGTTGTTGAACGATACAGACAATTTTTCAGCAGCAACCATTTCAGCAACCATAAAAGGATGGATTACAAGTAACGATATTGGTTTTGGAAAAGTGATGATGCCGTTACGGCTAGCCCTCGTTGGTGAAATGAAAGGTCCTGATGTGTTCGATATTATCGCAATCTTAGGAAAAGAAGAGGCTGTTTCTAGAATAGAACGAGCCATTCAAACTATCTAAAAATAAACTACTGCGAGCAAGACAATCATAGAGGCGTTGCCTTCAAAACTACCGCCTTCTAGGTTTTTGTCGTCTAGCTTCGAAAACATATTGGTAACTCCGTATTGGTATTGTGCGCTCAGTCTAAAACTCTCCAAACCAACCGTTGCGCCTCCCATTACGTGAAAATTGATGGGGCTAATGTCTTCAATGTCTTTTGCACGGAGGGTGGTGTACCCTTCTAAGATATAATTCTCGAGCTGCTCGCTATTCACCTTCATCTTACCATTTACGTTCAATACAGGACCAAATTCGAGACTGAAATGGTGTTTCACAATATTATAGCTTCCTAAAAAGTTTACTTGTACTCCAGGAATGGTATAATCTATAAATTGTTTGTCTAATGGTGAAGTTGTAAGTGGTGCACCAAAAACACCTACTTTATTACTGAAAAATGACAATCCGTAAATCAGATCGAAATTTCCGCGGAAGGATCCCCGTGTTGTAAAACCAGCTGTAAAGCCTGTTTGTTGCTCTGTGACAAAATTGGATGTGTTGATATCGAAAAGCGAAATCCCACCTTGTAGCCCAAGACGGTTGTATTCATCAAAATTGCGTTGTGCGTAGCTGCTAAAGAAAAAACTAAAAAACAGGGTAACAAAAAGGACGTTTTTGAGACGAATCATGAGGTTGAAGATTTGAGGCCAAAAATAGCTTTATTTTCGTACCTTAAACGCAATATATTCACTAATATTTCAGCACAATGAACGTAGCACTTATTTTATTGGTTCCCATTGGGATTATCGTATTCTTTTTAATTCTCTCCTCTTTCTTTGTTGTGAAACAGCAAACCGCAGCCTTGATTGAAAACTTCGGAAGGTTCAGTAGCATCAGAAACTCCGGACTTCAATTTAAGATACCCGTCGTACAGCGTATAGCTGGACGCGTAAACTTAAAAATACAGCAACTAGATGTTTTGGTTGAAACCAAAACCAAGGATGACGTATTTGTACGGTTGAAAATTTCAGTACAATTTCAAGTCATTAGAGATAAAGTATATGATGCATTTTACAAGCTCCAGAATCCGCACGACCAGATTACTTCTTACGTTTTTGACGTGGTACGAGCTGAAGTTCCTAAAATGAAATTAGACGATGTTTTTGAACGCAAAGACGATATTGCGATTGCGGTGAAGGCAGAGTTGAACGAAGCCATGAGCGATTATGGATACGACATCATTAA
>DFLU01000012.1:223127-223895 GCA_002375495.1 Flavobacteriaceae bacterium UBA3611
TACGACATCATTAAAACGCTTGTTACCGATATCGACCCAGATGTGCAAGTAAAAGCAGCGATGAACCGAATAAACGCAGCAGAACGTGAAAAAGTGGCTGCAGAATACGAAGCAGAAGCAGAACGTATCAAAATCGTTGCTAAAGCACGAGCAGAAGCAGAAAGCAAGCGCTTACAGGGGCAGGGTATTGCAGATCAGCGACGTGAAATCGCACGTGGACTCGAAGAGAGTGTAGACGTGCTGAACAACGTAGGTATTAATAGCCAAGAAGCCTCAGCGCTTATTGTAGTAACCCAACACTACGATACGCTACAATCTATCGGGGAAGAGACAAACACCAACCTTATTTTGTTGCCTAACTCTCCACAAGCGGGAAGCAATATGTTAAATGATATGATTGCTTCTTTTGTGGCCAGTAACCAAATCGGTGAGCAAATGAAAAAGACCAACGCGGCCAAAGGGATTACCGCCAAGCCCAAGAAGAAGCGCACACCTCCACCTGCTAGAGGTGAAGAAGATCAGTACTAGGTTTAAGGATATGAAAAAGCCCGATTCTAAAGAAAGAATCGGGCTTTTTTAATACTATGTTGTGGACTATTGATCTTTGTATTTTTGTAATAATCTGCCTATCGCAAATGAAGCGATTGGGGTTAGTAGTTTTATAAGCACGGCACTGGTAGCAACACCTCCAACTATAGCCGTTGCTATTTTTCCTGGAGTAATGCTCTCTTTAGTTTCGTGCAGACTCAATTTAAGCTCTTCGCGATC
>DFLU01000012.1:223998-355154 GCA_002375495.1 Flavobacteriaceae bacterium UBA3611
GTTCGCGATCTATTTCAGACTGCAACCACGCGCGTTTTATGTCTTTATCGAGCTCGTCAAAAGAAGTGTATTTTTTATTCATGGTTGGCAGCTTTATTAAAGGAAATATCTTCGGGAGAAACATTTTCGTCATTATACAAGAACTCTGTTTCGGCTTCAGAGGCTTTTTCTTCTTCGTCTTCGACAACTAATTCTGAAAATTTAGAGAGAATACTTTTGTCGATGTGACTTTTTCCGAAGAAAAGAATCAACAAAAATATCACTAGATAAAACACACCTACTATAAAAAAGCCTGTAAGCATACTTTCGAATATCTTGCCTAGCCACATAGCCACTCCAAATGATATAAAAATTAAAAACATCATGAAAATGCCGCCCAAAATCAACATGTTGATTAGGGAAGTGGCAAACTTCATAGCATTCTTAAAAAGGCGGAGCTTGTAATACTCCGCCGTGCTTTTAATATACTCTTGAATTTTGTTTCCTGTCTCGCCGAGATGGTCTGTAAGGTTGCTTAATGGCATCTTACGCTGTTGTTTTCTTGGTCGTAGTGGTTGGTTCTTTCTGCAATTTTGCGTTCTGTTTACGCAATGCTTCCAGTTTGTCTTCCATCGCTAAAAGAATGTCATCTGCTTTGTAGCTTGCAGACGATAAGGTGTCTTCTAATTTTTGTTCAAAACTAGTGCGGGCTTGTTGTGCTTTCTCACTTAGATTAGATGTTGTAGTCTGAATCTGTTTCTTCATACGCTTCTGTGCTTTTTTGCGTTCTTTGTCAATTTTATTACGAGTTTTTGACCCTTTGTCTGGTGCGTACAAAATACCAATTCCAGCGCCAATAGCTGCGCCAGTTAGTAAAGCAAGTATGGTTTGTCCTGTGTTAGATGCCATGTGTTTATTTTATTTAGTTGTTTTTAAATTATTACGTTTCCTAACAAAGATAATGCAAGAAATAACGGATGCTTGTTAACAACCGGTTAATACCGAAAACACAAATGATAAAGCTTTCTTAAAAAGACTGTTTTACTGCCAATTTTCATTAAAAAAAACAAAAAATTAGCAAGTAAACTCTTAAAATTAAATGGGTTATTCTTCAATCTTAGCCCAAGAATCCCGCAGCGGTACCGTACGGTTAAATACTTTATGGGTAGCCGTTGAGTCACGATCTACCGTAAAATAGCCCAATCGCTGAAACTGTACTGTTTCTTCTACTTCCCGTTCTGCCAGGCTAGGTTCTGCATAGCCGGTAATTACTTCGAGCGATGATGGATTTATTAGATCTATAAAGTCTCTGTCTTTGTCTCCATCTGGCGATGCCTCTGTAAACAAACGATCATACAAACGGACCTCAATGGGTAACGCATGAGTTACTGAAACCCAATGCAGGGTGCCCTTTACTTTTCTGAGGGAAGCCTCTGTTCCACTGCCGCTACGGCTGTCGGTATCATACGTACAATGTACTTCCACGATGTTTCCATCGTCATCTTTTATGGCCTTTTCTGCCTTGATGATGTACGCGTTTTTTAATCGTACTTCGCCACCCAATTTTAGACGGAAAAACTTTCGGTTCGCCTCTTCTTTAAAGTCGTCTTTTTCAATATAAATTTCTCGACTAAACGGTACTTTTCTGCTTCCCGCAGCTTCATCGCCCGGATTGTTCTCTGCATCAAGCCATTCTTCTTCACCCTCTGGATAATTTGTAATCACGACTTTTAAAGGGTCTAACACTGCCATGACCCGATCGGCCTTTTTGTTCAGGTCTTCCCGAACATTGTATTCCAGATGTGAAACGTCGATTAGGTTTTCGCGTTTTCCTACCCCCACGCTATCAGCAAAATTCCGAATGGAATCTGGTGTATATCCACGACGACGCAGTCCTGAAATCGTAGGCATACGCGGATCATCCCAGCCAGTTACAACCCCTTCTTCTACCAGTTTCGCCAATTTCCGCTTGCTCACCACCGTATGACTTAAGTTTCTACGTGCAAATTCACGTTGCTTAGGGCGTAATTTATCACTTTCGTGTACTTTATCTAGAAACCAATCGTAAAGCTCTCTATGCGGCAGAAATTCGAGCGTACAGAAACTGTGTGAAACCTGCTCCATGTAATCACTTTCACCATGGGTCCAGTCGTACATCGGGAAAATTTTCCAATCGGTGCCGGTTCTATGGTGGTGTTTGTGCAATACGCGGTACATCACTGGGTCTCTCATGAGCATATTTCCAGAGGCCATGTCAATTTTGGCTCGTAGTACGTGCTCGCCTTCACCCACTTCGCCATTTTTCATTTTTTCGAAGAGTTCTAAACTTTCTTCAACTGGTCTGTCGCGGAACGGACTGGGCACACCGGGTTCGTTGGGAGTACCCTTCTGAAGGGCAATCTGTTCAGAAGTTTGTGAATCTACGTAGGCATGGCCGTCTTTTATAAGTTGAACTGCCCAATCGTATAACTGCTGAAAATAATCTGAAGCATAACACTCTTGGTCCCATTCAAAGCCAAGCCAAGTAATATCACGCTTTATGGCGTCTACAAATTCCTGTTCTTCTTTTGCAGGATTGGTATCGTCAAACCGAAGGTTTACAGGTGCATTATATCGCAAACCCAGACCAAAGTTCAAGCAAATGGCCGAAGCATGGCCAATATGTAAATAGCCGTTCGGTTCTGGTGGAAACCGAAACCGAAGGTCTTCTTTCGAGTAGCCCTCTTTTAAATCATCTTCGATGATGTGTTCAATAAAATTAAGCGATGTGGTATCTTCTGCCATAGCATTTCTATAAGACCGCAAAGGTAAAAAAAGTATCTTTGTAAAAAGCGACTCTATGGGCACAATACGACTTAAAAACATTCGCATATTCACCAATCACGGATGTTTGATTGAAGAAGAAAAAATAGGTAGCGATTATTTGGTAAATTTAAAGGTAGAAGCCAATTTAGCTACTGCTGCAACAAGCGATCATTTAAAGGATACAGTAGATTATGTGCACTTGCAACATATCGTAAAATCTGAGATGGCCATGCGAAGCAAGCTCCTAGAACATGTAGGGCAACGTATTATCGATCGTATTTTTTCTGAAATTTCCTTGGTAACACAAGCTGAAGTTGCCATTTCAAAGTTAAACCCACCTATTGGTGGTGATGTAGCGGAAGTAGAAGTGACCATGAGCGGAACGCGAGAAGCAAGCTAAAAGACTGCTTAAATTAATTGCTCCCTATTGTATTAAATTTCTATATTTGCCCTTCAGTATTGGCATCATGGCCGAGTGGCTAGGCAGAGGTCTGCAAAACCTTCTACAGCGGTTCGAATCCGCTTGATGCCTCAAAAAACCCAACTTTTTTAAGGTTGGGTTTTTTATTTTTATAACTTTTTCAGAAATTATTGTAAGTCAATTACTTCTTCTTCAACAGGGGGTATGGGTTTATCTATTGGTAATTGATTGCTTGGTATCTTTTCGAGTCCGCGCTGTACTTGATCTGGGAAAATTCCTTCCACCAACAAAAAGAGTCCGAAAACCGCAATTAAAACACTTACCCATTTCTTGGTACGGAAGATGAACCTTGGGGTCATTTTGCTTTTCAATTTTTTTGCCAAGGCAATTTTCAACAAATCTGTGGCAAAAAACACAATGAGTACGGTACTTAAAAAAAGAATCACCCCATTTTCTGAGGAGGTGAGTGCATTTGCCATGATAATGGTTGCAATCCATCCTGCAAGTACTCCAAAGTTTACGAAATTGAGTAGAAAGCCTTTTAGAAAAAGTCCGCCAAGGTTTTTTTTCACCTTAACCGCATAGTGTTCCCGTACGATTTTGATCCAATTTTTGGAGGTTCTAATGTAAGAAATTACACCATAAGCAATCAGCACTACACCACCAAAGATGAGCAACCCCGGATCGTCTTTAACGCGTTCTAAAATTTTACTGGTACTGAAATAAGCGATGACAATAAAGATGATATCTGCCGTCATGGCTCCAAGATCGAAGAAAACGCCAGCTTTAAAGCCTTTGGTGATGCTTGTTTCTATAAGTGTAAAGAAAACTGGTCCTACTGCAAAAGCAAGTAGAAAACCATAGAAAGCCGCATATCCAATACCATCGAACATAAATGTAAAAGTACAAAGAATTGATTGGTTGTTGCGCTGCTTCGTTTATTGTTTTTTATGCGTCATGGTGACCCAACATAATAAAGTCTAAGTGTTTTTTTACTAAATCTGCATTCTTCACCTTAACGTTTACTTCATCTCCTAACACGTATGTATTTTTGGTACGTTGCCCAACCACGGCGTAGTTTTCTTTATCAAATTCGTAATGGTCGTCGTTTAGGTCTTGTAGACGTACCATTCCTTCGCATTTATTCGAGATGATTTCAACATAAATACCCCATTCAGTAACTCCAGAGATCACCCCGACAAATTCTTCATCTTTATGGTCTTGCATGTATTTTACCTGCATGTACTTGATGCTATCCCTTTCAGCATTGGTGGCAAGTATTTCCATTTCGGTACTGTGGCCACATTTTTCTTCATACACTTCATCTTTTGCACTGTCTTTTTTATCGAGATAGCGTTGTAAGAGTCGGTGAACCATCACATCAGGATACCTTCTAATGGGTGAGGTAAAATGTGTATAGTAATCGAATGCCAAACCATAATGCCCAATATTATGCACGGTGTATTGTGCCTTGCTCATGGTTCGGATGGCGATGGTATCGATCATATTCTGTTCTTTTTTACCTTGCACATCTTTCAATAGCTTATTCATAGAAGCCGCTGTTGTTTTCCTGTCGCGGGTATCCATTTTGTAACCGAACTGGCGGATAATATTTTCGAGTGCAGCAATCTTTTCATCGTCGGGTTCGTCATGAACTCGATACACAAACGTCTTTTTCGGATTTTGCTTTCCGATAAATTCGGCAACACTTCTATTGGCCAACAACATAAATTCTTCAATAAGTTTGTTGGCATCTTTACTTTCCTTGAAATACACGCCCTCCGGATTGCTATTGTCGTCTAAGATAAATTTTACTTCCACCTTATCGAATGAAATAGCTCCTGCATGCATTCGTTTTTTACGAAGAATTTTCGCCATACGGTCCATTTCCAAAATAGCTTCGGCAATGGGTTGGTCTACTTGGTATTCTTTACCCGTGATCGATATGTTAGCGGGAATGGTTCTGTTAGCGGTGTCGTTGAGAGCCTCAGACGCCTTACCTTCATTAAGTTCAATAATTTGTTGGGCCTCTTCATAGGCAAATCGGGCATCAGAATAGGTAACTGTTCTACCGAACCATTTTTTAATGACCTCTGCTTTTTTATTCATTTCAAACACCGCAGAAAAGGTATATTTCTCTTCATGTGGACGTAATGAACAAGCGTTATTCGATAAAATTTCTGGCAACATAGGTACTACGCGATCTACCAAATACACTGAAGTAGCACGCTCATACGCTTCATCGTCTAAGAGCGTACCGGGTTTTACATAATGGCTAACATCTGCAATATGGATTCCTATTTCGTAGTTTCCGTTTTCCAAAACCTCAAAACTCAGCGCATCGTCAAAATCTTTAGCATCTTTCGGATCAATCGTAAACGTAAGTGTTTTACGCATATCGCGCCTGTTTTTGATTTCATCTGCTTGGATGCTCGTATCTAAATCGTTTGCATAGGCTTCTACTTCATGTGGAAATTCGTACGGAAGGCCGTACTGCGCTAGGATGGCATGTATTTCGGTATTGTGCTCACCAGGTTTACCCAATACTTTTATCACACTTCCTAAAGGAGATTCAGAATGCGCTTCCCAACCTTCCATTTTAACCAGTACTTTATCACCATTTTCGGCAGCTCCAATTTTACTCTTCGGAACAAAAATATCGGTATACATACTATAGCCTTGGCATTCTACAAAAGCAAATTTGTCTGAAATCTGGATGGTACCGACAAATTCGGTTCGTTTCCGCTGAATGATTTTGGTAACTTCCCCTTCCATTCTTCCGCCGCGCTTCCGCTTAAACACATACACTTCTACAGTATCTCCGTTCAGCGCCTTATTCAAGTTTTTGTTTGAAACTTTTATATCGTCCTCGAGTCCGTCTACGATTACAAATCCGCGACCACGTCCTGTAATGTCCATGATTCCGGTATGGTAATTTTTGGAAGGCGTAAGGATATATTTACCGCGTTCAATTTCTTGAATTTCTCCTTTCGACTGCAGCGCTTTTAAATTTTTTATGATTTGGTTACGGCTACTTGGGTCGTCAACACCCAGCTTTGCGGCAATTTGTTTGTAATTAAAAGGTTTTGAATGGTCTTTACGCAGTATTGCTAAAATACTGTTTGAAAGTCCTTCTATTTTATTGTTATTTCTTCTACGTTTTTTACGTTTCGGCATGGTTTTCTCTTAGATTAGGTAAAAGTACTATTAATAAAACAAGATGTAGTTTTCATTGTGAAAGATTTAGTACCTTGTTATATCCTAGTGTGTTAGTGCTATGAACAATTATCAACTTATTGCAATTTTCACGTATGCCAGTGAATATACGGTGCTTCGCCATTTATTACAACAGGCAGAAATTCGCTTTGTTTTTCAGAATGAAACTATGATTAGTGTGCTCCCTTTCCACAGCAATGCGATAGGCGGAATTCGATTATTGGTGCATCGGGAAGATGTAGCAGAAGCGACTGAGATTCTCAATAACCTGAACAATCCTTCGTCGTTGAGAATTGTTTGATTTTTCTTTTGAAATTTTAGTTATCCCACTTTTCAACAATTATATATACATCATTTCTTTTTTTCTAAATTTTTAAAAATAAAATGATGGTTATGATAGGGTGTTAACAAAGGGTATAACTTTTTGATGTTTTATTTTGTTTTCAATTTACTACCTTTTCTATACGGGTTGTTAACATACTTTTAAGAAGGGTGTTTCGTTTAAAATGAAGTATTTAGTATACACTATGAACAACTGTTCACAACCGATGTTGACAACCAATTTTTAATAGTATTTTGAAAAATTATTGTTTGAAAACAACTTTTTTTAGAGGATAACTCACTCAAAAATGAAAGACTTATTTCTTGTAAGTTCCAACTTAAAAAGCATATTGGAAATACTTTGTTACCTCGCAACTTTTTTTGTCGAATTCCAACTAACAAATATCAACAATGTTATTAACTAAAACATCAACCAAAGGTTAAGAAAAGGGAATCATTGTATTTCAATACTATATCAGTAAAGTATTTATAAAATTGAAATAGATAGTATCTTTGTACAAAAGATACCTACCATGAAAATCGCCATCGGAAACGACCACGCCGGACCAGAATATAAATTTGCTATCGTAGCGCTCTTGGAGAATCGCGGCATCGAAGTAAAAAACTACGGAACAGATACCCAAGACAGTGTCGATTACCCAGATTTTGCAAATCCTGTTTCAAAAGCAGTGAATGATGGGGAGGCAGATTTCGGGATTCTTATCTGCGGAAGTGCCAACGGGGTGGCCATGACCGCTAATAAATACCCAAAAGTTCGCGCTGGAGTTTGCTGGACCAAAGAAATTACATCACTCACGCGAAGACATAATAATGCAAATATAATCTGCATCCCAGCCCGTTTTACATCACTTCAACAAGCGGTGGGTATGGTTGAGACTTTTTTAGATACTGATTTTGAAGGTGGACGCCACCAGAACCGTGTTGAGAAAATAGGCTGTATGTAATTTTAGTGGTTCTGAGAACCTGTAAGATGATAACATTTTAAAAGATATCTCGTACCTTTAAGGAATGGGTCATAACCATTCTCACTCACATAATCACGATCATATAAGGGGTAGAAACTTACTACTCTCTATTGGTCTTAATATACTTATTACCGTTGCCCAAATTATTGGTGGACTCATATCCGGTAGTCTGTCGTTGCTTAGCGATGCCTTGCACAATTTTAGCGATGTAATCTCTTTAATTGTTAGTTATATTGCCGATAGATATGCTAAAAAAGCCGCTTCATTCGATAAAACTTTTGGTTATAAACGCGCCGAGATCATTGCGGCTTTTGTGAATGCAGCTACCTTATTAATAGTTGCCATTTATTTAATCTACGAAGCTGTACTTCGCTTTTTAGATCCCCAGGAAATTGAGAGCGGATTGGTAATTTGGTTGGCCCTACTTGGTATTCTTGCAAATGGTTTTAGTGTGTTGTTGCTACGGAAGAATTCACGTGAAAACATGAACATGCGTTCTGCCTACCTTCATTTGTTAACCGATATGTCTGCCAGTGTGGCTGTTTTGGTGGGTGGTTTGCTGATGAAATATTTCGGTTGGTTTTGGGTAGATGCCTTACTCACTGTGATGATTGCTGTTTATTTGATTTTTATGGGTTACGATTTGCTGAAAAGCAGCTTTAAGATTTTAATGCTCTTTACCCCAGACGATATTCAATTAGAAGAATTACGCGAAGCTATTTCCGAAGCACCCGAAATTAAGAATGTGCACCACATGCACATTTGGCAACTCAATGAAAAAGAAACGCATTTGGAAGCGCACATCGATTTTTTTGAAGATATCACCTTGTCGCAATTTGATGTGATTTTGGATAGGGTAGAGGAGCGGCTTTTTCACGACTTCGGAATTAACCACGTCAATATTCAACCAGAGTTTAAAAAAGACGACCCGAAAGATGTTATTGTGCAGGATTAACAGGCAATCTGTATTTTTATAAAATGGAAATTAGCGTAAAACGTTTTGAAGAACTCAACACCCAAGAATTATATGACATTCTTCAGCTGCGTAGCGAAGTATTTGTGGTAGAGCAAGATTGTGTGTACCAAGATATCGATGGGAAAGACGAGAAGGCACTACATGTTATCGGACTAAAAGATGGTAAAATGGTGGCGTATACACGCTGTTTCCCGCCGGGATACTATTTTGACGAAGCAGCTATTGGTAGAGTAGTGGTTTCTGAAAAGCTTCGGAAATTTGGTTACGGCCATGACATTATGAAGGCTTCAATGGATGCCATAGAAAAAAAGTTCTGCACCAAAAAGATAAAACTTTCGGCGCAGATTTATTTAATTAAATTTTATGAATCACACGGATTTATAACCACGGGTGCTGGATACCTAGAAGATGGTATACCGCATATTGCAATGGTTACAGCTTAATCAGATTCTTCTCGAGATTCAGATCTTGAAGCATTTCGTTGGTGAACTTATAATGCCCTCTACGTGTAATAATCTTAAAACGGTGGTTTTTCATTCGAGTTAGCACATCTAAAAAGCGCCATTTCGACTTTAACAAATTTGGCTTTTCACTTTTAAGGCTTACTTCAAAATAATGCTTAATTCCCGCGCGCTCTGCTACGATGTCTGGAGTGATCACAATATCACTTCCTTTTTTTGAATACGATTTTGGAGTTTCGTACCCTTCTAGGTCTGCTTTGATGTTTTCAAAACCTTTGTTCTCTAAATACGCTACCGACTCTTCGAGCGTCTCTGTATTTTCCTGTTTGTCTATCTGTACCATAACCAACATAATACGGAAAATAGCAACGCAAAGCAATTAAAGTTTTGTTAAGGTGCTATGAAGATGACTTAGAGCGCACGTTTTTATTAAAAGGAATGCCAAGCTGCACAGCAATACTCTCATCGTTGGTATGGTCTGCAATGTCTACGCCGTAGGTAATATCAGCAGTGTCGCCATACACAAATGTCCCAAACAAACGGTCCCAAACCGAAAGCATATTGCCGTAGTTACTATCGGTCCAGGGCAACTGATAGTGATGATGAAACTTATGCATGTTGGGGGTTACGATAACATAACTCAACCCTTTATCTAACCATAGTGGCAAGGCAATATTGGCATGTGTAAAATACGTAAATGCTACGCTCAAGATTCGGTAAAATAGGTAAAACGAAATAGGCATACCTGTAATGATTACCGCTATTAACGCGAAAGTCTCCCTAATTATAAAGTCGAACGGGTGATGTCGTGTTCCCGTGGTGGCATCTACATTTTTGTCGCTGTGGTGCACTAAGTGCAATCGCCACATTGCCGGTACCTTGTGAAGGCAATAATGCACAAAATACTGTGCTATTAAATCGAGAATAGCAATGGCGATGAGCAGCTCTACCCAGACAGGTGCTTCAAAGAGATGGAGCAGGCCAAACTCAGAAGTTTGTAACCAGCTAAAAACCCCTACGGTTGCAATTCCGAAGATCGCATTGATGATCATCACAAACAACAGCAAAATAAGATTCACTTTTGCATGGCGCCATTTTTTATATTTCAGCACCACCAAACTATAATAGCCCTCAAGAATCCAAAAAAACGCTAAGGTGAAAAACACCCACAGCGCTTTCATCCAAGTAGGCATTGTTTCGAAAAAAAGAAGAAACTCGTTCATGATTTAGTAAAAACTTTTCCTAATGCAACCCCTCCGCCTCACAGACTCCTCCCTAATTAAAGGGTAGGAAAACCTATTTTTTCAATATTTTGTTATACTTGCTTTCGTTTGTCAATACGTCAATTCCAGCTAATATTTCAGGGTTGTTTACCACTTGATAATCGTACAACCCTTCTTTATAGAAATATCTTTTTAGAATTTCATCAGTAAGCAACGACTTAATTTCGGCTTTCTTAGCTACAATTTTTTTCTCTTTTGCCTTGTCTATCGCTTTCATCATTTCTGCATAACTCGCGGCTATATCGTCTTTAATGTCGTCATCTTCTGCACGGCGTAGTGCTTCGGCAAATTCTTTTTCAGTTTCCGTTTCATACACAAAGTTTTTCCGTTTCAGAAAATCTAAAAAATCTTGGAAATCGGAGTTAGTAATCTCAAATCCTTTCCAGTCGGTCATGTTGTTTTTATAGTGGTATTCGGTAGCAAAATCGAAGATGGCCTGGTCTTTTAAAAGGGCTGTGGTAATCGGACTAAAAACTGCGGTTTCTACTTCAATATCTGGTAAAATACCACCGCCGTCATATACGGTACGCCCTCCTTTTGTAGTAAACTTGTTGTATTCTTTGGCGTCTACCCGAACCGGATCGCCGTTTTCATCGCGGTTCCAATAATCTAGGGCCTGTATACATCTTCCACTAGGCGTGTAATAGCGGGAGATGGTCACCTTTAACTGTGTTCCGTAAGTAAGCTTTTTAGGGCGTTGTACCAATCCTTTTCCGAAGCTCCGCGCACCAACGATCACGGCGCGGTCTAGATCTTGCAATCCTCCCGATACAATCTCACTTGCCGAAGCACTCCTACCATTTACCAGCACCACCAACGGAATTTCGGTATCTACGGGTTCTGTGGTTGTTTTGTATGTTTTGTTGTATTTAGCAATGGTAGATTTTGTGGTCGTAATCACTTCGCCTTTAGGCACAAAAAGATTTACAATACTAATCGCTTCGTTTAGGAGTCCGCCAGGGTTTCCACGTAAGTCTAAGATAATTTTATCCGCCCCTTGACTTTTAAGATCGAGTAAAGCGGCTTTTGTTTCAATGGTTGTTTTCCTATTGAATTTCTGCAATACGATATAACCAATATTATTGTCGAGTAACTTAAAATAGGGCACTGCTTTTACATCTACTTTTTGGCGCGTAAGCGTGGTGGTTAGTGTTTTTCCCTGTCGTTTGAAGGTAAGTGCTACGGTCGAGCCAGCGGCACCTTTTAGCAATTCGCCCGCATCATCATCAAAATCGGCCAGCGTTGTGTTCCCCACTTTTATAATTTCGTCACCTGCTTTTAAGCCCGCTTTGTCTGCCGGATATTCTTTAAACGGCTCCATCACGATAATTCGATCTTTTAAGGTTTTTACCGATGCCCCAATACCAGTATAAGTACCCGAATTCTGGATGCGGGCATCTTCAACCTCTTGCTCGTTCCAATATACGGTGTAGGGATCAAGGTCTTCTAACATACCCTTAATGGCTTTATCCATCAGGGTTGCGGGGGTCACCTCGTCTACATAATTCATGTTCAACTCTTTGTACATGGTGGTGAAAATTTCAATTTGTTTGGCGATTTCAAAAAAATCGCTCTTGAAACTTACCGTTGTAAAAAACACCAAGGCAGCGACAATAGGGAGAAAGAATTTCTTTTTCATAATAATAAGCTTAGTTCTAGAACGTAAGAAAGGGTTCTGGCGTATATTTCAATATAGTATTTTTCTTCGGAAACACGAAAGAATCAACCGTTCGCGCGAATCAATTTTTTTAGCAACCGCATCTGCCCCAAATGGTAATAGGTATGTTCTATCAGGCCGTGTAAATTTCTGTAGTACGTACCATACACTTTAAACGGTTCCGAAAGCCGCTTTTCTGGCAACTGCGCTAACAATTTGGTAAATGTTTTCGCCTCATGCCAAGTATTTTCTAACAATGTTTCCCACGCTTCTTTTGAAGTGACGGGTTCATGCACAAAACTAGCCGCATCATTTCCTTCTAGGTGACCTTCTTCTAACATTTTGGTGACCATTTTTACATAGTATTGCACATGGTATACCAAGGTATTTATCGTATTGCAATCGCCAATTTGGGTGGTGGCTTCTTGCCAGGTTACGTCGTGAAGCACTTCCTTAAAGCCAACGCCGGCGATATTTCCGCCTTCTATCAGGTCATGGTATTGTTTTGCCAAAGCTTCAGAATGATTCATAACTGCGGAAATAGTAAGCGTTGCTATACATTAAGATTTCTTTTTTCGTCTAATAAGCCAACGAACAAAAAGACCGACACCCAAAAAGACGACAAAAAGTGGCCACAAATAAAGCAGCCCCAAGAAGAATACTGAAATACCATCCCAGCCGCCTTTGAGTGCGTTCTTCATTTTTTGGCCGTACGATAAGGTAACGCCCGTTTCTGAAGTATTCTTATAAAATTCAATACTCACGGTGCTCATAGAAACTCTATCTTGTAGGTAATTGAGCCTTCCTTGTTTCGCTTCTATCTCTTCGCGAATGGTAGAAAGTTCGCGCTCAATTTCAAGCATTTCTTTAACATTCTTGGCTTGTTTTAGCAATTCCAGATACCTGCTTTCTAGCTCTCGTTTGGCGTTGAGCCTTGCTTCCAAATCTACAAACTCTTCGGTCACGTCTTGCCGTGAAATGGTTTTTTGGTCGAAGTAAGGAACCCCTTCAGAAATACCGTTAACCAGGGCCTGAAAATTTTCGGTGGGGACGCGCACTACCATATTTCTATAGATTCGGTTGTATTCTTTCCCTGCATTGTCACTAGAAACAAATCCGTTGTGTTGTGCGACCAATGCTAAAATTTTCTGGTGTGTTTCTTCGGGTTGGGCGCTTTCAAAAGAAAGGGTAGCTGTTTTAATAATTTTTGCTTCCCGTGGCATTTTTTGCTCGGGTTCTAGGTTGTCTATAGACTCTTCATACGCGAGCTCATCTTCATAGGCGTACGATTCGTTAGATGCTTTTAAAAGTGATTCAGGGCTTCCTCCGTTCGAGCAGCCTAGGATAAACCCAAACAGCCCTAAAAAAAATAATTTTGTCATGGTGTGATTTTTTTCAGCAATGCGGCCATGGAGGAGGAAAGTTTGCCGTATTGCGGTTTGTCTTTACTAATATACAAAAATAGCAATGCAAAATGGGTGCCATTATTTTTGTTGAGCACTTCTTTTTGAAGTCGATACGCTTCTCTGAGTTGTCGTTTAATTCGATTTCTGGTAACGGCACTTTTAAAATTTCTTTTGGGCACTGCAAAGGCTGCCTTCGATACTTCAGCACTTGCCAAGGGAATATAAAACACCTTTATAGGAAACTTAGTAACCGTCTTACCCTCATCAAAAAGTTGGGTAATTTGCTTCTTAGATTTTAATTTTTGCTCTTTTCCGAAGGTATTCGCCATGGGGTAAAGATATAAAAAGACCTTTCAGGACAGTACGCCTAAAAGGTCTTTTCAGTTTGAATGCCTACAAAAGATTACTTCCTTCCGTAGCTATTGTTATCGCGATTGATATCTGCCATGAGCGCACTAGCATCAATGTTCATGGTCGACACCTTTTTACCGGCTGGGATATCAAAACTATATGTTGGGTAGGCCCACGCCCAGTCTTTCAATACCGTCCATTTTACATCGCTATATGGATTCTCTTTTTCAGCTCTTGCCATTTGCAACGGAATATAGAACGTTTCTTCACTACCATCTTCGTACTGAACGCTCAAATCTATGGGCATTGGCATTTCGCCAACACGTTCTAAGGTAATGGTTGTTCCGCCAGTCTCATTTGGCTCAACACCTTTAATTGCATAATCAATGGTATTGGTAGTCTGCATAAAATCCATTAAATACCAATCTAGCTCAAATCCAGACACTTTCTCTGCCACGCGGATAAAATCGTTGGGCGTCGGGTGCTTAAATTTCCACTCGTCGTAATACCTTTTAATAGTTTCGTCTAAGTTCTCTTTCCCGATGATATACCCCAACTGCGCCATAAAAACGGCGCCTTTGCTGTATGCGGTGATTCCATACGCTTGGTTATACGTATAACGATCGGCATGGGTAGTTGCAGGTTGCTCTTTTCCGCTTTTTGCGAGGTACACATACCCACCGTATGAGTTGGCCAACGGATTTGGATTTTTTTCATCCATAATCTCGTTCTCGGCTAGGGCCGAAATATAACTGGTAAACCCTTCGTCCATCCACTCGTGCTTTGCTTCGTTGGTTGCCAACAAAAACTGGAACCAAGTATGTGCCAATTCGTGGGCGGTCACACCAAAAAGGCTTCCAAATTTGCGTTCGCCCGTAATCAAGGTGCTCATGGCATATTCCATACCACCATCTCCCCCTTGGATCACCGAATACTGCTTATACGGATAATCGCCAATATGCTCATTGAAATACGCTAGTAAATCTGCTGTTAAAGGCTGCAGTTTTTTCCAGTTGTCTTTAATCTCCGGATTGTTCTTGTAATAAAAATTCAAGGTCACACCGTTTGGCCCATCGTATTGGTCGTGAATATAGTCTTTGTCTGCAGCCCATGTAAAATCGTGTACATTGGGAGCTAAAAACTGCCAAGAGCGTTTCCCGCCTTTACCGTTTTTAACTTTAGGGTAGTTGCCACCTTTTACATTTGATGCGCTATAACCTGTACCTCCAACGGTATAGGCTTTGTCGATATGTATGGTCACGTCAAAATCGCCCCAAACACCGTGAAACTCACGTGCAATATAAGGGTCTGCATGCCAACCTTGGAAATCGTATTCTGCCATTTTTGGGAACCATTGTGTCATCGAGTACGCTACGCCTTCACTGTTATTTCGCCCACTTCTTCTGATTTGGACAGGCACTTGCGCATCCCATTCCATAGAAAAGGTTGTGCTTTGGCCTGGCTGTATGGGTTTGTTCAATTGTACTTCCATTACCGTACCCACCACTTCGTATTGAATCTTTACCCCGTCTTGGGTAAGGAGTGTAGGCTTAATGTAGCCAATTTCATCAGGCGTCAATTTAGAAATACGATCTTTTACACGTCCATCCGGGTCTGCAATCGTTCTAGAGCGCACGTCCATTTCACTACCTGGCTGAAAAGCATTAAAATACAGGTGGTAAAAGACGCGATCGAGTACATCGGGAGAATTATTGGTATAGACCAAAGTCTGTTTTCCTTTGTATTGAAACTTATCGGCATCTACGTCGATGTCCATTGTATAATCAACTTTCTGTTGCCAGTATGGCAAATTGTTTTGGGCATTTACTGAAACAATCAGAAAAAGCGCCCAAAGGCTATTAAAAAGAACTTTCTTCATACTATTATCTTTAGTTTGTGTTGAAATCGAACGTTTATCGGGCCATTTTATCTGCCATGATCAGGGCGTTATATAGGTTCACCATTTTTCCAGATTTTGAAATATTCTGAAAATTGTCTGTGTTAGACGCTTCGCCGCCCAATACTACATCTGCTGTTGAAGCCAAGCCACTATCCATGATTACTTTCTTCACTTGCTGTGCTGTGAGATTTGGATACATTGAACGAATTACAGCCGCCACGCCAGCAACCGCTGGAGCCGCCATAGAAGTACCTTGTAAGTACTCATATCCATCTTTTTGTACCGTAGACCAAATTTTCACTCCTGGGGCAAATACATCAACATTGGTTTTTCCGTAGTTTGAAAAGTTAGCAATAAGGCCGCTTCCGTAGGCATAATTTAGAGCGCCCACAGTGAGTACATTATCAGCATATTCTGCTCCCGTCATGGTCTGGTCGTTCGGGTACACAATAGTTTTATCTAAGTTCAAGCCTTCGTTTCCAGCAGCATTCACGATTAATACGTCTTTACTTTCGGCGTATTTAATGGCGTCCATGACCCATTCTGGGTGGGTTGAGTAATATTTACCGAAGCTTGTGTTCAATACTTTTGCACCGTTATCGGTAGCATATCTGATAGCATTTGCAATGTCTTTGTCATACTCATCGCCATCAGGAACAGCACGTACCACCATAATTTTCACATTGTTAGCAACACCGTTCAGTCCGATGCCATTGTTGCGCTCTCCAGCAATAATTCCTGCAACGTGGGTACCGTGCTTAGCATCTTCTTCTTTCGGGTCTGGCCCGTCTACGTCGCTGTTTCCGTAGTATTTAGTTGCCGGATTGTCTTCATCGTCTCCCAACATTTCTTTTCTGAAATCTTTATCCATGTTGAAATGCGTCTCCAATCGGCCTCCGAAGTAATCGATACCGCCTTCAAGTTGTTCCACAACCGAGGGAACCGTTTCGCCAAAGCTCAACATCTGGGTTAACACGCCAATTTGTTGCTGCTGTTCTGCAGATGGGTTTGCAATACCAGCCAAATCTTCTTTCGAATAGTCTTCCTTTCCGAATTTTTTTGTCATGGCGGCATGTGCAGGCTTTACTGTAGCAAGAATTTGCTCGTACTGTGCTTTTTGGGCAAGCGCCTGTTGCTTTTCTTTTTCGTACTCGGCCATGGCTTTTTTGTACAAATCGTATTCTTCACGGTCTGCAGCGCTGATGGCCGACTCAGACTTCCCGTCAAATTTTGGATTTAATTTTTTTACAATTCGAACGTACTCCATATTCTCTCCCACGATGTTTCCGAGGAAATTCCAGCCGTGAACATCGTCTACATAACCATTGTTATCGTCGTCTTTCCCATTGTTAGGGATTTCGTCTTCGTTGGTCCAGATCACGTTTTTTAAGTCTTCGTGCTCAATATCTACACCGCTATCTATCACTCCAACAATTACGGTTTCACCTTTTTGTTTCTTAATGATTTCGGCGTATGCCTTATCAACACTCATCCCCGGGATGGTATCGGTAATTAAATTTGCTGCGCCCCAGTTTTTATACTGTACATCATTTAAGGGTGCCGTTTTTAAAGGAATGGCATCAATGTTTGCAATGGGTGTAGAAACTACGGGAGCTACAGAGCCACCACAGCTTGCCAATACGATTGCACCTGAAATGGCAAAAAAGGAAGTTTTCAAAATATTCATTCGTTCAATTTTTATTTAAAGAGTTCATTAAAAGTATAGGTCTGATCAAGACGAACGCCTTTCTCAGTATGTTTTACGGTAATAATTGGGTTGTGGGCATCATGCTCTAACCAGAGGTAATAATGATGATCTGCTGCAGCGTTCAAAAACTTTTCCTTTTCAGGAAGGGTAAGAAGCGGCCGGGTATCATATCCCATCACAAAAGGCAATGGGAGATGCCCTGCAGTTGGCAGTAAATCGGCCATAAAGGCGATTGTTTTATTCTGAAATGTTAGCAACGGAATCATTTGTTTGTCGGTATGACCATCTGCAAAGAAAATGCCGAAATTGAGCGGGGAATTTTCAGCGTAGTCAATCGTATCGTTTTCAGAAGAAAAAGAGCGCTTGGGCCCATCGACAAAACGCAGCCTTCCACTTTCTTCCATAGGAAGAATATTCTCCTTCAAAAAAGAAGCTTTTTCTCTACGGTTTGGCTGTGTGGCCCATTGCCAATGTGCTTCGTTGCTCCAAAAAGTTGCATTTTTAAAAGCAGGCTCGTATCCTGTGCGGTCTTTGTTCCATTGTACGCTACCACCACAATGGTCAAAATGAAGATGCGTCATAAAAACATCGGTAATGTCGTCACGATGAAATCCTGCTTTTTTTAATGAGGCATCTAAACTGTGTTCGCCCCAAGGAAAATAATACCCAAAAAATTTTTCAGACTGTTTGTCTCCCATACCGGTGTCTATCAAAATCAGTCGATTTCCCTCTTCAATGAGCATACAGCGTGCTGCAATATCAATCATGTTGTTGTGGTCTGCAGGATTGGTTCGCGACCATAACGATTTGGGAACGACACCAAACATGGCACCGCCATCTAACTTAAAATTTCCGGCTTCTATAGGGTAAATTTGCATAGATCGTGCAAAATACAAAAAGGCAAGCGATTGCAAGAAATCGTTAAGGGTTTTTTAAGATTGCCATACGTAATTACCATCGTCTTGATCGGGAGGGAGTTGTAGTTTTTTGAAAGGATATTTTAATAGGTCGTTGTTATTTCAAAGAGATTTTTAAGGAAAGATCACTTTGAAAATTAATATTCCATACCAAAGAGGGATAATAACGGCAGACGCCAAAGAGTGTTGCTACTAATCTTTTCCCAAAAATTTCGACAGGTTCATGTATCTTTATATTTTTCAACCCAAAAATTAATTTATGTTAGAACTGGCTGGAATTATTGTTTTAGGAATATTAGCCCAATGGGTAGCTTGGAAATTCAAAATCCCTGCGATTCTCCCCCTTATATTAATCGGACTCTTTGTGGGGCCGATTTCTACATTTATATCAGAAGATGGAACCCAATGGATACAGCCTATCTGGAATACAGAAAAAGGTTTCTTTCCAGGCGAAAGCTTGTTCTACTTTGTTTCTTTGGCCATTGGTATCATTCTTTTTGAAGGCGGGCTCACATTAAAATTGGGTGAAGTAAAAAAGGTTGGTGGTGTTATTGGAAAGCTGATTAGTCTAGGTTCTATCATCACATTTTTTGGAGGTGGGGTAGCGGCGCACTATATTTTTGGTCTCAATTGGGAAATTTCGTTCCTCTTTGCAGCACTAATCATAGTTACGGGACCAACTGTAATTACACCAATTTTAAGAAACATTCCTTTAAAAAAGGATGTTTCCGCAGTATTGAAATGGGAAGGTATTTTAATTGATCCCATAGGCGCACTTGTAGCTGTTTTGGTGTTCGGATTTATAACGGTAAATGTTCCAACGGGTTTGGAAGAGGTAGCCACTGATGCTACAAATAATTATAGTCACGGCGGTGCGTATACCAAACATGCGCTGATTGAATTTGCCAAAATTATTGTTATTGGTTTTGCTTTTGGTCTCGCTGGTGGATTCGCAATGTATCATGCAGTTAAAAGAAAGGTGATACCTCACTATTTATTGAATGTGGCTTCACTTTCTATGGTGTTGCTCATTTTTGTATTAAGTGATTTGTTTGCCCATGAATCTGGGCTATTGGCCGTCGTGGTTATGGGAATGTATTTGGGGAATACCGATCTTCCTAATTTGAAAGAACTACTCTACTTTAAAGAATCGTTGAGTGTACTGCTCATATCAATTCTCTTTATCTTATTGGCCGCTAACATTAGTATCGAGGATTTGATGTTGATATACAATTGGAAAACGGCCATCCTTTTTGCTTTGGTGATTTTTGTGGTGCGCCCTGTGGGTGTACTGCTAAGTACCCTTGGATCTAATCTCAAGATAAACGAAAAATTATTTATCAGCTGGGTGGGTCCGCGTGGTATTGTGGCAGCAGGTATTGCTTCTCTCTTCGGAACGAAATTGGTTGAGCTAGGCGTGCCGGGAGCAGAATACATTACTCCGTTGGTGTTCGGATTAGTTTTGGTAACAGTGCTGTTAAATGCAACTACCGCTAGATTGGTGGCTTCACTTTTAGGGGTTTTCTTGAAAAAATCTGAAGGAATTATGATTGTGGGAGGATCGAGGGTGTCTCGACTTATCGCCTCATATCTTCAGAAAAATAATCGCCATGTCGTTCTGGTCGATTCGAACCGATCGAACGTGCAAAAAGCAAAAGAACTTGGCCTAGATGCTATCAATGCTAACATTTATAGTGACGACCTTACCGATAATATCGAATTGAGCGATGTAGGATACCTACTTGCAATGACAGGGAACGACGAAATCAACCGCCAGGCAATGCAACGCTTTGGAGAACAGTTTGGAGAAAATGGAACGTTTAGATTAATGACTTCCGAAGAAGTACTAAACAACAAAGAATTTAACCAAGATGATGTTTTTAGCAATACCCACGATTACATCCGATTTACTGAAGTTGCGAGGGATTATCCTTCCATACAAGAAATTGAGGTAGATGATAATTCAAAATTTCTGAATGTGTTGGAAGCCATACGCGAAAACAAAGATGCGATACCCTTGTTCATCAAAGATTCTGAAGGCCATTTAAAATTAATCGACACGCTCTCTGAAGTTGATGTAGAGCGAGGCAGTGTCATCGCTTATTTAGGAAAACCTATCGATTTTGAAGATGTAGTGATTGCGACTAATGACGATGAAAAATTACCGACTGCCGAGAATCCAAATGTGTAATGATGATTAGAGGAAAACGATCAAGTTGAAATTAAGCATTCCGAAACACTAAATGCCATGGAGGATGTAATAAATATGAAACCTTATTTTGTGGCCATTGCCTATCTAGGGTTTGCACTTACACTGGTTGCATTCCTGCCACTATACACGAAGAAAATAAAAATCACCTACATTATTCCCTTATTGTTCCTCGGGATTTTACTGTACTCAATAAATGCACCCCTACCTTGGCCAGACCCGCTATTCAACCTCAATTACAGTAAAGTAATTACCGAGGTTATCGTTATTATTAGTTTAATGACAGCTGGGCTCAAAATAGGAACCACTTATAAGTTAAAAGAATGGCGCCCGCCATTTTCCCTCATCGCCATTACCATGCCGCTGTTCATGGTGGTTATTTTCTTGCTCTCAAATTTTGTTTTAGGACTGAATGGCCCTGTATCGTTGTTGCTGGCAGCAGTACTTGCACCCACAGACCCTGTGCTAGCTTCAGAAATGCAACTTAAAGAAGAACAACACGCCAATACCAAAGAAACAGGTATACAGTTTACGCTCACCGCAGAAGCTGGAATCAATGACGGGTTCGCTTTCCCTTTTGTTTTTTTAGCCATCATTTGGTCTGAAGCAACAGGATTTGAAGCTATTAATTGGGCTCATTTTTTCGGATTTTATATGGTTTATAAAATTTTGGGAGCGATTGTATTGGGCGCATGCATAGGGTACTTGTACAGTAAGTTAATTGCCTTGTATTCTGACAAAAAGAAAAAATATGTGCTGAATGGATTTATAGCCGTGGCACTCACTTTTTTTTCATACGGATTAGCAGAGGTGTTAAGCACTTACGGTTTTATCTGTGTGTTCGTGACGGGGCTTTTGGTACAGCGTCACCGTCCGAAGGATAAAAGCAAATCGGTAGACGATTTTATGGTTCCATTTATTGAAGAAATAGAAAAGATCTTGGTAGTAGTTTGGACTATTTTCTTTGGTGGGGCCGTCTGCTCAGGCATATTGAGTTATACTGATACCACAGGAATAATTATAAGTTTATGTATCGTGTTGTTAATACGACCTTTGTTCGGTTATGTAGCGCTTATTCCTATCAAGAAGTATTCAACTAAGAAAAAATGGGCAATCGGTTTTTTCGGTATTAAGGGAATTGGAAGCGTTTTTTACCTTAGTTACGGTTTGCTTCACGGAAATTTCACAGAATATCAAGAACTTTATGGCATTGTAAGCTATGTGATATTGTTCAGTATTATCATTCACGGATTCACCAGTCTTCGGGTGCTAGACTACTTTAATGCGAAATCTGCTCCTTGAGTAGACTTTTTTGAACCGTGCTAGATATTGTAGGCTCACGCTAGTGATGTCTAAAATAAACAGTTAATTTTATCGTTTTACTTCTGAAACTTTCAAGCATGAAACACCTTACTTTTCTATTACTATGTTGCCTTACCTTGTTTTCGTGCGGAAATGATGACGAGCGCACCTGCCGCTTTTGCAGCTCAGACCAAACCCCAGAGTTTGAACTTTGTCGAGAATCGAATGGGAACGCTTCAGTAAATGGTGAGGACACGGGAACAAACTACGAAGCGTACTTAAACGATTTGATCGAAGCGGGTGCGAATTGCGGCGGATAAAAAAAGCCACCCTAGGGCGGCTTTACGGCTTGAAATCAAAACTTCTAAAACTTAAATCGCACGCCTAATTTTGTAGTACTCCCTTTTCCTATAAACAACGAAGTATTTTGCTGCTCAAAAGATGATTCACCTTCTTCCGACTCGAAAGTGAGGTTTTGATAATTTAATACCGGCAAGATAAGCGCAACCGAAATATTGTTACCCAACGGTACATTCAGCCCAGTATTGAGGGTGATTCCAAAGCCAGAGATGTCATCTCTAATGCCATTATTGTCGTTACTTCCGAAGATTACATTGGCAGATAATCCGTTAGTAACATGTACATCGCCCCTGGGAGAAATAGGAATGAACAATTGCGCGGTGGGCCCAAATCCCACCCAAGTATTAGTGTTCTCCATAAAGCTGCTGGTTTCTAACTCAACATTGGCTCCAACAAACAATGCGCTATTCCCGAGTTTGGTAGCATTGTAGAGATACTCTGCCCCCAAACAGATGCTGGATTCTTCAAAGTCTTGCCCAAAGCCAACACCCCCAAAAGCACCAAGTGTTTGGTTGGGAAGTGAGATGTTCTCTGTAGGAGCGATTTCAAGTGAGGGATCTTCGTAGCTAATGTCATTTGCTGTACAGCACTCTGTGTTTACAAGGTCTAGATTAGACGCCCTCTTTTTTACTGGCCTCCACAATTGTTTATTGCCTTTCTTTGAGAAATCTATTACAAACGAGGTTGGCATCTCATAGCGGAAATGTGCTTTTTTTAGGTCGTTCGTAGATTTTCCTTTGCATTTGCAATTAATTTTGATGTTAGTTTCTAATTTTCCCGAAAATATCGCCCTGTAGATAATCCATTGGTTATCAGTGTCTCGTGCTCCATCCCATTTGGTAAAATTAAATTTGGTTTCTATGGAGTAGGTGCAATTTTTTTTGGTAACAGTTCTTTTGTAGATGGTGACCCCTTCCTTTTTAATCTTTTTGAGCTCTCGATAGTATTCGTTAGACGCTTTGAATTTAGTTTTATTTAATTGACCAATATCTTTGTTGTAAAAGTTATTTACAAATTCTCCATATGTTTTAGACTTATTGAATTCAGATAACGGCCAATAATCAAAACCATATGTTTCCATTGATCTTGGATTAGTCAATAAAGCCCCTAAACTATCCATAGCAACTCCCAGCTCTTTTTTCGGGCTTGGTATGATCCCTTTTTTACCTAAACTTTTGATATAGATTAATGGGTCACAAGGCCCAGTTGCTTTTCCTCGTAGTTTTGCACTGTCAATCATTTTACTCATTTCTTTGTGCAAATACCAAGCAGTATATATGCCCTTTTTGCTAGGTTTCTTTTTCTGTGCGTTCATGTTAGGAGCAACGACTAGCATGACAAGGATTGACAGGAGTAATGAAACATTGGTTTTCATGACTATATACTATGTGTGAAAACCAAATATGATAAATTAAACATGGCATAAATGCACCAATGAGAATTGTAGCTTAAAGAACTAGAATTTAGTCTATCTGGGCGAGTTTGTGCAACAACGCCTGACTTTTCGAGCCCGCAACAGGAATCTGTTGCCCTGTGGTGAGTGCGAGCATACTATCTGTCTTGTGAAACGTTTTTGCAAAGTTGAGGTTTACCAAATAGCTTTGGTGGCTTCGGAAAAAGGAGTAGTTTTTTAGCTGTTCGTGGTATTGCTTCAACGGCTTGGAAACCACAATTTTTCGTGCATCTACCGTATGAAACTCGGTGTAGTTGTTATCTGACTTTAAATATAAAACCTCTGCCACCGGAACAATATGCACTGCTTCTACATTTTTTAAAACAAGCTTCTTGTTTTTCTGAAGACTATTAAAATTGTAGAAAAACACTTCTAGTTGCTTGTTGTACTGATCCAAGTTAATTTGTGCTATCGCATTGTTTACCGCACTAATAAGGTCGCTATCATCAAACGGTTTTTCTAAAAAATCGAGTGCGCTAAACTTAAAGGCCTCAACCGCGTATTTGCTATACGAAGTGATAAAAATTATCTTAAATGGAATGGAGCTGAATGTCTTGAACAGCGAAAACACTTCTTCATCATGCAAGTTGATGTCTGAAATGACCAAATCAGGTATTTGGTGTGTTAATTGTTGCGAAGCTTCCTCTAAGGTGCTTGCCGTTTGTAGGGTAGAAATCTCTTTTATCTGCGCACCAACTGTAGCCACGATATGCTGCTGCATACGCAGGTCGTCTTCAATCACAAGGCAGCTCAAGCTCATATCACAAATATTTCTTCAGAAAGGTAAGCATTACGGTGGTTCCTTGGGGTCCATGGGGTTCATTTTTTGAAATCACTTCTAAGGTAACGGGGTAGTTTTCAGATTTTAATAGATTTTCCATCCGTTGTTTAGTAATAGAAGTCCCCATCGATTTGTGTAGCGAATTGGCATTTTGGGAAGTAGCCGCAACTCCCTTTCCGTTGTCTTTGATGGCTACGGAAATGGTCGATCCCGAATCTTGGTATTGCACAGTAATTTCTCCATTTTCCATGTGCTGTACCCCATGAATGATGGCGTTTTCAACAAAAGGCTGTGTAAACATGGGCGGAATAGACAGGTTTTCGGCGTCTAACGATTCATCTATCTGAACACGATATGAAAATGAATTATTATGTACCAATTGTTGCAACGCCAAAAAATCGGTAATCGTTTCAGCATCCTCTTCCACCGAAATAAATTTCTCCACAGAATTTTCGAGAATATTCCGCATCAACCCACTAAAGTTTCGAATGTATTTGCTCGATTTTTGGGTGTCATTTTGCTTGATAAAATATTGAATTCCGTTTAGGGCATTGAATAAAAAATGCGGATTCAGCTGCATTTGCAATAACTTTCGGGTAAGTTCAGAAAACTGTAATTTTTGTTTTGTTTGATAACGTTTATAACCAAAAAATAAGGCGATTAATAGCAATACAACCCCAATGATGCTTGCCCACAACAATGTTTTTTGGTTTGCCAGTTTCGAAGCCTGAAGGCTATTTTCACTTTCTAACAACGCTATTTCTGCGGCTTGTTTTTCAGTTTCAAACTGGGAGGTGATTTCGGCAATGCGGTCATTTTCCTGAAGTGCATTTAGCGAATCTTTTAGTTGCCCATAGCGTTTTGCAAATTGCAAAGCGGTTTGATAGTCTCCTTTTTGTTCGTAAGCACGTTGTAATGCCAGCTCGATGGCTGCCCTTCTGCCTCTTTTTTCTGAAATAGTACGTGCTTGTAAAAGATAATCAATGGCCGATGCCGTTTCTCCTTGTTCGAGATAGGCCTGACCAATATAAAAAAGGTTTTGGTCTAGCAGGTCGGCAACCCCCATCTGTCTTTTTAAATCGACCGACTTTTTAAACGAAGCAATCGCATCTTCCCATTGCTCATTTTCTAAATAACTCAACCCTAAATTATACAATATATTGGCTTTAATTCGGTTGTTGGGCTCCTGATCCAATTCTTGCAACATGGCTATGGAAACCGCAATTTTATTCACCGAGCTCTCTTTTCCGTAGGAAATGGTCTGCGTATGCTTTTTTTTGGCTTTTTCACTGTACTGAAGGGATTGGTCGTAAAAATATCCGGCCAATTCTGTTTTTCCCAATTTGCTGTACACCACCCCCAATTGCAGGTTAGCAGTCATTAGGCCCCGTTTGTTTTCGGCTTCTTTGTAATAACGCAAGCTTAGCAAATAATTTTCGAGGGCTTTGTCGTATACTTCATCTAAATAATACCGAGTACCATAATTGTAATAAGTGCCACCCAAAACCGCATCGCTCAGCGCATGGGCGTGGCTACGATTGAAATTTAATAGATTTTCTGCTTCGGCGTAATTGCCGTTGGTGATCAAATAATACGAATGGTAGTATGCCGCACGGCCCATAAGAGCGGTGTCTTTTGTAGTACGTGCATGTTGGTACGCCTTGTTAGAATAGTAGAGCGCACTGTCTTGATGTTGGGTACTGTGAAGGCTGGCCTGCTCCAGATAATTTTCTATCAAAGCGGTGTCGCTTTGGCCAAATACCGAAAGTGCTAATGAGCAAACAAAAAATACGCAGACACTATTTTTCATACTACAAAGTACAAAAAAATGCCCAACAGATTAGAATTGTGGTTGTTACGTTAGATGAACGGGTAGCTAATATCGATGTTTCACTGTAAAGCTTGTAAAAAAGTAGGAATCATCGTTACGTGAGAAGACCCTACAAAACACTTAATCATTCAGCTTTAACACTGCCATAAATGCTTCTTGCGGTATTTCCACATTACCCACTTGGCGCATACGTTTCTTCCCTTTTTTCTGCTTTTCTAACAGCTTACGCTTCCGCGAAATATCACCACCATAACACTTGGCGGTTACGTCTTTACGTAAGGCTTTTACTGTTTCACGCGCAATGATTTTTGCACCAATGGCGGCCTGTATTGGGATGTCAAACTGCTGTCTTGGGATGAGTTGCCGTAGTTTTTCGCACATCTTTTTCCCGATATCGTAAGCATTGTCTTGGTGCAATAGCGCCGAAAGGGCGTCTACAACATTCCCGTTAAGTAACACATCAACTTTTACCAATTTCGATTCGCGCATACCTATAGGCGAGTAGTCAAAAGAAGCATATCCTTTAGACACAGTTTTAAGACGATCGTAGAAATCGAATACAATTTCGGCCAAAGGCATATCGAATGTTAACTCGACCCGCTCTGTAGTTAAATACGTCTGGTTGGTAATCTGTCCGCGCTTTTCAATACACAACGACATCACTGAGCCCACAAAATCTGATTTTGTGATAATCGTTGCCTTAATGTAAGGCTCCTCCATTCGGTTTAACTTCGACGGATCTGGCAAATCGCTTGGGTTGTTTACCAACACTACCGTATCTGGCTCACGGTTGGTATACGCGTGGTACGACACATTGGGGACGGTAGTAATCACCGTCATATCAAACTCACGTTCCAACCGTTCCTGGATGATTTCTAAGTGCAACATTCCCAAGAATCCACATCGGAAACCAAAGCCTAATGCCGCTGAACTTTCTGGCTGAAATACCAAGGACGCATCGTTGAGTTGTAATTTTTCCATAGAAGCACGAAGCTCTTCGTAATCTTCGGTGTCTACAGGATAGATTCCTGCAAAAACCATAGGCTTTACGTCCTCAAACCCCTCAATCATGTTGGTGGTAGGCGATTTTGCATCAGTAATGGTATCACCCACTTTTACTTCTACGGCCTCTTTTATACCTGTAATCAGATACCCTACATCACCCGTTTTAATAACTTGTTTAGGCTGTTGCTTTAGTTTCAGTGTGCCTACTTCATCGGCGTAATAGGTTTTACCCGTTGCCATAAACTTTATATGCTGTCCTTTTTTAATTTCGCCGTTTAATACTCGAAAATAGGTTTCAACGCCCCGAAAAGGATTATAAACCGAATCGAAAATAAGCGCTTGTAGCGATTCTTCCGGGTTGCCTTTTGGGGCTGGAATACGCTCGATGATGGCCGATAGAATTTCTTCGATTCCTATACCGGTTTTCGCACTGGCTGGAATTACTTCCTCAGGGTCGCAGCCTAAAAGATCTACGATATCGTCGGTTACTTCCTCAGGACTTGCTGAAGGCAAATCCACTTTATTAAGTACCGGAATAATTTCTAGGTCATTTTCTAATGCAAGGTACAGGTTCGAAATGGTCTGTGCCTGAATGCTCTGTGCCGCATCTACGACAAGTAAGGCACCTTCGCAGGCAGCAATACTTCTAGAAACTTCGTAGGAGAAATCTACGTGACCTGGGGTATCGATAAGGTTGAGGATATAATCTTCGCCCTTGTATTTGTATTCCATTTGTATGGCATGGCTTTTAATGGTAATACCACGCTCGCGCTCCAAGTCCATATTATCGAGTAACTGCGCCTGTTCTTCTCGAGCGGTAACCGAACCGGTAGCGCTTAACAATCGATCTGCCAAGGTACTTTTACCGTGGTCAATATGGGCAATGATGCAAAAATTTCGGATGTTCTTCATAGTAATGCCCGCAGAGCGGGTAACTTTTCTCCTGCATAACAGGCTAGCAATTAATTTCACGTTATACCTGTTAAACAAGGCATAAAGGCTGTGCAAATATACTTTAAAAAGCTAGTTTTCTAATGCGGAAAGCCACAATCCTAACAGATTGACTATTTTTGCAACAGATTTAGAAATAATTTAAGAAAAATACTGACTTTGCCGCGCATTAAACGCACGGAGTTTGCTCAGGAAGAAGATAAGTAAGATGGCAAAAATTGGAGATATTGATGTTGGAGAATTTCCGCTGTTGCTCGCACCTATGGAAGATGTGAGCGATCCGCCATTTCGTGCGCTTTGTAAAGAGCAGGGGGCTGATGTGGTGTATACCGAATTTATTTCTTCGGAAGGGTTGATACGCGATGCTGCCAAAAGCGTCATGAAACTCGACATTTATGAAAAAGAGCGCCCCGTGGGCATACAGATTTTTGGTGCTAACCTCGATTCGATGCTACAAAGTGTTGAAATTGTAGAGGCAAGCGGTCCAGATATCATCGACATCAACTTCGGGTGTCCGGTAAAAAAAGTGGTGAGCAAAGGTGCTGGCGCGGGTATTTTAAAAGATATTGATCTCATGGTTTCGCTTACAGAGGCCATGGTAAAACATACCAAATTGCCCGTTACTGTAAAAACTAGATTGGGTTGGGACCACGACTCGATCAAAATTGTGGAAGTGGCCGAACGTTTGCAAGATGTAGGCTGCAAGGCTATTGCTATCCACGGAAGAACTCGGGCACAAATGTATAAGGGCGATGCCGATTGGGCGCCGATTTCCGAAGTAAAAAACAACCCAAGAATGCACATTCCAGTTTTTGGAAATGGTGATGTGAATACACCAGAACGTGCCGTAGAAATGCGCGACAAATACGGTTTGGACGGCGCCATGATTGGGCGTGCCAGTATCGGCTATCCTTGGTTTTTTAAGGAAGTAAAGCACTTTATAAAAACAGGTACCCATTGTGCGCCACCCACCATGCCAGAACGTGTGGAAGCCGCAAGAAGGCATTTACAAATGGCCATCGATTGGAAAGGTGAAAAGTTAGGTGTTTTTGAAACCAGAAGGCATTATACCAACTATTTTCGAGGCATTCCGCACTTTAAGGAATACCGTATGAAAATGGTGACGAGTGATGACAGTGCCGATGTTTTTGCCGCCTTTGATGAGGTGCTGGAGAAGTTTGGTGATTTTGAATTCGTCTAAAATGTGCGTTGCCCTATTATTTCGCTACTATCTTTTATTATTCAAGCAATTGCGTTCGCACCCTGCTCGCCGCAATTTTGGAAGCTAAGAGGCCTAATACAGTTAGTGTAACAAAAACAATTACCACATTAATAAGTTTTAACTCTACGGGATAAGGCAGGGAAGCGGTAATGTAGATAAACTTGAATTGCAATTGCCCCCAAACCACCAATACGCCCAAAGTGATGCCCAAAGCGCCTCCGAGCACCGTCAAGAGCGCCCCTTGTAAAAAGAAAACCTTTCGTATTTCTTTTATGGTTGCACCTAGGTTGTATAAAGTTTTAATGTTTTTTCGTTTGTCCAGAATCATCATAATAATAGATCCGATTACGTTGAAAAGCGCAATGATGAGCACTAGCGTAAAGATGAGGTACACGGCCACATTCTCGGTGTTGAGCATTTTATACAGTGCGTCGTTTTGTTGAATGCGGTTTTTTATTACAATAGGCTGATCGCTGAAAATTTTGGTCAGTGCTTCCCGTACATTTCCTTCGTCTACATCGGGTTTTAATTTGAGCGCAACCGAAGACACAGTGGTGCTATCAAGCTGCAACAAGTCGCGGGCGTAGGGGAGGTCGGTAAACACATACTTTCCGTTTACGTCTTCGTTCACATCATAAATTCCGGAGGCAATAAAATCTTGTTTGTTAAAGGCACTCGCCAAATCGGTGACCAAAATTTGGCCGGTTCCGGGTTTGGGCACTAAAATTTCTGGGAGGCTTGTAAAATCCATTGTGCCGAGCGAAAGTTTATGGGCGATATTGTAGCCAATTACGGCTTCTTGCTGTCCTTCCACAAACCACCTGCCCAAAAAAAGGATGCTGTCGATAACCGTAACATTTCCGTAGTTTTCATCTACACCTTTAATATACGCGATATGGTTCTTCCCTTCAAATTGAAGAAATATTCGTTCTTCTATAACTTTTGAATAGGCAATGATGTCTTGCTCTTGATCGAGCAACCGTTGTGCAGCAGCGCTAAACTGAATGGTTTTACCACTTTCAGGTTCAATTTTAAGGTCGCTATCGAATACATTAGTGAATTGAAGACTAAAATCTTTCAGTCCAGAAAATCCGGAGAGCACAATAAATAATGCCATGGCACCCACAACGATGCCTATCGCAGCAATGCTTGTGATAATATTTATCGCATTGTTGCTGCTCTTTGAAAACAAATATCGCTTTGCGATGTAGAGCGGGAAATTCAAGTTATTTCTTTTTGCGCTTCGGAAGTTGCTCAGGATTTTCTAACGGATTTTCTTCTCCTTTCACAGCTTGTTCTATTCCCTCGATATAATCTAACGAATCATCGTTAAAAAAGGAGAGATCGGGCATTTTACGCAACTGGTTTTTAGTGAGCTGTGCAATTTGGTGTTTGATTTTCGGCGTGAATTTTTTAATTTCTTCCAACAATGGGAGTGCCTTTTCGGAAGGAAAAATACTTAAATATACCTTCGCAATAGAGAGGTCTGTGGTTACACTTACTTTTGAAACAGCTACGATAATTCCCGATTGGCCAGCTTCGCGCAACATTTCTTGTATTACCTTTGCGATATCATTTTGCAGTACTCCTGCAATCTTTTTTTGTCTGTTACTTTCTACCATGACACAAAAATAGCACAATAAGATTTGTTATTTTTGAAATAGACTTACTATTAAGGTTATGAACAAAATCGAACATATTGGCATTGCGGTAAAAGATATAGCCACCGCAAACGAAATATACACCAAACTTTTAGGATATGCGCCTTATAAAACCGAAGCAGTTGCCAGCGAAGGCGTGCAGACTTCATTCTTTACATGTGGTGAAAGCAAAGTGGAGTTGTTAGAGGCAACCGCTGCTAACAGTCCCATTGCCAAATTTATAGAAAAGCGCGGCGAGGGAATCCATCACATTGCATTTTCCGTAGATAATATAGTAGCTGAGATGGAACGGTTGAAAAAAGAAGGGTTTATTCTGCTGAATGAAGAGCCAAAAAAAGGTGCTGATAACAAGTGGGTTGCGTTTTTACATCCAAAAAGCAGCAATGGAGTACTTGTAGAATTGTGCCAAGAAATAGAGGAATAAACTACGACACCTAATATTAACGACAAATAGTTTGCAAAAAATATAAAGTTATTATCTTTGCGAACTGTTTTTGAGCCTAATGCCCTCGGGTTTTGAAATCAAAATATAACCGGTCCCATACCTGCCTGCCCGACGGCAAGTCAGGCAGGGCTCAGTTGGTTACCTGCCTACCTGGCGGTAACGGCAGGCAGGGAGCACTAGGATCGTAATGTGATGAAGATTTTTGTTTACGTAATTAGAAGTCAGAATGATGGGAGATTTTATGTTGGAATGACTGAAGACGTTGAAAGAAGGCTTTCAGAACATAATAAAGGAAGGACAAAAAGTACAAAAGGATTTATTCCTTGGAAACTTTTCTTATTCGAAGCGTATTCAAATCGGATAGAAGCAAGAAAACGAGAAAAGTACTTGAAGTCTGGTTTTGGAAAACAGTGGATTAAAGAAAAATATAACCGGTCCCATAGCTCAGTTGGTTAGAGCACCTGACTCATAATCAGGTGGTCCTTGGTTCGAGCCCAAGTGGGACCACAATTTTTTACGAATTTTGAAGTTAAGTACTTTGGAACTTGGTTAATAACTTTTCAATAATGTTGAAAAATATTGCTTGTTTCAAAAATTTCATTACATTTAGACCCTAAATATGCGACCCCAAATCGTAAAAATATTCACCTGCGTACTTTGCCTATGTGCTAGTACATCTTTATTTGCTGCCCCGCAAAAGGGTACTAGCGAACCCCCACCACCTACCATGGAGCGAACCGTGGAACTTCCTATAGATTCAAATATTTATTTTTTAGTAGCTGTTGCCCTTATTTTTGGAATATACGTAGCTTATAGAAGACATGTGGCTACCCGCGCATCTCAATAAGTCGTTTCACATACTTGCCAATCACATCAAATTCTAGATTTACATTTGTTCCCACCTGAAATTGGTTAAAATTTGTATGCTCATATGTATAGGGAATTATAGCCACACTGAATGTATGGTCTTCTGATTGTACCACGGTAAGGCTTACACCATTTACCGTAATGGAGCCTTTTTCTATGGTGATGTTTCCGTTTTCAGAATCATATGTAAATGTAAAGTACCAACTTCCATTAACCTCTTTAATTGCGCTGCATACTCCAACTTGATCTACATGCCCCTGCACAATATGGCCATCGAGTCGTGCGTCCATTTTCATGGCACGCTCTAAATTTACCACCGAACCGACACTTAATTTAGACAGATTGGTTTTATCTAACGTTTCTTTTATCGCTGTAACGGTATAGGTGTTTTCTGAAAGCGCTACCACGGTGAGACATACGCCATTATGAGATACGCTTTGATCTACTTGAAGTTCTGGGGCTAGAGAGCTTTCTACAACAATATGCAGATTTTCACCATCGGGGGTTAACTTTTTTATTTTGCCAAGGGTTTCAATTATTCCTGTGAACATGATGGTAATTGGTTACATTTGTACTGCAAAAATACAACGATTACTACTTCAGCATGAGCAAAAAGGATAAAATAATAGTGGGAATTTCGATTGGCGACCTAAACGGAATAGGCAGCGAAATTGTTTTGAAAACATTTCAAGACACACGCATGCTCGAATTTTGTACGCCAGTTATTTTTGCTTCAGTAAAAACCATATCATTTGTCAAAAAAACCTTCGAACTGGATGTTCCTGTGTATGGAATAGACTCTTTAAATAAGATTGCCCATAAAAAGGTGAATGTGCTGAATGTATGGAAAGAACAAGTAGATATTTCGTTTGGTGAAGAAAACAAAGCTATTGGCGCCTATGCAATCCAATCGTTAGAAGCGGCTGTTGCAGCGTTAAAGAAGGAAGAAATTGATGTGTTGGTCACAGCGCCCATCAACAAATCGAATGTGCAGTCTGAATCTTTTAATTTTCCTGGGCACACAGATTATCTCGCCAAAGAATTGGAAGGCGAAAGCCTGATGCTCATGGTATCTAATAGCCTGAGGGTTGGTTTGCTTACAGACCATGTAGCGGTAAAGGATGTTTCAGCAACCATTACCCGCGAACTGATTGAAAAAAAAATCAACACCATCCACAAAACACTCATTCAAGATTTTGGGATTCCAAAACCGAAAATTGCAGTTCTAGGGATAAATCCGCATAACGGCGATAACGGTGTTATTGGCACCGAAGATGATACGGTATTAATACCAACGCTCACCAACATTCGGAACAATGGTAAGTTGGTGTTCGGGCCGTATGCAGCTGATAGTTTTTTTGGCTCTGGAAACTATAAAAACTTCGACGTAATTATTGCTTCCTATCATGACCAAGGGCTCATTCCGTTTAAGACATTGTCTTTTGGCACCGGAGTTAATTTTACTGCAGGGCTCAATCGCATACGCACATCGCCAGATCACGGTACAGCGTTTGATGTAGCTGGAAAAAATGTGGCAAATCCTGAAAGTTTCCAACAAGCGGTTTATACTGCGATAGACATCCGCAATTCTAGAGCAGAATACGAAGAAATTTCAGCAAATCCGCTGCAAGTGAATCGTAAGAAAGCTTTTTCGAAAAAGAGCTAACGAAGATTAGTCCTATTCAAATAATTGTTTATCTTTGCACCCGCCTTTTGACGAAGGTGGAAAATGATAATTGGTGCGGATATGAGAGAATTGAAAGAATTTACCATCCCATTTGTTGGGTTGAAATTAGGTCAACACTCGTTTCATTTTGAGATTACGAATACGTTCTTTGAGCATTTTGAGTATGAAGAGTTTAATGCAGCAGCTATTAAACTCACCGTATTGTTGGACAAGAAGAGCACGTTGCTTGAATTTACACTTTCTTTTGAAGGGACTGTAAATGTGCAGTGCGATCTTACAAACGAACCTTTCGATCAAAAAATTGAAGGCGACTACCATTTTGTGGTAAAGTTTGGAGATGAGTTCAACGACGAAAATGAAGATTTACTTATTATTCCACACGGAAGTTATGAAGTAAATATTCAGCAATACGTCTACGAATCTATTGTTCTTGCGTTGCCTACCAGATTAATTCATCCAGGTATCGAAGACGGAACATTAAAGAGCGACATACTCGATAAACTTGAAGAATTAAGTCCGAAGCAACTTTCAGAGTCTGAAAATGCTACTGGCGAAGTAGATCCCAGATGGGACGAATTAAAAAAACTATTAACGGATAAATAATAAGAAGTAATGGCACATCCTAAAAGAAAAATCTCGAAAACTAGAAGAGATAAAAGAAGAACTCATTACAAAGCGGTTAAGCCAACATTAGCTACAGATCCTACAACAGGAGAGACGCATTTGTTCCACAGAGCGCACTGGCACGAAGGTAAATTATATTACAGAGGCCAAGTGGTAATTGACGCTACCGAAGAAGTAGAGGCATAACCCTCATTTTTATATAAGAAATAGACTCTCGTATACTCCTACGAGAGTTTTTTTGTTTCCTGTTATATTTATTCAAAAAAAGCTTTTTACTACCCTTTTTTGAGGTTTTTTTAGTAATTTTCACACCTTTTAAAGACTTTTTTGTCTTTTGGCGTGAAAGTAAGATAACTCTATGAGCAAAATATCAGCAGCAATCACAGCTGTAGGCGGCTATGTGCCAGACTACGTACTCACAAACCAAATTTTGGAGACCATGGTCGATACTAATGACGAATGGATCACTACCCGAACTGGAATTAAAGAGCGTAGAATTTTAAAAGATAAAGACAAAGGGACTTCGTATTTAGCGATTGAGGCTGCAAAAGACTTGTTGGCCAAAAGCAATACCAACCCAGAAGACATTGACATGGTGATTATGGCCACAGCCACACCAGATATGCCAGTAGCAGCAACAGGCGTTTACGTAGCAACCCAGATAGGTGCCGTAAACGCTTTTTCATTTGATTTAGTGGCTGCCTGCTCCAGCTTTCTCTACGGAATTTCTACCGCAGCAAAATACATCGAATCTGGACGCTACAAAAAAGTATTACTCTTAGGGGCCGATAAGATGTCATCAATCATCGACTATGAAGACCGTGCTACCTGCATTATTTTCGGAGATGGGGGCGGAGCTGTTTTATTTGAACCTAATACTGAAGGATACGGCGTACAAGATGAGTATCTGCGAACTGATGGAATAGGAAGACAAAGCCTAAAGATTGATGCAGGAGGTTCTTTGATGCCACCTACCGCAGAAACGGTTGCCAACAAACAACACTATGTGTTCCAAGATGGTAAAACGGTTTTTAAATTTGCTGTTTCAAACATGGCAGATGTAAGCGAAAAAATTATGGCGCGAAATAATCTTTCGGGTGATGATGTAGATTGGCTGGTACCACACCAAGCAAACATGCGAATTATAGACGCTACTGCAAAACGAATGAACCTTCCTGATGGGAAGGTGATGAAAAACATACACAAATACGGGAACACCACATCGGCTACGTTGCCACTGTGCCTGGTAGATTACGAACAACAATTAAAAAAAGGAGATAATTTGGTATTTGCTTCCTTCGGGGGCGGATTTACCTGGGGAGCCGTGTACCTTACATGGGCATACGACCCCAACTAACGATAAAATCAACCAACATGGATATAAAAGAAATACAAAGCCTAATTAAATTTGTGGCCAAATCTGGTGCAAGTGAAGTAAAATTAGAGATGAAAGATGTAAAAATTACCATCCGAACTGGCGAAGCCGGTAACAAAGGTGAAACAACCTATATTCAGCAAGTTCCAGCCATGGCAGCAGCTCCTACCGCTGCAGCTCCGGCACCAGCTGCAGCTGCGCCAGCCCAAGCGGCCCCTGCACCAGCTGCAGATGAAGATTCAAAATACATTACTGTAAAATCGCCAATTATTGGTACTTTTTACCGTAAACCAGCTCCAGACAAACCTGTTTTTGTTGAAGTAGGAGACACCATCAATCCTGGTGACGTATTGTGCGTTATCGAAGCAATGAAACTTTTTAACGAAATAGAAAGTGAGGTATCAGGTAAGATCGTAAAGATGTTGGTAGACGACGCCTCGCCAGTAGAGTTCGATCAACCACTTTTCTTGGTAGACCCTTCATAAGTTAAAACCCGAAAGTTTTCAGGACCAAATCTCTAACCCAAACTCCCTTTAGGAGTGTGATTATGGGGTTTTAAAACTCAAAAACATGTTTAAAAAAATATTAATAGCAAATAGAGGGGAAATTGCACTACGTGTAATTAGAACCTGCAAAGAGATGGGTATTAAAACGGTGGCTGTATATTCAAAAGCTGACGAAGAAAGCCTACACGTGAAGTTTGCAGACGAAGCAGTATGTATTGGTCCGCCGCCAAGTAGCGAGAGCTATTTAAAGATGAGTAACATCATTGCTGCTGCCGAAATTACGAATGCAGATGCCATCCACCCAGGCTACGGATTTCTTTCAGAAAATGCAAAATTTTCGCGTATTTGTGAAGAGCACAATATTAAATTTATTGGTGCTTCTCCAGAAATGATCGAGAAAATGGGAGATAAGGCCATGGCAAAGGCTACGATGAAAGCGGCCGGTGTTCCATGTGTGCCAGGTAGTGAAGGTGTTATCCCAGATTTTGCTACTTGTAAGAAAGTTGCCAAAGAAACTGGCTATCCTGTAATGTTGAAAGCAAGCGCAGGTGGTGGTGGTAAAGGAATGCGTGCCGTTTGGAAAGAAGAAAACCTCCAAGATGCATGGGAATCTGCCAGACAAGAAAGTAAAGCTGCCTTTGGTAACGACGATATGTATATGGAAAAGCTCATTGAAGAGCCTCGCCATATCGAAATTCAGATTGTTGGTGACAGTACAGGAAAAGCGTGCCATTTAAGTGAACGGGACTGCTCTATTCAACGACGCCACCAAAAACTTACCGAAGAAACCCCAAGCCCATTTATGACGAAAAAACTTCGGAATGATATGGGAATGGCAGCAGTAAAAGCAGCAGAATATATAAAGTATGAAGGCGCAGGTACCGTAGAATTTTTGGTAGACAAACACCGTAATTTCTACTTTATGGAGATGAATACCCGTATACAGGTGGAGCACCCGATTACAGAACAGGTAATCGACTTCGACTTGATACGCGAACAAATTTTAGTAGCGGCAGGAGTTCCTATTTCAGGAAAACACTATACGCCAAACCTCCATTCTATCGAGTGTAGAATTAATGCTGAAGACCCTTATAACGACTTCAGACCTTCTCCTGGAAGGATTACTACCCTACACGCTCCAGGCGGGCACGGAATACGCTTAGACACTCACGTTTATGCAGGATATGTGATTCCGCCAAATTATGACTCGATGATCGCCAAACTGATTACAACGGCTCAAACCAGAGACGAAGCAATTAATAAGATGAAACGGGCGCTCGATGAATTCGTGATTGAAGGTATAAAAACCACCATTCCTTTCCATAGACAGTTAATGGATCACCCTGATTATGTCGCGGGTAATTATACTACAGCTTTTATGAACGATTGGCAGATGGCACCACCTGAAGAAGAGTAGGCGGTAAAATTTATTAAAAGTCAAATCCCATTTTCCAAAAACTGTACCTTTGGAAGGTGGGATTTTTTATTTTAAACTATGAACCTATCGTATTGGGAAAAACATACATGGCTCACAAACATTGACGTTGCTATTATTGGCAGCGGTATTGTCGGGCTAAGCTGTGCCTTAACTCTAAAACAGCGTAATCCTAAACTCAAAGTAGTTGTTTTTGAAAAAGGAATGCTCCCTAGTGGTGCAAGCACTAAAAATGCGGGTTTTGCCTGCTTCGGAAGTATTTCTGAAATTTTAGACGATTTAAAAACCCATACTGAAGATGAGGTATTGAATTTGGTTCAAGCACGAGTAAACGGATTGCAACTATTGCGAACCACCTTAGGAGATACTGAAATTGATTATCAACAGCATGGTGGGTATGAAATCTTTACGGAAAACGATACCGAATTAGCGGAAGAATGTATCGACAACGTACCCATGGTGAACAATTTGCTTAAAAACGTGTTTTCTGGCCAAAAAGAAGTATTTTCTATTAAAAAGCAACCATTTTCCTTCAAAAACGTCCAAAAACAAGTCATTTTTAATCGTTTTGAGGGGCAACTTGATACGGGTAAAATGATGAAAGCATTACTTCGGGAATGTTCAGAAAAGGGTGTTTTAGTGCTAAATAATGCTGAAATCATGTCGATTTCAGCAGAAAATGACCAAATTTCACTCAATTTGAACAATACTGTCACTTTTTCAGCAAAAAAGGTAGGAATTGCCACTAACGGCTTTGCAAAACAATTTTTAGAAGCCGATTTGCAACCCGCCCGTGCTCAAGTTCTGATTACCTATCCCATTCCAAATTTAAAAGTAAAAGGAACTTTTCATCTGGATAGGGGATACTATTATTTTAGAAATATCCACGATAGGATTTTGTTTGGCGGAGGAAGAAATCTTGACTTTTCCGCAGAACAAACTACACAAATGGGCCTTACAGAAACGGTACAAAACGAACTGGAACGACTCCTAAAAACAACAATTTTACCCGAAACAGCGTTTACAATAGACTCCCGGTGGAGCGGTATCATGGGTGTTGGCAAGCAAAAAAAGCCCATCATACGCGAAGTGCAACCCAATGTGTATTGCGGCGTTCGTTTGGGAGGAATGGGAATCGCGATTGGCAGCTCTGTTGGCAATGAGCTGGCCGCAGCTATTGAATCTATATGATTAAAAAAGCCTTCAAATTTCTTTTCAAGACACTGCTATGGTTTCTTGTTTTAAGCGTGCTATGGGTGCTCCTTTACAAATACATTCCAGTGCATTATACTCCGCTCATGGGCATACGCGCCTACCAAACAAATGAACAGCTAGATATTAAACATAAATGGGTGCCATTGTCTGAAATTTCAGAAGAATTACAACTAGCCGTTATTTGTGCTGAAGACCAAAATTTCACAAAACACAACGGTTTTGACCTAAAATCGATCGAAAAAGCGTACAAAAGTAACAAAAATGGCAAAAAACTACGCGGAGGAAGTTCTATTTCGCAACAAACAGCTAAGAATGTTTTTTTATGGCCAGAACGAAGTTGGCTAAGAAAAGGCTTGGAAACCTATTTCACTTTTTTAATTGAATTGTTCTGGAGCAAGGAGCGAATTTTGGAAGTGTACTTGAACAGCATTGAAATGGGTGAAGGTGTATTTGGTGCAGCGGCAGCATCAGATTATTGGTTTCATAAACAGGCAAAAAATTTACAGCGATATGAAGCCGCAGCAATTGCAGCCATACTTCCAAATCCGAGACGTTATCGAGCCAATCCGCCTTCAGCATACATCCAAAAAAGAAAGGAATGGATTGTAAGACAAATGCGTTTTTATGGTACATTTACGTTGGACGAAACGGAAGAAAATGACCGATAAAGAACTTAAGATTGCGTTACTCGATCACTGTAAAGAAACGGTAGCGAAACGCTATGCAAAAATAAAGCAGACCATTTCAGATATTGAAGAGTCGTTGGTAGAGGAATCTAAAAGCAGCGCTGGAGACAAACATGAAACAGGTAGGGCGATGCTCCAGATTGATCGTGAAAACGCAGGAAAACAGTTGCAAGAAATTGAAAGCTTACAATTACTCGTACACAAAATAGATATTAAATCGGTGTCAGACTATGTGCGCTTGGGCAGTTTGGTATATACTACTAATGGCACTTATTTTATTGGTATTTCAATCGGTCAGGTTACCGTAGGTAAAACCAACTATTATTGCGTTGCCTTGCAATCACCCATCGGGCAACAATTGTCTGGAAAGAAAAAAGGAGATTCGTTCACTTTCAACGGAAAAGAGATCACTATAAAAAGCGTAGCCTAAAAATGTACGCTAACTATGTCGCGTCGTGTGTGGTCGTGTTTAAAACCATCGCAATATGCTCGGCTACTTTAAAAGCTTCTTCTTTGGTCTCCGTTTCGTAGGCAATGATATGTTTATTGCCTTCATAAAATAAATTTAATCTGAAAATTTCAAAACCAAGATCGGCTTGTGCGGCAATGACACGGGCCCGACTTTTCTTTCGGGTTCGAAATACAGATACATAGTCGATTTCTGGAAGTAATTTCCATTTTCCCACGGTGATGCCAAATACCGAATAGATGGTTCGGTATGCTTTTCCTTCTAAAGAAATTTCAATGCCTTCACGTAGCGCTAGTTTTAATGCGGCACCTAAAAGGATAAGTCCGAACAGTGTGCCCGAGTAGAGCAAATAGAACGACAAAATTGCCAATACCACTGAGAAGACAATTTTTAGCGGCGCAATTGGCATTAGGTATTTTAATTTGGAACTAAGATCCATGAAGGGAGCTTACAAAGATGGTAGCATTCTTCTTGTTTTTCCCCCAGTCAATTATCTGCGTAGCGAGTTTACAGGTTGAAGAAAATTGAACTTCGGTACCTTCATCTTTTTTCTGTATTCGCACCAAAATATCTTCACCCCAAGACCACAGGGTGACTGCAGTTTCTGAATAATAGGCTTGTTGTTGTTCTACCCATCGGCTGCCTTTAAAGCGTGATTTTGCCAGTGCCTCCTCAACTTTTTGCTTTGCAATTTCGAATGAATCATTCAGCTGAATTACTTCGGAATAACTTTTTGCCATGGTATTTTGGTGTCGTTTGAAATAGAATAGAAAGATACAAATTTCTGATTGATACATGCAGGAGTTAATCTTTTCTCAAAAGTAGCCTAAGGAGCTACTAATTCCTTTTAATTCGGCACATAACACAGTATCTTTAAGCTAAAATAATTGAGTAATGAATAAAGCAATACTACTTAAAAGCAGACCAAAAGGAACACCAACCCTAGATAATTTTGAATTTTCTGAACAGGAGAAACCAACCCCTGCCGATGGTGAGGTTCTACTTAAAACAAAATATGTTTCTGTAGACCCTTATTTACGCGGCAGAATGCGTGACGAGAAATCATATATTCCACCATTTCAAATTGATGCGCCTATTGAAAGTGGCATTGTCGCCGAGGTAATGGAGTCTAAGCATGCCGATTTCAAGAAAGGTGATTATGTAAACGGAATGCTACAATGGAAGCAATGGCAAACACACAGTGGGAAGGGTCTTCAGAAAGTGGATGAAACCAAAGCGCCGTTAAGTGCCTATCTCGGTATTTTGGGCCTCACCGGACTTACGGCCTATGTCGGACTATTAAATATTGGTGAGCCAAAGGAAGGCGAAACCGTATTAGTTTCTGGTGCCTCGGGCGCCGTAGGAAGTGTGGTTGGCCAAATTGGGAAGATCAAAGGATGTCGCGCCGTAGGGATTGCGGGCAGTGATGAAAAGGTACGACTCCTGAAAGAGAAATTTGGGTTTGATGCAGGGATTAATTACAAAACAACCCAAAATATGAAACAGGCTATAGAAGGAGCTTGTCCGGATGGTGTAGATGTATATTTTGACAATGTAGGGGGTGATATTCTAGATGCGACCTTAAAGAACATGAACCGTTACGGACGCGTGGTGAACTGTGGGGCGATTTCATTGTATAACGAGACAGAACAGCCCACTGGGCCAAGACTAGAACCAACATTGGTAAAAAAGAGTTTAAAAATGCAAGGCTTTATTGTACGAGATTATCAAGAACAATTTCAGGAAGGCACAGAACAACTAGCTACATGGCTCGATAAAGGCAAACTTACGTATGAGGAAACCATTGTAGAAGGCTTTGATGAAATTCCGCAAGCATTTATAGACTTGTTTGACGGTAAGAATAAAGGGAAGATGGTTGTTAAGGTGTAACCACATATAATTTGTTATTAAAAAGGGGGCGAATTAATTCGTCCCCTTTTTTGTGTAGTCTGATTTGCAACAGAGCTTTTGTTATTGCTTCTGTGTAGTTGGCATGATATACACGTCGTTGATATTGGTACGACCTGGTTGCGACAGAGCGTAGAAAATCGCGTCTGCTATATCGATTGCCTCCAAGGGTTTTACGTCGCCCATTACATCTTTCATATCGTTCATCAGTTCTTTGTCGGTGATGGTTTCCATGAGTTCGGTATCTACAGCACCAGGCTCAATAGAGGTTACGTTAATACCGTAGTTTGGCGCTAATTCTTGGCGTAGTCCTTCAGAAAACATTTTAACAGCCGATTTGGTTGCACAGTATATTGCGCCACCTGGGAAGTATTTGTAAGCAGCCACCGAAGAAATATTAATAATATGCCCTTGTTTTTGTTCGATCATGGTTGGCAAAACAGCTGAAACTCCGTTCAGTACACCTTTAATATTCACATCTACCATGGTATCCCACTCATCTGTATGCAGATTTTTTACATACGACAGCGGCATGAGTCCGGCGTTATTTACCAAGACATCTATAGAACCAAAAGTGTCTTTTGCTTCTTTCTGCAGGTGTTGCCAATCGTTTTTGTTGGTGACATCTCCAGCCACAACAATTGCTTTGCCACCTTCTTTTTCAATTTTAGATTTTAGCTCTTGGAGCCTCTCTTCACGTCTTGCGGTAAGCACTACGTTTGCCCCTTCTTTTGAAAGTTTAAGGGCAGTTGCCTCGCCAATTCCACTAGATGCCCCTGTAATGATTACTGTTTTGTTCTTTATATCCATAGTTTTTTATTTTACATAAAGATACGGGGGAAACAGCACTGAAACAGGCTTTTAATTTGGGTTTGGGAAGGATTTAACGGGTTGATAGCATGTTTGTTAACGATTTTAAAACTTCAACAAACTTATTTAAAGTCAGCACTAGTTAGCTTTGGCTAATGACAAATAAACTTGTGAACCATTTTGAATTTTTTCTGAATGTTCAAAGAACAATGTTATTGCGTTCCATTTGCAAACAATGAGGTAGGAGCGACCCTTAAAATAGGAGGCAGTCACCGTCACTTCAAGCGGTGTTTGTTCTTCGGAAATTTTCAGCTCTTGCGGAAGTAAGTTCAATTCATTTTCAGCTAAGATTCCAGCAGGGATGATTGAAACTTCTCCGTAAAAGCCTTTTTCATAGACTGAAGTTGCGGCTGCGTAGACATTTTCTGGCGGTCCAATTTGAAGTATCTGCCCCTCTTTTAGAACCAATAATCTATCTGAAAAAGCCAAAGCCTCGTCGGCGTCGTGGGTGGCAGTAATACAAGTAATTTGATGTTGTTGAAGGTAGCGGTATAATTCGCGTCTAAGTTTGTTCTTTAGAAAAGCATCAATACTGCTGAAGGGTTCATCCAGAAGAAGCACCTTGGGTTCGTTCGCAAGTGCTTTTGCGAGGGCTACGCGTTGTTTCTGACCACCGCTCAGGGTATTTACTTTTCGGTTTTTAAATGGCAAGAGGCCCACAACCGAAAGCACTTCATCAATTTTCTTAGTATCTTCTGAAGTGTCTATCCTAGATAAGTGTTCACCCACATTTTCAGCAACTGAAGTGAATGGCATCAAATCTAAATCTTGTGATACCAACTTCATAAAATCATGGCCTGGAATCAGGTTGTGACTAGGACCGAACAATTGCTGCTTTCCGTAGTAAATTTCACCATTGTCTAGGTTCAAAAGACCAAAAATAAGGTGCAGTAAGGTAGATTTACCACAGCCACTTTCGCCCAAGATGGCGAGTTGTTTGCCCTGCTCGAGTTTAAAATTGACGTTCGACAGAATCTCCTTGTTAGAAGTAGGGTACTGAAAAGATGTGATAGTAACGTTGAGCATTTCTTGCAAAGTCTTTTCGAGCGCCAGCTTTAGGTGGGCTGGCGCTCGAAAAAAACAGGGCTATTCTTTTACCTTAGTGGTTGTTTTTTCTGGCAACACCTCGTACCCCATGTTGTAAAGTGTAAATCCGTAGATATCGGCATATTGCTCAATGGTTTTTGAAACAGGCGTACCGGCACCGTGACCAGCATCGGTTTCTATTCGAATAAGGGTAGGATTGCTACCCGACTGTTTGTCTTGTAGCTCTGCTGCAAACTTAAAGCTGTGCGCAGGAACCACGCGGTCATCATGGTCTCCAGTAGTTACTAAGGTTGCAGGATATTCAACACCTTCTTTTACATTGTGCACGGGAGAATATCCTTTTAAATATTCAAACATTTCTTTGCTATCTTCTGCCGTTCCGTAGTCGTATGCCCAACCTGCACCTGCGGTAAACGTATGGTAGCGCAACATATCGAGCACACCTACTGCGGGTAAAGCCACTTTCATCAAATCGGGACGCTGGGTCATTACCGCACCTACCAAGAGCCCGCCGTTAGAGCCTCCTCGAATGGCAAGGTAGTCTTTAGAAGTATACTTATTTTCAATAAGAAATTCTGCCGCAGCAATAAAGTCGTCGAACACATTTTGTTTTTTCATCTGGGTTCCTGCGTCATGCCATTTTTTTCCGTACTCCCCGCCACCACGAAGATTTGGAACAGCATACACACCACCTTGTTCCATCCAAACTGCGTTTGCAATACTAAAACTAGGCGTTAAGCTAATGTTGAAACCACCGTAACCGTAAAGAATGGTCGGATTTTTACCATTGAGTTCTATACCTTTTTTATGGGTAATGATCATTGGAATTTTGGTACCATCTTTAGACGTATAAAAAACCTGCTTGCTCTCGTAGTTGTCAGGGTTGAAATCTATTTCTGGTTTTACGTACAACTCGCTTGTCCCTTCTTCAATATTGTATTTGTAGATGCTACCTGGAGTAACATAGTTGGCAAAACTGTAATAAAGCTCTGTGTCTTCTTTTTTAGCACCAAATCCGCCAGCGCTTCCTACACCTGGCAATTCGATTTCCCGAACCATTTTACCATCATAATCATATTGTAATACCTTGCTCACGGCATCTACCATATATTCGGTGAAGAAATAGCCGCCTCCTGTACCAGGGCTCAATACATTTTCAGTTTCTGGGATAAAATCTTTCCAGTTTTCGGGAGAAGGATTGCTTGCGTCTACCGTCACTATTTTTCTGTTAGGTGCGTTCAGGTTCGTGACTAGAAATAGTTTGGTTCCTACGTTTTCAATTATGTAGGTATCAGAATCTGTATTGTTAATCACAGGAATCAGCTTGCCATCTGGCTTACTAAGATCTATGATGAATAGTTTATTACCAGAAGTTGAGGTGCTTGCTGAAATTTGTAACCAACGATCATCTTCAGAAACATTCCCGCCAACGTAGCGATGCTTTTGTGCTTCGGTACCGCCAAATATGAGTTGATCTTCTTTTTGTGGCGTGCCTAGTTTGTGATAGTATAATTTATGCTGATCTGTTTTGGCTGAAAGCTCACTGCCTTCTGGTTTGTCATAGCTAGAATAGTAGAAACCGTCATTTCCTTTCCAAGAAATCCCACTGAATTTTACATCAATCAGTGTGTCTTCAACAATTTCTTTGTTTTCGGTATTCATGACGAGCACTTTTCGCCAATCGCTTCCGCCTTCTGAAATGCTATAAGCTGCCGTTTTTCCGTCTTTTGAGAAACTAAGTCCGCCCAGCGAGATGGTTCCATCTTCTTTAAACCCATTCGGATCTAAGAAAATTTCCGCAGTACTCGGGTCATCACCTGTTTTATAACGATAGATAACATATTGGTTTTGCAGACCGTCGTTTTTATAGAAATAGGTATAATCGCCTTCTTTAAAAGGAGAGCCTACTTTTTCGTAATTCCATAATTTGGTAAGACGGTCTTTTAATTCTTCACGGAATGGAATATTATCTAAATAACCAAAGGTTGTTTTGTTTTGGCGCGCTACCCAATCTCCGGTTTCTTCGCTCATATCATCTTCGAGCCAGCGATAGGGATCTTTTACGTCAGTTCCGAAATAATTGGTTACGGTATCAACTTTTTTGGTTTCAGGATAGGTAATTGCGACAGGTTCTTGGGACATTTTTTCTTCTTTACAACTTACAATGGCAAGTGCACATAGCATGGGTACGATCAGTTTTTTCATAGTACAATTATTAGAGCACTAAAATACTGAAAATACTATAGTTGCAAATAGAAAGTTGTTCTGAATTTCCCTAGCCGTTTACAATTGGAAAAGCGGGCGGTACGCTTTCCAGTATTTATACATCAATAAAACGTTTAAGGTGAAGATGACGATGGCAACGGCTATATCTGAAATATCCAAAAACAAATGGAATAATAAAATATTTACAGAAAGCGGCGCAAGTAAAACCAAGGCAAAGGGCACCCATTTTTTGAGCAACAACAAACTCCCAATGAGAATCTCTAGGGCTGCTACCACGTAAAATGCGTATCCTGTAGCGGCGAGCGATTCTAAAAAGTTGGCAGCCGCGGGAGGCATTTCAAACATGGGGATAAAATTGAAGAACTTGTTAATTCCAAATAATAACAAGGCCGCACCTAAAATGACGCGTAGGATGGTAGTAAATGTAGCGTTCATACGTATAGTTGAGATGGTTATGTACTTTTAAAGATACTAAAATAAAAGAATCTGCCACTCAGGGAGATACGCTTAATTTCCATAGCAAATTTATTTAAACAATCCGCGGTACGAATCCCAGTGAAGATAGATAAGATAGGCGTTTACTGCAGCCACTAAAACAGCGGGACCGATATTTGGAAGGTTCACCATGATATGGAACATGACCAAGTTAATTGAAATTGGGACCAGCATCACTAATACGAACGGCACCCACTTTTTAAGGATCAATAATAGACCGACGATGGCTTCGGTAGCACCAACAAGATCCATGATATAGCCTTTTCCTGCTTCTGGGTCTTCTCCGGAAAAGCGTAGGGCATTAAAAAGGTGTTCGGCTTCCGGATATCCGGTAAAGTCGAAATCTGGCATAAACCAGAAAAATTTGTTGAGTCCGAACGCCAAGAGCATCAAACCCAACCCGACACGGAGAATTAAATGGAATATTTTCATCTTTTGGTTTTAGGTGGTTGCCAAAAATTAGACGAAAATTTCAGAAATGCTTACAACAGCGCGTTTTCAACCAAATATTCAGCGATTTGTATGGCGTTGGTCGCGGCTCCTTTTCGCAGGTTATCGCTCACAATCCAAAGTTGTAACGTGTTGGGTTGTGTTTCATCACGCCGTATACGGCCTACAAACACGTCATCTTTTCCGTGGGCATAGATGGGCATGGGGTAGGTATTGGTATCTGGATTGTCTTGTACCACAATTCCTGGGGTTTCATGTAGCATACGGCGTACATCGGCCAGTGTAAAATCATCATGGAATTCGACATTCACCGACTCGCTGTGGCCTCCCGCTGTGGGAATACGCACTGCGGTAGCCGAAATCGAAAAAGTGCGATCGTCCAGAATTTTTTGTGGCTCGCGGGCGAGTTTCATTTCTTCTTTGGTGTAACCATTGGCCTCAAAAACATCGCAATGGGGCAGGGCGTTTTTATAGATTTGATACGGATACGCCATTTCACCGCCTACACCTTGGGCTTCGTTTTCTAACTGTTGTACGGCCTTTACACCCGTTCCCGAAACCGATTGGTAGGTAGAAACAATAACGCGTTTCATTTTATAAGCTTTGTGCAAGGGTGCGAGTGCCATGACCATTTGTATGGTAGAGCAATTGGGGTTGGCAATAATTTTATCTTCGGAAGTTAATTTGGAAGCGTTTATTTCAGGAACGATTAACTTTTTTGTGGGGTCCATGCGCCAGGCAGACGAATTGTCTATCACGGTGGTACCAACTTCAGCAAATTTAGGTGCCCATTGTAGCGAGGTGTCGCCTCCAGCCGAAAAAATAGCAATATCGGGTTGCATGGCAATGGCATGTTCCATGGTAACGATGGTGTATTCGGTTTCTTTAAAACCGATGGTTTTTCCCACAGAGCGTTCTGAAGCAACCGGAATGAGCTCTGTTAATGGAAAGTTGCGTTCTTCCAGGAGTTTTGTCATGACCGTGCCCACCATGCCCGTGGCACCAACAACAGCTATTTTCATAGTGATTTATTTTGTGTCAAAAATACGAGATATCCTTGTTTAAATGCTTCGCTTAATCTAAAAAAAGAACCCTCTGCTTTTAAACAGAGGGTTTGGTTAAAAATTGAGTAATGCAGCGGTGTTGCGCTGATTTATTTAATCTTTCTATTTTTTGCGAAGCTCGTCGCGAATCTCCATAAGGATATCTTTTTCAGACGGTCCTGGGTCTGGAGCAGGGGCTTCTTCTTTTTTCTTGCGAACCTTTGCGTACGATTTTACAATCATAAATAACACAAAACCAACAATGATGAGGTTTATGATGGCATTAACCCACTTTCCGTACATCACGGCATTTTCAGGTTTTTCTACCGTGCCATCTGCAGCTACAACGGCTTCTGAAAGCACTACTTTCATATCTGCAAAGTCTACACCTCCAGCAAAATGACCAATAATTGGCATCATGATGTCAGATACAAATCCGCTGACCACCATTCCCACGGCGCCAGCCAAAATTACCGCAACTGCCAAATCGATGACATTCCCGGTCATAATAAAATCTTTAAATTCTTTAAGCATAGTTTGTTTGGTTTTGGTTAATACGGGACTAAGGTAGCTAAAATCAATGTGCTTTCACAAATTATTAAGAACTTGGCAACGCTAATTTCGACAAACGACACGTTTTACACGTTGAGAGACTGCTGTTAAGAGCTCATAAGGGATAGAGCCTATCGCAGTAGCTAATGCTTCGGCCGATGGATTTTCGCCAAAAATGATGACTTCGTCACCTTCTTCACAGGCGATATCAGTAACATTCACCATGAGCATATCCATACAAACATTTCCAACAATAGGTGCTTTTTTCCCCGCGATGGTCACCCAACCAACCCCTTTTCCGAAGGCGCGAGAAATACCGTCTGCGTGCCCAATGGGGATCGTGGCTGTTTTTTCTTCACCAGTTGCTTTGTACGCTCGGTTATAACCAACCGATTCGCCGGGTTGAATAGTGTGGATTTGCGAAATAACCGATTTTAGGGTAGCCACAGGTTTTAGCTGTTCATTTTCGGCTTTAGAATTTCCGAAGCCATAGAGCCCGATACCCGTACGTACCATATCAAAATGCGCTTGTGGATAATTCAGGATTCCCGATGTATTGCTTTGGTGTAAAAAAGGTTTATAACCAAGACCTTCTTCCATGGCTGTCGCTATGTTGTTGAAACTTTCAATCTGACCTAGTGTAAATTCCTTTTCTGAAAGATCTTCGCTGGCTACCAAATGCGAAAACAACGACCGTGTTTTAATGGCATCCGTTTTCCGAAGTGCTGAAAGAATGTGGGAAACCGCTTCTTCCCGAAAGCCCAAACGGTTCAGTCCAGTGTTGAACTTAATATGTACGGGATAGTCCTGCTGTTTTTTAGCTTCGGCCACCGCAACAAATTCATTGAGAATACGCATGCTGTAAATCGACGGTTCCAGACAGCGGTCTATTAGCGTTTCAAAATTTATAGGCTGTGGGTGCAGTACCAAAATCGGGGTGCGTATGCCGGCATCTCTCAGCGCAACACCTTCTGCTACATAAGCAACCGCAAAATAATCGACACCCAAGGTTTCCAGTTCTTTAGCAACCGCTACACTTTCGCTGCCGTACCCAAAGGCTTTTACCACCGCCAAAATTTTAGTCGCTGTGTTAGTTTTAGCCGTAAGATAGCGGTAATTGTGGGCAAGTGCGCTTAGGTCTATTTCGAGCACTGTTTCTTTAAAGTTGCTCATCTAGGCTTGCTTTTTGCTTTGCTGTACTTCTGCTGCGGAAATTTCCTCGGCATCTTTCACGTCCATTTTTTTAACTTTATCACGTAGCACCGCCTTGTAGTAGGCCGCACGGCTAAGCGGTTCGTATTCTTCAGTTTCGCCTAGTAGCACGAGATCTTCACTCTGTGATTTTCGGAAACTGTAGTGCGCGAGATTCCCTGTACGCGGGCAAACAGCATGTACTTTGGTGACATATTCTGCCGTTGCCATTAACGCGGGCATTGGCCCAAATGGGTTGCCTTTGTAATCCATGTCTAACCCGGCTACGATCACACGTACCCCACGGTTGGCAAGATCGTTACACACTTTTACAATTTCATCATCAAAAAACTGGGCTTCGTCTATTCCTACCACATCACAATTGTCTGCGAGAATAGGAATATTGGCAGCTGCAGGAACTGGGGTAGAACGAATTTGGTTGCTGTCATGTGAGACTACCTGGTCATCGTCGTAGCGGGTGTCTACCTTAGGTTTAAAGATTTCCACTTTTTGGCGGGCAAACTGTGCGCGTTTTAACCTCCTGATGAGTTCTTCTGTTTTCCCCGAAAACATCGAGCCGCAGATCACTTCGATCCAGCCAAATTGCTCTTTTTGATTTACGGTATTTTCGAGAAACATAACAAGGGTTTTAGAATAAAACGCAAACGCTTGACGTTTACATATAGGATGCGTAAATTTAACAAAACAAAGTTGACCCTTGTGTAAGCAGCCCAAAAAAGTTTAAAAAAGTATCGATGAAAAAGCAATTGCAGCAAGACCTAAAGGACCTAGCGAGAGAAATTATTAGTGAGAACCAGGCCATGAGCACAAAAGCCCTTCAGCAGAAGGTTGCAGTACTGTACCAAAAGGTGAGTGTGTTGGCATATTTAGAAGGCCAGATTGATGGAGATGATGCGGCGAAGAATGAAGAGTCTTTCGACAGCAAAAGTTTTCGGGAGAAAAATTGGTTTACAGAGCCAGAACCCATTCCGCAGCCAGAACACAAAGAAGATTTGGTAGAACCGCTCATGGAAAAAATTAAAGATCTCGTGGCACAAATGCCACCAGAATCGCAACAGGTAGATAAATTTTTAGAGGAAGTACTTCCGCAGAAACAATATATGAAGAATGACCTGGAAGAATTTGCCAGCAACTATCAACAAACACCAACGTTTGAGCGTAAAACGACTACCCAACCTAAAGACGCGCCCATTTTGGAGGAGCGGAAACCAGCCAAAGGAGTGGAGGCTCCGAAACCGACAAAGAAATTGGTAGATGATCTTGGAATGTCTGAAAAACCAAAATCTATTAATGATGCTGTTGGAGACGGGATGCGTATCGACTTGAACGACCGTTTAGCCTATATCAAACATTTGTTTGGAGGTAGTGCAGACGATTATACCCGAGTGCTTTCACAACTCAACACCTTTGAAACATTTGCCGAAGCGGAGACGTTTATTAAATCTAGGGTAAAACCCGACTATAATTTTTGGCTTCAAAAAGACATGTATGCCGAACGATTTATGGCTGCCGTGGAAAGAAAATTTAGCTGAAACAGGCATTGTTGCCTAAGCCCGACCAAATAATGCCAAAACTCTATCTAGTACCCACGCCTATCGGAAACCTTAAGGACATCACCTTACGGGCGTTGGAAGTATTGCAGGAAGTAGATTTTATTTTAGCTGAAGACACGCGAACCAGCGGGAAGCTCTTAAAGCATTTTGAGATTTCAACCCCGATGCACTCGCACCACATGCACAACGAACATAAAACCACCGAAGGCATCGTACAACGAATTCTACAAGGGGAAACCGCAGCGCTTATTAGTGACGCTGGCACCCCTGCGATTAGTGACCCCGGGTTTCTACTCACGCGCGCGTGCGTGGCTGCTGGGATTGAAGTAGACTGCTTGCCAGGTGCAACCGCTTTTGTGCCGGCTTTGGTAAACAGTGGCTTGCCCAACGACAAGTTTGTGTTTGAAGGATTTCTTCCAGTAAAAAAGGGGCGACAAACCCGTCTGGAACTGCTTGCTGAAGAAAAACGTACCATGATTTTCTACGAATCACCCCATAAACTAGTAAAGACACTCAAACAGTTTGCCGAGCATTTTGGCGAAGAACGACCAGTTTCGGTATCACGCGAAATTACTAAGCTTCATGAAGAAACGGTACGGGGCACTTTGGCCGAAGTAGCATCGCATTTTGAAAAAAAACCTCCAAAAGGAGAGCTGGTGGTTGTGTTGGGAGGTGCTTCTTCATGAAACCCTTGCTGCATAAAATTAGGGGATGTGAAGTTTGTTCAGAACATTTGCCGTTGGGGCCACGACCTATCGTAGAAGCGGCAGCCCATTCTAAAATAGTTTTGATAAGTCAGGCACCCGGACGTATTGTTCATGAGAGTGGTACGGCTTGGGCAGACCAAAGTGGGAAAAAGCTTCGCGAATGGCTGGGCGTAGATGAAGCTACCTTTTACAACACTGCGAATTTTGCCATCTTGCCCATGGGATTTTGTTATCCAGGGAAGGGAAAAACGGGAGACCTTCCGCCCAGAAAGGAATGTGCACCACTTTGGCACGATTCGGTGCTTTCTAAGCTGAAAAACGTGCAGCTCGTTCTATTAATTGGAAGTTATGCCACCAAGTATTATTTTCCGAAGGACCGAAGAAACTTAACCGAAAAAGTGGAACATTTTGAAGCCTACCTTCCGCAGTATTGGCCATTGCCACACCCTTCGCCCGTAAATCGGTTTTGGAGAGCTAGAAATCCGTGGTTTGAAGAAAGCATCGTTCCGCTGTTACAGAAAAAGACACATTCTATTCTGGATTAGCCTTGGATAAGGGCAAAGTATTGTCTCGCTTTTAACGGGTTTTCTTCAACATTAAAGTGTTCAATTTCAGTAAAAGTTTCATCAAAAATATAGAGGATGGGGCTGGTATCAGATTTTATCTTTCCCATGATTAGTTGTACGGTGCCAAAAGCGTCATATTTTACAATCAGGTCGTAGGTAACGCCCTCAATCGTTTTTTCGAACATGGAACCTGCTCTGTTTCCATTTATGTATTGGTGGTCATACCGAATGCCATCTTTGATTTCAATTTTGCGAGATACTGTACCATCTTCTGTGTACTCGACGCGTTCATCGGCTTCTTCTCCATTCACGTATGACGATTCAGACCGAATGGCGCCATTTCTGTAAAAACTGGTTACGGGGCCGTGCTGTACGCTTTTTTTATAGGTTTCAATCCGTTCTGGCGAGCCAGTATCGTAGTATTGTATGAGTGTTCCATGTAAGAATCCGCCTTCGATTGTAAACTCTTGGGTCATGGTTCCTTCACGTGTAATCACATAACGCCCGTTCATTACTTCGTTTTCTGCCGTTACATAGCCTCGACGGTTTTTTTTGTCGATTACATGGGTATATTCATTCACGTCTAATGTGTCTACCTTTTCAGTATTGGCTAAGAGGATTGCCTCTGGAATATTGTTACAAGAGAGTAGCAAGCTAGAAGCTAAAATAAAAAGTAAGAATCTCATGGGGTGTTTTTTAATCTCAATTGTATAAAATAAGTGTTTTCTAAGGCGAAATCTAACGCTTTTTACAGCGGCTTCTTGCGTGGGGGGTGAACGGAAATTTTTAAAACAACCACCATTATCAATGGGCTTATCTATGTTTGCCTTCTTCCCAACCGTGCTTGCCTAAGTACTTGTTACCACTCTCTACAGCACCTTCTTCAATAGAGGTGCCCATTGAGTCGTTCCAGCGGTTGAGGTATCCGAACAGGGAAATAACCCCCAGCATTTCAACAATTTCACCTTCGTTCCAGTGTTCGTAAAGGCCTTTTTTAATTGTTTCGTCTACTGCATTCGGCACTTGGCTGGCAGCAAGCGAAAAATCGAGTGCTGCACGTTCGGCTTCAGAAAAAGCGGGGTGGGTTCGGTATTCCCAAATATTGTCGAGTTGCTCCTGTTCTGCTCCGTACCGTTCGGCAGCTCGTATGGCGTGTGCCTGGCAATAGCGGCACCCAGTTGCGTTGCTGCTCACCCAAGCGATCATCCGTTTTAAAGCTGAAGTCACTCGCCCGTCGTTCGCCATTACGGCTTTGTTTAAATTGATAAATGCGCGGCTAATGGCGGGTCTGCGTTGCATAGTGAGTACACTGTTAGGACAAAAACCGAGGGTTTCGTTGAAAAATTCGGCTAGTTCTTGAGTGTCTTTATCGTGGTCTGCGGAAAGTGGAGTTACTAATGGCATTAATAGTTTTTTAAAAGGATTGCGAACTCTATTTTAATCTATATTTTTGTTCTATGTGTGAAGATAGCTATTTATGAAAAAACTACTTATTTTATTTGTGTTAGTTACAATATTTTCTTGTTCTGATGATGAAAAACCTGAACCAGAACAAGAACAGGAACCTTTGGTTACAAAAGTTAATTTGAGAATTGAAGATGAAAACGGACTCACATTTAGTGATATTCAGGGGGACTTTTTTAAAGATGGAACTGAAGTGCCAATGTTTGATAATTCTTCATGGCAAAATGTTTTAATAGATATTGAGTCATACGAAGATTTTGAGACAAATTTATCATTTGCAAATCAAATAGGGTTTGTTGATAGTTCTGGAACTTCCGCTATAACAATCGACACTGACAATTTCTTTCAAAACACGAACACAGAAACGATTTACTTTTCTACGTTTTCTAGCATCGCAGGAGTTGCTACAAATAATTTTGTTTCGGTTTCAATTACAGAGGGCGAGACGCTGGATGTCACATTGGTGGCAGCAATAGACTTTACAAAGTTCGAAAACTAGCAAAAAACGAGGGTTTCATTAAAGAATTTGGCAAGCTCTTGGGTACTTGAATTGTGGTCTGCGGAAAGTGGAGTTACTAATGGCATGGATAGATTTTTCAGTTTACGTGTGGAAACGTAGCATTAGCAACAAGATAATACAAGTCTGAAAAGTTTATTTTTTAATGAACCTAACGGTTGCTCCACTTGTATGTAAAAAATATAATCCATCGCTCAAAGAACTGATGGGAATCAAAGGGTTATTACTTTCAAAAACCGTAGTAACTATTACTTTGCCTGTGGAGTCAACAATTTTATAATCGACACCTTTTAAATTGCATTGATTACAAGTTATTTGCAACACATTGTTCGCTGGATTTGGAAAAATTTGAAGGGAGTCTATTTTGTTTTCTTCATTACCCAAAGGATTGTTTAACAAACGGAATAGTGTTATTGAAGAATCGTTCCAATCTACGGCAGATATTACAATTTTCCCATTACTATCGGTGGTAAAATAAATATATTGCCTGTATAAATCGGTCTGTTCCGTTTCAAAATTAATAGAGGTATCAGGCTCACCATTATTATAAAATCTTACTATTTGGAATGGACCGCCAGGAAATAGTATCGGATCCCCATAATTGTGCGCTAGAAACAAAATTCTTTGATTCTCTTGTATAAATAAATCAGCCAAAGGCGCGCTATAATTTAGAAAGCCTCCAGAACCAAATGAAGTAGATAGTTCGCCGCTAGCAGTAAGTTTATAAATAGTATCTCCATTACTTCCCCCAGGAATTTGGCTTTGGGTTATCAAAACACCTTCATTGGCGAATAAATCTAACTTTACCCGATTATAATATTCAAATAAAACCGGGCTCGTTACAATTCCATTATCACTAAAAGAAAGATCGAGAGTTCCATTTGGCAAATGCTTTGTTATTAAGAGGAGGTCTGGGTTATTAAAATCTTGAACACTTGATGCTACGAACATTGCGCCATTTTCATTTAATTTAAAATCTCTTATTAATAACGCATCGTTTGCAAAAGAAGCATTTGAGACGCCATTTGTACCAAAAGAGGAGTCAATTTGCCCATTTTGCAGATATTTTTTGAATTGAAGTCCCGTACCTTCAGCAATTGTTTTCCCCTTTGCAACTATCAACTTATCATCTATCGTTAATTCAGCTCTTACAAGGGTGGTTCCTGAAAATGGGTAGATCCTGCCATTTGTACCAAAAGAGGTGTCAAGGCTACCATCAGTATTCAGTTGCGTAATATAATACACGTCAACTCCCGAAATAAAGTCGTGGTTTGAGAGCAATATTTTTTGATTGTTTTTTACCCAAATCTTCTGTGAATGAAATAACCCTTGAGAGGGTGTATCTAATGTTACAACCCCATTATTTCCGAAGGTATTTACCAATTCCCCAGAAGAATTAACTTTGATTATAAATAAGGAATTACCCGAGGTTGAATTTATGTTATAGCTACCATAGAATAAATATGAACCATCGGGTAGTTCAACGATATTATGGTTAAAAACATTTATTGGTGTTGCCCCCAATAGCGATGTCAAGTTTAATTCTAGAATACCATTATCGCCGAAAGAAGTGTCTAAACTGCCATCTTGTGCAAAGATGCAAGTTGAGAAAAGAAAGAATAGAAAGATGCTAATAGTTTTCATGAAACCTAAGTATTTTATTTTTTTATAAACTTAATGTCATCCCTATTTGTTTTTAGATAATACATGCCCGTAGCCAAGGTACTTATATCGATGGTTGGATGATTAATTTTGAAAACCCCGTTCCAAATTATTCTCCCGATTGTATCAACAATCATGTAAGGTGTTCCTGTAAGCTCACAAGACGAACAGGAAAGCGTTAAAAGACCATTTGTTGGGTTAGGAAAAATTACTAAGTCATTATTGGTATTTTCCGAAATGCCCAAAGGATTATTTGATAATCGATAAATATCTAATGTATTTGAAGGTGCCGTAACAAGTATTTTTCCTGTTGAATCCACAAAGTAATCTATAAAGAAATCGTAGAAAGCATTTGGATCTGTTTGAAAACTTAAGGAAGAATCCTGAATCCCATTACTAAAAAAGCGATCAATACGGAATGGACCTCCAGGAGAAAGAAGCGGATCTCCGTAATCATGAACAATACGTAAAAACCGTTGGTCAGATTGTATTAATATTTCTGCTATCCCATTTGCAGTGAGATATCCATCTGTTGCGAAAGTTGTATCTAAATTACCAGTATTGGTTAATTTATAAGCTACGTTGTATCCATTGGCAGTTCCACCAGGAATTCGTACAATTGATACTATTAGTTCTTCAGAGTCAAAAACAGAAAGAAAGACACGATTATAATAATCAAATAAGAGCGGACTTGTAACAATACCGTTTTGACTGAAAGAAAGGTCTAATGAACCATTTGGATGGTGCTTTGTAATCAATAAAAGATCTTCGGCACCATTAAAGTTCTGTATTGACGATGCAACAAACATGCTGCCATCACTAAGTAATTTAAAATCTCTAACTATGAGTGCCTCATTTGCAAATGTGGCATTGGCAACCCCATTCACACCAAAAGAGGTGTCAATTTGACCGTTTGAAAGATACCTTTTAAATTGCAGCCCAAGTCCTTGTGATATTGGCTTTCCGCCAACAGCAATAATGCGACCATTGCTATCTATTTCAGTTTTTACTAAACGTTTTCCTGAGAAAGGCATTACCACACCATTAGTTCCAAAATCTACATCAATACTTCCATCAGAGTTTAATTGTCTTAAAACATTAGAACTTAAACTACCAGAGCGTTGTAAATCAGAAATTAATAGTTTTCCATTTGGCATTTCCCAAATTTCTTGATAATAAAAATCGCGATCAAGTGAAGGAAAATCTAAAAACCCATCTGTTCCAAACGAAGTGTCTAAGTCTCCATTGTTTAGAAGCTTCACCAAAACATTCTTTCCTAAACTTCCTGAGCCCATATTAATTTGAAAGTATGAAATATAGGACCCGTCAGCTAATTCAATAGTTTTCTGATTAGTGTAACCTAAAGGTCCAAATGGAATATTTACTTCAACAACACCTTCTTCCCCAAAAGAGAAATCTAAACTGCCATCTTGGGCAAATAAAAATGTTGAGAAAAGAAAAGATAGAAAGAAGTTGAGTATAATTTTTCTCATAACATAAAATTGAATTATTTCAATATACAATTTTTTTTATCTTTCACTTTAGGTAAATTTACAAAGACTTCCCAATCTAATTCATTTCAGAAATCAAAACTGTTTCCATATTGGAAGCGTGTGTTTTGAGATTTGAAATTTTCTACATCATGCGCTGGACCCTCAAACCGAAACCTTCCGAAGAAAAAATTAAAGAGCTTGCTTCCGCATTGGGCGTCAATAAAATCATTGCAACCCTTTTGCTACAACGCGGTATCGAAACCTTTGAAGAGGCAAAGGCCTTTTTTAGACCGTCGTTAGACGAACTCCACGATCCCTATCTCATGAAAGATATGGATAAAGCCGTGGAACGAATTGAAAAAGCAATTGCGCATAAAGAAAACATTCTGGTATACGGCGATTACGACGTAGATGGCACTACCAGCGTTGCCCTGCTTTCATCCTATCTGAAAACGTTCTATCCGAATGTCGCGACCTATATCCCCGATCGCTACAACGAAGGATATGGGGTGTCTTACCAGGGCATCGATTTTGCCGAAGACAACGGTTTTAGTTTGATTATAGCGCTCGATTGTGGAGTGAAAGCTATCGATAAAGTTGCCTATGCTTCGGAAAAAGGAATCGATTTTATAATTTGCGATCACCACAGACCAGGTCCTGAATTGCCAAAAGCCGTTGCGGTTTTAGATCCAAAACGAGATGATTGTCCGTACCCGTTTAAAGAACTTTGTGGCTGTGGTGTCGGGTTTAAACTCGCACAGGCACTTGCAGCAAATAGGGGACAGACCATTACAGACCTGTTATTATACTTAGATCTTGTAGCCACTGCTATCGGAGCAGATATTGTACCCATTACGGGAGAAAACCGTATTCTCGCCCACTACGGTTTAAAAGTCATTAATGGGAATCCGCGAGTTGGGTTTCAGGCCATACTGCAACAAGTAAAGAAGCAACAACTCACGATTACCGATGTGGTTTTTCTTATTGCGCCACGTATTAATGCTGCGGGTCGGATGAAGCATGGCAACCATGCAGTTACGTTGCTCGTTGAAACGGATATCGAAAAGGCCGTAACGTGGGCCGCAGAAATAGAACAGTTTAATACAGACAGACGCGATGCCGACAAGCGTATTACAGAAGAGGCGTTGGTTCAAATTTCAGAAAACGAAGAACAAGAACGCCTTACCACTGTAGTGTACGACCAAAATTGGCACAAAGGTGTGATTGGCATTGTGGCATCACGACTTACCGAGACGTACTACCGCCCTACGTTGGTGTTTACAAAAAGCGGCGAAAAATTAGCGGCTTCGGCACGTTCTGTTAAAGGGTTTGATGTGTACAATGCACTGGAAAGTTGTAGTGAGCATATAGAACAATTTGGCGGACATAAATATGCGGCTGGGCTTACCTTGTTTGAAAACGACTACGAGAAGTTTAAAGAGGCGTTTGAAAGAGTGGTTTCTGAAAGTATAGACAGAAGGTTGCTACAGCCAGAAATAACAATCGATTTAGAAATTGATTTGCGAGATATCACGCCGAAATTTTATCGAATTCTAAGGCAGTTTGCGCCTTTCGGTCCGGGAAATATGACCCCTGTTTTTATGACCCAAGGGTTGAAAGATGTGGGGTATGGAAAATGTGTTGGAGATGACAAAACCCATTTGCGATTAGTGATGACCCAAGGAAATTCTTCGCAGTTTACTGCAATTGGCTTCGGTTTGGGGCAAAAACACGACATTGCTTGCACCGGACAATTGTTTAAAGCAGCGTACGTGGTAGACGAAAATGAATGGCAAGGAAATGTAAGTTTGCAATTGCGATTAAAGGATATTAAGCCTTGAGTTATCCTTCAAATTTTTTTAGCTCAAATTTTTCCCCGTCAAAAACGCCGTAGGTGTATTGCGTAATCCAATCACCTAAATTGAAATAGGTAGCATTTTCTCCCACCTGTATTTCCATAGATAAATGGCGGTGCCCAAACACAAAATAATCGTAGTGCTTTGTCTCTAATTTTCGTTTGGCATACAGTGCCAACCATTCGTTTTCTTCCCCTAGAAAGGTTTTGTCTTCTTCGCCAGAAATAAGTTTGTTCTTTACGGAAAGATATTGGGCGATTTTCATTCCCAAAGCCGGATGAAACCAATGGAACAACCAATTAAAAATTCGATTTTCAAACACCTTTTTCATGCGTTTATAGCCGATATCTCCAGGGCCTTTCCCGTCGCCATGACCAATAAAAAAAGTCTTGTTGTTAAAAACAAACTCTTTGGGTTCCCGATAGGTAGGGATATTCAGTTCTTTTTCAAAATAGTCGCGCATCCATAGATCGTGGTTACCCACAAAAAAGTGGATTGGGATTCCGCTATCGGTAAGTTCTGCTAATTTCCCGAGAACGCGAACAAATCCTTTGGGAACTACGGTTTTGTACTCGAACCAAAAATCGAATAAGTCGCCTAGTAAAAAAATAGCCGCCGCATCGCCTTTAATTTCATCGAGCCAGCGCACAAATTTTTTCTCACGCGGAAGGCTTTCTTCAGGGTTGGGTGCCCCCAGGTGGTTGTCGCTCGAAAAGTAAATTTTTTTTCCTGAAGGGATTTGCATGCGATAAAGATACGGATTCTTGTATTCAGTTTATGGGGCTCAACTGTAACTAAGCGTATTTATAACGATCATTAAACACAATTAATTATCACTGGCAAACCATTCAGCATAGCTGGTTGCAGTCTCTTGAAGCTTTAACGAATGTAGTTGAATGTTTTCGGGAAGCCGCAGCTTGATTTTTTCAGCAAAGTCAATAACCATCATTTCACTAGTGGGTTGGTAATTTACCAAAAGTACGTTATGGCCCCGATCGCTTAGTTCTTTGGCCAGTTCTACGTGCGGAGTATTTTTATTGAAAACGGTAGCGTGGTCAAACACATCTACAATTTCTTCTTTTACAATTTTCTTTAAATCACCAAAATCGATAACCATACCATATTTTACGTGGTCAGTATCGTTAATTGGTGTGCCTATTACGGTTACAGACAGTTTGTAACTGTGCCCGTGTACGTTTCGGCATTTGCCGTCGTAGCCATACAGCGCATGTCCTGTTTCAAAAGAAAACTGTTTGGTGATGCGTATGTTGCTCATCGTTTGCGTCTTAGTTTATTCACTACCACAATTATGATGAGTAGCAGCCCTAGAAGTAAAAACAGACCATTACCGCTAAAAAATTGAAGTACATCCATAATCAAATTATTGTGGCACAAAAGTACATAAAAAGGCGAGAGCCGAATACATGCAGTATCGAGTTTGAATGATTATTTCTTTTTATTTTTTTGCTTCTTGTGTACACTCTTAAAATAGATTTGTGTGCGAATTTTTTTTACAAGAAAAACAGTAACTACGATAAGGCCAAGAACGTAGAGTCCGCCCTGCCCATTCAGATAATCAAAGATTTCAGTCATAGTGCACAAAGTTAATCAATTAAAAGGCCTTTGCGGTTCATATTATCGTTTTGCTAAAGGAAGATATTTGTTATTGTATTTCACCAACAAAGCAATAGCCCTAAAAGCTACCCAAACTACCAAAGCCGCCCAAATACCAACGAGTCCCCAGCCCATGAATTTAGAGAAATAAAGTACTGGTATAAATCCTAAGATTGTTGCTCCTAACAGGACATTTCTCAGGAAGCCCATTTCGCCCAAGCCTTTAAAAATAGAATCGAGGGTAAAGGCAACGGCGTTAAATGGCAAGCAAATAAGTACCATAAAAAACATACCATAGAATAACCTTAATACTTCTGGGTCTTTATTAAATAAAACTCCTAGAGGTTCGTAAAAGAGCAGGCCCAAAAGCGCCAAGATGGTGGCTACACCAACATTGTATAAATTTACCTTTTTGGTGAGTTTCCACAACGAAGTGAAGTTTCGTTCCCCTAACAGTTTTCCTCCTAGAATATTTCCGGCGGCGCCGTAACCATCTAAAAAGAAGGCCGTAAAAATCCAAATATTGAAGGCAATGGTGTACGCGGCAATATATTCTTTACCCAATGCTGCAGCTTCTCGCGTTGATAGAATTAGTGCCGTATTGAGCGCTACAGAACGTAAAAACAGGTTGAGGCTCATACGCACCAATCTTGAAATTTCAGGATGTAGAGGTAGGGTAAGTCGCAAAGAAACGTTGGTTTTCTTGAGTAATAGGGCAAAAGAAAGGATTGCCATTACGATTTGTGCGGTTAAGCTTGCCCAAGCAGCGCCTACCACGCCCATAGCATCTATATAGCCCGATACTCCATAGACCAAGATAAAGTCTAAAGCAATATTAAGCGAAGCGCCTATAGCGGCAATAATCATGGGCCAAAACGTGTTTTGCAGTCCGCGAAAAATCCCAAACACAGCAAAGGTGAATAGTGTGAGGGGGAATCCCCAAACGCGAATGTTGTAATAATCGATACTGAAATCGAGTACCATCCCTTCGGCGTTCAGTAAGGTGAAAATTTCTTCTACAAAAAAATACGTGCTTCCTAACACGATAATGCTCAGCGCAATGTTGAAGAATATAGCCTGCGCCGGAAAACTCTTTAGATCTTCAATTTTACCCGCGCCTAAGTTTTGTGAAATGATGGCCGAAATAGCACTTCGCGTCTGCCCTAAAATCCAGATGAGTGCCGAAAGAAAAGTGCCTACAATACCCACGGCGGCTAAACTTTCGGTACCAAATTCTGCAATGTTTCCCACCACGGCAGCATCGGTACTAGATAGTACTGGCTCTGCAATACCAGCAATAATAGCAGGAATGGCGAGCTGTTGTATGCGTTTAAATGAAATGTTGGTGGCTGTCATTAAGGTGCAAAACTAGCGGTATTCTAGTTCATAATGAAGCATTTTCAAGAAAGGACTAATTCATAGCAATGAAATGGAAATTCTGCTTGCCTCGGAAAATAGACATCTCCCAATTTTTGATATCCCCGAGCTTCATAAAAACGTTGGTTACGGTGGTTTTGACTGAAGGTATCGAGCCGCACCGAAAGGGCGTTTTGCTGACGCGCATGATTTTCGGCAAAATCCATTAATTTTTTAGCATTTCCCTGGTGCTGTGCCTCAGGAGCAATGGCTAGGCGGTGGATATAAAAGTTGAGACCATCGGCGGTAAGCCATTCAATGCTGTTGTATTCTTCATCTTTAAAGGTAGAAATGGTAATGCATCCAATAGGGTTGTTGTTTTCGAGCAGTACGTACAATTCACCTCGCTGTTCGTCCTTTTCAAAAGCCGCTGTATTGGGGTAGGAATCATCCCATTGAAAGATTCCTTCCGAAGCCATTTTAGCAGCGCAAGCCCTTGTGATTGTTATAAGTTTACTAATTTCTGAACGTTTCGCTGTCCGAATCATATAGAACGATTAATTTTGCAGAACGATAAAGATACCCTATTACAATGAAAAATATATTGGTTCCTATTGGTTCGAGTGCAAATGCAGTAAGCAATTTACAATATGCTATAGATTTGGCACATGAAGTAGATGCGTATGTATACGTTATTTCTGTTTTTCAGGAATTTAGCAAGGTAGGAGGTTTAACGAAGGTGAATACCATTATTAAGGATGATGCTGAAAGTAGATTAGACGAAGTGCTTGCAAAGGTGAACAAAAAAGATGTAACTGTAATTGCCCACCCGATAAAGGGAGGCGTGGTAGAGACCATCAATAGGTTTCACAGGCATGTACCCGTAGATTTAATGGTATTATCTCCTAGGAGTAATTCCATTCGTGAGGAAGTCTTTTTAGGAAATACCTCTGGGAAAATCCTAAAACAAACCAATATTCCTATACTTGTTGTTCCTGAAGGAGCCGTTTTTAAACAACCTAGAACTATTTTGATGGCTTTTAAAAATGGAACTTTTTCCTCGAAAAAATTGTTAGACCCACTTCGGAAATTTACGAAACATTTCGGGACAGAAGTTAATTTATTACACGTTGAAACACCAGAAACTTCTGAAGAAATGGAGCAGGTGAGCGATTCGCTTAAAAAAATTGGGACCTCTTACACTAAAACTGAAAACGCAACTACGTTTCAAGCGGTGTTAGAACATTTCCAGAGCCACAATCCAGATATGCTGTGTGTGGTGCGTAGAAAGCGTGGTTTTTTCAAGAAACTATGGGAGAAAAATGTAGTCTTAAAAAAAGAATTCCATACCAAAAAGCCTTTGTTAGTTTTGCGCGTTCAGGAATAAAAATTTTACTATATTCGTAGCTTAAACGGGGGATTAGCTCAGCTGGCTAGAGCGTTTGGCTGGCAGCCAAAAGGTCATCGGTTCGACTCCGATATTCTCCACATCAAGCAGAAAGCCCGTACCATTTGGTACGGGTTTATTGTTTGTAAGAAAAACAGACTCGTATAGTTTTTTAAAACAAACAACAACCCGCATCTAGAGATGCGAGGTTTTCTATTTGCAGTAGTGAAGAACAGAGGTTGAGCGAAGCTACTCCGATATTCTCCACATCAAGCAGAAAGCCCGTACCATTTGGTACGGGTTTGTTGTTTGTAAGAAAAACGATACTCTTAAATTTTTAAGCGACGGAGTGCTTTTTTATTTCTTTAGGAAGTTAATCGAAGCTCGAACGACTTCTTTTAACTGTTCTGGAAGCATTTTTAGATCCCAAGGGTGCTTGGCGCCAAAAATATGATCTGCACCATCTATTATTTTTAATCGTGCTTTTTCATTCCAGCTTTTAAGCCGTTTCGCTTCTGCAATGGGCACAGTGGGGTCGTTACTACCATGTACAACAAGATAGGGCTTTGTAAGTTCTGAAACAGCTCTTTTAATGGTAAGCCGCTCTTCATTGGCCACAAAATCTTCGTAGAATTGCCAATCGTGTGGCATCTGTTGTTTGGTGCGGCCGTTTTCAACATACATTCTACCTGTTTTTTTCCATCTTAGAAAACTGTCTGAACCCTCGTTAAACCGAATTTTATAATCGCTAACGCCGGCCCAAGTGATTACTCTTGAAATATCCGGATCTTCTTCCGCAGTTATGAGTACAATTCCGCCGCCACGGCTATGGCCTATCAGGTTAATGTTAGTGAGGTCAATTTCATTTTGGTGCTCTGTTGAAGATTTTAAGAATGTGATAACGTGTTGTAAATCGTTTACTTCTTTGCTGTAATTATTTTGTGCAAACGCCTCCAGATCTGGAAAGTCGATAGGTTGTTGTACGGTGCCGCCATTATGTGAGAAATTAAATTTCAAAAAGAAAAAACCTGCTTCTGCAAAAGCTTCGGCCACAAGATGCCAAGCACCCCAATCTTTAAAACCCTTGTAACCATGACAAAAAATGACAACTGGCTTCCGTTTTTGGTTCGCTTCAAAATACAGGTCGTATACAATTGGTTTTACCCCAGATGTTTCTAAAACTTGATTCTTTACAATGTTCATGCTATTCAATTTCTTTTTCAACAAAGGGTATTTCAGGATTACAAATCTCTAAAATCAATTGCGTGAGTTGTTCGGTAAAGAGTTGTAATACTTCTTGCGTAATCTGTGTGTTTTTCTGGCCCCTAGCACTTTCCTTAGTTGCAAATTTCATAAAACCGCTATTCATGTTTTTGAATGATATGATACCTGCTTCTGCATTTTCTATGGGTTCTTCACCTTGCATCATCAATGCGTATGTTAGTACCTGAAATGCTTTGCTAAACTTATAGTCGGTTGCTAATGGTTTCCAATCTATAATCTCCAGGTCTCTTTGTTGTACCGTACCTGTTTTATAATCTATAATCCGAACTTGGCCGTTTAAAAGATCGACCCTATCTACTTTTCCGTGTATTGCTACCGGGAAATCAAGCGACGGGATGCTGAGTTCTAATCGAAGGTCACTTTCAATATGGAGTAATTTTAACGAGCTGCCTTTTTTTACTTCGGAAATGTCTAGCGCAACGGCATTTTCAACATAGCGTTTTGCGATTTCAAAAATGATGAGGTTTTTCCCTTTTGAAAGATCGCCGCCATAAAAGCTTTCAGCAAATTGAGTCGCCACCCCTTTCGCGATAGTACCACGCATTTTTTGAAGTGTATCTAGTGTGAGATCGGCACCCACATACGGCTCATAAAGCACCTGTAACGTATCGTGAACAACAGTTCCCAACGTATTATAAGCTACTGTTTCTTCAACCTCTTCTAACTCCTGAACCTTTATTATTTTCTGGTAGTAGAAATCTATGGGGTTTCTGATATAACTTGTTAATGCCGAAGGTGAAAACCCTTTGGCGGCAATTTCGCGTAGACGCTCCATCACACTTGCTGTTTTGTTGATACGCTCAAGCGTTTTAGCAGAAAGGGAAAGACCTGGTGCCACATGAACATGCGTAAGTTGGTGTTGTGGTAAACCCTCAATTTCTAACTGTATCACAAACCTACTCTTTTCCCCACTGTTAAGGCCTTCGGTAAAATTGGTGTAGCACAATGTTATCTCTGAGGCACGATGTAAAAGGTGATAGAAGTGATAGGTATAAATGGCATCTTTCTCAGTGAATAAAGGTAGCTCGAACTGTTTTTTAAGGTCGTAAGTGATAAAAGAGGCATTCGATTTTCCTGACGGAAGTATTCCTTCGTTCACTGAAAGTACGATGACGTTCTCAAAATCTAAAACCCGAGTTTCTAGCACGCCCATTATCTGAAGCCCTTCGTAAGCATCTCCCTTAAAGTCGATGGTAGTTCCCGCTATCAATTCTAGAAAGAGCTGCTGAAGCGCCCCTACGGAGGTTATATGCTCGAATTTGGAATGCAGTGCCTGCAATTTTTCAATAATGCCGTATAATTCAAATAACACTACCTTCGAGATGGTTTGGTTGACAGAGCCCTGTTTTAAACACTGAAGAATTTCTACACAAGCCCTAAGTACAGCAGCGACATCATTGTTGTTTGGTGTAAACAGCAGATTGATGACAGAGTTGTTTTCATTGGGAATCAGTGCCTGCAATTCGGCAACGGTATAGTGGCTTCTATTTTCCTTTGAAATAGCTTGAATTAACGCATGGGCGTCTAATAGTTTAGAAGCTATTGGATGCCCTAGTAGTCTAAGGATATCTTTGTAGTAATGGCGTGAGGTATTTTTTTGCTGAATGGACAACCAAGTTTCTAGAAAAACAGTCGTCGGAAAACTTTTGATGGCGGCACCCATAGTTACATTTACCTGGATGACATTTTTTGGAAGCGAATGTAATAGCGGCATGAGCAACACTTCATCTGCTAAAACAATGGCGGTATTGTTTAATTTTTCTTCAGAATAATTGGTTAACAGATCACCTACGTATTTTACCTGTGCCATATTTTTTTGACAGGCAACTATGTTGATCTTTTTCGGCTCTGCAAAATGGTTAGACACAAATTGGGGTGAATGTTTCTGAAAGTAATTCCACGTTGCCATGTATTTTCTAAAAAACAGGGATGCACTGTGCGCTGTATCATTTACGAATGTCTGTTCGGCATCCCAAAATACGTGGGCATTGCCCATTTCCAGGAAAGCTTGAATAATATGTTGTTCAGCAGTATTTAAGGCATTGAACCCAATAAAGTAGTGCAGGTTGTCAGGATGTGACTGTAAATAATACTCTAGTGCCGCAACAGCTTCTCGATACACCAATCCTTGATATGCAACACCATCTCCTAGTAGTTGTGACTTTATATTTTCGTAGAATTCAGGGAGGCTTTTCCAAAAGGCAACGTAGCTTTCTAGAAACTCCGTTTTTTGGGTGCTAACATTCCATCGCTCTAGGGCCTTTATACTGCCCAAATAATCGAAGAACTGCTGCGTGTTGATAAGATGCCTGTCTACCTCATTAAAATCATTGAGCAGCGTAGTAGCCCAACCTGAATATTGATCGAAGGTTTCTTTTTCTTTGAAAGCGTCTGTAGTGGTATACACTTCATAACTCTTAAACAATAATTCGGTAGTGTCTATGATTTCGAGACCGGAGAGTTCTTGGATGAGGTCTTCTATGCTTATGATTTTTGGAAGGAACTGACTGCTAGTTGCCGATTTCCGAAGGTAATTTTTTAAAAATCCACCAGCCCTTTTACTGGGTAAAACAAACGTAGCTTCCGACAGGTTGCTATCGGTTTTCTGTATATGGTTTAGGGTTTCTTGGAGGAAGGTAAGCATACCCTAAAAATAAGAAACGCCCCCTTAAAAAGGAGGCGTTTCCGTATTATTTATTTAGCGTGTTTTATTATTTCTTCAAAGAAATTTCAACACGTCTGTTCTGTTGTCTTCCTGCTGCAGTTTTGTTTGTAGCAATTGGACGGCTTTCACCGTAACCTTCAGAAGTTAATCTAGAAGACGGGATACCTTTAGTTGTAAGATACTCACGTACAGAAGCTGCTCTTTCTTTAGAAAGCTTCATGTTGTAAGAATCGCTACCTCTGCTGTCTGTATGACCTTCAATATGGAAGTTTGCAGTTGGGTATTCTTTCATAATGTCAGAGATGCTCTGTAATGCAGAGTAAGACTCTTGACGGATGGTTGCTTTATCGTAATCGAACAAGATAGTTTTAGAGTACTCGTTCAATTGGTTGATAATTTCGATAGTTACTTCTGGACAACCGTTGTTTGCAACAGTACCAGGAACATCTGGACACTCATCATCTTTGTCTAATACACCGTCACCATCACGATCTTCGTAAGGACAACCGTTGTTTGCTTTAGGACCAGCTTCGTTAGGACAAGCATCTTCAGCATCAGTGATACCATCACCATCAGCATCAGGACAACCGTTCAAAGAAGCAAGACCAGCTACAGTAGGACAAGCATCTTGAGGATCTGGAATTCCGTCACCGTCAGTATCAGGACATCCGTTAAACTCAGCTAAACCTGGAGTATTTGGACAAGCATCGTTTCTGTCTTCGATTCCGTCACCGTCAGTATCAGGACATCCGTTGAATTCTGGAAGACCAGGAGTTTCAGGACATTCATCATCAACATCGTAGATACCGTCACCATCAGTATCTTTTCCACCGAACTTAAACATAAATCCTGCAGAGTGCTGGAAGTGCTTAATTCCATAAGTATCTTCGAATGCGTGCTTGTAAGTAGACTGAACATCAAACGCGAAGTTTTCACCTAACCAAAAACGAACATTCGCAATACCGTTAGCAGTACCGAATCCGATATCATCTACCCAAGTGTATCCACCACCAACACCAATAGATGGATCAAACCATCCGCCTGGGCCGTTAAGAAGATCTCTTAAGCTATATTTAATTTCACCATCAAGACCGTAATACGTTACGTCCTGAATTCTTACATCACCAAGTTTGTTAATTTTGTTGATAGTACCAACTCCAGTGAAAGAGAAGCCGCTACCAATATATCTACCTACAGATACTCTAGAAACTGATGGTAAGATATTCCAGTGGTCATTTGCGTTGAAGTACTCGTCACCAAATTCTCCTTTAATTTCTTGGAAGTCTGCGCTTCTTGCTGGAAACCTGCCTTCGTCTTCAATTCCTACTGGAAAAACGTCAACTGCGTTCATACCGGCACCAACTGCCCAAGGATTGTTTTCGTCCTGTGCGTTAGCTGCACCAACCCCGATAATAAGGAGCGCAGCAACTAAAATACTGTTAAGATGTTTCATATTCGATTGTTTAATTTTTAAGTGTTAATGGAACAAAAGTAAGTTGTTAAAACTTATAAACAAAAGCAAATCTACTAAATTTTTCACAAATGCAATAGCCTTGCTTCTTATTAGATACCTTGCTATTGGCTAATCACCCCTAAATTCAAACCTACTTTGGTAAATGCAGCAATAGCCTTATCTAGATGTGCTTTGGTGTGCGCAGCAGATAATTGAACCCGTATTCTTGCCTTACCTTTAGGTACTACAGGATAGAAAAATCCGATGACATAAATTCCTTCTTTCAGCAATAAATCTGCCATCTCTTGCGACAATTTCGCATCGTACAACATCACAGGAACGATGGCCGAATCGCCATCTATAATATCGAAACCTGCCGACTTCATTTCCTTTTTGAAATAGTTTGTATTGGCTTCAAGTTTATCGCGCAATGTGGTATCATTCGATAACATTTCAAATACCTTAATAGAAGCGCCTACTAGTGCAGGAGCTAATGAATTTGAAAACAAATACGGCCGTGAACGTTGGCGAAGCATTTCAATAATTTCTTTTTTTCCGGTGGTATATCCTCCCATAGCACCGCCCATTGCCTTTCCTAAGGTACCGGTGATGATATCTATTCTGCCCATTACCCCTTTTTCTTCTAGAGTTCCGCGTCCTGTTTCACCTATAAACCCTGTTGCGTGGCACTCGTCTATCATGACCAACGCATCGTACTTGTCGGCTAAATCGCAAATGGCGTCTAAAGGTGCAACAATTCCGTCCATAGAAAACACACCGTCGGTTACAATAATTTTAAATCGGGCGCCATTTTCATTTGCAGCAATAAGCTGTTTTTCTAGGTCTTCCATATTGCTATTTTCATAGCGGTAGCGTGCTGCCTTGCACAAGCGAACGCCATCAATAATAGACGCATGGTTCAGCGAGTCTGAAATGATAGCATCTTCGGCAGATAGTAACGGTTCAAAAACACCTCCGTTAGCATCAAATGCCGCGGCATATAAAATGGTGTCTTCAGTTTGGTAGTATTCAGCGATTTTGGCCTCCAAGGTTTTGTGTATGTCTTGTGTTCCGCAGATAAAACGGACTGATGACATGCCAAATCCGTGGGTGTCCATCGTATCTTTAGCCGCCTGGATTACTTCTTTATTTGAAGAAAGCCCTAAATAATTATTAGCGCAAAAATTTATTACTTCTTCTCCTGTCGAAATTTTTATAACAGCATCTTGTGGAGATGTGATAATGCGTTCTTTTTTAAACAGACCGTTGTCTTTTATCTGTTGGAGTTCTTCTTGTAAATGTTCTTTTATTTTTCCGTACATCGAAAGTTGCTTTTTAGAGTGTTCAAATTTAAATTTTATTTACTGAAATCTCGTCGCCATTGCTATAAATTAGAAATTTATCCAGTACCTCAAATCCCATCCCGACAAGTGTTTCAGCATACAGGTTTACTTGTATTTGGTGTGTTTCGTTGGGTGTCCCCGTTTTATAGTCGGTAATAGATACCTTTTGATTGTCAAAAAAATTGAGGCGATCGGGCCGCAAGAGTTGTTGTTTTGAGGTAACGATGTCCCGTTCGTTAAATATAGTGTCGTACTCCAATTGGTTTGAGAACAAGTGTTCAATTTCTGGGTGAGCTACAATTTTCTGAAGCACCCGCTCTAGACGTTCTAGCGTTTTCTCTGGGTACAGCTTTTGCTCACGGTATTTTTCTATGACCATTGTGATGTTATCTTTGGTGCGTATACGTTCCATGGTGTCGTGGAGCAAATTCCCGATGTTTATGGCTACTTCGGCTTTAGTTTGCCAAAGAGAAGCTTCTGCACTGGCCACCACAAGCTGGTGTGCTTCTGGGGTAGATGAAATGTATTTTGGTGCCACGGTTTGGTTCACTGGCTTTTCTTTTTCTTCGGAAGGTAGGTTCGCAGTTTTTTCTGCACTTCCGAAGGAATACACCATTTGGTCTGGGTTCCACAAACCTTGCTGTGAGAGATACCCAATGAGCAATTGATTGAAATCGTCCGGATTTTCTAGTTTTAATTTTGATGGAACTTCCGAAAAAACATACAATTGTTCTATGGCACGGGTAAGGGTTACGTACAATAGATTGATGTTGTCGAGCTCTAAGGTATTTCGGCGCTCTATAAATAATTGTTCTCCGTGGGGACCGTAATTTTCAACCTCACTGTTAAAATTAATGAGTGCTTCGTCAAATAGTTTATCATCTATCGGAAACCAGGCTTTGGCCTGTTGTTCTGCGTAGAGTTTTGTATTGGCGTACGGATAAATCACCACGGGAAATTCTAGACCTTTACTTTTATGAATGGTCATTACAGTGACGGCATTTTGCTGGTTGTTGGCAGGCACACTCGCACTGGCTTTTTTTGTTTCCCAAAATTCTAGAAAATTCAATTTTCCCGCTTCGGGCCTACTTTCAAAATCGAGTACAAGATCCATAAAGGCAAATAAATAGGCATCTGCCACTCGGTTTAACTCAAAATGGTTTATCATATATTCACAAGCTTGATACAATGATTTTTCAGAAATCGAGGTAATGTCTATAGAGATTCCGTAGGTTTCGAGTTTAGAAGCGAAAGCGTCTCCCCGCGAAGTGAGACAATCTTTGAGAAATTCATGCTTGGCAGTTTCTATGTTGAAATGATCGTGTAAAAACGTTAGCAAGCCTACTTTAGCGACTTCATTTTCTGGAAACAAGGAGACGGTGAGGCCTGCTATCAAACAATGAATTAAGGGTGAAAAATCGAGTAGTAATGTTTCCGAAGACACCACGTCTATTTCGTTGGTGATAAGATAGGTGCTAAGTGCGATACCATCTTTTTTGGTACGTGTTAAGATGCAAATATCGTTCGGCTGGTAGTTGGTCTTGGTTAGATTCGAAATGGTCTCCAAAACCCGTTCGGCATACAATAAATGGCTCTCTTCTTTATTTTCAGGATTGATAAATTCAACCTGAACAAAACCTTCACTTTTTGAAGTGGTTTTTTGCTGGTTTCCTATGGCGTATAAATGTTCATGAACCGAATCTCCAAAATGGTCTGAAACGTAGCTAAAGAAGGCGTTGTTGAAATCGATAATTGTTTCGCAGCTACGCCAATTTGTTTCAAGATTCTCGATGGTTAGCTCCGGATTCGAAAACGGATTGGTGCCACTGTACAATTCCATGAATTGTTCTGGGAGTCCGCCCCGCCAACGATAAATAGCCTGTTTCGCATCGCCAACGAGTAGGACACTTCCCGAAGTTCCGTCCTGCTCTTGTGAAACAGCATTGTCTACCAGCGGAACCAAGTTTTGCCACTGTAGTAGCGAAGTGTCTTGAAATTCGTCAATAAAAAAATGCCGGTACCGGTCGCCGAGGCGCTCATAAATAAAGGGCGCTGGTTGGTCTTTTATCTCTTCGTGAATGAGGGCGTTAAATTCTGAAATCGGTAAAATATTCTGTTGCTCTTTCAGCAGTTCTATTTCTTGTTGCACCAAGTTAATAACTGAAAGCGGGGTAAGGTTTTTTAGAATATTGTCGTACATCCAAATGGTGGCAACCAAACGTTTCGTTTCTGAAAAAACAGCAATAAAATCTTGGGTTAAGGCGTCTATGGTACTCGCTATAAAATCGGTAGTCTTCGTTTTTGGGTACATAGGTTTATCACCCATGGTTTCTTGCCAAGCTGCGCCATACGAAACCGCTAGATTTTCTTCTGCCAATTTTTCTAAGTAGTTTGGAAAATAGGCTCGGCTGCCTCCGTTAAAATCTGTTTTTTCAAGACCGGCCTCCGCAATGGTTTGTAAAGTTTGCTGCGCCAATGTTTTTAATGCTGAAAGCGTCACTGATCTTTTTTTGTTGAGGGTCGATTTAAACTGCTGGAAATCCTGAAGGGATCGACCTTTCAGTTTTTTTAGATGTTCTGCATCGGTTTCGTTCAGCAATAAAGCGGCTGTATTCGATATGTCGTAAGAAATATCCCAAGACTTATCCTCATCTGTTTTTTGCAACGCAAATTGAACAAGCACCTTGGTGATTTCATCGTCCTCACCTGCTTTGGCAACTAGATTATCGACAGCTTCTGAAATGAGCTGCGGAACGTCGAGGCTCACTTCAAAATGGGCGGGCAATTTTAAATCACGCGCAAAGGTTCGAATAAGGCGATGATTAAAATGGTCTATGGTTTCAACACTTAACTGGGCGTAGTTATAAAGGAGGTGCTTGAGCGATTTTTTAGCGTTGGCATGCAACTTTTTTATCGGAATTTCAGTTTCTCTCGCAATGTTTTGTAACATTATAGGTGGCGATGCTAAGCTCTTTTCATCTGCAAAGGAGACCAATGTAGTAATGATTCGCTCTTTCATTTCGGCAACAGCCTTATTGGTAAAGGTGATGGCCAAATAACTCTTATAACTATCAGGATGGGGTGCGCTTAACAACTTTTTTAGGAAGCGTTTCACCAGGGTAAATGTTTTTCCACTTCCGGCTGATGCATTATAAATGGTGATAGGTGCTTCTGTTTTCACGAGTATTTTTTATAAAAATACAATTTTTAATGGCGAAACTAGAAGTATTTGTTCTGTCTATACATGCATAAAAATCTTATAAGTTCTATAACATTATTTAGACCTTGTTATATGTACCTTTATAGCTCAAAATAAGAACCATAACAAAAAAAACAATAATTATGTCATTCGAATTACCAAAATTAAAATATGCCCACGATGCGTTGGCTCCTAGTATTGATGAACAAACCATGAAAATTCACCACGGGAAGCACCATCAGGGATATACAAATAAATTGAACGATGCCATAAAAGGCACCGACATGGAAGGAAAGACCATCGAGAACATTTTGATGAATCTTGATATGGAAAATAAAGCAGTTCGCAATAACGGCGGTGGATTTTACAACCATAGTCTTTTTTGGGAGGTAATGTCTCCTAATGGCGGTGGTGAACCTTCTGGCGACTTACAAAGTGCAATTAACAGTGCGTATGGAAGCTTTGCAGATTTTAAAGAGAAGTTTTCAGAAGCAGCAAAAGGACAATTCGGTTCTGGCTGGGCTTGGCTTTGCGTTCATGACGGCGGAAAAGTTGAAGTTTGCAGTACCCCTAATCAAGATAACCCACTAATGCCAGGAATTGGTTGTGGCGGAACACCTATTTTAGGTCTTGATGTTTGGGAGCATGCGTATTATTTGAACTATCAGAACAGACGTCCTGATTATGTAGAAGCATTTTTCAATGTAATCGATTGGGATGAAGTTTCGAAGCGTTATGCTGAAAATAAATAGAAGAATTCTGTAAAAAATAAAAAAAGCCGCTCGACTGAGCGGCTTTTTTTATGAGCTGCGCCAAAGGTGCTTGCGCTCTTTGTGGCATTTTGCTCACTGAGCTCCAGCCTCGCTTGAAGCGATTCAAGGCAGGTGTCGAAGTGCGGCATCCCCTTCGATTTGGTTCATAGGAGTCTCGACCCATTGGGGGCGAAAAAAAGGGCGAACAAGCTTAATAGAGGAAACGTAAGGCCTCGCTGCAGACGATTTGGCTATTGGTTTTTGCAGGTACGACAAGAATACGTTCTGAGTGAAAGAAACGCCTTTTCGGGATGGTATTCAGTTTCTCAAGAGACATACCATGTTATAAGACTTTAAAAACGGCTCATATCGTCCAGAGGGAAAAAACGCCTCGCTGCCACCTCTATCGCTATGGGCCGCTTTTTTGGTCACTGAGCTTGTCGAAGTGCGCCACCCCGTTCGATTTGGTCATTGGTTTATGCAGGTACGACAACAATACGTTCTGAGTGAAAGAAACGCCTCTTCGGGATGGTATTCAGTTTCTCAAGATATATACCATGTAATAAGACTTTAAAAACGGCTCATATCGTCCAGAGGGAAAAAACGCCTCGCTGCCACCGCTATCGCTATGGGCCGCTCGCCACCCCCTTCGATTTGGTTATTGGTATATGCAGGTACGACAACAATACGTTCTGAGTGAAAGAAACGCCTCTTCGGGATGGTATTCAGTTTCTCAAGAGACATTCCATGTAATAAGACATTAAAAACGGCTCATATCATCCAGAGGAAAAAAAACGCCTCGCTGCAGACGATGTGGCTTGGTTTATACAGGCACGGCAGCAATGCGTTCTGAGAGAAACAAACGCCTCGCTGCCACCGCTATCGCTATGGGCCGCTCGACACCCCGTTCGATTTGGTCCATAAAAAAAGGTGAACATCTGTTCACCTTTTTTTGCCCCAAATCTACCATGAACTTAACCTACTTATGCTATGGTATAATTCAAATATATAAGATTCTATTTGTACGAATCTCAACTTTTAGACTAAAAGTAGGATTATTCGTTAAAGTGCTGATTATTTACGTTATCTGAGTAAAAATGTGCAAATGAAGGGCTATTCTGACGGAAAAATGGGCTATCTCCAATTTAGAAATCACATCGATCGCTGCTCCAGTGGAATTATAAATATGGAACAAATAGTATTCTGCACAAAAAGAAGTCTCTCACTTTCGGGGTTTATAAGTAGAAGGATGCAAGTCTTGAAACGACCTACTATCGTCAGCGCTATGGTTTGTTTGACGGCGCGACAAGAAAACGTTCTAAGAAGATGAAACGCCTCGCCACAGACAATTTGGCTTCTGGTTTTTGCAGGCACGCCAACAATACGTTCTGAGTGAAAGAAACGCCTCGCTGCCACCGCTAACGCTATGTGCTGCTTTTTTGGTCACTGAGCTCCCGCCTCGCTTGAAGCGATTCAAGGCGGGTGTCGAAGTGCGCCACCCCGTTGAGATTGGGGAATAAAAAAAAGGTAAACAAGTGTTCTTGAGAGAGTGAAACGCCTCGCTGCCACCGCTTACGCTATGGGCAGCTTTTTTGGTCACTGAGCTTGTCGAAGTGCGCCACCCCGTTGAGTTTGGGGCATAAAAAAAAGGTAAACAAGTGTTCACCTTTTTTGCCCCAAATCTACCATGAACTTAACCTACTTATGCTATGGTATGGTTCAAATATAGATTATATTTCGTTATGGGTTATAAGTGTTTTCCTACTTTTAGATAAAAGGGTGTTTTATTCGGTGAAAAACCCTTTTACATCAAATTTTAACATTTAATAGGCGCGTTCTGGGTTGCCTTCGAAGAAATTTATATACGCTTTGTTTACCACACGGTTTCCTCCTGAGGTTGGATAATTTCCCGTAAAGTACCAGTCACCCAAGTTTTTAGGACAGGCTTTATGTAGGTCTTCTACCGATTGGAAAATCAATTTTACCTTGGCGTTGATGTTTTCTTCGGAAATGATCTCTGCAATCTTATCTGAAATCTCCTCGTCGGTAAATGGCGCATAGAGATCCTTTACGTGATTTACAACATCACTATCGTTTAGTTGCAGCTGTTTTTTGCACTTTTCATAAATTTCTTCAATTACTGAAGCCGTGCCACGCTCTTTATGCAACTCTAAAGCCGCATTAAATGCCACCAAATGTTCAAGTCGTGCCATATCGATTCCATAACAATCTGGATATCGTATTTGCGGTGCAGAAGACACCACCACGATTTGCTTAGGTTGCAGTCGGTCCAGCATTTTTAAGATGCTCTTTTTTAAGGTAGTACCACGTACAATACTATCATCAATGATCACCAAATTGTCGTTGGGCTTTACAACCCCATAGGTTACATCGTACACATGTGCCACCAAATCGTCTCGAGAACTGTCGTCTGTAATAAAGGTGCGCAATTTCACATCTTTAATGGCGATTTTTTCGGTACGGATTTTATGCGATTGGATTTCAAGAAGACGCGCTTCGGTAAGGTTTTCAGCTTCTTTTAGTATCGCTTCATTTTTTTGTTTGTTCAGCTCATTTTGTGCTGCGTCTAGCATTCCGTAGAAGGAAGTTTCAGCTGTATTCGGAATAAAAGAAAAAACCGTATTCTCGGTGTCGTAATCGATATTCTCCAAAACCTTCGGCATAATCAATCTCCCTAATTCTTTTCGCTCTTGGTATATTTCAGCATCGCTTCCACGGGAAAAATAGATACGCTCAAATGAACAGGACTTACGCTCTAAAGGAGCTAAAATTTCCGAAGTACTCATAGAACCATCTTTTTTCATGAGCAATGCATGTCCGGGTTCTATTTCCTGTACACGTTCAAACGGTACGTTAAAAACGGTCTGTATAACGGGTCGTTCTGAAGCAACCACGATCACTTCATCATCTTGATAATAATACGCGGGGCGAATTCCGGCGGGGTCTCTAAGAACAAAGGCATCACCATGGCCCAACAATCCCGCCATGGCATATCCACCGTCCCAATTTTTGGCAGATTTACGCAATATTTTGGCAAGATTTAAATTTTCAGCTATATACGGCGACGCTTCAATCTTGCTCATGCCCTTAGCTTTGGCTTTTTTGTAGAGTTTGCGCACGGCATCGTCTAAAAAATGGCCAATCTTTTCCATTACCGTAATGGTGTCGGCTTTTTCTTTAGGATGCATTCCCAATTGGATGAGGTTCTCAAACAGTTCGGTGGTATTGGTCATATTGAAATTACCTGCAATAATAAGGTTTCGGTGCATCCAATTGTTGGTTCGAAGGAAAGGGTGTACGGTTTCCACGCTATTTCCGCCGAAAGTTCCGTAGCGCACATGACCCAAGAACAACTCACCTATATAAGGGATATGACGTTTTTGTGCTTCCACATCATCTTTTAAGCCTGGCATGGCTTTAAATTCTTCGTTGATACGGGCATTTATTTGCCCAAAGATATCCTGTATGGGCTGTGCTTGGTTAGAACGAATTCGGCTGATGTATCGGTCGCCAGGTTTTACGTCTAGTTTGATACTGGCAAAACCTGCACCATCTTGCCCACGGTTGTGCTGTTTCTCCATCATGAGATACATTTTGTTCACTCCGTAAAAGGCAGTTCCGTACTTTTCTTTGTAGTACGAAAGGGGTTTTAGGAGCCGTACTAGGGCAATTCCACATTCGTGTTTTAGTGCGTCGCTCATTACTGTGTTCAGTCAAAAACGCCCCGAATTTTCAGGGCGTGTGGTTATGATATTTGTATGTCGTATTGTGTTAAGCTCTTAAACTGATGCAAGCGCTTGTTCACTTCTTCTCTGTCTAAATTTTGCATGCGCTCTGTACCAAACTTTTCTACGCAGAACGATGCTAGGCACGAACCATGAATGACGGCCCGTTTCATATTTTCGAAACTGTAATCGCCCGTTTTGGCCAAATACCCTGTAAATCCGCCCGCAAACGTATCTCCTGCTCCTGTTGGGTCAAAAACTTCTGCCAATGGAAGCGCGGGTGCAAAAAACATTTTGTCTTTGTAAAAAATAAGGGCTCCGTGCTCTCCTTTTTTAATCACAACGTATGTAGGCCCCATCGTAAAGATTTTTTTCGCAGCATTTACTAAGGAGTACTCGCCAGAGAGTTGTCTCGCTTCTTCATCATTAATAGTAATTACATCTACTTTGGCAATCACTTTTTTTAGATCGTCTAGCGCGATATCCATCCAGAAATTCATGGTATCGAGCACAACAAGTTTCGGGGAGGCCATTTGTTCGATCACGCTCATTTGCACCATGGGGTGCAAGTTTCCTAGCATGACCACTTCAGCATTTTTATACCCCTCTGGTACTACGGGAGAGAAGGTTTCTAAAACATTCAGCTCTGTAGCCAGCGTATCGCGACTGTTCATGTCGTTGTGATAGCGACCGCTCCAAAAGAACGTTTTGCCGTTTTCAACAATTTCTAGTCCCTCAACATTCAATCCTTTGTTTTGCAGCAACGTAATGTCTTCCTTTGGAAAATCACCGCCAACCACCGAAACAATAGCTCCGTCTGTGTTAAAGGTAGATGCTGCCAAACCAATATAGGTAGCAGCACCGCCGAGGATTTTATCGGTTTTTCCGAAAGGAGTTTCAATGGCGTCGAAGGCAACAGTCCCGACGATTACAAGTTTGCTCATAAAAGTGTTTAAAATGAAGTAGTCCGTCGCTTTTACAAGCCATGGATTACGAAGGCGCAAAGATACAATTTTCCTTAGAAAAAAGAGAAGATTAATCTTGGGACACTAAAAAGAAACAAGCAGCTTACTTCCTACCGAAATCGGCTGGGATTTCACCCCACGCCTTGGTCTCCCATTTTACTACTTTTGTTTGGTAAGTGTTGGTTTTTAACCAATGTTCGGCACGGGTAATGAGCTCGAATAACTTGGCATTCTTTGCCGATTTTTTCAGTTTGGTATTGCATTTTTTCTTTTTTACCCAACCCATGGCAATACGCGAATCACTATAGATAATGCGGTCGCTTTTCTGTTGTTGTAAATAGGCAATACCATGAACAAGCGCTAAAAACTCTCCTACATTATTGGTTCCCTGCTGAAAGGGTCCCTGATGAAAAAGCTGTTTGTGCGTTTGGGTATCTACCCCTCGATATTCCATCTTGCCTGGGTTTCCACTTGAAGCCGCATCTACAGCAATGCTATATAGGTTGGGCTCACCTATTTTAGCCAACTGTTCTTTGGTAAGAGTTTTTTTCTTGGTGTTCTTCCCCTTATAATCTGCGTATTCTTTATTGTATGCCGTTTTGGCTTCGGCAAAGGTGTTAAACGATTTGTACTGGGCGCCGCTCACTCCTTTAATAGACAATTGGCACTCTTTCCAGCTACCAAAAATACCGGCCGGATTGCCGTACCATACTACGTAAAATTTTTCTTTCTTTTTTGCCATTAAAACACTTTCAGTATAATTCTACCCACTACTCACTCAGAATATCTTCAATCACCCGCGGTAGCCATTCGTATTCCAAAATGTGTACTTTTTCGGCAACATGAAGTGGGGTATCATTGGGCAGCACTTCAATTTTTTTCTGAAGGATAATCGCCCCTTCATCGTAATTTTCGTTCACATAATGTATGGTAATCCCTGTTTCTTTTTCACCATTTGCAATCACTGCTTCGTGAACATAACGGCCATACATTCCTTTTCCGCCGTATTTCGGAAGCAATGCAGGATGAATATTGATCACCTTATTTGGAAACTCCTGTAAAATGATTTCAGGAAATTTCAACAGAAAACCTGCAAGAACAATTACGTCTGGAGCTATTTTTTTTAAAAGATGGAGCACACCTTCTTCGGAAACGAGCTCTTGTTTGCTAAAGCTGGAAGCCTTAATATTATAAGACTTTGCACGTTCTAACACTTTGGCATCCTTCTTGTTACTGAGCACATGAACAACCTCGGCAACTTTAGATTGCTGAAAGTATTGAATTACATTTCGGGCATTGGTACCGCTGCCTGAAGCAAAAATAACAATCCTCTTCTCTTTCTCTGGTGACATGGTTTTCACTGAAGTATTCAAATAAATAATAACAAAAGTAGGCAATCAGGTTTTACTTCTCCTAAAAATTGTTAAATTGGGATTCACATTTTGTGACATAAATAGCGATTTCAATTAAAATATTTTATTTTTGCCACTTAATTAAATTTTAAAACAAAACATTATGTCAGACATTGCATCAAGAGTAAAAGCAATCATCGTAGACAAATTAGGCGTTGACGAAAACGAAGTTGTAAACGAAGCTAGCTTCACTAACGACCTAGGGGCAGATAGCCTTGACACGGTTGAATTGATCATGGAATTCGAAAAAGAATTCGACATCCAGATACCAGACGACCAAGCAGAGAACATCGCTACGGTTGGACAAGCGGTTTCATACATAGAGGAAGCTAAATAAACACTCCTTATGGAACTGAAGCGAGTAGTAGTCACTGGTTTAGGAGCCCTTACACCCATTGGAAACACCATCTCAGAATATTGGGAAGGTCTTAAAAATGGCAAAAGCGGATGCGCTCCTATTACCTATTTTGATGCTGAAAAGTTCAAGACAAAATTCGCTTGTGAACTCAAAAATTACGACCCTCAAGAACATTTTGATAGGAAAGAAGCCCGTAAATTGGACAGATTTGCCCAATATGCGCTGGTTTCTTCAGACCAAGCCATTGCAGACGCAGGAATTAACTTAGACGAAGTTGATAAATTTCGTGTTGGTGTGATCTGGGGAGCTGGTATTGGCGGGTTGGAAACCTTTCAGAATGAAGTCATAAATTTTGCAGAAGGGGATGGAACACCACGTTTCAACCCCTTCTTTATTCCTAAAATGATAGCCGATATTGCCCCAGGTAATATTTCTATCAAACATGGTTTTATGGGGCCTAACTATACTACGGTCTCTGCATGTGCTTCTTCAGCAAACGCAATGATCGATGCCCTTAACTACATTCGTTTAGGACATTGTGATGTAATTGTTACGGGCGGTAGTGAAGCTGCGGTTACCTTGGCAGGTATGGGTGGTTTTAATGCCATGCATGCACTTTCTACTAGAAATGAAAGCCCCGAAACAGCCTCTAGACCTTTTGATGCAACCCGTGACGGATTTGTATTGGGAGAAGGAGCAGGAGCCTTAATCTTAGAAGAATACGAGCACGCTAAAAAACGCGGCGCTAAAATATACGCCGAAGTTGTTGGTGGAGGGATGTCTAGTGATGCGTATCACATGACGGCACCACACCCGGACGGAATTGGCGTAGAACGTGTGATGCTAAACTGCTTGCGCGATGCGGGAATGAGCCCGAACCAAGTAGATCACATTAACACACACGGAACATCGACCCCATTGGGAGATGTAGCCGAACTAAAAGCGATTACCAAAGTATTTGGTGAACACGCAAAAAACATTCATATAAATTCTACCAAATCGATGACAGGCCACCTTTTGGGTGCTGCTGGAGCTATTGAAGCTATTGCATCTATCTTGGCAATGGAACATAGTATGGTGCCTCCTACGATTAACCATACAACGGTAGACGAAAATATCGATCCGTCGCTTAATCTTACATTGAACAAAGCCGAACCTCGCGAAATTAAAGTTGCCATGAGTAACACCTTTGGTTTTGGCGGGCATAATGCCTGTGTTCTGTTCAAAAAACTTGACGCTTAATTATCTTGAATGGCGCTAGTACCAAAAATATTTAGTTCCCGTTCTGGCCAAGAAGGGGATTTTTTTTTGGCAGTAAAGAAAATTTTGGGATTTAAACCAAAAGACATCACCATTTACGAAGAAGCCTTTACCCACCGCTCTTTAAATGAAAAAAATAGAGAAGGCCAACCCCAAAACTATGAACGCTTAGAGTTTTTGGGCGATGCCATGTTAGGATCGGTAATTGCCTCACACCTTTTTTTAGAAGTACCTGGCGGCGATGAAGGATATCTTACCAAAATGCGCTCTAAAGTTGTGAGTCGCGAACACCTTAATGAATTAGGACGCGATCTGAACTTAATAAAATTGTTGAAGACCAACATCCCTACCAAACAGTTCGGTGGAAATATACACGGAAATATCTTTGAAGCATTGGTTGGCGCAATTTACTTAGATCGTGGTTTTAAGTATTGCGAAAAATTTATCCATAAACGGGTGATAAAGCCCTATGTAGACATAGAGCGACTTGAAGGAAAGGTAATCAGTTATAAAAGTCTGTTTATTGAATGGTGCCAAAAACATAAAAAGTCATTTAAATATGTAGTCTACGACGACACTGGAAATGACGAACTCAAACACTTTGCCGTTCGGTTACAATTAGATAATAATACCGTTGCCAAAGCGCGTGCTACTTCCAAAAAAAAGGCAGAAGAAAGAGCTTCAAAACGAGCTTATTACAAACTCCAGTCTGCCATAGAGAAAGATTTAAACTAATCTTTACACTCTTTTACAAAAGGTTCGTATTTTTAAGCAATACCTTTCAGCACTAAAAGCAGTGCATAAAAAGGATTTTTACATAGAGTATTTCTAGGGTATGGCGCACTATAAATTGGTTTTGGAAGATGATGTAAAAGACGATTTTTCGCTTGTAGCCATTCATTGTAGTGAAGAAGATTATAAAATGGCGTTCCTATTGAACCAGAAAATAGGCTTGCGATTACATCGTAGGAGAACAGATCTAGAATTCGTGAAAGAAGGACTGGACGTAAACTTTGCGCTCTTCGATTTTGAAGACCAAGATCAGTACACCACCTACTATCTGGTGGCAAATAAGTGTAAAACCTCTAGTACGAATACCATAGCGAGTGGCGGATTGTTTGATGATGAGGCTTCTAAGGAAGTAATTACAAAATTTCTGATACCAGAATTCAAGAAAGTTGACTTTTTTCTGAAAATTGCTTCGGAATACGAAACGCCCCCCATCCGAAAATTACTGATGCAACTCAATGAAATTGACCAAGTAATTTCGGCCTATACACTAGAACAGCAGCAAATAAAATCGAAAGACAATTTAATTTTTGACTAATGCCAAACCAAAAAAGAACTAAAATAGTAGCAACCCTCGGCCCTGCAACTTCAGACAAAAAAACGCTTCGCGCAATGATTAATGAAGGGGTAGATGTGTTTCGAATCAATTTTTCGCACGCCAATTATGACGATGTAAAAGCCCGAATTAAAATGATTCGTGCCTTGGGGAAGGAAATGAACACCACCACGGCAATTCTTGGCGATCTTCAAGGTCCGAAATTGCGAGTGGGCATTATGAAAGAAGAGGTAATCGTTCAGCCAGGAGATAAAATTAGCTTTTGTACAGGTGACGAATTTGAAGGCACCGCCAAAAAGGTATATATGAACTATGATAATTTTCCGAAAGATGTAAACCCGGGAGAACGTATTTTATTAGACGACGGAAAGTTAATGTTTGAAGTATTAGAAACGAACAAAAAAGATACGGTTAAAGCCAAAGTGATACAAGGAGGGCCGCTTCGTTCCAGAAAAGGAGTGAACTTACCAAACACAAACATTTCCCTGCCAGCGCTGACTACAAAAGACAAAGAAGACGCCATTTTTGCTATTTCGCAACAAGTAGATTGGATTGCACTTTCGTTTGTAAGACATGCCGACGACCTTAAAGAACTGCAAGCACTTATTGAGGCGCATAGCGAATATAAGATTCCGATAATCGCAAAGATTGAAAAGCCCGAAGCGGTTCAAAATATTGATAAGATCGTTGCCTATTGCGATGGACTCATGGTAGCAAGGGGTGACCTAGGGGTTGAGGTTCCCGCCCAAGAAGTACCGCTCATTCAAAAAGAATTGGTGTTAACCGCAAAACGAGCTAGGATTCCGGTGATTATTGCCACCCAAATGATGGAGACCATGATTACATCCTTAACGCCCACCCGTGCAGAAGTAAACGACGTGGCCAACAGTGTGATGGATGGTGCCGATGCGGTGATGCTTTCGGGAGAAACTTCAGTTGGGAAGTATCCGGTAGAAGTGATTAGGACCATGGCAAATATCTGTAAAAGTGTCGAGAATTCTAGTCTTATTAATGTTCCGCATGAGCCTCCACACATTAGAACCAATAGGTACATTACGAAATCGGTGTGTTACCACGCCGCCATTATGGCGAATGAAATTTCAGCAAAAGCAATCTGTACACTCACCAATAGTGGCTATACGGCATTTCAAATTTCAGCATGGAGACCCGATGCACACATTTTGGTGTACACCAGCAACCGAAGAATTTTATCACGCCTAAACCTACTCTGGGGTGTAAAGTCGTTTTACTATGACAAGTTTGTGAGTACAGACGAAACCGTAGACGACGTAAACCGTATCGCGCACGAGCGTGGTTTTGTTGAAAAAGGAGATTACTTGATTAATCTTGCTGCCATGCCCATTGCAGATAAAGGAATGGTAAATACGCTCAGAGTGAGCCATGTAAAATAAAAAAACCTTTGAGAACATTAAGACCCCAAAGGTTTGGAATTTTCTCTGCAAGAAGCATTAATCAACCACCGCAGTATATGCAATCTTCATAAAATCGCCATCTTTGGTTATGGTAACACTGCTGCCAAAACCTTCGGCAGCTTGGCTATAGGTAATTTTCTGTAATTGATTTTCTTTTCGTTCTATAGCGAGTTCACTAACTAATATCTGCTCAGGTTTTTTACTGTTTTTTATTGTTTCAGCATTTTTTCCTTTAGGATTTGGAAAGTTAAACGCCATGGGCACATCGTACAATTTTTGGGCAATATAAAAGGCTTCGTGCCATTGGCTTGTGGGTAATAAAACAGTTTCAGTATTGGTTGGCTTGCTTGCCGTGCCACCAACTGATTCAGTAAAAGATGCCTTGGGGAAGGTGTTTTTAAGATCTGCTATGTATGCTTTGGCATTGGTGTCTTTTTCAGGAGGGAAAAACTTCGAGAGAAAGCCGTTAAAGGCATAGCCCGTCTTGTTGTTATATTCAACTTCGTTCATGCCGCCAACGATTCCGCCCACGGTCATGGTAGCGTTCTGCTCATTTTTTAAAATTTTCAATTTTGTTCCGTAGGGCATTACGGCTAATTTTTCGCTGTTCAAATTATTGAATTCACGCAGAGTGAGTCCGCTAGGAGCTGTAACATACAGAAAATCAGTTTCGGTAGTGGGAGTGGTGTCTGCTACGGCCAAATCTTTGGTTTTTTGCAGTGTTTCGGGTTCGCTGCTTTCATTCTTACAAGCTGTAAAAACGGTTGCAATACTTAGTGCGATTAGGGTGAAAGCTACTTTTTTCATAATGGTAGGGTTTTAGATTACTATTTAGATTCAAAAAAGTAGTTTCTTCACATATTATTTGTTTTTATGTTCCTCCTTCTTTTAGGAGTAGGGGGTTAAAAGTCAAGTTTTAGTTGCACGTCGATTGTTTTTGCTGAAATATCCTCCTTTTTCTTAGCACTTTCGTTGTTGAGGTTCGACATGCTTATACCCAATAAACGTACCGAGTCCCTCATTTCGTCTTGGTATAACAAATCTTTAACGTTCTCCATAATCAATTCTTTAGAAGCGATGTAGAGCGGCAAGGTCTTGCTACGTGTTTGAAGTGTAAAATCGCGATACTTAATTTTTAGGGTGATGGTTCTCCCCGCCACGTTACTTTTTTCGAGCCTTCGGGCTACTTCAGCAGCAATGTCTTCGAGGCGTTCGAGCATAAAAATTTCTGAGGAAATATTCTTGCTGAAGGTGCGTTCGGCGGCAAGCGATTTGCGCGTTCGTTCTGGTTTTACTTTGCTGGTGTGGATGCCCCGAACAATATTGAAATAGTAGCTGCCGCTTTTTCCGAAGTGTTCTTGTAGGTATTCAATCGATTTTGTTTTTAGGTCGGCACCCGTGTAAATGCCATGGCGGTACATTTTCTCTTTCATGACCTTTCCAACCCCATAGAATTTTTTGATATCTAATTGCTCCAAGAAATCCAACACTTCTTCAGGTGGGACGGTTTTTTGCCCGTTTGGCTTGTTAATATCACTTGCCACTTTTGCAATAAACTTATTGATACTAATGCCTGCCGAAGCATTCAGGCCTGTCTTCTCTTTTATCTTCTGCCTTATTTCTTCTGCTATAAGAGATGCACTGGGATTTCCCTTTTTGTTTTTGGTGACATCCAAATAGGCTTCATCTAACGAAAGTGGCTCTACCAGGTCGGTATATTCAAAAAACACAGCTCTTACCCGCTCTGAAATTTCTTTGTACCGCTCAAAATTAGTGCGCACAAAAATAAGTTCGGGACATAATTTTTTGGCCAAGACCCCGCTCATCGCAGACCGTACCCCGAATTTGCGGGCTTCATAACTTGCAGCACTCACAACACCCCGAGTGCCACCCCCGCCAACGGCAATTGGTTTTCCACGTAGTGAAGGGTCGTCTAACTGCGCTACCGACGCATAGAACGCATCCATGTCTACATGAATTATTTTTCGGATGGGAAGCACAGTGTCCATGAAGTAAATTTAATACCTTTAACGTATACGGAACGCAACGGATTCTTAAACTTGCAAAGGACTTTAATTCATAGTATGTCAAAAACAGCGATAATTTTAGGCGCAACAGGGTTGGTAGGAGGAAAATTACTTCAGCAACTACTGGAAGATGATTCGTATCAAACTGTAAAATTATTCAGTAGAAGTTCCTGTGGTAAGAACCACCCTAAGATTGAAGAACATTTAGGCGATTTATTCAACATAGAAGAATTTGAAGAAAAATTTACGGCAGACGTTGTTTTTTGCTGTGTCGGAACTACCAAAGCGAAAACTCCAGATAAAGAAACCTATAAAAAAATTGATTACGGAATTCCTGTAGACGCTGCCAAACTTGCCAAGAAAAACGAAATCCCGATGTTTCAGGTGATTTCTGCCATGGGGGCAGACCGGAAAAGTTCCACTTTTTACAATAGGGTGAAAGGCGAAATGGAGCAAGATATGCTAAACGTCGGCATTAAAAACACCTATATCTTTCAGCCGTCATTAATAGGAGGAGACCGTGATGAAAAGCGGTTTGGGGAACGTATGGCTCAATTTTTTATGGGGGTGTTCGCCTTCTTGATTCCAAAGAAATATAAAATCATTGAACCAGAAACCATTGCTTCGGCAATGCGTATCACTGCGGAAAACGGATATCGCACCCAACGAATTCCTTCAGACGAAATCAAAGAAATAGCTGCTTCATGAACTTAAACCAAGTCACTGTACCTTCGTTGAATGTTCCGAAAGCCATTCTCTTTTATCAAAAAATAGGATTGCAACTCATCGTCCACACCCATGATGCGTATGCCCGATTTGAATGCCCTGAAGGGGATGCAACCTTTTCAATACACCAAGTAGAAACATTGCCAAAAGGCTCCGGAACGATTGTTTATTTTGAAGTAGGTGATGTTACCCAGAAAGTTTCAGAATTAAAAGAAATAGGGACCGACTTTGAAACAGAGCCAACCCAACAAACTTGGGGCTGGACCGAAGCAAGGTTGAAAGACCCTGACGGAAATACCATTATCATATATCACGCAGGAACCCATCGAAAAAATCCGCCATGGCGCTTGAAATAGAACGAAAATATTTAGTTACCTCAGATGCGTTTAAGGCAGAAGCAATTTCAGAAACACGCATTGTGCAAGCATTTTTAAATACCGATCCAGAGCGTACGGTACGCGTTCGAATTCATGGAGACCGAGCTTTTTTAACTGTTAAAGGAAAATCGAATGCCGAAGGCACCACGAGGTTTGAATGGGAGCGTGAGATTGAAGTCCATGAGGCTGAGGCATTGTTACAGCTTTGTGAACCCGGGGAAATTTCAAAAACGCGTTTTGAGGTACAGGTTGGAAACCATATTTTTGAAGTAGACCAATTTTATGGAGATAACGAAGGATTGATTGTTGCTGAAATAGAACTGTCTAAAGAAGACGAAGCATTTGAAAAACCCATGTGGTTGGGAGCAGAAGTGACGGGCGATGTGCGTTATTATAATTCTAATTTGACGAAAAAACCATTTCAAGCATGGAGTTAATAACTTAGGTAAATTTAAAAATTAACTGAAAACCGATAGCATGATTATTATTTTATTGCTTATAATAGGGCTAGGCTTATTTGCTTTTGGTTTATGGGGTGTTAATGATGAAAAAAATGTAAGTACTTTAAAATCGTATACAAAAATGGATTCTTGGAGTTTAATTATTTTCGGAGTAATTATGATACTTGCTGCAATAAATTTATTCTTGAAATAATTCAAACTTGAGTAAAAAACCATTTATATCATGGAAGTTAAAAGAATAGTATTTATGCTGTTGGCAGTGGTGCTACTTGCCAACTGCAAACCTGAAGTCCATCGTGAATACATCATGGAGCCTTGTCCAGAGGATGAAAAACCATCTATTGCTGCATTAAAAGCACAACTCACCAAAGACGGATACCAAATTTTCGATTATGTTGATCCAGATTCTGGTGACACCGTGGTGATGCAACAGTATTATATGGCTTTCCTGAAGGCGGGCCCCAACCGCAGTCAGAGCCCAAAAGAAGCAGATAGTTTGCAAAAACTTCACTTAGAGCACTTAGGAAATATGTATGCCAACGGATTTGCAGATATTTCTGGGCCGTTTGGGGACGATGGTGAGATTCGCGGCGTTACTATTTACAATGTTCCTACCTTAAAAATAGCCGATAGCCTCGCGAATATGGACCCTATGGTACAAGCGGGACGTTTGGTGATAGAAATGCATCCTTGGTGGGCCGCCAAAGGATTTCCGTTGCGATAGCGTTTTTGTACAATATTTTGTCATTTCGAGCAAGGCGAGAAATCTTATAACCATATAAAAAAAGAGCCGACAGATTTTCAAATTCTTCTAAGTCTGCCACACGATTTTTTACGCTATCTAACAACTTCTAGCATGCGACCAAAGGCTTCGGGTTGCTTATAGGAGCATTTAAACTAAAAAGTTGCTACAGGCAGTTATCATTGTGAGATCTCTCACTGCGTTCGAGATGACAGAAAGAATCTTAAATTTAGACAAGGCTAAAAATAAAAACTATATAAGTCCAAAAAATAAATTACCTTTGCCGTATGTTTTCATTAGCAGAAGAGAATTATTTAAAAGCGATCTATCATTTAGAGAGCAAACACAAAGGTGCGGTAAGCACTAATGCCATTGCTGAAGTAATGGATACCAAGCCGTCTTCGGTAACCGATATGGTACAGAAATTGGCAGATAAAAAGGTGTTGTCTTATGTGAAGTACAAAGGTACTTCGTTAACAGATGAGGGTCGAAAAACAGCTGCCAATGTAATTCGGAAGCATCGTTTGTGGGAAGTTTTTTTGGTAGATAAACTGAAATTTCACTGGGACGAAGTTCACGATATCGCAGAACAGTTAGAACATGTGCACAGTGAAGAACTGATAGCAAGGCTCGATAAATTTTTAGGATTTCCCGATTTCGATCCCCACGGAGACCCAATTCCTGATAAAAACGGCAACGTAAAACCAACCGAGAAAAAATTACTTTCAGAATTGAACAAAAAGCAACACGGCGTATGTGTTGGTGTTAAAGAAAGTAACAGCGATTTCCTGCAGTATTTAGATAAGAAAAACATCACCATCGGCACCAAAATAAGTGTGCTGGGAAAAGAGTTTTTTGATGGCTCTATGGTGATTCAAGTGGGCAGGGATCAATTCTTTATTTCAAAAAAGATTGCTGAAAATTTATACATACAAACCAATTGAGAATATGAAAAAAAGACTGTATATAATAACCCTATTTTGCTTCGGAATAGCCGTAGCACAAGAAGATAATGCGGTTCCTGACATGGTAACCGACAGACCCGATGCAACAGAATCACCACTCACAGTTCACAAAGGATATGTGCAAATTGAAGCTGGCGGCTTCTACACCTCTTTTGAAGAAAATGCATTTAAAACCGAAACCTATGCCTATAATACAACCCTGATACGGTACGGCTTCTTAGATAACTTTGAATTTCGGTTGGGTTGGAATTTTGAAGAGACCCGCTTTAGTACAAACGGCATGGAAGCAACGAATGTTTTGAGTGGGTTTTCACCATTACTGGCCGGAATGAAAGTGCAAATTGCAGACGAATCTGGTTGGAAACCCCAAATAGGATTGTTGGGCCATTTATATCTTCCGTTTACCGCGGGAAGCGATTACAGACCTGAAACAACGGGAGCCGACTTTCGTTTTTCGTTTGCCAACACATTAAGTGATCGCTCAAGCCTATCGTATAACCTTGGGGCCCAATGGGGCAATGATTCGCCAGAAATCGCCTATGTGTACACCTTGGCGTACGGATTTGCAATTACGGACCAGTTCGGAATATACGCCGAACTATACGGCGACTTCCCAGAAGACAGCCGCGCTAACCATTTGTGAGATGCAGGACTTACCTATATGTTAAAACCCAACCTTCAGTTAGATGCCACGGTAGGCAGCAGTATTACCGAAGGTCAAGACATTTTATTGAGTGCGGGCGCGAGCTTTAGATTTCCAAATTAAAAACACCATGAAAAAAACAATCATTTTACTCTTTGTAACCCTATTGCTGCTTGCATGTAAAAACGAAAAAGAAGCTTCTGGCAAGTTGAATGTTGTAACTACCACTACCATGATTACCGACCTCGTGAAAAATATTGGCGGCGATTTGGTAGAAGTGAACGGTTTGATGGGCGCAGGGGTAGATCCGCACCTCTACAAAGCTAGCGAAGGTGATGTAAATAAACTCTATAACGCAGACATTGTAATTTATAATGGCTTGCATCTAGAAGGAAAATTGGTGGAGGTGTTCGAAAAGATGGAAGGCCGGGGAAAAAAGCAAATTGCTTTAGCCGAAAGTTTAGATAAAAAAGGGTTGATAGGTTCCGATTATTTTGCCTCTAATTATGATCCCCATGTGTGGTTCGATATTTCCTATTTCAAACAGTTTACAAAGCAGGTAGCAAAAACGCTAGCTGAAAATGATCCTGAAAATGCCAGTGCGTATGCCGAAAATGAACAGCAATACCTTCAGCAATTAGATGCATTAGAGGTATTGGTAAAAGAAACAATCGCAACGCTTCCGAAGGAAAAAAGAATTTTAGTCACGGCACATGATGCGTTTAATTACTTCGGAAAAGCCTACGATTTTGAAGTCGTTGGGCTTCAGGGGCTATCTACGGCTACCGAAGCAGGCGTGCAGGATGTACAGCGCTTGTCGCAATTCATTATAGACAACAACGTAAAGGCAATTTTTGTGGAAAGCTCTGTGCCACGACGCACCATAGAAGCCTTGCAACAATCGGTCTTGTCGAAAGGACAGGAAGTAACCATCGGAGGTTCGCTTTACAGCGATGCTTTGGGCAGTCCGAATACTGATGAAGGTACCTATATTGGGATGTTTTCCTATAATGTAGAAACCATCGTAAACTCATTAAAATAAAGTATGTCAGGTTGAGTGCCAGCCCGAACGAGTCATTCCGGCGGGCAGTCGAAACCTATTTAAAATGAACCGGATGCAATGAATAACTTAAACTACGCCATACAAGTAGACGACCTCACAGTAGCATACAACTACAAGCCTGTTTTGTGGGATATCGATCTGCATGTTCCCGAAGGCGTACTCATGGCGATTGTAGGGCCTAATGGCGCTGGTAAATCTACCTTGATCAAAGCCATTCTCGGAATTTTAAAACCCATTGCAGGAAGTGTCACTATTTACGGAGAACCCTACGAAAAGCAACGTAAAAAAGTAGCTTACGTTCCCCAAAAAGGAAGCGTAGACTGGGATTTCCCCACGACGGCGCTCGATGTGGTGATGATGGGTACGTATGGGCAATTAGGTTGGATTAAACGCCCCGGTGGGAAGGAGAAGAAAGCGTCATTAGAAGCATTAGAAAAGGTAGGGATGTTGGCTTTTAAAAATAGACAAATCAGTCAGCTGAGTGGTGGGCAACAACAGCGGGTGTTTTTGGCCCGGGCCCTTGTGCAGAACGCAGCCATTTATTTTATGGACGAACCTTTTCAAGGCGTAGACGCTACCACAGAGATTGCAATCATCAATATCCTAAAAGAACTCAGAAAAGCAGGAAAAACAGTGGTGGTGGTGCATCACGACCTTCAGACAGTGCCAGAATATTTCGACTGGGTAACATTCCTGAACGTTAAGAAAATTGCAACGGGTCCTGTAAAAGAAATATTCAATGACGACAACCTAACAAAAACCTATGGCATTAATTATAAGGTGGCGGTGAATAAGTAGTCGTTAGTTGGTGGAGCGTTCGCTGTGCTCACATTAGTGGGTAGGACGCTTCGCTGGTAGTTCACACGTTGAATTTGAATTAGAAGGGAATGAAAGAAGTGATATTTAATTTTGAAAAGTTGAAGGTGTATCAAAAATCTTTAGATTTTATTGATTTTGTATATAACACAACAAAGACTTTTCCTAATGACGAACGCTACGGATTGACTTCACAGTATAGAAGAGCAGCGATTTCTATAGCTCTAAATATAAGTGAAGGTCATGGAGACACAAATCCGCAATTCAATAGGTATTTGAGTATCGCTTGGGATTCGATTAAAGAATGTGTAACGTGTTCAACTATAGCAAAAAGGAGAAATTTTATTTCCGAAGAAACGAACATAGAAACTCGAACTAAACTAGAAGAACTTGCAAAAATGATTAGCGGACTCAAAAGGAGACTAAAAAAATAATTTCGCTACCAGCTACCACCTCAAACTATGACTATTACCGAATATTTCAACCTAATCTGGACCGACTACACCCTCCGTACCATTACGTTGGGCACAGCCGTTCTGGGGGCTATCTGCGGAATGTTGGGAAGCTTTGCAGTCTTGCGAAAACAAAGTTTGTTGGGAGATGCTATTAGTCATGCGGCACTTCCCGGAATTGCCATTGCATTTTTAATTACAGGTGCTAAAGACACAAATACACTATTGCTGGGTGCTTTGGTTAGCGGACTCCTAGGTACTTTTTGGATTCGGGGAATTATCAATAAAACCCACCTTAAGACCGATACGGCACTCGGACTCATACTTTCGTTGTTTTTTGGCTTCGGAATGCTATTGCTTACATTCATTCAAAAACAACCCAACGCCAATCAAGCGGGACTCGATAAATATTTGTTCGGGCAAGCCGCGACCTTAGTTGAAAGTGATGTAAGACTTATGGTGATCGTTACGGGAATTGCCCTTTTTGTGCTCCTGCTCTTTTGGAAAGAATTTAAAATACTCCTGTTCGATGCAGACTATACCAAAACACTTGGATTTAACACCAAGTTTATAGATGTGCTCATTACTTTCTTTATTGTGTTAGCCATTGTTTTGGGCTTGCAAACCGTTGGTGTGGTGCTCATGAGCGCGATGCTTTTGGCACCAGCTGCTGCGGCACGACAATGGACCAACAAGTTGAGCACAATGATTTTTCTAGCCGCTATTTTTGGCGCGTTTTCAGGCGTGTTCGGAACGGCCATTAGCGCATCACAAAACAACCTTTCTACGGGCCCGGTGATTGTGCTCGTAGCCGCTGTTTTTGTAGCGGTTTCGTTTGTGTTTTCGCCTGGACGCGGACTCCTTTTCCGACAGATTCGATTCCAGCAAAACCGAAGAGATCTAGAGTTGCAAAAAACCTTACAATTCATGTACGGAATTGCCAAAACCCACGAAGACATTTCACACCCGCACGCCATTCGTATTTTGAATAATTTTCATGGGTTTACCAAAAAAACCCTTCAAAAACTGGAAGAAAAACAATGGATTATCCTTTCAGGTTCCCAATGGTCCTTGACCGAAGAAGGCTTTCAGAAAGCAAAAAATTTGTATAACCAATCGTCATCCAATGACTAGTCCGCAAATCGAAATACAACTCATCGCTGCCATTGTGGCCATCGCATGTGCCATCCCTGGCGTGTTTTTAGTGCTTCGGAAAATGGCTCTCATTAGCGATGCGATAAGCCATTCTATTTTACCAGGAATTGTGTTGGGCTTTTTTATCACCCACGATCTAAACTCACCATTGCTCATCTTGTTGGCTGCCCTATCTGGCGTCATCACAGTTATTTTAGTGGAAGCCATCCAAAAAACCGGGTTGGTAAAAGAAGACACCGCCATTGGCTTGGTGTTTCCGGCGTTATTTAGTATTGGGGTGATTCTTATTGCAAAAAACGCCAACGATGTGCATTTAGATGTAGATGCAGTGTTGTTGGGAGAATTAGCGTTTGCACCCTTCGATCGGTTGTTGTTGGGAGGGATCGATATGGGTCCCAAATCACTTTGGATTATGGGCATTATTTTAGTGGCTATCATCGCACTTTTATTGCTTTTTTACAAAGAACTAAAAGTGAGCACCTTCGATATTGGCCTGTCATCGGCATTGGGAATTTCGCCCGTAATCATGCACTACGGTTTAATGTCTGTGAGTTCTGTGACCATCGTGGGTGCATTTGACGCCGTTGGTGCTATTTTGGTGGTTGCCCTGATGATTGCCCCTGCGGCCACGGCATATTTGCTGACTTCAGACTTAAAAAAGATGTTATTACTGTCGGTATTTATCGGGGTATTTTCAGCCATAGCGGGATATTGGATGGCCAATTTATTAGATGCTTCTATTTCTGGGAGCATGACGACCATGCTCGGCATTGTGTTTTTAGGAGTGTATCTTTTCGCTCCGCGGAAGGGATTAATTGCGGTATTGTATCGTCAAAAACAACAACGGACCGAAGTATCACTACTAACCTTTTTATTACATCTTAACAACCATTCTGAAGCAGAAGAACGCCATATCAATCATTTGCAGGAGCACATAAATTGGCAACGGGTACGTTCGCGAACGGTGCTAAATCTGGCACTTAAAAACAACATGATCGAAATTCAGGACGATTTGGTGTCGCTAACAGACAAAGGCAAGGAGTTTACCGATCTGGCCATCGAATATATTATCACCAATAAAGATGAAAAGATTGAACCCATGAAAGACGATTTCTTTCTGTTTCGAGGGTAGTTTTTGGGCGTGACCCTTTGCAGCTGCCTTTGGCAATGCAAACGGTCGGGCTATTTGCTTCAAGTCCTCGCGAAAGGTTCGCTGCGGGCTTTGCGCGGCTATCCCTCACGCAGGATCACTTCAATTCAATACGGTCTAGTAAAAGTTGAAAACTTTCTTTTTTCTTGTTTCCGATCAGGAACACAACTTCTTCAATTTGTGCTTCGGAAAAATTAGGCAAGTCGAGTTTTCGTCCGCGAAACGAAGGATACATATCGCTAAGCTTAATTTCCACCGTTTCCCAATCGCCTGAAGTTTCAAATGGGTAGATATACGAAAAGTATCGGTCGCTCCGATCTTTTATCCGAAACTGATATGGTTTTCCGTCGCCCTTCAATCTAATGCAAACTTTCGAGTATTTCCGCACGTCGGTAGCCTCAAAACCATAGCGCACCGATGAAAATCCGCCGTTGTTTTCCAATCTAACATTTCCGTAGAAAACACCATACCCTTGCTCATTCAATTCAAAAAAGCCTTGTGAGAGTCCGCCCATCACCCCATCATTCACGACCCGCCAATTGTTGAGGTTGGCTTCTTTCGTAAAGTTGAATAAAATGGTATTGGCAGGCATCATAAAAATCGCTAAAGAGATGAATAAAAGTTTCATAGTAACATGTCTATGGTTTAAAGTTACGATGGTTGTACTAGGCAACGCTTCGATTTAAAGAAACTATAACACTTTTGGTGTGCTAATCTTTTATCTTTACGGATAACAAAACACATGGTATGTACAAATTTGTTTTATTAATCTTTCTGGTATCTGCATCGTGCGGAACCCAAAATAGTGTTTCTACTACCGCTACAGGCACTTCGGAAACTTCTACACCGATTACGAATGGAGAACTTACCTTCGCCTTGGGAGAAGAAACCAATTTGGGGGGTATGGTGATAGCATTTTCTGAAGTGTTAGAAGATTCCCGTTGCCCTACTGGCACCCAGTGTTTTTGGGAAGGTCGGGCACGTTTGTTGGTTGAAATGAGTGGCGATGGGATGACCGTTGAACAGCAGGAAATTATTTTCGGAAAGTTAAAACCTGGTGAAAGCCACAACCATACATTTTATAAAGACGGTACTACAACCATCACGGCTAAAGCTATCAATCCGTATCCTACTGCCGAAACTGGCACCACGGGCTTGGCGTACAAATTGGTTATTATGGTAGCTACCGAATAAGCGAGTTTCAGAATTAGATGCTCCCGTTGGTATTTTGAAGGGTTATGCGTAATTTGTTCAGCAAAACTTGTTGCAATGAAAAAATTACTGACCCTCCTATTAATTTCTATACTAACCCTTTCATGCGGGACTTTTTCAAAAAAGAAAGAAACACCCGAAAAATCGACGGCTGCGGCCAAAAAGAAAACCGATAAAAACGGTATACAATCCTACGATAAAGTGATCACCAAAGAGGCGGTGAGCGATGAGGGACTCTTTAAGGTGCATAAGGTGAAAGACAAGTATTTTTATGAGATTCCTAAAGATCTTTATAAAAAGGACATGCTTTGGGTGAGCCGAATTGCGCAAATCCCTGCAGGTTTGGGCGGCGGCTACGTAAATGCAGGCTCCAAAACCAACGAGCAAGTGGTGCATTGGGAGCGCTTTCAGGATAAATTATTGTTGAAAGTGAAAAGCTATACCAACATTGCAGACAGCACCAAGGCAATCAGCAAATCTGTTTCTGTAAACAATTATGAACCCACCTTGCATGCATTCGATATAAAGGCAATTAGCAAAGACAGCAGTGCTGTGGTGATAGACGTCACCAAATTTTTTACCAGCGATGTAAAGGCTATTAGCGGTTTGGGTGCGCGCCTTCGGAAACAGTACAAGGTGAAAAAATTAGACGGTTCACGTACTTTTATCAATAGCGTAAAAAGCTTCCCGCTGAATATTGAGGTAAAACAAGACATGACGTATGATGCTTCTGAGCCTCCTTCAAATTCAGCCACTGAGAGTATCAGTTTACAGATGAACCAATCGATGATTTTACTGCCAGAAGAGCCGATGCAGCCTAGATTGTTCGATCCACGAGTAGGCTTTTTTACGGTAAGCCAATACGACTTTGGAAGCGATGCCCTCAAAGCAGATCAAAAAACATACATCCGCCGCTGGCGTTTAGAACCTAAAGATCCCGCTGCCTATGCACGGGGTGAATTGGTTGAGCCGGTAAAACCAATTGTGTACTACCTAGACCCTGGAACTCCAGAAAACCTTCAGAAATATATCAAACAAGGTATTGAAGATTGGCAAAAGCCTTTTGAAACGGCAGGTTTTAAAAATGCGATCATTGCAAAAGATGCCCCAACCCCGGAAGAAGATCCAGAATTTAGTCCGGAAGACATTCGGTATTCGGTGGTTCGCTATGTGGCCAGCACCACCCGAAATGCGGTAGGACCCAGTGTTTCCGATCCGCGAAGTGGCGAAATTATTGAAAGTGATATTATTTGGTATCACAATCATTTGCGTAGCTATCGTAACAGATATTTGTTAGAAACAGGAGCGGCTAATCCATCGGCGAGAACACTAGATACCCCAGATGAAGAAATAGGGGAGATGATGCGTATGGTAATTGCACACGAAGTAGGTCATGCGCTCGGATTTCCGCACAATATGGCAGCCAGTTATGCCTATGATGTTGAAAAGTATAGAGACGGAGATTTTACCCAGAAAAATGGCATTGCAGCCAGCTTAATGGACTATGCGCGTTATAACTATATCGCCCAACCGGGAGATGAAAACATCCGATTTATTCGCCAAATGGGGCCGTATGACCATTATGCCACCAATTGGGGATACCGTGTCATTCCAGGCGCAAATTCTGCTGAAGCTGAGAAGACAACATTGAACCGTTGGATTGAAGCTAAGGGAGACGACCCCGTCTATCGATTTGGACGCCAGTCCAGCAGATTCGATCCGCAGTCACAAACCGAAGGTATTGGAGACAACCCTATGGAAGCAAGCGATTATGGAATTAAAAACCTAAAATATGTTGCGGCCAACCTTCCAAAATGGACCAGCGACCGTACAAATGATTACAACGACCTTGAAGAACTCTATGGAGAGTTGTTAGGTGTTTGGAGCCGCTACGTGGGCCACGTGGTAACCAATGTGGGCGGGGTGTACGAAAACATCAAAACCCCCAAACAAGGAGGAACTATCTATACCCACTTGGGCGAAGAGGAACAACGACAATCGATGCAATGGTTGCACGACAATGCTTTTGAAACTCCCACTTGGTTGTTAGATCCTTCCATATTACAGAATATAGACCATGCCGGGTATTTTGAGCGTATGCGAAGATTACAATCACGCCACTTAAATAATTTGTTGCGTTTTGACAGGATTGGACGTTTAATAGATGCTGAAACGACCCAAGCTGAATATTATTCGGCTTTGGAAATGTTTCAGGACTTACGCGAAGGAATTTGGAGTGAGGCACGTAGTGGAGGCAATGTTGATATTTATAGAAGAAATTTACAACGTTCGTATTTGGATAGAATGGAGTACTTGATGACCGATAAAGGCCCTACCCGACGCGGGTCGAGAAATGGCTTTGAAGGCACCCTTGTTTTTGATGTAAACACAAGTGATGTTCGGCCGTTGGTGCGAGGCGAATTAGTAGCGTTGCAGCGCAGCTTAAAATCGGCTAAGAACCGAAACATCAATACGGTTACAAAATATCATTACGAAGATGCTATTGCGAGGATAGACAAAATACTCTATCCAGAGAAGTAAATATTGTGGGCAATTTATCCGCAACCACAATCTTTGTTGCCACATTTGGTTTTATTTCCGTCTAGTGTGCCTAAATTTTGGTTGCGGCTCTCAAATACGGGAGTCCAAATAAATTTCTTGAGGATATACCCCAAGGCAATGGTAAATGTGATAAGTACTAAAACGGTCTGCATAGACTAAAGTTACAATTTTTTTGTCATTCAGAAATGAAACGAAGTGAAATGAAGAATCTACAAACGGGTAAGATTCCTCGTCACGCATTGCGTTCCGTCGGAATGACAGATTATTTTAAAAACTGATACGCACCTAAGGCAACTACATAAGCGATGGCACTCATCGCAAACAATTGCCACATGGGCCATTTCCAGCTATTGGTTTCTCTTCTAACAACGGCCAGAGTACTCATGCATTGCATGGCAAAAGCATAGAAAAGCAACAATGAAATTCCACTGGCAAAATTAAATCGCGGTGTGCCCAAAACTGGGTTTACTTCGGCTGCCATACGGTTTTTGATGGTTTCTTCTTCTTCGCTACCCACGCTGTAAATGGTGGCGAGTGTTCCTACAAATACTTCACGGGCTGCAAACGAACTCACGATGGCAATCCCAATTTTCCAGTCGTAGCCCAATGGCTGTACGGCGGGCTCTATTCCTTTTCCGAGGATTCCGATATAGCTATGTTCTAATTTAAACGATGCAATCTTGGTCTCCATTTCTTCTTCGGAAATAGTTGTTCCTTGTGTCTGCTGTGTGACGATTTCCGAAGCATTATTGAAATCGCCCGGCCCATAACTTGCCAATACCCAAAGAATGATAGAAATGGCCAATATGATTTTACCGGCACCCAACACAAATGATTTTGTTTTTTCGATGACGGTGATGGCTACATTTTTAAAGAGTGGCACTTTATAGTTGGGCATTTCAACCACAAAAAAGGTCTTGCTACGTATTTTGAGTACTTTATTGAGCAACCAAGCCGAAAAGATGGCAGCGCCAAACCCTAGTAGATACAAGAACATTAAGGTAAGCCCTTGTAGGCTGAATATGCCCAATACACGCTGTTCTGGAATGACGAGTGCAATAATGATTAAGTACACAGGTAACCGAGCTGAACAGGTGGTAAACGGAGTTACTAAAATGGTAATGAGCCGTTCTTTCCAACTTTCAATATTTCGGGTGGCCATAATTGCAGGAATGGCACATGCGGTACCGGAAACCAGTGGGACGACACTTTTTCCGCTTAGGCCAAATCGACGCATGATACGGTCCATTAAAAAAACCACGCGACTCATATAACCTGTTTCTTCGAGTATGGCAATAAACAAAAACAGAAAGGCAATCTGTGGTATAAAAATAATGATACCGCCAAGCCCTGAAATGATACCTTCGGCCAGTAGGTTGGTGAAATCGCCCGCGGGCAATGTATTCTTGGTCCATTCACTGAGTTGTGCAAACGAAGCATCTATGAAGTCCATCGGGTAACTACTCCAATCGAAAATAGCTTGGAAAATCAACAGTAAAATTCCGAAGAAAATAAGGTAACCCCAAACCTTGTGTGTGAGGATACGGTCTAACCTACTGCGGAAATCTTTAGCGTTGGCAGTGTCTATGGTCAATGTTTCTTTTAGCACCCCGTTTATAAATTGGTAACGGGCAATGGTTTCTTTTTGCTGAAGACGTTTTAGGTTGCTTTTACTCTCCGTTTGGAAGGTGGCAATGGTATTTAGTTCGCCACGTTCCAGCTTTCCGAAGTTTACGTCTTGGGTAATCACCAACCATAGCTTGTACAGATCCTGTTTCGGGAATGCTTTCCGCAACCGTTCGAAGTATTCTGGCGCGATAACCGAGGCATTTACACACGGTTTGGTTGAGAGTGTTGCGTGATTGGTAATGTATTCTTTTAAGGTTTCAAAGCCTTCGTTTTTTCTAGAACTGATGAGTGCAATTTTGGTCTCTAGCTGTTCTTCAAGTGCCTCAATATCTATTGAAATTGCTTTGCGCTTCATTCGGTCTGCCATATTGATGGCCAGAATGGTTGGGATGCCAAGGTCTTTAATCTGTGTAAAGAGCAGCAGGTTCCGCTTTAGATTTTCTACGTCTGCCACCACAACGGCTACATCAGGAAAGTCTTTATCATTTTTGTTCAGCAGCAACTCGATAACTACGTTCTCATCTAGCGAAGAAGCGTTGAGACTATAGGTACCCGGAAGGTCAATGATATGTGCTTTTACCCCGCGGTCTAACTTGCAGATACCCTGCTTTTTTTCGACGGTGATTCCTGGATAGTTCCCTACTTTTTGATTTAGCCCCGTGAGTTTGTTGAATACAGAAGTCTTTCCTGTATTCGGGTTACCAATAAGAGCTACGTTAATCTGTCGGGCCATAGGTTATAAGCGTTCAATTTCTATAAGAGCCGCGGTTTCTTTTCTGATAGCCAAATGACTTCCGTTTATGTTGAGGTACAAAGGGTCTCGAAAAGGGGCTTGTTGTACAATCATTACTTCATTGCCCGGCAAACAACCCATTTCTAGGAGCTTTAACGGCACACTTTCGACCTCAAAAGACTTGATGATGGCGCGTTCTCCGCGTTTGAGATCTGCGATGGTGGGCATAAAGTTTATTTAGATTGATTTTAAACAAGGCAAAAGTAAGGGTTTTACCAATGTCTAGCAAGAGAGTTAAGCAATAGTTCTGGGATCGTTAAAAAAGAGCGATTGTTAGTTGGAAGTTTCCTTTTTTAGCACGGCAATATCGTGTAATAATCGTTCGATATCTTCAGGAAGCGTACCATCATAAAATCCACGAATGCGCTTTTCTGTATCTACCAGCACAAAATTTTCGGTATGTATCAGTTCGTAGGGACTGTACGGAGCATCTTTTGCCGCCAGATAGCTTTTTCTGGCAAGGTCGTAGATTTGTTTTTTATCGCCAGTAACCAAGTTCCATTTGCGGTCGTCTACGCCTTTTTCGATCGCATATTTTTTTAGTTGGGCAACGGTGTCTACTTCAGGTTGTACGGTATGTGAAAGCAATAAAACGTCGCTATCGTTTTTTAATGCCTCTTGAATTTCAACCATATGCCCTGTCATAACGGGGCAAATTGTCTGGCAGGTTGTAAAAAAGAAGTCGGCTACATAGATTTTATCATTGTAATCTGCCTGTGTAATAGTTTCGCCATTTTGATTTTTTAAACTGAAATCGGCTATGGTGTGGTATTTTTTCTTGTAATGCAATGTACTGTCTACCAGCTCTGCGTTCACTTCGGAAGGTTGATAAACGGGTAATATCTCTGTCGGTTTCAGCACCGAATAGATCGCAGAAATAATGATTACAGAGAGTACCGCCAATACCACTAAAAAGAATTTGTACTTTGAAAAAAACTGAAGCATACGTATCCACTAAATTTTCAGCAAAATTACAACCCAAAGCTTACATCTAAAAGTGTAACTAGCAATAGTTTTTAGCGTCTGATCGAGCAGTATTTATTTATTTTTAAATGAAGCGGCAAAAGGTTACTTTTGTGGCTTCAAAATTGCAGCAAAGGCTGTAAAACAAGACGAACGATTATGAGTCCATTTGCCGTTAAAGCAATCCAGCTACTACTTAGCTTATCTATATTGATTATTCTCCATGAACTAGGTCATTTTATTCCGGCCAAACTCTTTAAAACGAGGGTTGAAAAGTTCTTTCTCTTTTTTGACGTGAAATTTGCTCTGCTTAAAAAGAAGATTGGAGAAACTACCTACGGAATTGGTTGGCTTCCTTTGGGCGGTTATGTGAAGATTTCGGGGATGATTGATGAGAGTATGGATAAAGAACAAATGGCACAACCAGCCCAACCTTGGGAGTTTAGGAGCAAGCCGGCTTGGCAGCGTCTTATCATTATGCTAGGTGGAGTAACAGTAAATGTTATTGTGGGTATGGTTATCTATATTTTCCTATTCTACAACAACGGCCAACGCATTGTGACCAATGAAAATTTACCGAATGGTTTTTCGGTAGCCCAAGAATTTAAGGCGCTTGGTTTTGAAGACGGGGATCGTGTGCTGCAATTAAACGGTAAAGACTTTGAAAACCTGAATAACCTGAACCGTTATTTAATGTTGAGAGATGTAGAAACGCTCACCGTACTGCATCCCGATGGCAACCAAGAAACAATCGAGTTGCCAGAAGATATTGGTATGACGATGTTTAAAGCTGGCGTACGTGAACCTTTCACACCAATGCGTACTACAATAATCGATACCATATACCCAGACTTGCCTGCCGGACCATCTGATTTAAGAGTTGGGGATCGTGTATTACAGATAAACGGAACCGAAGTAACGACTTTCAGAAACATGAGTGAACTAGTAAGAGCGAATCCTGAGAAACCAGTAGCTCTTACCGTTTTGAGAAACGGAGAAACGCTTGAGTTTACTGTGACACCCAACGATAAAGGTCAGTTAGGAATTAATAATCTGGCAAGGGAATACGACAATAGTTTTGAGCAAGTAAACTACAGTTTTGGAGAAAGTATTGGTGGCGGAATTGAATATGGGTACAATGTGTTGAAAGACTACGTGTACCAATTTAAGTATGTTTTTACTGCGGAAGGAGCCACCCAGATTGGCGGATTTGGAGCTATAGGCGGGTTGTTTCCTGATACGTGGGACTGGAGTAGCTTTTGGCACACCACGGCACTGATTTCAATAATTCTAGCGTTTATGAACATTTTGCCCATACCAGCATTAGATGGGGGCCACGTGATGTTTTTATTATACGAAATGGTATCGGGACGTAAGCCTAACGATAAGTTTATGGAATATGCCCAAATGGTAGGTTTCTTCTTGTTGATTGGTTTGGTGCTCTTCGCAAACGGAAACGATATCTATCGCTGGCTGTTTGAGTAGTGGTACAACTATTATTTTTCGGCAATCACTTCTATCATCATGGGGCAGAACAGCGTTGCGTTGGTAGATTGTTCTAGTTGGGTGTGGTCTGCAAAAGCCTGTTTTGCTTCGGCTTCTGTTAAGTAACCCATCGAAACTAACCTCGGAAAGTAACTATGGTAAAAGGTTTTGGGCCATTGCCAAATTAAATTTTCGGGAGTGGCTAATTTTGGCATTAACCTAAGATGGGTTATGGTCATGCCCAGCTCGGTTAAGATTTCGGGAAGTTTTCTGCCGATATCAATTTCACCTTTTTGTTCTTTAAAGCTTTTAAGGCAGGCAGCAATGGCTTTATTTAGGCCGGGTAGCTGTGGTTCGGTTTGGTGGGTGCTCCAATCGTAGTATTCATGCAACACCATTTTCCCACCGGGTTTTAGCGCGTCATAGGTTTTTTTAAGAATTTCATCAGGATTTGGAATCCAAGCCATTGCCCAACGGCAGTACATTCCGTCTATAGAATTAGCGGGCAGCTTTAAATTATTAAAATCTGAACAAATTCCGTCAATATTTAAGTGGTATAAATCTGCTACTTGTGTGAGGTGTTGGATGTACCCTTCGTCTAGATCGACACCAATCACCTTGCCGCTATTGCCTACAATATAGGCAAGTTCCTTACTGCAAAATCCAGGTCCGCACCCCAGGTCTAAGAGGGTCTGTCCGGCAGAAAAATCTGCCAATTTCCAGCCTTTTTGAGCTTCAGTGGCCCAGATCTGATGTTGTATACCCAATCTGTGTAATTCTTGGGCATCAGTACCTAAGATATAGGGTTGAGAGGTTTTTTTGGTCATGTTAGTATGAGATTGACCTTGTGAAGATAGTGATTTTGGAAAAGTAGCGGGTTGATTTTAATTAAAAGGACCTTTTTATGTGACTACTATACTCTCAAAAAATGTGGAATGTTTGATCGCTATGAATCGAGGTTTAATTGTCTGTTTTCCTTCGTTGCTTTTTTATCCATACCAGATCCTACGGCCATTCCGATGACCATTCCAATAGGAAGTCCTATACCCAACAGCCCCATATTATCAAGCGCTACCCCGAACGCAGCGCCCATTGGGATTCCGAATACCGACATGCCCAATGCCAGCCATAAATTTCTATAGTAGTTTTTAGGAACCAACTTCAGTTCTTTTTCAAGAATTCGCAATATTTTGGTTCTTGACTTTAGGAGTTGTTTTTTATAGGCGGAATCTTGGATGGTATTCACCTTTTCAATTTCTGTATTAATTTCAGTAGTGACTTTCTGCGGAAGTTCCCGTTTGTGTATTTCTTCAAGTAATGATTGCAACTTTTCATAACGCTCGTTCAACTTTTTGTCGGCCGAATTCGTATTTCTGGGTTTCAATTTTATTAATTGCATGTTGCTCTTTTTTGAAAAATTAAATTTCCTTTCAAAGATAGAGAAAGAATAATACATCTTTTGCTTAAAAACTATTTCTGAATAAATGTATTGTTGTAGCCGTTGTAAGGCGAAACAAACGTTTACAAACATTTACAAACGAAAGTAAGTGCGTACCAGCCGAATCGTTTTTGGAAGCCATCCCATATTTGCACTGTTGAACGAAATCAACAACGGCTACCAGACCGACTCTGGAAAATGACTTAACTGTTTAACTATTAAAATTTAATATTATGAACGCACTTAGAAACAAAGTACAGTTGATTGGAAGATTGGGGCAAGACCCAGAAATTGTAACCTTTAAAGATGGGAACAAAATGGCCAAATTCTCGATGGCCACAGACGACAGCTACAAAGACTCAGACGGGAACAAGGTAGAACGAGCTTACTGGCACAATGTAGTAGTAAAGGGTGGCCTCGTAAAAGTGGTTGAAAATTATGTAACCAAAGGGCAAGAAATCGCCGTAGAAGGAAAACTTACCAACCGCTCTTGGGAAGATAAAGACGGAGGCAAGCACTATATCACAGAAGTACTGTGTAACGAATTGCTCATGTTGTCGAAATAATCACGACTCAGATTAAAAATAAAAAGGCTGCCATATGGTGGCCTTTTTTCTGTACATACCTCATCAAGCCACATCGTGGGTTACTTGGCCGGCCTGACTGATTGTAATCACCCCACCCCACATACAATTTAGCATACAGGTATTATTGAGCGCAGGCATATTTGCAATCAAAACTGTGGGGCTACCAGGTGCCCATGGGGCAACAGTTGCAGGAATACATGGCATCGGCGTTAATACTCCCAATGCTGCTGTGGTAGCAGCCGCTACAGTAGGGTTGGCCAAAGACGAACACATTCCAAAGGGCAGAATATTCACCATGGGTTTATTGTCCATAATATTGGCTGCTGGCATATTACTGGTAAGCACCCTATTTTGTGGCAATACCATTAATGACGAAGGCGCTACCCCGAAAGAACAAGTCATCATTGCTCCCATACATACTTGCTGTGGCATAGTTATAACGTTTTATTTTGTTTGCTGTATTCTCTACGTATTCCTGTAATAATATCTGTAAGAACAATCTTTTTTTCATTCCGTTTGGCAGCCTCTAGCGCACAGTATCGCAACACATTTATCATTTCACCCCCCGTTAGTTCGTAATTGCTGGCAAGCGCATCAAGATCAATTTCTTCTGAAAGTTTAAAAGATTCCCCAAATAGCTGTTTCCAAAGTAGTATTCGCTCTGCTACTGTTGGTTTTGCAAAATGAATCATGGCCTGAAACCGTCTTGAAAAAGCATCATCTATATTGCTCTGTATGTTGGTAGCGAGAATTACCAATCCTGAAAAATCTTCAATACGTTGCAACAAATAAGCAACTTCCTGATTGGCGTACCTGTCATTAGCTCCCTTGGTTTGTGTGCGCTTTCCGAAGAGGGCATCTGCTTCATCAAAAAATAAAATCCATTTTTTATTTTCTGCTTCATCAAAAAGCTTCCCCAAGTTTTTTTCAGTCTCCCCAATGTATTTTGAAACGACCATAGAGAGATCAATTCGAAATACCGGCTGTTTGGTCGCTTTCCCCAATAGTGTGGCCGCTAATGTTTTTCCCGTGCCTGGCGGACCATAAAACAAGGCGCGATACCCTGGTTTTAGGTTTTTTTCAAGATCCCATTCATTCAAAATCTTGTCAGCATGAAACATCCATTGTTCAATTTCATCTAGTGAGTTACGTACTTGTGGTTGTACAATAAGTGCCTTTTCATCTAGGGGTGTCGAAATTCTCTTGGCTGGGAACGAGGTGCTGTATTCGGGCAGGGCTTTTTTGCCTGTGGTAAACAAACTAAGGTATTCATGTGTGGGTTGCAGCGGAGACTGAAGCAAGTTGTCTTGGTCGTTCGGTAGTTTCAGAATACCACTTCGGAAAAGCGGATTGCTGGTCGAGAACAAATCCAATAATTGCAATCGCACCTCCAATTTCGTTCCTCCCAAGATAAAAAGGGCTGTTTCTAGCGTAGGTACAAAACCATGTTTCGTAGCATTTTTAATACCTCCAAATTCTGAAAATTCTGTGTTGAGACTCTGGTTTCTTATTAGAAATACGTCCAATACACTTGGTTGTAATGAAGGAGCGAGTGCTAATATGAGTGCCAATCGTTCTTCGTTGCCCAACGCGTGCTTTTTAATGGAAACCGCATATTCTGAAGTGTCTTTTGAAAGGTCTGGAGCGGCGTCTACAGTGTCCTGCTTGGCATCAGGATTTTCAAAATAGGTCTTCATACGCGCATTTACGATGGTTTGAAACCACCTGAGTTCCTTATCTAGGGTTTTTGCAAGTGCTGTGATTACCTCCATTGTACTTCAAGTATTTTTTGCATCCAACTTAATTTGATTTTGCTGATGTTCCACGGAATTTGATCTAATAAAATATCTATCGTGTTCTGCTCCACCAATAAATAAAAAGCCGTTTCGTCATCTTCTAACTTGCCCTCGCGAATTAGAAACGATTCTCGAAACGCTTCTATCGATGTATTATTTAACGGCTTCCAATGTTGTTTGATGGCCTCTAACATTTCATCTGCCATTTCCTTTTCAGTGTTAGTTAGTGGTGTATGGGTCTTTAAGGGTTCAGAAACAAGCATGCCACATAAAATTTTCTGAAGCACTAAGTCATATTCGGGTAAATCTTCGGCGCCAGTAGCTACATAACCTAATAAATGCACTGCTCGTTCTTGCGCTTCTCCATTTACAAATACATGGTGTTGCATTAACTCAAGCCTAGAAAAAAGCATTCCCAAATAGGGAGCTGTAAGTATGAGGCCAGCATTTTTGATGAATAACGGATCTAAAAACTGTCTTTCCATTTTTTCTCCTAGTTTTTTATAGGGTTTATCTTCACTTGGTGTGGCATTTTTAGCACGAAGATCTTCTTGTTGCGTTTCGATTTGTAGTGTTCTTTCACTCTTTTCTTGTAAAATTTGAAAAAGTACTGCCAGTGTTTTTTGTACATTTTTTGGTGCTTCCATACGTGCTGCGCCTTCATTCCATAAAACCCTTCCACTTTTTTTATGCCCCAAAACTTCCACAAAACATCGAAGTGCCAACTGCACCCACTGTTTGTTGTTCCAAGTGCTGAAACCATTCAAGCTCCAAGTTATCAAAATCAAATGGTAAAAATGATTTTGGAGGGTAGTATATTCTTGAACAGACAACACCGATTGGTATGCTGCAAAAAAGAGCTTTATATTTTTATAATGGTTTGATTGCTTTTCGGTTAGCTTCGTTTCTACAAATACATCCAATAAATCATGATCTAATATTTCTAACAACCGAATTCTGGTTTCTGGTTGGCCTAACCACAGTTTTATTTTTTCAGGTTTGTTTTGTAAAAACACCTCTAATTCTCGCTTTAAGACCTGAAGGTTACCCGTTGCAACGCTAGCTGTAGTTTTAGCATTAAAAAGCGGGAAAGACTCGGTAAGTGCATTTGTTTCTTCAAGTATCGATTTTTTATCTAAACCGATGGCGCCTTTGGTCCATTGTTTTGCCATGGTTTGCTGAAATGTAGTTGAAAATTTCGCACCTACTACTGCTTGCATTTCATGTGCCAAATGTGTTAAAAACGCTTTGTTTTTTACTAACCGTTGCTGGGATAACCAAGTTGTAAGTACGCTAAAAAACGCCTTCTCGGAGACTGTTTTTTTCTGAAGTAATTGCACCAAATTACTTCTCAACACATTAAATTGTACACGCTTAAAACTACCCGCAGGAAAAAATGTGCTGTGGGCCACCACCTCTAAAACGGTAATAAATTTAGCGTATTTTAAAGTAGAAGAAGGGTCTAACAACTCCCACACCATCGAACTTCCTTCAACGCTGCAAAGACGAATAAAATAAGGGTGGATTCTCTCAGTTTCAAACAGAATTTTTAGTTCGGCCCTACTTGCTGTTTGGCGCCACATTTCTTTTAAGTCTTTGTGAAAACGCAAAATGGTATAATCTGGCATCCACCATGGTAACAATCCGTTTGAGATCACATATTTTAGTATTGCCTTTTGTTGCGCCGCATTGAGTTTGCTTTGAATTGCGAAGGACTCTTGTACTTTTTCTTCAGCAAGGACTTGTTTTATTAATTGAATACTAGGGTTTTTAGGTAGGGAAGTGGTTTGTTTCAACAAAAGTTTCCGCAGTTGTGATGCCGACAATCCTGTTTTCTGTGACCATCCAATTAATTTTTTATTAAACCAATATTTCCAAATAAACGCCGGTTCTTTAGTAACAAAAGCGAGCATTTCTTCCAGATAATTTGCCACCATTGCTGTAGTATTTTTTTGGTGGGAGCTCGCTAAAAATTGTTGTACTGGCTTGTGAAATCGCGCCGGTAATTTGTCTTTTGCTGAAGTCAAAATCTTACTAAACAACCTCCCGTTAACACCTGGCACCTGAAGGATTTTTTGAAAAATCTTCTCCAGTATCTTTGCTTCTGAAAGATTCTTGCCTTCTACACTTGCTAAAAGTATTGACACTTCGTTTTTACTCAATACCAACAATAGCTTGCGTTCGGCTGTTGATAGTGACGGGGCCAATTTATTTAATTCGGAAAAAAATGTAAATAGAAGCTCTTGGTAGTTTTGAGGGCAAAAAGGGAGTAAAGACCGCAACAGCGAATGGTCTGCGACTTCCAATATCCTTTTTTTAGCGCCAAAATCGAATAGCCATTCGCCAATTTTTGCTGTTGCCGTAGGGTCTTTTGAACGGATGAGGGATTCAATCTTTAACTTAACAGCACGTTTAGACCACCCAGTTTTATGAAATGGAATTGCTCCTTGTTTTAGAAATTGGTCGAGGGTTTGTAGCATTTCAGCTATGTCGTCACCTTGCTGCGGCATCTCAAGTTCTTCGTGCGAAGTATGTCGCGACTCCAGCTCTAAATCGACTAAAATCTTTTGGAATTCGGTCATTCTTACCTGCTGTTGTTGTAAAACGGAAACGTTTGCAGTTAGCAATTGTAACAGTGAAGCATAGGTTTGGTTAAATTTTAAAGCTGTTTTTTTGATGGCGTAGGCTAAAAATGCCTTTTTGTTGAAATATCCTGCCGAGTCTACAAAAATATAAGCAAGCAATACTTCCCAAATAGCATTTCTAAATTCTGTGGATGCCAATTTAACCATGGGCTGTTCTTGCTGCTTTTTGGTCATTTCAGTTTTATAGGAAATGATATAAGCACTTTCTTCAGGAACCACCAATTCGGTGATTTGCGCTAGAATAGTGTCTGAAAATTGAAACACCAATCGTTTTCGCACCATTTCTTTTTGTCCGAGTTCCCGTAGTAATTTCCGTAAGCCATCTTTTTGATCTGCTAACAACTCGGTGATTAATTGCATGGGGGCATAAGACGAGAATGAATTCCATTGGGTGTAGCCATGCGATAAATAGTGTCCTAACTGCTCTAATTTAAATGGGGCCAGTGTTCGTTTTTTTCCCGTTCGTAAGATTCCATTTTTTGAAATATGATGTGAAAAGAAGGCGTGGAGTTGTGTTTCAATTCTATGTGTGAGTTCCTGTTCGTAATTTATTAACGGAATGCTGCCCAGCTCTAATGTGATAGTTTCAAATTGATACACACTGTCTTCTGTCGCGTAGCTGTCTAAAATAGAATTGATAAGGTGCTGCAGGCGTTCGTTTTGTAAAGCGCTGATACCCGATTGTATGTTGTATGCATTTTCTTGGTTGTCTAGTACTACCTGAAATTCTTGTGCCTTGATGATATGTGGTGCTGGATTACTCAATCGTGACAATAGGTTTCGTGATAGTGTTTCAGTAGCGTGATGAGCTCGAAAGAAGTGTCTGCATAACTGCTTTCATTGTGTTTGTTCGGAAGTAATTCCAGCCATTTAAAATATACCTCTTCAAATTGCACCATGTCGTTGTAGGGCGGATAAAAAGTATGGAATCCGATATGTGCTGGGGCATTTTCAGCCATGGTATGGTTAAACTTTGTTCTGAAATTTTCATTTTGGAAACGAGCCGGCCATGAAGGTAGAATTAGGCTCATTTGTAAGGAGAAAAAAGATTCTTCTACTTGGTTATTTCCGAAGTGCACAACATTTTCAATACTATGTATACTATAGGGTATTCCACCTTCCTCGAACGTACAGAGAATTGCGTCTAATGCTTGCTGTGCGTCAGTTTCGGCAGCGAACGTTTCAGAAGTGGCTAGCGTTTCACCATCTTGTTGTATGCATATTGTGTGCTCTTGCACCGAAGGTTCTATGCAAAAGACCATCGACTCTTTAGAACTGTTTTGATCTTGCAAGGTAGCCAGAAATTTTTGGCGTTTTTCTAAGGGCATAGGCTGCTGTTGTGAAAATTTGATAGCCGTACAATCGTCTACTTGCATGATAAACGAACAACTAAAATGCTCTTTGGTAAAATCTGGCACCAATAACAGGTGTTCGATAAGATGGAAACCTTCACTTTTACGGTTTATTTGCTTCAATGCCGCAATCATTCTATCTATTGCAGTGCGTGCTTCATGGGCTGATGTTGCTGTGTGGATTAGTTGGGGTGCTGCCCTTTTGGTTTTGTAAAATACATGTTGTGTGCTTTTTTCTGAAGCCCCGTTGGTTTTATAACGGTAGTGTTCTTTTTTAATTCCTTCGCGAAGAATTTCTTCAAACAAACCATCTGAACTCCCTAAAAAGTAAAACGCATTTTTAAGGTCTTCTTCCAAATCGTTGATGATGATGGCCTCGTCTACTTCAATAATGTTGGTTTCATCTTCGGTATTCACCACTTCTACTATTTCCGATAGGAAATCTACTCCATCTTTTTGCAAGTACATCTTAATGCCCGATTGTTCAACAACATCACTAAGCGGCCTTGTTTTGTAATTTTCAATACCAAGCAATAGCGACACCTTTTGTACCAGCCCAGGAACTGAACTATGTAAAAACGTTTCAGAAGTAGGCTTTTGGACTGTTTCGGCTATTTTGGTGTAGTCAACTCCTTTGCTTCGGTTGTAAGAAATCGTTTGGTAGTTTTTCAACAGTTCGCGTTTCCACTGTAATATTTTTTTGTCGAATGCATGGTGGTCTGAATAAGCACCAAAAGTGATTTCATTAATTTTTTCTAAGGCATTGGTAGGATACGTTTCGCTGAATCGAGCCAACAACATATCGGCAATCTGGTGCATACGTTTCAGCGAATTGGTATCGAAAGAATCTCCTAGTGCCGTCATTTCTTCAGACCATCGTTCTAGTATTTTTGGTGAAAGCTTCTCTTTTTCCTTTTTTATTAGCGGAATTAAACGGTGCATGTCTTCTATCATACCCGTAAAATAGGTCCGTTCTATATTTTCATCGGTATTATACAAATAGTAAACATTGTTTAATTGCGCCAAAAAATTAACCATGAGCTGATCGAATGGCAGTAAAAATGCCTTTAACTGGTTGGCTTGGGCATACCGTTTTTTAGACAGCCGTTTTTCCAAGCCGTGTTCTCCAATTCCATACACCAGCGGAAATTGCTCCCGAATAGGGAAATACGAATCGATTTCAAGAGCCGTTCCTTTTGGTATCTCAACATTGTTCACTGCTTTCGAAACCGACTTAAACTCGCCGTAATAAAGCATATCCATATACGATAGCTGCTTATTGATAATGGTGTTGGAAGCGGTAAACCGAACGTCTTCTTGCTTAAACTGAAGTATGGTTTCTTCATCTGGGTTTTTTAAAATCGGAAACTGATGGGGAAGCAAGTGTACAGTAGGTTGCATCAATCGTATAGTTTCACCACTGCTGGAAACATGGTCCAACCTGAAATAATCGATGCTAATAACACCTTCTATCTTGCTCGCAAGTTTCATAAGTTCATCTGGGTATACGGCCTTTTTCTTCGATTGTAACTCAGCATCCTGAATAAATCCGTTTTCGAGCATAGGGCCTTCAAAAATCGAGTTTATAGAAACTTGCTGTTGCTGAAGGTCTGCGAGCGAGGCAAACCGAACTTCGTGGGTGAGATGATCGTTAATGGCAAAATAGATTTTAGCGAAGGTTTCTTCTCCATTTGCGTTTTCAGCTAAGGTCACCTTTAAGGTAAGCGCCAAGTGATACGGCTCTAAAATGGTCACGCGGTACAAATCTTCGCATAAGTTACGGTGTGCATGAAAAAGCTGTGCGACCTCCTTTTGCACCCGTTCTTTTTCTTGTTGAAGCTCTTGGGCGTCTTCAGAATAACGGTACATTTCAACATAAATGTCGTACAGCCCCAACAAGCTGTTCTCCCGCCTTACTTTAATAAAGGCATTTTTAAAATTCCGAATATTGTCTATAAAAAGTTTGCGGTAGTCAATGGTCGTAATGGGTGCTGTGGTGAGAATTTCCGAAGGCACAAAAAAAGCGTTGTCACCCGAAGAAATGGTATCGCCCTTAGCACTTCTCAAAATGTCTTTCATAGGAAGGTCTGCCTTGTACGAAAGATTGGTTAGCGCGTACGAAATATTCTCAAGGACCGTCACCCCGGGATCATGCTCATTATAGTCGGTCCAATTAGCACCAGAAAGAATTTGAAGTATATCTATGCCTTCTCTGTAGATACGCTCATAATCGCTAGCGCCTTCTGTTCTTTTGTCGATATGTCCTTTCGGTAAAACGGGTTCCATGGTTATTCTTGTGCTGAAATCGTGTTCATGATATCGTCATCCCAAAGTTTTGAAATGTGGTATTTTACATTCACCCCATCGCCAAAATTTGATCGGGTTCGCATTTGCAATCGGTATTTGTAGGTGCTGCCGGCAAACCGTAACGAAATTCTGTTCCACCATCGCCAGTCGTAGCGTGCTTGTGTCTTTCTAATTTTTGGCCAAGATTTGCCAAATGTACTCAGCGCATGCGCATGCAATAACGCGTATCGCCCTTGGCCTTGTTTCCCTACTTGGGCAATGATTTCAAAAGCCTTGCAGCCGTTCAACTCTGGTGTAATGTCGTGCCATTGGCGATCTGCAGGGATACTTCCCATTTGGTAAGTGCCCATTCTGCTTTCAAACCCAGAGACACCTTGTACCTCAAAATTTGTTTTTGGGGTTTCTGTACCTACACCAATAGCTCCTTTTTTGGTAAAAAATAGCCGTGTTTCTGAAACGTTAGAAGAAATGGGTTGCACAAGGGCCAATCCTTGGTTTGCTTCTTGTTTAAGCTCAAAACTCCATTTTGGGAGATCGTCTTGAATTTTTTCTTTAAAACACAATACCCGATCAGATTCGGTGCCTTCTGGCGCAAGTATGAGTCCGTCTTTCATGGTTTTCGAGATGCCATCATCAACTTTGTTTACCATAGAGTCGATAAGGCTTCCGAAGTTTTGTGCATTTGGTCTGTTGCCATCTGCAAAGAGGCTTTTTAAACTGGTTCTATCGTATGGTTTATTGCTCATTTCTTTTCTTTTTTAGGCTTTAGGGAAAAAATGGCATCTTTTGCTTTCTTTTTAGGTGCTTGCATCATCATTGATGGAAACACAACGGGATCGTCTTTTAAAATAAAATCGAGACCAATCTCCATATTCCTGATTCCAACCTGAAGGGTATTTGTAGCGATAGGGGTTGTTTCTTCCGCAGCAATAATATGATGACATTTAACTGGAGAAAGGATAGACCAAGGCATAGTAGCGTTAATGGCCGCACCCCCAGCATAGTCATCATAGGTATACGTTCGGTTCGTTTTCCCCACAATGTGCTCTATAGATAGCATACGTACAAACTTTACATAGGGCAATGTTTCTACATAACTTAATACCATATTTGGGACCACACTACCACCAATACCGCCCATGCCATGTTCTATGTTTTTTATGGGTGAAAGATATTCAGTAATGGCGTCGTTTAGTTCGTCTATGTAAAAGCCACCTCTGTCTTCTGCCTTAAAAACCACAACAATATTTACCAACAGATATTCTGCTGTTGGGTTGATTACCTGTATCGATGTAAAAGGATTCGACCGTTGTTGCAAGAAATTTTGCATGGCTTCTAAGCTTCCCTTTTTGAAATAATACCGCTCATCATTGGTCCAAAATTTACTCAATACCGCAACCTTTACCTTGCCTGGTTCAGGGTGAAAATTGGCACCAAGATTGGTGCATTTCACTACTTTCACCATGTCGAAATGTTCTAAAATCAATCGCTCATAGTCCCATGCAGCAACGGCTCTCGATTTATGGCGTAAGCGCTCACTCACACGGCTATAAAAAGTAGATTCCTTTTCGGCCATGGCCCCAGCATAGGTGTTGGCTGGCTGAAACACCCGTTTTATGGCTGCATTTTTTTGAACAAGGGTATCGATGCTGTTGGGAGGTAACGTAGCCCCCAATACCTGAACTTCTTCGCTGATGCAACGGGCTTGTACTGCGTTAAGGTATACCCCCTTAATCTTAGGGTAGTGTTGCCCAGCTTTTTTGGTGGCAATTCGAATCCAGAATAACGAATCGTCAACCGATTCTATAGTTTGTTCGGGTGCTGGAAGCACCAATTCTATAATCCCTGTTTTAGTTAATCCGCCCGTACCGTCGTTTATGATTTGTTCTGGCGTAAATGTTTTCCAACCATCTATATGAAAATACTCCCAAACCAAGCTGTTCTTTTCTATTTTAACGGTGGTGCCTGAGCGCAGAAAATGAAAGAATAAGGTTACGGTCATTGGGCCGGTTACCTTTTTCAGACCCATAAAAAAGTATCCTTGCGCATCGTAACGTGGCAACAGAAGGTTTTGTTTTACTTTTTGCTGTGCTATAACGACGTCGTAACCAAAAGGTCGAATATGGATAAATTCACCTAAGTTTTTTTCAGATTTTACTCCGTCTGGCGGATTCGAATCGAAGTACAACGTGTCTGAAGCCGAGTAATTCACAGTCACCCCTTTCAGTTTTGGCACAAAGGGTTTGTTCGGAAAAGGGACCTGTCGTTTGTTTTTTGCGTTGTAAGTGGCAATTTCAGTAAATTCTTGTTGGTAAATATCGCTTCCGAAGCCGAAGGACGGCGCTGCCAATGTTATTTTAAAGAATCCTGATTGTGAATTCACTTCGTATTTAAGAGGTTCTTTCCCGTTAAAATCTAATGACGTATCAAAAGATTCAAAATTGGGAATGGAAAGTGTGGTGGTTGAGCACAGAATTTCACTTTCATAGCCTTCGGGAGTAGTACATTTTTCCGTAGAAAATAAATGGGCCGTCGGAATGGCCTTTTCTTCTAACGGGACCCAATAACTATTGTTGAGTGCCTGAAGTTGCACGATAAACGACTTATTATTGACTTCTTTTGAGTAGCCATCGTAATACGTTGTGAATCCGCCGTAGGTTTCAGGTATGGTCTCCCAGTGCAAATTAAATGCTACCGTTTCTACATTTTTTCTGAAAAGTTCATTCTTTCCTATCAGCAAGAAATTTCCTTTGGACGGAGTTGGGCCAAAAACTTCAAACGATTTCCCTAAGGGCATTTTACCCACATTGTTGTATAAAGCCAAGTTGCGCATGTCTCTCACTTTTACATCAATACGGATGGTTTCCAATGCGATATTTTGCAAAAACGGATATGCAAATACAGGGGCATATTCATTCAGTACAATTTTTATAGAAGGCCATTGTAAGGTTGGCGAAAGGTTTTTTGCCAAGGTGACAGCAGGGTCTATTTTTTGGAGCTCAAAATGAAGGGAAAGAATGTTATTAGCAAAGGTTGCACTATAATTTGAAAACGGAACCCATCCTTTTTCAGTAGTATAAAAGATGTTGAAAGCATTGTCAAAAACCTCTGCGAAGGCATGTTCTAAGGTAATTTTTTTGTTCTTCTGAATTTGTTGTACCAATTTCAACAAGCTTTCTTTCGCGCTCATCTCAGTTAGGTTTAAATGAACCGAGATACTTCGGTTGCCTTCTTCTAATGCTAACACGGGCGAGCCAATGATAAAACCGAGCTGTGCCGATTTCTTGGGATCTATTACTGTGTTTTGCAAGGTCTCTTTATTGGCGCCAAAAACAAACCAATCGTGTTTGTCTTCAACCATTTTTCCGTCGCTGAGCAGTGCGCTTTTTTGTACTGAAGAAATTACAGGCTGGTCTGTGCCAATGTTCAAATACGGATTCGTATTAAAAAACAACGTCTGCATTTCAGAAATTTCAATTTGATGAACCCGAAGCGGTTTGTCTGTTTTAAAGTGTACCTCGTTGCGCGAACCGAACATTTTTCCTGCAGAAACCAGTGTGCCTTTGTCTATCAACGTTTGTGCCTCGGTTGGTAGTAACTCGAACACGAGGGTGGCGCGGGTATTTCTACCTTCTAAAGGTTTTTGTTGAAGAATGTCTTTATAATAGAAATCTAAATGGCGCCGCGAGATGCTATTTAGCTTGTCCTGAACTATTTTGTAAAGGCGCACAAACGCAATGTACATGGCATTATGGGGCAAATGTGTATGCTTGCGAAACATGCTTTCGGTTAGATGTGACTTGGTAAAATTTTTTATGTGAAGAATGATTTTATACAAGGTATCTGCAGCATCCAAGAGTTCTTTTTCTTCTTCTTCTGGACTTCCCAATATTTTTTCAACCTTGCTTTTTTCATCTTCTAATACATCCCGAATTAATTTCTTTAGCTTTTCGCCTAAATGTTTTTCGCCACAGTTAAGTAGGTCGTACTGCCAACGTACAATTTGCTTGTACCAGTCGGTTAGCAGGGTTAGCACTTCCTCTTTATTGAAAATAAAATCTTTGTTTGTACGGCTTTTGTCAAGCAATTTTGTGATGGCTGTGGTTGGGGTATTTATTATGATTACGGCATAAATAACCGGATCGTTCTCTACCAATTTTTTCCAATTCCCGTCTATTTTATTGTCTAGGTTGTAGTAATTCAGCTTTTCCAGATACGCCACCATATAACCCAGCAAATCCCAAGAAGACCGAGCGTCTATCTGGAAGGGGTTGTCCAAAAGATCTTTGGGCAAGCGCTGTGTTCGTATGGTTCCGTTCTTTTTAGTGCTCATTATAAAGGTGCTATCAGGGTATGTTTTATTTGTTTGTGATATAACTTAGGAAGATCTGTGCCTTCCAGTTTATAATATGGAAAAACGAGATTGAACCGAGTGTTTGTGGTGATCACCGAATAATCGATACCCACTCTAATAATTCCTTGTTGGTAATCTGAGTGGTCTATCGCAATATCATTTAGCTCAACCCGTGGTTCATATTGAATGATTGCAGTTCTGATGAGTTCTTTCAAAAAATGCATTTTTGAATTCGAGATGGCTTCAAACAAAAACTGAAGCACCTTGCAACCATATTCGGGCAGCATGGCACGTTCACCCACATTGGTATTCATGAGAATCTCTAGCGATTCTTTGATGTCTTTTTCGTTCTCGACCATTTCAACACCTATATTGGGCGCATCTGAAAAGGTGGGCGGGAATGCCCAACCTCTCCCTAGAAAAGAACGATTTTTTAATTCTTCGTATTCCATTAGTTAATCATTACCATAAGGCCTTTGGCCGTTAAATTTCCATCGCTTGAAATAGCGCACTCTGCACTACCTTTCAAGCTTGCAGACATGTCTGCGCTAATATCGACCGTGCCACCAGAAGCACTTATAGATTGGTCGCCATTAATGCTTATCGTGGCGCCTTGTATGCTCACTTCTTCGGTTGCTTTAATGTTGATGCTCGACGGACTTTCCATAGAAATTCCGCTGCTGTTCATTTCAATTTTATTGTTGTTTTGGTCTGTAATGGTGATCGCTTCATCTTCGTCGCTAAATACCATGGTATTTCCACCGGGGGTAAGCACCGTAATACTCTTTTTCTCTTCATCAAATTTCAATTGAAGCTTGCTTTTGGTCACCAAGGTTTTTATAGTGTTGTTTTCGTCGGGCGTTTCTGGTGATGCCAGTTTACTGCTATACACACTTCCTAGAATAATAGGAAATCTCGGATCTTCATTCATGAATCCCAACACCACTTCGTCTCCAACTTCTGGCATAAAATAGGCCCCGAATGAGTTGCTGGCATAAAATGTAGCCAGTCGTGCCCAAACCGCTTCGTTTTCTGCACCCAGCATTGGTATTTCAACCTGTACTCTGAATTGGTTATCAGGATCTTCATACATTTTTTTAACTACGCCCGTTTGCAACCCGCGCACTCCCGGTATCAAACCTGAAGCGATAGGAGCTGCCACAGGGTGTGTTTCTACAAACCATTCTGCGGCTAAACCGAGGGTCACTTCTGTGAGCCAATTGCCTTCTTCAACCGTATGGGTAACGCCAGAAATAAATGCGTTTCCGTTAAACCGATCACTTAAACCCGCAAGTTCGATGAGGCTGTTAGCTTCAGCTTTGGCAGATCCTTGAAATGTTACCGTTCCTTTAAATCGTGAAAGTCTTGATTTTAAAACGGTTGCATTAGCCCACATGGTCATGTCTTCATTTGTGAGTCCTGTAGTGGTTTGTAATTGTTGGGTACCTGCATCTAGTACTTCTGAAAGCGTCGCACCGGTTAGATTGCCTTGTTTGTTCACAGAAGGCTCGCTTGAGGTACCGTCAATTATTGCCTGGGTACTCATGTCCCAAGCGCTTCCTTTTGCATCTTTATACTGAAAGGTTGCATCGAGTTCACCATCAAAATCCAGAATATCCTGTCCAAAAGTTACCTTGAGTTCTGGAGCACTAGACATTTCTGGTTTTGCCACAATGAGTTTTCCACTATCGGTACGTACCACCATACCGTTTATTTCGGCTCGGGTTACCAGAAAATCCCAGTCGGTGGTGTAGTATTGCACTACTTCTTTATGTTGCGCACTGGTTGAAGTAACCGAAGCACTGAGTCCAGCATTGCTAATGAGCGTTTCCAGAATGCTACTATCGGTTGTCTCTGTGTAGATGTTGCTGTTTCGAGCCACCGTCATTTTTAGCGCTTTATCTTTACAAATAATATGCAATCGTGACCCATCCCCGTGACTGATCTTTAGGTGTTGTTTTATGACAAGACCCTTAAAGACGCTATCATCTTTACTGTGATAGCCTAGTTTAATTTCTATCTCATTTCCGGGCTTGAAGGTTTCAGATTCGGCAATATCAAAATTTTGGGTAGGTGCATTGCCGTCTCGCAATACGATTTCGGCGGCAGCAATTCTATTCAGTTGTTGTACGGTTTTAATGCTTATCACTTCGTAGGTGCCCGGAATTTCTTTCCCATTCGATAAAATGGTAAAGGAAGGGAGGTTAGACTCTTCAATAAGTGGTGAACTTGCCATATTATTATTTTAAAGGGGGCATATATAATTTAGTGCCCGGGGTTAGGTTTCTGAAATTAGCGATGTTGTTGTGTTTGGCTACTTCCATATAATAAAATTGGTCGCCATAAATTTCATGGCACAGTAGCGGTAGGGTATCTCCTGCTTTTACTACAACATAGTGGGTTAGGTCTGGAGAGCGCTTGTTTGCTATTTTATTGATCATCGTCTCGTCTATCGCTTCCTGAAATGACACAGATGCTTTGGCCCTTAATGGGGTGCCATCTTTTTTAAACAAAGTGTAATTCACACTCAGCGAAGTCAGCTTGCATTTAAAAACCAGTGAGCCCCAAGAAACGATCAAGTAGTTGGGTTCATGTATCTGGCCATTAAAGTTGAAACATACTTTCTTAAACTGTTTGAGTTGTGTTTCAACTAGAACGGTATTGTTGGGGATTGCTCCTGTTGCGTCAAAATGAATGTCGAAAGAGATAGTTTCAGGCGGCATTGACGAAAACTTAAGCGGTGTATTGGCTGCCCCGGTTGGTATGGTACTACAATAGTTCACTTGATGTTTGTGCGAGTAGGACGCAGGATTAATCTTTACGCCCACTTTCCCGATACTTTTTCCAGTATACTTGTTGGTTTTGTATGCTACGATGCTCAATTTATCAGTTGCCATACTATCGGTGTCTTAAGTTGTTGCACTGTTTTGCAATTTCTTTTTTACATTCTTTGAGTAGGGTCTGCTTGAGACCGGCTATATCGATGCTTTCTGAAACCGTCGCTGTTTCTTCTTCGATACGCACTTTTATAAGTAGTTCTCTAATTTCTATAGGCATGGTTCATCAATTAAAAAGATCGAAACCGAAGTCGCCATCGTCATCGTCTGATGTACTTGCTGGACTGGTCATTTCGGTGAAATTGCTGTAGGCAAATTCAAGGGTTTCAATCATTACTTCGTTATTCATCGAATGTAAGTCTGCTGCAGCCCATTTTACGGGCCAAGCATTCATAAAACTCCATGAGTTTAAGGGGTCTCCGTTTTCATTCAGTAAATGAACCGTGATGTTTTTGGTTTCAATTACTTCTGCAAGGCCTCCTTCTAGTGTGCTTTTGCACCAAGCGATCACTTCAGAATCTTTGGGTACCAATCCGCGTTTTAATACAAGATTTGAGAATTTTACAGAGGTCGGAACGCGATGTTTAAACGCGTTGTTCCCACCTTCTGTAATTTCCTCTATACCCATTTCCATACTAATACCAGACACCTCCTTAAAAGAAGCATCTACAGTTCCAGAAATTCCGCTGAAACTGAGTTGGAAATAAAAGGCTACTGGGGGATATTCATGTGCCATTATCCGCCGTTTGCAATAGTGAGACCTTCGTGTGCCAATTCTAGGGTTTCTACCGCCACTTCATTGGCATCAGACTTCATGTCTGTACCCGTGATTTTGGTAGGCCATGCATTGGCGATGGTCCAGGTCATTGTAGGGCTCCCTTTTTCGTCCAATAATTGAATCACTACGGTTTCCCGTTTTATAGTGTTCATTTTAATGGCGTCGTACCACTTCCAGAAATTATTATCGTTTACAAAAATTCCTTTTTTCAGTGTAACGTTGCCAGACTTTACGATTCCCGGCATTTTTATTGTCGAAAATTGCTTGCTGTCACTATGCCTGTATTCAATAGGCTGTGTTTCGGTGTCTAATCCAGAAACTTCCTGGAATGCAACCGTATTATCCTGTGAGCCTAGACTTACCTTAAAATAAAACTTTGGTAAGGGCCATACATTATCTTGAGCTTCTCCTGCCATGATATTTTGTTTTTAATTAGAATTAATAATTGATTTATGCTTTCTGCATTTGCTGCTGAAAGGTGATTTCGATGAATTCAGCTGGGTGCGAAACGGCAACTTTCACCATTACTCGCATAATTCCGTTTTGAATGTCGTCATTGGTCATGGTACTTCCCAGTCCAACCGTTACCGAAAACGCATCTGCTGGTTTCGGGCCAACAAGTCCGCCCTGGTTCCAAACCCCTGTTAAGAAATTACTGATCATACTTTGCACATTTACCCAAGTACTCGCATCGTTTGGTGCAAACACGTAAGCTTTGGCCGCATCTTTTACAGATTGCTCGATAAAAATGAGGGTTCTACGCACATTGATGTAGCGCCAATCGTTTGAGTTTCCGTCTAAGGTTCTCGCACCCCAAACCAAATTTCCTCTACCAGTAAAGGCCCTGATGGCACATACAGATTTTCCACTTAACGGAACATTCAGATCTTGTTGCATCTCGTGGTCAATTTTTACAGCGGGAGCAATCATACTTTGCACGCCCACATTTGCTGGGGCTTTCCAAACACCGTCAGAATTATCTGTGGCGGTATAAATTCCAGCCATCGCAGCACTTGGCGGCATAAGGTTTAGTTTTTCCTCAATCTTTTCAAGAATAAAAGGGTACATAGCACTTATATTCTTCAAGATTGAATCTGCCGTTTCCATGGTCATGTTGGTAGCGCCGCCGTCTGGAGTTTCTGTAAAAAATGAAAGCACCTGAACAATCTCTGGTATGAGGTCGCCATCATCAGTTGTATACGTATCTACCCCACTAAATTCTGCACTGAGAATGTCATGTACAGTACTGTAAGAGGCGCTATCGATGTTTTTGTACGTGATGTCTGACGGACCGTATACCGAAGTATGCAACCAAGGATAGTATGCAGCTGCATAACTGTTAAACTTCGCATTTAGCGGAGTCACTGCGTTACGAAAGGCTTTTACACTTGCGGTAGGTTCTGTGATAGGTTCATCATACCCGCCCGGAATATCGAGAATGGCCACGCGGTTCATCATATCCCCACAGTGGTTAATCATCGCTGCTTGTAAGGAGTAAGTTTGTGCGTATTTGTCAGCTAAAGGCTCTGTCGAGTTAGCGTCGGCAAGCTCTACTGCATCTGGAATCACCAACATGGTAGGTTCCATTTCCTTTTTTAAACTCGTGATAGCCGCAGTGAAGTCATCTGCTTTAAACTCCGAATCGTAATCTCCAATACTCACGATATAGCAATCTCCACCACCATTGGCGTAGAAGAATTTCATGGCACTATGGAGTCTGTGTATTTTTGAAGTCGGACTCACATAATAATCTACTCCATTGTTTGAAAAGGTAGGGGTTTCTTCGGAGAGACTCACACCAGCTGTTGTACCCCAATCAGCACTCCCCTTGGGGCCATAGAGCATGTTATTATCCTCATCTACAAAGAAATCACCTTCTGCTCCGTCTGTGTCAGCTGGTACAGTGGCCCCAGAGGCAAGTGTGCCAACAACAACGGCATTGGTAGTGGTAGGCCAGCCTCCTTCTTTTGGACCATACACGTCTGTTCCATCATAGTAGTAACTTCCGGGATCGCCAATTTCGATACCTGGAGCTCCCGTTGTATCTGATGTTTTCAGCTCAACGTTGGTTCCCTTTTTAGGCCATTTCTTAGTTGCGTCAGCACGTTCGTAAAGTTTACCATCAGTGAGATCTAAGTAACTTGTTTTTCCAGAACCAGCATTTTCATCGGGGGCACCTTCACCAGAGGCAGTATTAGTATTCTTAGTCCATGAATACGCTACTTTAGCCTCGTACATTACATTTTTGGTCATGTCGTAATACCGATCACCAGTGTCTCCCACATAAGATGCCGGTTTTGAAGTACCGATGTAAAACTCTGTGGTACCATCTGGCAGTTTTCTAGGTTTTTCCATTTCAACCTTAAAAGAGATAGACGGGCGAAGTTCCGGATTGGCGGGTTCAAAAATAGACTTGAACTTCGCTAATGAATCTACCTTAATTGGTTTATTTAATAGGTCGGTCCCATTAAATTTCGTCTGTTCTGTGTACCCTATAAAGGCCGGGACCGCCGTGGGCACCGGTACTACAGAGTTCCCAAAGGCATCTAATTCTTTGATGTAGACCCCAGGGGTTTTCATTGGTTTTGACATAGTAGTTGATTTAAATTAAACATAAATTATCATTGTTACGCTGTAAGCTTTTTCACCTGCTGGCGTTATATACTCTTCTAAAGTTTCGGGGCCGGGGTTCGGTAATTTGAGCGTTTCGGTTCGAATCGTGGTATTCGAAACAGGGTCGGGATACGAATAGGTAAGTACAGGGCGACTGTCGATATATTGAGCAAGCGCTTCTGGTTTTGGAGCTATAAAAACAGTGGCTTTTTGGTCGCCCATAAATTGTTCCTCTCCCAAATTTGTATAGGAGGCAGGTTGTGTGCCTTCCGGCTGTCCAAATGCGATGGCCTCATGAATGTCGCCAATCGTTATTTTTATTGCATTTTGGGGACTAACTATTATTTTATATTTCCTATAGACTTTGCGAACTTCAAATGCTGCCGAAAGTTTAATTTCTTGGTCATTTGGATGTTGCAATAGTGCAGGGTCGATGGCTAAAATGCCTACGCAGTTGTTGGCAATTTCTGTATTGAAATGGTAGAAAGAATCTCCAATTTCGGCATCATTATGCCACGCCCGATAGTGGCCCGTCTGCAGACTTCTAATATGTACAGGCGGGACATCATTTTCTGTTTCGGGTTGTGGATTGCCATATATTGTTTTCTGAATGGTTTCTGAACCGGCTTCATCTGTAATTTCTAATACATCATTTTGTTGAAGGGTTTCTAAAACGAGATCTTCTTGTCTTACTGTTACCACATTTGCTGCCGAAACTTCATCATTTTGGTGAAGGTAGTTCCAGTCAGACGTATTTGTAAGGAGTATCATTTCCGAAGCAGAAATTTGTGGTAGTGCTGTATAATTGTAAAAGTGTGGATCTTCTACGAGTAATTGAAAGTAGAGAGGTTCTAGGCTATTCAAATTGGAAAATAGATCTTCCGTTCCATTTTCAGACCCGGCGTACATGCTGAAAACCCCTTCTGCACGTTTAAGTAATAATTGATGGTTTTTCATTACCTGGGCTGTTTCAGCAAAAGGGTGAAGCACAACATAAGGGCACAATCCATTCGTAAAGAAAGAATGGAGCATTTGTGTCGAAAACCATTTTTGATAGGAAATGTTCATAATTATGATGGTTTAGCGGTGTTACCGAGACCCGTGACTCCAGGAATCTCTTTTTTAATTTTCGTTTCTTCGAGGGTCACCATGCGCATTTTATAAATAATGGAAGGGACATATTTTGCGCCTATACCACTCCAGATATGACTGAGCTCAGTGATGGGTATATTGAAAATTTCTAGGGTTAATTTTTTGATCGGATCGGGCATCTGCGAAAATTCATTTTTGTTGAAATACGGATTTGCCTGAAATTTTGTAATGACTACCGAAAGCCTTTTATAGGCTTCCAAATAGTTAGAATGGTTTGAAGTGATTAACAGATAAAGGTTGAGGTGAATGGGCGGATTTATTTTTCCGTAGGAATGTTCGCCGTCACTTTTATACTGTTGGGTCGATTTTACAAAGGTTTCGTGCTCCATGTTCACGATGGAAATGACAACCTTGTTTTGTGTACTTTCTACCACTGAACCATCAGGGTTTACAAGACTACTGGCTACTACCGAATCTTCGCTCAGTGCCAATGTCATTTTTAGCTCCTTGTTTAAGTAATCTTGTAAAAATTCTAGTGCTTTGTGAATCATAAGATCAGGGTTTAGATTTTTTTAATGCTAGCGCTATTGAACCCGCTACAGCGCGGGCAAAATAGATTCCGGCGATGGCAATGAGGTAGGTTGCTAATAAAACAGGCCTGTCGTTCATATAAATTTTGAGATCTCCATAAACTTCATACATATAATTTTGGAGTACATAATCGATGAGATACGCCAATGGAAATGCCAAAACGACGGCTAATAGAACCCATAAAAATTCTTTGGCCATAAATTTTTGGACTGCCTTCAAAAACTTTGTAAGCTTTCCTTCTTCTTTGGCAAGTGCTGCCTTTTCTTTTGCTAAGATTCCACTCATGGTAAATTGCTATATTTTTTTTGCACGATTTTATTTATAAAGTATAGGCTCACCGCACCTACGATAAAACCGATGATGAGCACAATAGATTGATTAAAAACAGGGGTGTTCCAATTCAGAAATACAGCCAAGACAAATAGCAAGACAAATGCTACATAGTAAAGGGTGAGCGCGCTACTACTGAAAAGAAAAATGCGTGTCTCGGGTTTAAAAAGCGCGATGATAAATCCGGCGCCTCCAAAAAACACTACAAATAGCAAGGCCAAAACCAAGAATTTTTTAAAGTCGTTTAAACCATCTAAGACTTCGTTCAGATTGGTTACTTTTTTCCAAAATTTTTCAAAGGCAGTTGGCTTATCGGTAATTACTTCGGCATTGTTCGAGCTGTTGGGTGCGCCTGGAACACCTTGTGTGGCACTGCCTATGCTCGCACTGGCATCCTTAAAAATGACCACCACCGAATCTGGATATTGTATGACCACAGGCTGTAGTGAATCTGCTGGTTTGGCAACAAAAACATCTTCAATGACCTTCCAATAATTATCGTATTTTTTGTTATAACCCAGTGCCCAAATTCCCAATCCATTTAGTTGTTTGGTATTTACCAAACGCATCTTTGCTGCCATGGTCGAGTCGCTATCGAACCAAATTTGCCGAAACTGTCGTTTGTTACTTCCAGACTCTTTAAGGATATAACTATAGTAATTCGATTGGCTTATTGAATCATATCTAGCTTTTATGATGGGCACCTTGCTCATTTCATGGCGGATATAATCGTAGGTGCGCGCCCCAACATACTTGTCTACCTTGGCTTTCCTGTCACCTGTTTTGGTATTCCATACTTGTCCGTAGAACGGAAGTGCCAATATCAATTGATCGCTAGGAACCCCTTTTTTAAGGTAGAGCGCTACCGAAGTGTTCAGATTTATGGGGCTCCAAAGAGTGCCGCTATGTAATGGAGCTACAGGACCAGCCACTTTACTGGTTTTTCCGTAGTAATCGTAGCCCATGATAATAAACTGATCGACTACGGGTGTTAAGGTTTCAAAATCTAAATATTCGTTGTAGTCTAACGCAGGAATCGTGAGGTATAATTTATAGTCTTTATTGGCCTCCCGCAATTCTTGCCCAAATTGTGCAATAAAACTGTTGAAATTCTTTTTTTGGGATTTCGGAATACCTTCAAAATCGATACAGACTCCGTTTGCCCCTTTCGCTTCAATTAGTTCTATGGCGCGTTGTATAAGAAGATTGCCAGCCGAAGGGTTTTTAAGGAACTGCCTGTTTTCTTTATACCCGAAGTTTGTGATGGTGAGCAGTACACGCTTGTCTTTATTTGTGATGACATCTACAGAGGGTTCGGTTAACCAGCCATTGGTAGTAAGGGTGTCTCCCGTTTTCGGATTTACTTCATATGAAAAGTATGCAACGGTGCTAAGCAGTGAATAATTTAAAGACTTGTACAAATTTTTGTCCCAATACGGATACCAACCAAAGATTTCTTTTGTCAAAGCATTCGAGTTGTCGGGCTTCCAGCCTATGGAATCTTTAAGGTCATCTTTTTTTATGGTAAAACGATAATCTGGGTTGTCACGAGTTAATTTTTTATGCCATCTAATGTATCTTTTGGCCAACTTTGATGAGTCACTGCGATGAAATAAGTTTTTGAAAGAAAGCAATTTTTCAACCTTTTCCAATTCTGTTTTGCCCTTTTTTGCCTCTTTTGAAAGACTATCATTTTGGGCCTGCAACGGATTTACATAGAGATTGCACCCGCAGATTGCGAGTATAATACATAGCTGAAGAATCTTCTTCGTTGAATGCGTTACTAATTGCATTTATTTTACGGTTGGTTATAAAACAAATCAAAAGAATAGAATGGGTTGGGGGGAGTTGTACCTATTTTATTCTGGGAATATTTGAGACATTAATATTAGACACAATTTCTGTGACGTCAAATAAGGGTTTATACGTAAATTGCTATAAATCAATAACTTTTAAGTTTGAAATGTGAATATAGCAGCTTTCTTTGGTATTTTTTTTAAACTGAAATGAGCATAAATTATAAGCATGTTGAAGAGAAATTTTCAACCCCTACATGAATCTTATACAAATTAATATTTTGAAGAAGTGCATAAAAATTCACATATTTGCAGCTTAATGAGAAGAAGCGTAGTACATATACCACCCAGCATGCTGAATTTTCAGTTGGAATATCGCGGAATCAAAGATTCTACAGGGCGATTTAGGGCGTTATGTACGTATATGTAGAGAATATTACACTCAAAAAAACAATATATATGTAGCGTCCAATGGTTTGGACGCTTTTTTTATGGAATTATTTTATGGAAAAAAACCAACGATAAAAAAGAATACCATTTTAGGCATTGATGTATAAGCAACAGAGAGACAACAGTTTGCAAACAAGGCCGAATATCTGCAGAAAGCGGACAGGGAATTCGCATGCTTAAAATGGCGTAACTAATTGAAAATCAATAAAATAAATTAAATTTTTTCTTGCATAAGTAAAATATCCCTCTCATATTTGCACCGCAATTGTGAACAACCCAATTGATATAATTTAAAAAACAACGCCATGCTATTTCAGCGTAAAATGCACATAGAAAGTGCACCGTATTTTATCGAAAATCGATGGCTTCGAGATTATAAATAGAATAAATTCTTCTATCATTCATCCGAAGCAACACAACCGTTTCGGATTTTTTTATGCCCTTTTCTGAAGGTTCCTATGTAGTTCGTTACGGTGCTCAAAACCAAATAAAGATCACTAAAATGAACACTAATACACATAATTTATACTTGTTCAAGGCGCTTGAAGCCTATCCATGGGAATTGGAAAAAGCTGTGGAAGCATTGCAATATGCTTTGTCTTATGAGCCTGAAAACGTGAAGGCGTTGTGCTTGATGGCAAAGGTATACGCCGAGCAATTGAACGATTTCGAAACTGCTAAAAACTATTTTGAAAAGGCAGTTGCAGCCGATATAGGTTCTATAATTATTTACCCAGATTATGCAAGAACGCTGATGCAAAATGACGATTTTGACGAAGCGCAAAAGCTAATCGATTTTGCAAAAACAGTAAAGGGAATTGACAAAGCCCTTATAACATTGTTAGAGGGTCAATTGCTAGAATATTTGCAAGAATTTGAAGCAGCTGAAAACCTTTTAAAAGAGGCACGAAACCTCGCTATGAATAACGAATTTGCAGAATTTGTTGAAGGCGAATTAGAGCGTGTTACCAAAAAAAGGGAACGCCAAAAGCGTACGCAGAAAAAGGAAGAGACAAAGCTTGAACCTCAACAAGCTGTTTCAAAAAGTTGGAGAAACCGTTTAAACGGCTTGCTTTAAATCAGATTTATTAATTAAAAGAAAGGAGAATTTCCGCACCCAATTTTGGGTGCGGATTATGGGAGTGCGCCGAAGCTGGAGGGTCGGGCCGGTCTGTAAAACCGTTGTGTAACAACCAAATAGGTTCAAATCCTATCACTCCCACTTAGTACCGTAGTTCAAAGGCTAGAGCATCCGGTTGTCTCCCGGAAAGGTATGGGTTCGAGTCCCATCGGTACTGCGAAGCA
>DFLU01000012.1:355407-438067 GCA_002375495.1 Flavobacteriaceae bacterium UBA3611
GAAGTAAGTCCCATCGGTACTGCCATGCCTCCGACGAGAGAGGCACGAACGAAAGGAAGGCACTTTAGCATAGCGGTTAGTGCACCTCACTTTCTATGAGGAGAGCAGGGTTCTCCCGATTGCTATCGGGACCAATGCCTCAACAATAAACCCATAGTGTAAGGGTAGCACACAAGATTTTGATTCTTGGAGTCTGAGTTCAAATCTCGGTGGGTTTTCAAGGCGTTTTTGGTGTAAGTGGTAGCACAGATCTCTCCAAAAGATCAGATCGGGGTTCGGGTCCTTGAAAGCGCGCTAATGGAACAGTAGCAAAGTAGGTCAATGCACCAGTTTGAAGCACTGGCGATATAGGTTCAAATCCTATCTGTTCTACAATTGGTTCAATGTATTGGACGACAATATCAAGCGGGTCTAGTTAGGTGTTTCGGTATAGCACCATTGTGTATCGTACTGCAGCAATGCATCGAGGCGATATGTACAACTTGATTTGAAGGTTTACTATTTGCCAAAAAATAGTTCGCTGTAAGACGTGGGTTCGAATCCCACTCTCGGTTCATTCGAGGTAGTTCAGTCTGGTTAGAACAACAGAGAAAGCGTCGGTTCGACTCCGACTCCCACTTCTGGCGGGATAGCTCAGCGGTAGAGCACTGCATTTATAACGCAGGGTACAGACTCAAAATCTGTCAAACAAAGAAAGTCAACTTTACAAATGACTACCAGCCCTGTCGGGCATATAATAGACAAAAAATAGTTGGGTGCCGATCGGTTTTATATTGTTGAAATGCAAATAAAACACTCTCATGGAAACCTGGGCGGTCTACACCATTTATATGGAAAAAGAGTTCTTCGGAATTCTCGTGGCATAGCAAACGTAGTAAGGTAATGTAACCTATTAATTACTGCAACCACCGCTGCGCTTTGTCACCTGATTTTGAACGGCCCTTGGAAATGTGAATCGTGGGGTCACTCCGTTTCTTTAAGAGGATTGGCACTTAGCTATTAGTATTTAAAATCGCGTTAGGGGTAGTAGCGACATCCCGCCAAGATTATTGGCGGATATAGCGAATGGCCCGACCACACCAAGGGTGTGGGAACGCCCAAAATATTGAAAATAAAACACGATTGCCGTTACAGATTGTGTTGTGAATTGAATGTTTAATTTCTAAAACTTGAAAAATGAAACGAGTTAGAATTAATGCTGGAACAGTAGGCTTGGTCTTCAAGAATGGAGATTACCAGCGAGTAGTTACCCAAGGCGTGTATTGGTTTTTCGGAAAAAAAATTGTGAAATACAGTCTTTCTGAAGCTATGGAACGCGCACCAGTAGCCCTTGAAATATTAGAGCGTGATGAGGAGTTGACGGCAATGTGGCACCAAATAGACGTGCTAGACACCGAATTGGTGGTTGTTTATAAAAATGATCAGTACAGTCAAGTGCTTACAGCGGGAAGGTATGTGTTCTGGAAAGGGATGGTAGATTATAGATTTACGAGAGTAGATCTTAGCAAGATTTACATCACAGAAGCGATCGAGAAATCACTTTTCGCGAAGTACGATTTGGCCAAGCACGTTCGAACGTTCGATGTAGCCGCAACAGAAAAGGCAGTGATGCTTGTAGATGATGTGTATGTGAAAACCTTGACCGGTGGTACGTACAGATTCTGGAAGAACGCAACTTCTATAAAAATGATACATGCAGATTTGCGACAATTGCAATTGGAAGTAGCTGGACAAGAATTGTTGACCAAAGATAAGGCCGCTATTCGTATCAACTTTTACGCACAGTACAAAGTTACCGATATTGAAAAAGCACTTTTGGGAAACAAGAACTATGAAAAGCAATTGTATGTTGCCATGCAGTTGGCGTTGCGGGCTTTTATTGGAACGCATACGTTGGATGAACTTTTGGAAAACAAATCACAAATTGCGAACGCTGTGTTTGAAGACACAAAGACAGCCGCGAACAAATTGGGAGTCACAGTTTTGTACTGTGGTATCCGAGATGTGATTTTAACTGGTGAAATGAAAGACATCATGAACCAGGTTTTGGTGGCCCAAAAGAGAGCCCAAGCAAACGTCATCACGAGACGGGAAGAAACTGCTTCTACACGAAGCTTGTTGAATACCGCCAAATTGATGGAAGACAACCAAATGCTATTTAAGTTGAAGGAGATGGAATACGTAGAAAAGATCGCTGAGAAGATCGGTGAGATTACGGTCTCAGGAAACGGTAGCATGGTACAACAGCTTACCGACCTTTTTGCGGTTAGCAAATAAGCTTGATACTTCGCATGTGTGTAGTACAAGCTAAGGGATGCAAGCACCGGAAACTACACAGTTTCTGGTGCTTTTTTTATGATGGGTATGCCCATTTCAATAAAACGAGAACGTCTTTGAAAGGGGGTCATATCTAAGCAGGGGCAGCGATTGCAGCGTTTGTGCTCCCCTTTTTTGAGGTATTTGTCGCAGCACTCCTTTTTGAGTGCCGACTTGTCCTTTTTTTTCTTGCCCATACCATAACATATAAAAACGATTGGTATTCTTTAGAGTTTTTAATTCAATTTTAACGCTGGGGGACAGAGCGACAAGAGTGCTACTAAAAATAAAGATTCTGTACAGTGCGAAACGTATTGGCATGTGCCGTAATGATATTGTCTATATTTGGGGAATACCCGCCTCCCATGCTAATTTGAACAGGTATTCCTGCTTCTTTGCACGTTTGCAATACAAAACGGTCACGCTCTTGGCAGCCTTCTATTGTGCATGCTAATCTACCTAACTTATCTCCCTGAATGATATCTACACCGCTTAAATAGAAAATGAAATCGGGTTGTACTTTCTTGAGCAGCATGGGCAAGGTGTTTTTTAATACCGAAAGATATTCATCATCTTCTGTCCCGTCTTCTAACCCAATGTCAAGATCGCTTTTTTCTTTTTTAAAGGGATAATTTTTAGCACCGTGCAACGAAAACGTAAATACGTGGGGTTCAGCTTCAAAAATTTTCGCGGTGCCATTGCCTTGGTGTACGTCTAAATCTACGATCAGAATTTGCTTGGCGAGATTTCGATCTAACAAATATTGGGCTGCTACAGCCTGATCATTTAGCAAACAAAAGGCTTCCCCGTGGTTTGCATAAGCGTGGTGGGTGCCGCCAGCAATGTTCATCGCTACACCGTGTTGCAGTGCAAATTCACAACCGGTAATGGTGCCATCTATAATGTAATGCCCCCTTTCAACCAATTCAGAACGTAGCGGAAACCCCATTTTTCTTATTTCCTTTTTATCGATTTCCAAATTAATGAGCCTATTGTAATACGCTTCTGTATGAACTTGTTTTATAACTTCTGCTGAAACTTTCTTGGGTTCAAAAAAGTTAGTTTCAGTACAAATACCATGTTTCAATAAAAACTTCGGCAGCAGTTCATATTTAGCCATGGGGAAACGGTGTCCTTCCGGAAGGGTATATTTATAGATGGGATGGTATGCTATTTTGAGCATTTAGAATATTATTCAGAAACTGGAAACTGATATATTAGATATTCTTTGTTTTTGATATGATAATATCCGTAATAGTAATTATTATTAAACTTAAATGTAGTTGTTGCCTTTTTATATTTAAGGGTATCTTCAAAACTTGAGATTTTCTCAAAAACAGGCTCTGGAATGCTATCGTCTAGTTGTTCAAATGAAGAATTATACAAACCCTCTATACGTGTAGACTTTGTATACTTATAGTTTAAATAATTATAATGATGACCAAACCATGTGTAAGAAGGAGCAACTTGACCAGCAGCGCCAGTAGATATTGTAAACATAGCAGGCCCTACATACCCCTGTGATGTAACTGAGGCTCCAAAAATTACTTGATAATTTTCTCCATTTTTTTTGCTAAGTATTCCTACATTTTTATTATTAACCTTTCTTAAAAATTTAGAGGGCTTTTCTATTTCTCTAATTCTCGTTCGATTATAGGCACCACCTTCAATAATTATAGCAGAATTTGAAAAACCGATCTTTTCATCTTTTGAGCTCAATGTCCATCTCTTCAATTCTTGTTTTGATGTAATATTTGAAACATTTGCTATCATTTCATCCTTAGAAACTACAATTTGAAAAAGTTTGTTATCTAAAAAGAATGAGTTGGTCCTAATTTCTCCGGGTTTATATTCACCCACTAATTTATTCTTGATAAGCATATCAAAAGTAAGTGTGTTATCGTCTGAGTTATATAGAAACAAATACGTTGCTAAATCACTTTTGTCTGCAGTAAGTATAAAGCCATTTTCAGTAGGATATAGTTTGTTTGTGTTGTTAGAGACATCAAGAGATTGCTTTGCATCATCTTTTATGTATGAAGCTTCTATAAATTTCATAAAAATCAAGCTTTGAGTAAGGATATCGTATAAAGTTTGATTATTCCCCTTGCTGTCTTTTAGTGTTTTATTTGAAAAATTATAAGGCGTTTTAATATAACTACCATCATGATTAAAAATATACAGATTAAGTAGGTTACTATTTTTATCAACAGTTATAAGGTAAAATTTGTCTTCTCTGCCAAAGCTTTCAATATAAACCTCTTTTTCAAGTTTAAAATCGAATTCATTTTCAACAGTTTTAAGACTATCAAAATCAAAAACAATACTGCCAAACTTATTTTTATTCCTTTTCTGAAGAAAATATCGCAGCTGATGATCTTTGATTGTAAACCCTAATATGTTAAGGTATTTATTTGGAAATGTATCGGCTAGAAACTCACCAATTAAATTTAGGTCTTTCGAGTACATTCTAGCGGTTATATCTTTATTATTATTAATAAAAAGACAAAAAGAATTCTTGCCAACAGCTGTATACGAATTGTCTACAAACCTGTACCCTTCATGTAATGTATTGCCAATATTCAAAACTTGTTCTTGACAGCTTATATTTAATACCCAACATATACATGTCAATACTGTTAACAGCGTTTTCATCGTGAATACCTAAAAATGGTTTTTAAAATATCTTTAATTTATAGTCGCCCCATTACCAACACCACTTGTGTCAGGATTCACAAAAACCAACTTCCCATCGGGATTTTCAGTCATCAATATCATGCCTTGGCTTTCTACACCACGTAAGGCTCGCGGAGCCAAGTTCACCAACACGGTTACTTGTTTGCCAACGATTTCTTCAGGGGTGAAACTTTCAGCAATCCCCGAAACAATGGTACGCACATCGATACCGGTATCTACTTTTAAAACCAACAATTTTTTGGTCTTCGGCATTTTTTCTGCCTCTAAAATGGTGCCTACCCGCATGTCGAGTTTGGTAAAATCGTCAAATTGAATCATATCTTTTTGTGGTGTTACTGTAGTAGCTTGTGCTGTATTTTCTGAAGCATTTGCCTTTTTGCTAGCTGCAAGCTTGTCGAGTTGGTGTTGTACTTGTTCGTCTTCTATTTTGCTGAAAAGCAGCTCGCTTTTGTTGATGGTATGGCCATTTGGTACTAAGGTGTCATCAGTACTGACGCTATTCCAAGAAAGAGACCCTTCGACTCCGCTCAGGGTGACATTCAGAATGTCTTTCAATTTTCTTGAAGTAAACGGCAGAAAAGGTTCGCTTAATACGGCTAGGGCCGCAGCAATTTGAAGTGCAACATACATCACTGTCTGTGTTCTGGCTTCATCAGTTTTAATGGTTTTCCAAGGTTCTTCGTCTGCCAAATATTTATTCCCCAATCGAGCTACGTTCATCAATTCAGCTTGCGCTTCGCGGAAACGGTAGCGCTCTATCGAGCTGGCAATTACATCAGGATACGCCTTCAGTTCTTTCAGGGTCTGTTGGTCTACTTCAGAAAAAGAGGAAGGCGCTGGAACCACCCCATCGTAATATTTATGGGTAAGCACGGTAACGCGATTGATAAAATTTCCGAAGATAGCTACCAGCTCACTGTTGTTTCGCTGCTGGAAATCGGCCCAAGTAAAGTCGTTATCCTTCGTTTCTGGTGCGTTTGCAGTGAGTACATAGCGCAATACATCTTGCTGGTTTGGAAATTCTTCCAGATACTCATGCAACCAAACCGCCCAATTTTTACTGGTCGATATTTTGTTTCCTTCGAGATTCAGAAATTCGTTAGCCGGCACATTATCTGGCATGATGTAGCTTCCATCTGCTTTTAACATGCTCGGAAAAATAATACAGTGAAAAACAATATTGTCTTTTCCTATAAAATGGAGCAATTTGGTGTCTTCAGATTTCCAATACGGCTCCCAATCTTTTCCTTCGCGTGCTGCCCATTCTTTGGTGGCAGAGATATACCCAATGGGTGCATCAAACCAAACATACAATACTTTTCCTTCGGCTCCTTCAACGGGCACGGGAATACCCCAATCCAGATCGCGGGTCACAGCTCGCGGTCGCAAGCCATCGTCTATCCATGATTTACATTGGCCATACACGTTGGTTTTCCAGTCTTTTTTATGACTTTTTAAAACCCATTCCTTCAAAAATGGCTCGTATTGGTCTAAAGGCAAAAACCAGTGTTTGGTTTCTTTCAATTCTGGCGTATTGCCAGAAATGGCGCTCTTAGGGTTGATGAGGTCGGTAGCATTGTGGGAGGTACCACAATTTTCACATTGGTCGCCATAGCTTTCTTCAAAACCACATTTTGGGCAAGTACCCACGATAAATCGGTCTGCCAAAAACTGATTGGCTTCTGGGTCATACAATTGTTCGGTGACTTCTTCTACAAATTTGCCATCGTCGTAAAGCTTTTTAAAAAATTCAGAAGCCGTGTCGTGGTGTACTTTGGCAGAGGTTCTTGAGTAGTTGTCGAAGGTAATTCCGAAGTCTTCAAAACTCTGCTTAATGATTGCGTGGTATTTGTCTACGACTTGTTGGGGTGTAATCCCTTCCTTTTTGGCTTTGATGGTAATGGGAACACCGTGCTCGTCGCTTCCGCAGACAAAAGCTACGTCGTTTCCTTGGAGCCGTTGAAAACGGGCATAAATATCTGACGGAACATACACACCTGCGAGATGCCCAATATGAACGGGACCGTTGGTATATGGCAATGCCGCGGTAATTGTGTAGCGTTTCGGATTTTGGTTCATTTGTACATACAGTTAATGAAAGATGCCTGCAAAAATAAACAATTACACCGCATCCCCTAGGTCGAAAAAGGGTAAAAGTGTTGGTTTGTCTCTTTCCGTTTTAAAAACCAGAAATACGCTGTTATTTAATGAGGATAGAACGGCTGTAAAACTGGCCGCCAACAGCAATACGGTAAATGTATTGCCCATACGCCAAACGTGTTTTGCTGGCTGCCCTAACATCTACTTTATGTTGCCCTGGAAAAACGATTTCGTTCTTGAGCGTGGCTATTTCTTTCCCTAAAATATCGTACAATTTAATGTCTACATGGCCTGTGTTGGGCATGGTAAATTCAATATTCGTGGTATTGTTGTTATAGGTTGCCACGTGGTTAAATCTCGTGATGTCACTAAAATCTTGTACCGCAAGACTCTCACATGAGAAGCCAAGATTCAGGTTTTGGTAGGTTTCATTTAGCAAAATGTCGTTCACCACATTAGGCGCAAGACAGAACCAATCTGTGAGTACACTAGAATAAACATCCCTAAAATCGGTAGTCGGAATCAGGTTGTCATTATTGTCCCAGTTGGTCAGGCCTGGATGCTCATTAACAAATCCGCTGCCATTTAACCCGGGACCAAAAAGCATTACGGGTGAGGCGGCACCATGGTCTGTTCCGTTCGAGCCATTTTCGTAGGGTCTTCTTCCAAATTCTGAAATGGTCATGGCAAGTACTTCGTTTTGCATGCCAATACTCCCTAAATCTTCATAGAACGCTTTCATACTATTTGAAAGATCTTCAAGCAAGGTTCTGTGGTCTTCTTCCTGGTTGGCGTGGGTGTCGAAACCATTCAACGTCACCATATATACCTTGGTTCCCAAACCTCCTTTTATCATGCGTGCCACAATGGCCAATTGGTTGGCAAGCTCTGCTTCTTCGTAATTAGCGTTGTTGGTAGATGCCAAATATACATCGTTTATGACCTGTGCGTAGGTAAAAGTAGTATTGGTGGTAGCCCTCATAAACAATAGCTTGTCTCCATACACACAATCTGGTAAATTCACCACATCGTGAAGGGCACCGTTGGCAGCTACCAGTGCTAATTGGTCTGGATTGGCCACCGAAAAGGCATAATTGTTCTCCATACCTTCAAAAATGAGGTTGCCAATACTTCCTATCTGAATTGCGGGAGGTACGGCTGGCGGATTGGTAAGATAGTCTGGATAGAGGTCTTCAAAATAACGTCCCCACCATCCTGTGGGTTCGTAATTTGGGGTAGATGCGCTAGCCCAAATATCAGAAGAGGTGAAATGCGACAAGTTTTGCTGCGGATACCCAACCCCGTGTACTACCTTCATTTGTCCGTCACCCCACATAGACTCTAAACTATTCATATAATTCGGAATGGCAAAATCGGCATTCAAATTAAGCAATTCACTTTGTTGGTGCCTAATCGTAGGGCGTAAATTAGCGTAGGTACTATAATCGTAAACAGGCACGACGGTGTTCAAACCATCATTTCCTCCTTTTAAGCGAACGATTACCAAAATATTGTCGTTTTCGGCTTTCGACAGTGCGACAGATAATGGTGAAGCTTTCGAGGCCGAAACGGCTGCTGGACCTAACATCATGCTGCCTCCACCTACCAAACCTAAGGCTTGTATAAACGAGCGGCGGTTCCAGGTAGCATGTTCTTGGTCGTGAACATTTTGCTCCTTTTTTTGCGTATTTTTTTTCTTCGGAATGTGATCGCGTTGGCACATAAGCGGTTTTATTTTAATTGAAATTCGGGCATTTGGGCAATATGTTTCAGCAATAGTGAAACTTGAAGTGGTGCTGAAGACCAATTTAGGTTCCATGTTCCAGAATCGTAATAGTTTTGGGGAACTTCCCATTTAAAAATATCTGTCGCCACTACATAGTCTGACGCGGTATGCAGTGTTTTACTCATAAAATGGTTGATGACCACTTCGGTAATAAACGCCGGGTCGGTACTATCGTTCGAAAGTTCCCTAGCAAGGTCTACCAAAAGTTGTTCGTGACCATTTCCGAAGAGAAAATCGATATAGAGCTCAATAAGTCCCCAACGTCCGGCTAGCGTCGAGCCATTAATCCATGTTTCATCGCGTTGCCAACCGCTAACATCGGGCGGATCATAAAGTTCTTGGCCCATGAGGCCCGCGTAATATAAAAATGCTTCCATCAGGGTATCATCATAAAAGAAGGACCCTTCGTTTACGTAATTAAAAATGACGTCTATAGGGCTTTTTATCACAACCCCCAATGCGCGCTCATCATAAAAATGCTCACTCTTAAACAGTTGTTTCAACATGGGCACCATTTCAAAATCATTGTCGATTAAGGTTTGTGCCAGCGGCTCAATAATGTTTTGCCGAATGGTAGCGTCTACACTTGGGCTCACAAAAAAGGTGTATAATTTTTCACAGATAAAAGAGGCAATGAGGTTTCCCCTTTGCTGAAATAGGATATCGATTACATCGTCGTAATCCCAGTTGCCCATTTGGCCAAAAATTGTTTTCGGATTGTTGTCGAAGGTGCTGCTGTCAAAATAAATATCTGCTCCAGGTTCTGCCCAGTGATTGTAGCCCGTAAGTGCCCGCGAAGCTTCCACAATATCTTGTTGGGTATAGCCATTGCCTTCCCCCATGGTAAAGAGTTCAAAAAGCTCGCGTGCGTAATTTTCGTTTGGGGTGTTGTTGGTATTCTCAAAGCCATTCAGATATAGCAGCATCATGTTGTCTGTACCGATAGCGCGCGTAAATTCTCGAAAATTTCCGAGGGCAAACGTCTGCATCTTGTTGTAGTATTGGTACATAAATGGCGAATAGAACACCGTCTCCAATTCGGTCACAAAATGGTTCATCCAGAAAAAGGCCAAGCGGCCGCGAAGGTTTTCTGAAACAATGTCGTTACCCGTTTGCAGTTGCCAATCTGCGATGTATTGATCGTTATCTGCGGTATAATCGGTAAAATCTGAAATTGCGTAGTTGCCCCAAAACGGAGCGGGTGTGGGGGGTAAGGCCACGGCACTATCTACCAACGAGTCTATAAACGCACCAGGAGAAAGTGACAAGGCATTGTCTACGGCAAGGGAATTAGCCCCAAAACCTAGACGGCGAAAGGTGTGTTGTACTTTTGAAACGTTCCACGGATTGCCACTATTGGGCGTGTACGGATTAAGACTTGCGGTATTGCAGGAGGGCAAAGTAGTTGTTTCCATTGCAAAGAAAGTAAAGAATTGAGACGGTTAAATATATCAATTACTGCTAATGTATCGTTTGTAAGATAGCTTTTTAACAGTCGTGGTTACACTAAAAAGCGTTCATTTAGAGTAATTTATTGCCTTTTGTGTAAAAATTTCACCCTTTTTATGCTGAAACATGCATCACTTCGCCATCTGCAATCACATAAATTTCTGCATCCTGGGTAGGCGCCAAGGTGTATTTTCCCGTAAAATTTCCGAAGGCAGGCAGAATAAGCTGCTGCTTGGTTTTAAAGAAACATGAAAGTCTAATAATTTGCCTGCCCGAACCCTTCAGCTTTACCCCTGGGTGTACGTGGCCACAAAAATTGAAATAATTTTCATGGTCCGTGGGGTGGTGGGTTAGCAAGAACGAATCGATGATTTGTGAATCAAAAATTTGTACACCAAGGTCTTCAAAAAGGTATTTAGGAATGATATCGTGGTTACCATTAATAAGCACTACAGAAGCTGGCGTATATTCGACCCATTTGGCAAAATCATGCCACTCTGTATTTAACTTACTGTGGAAAAGATCGCCTAAAAAGCAAACCGTCTTTGGCTGAAAATGGTTGCTTACTTCGGTTAGTTTCTCCAAGTTTTTGAAGGCTGCATCTGGCGGAATGGCGGCTCCATGTTTCCTAAAATGTGTCACCTTACCTAAGTGTACATCGGCCACCAAGAGCATGTTCTGTTTTTCCCAAAATATCGCACCACTGGGATGAAGGATAAACCATTGGGATTTAATTTGAATGCGCTGTTCCACCAGACAAAGATAGGGTGCTATTTATTCAACAGCAACGTCATTTTTTTAATGCGGTCTTTCAATTTTTCTGAAGATAACTTTTCCCGAAGTCTGTCTGTGATAATCGGAAAGCTAAATGGCGTAGGTTTTTCACAGGGTCTCCAAACTACCGTTTGTGTTGCGATACGTTCTAGGGCCAATCGCAATCGGCCTTCTTCTAATTGATGCTCAAATGTTTCGCGAAACGCTTGTTGGTACAACAGGTTGTCTGGCTCGTAATCCCGAAACACATCAAACAACAACTGAGAGTTACTTTGCAGGTGCTTGGTCTTAATTTGTTTGCTAGGGTAGCCAGTAAAAACCAATCCGCTGATTACCGCAACATCACGAAATTTCCGCCGTGCCAATTCGGTGGCATTTAAGCTCTTTTGCAAATCTGAAAACAAATAATCCGTACTAAACAAATTATTATCCAAAACTTCTTGGATGTCCATGGGCTGATCGCTCAGCAATTCAAACCCGTAGTCGTTGTATGCCAATGAAAAAGTAATGGGAGACAGCAGGCTAATACGATAGGCCAGCACTCCGCCCATGGCTTGGTGTACAAATCGGCCCTCGAAGGGATAGAACAAATGGTGGTAGCCTTCCCGGGTTTTAAAGGTTTCAATAAGAAATTCATCGTTTCTGGGAACTGTACTTTCCTGTTCTTGGCGTTCAAAAATATGCGACAACGCCTTCAATTCGGGGGTGTTCCGTTTATGGTCGGCTTCCTGCCCGACTTTATTTTTATCTATATGCAGGCGGGCGTCCTGCAGTTCGTTCCGCAGAATTTCAGACATTTGGGAAGAAAGCGACATTCTGCCACCCATAAAACTTACAATATTTTTACTGCGTTTGTTCGAGCGCCGTACTTGGGCCACCATATTCCGAAGGCGTACTAATTCTAGCGTTCTACCTGCAAAAACAAAGGTGTCTCCAGGTTTCATTTTCCCTATAAAATACTCTTCAATGGTACCAATAAAGCCACCAGTCACATATTTTACTTGTATCATGGTATCGCTTACTATGGTACCAATAGAGAGTCGATGCATCATAGCGGTTTGTCTGCTTTCCACTTTTAACAGTCCGTCTTCGGTGATGGTGACACGTTTGTACTCATCATAGGCTTGCAGGCTTTGGCTGCCCAGGGTTATAAAATTGAGGCACCACTGCCATTGTGCTTCGGTAATTCCTTGATAACAAAATGTGTTTTTTATTTCGGGGAAAATTTCTTGCGGTCGAAATCCGTCGCTTACCGCCAAGGTTACCAGATATTGAATGAGCACGTCAAAACTGAGCAGATACGGAATGCGATCTTCCATCACATCTTCTTTTACCGCTTTCCGAAGTGCCGAGGCTTCTATCAGTTCGATAGCGTGGGTAGGTAAAAAATGAATTACTGAGGGTTCGCCCGGTCTGTGGTTACTTCGGCCTGCCCGTTGCAAAAACTTCGCAATGCCTTTGGGTCCACCAATCTGAACAATGGTTTCAACCGGGGCAAAATCGACTCCCAGATCAAGGCTAGAAGTCGCCACGACAGCGGTTAAACTTTCGTTTCTAATGGCTTGTTCTACCCACAACCTCGTTTCTTTATTGATGCTTCCATGGTGCATGGCAATCTCACCGGCAAACTCAGGATATTTCTCCAATATTTTCTGAAACCAAATTTCGCACTGACCCCGCGTATTGGTAAAAATTAATGTGGTTTTGCTTCCTTTTATGATGGGGATCAGTTGATCTAATAAATGTAACCCAAGATGGCCCCGCCACGGGAAGGTTTCCATCTTTTTAGGAATGATAGAACTAACTTTTACCTTCTTTTTTAAGTTGGCTTTAATCAACACAGCATTGGCCCGGAATGTCTCATCCATTCCCAATAAAACATTTTGCGCTTGTTCTAGATTGCCAATGGTTGCTGAAATCCCCCAAATACGAAGCTGGGGAGCAATAGTTTTTAATCGGGACAGACCCAATTCCATCTGTACACCCCGTTTGCTTCCCAACAATTCGTGCCATTCGTCTACTACGACTGCAGTAACCGATTGGAATACTTTTTTATACCCTTTACTTGCCAAAAGCAGCATCAAGCTTTCTGGGGTTGTGATTAGCAAATCTGGCATGTTTCGTTTTTGCTTGGCCCGTTCGTTTTGAGAAGTGTCGCCTGTACGAATGCCTACGGTAAGCCCAGTTTCTAACTCTTCTGCAAATCGTTGTGCGGCTTGTTGTATTTCTACGGAAAGCGCCCGCAACGGAGTAATCCATATGGCTTTTAGCCCTTTGGGTTTTTGGGTTTTGTAATTGGGGTTGTTTTTTAAATAATTTAGCACAATCGGAACCCATAGCGCATAGGTTTTACCACTTCCTGTTGGGGCATTTAGGAGTCCGTGTTTGCCTTGCAAGAATGCTTTCCATGTTTTTTTCTGAAAGGGGAAAGCAGTCCAACCCTTTTCATCAAACCATGTTTCAGCTATGTTGATTAATTCGGTCTGTTTCATTTTGGTATCAGGGCTCTCAAATCGTCTAAGGTATTGGCTTCTTCAATGGGTTTGTCTTTTCGCCATCTCAAAATTCTAGGAAAACGGGTAGCAATACCGCTTTTGTGACGGCTACTTTCGGCAATTCCTTCAAAAGCAATTTCAAACACATGGTGCGGAGTAACGCTACGCACAGGACCAAAACGTTCTAGGGTGTTTTTTTTAATCCACGCGTCTACTTGTCTAAATTCGGCATCGGTTAATCCAGAATATGCCTTCGCAAAAGTCACCAATTCACCATCGTTCCATAGTCCGAAGGTATAATCTGTATACAAATTTGCCCGTCTTCCATGACCGCGCATGGCGTAAGTGAGCACCCCGTCTATGGTAAAAGGGTCGGTTTTCCATTTCCACCAATCGCCTTTTTTTCTGCCAACCAGATACGGAGAATCTTTTCGTTTTATCATCAGGCCTTCACTTCGTTTTTCTCGTGAAAGCGCCCGTTCTTCGGCGGCTGCTTCCCAAGTGTCAAAATCCATGGTATCGCTTAGATAAAGCCCAATTTCATCACAATCGCAATTGGCGATGAGCTTGTCTAAAATTTCCCTGCGCTCTGAAAATGGGCGTTCCCGAATATCTTCTCCGTTCCATTCCAATAAATCGTAGGCGTTTAAAATTACGGGTGTTTTTTCTAACAGTGCTTTGCTGAGGTTTTTTCTGCCAATACGTGTTTGGAGGTCGTTAAAGTTTCCAATTTGACCATTTCCGAAGGGAAGAATCTCACCATCTAAAACGGTTCCGTTGGGTAGTTTTGACAAAAACCGCTGAAACTCGGGATATTTATCTGTGACTAACTCTTCGCCCCGTGACCACACAAAAACTTCATCATTTCGAATAATTACTTGACTCCGAATGCCATCCCATTTATGCTCAAAGCTCCATTCAGAAATATCGCCCAGATCTTGTTGAAAATCATCTTCAACCGCATAGGCCAAATAAAACGGATACGGTTTACTCAGGTAATCTTCTGGGTTTTCTTGCAATATCAATTGTTCGAAGGTAGTATTCTCACCAGTCCAATCGCCCATCAGTTTGTAGGCTAAAATATCTTCATCGATTTCTGTGGCTTTGGCAAGGGCACGTGTCATCAGCTTTTGACTTACACCAATTCGGAAACCGCCTGTGATGATTTTATTAAAAACGAAGCGTTCAAAATACGATAGACGCAACCAATTTTCTTGTAGGTAGCTTTTCTTTTCTTCGTCTGGCAGGGTGCGTAGTGTAATGATTTCAGCAATAAAAGTGGAAAGCGATTTGTCTGTGGTTGCCTCATCTTTATTTGGGATAATGAGCGCAATGGTTTCTGCCAGATCGCCCACGATATGATAGCTTTCTTCAAACAGCCATGTTGGGATGTTACTGATTTCTGTGGCCCATTGTCGCAGCAAGGTGGTGTTTACAGGGCGTTTTGGCCTTCGGTGCGACAAGATTGCAATGGTCCATAATTTGTCATTCTCTGGAGCACTTTTAAAGTAATCTGCTAGAGCATTCACCTTTTCGTTTGTTTTATTGGTGCTGTCTAAGGTTTTTATGAGGTTGGCAAATTGTTTCATTGGCTTTCTTCATCTAATTTATCTTGTTCGCTAAGCGCCGTCGAAGCGTCCTCTTCATATTGGGTTTTTTCAGTTCGAGCATCCAGCCCCATTTCTTCCCGCAGGTATCGGGCAAAAATATCGGTATACCCATGGGTTGCAATTACTTTTTCTGCACCTGTTTCTTTTACCGTATTTAGAAGTCCATCCCAATCTGCATGGTCGCTCAGTACGAATCCGCGATCTATGGCTCGTCTTCTTCGTGCGCCCCGAAACGTCATCCAACCACTAGCACTGGCAGTCACGTAAGGCACCATTTTACGAATCCAAGTGCCTCCGTGGGCGCTGGGAGGAGCGAGCACGATGTTTCCCAACAACTCTTCTTTTTTTGTGTCTCTTGTGATACGGGTAGTAGGATGAAAACCGTAGTTACTTCGCAATACGTCGGTCATATTTTCGATGGCGCCGTGGGTGAATATCTTCCCGATGCTGGGGTCTATGTGTTTCAACAGCCGTTGTGCTTTTCCGAGGGAATATCCGAAGAGAATAGAAGTTTTATTTTCGTCACGGTTGGCAGCCCACCATGAATTGATATCGTTGAAAACTTCGGCCTGTGGCACCCATTTAAAGGCAGGGAGGCCAAAGGTGCATTCGGTGATGAATGTGTGGCAGGTAACGGGTTCAAAAGGTTCGGCAATGCCATCATCTTCTGTTTTGAAATCGCCTGTAAACACCCAAACCTCTCCTTTGTAGGCAACGCGAACTTGGCTAGAAGCCACAATATGGCCAGCGGGGTGCAAACTAAAAGTAACACCGTTAATGGTAAAAGTTTCTCCCCAGGCTTTTCCTGAAACAGTGATATCGCCCAAGCGATGTTTTATAATCGGCACATTGTTGTGGTGGGTAATGTATTTTTTATGTCCCCAGCGGCTGTGATCGGCATGCCCATGGGTTACAATACATTTATCGACTGGGCGCCAAGCATCAATATACACATCTGCCTGCTGGCAATAAATTCCGTTATCATTAAAAACGAGTAAGGGAGTATCCATTTTTTAAAAATAAGAAGAACCATACCCATCTGTGGGTTCATTAAGAAAAGTTTAGCGGGAATTTCTGTAAAAAAAGAATGGATGGTTTCTTCGGAAATATTTTGGACTTCAACTATATTTGTAGTCTAATTTAGAACTATGTCTTTTACAGATTTATTTGAAAGTGGAGAACACAAAAGAAATTTAGGGCATTTTGCCTCTATCGCCAATATGGCTGCTATTAATGGCGCTTTAAATGACGAGGAGGAAAAATTGTTACGTCGGTTTGCGAAAAAGTTGGATATAGACGAAAGTGAGTACGAAGCAGTATTGAAAAACCCAGGAAAATATCCTATAAATCCGCCAAACGATGCAGACCGCCGATTAGAGCGTATGCATGATTTGTTCAAGATGATTTTTGCAGACCATGAAATTGACGACCACGAGCGGTTTTTGATTGAAAAATATGCTATTGGGTTGGGGTATACCGCCGAATTAGCCCAAAAACTAATCAAGCGATCTATAGAAATTTATAGTGGCGGACTTGATATGGAAGATTACCGATATTTACTGAATAAAAAGTAAACTATTTATAAGTGTTAATAAAGAAGAACTCTTCGGGTACCACCGAGGAGTTTTTTTATTCCTGAAAAATCAAATGCTTGTTATGCGTTTTGCATAAATTCTTCGGCTTTTGTCACCATATTTTTACTTCCGCAGAAAAAAGGAACACGCTGGTGCAATTCTGTAGGGGTAATATCTAAAATGCGTTCAAAACCATTACTGGCACTCCCGCCCGCTTGTTCGGCCAAATACGCCATGGGATTACATTCATAGAGCAACCGTAATTTACCATTTGGATCTTTAGAGGTGTTTGGATAAATATAAATACCGCCTTTAATCATGTTTCTGTGGAAATCTGACACCAAAGAACCGATATATCTCGCGCTGTATGGTCTGTTTCCTTCCTCCTTTTGGCAATACTTGATGTAATCTTTTACACCCTGCGGAAAATGAACATAATTTCCCTCATTCACCGAATAAATATTTCCATCTTTTGGGTAGCGCATGTTTGGGTGGGAAAGGTAATACGTTCCGATGGCGGGGTTTAGTGTAAAGCCGTTTACGCCGTGACCCGTTGAGTAGACAATCATGGTAGAAGTACCATAAACAATGTAACCTGCTGCTACCTGATTTTTTCCAGGTTGCAAGAAATCGTCTAGCGTAACCGGAGAACCTGCCGGGGTAACCCTTCTGTAAATTGAGAAAATAGTTCCTACCGAAACATTCACATCAATATTTGAGGAGCCGTCCAACGGGTCTATCAAGACTACATATTTATTGTCATTCTTTTTGTTTCGACCCTGAATAGTAATGTAATCGTCTTCTTCTTCGCTCGCAATACCACACACAATTTCACGATTGGTGAGGGTTTTTATAAAAATTTCATTAGCGTAAACATCTAGCTTTTGTTGGTCTTCGCCCTGTATGTTGGTGTCGCCGGCAGCTCCTAAAATGTCTACAAGACCTGCTTTGTTTACTTCATGGTTCACCACTTTTGCCGCTAGGCGAATGGAGTTGATGAGTCGCGACAACTCCCCCGACGAATATTTGAATTCTTCTTGGTTTTCGATGATAAATTCACCTAACGTCTGATTTTGCTTTGCCATGTTGCGCCTTGGGTCTTAATTTGAGGCAAATATCGGGATTTTTAAGAAATACCACCGATATTTGCGCTGCAAAACCAAAAGATGGAACCGATAGTACGATTGGCCAAAAAAGAAGACATGCCGCAGGTATTGCAGCTTATTAATGAGTTGGCCATTTTTGAAAAAGAACCTGATGCTGTTGAAGTTACCGTGGCCGAGTTAGAACGCGAAGGCTTTGGCGAACAACCGCTATTTACTTGTTTTGTGGCTGAAGTGAACGCCCAAATTGTGGGAATGGCGTTGGTGTACTTCAGATTTTCTACATGGAAGGGAAGAACCGTGCACCTAGAAGACCTTATTGTAACTGAGCAATATCGAGGAAAAGGCATCGGATCGTTATTGTACGACCGGGTGATTGGTTATGCCAAAGAACAAGGCGTGCGCAGGGCAGAATGGATTGTATTAAATTGGAATAAAGGCGCCATTGGCATGTATGAAAAGAGCGGTGCTGTTTTTCATAAAGATTGGTGGTTGGTTGAAATGGGCGAAGACCGTCTAAAAACATATTAGAATGAAGGTGTTTAAATTTGGTGGCGCATCTGTAAAAGATGCTGCTGGGGTTAAAAATGTAGCTTCGGTTTTACAAAAAACCGGAGAAAAAGACTTGCTGGTAGTCGTTTCGGCTATGGGGAAGATGACCAACCAGTTAGAAAAAGTGGTAGATGCTTATTTAAGCGAGACCCAATCTGCTGCCGAGAGTATTCAAGAATTCAAAGAATATCACAATTGTATCTTGAATGATTTGTTTCCCAATAGCTCGCATCCTGTATTTAACGAAGTGGGCAAGCGATACCAGTCGCTCTCCAACTTTTTGGAGCATAACAATTCGAAGAACCGACCCTTTGTGTACGACCAAATTGTGGGCTACGGTGAATTGGTTTCTACACAGATTGTAAGTGCATATCTTTCCGAAGTACACATAGAAAATACCTTGCTGGATGTGCGTTCATGTATAGAAACAGACAGTAATTACCGAGACGCAAAAGTAGATTGGGAAGCTACCCAAGAGCATATTTCAGCTAAAGTTTCAGCAAAAGGAATTACCATTACCCAAGGATTTTTAGGCGCAGAAGGTGCCAATAATTTTACCACCACGCTCGGAAGAGAGGGAAGTGACTATACCGCCGCTATCTTTGCGTATTGTTTGAATGCTGAAAGCGTCACTATTTGGAAAGATGTACCTGGAGTTTTAAATGCAGATCCGAGGTATTTCAGTAAAACCACGTTGTTGAACAAAATTTCCTACCGTGAAGCCATAGAGCTTGCATTTTATGGGGCCTCTGTAATACACCCAAAAACATTACAACCCTTACAACGAAAGGAGATTCCGCTATTTGTAAAATCATTTGTGAATCCGTTAGACCCTGGCACTTGCGTAGGGAAAGGAGTTACGCTAGACCCCATGGTTTCCTGCTTTATTTTAAAGAAAAACCAAGTGCTGATCTCGTTATCGTCACTCGATTTTAATTTTATGATGGAGCACCACATTGGGGACGTGTTTAAATGGCTACACACCTATAAGATGAAGGTGGAACTGATTCAAAATTCTGCCATTAGTTTTTCAGTATGCGTAGACAATAAGTACGATAATCTGGCGCCATTATTAGCGAAATTGCGAAGTGCTTTTAAAGTAAGCTGGAACGAAAACGTTACCCTGTATACCATTCGACATGCAGACTCGAAGCAGATAAAAGCAATTTTGAAAGACAAGACATTACTTTTGAAACAGGAGAGCCGAGGAACCGTGCAATTGGTAGTGAAAGAATAGCAAGGGTTTCGCTATCTTTGTGAGCAACCGCAACCAAGAACTCCATGGGATTAGTTACTTCCAAAGAAATTGCCAAGGCAATAAAAGTCGATAAATTAGGCTTTTTAGGCACTTTTATGGGGTGGTCTTTAATGAAAGCGCTCAATATCTCAACCTGTAATAAAATTTACGACAGGAACAAACACCTAAACGGATTAGAATTTATCGATGCCCTGTTAGATGAGTTTGAAGTAGCCTACGAAATCCCAGAAGAAGACCTGAAGCGAATCCCAAAAACAGGACCCTTTATTACCATTTCCAACCATCCGTTGGGCGGAATAGACGGAATTTTATTATTAAAACTAGTTTTAGAACGCCGTCCAGATTATAAAATCATCGCCAATTTTTTACTACACCGCATCGAGCCGCTCAAGCCTTATGTGATGCCAGTAAATCCGTTTGAAGACCACAAGGAAGTCCAGAATAGTATGGTTGGCTTTAAGGCTGCACTTACCCATCTCAGGGATGGGCAACCGTTGGGAGTGTTCCCTGCCGGCGAGGTGTCTACCCAAAAAGAGCACCAGATCATGATTGATAAACCGTGGGAACCTGCTGCAATGAAACTGATCAAGAAAGCGCAGGTGCCGGTAATTCCTATTTATTTCCACGGAAGAAATAGCAAGAGTTTTTACAGATGGGCCAAAGTGAGTGATACCCTGCGTACCGCCAAGTTACCCAGTGAACTCCTCACACAGAAAGACCGAACATTGAAAGTTCGTATTGGGAATCCGATTTCGGTGGCAGACCAACTTGAACATGAAAATTTAGATACGTATACAGCGTTTCTTCGAAAGAAAACATACGTATTGGCCAATCCGTTTCAGAAGAAAAAATTAATAGATACCCTTCCTAAATCCATTAAGCTACCCAAACAACCGAAAAAAATCGCTGGGCCCATTTCGGTTCCTACCATGGAAGCAGAAATTGCCGTGCTTTTGGAAGAAGACAAGCGTTTGTTGGTGAGCAAGAATTATGAAGTGTATCTGGCTCCTGCCGAAAAAATCCCCAATATTTTGCATGAAATTGGCCGATTGCGTGAAATTACCTTTCGGGAAGTGGGTGAGGGCACTAATAAATCGTTAGACCTAGATCCGTTTGACGCCTATTACCATCACATGTTTTTATGGGACAATGAAGCCAAAAAAATAGCGGGTGCATACCGTATGGGTTTGGGGTCGAAAATTTTTGAAGCCTACGGAATCGACGGATTCTATCTTCAGGATTTGTTTCGTTTTGAGCCAGAATTGTACGACATGATGAGTAAGAGTATTGAAATGGGGCGTGCGTTTATCATTAAAGAATACCAGCAAAAACCCATGCCACTATTTTTACTGTGGAAAGGAATCGTGCACACTACCCTTAGATATCCTGAACACCGTTTCCTCATTGGGGGTGTAAGTATTAGCAATAAGTTTTCTGAATTCAGTAAAAGTTTGATGATTGAGTTTATGAAATCGAATTACTACGATCCCTACGTAGCGCAATACATCAACCCAAAAAAGGAGTATAAGGTAAAGTTGAAAGACGCCGACAAAGATTTCATCTTTGATGAAAGTGAAGCAGATTTAAATAAATTTGATAAGCTGATTGATGAGGTAGAACCTGGGTCATTACGACTGCCTGTTCTGATTAAAAAGTACATTAAGCAAAATGCCAAGGTGGTCGCCTTTAACGTTGATCCACTTTTCAATAATGCGGTAGACGGGTTGATGTATATTCGTATTGCAGATCTGCCCGAAAGTACCGTAAAACCTGTGATGGAAGAATTTCAGGCCGAATTGGAGAAAAAGTACAGCAATGGTACTAAAAATTCAGAAGAAGAATAGGGTGTTAGTTTTGGTTTAGGGTAACGCTACTGTATTTCGCTTCAATGATTTTAAATATTCCGTAGGCTGCTAATCCTAAGGCTACTAATCCCATGACGATAGTTCCAAACTCATCTTGCAAGTAACTGAAAACATCAGTTTTACTAAGTTTTTGCGCACTGCCTGAAACCCCAGCTTTGAGAAATAAATAACCCAAAATACCTGCTACAATACCTCTTGCCGTGTATCCAACTTTTCCTGCGCGCATGACTAACGATTGTGCTTTCTGTGGAATTTCGGCCCCTTGTACTTCTTCTTTAAACTTTCCTGAATACGCTTGATAAAATTCATAAACACCCTTTCCAACCAATGCGACACCAATTATAATTGCGAAAATTGTCGCATAATCAGAGCTGAATAGTAGTTTAGTTAATGACCCTTTCGAAGCGCTAGAACCCATCACTAAATTCAGTGCCGAATATGCCAGTACGCCATAGAGCGCGCCACTGATAAAATAGGCAACACGTTTTATCCATCCTTTCGCATCATCATTTTGGTTATTTCCATTACTAAAAACTTGATACCATCTATAGAAAACATATCCTAGCAGCCCGACCGCCAAAAGAACTAATAAAACATTACCAAAGGTTTGGTCTTTAATAAAGTCTAACACAGTGCCTGAACCTGATTTTTGTCCGCCAAGGCCAAATGCTGCTAGCGTAGTTAGTATTCCGATAATCAGATAGACGAATCCTTTTGTAGCAATTCCGAAACTTGCAAATTTCTCTCTTTTCCCGCTCATAATTAGTTGGTTTTCTTAAATTTAAGAACTGAATAGGAGTATTTTAAATTATTTAGCAGAACTTTATCAATAATTTAAAGCATCTGTTAAATTGAAACTGTTGAAATATCTAAGCTTGCTATATGTTTAATGTTATTTGTCATTTTTTATTTTAATGAAATTAGCTAGCTCTATAGATGAAGTATTGACGCATCTCGATACTATTATTCGTTTTGAAATTGATGCCGATAGCAATCTTGCGTATTTCCCCATACTCTACAAAAAAGTAACACAGCGCATTAAAGTGGGCATAGAAAAGGGTGAATTTGAAAACAACCATCGCATGGAAGTGCTCGATGTTATTTTTGCCAACCGCTATATCGAGGCGTATTACAATATGAAATCGAACGCGCCCATTTCCCAAAGCTGGAATGGTGCGTTTCAAGCTTCTTCCAATAACAAGTTACTTATCATGCAACACCTGCTGCTGGGTATTAACGCTCATATCAACCTCGATTTGGGTATTGCCGTAGCTGAAACTGTTGGGGTTGATGGTAATTTGGCCGATTTCCAGCAAGATTTTTATACGATTAATGCAATTCTAGAAAACATGGTAGATGATGTGCAAGCAGGAATTGGGAAGGTTTCCCCCTTGTTTTATCTGCTAGAAAAAGTTGGAAAGGGCCGAGAAGATAAAATCGTTTCCTTCAGCATAAATATAGCTAGAGATGGTGCTTGGCTTTTTGCAAACGAATATCACCTAACCCCAGATAGAGATTTTTCGCTGAGTGGGCGCGACACGGTGATTGCCTTGCTTGCTACCAAACTCACCACGACAAAGAGCAGGTGGTTGCGATGGACGATTAAAAGTATTCGTTGGTTGGAGAATAAAAATGTAAAACAAGTTGCTGAAATTTTAAACGCATAGCATTAGTTGACCACATCTAAATCGCTGTACATAGATTTCGATAAAAAGAAGAATCCGTAAACGGCAAACCCCAAAGCTATGATGCCCATTGGTACTACTCCAAACACATCCCGCAACCAAGTAAATGCATCGCTTTCTTCTACGTTGAAAACGTCGTTTGTAAGTCCGCTCCTTAAAAAAAGATAAGCCATCACACCAATAACGATTCCACGAGCGGTATAGCCTACTCTTCCCGAAAAATGAAGCCAATATCGTTTATTTCCATGCTGGTCTTTCGATTCGATATCGCCTTTAAAAATTTGTTGGTATGCAAAATATAATTGATATCCAGCCTTAACAAGTAGACCAACTCCAATGATGATAGCGATAATTTGGGCATGCTTTGATCCCAGAATAGAATTGATTAATTTGCTGTTGCTTTGTCCTGCGCGGGAGGCATCAATTAATACGAGCGCGGCTGAAAAAGCGAGGAGGAGGTAAAATAGCCCCCCAAAAAATAAACTGATACGAGTAACGAGTATTTCAAACTTATTATCAGATTTAAAATTGGCATAGGCTGTTTTGTACCACAACCAAAAAGTGTAGCAACACAATCCAACAACGAGGGTGAGTAGCAATAGCTTTCCGAAGATTTGGTCGGCCAAAAATTCGATAACACCTTGCATGTTCAGCTTATCGTTCCTAAAGCCAACAGCTGTCATAGCAGCAGCAATTCCGATTAAGAGATGAACAACACCTTTTGTAGCAAAGCCGAAACGGGCAAATTTTTCTTTTTTTGTAGTCATGTACAAATAGCCATTTGGCCATTTCAGTCGTAAAATTATAGATTACCTATATTCTGGGTTTTCAAAATTCCATCGGGTGCCATCATCCCAGTCGGCTCTCGAGTTCCCATAAGAAGGGTATCCTCCTTGGTCTTGTAGCATTTTTGCCAAGTGTAACAGGTTATAGGTCATAAACGTAGTGTTCCGGTTGGTAAAATCGTTGTCTTTTGCGGTGCTACCTTCGTCATTATAACTGGGTCCTGGACCTGCTTCTCCTATCCATCCGCAGTCGGCTTGTGGCGGAATGCTATATCCAATGTGTTGTAAGGCATACAGTGTTCCCATAGCAACGTGCTTTATTCCGTCTTCGTTGCCGGTGATGATACAACCACCTACTTTTCCGTAGAAATAATACTGTCCTTTTTCGTTTCGTTTACCACTTTCGCCGTACAACCGTTCAATTAATTTTGTGGCAACAGACGACTTTTCGCCTAACCAAATCGGAGTACCGATCACAAGAATATCGGCATCCTGAACCTTTTTCCAAAGTTCGGGCCATTCATCTTTTTCTGCCCCGTGTTCGGTCATATCGTGGTAAACGCCATAGGCAACGTGATGGTTTACAAAACGAAGGTATTCTACAGTCACTCCTTCAGAACGCATGATATTAATCGAAACATCCATTAACGCCTTAGTGTGGCTCATGCGTGGGGTTCTTTTTAATGTACAGTTTATGTAGAGCGCTTTAAGGGTGCTAAAATCAGGTTTATTTGATGCCATGGCGAAGGGTTTGTTTTGAACTTTTTGGTGTTGAAATAGTACTTCTTGAGTTGAGCAAGGCCGAAACGTCCATTGCATCCTGTAATCCGTCTAGTTGAGATAACAATTGTACGGTGGCACAGAGCCCATCAAAAAGGATGGCTTTATCTGTGCGGTTCGTTGGGCTAAAGTGGTTGTGTTTAATAGGAAGTTGATATCCGCAACCCCTTAAAAATGCTGCTTCAATTTGAAGTAGCTCTAAAGGCGTGTATCCATTAAAACGCTTTCCTAACTGTTGATGCACTGTACCCACATAATTGAGACATAGTGAGCCGTGATGGTCTGAAAGATGTTTCCAGGCATCGGCGCCATCTAAAATAGTTCCTACAGCACATTGCTGGCAGTATTCGGGATGTAGCGTATTTGCGTGATAAGCCGTATAGAGTTTGTTTACGGCAGCTTCAAAGCGCGCAGTAGTTTTCATAGCTTTCTTTTTTAGTAAAAAGATACGAAAAATTAGCCATGAAACATGACGCGTTTTTTATAGGTTACATTTTAAAAATGTAACAATACAATAGCAATTGCCGCTGGAAGCGCTTGTACCACAGCTATTTTCTTAGAAACTGTGATGCCGCCATAGACGCCAGCTACAAAAACACATCCTAAAAAGAATAGCGAAATATTAAAATTCCAGTGGGCATTTTCAATAAAGAACGTCCAGATGAGTCCCGCAGCCAAGAAACCGTTGTAGAGACCTTGGTTGGCCGCCATCGATTTTGTAGGCTGAAAGAGCTCTTTAGGGAATCCCCTGAAAATTTTAGGACCCTTGGTGGTCCAAGCGAACATTTCAAAATACAGAAAATAGAGATGTAAAAAGGCAATGACGCCAATGAGCACTTGCGTGATGATTTGCATAGCTTATAGATTGGTTTCGATGAAGTTACGACAATATTCTTTTATTTCGTCGCGGGCTTTATCGAAAGCTGCTTCTGTTTCGGCAGGGGAGCCTTCAAATTTGGAAGGATCGTAAAAATTATTATGAAATCTCTCGGCGTTTGGGGCTGGTATAAAGGGGCAATTTTCATATGCATGGTCGCAGACCGTAATGATATAATCCCAATCGATATCTTGATATTCATCTACGTGGTTAGACGTGTGGTTTGAAATGTCAATGCCATCCCGCTGCATGGTTGCCACGGCGCCTGGGTTTAGCCCGTGGGTTTCTATACCAGCACTGTATACAACTGCTTTATCTTTGGCAAATTTCTTTAGGTAGCCTTCTGCCATCTGACTTCGGCAGCTGTTTCCTGTACAGAGAACTAAAATGCTTTTCATATATAAAAAATTTAGCAACAGCCACTTTCTGGCGAGCAATAGTTACTAGTTGATGTTTCAAGCGTGGGTTCTGGTATTCCGCAAAGTTCTTTTGCTTTACAATCTGTTTTCTGAATGCTTAACGACACCACTAACTGGTTGCCCTTTACCGAAAGTTCAGAAATGTATAATTGTGCCGTATGGAATGATGCGTTGCTATATTCAAACTTGATTTCAGCATTCATGTCGTACGGTCTCATGCGCCCAACCTTATTTAAGATTGCCAAGGCTTTGTACACAGACATATATTCTGTTTTTCCGGCTTCAGAAGGGCTCTCCCATAGTTGCACAACGGTTTCATTCCATGCGTCTTGCCCGGCTCCACAATCTACTGAATCTATTTTTACATGTTTTACCTCGGTAATGTGGTAATTGGCGCCTACTAATTTGTTGGGGCTGTATTCAAACAGCAAGGCTTTATCGGCGTGTGGTTGTAGTTTTTCAAAAAATTCAATTGTTTTCATAATAGTTTATTTTTAGTAGCAGCACTTGGCTTCAGTCGATTCAAAAAATTCGTGGAACAATGATTTCAATTCATTTAGTTTTTCAACATTAATTCGATAGTATTGGCTATTTCCATCCATCTTACTTTTCAGCAAACCAACTTTTTTAATCACTTGTAAATGTTGGGAAGTAGTGGGCTGCGAAAGCTTAATTTTTTCTGAAATATCCTTACATAAACAACCTTCGCAATCGCCAATATAGTTTAGAATAGCCACGCGTGCCGGATTGCTAAGTACTTTTGCGTAATCTGCCAACTTATTGGCCTGCATCGGATGTATATGTCTTTTGGTAATACCCATGGGTTATTAAATAGTAATATTGCAATATTACGATATTAAAATGAAATAAAAAAGCCTTCCGATTTAAAAGGAAGGCCTTTTTACTTATTTTAGAACCAAGGTTTTTTGTTTACTTGGTAAGTTTGGTAAAATTCTTCATCACTTTTCGTGAGGTAAATAATGCCTTCAACTAAGCCTATAATTATAGGGATATACATTGTAAAAGCTCCAATAACAATGCACATGAGTGGAAACGACACTAATAAAATCCCCAGTAATATGAGACCTTCTTTGGTGTATCCTAGTACAAATTTATGAGCTCCAAATCCGCCAAGAAAAATTCCCAACAATCCCGCTAACATTTTTTTATTATCGGCAGGAGGGGGTGGCGTTGTATTTGTTTCGTTCCAGTCTTCTTTTGGTTGTTGTTCTTCCATAAAATTGATTTTAGAACCAGCCTTTTTTACCTACCTGATAGGTCTGGTAGAATTCTTCGTCTGTTTTGGTTAGATAGATAATTCCTTCAATAAGTCCGATGATACCACCTAGACCACATGTAACTATGGTAATGACAATCTGGATGATACCTTCTTGGGTGTAGCCTAAAATAAATTTATGGATCCCTAGCGAACCGATTACGATTCCTAAGATTCCTGCAATCATTTTTTTGTTTTCTCCATTATTGGTGGCTTCATTCCAGCCTTCTTTAAATTCGTTTGCAGCTTTGTTTGCTTCATTGCCAAGGTTGTCGGCAGTTTCTTCAAAGTTTTTTTTGGTGCTGTCATAGTCACCCGTATTGTTTTCAGACATGATGAGAGTATTTGGTTGAGGGTTAAATGTATAACTATTTTTAGAAAATGGAAATACTACCCCTTAAGTTTTTCTATAATTTCACGAATAGTACCCTTATCAGATCTAGTGACAACTCCTTCTTCAAACAACTTGGCACTGTGCATTTTAATGTGCGGAATGGTTGCCAGTGTCTTTATTTTCTTCGTTGCTGAAAAGTGAACCATTTGAAATCCGGCGTCCTTAAACTGCAAACAGTTGGTAGTATTAATTCCACCTCCCGGCATGATCTGAACACCACCAGCGTCTTTCTGAAGTGTCGTTAGAAGCTCCATCCCTTCTTGGGCTGTAGGTTGTTGCCCAGAAGATAATAATCTGGTCACCCCCAACGCTTTCAGTACCTGAAGCGAACGGTTGGCATTGCTACACCAATCGAATGCACGGTGAAAGGTAAATTCCATTGCTCCTGTAGCTGCTATCAACCGTTCGGTTATCCCCGTATCGATTTCATAATCTTTAGTTAGGGCACCGCTAACAATACCATCACACCCCAATTCTTTACAGGTTTCAATGTCACGTAACATTACGTCTACTTCTGCTTCAGAATAGGTAAAATCTCCACTCCGTGGCCTAATGAGCACGTGCACCGGAATGGTAAGCGCTACCAAAACTTTTTCCAGTAACCCAAACGAGGGTGTGAGTCCGCCCACCGAAAGCTCTGTACACAACTCAATACGGTCTGCTCCCGCATCTTGGGCAGCCTTGGCACTTTCAAAACTATTGGCACATACTTCTACGATCATTCTATAACTATTTCGTCAATAAAGGTCCAGGCTTTGTTTCCTGCGCCCTGTTGCCCTTCAGGAATAATGCCCACGTTAGGTATTTTCAAGGTAATGGAGGTCACATCCCTTAATCCAGTTTCGGGAAACTTAAACTTGAAGGGTATCAGTGTTTCCGAATTTGTAATTTCTTTATAAATAGAATTGGTATGGCTCGACCCTCGAGCTGTTTTTGCTGTGATACTTGCCCCGTTCGGCGCGTGAATCCATTGCCCAGGAGCATGGTAGAGCCGGGTGCCGATTTCTGTAATGGTTGTAGGTTCGTTCAGTGTAATGGTGATTTCCAAATCGTCGCCCCAAAAGCCAAGCCACTCACCGTCTCCATAGCGGGTATCACTGCCCGAAATACCGTTAAGTAGTGCCGCTTCACCTCCAGCACTATACGCAGCGTGCGGTGAAACGTTCATCGTTATTGTTGCTTTTAATCCTTTGTGAAATTGTATGTTTTCTGAAAATGCCCGCCCTACTTTTTTACCGTTCTTAAATACTTGCGCAGTCAGCGTTGTAGTTGTTGTTATGGGGATGGGAGTTTCGTAGGTTTTTTCCGCAGCACCGTTTATACGATACGAAATCTTATCTCCAGAAACGGGAGAGGTTAAAGTGTAAAAAATGGTTCCGTTCTCTTTTACGACCGCTCCCTTTAAATCGTACAAATGGTTGGCATAGTTCACTCCTAACACCTCCAATCGCTCCATAAACTGAACGACTTTAGAAAGGAACATCGGATACGCTTCTTCGTTATTTTCTGCGGGTCCGCTCCAAACTACTTCTGCCATTGCCAGCATGCGCGGAAACGCCATATATTCAACCTGCGCTTCAGTGGTTATATATTCTGTCCAAATATTTCCTTGTGCTCCCAACACATGATTTCTCGCGTCTCCTGTCAGCTCTGTTGGAATGGGGTTAAATTCAAACACCTTTTTTAACGGTAAAAATCCGCCAATGGCTAAGGGCTCGTCAGGATGGTCGTCTTGGTAATAATCGAAATACGCATGCGAAGTAGGGGTTAAGATAACATCATGCCCTGCGTTGGCTGCTTCTACAGCGCCTTCGGTACCACGCCATGACATTATGGTGGCATTAGGTGCCAATCCGCCTTCTAAAATTTCGTCCCAACCGATGATTTTTTTGCCTTTGCTATTTACAAAAGTTTCAATTTCTTTTATAAACCAACTCTGCAGACCCTGTTCGTCTTTTAAATTGTGTTTACTGATAAGTTGCTGACAGTGGCTACAGGTTTTCCATTGTGTTTTTGGGGCTTCATCACCCCCAATGTGTATGTACTCGCCAGGAAATAACGCCATCACTTCCGCCAAGGTGTTTTTTAAAAAGGCGAAGGTTTTTTGGTTGGGGCAATAGATATTTTCAAACACACCCCATTTGGTTGCTACAGGCACTTCTGTACCTGTGCAGCCCAACTCTGGATACGCACTAACGGCAGCTTGGGCATGGCCGGGCATTTCAATTTCTGGGATGATGGTGACGTTTAAGGTTTCTGCATAAGCCACAATTTCTTGTACGTCTTCTTGGGTGTAATACCCTCCGTAGCGTTGGCCATCAAACTGTTGTGGTTGGGTGTTGTAGTGCCCAATCAAGGTTTCATTTCTGTAGGCAGCGTGTTCGGTTAATAGCGGATATTCCTTAATTTCGATGCGCCATCCCTGATCGTCTGTGAGATGCCAATGAAAACGATTCATTTTAAGCATCGCCAAATACGAAATGTACTTTTTTACAAATTCCTTCGGAAAGAAATGTCGTGATACATCCAAATGCATACCGCGATAGGCAAACTTTGGAGCATCGGTGATTTGTAACTGCGGAATGTTAACCGAAGTTTTAGGCATAGAATTCAACCGTTCCAAATCAGGGGGTAACAATTGCCGAATTGTTTGTACTGCATAAAAGGCTCCCGCTGCATCGGCCGCTTTTATTTTTATGTTTTCTTCGGAAATAGAAAGCGAATATCCTTCTGCGGCAATCGTGGTATCTTGCGCAAATACAATATCAGAAGCGCTTTCGGAAGCTTCAGTAAGCCCAATGCCTGCTCCTGAGGCTAAATAATCTTGTAGAAAATGGGTCGCGATTTTAAATGTAGGTGGTGCGTAGAACGTACTTGCAGATGTGATTTCAAAACTACCTTGTCCTACCACCATCGTTTCTGGTTCTGGAATTATCTTTACCGTAACCAATTCTTGCTCGTTTTCCTTACAAGAACTAACAAGTATCGTTAGCAAGCACAGCCAAAAAACAGATAATTTTTTCATGGTTCAATCTATGGGTGAAATAGAATACGAAGGCACTTCCCCTTCAATGTTATTATTTATTCGGTTCAACGTATTGATATATGTTACTGTTGGCATCTTCTCTTTTGGGAAAAACTGAACGGTTTTCGCTTCGCCTGGCAAGAGATCGAAAAAATTATCGCTAAAATGTCCAGCCACATCAGCAACTAAAAATACATCCTTTTGCAATGTTTCTGCTGAAAGTGTGATTGAAATACTTCGGTCGGTCGCTATTTGAGTTACTTGTATCGCTTCATTTGTAAGCTTTAACTCTTTCGGTTTGACAAAATAATATAACGCCTGTGCTTCTCCGAAGGAAATTTCAGCCACCGTATTATTTTTAAACGCATCGATTTCATTTAACGGCATCCTTAGTTTCAATTCGCTTGCTGTGGTACCGACCGTGCTATTGGCTTTTGAAACTTCCTTCAAGACGGTTCCTTTAAAATCTTTAATCTTCACAGAGAGGGTTTCGGTTATAGGCGTGATCGAATCATTCACCAACCAAATATTTAGGGTGTCATTTTTCAGATTCGGAACAATCAGCGTATTTGCAAACGCACGTTTTGCTTTATAATGCAACGCCTTCCAGTTTCCAAGCCCGTCAATACTAGACCATGAGATGGCGGGCCAACAATCGTTGAGTTGCCAGTACAACGTGCCCATATTATAGGGTTTTGCACGGCGATGGGCTAAAATTCCTTTCGAAATTCCGTAGGCTTGTAACAATTGGCTCACATACACATAGTCGCTATCTTTCTGCGGAACTACAAAATCACGCTCCATGTACTCGTTAATAAGTTGAAATCCGCGCACATGTTTTTGATGACTAGCAACACTAGGATGCGAAATATTGATGCTGTCTGCTTGTGTAAAATATTGCATCGTTTCATAACTTGGAAACGATTGAAATCCGAACTCACTCATAAAACGCGGTACTGCCTCTTCAAAATGTTCAAACGGATACCCATCGTGCCAAACCCACCAATCGTGTGCATCGCCTTCAAACTGATACCGTGGGTCGCCGCGCCCGTATTTTGGTGAGCTTCCCCAATAGGAAATTGAAGGATGCAAACTGTCTACAACCGTAGGAAGTATTTCGTTAAACACTTTTTGGTAATTGTTCCAGATTTCTTCTTTTTGGGCTTCGGTTTTATCTGCTTGCCATCCCCAACGGTGCCACCCTTCGCTATTTTCGTTATTGCCGCACCACAGCGCAATACTTGGGTGTTGCCTGAGGCGTTTTACATTATCGATAGCTTCTTTTTTGACGTTTTCAAGAAACGATGTGCCTCCAGGGTACATGGCACAGGCAAACATAAAATCTTGCCATATTAACATGCCTTTTTCGTCACAAAGCTGGTAGAATTCGTCGTCTTCATACACTCCGCCACCCCAAACACGGAGCATATTCATATTCGCTTCTATAGCGGCGTTAAGCAATGTTTCGCGATCTTTCGTGCTCACTTCCGGCAAGAAAATGTGCTGCGGAATGTAATTGGCGCCTTTCATGTACACGGGGATGCCGTTTAGTTTGAAATAGAAACGCTCGCCAACACTATCTTTTGGCGTCATTAGCTGTACGTCTCGAATGCCTACGCGCTTCGACATGGAATCGATAATCACATTATTTTTTTTCACACGAATACTGAAGTCGTATAAAAAGGGTTCTCCCAAGTTGTGGGTCCACCAGAGCTTCGGATTCTTGACCGGAATTTCAAAAGAGTACTCACTACTTGGACCGTATACTTCTGCCGAAAAGGTAAAGGTTTCATTGGTGGTTTTGTTCCTGACTTCGATGAAGCAATTGTCGTATTTTGGTGTTTGTAAATTTATGATGGCAGACAAGGTGGCAAGCGTATCGGTGATGTGCTCTGTTTTTAGAAAAGCATCTTCTAGCCGGATGTTATCGAAAGATAGCAGTGAAACATCACGCCAAATACCCACCGTTTTAATTTTGGGCCCCCAGTCCCAACCGTACTGAAATTGTGGTTTTCGGGTAAAAACTCTAGGTGATTCTGGGAGTTCGTAGTCTAGTTGCCTTTTCGCTTCATTCTCTTTTTGATCTGTTGAATGAAATACGATGTATAGGGTATTTTCTTCTTTTAGCAAGGTTGAAACATCTACTTCAAACGTTCTAAACGCATTACTGGTAGCAACAAGCAGACTATCGTTCAAGAAAATTTCAGCATAGGTATCTAATCCTTCAAATTTGAGGAGATGCCGCTTTTTAATCAACTGTTTTTTAGGGACTGAAAAAGTCTTTCGGTATACCCAGTCTAGTTTTGAAATCCACTGAATGCTATCTTCATTGTTCAGCAAAAAAGGATCAGGTATCTGCCCCAGTTTCAGCAAATCTGTTTGTACAGTACCTGGAACTGTAGCGGGTTGAAAGTTTTCTTTGCCGACTTTAGAAAACTTCCAATCGGTTCCATTAAGAGATAGTGAAGTGTTGGGCTGAGTGCAACTGTAGAGCAGTGAGGCAACTAGTACAATGCACAGCAGATAGAATTTCATGGAACTAATGTAGTAAAATAGTTGTTAGTTTGTAGTTGGTAGTCGTTGGTCGGTAGTCTTAGGTTAAAAATAAAAACAGGAACGACTGTGATGCGTTAGGGATAGGAGTAAGCTACCATGTAGCCCGGATAGCCCGACCACGCTTTGGCGTGGGAACGCCCAAAAACAACATGTTACTCGAAAGCACTATTCGTGTCACTTGAGTAATCATTATTAACAGCACATTTTTAAAAAATTATTTGTTGTGTGATTTCTCCTTTTGTCGAAATGACTGTTTACTCGAACGCACTATCTACAGGTTCCCAAAGTTCTATTTTGTTTCCGTCGTGATCCATGATGTATCCAAATTTGCCGTATTCAAATTCTTGGATATCTCCGATTACTTGTACGCCTTCATCTTTCAGCACTTTTAGCAATTCCACTAAATTTTCCACCCGATAGTTGAACATAAAATCTTTCTTACTCGGTTCGTAGTAGTCGGTATCCTTCGGAAATGGGCTCCATTGGGTAGAACATTTGTTGCCGTTTTCATCTTTCCACCAAAAGGTACAGCCCCAATCGTCTGTATTGAACCCTAGGTGTTTTTTGTACCAGTCTTTGGTTGCCTTGGGGTCTGTGGTTTTAAAAAATAATCCGCCAATACCTGTGACTCTTTTTTTCATCTTTCTGTTAATTTATACGTGTTGGTCTATTAAAATAGGGTTGCCATCGGGATCTACCACTACGCAACTTGCGGGACCACTGGTGCTCTCGTCTGCCTCAGTTGCAAGCGTCATGCCTTCATTTTTTAAGTGTTTCTGAATATTTCGGACATCATCAAAACCTTCAACTAAGTTGGCATTTTGGTCCCAACCTGGATTAAAAGTCAAGATATTCTTGTCGAACATCCCTTGGAAAAGCCCTACTAAGGCGTCTCCGTTTTTCATAATGAGGTAGTTTTTCTCAAGGTCACCCGCAAATTTCTCGAACCCTAACGATTCGTAAAATGCTTTTGATTTGTGGATGTCTTTAACGGCAAGACTGATTGAAAATGCGCCTAGTTTCATAAAAATAATTGTTTTATTAGTTCTTTTTTATTGCTTTTTCATAGATATCGATCCACTCTTCTGCGGTCATTTTGGTTGCCAATTCTGCAATCAAGTCGTACGGGATATCGTCCATTTTCTTAAACCGAACACAGCTTTTCCCCATGTCTAACTTGTATTTACAATGCTTCGGGTACTCGGCAACAAACCAATCTAGCAGCTCTTTTTTGGCGTAAATACCACTGTGGTACAAGGCCACAAAGTTTTTCTGGGACGCCACATTGATGAAAGGCAATGGTGTTTGAGGGTCGCAATGATACCCGTCGGGATATAGTGAATGCGGCACATAGTAGCCAATCATTTTATATAAAATGCCTTCTTCAAACCCTTTTGGGAGGTTCTCTTTAATGGTCTGGCGCAATTTTTTTATCGGTGCCTTTCGATCTTCTGGAATCTGATCGATGTATTCTTCTACGGTGTTAGCTTGGTATTGCATAATTTGGTTGTTGTCGGTTGTCTGTTCTCGGTTGTCTATTGTCTATTGTCAGTTGTCAGTAGTCAGTTATCAGTTGTCTGTTATCAGTTGTCGGTTGTCTGTTCTTAGTTCACGTGATTAGAATTGAACAATAAGTTACAATTATTTCTTCTGAAGCCAATTCTGATACAATCCCTAAGGCTCCGGCTTCGGAAAAGCTTCTTTAATCTTATCTACAATCGTTTCAGCTAAATTACGCTTGCTCTCTACCGTCCATCCAGCAACATGTGGCGTGAGCAATACATTCGGGAATTCCAATAATTTTTTGAGTTCTGAAGGCATTTCAGAAGAAAAAAGCGACTCAAACGATAGTTTTTCATATTCTAGAACATCTAAACCAGCACCTAAAACTTTACCGTTTTCTAAGGCAGCAACCAAATCTTTGGTCACCACACTCTTTCCACGTGCGGTATTCAGCAGCCAAAACGGCTTTTTAAAATTGGTTATAAAATCGGCATTTACCATTTTATCGGTCTCTGGGGTCCAAGGTGTGTGCAGGCTTACCACATCGGCCATCTCCTGAAGCATTATTAGCGAAACTTGGGTTGCATTTTTGTCACCTACATCGCTTTTGATGTCGTAGCAAAAAACGGTACAGTTAAATCCTTTTAGTTTTTGGGCAAAGCTTTTCCCCATATTTCCATACCCAATAATCCCAACGGTTTTACCGTCTAATTCGAGTCCGCGATGGGCTTCTCGTTTCCAATGTCCCGTTTTCACACTTTGGTCTGCCATATTCAGCTTGTTAAAAAGCGATAAAAGCAATCCCAAGGTATGTTCTCCCACTGCATTCCGATTACCTTCTGGCGCCGAAAATAATTGAACGCCTTTTTTCTTTGCATACGGAATGTCGATACTTTCTAGTCCGGCACCTACGCGTGCAATGAATTGTAAGTTTTTTGCAGCGTCTAGAAATGATTTGTCAATTTTAAACCTACTCCGAATCACAATGCCATTGTAATCACCAATAAATTGTTCTACTTCTTCCTTGGTAGCCGTGTAATTTTCGGTGTTCGAAAATCCGGCCTCAGCTAGTTGCTGGAGAAGGGTGGGGTGATTGTTATCAAGGTGTAGGACTTTCATTCTCTAAAAGTAGAAAAATGAAATTTGAAAAACGAATAAATTAAAAGGTGTTGTTTAAAAGGCTGCCAACCTTAAATTCTAGGATACTCGGTCTGCGTTTTTTCATGCTTTACATCTCCCGTGTGTGCCGTAGTCAGTTTCTCGAACAGCAACAAATGTACTTCTTCACCATCGTGGGTGGTCGGGCAATGTTCTACCCCTTTAGGCACTACGATGATTTCACCTTCATGTACGATTTCAGACCATTCTTCAGAAGGGTTTTCTGCATCCCGAAACCGCATTTGCAAGGTTCCTTTTTGAACATAGAACAGTTCATCTTCTTCTTTATGACTGTGCCACACAAATTCGCCCGAAATCTTTGCCAGCAAAACCTGCATATTGTCTACTGTTGCAATTTGATGCGGATGCCATTGCTTGTGAAACTGATTCAGTTTTTCTTTGATGTTGATGGGTTTCATGATAGTATTTAAAGGAATAAATCTCTGATTTCATCCGTGATCCGTGCGGGTTTCTGGGTTTCAATTTCAACAAAACACCAGGTCGTTTTTGCCGTTACCAGTACTTTTTGGTCTGAAATTCTCGTTATTTTATAAGAGCGTTCACTTTTTACACCTTCGGCTGTGGTGACCCAGGTTTCTACCAAAAGTTCTTCTCCTTCAAACGACGGATTTTTATACGAAATGGTATGTTCTAAAACAACCCAAAAATGACTGTCCTTAAAAGTCGACGGGGCTTTCGAAAACCAATGCTTTTCAGCAACATCAATACACCATTGCAAGTACGTAATGTTGTTTACGTGTCCATTTTCGTCTATGGCCGAAGCAGGAACCGTCAGTTTTTCTGAAAATGTTATCAAAACCCAAGAATTAATTTTGCGATATAGAAAAACAGAAAAATTCCGAAGATATCATTACTCGTGGTTATAAATGGCCCCGTAGCGATTGCTGGGTCAATTCCTCTTTTGTCGAGTATGATGGGTACAAAGGTGCCAATAAGTGCAGCAACGATAATTACAGACAGCATCGAGACCGCAATAGTGACGCTCACCAACTGATTTTGCCCTACTATAAATCCGAAGAGAATCACTAACAGCCCGAGTGCACACCCATTGATAAGCGCTAATCCTACTTCTTTTACCAATCTGTTAAACAAACTTCCCTTTACGTTGTCGTTGGCAAGACCCTGTACAATAATCGCACTAGACTGTACCCCCACATTTCCTGCCATCGCGGCAATAAGTGGTGTAAAGAAAAACAGCACAGGGAAGGAGTTAAGGGCTTCTTCAAAACCTTGCATGATATAGACACTTCCCAATCCGCCAAATAGGCCCAATACCAACCATGGCAAACGTGCACGGGTGAGTTGCCAAACGCTATCGTCTGCTTCAACATCTTGCGAGATACCGGCCGCCATTTGGTAATCTTTTTCGGCTTCGTCTTTAATAAAATCTACAATATCATCAATGGTGATACGCCCCATCAAAATACCATCTTCGTCAACAACTGGGATGGCTTCCAGATCGTATTTCTGCATAATTCGTGCTACTTCCTCATTGTCGGTATGCACGGTCACATAATCTACTTTCGGAATAAACACTTCGGAAATTTTCGTTTTTTCGGCTGCCGTTAGTAAATCTTTTAGCGAGAGTCTACCGGTGAGTTTTCCTTCTTTGTTGGTTACATAAATGGAATGCACCCGCGTGACATTTTCTGCTTGGCGACGCATCTCCCGAACGCATCCAGCTACCGTCCAAGTTTCTTTTACCTGGACCAATTCTTTTGCCATCAAGGCACCCGCAGTGTCTTCATCGTAGGCAAGAAGCTCTACAATATCGGCTGCCAGCTCTTGGTCTTCAATTTTTTCGATGACCCGTTGCTGCACTTCTTGGTCTAATTCTGCCACTACATCGGCAGCATCATCTGTGTCCATTTCAGACAACTCTGTGGCGATTTCAGAAGGCGACAAACGATCTAAGATTTTTTCACGCACATCATCGTCCAATTCCATCAACGCTTCAGAGGTAATATCACTCTCCAACAATTTGATGAGATAGGTTGCATCGTCGCTGCTCAATTCTTCGAGTAGTTCGGCAACGTCGGCAAAGTGGAAATCTTGCAATAGCTCACGCAACGCATTGCCATCTTTTACGGCAATGAGCTGTTCAACGTTCTCAATAAAATCAGTTGTGAGTTGAAATTGCATCGTTAGCTATCTTTTCGGTGAGCGTAATAAATTCAGAAACTGAAAGTTGCTCAGGTCGTTGCCCAAAGATAGTATCTTCTTTTAGTTTATCGGAAAGATTAAACGATTTTAAGCTGTTGCGAAGGGTTTTTCGGCGTTGTTGGAATCCTGTTTTTACTACTTTAAAAAATAGCCCCTCATCACAAGGCAAATGGAAATTGGTTTTCCGCCTAAGCCGAAGTACGCCACTGTCTACTTTTGGGGGCGGATTGAAAACGCCGGGCTTTACGGTAAATAAATATTCGGCTTCATAAAAAGCTTGGGTGAGCACCGACAGAATTCCGTAGGTTTTGTTTCCTTCCTTTGCGCAGATGCGCTGTGCGACTTCTTTCTGGAACATGCCAGAAAATTCTGGAACTTGCTCTCGTGCCTCGATGGCCTTAAATACAATTTGTGAAGAGATATTGTACGGGAAGTTTCCAGTTATGGCAACGGGTTGGTCTCCGAACAAATCTGTAAGGTCACATTTTAAAAAATCGGCTTCTAGAACTTGAAGGTTGTCATTCGGATAATGGTCTAAAAGATAGGTTATAGATTCACTATCTAAGTCCATCGCTACCACATCGATGGGTTTTTCAATAAGGTATTTGGTAAGTACGCCCATTCCGGGACCGATTTCCAATACATTGGTATAGCCCCTTAAACTAAGAGTATCGGCTATCTTTTCAGCAATACGCTCATCTTTCAGAAAATGTTGCCCCAGATGTTTTTTAGCTCGAACAGACACTACGAATCGAAATTTACAGAATATTCATCTACTACTTCCAACTCGGTCCTAAACGCGAGCATCTTGTCTGCAAACAATTGCATGCCCTCTTTCCGAAGGCGTTCAGCATCATTTTTATAGTATTGGTCTAATGCTTCACGTGATTTGGCGCGGTATTGAACAGAGTAAGTAGTACCGCCCATTTCTTCTTCTACCAACACTTTTGTGAGTTTGGCTTCGGTAAAATGCCCTGTAGCCAATACCTGCGGAATATGTGCCTTTATCCATTCTAACCATTGGTCATGCACACTTCCGTCAACATTTATCGTTACGTTATATATAATCATATCAGTTTTTTGAGCTGTGTTTTTCTAAAAATTCATCGATCAGTGCTATCAAATCTTCTTGTTTTTGAAGGCGATACCGCAGCGAATACCGATATACGGCGAGGTAATTTCGAAATAGTTTATTGGTATATATCTCGTCTGCTTGGGATTGGAAATTTATCAAGTCGAAATTTTCGGTGGCGTACGGCAAATAGTTCTCTAGGTATGAGGTTCTAGTTGAAATATCCAAACCTTCGAGCCAACTATAGTACTCATACAAACTAATAATATCTTTTTGGAGGTTCGAGTTTTCCATAAACCGGATGTCGCCTGTTTCCATTAACGAATTATAGGCAGTCTTCTTTAAGTACAGATAATCTAAAGACATTAATTCCATAGAAAGTGAATGCGCAGCATTTCGGTCTAATTCTGGTTTTGCTGTGATTTTTATAAGCGTATCCAACTTTTGAAGCAAGCGCTCAGAATTATTTTTGCCCGTTTCTAATTGCTTCCGATTGAACTCAGTTTCTTCTACGATGTTCGTGACATGGCCCATGACCAGCGAAGTTTCTTTTTTAGCTTCGCGACACGTATTTAATTGGAACGCGAGCAGAATACCAACAACCACGACTATAAATTCGAGGAAATGGTTCAGCCAATCTATTTTTTTGGTTTTGCCCATAGGTTAATGGTCGGTTATTCTATTTCATCGCCACGCAGCATCCGGAAACGTTTTCTGGCTTCTATAAAGTAGATGCTGTCTGCAAAATCGTAGATAATCTGTTCGTAGAATTGTTTTGCTTTCTCAGGCTGCGCCAATTTGGTTTCGTAAAGTTTTGCTAAATGGAAGTAGGCATCGTCTGCCAAGATATCTTCTTTATAAAACTCAATAAGTTTTAAGTAATTGGCTTCGGCATTGTTAAAGCGACCCATCTTTTCATAGATTTTAGCTTGTTTCAGGAGTACTTCGTCTTCAATTTTTTCGCCTTTGTGATTTAGCAAAATCTCGTCTAGCGCAGAAACTGCCGCTGAGTTTTTATTCTGAAGTGCCAACAGGTCTGCCCTTGCAAACTTTTTCAGGGCGGTCTGCGTAGAATCTTCTAATGAATTGTCACGAATCATCAAGCTCAGTTCCATCGCGTCATTTGCGATGAGTTGCGAAGCAGATTTCTTTAAAACATCTAGCTGTACCTGTGACCATTCAAAATCGCCTTTGTAATAGCTGGTTTTTGCTACTTTAAATCGGGCTTCTTGTGCCAACACATCGTTTTTAACCTTGCTCTGAATTTGAGAATAATAGATAAGGGCTTGGTTAAATTGCTCGCTGAAAACCAAAATGTCTGCCAATTCCATCTTTACACGTGCTTCTTGGTAGCTACTCATGTTCTTTTTGGCGAGTTCTTTCAAATTACTGATGGCTTCATCTTTTCGGCCCATGGTAAAGGCGAGAAAGTGGTTGTAATCTATCTGAAGAGAATAGGTTTGGCGGTCCCTTCCGTAGGTGTCAAACAATGTTTGGAACTCGGTCAAAATTGCTTCATACGCTTCTTCGGTTGCCGTCTCTAATTTGATTTGTAGCAGGTATTGGTGGTTCCTCAATTTTTCTTCGGGAGTTGCTGCATTTTCAATGGCATACGTAAAAATATCCTTGGCATTGTCGTAATCTTCATCGTTCATGGCTATAAAACCGAGGTCTACTATACCAATAAGATCTTCACCATTTCGCTTATAAATCGCTTTTTCTTGAATGAATGCTTTTTTGTATTCTTTCTGCTGAATGAACAACCAACTTAGCAATTCGTTATATAGCACATCCGGATTTTCTTGAAGTCGCCTTACTAGGGTTTTCCGCAGAATTGTATTCGCTTCATTTGAGGGATCTTCACTTACATACATGCTGAAATTTCGCTGGGCGATACTTCGGTACGAAAGGTTAGACTGTACCAAATTTAAATAGGTGTTGAACATTTTTTCCAACTGACCCAATTCGCCATAAATACGCGCCAATTGGTTGTTGAAATTCATACCGGGCTCAAGTCGCATGGCTGTTTCATACACTTCTACCGCTTCATCTAACAAGCTATAGTTCTCAAACGTTTTCCCGATGGGATAGGCGTAATTCGGACTCTCATTTAGGTACGAAATAGCTTGGCGATTGGCTTGGGTGGCAAGCGAATCTTTGCTTTGCAAGGAATAATTGTAGCCCAATTCAACATAAAGTTGTGGCAACCTTCTGCGGGCATTCAGGTTTTTTCGAAGTAGCGCCTCTGCTTCGTCAAATTCTTCTAATTGTTGCAACGTTTTTACAACTGCCAGGGTGTAATCGAGCCTACCGGGATTGCTGTCGGCTAATTTTTTATACACCGAAAGCGCCTTTTCGTATTCACCTTGCTCAAAATAATTATTTGCCAAAGCTTCGCTCTGGGCAAGGCTCGGCAACGAAATTAAACAAAACAAAATGCAAACAAGTACGCGCATAGGGTAAAGATAAGAATTTAGATGTGAGGGATTAGCAACTAAGGTTTTGTAATTTTTTTTGAAGGTACAACTATTGCGCCAAAACGTTTTCTGATCATTAAAATACGTTCGCCTTGTTAATTTCGCTACGAGTGAGTGGTACCACCACTAAACATTAACTGTTTATGAAATCATCTCAAACCCGCAATACGGCACAAGCACCTCTGGAATTTTAATTCCGTCTGGGGTTTGATAATTTTCAAGAATGCCTGCTAATACGCGGGGAAGTGCCAAGGCACTACCATTTAATGTATGTACAAGATTGTTTTTGCCATCGGCATCTTTAAATCGCAATTTCAATCGATTGGCTTGAAAGGTTTCAAAATTTGAAACCGAAGAAATTTCCAACCAGCGATCTTGGGCAGTGCTAAACACTTCAAAATCGTAGGTCAACGCAGCTGTAAATCCGAGATCACCACCGCAAAGTCGTAAAATACGATAGGGTAATTTCAAATCCCGCAAGATCGATTTTACATGTTCTACCATACCATCGAGCGCGTTGTAGCTGTTGTCTGGATGTTCGATGCGAACGATTTCAACTTTGTCAAATTGGTGCAGACGGTTTAACCCTCTAACGTGTGCGCCATAACTTCCAGCTTCACGCCTAAAACAAGGGGTATAGCCCGTACAAGTTATAGGCAGTTCGGTATGGGGTAGCAAATCGCCCCGAAACAAATTGGTGACCGGCACTTCTGCTGTAGGGATAAGGTACAAATCGTCTCCTGTTACATGGTACATCTGGCCTTCTTTGTCGGGTAATTGCCCGGTCCCTCTCGCAGATGTTTCATTTACCAAATGCGGTACTTGGTATTCGGTGTAGCCTGCTTCTGTATTTTTATCGAGGAAATAACTAATCAATGCTCGTTGCAATCGCGCACCTTTGCCTTTGTAGACCGGAAATCCAGCTCCAGTTACTTTTACACCCAATTCAAAGTCGATGAGGTCATATTTTTTGGCCAATTCCCAATGGGGAAGGGCTTCGGTATTCAGGGTTGGAATATCTCCTTCTGAAAAAACAGTTTCATTGTCATTTTCGTCGGTACCTGCAGGTACCGATTCGTGTGGGATGTTCGGTAAGGCGAATAGTAAATTGTCTAACGTTTCAACTGCGGTATTCAGTTCTTCTTGTAGTTGTTTTGAAGTCTCTTTTAACTGCGTTGTTTTCTCTTTCAGCAAATTGGCTTTTTGCTGCTCTCCGCTTTGGAACAATTTACCGATTTCCTTAGAAAATATATTGCTTTGCGCTAGGGTTTCATCAAGTTTGGCCTGCGTTGCACGGCGAGTCTCGTCTGCACTTAACACCGCTTCAATGTCTGCTGAAGCATCCAAGCCACGTTTTTTTAGGGCATTGATATAAGCATCTTTATGGGCGCGTATTTCGTGTACTTGTAACATTTGCTGAGCTGTTTTGAAGCTGCAAAGTTAGCGAAATTGTACATTTTGTAGCGTGATTACTCGGCTTCTTTTTTATTGGGTTTGGAGTGGTAATCTGGCGGACTTTCCTCCAGCCACGTATGGTGTTTAAAGGGGTGCCATGGTTCTTCCGAAATAGCCACATCGGGTTTGATAAATTGGTGGTAGGGGCCGCCGTTAATTTTCAGTTTCACATCCATGTACACTTTTACATCACGCCCTTCTTTGGCTTCGGCTTTTTTGATTTCTCTAGCTAGTCGCCACAACATGTCTGGCTTGGCCTTCGCAGCGCGTTGTTGTTTCGGGCTGAGTAATTTACGATACGCATAAGGTTTTTTCTCTGGGCTACCTTCTTCTTGGGTATAGGCAATTAACCGTGACCCCTTGCTACGCAACATCATACGCCAGCTTAGGCGGTGTCCTTCTTCGGTCCATAGCACATCGTCTGTAAATGCCCAATGGCGAAGTGGGAGGCTTATTTGAAATATAAAGTAAATGGTAAACACCCCTAAAAGAAGCGGTTTGTATTTTGGGACTATAACTTCACCTTTGGTATAGCGTGTTTTCTTCGGAAGGAATCGTTTTTGTAATGTTTCCGAAGAGAAAAAAAATAGTGCGAATGCAATACTCATGTAGGGAAAAATTCCTATCTGAAACACGAACGAGTTAAACAGGTGGAAAAAGATAGAAATTAGGAAACCAATGAGGCGAGTACGTTTGTAAAGCAATAATGGTATAATGAGCAAGTCGAATAAAATGCCCACATACGCTATGCACCAATGTACCCATTCTAATTGTAGCATGGGCCCGATGAGCCAATAATCACTCTTGCCGCGCATAAAGAGTTCGGCCACGGTCGTGTCCAGCCAATCTGGGTACCACTTTGCCACCGATGCATAGGTGTACACAATCCATACCTGAAAAATAACCACTAGATACGTCCAACGAGGCGCAGAAGGCATTTTTACTATTGGATTTCGCCAAGCATCTACCGAAAACCAGCGATGGGCAGGTAAAAACACCATGAGCCAGCACAATAGCATCATGAGATAATAATGGTTGTTGTACGACGATTTCTGCATGAGATAGACACAAGTCCACATAAGCGCATAGCAGGCCATACTAAACCTGTATTTGTAGCCAACCATTACCAGCAGTCCGAAAACACCCATGAGCGCGAAATAATAATACATTCCGTCTCCCGGTAGGGGCTGTAAAAAATCGAAACCGATAAAATTAAAGGTGAAGTCTGGTTCTACGAGGGTTCTGCGTACCCAACCTGTAGCAATGGCACCGAAGGCTTCAATGGTAATGAGGGCGCCAAACACGACCCGCCATAAAACAAGGCCTGTGTTGTCGATATGTTTGAACAGAAATTTATCCATTTTATTTTAATAACTTTTTATCTTATGTCAGTCTGAGCGCAGTCGAAGACTATTAAAAATTAAAGTGCTTAGACACTCGTCTTGATTCGCTACAGGCGAGGCAGGAGGCTCAGTACAAGCAAGCTCGATGTGACATTTATCTACTTTTAATAGACGGCTCATTTCAAATTGTCAATAAAATCACGTGCAATTTTTTCATCATTTTTTATGGCCGCTTTCAATGCTTCAACCGTTTTAAAGGTTTCTTCGTCTCTGATAAATGAGAGAAATTCTAATTGAAGTGCTTGATCGTACAAATTGGTGTCAGTATCAAGAAAGAACGTTTCTATCGTTCTTGTTTGGCCGCCTACCGTAGGGTTGGTGCCAATGCTTGTTATTCCGAAAGTATTCTTACCATCAACAGTAGCTTGTGTAATATACACGCCATTCTTCGGAATCAGTTTGTAGCTTTCAGATGGTTGTAGGTTGGCGGTGGGATAATTCCATGTGTTTCCTACACCTTTTCCACGCACTACTGTTCCCGAGATCATATAGGGATATCCTAAATAATCTGCCGCAGTAGACACATCCCCTTCTTTTAGTGCAGCGCGTATCTTCGTAGAACTCACCGCCACATCATCTAATTCTTGAACGCCAATTTCTTCTACTTCAAATCCGTAGGTAGCGCCCATTTCTTTCAGGTCTGCAATATTTGCTGTTCGGTTACGGCCAAAACGGTGGTCATAACCAATAATTATTTTTTTTGCATGCAATCGGTTTACTAAAATGTCACGAACGTATTCTACTGCTGTAAGCCTCGAAAATTGATGCGTAAATGGGTGCACGACCAAATGGTCTAAGCCTGTTTGCGCCAACAGTGTCTTTTTTTCGTCCAGTGTATTCAACATTTTAAGGCTGCTATCTTGTTGCAGTACCATTCTTGGGTGTGGAAAAAAAGTAAGCAGCACCGAGACGAGACCGTCTTTTTCGGCAGCAGCAACCAGGCGTTTTAAAATGGCACGATGGCCTATATGCACACCGTCAAAGGTTCCGATGGTGATGACCGAAGGAGATTCAATTTTATATGCCGAGGCCGGGCGGTGTTCTTGCATCTTAGGTTCCGTTAAAGGTGTTCATGGTGTTGTTTATGCCTGCGAGTCCGAACGATTCGATAAGCCGTGCCCCTTTTTCAAGGCGTTCGCCCAATTTTGCTTCCTCTTCTGGAGTCCATTCACCCAGTACATAATCTACTTGTCTTCCTTTGCTGAAAGCGTCACTGATACCAAACCGAAAACGTGCATACTTGGTGGTTTGTAGCGTATGCTGAATGTCTTTGAGACCGTTGTGGCCACCGTCACTTCCCTTTGTTTTTAACCGAATGCTCCCAAATGGAAGATTGAGGTCGTCGGTAACTACCAACAAGTTTTCTAATGGAATCTTTTCTTTGTCGAGCCAATATTGCACTGCTTTCCCCGAAAGGTTCATAAAAGTACTTGGTTTCAGCAATAAAAAACTACGCCCTTTTTTCTTGTGTATGGTAACATCACCCAATTTTGCCGTCTCCCAGCTTAGGTTATTTTCTTCGGCCAAAAAATCGAGCATTTTAAAGCCAATGTTGTGGCGTGTGTTATGGTATTTTGGGCCAATATTTCCAAGGCCAGCAACTAAGAATTTTTTCATAGTATCTTGCTCTGTGAGTAGCGGAGCACTCGAGGTGTTATTAAGGTTCAGTAACTTCCGAAGAAAAGCGAACATGGGTTGAATTAAACTACCGTAAAAATAAAAAAAGCATCCTAAATAATAGGATGCTTTCTAACTATTCAATAGAAGTGCCGTTATTCTTTTACTGCGGCTACGTCGTCAGTTTCATTAGCTGGCACATCACCTGCTTCTCCTTCAGCACCTTCAACTCCTTCTTCGTCTTCGTCTTCATCGTCAACTTCGTCAACAATAGCAGTACGAGAAGTTCTAACTTGACAGATGGTTCTGGTCTCTTCGTGCATGATTTTGTAATCGTCATTCATCACCGATGCAACCGTTCTAATATCTCCAATTTTCATTTCAGTAATATCTACTTCAATAAAATCTGGAAGATTTTCAGGGATTGCTTTCACACGCAATCTACGGTTTACCACACGTAGTACACCACCATTTCTAACCCCACGGGAGTTTCCGGTAATACGTACAGGAATTTCCATCATTACTTCCTTATCGTCGAAGATTTGGAAGAAATCGATGTGTAGAATTCTATCGGTTACAGGGTGAAACTGAATATCTTGTAAGATACATTGTACTTTCTGTCCGTCGCCCAATTCAACTACAACTGTATGCACGTCTGGAGTGTATACAAGTTTGTTGAAGGCCAGTTCATCTGCTGAAAAGTGAATAGGCTCATCTCCTCCGTATACTACGCAAGGTACCTTTCCAGCATTACGTAGGGTTCTGGTCGCAACCTTACCCACGCTTTCTCTTTTAGATCCGTTAATTGTAATTGACTTCATTTGTATTTTTTAAATAATAAATTTAGTTTCCTCATTTTGAGGGGTGCAAATGTAGCGTTTTCAGGAAATAGAACAAAGAAAAAGGGCAAAGAAAAGAATTTGGTGAACAGTGAACAGTGAACAGTGAGCGGTGACGAGTCGAGTTTAGGTAAGACGTTGGAAGTTGGAAGCTCGGGGCTTGGAGTTGGATGAGTGGTGAGTCGTGTATTATGTCTTGGAAGTAGTTTTAGCCTATTTTCTAATACCTAACTTCTCATATCTCATATCTCATATCTATTGTCCTAAGTCTCTTTGGGCGTTCCCACGCGTTGGCGTGGTCGGGCTTTCGCTACTCGCTTTTAGCGGCTGTCACCTTGAGCGCAGTCGAAAGGTCTCAGGCATCGCTAAAGAGCTCGAGCATGCCGCTTAATCCCTAACACATTTTTTACGTTCATTTTGTCTTGAAACAAAATGAACCAAAAATTCAAGAAGCTTTTGAGGAAATTTTTACCTAAAGTAAAACCATGACATCTTGCGTTGCATGCTCATTTTCTCTTCGAGAAACGCACTTTCACTTAGATGTCATTATTTCTGAAAAAGCTTCGATTTAATAAGTATGGTTTTGACTCCGTACATCAACTGTATTATTGTTTTTTTGGCGTTCCCACGCTTGCAGCGCGGTCGGGCTTTCGCTACTCGCTTTTAGCGGCTGTCACCTTGAGCGCAGTCGAAAGGTCTCAGACAGCGCTTAAGAGCTCAAACACTTCGACAGGCTCAGTGTAAACATGCCGCTTAATCCCTAACGCAAAATGTATTTTCTACCAGCGAAGCGTCCTAACAACTACCGTCTACCGACTACAAAAACTACATTAAAAACTTAGAACTAATACTCTTGTTTTCGTTTACGCGCAGCATCACATCGGCAAAAAGTTCGGCGCAACTTAAAACGCGCAGTTTAGGGTGTTCTTTAGTTTGTGGGATAGAATCGGTAACAATCAATTCTTCTAATTTCGAATTTTCTAATTTGTCAAAGGCATTCCCTGAAAGGATCGGGTGGGTACAAATGGCACGCACGCTTAAGGCACCGCGCTCCATCATCAGGTCTGCAGCTTTGGTAAGGGTTCCGGCGGTATCTACCATGTCGTCTACCAATACTACGTTTTTACCTTGTACATCGCCAATCAATTCCATGTGTGAAATCACATTCGCTTTTTCGCGCTGTTTGTAACAGATCACTACATCGCTTTCTAATGCTTTCGAATACGCATACGCTCTTTTCGATCCGCCCATGTCTGGAGACGCAATGGTGAGGTTGTCTAAATTCAAACTTTTTAAATACGGAAGAAATATGGTAGAGGCAAATAAGTGATCTACGGGTTTTTCAAAAAACCCTTGAATCTGGTCTGCGTGCAAATCCATAGTGATAATACGCGTAGCACCTGCTGTCTCTAGCATCTTTGCGACTAATTTTGCGGCGATTGGTACACGGGGTTTGTCTTTTCGGTCTTGTCGTGCCCAGCCAAAATAGGGTAATACAGCGGTAATGTGTCGTGCCGAGGCCCGCTTTGCGGCATCTAACATCAATAACATTTCCATCAAGTGGTCGCTGTTGGGATGGGTAGAGCCAATAATAAACACGCGGCTACCACGCACCGATTCTTCAAACGAAGGTTGAAATTCGCCATCGCTATAGGTAGAAGTAATCACGTTTCCGAGGGTTTGGCCATACGCTTTGGCAATTTTTTCGGCAAGGACTTGCGATTGTTTACAGGCAAAGATTTTAGATAGTGGTGTAGCAACAGACATGATTGGAAATTTAAATGGTACGCACAAAAATAAAGATTACATCGATGCGCTGTGAAATAGTAATTAACAATTTGTCACCAAAAAAGTCGTGCGTCATTCAAATTTGAACGAAAATAAGTTGTGAGTCGGCAGAATTTCTTATTTTTGCCGTCCATTTATGCCTTGGTGGTGGAATTGGTAGACACGCTGGATTCAAAATCCAGATTTGAGAAGGAAAAAACAGTATGCCGAAGTGGTGGAATTGGTAGACACGATGGATTCAAAATCCATTGCTCACAAGGCTTGCGGGTTCGATTCCCGCCTTCGGTACTAAAAAAGCTGAGATGAAAATCTCGGCTTTTTTTATGACTTGGTACAACATAGGTACAACATTTTACCTTTTTTCAGAACTGAATTGGCTTTAGTACTATATCCATTCATTTGATAACAAATCCTATTTTCTGTATTGAGGATTAATAAATTTTAGGTTATCTCAACCTCTGTTCTTCGTTTGAGGGGTTTATTATCATACAATATACACGCAAGGTAAACTCGTAAAATACTTCCATCAAAAGACTACGGCATAAAGCCAACGCTTCTTCCACTACTCATTTATTCCGTTTCCTTTTGAGCCAAGATTTTATCTTCCGTTTGGTTTCTGCTCAAATATTGTTTAATCAAAAATTTGAGTATTATGACAACAAAAGCGAGTACCACAAAGAAGCGCAGTAGAGCGAAATCTACTGCCAAGAAAGAAGTAAATGGAAATAAATCCAAAGCACTTCAAATTCAGAACTTACCATTGGGTAAAATCAAGCCTGACCTTGAACAGCCCAGAAAAACTTTTAATGATGATGCCTTGCAGCAGCTTTCTGAGAGTATCGAAAAGCACGGTGTGTTGCAGCCAATCACGGTAAGGCAACTAAATGGCCATTATATCATCGTGATGGGCGAACGCCGATATCGTGCGAGCAAGCTTGCAGGAAAAAAGACCGTACCCTGTATCGTAAGAACTTATGAGAATAATGATGTTCTGGAAGTTCAAATCATCGAGAACCTGCAAAGACAGGATGTTGAACCGACCGAAGAAGCCGATGCGATTGCTTACCTAAGTGAGAAATATTCACCTACCGAAATTGCGAAGCGATTGGGTAGAACGGATAACTTCATCAGACAGCGTTTGAAACTGGCCGGATTAATTGATGGTTTCAAGCATTTTGTACGCAATGGCGAAATGACCATTTCCTTGGGCGTAGGCGTGGCACTTTTTGAACCGGAAGAGCAACAGATGATGTTGGAAACGATGGGCGAGGATTTTAATGCACATCAGATAAACAGGATGATTAAAGACCAGACATACTATTTGGAAAAAGCATCTTTTGATGTAGCCGATAAAAAATTGGTCCCAAAAGCTGGGTCTTGTGTTGAATGTCCTTTCAATGCCGCAAATCAAGGCAATCTGTTCGGCGAAGGAAAGATGGTCTGTACGAAAGCAGCCTGTTTTGAAACGAAGAAAAGCAAATCGCTCTTGAACCTGATTGAAAAATCCAAGAAAGAGAATATCCTTCTAATTCCTGAAATACGACAATACTGGGCAGATGACGAAAACAATCAGCTCATTATATCGCAATTGGAAAAAAACGGATTGAAAGTCTATTTACTGGACGATGTTGAAATTATAGAGAATCCGATTGAGCCAACAATCGAGGGCATTAAGATAGAATATCAACATTACGAATATTCTGAAGATGAATTAAAGGCAGAATTGGATGAAGCAATGCAGAATCACAATGAAGCCTTGGAAGAATACAATTCAGCGAAAGAAAATGGATTCGTCAATGGCATTTTGTTCCATCCTGAAACTTATAGAAATAAAGAGGTTTTTGTAAAGATTATTGAAAAATCGAAAGAAAAATCAACAGGTTATTCGGCACCATTGGCCAACAGGAAAATGGCAGACTGTACGCCTGAAGAACAAATCGTAAAAATCAACGAAAGGGAAATCCGGAAGAAGCAAATTGAGAACAACAAGCAGTTTGAAGATGTTGTGCAGATGATTCGTGAGACCAAATACATCGATACGAAGAAAACACTTTCAACAGATGAAATAGTGGCATTCTCGATATCGCTATTTGAAAATAATGTGGACTTTATGAGCCAACAGAAGTATTTCTCAAAGTTCTTGGGCGACACTTCAAAGATGACCAAAGTTGAATTGGTCGAGAATTTTAAGAAGAAGTTCAAAAAGGAAATCTTCCACAAGTTGATAAGGTATATGCTCACAAAGCAAGTGCATTTTGGCGAAAGCAATCACGTCAATAATCTGACGAACATTTCATTCTACAACGCAATACAGGGATTTTACAAATCCAAGATTGCCGGCATTGAAAAAGAATATGCCGAGAAGAGAGACAAGCGTGAAGCACGTTTGAAAGAGCGCATCACGGTTCTTGAAAAGCAAATTCAGGAACTCAACGATTAGCTTTTGTTGTTTGAAGAAGGGTCAGCATTCGTGCTGGCTCTTTTTCTTTTTTATGACAGTACAATCAAAAGTAGGTTCACAAGGAAGGGGTTATCAATCAATAGTTAGCGCAAAGGTAAACTCGTAAAATACACCCATCAAAAGACTACGGCATAAAGCCATTCCTTATGCCATCGCTAATTTATTCCGTTTCCTTTTGAGCTGAGATTTTAGCTTCCGTTTGGGTACTGCTCAAATATTGTTTAACTAAAATTCAAAAGCTATGTATTTACAAAATTTACAACAGGATGAAATCTTTGTTCCATCAGAAATGAAATCCTTAAAAAGTCTGACACAGATGGAATCCCGAAGAGGGCTTGAAAATGCCATTATCTCAAATGGCAAAATTGTCAACGTGGTATCGAACAGCTATGGCCACATTCCGAACCAACTGTTCTTCAAGAAAGCTGAAGAAATGCTGACCGATGCACAGCTGAACTTCCACAAACGCACCATCAACAAAAATGATAGGTCGTTCATTACCGACTTTATCATCGACGACAAAAGCCAGTTTACGGTCAAAAATGATAAAGATTTGATACTGCCGATGCTTCGGTTCAAAAATTCCTATGACGGTAGTGAAAAGACCTCTGGTCACTTTGGATTTTATAGAGAAGTGTGTTCAAATGGTCTGCACGTTTCTCAAGCAGAAATCGAGTTTTCCATAAAGCACAGTAAGAACAATACGCACTTAATTATGCCGAGGTTGAACAATCTTTTCGATAAATTTCTGGACAACGAATTCTACACCATTACCAAGAAATTCGACAAGATGAAGGAATTTAAAATCATCGACACACAAGAATTTGTGAAAGCGATTCTTGACAGAACGAAATTGTTCAGATATGAATGTAGCGACAAGAATAGCGACCCTTCAAAAAAGTCTCGTGAGGTCATAGAAATCTTGAACTACGAAGCCTTGCTACTGAATGAAGAACCAAATCTGTGGTTAGGTTACAATGCATTCAATTCAGTACTTCATAACGTTTTGAAGAAAAGCTTCGGCCAACAAGAACGGTTAGATAAAAAGCTGTTTGATGAAGTCTATGCTATGGCATAAAGTTAATATAGGTTTGTCCAGTACCTCAAACTGGATTTAATGCCTTACAAGCAATCAACCTCATTTAATTTAAGGATACTTCTACTATGATATGAGCTAAATAGAAATGTATCACAATATCGTCATCTTATTTAAATTATTACAACTACATTTTCAAGTTTGAGTTCATTACACATTCATATCAAAGTGTTGGCATTCTTCTTTGCACAACCTGTGCATCGATTAATTTGTATCTTTGTAAAACTTTATGAAAATATTCTTTTCTATATCAATGTCTATTTTACTCTTTTTTCAAGGAATCAGCGTAGATATGGACTTATGTGGACCAATTAAAGAAATTTCAAACTTAATTTCCCATTATCAAGACCATAAAGTTTATGGCGACTCTTTCTTTGAATATATAGTAGAAGATTACATCGCAAACGATGCAAAAAGCGAAGGGCATCATAATAATTCAGATAAGGATAACGTACCTGTCCATTCTCATCATCAATGTTGTCATCCTGTAGTTTTTATAGCAAACACCGCAACACCTCTTATCAATCGATTTAAGTTTGAAGATAAAGAGCAGTTTAATTTATATACAGTCAACTTCAATTCCAGATATCTGGAATCTCTTTTTCAACCCCCTCAAGTATAATTCAGTTTTTTTTAAGGATAGCTATATCCTAACGTGATGCTTCTCAAGATAGGCATTGCTATATAAATGCGTTGCACCTATTCGCAACGTAAGTTTTAAACTGAATTAATACATTTTCTATGATTAACAAAATCATTTCATTTTCCATTAATAATAAATTTATTATTGGCTTATTTATAGTGACATTGGTTGGTACCGGCATTTGGTCTATGGCCACTATAAACTTGGGTTCTGTACCCGACATAACAAACAATCAAGTACAGGTAATAACAGTAGCCCCAAACTTGGGGACCGAAGATATAGAGCAATTTGTTACCTATCCCGTAGAATTGGCAATGGCCAATCTTCCTGACGTTATCGAACTGCGTTCAGTATCCCGTTTTGGGCTGTCCGTAGTTACAATTGTCTTTAAGGATGAGGCAGGCACTTATCTTCCCCGGCAATTGGTACAAGAGAAATTAACCGAAGTTGCTGGAGAAATCCCCGAAGGCTTCGGCACGCCATTTATGGCACCCATAACAACAGGTCTGGGCGAAATCTACCAATACACCTTAAAATTAAAAGAGGGCTACGAAGATAAATACGATGCTATGGAGCTTCGTACCATTCAGGATTGGATTGTAAAACGTCAAATGGCATTAGTACCTGGAGTCGTTGAGGTAAATGCTTTTGGTGGTTATGTAAAGCAGTATGAAGTTGCCATAAACCCTAATAAGCTGAAAAGTTTCGGTATTACAATGAATCAGGTCTTTGAAGCCCTTAAAGCAAACAATGCCAATACTGGTGGTGCTTATATTGAAAAAAACCACCAAGCAAATTTCATTCGTGGAGAAGGTTTGGCACGAAGTATCGAGGATTTGGAAAACACAGTTGTGACGACTCAAAATGGAAGTCCTGTTTTAATCCGGGATGTCGCCGAAAAAGTAGGCTTTGGTAATCAGGTGCGTTATGGTGCGTTTACCCAAGATGGACACGAAACTGTTGGTGGACAAATTTTAATGCTGAAAGGCGAAAGCCCAGGCAACGTAGTCGAAAATGTGGAGAAGCGCATTGTAGAAATACAAAAATCCCTACCCGAAGGCGTTTACATAGATACATTTTTAAGCCGAAGTGAATTGATAGGAAGAACCACAAGCACCGTTGAAAAAAACCTCATAGAAGGTTCCCTCATTGTGATTTTTGTTTTGGTCTTGCTTTTGGGAAGTTTCCGTGGCGGATTAATTACAGCTTCGGTTATTCCATTATCATTGCTCTTCGCATTTATTTTGATGAAACAATTCGGTGTATGGGCAAACTTAATGTCATTGGGTGCAATCGACTTTGGAATCATCGTAGATGGTGCAGTAATCATTGTAGAAGGAATGGTGTTTCACATTCATCAACGGATGAAAAAATCAACAAAGGTCATTGAGCAGGCTGAAATGGACGAAATTGCTTATGAATCTGCCAGTACGATGATGAATTCGGCGTTTTTCGGACAACTTATTATCCTTATTGTATTTACACCAATTCTATTTTTGACGGGTGTAGAAGGAAAAATGTTCCGTCCAATGGCATTTACTTTTGGATTTGCCGTTTTAGGAGCAATTATCCTTTGTCTTACTTACGTCCCAATGATTTCTGCAATGTTCCTTAAACCTACTAAAAATCAGAATAGTTGGTTTGCAAAATTTGAAAACAAGATAGATAGGTTCAGTGATAAAATAATGGCGGGCCTAAATCGAGCTTACCTTCCTTTGCTCAATTTCGCACTGCGCTTTCGAGCTGGTGTCGTGATTGGCGCAGTTGCTCTATTACTAATTGCAGGGTTTATTTTCAGCAATATGGGTGGCGAATTCATACCTAAATTTGATGAGGGCGATATTGCGTTTCAGGCTTTGATAAAACCGGGGAGCAGTCTTACCGAATCCATTGAGGCTTCAAAAAAACTTCAAAATTTAATCAATGAATTTCCGGAAGTAAAAACGGTAGTTTCAAGGATTGGTGTTGCTGAAATACCAACAGACCCAATGCCAATGGACATTGCCGATAGTTACATTATTCTTGAAAAAGATAAGAGCAAATGGACTTCTGCAGATAGTAAGGAAGAACTCATAGAAAAAATCCAAGAAAAAATTTCAGTAGTTCCCGGCGTAAATTTCGTGTTTACCCAACCCGTGGAACTTCGTTTTAATGAATTGCTTACAGGTGTCCGTGAGGACGTAGCAATCAAACTGTACGGAGAAGATTTGGGCGTGTTGGCAGACAAGGTACAGGAAATCGCAGCAGTCATCAGAACGGTTCCTGGAGCTGCTGACCTTAATGTCGAGGCTACAAGTGGTTTGCCACAAATGACAGTGGTGTATAACCGCGCAAAAATGGCACAATACGGTGTAACCGTTGACAAGCTGAACGATTATGTGAGTGCGTCATTTGCTGGAGAACAGGCAAGTGTCATTTTTGAGGGCGAAAAACGGTTCGATGTGGTCATTCGTTTGGCAAAGGAATTTAGACAGGACATCAACAGCCTTAAAAATCTTTATATCGATTTGCCAAACGGAGCGCAAGTGCCTTTAAAGGAAGTGGCAGATATCAGCTATAAGCCCGGGCCAATGCAGATTTCAAGGGACAATACCTCTCGTCGTATTTCGGTAGGGGTCAATGTTCGTGGGCGCGATGTAAAATCGATGGTCGAGGAAATTCAGCAAAAATTGGAAACGGACGTGAAATTGCCACCTGGTTATTTTGTAACCTATGGAGGTTCGTTCGAAAACCTTCAACGAGCTTCAGACCGATTAATGATTGTAGTGCCTATTGCACTTTTCCTAATATTCATATTGCTCTATTTTGCCTTGAGTTCGTTCTCGCAGTCCTTAATGATTTATATGGCAGTGCCATTGGCGGCCATTGGTGGCGTGTTTGCACTTTGGATAAGGGGAATGCCATTTAGTATTTCTGCGGGAGTAGGTTTTATTGTGCTCTTTGGAGTTGCGGTTTTAAACGGATTGGTACTGATAAACAAATTCAATGAACTAAAAGAAAGTGGAATGACAGACTTAAAAAAACGAATATACGAGGCAACCCACGAGCGTTTACGCCCAATTTTACTGACGGCTACCGCAGCCATTATGGGCTTTATACCAATGGCGGTTTCTACCTCTGGTGGTGCGGAAGTACAACGTCCTTTGGCGACAGTAGTAATCGGTGGACTTATAACGGCTACCTTCTTGACACTGGTCATTGTTCCTGTCCTGTATTATTGGCTGGAATCACGAAAAGAAAAGAAAAATAATGGTGGTGACGCAAGTTACGTCAAGAAAAGTGCAACCGTGGTTGTGGTATTATTGAGTTTAGGAGGTTTCTTATCCCCAACTTCCGCAAGTGCACAGGACGGCCAGATGAGCCAAGTGCTCACTTTGCAAGAAGCCATCGCTCTGGCCAAGGAAAATTATCCTTCCCTTAAAGAGAGCCAAGCCTTTATTGAACGTGAACAGGCGATGAAGGGTACCAGCTTCGATTTGGGAAATACACAGGTATTTACAGGAAAGGAAGAGTTTGGCAATGACCTTCCCGGTGTACAAACTACCATAGGTGTACAGCAAGGAAATATTGATTTACTTTCAGGTTTTTCAAAATCCAAGTTCTATAAGGCACGTGTTAAACTGGGCGAAACGTTCTACGCTGTCAACGAGCAGCAATTGATTCGCAATGTGATGCAGGCTTATGACCGCATCAATTACAACAAGGCGCAATTGCGTTTTGCGGAACAGTTGGACAGTGTTTATGCTAACTTTAGGACCGCTGCAGAATTGCGTTACGATACAGGAGAAACGGGCAAATTGGAATTTATTGCTGCCTCTTCCGAATATCAGCAGATTCAGGTTTTACGACAGCAAGCCTATGATGACATTGAAATTGCAAAAAGGGCATTGAAGCAGTATTTGGGCATTGACCAAGAAATAGAAACGGTTGGTCAGCTCTATGAACCGATGGATTTTTTGGCCAATTTGGATTCGGCTTCCGCAGCCAATAATCCTTTGCTTCAATATGCTATGCAAAATGCGGAAGTAAGCAAAGCCAATATCGGTGTAGAAAAAGCACAGTTCCTACCCAAGTTCAACTTCACCTACGGCAGGCAGATTGTGGATGATGTGTCGGGTTTCAACACCTATCAGGCTGGTATTAGCATACCGCTTTGGTTCTTTCCGCAGAAATCAAGGGTAAAGGCCGCTAAAGCAGATGCATTGGTCGCCGAGAATCAATATCTCGAACAAAAGGCAATGACCGAAAGTAGAGTGTCACAGCTCATAAAATCGCTGGAAAAGACCCAAAAAACACTTAACTATTATCAGGAAGGTGCATTGCTTTTGGCCGAGGAACAAATTACTACGGCGGAACTGGCTTCTAAGGAAGGTGAAATTGATTATGTGAACTATATCACGATACTCAACAGCGCCATCAGGATAAAACAAAATCATATACAGTTTATAAATCAATATAACCAGCAGTTCATTGAGTTGCAATACCAACTGGGTAACCTATAATCTAAAAAAGAATAAGAAATGAAAAATATAGCAATAGTAAGTGTAGCATTAATGACCTTCTTTATGGTTGGTTGCAACGACAAGCCCGATTCAGAATTGGGACATAACGAAGAAAACACAACTACCGAAAAAATGGAAGGTGAAGGAGATGCACACGGTGAACATAATGAAGAAGAAGAAGAAGAAGAAGACGGTCATAATGAAGAAGAAGGCGAGGAAGGTGTGGTAATGCTTACCAACGACCAAATCGAAACCGTTGGTCTTGAGACCAAATTGTTGGAAAAACGTAATCTCGGTAACAATATCAAGGTTACAGGAAGACTCGAACTTTTCCCTCAAGACAAGGCCAATATTAGTCCATTTATGGGTGGTAATGTTAGGTCCATCAAGGTTATAGAAGGAGATAAAGTGCGCAAGGGTGAAGTGCTTGCATATCTTGAACATCCGGATATTATAAGTATGCAGCAGGAATATCAGGAAAAAAACGACGAACTCGTATTCCTAAAGCAGGATTTTGAGCGAAAAAAAATATTGTTCGACAAAGGTGTTTCCTCAGGCAAGGAATTCCAGATGGCACAATCAAAATTTCGTTCCACGACCTCAAGTGTAAACGGTTTAAGGTCAAAACTACGTTTATTGGGAATTAACGCATCCAAGGTAGAGCAAGGAGAAATCTACTCTGCAATACCTATAACTACGCCAATATCGGGCTATGTAGACGAGGTAATGGTAAGTCTTGGGGACTATGTGGCACCACAGTCCAAGATGTTCGCCGTGAGCGATAATTCTAAAATTCATTTAGACTTAAAAGTGTACGAAAAGGATATTCCAAAGGTAAAGGAAGGACAGAAAATAATCTTTACGGTAGCTTCTAAACCCAATGAATTGTTGACCGCAGAAGTACATTCCATCGGTAAAACTTTTGAGGAAGACCCTAAGGCCCTGCACGTGCACGCCGATATAGATAATAAAAATGGCGAATTACTTCCCGGTATGTATGTTGAAGGCAGGATTGCGGAAGGACAAAAATCAGGATATGCCGTTCCAGAGGAAGCCATTGTCAAGGAAGGCGAACAATCCTATATTTTCATTGTGGATGAGGATGAGGAAACCGAAGAAAACACGGTGAAATTCAGAAGAATCCCCGTAAGTACAGGTGTCAATGACCTTGGCTTTGTGGAAATCAATATTCCTTCAGAAATGGCAAAAAATATTATGGTTGTCACAGTTGGAGCCTACACCCTTTCTTCGGAAATGGTCAAGGGCGAACTGGAACACGGACATTAATTCAATAATAATCAAAGGTTTTGATTCCGGGTTTGTTTATCGTCTTAATTAGTTAGTTAAAATTAAAGAACAGGCTCGGTTCAAAATCGATAAAAATAAATAATTATGAAAGAAATAAAGGCATTTGTAAAACCGAACAGGATACAAAGAATTATAGAAGCTCTGACTGATAACGGATTTAAAAGTATGACCCTGTCACAAGCAGAAGGAACTGGAGCTTTCAAGGCAAAAGGAGCTAAACCTTCACTCGATTTTCACGTAACAAACAGCCCTGTGGTAAAATTGGAACTCGTTTGCCAGAACGAGGAAGCACAATCTGCAATAGACATCATTCTCAAAAATGGCAAAACCCCAGATCCTGGTGATGGCATCATTTATTTGTCTGAGATTGAAGATGCTTTTCAGATAAAAACAGAGGAATCCTTAAAACAATTCAAAATTTAATTGTTTCGTAATTAATGCGTTGAAGAAAAATAATTAGGCTTAAATAGATAGCAAAAAGATACAAAATAATAGAGCCATAAAAATATGGAAACAACAAGAAAAAACAATTTAAAACAGGCCAGAACACTTCAAATTTGGAACGTCATTTATGACGTTATAGAGGTGGTCGTCTCGCTTATTGCTGGAATAACAGCAAATAGTTCCGCACTCGTAGGTTGGGCACTGGATAGCACGATAGAAGTGATAAGTGCTGCAACACTTGGATGGCGACTGCACGGCGAGCTCAAAGGCATCGATGAAGAAAAGGTAAAACGAAGACAAAAAATTACCTTGAACGTGATTGCAGTTTCATTTACGCTCATCTGTATTTTCATTTCCTATGATTCCATTACCAAGCTCATCAATAAAGAAACCGCAAGCTGGAGCACGTTGGGACTGGTCATATTATTGGTCTCGCTCGTTGTCAATCCTATCTTGATATATTTTAAAAGAAAATATGGGAAAAAACTGGAAAGTCCAGCTCTACTGGCTGATGCAAAAGACACCTTTATTTGTCTTTACCAGACAGTGGTCGTATTGACAGGATTGCTATTGGTCAACTGGTTGGAGTGGTGGTGGGCAGATCCTGTAGCGGCCTTGCTCATCGTTCCATACGCTGCAAAAGAAGGTTGGGAAGCATTTAACAAAGCAAAAAATATCAACTACAATATCACATAAATATGCAAGAAGTTGAAAAATTTTTAGAAAGCAAAGGCATCCGCCCTACGGCAATGCGCCTGATGACCTATAAGCGGTTGGCGCAACTAAAAGTGGCCATTAGCCTGGGCGAGCTCGAAAAAGATTTTGAACGCTCAGAACGGAGCACACTTTACCGTACTATGAAAACATTTGAGGAAAAAGGAATCGTGCACCAAATTGAGGATGGCACCGGCATTGTTAAATATGCCCTGTGCGAGGAAAATTGTGAATGTGAGGTCGGCAACGACCTTCACTTACACTTTCATTGCAATAGTTGCGGTGAAACGGTGTGCCTGACCGAGCATAAAATTCCGACAATAAACCTGCCCGAAGGCTATGTGGCAGAAGATATCAACCTTGTGGCAAAGGGAGTCTGTGAGAAGTGCAGCAATGACTTGGATTAAATATTTTGATTTAAAAAATTGGAACAATGATGACGATTTATAAAAATGAATGTAAGGTATATATGGTAGCTCAAAATAGATTAGATGCTACAGATTATGAAAATATGAAATCACAATTAAAAGACCATATACAAGAACATAATAAAGTGTACTGGTATATCGAGATGGAAAATTTTGAGGGTTGGTCCTCAAGTGCATATTGGAAAGGTATTGAACTCAAACTTCCAAAGGAGGAAAGATTAAAACGAGTCGCATTGGTAGGAAACTTAGAATGGCAAGAACAATTTACGGAAGTTTTGATACCATTTACAAGGGCACATATTAAATTCTTTGGTCCAGATGAAAAAAAATTGGCCAAAGAATGGATAGAGAAAGAAATTAATTAAAACAGCTAAATTAATTAAAACGAAAGAACTATTATTTACTATTAAAATCTGGGGAATGCAATTTACACTGGAAGCAGTGGATAATCCTCAGCCCAAATCCCCAAATGTAATAGTGCTCAATGGAAATCCTGAAGGACGTTTTGCAAGGGGTAAAATAAGTGAGGAGGATTTTAAAAAATGTAAAAATTGTTACGAGAAAAAAAATTGCGTTGCATTTAACCAAACGCTAAGAAAATTAGAAATAAAAAATATGAATACCAAGTTTATTAAAGTCTTTTTGCGATTAGCAATTTCAATCGGTTTTTTATCGGCGGTCGCCGATAGATTTGGAATTTGGAGCAAAGAAGTTTCTGTTTGGGGAAATTGGGACAGTTTCTTGAGTTATACCCAAATGATCAATCCTTGGATTCCGAATTCATTAATACCAACAATCGGACTTTTGGTAACCATAGCCGAAATTGTTTTTGCGATTTTCTTGATAATAGGGTTTAAAACGGAACTGTTTGCAAAATTAAGCGGGTTTCTACTGTTACTATTTGCTGTTTCAATGACTTTTTCAACTGGAGTAAAAGGAGCGCTTGACTTTTCTGTTTTTAGTGCTTCTGCCGGAGCTTTTGCTTTGAGTCTTATGAAAGAAAAATATTTGGAATTGGACAATCTGATTTCTAAACCTATAAATAGCTGAAAATGAAACTGGCTAATGGCATACATAATCAAAAAAGAGGGGCGCTGAACAGGCGAGGTCTTCTTATTGCTATTGTATTAGGGTTTGCGGTTGGTATAATCATCATACAGCCTTTGGGCATTTCCCTATTCCAGTATGACCAGAGCGGTGATACGGGCAATTGGTGGTATTTGTTCAAAAACGCAGTTGGGCAAGCTCTTGGATTTGGAGATGTGGACCAAATCCTAAAAAATATCCTGTTTGGTATTATGGGAAGCAGTCTCGCCTTAATGTTCTATACAAGAAAAACAATATTTCAACTAAATAGGGAGAAAGTCGGAATAACCTTGATAAGGGAATTATTGAACAAAGGTGAAAACCACGAGGTAGAATTCAAAAGCACCTTGAGGTGGGACCTTCGACAAGGTAAGGTTAACAAAGCTTTGGAAATGGTGGTGGCGAAGACCATTGCAGGATATATGAATACCGAAGGAGGCCACTTGATTATTGGGGTAGATGATGAAGGCCGTATTCTGGGGCTCGAACAAGATTACGGTACTTTAAAGAAACCAGACAAGGACGGGTTTGAACAGTATGTAATGCAGTTGGTGTCCGTCAAGTTAGGCACCCATTTTTGCCCTTTGGCAAAAGTGGCCTTTTATGAATTTAAAGAAAAGGATATCTGTTATGTAAGGGTCTACAAATCGCAAAAACCCGTGTATTTGAACCTGGGCGACCGTTCTCATTTCTTTATCAGAACTGGGAACGGTACCCGGGAGTTGGATATGCCCGAAGCATTGGATTATATGGAAATTCACTTAAACTAATATAAATCCAATAAAAATTGAAAAATGATACAGATTATAAACATAGAAAAGGAAAACTTAATCGCTGCCAAAATCAACGGTAGAGTCACAAAGAAGGATGTTGAAAAAATTCATCCGCTCATTCACAATATCATCGAAAAAGGCCATAAAGTGGATTTTTATTTTGAACTGGAAGATTTTCACGGCTACGACCTACAAGGGTTTTGGGCAGATTTAAAGGTAGATGCTGCACACCTATCAGATTATGGTAAAATGGCATTTGTAGGCGAAAAAAAGTGGCAGAAATGGGCAGCCAAGGCTACCGATTTCTTTACCGGTTCAGAAGTCAAATATTTTGACCTTCAGGATAAGGAACAAGCAAAAAAATGGATAAAAAACAACTAAGGATATGAAAAAACTAAAAATCAAAATTCCCGTAATCCTTCCACAGGTACCGGACGAAAAAGATGCCTGCATCAATAGGCTCATCGACAAGTTAAGTGGTCGTGAAGGTATTGACAGTGTGCACATATCCGATGAAAAAGCGGACGGTGTACCGCAACTCTGTTTTCATTACGACCCCGATATCATTTCACTTGATAGAGTACAGTCCTTGGCAGAAACCACGGGAGCCCAGATCACGGATAAATTTGGACATAAGTTGGTAGAAGTGGAAGGGATACGCCACACCCGTCACGCCCGAACCATCGAGAAAGCAGTCAAAGAGGTCGATGGAGTTCTCGAAGTTTCCGCATCCGCTTCAGGAATGATACGTGTGGAATTTGATAAGGGCATTACAGGATTTGGGGCGATTAAAAAGAAAATAGAAAAACAAGGGCTTACTATTATTGAACCTTCCGTTGATACAGAAACACATTTACAAAAAATAGAAGTTTCCAACGGTGAAGAAAAATCTGAAGATACTCAAGACAAGGAGGAAAATCAACACGTTGGCGAGAGCGAAGGCCACGTTCATAAAGACGGCGAAGAACACGACCACAACGAGGATGAAGGCGAGGCACACGCCCACGGCGGTATTTTCGGAAAGAACACCGAACTTATTTTTGCCATCATTTGCGGTGCCCTTCTTGGAATAGGTTTCGGATTGTCCTACGTGGACTCGATACCGGATTGGGTCAGCTTGTCCCTCTACATAGGCGCCTACTTTTTTGGAGGTTATTTTACCGCGAAAGAGGCCATACAGACAGTGGCCAAAGGTGGTTTTGAAATCGACTTTTTAATGTTGGTCGCCGCCATCGGTGCCGCTGCTTTGGGCGCTTGGGCGGAAGGGGCCTTGTTACTTTTCCTGTTCAGCCTCGGGCACGCTCTTGAACATTATGCGATGGAGAAAGCCCGAAAATCTATTGCGGCACTGGCAGATTTAGCACCGAAAACGGCCTTGCTAAAAAAAGATGGAAAGACCAAAGAAGTTGGTATTGAAAAGTTGAATAAAGGCGATATTATTGTAGTTAAGCCAAACAGTAAAATATCTGCCGATGGCGTTGTTGTTGATGGTAAAAGTAGTGTCAACCAAGCCCCCATTACCGGGGAAAGTGTACCAGTAGATAAAGTTCCTGTGGAAGATTCCGCCAAGGACTATTCAGAGGATGATGATATAAAGGACGAAAACCGAGTTTTCGCCGGGACTATTAACGGCAACAATACGCTTGAAATTAAGGTAATCAAAGAGGCAAAGGATTCAACACTGTCCCGATTGGTAAAATTGGTGAACGAAGCCCAGACCCAAAAATCCCCCACCCAGTTGCTTACCGATAAATTTGAAAGATATTTTGTTCCTTCCGTACTGGTATTGGTAGTGCTGTTGCTCTTTGCTTTTTTGGTCGTCGATGAACCGTTTAGTGCCAGCTTTTATAGGGCTATGGCCGTATTGGTAGCTGCCAGTCCCTGTGCCCTTGCGATTTCGACCCCGAGTGCGGTATTGAGCGGTGTTGCACGAGCGGCCCGTGGCGGGGTACTTATCAAAGGGGGTCGTCCTTTGGAAGACTTGGGGGTTATTACCGCGCTCGCCTTTGACAAGACGGGTACCCTGACCGAAGGAAAACCCAAGCTTACCGAAGTGGTCCCGCTTGGCGATATTTCTGAAAACGAACTTTTAAAAATAGCTGTAGCCGTAGAGAATCTAAGTGATCATCCTCTGGCAAAGGCAGTGGTTCGAGATGGCAAGGAACGTTTGAAAGGCGAGGAAATACCTGATGCAACCGATTTGGAAGCCGTGCTTGGCAAAGGTATAAAAGCGTCATTGGGCAATGACAAAATCTATGTCGGTAACCTCGACCTGTACGAAGGGCTTGATGAGAGCACCCCTTCCGAAGAGATAATAACGAAAGTCCGTGACCTCGAAGGTGGGGGAAATACTACGATGCTTATTCGGAAAAACCAAGAATATATAGGTGTTATTGCCCTAATGGATACCCCTCGCGAAGCTGCCAAGGAAACCCTCAAAAAATTAAAGGAAATCGGTATCAAACGAATGATTATGCTTACTGGTGACAACCAAAAGGTTGCCGATGCCGTGGCGAAAGAAATAGGATTGACCGATGCTTGGGGGAGCTTGTTACCAGAGGAAAAAGTGGATGCCATAAAAGAGTTAAAGGAAAAGGAATCCAAGGTGGCAATGGTAGGCGATGGTGTAAACGATGCACCCGCAATGGCGAACAGTACCGTGGGCATAGCAATGGGAGCGGCTGGAAGCGATGTGGCCTTGGAAACGGCGGATGTTGCCCTAATGGCCGACAAGTTGGAAACCCTGCCTTTTGCTATTGGCTTGAGTAGAAAGGCAAAAGCTATTATCAAGCAGAACCTTTGGGTAAGCCTTGGTGTTGTGGCACTGCTCATACCAGCCACCATTTTGAGCTGGGCAAACATAGGAATAGCCGTGGCATTTCACGAGGGGTCTACCTTGGTAGTAGTGGCCAATGCGCTGCGCCTTTTGGCTTATAAAAAAGATTAGAAAAATTGGGACTTAGAAGAATCCAGTTTTTTGAAAGAATATTAAATGACAAACACGGAAAAAATATTATTTACCAAAGGGATACGCCCTACTGAAATGAGGTTGAAAATTTACAAATACCTCAAGAGGAAGACCTATGCCGTAACATTAAAGGAAATGCAAAAAGTCTTTATCGCCAAAAGTGAAAAAAACAAAACGGCAAACAGAACCACCTTTTATCGCAATCTCAAGACTTTTGAGGATAAAGGGTTGATTCATCAGATTAATGATGGGACCAGAGTGGCAAAATTTGCGATTTCCGATGAAAATGCCAAAGGTAAATACGGTACAGATTTACATATGCACTTTTATTGTACCAAGTGTGGAAAAACAAGCTGTTTGCCGAATAAAATATCGGAAGAAAGCTTACCAAACGATTATCAAGTGAGCGATGTGAACCTGGTGTTAAAAGGAATATGTGAAAGTTGTAGAAAAAAATAATAAGGATGAAGAAGCTTCAGCAATTGACCAAGGAAATTAACGAATTGACATTGAGAATTGAGCAGGACTACCCCGAACTATACCAATATCTTGATGAAAATCCTATTACAATCCCTGATTGCGAAACACCCGAGATTTCCGTCAGCTCGTTCGTGGAATATTTGGATAGCTTAAAGTCAATCTTGGAAAGATATATAGAATCGAATAAACATATGAAGCACTAAAGGACAATTAATTCAGTAGTATATAAATGAATAAAAGCACTTTTAAAATCAGTAAAATGGACTGCCCTTCAGAAGAGCAGATGATTCGGATGAAGTTGGAGGCTTACACTCAAGTAAAATATCTGGATTTTGATATTCCCAACAGAAAATTGGAAGTATATCACGTGAACGGTATCAAGGCCATACAAACGTCTATAGCCAGCTTAAAACTTGGGGATTCCTTAGAGGGAACCACAGAAGCCGAACCACCTGTAATAGAAGACCAATCCAAACAAAAAAAGATTCTCTGGTGGGTCTTGGGTATCAACTTCGGTTTTTTCGTTATCGAAATGACCACGGGTTGGATATCTGGCTCAATGGGACTTATTGCAGATTCACTTGATATGCTGGCAGATTCCATCGTGTATGCACTTAGTCTATTTGCAGTTGGCGGCGCTATTTCCAGAAAAAAGAAAGTGGCTAAATTCAGCGGCTACTTTCAGATGGCATTGGCAACGCTTGGGTTTGCAGAGGTCTTACGAAGGTTTTTCAGCAATACCGAAACACCCTTGTTCCAATGGATGATAATTGTTTCAATTTTCGCATTGGTAGGTAATCTGATTTCGCTCTGGCTTATCAACAAAACCAAGAGCAAAGAGGCCCATATGCAGGCGAGTGCCATTTTTACATCCAATGATATCATTGTAAATGGTGGGGTTATACTGGCAGGGATACTCGTCTATTTTCTGAATAGTAAATGGCCCGATTTGGTAATTGGGGGCATCGTTTTCTCATTTGTGATGCGCGGTGCCTTAAGAATATTAAAACTGTCGAAATAGCTTTAGGAAAGCCTTGAAATAGAAAAGTAATGAATAAACAAGAATAGTTGGCTTTGGGTAGTAGTGTTGGGATTAGCAGCTTGGACGGCACATTGGAGTGAGGACAAATTATTCAAAGATTACCAAAATAGGCTCAATGTATTGAATGAAGACATTAATTCAAAACCTAAAACTTTATAAGTAAAATTAATTTTCATTAGTTTTGTATTTGATGCAAAAACCAAATAAAATAGCGGCATTCTTCTTTTTAGGCTTATTTAGTCTAATGATGCTGCATCTGGTTTTTCCACATTTGCATCATCAGCACGAGGAAACGCATTCCCATTCAGATATTGCACATACTGGCGAACACCATCATCACGATGACAGTTCTCACGAGAAAGAAGAATCCCCATACGGTTTCTTTGGATTCTTTATGGATATGCACGTTCATTCAACGGTTTCCAGCGATATTGTTGTACTTAAAAGGAATACTTTTGAGCAACAGACTATCGTAGATGACAATGTTGTAAAACCTACTTCTGATTTTCAAGAATTTTATGTCGTTGATAAAAGGCAAAACGCTAAGCCCCCAATTTATCAGCCACCCAGTTATTATTTCAATCCTTACCTCTCATCCCTCGATTTACGGGGCCCACCATCTTTAGGTTAATCATTTAGGAATACCTACCGCTACGGAAGGAATCCTCTTATACATTAAGATTAAACCTAAAATTTCAAACAATGAATAAATACATCGTGTCCGCGATTTGCGGATGCCTGTTCTTTGCTAATGGTTTCTCACAGGATAAAAACATTGGGGAACTGCTTAACGAAATAGAACAGAACAACACAGAGTTAAAAGGCTATCAATCGTTCATTGAAAGCCAACAACTCGAAAACAAGAGCACCAATAATTTACCCGACCCACAGCTTTCAGGCTATTATTTGCCTTTTGGCGATAATGCAACGGGAAATTACACCGAATATGAAATATCGCAATCCTTCGAGTTTCCGACGGTTTATGGTTCCCGCAGTAAATGGAACGACTTAAAGTCGATACAACTGCAAACGTCCTATGATAAAAAACGACAGGAAGTTTTGCTGGAAGCAAAATCGGTATTGGTTGAACTCGTTTTCCTTCAAAAGCAGAAAGTCATTGAAACCGAAAGACGAACCCAAAGCAAACAGGTTTTTGACCAGATTCAAGAGCTTTATGATAAAGAGCAAGTGGGTCTTTTGGATTTGAACAAGGCAAAAATCGCTTGGATTCAAGAGCAATTCGTTGTTCAACAGATTGAAAGCGAAATCCAAATTGTACTGTCCAAACTCAGAACATTGAACGGCGGGAATGCCATTGATGGTTTTACGGCGGGTATCGATTTGCCTATCGAAGTTGCTGCGGTCGAAACGCTTTGGCAAGAAAAATTGGCAAACGATCCTTCTTTACAAAGTTTAAAGGCTGCTGAAACAGCTTCGCTTCAAAAAGTAAAACTGGAAAAAAACAAGGTCTTGCCAAATGTGGCATTCGGTTACAATTATCAGGGTGTTAGTGGTAGCAATTATTCAGGTTTTTACGGTGGCCTTTCTATTCCGTTGTGGAACAGCAAGAACAAGGTAAAAGCGGCCGAGGCCGATTATGAATATCAGCAATCGAATACTCAAGTCATTACCGCTTCGCTGTATGCCCAATTTCAAGAAACATACAATCGATACGAATTGATGCTCGAAAAATACAATGAGTATCTAACCACAATGGGCAACTTAAACAGCGAACAACTGCTTTTTAAGGCCTATATGTTGGGCGAATATTCGTTTATGGATTACTATGTAGAGCTTCAGTTTTACCGAAATGCATCAGACAGAATGTTGCAGATGGAAAAGGAAATCCAACTACTACAGGCAGAATTATTAAAACATACTTTATAAACCTCAAAAACAAAGATTATGAACATTTCAAAAACAATATTCGCAATAGCAATCGCCTCAACTTTTTTGGTAACCTCTTGTAGGGAAACAAAAAAAGAGAGCACAGATGACCACGGTCACGAACACAATGAAGACGGAAGCCATATGCACGAGGAAGACATAGAACAGGAAGAATTTGAAATAGGAAAAGATGCTATGGAACAAAAGGCGAAAGACCACGGTCACGACCACGATTCGGACGGTAACCATTCAGATGACGGTTCTGACACCCACAAACACGATGATGGGTCAGAACACCACGACCATTAAAAATCAAAAACATACGAAAGATGAAATATATAATAATTGTGCTCGCCTTTTTGGCAATGTCCTGTAATAACAAGGCAGAAGATGCACACTCACATAATGCAGATGGTAGTCACGTGGGCGAAGAAATTCCACGATTGAGCCATACTATCTGGACGGATAAAACAGAACTCTTTGTTGAGTTTCCTGCGCTTATAGTAGGTAACGGAAGCAAATTCGCAGCCCACTTTACGGTTTTGTATAATCACCAGCCCGTTCGTGAAGGTTCTGTAACGGTCAGTTTAATAAAAGATGGTAAAGGAATCAGAAATATGGTAGATGCACCGTCATCACCAGGTATTTTTTCGCCTGCCATACAACCGAAAGAAGCTGGAAACTATCAATTGGTTTTTGAATTGACAACACCAGAATATTCAGATAAAATTTCCATTGATGATGTAGTCGTATATGCCACTACGGATGAAGCCATAAAAGCTTTAGGTACGGAAGAAGAAGATGAGGCCATCTCGTTTTTAAAGGAACAAGCTTGGAAAATCGATTTTCAAACCGCACCTGTCGTTTCGGGTAAAATTTACGATGTTATCAATACGTCCGGTGTTTGGATGCCCTCGTCAAGTTCAACAAAGTCCTTGGCAGCAAAATCTAATGGTGTAGTAGATTTTAAAGTAAATAATCTTACGGAAGGCACAGCAGTAAAAAAAGGTCAGCTTTTGATGAGCTTGAACAGTCAAGGTTTGGCTTCGAACAATTTAAGTACGGATATCGCTTCCGCGAAAGCGAAATACCAACAGGCCAAATCGGAATATGAAAGGAAGAAAGAGCTATACGAATCCAAAATAGTCCCGAAATCTGAATTTGAAAAAGTAGAGAGCAGTTTCGAGATAGCCAAAGCCAACTATCAATCATTGGTGTCTGGTGTCTCGGGCGGAAGCAAACAAATCCGCGCCCCTTTTGATGGCTTTATCAAATCCATAACAGTTTCAAATGGCGATTACGTAGAACAAGGCGTTGCGCTTGTGACCGTTGGAACGCATCAATCCAGAGTTTTAAAAGCGCAGTTAGCACCCAACTACGGACTTACGATGGGTAATGTACAAGGTATATGGTATCAGGATAATGATAACCTTTGGAAAGACGCAACTGATGCCGAGGGCAAAATCCTTTCGATTGGAAAGGACGTGGAACGTGAAAACCCTTTGATTTCTGTTTTTGCAGAAGTCAATGCCACCGTCGATATGCCAATAGGAAGTCTAACACCTGTTCAGATAGCGATGGGAAATGCCACCCAAAATACAATGATACCTGTAAATGCCTTATTGGAAGACTATGGAAGCTATTCCGTTATCGTTCAACTATCAGGCGAAAGTTTTGAAAGACGACCTGTTAAGATTGGAAAGCGCAATGGCGAAAATGTAGAGATACTGGAAGGTCTGCAAGTTGGCGAAGTGGTGGTAACTACAGGAGCATATCAAGTTAAAATGGCTTCAATGTCAGGTTCAACACCTGCACACGGTCACGAACATTAAAAACGAAGAGAAATGTTAAACAAAATATTATCAATTTCACTTCAAAATAGATTGCTCATACTATTGGGAGCGGTCGCATTGAGTGTGTTGGGCGTATATTATGCACGTACAATGAACGTCGATGTATTCCCAGACCTTACAGCGCCCACGGTAACAATTCTTACCGAAGCGCACGGAATGGAATCTGAAGAAGTAGAAAAATTAGTGACCTATCAACTGGAAACTGCCTTAAACGGTTCGCCCAATGTGAGACGAATCCGTTCGTCATCGGCAGCAGGTGTTTCCATTGTTTGGGTAGAATTTGAGTGGGGAACCGATATTTATCGGGCACGACAAATTGTAAGTGAACGCATCCCGATGGTACGGGAAAATTTACCCGAAGGCATCGGTGCGCCTACAATGGCACCTATATCTTCTATTATGGGCGAAATAATGCTCTTGGGAGTGATATCGGATAGCCTTTCACCAATGGAACTGCGAACCTTATCAGATTGGACAATCAGACCTCGCATAAAAGCCATTGGCGGTATTGCAAATGTGGTGGTCATTGGTGGCGATTACAAGCAATATCAGGTATTTGCCAATCCCGAAAAGATGAAGTATTACGATGTGAGCCTATCAGAATTGGTGGAACACGTCAAGGAAGCAAACCAAAATGCGCCCGGTGGTATTATAAACCAATATGGCAATCAGTATATCATAAAGGGGAGCGGTAGAGCCTATGCGCTTGAAGATTTACAAGAAGCGGTTCTTAAGGAAGTGAATGGTCAAACCATCAAAATAAAAGATGTGGCAACGGTTCAAATTGGCGCTGCCGATAAAATTGGCGACGGTTCATTAAATGCAAAACCCGCTGTGATTCTGACCATTTCAAAGCAACCCGATGTGAATACCTTGGAGTTGACAGACCGCTTGGACGAAGCCATTGCAGACTTGGAAACAACCTTGCCAAAAGGTGTCAACATCAAAAGCCAAATCTTTAGACAGTCCGATTTCATAGATGCTTCTATTAGTAATCTAAATATGACTTTGTTGGAAGGTGCGTTTTTTGTAATGATTATCCTGTTCATCTTTTTAATGAACTGGAGGACTACCGTTATTTCCTTGCTGGCTATCCCTATTTCATTATTGGTTTCCATCATTATTTTAAAATGGTTGGGTTATACGATAAACACAATGAGTTTGGGTGGTATGGCCATTGCCATTGGTGCGTTGGTAGATGATGCCATCATCGATGTAGAAAATGTGTATAAACGTTTGCGCGAAAATATCAGAAAGCCGAAAGCGGAACGGAAATCCACCATAACAGTAGTGCGTGACGCTTCCGTAGAAATACGAAGCTCTATTATTATTGCTACGCTTATCATTATAGTATCATTTGTCCCCTTATTCTTTTTAAGCGGAATGGAAGGACGTTTGTTGCAACCGCTGGGAATTGCATTTGTAACGTCAGTATTGACCTCATTGATTGTTGCTGTAACCGTAACCCCAATTTTATGTTCTTATTTATTGGACAATGAGAAGCTTCTAAACAAACAGGCTGATGGTACAAAAGTAGAGCGATGGTTACAAAAGCATTATGGCAACCTTTTGGAACGTGCCACACGAATACCCAAAACCATTATTGGGGTAACGGTCATTGCCTTTCTGTTAAGTCTTTTAGTGGTCACACAATTGGGAAGGAGTTTTCTTCCAGAATTTAATGAAGGTTCATTGGTAATTAGTGTAGTTGGTCCACCGGGAATGTCTTTGGAAGAAAGTAATAAGACTGGAAAGTTAATAGAGACCATTTTATTGGATATGCCCGAAGTAGAGGTCGTTACTCGAAGACAAGGACGTGCCGAACTGGACGAACACGCCCAAGGTGTTAATGCTTCGGAAATTGATGTGCCCTTTGTTCTCGAAGACAAAACCAAAGAAGAGTTCTTTGAAGAAGTCCGAAATAAATTGAGCATCGCACCTGGTGTTAATATCACATTAGGACAACCCATCGCACACCGTATTGACCATATGCTTTCGGGCACACGTGCCAATATTGCCATCAAGATATTTGGGTCAGATTTACAACGTCTATTTGAAGTAGGGAAAAGTGTAGAGCAGAACATTAAGGATATTGATGGATTGGCAGATGTTGCGGTTGACCAGCAAATTGAAGTGCCTCAAATTCGTATTAAACCCAAACGTCAGATTCTCTCGGCGTATGGAATGACGGTCGGTAATTTGATGGAACAGGTAGATATCGCTTTTGCAGGAGAGGAAGCGGGCGAGATTTATGAAGGACAGCAGTATTTCGATTTGATAGTACGCTATGAAAAACCATTTCGGGACAATATTGAGAACATCAATAAAACCCTAATCAGTTTACCGAATGGTGGACAAACTACATTGGGCGAATTGGCAACCGTACAATCGGTAAGCAGTCCAAATACCATCAATCGTGAAGATGTGCAACGAAAGATTGTAGTAGCTGCTAATGTACAAGGCAGGGATTTACGTGGTGCGGTAAACGAAATAAAGGAAGTCGTGGCCAATAACGTGAATATGCCAGAAGGTTATCGTGTACAATATGGTGGACAGTTTGAAAGTGAATCCAAGGCATCACAACTACTCTTGATAACGGCCATCATCGCCATAGCCATTATTTTCTTGTTATTGTATTATGAATTCAAGGATGTAAAACTGGCGTTTGTAGTGTTGATTAATTTACCGCTGGCATTAATTGGCGGCATCTTAATTGTCTATTTCACATCAGGCATCATCAGCATAGCTGCTACCATTGGATTTATTAGTCTTTTTGGGATAGCAACACGTAACGGTATTTTATTGGTTTCTCGTTATGAAGATTTGCGAAAAGAAGGAATCCAAGGCTTTCAATTGATAAAGAAAGGAGCATTAGATAGATTGAACCCTATACTGATGACCGCCTTTACCACAGGTTTGGCCCTGATTCCGTTGGCCTTAAAAGGTGGCGAACCAGGTAGTGAAATTCAGAGCCCTATGGCAGTTGTGATTTTGGGTGGTTTGCTTTCAGCTACTATTTTGAACTTGGTGGTAATTCCTTGTGTGTATCAGTTGGTTATGAAAAAGGAAAAATAGCAAACGAATTACAACTAAAAACCTTCTTACTATGGTAGGAAGGTTTTTTTATGTATTAATTTTATAGTTCCACTCAGCCCATTCCCTTTATTTCGTGAAAAACTACATTCCCGTGCCAAAATCGTGAATTAAATTCGCTTGAAATCCGTCTTATTTTTCACAAAGTCTATTTGTTTTTTAATTCAGTTATATTGTGTGAAATTTTAGCTTAAATGGAAAAACTAACGGAAAATAAAACCATTGAATTACTGATGCCTCATTTGGTTCAACAAGGCTATGAGATAGAGAGTTATTGCTTGGGCCAAACGAGAGGATATGATATTGTAGCTGTTAAGAATGGCAAAAAATTATTAATTGAGGTAAAAGGTGCAAAAGCACATAAGGATTCGCCAACAAAGCGACGAGATTATTTCAACTCTGGACAGATTAAAACTCATTTGGGTAAAGCAATTATTAAATGCTTAGAAACCAAAGTTGCGTTCCCAAATGCAAAAATTGCCATTGCGCATCCCGAGGATGAACAAATAAGAAAAGCAATAGCCAGTATTATTCCAGAGCTCAATAAGATAGGTATACAGCATTATTGGGTTAATGCTAATGGAACGGTAACCCTTGAAAAATAGTTGATTTTGAATACAACAATGAATTCCAAATTATCTTCTTTATTGCATTTCTTGAATGAGAACAGATATTATAATAAAAGGCTTCAGTCAAATTCTTATAACCGGTTTTTAGCGCCGTTCGATTCACTCGAAGATAAATTGTATTCAATTCTTCATCACGTAGCGAATACACAAAGCCAACCTAAAATTGACTTACTTGCACCTTTTTTTCAGAAAGTATATTCGAATAAATTACAGCTTCATAGTTTTAAGGCATTCATCGATTTTCTAACAGATAAAGAAAATGGTGCCTATAATTATGAATCTCTTTACTATGGTATGTTGAGACAAAAAGGATGGGGCAACAAAACATCTGCCTTATTTACCAAAACCATTTATCATTTACATAATGGTAAGTATGGATTTCAAAATTCAATATGGGACGATGCGCCGAAAATCATTGACAAAGAAGAAAAAATCTTCTTACCTGTCGATGCTGTAATTGAAGCAATTTTCCATCGTATTGACCCAACAATTAAATGGAATTTCCATAAAATTAATAAACTGCTACAGCATAATTATTCTTCTGAAGAAATGGAAGTTTGGGACGACCTTTGGTTCTGGGGATTTATAAATCAACGTGGTTCTGGTCTAACAAGAGAATTTGTTTGGAACGAATCCAAATATTGGGCATTACTTGAGACTGAAAAGAATAGTGTTGTGATTGAAGAGATAAAATTGAAATCGTTGCAATTCCTTTCCTTATTGAACCCAAAACAGTAACATATGTATTTGCTATTATCATATTCTAAGTTTGTCTGAATTTAGATAGGTTTAATTTCCAATTATTACCACTTAATCTATATAGTGGCAACAATTTGTTTTCAAATATTCGCCACTTTTTTGTATTTTTGGCAAAGTTTTGATTTTTAACTATGCCAAAGATTATTGAAAATAAACTGATAGAAGCTTTCAAAGACCGTAGTTCTTTTGATAGGGATGCGCTATATAACTTCTACCTGGATTTCGAACCGGATCTAAAAGAAAGTACATTTAGTTGGCGAATTTATGACCTGAAGAAAAAGGACATAATTAAAACCATTGGTCGTGGACTTTATGTTATTTCCTATAAACCTAAATATAAACCTCTTCTATCAGATAGTGTGTTCAAGATAGCCCGTAAAACCAATGAGCGTTTTGAAGACATAAAATATGCCATTTGGGAAACCCAATGGCTCAATGAGTTTTCTCAGCACCAGACGTCAAATCAAATGATTGTCGTCGAAGTAGAAAAAGAATTTGTAGACTCACTCTATTACTACCTAAATGATAATCTAAGAATGGATTTTTTCCTAAATCCAGATGAAAAGGAAATTCAATTCTATATTTCAGAAAGTAACGTGCCAGTTATTATTAAACGTTTGGTGACAAGGGCACCCATACAAAAAATAAAAAATAAAAAAGCGGTAGTGCCCATTGCAACACTTGAAAAGATTATGGTGGACCTGTTTGCAGATGAAACTCTGCTACATTTTTACCAAGGTTCTGAAATGGTAAACATCTACGAGAAAATAATTGATAGATATAGCATCAATTTTACAAAGTTGTTCAGCTATGCCAAGCGAAGAAAAAAAGAACAGGAAATAAAGCAGTTTATAAGCAACAACATTCCAAATTTTTTAGAAGATATTCAATATGATTAACAACAAAAGTTTTGAAAAGGAATGGCTGAATGGCTTCCGTGCAAAAAAGGAACATAAGGGAATCGATGTAACCATTCTGGAAAAAATGGTTCACGCACTATCATTACTCGAACATTTAAAAGTTTCAGGACTCGATTTTGTTTTCAAAGGGGGAACATCACTTGTGCTTTTGCTAAAAGAAGGGAACCGATTTTCTATTGATATCGATATTATATCGAGCGTAGAGCGTGATAAATTAGAAGAAATTTTGGATGTAGTTGTAGCCAATTCACATTTCAAAAAGCACGTGCTTAATGAGCATAGAAGTTATAAGGAAGGTGTTCCAAAGGCACATTACACCTTTGAGTTCGAGTCGGTATATAATCCAAACGTTCCTGGAACCATTCTATTGGATATCCTTTTTGACAGTCCGCACTATCCAGAACTTATAGAATCGCCCATTGAAACACCTTGGCTTTCCATTGATGGAACTGCTACAACAATTACTACGCCTTCGGTAAACGCTATTTGTGGCGATAAGCTAACAGCTTTTGCACCAGATACCATAGGCATACCATACTACAAAGGCGACCAGTTATTTGCAATGGAAATCTGCAAGCAATTGTTCGACTTGGGAAAACTTTTTGAAAATATTACTGATGTAGCAATGGTAAAGAAAAGTTTTTCAGCTTTCGCGAAAGCAGAACTATCCTATCGAAGTTCGGACAAGGATTTTAGTAAAAGGAAACTCAATGAAAAGGATGTGCTATGGGATTCCATAAATACCTGTGCTATTATGGCAAGACGAGAACGTAACCCAACTGCTGAAAAGAAAAAGAAATTTGCAGATTTAAGCTCTGGCATACGAAGCTTTGGTAGCGCATTTTTAATGACAGGGAACTTTAGGATTGAAGAAGCATTGGCAGCTTCGGCCAAAGTAGCCTATTTGAATGCTATTATTCTACAAAAAGAAGATGTTGAAATAGAATATTATGAGAATCAGGATACAAAGGAATTGGTTATTAAAAATCCGGATTGGGCCTTTTTGAACAGATTAAAACGCCAACCCGATAAATCTATATTTTATTATTGGTACAAGGCGGTAGAACTATTGTAAATTAATGTGAATGGAATTAAAGTATATTATAGAAATCTGTGTCGCTATCGACATCGCAATTTTGGGTATAGCATATCCTATTATCGTGGATAAAATATCCAATATAGGTCACAAGTTTTCATCAAACTATCTGGCTAATGCTTTTGAAAATGAATTTCCGCAGACAAAACTTTTTGGGATATTTCCCGGAAGGTCAAGAAGAATAACAGTATTTGAATGGGTTTTGTTCTTTACAATCAGCTCGTTTATATTCTTAATATTAGACCGTGAACCACTTTTTATTGCCCCAGATGCTTGTAAGGCATAAATCAATTCGATAAGGTCTGTTTTCGACGCTGTCCAGCCTAATCTTTCGCCATTGGAAAGAGTATTTAGTTTATTTGGAATGCCATAGGATAATCCTCTCAAATTATTCAATTCCTCAGAGTAATGACTAATTAATAGGTCATATGCCATAATTTTAGCAATCGCATTATCGTGGCTTGTGGAAAATTCAGCATCCGTGTAAAAATGAGAGGTGTTTGAGACCAAACTGATTTTGTCCTTACCTCTTAGAAAATAAAATTCATCCAAAAGCTCAGAACCCTCTCTGTAGTATTTGATGAAATCTATATTACGTCTATTACTTTCTTGTAGTCTGTTTATTTCAGAATCGATAAAATCCTGTTGAGATTTTATGGTTCCAGCAGGTCTGTTTATTAAGAAATTATAGAGTTTTGCATAAAACTTTAATCTACTGTAGACATAGGGTTTATGTTTTTTAAAGAAAATAATTTCGTTCTGTTTATCAACGAATTCATTTTCCCGAACACATATCCGTAGTTGTTGTAAGTATTGCCTGGAAATGGAAATTCCTTTTTCTACATTATTGAAATCATCTAAATTAGATTCTTCAACTACTTTTATTTCTTCTTTATAATTTTCTAAAATTGTTTGAATAAGTTTATGCACAATAGATTTGGGGCTTATTGGTTAGATTATTTTTTTAAGAATTTGTAATAATTCAGTATTCTTTAAATAGGTGGTTTTTTTAGAAAAATGAGAAAACCAATAGCAACTAAAATAATGCTTCCTGCAATTAGAAATGGATAATAAAAACCACCGGTAACCAACCAAGTTCCTAAAATGGGACCTAAAATCTGACCGATACTGTTTGTTGAACTTTGTATTGAAATATTTCGACCTGTATTTGTTTTGGATAACAAGGATACCGCAGACAGCAAATTAGGTGTAACCATAGCACCACCAGCAGCAAACACCACAATTAAACCGTACACAACAAATTCATTTTTGAAAAAAGGAAAGACAATTAATGAAATTCCTGAAATGAATAACCCAAAGCCGATTTGCTTTTTAGTAGATAGAATCTTTTCCCCATAACTGGCAAATACAGGCTGCAAAACAGCCATTATTGAACCACACAGCATAAAACCAATACCAACCTGATTGCTGTTAAACCCTAATTCGTCTTTACCGTAGATTGAAAAAACAGTTTCAAACAAGGTCACTACAAATTGGATAACAAATGACAAGGCCAATAGAATAAGGAAATATTGGCTGAACGAGAAGTGAAAACTGAATTTTTGAGTTGTAAATTTATGGATGCGAACGGAATTTTTTAACCATTTTACAACAATGACTAACACAATAAAACCTAATAATGCAGCAAATAGAAACGGCGTGGAAAATCTACCTAAATGTAGTTGACCAATTGCATACTCAAAATGAAGGTCTGATTGCGAAAGAAAGCCACCGATAACGGGTCCAAAAATAACCCCTGAACTAATGGCTACACCAGACCAGGCCATTATCTTCGTTCTACGTTTTTCTGAAGTAATATCACTTAAATATGCGTTGCTGACAGGAATAACTGATGAAGTAAATATGCCGCCAAAAATCCGAGCGATATATAGCATCGTTAGTGATGTTGCAAGCCCAGTTAGCAATTGCATTATTACAAAGCCAATCAAACCAATAATAATGACGGGTTTACGACCATATCTGTCAGATAACTTTCCCCAAACGACAACAAAAATTAATTGAAATAGTGGATAAATGCTGGTAAGCAACCCAATATGGAAGTTGATTAAATCGGTGTCGAGATTGTCTTTTAAAGCTAATCTTTCGGTATAGTAGGGAAGGGTTGGCAATAAAATACCATAACCCAACATCACTACAAATAAACTCAACAGGATTAAAGATATCCTGTTGAGTTTTTCTTTTCTATCCATTTATTTTTTACCGATTTTTCGCTTCAATAACTGCGCATTAATAGCCACTATAATTGTACTCAAACTCATAAATACCGCACCAACCGCAGGACCTAAAACAAAGCCTGAAGAATATAATACACCGGCTGCTAAAGGAATAGCCACGACATTGTATCCCGTAGCCCAAATCAAATTCTGAATCATTTTATTGTAGGTCGCTTTTCCAAATAAAATTAGGTTGGCAATATCCTGTGGGTTACTGTTGACCAGAATAATATCGGCAGTTTCAGCTGCTACATCTGTACCTGAGCCTACTGCAATTCCTACATCGGCTTTTGCGAGCGCGGGCGCATCATTTACACCATCACCCGTCATAGCTACAAAATCACCTTTGCTCTGTAACTCTTCTACAATTTCAACTTTTTGATGTGGCAATACCTCGGCGTAGTAACCATCCAATCCAAGTTTTTCACTCACAGCTTTAGCGGTTTTTTCATTATCACCAGTTGCCATTAGAACTTTAATGTTATTCTTTTTAAATATTTTGATTGCCTCGGCAGATTCTGGTCTTATTTCATCAGCAAGGGCGATGTAACCGGCCAATTTTCCATCAATTAAAACAAATACTACAGTTTCCGCTGCATCGCTGTAAGCATCTTCAGGAATAGTAATTTTCTCATCTCTTAGATAGCCTGGACTTACTACCTTAACTTGTTTGCCTTCCACATTTGCCTCTACACCTTTACCAGTAATAGCATTAAAGTTTTCAGGTTTTGGAATGGTTATGTTATCTTCTTTTACTTTTTTAATAATCCCAACAGCTATTGGATGTTCAGAACTTTGTTCCAATGCACTTGAAAGTCTTAAAATTTCCTCTGTTGAATAAGTCTCGTTAACAGACTCAATTCGAGTGACACCAAAATCACCCTTGGTTAGTGTTCCTGTTTTATCAAAAAGCAAAGCTGAAATTTTTCTGGACTCTTCAAACGCAGTTCTATTTCGGATAAGCAATCCATTTTGAGCAGATACTGCCGTAGAAATTGCAACCACCAGGGGAATGGCAAGCCCTAATGCGTGTGGACAAGCAATTACCATAACAGTAACCATTCTTTCTAAAGCATAGACAAATGGAAAGCCTAAAATCAACCATACTGCTAATGTTCCAAAACCAATAGCCAAAGCGATATAGGTTAGCCATTTTGCAGCTCTATCTGATAGGTTTTGCATCTTCGATTTGGTTTTTTGCGCTTCCTCGACCATCTTAATGACCTTGTTTAGATAGCTGTCTTTTCCAGTATGTTCAACTTTTACTTTTAAGGTGCTATTGCCATTTACAGAACCACCAATAACCTTATCGTTTTCATCTTTTTTTACAGGTTTGGATTCGCCTGTAAGCATAGATTCATTTAGGTAACTTGAACCGTCTACTATAATCCCATCAGCGGGAACTTTTTCACCTGGTTTTACCAAAATCACATCATCTTTTAGTAAATCTTCCAAAGGAATGTCTTCTATGGTGTCACCTTTTACCCTGTGCGCTTCCGCAGGCATCATACTTACCAGTAACTGCAAGGCTTTTGATGCACCTAACACACTTTTCATTTCTATCCAATGACCAAGCAACATTATGGCTATAAGTGTTGATAGTTCCCAGAAAAAGTCTTCACCTCTTAAGCCAAATACAGTAGCTGTACTATAAAAATAAGCTACGGAAATTGCCATAGAAATCAAGGTCATCATTCCTGGTGCACCTTTTTTGACTTCAGACCAAAACCCTTTTAAAAATGGCCAACCACCATAAAAATATACAACAGTGGAAAGTGCAAAAAGGATGTATGGATTTCCTGGAAGTAAAAATTCATAACCAAAAAATTCCTGAATCATTGGTGAGAAGAACAATATAGGGATGGTAAGCACGAGTGTTACCCAAAACCGTTTTCTAAAGTCTGCAATCATCATTTTATGATGGTCGTGACCCATTTGACCGTGACCCGGATTGTGACCCGAATGGTCCCCACCTTTGTGGTTCATTTTAGAATGGTCTTCTTTTTTGTGTTTCATCTTCGAATGGTCCATTTTAGAATGGTCCATTTCATCGTGATTGTGGTGTTCGTGATTTTCCATTATTGTCTTGTTTAAGTGTTATCGTAATTTTTTTCTCATAGCTTCCGAAATGTTTTCGGCATAGACGCCATAGGCATCTACCAAAAGTCCTTTAATCCCATTTTTTGATGAAATAGCATAAAGCACACTGTTATCATCGGTACTGCTCATACCTTCAAAACGATGCATCTCGTCAACATTAAAATCTTCTGGGTGTATTTCAATTTTTAGTGAGGCACACTCCAAACATTCTGGTTTTAGGTTAAAATCGTATGTATAACCTTTTCGCTGTAAATCGTTTATTGCTTCTGAAAGGGTGTCGTAATTGTTCATTTTTATTTTATTTATAAGTCATTGTAAAATAACTATTATCTTCTTCTGTAAATTTCTGAAAGGTCAATAAACCATTCCCGTTTAATTTTTCGTTAACGGTATAGTTGAGTTGCTTAATACGAATGCCCCAAGCATAAGCCTTAATATTTATTTTTGAATTAATGTTGGTTTTGTTGTCCTTCAATGTTCGGTCGTAAATCTTTATGATGCTTTTTGAACCAAAAAAATCCAGCAGTCCTGAATCAAAAGTCATTTCCAATTCTATATCTTCAAGATTGTCCAAATCGTAGAGGTCTTTAAATTTTTTAGAGGTGGTATTAATTTCGGTCTCCTTTGATTTTGGGCTGGAAAACGGGAAAGCCATTACTATTATACTCGCTTCATCAGGTTTACAGCGATAGGTTGTGGTGTATTTATCGGTCGATTTTTTGTCACGATCAAACAATTCCGTAACCACCTCAATTTCATAGTATCCATTTTTCTTTATTGTTTCACCAGCTTCAAAAGTTTGTTTGTTTAGAAAAGAGCCTTCTTCATCAAAATTTTCTCGAACAACAACTCTACCCGAAATCTGCCCAATAAGCATTTCAGTTTGTCCAGTCATTGTGATACTGAATAAAGTGATTAGTACTATAAAACTTTGTTTTCTCATATATGGTGCATTAATTTTTTTACCTCTTTTGCCATAATATCACTTAAATCTATTCCATTTGAAGAGTGTGGGATGGTATTGCAAGTCACTATTTTTTCTACTCCGGAATCCAATAAATCTTGATAGGCATTTCCTGAAAAAATGGCGTGAATGCCGACGCAAATAGGCGGTTTCATTCCTGCCTTTTTAAGATGTTGTACGGTTTCAATCATTGTTCGGGCTGTGGAAATAATATCATCTACCAAAATGGGTGTAGCATCTTTATATATATCCACATCGGGAACAGAGACTTCTACATCACGGTCACCGTGACGCACCTTTTGTAATAC
>DFLU01000012.1:438268-930747 GCA_002375495.1 Flavobacteriaceae bacterium UBA3611
CGGCAGCGTGAATCACTTTATTTGGAATTTGATACACTTCTCCCAACGAACTAATTCTGTGCAAGTGAGGGTCAACCGTGGTAATGCTATCAGCAAAACCTGAAATCAGTTTTCCGAAGAAACCAGAAGTCACTCCTTCACCTTCATTAAAAACTTTGTCCTGCCGCATATAGGCCAAATAGGGTGCTACCAAACAGGTGCACATTGCCCCTAATGATTTGGCAGTATGACTTAAAAAATAAAGGGGCAATAGTTTTTCGTCTGGTTCGTGCAAGGTGCATACCAGTACAACACATTTGTCTTTAACATCAGATAAGATACGTGTATAGGATTCTCCATCAGGGAATTTACGCAAAGTGGCTTTGCCCACTTCAGCATCCATTTTTGTAGCCATTAGTTCTGTGAGTTTTTCGTTTCCGGGAAGACTGAATAATATTGTTTTCATAGTTTTTTAAATTATAGTTATGATGTCATTATGGTTGTTTTTATATTCCAGAGCATAGTTGAGTTCGCCTTTGGATTCAGCATATATGGTATATAATAATTGGTCTATTTCGATTTTTTCATTTAAATGGACATTCAAAAGAATCCCTGCCGATTTAGACTGCGGTGCGCCGGAAAGCTTGGCAAGTTTTGCGATTTTTCGGTTATCAATTCGTTGCAAAACGCCTGACTTTTCAGCTTTAATTTCAATTTTATAAGGTGCTAAAACTGGTTTTGAAAATTGACCTTGCGCCTTACAAATGGCTATGAATTTTTCATATGCTTTTCCAGATTTGAGAATTTCACGTGCGGTTTCCAGTCCCTTTCCTTTTTCTACTTTTCCAGAAAGTTCTAATAGTTCAGTAGCTAAAAGCAATGCTCTTTCTGTTAAGTCTTTAGGTGCATATTCCTCATTTTTCAAAACTTTTAATATATCTATGGCTTCTAATGTTGGACCGATACCCCTTCCAACAGGCTGCGTGCCATCCGTAACTACAACTTTTACATTCAACCCAACAGCAGTTCCAACAGTTTCCATATGATTTTTTAGTTTTTCTGCCATTTCGGTACTGCGAACCTTGGCGGTTTCTCCCACGGGAATATCAATGACCACGTGAGTGGAACCAGCTGCTGCTTTTTTAGAGAGTACCGAAGCAATGAGCTGCCCTTCACTATCAATATCCAAGGCTTTTTCAATTTTGATGAGCACATCATCCGCAGGACTTAATTGGGCTGTTCCGCCCCAAACAAAACAACCGCCTTCTTTTTCTACCACGGTCTTTATTTCTTCTAAAGAAAGCGTCACATTAGTCAGTACTTCCATAGTATCCGCTGTGCCTGCTGGCGAAGTGATGGCGCGTGAGGATGTTTTAGGCATTGTAAGTCCATACGCAGCGACAATAGCAACCACTAATGGGGTGGTTCTATTTCCAGGCAATCCGCCAATGCAATGTTTATCGACCACAATTTCTTTGTCCCAATTCATTTGCTTACCAGAAGCAATCATTGCTTTGGTAAGGTCAGATATTTCGTCAATATCCATTCGGTCGCCAGCACAGGCAGTAATAAATGCCGAAAGATGGATGTTGGAATAATCGCCTTCAACGATATCGGTTATGATTTCATTAAATGCTGAATAATCCAGTTTTTGATTATAAATTTTCGCCCTGACGTGGCTTAAGGATTCTATAGGTTCTAAATGGGAAACATATAATGTATCGTTTGGGGAAACATTCAGTTTTTTCGCAGCAGCATCTGATAGTCCGATTTCATTAGGCAACAGAATATCAGAATTCAGAACATTAAGACTTGCAACGATTGATGTACTTGCGTTCGATATTCTTATTCGGGTAAGTGCCTCAAACCCTTCTGAAATACAGACGTGGCAATCTTCGCGCATATACACTACATTCTCATTTTGGGTATAGATGCCGAGATGTTTGTATTTTAATATGTTTGAGTGTGTGTCCATATATTATTGGTTGTTGTGATTTTTCGATTTATTCTATTTCTTCGATGGTGTATAATTGCGGAATTTCTGCATCCCACCCATAAGTTTCCTTGATGCCTTTTTGCAATGCTTCTGCACTCTCTTTTTCACCGTGTATAATGAAAATGCGTTTGGGTTTGTTTTTTATACTGTCCATCCAGTCCATAAGCTCTGCGTGGTCTGCGTGTGCCGAAAGTCCTTCAATTTCTGCGACCTGCATTTTAAACGGTACCCATTTTCCATATACTTTTAGTTCTTTTTCACCTTCCAATAATTTTCTGCCACGAGTGCCTTCAGCTTGATAGCCTACAAAAAGCAAGGTATTATTTGGATTTTGTGCCTGTGTTTCAAGATAGTTTAGCATTCTTCCGCCTGTGAGCATTCCGCTTCCTGCAATCACGATTTTGGGTTTGTTATCTGTTCTTAATTCCATTGTTTCACGATAGCTGCTAACAACCGTAAAGTGCGAGCACATTTCGTCACATTCATTGTCTTCCAATCTGTGCCAATCCCGAGTTCTATGAAACAGTTCCAATACGTTGGCACCCATCGGACTGTCCATAATCATTTGTACTCTGGGGATTTTCTTTTCTTTCAATAATTTCCAAAAGATGAGCATCATTAGCTGGGCACGTTCTACCGAAAAACTTGGGACAAATAAGCTGCCACCTCTGTTGATGGTGTCATTGACCAATTTTTCAATTTGTGGAAGTGCTTCTACTTCATCGGGATGAAGCCTTCCTCCGTAGGTGGATTCAATAAATAACACATCCGCTTTCTTTGGCTTTAAGGGTGGAAACAGTAACAAATCATTTGTTCTGCCTATATCGCCAGAAAACACGAAACGTTTTCCGCGTATATCTAACTCAATGTATGTGGCACCAAGGATGTGTCCGTTGTATTGAAACCTCGCTTTCACATCTTTGAGAATGGGTAGCCATTGCGAGGGTGGTACTCCTTTGAAGTAAGGGATTGTTTTTTCTACATCATTTAAATCGTAAAGTGGTTCCGCAGGACTGTGTTTGGAATAGCCCTCTTTATTGGCACGTTCGGCTTCCTGTTCTTGTATTTTGGCACTATCATTCAATATGATTTTTGCGATGTCCAAGGTGGGATTGGTACCATAGATGGGGCCATTAAAGCCTTGCTTTACCAATCTCGGCAGATAACCTGTATGGTCCATATGGCCGTGGGTAAGCAAAACGGCATCAATATCAGCAACATTAACAGGTGGGTACTCCCAGTTTTTAAGGCGTAATTCCTTCAATCCCTGAAAAAGTCCGCAGTCTATCAGTAACTTTCTATCTCCTGTATCAACCAGATATTTTGAACCGGTTACTGTGCCTGCCGCTCCTAAAAAATGGATGTTTATTTTGTTGTTTTTCATCTTTATGGTATTTATTTAGAGTCCTCCACAGCAGGACGGTGTATTGCTTTGGTTTTGGCTCGATTTATATAATTTTGTTATCTCATTATATAGATTTCGTGAATCCTCTTTGATATAAAGTGCTACCTTCTTAATAGAGTTAGTTTCTAACTCAACCATATCCAATAGAATTTCTATGGCCTCGTCAAGCAATTTCGGGTCGTCTTCGAGAGCTTCGTAAAACGGCTCAAAATCTAATTGGTTCTGTTGTTGTGAATTTTCTTTTTTCATTTGACTTTTTATTTAGAAATATTGATTGTTGCATTGTTTTTTATTGATGGACTGAACATAATTTTTCTGAATCTTCAAGAATCTTTTTATGTCTTTTTTTATCAATTCCTATTTTTTCCAAGAGCTTCGGACTTTCGTGAAGCTCTTTGCAGAGTACGATGCCTTCATCTAATAATTTTGTTTTTTCAGCTTTGGTAAGTGTTGTTAAAGCGGTTAAGGGATGTAGCCCAGATTTATCTATTCTGTCCTTGAGACCATTTCCTCTTGGATAATCCCAACTGCTTAAAAGCATTCCAACACATTTCCCGTACTGAATGGCATCGGTTGTGAAACGCGTATTGGTGTACACAGCTCCTTTATGAAGTTTAGCCTCGTGACCTTTTTGGTGTTCCCATTGCTTTTCTACGTCCAAAAACCGTGAATGGATATATAATGGGATTTTTACATTACAAAACCTGCCTTGGTCGCTATGGTATTTGCATTCAATCATATAGTGTTTGTTTTCTTTTTGGGCGATAACATCAACTTCGTGCTGTACACAATTACCTTGAACAATAACTCCCACCTTTGTGCTAAAGCCTTCCATCTCTAAAATCTTACCGACAAATTTTTCAAAAGGAAATCCTGATGGCCCTAATTCCATTATCGCTTTTTTTAGCTTGTATTTTGAGGCACTTACACGAGATTTACGCTTAAGCATTTTAAATGCCATCTGATAGATTTTTTTTGTGGTAATTCCATCATAAAGTTGCCCTTCGACTTGTTCAACTATTTGCTGAATTAATTCTTCGCTCGCTTGTGAACGCCTTAAGGAATTGATAAGCTTATCTACATCAAAGGCTACCAAATCACCAGAATACTTCACTATGTTGATTGGATTTTTCATTTTTTAATATGGATGGTCATTACTGGAAGCACGGAATGATTTGTAACGCCTTCAGCAATACTTTTTGAAAATAGGCTCAAAAATCCCGTTTTTCCGTGAGTGCTCATTGCAATTAAATCTGCGGGCTGATGTTTTAAAAATGTATTGATGCCTGCTTCTACGGAAGACTCATTATGGACGCTCATTGAGAAGTTCTTTAGATTGGGGAATTTTTCAAGAAATTCCTTTACAGGATTTAAACCAAGCTCTATGCTATTAAAGTCAGTTTCTGTGTTTACTCGTAACAAATGGATTTTAGCATCGCATTTTTTGGCTATTGACAATACTTCTTGAAATGGATGCGTGACATCCTCTTCAAAAGAAGAAACAAATAGAATGTCCTTGAAGGGAAATGTGACATCATCTTCTTTGACAACGATAATGGGCGCATTGGCTTTTCGAACTATTTTTTCAACATTACTGCCAGTAATTTCCCTAATGACACCTTTGGTTCCACTGCTGCCGGTAACGATGAAATCGTGATGGAAATGACCAGAATGTTCTAAAATATCTTTCTGTCCCGAATCAAATTGAAGAAAAGTTCGACATTTAAGACCTTCGTGCTCAGCCTTTTTTTCCAGTTCCCGCAATTTTGATTTAACGACTCCAATTTCCTTTAAAGTTTCGGGATACCTTTTTTCTTTTTGTTTATCCAGTTTTACCCAATCAACAGGGGTAGTCATTTGATGTAAAAAGTGTATCTCTGCATCGTATAGTTTGGCTATTTCGATACCAAGATTTGCTGCTTTAGTGCAGTTTTTCGAGAAATCGGTAGGTACGAGTATGTTTTTCATAATTTTAGTTTTATTGTTTTTCTTATTGGGCGGTATAGCCACCATCGATAACCAGTTCGGAACCGGTCATAAATTTGGATTCATCAGAGGCCAGATATACAACTCCGTACCCTATATCGTCAGGTTCTCCCAAATGACCAATTGGATGTAAACTTTCCAATTGTTTTTTGCCTTCTTCTACGTCACCTTGAGCCTTGAGAAAATTCTCTACCATTGGGGTCCAGATATAAGCAGGATGGATAGAATTGATACGGATGCCATAGCCTTGTTTAGCACAATGTAGGGCGGCAGATTTAGTGAAAATGGTAACACCGCCTTTACTTGCGTTATACGCAGGTAAATTGGGGTCACCGATAAGTCCTTCAATGGAAGAGAAGTTAATGATGGAACCACCTTCATCTGTTTTCCTCATACCTTTTATCCCATATTTGGTGCCTAAAAAAGTACCATTTAGGTTTATATCTATTAGGTTTTTCCAATCTTCAAGGGTTACATCTTCAACTGTTCCTCCGAGCCCTATTCCAGCAGAATTTGCTAAAATGTGTAATTTCCCATAAGTTTCAAGGGTAGTTTCAATAACGTTTTTCCATTCATCTTCTTTGGCAACATCTTGTTTAATGAATATGGCCTCACCACCGTCTTCTTTTATTTGTTGAACTACTTTTTTACCACCTTCTTCGTCTATATCTGACACGACTATTTTTGCTCCTTCTCGGGCCAATAGTTTAGCACTTGATTTTCCCAAACCAGATGCTCCTCCTGTGACAATGGCTACTTTATTTTTTACTCGTTTCATAATTTTAAACTTTAAGATTAAACGATTAATTATTAAGTTTTTATGGTTCAGGGAATCTCATTTCCTGAAACTTTTCCTTTTTCAAAACAATCCAGATTATAGATTGTAGTTTCTGCAATATTGGTCAATGCTGTTTCGGTCAAAAAGGCTTGATGACTTGTAATTAGTACATTATTGAAAGTCATTAGCCGTGCAATTACATCGTCCTGTAATATATTTTCGGAATGGTCTTCAAAAAACAACCCTTCTTCCTCCTCATACACATCGATGCCGAAATAGCCAATTTTTTTAGACTTTAGGCCTTCGATAACCGCTTTGGTGTCGACCAGTCCTCCACGACTTGTATTGATAAGCATTACCCCTTGTTTCATCAATGAAATATGCTTTGCATCAATCAAGTGTTTCGTTGAAGACGTTAGTGGTACGTGTAAGCTTATGATATCGGACTGCTTACAAATAGTTTCACAATTGGTATAGATTACATTGTAAAACTTGATTAAATTTTCATCCTCAATGACATCCTGAACAAGTATTTTACAACCAAAACCGTGTAGTATTTTTACCAATACAGACCCAATTTTTCCAGTCCCGATAACGCCGACGGTTTTTCCATTGAGGTCGAAACCGGTAAGACCGTTCAATGAGAAATTCTGGTCACGAACCCTGTTGTGTGCTTTAATCAATTTTCGGTTTAATGCAAGTATGAGCGCCATTGTATGCTCTGCAATGGCATAAGGGGAATAGGCTGGAACACGTGCCACCTTCATATCCAGTTCAGCTGCTTTTGCTAAATCCACGTGATTGAATCCTGCTGAACGCAGAGCAATATATTTTATGCCAAAAGCATTGAATTTTTCAAGAATGTGTGCCGAGGCATCATCGCCCGTAAATAGACTTACTGCTTTAGAACCCGTTGCGAGAATAGCAGTTTCTTGAGTTAAACGACTCTCAAGCAGCTTTAATTGATGCTTGCCATCATTCGCTTTTACGAGATACGGCTCTTCAAACTTATGCGTGCTGAATACTGTTGTTTTCATTTCACTTTTTTTAATTTCCTAACTGTATTAAAATATATACTAACCCTACGATGACAACAGTTCCAAAAATTAGCATCACGAGTTTCCCGGTCTTTTTAGAACCTTTGAAATAGGTAATACCAAGTTTTACAATCATATTGCTTATGGTTGCTGTTATAATGACATTGGTGGCCAGCGTGAGTTTTTCTTCCAATGACCCAAATTTTGCCATACTAATAGTTATTGCATCCGTATCTGCCAATCCTGCAATTAGGGCTGAATAGTATAAACCGCTTTCGCCAAAAAATTGATTTCCATAAAAAACTGCAAACAGGATGACCACATAAATACCACCAAACCCAAGGGCGTTCCAAATATTGAGCGGATTACCCAGATTGATAGCTGTTTTTGTGACATCTGTATTCTTTTTGATGAATAAGAGTGCGCTTATCAAGCAGATAAGGGTAAGAATAGTAAATGGAATGACTAAATTTAAAAGTATGGCACTATTGAAAATATAGGCCAGAATCGCAAGTCTGGGAAACATAATTGCGGAAGCTATAATGATACCCGCAGCATATTCTTTTGAAAGTTCTGGCGATTCCTTACTTCGCGAAGCATATATCCAAGCTACTGCGGTACTTGAAATCAATCCGCCTAAAATAGCAGTGAGCAGAATACCACGTTTAGAACCTACATATTTTACAAGAAAGTAACCAATGAAATTCAGAAATGACACTATCACTATTATCGCTCCAATTTCAAAAGGGTTAAGTAATCCCTCTGGACCATAATCTTGATTTGGTAAGAAAGGCAAAATAAGAAGCGCAATAATTGAAAACTTAATAAAAGCAAAGAGCTCTTCAGAAGTAATATTCTTAATGAATGTATTAAAGGTCGTTTTCAATGATAACAGCGTAACCACGACTACTGCGGTCGCAACTGCTTCCTTATGCAAATGATTGGCAACCATAACACCCAAAATTAGCGTAGCGAACAAGGCCATATTGGTGGTAATACCAGTCATAATATGCTTTTGTACTATGGAAAGATGACTCAAAGACAGAAACAAAAGAAATGCTGCCGCAATGATAATGACCAACCAAGGTGTATAGGTTGTGGAAAGATTTCCCAATATAAAACCAATAATGGCAACAATTGGGAAGGTTCTTATACCTGCAAAGCCTTGTTCTTCCTTCAATTTATCATATTCACGTTCCAGCCCAAGAATAAGGCCAATGCCCAGACTGATGAGCAATCCAAGGATGAAAGGGTTGATATTTTTAAAGGCTTCTATCATTTCTTACTTTCCAAATAATTCTAAAAGTTCATACAATTCATTATCTACTTGATGTTGCTTGACCACCACTTCAAAAGGGGTTAGATGCAATTGATTATTTAAGACTCCTACCATTACATTTTTTTTACCTTGTAAAAGTGTTTTCACAGCCGCCACTCCAAGTCTAATGCCTAACATTCTATCTAAAGCTGACGGATTTCCACCTCGCTGGACGTGCCCAAGCTTCGTAATCCGTAAATCGACATTGGGATTGACTTCCTTTATTTTTGATGAAACAAGCTCGGCACCTAATTCATCGCCTTCTGAAACCACGACAAGGAAAGCATCTTCGCTATCGTAATTCTTAACCTTGTCCAATAGATAAATAAAGTCCTTTCCACTCTCGGGAATAAGGATGGAATCGGCACCTACCATTAACCCGGAATGAATAGCAATGTAGCCTGAATCCCTTCCCATTACTTCAACAATAAATACACGGTTGTGAGATTCGGCAGTATCTTTTATTTTATCAATATTTTCAATGGCAGTGTTTACAGCCGAATCAAAACCAAGGGTGTAATCAGTACCAAAAATATCGTTGTCTATAGTGCCAGGAATGCCTATAAACGGAATGTCGCATATTTCTGAAAAAGCTAATAGCCCTTTAAAAGTACCATCACCACCAATAGCAATTAAAGCATCTATGTTATTTGCTTTTAAAGTTTGCAATGCTTTTTTACGACCCTCTAATTCCAGAAATCGTTTGCTTCGTGCTGTTTTTAGAATAGTGCCACCTATTTGGGTTATTTTTTTTAGTTCGTGAGATTTTAATGGTATCAAATCACCATCTATCAACCCTTCATACCCTTTTCGAAAACCACTTATTTTTATGCCTTTTGCTTCAGCGGATTTGGCAATGGCGTATAGTGCAGCATTCATCCCAGGGCTATCGCCTCCAGATGTGAATACGCCTATATGTTTAATTTTATTCGTGCTCATTGGGTATGGTTTTTTTTAACTTTTTTTCAGAAATAGTAAAATCTTGAATTGTGTCCCAAACAAATTCTGCTTCTTTCAGAAAGAACTGATGGTCTCCTTCAGATGAAGTAATTATTTGTGCGTTTTTAAATTCCCTCGATAATTTTAAGGCATTTTCTAAAGGTGCAGTAGTGTCTTTTTCTCCGTGAATAAAGAGCACATCTTTATCCTTAATTTTCTTTGTAATCGCATATAAATCTGTTTTTAGGATGACTTCTGTGAGAGAATAATAATAACTCATCCAATGATGCTTTTTTGCATCTTCATAGACATCATCCGTGAGGTTATCAGGCTTGAATGCACGTGACATAAATATGGGATGAATCATACAAATATATTTTGAGAATTTGCTTGTTGAAATCCTATCTACAAAGGAATGAGAAGACATAATTTCTTTAAACTCATCAGCGTTCTTGTAAACAGGTATGCTTATAAAAATTCCTGCCTTGAACCAAGTTGGTTGCTTTTCCAATATTGCTAATGAAATCATAGCTCCCATAGAATGTCCTGCAATAATGATATTTCCATCATTGAATCCTTCTTTGTTAAGAATCAATTCAAGGGCCTGCAATTGTATTGAAAGGGAATAATCACTTTGTGGTTTTGGCGAATCACCAAAACCTAGCAGGTCGACTAAAAGTAGCTTATGCGTAGTTGTAATACTTTCTAAATTGCGTTTCCAATAATGCAATGAGCCTGTTAAACCGTGTAACAAAACAAGTTTGTTTTCTCCAGAGCCTATTATTTCATAATTCAACAGTGTTTCTTTGGCATCATAAGCTGGTTGCTTACCAATCTTATAATGCTGATAGCTGGCAATAGCCACAACAGGAAGAATGAACACTATGGATATGAGTAGTAATGTCATTGTTTTGAAATTGATTTATTATTCGTTTTCTCACTAACCAAGATTGGGGTTTTACCATAGATTCTATTGAAGACCATACAGGCAGTTAAATCACCAGTTACATTTACAGCAGTCCTAAACATTCCCAAGAGTCTTTCTACACCAATGATAATGATGATGCCTTCAGCAGGTATGCCGACACTTCCCAAAACAGAAGCGAGTATAACCACACCACCTCCTGGAATGGCAGGTGTACCAATGGATGCAGCGACAATAGTTACAATGACCACTATAATATTGAGTAAACTCATTTCCAGTCCGTAAGCTTGGGCAATAAAAAGAGTTGTAATAGTTTGATATAGTGCAGTACCATCCATATTGACGGTCGCCCCTATAGGTATGATAAAATTGCTAATAGTCTTGTCCACTTTTAGTTCTTCTTCGGCGGTTTTTAGAGATAAGGGCATCACAGCGGCAGAACTTGTGGTTGAAAAGGCTAATAATTGAACGTCCCTTATTTTTTTTAGGAAATGCATAGGGTTTGCTTTTCCAAGAAGCACAATTAGCCCTAAATAGAAAATTACCAAAAGTAACAGACCGAGCAGGACGACACCAACATAATAGGTGAGACCAGAAAGAGAACTTAAACCAACACTAGAGGTAAGCTGCGCCATAAGACCGAAAACAGCAATAGGCACTAGAAGCATTGACCATTTTACTACTGTCATACAGACTTCCTGAATGGCACTTAGAAGCAGCTTTACTGGGCGCAGTAAGGCATTTTCTAGTGATAGCACAGCTACACCAATAATGATTGTGAAAATCACGATACTCAACATTTCACCGCTTACCATTGATGCCAAGGGGTTTTCGGGAAGCAGGTTTGAGATGGCATCAGGAATTGTTTCAATTCCGAAGGAAAGCTCGGGTTCATCAGTTGAAACTGCCATAATTTCATTATGCTCTTTTAGTGATTGTTGATGAAGAAAACGACCCGGTCTAAAAATTTGGGATAGTATCGTACCTATGCTAACCGAAACTATTGTTGTGCCCAAAAAATACAGTAGAACACCACCGCCAAGTTTTCTTAGACTATCCTTATCGTTGCTTACGATTCCTGTGATGATAGAAGCCACAATTAACGGTATCATAATCATTTGAACCAGTTTCAGAAATAGTACACCAGGCAATGCCAGCCAATTCCCCGCGATATCTGCGGTTTCTTTAGAAATCCATCCATTTTGTGGGCTTAACAACAAACCAAATCCGACACCTAAAAACAAGGCAATGATTACCTTAAGCCATAAGCGACTTTCTACCAGTTTGAGAAGGTAGTGGTTAAGTGATTTTAATGATTTTATCTCTGTGTCAAACATTCTGTTGATTATGCTATATTAATTTTATTATCCAGATACACTTCCTGAACGGATTGTAATACTCTCACGCCTTCACCGAAGGGCTTTTGAAATGCTTTTCTTCCCATTATCAGCCCAGAGCCACCAGCCCTTTTATTGATAACGGCAGTTGTTACAGCTTCGGACACATCTGATTTGCCTTTGGAACCACCACCTGAGCTAATCAGCCCTATTTTACCCATATAGCAATTGGCAACCTGTAATCGGCAAAGGTCTATGGGATGGTCTGTGGTAAGGGTTTTATACATTTCATCATCATATTTTCCAAAACCTATCTCTTTGAAACCAAAATTATTGGTGGGTAATTTTTGTTTGATGATGTCTGCTTGAATAGTAACACCCAAATGGTTTGCCTGCCCAGTTACATCGGCAGCTGCGTGATAATCTTCCTTGTTGGTTTTAAATGCCTCGTTCCGTGTATAGCACCATAAGATGGTGGCCATTCCCAGATTATGGGCTTCTTCAAAAGCTTCAGCTATTTCTTTTAGCTGTCTGTTGCTTTCTGCTGAACCGAAATAAATCGTAGCTCCTACGGCAATTGCTCCCATATCCCAAGCGGTTTTTACATTACCAAAGAGCGTTTGGTCATATTTATTTGGATAGGTGAGTAACTCATTATGGTTAATCTTAACGATAAAAGGGATTTTATGGGCATACTTTCGAGCGTTCAAGCCCAATACTCCAAACGTAGATGCCACACCATTACAACCGGCCTCAATGGCGAGTTTTATAATATTCTCTGGGTCAAAATAATCAGGGTTTTTATAGAATGAAAAGGCCGCACTATGCTCGATACCTTGGTCAACAGGCAGAATACTCAAGTAGCCTGTGCCACCAAGATTTCCGTAGTTATACAATTGCGAAAGGCTTCGCAGTACCTGCGGATTTCTGTTGCTTTGGGTAAATACCTTATCTAGGCTCGTTCTACTTGGGGTTTGCAATTCATCCTTGGTTATTTTTTCACAAACGTGATTCAAATAGAAGTCTGCTTTTTCCCCTAACAGTTGTGTAATATTTATGTCTATTTTCATTGTATTAATGATTAATGAATTCCTAAACTTTCATTTGTTTTAGCGATAGATTTGGCACCATCTGTTTCAATTCCTGTAAGTGCTCTAATGGCATCAATAGTTTCGGGTATAACAATTGCTTGGTTGTCTACCACATAGGCGTAGAAAAGTTCATCCCCCACTACCTTCAGCATATCTTCCCATAGTGCTACTTCATACATATCGCCCCAAGGTCTTCCCATATCCAAAAACATTTCCTTGATAGTGTTGTTAGAAACTAGGCCTTTGTCATATTGAATTAGCTTGATACGACTAGATGTCTTAAAAGCATTCAGCACTTCTTCTTTCGAGGCTTGTTTTTTTAACTTCACATTCCAATAGTGCATATGGCTTAAAGTTTCTGGAACTTTTACTGCGGCAGTGATGACATCCAAATCTGGGTCAACGCTTTTAGCATCAGGACCTTGGTGGCTCGGGATGTCTTTTTCAGGAACCATCGTATTCATAATACCACCTAAATGGCTTTCCCAAGGATCTGTTGCTCTTCTTAAAAGTGTACCTCTAGCATAATCCAATAAATTGGCTCTTTTTAAAGCGGTCAACGTCCTTAAAATAGAAGTGGTGTTGCAGGAAACTACACGTGTAGCATCTAGATTTAGAGCAGACTGATAATTATTTTCAGCACTAAAGGAATGGCCTGTTGTTTCGTGTTTTTCGCCTCCGTGTAAAATAAATTTGATGTTTTGCTCTTTATAAATTGCTACATTTTGAGCCGCAATCTTTTTAGGGGTACAGTCCACAACGAGATCTGATTTTTTCAACAGGTCGTGCATATCGCCTTTTACTGAAATACCTTCGGATTTCATTCTGTCTTCTGCTTCTTGAGTTGCTGCGTAGATATCGTACTTTTTTCTCACGGCATTTTGAATGCGCCAATCGCTTATGATATCACACACGCCCGAAAGCTTCATATCGTCCTGTAGATTGATGGCATCGGCCACCCTTTTTCCGATGACTCCGTATCCTATAACTGCTATATTTTTCATATAAATTGTTTTAATTAATTATGATTTGTTGTTTTTATTATTTGTATTCTCCATTCCCATAGGCATATTGCCATCATCGTCTGTATGCGAAATCATAAAAAAACGTTCCGCAATGAGAATCAGGATAATTCCAATTGCTGCTACGATGAGCACCATTGGATCATTCAGATATTTTATATATAGAAAGGCTGCTAGTACTGCAATGTCCATTACAATGGCTATTAACGGAATGATGGGGTTAAATTTTACCTCGTTTTTTAGGTGGCGAAAAAGCCCCCAATGGATAGCGATATCCATAATGAGGTAGAAAATAGCTCCTATAGAAGCGATTCTTGTTAAATCGAAAAGGGCAGTGAGTAAAATGGCAAGGGAAACCGTGAATATGAGCGCTGGATTTTTAAAATTACCTATCCTTTTTAAAGAGGGTACTTGTTTCATATTACTCAACATCCCCAATAAGCGCGATGCCGAAAATACACTGGCGATAACCCCTGAAAAGGTTGCTACAATAGCGATTGCTATAGTAAACCATAAGCCCCATTCCCCAAAAACAGGTTCGGCTGCTGCTGCCAAAGCATAATCTTTTGCCTTTATTATTTCAGGAATGCTTAAACCGCCTGCAACAGCAAGTGCCAAGGCTACATAAATAAGTGTGCAGATAAGAATAGAAATCACAATGGATCTTCCAAGGTTTTTGTGTGGATTTTTGATGTCTCCACCTTGATTCGTTATTGTTGTGAACCCTTTATAGGCAAGGATTGATAATGCCAATGCCGCTACAAAGCCGAACCCTTGTGGTAAAGTTTCGGTATTTTGTGGGATATAGTCTCCTGTAATATCCGCAAATCCGGAAGCTACCAGACCTGCAATCGCAAGTAGTGCAATACCACCTACTTTAATAATTGCTGTAAAAGTGGCCGTTGCTCCAATTACTTTATTTCCTAGAATATTTATTATATAAGCTGTTACCAAAAGTAGAATACCAAGTATGGATGCATAACCAGCATAACTTTCTGGGAATAATCGAAGGGTATAAGCGCCAAAGGTTCCTGCAACCAAACTTTGTGCAACGACCATTGAAACATACATTAGTAAAGAATAGACACCGGTTGTCGTTCCAGGTCCATAGGATTTATTGAAAAACTTAACCACACCTCCAGAGGATGGAAAAGCATTTGAGAACTTTACGTAGGAATAAGAGCTGAAACCCACCACGACAGCTCCCGCAATAAAGGCAATCGGGAACAGATCTCCTACTAACTCCGCTATTTGTCCCATTAGAACAAATATGCCAGCACCAATCATTACACCAGTTCCTAAAGATATAGACCCTATTAAGGAAAGCTTATTGTTTTTATCTGTTGTGTCTTTCATTCGTAAATTATTTCTTTGTGTTATTAACTGAAGGTTTTGGTTTAAAATTTCTAATAATTAGGCGGTTGCTCTTTTCATATGTGAAATAGCTTACCGCCCAATTAAAACCAACCATCAATCTATTTCTAAATCCGCTTATGGATAATAAGTGTACAACTGACCATAATAGCCAAGCGAAATAACCTGCAAATTTAAATTTGCCCAAATCAGCTACTGCTTTACGTTTCCCTACTGTAGCTAATGAACCTTTGTCTTTATATTCGAAAGGGTTCACACCCTCATCCTTAATAATTTTCAATAATATATTACCTAAATATTTACCTTGCTGAATAGCTGTTTGTGCTACTTGCGGATGCCCTTTTGGCGTTTCTTCTGTAATTACAGCCGCTATGTCGCCTATGGCAAAAATGTTTTTGTAACCTTCTACCATTAAAAATGAGTCTGTTTTTAAGCGATTGCCCCTAACCACGTGTTTTTCATCAATACCTTTTGGGAACTGTCCTTTAACACCCGCCGTCCAGATTAGGTTTTTGGCTAAAATGGTTTTTCCACTTTTTGTTGTTACTATTGAGCCGTCATAATCGCTTACCGATTCATTGAATAGTACCTTTACATCCAAGTCCTTCAAATATTTCAGAGTTTTTGTAGAGGCTTTTTCAGACATCGTACTTAACAATTCATCAATGGCCTCTATCAAATAAATGTTCATAATGGAAGAAGGATATTCAGGATAATCCTTTGGAAGAATGTATTTACAGAACTCAGCCAACGCACCAGCCATTTCTACACCAGCGGGTCCACCGCCAACGATTACAAAATTGGTCAGTGCATTACGTTCTTCATCATCACAGGTAATGGCTGCTTGTTCCAAATTTTGCAGCATCATATGACGGATATTTAGAGAATCACGGATGTCTTTCATCCCAAGACTATGGGACTCGACATTGTCCATACCAAAAAAATTAGTTGTTGTACCCGTTGCCAATACGAGATAGTCGAAGTGGACTTTTCCTTTGGTAGTTGTTAATGTATTTGATGAGGGTTGAATTTCCTCGACTTCCGCCAAGCGGAACACTACATTTTTATATCCCTTAAATTGTTTTCTAAATGGAAACACAATGCTGTCTGGCTCCAAAGCACTTGTTGCCACTTGATAGAATAAAGGTTGAAATTGATGGAAGTTGTTTTTATCGAACAATACAACTTGTACTTCTTTATGTTTCAATTTTTCTACCAATGCCAGACCAGCAAAACCACCACCAATGATAACTACGCGAGGTAGGTCAGAATCTGGAAGGCAGATATCATCCGTTACCTTGCAGGCAGATGACATTATTTTCTTATGTTGGTGGCTATCTTTCATTTGTTAGTTGTTCATATTTCATTCACCCTTCATCTTTACCTCTTGCAATAAGTACCGAGCACTTGGCGTGGGTGGCTAAATATTGGGAAACAGAGCCTAAAAGTAAGCGCGACAACGCACCTTGACCTTGAGAGCCCACTACGATTAAATCTGCTTTCCAATCCTCGGCTTTTTCGAGGATGGCACTTTTGGGTAGTCCGCTCACAACGATAGTAGTTATGTTAAGAGCTTCGTTTTTGCTCTTTAGAACATCGCTGGCTTCCGAAACAATTTTATTACCTATTGTTTTAGCACCACTTATGAAATCTTCGTAGTAGTTGTTCAAGCTTCCACCTGTGGCCATTAATTCTGGGCCAATCATAGTGGGAAACTCATATACATTTATAATGCAGATTTCAGCATATGATGGTAATATCATTTTATTGATTTCATCTACAGCAGCTTTGCTAAAGTCTGAACCGTCTACTGCCAATAGTATTTTCATAATTCGAATGTTTTAGTTGGTTAAAATTCCTTTCGGTTTTATAAGTTTTCTCCAATACAAGTGTTCATATAATCCAGACCAGTACATTCCAAAAGTGAAGGCGAACAGTAGTTCTTCTATGGGTACACCCAAGAAAAGAATATGGGTCAGGTTGTCAAGATTCCAGTACAGCTCCACATATTGAGGATAAAACGGAAGGATACTTCCGAAATAAATGAAGTACAGTACTGTAAACAAGATTCCTCCGACCCAAATCTTCTTATTTAAATCTGGACGGCAATAGAGTGTTGCCAAACCACCTATGAACAAAGCGATAATCCCACAATAAATGTGGTTGAGCGATGTAAATAGGGCAAGTATAAAAAAGACCAGCGCAGGCACAAAAAGTATATAAATATGTAGCTTATGTCGTTGGTGTCCACGCTCGCTCTGTGGTATTTCAACGAGGCTTCGCTTAAAAGTAAGGTTATAGAGTACCGTGCCAATCCCGCCAATAGCAAAAGAAAAGATAAGGCTTTCTATATCAAAACCTGTTTTTATAGCCAAATTGAACAGCGAAGGTGGAAACCAATATTCTGGAACAAACAAAGGTTCAGTTAAACCAAAAGGCATTGTTATAAGGCTCATTTTGAGCATCTCTTTTCTTGATTCTTTTCTCAATAGATAGATGATTGCCCAAAGCGCAAGAATTATAAGTGACCATATGAACCAGACGTATTGCATAAACCTTACTGTTTTTTTATTTGAGCGTTATAAAAAGCAGCGATACAGGCACCGATTAGCCATCCCAAAATAAATGTTTGTACTATTCCTAATCCTGCTTCCCATAAGGGTACATCCATCCTAATAATGCTCGTGGTGTCTAAACCGTGCAATAGGCTGTTGAAAAAATCTATAGTGGCTTCTCGGCCTGCTGTTGCCATTACAATCATACAGCCCAAGTAAATTAACGCTCCGGTAAGCCCGAATGCGAATCCTAATTTCTTTACGTTTAATCGATACATAATTTTTAGTTTTAATTTAGTTGTCCGAGTTTATAATCTTTTTAGATTCTTCGAATTCTTCCTTGGATATTTCACCTTTTGCAAAGCGGTTTTTGAGAATATCGAGCGGGCTGTCCTTCTTAGTTTTTTGATAGGGAATATCTGTTGGGATAAAGAATATCCAAGCAATAAATATTATCCATATAATCCACCATATTAGGTGCATACCTCCAAAATGTCCGTCGTATAAATGCATAATTTTTGGTTTTAGTTGTTATTAATTTATTTCTGTAATTGTGTATCCGTTAAGTTTGCTGAGTTGCTTTTGTAGTTCAGTAATTGAAAGTTTTTCTGTCATCGTGATAAACGTTGCGCCTTTTGGCGCCAGAAAAATTTCTGCCTTTTCGATATTGGGATGTTCTTCCAAAGTCTTCTTGACCCTTGCTACACATCCACCACAACTAATTCCGTTTATTTGAAATTTTTGTTTCATTGTATATAGTTTTTAGTGATGTTGATGTCCTTTGTGTTCTTCTTTTGTTTCCTGTTCAGAATGATTGTGGTCGCTATCCTGATGCTTATGATTATTGTGCCTTCCGTGTCCGTGTGAACCGTGGGGCATAAACAGATGGATGCCGAACATAAAAAGGATGAAAATAAATAGTGATGAACCACCTCCTATACCAAATGAGGGCGCTAAAAAGATGAACAATAGTGGTAGCCCACAACCTATGACCATCCAAATCCAGTGATTGTTTTTCATTGTTTTTGTATTTAGAAGTTAAAAATTAATGATGCTCGGTATGATCCTGTTTGTTTGGACTATTCATATTCTGCATATCCATTCCTTTTTCGCCCATCATCTTTGAGCAAGATTCCATACAGTCCTCGCTCATCATTCCTTTTTCGTGCATCATTTTCATCATTGTTCCCATCATTTTTCCGTCATTCATCATTTGGTTCATCATCGAATGCATCATTGTACTGTCCTTCATCATCATTTGCATTCCGTCTCCTTGCATCATAGAGCCCATCATTTTTTTGTTGCCCTGCATCATTGCCATTGTGTGTTGACTGCCGTGCATACTTTCCATAAACTCGGTCATATAATCGTGGTTCTCGGTAATGGCATTAAACACCTCCGTACGAGTTTCAGGATTTTCCAAAAGTGCTTGAGGATCTGCTCCTTGGTTGCAACTGCTTAAGCTTAAAAGCCCGATTGTTGATAAAACAATTAGTAATGTTTTCATAATTTTCTATTTTATTGAGTTAAACATTTATTTTTATAAACCCATTCCCAACAATCCACAAACCGTAGTTTAGGGAATGGGTTATCAGCTATTAACTGTCAGATTTAAAAAGGTTTTCAATCTTCTTTAATTTCATTTCTGTCGTGAACTTTTTCATTGTTATTCAATTTTTTTTAAACGCCATTTCTTGTTGCTGTCTTTAATGGCCACTAAATTTTCCGAAATGAATTTAGATGTTATGGTAGGTGGATTTTTATCTTCCTTATCTTTAGGCGATATGTGAATGGCCAATTGAGTTAGATGGTCAATGGCTTTTCCTTGTTTATCTATAATTACTTCAAAATAATGGTAGCTAACGATGTCTTTGTTGAAAATGTCATTATAGCCTATGGTCTCTTTTTCAACTTTTAGTACCAATGCCTTATCATATTCGAAATTGGTCGCATTCAAGAATTGAGGTGTAATGACAGTTTTTCCAGTTTTATCGATATAGCCATAATACAGTATGCCATCTTTTTGATGGGCAATCAAGCATTTTTCGTTACTGAATATGGGGTAGGTTGCATTTCCTGTTTTGGTTAGCACCAAATCATTTCGAAAATCAATGATTACTTTGCCGTCTTGGTCAATAAACCCCCATTCGTTCCCTTTTTTAATGGCAGCTACTTCATTGTTAAAAGGCGAGATGTACTCTAAATTTTCTATAGTTTGTGCAATCCCTAGAAAGGGAATTAATACCAATGTGATGAGTAGTTTTTTCATTTTAGTTTGATTTATTTTGATAAAATTAACGATTGCCTTAAGCGTTTATCTGCATAACTTTCGTTGTTATCTACATAATTTCATCGTAAAAATTTCTTTTCCAGTTTTCAGTATTTTTATAATCGGTCATACTCACTCCAATTACTTCTTTGAACTGTCTAGACAGATGGTTGACACTGCTGTAGTCCAATAAGTATCCTATATCTGAAAAGGAATGTTGTTTGAGTTGAATGAGCTCTTTAACTTTCTCTATCTTTAATTTGATAAAGTACTTTTCAATGGTTGTCTGTTGATTTGCTGAAAATAATTTACTCAATGTCTTGTATTCCCTATGAAGGCTTGATGCCAATAGTTCAGATGTTTTTACTTTGATATGTAATGGTAGCTCTTGCAATTGTTCAATTAGAATAATCTTGATTCTTTCTACGAGCATTTCTTCTTCGTTCTGCACTATTTCAAAATCATTGGCGTGAAGTACGGTTGTTACTGCATTGATAATTTCATTGTCTGTTTTATTTGGTGCTTCTACCAACAGCCTTCCCAATTCCAATGAAAGTACGGTTACTTCAAGTTCCTGTAACTCCTGCATAATTACTTTTAAGCAGCGATTACAGACCATATTCTTAATCCAAAATTCTTTTGGTTTGCTCATAGTATATAATGTATTGTCATTGAGTTTTAACTCAATGGTTTGAAAGGTTAAGACCTAACAGGGTTAATGGTGTATGGTATTGTTGGGAATAGAGTACAACAAATGTTAGCCAGAAGTGAAACTTTGGCTATAGAGGTAATGCAGATTAAAGTCAATCTGCGATGTAGAAAATCAAATTAAGAAGGTCTCGTTGAGAATTATAATATCTGTAGATAATAAAGGCGGCCTATAGGTTTTAAAAGAAATGACGTTTTCTTCTAGCCCCTCGAACAGATTAATATAGGTATTAAAAAAAGTATTTAAGAAAACTAAAGTCTCAATCTCTAAAATTGTATTGGACTTCTTAAAGGTGTCATCTCCTTCTTTTACAATGGTCTGATTATCGCAACAATCCTTCTCTTGTATGGAAGTACATTGCTTGGAATTTGAATCTTTTTTTTGCGCTGTCTCCATACAAGATTCTGCCTTACTAAAAAAAGCCATATCCACCAATTTATTACAGCAAAAGTGCATATCCACCGTGAAAGAAGAAGTAGAAAACAGTATAAAAACTGCTAAAAAAAAGGACAGTATTTTGGTAAAAAAAGATTTCACTCTATAAAATTAATAAATTTTGTCCAACATTAAAGGTTTTTCATAGATTAAATGATGATACTTAATAAGCTTATTATCAATTGGAAGCATAATTAATTAATGCGAAGATAATTTTAAAGGTTCAACAGGAATATGATATTTGTCATCAAATATAATTTCTCTTAAAATCCATATGCTACAGAAAAGTTAATTCCAAAAGGATGGCCAGGACGTAGACCTGCTGGCACACGAGATACAGCATATTTTGTATTAAATAGGTTTATGATGTTTGTTGATAGCGTAAAATTTTCATTAAGAAAATAACGAGCAGATAAGTCAACTATGAAGTTAGAATCCACTTTAAAATTTTCAGGAATAGATCCTGAACCAGCTTTAGTTCTAAATGCTCCAGTATATCGTGAATTTAGGTTTACTTCAAATTTCTTATGCTCTAGCCCAAAAGTTGCATTTAACTGATTTTTTGCGATGTATGGTATTTCGTCCCCTTTGGTCACCACTCCATAAATATCCTCGTTGCTATCGAAACTAGTCAGAAATTCGGTATCCGTGAGGGTATAGGAAACCGACACAGGAAGTTTAAATTTTTCTGACTTATTATATAATAGGTTGTAATTCAGTAAAAATTCAATTCCGCTTACGCGAACTTCACCTGCATTAAACTGGTCAAGACTTCCCGTACCACCTGTAGCAGCCAAATCACTTCCCAGTAGGTTTTGATAGTCATTGTAAAACCCAACAAGTTCCCCTTGTAGCCCTTTAACGCTAAATCGGGTTCCTATTTCGTAATTAATACTTTCTTCGGCATTTTGCCCTGGTGTATTGCTTGGTGGGGAAAACCCTTTGTGTACACCACCAAAAACTGAAAAATCGTTACTAAATCTGTAGTTTGCGCCTAAACCAGGAATCCATACGTTTACCTTGTTTTCGCGAATGGATAAATCTTGACCAGTCCTCGAAGGGTCATTGGTACCATAGTCCCTTCGGGTTAGAGTTATATTCTCATAGCGTAAGCCAGGTGTTAGGGTCAAGTTCTCAACTTTTATGGTGTATAAGAGGTGTGCAGCGAGAGCTTTTGCTCCACTTATGCGGTTAGCGTCCGACCCTTTTTCGCCTACTTCGGTACGTATTAATTCATTGTTCAAGAATGCATACCTGTCCACCCATTGAAATCTGTCCTCATCATCCTCGTGGTAGCGTATTCCGGCTTCTAAAGTTTGTAACCAATCAGAACCCCATCGTAATTTGGCAATGGATTGAACACCATTTGAAGTGTATGCTCTGTTATTTGCCTTTACGCCCATAGCATCTTCTTCGGTGTTTTCGTTTCCTAAAATGGTTTGGTATTCTAATGGGAAATTCTGTGGCGATGAAAGGATATTACTAATGCTCACTCTTTCGCCTAAATTTACATCATCCAATTTGTACCAATTACGTTTGAATTTATTCAAGTAACCGGTAGTGCTTATGTCTAATGATGATGATAATCGGATAAAGTGGGTAAGTTGGTATTGTTGATGCTCGGCATTCATTACATCCTCTGAAGAAGCTCTGTATCTTCTAAAGGTATTTTCTTGAAAATCTTCATCTGTCAAACCTAAGTAAGTTTCGTTTGCCTCTTCTTCGGAATATTGGATTTTAAATGTTAGTGACTGATACAATTTTGCATCTAAATTTGAGTTGACCCTAAACTTCGCCAAATAATCAGATTTATCAAATCCTGTATTGCCACCGCCATCTAAATCCTTAAAACCGTCTGAGCTGTAATTGAAATAATCCGTTACAAATCCAAAGTTTTGATAGCTATCACCAATGACTAATTGCGTGTTTCTTGAGCCATAATTCCCTGCGGCAATGGAAGCTCGTCCAGAAAATTCGTCAGGAATTCGGGAAGAAATCATATTAATGGCACCGCCCGTGGTGTTGGGTCCATATTGAATTTGACTGCTTCCTTTCAAGATTTCGACGGCCTGCATACGCCCAATAGTTGGGAAATAATAGGCGGCAGGTGCGCTGTAGGGTGCTGGGGCAATGAGAACGCCATCTTCCATCAAATTTATTTTTGCACTACGCTCAGGCGATGTACCTCGCAAACTTATATTTGGACGTAGTCCAAAACCATCCTCTTCGTAAATGTTAATTCCTGGAACCGTTTGTAATACCCTATTGATATTTGTATATGAAAATTTTTTTAAATCCTCTTCGGAAATATAGCTCGCAGAACCTGTTTTGTTTTTAATCTCAAATTTACTGCCCAGTATGGTGTTAGCGGATACAATCACTTCTTTTAGGCGTTCCGTCTTTTGTTGTATAGTATCCTTTTTTTGAGGATTTGTTTGCGCCAATATATATGTAAACTGCAAGATAAATAGTAGGGAGAATAGAGTTCTCATTGGTAATAAATTATTTAGAATGATTTTAAATAGAAGACAAATGTAATGTACTGGTTTTAAAAAACCAATCTTATTTAGAATAATTCTTAATAATAATTTTAAAGTATTTTAAGCTCAATAACTTATCCTTAGAAAAAAATTATAACCATAAAAAACCCGAAACGTTATGCAAATTGTTTGTTAAATAAAAAGACTTTACTTAAAATTTTATACTTTTGTACAATTGATGAAGAAGATTTTTTTTAAAATAGCATCATTTTGTATGGCACTTTTAGTGTTATTCTCAACGTTTTCTTTTACGTTGGCAAGTCATTATTGCGGTGATGTTTTAGTTGATTCTTCTTTGTTTGGAAAAGTAGAAACCTGCGGTATGGAAGTTCAAAAAACTTCTACTTCTTCTAATTGTGATATTACCAAGAAAAACTGCTGTAGTGATGAGCAATTGCTTTTAGAAGGTCAGGATACACTAAAAATTTCCTTCGAAAAACTGGATAAAGAACAGCAAATACTCGTTGTATCATTTATCCAATCGTATTTAGATTTGTTTGAGTATGAAAACTCAGATAATGAAGCATTTATTGATTATTCCCCACCGCCCCTTATTAGGGACGTTCAAGTCCTAGACCAGACTTTCCTCATTTGATTTTTAAGTAATTAACTCTTACGTCCAACATTAATTTGTTTGGACTAAACTGCTTGTACCTTGTTTTTTCAACAAGTATTGTTATTACTTAAAACTCATTTTTTTATGCTGAATAAGAGCATTAAATTTTTAATAGAAAATAAATTAGTAGCTGTATTGCTATTAGCCTTGTTTGTGGCTTGGGGCGTGGTAAACGCACCTTTTGAATGGAACACGGGCTCACTTCCCCGAAACCCCGTTGCCGTTGATGCCATACCTGATATTGGTGAAAACCAACAAATCGTATTTACGAAATGGGATGGACGTTCCCCTCAGGATATCGAAGACCAAATAACCTATCCATTAACAACCTCGCTACTTGGAATTCCGGGAGTTAAGACCATTCGTAGTTCTTCAATGTTTGGGTTTTCAAGTATCTACATCATATTTGAAGAAGATATTGAGTTTTACTGGAGCCGAAGCCGAATTCTTGAAAAACTAAATTCATTGCCAGCTGGGTTACTTCCTGAAGGTGTTAATCCTGCTTTAGGACCAGATGCGACTGGTCTTGGGCAAATTTATTGGTACACGCTTGAAGGTCGTGACGAAAATGGAAATGTGACTGGCGGTTGGGATTTGCAGGAATTACGAAGCATTCAAGATTTTTACGTGAAATATGCGCTTTCATCAGCAAGTGGTGTTTCTGAAGTCGCCTCAATTGGTGGTTATGTTTTGGAATATCAAGTAGATGTCAACCCCGAGTTGATGAAGCAGTATAAAATTGGTTTGAATGAAGTTGTAAAAGCTGTAAAACAGAGTAATAAGGATGTTGGAGCACAGACTTTGGAAATTAACCAAGCGGAATATCTCATACGTGGCTTGGGATATGTCAAATCCATTGCCGATTTGGAAAACGCTGTAGTAACATCAGAAAATTTTACCTCAATACGCTTAAAGGATATTGCAAAAGTTTCCCACGGACCTGCAACAAGAAGAGGGCTGTTGGATAAAGAAGGAGCAGAAGTTGTAGGTGGTGTCGTGGTAGCCCGATATGGTGCTAACCCTATGGCGGTTATTAATAATGTGAAGGAAAAAATCAATGAATTAAGTTCAGGTTTGCCCTCTAAAACATTAAGTGATGGTAGAACATCTCAACTTACCATTGTTCCTTTTTATGATAGAACAGAACTTATTCAAGAAACATTAGGTACGCTGGACGAAGCACTTACATTAGAAATTTTAATTACAATTTTCGTAATTATTATAATGGTATTTAATTTAAGGGCTTCGGTTTTAATTTCAGGATTATTACCTGTTGCAGTATTGATGGTTTTTATTTCAATGAAGCTGTTTAATGTAGACGCCAATATTGTGGCCTTGTCAGGTATAGCTATTGCTATTGGAACAATGGTCGATGTGGGTGTGATTCTTACAGAAAATGTGCTTCGGCATATTGATGAAAATGAGGAAAACCTGCCAATGAACACGGTAGTATATAATGCAACCGCCGAAGTTTCTGGGGCAATATTGACTGCGGTACTCACCACTATTATAAGCTTTATTCCTGTATTCACGATGATTGGTGCTGAAGGTAAATTGTTTCGACCATTGGCTTTTACCAAAACGGCTGCCCTAACAGCATCCCTAATTGTGGCCTTATTTTTAATCCCACCGTTCGCAGCATATTTATTTAAAAAACGTAGCATAAAGATTTCTTTTAGTTATATACTAAATGGAGCAATGATTATTTTGGGTGTTGTAGCACTTATTTTTGGTTACCCGCTAGGATTAATATTAGTTGCATTTGGTGTGGTTGGTATCCTCTCGCTAAAGGAGAAAATTACCCCAAAACGTGCCAATGTGATTAACATATTTGTATCTGCTTTTGCTATCATATTCTTATTGGCAGAATATTGGAGACCACTTGGCGTCGATCGCAGCATATTTATAAATTTGATTTTTGTTGGACTTATCTGTTTTGGCCTTCTAGGTGTATTCACACTTTTCAGAAAGTATTATGTGCGTATTTTAAATTGGGCATTACGGAATAAACTATTGTTTCTTTCCCTGCCCACCGCCATTATAATTTTTGGGGTAATGATTATGAAAAATACAGGGAAGGAATTTATGCCATCTCTTAATGAAGGCTCTTTCTTGCTGATGCCCACTTCAATGCCCCACGCTGGTGTTGAAGAGAACAAACGGGTATTACAACAATTGGATATGGCTGTGGCCAGTATTCCTGAAATTGAAACCGTAGTTGGTAAATCTGGTCGTACAGAATCTGCATTAGACCCAGCACCATTATCAATGTATGAGAATGTCATTCAATACAAGTCTGAATATATATTAAATGAGAAAAGAAAAAGACAGCGGTTTAAGGTAAATGAAGATGGACTGTTTATTCTAAAGGACGGAAGGTTGGTTACCAATCCAAATAATGAAGTAGAAACTGAAAATGCAACATACGATGCTTCGGCAATAGCAGACCCATTTTCTGTCAACATATCACAACTGATACCAGATGATGACGGAGAATACTTTAGAAACTGGCGACCTGAAATTGAATCGCCAGATGATATTTGGAAAGAAATTGTGAGAGTCACAAAGCTTCCTGGAGTTACTTCTGCACCCAAGTTACAACCCATTGAAACACGTTTGGTAATGTTACAAACCGGTATGCGAGCACCAATGGGAATAAAGGTAAAAGGGCAAGACTTAAAGGAAATTGAAGCCTTTGGAGTACAATTGGAAAATATTCTTAAGCAAGCAGATGGGGTTAAGGATGAGGCCGTATTTGCTGACCGTATTGTCGGGAAACCTTATCTATTATTGGATATTGACAGAGACCGATTGGCTCGATATGGAATTACCATCGAACAGGTACAACAGGTCATTCAAGTATCTGTTGGAGGAATGGTGCTTACGCAGACTGTTGAAGGTAGAGAAAGATATGGCATTCGAGTTCGCTATCCTAGAGAATTAAGGGCAAACCCTAATGATTTAAAAGACATCTATGTTCCTGTTGAAAAAGGGAGTCCAGTGCCATTAAGTGAGCTTGTCACTATTAGATATGAACAAGGACCACAAGTAATAAAGAGTGAAGATACATTTTTAGTGGGCTATGTTCTTTTTGATAAACTTGATGGCTTCGCCGAAGTAGATGTGGTGGAAAATGCACAAGCGCTTATCCAATCAAAAATTGATAGTGGAGAACTTATCGTGCCAAAAGGGATTAACTATCGCTTTACAGGAACCTACGAGAACCAATTACGTGCAGAAAAAACTTTAAGCGTTGTTGTGCCTTTAGCCCTAGCAATCATTTTTCTCATCCTTTATTTCCAGTTCCGTTCCGTTGGTACATCATTAATGGTATTCACGGGTATTGCCGTTGCTTTTGCAGGTGGGTTTTTGATGATATGGGGTTATGGGCAAGATTGGTTCTTAAACTTCAACTTTTTTGGGGAGAATTTACGAGACCTTTTTCAAATGCACACCATTAATTTAAGTGTTGCCGTTTGGGTTGGTTTTATTGCCCTATTCGGTATTGCAACTGATGATGGTGTGGTTATGGCAACTTATTTGACCCAAACCTTTGATAGAAATACCCCAGAAACAAAACAGGAAATTAGGGCATCTGTAGTTGAAGCTGGAGAAAAGCGTATCCGTCCGTGTTTAATGACAACTGCAACAACTATTCTCGCTTTGTTACCTGTATTGACATCAACAGGTCGTGGGAGTGATATAATGATTCCGATGGCAATCCCTTCATTTGGCGGAATGCTTATAGCACTTGTAACGCTATTTGTTGTGCCAGTTTTATTCAGTTGGAAGCAGGAATTTCAATTAAAACGAGCTACAAAATGAGATATATAATTTTAATAATATTTGTTTTTTTCGCTTTCGCGGAAGTAAATGCACAAGATTTAGCATCCTATATTCAGGAAGCTGAAAAGAATAATCCAGAAATTCAAGCTTTTGAATTGCGCTACAACATAGCGGAAGAAAAGGTAAATGAAGCAGATTGGTTACCAAATACAGAGATTGGCGTAGGCTACTTTGTGAGCGAACCAGAAACCCGAACAGGGGCGCAACGTGCACGTTTTTCAGTAAAGCAAATGTTGCCTTGGTTTGGAACCATATCAGCAAGGGAAAACTATACTTCATCAATGGCCGAAGCCCAATTTGTTGATATAGCGATTGCAAAAAGAAAACTTTCGTTATCAGTATCCCAATCCTATTATAAACTCTATGCCATAAGTGCAAAACAGGGTATTCTGGATGAGAATATAGAACTTCTGGAAACCTATGAACGCCTTGCATTAACCTCTGTAGAAGTGGGAAAGGCATCAGCGGTTGATGTACTTCGCCTTCAGATAAGACAGAACGAGTTGATTCAGCAGAAAGAAGTGCTGGAACAAGATTATTTGGCGGAGCAAGCGCTCTTTAATAATCTTTTGAATCGTGATGAAAATATTGCCGTAGAGGTCGTAAAGCAGATGATAATTCCCGAAGAAGATGTGTTTATTTTGACTGACAATCTACAGCTTAACCCAGAACTTATTAAATACGATAAATTATATGAATCTATCGAAGAAGCCGAATTATTAAACCAAAAAGAGAGTGCGCCCAATATCGGTTTTGGTTTGGACTATGTGCCTGTATCAGAACGTCCAGATATGAATTTTTCCGATAATGGTAAAGACATTGTGATGCCTATGGTTTCTATTTCAATTCCCATTTTCAATAATAAATATAAGTCAGTGACAAAGCAAAATGAATTGAAACAATTGGAAATAAAATCACAGAAAGAAGAGAGGCTCAATAACCTTGAAACACGTCTTGCACAAGCTATTTATAATAGAAATACAATGAGAATTAAGTTTAATGTACAAACAGACAATTTAAAGCAGGCGAATGACGCCGAAGAAATTCTCATTAAGAATTACGAAACCGGAACTATAGATTTTAACGATGTGCTCGATGTACAAGAATTGCAGTTAAGGTTTCAAATCAATTTAATCGAATCTAATAGAGGGTATTATACAGAATATGCCATCATAAATTATTTGACAAAATGAAAACAATAAAAATTATTACGCTATTACTTTTCACAACTTCAATTTTTGCCCAAGTAGGCACAAACGGAAATGATAGAAAGGAAGATGGGCGACCTGTTAAGGAGTATAACCTTACCATTGAGGAAAACGAAATGACACTTGGAGGTGTTACTGCCAATGCAATGACCATCAATGGAGGTATCCCTGGGCCTGTTTTGGAATTTAATGAAGGAGACCTTGCTATAATCAACGTAACCAATAAAATGGATGAAGAAACTTCAGTGCATTGGCACGGATTGATACTTCCCAATTTTTACGACGGGGTTCCATATTTAACTACCCCACCGATTGAGCCAGGAACAACCTTCCAATACAGGATTCCAATCAACCAATCGGGAACATATTGGTACCATTCCCACACAATGCTACAAGAACAAAAAGGTGTTTATGGGTCTATTATCATTCATCCAAAAGAGAAAACCTTGGAATATGATAAAGATTTAGTCGTGGTATTATCAGATTGGACCAATGAAAAACCAATGAATGTATTACGAAACCTTAAAAGAGGTAACGAGTGGTATCAAGTTAAAAAAGGCACAGCAGTGCCATTAAGTAGGGTCATTTCAGAAGGTGCCTTTGGTGCTCAACTTAAATTTTGGAGAGACCGTATGGAAGGGGCTGATATTGCAGACATTTATTATCCCGCATTTTTGTCCAACGGTAAAAAACTGGCAGAGTATCCAGAATTTACGGCTGGCGAAAAAGTAAGGCTTCGCTTCATTAACGCATCGGCTTCTACCTATTATTGGATGGACTTTGGCGGAGGTAACCCAATGTTGGTTTCCAGTGATGGTGTTGACGTGCAACCCGTTTCCAAAAGCAGATTTCTCTTTGGCATAGCCGAAACGTATGATTTAATTGTAACTATTCCAGAAGGAACTATTGAAATTACCGCAACCGCTCAAGATGGTTCAGGTCATACCTCTATACAGTTAGGTAATGGCACTCTTTACCCAGCCAAAAGAATTGATAGACCTGATAAGGTAGCGATGATGAAGCAAATGGCTAAAATGGATATGAAAATGGGAGCACCTGCAATGGTTGGAAACAAGAAGAAGAATACACCCGAAGTTTTAATGCAGAAGTACGGAATGAAGATGAATATGAAGGACGGCGAGATGAAAATGGGGAACGATAAGATGTCGATGAAAGATGGCAAAATGAATGACCAAATGGATATGAAGATGGATGATACAATGGGAATGAAAAAAGACTCGATGTCAATGAGCCATAATGGAGCATCAAATAAAATGGAAGGTCATATGCACAATATGCCAATGATGCAGAAGGATTCTACTTCTTTTGATTATGAGGAGCGAAAGACATACTTCAACTATGATTTTTTAGAGGCAAAAGAAAAAACTGAATTTAAGGCAGATTTACCAGTAAATGAAGTGTTGCTTAACCTAACAGGTAATATGAATCGCTATGTATGGAGTATGAATGGGGTTCCATTATCAGAAACCGATAAGATAAATATAAAAGGAGGCGAGGTAACCAGAATTACATTAAATAACCTGACTATGATGCACCATCCAATGCACTTGCACGGTCATTACTTCAGGATCATCAATGAAAAAGGAGAACGTTCCCCATTAAAGCATACCGTGAACGTACCACCAATGCAGAAAGTTATTATTGAATTTTATAACGAAGAGTATGGCGATTGGTTCTTTCATTGTCACGTATTGTACCATATGATGGGTGGTATGGCAAGAGTGTTTAGTTACGATACCCCAAGGGATGATAGAATGAAAGATTATCCAGTTCAGAAACTTATCGATGAGACAGACCATTATTATTCGTGGGGATTGGCTCGTGCAGGTTCAAATTTTAATGAACTCTTTTTAACGTCGAGCAATATCCGAAATGAATTTGGTTTGAGAACAGAGTTCGATTACGACCAAAATCTTGAAGCCGAAATAAGTTATAATAGGTATCTGAACGATTGGGTACGTGTTTATGCAGGAGTAAATACCGAAACGTCAACACCAGATTCTTACGATACATTTAATACCGTAGGATTGGTTGGTGTAAAGTATTTTACGCCTTATAGATTTAATGTAGATGTGAGTATGGACCATCAGCTACGCCCAAGAATACGTTTGGACAGAGAATTATTGATTTTTCCAAGAATTTTTTTGGAAGGCGAATACGAATACAGAGCAGATTTTGGATGGGTCAATGATTTAGAGAATAATAAATCATTTGAAAGCGAAACACAATGGTTGGTAGGGGTTGCATACATTCTTTCGCGCAATTTTTCAATCCAAGCTAACTACAATAACCGATATGGATTGGGTGGTGGACTATTAGCAAGATTTTAAACAACTAAAAATTAAAAAGATGAACTATTATTTTAATAAAACAATCAATGGAACCTTCGAAGAGGTCATCGAGAAAGTGACACAAGGATTAAAGGAAGAAGGTTTTGGAATCCTTACAGAAATTGATGTAACAGAAACACTAAAGAAAAAACTGGATATAGACTTTAAAAAGTATAGGATACTCGGAGCTTGTAATCCGCCCTATGCACATAAAGCTTTGCAAGCAGAAGATAAAATTGGAACGATGTTGCCCTGCAATGTCATAGTACAGGAAATCGAAGCAGGTATCATTGAAGTTGCGGCCGTAAACCCAATGGCATCAATGCAAGCTGTAAAAAATGAAAAATTGAATGAGGTAGCCAGCGAAATAACTGCAATGTTGGAAAACGTCATTGAAAAATTATAAGACACTATAAAAAGGCAGTAATAATAATTAATAAACACAAACTTAAATTAAAACAAAATGAGCAAATTAAAATCAACATTAGGTATAGTTGCGATAGCATTCATAACCTTAACAGTAATGTCTTGTAAAGACAACAGCAAAGAACAAAATAGCACGGATGGAGACCATTCACAAATGAACCACGATAACAGTGATGGTCATCACGACGGCGAAAAGAAGGAAATGGCAATGAGTGGAGATAGTAATGCGCAAGCGGTATTAAATGACTATTTCAACTTAAAGAATGCGTTGGTGGGAGATGATAATGGCAAAGCCAAAGAACTTGGGGCAACCCTCGCAACATCCTTAGGAAATTTTGACGCCTCACAATATACCGATACCCAGCAATCGGAATTAAAGGATATTGTTGAGGATGCAGTTGAACACGCAGAACACATTTCAGAAAGTGATATAGCACACCAGCGCGAACATTTTAAAGTTTTAAGTAAAGATGTAATAGATATGGTAGCAATAACAGGAGCAGAGATGAAGCTTTACGAGCAGTTTTGCCCTATGTATGATGGCGGTACAGCTTGGCTAAGTACTAAAGAGGAAGTGCGCAATCCATACTATGGTAGTCAAATGTTAAAATGCGGCAAAGTACAACGTGAAATTAACTAAATGAAAATTGTAAAGATTATAGCAATAATACTGCTGGTAGCGTTCGTGGGAATTCAATTTATTCCCACTACACGCAATCAAAGTGATACTGTACCGTCAACTGATTTTATGCTGGTCAATAATGTACCAGAAACTATTCAAAAAAAGTTACAGGTATCCTGCTATGATTGCCACAGCAATAATACTCAATACCCTTGGTATAATAAGATTCAACCTGTTGCTTGGTTTTTGGAAGACCATATTAAAGAAGGCAAAGCTGAACTTAATTTCAACGAATGGGATTCATTATCCAGCCGAAGAAAAGCAAGTAAGTTAAGGTCTATTATCAAGCAGATTGAAAATGGCGAAATGCCTTTGGATTCTTACACTTTGATACATAGTGAGGCAACATTTACAGAAGCTAAAGCAGAAGAGTTAATCAATTTTATCACACAATTAAAAGATAGTTTATAAACAATAATTTAAAAGTAATTAAAATGAAAAATTTAAAAATGAGTATTGCAGCAATGCTATTGTTAGCAGTTTCTTTTACCAATGCACAGGAAAAAGAAAAAATGAACCACGATCACGGAGATATGAAAATGGACCATAGCAAAATGATGAATAAAAATAGTGACGCAAAAGCAGAAGCTATTTTAAGTGATTACTTTAATTTAAAAGATGCTTTAGTTGCGGACGATACAAAAAAGGCAGCACAAGCAGGAACAAAATTGGTAGCCTCTCTTAAAGCATTTGATATGGGTAGTTATACAAAAGAACAACAAAAAGAGCTTGCTGATATCATAGAAGATGCTACCGAGCACGCAGAACATATTTCTGAAAGTGCCATAGACCACCAACGCGAGCATTTTAAAACGTTAAGTAAGGATATTACTGATATGGTAGCTATTACGGGTACAAAAAGCACGTTATACGAGCAATTTTGCCCAATGTATGATAAAGGTAGTGCTTGGTTAAGTACAAGTAACGAAGTTAGAAACCCGTATTACGGAAGCAAAATGCTTAAATGTGGAAAAGTTCAAAAAACTATTCAATAGATAGCCTTTTGTATAAAAATATTTTCAATGTTCTGGTTTATTAGTTAACAGAAGGTTGTAAAATGATAAAGATATCCGAATAGTTTTTAAGTCCTGTCCTGGGAAGGAAAACAATGTTGATGGTTAGTGTTAGTTCCTTCCCTAGTCAGGCACAATTAATTTTGAAAAGAAAAGTTGATTTGGTTAATAGCAGCCTGCACAAGGGAGAGAGAATATATCCCTAAAATAATAACATCTCTCTTCCTATGTCAGGCAATTAAAAATTTATGATGAAGAGAAGTTTAGTGAAGAGTACTTGATTGTGAGGGGTAAACATTTGGTTGGTTTATTGGTTAATAAAGGTTGCCTCTCATTTTCAAGTATTATTTAAAGGATTTTGCATATAAAAAAGGAAGATATAACAATGAAAGAGTGTTGCAAAGACGGGTGTCAAAATACAACTGAAAAGTCTGTAGTTAGAAAATGGTTCAATTACATAATATATACCATACTAATCTTAATAGTTGGTGGTGCTTTGGCGCTTCAATTATTTAGTTAAGGAAATAAATTGAAAATGACTAAAGTGAACACAATAGAAAAATCTGAAAGAATTGGCTTTTACAAGCAACTGTTTAAAAAGGTATTGCTTACTGCAAGTATAGTGATTGCTCTATCGTTAAGTTATATACTATGGGTAGGTGTAGATTCCGCCAGCCAATTTCTACCCTTTATAATTGTTGGTTTGGCTTTGGTCAAAACCATTTTTATCGTAAGGCTCACTTTTATACAGTTAAGTAAAATAATAGGCGAAAGTCATCAGCTAACCCACGTTCTTACTTTATTTGGAGTATTGATTATTTTGATTGTCCTTTCGTTTTCAGCAGATTATCACGCTTTATATACTTTGAACCCTGAAAATTTTAAATCGAGTACAGCGCTCAATGGCTCATTTTCATTACAGTTTTTTGAGTTTTTATATTTCAGCTTAATTACTTTTTCATCGGTTGGCTTCGGAGATATTGTACCATTGAATATTGCAGGTAAACTATTGGTAATGATGGAAGTTTTCTTGAGCTTTTTGGTATTGGTATTTGGTATTGCAAACATTAATAGAATTCACGTTAACAAATAACCCCTTTAAAAATATAAATATGAAAGTACTTAAAATTATTACACTCGTAACTGTTCTCATTTCAACAGTCAGCATTACCAATGCACAGAATGATAAAGATTCTAAAGATAAAGAAGATGTTATCGCAGTAATGAAAGCTTACAAAGATGCACTACAAAACTTAACGACCGAGGGGACATTTGAACTATTTACAGAAGATTCAAAAGTATTTGAATCTGGTGGTGTAGAAGGCTCGTATGCGCACTATATAGAACACCATTTGGGGCCTGAGTTGGGGCATTTCAAAAAATTTGAATTTTCAGATTATGAAATTGATGCGGAAGTAGATTTGCCTTATGCATTTACTACTGAAACCTACATCTACACTATCGTGCTCAATCCAGATGAAAAAGGCGAAAGTAGAACGATAAAGAAAAAAGGAGTAGCGACGTCTATCTTAAAAAAGATGGATGGTAAATGGAAGATTATTAAAACACATTCTTCGTCAAGAAATGTAAAATAAAATTTAAACTGTGAGCGAATTCTTAAAACAATGGGGCGAAGCGGCCTATACGACCACCGGATTTTTCTGGATGGCGCTTTGGGCATTCATCTTGGGATACATCATCAGTAGTATGATACAGATTTTTGTGACTGAAAAAAGGATGCAAAAAACAATGAACGAGAGTGAAGGTAAAAGTGTACTCTTAGGCACGTTTTTCGGTTTTATAAGCAGCTCGTGTAGTTTTTCGGCTTTAGCGGGCACAAAATCTATCTTTAAAAAAGGTGCAAGCTTTGTGTCTTCCATTGCTTTTCTTCTTGCATCGACCAATCTCGTAATTGAGCTTGGAATCATCATTTCCATATTTTTGGGATGGCAGTTTGTAGTCGGCGAATATGTAGGTGGAATCCTTTTAATTCTTATTTCGTGGATTTTGATACGAATAATCAATCCTAAAAAGCTCATAGAAAAAGCGCGCAAGAATTTAGAGAACGAAGATGACGATTCAATGGATGATTCCAAAGATTGGAAAAAACAAATCAAGAAAGAAGATAGTTGGGCAAGGGTTGCCAAAAAATATAAGATGGAATGGCAGATGGTATGGAAGGACGTTACCGTTGGCTTTACCATTGCAGGTATCGTCGCAGCCTTCGTTCCCGATTCTTTCTTCCAGACACTATTTATCAATAGTGGTCAAGGCAATACAGACTTTACCTTTCTTGAAATATTGGAACATATCGTTGTAGGACCTATTGCCGCATTTTTAACTTTTATTGGCTCAATGGGTAATATTCCGTTGGCGGCATTGCTTTTTGGAAAGGGCGTGAGTTTTGCAGGGGTTATGGCTTTTATTTTTAGTGATTTGGTAGTCTTTCCTGTACTTCGTATTAACGCCAAGTATTATGGGTGGAAAATGTCGCTGTTCATTTTATTCTTACTGTTTACGGCATTAATAGGAACAGCTTTGGCTCTGCATTACTCTTTCGATTTGTTGGGTATGTTGCCTGACACATCACAAGTTAAAATACAGGACAAAGAGCATTTCAAAATTGACTATACCTTCTATTTGAATATGGCTTTTCTCGCAATTTCAGGATATCTCATATACTTAGGGTTTTTCAAGAGAAAGGATGTAAAGCACTCAATGAGCGAAATGGCACCGAAAAGTCCATTGCTTGAAAGTGTTTTAAAATATGCGGCCTATATCTGTTATATATGGTTGGCAGGTGGACTGATTGTAAAATTTTTCGTGAATTAAAATATAGATAAAGAATAAAGTAAAAACAATAATGGTCAACAGAAAAACAGCAAAATGGATTAGAAAAGCACACCGTTACTTGGGTATCTTCTTAGGTATCCAGTTTTTGATGTGGACGATTAGCGGGATGTATTTCAGTTGGACAGATATAGATGAAATTCACGGCGACCAGTTTAAAAAAGTAGCACCTAAACAGAAGTCTTTTAACGATTTACTCGGTACATCTCAACTCGATACAGAGCAACCAATCCAAACTTTAGAACTATTGGAAATTGCAAACGAACCTTACTATTGGATTAATGAAACACAACTTATTAATGCCAGAACAGGACATAAGAAAAATGGGGTTTCTGAAGAAGAGGCGCAAGAAGTTGCAAATAGGTATATGCTAACCGATTTAAAAATAGCTGAAATTCAACGGGTCGATACGGTAGGGCAGCATCACGAATATCGTGGTCGTCCACTTCCGGCGTATGAAATTTCGTATGAAACACCTCAAAATTTAAAGGCCTACGTGGCCATTGAAAATGGCGCATTTCAAACGGTAAGACACAGGGATTGGCGTTGGTTCGATTTCCTTTGGATGACACACACTATGGATTATCAAGGTAGAGACAATTTTAACACATTAGTATTGCGAGGGTTTTCACTATTAGGGTTGATTACTGTATTAAGTGGTTTTTTACTTTGGTACACGTCATCCCCAACCATTAGAAAAATAATTAAAAAGAAACGAAAATAAGTAACACTAAAATCAATATATAATGGAAAATTCAAATCAAAATTCAAAAAAAAACAATTACACAAAATTTGTAGGTATGCTGGCGGCATCATTTGTGGCAATGTACATTACAATGTACCTAAACTCTTATCAATTAGATCACGTCTATTTTAGCCTTACTCGTTTTTATATGAGTTGCTTGGGTATTGCTGCTATGGCCATTATAATGTTTGTGGCGATGCGTAATATGTACCAAAACAAAAAGAAGAATATCGCCATTGTTTTGGGTAGCATTGTGCTATTTGTTGGTGCATTAGGATTGGTACGCGATCAGAAGTCAACGGTAGGAGACATATTGTGGATGAAAGCAATGATACCTCACCACTCTATTGCGATTTTAACAAGTGAGCGTGCTGATATCCAAGATCCAGAAGTTAAAAAGTTAGCTGAAGATATTATCAAGGCACAAGAAAAGGAAATTGCAGAAATGAAAGCAATGATAAAACGATTGGAAAATAACAAATAAATAAAATTAAAATGAATAAAAACATCATTTATATAAGTGTTGCCTTGATTGTTGGCCTGTTAGGCGGCTTTCTACTATTCGGTGGAGGTTCTGCGGACAAGGCAACAAATAATGCGAAAGACACCCACGACCATTCAGAAGAAATTGCTTCTAATCAAATGTGGACGTGTTCTATGCATCCACAGATTATGCAACCAGAACCTGGGGATTGTCCCATTTGTGGAATGGATTTAATTCCAGCCGAATCTGGTGCAGATGGTCTCAATGCCAATGAAATAAAAATGACCGATAACGCAATGGCACTGGCCAATATCCAAACATCACTTGTAGGAAAAGGACAAATGGGAAATAATTCCCTTAAATTATCTGGTAAGATAAAAGCTAATGAAGAGTCAAATGCCGTACAGGTTACATATTTTGGAGGAAGAATAGAAAAACTGTACGTTAATTCTACAGGAGAACGTGTTGGAGCAGGACAACGCTTGGCAACTATTTATTCGCCAGAATTGGTTGCTGCACAGCAAGAACTGCTTACCGCTTCATCATTAAAAGAATCGCAACCAGAATTGTATAAGGCTGTTAGGAACAAACTTAAACTTTGGAAACTTTCCGAAAAGCAAATCAACGCCATAGAAACTGCTGGGAAAGTGCAAGAAAACTTTCCGGTTTTTGCAACCGTTTCAGGAACGGTAACAATGAAAATGGTAGAAGAAGGGGATTATTTAAAGCAAGGACAACCCTTATATAAAATTGCGAATCTCAATACAGTATGGGCAGAATTTGATGCTTATGAAAATCAAATTGCATCCCTAAAAGAAGGGCAAACTATTAAAGTGACCACAAATGCTTATCGCAATGAGGTTTTTGATGCAAAAGTCTCATTCATCGACCCCTTATTAAATTCTGCAACTAGAACGGTGGTTGTAAGAGCGGTCTTGCAAAATAAGAAAGACCTCTTTAAACCGGGAATGTTTGTGGAAGGTATAATTGAGGGTACGCAAACAAGCACCGAGAATACCGTTTCCGTACCGTCAACCGCTGTTATGTGGACGGGAGAACGCTCTGTAGTCTATGTCAAAACAAACCCTAATGAAGCTATTTTTGAAATGAGGGAAGTTTTATTGGGCAATGCCAATGGCGATAGTTATACCATTCTTGAAGGTTTAAAGAATGGAGATGAAGTCGTAACTAACGGAACGTTTACCGTAGATGCCGCTGCACAATTACAGGGAAAAAAAAGTATGATGAATGCATCTGGTGGTAAAACAATGACAGGCCACGAAGGGCATTTGGGAATGCAAGAAGATAATTCTGGAGAAAATACAAATGAAGCCAACCATTCTCAAATGAAAGAAAGGATTGAAGTTTCAAACAAATTTCAGAATCAGTTAAAACAGGTTTTTGATGATTATATCCTTTTAAAAGATGCTTTGGTAAATGATGATGCCAAGGGCGCTCAACAGGCAGGAAAACAAATAAACCAATCTTTGAAAAAAGTGGATATGAAATTATTATCTGATGAAAAAGCACATAACCATTGGATGACCATTCAAAAAGAACTAAAGACCTCGGCTAATACTATTGAGAACAATTCAGATATAGCAACACAAAGAGCACATTTTAAACATCTTTCTGCGCATATGATAAGTAGCGTGCAACTTTTTGGTGTTAACGAAAATGTATATATCCAGTTTTGTCCAATGGCCGATAACAATAAGGGAGCTTATTGGATTAGTTTGGAAAAAGAGGTGCGAAACCCATATTATGGAGAGGCTATGTTAACCTGTGGCGAAGTAAATGCAACTTTACAATAAAGCGAATTATGGATTAATCAAGTAATCTGAATAAGACCATAAATTAATTTTGGTTTTATCACGGCGAACGATAATGAGTGAAAGTAGAAGAAATAGAAGAAAAAATGACAGAAAGAAACATCAGCCTAAAAGTGATATTTCAAGAAAAGATAAAATTATCGCTTTAGTTGTGATAGTATTGATTTTTGTAGTTGCTGCAATAGCTGCTGTTTATTATTCTCTATACAAATCTGGATTAAAATTATTTTGAAACAAGTACTATATGAATGAGATTATCCATATTAAAAATATGGTCTGCCCAAGATGTATCTCGGCGGTATCTAATATTTTGGAACAACTTGAAATACTGTATGTTTCTATAAAATTGGGGGAGGTTAAATTAGTTTCTTCATTAAGTGTCCAGACCAAAAATGGTCTTTCCAAAGCGCTTCAAAATTCAGGTTTTAGTTTGATTGACGACCGTAAAAGTCAACTTATTGAACAAATGAAAACATTGGTTGTAGATAAAATCCATCATTCTTCCGAGGAGCTCGATTTCAAATGGGCAGATATTGTTACAGGCGAACTTAACTTGGATTATAAATATTTAAGTTCACTTTTTTCGTCGGTAGAAAGTATTACGTTCGAGCAGTACATCATAAACCAGAAAATTGAACGTGTTAAAGAACTTATAGTTTATGACGAATTAACCTTGAGTGAGATAGCTTTTAAACTTCATTATAGTAGCGTTGCATACTTAAGCAATCAGTTTAAAAAGGTTACAGGAATGACACCTACACAGTTTAAAAAATCTGTGAATAAGAACCGAAAATCTTTGGATGAGATTTGATTGAACTGCTTTAAAACCAAGATATGTTTTTAAAGTAAAGGACCACGAATAATATTTATTTAAGCATTTGCTTAAATAAGAAATAAGTGCATATTTGTGCTATGGAAAATAATTCTTGCATAAGACAACAAGCCGATATTGAACAAATAAATCGTTGCAAAGACACAGTTTCGGAATTAAATGAATCGTTCGACTATTTAGCGAATGGACTTTCATTGGTTGGTAATAGCGTAAGACTGAAAATACTTTATCTACTCTTTGAGGAAAAAAGACTTTGCGTTTGTGATTTAAGCGATATTCTCGGAATGAATATTTCTGCCATTTCTCAACATTTAAGAAAAATGAAAGACCGAAATCTATTAAAAACCGATAGAGAAGCCCAAACGATTTTTTACTCACTCACGGCTGAATACGAAAAAATGCTAAATCCATTCTTTGAGATACTTGATAAAAACAAAGTTTTAGAAACGATATGAAAAGTGAAAACAAATTAATAGGTGCAGGCTTGCTAACTGCAATGGCAGCTTCTATATGTTGTATAACACCGGTTTTGGCACTTATTGCAGGAACAAGCGGGATTGCTTCAACATTTTCTTGGATTGAACCTTTTAGACCTTACCTGATTGGGCTTACAATTTTAGTTCTTTTGTTTGCTTGGTATCAAAAACTAAAACCTCAAAAAGAAATCGACTGTGAATGTGAAACGGACGAAAAACCAAAATTTATTCAATCAAAAAAGTTTTTAGGAATTGTAACCGTATTTGCAATTGTGATGTTGGCTTTCCCGTACTATTCAGGAATTTTTTATCCAAACACAGAAAAGCAAATAATCGTAGTTGACAAATCCGACATTAAAACAACTGAATTTACAATTAGCGGAATGACCTGTGCGAGTTGTGAAGAACACGTCAACCACGAAGTGAATAAGCTTAAAGGGATTGTAAACTCAAAAGCGTCCTACGAAAATGGAAACGCAATCATTGAATTTGACAAAACCAAAGCAAACGAAGCGGAAATCGAGAAAGCAATTAACTCAACAGGTTATAAAGTAACCGACAAAAAGGAAGTTAATTAGTATGAAAGTATATGATGTATTTATAATTGGTTCGGGAATGGCAGGAATGACCATCGCCAATAAATGTGCCTCAAAAGGCCTGACAGTCGGAATAACGGATGAATTACCTTATGGTGGCACTTGTGCATTGAGAGGTTGTGACCCAAAAAAAGTGATTATAGGCGCTACGGAAGTTCGAGACTTTGCTAAAAGGCTTAAAGGAAATGGTATTGATACCATACCTAAAGTCAATTGGAAGGACATTATGGCCTTTAAACAATCCTTTGTGGATGAAATGCCACCAAAAATTGAAAAAGGATATAAAAAGAACGGAATAGACACCTTTCATAGTTCAGCAAAATTCCTGTCAGAAAACACATTGGAAGTTGGAACAGATAAAATAAAGGCTAACAAAATTGTAATCGCATCGGGTTCCAAGCCAAGGGTTTTAGAATTTGAAGGTGGTCATTATGCAAAATCCAGTACCGATTTCTTGAATTTAGCAAAATTGCCAAAATCTTTAGTATTCATCGGTGGTGGATATATCGCTTTTGAGTTTGCACATATAGCGGCTCGATGCGGAGCAGAAGTCACTATTGTTCATCGTGGAGAAAATCCCTTGGAAAATTTTGAACAGGATATTGTAAAACATCTTGTTTCTGCCACTAAAGAGTTAGGCATAAAACTCATTCTTAATACAGATGTTACGGCTATTGAGAAAGTGGATAGCCAGTATCGAGTAAAAGGTAAATCTCAAGAGAAAACAGCATATTTTGAAGCTGAAGCTGTTTTTAATTCTGCCGGACGACCACCAGCCATATTTGATTTGGAATTAGACAAAGCGAACATAGCCTTTACTAATAAAGGTGTTACAGTGAACAAATACTTGCAAAGTACTTCAAACCCTCATATTTATGCAGCAGGCGATGCAGCAGATTCAGAAGGTTTGCCCTTAACGCCAGTTGCAGTTCTGGAAGGTCATACGGTTGCTTCAAATATTATTAAAGGCAATTCTAAAGAAATAAGTTATCCGCCAATGCCAACAGTAGTGTTTACGTTACCAACTATGGCTTCTGTTGGATGTACTGAATCGAAAGCGAAAGAGCTGAATTACAATATTCGAATTAATTATAAGGAGGTTGGTAATTGGTTTAATGCGAAGCGCTTGAATGTAGAAGAATATGCGTTCAAAACTATTATTGACGAAGAAACTCAAACAATTTTGGGAGCGCATTTAATCGGACCACATACAGAAGAAACAATAAATCTCTTTGCAATGGCCATAAAAACAAAGATGAAGGTTAATGATATTAGAACAATGATTTTCTCATATCCAACTTTGGCTTCGGACATACCACATATGCTATAATAAAAAAATTGAATGGAAACTATATTAAAATCAGAAATTACTTGTCCAAACTGCGGACATAAAAAAGTAGAAGATATGCCAACAAACGCTTGTCAATTCTTTTACGAGTGTGAGAATTGTAAAACGGTTTTGAAACCAAAAGAAGAAGATTGTTGTGTTTATTGCTCTTATGGGACAGTTGCTTGTCCACCAATTCAAGAGAATAAGAGTTGTTGCTAACACCTTACTGTTTTTGCAACACAGTTGCACAAAAATTCTGTTATCTTTGTACCGTGAAATTTATTGCAATCATATTATCATTTTACTTCTTGGCGCTCAATGTGGTGCCTTGTAGTGATACCGTAAGTAGTGCGGATGATTCCCAAGTTGTTACGGTAATAGATATTGATGGCGACCACAGCCAAGACTGTGAACTATGCTCGCCCTTTTGTGAATGTCATTGTTGTCATTGTCATAGTATAGACTTTGGTATTGTACCGTTTGAACCGATACAGCCTGCAATTCCACACGAATACTTTGCCCACTTCGATAACCTTGGCAAAGATATTCCCCATTCTCTATTACAGCCCCCTCAAGTATAATTCAGTTTTAGTAGGATAGCTATATCCTGTTTTGACGTGTCCATCTATTGGATTCGTCAATTTAACGCATTGCATTTTTTGCAATGTGCTCAACAACATTTTAAATTGAATTAACACCCTTACTTTCTATGATTAACAGAATCATTGATTTTTCAATCAATAACAAATTCATTATTGGACTGCTCACATTAGCGTTAATCGGTGCTGGCATTTACAGTATGAACCAAGTCCCTATTGATGCCGTACCAGATGTTACCAATAATCAGGTTCAGGTCATCACGCAATCGCCCAATCTGGGAACGGAAGATATTGAGCAATTCGTAACCTATCCCGTCGAGGTGGCTATGAGCAATCTGCCCAACGTTAAGGAAATTCGCTCGGTTTCCCGTTTCGGGCTTTCCGTGGTAACTGTCGTTTTTGATGATGATATGGGAACCTATCTTCCCCGTCAACTTGTTTCAGAAAAACTGACAGAAGTACGCGAACAAATTCCCGAAGGTTTTGGACAGCCAAGTATGGGGCCAATTTCAACAGGTTTGGGGGAAGTGTATCAATATACCCTAAAAGTAAAACCCGAATTTCAAGATAAATATTCATTGTCTGATTTGCGAACGATGCAAGATTGGATTGTGCAACGGCAAATGGCAATGGTTCCCGGCGTTGTTGAAATTAACGCCATCGGCGGTAAAATAAAGCAGTATGAAGTCGCTGTTGACCCTAATGAATTAAGGGCAATCGGGTTGACGATTACTGACGTTTTTAAAGCTTTAGAAGCCAATAACAAAAATACAGGTGGTGCTTACATTGAGAAAAACCATCAGGCCAACTTCATTCGTGGCGAAGGCTTGATACGAAGCCTTGATGATATTAGAAAAATCGTTATCAAAAATGAAAATGGCATACCAATTACCGTAAGCGACGTTGCCGATGTACGTTTTGGTTCTGCCGTGCGCTATGGGGCATTAACGCAGGATGGCGAAGGCGAGGTTGTTGGTGGTCTCGTTATGATGCTCAAAGGGGCAAACTCAAACGAGGTTATTGTCCGTGTGAAAGACCGGATGGCCGAAATACAAAAATCGCTACCTGAAGGTGTTGTTATTCAGCCTTTATTGGACAGAAGTAAACTCATAAGTGAAACTACAGGCACGGTGCGCAACAACCTGCTTGAAGGTGCACTCATAGTAATTTTTGTTCTTGTTTTCCTTTTAGGGAACTGGCGTGGTGGTCTTATTGTGGCCTCTACCATCCCCTTATCCCTATTGTTCGCATTTATTCTTATGAATGTTTTTGGCGTATGGGCAAACCTTATGAGTTTGGGTGCCATCGATTTCGGCATTATCGTAGATGGTGCGGTCATTATTGTAGAAGCCAGCGTATTTCTAATGGGAAGCTACATCCTCAAAAAGAAGTCTTTAAACCAAGAAAAGCGTGATGATATAGCTGCAAACGCATCAAAAAAGATGATGAACGCTGCCTTCTTCGGGCAGTTGATAATCCTTATTGTATTCTTGCCCATACTGGCGTTGGAAGGAATTGAGGGCAAAATGTTTCGCCCAATGGCGCTCACGTTCATATTTGCTATGATAGGTGCTATGTTTCTTTGCCTGACCTATGTACCAATGATGTCTGCCCTGTTCCTAAAACCACCCAAGACAGAAAAAAAATCCTGGGGCGACCGTTTTGTACATTGGGTACAGCGAAAGTATGAGCCACTTTTAATCAAGACCTTGAACAAAGGGAAATGGATTGTTGGGATTGCCGTCGCCATATTTGCCCTTACCGTTTTTATGTTTACAAGAATGGGTGGCGAGTTCATTCCTCAACTGGATGAAGGCGATATTGCATTTCACGCTATACTTAAACCCGGAAGCTCACTAAGTGAGACCATTGAGACCACAACTAAAATAGAGCGTATTGTAAAAGCCGAATTTCCAGAGGTGGATAAGATAGTAAGTCGTATCGGTGTGGCCGAAGTGCCAACAGACCCGATGCCGATGGATTTTGCCGATGTCTTTGTCATTCTAAAACCTCAAGACGAATGGGTGTCCGCAGATAACAAGGATGAACTTATTGATAAAATGAAGGATGCCGTGAGTATAATTCCTGGTGTCAATTATGAGTTTACCCAACCCATCGAAATGCGCTTTAATGAACTATTAGAAGGTATCCGTGAAGATGTTGCCATTAAAATTTACGGCGAGGATATTGACGTACTTGCTTCAAAAGCCGATGAGATTACAAAAATCATTGCAGGTACTGAAGGTATAGGCGATATGAGGGCAGAAGCCACTTCTGGACTGCCACAAATGACCATTAAATACAATCGCAACAAACTGGCTCAGTATGGGGTAAGTATAGACCAACTGAATACAATGGTGCAGTCCGCTTTTGCGGGCGGATATGCAGGGGTCATTTTTGAAGGCGAAAAGCGTTTTGATTTGGTCGTTCGGCTTGACGAGCAGAATCGTACCGATATAAGTGACATTCGGAATCTGTATATCAATTTACCGAATGGCTCACAGATTCCGCTTCAAGAATTGGCTACTATTGAATACACACCTGGTCCGATGCAGATAAGTCGGGACAATACCAACCGAAGAACCTACGTGGGCGTAAATGTGCGCGGACGCGATGTTGAATCCTTGGTCAATGAGATTAAGGAAAAACTGGATGCAAATCTTGATTTACCACCAGGATATTTTATCAGGTATGGTGGGGCTTTTGAAAATTTGGAAAGAGCAAGCGAGAAATTACAGACCGTCGTTCCTATTGCTTTATTGCTGATTTTCATTTTGATATATTTCGCATTAAAATCATTCCCACAAACCTTGATGATTTATTTGGCCATCCCAATGGCGACCATAGGCGGCGTGTTCGCCCTGTGGTTGAGGGATATGCCTTTTAGTATTTCCGCAGGTGTTGGATTTATAGTACTCTTTGGTGTGGCCGTCCTCAACGGATTGGTAATGATTAGCGGTCTGAATGAATTGAAAGACGAAGGTGTGACCAACTTGAAAGACCGCATCTTGGAAGGGACAAAGCGGCGAATTCGCCCTATAATGCTTACGGCTCTTACCGATATTTTAGGTTTCCTTCCAATGGCTATCTCAGCATCCGCAGGGGCTGAAGTGCAGCGACCCTTGGCGACCGTGGTTATAGGTGGCTTGATAACATCCACTTTATTGACGCTCTTTATCCTTCCCATCTTTTACCAATGGGTCGAGAAGCGTTCGGAACGCAAGAAGAAATTCAACCCAAAATTCGTTACCGCAACGGCTGTGGTCTGTCTTCTGTTTACTTCTACTTTCGCGAAAGCACAAGAAGTCCAACCGCAAGATTCTTTACCGGTTATTTCTTTGGAAAGGGCAGTAGAAATTTCCAAAGAAAACTATCCGTTATTGAAAACGAAACAAATGGAAATCCAGAGACAGAACGTACTTAAAGGTACTGCTTATGATTTTGGAAACACCAAGATTTTCACGGGCGGCGAAGAGATTTCGGATGGTCAAGGCATTTACACTTTAGTTGGTGTCGGGCAACAGAATATCGACCTCTTAGGTGTCGGTGCAAAAAAGCGACTGCAAAGAAAACGCATCGCTTTGGCCGAAGCCGCTCTCGACCTGTCTGAATTGCAAGTGGAACAGGAAGTGAAAAAGGCTTGGTCGCAGGCATACCAACAGCGACAGAAATTTGAACTGTACCGCGAGCTGGATTCCATTTATTCACAGTTTGAAACGGCAATACAACTCAATTTTGAAGTAGAAGCCATTTCCAGATTGGAATATTCATCGGCAAAAAATCAAGCGTTGCAAATCAGTAACAAACTGCAACAGGCCGAAAGCGATTATGCGATTGCCCTGCAAAAACTCAATCTATGGTTGGTGTCAGATACGTACTATTCAGTTCCCAGAAATCTTGAAGAAACCGAGGTAACTGTATTGGGAATGGACACCGATTTAGGAAAACATCCCGAGCTGGAACTTTCGCAAAGGCGCATCGAAGAAGCCGAGGCGAACTATGATGCAGCGCGTGCCGATTTGCTACCCAAGTTCAACCTTCAGGGCGGACTGCAACAGCTTAATGGCGAAAGCGGATTTTACACCTATCAGGCAGGCATTACCATCCCGTTATTTTCAGGAACACAGCGCAGTCAGGCCAAAGCCGCAAAAGTTGATAGTGAAATCGCAAAGACCAATGCAGACTTTACCCAGCGCCAACTGCAATCCGAATATCGGCAGGCCGTGCAAGCCTATCAAAAATGGAAGGCATCTTGGCAATTTTATAGGGAAAAAGCCTTACCACTTGCAAAGGAACAGCGCAAGGGTGCGCTACTTGCCTACAAGGAAGGTGCGGTGGACTATGCAGCATTCACGCAGATTATTCGGGATGCTATAAACACCGAAATGGATGCGCTGGAAGCTCTTGACAATTATCTAAAATCAGTATTCGAACTACAATATTTCAAGCAATAAAAAAATGAAAAACGTATCTAATTATATGGTTATCGGGCTAACAATAATGCTTTTGGGACTAACAGCCTGTGGGGATTCCAAATCCGAAACCGCCGAAAACAAAGGGAATAATCCCGAAACAGAAGAAGCACATTCAGAAGGCGAAGCTCAAGAAGTGATGCTTACACCACAACAATACAATGCCCTGCAAATGAAAGTGGACACGCTCGCACAGCGCAATATGAGCGGTTATGTGCAGGCTAATGGCCAACTCGAAGTGCCACCACAGAACGAAGCCACTATTACTTCGGTCTTAGGTGCAAATGTGGTTTCTATTGAGGTCATCGAGGGCGATAAAGTCAACAAAGGCCAGACGGTCGCTTATTTATCACATCCCAATATTATCCAAAAGCAGACGGATTACCTCAATGCGTATAGTAATAGCCAGTTTTTAAAGAAGGAATTTGAAAGGCAAAAAACTTTATACGATGCAGGTGTGGGTAGTGGTGCAAATTTTCAAAAAGCTGAAGCGGAATATCAGGCGTCCCGAAGTATGGCAAACGGATTGGAAGCACAGCTAAAACAATTGAGCATTAGTGCATCAGGTGTAAGAAACGGCACCATTTATCAAAGGGTTGCACTACGAAGTCCCATTGAAGGCTTTGTACAAAAAGTATCCATCAAAACGGGACAATATGTAGAACCTCAGACAGACCTAATGGAAATCGTGGACATCCATCACGTACACGCAGATTTAATGGTTTTTGAAAAGGATGTTTACAAAGTAAAAGAAGGACAGAAAGTTACCTTTAACGTCCAATCTATTCCTGGAAAAGAACTTACGGCGGAAATTTATTCCGTAGGAAAGACTTTTGAGCAGAATCCAAAAGCAATACACGTTCACGCCGAAATTGAAAATAAGGAGGGCAACTTGATACCGGGAATGTACATCCAAGGGCGCATTCAAACAGATAATACTATGACCACGGCAATTCCTGAAAGTGCCATAGCAGCAGACGGCGGAAAATATTATGTGTTTACAGCAGAAAAAGAAGGCGACAATTGGAAATTTACGCCTACTGAAATAGCTAAAGGCACTCAAGATAATGATTGGGTGGCTATAGATTTTTTGAATAAAATTGAACCTAACACAAAATACGCCTACAACAATGCCTATTATTTAATAGCAGAGATGAAAAAAGGGGAACTTGGTGACGATGACTAATAACAGATTAGAACGAAGATATGAGTGAAATTGAAAAACTATTGGAAGAAAAGAACGTGCGCCCAACAGCGATGCGCATCCTTATCTATAAGTTTATGGCACAAAAGGATAGTGCGGTTGCTATGAAAGATATTGAGTCTGCTTTTGCAAAAGCGGACAGGACCACATTGTACCGTTCCTTAAAAACCTTCGAGGAAAAAAACGTGGTGCATCAAATAGACGATGGTACAGGTATTGCAAAATATGCCCTTTGTGAAGAAGGTTGCAATTGTGAAATAGAACAAGATTTGCACTTGCACTTTCATTGCAGCAATTGTGACGAAACGGTGTGTTTGACCGAGCATAAAATTCCGCAAATAAATTTGCCCGATGGATTTTTGGCAGAGGAAGTAAACCTTGTACTAACAGGAATATGCGATAAATGCAATAGCATTTTACTATAATTATATACTAACGAAATTAATAGATTTTGAATAAGAGTACTTTTAGAATAAGTCAGATGGATTGTCCCTCGGAAGAGCAGATGATTCGTATGAAGTTAGATGGTTTTAAACAAGTCAAATACCTTGATTTTGACATTCCCAATAGAAAGTTAGAAGTATATCATACAGATGATGTAGATGAAATAAGTAAAGCAATCGGACAGTTGGGATTAGGCGATAGTTTCAAAGATACTGTAGATGCCGAGCCACCTGTTGGCAAAGATGAAAAAAAGCAACGTAAGATTTTATGGTGGGTCTTGGGTATCAATTTAGGTTTTTTTGTTGTAGAAATGGCTACGGGTTGGATATCCGGCTCAATGGGTCTTATTGCAGACTCATTGGATATGTTAGCAGATTCCATTGTGTATGGGCTGAGTCTTTTTGCAATAGGTGGTGGCATTACCCGAAAAAAGAAAGTTGCCGGAATAAGCGGATATTTTCAAATGGGGCTTGCCCTCTTGGGTTTCGTAGAGGTTTTACGAAGATTTTTTACTGAAAGTGAAACCCCATTGTTTCAATGGATGATTGTTATTTCAATCTTCGCTTTAATAGGAAATCTTATATCATTATGGTTAATCAACAAGACCGACAGCAAGGAAGCACATATGCAAGCAAGTGTCATTTTTACGTCCAATGATATCATAGTCAACGGTGGGGTAATACTTGCAGGTGTACTTGTTTATTTTTTAGATAGTAAATGGCCCGATTTGGTAATCGGTGGGATTGTATTTGCAATTGTAATGCGCGGTGCTCTAAGAATACTCAAATTATCAAAGTAAATTTTGAAGCGATATTAAATTTTATGAAATATAGATGAAAAAGAAAAAAGTAAACTTACGGGACTTAGATACCCAAGAACACTCGGGCGAGCATTCTCACGATGATGGTCATAACCACAGTAGCCCAGAAGAAATTTCAAATTTTAGAACTTATCTGCCAGCTATCTTCAGTTTTGTGATGCTGATAGTTGGAATTGCCATTGATTACTTTGATGCCTTTCCGTTTTTCAAAGGATGGATTCGCATTTTGTGGTACACAGTAGCATATATCCCAGTTGGATTTCCCGTGATTAGGGAAGGATGGAAAAGCATACTAAATGGCGATTTCTTTACTGAATTCTTCCTGATGTCAATTGCAACCTTGGGGGCTTTTGCCATTGGCGAATATCCCGAAGGTGTAGCCGTAATGCTATTTTATGCTGTGGGCGAACTCTTCCAGAATGCAGCGGTAAACCGTGCGAAAGGAAATATAAAAGCCTTACTCGATGTAAGACCAAATGAAGCTTTGGTTTATCGTGATAACGATTTTGTTTCCGTAAATCCCGAGACAGTCGAGATTGGCGAAAAGATACAAGTGCGTGTGGGTGAAAAAGTACCGCTCGATGGTATTTTGCTTTCTGATAAAGGTTCATTTAATACTGCTGCCTTGACAGGCGAAAGTAAACCTGATACTATCGCTAAAGGCGATACTGTCTTTGCTGGAAGCATCAATCTCGATGGTGTAATCGAGGTTGAAACCACAAAAGAATTTAAGGATAGTTCCATCGCAAGAATTCTGGATATGGTACAGAATGCAACTGCCAGAAAATCAAAGACCGAATTGTTCATTAGAAAATTTGCGCGGATTTATACACCAATCGTTGTATTCTTGGCAATCGGCCTGACATTCTTGCCTTACTTTTTTGTAGATGATTATGTGTTTAGAGATTGGCTATATAGAGCATTGATATTCCTTGTGATTTCTTGTCCTTGTGCATTGGTTATTTCTATTCCTCTGGGTTATTTCGGCGGATTGGGTGCGGCATCCCGAAACGGTATTCTCTTCAAAGGTGCATCTTTTCTCGATGCAATGACCAAAGTGAACACGGTCGTAATGGACAAAACCGGAACGGTTACCAAAGGGGTTTTCAAAATCAAAGAAATCAATTCCATCACATTTGAGGAAGCTGAGTTTATGAAATACCTGATGGCTATGGAAGAACAATCTACCCATCCTATTGCAAAAGCGATTCTCGAATACAAAGCAGACGGTTCGGATTATGAAGCGACTAATGTTTCAGAGGTTGCCGGAAAGGGATTGAAGGGTACAGTTAATGGGAAGACGGTGTTGGTAGGCAACAAAGCTTTGATGACTTCAAACAACATAGAAGTTCCTTCGGAAACGGATGGTATTGTGGAATCAATAGTTATGGTGTCCATAGATGAAAAGTTTGCAGGCTATTTAACCATTGCAGATGAACTAAAGGATGATGCGCACCAAGCCATTAAACAAATTAGGGATGCAGGAATTTCTAAGATTATAATGCTATCAGGCGACAAGGACTCTATTACACAGCAGGTTGCAAAAGAGTTAAATATCGATTGGGCAAAAGGTGGTCTGTTACCCGAAGATAAACTGAATGAAGTTGAAGAACTCAAAAAACAACCTGATACAAAAGTAGCATTTATTGGTGATGGCATCAATGATGCACCAGTTTTGGCCGCAAGTGGTGTAGGTATTGCGATGGGTGGTTTAGGAAGCGATGTCGCCATCGAAACTGCTGATGTTATCATACAGACAGACCAACCGAGTAAGATTGCAAGAGCGATTCAAATTGGTCGTTCAACTCGAAGTATCGTATGGCAAAATATTGGTTTGGCCTTCGGTGTAAAAGTAATAGTTCTAATTCTTGGTGCTGGTGGATTAGCAACAATGTGGGAAGCTGTTTTTGCAGACGTAGGTGTGGCATTGTTAGCTATCTTTAACGCAGTTAGATTACAAAGAATGACTTGGAGTTAAAAGACATTATGATAAAAAAAGCACATTGGGAAAACGTTTTTAAAACAAAATCTTTGAACGAAGTGAGTTGGTATGAAGTTGTGCCAGAAACATCTTTATCCTTTTTCAAGGAATCTAATATCTCTAAATTTGCTAAAATTATTGATATTGGTGGTGGCGATAGTTTTTTGGTAGATAATCTTTTAAAGTTAGGATACAACGATATTACAGTGTTGGATATATCTGGAGCTGCATTAGATAGAGCAAAGCAACGTTTAAAAGACCAATCAAAGAAAGTAAAATGGATAGTAGCTGATGCTGCTGATTTTTCACCACCTGAAAATTATGATTTTTGGCACGATAGAGCAGCATTTCATTTTTTAACCGATGAACAAAGTATAAGAAATTATTTTGAAACGGTTCAAAAACATCTTAATAAGAATGGTAATTTAGTTATTGGCACTTTCTCTGAAAATGGTCCCAAAAAGTGTAGTGGTTTAGAGATAAAACAATATTCGGAAACTACAATGACCGATCAATTCGAAACACATTTCGAAAAAATTAGGTGCATTAAAATTGACCATAAAACACCTTTTGATACAAATCAAAATTTCGTTTTTTGCTGGTTTAAAAAAATAATGTAATCAGTCAAAATGATTACCATTGAATATTTTTGAATAAACGAAAGGTAAATGAGCAAATTCTACAAATCATTCAGCATATAACGTAACACATTAAAGTCCTTTAATCCTGAAATTTGTACTGTACAAATAAGAATGCGATTATGGAAACTATCAACATATTTGAAACCAAAGAAAAGAACCATAAAAAGGGAATAAAAGAATCATTCCCAGTTACAGGTATGACCTGCGCATCTTGCGCAGCAAGCGTTGAATCCGTTTTAAAACACATAGATGGCGTATTTGATGCAAGCGTCAATTTTGCTAATAGTTCTGTTCTTGTGGAATACGACAAAGAGTTGAGTCCTAATCAACTTCAAAATGCACTTCGCGAAGTGGGTTATGACATTATCATTGATGCGGAGAATCCTTCAGAAGTACAACAAGAATTACAGCAAAAACATTATCAAGACATAAAAAACCGTACTATCTGGTCGGCCATACTTACCCTTCCCATTTTTGTATTAGGAATGTTTTTTATGCAATGGGAACCAGGTAAGTGGATTTCTTTGGTGTTAACTTTTCCAATTCTTTTTTGGTTTGGGCGTAGCTTTTTCATCAATGCTTTCAAGCAAGCCAAACACGGTAAAGCAAATATGGATACCTTGGTAGCTTTGAGCACAGGAATCGCTTTTATCTTTAGTGTATTCAATACCTTTTTTCCAGAATTTTGGTTGAGTCGTGGTATTGAGCCTCACGTTTATTATGAAGCGGCTACGGTAATTATAACTTTTATTTCCTTGGGGAAACTATTGGAAGAAAAGGCAAAATCCAATACTTCTTCAGCCATTAAAAAACTAATGGGTCTTCAGCCTAAAACCCTTAAAATCATTGAGAATGGAGAAGAAAAGGAAGTTTCTATTTCATCCGTACAAGTTGGCCAGACCATTTTGGTACGTCCCGGAGAAAAGATTCCTGTGGATGGAGAAGTTTCCAAGGGAAGCTCGTATGTAGATGAAAGTATGATTACGGGAGAACCTGTTCCAGTTGAAAAGACAAAGGATGAAAAAGTCTTTGCTGGTACGGTAAACCAAAAAGGGAGCTTTCAATTTACTGCCGAAAAAGTAGGCGGAGAAACCTTGCTGTCACAAATCATTAAAATGGTTCAGGAAGCGCAAGGAAGCAAGGCACCAGTTCAAAAACTGGTTGATAAAATTGCGGGCATATTTGTGCCCGTAGTAATGGGAATTTCCATCGTCACCTTTATAGTATGGATGTCAGTTGGAGGTGATAATGCATTTTCACAAGCCTTGTTGACCTCTGTAGCCGTGTTGGTTATCGCTTGTCCTTGTGCATTGGGCTTGGCAACACCTACCGCAATTATGGTGGGAATTGGTAAAGGTGCAGAAAATAATATCCTTATAAAGGATGCCGAAAGTTTAGAACTCGGTTATAAAGTGAATGCTATTATCCTTGATAAAACTGGCACTATTACCGAAGGAAAACCATTAGTAACTGATATCCTTTGGAAGGATAAACTTGAAAATAGCAATGAATACAAAAAAAATCTTTTGGCTATCGAGTCACAATCAGAACATCCTTTGGCAGGAGCGGTCGTTAATTATTTGAAAGAGAAAAATATTGAACAAGCTGAAATTGCTTCTTTTGAAAGTATTACAGGAAAAGGCGTAAAAGCTCAAACAGAAAACGGTTCACAATACTATGTTGGAAACCATAAATTAATGCTTGAGAAAAATATTCAAATCGACCATTCTTTAATGCAAACAGCAGAAAGTCTCGAAGAGCAGGCTAAAACGGTCATATTCTTTGGTAATGAAAAACAAGTGCTGGCGATACTCGCCATTGCAGACAAGATTAAGGAAACTTCAAAAAAGGCCATAGCAACGCTTCAAGAAAGAGGTATTGAGGTTTATATGCTTACAGGAGATAATAATAAAACCGCATCTGCTGTCGCAAAACAAGTAGGAATAACAAATTACCAAGGCGAAGTAATGCCTTCGGACAAGGCAGCTTTTGTTGAAAAATTGCAGGCGGACGGAAAGATAGTCGCAATGGTTGGCGATGGTATAAACGATTCCCACGCTTTGGCACAAGCCAATGTGAGTATTGCAATGGGAAAAGGTTCAGATATAGCGATGGACGTAGCAAAAATGACCTTGATAACATCAGATTTACAATCCATTCCAAAAGCGTTGGAACTATCAAAAAGAACCGTGTTGGGCATACGTCAGAACTTATTTTGGGCATTCATTTACAACATCATTGGTATTCCAATCGCAGCAGGGGTTCTTTATCCCGTAAATGGATTTTTATTAGACCCGATGATTGCAGGTGCAGCAATGGCATTCAGTAGTGTATCCGTTGTTGCAAATAGCTTAAGACTTAAACGAGTAAAACTTTAATATTAATTATAAATTCAAATAAGATGAAAACTTTAAAATTTAAAACAAATATCAATTGTGGTGGTTGTGTATCCAAAGTAACCCCTTTTTTAAACAAGCAAGAAGGTGTTGAAAGCTGGGAAGTGGATACCGCCAACCCAGATAAAATTCTAACAGTAGAAAGCGATGGTGCTACCGAAGAAGATGTAAAGGCTACATTGCAAAAAGTAGGCTTTAAAGCTGAACCTGTAGATTAATACCTCGGTATAATATGGTTTATATTTTAATTTTGGTTGTGATTCTTCTGTTTGCTATTCACTTTTATCGAAAAGCGAAGCGGCATAGCGTAAAGCTATTTCCAGAGCATTGGCACAAATTACTGATGGATAATGTGCTGTTTTATAGAAACCTTTCAAAAGATAGGCAGCTTATTTTTCAGCAAAAAATGATGCAATTTTTAAGTGAGGTCTATATCGATGCTGTGCAGTTTGAATTGGAAGAATTGGATAAGATTTTAATTGCGGCAAGCGCAGTAATCCCTGTTTTTGGTTTTAAAGAATGGCATTACACCAACTTAAGCGGTATCCTTTTATATCCAGATTATTTTAATGAGGATATGCAATTTAGTAGTAAGGATAACTCAAGAAATATTGGTGGAATAGTTGGGAATGGACGTTTTGAGAAGCAAATGATTTTATCTAAAAAAGCATTGTACCACGGCTTTAAAAACACAACCGATAAAAGTAATACTGGCATACACGAATTTGTGCATCTTATTGATAAGCTGGATGATAGTACAGATGGAGTTCCAGAGCGATTATTAGAACATCAATATGCATTACCTTGGTTGAATTTAATTCATAAGGAAATGGAAGCCATAAACGATAATCATTCTGATATCCGAAAATATGGAGGTACAAATCAAGCTGAATTTTTTGCAGTAGCTTCAGAATATTTCTTCGAGCGTCCAGACTTACTCAAAAAGAAACATCCTGACCTATATAAAATGTTGGTAAAATGTTTCAATCAAAAATTAGCGGATCCAATTTAAATTTAATTCCTATTTAGGAAAGACTAAATTTTTAATTGGAAAAGATAAAGAACAGATATTTTGTTGTTACAGATAGGTTTAGCATATTCAAAATATCCGCTAATTGATTTTTTTATCCCTTCAAAAATTTACCACGCTATCTAATGCGTCATCCGCATCTCTATGCATAAAGTTAGATTGATAATTTATTGTAGTGGTAATCGATGAATGTCTGTATAATTTTTGGAGCATATTAATTGGGATTTTATCTTCCGATATATTCCCAAATGTATGTCTAGCAATATGCATAGTTACTTTTTTTGATATTTTGGCTTTATCAGCTACCGTTACCAAATATTTATTGAATTTCTTATTAGCGGTTTTTGTTTTAGCATAAACATCTTTAGCATTTTTTAAATCGGCTTTTTTCATTTCAGGAAATATAAAGTCCTCTTCGCTCTGCTTGTCATTTATGTAATCTTTCAAAATTGGAAAAACTTTATCTGGAATTTTTAAGGATAACAGTTTTGAATTCTTGTTCATTCGATAGTGAAGTCTATTATCAAAAATGTCGTTCCAACGAATTTTTAATATATCAGCTACACGGATGCCAGCAAAGTAAAAACTGAAAAGCCAGAGATTTCTAGCGTGAGTTTCATTCTTGGTAAGGTTATCAACTGACTCTAGCTCTATGACTTCATTTCGAGTAAGACCTATTTTTTCAGTTTCAGGGAACTTAATTCGTATTTTATCCGAACCGAATGGGTAAAGTTTTCTATCTACGATACCCAATTTTATGGCCCTATTATAGATAGTTCTAATCACAATAAGATTATTTACTATCGACCTTTCTGATAGGTTGTGTTTTGTACGGAGGTAGGTTTTAAATTTCTTTAGAAAATTTTCATCAATTTCTTGAAAGGTTAGCTGCTTTGACGTGGTAAATTTTAAAACGTGATTAATTCTTGCTTTATCTGTTGAAAGCCTAGACAGCTTTTCGTTTGCTTCTAAATCATCAAGAAAGTCTTGTGCCACTTCAAAAAAAGTAACTGATTCCGAAGAAGCATAAAGTTTCTCTTTTATTTGATTTGCCGATATATCCTTTTTGCTCGACTGCAAATCAATCAGCATTTTATTTGCCTCAGACAGTTTGGTACTAAGCAAACCGTTTAACCTATCTGAGTAAGGATGTGATTTTCTAACTCTAATATTTTTCACATCCCAATCATTAGGGTCAATATTATGACCTATATAATGATAATTTGAGCGACGGTTTTTTGTGATACGAATACAAAGAGGACAATGGCCTTCTTTATTAGGCTTTTTCCTAAGGACTATTTTTGCATTTGATGACATATCTTAAATATTAGGATATAAAGATAATCATTTTTGGTACAACATAGGTACAACAAATTATGATTTTAAACGATATCAATTGATATTATATAAAATTAAATATATGCTAATCAGTTGATTATAATATAGCTTATGGAAATTTAGTAGTAAATACGCTGGATTCAAAATCCAGTGCTTCACGGCGTGCGGGTTCGATTCCCGCCCAAGGTACAATAAGCCAAAAAAAATGGTAAGGAGCGAGCAATCTTAAACTAAGAAAGCTCGCTTTTTTAGTTTAAGGCGGCGAAGCTTCTATTTTTTTGGCTTTCAAGCGCAGCTTGAAGGGAACATCCGCCTTGGGCGGATGAATCCCTTTTCAACGTGAGGGTTAGCTCGCTTTTTTAGTTTAAGTAGTGAGTTATCATGCCTTCTCGCCTTCTGGCCCCTCGCTAAATTGGTCTACAAGACCAATTTATTCCGCTCGGTCCTGGCTTTCAAGCATTGCCGAACGTTAAGAATAGGTCCGGTGAACCTATTTAGAAAGGTACTCGGCCTGCCGCACTGGTAATTATTTCGAATATTTTTTGAACAGTTGCGCAGCAAATGAAAGCAAGTTCTTTTAAGGTAACTTTTATTCTAATATCGAACAATTTTCCGCGGCGGATGTTTATCTTTTACAAACGATTGAAATGGCACATAAAAAGATAGTGATGTAGCGAATTTAGGTGTAGTAAGAGCATTATTTACTGCTCTTTGTTTTGAGCCATAGAATTTCCCGTATTGATTCTGAACAGAAAAAGTAGAAAAAACTAAAAATCTTTTTTTCTACTTTTTCTGTAAATATTGAGCAAAGGCAAGACAACCCACAATACAAGTGCCGAAAGCGCCATGGAAAAACCAAGTCCGGTACCAAAAAATTTCTGAAAAACAGCACCGGTATAGCCCAGCAATGCAGAGATGTCCAATTTCAAAAGTATTAAAATACGCGATAAATCTATTGGGTTGAAGAGTGTAGCTCCTATTGAAAAAGTATCTAATGGGTATTCTTCTAATAGTATTAACGACATTAAGAACAATCCGTCGTAAATAACAGCCATAAAAAGCCAGAGCAATATCGCATAGCTAAAGCCTTTAATTTTATTTTCGTTGTAAAGCGCAATATTGAACGCCAAGGCAGTAAAAATGAGCGTTAAAAAAGTTCCTGTGACCAACAATAACACGAAATCCCAAATTGCAGTTGATTGGAAAAGCCCGTACAGAATAAAGGGCAATCCCAGACCAATAAGCAAGCTCAGCGACAACGATATGGCAACACCGAGGTATTGCCCCAAGAAAATATCAGCACGTTTTATGGGTTGGGCAAGTAGCAATTCTGTAAATTCTTTGGAATCGTAATAGTACATTACGCCAAAAATGGTTCCTATTAGTGGCACCAAAATTATGATTACATTCATTAATGTAATAACAGCTTTGGAAAGATCGTTGTTCAGGAATAAGAGCACAAATCCTAATGCTAAATAAAAGAACAAATAGACGTAACTCCAGCGGCTACGTACTAAATCGAAAAAACTATATTTTAAAATTTTAAACATTCTGTTTGGTTAAAAGGTTGGCTATGGCATGCTCAAAATTTGGTTCGTCTGTCTGGGTCAAAAGGGCTGTTATATCTCCTTTAAAATATACTTTGCCCTCTAGGAGAAATACAATCTGGTCTGCCATTTCTTCCACAAAGCTCATTATGTGAGAAGTGATCAATATTGTTTTCCCTTTTGCTTTTTCCTGAAGAATTAATTTTTTTAGGTGCAGCAATGCTATGGGGTCAAGTCCCGTAGTGGGCTCATCAAGTATAATTAGCGGACTGTCAAACATTAAGGTAAGCAACAGGTTTACTTTCTGTTTTGTACCGCCTGAGAGATTGCTCAATTTTTTATTGAGAAATGGGCTTAACTTAAATAGGTCGATAAGCTGTTGGTCTTCACCTCGCAAATTTCGGAGGTCTTTAATCATTTTTATAAGTTCTTGTACCGTAAGATTGGCTGGAAAATTAGCTATTTGCGGTAAGTAGTCTATCTCGTTCCTGTAATTCCATTTGTTTTTTATAGAATTACCATTGATTGAGATTGTACCATTATCAGGAATCACCATCCCTAAAATAGATTTTATCAGGGTGGTTTTGCCCGATCCGTTGGGCCCAAGAATTGCAAAAATTCCCTTTTCTGAAATAGACAAATCGATGCCTTCAAGCACTTTATTCTTGCCAAAACTTTTATATAGGTTCTCTATGTGTATCATTCAATTTTTTTCATCTGGGGATTTTCATCCACTAAATTATCTGGTGTGAATACTGGGGAAACTTTTTCTGAAAAGTCTATAATGTCAATAAAAAGGCTACGCATTAAAATAATGGTTTCAGGAGTCCTGTTTACGATATATGAAAATAGCTTTACAGGGCGGTAGGGTATATCGCCTATGCCGTCCCTGTCTAAATCGTAGCCTGTGTAACTGCTCCAATAATTATTTACAAATACGTTGTCGTTAATTCGGCTGTTGTAGGAAACATCGAATGAGTTATACAGAAAATTATTGTGCTTAAACACATTGGTATAGCACGCGCCTAAAACTTTTACGGCGTATCCGTTTCTAATGAAATTGTTTCTGGTGTACGTGATTCGGTTAGAGCCTTCAATGTTTATGCCTACGGTGTTTTCTTCAAAAGTATTTCCGCTTATTTCAGCATCGTTAATTTCTTTTAGCAGAAGGCCAAATGCAGCTGTCCCCCAATTTTTATGGAATGTGTTGTTAAGCATTTTAATCCTTTTTGAAAACATTACGGCCACACCTGCACCGTTATTCTCGAAGGTATTATTGGTGTACACATCATCGTTTGAAAACATAAAGTGCAGCCCATACCTTAAATTCTCGGTGCTTATGTTGTTATCGATGGTTATGTTATCTGAAAATTCCAGATAAATACCATCCCTCGTTTTTTGAACAATATTTCGGTTCACAACCACATTTTTGCAATACCAAAGCTGTATGCCATTGCCCGAATTGTATTCGTCCTGTGCATCACCAATAATCTTATTGTGATACACTTTACCGTTGTTTGATTTTTCGAGATAAATTCCGAAGAACAACTTTTCTAACACTACATTCTGAATCAAGAAATTTTCGCTTTTTACCACCCGAATGGCTGCATGGTCACTGGTGTAACTTGTACCTACGTTTATAATGAACAATCCATCTATAGTTACATTGTCTGAAGTAATACGAATGATTTCCCCTTGGTCCTCTCCATCAATAACCGGGAAGTTTTCGCCTTTAATGGTCAAGGGTTTATCGACAATAATATTGAATTCGTTATAGGTTCCTTCCTTTACAAAAATTGTATCCTCTGCCTCAGCTACAGCAATCGCTTTCTTGAGTGAAGTTATTTCGCAGGTGTTACATACGGTAATCGTTTTTGCCCAGCCAGTTGTAATACTGAAACAAGCAATAAAAAAAACGATTTTGTATAGAAAAGCAATTCTCAAGGCTGTACTTAGTTGTTTAAATATGTCTTCAATTCTTTCCAAGTATAAAGGGTGCCGCCTAAATCTGATTGGATTTTCTCGGCAGTACTCTTTTCTTTGAAAGCGGTTAGGTTTGCACCCATCGGGCTTGGCAATTCTTTTGATATTAGATAGGTAGCTTCAGAAGAGGGAATGAGTTCTGTTGGGTTTCCATAGTGATTGGTATAATAAATCCCTGTGACTTTAGTTTGTACGTCTTGAGCATAATTCAACATACATTCGGTAGCATCAAATTTATACACTTTGCCTTTTCCTGTTATAAATTCGGCACCGTGAATTTTATCTACAATTGTCATTTTGCAAAAATGGCAACCATCGTTCCCGTAATCTATGGCTTGGGGTCCCGTATTACAAGAAATAGTCAATACTGCCAATAGGGCAATAAGTAAAATTGTTACGCTATTTTTCATATACATTTTTTTTAGAGCGTTTTCCAATGAAAAAGGCTGTTAGAGTTAAAAGCATTCCCAATCCCATTAAATAGCCGCCTAATCTAGGATACGAATAGGCATCAAAATTCAATAGTTTTTTGTGTCCCAAAAGTGGGGGTTTGTAGCTCATAGGGGTGCCATCCGGATTTTGAAGTTTCATGATGGCATTGGGGTCCAGATTGGTGCCGTAATCTACCATCCAAGCGTTGAAATCGTACATTCCCAATATCCCTAAGACGGTCATAAGAATAAACCAACCTAGGAACCACCGATGGCTTACTTTTTTAAAAAAGCTTAAAAGACCGATAATAACACCAAGTGCTGCCATACTGCCTATTACAATTGGGAAAACACTAAATTCCCACATATCACTTGATTTTGGAAGTGTTTTCATGCCAATATAATGGTTTAGCCCATCAATATTCTGTATGTCAAACTCACTCTGTCCTTTTATGCCATTAATGTAAATGTTCATTCCTAAAGGTTCAGGGTATTGCGGTGCACCCAACTGTATATTCCATAAAGGATATATAAAGAGCCCCAGCAATAACAACGATCCTATAATCATTATGATACTTGCCTTTTTCATCTTAGCCGTTTTTATGGTGTAGTACTTTTTGAGAAAGCGTATGAGTTAAAAAGCAGGCAGTAAATAGCCGTACTGCCTGCATAAAACCAACCAATATTAGTCTCCTAGAGACCAACTCAATTCTATGTTAGAATTTGCAGGTGAAACTCTAACATAGCCCTGCATTTCTTGGTGCAATGCAGAGCAAAAATCTGTACAATAAAATGGCCAAACACCTACTTGCTTAGGTTCCCAAACTGATGTTTTGGTTTGCCCTGGCATTATCAACAATTCTGAAGTGTTTTGTCCGATCATGGCAAAACCGTGCGGTACATCAAAATCTTGCTCGTGATTCGTAACGTGGAAATACACTTTATCTCCCACTTTAATACCTTCAATATTGTCGGGCGTAAAGTGACTGCGTATGGTAGACATATAGATGTGTACATTATTTCCTTCACGAACCACTTTTGCTTCGCCTGGGTTGTTTATTGCATAGGGGTGTTTGTTTTCGTCCAGTCTATAAATCTTTTTGGCCTTTGGCGCCAATAACTCTGCTGGACAACCTGCTGCATAGTGCGGTTCGCCGTGGGTTGGGAAATCATAGATAAGTTCCATTTTCTCGCCAGATATGTCGTAGATCTGAGCCGAATGCTCCATCTCCGGTCCTACGGGTAGATACCTATCTTTTGTAATCTTATTAAGCGCAACTGCGTAACCACCAAATGGTTTTCTAGAATTTCCACCAGGAATCATTATGTGACCTACAGAATAATAGGTAGGCTTTCTGTCTACAACTTCCCAAGTGCCCAATTTCCATTTTACTACTTCAGAAGAAATAAAGAAGGTCGTATAAGCATTGCCTTTACCATCAAATTCTGTATGTAAAGGGCCCAAACCACCACTTTTAACCGTTCCGGCTAATACGTCTTCAAATTTAAGAATCGGAATACCATACGCTTCACCATCAAATTTTTCGGCTTCAATAGCAGCAATCATGTTATCAAAAGAGTGTACCGTAAGGTCTGCTGAAAGCTTACCATTACCAATAATGTATTCTCCAGAAGGATCTACATCGCAACCGTGTGGAGATTTCGGCGTTGGTAAAAAATATACGGCCCCTGGCACTTTTAACGGATCTACGGTAAGCACTTCTTTTTTCATAGTGGTAGTTGCCATGTGCGTACTTTCATCATAGATATTATGTGCATAATTTGCAGGCATTTTAGTACCACCTCCATTGTTTACGTACTCTTCAATCTTTTTCCAGTTCACAGCTGCGATAAAATCTTTGTCGTTTTGAGATGAGTTTACTTCTTGAAGGGTATGAGCTTCTTCGGTATTATACGTAGTAAAGAAAAACCAACCGTGCGATTTTCCGCGTCCTGGGTGTGAAAGGTCATAGTTAAAGCCAGGCATCAGTAGCTGGAATTTAATATCCATATGGCCGTGCTCTGGATCTACACTTATAAAAGACAGCGACCCTTTGAAGTTTTCTTTATAATCACTTATGGCCATATCACGTTGAGGAATTGGTACCGAAAAACGTGTACCTGCCACTACATACTCTGTATTTTCTGTAATGAACGACGAACTGTGGTTACCAGCACTATTAGGTACTTCTATGATTTCTTCGGTCTCAAAAGTACTTAGGCTTATTCGCGCAATTCTTGGGGTATTGTTCCCGTTTATGAAAATCCATCTTCCGTCTAATTCTCCATTAGTTTGCGAAATGTCTGGGTGGTGAGAATCATCCCAAGGTACAAATCCGTGCGATGTGTTGAGCATTGGTTTTGTTTCTTCAGAATATCCATACCCAGAAGTTGGGAATTGTGAAAAAACGGGAATTTCCTTAAACATTCTACCTGATGGTAAGCCATACACCGTTAGGTTTCCGCTGTACCCGCCAGACATAAATGCATAATAATCATCCTGTTCGCCAGGCGCAACATACATTTTCTCTGCTGCACTAGAGTTAAGTGCCCCGTTAGACGAATTTTTGCCGTTATTATTCCCGCAACTTGTGAGAAGCGCTAATACTCCAATAATTGATAGTATATGAATTTTATAAGTTTTCATTTTTTGTGGTTTTAATGTTATGTGGTTTTTTATTAATTGGCAGTAGGTAAAATGACTTTATCTACTACGTGTACGATGCCATTTCCTGCTTTTACAGAGGCAATGATTTTTGCGCCTCCAACATACACATCATCTCCTTTTACCTCTACAGTGGCATTGGTGTCATCTGCTTGACCCAATTTTTTGAAATTTTTCAAAAAGTCCTTATCATAATTTCCAGCAGTCACATGGTGCTTCAAGATGGTCGCTAGTTTTTGCTTGTTTTCGGGTTTCAGAAGTTCTTCAACCGTTCCTTCTGGCAATGCCTCAAAGGCTTCGTTAGTGGGAGCAAACACCATAAGGGGTCCTGCATTTACCAATGCATTTTCAAGGTCTGCCGCTTGAACTGCTGCCACAAGCGTGGTGTGGTCTGGTGAGTTCATTGCTATTTGCAACACGTTAGGTTTTGATACATCTCCTTCAATAAAAGCTTGTCCTTGCTCTTTTGAGGATGTAGTTGATGTTGCCTCGGTATCGGAAATTGTGGTATCGCTTGTTTCATTCTTACAACTATAAAGTGTAAGGGTAAAGGCAAATAATCCTATCAAAAATTTTAAATTGCTTGGTTTCATGATTTATTTATTTTAAGGTTCTGAAATATTCTAAAATGTCTCGAGCTTGCGCTTCGGTCATATTCTGATTGGCCATGGCAGCACCGTTAAATTCAATTAGTAGATCTTTTGCACATCTATCTTCAGCTACCATCAGTTGTGGGTCTAGAATCATATTCATAATCCATTCTGGACTTCTTCTTTCCATAATGCCTGAGGGTGACGGCCCAATAAATCGTTTCCCTATTTTATGACAAGCCGTACAATTGGTTTTAAATATAGCTGCACCTCTTTCTACCATTGCATCGTCTATAGTAGCAGGTAATTCTAAATTTTTGATTTTCCCCACCCCTTTGTTGTCTAGCGTAATTCTTTGAGAAGCGGGTATTTCATCGGATACGGGTTCGTCTTCTTTTTGTTCTACTTTTGGTTTTTGACCAATTTTAAGACCTTCCTCTTTTTTTTCTTCTTTCCCTCCACAGCTTATGAGGATACCAACTGTGAAAAGGAATGCGAATTTGACTAATGTTCTCATTGTTTTTGGTTTAATTGTTTGATTCAGTTGACATTATTTTTAGTAATGGTCAGAAGGACTTTCCTTTTGACATTACAAAATTAGATGGGTTCAGAATTTTAAAAGATGACTTTTGTCATATTTCGGACAATTTTATCTTTTTTATCTTTGTGGAATAAAATTCATCCTATGTTTTCAAAAGCCTGTGAATATGGTATCCGTTCTTTGATTTTTATTGCAATGAAATCGAACGAGGGGAAACGGGTCAATATCTCTGCCATTTCAAAACAGATTGATGGGCCCGAAGCCTTTACTGCGAAAGTGTTACAACAACTTGTAAGAGGCGGTGTGATAAAATCAATAAAAGGACCTCATGGTGGTTTTGAAATTACATCAGAAAGTATGGAGACGACTACACTTGCAGATATAGTAGCGATTATCGATGGGCCTAAAATTTATAGCGGCTGTGGGTTGGGGCTCAATGACTGTAACGAAGAAAAACCCTGCCCATTACATTTTCAATTTGCAGAAGTAAGAAACGGACTTAAAACAATGTTGGAAAATACGACGCTCCAAACCCTAGCTTTTGACCTTGAAGCCGGGACATCATTCTTAAAGCATTAAAAATTTAAATTATAATTCATAAAATAAGTTTAGTATGGAAGCACTTAAAAAAAAAGAGATAGGACAATTTGTAGCCGAAGATTTTAGAACTGCAGCAGTTTTTTCTGAATATGGGATCGATTTCTGTTGTCGTGGTAATAGACCTCTAGACGAAGTATGTAATAAAAATAATATTTCGTTGGAAGAGGTGTTGGAAAAATTGAGTATTTCAACCACAAAAGTAGAGAATACTCAGGCCTACAATACATGGCCATTAGATCTACTTGCCACCTATATTGAAAAAACGCATCACAAGTATGTGGAAAGCAAAACCCCTGTTCTGAAACAATTTTTAGCTAAACTGTGCAAGGTTCACGGAGAACGCCATCCAGAACTCGTTCAAATAAATGAGTTATTCGAAGAAGTAGCTGGCGAATTGTCACAACATATGAAAAAAGAGGAATTAGTACTGTTTCCCCGTATCAAAAAAATGGTGCATAGTATGGAAGAAAATAAACCGTTAGAACCTGCACATTTTGGTACCGTACAAAATCCAATCGCTATGATGGAACACGAACACGATACTGCTGGAGAAATTTTCAGGAATTTAGCTAGGCTTACAAGTAATTATACACCGCCAGAAGATGCGTGTAATACCTACCGCGTGGCTTTTTCTATGTTGGATGAATTTGAAAAAGATCTTCATGTACATATTCACCTTGAAAATAACATATTGTTCCCTAAAGCACTAAAGCTGGAACAAAAATTATTTGCTAACGCCAACAGCTGTTCTTTATAAATGGTTTACCTATAATTTTTTGGCATCATAAAATAAAAGACCGTTCCATCCTTTTGGGCGGTCTTTATCTTTGGTACGATTGCCTATGTTTTCAGAACTATATGGCACTCATTTTTTACTGGATACCCAATTTCCTTGAGGCCCATTTTAAGTCCCATTAAGGCATTATGCGAAATACAATCAATAGTCAGTGAATTCTTTATTAGTTCAATTTTTGGGTTGGAAATACCGTCAGTACTTCTTGCTTTATCTAGAATAGTATTCGCGCACGCTTCACAGCTTACATTCTGTAAAATCAATTCAACCTTCATAATCTTATTGTTTGTAGCAAATGTAAAACTGGCAACGTGTACCGTTAATGACTAAAGTCAGTTTTGCCAATATTTTCAATACTGACTTTAATCATCTTTTTGCCAAAAGAGGGTCTTTACCTTTGTGGTAATATTTAGAACCAGATACAATGAAAACAATTTTAATCCCCATAGATTTTAGTAGCACCAGTAGTAAAGCTTTGGAAATTGGAGCAAGCATAGCAAAAAGGATTTCTGCCAAGATTGTGCTTACGCATATGGCCGGAATAGAGGAAGGTGTTTTAACAAAGAAGACTAACTTTGAGGAAGCACTATACCATAGCAAGCTTGCAGAAAAACAGTTTAGTGGTTTATTACAGCAACCTTTTTTAGAAGGGATACTTGTAGAGCCTGTTCTACAAAAAAAATTGAATTTTTCAAGTATCAATATTTTTGCAAAAGATATAGATGCATCGCTAATTGTAATGGGATCTCGCGGCAGTAGTGGCCTAAATGAAATTTTTAAAGGAAGTAATGCTGAAAAGGTTGTACGAAGTTCAGAAATTCCTTTGCTGGTAGTAAAAGAAAATGAACTTGCTTTTGTGCCCGAAAGGTTAATTTTTGCGAGCAATTTTGATGAAGAGACCTGTGATGCCTATTCTAAAATCGTTGAGATAGCGGGACTTTTATCTGTTCATATAGAACTGCTTTACGTTAATTTACCTGGGAAAGAATTTATGAGCACCATAGAAATGGATGAAAAACTACTTCGTTTTTTCAAAAAAGTACGCCATTCAGATCCAGTAAAAGCCATTAAAACAGTAAAACGTGTTGCAGATTACAGTGTAGAGAAAGGTGTTTTCAATTTTGCATCACTTACAGGTGCAGATATTATCGCCATTGCCACGCACGGTCGTAAAGGTTTGTCCCATTTATTGAACGGTAGTATAGGTGAAGACATTGCAAATCACTCAACACTTCCTGTTCTTACGGTAAAAATTTAAAAAATGATAAATCATAACCCGTTGCAAGAATTTCATAAGCTGTTCTGCAACGCTAATGACAATAGTAACGGTGCCGAAATAAATGCAATGCTCTTAACCACAATAGATGCGGATGAGTGTCCAAGTTCACGGATGGTTTTATTGAAAAAATACGATTGGGATGGATTTATATTTTTTACCAATTACAATAGTAATAAAGGGCAGGATATTGCTATAAACAATAAAGTGCATTTGCTTTTTCGGTGGCAAGCCGTTAAAACTGAAATCCACATTCAAGGAACAGCAGAAAAAGTTTCAGAACATATTTCAGAAAACTATTTTGAAGTACGCCCCAGGGAAAGCAAACTGGGCGCACACGCCTCGCAACAGAGTAGAACAATAGCATCAAGAAAATTACTTGATGCTGCTTTTGCGAAAGCAGACAAAGCATTTCAAAACAAAGAAGTGCCAAAACCTAAGTTTTGGGGTGGCTATTTGGTAAAGCCGTCAAAAATTAGTTTTATACACAACAGAAATGATAACGTTGAAAATAAAACCTACACACTCAATAAAAATTATGATTGGTCTTTAATGACTCATTATTTTATAAAATAAAAAAACTATGAAAATGAAATATGTAGCTGCTCAAGAAGCAGTTAAACAAGTTGCATCCGGGAATCGTGTCTTTTTTCAAGGAGCAGCGATGACCCCTAATTTTTTAATTGAAGCACTTTGCGACAGGCACCAAGAACTTAAAGATGTAGAAATTTGCCAAGTACATACGGAAGGCCATGCACGATACACACAAGCGCCCTATAACGAAGCATTTAAAGTTAACAGCTTTTTTGTAGGTAGTAATGTGCGAAAGTCTGTGAATAAAGGCAATGGCGACTATATTCCAATTTTTTTGAGCGAAATCCACCATCTGTTCCGTCAAGGAATTTTACCACTCGATGTGGCTTTTATCCAAGTTTCAGAACCGGATGCACACGGTTTTTGTTCTTTAGGGACGTCTGTTGATATTACATTACCGGCGATTGAAACTGCCAAAACAATAATTGCCCAAGTTAATCCAAACGTTCCCAGAACACACGGCGATGGGATCATTCATTCCTCAAAAATTGACATTGCGGTTCACTGTGACCAACCCATGAAAAATACAGACACCGTAGCACTTACGGCAATTGAAAAACAGATAGGCGAGAACGTGGCAAACCTCATTGAAGATGGTGCAACCTTACAAATGGGAATAGGTAATATCCCGAATGCTGTTTTAAATAATTTGGGCAATCACAAAGGCTTAGGAATACATACCGAAATGTTCTCTGATGGTATTTTACCGTTAGTAGCTAAAGGAATAATTACAGGCGAACACAAGGTTGTAAAGCAAGGCAAAATAGTCACGTGTTTTGCAGTTGGCAGCCAAAAATTATATGATTTTGTAAATGACAACCCCTTGGTACATTTCAAGGAAGCCGCGTACACCAATGATACGGCAATCATTCGCCAAAATCCCAAAGTAACAGCTATAAATAGTGCTATTGAAATAGATCTAACCGGGCAAGTGTGCGCAGATACCATTGGCGGGAGACAATATAGCGGCGTAGGTGGTCAAATGGATTTTATTCGTGGCGCATCACTTTCGAAGGGTGGTAAGCCTATTTTTGCTATGACTGCAACGACTGCAAAAGGAATTTCAAAAATAACACCGTTTCTCAACCAAGGTGCAGGTGTAACTACTACAAGGGCGCACGTACATTATGTTGTGACAGAGTATGGCGTTGCCAATCTGTTTGGTAAAAACCTGAAACAAAGGGCAAAGGCATTAATTGAAATAGCCCATCCAGATGTTCGGGAACATCTTTCAGAAGCTGCATTTGAAAGATTCGGGAGTTTAACGTTTTAGAATACTTACATGCCTTCTACTATGTTGTAGAGGGCTTTTTTATCTTCAATTTTTATACGTTTTCCGGTCGTAGAAACAAGACCTTCCTTTTTAAATTTGGTAAGGGTTCTGATAAGCAGTTCGGTTGCGGTTCCTACTACATCGGCAACATCGGCTCTAGAAAGTTGAAGGAATAAATAGCCTTCATGATCAACCCCAAAATTGTCTTCAAGATACATCAGCACCTCGGCAAGCCGCTGGCGCACACTTTTTTGCGCCATATTTACAATTACGTCGTCTGCAAATTTTAATTCTTGCGCCATATGCTTTAGCACGGCATTAGTAAAAACAGGATTGGTTTGTAAGGGCTGTTCTATATGTATTTTTGGGATAAAACAAACTTCCATATCTTCAAGTGCCGTAGCACTTAAATTAGTAGCTTCTGAAGAAATCACAGAGCGGTGTCCCAAAACCTCACCTTTAGTGGCAAGCTTCACGATTTGGTCGCGACCATTATCGCTCATTTTAGACAATTTAGAAACTCCATTGCGTACACAAAATACACCTCCAAGTCGTTCCCCTTCATTAAAGATTACTTCACCTTTTTTAATGACTCTGGTTTCTTTATGGTCGGCCATTTGCTTCAACTCCTCTTTCTTGAGAGCCTTAAAGCTGTTCATTTGCCTAATAATACAATTTTCGCAACGGGAATGAGTGTGTTCAGACATGGTAATTACAAAGCTACAGCTATTTAGTGCCAAATAAAAAATGGTCTCTATTTTTCGTGTATCATCTGCCTAAATCTGGCCGATCTTCATAAAAATCTTTAAAGGTTTTATCGGTGTGGTAGTCGTCTGTCAATACTTTATATACAGTGAACACCAAGAGCAGTTGACCCAAGCAGGTAGTGTAGAACCCCCAACCAAATGGAAGATTCATCGATGTAAAAATGATAACAGTTAATAAGAGTACCGTAGTGAGACCCAATAGGGTCATTGCTGAAATTTTCATTTTTATTTTCAAGATAACCATTTTACTACTGGACCTGTATTAAGGGTTTATTAAAAATTTTGGGGAACTGACAAAAGTCATTTTATGTGCTTCGCATGCGCAATACATTTGCCACAGGTATAGAGTAAATTATGGACAATTGTTATCACTGTGGCGATACATGCCGAGCGACCACCATCATACACGACGAGAAAAAGTTCTGTTGCAATGGTTGCAAAACGGTATACGACATTCTCAACGAAAATGAACTTACCTATTATTACGACTTACAGGCTACCCCTGGAAAGACGCCTATCGCAATAGAAGGCCGATTCGATTTTTTAGACAACCAAGATATTGTTGCGAAGCTACTGGAGTTTGACGAGCAAGACATCCAAATTGTCTCGTTTGTAATTCCCCATATTCATTGTAGTTCTTGTATCTGGGTGCTCGAAAATTTGAATAAATTACATCCAGCTTTTTTAAATACACAGGTAGATTTTCCGAAGAAAACAGTTCGGATTACCTACAACGCTACGCAATTTTCATTGAAAGAAGTAGTGCTACTGCTCTGTAAAATTGGCTATGAACCAACGATATCGTTAGAAGATTTCAATAAAAAAGAAAAAAAAGTAGATCGCAGCCTAATTTATAAACTCGGGGTGGCAGGTTTTGCCTTCGGAAATATTATGTTCCTTTCGTTTCCAGAGTATTTTGAAGTGAGCGAATTTTGGCTCGATAAATTCAAGTTTGTTTTTCGATGGCTCATGTTTGCCTTTGCAGTGCCGGTAGTGCTCTATTCTGCCCGTGACTATTTTGTGTCTGCCTATAGAGGGTTGCACGCGAAGGTTTTAAATATTGACGTGCCCATTGCGTTAGGTATTTCGGTATTATTTCTACGCTCTACTGCGGAAATCGTCATGGATTGGGGAACAGGATTTTTCGATAGTTTGGCAGGGTTGGTGTTTTTCTTGTTGCTCGGAAAATTCTTCCAGCAGAAAACCTATGGCTTTCTATCGTTCGAGCGAGATTACAAATCGTATTTCCCCATCGCTGTCACCCAATTGATAAAACCCGAATCTGCTCCTATTTCCGAAGAAAACAGCAGTGACGTTAAAGAAATACAAACCCAGGTATACGAGTTGAAACCGGGAGATCGTATTCTAATACGTAATAACGAACTTATTCCTGCAGATGGGGTTTTAATAAAGGGAGCAGGGTGTATCGATTACAGTTTTGTGACTGGAGAAGCCGTGCCTGTTAACAAACTATCGGGCGAATCTATTTTTGCTGGCGGAAGACAACAAGGAGGAATCATTGAAATTGAAATCACCAAAGCCGTGGCACAGAGTTACCTGACACAGCTGTGGAACAACGATATCTTCAGAAAGAATAAAGCTTCAAGGTTCGAAAACATGACCGACCAGATAAGCCGGCGATTTACCATTGCTATACTAGCGATAGCGATTATTGCTACAGCTATTTGGTTATTTTACGATATCTCAACTGCATTGCAAGTGTTTACGGCCGTTCTTATTGTGGCCTGTCCCTGTGCAATTGCGCTTGCAGCACCGTTTACGTTGGGGAATATGCTTCGCATCTTTGGGCGACGGAAATTGTATCTAAAGGAAAGTTTTGTGATTGAACAAATGGCGCAGATAGATACGGTAGTGTTCGATAAAACAGGGACGCTCACATCCAATCAAAAAAATAAAATTACATATCACGGCGTACCACTCTCAAAAAATGAACAAACGGTACTTACCAGTACATTGCGGGCCTCTAACCACCCGTTGAGCCGTGCATTATACGACGTATTGCAAGACAACGGTATTTGCACCTTAGACGATTTCAGCGAAGAAGCGGGTAATGGGCTTACGGGAGTTTCGGGAGCTACTCGCGTACGCACGGGGAGCGCTACGTTTGTGGGCAACGAGCAACTACAAGTAGCTTCCAACCGTACCCAGGTTCACGTGAGTGCAAATAACCAATATAAGGGGGCCTATTCTTTTCAAAATACATATAGAGAAGGCATAACAGACTTGTTTGCTGACCTAGGAAACACAGTGCATTTGGTCATTCTTTCGGGCGATAATGATGGTGAGAAGGAGATTCTAAAGGCCCAATTACCGCCGTCTGCGCAATTAAAATTTAACCAAAAACCCAACGACAAGCTTAATTTCATAAAAGAACTGCAGCGCCAAGGTAGAAAAGTGATGATGATAGGAGATGGCCTAAACGATGCTGGTGCGTTAGCCCAAAGCGATGTTGGGATAGCAGTATCTGAAGACGTCAATGTTTTTTCACCTGCGTCTGATGGTATTATAGACGCTAGCCAATTACAAGAGCTCGCACAGTTTTTAAAGGGGTCGCACCAATCGGTTCGAGTCATTAAGTTCGCGTTTATTTTTTCCCTGTTTTATAATCTTATTGGCTTGGGCTTCGCGGTTACAGGGAATTTGGCACCGGTGGTTGCAGCTATTTTAATGCCCCTAAGTTCTATAAGCATTGTGGTGTTTACTACAGTCTGCACATATCTAATAGGAAGAAATCTGAAAACTAAAATTGAATTAAAATGAAACAGGAAATCAGTCAGATAGCACAGCTCTTTTTTCAGTTGAAAAAGAAATACGAACTGAGCCAATGTTCAAATTGTCTCGTCATGCGGGATTACATATTAAGTGAATATAAACACTTAAAACTAAAATTGCAATCACTCGAAAGGCTTTGTGCCAGTGCTGATCTTGATAACGAGAGTAGCCTAGCCGAGGCACATAGAACGGCAGGGGTTTTAGGATTGTATTTAATGGTGTAAGAAGTTATGAAAATAATTTTTCTGAACTGACAAAAGTCATCTTTTAAGCCAGTGCATCAAAGTAATTTTACACCATAATTCAGGTAGGTATGAGTATTATTTATGTTTTAATCACTGTAAGTGTGATTGTTGCTATCGTTTTCTTTATCGCGTTTGTGTATTCGGTAAAGAAAGGACAGTATGATGATACCTATACCCCATCTGTTAGAATGCTTTTTGAAGATGAATTGGTGAAGCCTAAAAAGGAGCATGAAAAAAGCGATAACAAAGAAATCATTCAAACCAGTAACCAATAAATTATGCAAACAGAACAATTCTACTACGATAATAAAATCGTAAAAAAGTTTGTAAATGCCACCATTTTTTGGGGCATTATCGGGATGAGCGTAGGACTACTGCTCGCCTTTATGTTTTTATTTCCTAACGTAACAGACGGTATTTCATGGTTGAGTTTCGGTCGATTGAGACCCTTGCATACCAATGCCGTGATTTTTGCATTTGTAGGGAACGCCATTTTTGCGGGGGTTTATTATTCTACCCAGCGTTTACTTAAAGCACGTATGTGGAAAGATTGGCTGAGCAACCTTAATTTTTGGGGTTGGCAAGCCATTATCGTAGGTGCTGCTATCACACTGCCCTTAGGATATACTACCTCAAAAGAATATGCCGAATTGGAGTGGCCCTTCGATATTGCTATCGCAATAATCTGGGTAGCCTTTGGAGCAAATTTAATAGGAACCATCTTAAAAAGAAGACAACGGCATTTGTACGTAGCGATCTGGTTCTATTTAGGGACATTTGTCACGGTAGCCGTATTACACATTGTAAACAGTATTGAAATTCCCGTGAGTGCCTTAAAGAGTTACTCGGTATATGCAGGGGTGCAAGATGCTTTGGTGCAATGGTGGTATGGACATAACGCGGTAGCATTTTTCTTGACAACGCCATTCCTTGGATTAATGTATTATTTTGTACCCAAGGCGGCCAATAGACCAGTGTATTCGTATCGACTTTCTATCGTGCACTTTTGGTCGCTTATTTTTATCTATATCTGGGCAGGACCGCACCACTTGTTGTATTCTGCCTTGCCAGATTGGGCACAGAATTTAGGAGTGGCGTTTTCTGTGATGCTTATTGCACCTTCTTGGGGAGGTATGATTAACGGACTGCTTACCCTTCGAGGAGCTTGGGATAAAGTACGTACAGACCCAGTTCTTAAATTTATGGTGGTAGCGATTACCTGCTACGGTATGGCAACTTTTGAAGGTCCCATGCTTTCGCTTAAAAATGTAAATGCTATTGCTCACTTTAGCGATTGGATTATAGCACACGTGCACGTAGGGGCCTTGGGCTGGAATGGATTCTTGACCTTCGGAATGATTTACTGGCTGGTGCCAAGATTGTTTAAAACAAAACTGTGGAGCACCAAATTGGCAAATGTTCATTTCTGGGTAGGAACCTTAGGAATCATTATGTATGCGCTGCCCATGTATGTTGCTGGATTTGTACAAGCTTCTATGTGGAAGCAATTTAATCCAGACGGTACGCTTACCTACGGAAATTTCTTGGAAACATTAAACGAAATTATTCCAATGTACTGGATGCGGGCCATCGGGGGAAGCCTCTTTATCTTGGGTGCGTTCATCATGCTGTACAACGTTGTAAAAACGGTACGCCAAGGAAGCCAAGTTACAGATGAGTTGGCCGAAGCTGCTCCGTTGCAACGCGTGACCAAAAAGCGTACGGCTAAAGAAGGATATCACACTTGGCTAGAACGTCGCCCTGTAAAACTAACCATCTACGCGACAATTGCGATTCTTATTGGAGGTATGGTTCAGATTATTCCGTCGTTGATGGTAGACGACTATGTGCCGGTTATTTCAACGGTAAAACCATACACCCCGCTAGAATTGGAAGGCCGCGATCTCTATATAAAAGAAGGTTGTGTTTCCTGCCATTCGCAAATGGTGCGTCCCTTCCGAAGTGAAGTAGAGCGCTATGGCGAATACTCCAAATCGGGTGAATATGTGTACGACCACCCCTTTTTATGGGGTAGTAAACGTACGGGACCTGATTTGTTCCGTGTGGGTGGAAAATATAGTGACAACTGGCACTTGAACCACTTCTACGATCCGCAGAGTACCTCTTCAGGTTCAATCATGCCTTCGTACAAATGGCTCATTAACAGGCCGCTTGATAAGAGCCAGACGGAAGCAAAAATGGAGGCTATGGTTGCATTAGGAGTTCCCTATACCGAAGATGAAATAGCCCGCGCCCAAGATTGGATGGACGAACAGGGAGAACAGATTGAGAAGAACCTGTACGCAGATCCAGATTTTGTAAAATCGTATGAAGCAGACAAACAATATGCACAGGAAAACGGAGAAGAATTTGTCGAGATGCGAGACCGTGAAGTAGTTGCCCTTATTGCGTACCTGCAACGATTGGGAACTGATATTAAAATTAAGACTCCCGAAGAAGTAACCTCAACCGAAAACCAATAGTTATGTTGAAATATATTAAAGGCAACCTAGAAAATATAGACGGGGTAGAAATCTATCCCATTATATCACTACTTATCTTCTTTTTGTTTTTTGTCGCTTTATTCTGGTGGGTATTTACTGCCAAAAAAGCACACATAAAAGAAGTGAGTAACATTCCGCTAGAAACTAACGTAAATGACGAAATACAATGAGAACAGCTGCATTTATAAGAATATTAGTATTTGCTGGGTTTGGATATCTATTCCTAGATTGGATAGGCACCACCGGTGAGGTTTCCATTTTTAAAGAACAACCTTGGCTTTGGGCTATTTTGGGCGTAGTCATTCTCATTTACGTGGCTGGAGAAATTTGTATTGAAGCACTTCGAAGTGTGCTGTACAAAACCATGAATCCTGAAGCGCGAGCGAAATACGATTTGGAGGCCGCTGCGGCAAAAGAAAACCAATTTTCATGGGTAAAGAAAACCTATAAGAAATTATTGGGTAGTAAGCCTATTCAAGAAGAGGGAGAAATAGTATTAGATCATAACTACGACGGAATTCGTGAGTTGGACAATAAGTTGCCACCATGGTGGGTGTACGGCTTTTATGCCACTATTATTTTTGCCGTGGTATATTTGGCGCGCTACCACATTTTTGATGGAGTAGACCAACACCAAGAATATGAAATCGCCATTGCTGAAGCAAAATTGCAGGTTGAAGAATACAAACGAACTGCCAAAGATTTGGTAGATGTGAATACCGTAGAATTGCTTACGGAAGCAAACGACCTTAAAGCAGGTGAAGCTATTTTCTCAGGAAATTGTGCTGCTTGTCATAAGATGACAGGAGCTGGTGGAATTGGTCCCAATCTAACCGATGACTATTGGATTTTAGGAGGCGGAATTAAAAATGTGTTTAATACGATTTCTGAAGGAGGGCGTGCCGGAAAAGGGATGGTAGCCTGGAAATCTGATTTAAAACCCTCTGAAATGGCGCAAGTAGCAAGTTACGTATTGAGTTTGCACGGTACCAATCCTGCAGATGCGAAAGATCCCGAAGGCGAAATTTGGGTAGATGAAAACGCTGCGGTAGAAGAGGCAAACGTTACGATAGATAGTACAATGGTTGAAGTTATAATAGAAGATCAACCCGTTACTGGAGATGTTGTAAATGATAGCATTCAATAAAAATTATACTGTTTAAATATACCTAAATGGCGAAAAGCGCTAGAAAACTGTAAAGACTATGATGACTGAAGTTGCAGAAAACCTAAAAAAAAGTAACGCGCCCGTTGTGAAGGAAATTTACAATGAAAACGGAACAAAAATTCTCGCTATTGGCTTGGGTCGGGGAGTAACACTGGCCGAGCACGTCGCTACTTGTAAAGCGAAGTTATTGGTCGTTCAAGGTGAAATCGATTTTAATACCGCCACCGAGAGTAAGCGGTTTGCATGTTATGAAAGTTACAACATCCCTATGGATGTAAAGCACAGTGTAGTAGCATGGGACGATGCGATATTTTTACTGTTTTTAAACGAAAATGAATGAACGACATCCAGAACAGAACCGATATAGAACTACTTGTAAACAGCTTCTATGAAAAGGTGAGAGAAGATAAAACCATAGGCTACATTTTTACAGAAGTGGCTGCGGTGAATTGGGATTCCCACCTACCAAAAATGTATCAGTTCTGGGAAACCGTATTGCTTGGGAAGATGAGTTTTAAGGGCAATCCCATGGAGACGCACATACAACTGAGCAAGAAAACTGAAATGGAACAAAAACATTTTGATAGCTGGTTGGGCATGTGGTGCGAAACTATAGACGAACATTTTAAGGGCGAAATCGCAGAAGACGCTAAAAAGCGCGGACACAACATCGCAGGCTTAATGCTTTATAAAATTGGAAACATACAGAAAGCTTAAGTCGAAACAGTTTGTATAAACCTAAACAGTTGCAGCATTTATAATGGCAGAACAAGGGAAAGATAATTTTAGGGATACCATCGGGACGCTCAACGAAGAGGGAAAACGCGCATGGGTATTTCCAAAAAAGCCAGTAGGAAAATGGTACGAATACCGTAAATATGTAAGCTACGTATTGTTGGTGTTCTTGTTTGCCGCTCCTTTTGTGAAGATAAATGGCCATCAGTTTTTGCTGTTTAATGTACTGGAACGTCGGTTCAATATTTTCGGGTTTCCATTCTGGCCGCAAGACTTTTACATTTTTGTGATCATGATGCTCACCGGAATTGTGTTTGTCATTTTGTTCACCGTAGCATTTGGTCGATTGTTTTGTGGTTGGGTTTGCCCACAGACCATTTTTATGGAAATGGTATTTAGGCGAATTGAATACTGGATTGACGGAGATCGCGGGAAACAAATACGCTTGGCAAAAATGCCATGGAACCGTGAAAAAATTCTGAAACGTTCTTTGAAGTGGTTTGTGTTTTTTGTGATTTCTTTTTTAATCGCAAATGTCTTCTTGGCATACCTTATCGGTAGCGACCGGTTGATACGCTATATTACAGATGGCCCCATGGCACATCTTAGCACCCTTATCTCGTTAATTATTTTTACTGGGGTTTTCTACTTTGTGTTTGCATGGTTTCGGGAACAGGTATGCATCATCGTGTGCCCGTACGGAAGACTACAAGGTGTATTATTAGACAATAAATCTGTTGTGGTAGCCTATGATCACAAACGTGGTGAAAAAGAGGAAGGGCGTGCCAAGTTTAAGAAAAATGAAGACAGGGCAGCCACGGGGAAAGGCGATTGTATCGATTGTTTTCAGTGTGTACATGTCTGCCCTACCGGAATCGACATTAGGAACGGGACCCAGCTTGAGTGCGTAAATTGTACGGCTTGTATTGATGCTTGTAACAGTATGATGGAAGCTGTGAATCTTCCAAAGGGATTGATACGCTATGCGAGCGAAGAAAATATTGAGAAGAAAACAAAATTTGAATTTACCCCCCGCTTAAAGGGATACACCGTGGTACTCGGGATATTAATTTCGGTATTGGTAGGAATGCTTTTTCTGCGGAATGATGTAGAAGCCGATATTTTAAGACTTCCAGGACAGTTGTATGAGCGTAAGGGAGAGCACATCATTAGCAATGTCTATACCTATAAATTGGTGAATAAAACAAACAATGCTATCGAAGACGTAACCTTTAAATTGCTATCTCATAAAGGAACCATCTCCATTGTGAGCCACGACACATTTACAGTGCCTGCTGGCGGATTGGCTGAAGGAACTCTTTTTATTGAAGTAAATGCAAGCGCCTTGAGTGGTGATAAAGACAAAGTGGTGATTGGAGTGTTTAGTGGTGAAGAACAGATTGAAACAACACGAACCGCGTTTTTGGGTCCGCGTAGCTATAAATAAGCATACGCCTTCCGCCCGGGCAGGGATTGCAGTAAAAATCCTGTTTTGTAGCACTGCAAAACAGATTGAAGCGGAAAGCCCGGCTGCGCGCAATAAAAATTGAGCGCAGGCCCGCCAAAAATAACAGAAGCAACGAATAAAAAATTAAAACTAACCCGAGATGAATGAGCAACCAAAAGACGACTGCTGTAAAGGATGCCAAAATGGGCAACCAGGAAAAAACCCGAGTTGCCAGGCAAAGATAATGCTGCAAAAAATAGAAGCGAATAGACAGCAGGCCAAAAATGAGGCTTAACTAAAACTACTGCGCAAGCAGACGACGAATTATGAAAATAAATTGGGGAACAGCACTGGTAATCGGGATGGCTTTATTTATAAGCTTTATTCTCTTTCTAGTGTACCGAATGACCACAGAAAACAATCTTGACCATGATTTGGTAACAGAAGGATATTACCAAAAAGAAATGGAACTGCAGGACGATATTTATGCACAACAAAACACGGCGGCTATGAAAACTCAGATTACGGGAATCAAGAACGATATGGGCTATTTGCTTCAGTTTCCTGAAGGGTACGACCCGCAAAAAATTAAAGGCTCAGTGTTCCTATACAGGCCGTCTAACAAGCAACTGGATTTTGAACTCCCCTTGGAGCTTACCGATCCTAATTTGCTCATACCTGACAACCGCTTGGTAGACGGCCGATGGAACATTACCATCGATTGGGAATACGAAGGCAAGAAGTACCGCTTTAGAAAGGAAATTACGTATTAAACAAATAGGGTTATGCTTATCACCGCACTCATATTCGGATTACTAGGCAGTTTTCACTGCGTGGGCATGTGCGGTCCCATTGCTTTTTTATTGCCGGTAGACCGGAATAATCCAGTAAAACGCGTCTTGCAGATAGCAAGCTATCATGCGGGACGGCTCTTTACCTATGCAACCATAGGCTTGTTATTCGGGTTTTTGGGGAGTCGTTTACAGCTATTTGGTATACAGCAACAATTATCGATTGCCATTGGGGTACTTATGATTTTGGCCATTTTATTGCCAAACCGTATGGTAAGTAAATACTTAGGAACTCAATTTCTGTACAAATGGATAGGAAAATTGAAATCGGCATTAGGAAATGCGTTAAAAGGAAAATCGATAGACCGCTTTTTTACCATCGGTTTTTTGAATGGGTTATTACCCTGCGGATTAGTCTACATGGCGGTGTTTGGAAGCGTCGCGGCTGGAGGTGCTTGGGAAGGTAGTTTATATATGGTGTTTTTCGGGTTGGGAACCATCCCGTTAATGACCACGGCTACCTATTTGGGAAACTTCTTAAAAGCAGGACTGCGGCAACGCCTTTTAAAAGCCATTCCGGTAGTTGTAGTAATTGTGGGGATGCTTTTTGTGTTGCGTGGCCTGGGGTTGGGGATTCCGTATGTATCTCCTTCGGAAATGGTCGCTGTTGAAAAAGTATCAGCAACACATTCTTGTCATTAGCACTTAAATATCAGTATATAAATTAAATCGTATGAAAACACTTTTTTTACCTTTAGTAGATTGGGGAATGGGCACCTTTATTATTGGTGTTTTTGCCGTAGTTTGTATCGTTATGGTCGCGGTGGTGTACTCCCTCTCACGAGGCTCGAAAACCAATAACGATAATAGTAGTGACAACGAGATAGGCAATTAAAAACCCGTCTGTGTTATACACGCAAACGGGTTGGGATTGGTATAACTTGAAGCAAGGTTATACCGTCATTGAAAATAATTTGGTTGTTGGTATTTTTCGCTGTAATCGTAAGTCGAATGGCAAACAAACATTTCGCACAAAAGGTTTTCCAGCTTCGGTAACCGTAAGCGTATTTTCTGAAATAGTAAGTAAGCCGTCCTGTTGCATTTCTTCTAATTTTGAAAGTACTGCAGGAAGTTCGATAAACTGAGTGCTTTCAGAATTCCAGGAGGTTTTAAAATGACACATCAAGTTCAATATATGTCTGCGAATGATGAGGTCTTCTTGGTTTAGAATATGGCCGCGCATTACGGGAAGGGTATCATTTCTTAATAGTTCGTAGTATTCTTTTAAAGTTTTTACGTTTTGTGCAAAGCCATACCAACTATCACCTATTGCCGAAACACCCAAACCGATCATAATATCAGTTTTAGAAGGTGTATAGCCCATAAAATTTCGGTGAAGCCGCTGTTCTTGCTGAGCTTTGTACAAATCGTCTGACGGGAGGGCAAAATGATCCATTCCTATTTCTACATAGCCAGCTTGGAGTAACAATTCTTTTCCTGTTTCGTACTGTAATCGCTTCAATTCGGGCGATGGAAGATTTTTTTCACTATAGCCTCGCTGGCCATTTCCTTTTATCCATGGCACGTGCGCATAGCTGTAAAACGCAATACGGTCTGGCCGCAATTGAATGGTTTTATGTACGGTGGCTATAACGTGTTCGTTGGTTTGAAAGGGCAAACCGAAAATAATATCATGCCCCACCGAGGTATACCCAACCGCTCGGGCTTCGTTGGTTGCACGAGCTACGTTTTCGAATGGTTGTATACGATTGATGGCTTTTTGAACCGCCTCATTGTAATCTTGTACACCATAACAAACACGGGTAAAGCCATTGCGATGCAATTTCTTTAAATGTTCTTTGGTCGTATTGTTGGGGTGGCCTTCAAAACTGAATTCAGCATCAGCAGCTTTATCGGCCAGGGTGAAGATCCCAATAAGTAATTCCTCTAAATTTTCCGCAGAGAAAAAAGTCGGCGTGCCACCACCCAAATGCAATTGTTGGATTACAGGCTTTTGACCCAATATTTCGGTATACATCGCCAATTCCTTTAGCAATGCCATGATGTAAGGGCGCTCTACCAGGTGGTTTTTGGTAATTCGTTTGGTACAACCACAAAAGGTACACATACTTTCACAAAAGGGAAGGTGTATGTACAAGCTGACATGGTTGTTTTTAGGGGTGTTGCTCACCGTAAAGTGTTTTTGAATACTCGCTGTCCAACGGTCAATTGAAAAACTGTCGGAATCCCAATAAGGCACCGTCGGATAGCTAGTATATCGCGGTCCGGGGACATTGTACTTTGAAACTAATGAAAGATGCCCCATTATAAAATAATGCTTATTATAATGACCAAGGTGTTTAGAACTACACTTGCTCCTAATAATTTAAAAATTAGTTTAGGATTTTGTAAGGTGAGGATGGCTGCATTGTGCGCACTGCAAATAGCCACACAGAGCATAACGATGGCCATTTGTAAAAATCCATTGCCAAATGTGAGGGTTTGCATAATAGCGATTGAGCCCAAGCAAGTGGAAATAATAATGCCCATGGTAGAATAGCCCATGATATTTTTAGTGAAGTCTTTTTCTAAGTTTGCTAAGAGTGTCATACCTGTAATTTTTAATTAATGATAGGACAAAATTAGGCAGCAAGAACCTCTTATTTTATGACTTTTGTCAGTCTAACCGGTGTGGTTCATAAAAATTAAAGGGTAATTCTAAAACTTGCGTTGGGAGTGATGCCTAGGGCGGTTTGTTTGTTTTCTACCACTTCGTTTTCGGCATTGATTCTATAAAAACTTCCGATGGTGTTTGTTTGGTTAAGAATATTCCAAACCGAAGCTCCTGCCTCTGCTTTTGCATCGCCAATCTTGAATTGGTAGACCACCGAAGCATCCACCCGAAGATAGTCGTCGAAACGCTCTGCATTGGTAGGCCCAAAGTTGATGCTGCCATCTATTATTTCGTTACCAGTAACAGGTACGGTGGTGGGATTTCCTGAGCGCCAATTGAGTCCGGCGGCTAATTTTAACCCTTCGTACAAATAACTAGTCCCGAGCGTGAGGTTGTGGGGAATGTCGAAATTACTGGTAAACGGTTCTGGAGCAATAGTTTCAAAAGTGTATTCGCTTTGCATGAGGGAATAACTGAGCCAACATGAAAACTGCTGTATGTTTTTCCGAAGTAGGAAATCGGCACCCATAGACGTATAGCTGCCTTGGGTTTTGACAAACTCGAACTGATTTTGGAATCCTTGTGCCTGTGTGGTAATTCCGTCTACATATTTGTAGTACATTTCGGCACTTACCAACCAACCACTGTTGCTAAAATTGATGCCTGCTGAAAACTGTTGGCTCATTAAAACTGGAATGGTATCATCGTTAGATAATTGCCAACGACGCTTTTCAATCCCTAAGAAATCATTCTGAAAATTCACCACTTGCGACGAGATCTGATGCTTAAATTCGCCTGCTGCCTCTAAACTAAAATGGTCTAAAAATTTTTGTACAAAACTGAGACGTGGCTCTACAATCGATTTTTTAAATTTGTCAAGATAATTGTACCGTAGGCCTGCGGTGAAGGTGCGCTTTTCATCTTTAGACCGCACACGGTATTGCCCATAACCGCTGTGGGTTCGCACTACTTCGGAAATGAGCGTACGTACCAACGGTACATCTACATCATCGAGATTGGTAACTTTGGTTTCAATAAGTTCGTAGCCAAAAAGAAGGCTTTGATTGGGGTTTAGGGCAACGGTTGTACTTGTTTTTAAGCCCGTTTCTGAAACTATATTTTCCTGTAAAAAGCGTTGCTCGTCTAGAATATTAGCATTTATAGCCCGCAATGTGTAATCTGTCTCATAAATTTGAAAGGAACTTCGCCAACGGTCATTCCAATCTTTCTCATACCGAATGCCGGCACCCAAACTATTTTGAGCCACACTGCTTTCTCTAGAAGTTGGGTTCCCGTCTACAGTAACATTTTCGTTAAACTGAAGATTGTTGTTTATATAAAGAAAGTTCACCCGCAAACGGTCTGTTTCGCTAATATCGTATAACCACCGCAGCGATGTATCGTAAAAATCGAATGTTCTATCTGAATTGACCACAGGCCCAGCATTGGCTTCTACCTCGGTATCCTGGGCAATTCGTGTGAAATAGGTTTCGTAGGTAGGTGTGGTTACGACGTCGTTCAACGATTTTCTACCTCCTATCTGAATAGACGATGCACTCCCCAGCGGTAGGTCTAAAAATACATTGGCATCGATCAGGTTTATACCGGCACTTACTTCAAGCGATTGGTTTACACGGTCTTCGGTATGCATCGTAATGCTGCCCGATACGCCATCGGTGGTAGTTGCAGCGGTCCCGTTTTTTTGGATTGTAACTGTTTGGGTGATTTGCGGATTGAAAGCAGAAATGAGGCCGAAGAAATGTCCCGTCTGATACATTTTTATACCATCCCAGCGCACTAAATTCTGATCGTTTGTGCCGCCCCGAATATTGATGTTCGAAACGGTTTCATTAATACTTTGTACCCCAGGAAGTGCCTGAGCAGCTTGTAAAACATCGGTTTCTATTAGCCCGGGAAGTGTTGTGAATTTATCAAAATCGATTTGCAGCGCACCATTGTCTAATTTATTAATTCCTTGTACTAGATACGAAGTTATCAATACTTCAGAAAGCCCTTCCTCTTTAGTGTACAGTAAATACTCGTTACAAGTTTCAGCAAGAAAATGCGACGCAAGAACCATACTGGTAGTATAAGAAACATGACGTAGCGTAATAAGTTCTTTTTTTGCTGAAACGGTTAAGGAAAAATAGCCGTTTTCATCGGTGATGGTAGAAGTTTTAATCCCTTCAATAGTGGCTAGCGGAATGCCTTCTAAGGTTGAAGCATCTTTTACATACCCACAAATGGTACGTGAGTCGCTAGTCTCTACCGAAACGAAGTTGCCAGATAAAATCGTGAATTCGAGTGCTGTTTGTGCTTCTAACTTGTTAAGTGCTTGTTGAAGGGATAACTCCTCGTCAGGTATGGTTACCTTATAGGGCGCAACGGTGGCTTCGCTATAATTAAAGGTGTACCCGTGCTTGGCTCCTAATTGATTTAGGACTTGCTTTAAAGGAACAACCCCTTCTTGTGCCATAGATGAAATGGCACAAGAAAAGAGTATTAAAACAAGTAAGACACTTTTAGATACGTTCACTAGTCTGATAAAATAACGATGTTATCACTTTCAATATTATAGCGTAGGTCTAGGGGGGTGGTAATTGCTTTCAGGGCGCTTTCAAGATCATCATGTGTAAATCCGCCAGAGAACAGATCATTTTTCTTCGCGCCTTCATAGGTTACAGTGATGGCGTATTGGCGTTCTAATTCGTTGAGTACTTGGTGTAATGGTGCAGCATTAAACAAGCTCTTATTGTTGGTCCAACTGGGGTTGGAATTGTCAATTTTTAAACTTTCTACCATTCCGTTGTGTATCCGAAAGCTGTCTCCTGCCAAAAGGGTGCGGATAATGGTATCTGCCGTTACTTGTACCCTGCCTTCAAAACAACTCACTTCAAAATAACTATTTCGTTGTTTAACGTTGAATTGCGTTCCTAAAACTGAAACCGTACCTGCTGAGGTTTCTACATCAAATTTTTTGCCCTTTGCCACTTTAAAATATGCTTCTCCGGTAAGCTGAAGGCTTCGTTTTTTACTCCAATTAGCTTCGTTATAGGTAATTTCCGAAGCAGCATTTAAGGTGACTTCAGAAGTATCAGGTAACGAAAAAGTGGTTTTTTCTGCTGCTAGGGTCTGTACCGTGGTTGATTGATTAAAAAAGAATCCATAATACACGGCAAAACCTAGAACGATAACGCTCGCAACTTGCAATAATGTACGTTTCCAAGAAATTTTCCTTACTGGATGCTGTTTTGCCTCGATTCGTTTTTCGAGCGCCTCAAAACTTGCAGGCGCATGAAATTGGGAGGCTTTAAAATGCGATGCATTGTCGATAATAGCCTTGTTCAGGGCCACGTCGTCAAGCTGCTCGAAGGCTTGCTGTTCTTCTTTGGTTAAATCGTTGTTCAACCATTTTTGTATTAAGTAGTCTTTTTCCATACCTACGGTTTCACCTATATAACAATCAAGTTTATAAAACTCCCGACTATTTTATATTAAAATTTTTAAGTTGGCTTTTTAATGCGTCAAAGGCGCTGTAAATTCGGTATTCTACCACTTTTTGAGTCACCCCGAGTAATTCGGCAATTTCACGGTGCTTTTTTCCTTCAATCTTGCTCAAGCTGAATGCTACCCGTTGTTCTTCAGTAAGATTTTGCAGTGCAATTTGGTACTGTTGTAAAAACTCATCTTTTTGGAGTAAAAACTCAGGCGATTCGTGGGTGTAGTCTTTGGCGGGCAATTTTTGGTATTTCAGGACCACCTTTTGGTGTTTTATTTCATTCAACATTTTGTTGTTTGCCACGGTAAAAAGAAACGACTTGGCTTTGGCAGGGGTCACTTTTTTACAAGCTTCCCAAAGGCTTACAAAAGCTTCTTGCATGGTGTCGTTGGCATCGGCTCCAGCTCCGTACTTATAGTATAAAAAGTCGTGTAAACTCTGCGAATACTTTTCGTAGAGTTTCGAAAATATATGCTTTTCGCAAACGTTTGAATGTAAATTTTTAGACACTTGTGAAATTGTTTGGGGCAAAGCTACAAATAAAAAAAACAGATTTTTTTCAGGAGATTTTCAACATGAGTTGTTCTATAAGTGAATAACCGAAAAATAAAAAACTATGAAATCACTAAACAAAAAAATACTACTCATCCTAATGGTGACCCTCACCTTATTTTCCTGCCGGAAGGAAGAAATGGAAATAATTGAAACTCCCGAAGAGGAGGTTTTGGCATCTAATGTAGCCGACCTGCTTTTACGAACCACAACAAACGACGGTTCTTACGATAATATTTTAGACGGAGCGAGCTGTTTTAACATAAAACTGCCCATTACCGTTTTTGCCAATGGAATAGAAGTTCTCATAGAAACGAGAGACGATATTCAAATTGTAGAAGATATTTTCGACGAATTTACAGACGATGTCGATACACTAGAATTTCAATTTCCTATTACCATTGTAAAAGCAGATTATTCTGAAATGGTAATCAATAGCCAAGGAGAGCTCAACGCGGCAGCCGCGCAATGTGGCAGTGGTGCAGATGATGATATTGAATGTATCGATATTCAATACCCTATTACGGCTTCAGTATTCAACCAAAGTAATGAACTTATTGAAACCGTAGTGATTAATAGCGACGCAGAACTCTATAACTTTTTAGAAAATATAGATTCAAACACCTTGGTCACCTTTAACTTCCCGATTACTGTCATCTTGTTTGACGGTACCACCATTACCATTAATAACTTCCTAGAATTAGCCACTGCTATTAACGATGCAGCCGATTCTTGTGATGAAGATGATAATAACGACCCCAATGATGACGATTGTAACAATTGTACTACCCAGCAGTTAGAAGATGTGCTTACGGGATGTACCGATTGGATGGTCGATAAATTAGAGCGGGACGATAACGATCTAGAAGATATTTATGTAGGTTATACGTTCAATTTCGATGCGAACGGAAACCTTACGGTGACCAATGCCGGAACAGATGTGAACGGAACATGGTCTGCCACAGGAAGCGGTAACAATATTGATGTTGTTATTAACGTACCAAGCTTACCAGATTTTAATGATACCTGGAACCTACACGAAATTGAGCAACAACCCGGAGAAAGCAAAGTAGATTTACGCTTGGGTGATGACCGCTTGCGATTTGAAAGCGATTGCTCTGGTGGCTCAGGTGGTGGCGGAGTGAATGATGCCCAATTGGTGGCAGCGCTCACCACAGGAGACTGGTACGTGACGTACTTTTTCGACGATGTAGATGAAACGGGCGATTTTGCAGACTATGTCTTCAATTTTGCTACCAACAATACGGCAACTGCTACCGATGGCGCAAACATCACAGACGGTACCTGGTCTACTTCGGCAGGAGATGAAACTGAATTAGAGCTGAATCTTAACTTCGGTGTTATCGATCCGCTAGACGAGTTGGCCGAAGATTGGGATGTGCTTGAAGTTACCAACGATATCATTCGACTGAAAGATATAAGCGGTGGTGACGGCTCTGTAGATTTCCTCACTTTTGAACGTGAACCTTTTGGCGGAGGTGGCGGTGGAGGTACTGCAAATCTTGAAACTATTTTACAAGATGGAACTTGGTTTGTAGCACTCTACACAGACGATGGAGATGATGAGACGGGCGACTATAACGGCTATGATATTGACTTTATGAACAGCGGGACGGTAGTTGCATCAAACGGAAGCAATACCAATAACGGTACATGGCAAGTCTTGAATAGCGGAAATAAACTAGACCTCAACTTTACGGGCGTGCCGTTCGATGAATTCACAGACGATTGGGATGTGATCATGGTTACCGAAACCAGAGTTGAACTTCGCGATGTAAGTGGCGGGAATGGTGGCACCGATGTCTTAATCTTTGAAAAACAATAATTTGGTTGGTTAGTTATGCCAGTCGTAAATGGCTCCTAAAGATCAATTTGCTGCAGAGACTTAACAGTCCCCACGAGTTAAAGAGCGGCACTATGAAAAGGAAACAGGAAGCTGTACGCGGCTGGCAATAGCCAAATAGCACATAATTTAGAAACAATAAATAAAACATACATATGAAAAATACCTTTTTAAAAATAGCAACCATTCTCTGTATAAGCCTTGCCGTTGTGGCCTGTTCTAAAGACGATGACAGCAACGCTAATGACAATACAACTAGCGCAGACCAAGTGCGTGAAATTGCTGTAGATGGAACGTGGACAGTCACCTACTTTTTTGATACAGACGAAGAGGAAACATCAAACTTTACGGGCTACGTATTTACCTTTGGAAGCGATGGAACCCTAACGGCAGTGAATGGCAGCAATACCGTAACTGGCAGTTGGGCCGTGCAGGATGACAGTAGTAACTCTTCTAGTGATGACGACGGAAATTCTACAGACGATGATGATTTTATAATTACATTCCCAGTGCCAGACACCAACGATTTTGAAGATTTAAATGACGATTGGGATATTGTCTCCGTGAGTGCGAATAAAATTGAACTTACCGATGTTAGTGGTGGAAATGGAGGCACCGATTTCCTGACTTTTGAGAAAAATTAACCTACTTATTTGAATAGCCTTCAAAGAAAAAACTCCATTCTGATGTCTGGAGTTTTTTTCGTTTAAATTAGAGTAATCTTTACTTTTTAATCAACTTTTGAATGCTTCTTTGTTGGCTAGAAACAACTTCCACAAAATAAACTCCTGCACTTAAAGATGATATATCAATAGTGTTGGTCTGGTTTTTTTGAGATAGTATTCGGTTGCCCAGCACGTTGTACAGATGTACTTGATCTACTGAAATTTCAGTTTGAATGGTCACCCTATCGGTTGCAGGGTTGGGCGTAATTGATATATCGAATGCAATGAATTCTGGTATGTTCAAATTTACGGGGCTTTCACCGTACACAGCATAATTTCCGTCTCTTGATAAATAGAAAATAGCGCCTTCGCTAGGTTCTATAAATAAATAACTGAATGTCTGCGGGACATTTCCGAAGAGAAAATCACGGTAAAATGCTTCATAATCTGTTTGCACTTGGTTTTGACACGAATCTCCACCAATGGTGGTATCTGTAATAGTGACTACTCGCTCATTGCTAACAAAGGTGTTGGTTCCATTAAAATTAGTACAGCCTGTATTGCCTGAAAATATAGCTACACTAGGGTCGAAGGTTTGTTCAAAAGAAATCGACGGATTAAAAAATGGTTGATCTGCAGGAACATTTATATCTACATCATCTATGATAAGGCGCTGTAAATAATAGGTCTTAAAAACGTATTGCCGTAATAGCTCACTGTGGTAGATGACCGTATTGCCATCATTATCCATAATGGTTAATCGCTTTATGTTATTTCCAAGGTCAGTAATTGTATATTCAAAACCAACAGCATTCTGGTAAAAGAACTGAAAATACAGCAACTCAAAAGATTGACTATTCGAATTTAGGCACCCACCCAAGGTCTGCGTAAGATCAGAAAGCGTAAACGTATCTGTACCCGAAAAAGCAATTTCACCACTTTGTGTGTTGCAGACGTCGGTCTTAAAACTCTCTACTCCACTTGGAGTTATAATTAAGCTAACCAATTCTACTTCAGAATCTGAAGGAGGGATAAACGTCTCTCCGTCAATTATAATTTCTGTAAGCTGCCAATTGCCAAGAAGGTCTGGATCTTGTGCCATTAGTGCGCTCGAAAAAAGTAACGCCATCCCTAAAAGTAATTTTTGTACCATCTCTCCTGTAAATTTGATTTATTTTAAATTTACAAAAAAATTCTCCAATGTCAGATTTTTGGCTGTATATCAAACTGGGCTTAGAGCATGTGCTAGACTGGAACGCCTACGACCACACCCTGTTTATCATTGCACTGTGTGCTAGCCACACGTTTAAAACGTGGCGGCGTATGTTGTTGCACGTTACTTTTTTTACGCTCGGACACAGTGTGAGTTTGGCGTTGGCAACCTATAAAGTGGTTTCGGTGCCCAGTGAATATATCGAGTTTTTGATTCCGGTTACCATCTTGGCTACGGCTGTGCTTTCTATTGTAAATGCCCTTAGGGGAAACCTTCAAAACGCGAGCATCTATTTTAGTGTGCTAACTTTTTTCTTCGGAATTATTCACGGTTTCGGATTTGCAGGGTATTTCAACATGATCAACCAAGGGAACGTACTGGTACATTTGCTGGAATTTGCACTCGGTATTGAAATCGCACAAGTCATCATTGCGCTTGTCGTAGTGCTCTTGGGATATATTGTACAACAGTTTCTAAAACAGCGCTATTGGGTGATGGGTATTTCGGGGTTGGTACTTATTTTGGCCATTCCCATGTTGATTGAAAATTGGATTTTCTAACAACAACTGTAACTTTCAGTAATATTTAACAACCAATGTTTTACCAAGTTCTAAGTTCCCCATACATTCGCTTAAGATAATGAAAGCAAGCAAGCAAAGACAGTACGATATCGCTTACCTACGCATGGCGCAAGAATGGAGTAAACTTTCATATTGCAAGCGCAAGCAAGTTGGCGCGCTTATTGTAAGAGATAAAATGATTATCAGCGACGGATACAACGGTACTCCCAGCGGATTCGAGAACATTTGCGAAGATGATGAAGGGTATACCAAATGGTACGTGTTGCATGCAGAAGCCAATGCGATTTCAAAAGTGGCATCGTCTACACAATCGTGCAAAGGCGCAACACTTTATATCACAATGTCGCCTTGCCAACAGTGCAGCAAATTAATACACCAGGCTGGAATTAAAAGGTTGGTGTACTTTCAGGAATATAAAGACAACTCTGGCGTAAAATTTTTAGAGAAAGCTGGCGTTAACATAACACATATCAAAGATTTGAATCTATAACATGCGCTTAAACAAAACCTATCTCCCATTACTTTTTGGGGTCGTCTTGGCGGCTGGGGTTGTTATTGGTTCAAAACTCAATTTTGAAGATACTACAGAGAAAATCTTTGCGACCAACAGCAAAAAGGATAAGCTGAACAGGCTTATAGATTATATAGATTATGAGTACGTAGATCAAGTAAATACCGATAGTATTGTTGATGTTACGGTAAACGGTATCTTAGAAAATCTAGATCCGCATTCGGTGTATATTCCTGCGAGTGCGTACGAAGAAAACGCAGATGATATGCGCGGAAATTTTGTCGGTATCGGTATCAGTTTCTATCCGCATAAAGACAGTATTGCGGTCATCAGGTCTATTGAAGGCGGTCCTGCAGAAAAAGCAGGGATTAAAGGTGGAGACCGTATTTTGTATGCCGATGACACCCCTTTGTTTGGCGAACATTTTAATCGCGATAGCATTGCTGCGTACCTAAAGGGAAACAAAGGGTCAAAAGTAAAACTGAAGGTATACAGACCTGACGAAAAAAAATTGCTCACTTTTTCAGTAAGACGAAAAGACATCCCGTTAAAAAGCGTTGATGCCGCCTATAAAGTAACAGGCGCTATCGGGTACATTAAAGTCAATCGATTTGCTGAAACTACCCATGACGAATTTGACGATGCGCTAGAAACCCTGAAAGATGAAGGGATATCAAGGTTGATTTTAGACCTACGCGATAATCCAGGGGGATACATCTACACCGCAGAGCAAATTTTAGACGAGTTTTTGGGCAAAGACAAGCTGTTACTCATTACACGAAACAAAAGTGGTGAAGAAAGCAAGACCTACGCCACGCGAAAAGGTGATTTTCAGGATGGGAAAATCTATGTACTCATTAATGAAAATTCTGCCTCAGCAAGCGAAATTGTAGCCGGAGCATTGCAAGACAACGATAAAGGAACCATTATTGGCAGACGCTCTTTTGGGAAGGGGCTCGTGCAGCGCGAAATGGCCTTGGGAGATGGGAGCGCAGTACGGCTAACTATTGCACGCTATTACACACCCACCGGACGCTCTATCCAAAAACCGTATGGAGACGGAAATGAGGCGTACTACAGCGATTATGAAACACGCTACCAAAATGGAGAATTGCGCCATGCAGATAGTATTAAGGTGGCAGATTCTCTAAAGTTTGTAACTCCAAAGGGTAAAGTAGTGTATGGCGGCGGGGGAATCACGCCCGATGTGTTTGTGCCAAAAGACACCAGCATAGCCAGCGAAACATTAAAGTTTGTTTCAAGAAGTGGGTATATGGGATACTTTGTATTCGAGTTTTTGGAAAAGCGTAGAAAAGATTTTGAAAAAATCACCTTCCTCGAATTTGAACGCAATTATGAAGTAGACACCACCTTAGCCGAAGAATTTATCGCCTATGCCAGCTTGAGCGAAGCTCGAATCGACCTGAGCGAGTATACCGAAGATTTAAAGAAGGCCATTAAAGCAAACATTGCCCAACAATTGTATGGCTCTAACGCTTTTGAATATATTTTGAACCAAGGCGACCCAATGTTAGAAAAGGTGCTGCGTTTAGAAGGATTGTTACCAGTAGACGAGACCCCTTAATTTACCGCTTGCTTTTCTGCTGAATCGTTAAAGAGGTTCGTAAAATCAATAGCAACACTATAACACAAGCCGCAGCCAATACGCAGATTACCGCTACTGTGCTATCTCCTTCAAAAGGGGCATCAAAATCTATTTTGGTAGCATTAAAAATAAGCAACCCTAGGGCCAGTGCTATGAGTATATAACTAACTATTTTCATGTCTCTAATCTTAATTAAATAGTTCTTGTATGTTCGAGGTGAATAACTTCACTGCAATTGCGAGTAAGATGACCCCAAACACTTTTTCGATTATACCAATTCCATTTTTTCCCAAAAAGCGCTGAAGGCTTCCCGAAGTACGTAACACAATAAACACCACCACCACGTTAATGGCGATGGCAACTATAATGTTTTGAAGCTCGTATTCGGCACGCAACGACAAGAGCGAAGTAAGACTTCCCGGTCCTGCAACAATAGGAAATGCGATAGGAAAAACTGTCGCCATTTCTAAGTTGCCTTCGTTTTGTTTAAACAGTTTAATGCCCAAGATCATTTCCAACGCAATAAAAAATAGGATAAAAGCACCGGCAACGGCAAATTCGTACACATTAATACCGATAAGCTTTAAAATTTCTTCACCGATAAATAAAAATACCGTGAGTACAATTCCTGAAATAATCGAGGCTCGTCCGCTCTTTATCGTTCCCGACTTCTCTTTCAGGGAAATAATAATTGGAATACTCCCAATAATGTCGATCACGGCAAAGAGTACCATGGTTGCAGTCGCTATTTCCTTAAAGTTGAAGTCCATTGTCTATTGTTACTTCGGCAGTACTAATTAATAAAAAAGGTTAGGTACTGCAAAAGTAGTGTTTTTAAAGAGTTTATGTATGAAACTGACACGAGTTTATGTAGCTGTTTTTCTCCTGCGGAAATAGATAGTTACCTTTAAAATTCGGTTTATATTTGCGCCATGTTTCAACTCGGAAAAACCATCGTTTCGGAAGACATCCTCGAGAAAGAATTTGTCTGTAATTTAGGCGCCTGTAAAGGGGCGTGTTGCGTTGAAGGTGAAGCGGGAGCTCCTGTTTCCGAAGAAGAGGTTACGATTCTCAAAGAAATCTATCCTAAGGTAAAACCATTTCTACGACCTGAGGGTATTGCAGCCATCGAGGCCCAAGGCACCCATATTGTTTCGCAACGGGACGAACTCGAAACCCCCTTGGTAAACGGAGCCGAATGTGCGTATGTAACATTTACCCCAAACGGGACTGCCAGTTGCGGTATTGAAGATGCTTATAACGCGGGGGAAGTGTCTTTTAGAAAACCAATATCCTGCCATCTCTACCCAGTGCGTGTGCAAGATTATAGCGAATTTGCTGCTGTAAACTATCATAAATGGCCCATTTGTAACGACGCTTGTACGTTGGGCAAAGAACTGAAAGTTCCGGTCTATAAATTTGCAAAAGACGCACTTGTAAGAAGGTTTGGCGAACATTGGTACGCCGAGCTTGAGAAGGTGGCTTGTCAGCATTCGAATGGTTGATACGCAAATGAATCTAAGAAACCAGGCTTAATCCACTTCTGTAATTGTCTAGGCGGAAATTTCCGCAGCTATGAATAAACCTCTGTATATTCTTGGAGCCTGTTTTCTTAAAGATTACCCAATCGGGTGATTGTCAGTACGCTGATAAATTAGTATATTGAAATTCAATTAACCATTAAAAGTAATTTCATGAAAAAATTAGTCATAGTAGTATTGGCTATTATCACCTGTATCTCATGTGATAATCCGGTTTCAAAAAAGATTAAAGAAACCAAGCAAAATGTTAAAAACGTAACCAAAGCTTCCAAAGAAATCAATAAAATGGGAGACGATATCAAGGAGCTCCAAACCATGGAACCACTTACCAATGAAGAAATGAAAGAGTGGCTTCCTGAAGAGATAAATGGGATGGAGCGAACAGGCTACAAGGCAGGACAGACGGCTTATATAAAAATAGCGAGCATAGAAGCTACCTACAAAAATGAAGACAAGAGCAAAACCTTCAGAATAAACATCATAGATGGTGCTGGCGAAATGGGCGCATCTGCTACTGCTGGAGCGCGTATGATGCTAGCTATGGATATGGAAGAAGAAGATGAATACAAGACAAAACGAACCGTGACGCGCAATAACGTACGTGCATTAGAAGAATATAAAAAGAACAACAACAATACAAGTATTCAACTAATGCATGGAAAACGGTTCTACCTTCAAGTAAATGCAACCAATATGGATGTAGAAGAAACTTGGGATGCCATAGACGAACTCGATCTGGACGATCTGGGATAAAATACCGCTTACACTAACTAAAAACCGAGAACCCAAAAGTTCTCGGTTTTTTTGTGACGATACATTGTTACAATAGTTTGATACATAGCTACCATTGCATTTTTACAGCTCCCGCTACTTTTACATTGTGAAGAATTAGTAAGTCGTTCGGGGTGAATAACCCTATGAAAATTAAGGGGTTGCACGGGTTATATTTGGAGTTACTACCTACGCTTTCCACAACACACACTTTCTATTTTTGGAACCTAAATCAAAGCTTACTGGGGCGGAATCCGAAAAGCCCAATGAAGAGTAGGAGAACAAAAATGAATATTATGAAACGATTAGTTACTTTATTTGTAATGGTATGCGGAATGCATGCAATGATTGCACAAACAGATGTTGTAGACAATGCCGCTATTTCGGTTGCTACAACTGATAGACAAATGACCGCAGAACTTGTGGCGCTTTACGAAGAAAGCCGAGCGCTGGAGAACACAGGAACCGCTTTTGAAATTGAAGCTAACAGACTGGCTATTAAGGCTGCTTGGGAAACCGTAGACCCTGCAATCGCAGCGCTGTATAAGCCTATCGACACAGGTACGTTATTACCTGAAACTATGGAAAATTTACCTATAAATGGTATCTATTATCCAGAAGAAATTAAGGAGCCGCGAAGCTCTGAAGGCACGAGAGACTGGGATACAGACCGGTTGCTTCTAGATGAATTGGTAGATGGTGTAGATATGGATGTGACGGGTTCAGGACATATTTATATTGCTGCCTATCAGAATAATATCGATTTTGGCGGGATGTTCGACATCATTTACATCTATCGGTCTTTAGACGGAGGTCAGTCATTTGAGCAATGGCAAGCTGCCAACGTTACTGCTCCCGTCAGAAAATTACAGCTTGTATCAATACATGGTACGGGAGACGAATATATGCTCGCATATCTTACAACAGCTTCAGGAAATTTCCAAGCATGGCGATGGAATACAAGCACAGGTGCTTTTGATGCACAGGTGGTCTCTGGAGATGTTTCAGATTTTGGAGTGGACAGAAATTTTCCTACGAACACCAATGGGCAACGCGTGTTTGCCATCTATCAAAAAGATACCACTTGTGATGAGGTTCATTCAGCACGCAGCACCTCAGGGAGCTACGGGTTCGATTGGGTAGACGAGATAAGTATAGACAACGTTTGTGGTGCACAGACTGAAATGGCCTACGGTTTTAACGGTTCTGTTTATACTACGTATACTGGTGCTTCAACGGGGAACTTATATGTAAATGTAAATAGTAATTATAATGATCCAGCATCATGGGACCCTCGCGAAACGCTAACTACAGGAGCTGTTGAAGAATCACTCAATCCTACCATAAAAGCAGCCCGTAAAGAACTGGCTACAGACGAGGTGATGGTAGTAACTTCTCAAAGAGATGCGGGGGCTACAAATGGGTATCGATTTAAATTGTACACACGCGAAAATGGAGCTGCGTTTACTACTTTGTTTGACGGAGTGCCACTTGCCAACCAAAGCTCGGTACAACCAGAAATGTGGATTCGAAAAGGAAATGTTGGTACCAATGATATTCAGATTGCCCACGTTTTTGAAATCTTAGATGCCTCGAGCAGTAATTTTATAGCTTCTCGAACGTACGAAGGCGCTGGTTTTCCTACAGGAGAAACTATTAGCGACACTGATGTAGATGTGTTTGAAGGATTTCCACCAGCGGTTGCTGAAACAGACGATGACCTTCCGTGTATGGCGTTTGCCGGAACAAGTGGCGGAGGTGGTTTTGGCTTCGGACTCTATTTTGATGCCAAAACAGTGATCGTGCTTAATACGGCAGAGAATGCCCTAGAAGGAGTATCGTATTACCCGAACCCAATGCAGACTGAGATCCATGTGCAGGCCAACCAAACAATAGAGCGCGTTGAGCTATATAGTATTACTGGTGCGAAGGTACTAGAACAAACAGAAGGGGTGGCGACTAGAGCAACGATAAATACAGCTTCTCTTACTGCAGGAGTGTATCTTTTAAGAGTACATACAGGAAACCAGGTAGGAACCTATCGGGTGATAAAACAGTAGTATAATTTTTTCATTCTATGTTTGAAAAGAGTCGGGGGAAACTTCGACTCTTTTTTTGTTTTGTACTACCAATTTTTACTGAAATAGCATCTTTATATTATTTTTTTTGAAAAATTAGAAGAAAGTTTTTGTTGAAAATTTAGGTTATGAGAACGTTATGTAAAAGCTATCTGAACCACGGTCTAGTATGTGCCTAAGGGGGTTTTCAACGACAATTATAAGAATTGTTGATAAATCACCTCACAAATTATAAAACACTGTAAATCAAATATATAACACCTCAATTTAACATAAAGATAAGAACACTTGTAAATTGCTAGTGTTGAAAACTTTGTTGAAAACCAAGTGCGCTTTGTGACGATTTTCGGATCAATTTTTTTCATATTTGTTAGTCCCTAGTAATGAGAAATTTTTCCCAAAACCAAAAAACGAAGGACAATGAGCGCAGTAGAACCCATTTTAGCAGAAAACAAGGACAGATTTGTAATTTTCCCAATCCAACACCATGATATTTGGGATTGGTACAAGAAATCTGAAGCAAGTTTTTGGACCGCAGAAGAAATTGATTTACATCAAGATCTTACCGATTGGACCCAAAAACTAAACGACGATGAGCGTTATTTCATCAAACACATCCTTGCCTTTTTTGCAGCTAGTGATGGGATCGTAAACGAAAACTTAGCAGAAAATTTTGTGAATGAAGTACAGTATTCTGAAGCAAAATTCTTTTATGGTTTCCAGATCATGATGGAAAACATTCACTCTGAAACCTACTCGCTACTTATCGATACGTATGTTAAAGACGATAAGGAAAAAGACAAGCTTTTTAATGCTATTGAAAATTTCCCTGCAATCAAAAAGAAAGCAGATTGGGCATTAAAATGGATTGACAGTCCGAGTTTTGCTGAGCGACTTATTGCATTTGCAGCCGTTGAAGGGATTTTCTTTTCAGGTGCATTTTGCTCTATCTTTTGGTTAAAGAAAAGAGGGCTTATGCCAGGACTTACCTTCTCGAACGAGTTGATCTCTAGAGACGAAGGTGTACATTGCGATTTTGCCGTTCATTTGCACAACCACCACTTAGTAAACAAAGTGCCTAAAGAGCGTATCCGCGAAATTATCGTAAATGCACTAGACATCGAACGTGAATTTATTACCGAATCACTTCCTGCAAGTTTAATCGGGATGAATTCGAACTTGATGACTCAATACCTAGAATTCGTAACAGACAGACTCTTGGTAGAGCTGGAATGTGAGAAAGAATACAATACCAGTAATCCATTCGACTTTATGGATATGATTTCCCTGCAAGGAAAAACGAATTTCTTCGAAAAACGTGTTTCTGAGTATCAAAAGGCTGGTGTTACCAACAAAGACAAAGAATCGAATAAAATAAGTTTCGACGCAGATTTTTAGAAAGGTCCCGCCTTTCCCCCAAGGGGCGGCTTTTCATTAACAATATGCTGATAATGTGTGTTTTAAAAGACATGCACAAGCACCCTTTTTCAGAATAAAATACAGAACCTCAAAAAGCAAGAACAATGAATGTAGTAAAAAGAGACGGGCGGAAAGAGCCCATAATGTTTGACAAAATTACCTCTCGGGTACGAAAATTATGTTACGGCCTTAACGAGCTGGTAGACCCAGTAAAGGTTGCCATGCGCGTAATTGAAGGATTATACGACGGCGTAACCACCAGTGAGTTAGATAACCTAGCAGCCGAGATTGCCGCTACCATGACCACTTCACACCCAGACTATGCACGCTTGGCCGCACGTATTTCTGTCTCTAACCTACATAAAAACACCAAGAAAACCTTCTCTGAAGTGATGACAGACTTGTACGAGTATGTGAATCCGCGTACAGGTAAAAAGGCGCCATTGTTAAGCGATGAGGTGTATAAAGTGATAATGGACAATGCCGATGAGCTAGACTCGACCATTATCTATAACCGTGACTTTGGCTACGACTACTTCGGATTTAAAACGTTGGAGCGTTCGTACTTGCTGAAACTGAACGGACAAATCGTAGAGCGTCCGCAGCACATGTTGATGCGTGTTTCTGTGGGGATTCACTTAAACGATCTTGCAGCAGCAAAAGAAACGTACGAGCTCATGTCTAAAAAGTATTTTACACATGCCACCCCGACGCTTTTCAACAGTGGTACCCCAAAACCACAAATGTCTTCATGTTTCTTGCTTACCATGAAAGACGATAGCATCGATGGTATTTACGATACATTGAAACAAACCGCGAAAATTTCACAATCTGCCGGAGGTATCGGGTTGTCTATCCATAACATTCGCGCCACAGGTTCTTACATTGCCGGTACCAATGGTACTTCAAACGGAATTGTACCCATGCTACGTGTGTTTAACGACACCGCCCGTTATGTAGACCAAGGAGGCGGAAAGCGTAAAGGATCGTTTGCGATCTATATGGAAACTTGGCATGCCGATATCATGGATTTCCTTGACTTGAAGAAAAATCACGGAAAAGAAGAAATGCGCGCGCGTGATTTATTTTATGCAATGTGGATTTCTGATTTGTTTATGAAACGTGTACAGGAAGACGGAGAATGGACGTTGATGTGCCCGAACGAATGCCCAGGATTGTGCGATGTGCATTCTGAAGAGTTTGAAGCATTGTACTTGAAGTACGAAGCCGAGGACAAAGGAAGAAAAACTATAAAAGCACGTGAGTTGTGGGAGAAAATCCTAGAATCACAGATTGAAACAGGAACTCCGTATATGCTCTATAAAGATGCGGCCAACCGCAAGAGCAACCAGAAAAACTTAGGGACCATTCGCTCGTCTAACTTGTGTACCGAAATTATGGAGTACACCTCTCCAGACGAAGTAGCTGTATGTAATTTGGCATCGATCGCGTTGCCAATGTTCGTGAAAAATGGAGAGTTTGACCACAAAGAACTGTTTAAGGTAACCAAACGAGTGACCAAGAACCTGAACTGTGTGATCGACAGAAATTACTATCCGGTAAAAGAAGCGGAGAACTCAAACTTCCGTCACAGACCGGTTGGATTGGGAATTCAAGGGTTGGCAGATACCTTCATAAAGTTGCGTATGCCATTTACCAGTGACGAAGCAAAAACATTGAACCAAGATATTTTTGAAACCCTCTATTTTGCCGCGGTAACTGCCTCTATGGAAGAAGCCAAGGTAGACGGACCGTACGAAACGTATAAAGGGTCGCCGATTTCCGAAGGGCTGTTTCAACACAACCTATGGAACATTAAAGACGAAGAATTAAGCGGTCGTTGGGATTGGGGAAAACTGAGAAAAGACGTGAAAAAACACGGGGTGCGTAACTCCTTGTTAGTAGCGCCGATGCCAACAGCGTCTACTTCACAAATCCTTGGAAACAACGAAGCGTTTGAGCCATACACCTCTAATATTTATACCCGTCGTGTACTTTCAGGTGAATTTATTGTGGTAAACAAGCACCTGTTAGAAGACTTGGTAGAATTAGGATTGTGGAACGACGACCTAAAAGAAGAAATCATGCGCGCCAACGGTTCTATACAAGACGTAGACGCGATTCCGCAAGATTTGAAAGAACTGTACAAAACGGTTTGGGAACTGAGCATGAAAGACATTATAGACATGTCGCGCCACAGAGGATATTTTATAGACCAGTCGCAATCGCTGAACCTGTTTATGGAAAACGCCAACATGGCGAAACTAACGTCGATGCACTTTTATGCATGGAAAAGCGGCCTAAAAACAGGAATGTACTACTTGCGTACCAAGAGTGCGGTAGACGCCATTAAGTTTACCCTTAAAAACGACAACAAAGAGCAGCCAGAACCTGCTGTAGCAGAAGCTGCAACGGTAACAGCTACCAAAGCAGTAAACGATAAACCATTGACTGCGCAAGAGTTAAAAACCCTCTTACAACAGTCTAAAGAAGCAGAAGACGACGAAGATTGTTTAATGTGTGGATCGTAGATCCATCTCCTCCTGAAAAGGAACTATTTTTAAGTGTTACATACAAAGGGAGCCCAATCGGGTTCCCTTTTTTATTGCGTGGTTAACGGCTACAACCCGTCGTGAATTATAAAAGTTTGAGATTCCGCTTTGTACCTCATTCGGAATGACAAATCAGTTTTATGAAGGTATCTTGTATTAAAAATTCGTAGCATTTTAATTGGTAATCGTATCGGTACCAAGGTACTTGTCGTCTTTGTTGTAATACCACTCCCTGATTTTAGGTATTTTGATGTCCTGTACTGTGGTTTCTTCGGAAAGGAGAATGTATTCGCCGGTATCTCTGCCTTTCCCGTTCGGGTCTCCTTTAAAGAACTGATACACCTCCATAGCATACGTAGTTGGGTTGAAGTAGAAAAACCACACATCGCTACCTACCGTCTCATCGTACGTAACTTTCAGTTTTAGATAGTCGTTGCCCTTAAAGCGTACCTTTTCAACCTTGGGAGACAAGTTTGCCCCAGGGTCTTTCAGCTTCATGGGCAGCCCATAGAGATAGGTGTAATAGTTTTTGTAGAGTGCGGCGGTTTCGCATGGAGTACGGGCACCTTTTTGTGCAATAGAATCTGTAATGCTCGTGGTACAGGTTCCTTTGTCGATGGTAAAAGTAGTTTCCAATCGATCCCGTGTGGCTGTTAGGCTGAAATATTCTTCGGGGAGGTTTATCGTAATATCACTTACCCGGTCGGCATTGTTGGGCGTGGTCATGGTTACCTGAAACGTTTGGTTGAAATTAGCCCAGTTTCCGTTGGGATCGTGGTATGCAATAGCTTTCTCCAATACTTCGGAAGCAGTAGGTTGCTGTGCAAAAATGGGTTTTAGGTTTAATAAAACGAACACCAATGGCAGGATAGAAAATTTCATCTGTAGCTCTTTTAGACGGTAAAGATACGCAGCAATCCCCTAAGTAGGTGTTTTTGAAGTTTTATGAGACGGGGTACTAACAAAAACCCGCACAAGCACGGCTCATACGGGTTTATAATTTTAGGAAAAAGATGGTTTTATTCGCGTTTGTAGCTAGAATAATATTCTTCCATCAAATTCATAATACCAGACGCGAGATCTTTTGTTTCTAACAGAATATTGAAATAAAGCGTCGTATTTTTAGGGCTCGATTCTTCACTTCGTGTGCGATCTATTTGCTTTTCAATTTTATCAGATAGCAAGGTTTCCACTTCCGTTTTTCTAGCGAGCACAAAACTGATACGCTCAAACTTTCTGCTGTTGAACACTTCTGTGATTTCTTCCAGAACCGAACTTAGGGTTTGGTCAATTTCTTGAAGGTCTTTAATCTGGCTGAATTTAAGTTTCTTATGGTTATTGCTAATGTGCTTATAACTTTTCTTGGCAATAAATTCTAGCGATTGCGCCATGTCGGTAAGATGCCCTAAAATAATAATATAGAAGTTGCTACCGCGAACGCTGGTTTCGTCTAGATTTTTAATGAGGTAGAAAATATTATCACGCAATTCTTCAATTTCAGCATCTAATTTTTCTACTTGCTTTCGTCCTTTTTTCAGTCCGCTAGAATCTTCCTTTGCAAGGCCTTTCAGCACAATAGAATAAATTTTATTGGTGCGTGCAATGACGTTAGAAATATTGTCGGCACTTTCAGAAATAATACCCTGTACCGTACTGCTTTCGCTCTTTTTAAGCTTACTTGGGTCTATAGTAGTAGTATTTTTCTTTTTGTGCGAAAGGTAGTTTCTTACCAACAATAATGCTGTGAGCAACAGTAATATTGGTGTCATGATTTCTTTGTTCCAATGAATTAGGAATACAACCACACCACAGGCAATAAATGCGCCTAGGGCAGTAAAGAACCAACCACCAATCACATTTAGCACGCCTGCCACACGATAAACGGCACTTTCCCGTCCCCATGCTCTGTCTGCTAAAGATGTACCCATAGCCACCATAAACGTTACGTATGTTGTAGAAAGCGGCAGTTTCATGGTAGTAGCGATAGAAATCAAAACCCCAGCAACCATTAAATTTACCGAGGCTCTAACCATATCGAACGCTGGGGCGTTCATGCTTTGGTCTTTAGTAAGCAAGGCAGTATTGGGTTTTTCGAAACTTTTGTTAATTCGCTCCTGCGTTTTTGCTGGGATGATGTGCCTAAGCCCAGCAGAAATAGAGGTCGTGCCTTTTACCACTAGACGGGATAGCATATTCGGCTCAAATTTTTCATGAGACTCACCCTGTCTTGATAAGCTAATCTCGGTTTCGGCCACTGTTTTAGCTTTTTTCGACAGCCATAATGTAACCACCATGATGGCTCCGGCTATAAACAACAACAGAGGTTCTGCAGGTACTTTTTTCTCTAATACTTCCATAGAGAATAAGCTTGCATCTACACCAGAAGCGGCCCAAAACTCATACGAGTGGTATGCTGCCATGGGTACACCGATAAAGTTTACCAAGTCGTTTCCAGAAAAAGCCAGGGCTAATCCGAAGGTCCCTACAGCAATAACAATGATCAAGATACTTTTCTTGGTAATTTTTTGAAATAAGTACGAGAAGAGCGTGAAAAATACAAAACCACCTGCAACGATTAAAATTTCATTACTTTCTAAAACCTCCTTAAAATCGCTGTAGTAAGGAGTTCCTTTTAGGCCTTTCATAAAGATAAAATATCCGATAGCGGACAATGCAACACCTCCAAAGATGGCACCGAAATACTTCATTTTTTCTTGGAAATGGAACGAAAATATCAATCTGGAAATCCATTGCACAATAGCTCCAATTGTGAAAGCAATCACTACAGAGAGTAGTATACCGCTTATAATTTCTATTGCTTTGTCTGTATTGATATACTCTGCGAGGTTGGCCAGAGTTTCGGTTTCAGACTTGCTAATTTTTATGAGCGACATGACTACGGCAGCACCCAATAAGTTGAAAACGATTGAAACCGTTGTAGATGTAGGAAGGCCCAAAGTGTTGAAAAAATCTAACAATAAGATATCGGTAATCATCACGGCCATAAAAATGACCATGATTTCGTCGAAGTAAAACTGACTGGGATCGAAAATACCCTTTCTGGCTACTTCCATAAGTCCGCTGGAAAAAACGGCACCAATAAAAATCCCAAGGCTTGCCACAATCATAATGGTTCGCATAGAAATAGCCTTTGAACCGATTGCTGAGTTGAGGAAGTTGATGGCATCGTTACTTACCCCAACTACGATGTCTATTACCGCTAGTACTACTAATGCTACTAGCATAAACAAATAGATATTCTCCATACTAAAAAATGTTTCCATGGCGCAAATGTCACAAATTATTGCAGTCCATTTGTTACCAAATTGTTATGTCTTATGTGTTAAAAATGTAATTCAAATCCTGTTCTAAACATGATGCTATCTGTATCACCACCTACCGTTGTATAACTCACATCACTTTGCACTTTCAATTTATGACCTACGAGGTATTTTGAAACACCTAGGGTATATTGCTCTTGTGGGGCTCTTCCCGTCACAGTTTCAAAACTTGTGGTTGTAAACCGACCAGTAAGTTCGTAATTACTTTTGAATAAATAACTTAATTGCGAGTTAAAAGCATCACCTACACGAACGATATCTCCAGTGGCAGTTCCATCTTCTTCAACAGCAATGGGCTTGTCTGCGGTTCGGTTTGCATACTCCCCCATAAATGCAACCCCTTTGTATTTAAACATGGCATCGGCAAAAAAGGTGTTAATGGTGGTCATATAAAGTGATCCATCTTCCAAAAACATGTAAGACCCTAAGTTGCTTCTCGTTCTTACCGCATCGTCGTTAATATCGTAGGTAAGCCCGACCATTAATTTTGGGGCCTGTTCTCGTTTTAAATCACCTTGTGAATAATCGCCTTTAGAGGCGAATTTTCCGAAAGGCAAGAATTCAATACGCCCAGTATACTGTAGGCCACCTTCATTTCCTTGGGTGATATTCCTTCCTTCACCTTGTGACAAAGCCACTTTTTCGCGGGTCCAGAAATCACTTCCCCAATGGGTCTCATGTCTAAGCTGAATACCAATATCTCGGTCGATATTAAAATTGCTGTTTAGCAGTGAGCGGTCTATAAGTTGCATATTAGCCGATGATACCACACGTTCTATGTTGCCTGGTAACTTTGTTTGTCCCGCCCACAGTTCAAAATTTTCGTAGAAATTCCACATTACAACTGCGTCGAGAATAATACGCGGGGTGTTGCGATTAAAAGCAGAAGCCCCTGAAACATCTCGGTTAGACAGGCCTAATTCAATTTTATATTTCAGTTTTGGAGAATAGGCGAAACCATCAAATTTAAGACGTGCCCTACGGATTGAAAAATTAAAGTCGGCAGCATCAAAGCTGTCTTCGTTGTAGTTCCAATTGGTGTTGAATCTACCTTGGATTCTCGGAGCAAAACGAACGCTAAATGTGCTGTCTTTTGCAACGAAATTAATAAGACCTTTACCGAATTTAGTGTCGCTAATCTCTTGAGCTGAAAGGGTGAAAGACGCTAAAAAAGCACCTACCACAAGTAGTCTCTGAAATAACATGATATAGTTTAAGTTTTTGTCGCTGCAAAGAACTACATCTAATGTTAACTGAATGTTACGCCAAAATTAAATTTGTATTTTCGAAAACCATAAAAAAAGGGCTACCCAAAGGGGTAGCCCATATACACGTTGAAAGTAGTCGACAAAAACTTAAACATTTCAGAATGTGTATATGTCTTTCGACCTAGCAAATTACGTACACTAATGTAGCTTTTATGTAACCGAAATATTAAGGATGTATTAATTTTTAGATCATAATAACGAATTCCAATGTTAAATCTTCATGTATAAGCAACTGAAAAACAGAATGTTGCGTTTCTAATGTTACGCTAATGTTATGAAAAGCTTTCAAAATTGTTACCAATTTCGTAATTTTGATAGAATAGAACTTAAAAAAGTAATGATATGAAGAAGATAATCACAATTTTAGTAATAGGTCTTGTCGCGAATGTAGCGATGGCACAGACTTGTAAAAAGACCTGTTCAAAAGAGGTAAAAGATAAATATGTTCTTGTTGATAACCTGATTGAGGCTACTTTGTATCATGACAATGGAGCAATAGCCCAAACGGGGCATTACACTAAAGACAACCAACTGCAGGGAGAGTGGGTGAGTTACGATGCCAATGGTAAGAAGTTGGCTGTAGCCCAATATGAAAATGGCGCAAAAGTGGGAACTTGGAAATTCTACCAAGGCGATACCATGAAAGAAGTTACTTATGCCGATTCAAAAATTGCCAAGGTAAGTACTTGGGAGGCGAAAGACACCCGTGTCGTTTCGTACAAATAGAAACTATAAACAAAACAAATAAAAAGGGCGATCAAAATATTTTGATCGCCCTTTTCTGCTAATTATTATAATAATGAGAATATTATAATCTTGCCAATATCCAAGCCCATCCTGATATATCTACCGGAGTACCGTTAAATACATCATCTTCTGGGGTGGTAAGTGGAACTCCGTCTACGATTACGTTGCTTGGCGCTCCATCATCTCTAAAGTCTACACGAGTATCATATCCGGTGATAGAAGCATTGGTAAATGTTGCACCAGATTCTTTTTTGAACTGAAGTGCGGTTCCGCCCACAGTAGATGCAGCGGTAAAGTTCACCAATTTAGGATTTGCGTTTTCACCATCTGCTTCAACAGCCGTAGAGAATCCTTCTATATCATTTTGTACATACGCATTTGTTAGTGTGCCATTCCATCCTTCAGTCCAGTCTACAGAATCATCTTCATTGTTCAATGCATAGAAGTTGGTCATGCTAACAGTTCCACCGAAGAATTCAACACCGTCGTCTGCACCGTTGATGGTTGCAACGTTGCTGATTTCAGTACCTGTTCCAACTGCGTAAAGTGTAAGCCCGTTAAACTGAGATTCAGAGTTAATTTGAGCACCAGCTCCAACAATCACCAAGTAATTGATTTTACCTGAATCTGACGCTGGATTCGTACCTCCGTAAACAAGGCCACCTACTTCAGCAATCACGTTCGTACCTTCTGTTGTTGGTGCGTCACCACAAAGTAGCAATCCACCCCAATCTCCAGGTTGTCCAGCCACAGATGACATTACAACTGGATTTTCAGCAGTACCGTTTACTTCAATTTGGCCTCCTATTTCAGAAGCAATATACACATCTTGTCCACCTGGGCGTGCAGCTATCTTAGTTCCTGCAGGAATAATTAATCTTCCACCGTTCTTAACAAGTAAAACTGCATCTAGTAAGTAGCTAGTTCCTGGGTCTAGGGTTAAGGTTTCAGTAACGTCACCTCCAAGAATCACAACTTCACCTCCAGTGTTGTTTGAGCTTACCCAAGAGAACATGCTCACATCTACAGTTGGTGGTGCAATGTAAGGATTGTTAGGATCTGAATCTTGACCATCGATCTGAACGTTGCTAGGTGCACCATCGTCTCTAAAGTCTAATGAAGTTTCATAACCAATCAATGCTAAGTTTGTAATAGTAGCACCTGATTCTTTTTTAAACTGTAATGCGGTTCCACCTACAGTAGAGTTTGCTGTAAAGTTCACCAATTTAGGGTTTGCGTTTTCACCATCGGCTTCAACCGCAGTAGAAAAGCCTGCTAGAGTATGTAATACGTAGGTGTTGGTTAAGGTGCCGTTCCAACCTTCGGTCCAGTCTACAGAATCGTCTTCGTTGTTTTCAGCATAAAAATTGGTTACACTTACAGTTCCTCCGAAGAATTCAACTCCGTCATCAGCACCGTCTAAAACAGCAACATTGTCTATAGTTGTTCCTGAACCAACAGAATACAAGGTTAAACCGTTGTATTGTGATTCTGAGTTAATTTGTGCTCCAGCATTACGAATGATTAGGTAATCGATGTTACCTGAGCTATCTGTTGGCTCATTTCCACCGTACACTAAACCGGCAACTTCGGCAATAACACCAGTACCTTCAGTAGTTGGTGCTTTTCCGCATAGTAACAATCCACCCCATTCTCCAGGGTTGTTACCCGCAGAACGCATGATTACGGGTAGACTTGCAGTACCTTGAATATCAATTTCGGCACCTTGCTCTACTGCGATAAAGTTGTTTGTACCTACTTCGGCTACGATTTCTGTTCCAGCAGGGATGGTCAATTTAGCACCATCTTTTACAAATACAGACCCTGAAATGGTGTACTGTTGTGTTGGGTCTAAGATTCTGTCTGAATCGATATCTCCGGTTAGGTTGGTGTCTTCTACAACCGTATCATCTTCGGTAGGCTGGAAGTCGTCATCACTGCTACAACTTGCAGCAAGCACGATACTTAGTATCGCAAAAATTCTAGTAATTGTTTTTAGATTTTTCATAGTTTAAAATTGAATAGTTGAGTTTTTAAGATTTAGAATGAATAGTTAATGTTAAGTCCTAATCGTACCCCTTTGGTATACGATAGCACCGTTTCTTCGCGCTCAATGCCCGTTGTGCTAGGACGCACCAATTGCGTTCTTTTTATTTCTGGGTTTAAGATATTTCTAGCTCTGAGTCCAATAGTCCAGTTTTCGTTTAGCTCTTTACTAACGATGGCATCTAATGTTACGAATCCGTTCTCTACAATTTCTTCGTTGTAGTTTATGTCTGAAGAACTTTGTATTTCAGCAGCTCCCAAAGCAAATACTCTGTCTGAAGCATAGTTTGCTACTAAGGAAGCATCTAGTGGAAATTCTTGGTTAGTTTCGTAATTAAGTGATGTGTTCACAATCCAGTCTGATGCACCTTGTAAGTCGGCTTCGGTTCTGTTGTTGTATTTAAAGCTACGTACTAAATTTCCGTCTTCATCAAATACATCTTTCAAGTCTTGTGAGTGCCACAAACGCGCAGCGTTTAGGTTTAAGCGAAGTTTGGGTTGCTCGTCTCCAGAAATAAGGTTTACTCTAGTTTCAACTTCCACACCGTAAATTTCTGCCTGTTCACCCGAATTGAAGTAAGAGAAAATACCAGCAGAACCTCGGTCCTGTACTTTGTTAATGGGGTCTTCAATTTCTTTGTAAAAGGCTGTTAATGATACTAATTGATCATTCGATGGAAAGAACTCCCATTTTAGGTCATAATTATAATTAGTGGACGCCTCAACCTCTGTATTTCCTCGTGTAATCTGACCCTGTGGCGAAACATATTCGAAAGGGGCAATTTCTTTAAATTCAGGTAATGTACGTGTAGTACTGTTTGCAAAGCGAATGCTGTGCTTGTCATTAATGTCGTACTTTAAATTTAAAGATGGATATAATCTGCGGTAGTCTTTGATTGAAGATCCTGTTCTACCTGCAAAGTTTCCTACGTCAAAGTTCACGTCGATATCGTCTTTCTGAAAACGGAGTCCGGCTGCAATACTAAACTTGCCCAATTGTCCTGCAAAGTTTGCAAATCCGGCAACGCTCTGTAAGGTTCCGTCGTAGAAGTCAGGATCTTGCACGTTTAGTTTCAGCAAGTTGTTGTCGAAATTTTCTTGGGTAAAGATTTCAGAAATCTGATCGATAGATTCTGGGTTTACGGCATTGATAACCGTTTCTTCTACTCCGTAGAAACGCGATGCAAAGTCACGGGTCTTTTTACGATAATCTCCACCAAAATTTATGCTGAATTTATTCGTATCTGTATCGTAGATTTTTATCAAATCGGCAATACGGCCATTGTATTCTATATCTTCAATTTTTTGTACACTTTTCCGTTGTTGGAAACCACCGGTACGGCCTAACTGAACCAATCCTGCTCTGTCTGGATCTGTAAAATTGAAGTTTACTTCGTTTCTAATTCGATTAGGTTCGTCTGCACTTAGGTAATTGTATCCTCCAGCCCATGTAAGGGTATTCATTTCAGAAATATCGTGATCTCCAGATAATTGGGTAACAGACACCAATGTTTTTTTTAGGTTTTGGTCTCGAATAAATTGAAACGCTTCGCCTTCATCGGTCTCTTCAAAAATAGAAGCAGTTCCTTCACGTCCCCCTTCAAAAACTTGGTCTGTAACCTTATTGATTACCAAAGCAGTTAACTTAAGGTCATTGTTGTCGTCTGCCTTAAACTTGGTGGTAAACATTCCCGAGGTAGTCACTTCCTTGTTCCAGGTGATGGCGTCAGGAATACTATCGTCGATAAAGTTTGATCTAAATTGGCGGAATTCACCATCTCTGTATTCGTAGGAAGAGTTTTGTCCGGCAGTGAACAACACTTTAAACCGTTCTCCCAATTTTTTTCCAATACTGAAAGAAACCGAGTTGTCTATCGGGAGATTTGCCGTTTGTGGCGCCCAAGTTTGTTCGGTAATTGCTCTTCCTGTTGAAATATCCTTTACGTAGATACCAGCCGTAACGTCGTTATCGTTTGCTGAAACTTTATAATTATCGAATACGCCGTTTTGTATAACGTTGGTGTTTATTCCAGACCTTACTCTAGCGCTCAATTCTGAACTTCCGCTCAGTTCCTTTGAAATGATATTGATATTTCCAGAGGCTTGATCTGCTGAAAGATTTGGAGACATGGTTTTACTTACGCCAATGCTTTGAATCAAACGTGTGTTAAAAAGCTCTAGTCCTATATTTTTACGCTCAATATCGTCAGACGGAATAGGAAGACCATTTAAGGTTGTAGTTAAATACCTGTCACCCAATCCGCGTACAAAAACATCACCACTACCATCAGTTTTAGAAACCCCTGAGATTTTGGTGGTCGCAGCAGAGGCGTCAGAAACACCTAATTTGCCCATTTGCTGTGCTCCGATACTTTCAACCACAGCAACCGCATCTTTTTGTTCGAGTAATAATGCAGTTTCGCGCTCACGGCTTGTTTGCACGGTAATAAAAACTTCATCTAATGCAGCGGCACTTGCGCCTAGGGCTGCATCAATTCTTGTGAATTTGTCGGTTTCAACAGAAACATTAGGAATTTCAAGTGTTTCATACCCAACAAAACTGAATTCAATAATATAGTCACCAACGGGTACGTTTTCGATGATGTATTTTCCATCAAAATCTGTAGTGGTTCCCTGGGTAGTTCCTTTAATTATGACATTTGCAAACGGGAGTGGTTCTCCATTCGCGTCTTTGTCTGTTAAAGTACCTTCTATCGTTCCGGTCTGTGCGAACGTTAAGGTAGTAAATAGTAGCATTGCTGCTGTAAAAATTTTGCTCATCAAAGTAGTTTATTCATTTGGTGCAAAGGAATCGACAAATGAAGTTTTTACGGTTATCTCAATGTTATGCTTGGTTTAGCATTAAGTAAGATTAATGTTACTTTAATGTTATCTACCAACTTTCTTTTAATACTTCAAAACTAAGCGGCAATGAGGCTTTTTTGTGTTACCAAACAATTACCAAAACGCTACCTTTTTTAGTTGTACCAACTTCTTAAAATTGGGTATCTTGCTGGCTTAAAACACAACAATGATGCATTGGGAAGATTTACTTTCGCTTCAGAAGCAAGGATATACCAAAAAACGACTTCGGATAGAAGAAAATGAGTCGCGTACCGGTTTTGAGGTAGACTATGACCGGGTCATTTTTTCTTCCGCTTTCCGAAGCCTACAAGATAAAACCCAAGTCATCCCTTTGTCTAAAACTTCTTTTGTGCATACCAGGCTCACCCATAGTTTGGAAGTAAGTGTAGTGGGCCGTTCCTTGGGTAGGCAGGTGGGCAAAGCGATTCTCGAAAAGCATCCGCATTTACAAACCGTACACGGATTTCAGGCAACCGATTTTGGAGCGATTGTAGCCGCCGCCGCATTGGCGCACGATATTGGCAATCCGCCCTTCGGGCATAGTGGAGAAAAGGCTATCGGGGCTTATTTTTTAAACGGAAACGGGCAACGGTTTAAATCGGTGTTAAGTGATAAGCAATATCAGGACCTTATTGATTTTGAAGGAAACGCCAACGGATTCAAAATATTGACTGAAACAAAAAACGGGGTTTCTGGCGGACTCCGACTTACGTTTGCGACCTTGGGAGCCTTTATGAAATACCCAAAGGAAAGCCTTCCGAAGAAACCAACCCAACACATCGCAGATAAAAAATACGGAGTATTCCAGGACGACGTACCGTTTTTTAAAGAGGTCGCGTCTAACTTAGGATTGCAATCAAGAGGAGATGCGAATGCGATGAGTTACAACAGGCATCCATTAGCATTTTTGGTAGAAGCTGCCGATGATATTTGCTATACGCTCATCGACTTTGAAGACGGGATTAACCTGGGGTGGATTCCTGAAGAAACAGCTTTAGAATATTTGGTGAATTTGGTTAAAGATAGCCTTAACAAAGATAAGTATGCGAAACTTTCCCAATCAAAAGACAGACTGGCCTATCTACGCGCGCTTGCCATTAATACGCTAATTTCAGAAGCGGTGCAGATTTTTATTGAAAATGAAACCGAAATTCTAAAAGGCGATTTTAATGTGAGCTTGTTAGAAAAAAGTAAGTACCAGGCTCAGATTTCAGATATTATTAAAACGAGTATTGCTAATGTGTACCAGAGTCCGGAAGTAGTGGAAAAGGAATTGGCAGGTTATAAAATTCTAAGCACTTTACTAGATGGATACACTACGGCGTTTGAAAATAATGCGAATGGGTCTGTTCGGCATTATGACAAACTTATCTTAAAGCATTTTGGTGACAATACCTTGCCAACTGAGCCCTATCAGTATTTAATGTATTGCTGTCACCATGTGTCTATGCTTACTGATGGACAAGCCCTGCAATTGTTTCAAAAAATTCAGGGGAACCTTTAGAAAATTAGTGTTTATGTAGTCCTTAAAGGACTTAGGTTTTTTTAGAATCAATAAAACTCTCGATTACTTCTTTAATTTTTAAAGCTGAAATTCCTGCTAACTGTTGTAGTTCGGCAACGGTGCCATGTTCGGGAAAGACATCTGGAATACCGAGAACTTTTACTGTATTGGTATACCTATGTTTAGAGGCAAATTCTATGATGGCGCTGCCAAGGCCACCTTTTTTAACGCCATCTTCAACGGTGATAATAGTATTGTGTTTGCTGAAAATTTCATGCAAGAAGTTTTCGTCAAGCGGCTTTAGGAACCGGATATCATAGTGGGCTATTTTTTCTTTGGAAATTTTCTCTATTGAGCAAATGGCTTCCGAAGCATTTGTAGCCATAGTGCCGATAGAGAGCACAGCAATTTGGTCGCCATCTTTCAGTTGAAGACATGTTCCCAAAGGTATTTTTTGAAATGGCGACTCCCATTCTATTATGGAGCCTCGACCTCTCGGATACCGAATTGCCATTGGGCCGTTCAATCCTAGTTGGGCAGTGAACAGCATATTTCGTAGTTCAATTTCGTTGCGAGGGGCACAGATCATAAGATTTGGAATAGCCCTAAGATGTGCCAAATCGAATATACCATGATGTGTGGCTCCATCTTCCCCTACGAGTCCGGCGCGGTCTAGGCAGAAAATTACAGGCAGGTTTTGCAGGCAAACATCATGGATAAGCTGGTCGTAGGCGCGTTGTAAAAAAGTGGAATAAATGTTACAATAAACAACCATACCTTGCGTAGCCAGCCCTGCCGCAAAAGTAACCGCGTGCTGCTCTGCAATTCCCACATCGAACGCACGCTCGGGGAAAGCGTCCATCATAAACTTTAGGGAGCTACCAGTTGGCATTGCTGGGGTGATACCGATAATCTTGGTGTTTTTTGAAGCGAGTTCAACCAACGTTTTTCCAAAAACATCTTGAAATTTAGGAGGAGTTATTGTTTCCGATTTTGGCAGCAAATCGCCAGTTTTTGCATTAAATTTCCCTGGAGCGTGGTAGGTGACTTGGTTTTCTTCGGCTTGGCGTAATCCTTTTCCTTTTTTGGTGATTACGTGCAACAGTTTTGGTCCGTTTACTTCTTTCAGCCGTCTTAGTTCGGCAATCAATATGCTGAGGTCATGGCCGTCTATGGGGCCTGAATAGTTAAAGTTAAGGGCTTCAAAAATGTTATCTGTTTTTGGCGCTCGATCTAAATTAACTTGTGTGAGGTATTTTTTTAAGGCGCCCACACTGGGGTCTATACCGATGGCGTTGTCGTTTAGAATAACCAATAAATTAGTGTCTGTAACCCCAGCGTGGTTTAGGGCTTCAAAGGCCATTCCGCTGGCAATAGAGGCGTCGCCCACCACGGCAATGTGCTGCCGTTCGGCATCACCTGTCAATTGCGAAGCAATTGCCATACCCAGTGCAGCTGAGATTGCCGTGCTGCTATGGCCCACACCAAACGTATCGTATTCACTTTCATTTCTTTTTGGGAATCCGCTAATCCCATCAAGTTGTCTGTTGGTATGGAACTGTGCTCTTCGGCCAGTAAGAATCTTATGACCGTATGCTTGGTGGCCCACATCCCAAACCAATATATCTTTTGGAGTGTTAAAAACATAATGCAGGGCTACGGTCAATTCGGCAACGCCAAGGCTGGCTCCCAAATGACCTTCTTTTGTGGCCACGGCATTGATAATGAAATCACGAAGTTCTTGGGTCAGTTGCGGAAGTTCTTGCTCAGAAAGTTTCCGAAGGTCTGAAGGAAAGGTAATCGTATGGAGCAGGTTCGTTGCCATTAAAGCAAAGATACGTGGCTTCGCGACATTTTCGCGAATTCTAAATTGGAAATTGGAATAGAAGGTTTCCGCAAAAACCCTCAGCCACCTTTTTGTTGTATTTTTGACCAAAGACAAAAGACCAAAGACTTGATTCAGCCTTTCGACGATACCTACTTCATGAAAAAAGCCCTACAAGAGGCAGAAGCCGCCTATGCTAAAGGTGAAATTCCTATTGGAGCTATTGTAGTAGTGAAAAATCAAGTGATAGCCAGGGCACATAATCTAACAGAAACATTAAACGACGTCACAGCACATGCCGAAATGCAGGCTATTACGGCGGCAGCCAATTATCTGGGTGGAAAATACCTTATCGATTGCACATTGTATGTTACTATCGAACCTTGTCAAATGTGTGCTGGAGCCTTGTATTGGAGTCAAATTTCGAGGGTAGTCTATGGTGCTAGGGATGAACAACGGGGGTGTATTGCGATGGGAACTAAATTGCATCCAAAAACAAAACTGGAAGGAGGGGTTTTGGCTACTGAAGCCTCTGAGATATTGAAGCGTTTTTTTATTGAAAAACGAAACTTGAATTGATGGCTTTTGCAACATCCCCCGATAGCTATCGGGAATACAACAGACAGCCCGGCGGTTGCCCATAAAAGAAAAAATCCCCTTGAACTGCAGTTCAAGGGGATTTGTTGGTTGGTTTTACGAATATATATCTTAGTCGTGAATTACGCGTACTTGACCCGCAACCATTCCTTTTCTTCCTTCTTCTTCAACATATTCTACTTTGTCACCTTCGTTAAGGGCTTCGCCATTAAGTCCGGTTACGTGTACGAAAATGTCTTTTCCGGTGTCATCATTGGTGATGAATCCGTAACCTTTTGATTCGTTAAAAAACTTTACTGTTCCTTCCATTGTAATAAAAAAATATAATTAATAAGCCACAAAGTTACATTTTTTATGCTGCCATAGGTTATCTAAATGTAACTTTTTCGAAAAAAGGAAGTTGTAAAACAACATTTTATCTCTGAAAATTGAGTGCTTGAATGCTTTATGAATGAAGTGGTTATAGCTTTTTGTCGTCTCCTTCTTGCCGCATTTTATCTATATTCTCTTTTGTGAGCATGTAGTCTTTAAAGTTGCGTTTGCGCCATCGGTGATAGATAAAAAGTGGCATCCACAAAAAGAACAAAGCACTAATCCCAATACCGATACAAAATTCGCCCGTACGGTAATCTACCGGCTTTATGTAGAAGCCAAATGCAACAGAAGCTGCAATTAATAGAAAAAGAATGATCAATACGATTCTCATAGATTGAGAAGTTTTATTTAGAGAGTTGTATTACAGTTCTACTTTAAGGTGCAACTCTTCCAATTGCTCTTTATCTAATGGTGAGGGCGCATCTATCATCACATCGCGACCACTGTTGTTCTTCGGAAATGCAATAAAATCGCGTATGGTTTCTTGTCCGCCCAAAATCGCAACCAACCTGTCCAGGCCAAAAGCGATACCGCCGTGTGGTGGTGCGCCGTATTCAAAAGCATCCATTAAAAAACCAAACTGTGCCTTGGCTTCTTCTTCTGAGAAACCTAGGTGTTTTAACATAACGGCCTGTGTTTTCTTGTCGTGGATTCTAATGGAGCCTCCACCGATTTCATTTCCGTTTAAAACAAGGTCGTAGGCATTAGCTTTTACGGCTCCCGGGTCGGTACCTAATAGTTCCAGTTGTCCAGGTTTTGGTGAAGTAAACGGATGGTGCATGGCGTGATAATGGCCTGTATCTTCATCTAACTCAAGCAGCGGGAAATCGACTACCCACAATGGGGCAAACTCGCCTGCTTTACGCAGTCCCATACGCTCGGCTAATTCCATGCGCAATGCTGAGAGTTGTGCGCGTACCTTATTAGTGTCTCCAGAAAGCACACAGATAAGGTCTCCCTTTTCTGCTCCAGTTACTTCGGCCCATTTCGCTAAATCTTCTTGGTCGTAGAATTTATCTACCGAAGATTTATAACTTCCATCTTCATTCACTCTGCAATACACCATTCCTAAGGCGCCTACCTGTGGGCGCTTCACCCAATCGGTTAGTTTATCAATCTCTTTTCGTGTATAACTATTTCCCCCCGGGACGGCAATACCTACTACGAGTTCGGCTTTGTTGAAAATAGAGAAATCTTTATGTTGCGCGACACTATTAAGCTCACCGAATTCCATTCCGAAGCGGATATCGGGCTTATCGTTTCCGTACAATCGCATGGCATCATCGTATTGCATCCTCGGGAATTCACCAACTTCAACACCGTTTATCTCTTTTAATAAATGTCTTGTGAGGCCTTCAAAAGTGTTTAGAATATCTTCTTGCTCTATAAACGCCATTTCACAGTCAATTTGAGTAAATTCTGGCTGTCGGTCTGCACGTAGGTCTTCATCTCTAAAGCACTTCACAATCTGAAAGTATTTGTCCATTCCACCTACCATCAACAATTGTTTAAAGGTTTGTGGTGACTGCGGAAGGGCATAAAACTGCCCTTCATTCATGCGGCTTGGTACAACAAAATCTCGGGCGCCTTCTGGGGTCGATTTGATAAGGTAGGGGGTTTCTACCTCTACAAAGTCTTTTTCTGAAAGGTAATTTCGCACAGCCATGGTCACTTTATGGCGAAACACCAAGTTGTTTCGCACAGGAGTGCGGCGAATATCCAGATAGCGGTATTTCATTCGCAAATCTTCGCCGCCATCTGTGCTATCTTCGATGGTAAAAGGAGGGGTAAGCGATTTGTTGAGCACCGATATTTCAGAAACTAAAATTTCGATATCACCAGTAGGCATGTTTGGGTTTTTACTTTCCCTTTCAATCACAGTACCTGTTACCTGAATCACAAATTCTCGCCCTAATTGTGAAGCAGTTTCCATCATGGCTTTTGGAGTGCGCTCGGCATCAAAAATAAGTTGTGTGATTCCGTAGCGGTCTCGCAGATCTACCCAGACCATAAAACCTTTGTCCCGGGTTTTTTGGACCCATCCGGCCAAAGTTACTTTTTTATTGATGTCGGTGGCACGTAGTTGGCCATTGGTATGCGTTCTATACATAGTATTTCCCGCAGGAGCGGAAATCTTTTAATGAATACTGAATTTATTCCTGTTTATAGGAATTTTGTGCAAATTTAAGAAGATAAAATAGGATAGGGGTATTTTTTTTAGGTATCCTTATGATTTTCAGAACAATTAAAAAATTCTTAGAAAAACTTCAAGTTAGATTATGAAAAATATAATGAAAGCTTGGTATTATTGAATAATTAGCAGTAATTTCGAGATTACATTAACTTAAATCATAAACTATGAAACAAAACAACTTTTATCGCAGGAGGCTTCTGCTTTTCTTATTCTTGCTACCGTGCTTTGTATTTGCCCAAAATACGATTTCGGGTAAGGTAACAAGCGAGAGTGGTGAGACCGTTCCTTTTGTGAACGTAATTGAGAAAGGTACCACCAATGGTACTACTACAGATATTGATGGTAATTACTCCATTGAAATGTCTACTTTGCCGGGAACGTTAGTATTCTCGTCATTAGGATTTACGACAGTAGAACAAGCGGTGAGTATTTCAGAAACGTTAAACATAACAATGGGAGAATCTGCCCAGGCTCTAGATGAAGTCGTAATTACTGGTTTGGCAACCTCTATTGAACGAACAAACTCAGCCAATGCCGTGGCATCTCTTTCTGCCGAAGATTTAGTGGGGAAAACACCACCTCCAACCTTAGACGGAGCACTGTACGGTAAATTTGCCGGGGCAGTAGTAAACCAGAATTCAGGAGCACCCGGGGGAGGTTTATCTGTAAAACTTCGTGGTGCAACGTCGCTACAAGGAAATGTGCAACCGCTTTATATTATTGACGGTGTATATCTCGACAACTCATCTTTATCTGCCGGATTGAACGCAGTTTCTGCTGCAGCCGCTGGAGGTAGTGCTTCTAACCAAGATAACCCTACCAACCGTATTGCAGATATTAACCCTGAAGATATTGCCAATATTGAAATCTTAAAAGGTGCATCTGCGGCCGCTATCTACGGTTCGCGTGCAGCTGCAGGGGTAATTATTATTACTACCAAAAGAGGTAAGGCTGGAGAAACTAAGTACAAATTTTCTCAATCTGTAGGTTGGACCGAAGCTATCAACTTGCTAGGAGTTCGCGATTACACTAGACAACGCGTACTCGACACCTTTGGTGAAGATGCGGCTAATGATTTTGTAAATGCCCAGAATAATGGAACCTTAGTAGATTATGAAGACGAAATTTTTGGTGAAAAGGGATTCATTAGACTTACCAACTTCAATATGAGTGGTGGTTCCCTGAAAACAAAATATTATGCAGGGGTTAGCCATAACAATGAAGAGGGTATTGTACGTAACACAGGATATGAAAAAACTTCGTTGCGTTTAAACTTAGACCATAAAGCGAAAGATTGGTTAAAATTCAACTTGAGTTCTAATTATATCTACTCTTCATCAGACCGTGGTTTCTTTAACAATGATAACTCAGGAACTACTATTGGTGTTGCCTTAACTGCAACTAGACCTTGGGACGGATTATTGGCAGATGGCAATGGAAATTATCCAGACCATCCAAATAACTCTTCTAACCCATTACAAACCAGAGACCTGGTTACCAATAACGAACGTGTAAATCGTTTCATTATGGGAGGTACTATGAACTTAGACTTTTACCGAGGTGAAAATTCAAATTTAGAATTAGTGCTTCGAGGAGGTTTAGATATGTACGGACAACAATCACGAGCTATTTTCCCGAAAGCGTTACAATTTCAGAAGCCAAGCAATGGCGGATTGAATGGAGTTTCAGTACAAGGAGATACTCAAAACAAAAACTACAACCTTTCTGCATTTTTGGTACATAACTATTTTACCGATAGCGATATCAATTTCAGAACACAGGCAGGTCTTACCAATGAACGTTTCGACAGAGATACAAAATTGGTGACTGCCACAGGATTGGTTGCTTCAGAAACAAATGTAGACCAAGCAGCTAATACGGGAGTGGTTCAGACAAGAGTGAAGCAAGAAGATGCCGGGTTCTTTGCTCAGGAAGAGGTGAATTTTCAAGATAAATTTATTGCTACCGTAGGTATTCGAGGTGATAAATCTTCAAACAATGGAGATGCAAATGCCTATAATTACTACCCTAAAGGATCATTGGCGGTAAATCTGAACGAATTTGGATTCTGGAACGAAGGAGGTACATGGAGCCAGTTTAAATTAAGAGCAGCCTATGGTGAAGCAGGAAACTTCCCACCATTTGGTGCTTTATTTACTTCGTACGGGGCATTTTCTACAGACGGATTATTAGGTATTAGCTTAAGAGGTGTACGAGGCGATAAGGAAATCAATTCTGAGCGTCAGAAAGAACTTGAATTTGGTACCGACCTTGGTTTCTTTAACGGAAGATTAGACTTCTCTGCTACGTACTATATCAAAACAGTAGACGATCTTATTCTTCAATCTCAATTGCCACCTTCAACAGGGTTTACAACTGAATTTGTAAATGCAGGTGAATTGCAGAATAAGGGTATCGAGCTTAGCCTGAACGCTACACCAATCGTAAACGATAATTTTGAATGGAACATCGGTGTAAACTGGTTCAAAAATAAATCTGAAATTACTAGATTAGATGTAGAGCCGTTTAACGTTGGTGCTTTTGGTGCCACATTAGGAACCTATCGAATTGAAGAAGGCTCTAGTGCGACACAAATTGTGGGTATTGGTCCAAATCCAGGACCAAACGGATTCCAAGTATTTGGAGATGCCGAGCCAGACTTCCAAATGGGTGTTAATAATAATTTACGCTGGAAAAACATTGATCTTTCTTTCTTATGGCAATGGAAAAGTGGTGGTGACAACATCAACCTTACGGCGCTCTTAACAGACCTAAACGGAACTAGCCACGATTATGATACAATCGACCTTGACCCCGAAGGACAGCTAGGGAACGGACCTTACAGAGTGAGCCAATTGGGTTCTTCTGCAGAAGTTTTTGTTGAAGATGCTTCGTATGTAAGACTTCGTGAAATCGGACTTTACTACACATTAGAAAGCAAAATGTTAGGCAATGTGATTGGAGGAGCAATCGATTCAGTACGAATCGGACTCTCAGGAACAAATGTTCTTAACTTCTTCGACTATAATAGCTATGATCCTGAAGTGTCAAACTTTGGAGGAGGAACCATTTTTACAGGTGTTGAAGTAACACCATTCCCTTCTTCTAAGCGATACTTATTCCACCTCGGAGTTAACTTTTAAAAAATTGAATTATGAAAAAACAGATATATAAAATTTTATTCTTACTAGCCGTTGCAGGAACACTGTTCTCATGCGATGTAGAAGAATTTTCAGATTTGAACAATCCTGAAGTGGATGCGTTCAACGAGAACCTAACCCGTGGAGATCTGCAAGATCTTGTTGGCGGTATTTTATACAGTTCGCGTGTGCGACTGGGAACCTATTATGATGACTGCGGCGTTATTGGTCGTGAATATTGGAGGTTCTCTAGTTCAGACCCGCGTTTTACAAGCGATCTTCTTGGGGGCGAAAATGCCGTGTTGGATAACAACACCTTTTATATTACCAACCCTTGGGCTGCACGTTACAGAACCGTTAAGAACGCTAATTTAATCTTGGGCTTCTTAGACAGTCAAGATCTTTCAGCACAATTTTCGAACGCTGAAGTGGCTGCAACTAGAGGTTTATTGCAAACCTTTATTGGATACGAACTATTGCTCAATTTGAACCTTACCAATGAAAATGGAATTCGTACCGATGTGGCAGATGCCGACAACCTAGGGCCTATTGTTTCTAGAACACAAGCGTTAGCCGATATCAGAAACTTCTTGGTTGCCGGAGCAGAAAACCTAGCAAACGGCGGTCCAGAATTCCCTTTTGTACTTTCATCAGGATTTGAGGGATTCAATACGCCAAGCAGCTTTTTGCAAGCCAATAAAGCTATCTCTGCACGTGTAGCAGCATATCAAGGTGATATGGCTGCAGTACGCACGTTCTTAGATGATTCGTTTTTAAACCTGAGTAGTTCAGACCTTAACACAGGAATCTATCATAACTTTTCGTTAAACGCTACAGATATAGCCAACCCTATGTTCTTCCCTTTAGGTGCAACTACGGCTGGAGCTAGAATTATGGAGCCTAATTTCTTGGCAGATGCTGAAGCAGGAGACTTTAGAGTTTTTGGAAATCCTGAATTGAACACCTTGGGTAAAGTAGTAGAGCGCGAATCTGAGATTACACTCGACGGACTCACAGGAAACTACGATGTTTTTGTTTATCCATCACAAGAGTCTTCTATCCCAATTATTCGAAATGAAGAGCTCATTTTATTGTATGCTGAAGCAAACATCAATAGCAACCCAGGAGAAGCGATTGCTGCACTGAACCTTATTCGTGAAAGTGCAGGCTTAGATCCGTATACCGGTGATACAGATGCTGCAGCTCTTACAGATGAAATGTTAAACCAAAGACGCTATTCTTTGTATGCGGAGGGCCACCGTTGGATTGACGTGAGAAGATATGGCAGATTAGACGAGCTTCCTTTAGCACGTCCTGAAGATGATGTATTCTCTCAATTTCCTATTCCACTTACAGAAGGAAATTAATTGAATTAGTTTCAATAAAAAAGCCCTTTCAGTTTTGCTGAAAGGGCTTTTCTTTTTCACCTAGAACTCGATGCTATTCTGCAGCTTCTAAATTGATGTCTTCTCCTGCTGTTGAAACCTCATCTTCCTTTGGATTTCTTCTAGCATGCAACCACATTTTCATGCGGGTAGCGATATAAAAGAGCACCGGAACCACAATTAACGTTAAGAAAGTTGCAATTAGTAATCCGTATATTACGGTCCATGCCAAAGGTCCCCAGAAAATAACGTTATCACCTCCCATGTATATTTTGGGGTCAAATTCAGAAAACAGAGAGAAAAAGTCGATGTTTAATCCAATCGCCAACGGAATCAGCCCTAAAATGGTCGTGATTGCAGTTAACAATACAGGTCTTAAACGTGCTTTTCCTGCTTTGATGATACTGGCCAATAAATCTTCTTTTTCAAGATATTCATCTTCATCTATATTTAATTGGTTTTTCTTTCTGTCTATGAGCAATTGCGCATAATCTAACAATACCACACCATTATTTACCACAATTCCCGCGAGGGAGATAATTCCCATCATCGTCATCATAATCACAAAGGGAGACCCAGAGATTACAATTCCCCCGAAAACACCTATAAAGCTCAAGAAAATAGCGATCATGATAATAGTTGGTTTCGAAATAGAGTTAAACTGAAAAATCAAAATCAGGAAAATAAGTCCGAGACCACTAAAAAACGCCCCCATTAAAAAGGCCATTTGTTTGTTCTGCTCTTCTATCTGACCCGTAAAATCAATATTAATGTCATCTGGAATTCCATCAAAATTGCGCATTTCGTTCTGAATTTGGCTCACTACAGCACCCGCATCAGTATAGCCCGGCGCCAGTGCAGAATACACCGTTACCACTCGTTTAGTGTCTCTGTGTTTAATAGCGCTAAAACCAGAGTTGTTACGCTTGGTTGCCACTGCAGAAACAGGAACGTTACGCAATTGTCCCGTATTGGTTCTAAAAGTCATGGTTTGGTTAAAAATGGCACTTGCATTGTAACGGCTCTCTTCGTTAAAACGAACATAGATGTCGTAATCTTCCCCATCTTCTTTATAAATCCCCGCTTTGGTTCCGAAAATAGCATTTCGAAGTTGTTGGCCTACTTGCCCAGCACTAATGCCCAATTCTCCGGCCTTTTCACGATCTACTACCACCTGCATCGCAGGCTTGTCTTTGTTCACGTCAATTTTTAATTCGTCTATGGCAGCAATACTTTTTGAATTGATGTATTCGCGCATGTCTTCGGCAGCTGCAATTAACTCATTGTAGTCGTCACCTTCTAATTCAATATTAATAGGAGGACCTGCTGGCGGTCCGTTTGCGTCTTTTTCAACAGAAATTAAAACCCCAGGATAAATTCCTACCAAGGCTTCTTGTACTTTTTGGCGCAATTCTTCACTGTCTTCGCCACGACGGTATTTATATTCCCGCATTGAGGCAGTAATTTTACCTTTGTGGGGCATTTCGGCAGCAGAACCTCCATCGGTTTGCGGATTTCCAGCTCCTTCACCTACTTGGCTCACGGCACTTTCAACCAAGAAATTATAATCACCATCTGTATATTGGTCGCTATTCAGCGTCTTGTACACTACTTTTTCTATCTCTTTAGTGATGGCATTGGTTTTTTCGATATCGGTACCCTGTGGGTATTCAATGTAGACAATAATCTGGTTTGGTTTGTTGTCTGGAAAAAATTCAATCTTAGTTCGTTGTGATGCTACCGAGGCGCCAAACGCAACGAATGCCGCTAGTAACACAGTGAATGTCCCCCCTATGATCCAATAGGGTCTCTTGCTCTTTAATGAACCAACCAGTCTTTTTTCATACCAATTTTCTAGCCTTACGAGTGTCTTTTTCTGAAAACGATTGGCCATTTTTCGCAATACCATTCGGTACACCCACAACATAATAGCAGTAAAGATCATTAACGATCCAATCGCACGATATTCTCCTCCAAATAGTAAGATTAGCAATCCGATACCTCCAACAATGGCCGAAATTTTAACCAATTGCTTTTTTGGCATGTTTTTATCTTCTACTCTCATAAACTGTGAAACCAGTACCGAGTTGAAGAAAATCGCCACAAAAAGGGACGAGCCCAATACCACCGAAAGCGTCATCGGGAAATAGATCATAAACTGCCCCATAAGACCTGGCCATAATCCCAACGGAACAAATGCAGCAACTGTTGTTAGTGTTGAAATAATTATCGGGAAAGCGATTTCACCTATTCCCTTTTTCGCCGCTTCTACACGGCTTAGCCCTTCTTCATCCATAAGGCGGTACACGTTTTCTACCACCACAATTCCGTTATCTACCAGCATACCGAGCCCCATGATGAGCCCAAATAAAATCATGGTGTTCATGGTGTATCCCAACTGGTTCAGAATCATTAACGACATGAACATAGACATTGGGATTGCAAATCCGACGAAAAGTGCGTTTTTAAATCCTAAGAAGAACATTAGCACCGTAACAACCAGAATAATTCCGAAGATAATATTGTTCACCAAATCGTCCACCTGTCCAATGGTTTTGGAAGACTGGTCGTTGGTTATCGAAATATTTAAGTTTGAGGGAAACACGTTTTCTTTGGCATCTTGCACGATTTTTTGAATTTCTTCTGCAGCAGCTACCATGTTTTTCCCAGATCGTTTTTTTACATCGAGCATGACCACCCGGTCTCCAAACTCTCGAGCGTAGGTGGTACGGTCTTTTTCCGTAAAGTTTACGTCGGCAACATCTTGTAGGTAAACGGTGTTTCCATTTTCAGACTTCACCACAAAATTGTTAAGTTCAGCGGGTTCATCAATTTCTCCTAAAATACGGATGGTTCGGCGTTGCCCGCTTGCAATGAAGTTACCAGCAGACATGGTCATGTTGCCATTGGCTATGGCGCTACTAATATCTTGGAAACTTACATTGCTGGCCATCATTTTGTAAATGTCTACAGCAACTTCCACTTCCTTTTCCTGCGCTCCGCGAATGTCAGCTTGTTTTATTTGTGGAAGATCTTCAATTTCATCCTGCAGGTATTCGGCAAATTCTTTCAGCTTTAATACCGGATAATCTCCCGAGATATTAATATTCAGTATGGGCATTTCTTCCGAAAGGCTCAACTCAAAAATATTGGGTTCTACCTTTGCACCATTAAAGGTAGGCCAATCTTCTCCAGATGTTTCTGAATCAACTTCGTCTTTCACCTTTTGTTTTGCGAGTTCAACCGATATGTCCTCATCAAATTCGATGATGATCATCGAATAATCTTCCTGAGAGGTGGAAGTGATTTCAACGACATTACTCACCGTTTTTAATTTATCCTCTAACGGGTCGGTAATCAGCTTTTCAATATCTTCTGCTGTGTTTCCAGGGAAAAGCGAACTAATGTAAATTTTTGTCTCACGAATCTCTGGGAAACTCTCTCGGGGCATACTGAAGTAAGCCGAAATACCCAAAAACAGAATCATGGCCATCATCACATAGATGGTGGTTTTATTGTTGATGGCCCAAGAAGAAAGCTTGAACTCTTTCTCGGTATTTTTTTGCTGCTTTGCCATAGTTTTTTAAATGTTTTATAAGTTCTCGATACGAATTCATATTCTCAGGACAGAGAATTTGAATTCACTCGAACCAACGGTCTTTTTAGTACGTGATAATTTTTACGGTTTGCCCGTCTTTAACGCTACGCGCCCCTTCTTGAATGATGCTGTCTCCAGCTTTTAGTCCTTCAAGCACCTCAATGACATCTCCTTGCGACTGCCCTGTTTTGATGATAACTCGCTTTGCGACAGCCTTTTCGTCTTCCTGATTCTCTAACACATAAATGTACTGTTCTCCTTCTGCGTTTTCAGATATAATGCTCTGCGGAATAAGGATTGCCTCATTGTTTGTGTAGTCATTAATGCGTAATCTGGCCGTAAGGTTGGGTTTAATGTCTTTATCCTTATTCGGAACGGTAATTTCTACCTTAAATGTTCGGTTCTCAGGGTTGATGAAATCGCCCGTTTGTCTAATTTTAGCATCCATCGTTTTTGAAAGCACTGGAAACTGCACCTCTACATCTTTGCCTTTGGTGACATTAGTGATGTATGTTTCGGGCACATCGGTCTGTATGTACATGTCACTCAGGTTCACAACACGTAGAATTGGGGTTTGTCCTGGAGACACCACACTTCCTTGTTCGGTAATCACATCGTCTATGGTTCCAGAAAAAGGGGCCCGTATCACGAATTTACCTAGTTGTTGCTTCATAGAATTAATGGCTTCTTGCTGGGCTTCGTAATTCGATTTGGCTTGTAGGTATTGAATTTCGCTACCAATCTTTTGGTCCCACAACCTTTTTTGACGATCGAAGGTAGTTTTTGCTAAATCTGCCTGTACTTGCATCTGCGCCAGTTGCTGGCTCATTCCGCCATCGTCAACTTTGGCCAACAATTGGCCTTTGCTTACTTTATCTCCCTCTTTTACATATACACGCTGTAAAATGCCTCCCATTTCCGAAGTAACCACTAAATTCTGCTTGGTTTCTACACTTCCTTGTAGTTCTACATAATGGTTAAAAACGGTATCATTGGCTACAAATGTTGTTACCAGCGGAATGTTTTTCTCGGGGTTGAGTTCGTTAATTTTCTCGTCCAATTGTTTTAACTGCTCGTTTAGGGCTTGTTGCTGTGTTGTCAGCTCATCTTTTTTCTGTTGAAGTGCAACAACATCGTTGCTCTCAAGGACGGTTTCTAGTGAGTTATTTCCACCGCCTCCACAAGAAATAAGGACGAGGAGGAGAAGTGCCAGGATTAGTGATTTTTTCATTTGTTTTTATTTAATGAGATGAATGGTCTACGTTATAATTGATTAGTATTTTCCTTTAATTTCTTCAGATTCTATGCGTAAGTCTGGCAGGTTCAAGACGGTTTCAATTTCTGCTTTCGAGTTAATCAAGTCCAACATCGATTGGAAATATTGTTGTTGGGCCGTATATAATTGTGTCTGCGCTTGACGCAAATCGAAACTAGTACTAAGACCTTCGGTAAATTTTATTTGGTTTTTGTTTTCAATACGTTCTGCCAATGCCTTGTTTTTTTTAGCATTTTCTAGACGTTCGATCGCAAATTGATAATTGCTTCGTGCTGTGTTGAGTTGAAGCGATACATTTTCTTTGGTTTCTTTTAATTCAGTCTCTGCTTGTTCTAAGGCAATCCGTGCCCGTTGGGTCTTGGCACTTCGCATCCCACTGCTAAAAATGGGAATATTCATGCTCACACCTAATAATGACGACTGGAACCAAGGTTCGCTTGAATCAAAAAAACTAAAATCGTCTCTGAACGCAGCAGTTCCATAATTTACAAAAGCTGAAATGCTTGGAAGCGCTTTACTTTTTTCTAGCTTCATCTCTAAGCTACGTTGTTCAGTAAGGTTGTAGGCAATTTTATAATCTACGTTTTCTTCAATATTTAGGTTGGTGTCTAGCAGTTGTAAATTTGTTCCTTCTGTTGCCAAGCTATCTAAATCATCTTCAAAAACTACTGTGCTTTCAATTGGGATGCCTAATGCGACATTGAACATTTGTTTTGCGATAGTCGAACTGCGTTTGGCATTACTTAATTGGGTTTCAATATCAAGCAATGTGATTTCCAATTGCTCTACACTTTCCTCTTCTGTAAGGCCGTTTTCAAAAATCTTGCGGGTTTCGTATAGGTTTTTTTCGAGCGTGGCTTTGTTTTTTTCGAAGATTGCAATCAGTTCGTCTGCCAATAACACACTTCCGTAGGCATTAATGACACCTTTCCGTACTTCGAGGTTGGTTTTTTCGGCAGCATTTTCTGAAAAATCTAGAAATGCTTTCGCCGCTTGAAGCCCTACCAAATAACTCCCGTCGAAAATTAATTGATTTAAGGTGGCTACAGCATTTGCATTTTGCTTGGTGCCAAAAACAACAGGTACGAAGGTGCCGGGGGCACCACCACTTAATTCTGCGGGTATTAAAGTAACAGGTTGTTTAATATTATACTGATAGCTAATGTTACCGCTTATCTGTGGAAGCCCAGTAGCAGTGGTTTCCCACTTCTGTTTGATGGCTTTGGCTATATCACGCCGTGCATTTAGCGCCGTATAATTGCTGTCTAGCGCAAAAGTGATGGCTTCTTCAAGCGTAAAATCATACATTTTGTTTTGGCCAAAAGCTGAAAGCGTTGCAAGGCTGAAAACTATGATGAAAAACTGTTTCATTAGTCTAGATTTGATTGGATGAGTTGGTTGAGTATTTTTCGTCCATTTGGGGTAACTATACCGCGTAAATGGTATTCTAAAAACATGTCATACAGTGCTTGGCCTTCAAACATGGAGCCAGGGAACAAGCTTTCTTCTTTAATACCCGTGACACCGGTGAAGTAGATTCGCGAGACAAACTGAACGTCGATATTATCTCTAAAAAGCCCTTGTTCAATTCCACGGTGCAAGTTCCTGACAACACACTCTTGCATAAAATTAAACTGCCGCATTTTTAAATTTTTATAAATGGCGGGGTAGTACTTCTGAAGCTGGTGCGAGGGTGAGGTTTTCTCGTTGCGCATGTGTTCCATAACCCGTTTCTTAATCTCATACGTTTCCTCAATCGGGTTTTTTTCGAGATTACAAATACAATCGATATCATGTGATACTTTCTCGAAAATGGCATCGGTTACCACGGCAATGATTGTCTCCTTGTTGTTGAAGTGGGTATAAATCGTTTTTTTTGAAATCCCCAACTCATTGGCAATATCGTCCATGGTTACACTCTTGAAACCAAGGTTTAGAAACATTTCTGACGCTTTTTGAACAATTTTTTCTTTCATAAAAACTTTTACAAATCAGCATTTTATAATGTAATGAGCTGAATTCTAATTTGAATTGGGCGCAAAAGTAAATCAGGAAACTTCAAAAACAATTATGGTTTCCAAAGTTTCACAATTTTTTAACATTTAGTTAAGATTATGGGTCGTTAGGCTATTTTATACTTTCTTTAGGCGAGAATTAGGTGGCAAGTGGTATTTTTGCGTGAAAATTTTGCCATGGAACTCCTTCAGAAATATAATAAGGCACTGGCGTTACACTTAGATGGTGTTGTTACCACCAAAGAACCTGCCCAGTTGTATGAGCCCATTCAGTATATCCTTACCTTAGGGGGTAAGCGATTGCGCCCCGTACTTACCTTGCTTACCGCAGATTTCTTCGGAAATGATTACAAAGAAGCCATGAATGCTGCCTTGGCTGTAGAGTTGTTCCATAACTTTTCGCTCATACACGACGATATTATGGATAAGGCCCCGTTGCGTCGCGGACAAGAAACGGTACACGAAAAATGGGACATTAATACGGGTATTTTGAGTGGAGATGCCATGCTTATTTTGGCGTACCAACTCTTTGAAGGATACCCACCTGAGCAGTTTCAGCAATTGGCAAAGTTGTTCAGCAAAACAGCCCTAGAAGTTTGTGAAGGACAGCAATACGATGTAGATTTTGAAACTCGAGACGATGTTACCATTGCCGAATACACCAAAATGATCGATTACAAAACAGCCGTGCTTATTGGTGCTGCTATGAAAATGGGAGCTATTGTAGCGGGTGCATCTAAATCTTGTTGTGATAGCATTTACGAGTTTGGCCGTAATCTGGGGATTGCGTTTCAGTTGCAGGACGATTACTTAGATGCCTTCGGAAATCCGAAGACTTTTGGAAAACAAGTAGGCGGGGATATTATTACCAATAAAAAAACATTCTTGTACCTTACTACGCTTGAAAACTGTAGCACCACAGATGCTGAAACCTTAGTGCATTTGTTCAGTATCAATCCGAAAGACCCTTCAGATAAGATAAAAACGGTGAAAGAAATGTTTGTAGCCTCCGGAGCTGCACAGGCAACCGTAGCAGAAATTGAACGATATACAAAAAAAGCAAACGACGTTTTGGCCACCATTAAAATTTCCGAAGAGAAAAAAGCTGAACTTAGGGCATTTGGTACTTGGTTAATGGAAAGAACGGTGTAATTCTGGTTACTTCGATACAATTTTATAAATACTGCTGTCGCATTAATTAAAAAATCACTCAGCAACCCTTGATTGAGATACGATTTAAAAGTGAAAAAAAACCGGAAGACTAAGGTTGCCGAGTGTTTTTGAAATTGCGGAAAGCGATTCCAAAAATGTATCGAAGCAGCCGGACACTAAAAGTAAACGCGTACAAACGGGTTCCAGGCAGTAGCATACACCTGATCGTTGTCTTGGTAAAGAAGGTTATAGCGAAGCCCAATCGTGACGGGTCCTGCGCGGTATCCCGCACCGGCAAAGAGTGCTGAATTCCAAAAGTTGTCTTTTTCAGTGCCTTCAATAAACTCGATTTCTTGGTTTACCCGCAGTTGCTCGATTTCTGCCGATAACTGGATCTCAGGGATAGGATTAAACAGTGTAATCCAGCTTCCCCCGTACAGTGTGCTCTTAAAAAAATCGCCACTTTGGTAGCTAAAAATAAGTGATGGCCCCATGGCCACGTACTCGTTAAAATTGTAGATAGCGCTGGGTGCGAGGGTGCCGCTAAAGTTGCCGTTTCCAAAACTGACTCCGAGGCCTCCACCAAACTGTACATTGTTCCAAAAAGTATTTTCAGCTTCTTGGGCAGTTGTTGTGAAACACGTTGTTGCTAAAAACATTCCAAACGTAAATAACTTCAAAGAACGGATACTGAGCGATTTCATTGGGAAAAATTTAATATTACTTGCTATAAATATACAAAAACGCACTGCGGTGGTTCAGCGAATTATTGTATTTTTGTATCGTTTTACAAAACTGAAAACGCCGAAGCATCCACTATGGATAAATACTCCTTCTTAAATGCCGTCCACCCTGCGCAAATTGCAGAACTTTACGATAAATATTTACAATATCCAGACAGTGTAGAGCCAAGTTGGCGTGCATTTTTTCAAGGATTCGATTTCGGGATTGAAAGCGGATCGTTGGAAGGTTTGGGAATTGAAAACCCTAGCGAGCACGGCTTGACCGAAGAAGTGCTTAAAGAATTTCAGGTCATCAAACTTATTGATGGCTACCGTACCCGCGGTCACCTCTTTACCAAGACCAACCCCGTTCGCGAGCGTAGAAAATACGAACCGACCCTCGATATTGAGAATTTCGGACTTGCACAAAGCGACTTGCAAACCACTTTTAAAGCGGGAGAAGTGCTGGGCATGGGGCCAAGTACGTTAGAAGATATTATCAAACACCTGAATAGTATTTATTGTGATAGTATCGGGATTGAATACATGTACATTCGGAAGCCGGAAGAAATTCAATGGATTCAGAGCAAGCTGAATATTAATGACAATCAGCCTAAATTTTCCGAAGAAAAAAAGAAACAGATCTTAAAGAAATTGAACGAAGCAGTTTCGTTCGAAAATTTTCTACATACAAAATATGTAGGTCAGAAACGTTTCTCACTAGAAGGTGGAGAAAGTTTGATACCTGCCTTAGATTCCCTAATTGAAAACGCAGCCGCACAAGGCGTAAAAGAGTTTGTCATGGGGATGGCTCACCGAGGTCGCTTGAGCACGCTTACCAATATTTTTGGAAAAAGCGCAAAAGACATTTTTAGTGAATTTGACGGAAAAGACTATGCTGAAGATATTTTTGATGGCGACGTAAAGTACCATTTGGGATGGACCAGCAAGCGCACGACTGATAGCGGTAAGGAAATTAATTTAAATATTGCTCCAAACCCTTCGCATCTGGAAACGGTAGGAGCCGTGGTGCAGGGTATAGCACGTGCGAAGCAAGACGACCACCATAAAGAAAACCCAAAGGAGGTATTGCCAATTATTGTACATGGTGATGCTGCTATTGCCGGACAAGGGTTGGTGTACGAAGTGGTACAAATGGCACAACTAGACGGGTATAAAACTGGAGGGACCATCCATATTGTGGTGAATAACCAAGTTGGATTTACCACCAATTATCTAGATGGAAGATCTTCAACCTACTGTACCGATGTTGCCAAAGTAACACTTTCGCCTGTGTTGCACGTAAATGCTGACGATGCAGAAGCAGTGGTACACGCCATGGAATTTGCCCTGGCGTTTAGAATGGAATTTGGACGCGATGTGTTTATCGATTTGCTGGGCTATCGAAAATATGGTCACAACGAAGGTGACGAACCTCGATTTACACAACCAAAACTTTATAAGGCCATCAGCAAACATGACAATCCGCGTGACATTTATGCTGAAAAACTATTTAAGCAGGGTATTATTGAAAAAGGGCATACCGCCAAACTTGAACAAGAGTATAAAGATAAATTAGAGGAAAAATTAGAAGATTCGCGCAAGGTAGAGAAAACCACCATTACAGCTTTTATGCAGGATGAATGGGAAGGATATACCTATGCCGAAGAAGACAAAATGATGGAAACGGCAGATACGTCGTTTAACTTGTCTGAGCTTACTGAAATAGCTGAAGTGATTACCCAATTGCCAGAAGACAAGAAATTTCTTCGGAAAATTTCAAAACTCATCGAAGCGAGAAAGAAGATGTATTTTGAAGACAACCAACTAGATTGGGCAATGGGCGAATTACTTGCCTATGGGTCGTTGTTAAAAGAAGGTCACGATGTACGCATTAGTGGCCAAGATGTAGAACGAGGTACCTTTAGCCACCGTCATGCCGTGGTAAAAGTAGAAGAAAGTGAAGAAGAAATAGTGTTGTTAAACCAACTAAAGGGAGAACAAGCCAATTTCTTTATCTATAACTCCTTGCTTTCAGAGTATGGAGTGGTTGGGTTCGATTATGGTTATGCCATGGCAAGCCCGATTACGCTTACCATCTGGGAAGCACAATTTGGTGATTTCAGCAATGGAGCCCAGATAATGATAGACCAATATATATCTGCGGCAGAAGATAAATGGAAGCTACAAAATGGTTTGGTGATGTTGTTGCCACATGGTTACGAAGGCCAGGGGGCAGAACACTCGTCTGCACGTATGGAGCGTTACTTGCAGTTGTGTGCCAAAGACAATATGTTCGTGGCAGATGTGACCACGCCAGCACAATTATTTCACATTTTGCGTAGACAACTAAAGGTTTCGTACCGTAAACCGCTCATTATATTTACGCCTAAAAGTTTATTGCGCCACCCAAAAGTGCTTTCTACCAAAGAAGAAATGGCCAACGGCAGTTTCCAAATGGTAATAGACGATCCAGATGCAAAGGTAAGCGCAGTAAAAAGCTTGGTGTTTGTAACTGGGAAATTCTATTATGATCTTTTAGAAAAGAAAGAAGAAGATAAGCGCGACGACGTGGCATTGGTACGCGTAGAACAATTGTTCCCCTTACCTGTAGATGCCATGAAGGCAATGATCAAGAAATATAAAAATGCAGATGATGTAGTCTGGGCCCAAGAAGAGCCTCGCAACATGGGAGCATATTCACATTTGTTGCTACATTTTGAAGAAACCCGAACCTGGCGTGTGTGTAGCCGAAAAATGTATGCTGCCCCTGCCTCGGGAAGTAGCGTGCGAAGTAAGGCACGACACTTAAAAGTGATTGAAAGTGTGTTTGACAAAGAAATGAGTTAATTGCTTATTTTGAATAAAAAAATTAGATACTAAATTTCCGAAAGGAACCATAATAACGATACGTATGGCATTAGAAATGAAAGTCCCTTCACCGGGAGAATCTATCACCGAAGTAGAAATAGCGCAATGGCTTGTAGAAGATGGCGATTGGGTTGAAAAGGACCAGGCGATTGCTGAAGTAGACAGCGACAAGGCAACGTTAGAACTTCCAGCTGAAGCGAGCGGAATCATCACGCTAAAAGCAGAAGAAGGCGATGCTGTGGCTGTAGGCGAAGTTGTGTGTTTAATCGATACAGATGCTGAAAAGCCAGGGGGCGACGAAGAGTCAACCGAGACGTACGACAAGCCTGGAGATGAAAAGGGACAAGGAAATGCCGGTCCGGACCTCGACAAACAAAATGCTGAGAACAAAGACACCAACAAGAAAGCCGAAGCGCTAGACCAGAAACCTTCAAAAGGATCTACGCAGCGTCAAGAGCAGGATGGTGGCAAAACTTATGCTACCGGAACACCATCACCTTCAGCAAAGAAAATTCTTTCTGAAAAAGATATGGATGCCAAAGATGTAAAGGGAACGGGACGCGATGGTAGAATTACTAAAAGTGATGCCGAAAACGCAACCCCGTCTATGGGAACTCCAGGAACGGGAGATAGAGGTAGTTCACGTACCAAATTGTCTATGTTACGCAGAAAAGTGGCAGAGCGTTTGGTAGAAGCAAAAAATACCACCGCTATGTTAACTACCTTTAATGAGGTAGACATGACGGCTATTTTCGACTTGAGAAAAGAATACAAAGAAACCTTTAAAGAAAAGCATGGTGTGAGTCTTGGCTTTATGTCGTTTTTTACTTTGGCCGTAGTTCGTGCCCTAGAAATGTATCCTGCCGTAAACAGTATGATTGATGGAAAAGAAATGCTAACCTTCGACTATAAAGATATTTCAATTGCAGTTTCAGGACCCAAAGGGCTCATGGTACCCGTAATTAGAAATGCTGAAAATTTAAGTTTTAGAGGGGTCGAATCTGAAGTGAAGAGATTAGCGTTGCGTGCGCGTGACGGACAAATAACCGTAGATGAAATGACCGGTGGAACGTTTACTATTTCTAACGGAGGGGTTTTTGGTAGTATGCTTTCAACTCCCATCATTAACCCACCACAATCTGGAATTTTAGGGATGCACAACATTGTAGAACGACCTGTTGTAAAAAATGGTGGTGTAACCATTGCGCCCATTATGTATGTAGCCTTGTCTTACGATCACCGAATTATTGACGGAAAAGAATCTGTTAGTTTCTTGGTGGCAGTGAAAGAAGCACTTGAAAACCCTACAGAATTGCTTATGGATAATGATGTTGAAAAGGCACTAGAGCTGTAACAAAATCGTATTATAAAAAAGAGAAAACCCGATCGAAAGATCGGGTTTTTTAAATTAGCAGTTAGTTGAAAAAGGTGAATGTTATGCTAAAATAAAGTTTAGTATGTTCAATACAATAACTGAAAGTACACAAAACGTTAAGACAATCATTGTTATTTTTTGCCTCCAAGTTAAATTCTTCATTATAACGGGTTGTTCTGTTGTTCTTTCCATAGGGTAAAATTGCTAAGATTCTACGAACTAGACAATACGTATTTACACGTAATTTTCAGAAAAACTCCGTTTACTTAAGATGTTCATGATACTGTTTTGCCCAGATGAGCAAGCTATTGGTCTTGTGCTCTAGATTCAATTTGTGTATGATATTGCTACGGTGTTTCTCTACCGTTCGATGCGAAATAAATAGAAGTGAAGCTATTTCTTTATTGGTTTTATCCTTGCCGATGAGTTTCAATATTTTCCGTTCGGAAGGGGTAAGATCATCTAAAATTGAATTGTCTACATTGTTTTTCTCTAGCTTGCCAACTATTTTTGGGCTAAAGTAATGGTCGCCCCGCAGCACATTCTCTAAACAGGTCTCAATTTCTTCTAGGGCAAATTCTTTGAGTATGTAGCCAAAAATATTCATTTCTTTGGCTTGTTCGTATAATTCCCGCTCTTTGTGGAGTGTGATTAATATGATTTTTGTGGACAAACAATTTGTTTTGCATTTTTGTGCGATTTCAATACCAGAGAGAAACGGCATTTGTATGTCTAAGATAGCGATATCGGGATTTTCTTTTGTGATTAGGGCATACGCTTCCCGCCCATCTTTAGCGCTTCCAATAATGTTATAGCCCCGTTCTATGAGGAGGTCGTTTAGCCCTTTTAGTAAAAGAGGGTGGTCGTCTGCCGTAATGATGGTGTTATTTTTCATGACAGCGGGAATTGAAATTCTAACAGGGTGCCTGTTTCTTTTTTAGACTGCACTTTCATCTGGCCATTTAAAAACTTGGTGCGCTCTAGCAATGTTTTTAGGCCTAACGATTTAATATGTTTGTATTTTTCAGAAAAATCGAAACCAGAACCGTTATCGCGTATCGAGATGGTGACTTTGTCTACTAATTTCTTTACGGAAACTTTACTGGCCTCAGCATTGGCATGTTTTAGCGTATTGCTAAGGCTTTCCTGTACAATCCTGTAAATGTTTACCTCTTGTTCAGGCGTGAAGAGATTGTCTATGTTTTCAATTTCCGAAGAAATAAAAAGCGAGGTGTTCTCATCTATTTCGGTGATGGTATGTTCTATTGCCTTGGTGATGCCCAACTCCTGCAACTGGAACGGATGCAAATCTCTTGAAATGGAACGTACTTCTTCTATAGTATGATCTACCATTTGTTTTGCCTCAATGTCTCCAGAACCAATTAGTTTGTTTTTGAGTACCAATAAACGTTGCCCGAGGCCATCATGTAAATCTTTCGAGATACGTTTTCGTTCTTCCTCTTGGGAAACCAATAGATCCTGGCTGAACCGTTCTTGAAGCATTTTTTTCTTTTTGAGATGCAATTGGTTGCGATACAGTAAAATGATACCAAACGTCAATAAAACGGCGACACCAATAAACACCATCAACTTTCGAAATGCATCATTATCTTTTTCGAGCAATTTGATGTTCGCCGATTTCGAGATGAGTTCGTTTTCCTTTTTTTCAGTTTCGTACAGGGTTTGGTAGTATGCAAGGGCATTTGCCGAGGAGGTGTTATATACAGAATCTCTTTTAGCCAAATATTTTTTCTTGTTTTCCAGACTCTGTTTGTAATTACCTACTGTTTCTTGTATTTCTGAAAGTAGTAAGTGCGAATTCATGATTTCTTCACCATAACCAATTTCTTGGGCGATATTAAGTCTTTTTGATGCTAACGTGAGCGCAAGTTGGGGCTGGTCGAAGGCATATGCATACCGAGCTTTAGCACCAAGATAAGAAAGTTGGCCATACGGGTCGTTTTCATATTTGGTTGGATTCGCCTCTAGTATATTTAAGTATTCTGTAGCCTGCCCATAATTGCCACGTTCGCTATAATGGGTCACGATAGCTGCTATGATCGAATTATATGTAGGGTCTTTTAAATCTTTGGAAAGGGTATTTTCCTTGGCTTCCAAAAAACTTTTGATGGCCAAATCTGTCTTTCCCTGCTTTCGGTAGTCTAACCCTTGGTTGTATTGTTCAACTGAAATAAATTCGTTTAGACCGAGCTCTTTCAGCTTTAAAATTAATTTATCACGCTCCTCTTTTGCTTTATCGTAAAAGCCGTTCATGCTGAACATAGTAATATTTCCCTGTTGCGCGTGCGCCATGTATTGATAATCCTCTAAGGCTTCAAAATAACGATAGGCACGATCGTAGTTTTCTCCAGCGGGCACAAATTTACCCATGGTAGAGTATGCTTGGCCTCTAAACAACAGTGCATCTGCTACGTATACCGAATCTTTTTGTCCAAAATTTTCAATGGCCAAGGTGTAGTCGTCTATTGCTTTTTGCAGGTCTAGACGAAAGTGGGCACCCCCTCTTTTAAGGTAGAGTCCGCCCAATAAAAAGCTATCTTTTATCTGATATTTTTCTGCCAAAACACTGTTGATGACCGTAACCGCTCTTCTGGGTTCGCTTTTTACGTTGGTAAGAATGTATTGAAGGTTCATTGCCTTTCTAGCGGCAGCTTCAATACTGTCTATTTCTTTGGCAAGGGTGATGTACGCTTCGCTATAGGTTACAAATACATCGTTGTCTACGCGAAAGGATTTTGAGAGTACAGAGTCTAGAGCTTGCAGTCTAATCGTGGGGCTCTGGGCAGTATCGGCTACTTGTTTATAGTATGAAAGGTCTTGCCCCACCGCAGCGAGCGACAATAAAAATAAAAATAATGAGAGTTTAAACTTCACAATAAGCAATGCCTTTGGGTAGATTAAAGATACTCAAATTTTTAGAACGGCTTAAGTTATTGTTTCAGATAGAAGCAGTTACGCCCATAGTCGATTACCGCTCGGTGCTTCTTTAAGATATCTGCACCAAGAATACCGTGAACCGGAATCTCATCGGCTTGTGCCAAAGCTTCATTAACATGCGATAGGTCGAACAGCACAAAATCTATATTTTTTAGCTGAAGTTTCCCAACACCCAGCGAATTGTTTTTTGCCAATTGTGTAAGCATATTGGTTGCCCCTGCGCCTGCAGCTTTGATATCACTCTCTTCATTCAGCAGTGAAAAAAAGGTAATGAATTTCACCCCGATGCAACTGGTAGAAGCTCCAGTATCTAGGATAAAATCGCCTTCGATATTGTTTATTTTTGCATGAAATTTATAATGCCCTGTTTGCAATTTTTTGAGTGGGATTCTATAAAATCCATCTTTTTCTAGTAAGCTGCGTAAGTCGATCACTTTTTTTTGGCAAAGATAGGCAACAAAATATGTAGTTTTGCAGGCATGTTAACAGACACCCATACCCATCTTTACAGCGATGCTTTTGACGCAGACAGGGAAGCCATGATGCAACGTGCCATTTCTGCTGGCATTTCACGATTTTTTATACCCGCAATAGACTCGGGCTACACCGAAGCCATGTACCAGTTGGAAAAAGATTTTCCAGAGCACGTGTATCTTATGATGGGGTTACACCCAACTTCTGTAAAAGATAATTATAAAGAAGAATTAGCCCATGTAAAGGCTCAATTTGCACTTCGGAAATTTTATGCTGTTGGAGAAATAGGAATCGATTTGTATTGGGACACAAGCACCTTGGAAATCCAAAAACAGGCGTTTAAAGAACAGATTCAATTAGCAAAAAAATTTAATTTGCCTATAGTCATCCATTGCCGTGATGCTTTTGATGAAATATTTGAAGTATTGGAAATTGAGAAAGACGATGCGCTCTTTGGGATTTTCCATTGTTTTACAGGCACTCTGGAACAAGCCAAACGTGCCATTGGGTTCAATATGAAATTGGGGATTGGCGGGGTTGTGACCTTCAAAAATGGAAAGATAGACCAGTTTTTAAGTCAAATAGACCTGAAACATATTGTGTTAGAGACTGATGCTCCGTATCTTTCACCAGTGCCATATCGAGGAAAGCGCAACGAGAGTAGCTATTTGTCTTTGGTTTGTAAAAAAGTAGCCGAAGTATACGGTATTTCTGAAGTGGAAGTGGCGCGAATCACAACAGAAAATTCTAAAGCAGTATTCGGAATTTAAAAAAGGAAATGTATGCCCAACGAACAACCCAACATATTACTTATCTACACTGGTGGAACCATTGGGATGATCAAAGATTTTGAGACGGGAGCGTTGCGCAATTTTAATTTCAACGAACTCCTGCAGCATATCCCCGAGCTAAAATTGTTAGATTGTAATATAGACACTACCAGTTTTGAGGCGCCCATAGACAGTTCTAATATGAATCCTTTGTATTGGGCCACCTTGGCAACCTTGATTGAAGACCATTATGAAACTTTTGATGGTTTTGTAGTGCTTCACGGAAGCGATACCATGTCGTACACCGCTTCGGCATTGAGTTTTATGTTAGAGAATTTGGGAAAACCTGTGGTTTTTACAGGTTCACAATTGCCCATTGGCGACTTGCGCACCGATGCGAAGGAGAACTTGATTACGTCCATTCAGATTGCGGCCCTTCAAGAAAAGGGGCGCTCCAAAATCGCCGAAGTATGTCTCTATTTTGAATACAAACTGTACCGTGCCAACAGAACTACCAAGATAAATGCCGAACATTTTGAAGCCTTTGCCTCGCTGAATTATCCGGCCTTGGTAGAAAGTGGTGTACACCTATTGGTGAATACGGATGCCTTGTATGTTCCGAATCGCAGAAAAAAATTTAAAGCACATACCCAAATGGAAGACGGGGTAGTGTTGTTAAAGTTATTTCCTGGTATTAATGAAGCTACAGTAAAACATATATTAGCGTACGACGGACTTAAAGGCTTGGTGATTGAAACCTACGGAAGTGGTAACACCACCACCGCTCCTTGGTTTATAGAAGCGTTAAAAGAGGTCATCCAAAAAAAGATACCCGTAATAAATGTAACCCAATGTTCTGGCGGGAGTGTCGCCATGGGGCTGTATGAAACAAGCGTACAGCTTCAGAAAATAGGGGTTATTTCTGGAAAAGACAGCACCACGGAGGCTGCGTTGGCCAAGTTGATGTATTTGTTGGGAAGAAAAATTGCACCGTCGAGTTTTAAAACTTTATTTGAAACCTCCTTACGAGGCGAGATGTCTTAAATTTGAATAGATTATTTCATTCTGAAAATTTAAATTTTCCGTTCTTTGCACTCCATTACTGCTCGATGCAGTAGTTAATAGAGAGGTGGCCGAGTGGTCGAAGGCGCACGCCTGGAAAGTGTGTATCCCGCTATCGCGGGAACGAGGGTTCGAATCCCTTCCTCTCTGCAAAAGAAAACCTGTAACAATTGTTGCAGGTTTTTTATTTCTGGAACAAACGAAACTTGTTTCAGTTTGTGGAAGAAATAAAAAGGTAAAGCATAGCGGAGCTATGGTGGGGTTTTCATGCTTGCCCAAGATTCCCCCTTTGGGATCACCGACCGTAGGGAGGTAATCCCAAAGGAATTCATTTTAACAGTGGAAGAAATAAAAAGGTAAAGCATAGCGGAGCTATGGCGGGGTTTTCCTTCTTGCCCGAGATTCCTCTCTAGGGATCACCGAACTTGGGGAGGTAATCCTTGGACATCTCACCCCTAACCACTCCCTTCAAAGGGAGGGGAGATTTATTAGGGAATGTTTTTCCTTTTACAATGCTGTGTTGTTGCGAAGCAATTTGTTGTAAGATTCCCTTTCGAGATCACCGACCTTGGGGAGGTAATTCTATAGCTTAAAAGTAAAGATGGTTCTATGCCATACAGAAAGCCTTGCAGATAAATGTATATTTGTTATGATATAACTAGTTAGCACTAATTTGAAAAACAATGAACCGATTCGCTAGAATCCTAGAGAAGAACCTTTCTGGAAAAAAAGTGTTGGGTCTTTTTATCCTGACCAATCTTGTTTATCTTTTCATGTTATTGGTAACTATTCCAAAAACAATGGGATTTGCGAACGGAATGAAACTGTTGGATATGTTGCCAATGGGATATAGCCATGACTATGCAAATAAATTATTCAATACACTTGGTGAAGATGGACGTGAAATTTATTTGACTAACCAAATACCTGTGGATATGATTTATCCACTACTTTTCGGACTGACCTATTCTTTGCTTTTGGCATACTTTCTAAAAAAATTAAACAAACTTAAATCTCCTCTTACCTATCTGTCTCTATTACCAATTATTGCTGGAATTGCAGATTATCTGGAAAATATTGGGATTATTACAATGTTGAAAAGTTACCCTGACTTGGCAGAGACTACAGTTATTGTAACCAATACTTTTTCAGTAATAAAAAGCACTACAACCAGCATATTTTTTATTGTTTTGGCAGTAATTTTAGTAGTACTTGGGATTAGGTCCGTAAAAAAGAAATCAAACTTAGGACGTATATAATTTATTGGCTCTGTTGGTAAACAGAATTGTATTTCCTACAAATAATCATACACTGGTCACACAGATAAATACGGAGTGGCGGCGCTAGTGTCTTCCTCTCGCAGAGAAAGCTCGTCGGAGCCAGGCGGCTGATTCGCACGCTGCGCTTGCCACTTTCGCTGACGCATAATATTGACACTCTCGAAGCTGCCGCTCAAAACCCGCCCTATCATATGCAAAACCGTTAGGCGCAATGTAACAAAACCACTGTATCTTCGTCTTCCATAAACAAAACAATCATTAAAACCATTATGTTAGAAATTATATCGGAACGAAAAGAAGCGTGGAAAACAATAGTTTTGTTTCTTGTATTAGTTGTTGTTCTTACTTCGCCTTTCCATTACGCCATAGTAAATTTATATCCTTCGCGAATATATGTTGGAGCTATCATGTGGTGTCCAGCAATAGCTGCATTTATTACATTAAAAATTAAAGGACGTAAAATTTCATCGCTACATTGGAATTGGGGAAATTGGAAATATATCCGATGGTCTTATGTTGTTCCTGCCTTATACGGTTTAATCACTTATGTGCTTATTTGGATTTTCGGTTTTGGAAAATTAGCCAATAGCGAAGCCATTACAGAATGGGGAAAAGAACTTGGTTTGATTGGAATAGGAACTTTAAATCCAACATCAATTGCAATCATAGCTATTATCTTATTAGGAACTATCGAAGTAATTAGAGCAGCAGCAACAACTTTAGGGGAAGAGATTGGATGGCGAGGATTTTTTATCTATGAATTAAAAAAGGTTCTTTCATTTACTGGTGTATCAATTTTTAGTGGATTGATATGGTCATTTTGGCATTGGCCATTGCTAGTTTACTATAGTAACAATGTTCTTTTAGAATTTACAACATTCACTATCGTAATTGTTTCTATGTCATTCATTATGACGTATTACACGTTTAAATCTAATAGTGTATGGCCAGCAGTAATTTTTCACGCAGTAAGCAATGTTTATATTCAAAAAATATTACCTGAGTTAACCATTAAAAATGAAGGGACGGAACATTGGCTTGGTGAAAACGGAATTATGTTTGCAATTGTGACTTGCGTTTTTGGAATTTACTTTTGGAGAAAAGCAATTAAGGAAAAATTGTAAATATAAAACACAGCGCCTAACAACGCATCCTATGAAAAGCACTAGCATAGTGCAATGGTCACTACAGTTCACGTGGGAAATTCGTAATGGTACTAGAATGACTTTCATCTTTTATTGTCTACATTTGTTTCACAGCGTGAACGTTTGATCAGTCAAAAATCCATAGCGGTACTTCCCTTCGTCAATATGAGTAACAGTATTGAAAACGAATACTTCTGCGACGGATTAACGGAAGAAATCATTAATGCGTTAGCAAAAATCAATCAACTTTCAGTTACTTCCCGTACATCTTCATTTTATTTCAAAAACAAGAAAGTAACAGCTAAAGAGCTAAGAGAGAAGTTAAAGGTAGCCACCTTTATTGAAGGCAGTGTAAGAGCTTCAAAAAACAAGATGCGCATCACGGTGCAAATGATTGATACTGCAGACGATTATCATTTCTGGTCAGAAACCTTCGATAGAAACCCGGACAACATTTTTGAAATTCAAGATGAAATTAGTCTGTTTATTGCTGAAAAATTACGTGAGCATATAGGTCATATAGAGATAGAAGATAAGCTAGTAGCGCCTATTGATGTACCTGTAGCTATTTATAGAGAATACCTGAAAGGGAGGTATTATATCATGAAGTTGGATCATAAAAACGCTATAAAGGGTATCCATATCTTAAAAGAAGTAATTCATAAATCACCCAATTTTTCCAATCCTTATCTAGATATTAATTTAGCCTATGTTAACATGGGAACTATGGGGCTTTTACCTGCATTTGAAGCCTATGAAAAAGCCCAGCCTTATTTGTTAAAGGCATTAGAGCTAGACCCAAACTCAGCAAGATCACAATTGAATTTGGCTTGGATAGAATGCTGGCAAAACTGGAATCTTAAGAAAGCTTACGAACACGCCAACAAAGCCTTAGAAATTCAACAAGCAGACGATATTTACTTAACCATTTCTAATTTTTTGACAGTAGAAGGAAAATTAGATGCAGCACATAATTATCTTGACAAAGCGTTACAGCTAGACCCTTATGCCGCCATCAATCATCATTATAGGGGGTTTTTATATTACCTGCAGGAAGATTACACTACTGCAATACCGTATCTAAAAAAGGCATTGGATTTAGATCCTAAGTTACCTTTTCCACCAATCTACATCGGAATAAGTTTATTGATGTCAGGCAAACCAAATGAAGCGTTGACATATTTTGGTTCCCTTGAAGGTGTTTCTGTGAAAGACCTCACCAAATTGGGAGGTGAAACCATGTGTTATGCAAAGCTTAATGAAACGGAAAAGTGCAACGAGGGATTAAACCAATTAGAAACCTATTTAACAACGGCACTTGTAGATAAGGCATTTACATTTTTAATATTAGTAAATGCCTTGTTAGGTAATAGTGATAAGGTAATTGATTTAGCAGAACAAGCATACCAAAACCGTTTGCCTTTAATTTTATTATTAAATCCGTCTCCGATTCTTAAACCTATAAAAAATCAAAAAAGGTTTAAAGAAATCATGCTAAAAGCCATTCCCGATAATTTAAACTACAAGCAGAAAAAAAAGTATAAACAGGCTTTACTGGATTCCACGGAAATCAAAAAATACAGCAAGGAATTAGAACAAATCATGATAGACTATAAACTGTATTTAAATCCAGACCTATCCTTAAAAGATTTAGCCTCTTACCTGGAACTTCCTGCCAATTATGTCTCGCAATTATTAAACTTGGGGTTTCAAAAAAACTTCTCTGAATACGTCAATACCTTTAGAGTTAACGAATTTAAAGAGCGAGTTATTCAAGAAGAGAGCAAAGGATTGACTATTATGGCTGTAGCGTATGATAGTGGTTTTAATTCTAAAACAGTGTTTAATACATTTTTTAAAAAAATAGAAGGGATAACACCCAATGCTTTTTTAAAATCGCAACAATAGAATCCTAGGAATACGTCAAGCTTTGATTTGAGGAGGTAATCAAGATTATAAAATCATAGAATTAGAAAACCTACACCACTTCTTCCAAGAATGTGAAACAGGAAAGATGGATGCGTATCAAAAAACTGAACAAACATTTTCTTCTATATCATTAAAAGAGATTTCGGGTTGGATTTTAGAGCATATAAATTAATTCGTTCGGTTTCAGTAGTACGTTTTAAGAATGGCTTAACCATTGTATGGTGTTTTTATAATAACACTCAAACCTCATATCTTGCGTTCCTGTACTTTTACTTCTCGCTTTAAAAAGTATTTCGTTGCTTTGCTCAAACATGTATAGGAAAAAAAATACAAATACGAGTCATACCAGTATATCGCTGTATTGGAAGTGTCAATTAATAGGTTGGGGACTGATTTCTCTTTTTTGGTTTTATATTGCCTTGTTCAGAGATAATTTTCAATTATCTCATGCCATTATTAACTACTTTTTTGATGTGGCGATATGTATAGCAATAACACATGCGTATCGAACCCTTGCTATACAACGAAAGTGGAATGAATTAGGTATAAAAAAATTGATTTGGAAAGTAATTCCTGCGCTCCTTTCACTTTCGGTTGTATTCATGGTATTGATGAATCTTAAAACGGCTGCCTATATTTATTTCGTAAATAGTCAAAGTGATTCTTTAAGCAAGCTTTTTGTTTGGAATCCACTTTTTGTTTGGAACCCTGTTTTAATTACAGGTTTGAGGCATATGACCATTTGGCTGCTCGCTTATCACTTATATCATTACTATCAAAAAGAAGTTGATACAACAAGGGAAATTGCACAACTGTCTATAATAGCAAAACAAGCACAATTAGATAATTTATCAGCACAATTAAATCCACATTTCTTATTTAACTCCTTAAATTCTATTAAATCTTTAGTAATTGAGAGCCCAGATGCAGCAAGAAGAGCTATTGATTTGTTGTCTGATTTGTTACGTTCATCTTTATATGAAAAAGACAAAGATTTAATACCTATTAAAAATGAGCTGGCTTTAGTTTATGATTACATTGAATTGGAAAAAATGCGTTTTGAAGAACGGCTTCAGCTCAAAACAGATATTGATGAAAGCCTTCTTGAATATAAGATTCCTGCCTTAAGTATTCAGTTGTTAGTAGAAAACGCCATTAAACACGGCATAGACTTAAAAGTTGATGGTGGTGTTATTTTACTAAAAATTAAAAGGAAGGATTGCCATATTCATATTACAGTCGAGAATCCTGGTGTACTTAATGAAAATAAAAGTGGCGGTTTAGGTTTAGAAAACTTAAAAAAGCGCCTAGAAATTCAATATAAAGGAACGGCTGGTTTTAGTTTAACACAGCATGAAAATAACCAGGTCTGTGCTACAATAATAATTCCAATGCATATAGACAATGAAGAAATTTAAAACCATAATAATTGATGATGAACGTTTAGCGAGAGAAGAAGTAAAACGAGCCTTACAAAAACATCAAGAGTTTGAAATTATTGGTGAAGCCAGTCATGTAAATGAGGCCATAACTCTCATTGAAGACTTACAACCAGACTTATTGTTTTTAGATATTCACATGCCAGGTAAATCTGGTTTTGACTTATTGGAAGAGTTAACCAATGTACCTGACGTTGTTTTTACAACAGCCTATGATCAATATGCTGTAAAAGCTTTTGAGATGAATGCTTTAGACTATTTAGTAAAGCCTTTAAGAGAAGAGCGTTTTTCTAAAACTATGGAAAAGGTAAAGGAAGAATTATCTAATAGAACAAAACTTGAGCCTACCACCTTACCGATGCATCAAAAGATATTTATTAAAGATGGTGAAAAATGTCATTTTATTCCGCTCACACAGATTCATTTTATTGAATCTATAGAAAATTATGCTCGTCTTTATTTTGGATCGGATAAAGCGATGATAAAGCGTTCTTTAAATTTACTAGCTGAGAAATTAGATCCTAAAGTCTTTTTTCGTGTGAATCGAAGTCAAATGATTAACATACACTACATCAAAGAGATTCACCCTTACTTCAATAATAAATTACAAATTATATTAACTACTGGCGAAAAAGTAGAAGTATCTAGTAGGCAATCCGTTAAGTTTAAAAACTGGAATAGTTTGTAACGAAGAAATCGCTAAGCTTTCTAACGTTCATTTACATTTATTTACGCTCATGTACTTTTGCTTTTTTCATTGAAACTTACGCCTTTACTTTGTGCTGTAATTAATTTAAATGTCTTATTATGAAGTGTTTAAAAGCAGTATTTGAAATACTAAAAATCGTATGTCTAGTGCTGATTTCATTGTTGATATCTTGTGATGGAAACACTGTTTCATTAGCAGAACAACCAACCTTAGCCGATTATAAAGTTGGAGAACAATGGACTTGGAAATACAAAGGCGTAACCACCGAAGGTGAAGTGCGTTCAGAAGGTGAAGATAAAAGAGAAATAGTTCAAATAGATGGTGGTTTAGGAATGACCGTTGAAAACGATACAATTCCACTATCAGACATTGTAAAACCAGAAGAAAGTAAAACGCCAAGATATAAATGGCCTTTAGAAGTTGGTAAAACATGGACTTATGAAAAAAACTGGACAAGTCAAGATGGTACCACAGGAACACAAAGCCAAAAAGCCAAAGTGTTATCCTATAAAGAAGAAACAGTAGGAGCAGGGACATTTATGGCGTACACCATAGAATACAAGGGAACCGTTTCAAATTCTAGAGGATACAATGCACAAACCGATGAAGTTTGGTTGTATGCTCCACAAATAAAAAACTTCATTAAAATGACCCAAACTCAAGACGGCTTTGTATATAATGAGGAATTAATTGAGTATGCCAACTCAAATAATTAGTAGCGTTTTCTATTACCACTAACTTTTCAAATTAATCAACATGAGTAACGATAAAAAATCACAATTAACAATAAAAAGGGGAGTTCTTGCCATTGTTGCCATGTACGCATGTCAGCTTTTAGCAGGAATTATAACCTCTTATGTTTTTAAGTTTTTGGTGCCATCAAAGGCAGTTCCTATTGAGATTATTGGAGTATCGTCTGCATTGTTAAGCGGTATTATGATATTGTTTCTATTCTGGTGGGATCTAAAAAGGTCTGGCAAATCATTTTATCCACAGATAGGACTGCAAGCTAGTAAGATTAAAAATAACAAAGCAGTTTTATTAGTCATAGCAGCATTGGTATCAACACATGTTTTAGCCTGGATATATAGGTCGGTTATTTTACCAAGTTTTGACCAAGGAGGAATCGTAGCTGGTGGCTCTAAAATGTTTAGTTTTATTCAGGAAAACGGAGGCGTACTTGAAATGAGTGGTTTTCTACTGTTGGCACTCATTGTGGGGCCGATAATGGAAGAGGTTGTTTTCAGAGGCTATTTGCAATCGTCATTAACAAAGCGGATACCTGCTTGGGCAGCTATATTAATAACTTCTGTTGTTTTTACTGCTGGTCATAGCCCTATGATTTTATGGCCAATGTATTTTCTCTTTAGCATCACTTGGGGTTGGATATATTTAAAAACAGGATCTTTAAAAATGGCCATTCTAATACATGTCTTAAGCAACTTGTTTTATGTTGTTGTTGGTTTTGCAGGGTGGGATATTCTGGCTTAAGATAATCTATTTATATTTTTAAAAAATAATCAATGAAAAAATCATTCCTGATACTCGTTTTATTCGCAATTAGCATGACTGCGTTTGCACAAGAATTGCCATTTAAAAAAGTAAAACTATCTGATTCCATAGCACTCGCCAATCAAATGCAGCTATTGGCAACACAATGTGATACTAAAAATTTATCAACATTAGACCAATTTAAGTTCCAGTTAATAAGAGGTGAATATAAAGACGCCTTAACTTCAATAAAAAAAAGCGTAGCAGAAATACCAATAGATCAAAGGCAGTATTTAGATGTATACTTGCATTATGTAGAGGCAAAGCTATCTATGAACTTCAAAGATGCGTTTAAAAAATCTTACGGAAAATACGTAAAGAATTCTAATGATATACAAGTTATCAATTTAGATAAAGCCTTGATAATAAGAGATCCTACTGATTATTATGTTAGTAATTTTAATAATACATATAGTGATATCAAATTTGATAAAATATCACAGGCAACAGCTACGGATTTAGTAAAAAAATATTTTTTAAGCACTGTATTTTCATCAACTAGAGCGATTTATTTTGAAGAAATAAAACAAGATTATAAGCGTAGGTATATCGTAAATGATAGTATCGTCATTCCTATGAAAGATGGTGCCGAAGTTTCAATAGTATTAGTAGAGCGAAAAGGAAATCCAACAACTAAAAAATCTGCCATATTAGTGTCTTCTATTTACACAGGCACCAATGAAGCTGCCGCTATGTTATCAGCATCAAAAGGCTATTTAGGCGTTATTGCTAATACAAGAGGAAAACGGTTGAGTAAAAGCGACATAAAACCTCTCGAATATGAACAAACAGATGTTTATGAAGTGATTGATTGGATTAGTAAACAATCGTGGTCAAATCAAAAAGTAGCCATGTTTGGTGGTAGTTACAATGGCTTTACACAATGGGCTTCTATGAAACACAACGTGCATCCTGCATTAAAAACCATTGTTCCAATGGTTGCTATTGCTCCAGGTATTGATTATCCAATGGAAAATAATATACTACACAATTATTCGTATTCATGGAATTTTTATGTGACTAATAATAAGTTTTTAGACTTTGATGCTTCAAATGATTTTAATCGTTGGAATACCTTAAAAAACACCTGGTACAAAACTGGAGTGGCGTTTAACAAATTAGATAGTTTAGATGGTCAAATAAATAAATTATGGAACGCCTATATGCAACACCCTAGTTATGATGATTATTGGAAAAAAATGATACCATACAAAGAAGAATTTGCAAAAATTGACATTCCTATTTTAACTATTACAGGGTATTATGATGACTCGCAAAGAGGAGCCTTGTATTACTTTAATGAGCATTATAAATACGCAAAAAATCCAAATCATTATTTGTTAGTTGGACCTTATGACCATTGGACTGCACAAACGAAACCAGATGAAAGCCTAAGAAATCACATATTAGATAAAGCTGCTTTGATAAACATTGAAGAGGATGTTATTTATCAATGGTTTGATTTCATTTTGAACGGAAAAGAAAAACCTGGTATTTTAAAAGATAAAGTGAATTTTCAGGTCATGGGCACCAATATTTGGATGCACAAACCAAGTTTAAGTGCTATGACAAATGATGCCTTAAAATTTCATTTAAGTGCTACAAAAACAGATGGTTTTTATGGGTTAAAGTCGAAAGCAAATCCTTCTGAAATTGAAATGGTGATTGATTTTAAAGATAGAGAAAGCATGACTAATACTGAATATTATCCATGGCCTTTAGAAAAAGATAACATCAACTTCAAAGATGGTTTAATTTTTAAATCAGAAGTTCTAAAAGAAGATGTCATTATAAATGGTTCTTTTACAGGAAATCTTGAGTTTTCAATTAATAAAAAAGATGTGGACTATTCTGTTATAGTTTATCAATTAACCCCAGAAGGCAACTATTTTCATTTAAGCTATTATATAGGCAGAGCGAGCTATGCCAAAGATCGAGAGCAAAGAAATTTATTGACACAAAATCAAAAAACGCAAGTGTTTTTTGACAATTCGAAACTAATCAGTAAAAAATTAGAAAAAGGTAGTCGCATTGTAGTTGTGGTAAATGTCAATAAAAACAATAATGCTCAAATAAATTATGGCACAGGTAGAGATGTAAATAGTGAAAGCGTTAAGGATGCAGAAATTCCTTTGAAAATAACCTTTACAGGTAACAGTAGTATTTCTTTACCTATTTGGAATTCTGTGAAGGAATGACAAATTCTGATATTTATATCTTATCAGGCATCTATATAATGAAACTAAAAAGAATAAAAAAAAGTACCGATAATGATTTCCATCAAGCGTGGGAACTTTATAATGATGCTTTCCCTCTTGAAGAAAGAAGGACTTTAGATGGCCAAAAACGCGTTTTAAAAAGAAGCAATTATCATTTTGAGATTCTAATTGATCACAATCAGTTTATTGGGTTTATTCTATGGTGGGATCTTGAAATCTATAGATATATTGACCACTTTGCAACAAGTAAAAGTATTAGAAATAAAGGTTTTGGGAAACTAATTCTCAATACGTTTATTAATAATGATGACAAGTCTATTCTTTTAGAAGTGGAGTTACCAGCATCAACTATTGACCAAAGAAGAATAAATTTTTACGAGCGATTAGGATTTAAATTAAACTTACACGATTACAAAGTGCCTTCAAGTGTCGATAATCGTAAAATTGATTTATTGGTTATGTCTTATCCAGAAGCTATATCCAAAGAAACTTTAAATCGATTTGTTATTAATAATCACCCAATAATATTCAATTCTTAAACTTAGTTCTGATTCATAAAATAGAACTTTAAACGCTTTCATTCATCCTACTTTTGAAAGTAATTAATACAATCAATAAAAAATGAAAACTAAAAAAAGTAGAAAAGGTGTAAAATTAGGAATCGGGATTATCCTAGGGTGTATTGTAGGCTACTTGACCTCAAATATGGGATTATGGTTTGTTCTGGGTATTGCTATTGGTGCTGCCTTAGAATATGGCACTAAAAAATAAATCATAATACAATCTATCCTAGTATTCATAAATCATAAGTACTAAACCTAGTTTAGCCCTTCCTTTTTAGAAGTCATATATCTTATGGTAAACGTAAAGGATCAAATTAAAGAAATACAATCCTGTTAATCGAAAGTAAAACAACCTTACATACAGGAAATGCAATACCTGAGATTACAAAATCAATCAATAAGCAAAAAAAATGAAATCAAATCAATCAATCAAAAAATGAACAATCATGAAATCAAAAAAAATGAAAACAATCAAAAAACAAATCGGATTAAAAGTGGCTTGTGTAGCCTTTGCATTAGTATCAAGTACAACATATGCACAAAAAGCAGATCCTGAAACAACAACGCAACGAGATGGCTTTATTATTGAATTTTCAGTAGGTGGAGGTCTAATCAGTTTAGAAGATAGTGCCGGTATGCAAACCTTCGACAAATCGCAAGGAACCTTCGTTTTTCCAGATCTAAAGTTGGGCTATATGTTGAATGAAAATCTTGCCATTACTGCTGCTATGCCAGGAAACATATACGAATTTCAAGATAATGACAGGAATTTTGGAGGTTTTATACCCTCTGTACAATATTGGGTAAAAGACCGTTGGTGGATTCATGGAGGAATAGGTTTAGCCATAGATTCGCCAGCACTATACGATATCAAAGATGATATAAATGATGATTGGAACTTTGGTTGCGCAGTAATGGCAAGTACAGGTTATGAAATTTACAAAAAGAAAAACTTTGCGCTTAATGTTCAGTCTAAATTAGTGCTTGGTCGTGCTTCTTTAGATGGTGATGTAAAAAGAGATGCAGTACTCTTTAATGTAGGGTTAGGTTTTAGTTGGTTATAAAAATTTATCTATTGCCATATATTCTATTATTGTGTGCCATTAGGGCAAAACTGTAACAATTACGCTTTTACAGAGTCAGAATAAGTATAAAATAATCTATGATTGCAAATACAGAACAGAAAAAGTTAATTAAGACCGCTAGAATAACTGGCTTATGGTATTTAATGATGGCTATAACAGGAATTCTAGGGTTTATGGTCTTTCATTCTCAAATATTTGTGTCTGGTAATCCTGAACAAACGCTAACAAATTTAGTAGAATTAGAATCTACAGCAAGAATTCGATTGCTATTAGAATTTGGTATAGTAATTTCTCAGGCACTTACCGCAGTTTGGTTTTTCAAATTATTTAAAGATAATTATGAATGGGAAGCTTGGACGCTAGGTATATGGGGAATGGTAAATGCTTTAGCCATTCTGATAAGTGCAATTTCAATCGCCTCAGCAATAGGTATTGCAAATTCTGAAATAAGTGCTATGGAAGACAAAGTTTTACTAATTCAGGTTTTTCAAAATATTATTTCGAATGCTTGGGGTATTGGTGGCCTATTTTTCGGGTTATGGCTATTTCCAATGGGATATATAGTTATCAAATCTAAAAGGTTACCTGTCTGGTTAGGAAGAATAATTATTTTAGGTGGTATAGGCTATTTAATTTCTACAGTTATACACTACGCAGGAATTGATTTTAGCTTCAATAAATTTCTTACGCTACCTGCAACCATTGGAGAATTTTGGATGATAGGTTATTTACTAATTTTTGGCATAAGACCTAGCTATAAGTAAAATTAAATCAAAACGGAACACAACAATTAATAAAAATAATGAAATGACCAGCGTATTAAAAATAGTATTAACAATAGGACTCCTTATTGTCTTTCAAGAAATATCTTCACAATCGAAGTTGATACAATCGAGTGAATTTGAAACAGAAATTGTTGATACCGTTTATTCAGAGTTATTAAAAGAATATCGAGAGTTTTGGGTTAAACTCCCTGAGAATTATAATCCAAATAGTAATGTAAAATATCCTGTTGTTTATTTGTTAGATGGATTTTCTTTGAAAGAAAATTTAGAAGCAGTTTATGACAATTATTGGGGACATTATTTGCCTCATATGATTCTAATTGGTATTTCTAACAAAACCAACAGGATACGTGACTTAACTACTTCACAGATTAAAATGAGGCGTGGGCAGGCAATGGATAAAGATACTGGAGGTGCAGAAAACTTCACCAAATTTATTGATAAAGAACTAATCCCATACATTGACAAAAAATATCCCACTACACCCTACCGTACATTAATAGGCCATTCATATGCAGGACTGTTTACTATAAATATGCTGGTTAATCATAAGTATCTCTTCCAAAATTATATAGCCATAGATCCAAGTTTGGATTGGGACGACCAAAAATTATTTAAGGAGGCAAAAGAAAAGCTGAGTACAGAAAGTTATGAAGGCAAGTCACTTTTCGTTTCTCTAGCAGCAGAACAGCTACATATGTGGGATGAAGAAATAACCATGGAGAATATTATGGACGACCCTTCAGAATTCACTTTGTTTGCACGTTCAATCATTGACTTTTCAACTTTTGCGACCTCTCAAAAACAGAGTGGATTAAATTTCTCATGGAAGGTGTACAATGAAGATTTACATGGTACCGTTCCGCTCCCAACGATGAGAGATGGTTTGATTTTTCTTTTTAAATGGTACCAATTTAAATCTCCGCAAAAATATAATAATCCTGAAACGAAAGTAGAAGATTTGGTTGCGCAATTGGAAAAACAAGAAGAAATCTATTCAACGCATTTCGGTTATCCCTTCCCTCCAATGATTGAGGAAATGTTTAGTGGCTATGGTTATATGAATTTAGAAATGGGGCAACCTGAAAAGGCGAAAATGTACTTTGAACTTGCTACTGAGTATTATCCTGAAAGCGCAAATGTTTATAGTTCAATGGCCGATTACTATGAAGCACAAGGGGACTTTGCTAATGCAATTAAACAGGTAACTAAAGCTTTTGAATTGAGTGGTAACGATCTCTATAAGAAAAGAATCGAGGAACTTAAAAGAAAATAACTATTGATAAAAAATATAGCTTATCCGATATAAAACATGCACATCATTATCTTGAAACAGATCGTAAAGTGGGGAATATAGCAATCATCAATCCATAAATCATCAACTCGTGCTGAGCCTAGTCGAAGCATCAAAAAACCAATAGTCTATGTTTTTCAAATCAAAAGAAGGAAAAGAAAAAATCATAACCCTCTACAATCAAAAATTAAAGGAGCTGAATATTGAATATTCAGAAAAAACCGTAGAAACAAAGTTTGGAGTCACTAATGTTATTATTACCGGCGAGATTAAAAACCCGCCTTTAGTACTGATTCACGGAACAGGAGGATGTGCACCACAAATTCTAGATTCTTTCCCCAATCTAACCTCAAAATACTGTGTCTATGCGGTAGATGTACTAGCACAACCCAATAAAAGTGCAGAGAATAGATTAGATATGAAATCGCTAGAATACGGAAAATGGCTTATTGAAGTAGTCATAAAACTAAGACTGAAAGACGTGACATTAGTTGGCTTTTCCTTTGGGGGTTTCATTAGCTTAAAAGCACTAGAGTTTAACGAAACACCAATTAGACAGGTTTTCTTAATTTCCCCAGTCTATATCGTAAATGGTAATCCGCTTGTAGGTTTGTTCAAAATGTTCATACCTTTAAAAAGGTTTATTAAAACTAATAACCAAAAACACATCAAAAAAGTATTGGACGTACTTTTTACTGAATACGATGATTTTGCCTTAATATACATGTCACATACATTTCAGCACTGCAACATGGATTTCTCACCATTACCGGTAATAAATAAGAATTCAGCTAATAATATAAAAACACCAATCAGTGTTTTCGCTGCAGAAAAAGACATCCTATTTCCTGGGAAAAAAATGATAAAACGGGCTAAAGATATTTTTCCTTCTTTGGAAGAAGTTGTTTTGTTTGAAGGATCCAAACATGTTCCTGGTTTAAAAGACCTTAAAAGCACAGAAGAATTGATACTATCTAAAAGTGAATAGTAAAATGAAAATATTAAAGAATCAGTAAGACTCCCCTTTTGGGACCACCGCCCTTCGGGAGGTAATTCTATAGCTTTAAAGTAAAGATGGTCCTGTGCTATACAGAAAGCCTTGCAGATAAACGTATATTTGTTTTGATAGATTACATTATCTGCCCTTATGAAAAAAGTCTTTTTTTTACTTTTTATTATTTCTTTTTTTTGTCATTCGCAAACCAATAAGAAATTTGATCTCGAACTTGACAACTGCCTGTCAGCGTTAGATTTAAATGAATTGAGTCATGCGCTGGAATATTTCGAAAACGAACTTCAGCAACGCTATAAAAATGAAAATTTAAATACAGCTTATTTAAAGTATTTGGAAAGTTTTTACGTTCCAGGAGAGGAAAATCCTGAGGTTGAATTCTTTCTTAATAAAGATGCGCTAAAAATAATCGAGAGATTAAAAAGCAGCAACACTTTCGATAAAATATGGATTTCGTTGAGTGAAGCCGTCTCTTTAATGAGAGGCGACAACGGTGATCCAATTTTAAATGATCCAGACAATGACAAATTCATTATAATAAACAAAAACGGAGTTTATCAAGAATGCGTCCGATCGTCAACAAATAGTTCAATTATTAAATTGTACATTCAATTCGAAATGGACAATCTGGGGATGAGCTTTACATTATCAGCGCGTTTTCTGCGAAGAGGTTTAAAAGAAAAGGAATTAGATAGTGACTTGAATAGACTAGTAATAGCCTTGGGTTTTTATTATGAATACAGCTACATGATGAATAACTACAATGAAGACTAACCTACTATAAATAACAATGTAACGGTGCGCTCTAGCGAGAATCATTTACAAAACCGTTGACTGCAGTCATAAAAACACAGAATCTTACGATAGCTTGACTAAAAAAGTATTTCTAATTAATGAGTTATAAGCAACAAAAAAAGAGTTCTAACTCCAAAGAACAACAAACATTTGTCACAAATACTACTTGGCGTTGGTCACAAAAAATAATTTTATTTATAATTTTCTCGTTAGTGGTAAATCACCTAGCCACGCGCGATAGTTTTCCAGGTAGTGAGAGGTATAGATTCCCTATAGAAGGTTTTCTGTCGTCTATTGCTTTATGTATTCTCATTGGAACTATTGCTGAACTTAATTTTAAATTTTACAAGAAAAAGTATTTTTCTAAAAAAGTAGAAATTGCATCTATCTCATGGTATATGCTTACTACCCTTGGCTATGTAACTGTTTTGTATATTCCGTTAAGTATTCTGCTAAATAAAATTGCGGGTGGAGAAACAGCGTTCTATCATTTATTAATTGGCTTGTTAATAACCTTATTATTGAGTTTTATTCTCATAAGCTTAGCCTATGCACGAGATATTTATAATTTATATAAGCTGTCCATAAAAGATGCTGAAATTACTATTGAAAGCGGCTCCAAAACAACCAAACTTACCTATGAAAACATTGCGTGTTTTTACAGTGAGAATAAAATAGTATATACCGTTCAGAATGATGGCTCCACAATTTCTACCGATTTTACTTTAAATGAGCTCGAAGATAAAATAAACGACCAGTTGTTTTTTAGGGCCAATCGGCAAATTATAATTCACAAAGAAGCAATAGACCAAATTGAAAAAATTCAAAATGGGAAGTTGCGTATCCAATTAAGAGCTTCCATTGACAATGATGCAATTGCTGAAATCAACATTAGTCGTTACAAACGACAAGCATTTATCAATTGGTTTCAATAAAAAATACCAAAACTGCCGACCATTCAGTTACAAAATTGCTACCATTCAGTAAAAGCATGCCTGTTTAAAGGGGTTTTCAACGATTTTGTTCATTCATTTGATTAGAAATTAAAATCAATAAAACATGAACAAACTGACTTTACGCCAAACAGCAATTCCATTAATTACCATTGCAATCATCTGCTTTTTATGGTTTGGACCAATTCGGATACCTTATATAGAAAATATCGTCATTTCTATATTCATCATTATAGCGAATTATATAGAATACAAAGGGAAGCCATTTTTAGCACTCGGATTTCAACGTGAAAAATTTACATTTAAAAACATCTTCGTACTTGCCCCTGTACTTGCCCTCGCACTCTTTGCGTTTTATGTGTTCATATTAGTTCCAGGAATTACACATCTCACAGGAGTTCCAATAGATTATTCAAGTTTTGATGAATTAGTAGGAAATCTTCCAGCCTGTTTAGTCGCTTTAGTATTGGTATGGGCTACTGCTGGGTTTGGAGAAGAAATTATTTTCCGGGGTTATTTTATGCGGCAATTTGTAAAATTCTTTGGAGAAAGTAAAGTCAGTATTTTTCTAAATATTGTTCTATTTGCAGGACTCTTTGGCTTTTTACATGGTTATCAAGGAATTACGGGACAGCTTGTTGCAGGAACCGTTGGAGCAATTTTAGCCCTACTATTTTACTTGCGTAGATATGATTTGTGGTTTGTTGTTGCTGTACACGGTTTTTTTGACACCATTGCGATACTGTGTATTTACTTTGGTTTGGCGTAAATAATAGCTATACTTTCAATTGATGAATGTATGGCTTTACGTTTAATTCGGAATACATATGTAAGACAACAAAGATTAGTACGTACTCTAACAAACCACAACAGCTACTGTCACCTATATTAATGGCTTATATCGAGGCAAAATTGAATCTCCCCAACGCGATTTTGAAGTAGCCTAGCTTTAAAGGGTGATAAGGTAACCCGCGTTAGGGGTTGAGTGGTCTGTTTGAGTTCTTTTTGGTGGCTGAGGTGTCACGCTGAGAGAAGTCGAAGTGCTCTCGAAGTCCCAAAAAAACGAGTAACGAAGACCCGACCCTTTTTGGGCACTGAGGTCCTGCCGCGCTTTAGGCGATTCAGGGCAGGTCTAGCAGTGGCCAAAAAGGGAAACGCCAAAAAAATACAGTTGAATAATTATACCAATATATATAAGGTGCTATTTAGAATGTAATCCTTATACCTATAAACCATTTGAATAAATCGATATTATCACCATAATGCACCAGAGCAGGTAGACCTCTTACTTTATAAATGGCTGTATTAATTTTTTTGTGAGCCGAATTAAAAGTGGTAGCTTGCCATCCTTGTTTTTGTCATTTTTTCAGGGTTTTACAAATTCCGTTTTAGAATAGGCAGAAATATCTTACAGCATAAAATTAGTTTCGGCTGAATTCCAAGTGATTATTGGCGGTAAGCAAATTTAATGTTGCAGAATACCATAATAATTTTATATCTTTAAACCTTTAACTAAAAACAAACTTTAAGTCGATAGCAATGAAAAAATTATTTTCAATTATGGCAATTGCCGCACTAGTTTTTGCGGGATCGTTAAATGTAAATGCAACTGCAGCCAATAGCGCACCAACCAGCGTGCAACAATTAACCACAGCAGCCACTGTAACTATTATTCAAGAAGTAGAGGAAACTGCCACAGGTGATGACCGAGGATGGCACCAAGAATTAAAAGAACGCTTTGTAGAAGGGGGTCCAGAATTTATGGGGATCGTACTTCTTTGTTTGATTCTTGGATTGGCGATTGCTATCGAAAGAATTATATACCTTAATCTTTCTACGACCAATACCCAAAAATTGGCTGAAAATGTAGAAGATGCCTTAAATAGTGGTGGTATTGAAGCAGCTAAGGAAGTTTGTAGAAATACAAAAGGTCCTGTTGCCTCTATCTATTACCAAGGGCTAGACCGTGCAGACGAAAGTATTGACGCAGCAGAGAAAGCTGTTGTTGCGTACGGTGGTGTACAAATGGGACAACTTGAGAAAAACGTGTCTTGGATTTCATTGTTTATCGCTTTGGCACCGATGCTTGGTTTCATGGGTACGGTAATTGGTATGATCTTGGCCTTCGATAAAATTGCTGCAGCGGGTGACATGAACCCATCTTTGGTAGCAGGAGGTATTAAGGTAGCACTTTTAACAACCGTATTTGGTTTGATCGTTGCGATTATCCTTCAGATTTTCTACAACTATATCATTGCTAAGATTGACCGTATCGTAAACAGCATGGAAGACGCGTCTATTACGCTTATCGATATGCTCGTTGACTACAAAAACAGAAAATAATTTAAAACACACCATATAACATGGCTTTACATAAAATTTTTAAAATCATAGGAATCGTTCTAGGACTGTTAGGTGTTGTTTTTATGGCACTGCTACTTTCTGGAAACGCTTCTGCAATGGATTGGCTAATCTATACAGGCTATATCGTGTTGGCAGTAACCGTTGTGATGGTGCTCTTATTTGTACTCAAAGGTGTCTTTGAGGGAGATATAAAGAAAACCCTAATTTCTATTGGTGTTTTTGCAGCAATCATCATTGTATCTTACGTGCTGGCAGATAGTACCCCTATGCAACTTCCGGATGACGGAGGGATGACCTCAGAATCTGGTTCGAAATGGGTGGGTACCGGCCTTTATACCTTTTATATCTTGGCAATTGTTGCCGTAGGTTTAATGGTATTTAGCGGATTCAAAAAAATAACAAACAGATAATGGCAAGAAGAGCAACACCCGAAGTTAATGCTGGGTCGATGGCAGACATCGCATTCCTATTGCTTATCTTTTTCTTGGTAACTACTACCATCGATAAGGATAAAGGGATTGCACGTCAGTTACCTCCTAAGCAAGATGAGAATATTGAACCACCGCTCTTAAAAGAGAAGAACACCTTTATTGTAAATGTGAATCAGAACGACCAGCTTTTGGTTGAAGAAGAACTGATGGAGCTCAAAAACTTGAAGGACGCAGCCATTGCATTTTTAGATAATGGTGGAGCTCCTTCTGGAAGCCCGGAGTACTGTAGCTACTGTAAAGGTGCAAGTGATCCTCGTTCTTCAGATAATCCGAATAAGGCCGTAATTTCAGTTCAGAATGACCGTTTAACCTCTTACCAAATGTACATTGCAGTACAAAATGAATTGGTAGGTGCCTATAACGAACTTCGAAACAGAGAAGGGAAACGTTTGTACGGTCCTAACTTTGTTTATACTGATGTTAAGAATGCTATCAATGAAGGGAAGTATCAAGGAGATGTCGAGGCTGCCGAAGAAAGGCTAAAAAGAATACAAGAGTTATTTCCTTTGAAACTTTCAGAAGCTGAACCTAAGAAAAGAGGCGAATAAAAACCTAGAAGAATATGTCAAAATTTAAAAAGAAAAAGGGAGGCGATTTGCCTCCAGTAAATACAGCATCGTTACCCGATATTGTATTTATGCTGCTGTTCTTCTTTATGGTGGTAACAGTGCTGCGGAATAATGACTTGATGATCAAAAATGAACTCCCAAAGGCTGATGAAGTTGAAAAACTGAAAAAAGACCGGTCGGTATTTATTTTTGCTGGAAAACCAAGCCAAAATTACCAAGCAAAGTATGGTACTGAAAGTAAGATTCAGATTGGCGATAAATTTACAGATGTTTCAAGTTTGCAATTTGCATTAACCGAAGCACGCCAGAAATTACGTCCAGAATTACAAGATTATGTAGTTGTTGCCTTAAAAGTTGATAAGGAAACCAATACAGGACTTGTAACAGACATTAAAGAAGAACTAAGAGAACTAAACATGGTAAAGATTATTTATATCACCGCTCCAGGTAGTGAAATCGATAATTAATAATCTTCCAATTACTTAATATTGAAACGCCTTGATACTTCAAGGCGTTTTTTTATGTTATAAATTGAAATAAAACTATCTTTATCATCTATGCGAGGTACTTATTTCTACATCTCTTGCTTCCTCTTTTTAATCGCTCCTGTGGTCTTCGCACAACAGACCGATACCAATATGAATACTAACACTAATGCATTTAGCACGAGGCTAGATCAACAAAAGAAAGTAGATACTGTAGGTGACCTAAAGTATCGTGAAGATCAGTTTTACCTTGGTATTACGTACAACTTACTTTCTAATGTACCATCTGCAGTGAATATTCGTGGACTTTCGGGCGGAATCCATTTCGGATTTTTACGAGACATGCCTATTAACGAACGTAGAAATATAGCAATAGCTGTTGGTGGCGGCCTGAGTTTTGATGTCTACGGAAACACCCTCTTTATTGGAGAAACGCCCCAAGAAGAGACTATTTTTACGATTCTTAATGATGACGATTACATTTATGACACCAACCGATTTACCACGGCAGTGATTGAAGCACCCATTGAATTGCGCTGGCGTACCTCTACGCCTACCAAATACGGATTTTGGAGAGTGTATGCAGGGTTTCGGCTAGGGTACGCCTATTGGTACCAAGCAAAATTTAAACAGGAAGGAAACGAAGTAACACAGACAGACATTCCTGAATTCAACAGAACTCGACTGGCTGCAACATTAAGTCTAGGGTATAATAAAGTGAACTTTTACGCTTATTATAGCATCAACTCATTTTTTGATGGGGCAACTACTTCGAATACGGCTGAAACAGTAGATTTCAGAACGATTAAATTGGGGATATTATTCTATATTTTATAGCCAAAAATTTAATAACAATACCTGCGGAATGAGCCCTATAAAGAAACCAGCTATAAGCTCTGGATAGGTATGTGAACTTGTGTGAAGCCTAGATGATGCCACCCAGCCATTCGCTATAAAGAAGAAGCATACCCACAATAACATGTTGATCTGGAAATGTACACTAAGGGCAATTAAGAACATGGTAACACCCGCAATGCCCATTTGGTGTAAACTCACCTTAAACTTCAAGAACACCAAGATAAGGGCAGTCATGGTGGTAAATAGCACCCCAACAAAGAAATAATAAAGCTCGGCATTGTCATACGGGTCAAACACCATTTTTATTACTAATAACAAAAGTAAGCACTGCAACATAAGGGGTACTTTACGTTCATGTACCGTTTCAAGATGGATGGTGTTCAAAACACCGAGATTTCGTAACAAGAAAAAAGTTACGATGGGAATAAAAAATGTAATGATGGTCACCGCTAAAATACGGGATTGTGCCACGCCCAACTCAACATATCTGGGGGTATAAATGTAGTATAATACAGTGCCTAATAAAGGCATGAGCAGCGGGTGCAAAAGGTACGCCCCAATACGTAGAAAGATATTCATTAAAATTCTTTTCTTAGTCGTGCCACAGGGATATCGAGTTGTTCTCTGTATTTGGCCACTGTACGTCGCGCGATAGGATATCCTTTTTCCTTGAGGATTTTTGCCAGTCGGTCATCTGTAAGGGGCTTCTTCTTATTTTCTTCGCTTACAGTAATTTCAAGTATTTTCTTTATTTCTCTAGTGGAAACATCCTCGCCTTGGTCATTTTTCATCGATTCACTAAAAAATTCCTTAATCAACTTGGTGCCATAAGGGGTGTCTACATACTTGCTATTTGCCACCCTAGATACGGTAGAAACATCCATATTAATTTTGTCGGCTATATCCTTAAGAATCATTGGTTTCAGCTTGCGCTCATCACCCGTCAAAAAATACTCTTTTTGATGGTGCATTATCGAATTCATGGTGACAAACAATGTTTGTTGACGCTGTTTAATGGCGTCAATAAACCATTTTGCCGCATCTAACTTCTGTTTGATGAACATGACAGCATCTTTCTGCGATTTCGATTTCTGTTTAGAAGCTTTGTAGCCCTTCAGCATATTGGTATACTCGCGCGAAACATGAAGTTCTGGAGCGTTTCTACCATTTAAGGTAAGATCTAGCTCTCCATCTACAATTTTGATGGCAAAATCAGGCACTACATGCTCAACTATCCGTGTGCTTCCTGAATAAGCACCACCGGGTTTAGGGTTTAGATGTTCTATCTCTGAAATCGCATCACGAAGGTCGTCTTCAGTAACATCAAACTTTTGAATTAGCTTGCTGTAATGTTTTTTAATAAAATGATCGAATGCGTCATCTACAATTTCAATCGCAAGGCTCACAGCTTCGGTCGGACTTTTTCGGTACAACTGCAACAATAGACATTCTTGAAGATCTCTGGCGCCCACTCCTGCTGGGTCAAGTTCCTGCACGATATTCAAAATCTTTTCAATTTTTTCTTCCGTGGTATACACATTTTGCGTAAACGCCAAGTCATCTAAAATATCAGCAATTTCACGACGTATATAACCACTTTCGTCTACACTACCCACCAAGAATTTAGCAATCTGCTCTTCCTCATCATCCAATCGATACGTGTTTAGTTGTTGTAACAGGTATTGGTTAAACGAAGTTCCCGATGCATAAGGCGTTTGCTTATCCTCGTCGTCTGCACTGTAATTATTGGCAGAAAGCTTATAGCTTGGTATTTCATCGTCACTCAGATAATCGTCTACGTTGATATCGGTCTCTATTACTTCGTTGTCATCTCCGTAGTCGTCCTCATTGCTAAACTCTTCGTCAAAGGTATCCCCTTCATCTTTACCGCCTTCTAGCGCAGGGTTTTCGTTCATTTCTTGCGAAATGCGCTGTTCAAATGCCTGTGTGGGCAATTGTATCAGCTTCATCAACTGGATTTGTTGAGGCGAAAGCTTCTGTGAAAGTTTAAAATTTAACTGTTGTTTGAGCATACGTTTTATCCTGAACCATAAAAATAGAAAAAACCCTTCACATCAAGCGATACGAAGGGTTTTTTAATAAAAGCTTATGAGTTTTTGTACTAGAAGCTCGCATTTCCCGGAGTTCGAGGATACGGAATCACATCTCGAATGTTCCCCATACCCGTAACAAAGAGCACCAAACGCTCAAAACCTAGACCGAAACCGCTGTGAACACAGGTTCCAAACTTCCGTAGGTCTAGGTACCAATGTAATTCTTCTTCGGAAATATCCATGGCGGCCATTTTTTCCTTTAGCACCTCATACCGTTCTTCCCGTTGGCTACCACCTACAATTTCCCCGATACCGGGAAACAGTACATCCATGGCGCGTACGGTTTTACCATCATCGTTCAATCGCATATAAAATGCCTTGATTTTTGCAGGATAATCGAAGAGAATTACGGGGCACTTAAAATGCTTTTCAACTAAAAATCGCTCGTGTTCGCTCTGAAGGTCTGCGCCCCACTCGTCTATAAGGTACTTGAATTTCTTTTTTTGGTTCGGTTTGCTACGCTTCAAAATATCGATGGCTTCTGTATAACTAACCCTTTTGAAATTATTGTCAAGCACAAAGCTTAACTTTTCGCGCAGTGCCATTTCGCTACGTTCGGCTTGTGGCTTGCTCTTTTCTTCATTTAATAACCGCTGTTCTAAGAATTCTAGATCGTCTGCACAATGTTCCAGCGCGTAATTCACAACATATTTAATGAAGTCTTCTGCAAGGTCCATGTTGTCTGCCAAATCGTTGAAAGCAACCTCAGGTTCAATCATCCAGAATTCAGCCAAGTGTCTTGATGTGTTGCTATTTTCAGCCCTAAAAGTGGGGCCAAAGGTGTATACCTTTCCCAATCCCATTGCAAAAGTTTCAGCTTCTAACTGCCCGCTTACCGTAAGGTTGGTTTCTTTTTCAAAGAAATCTTCTTTATAGTTTACGCTACCATCGTCATTCAGTGGCGGATTCTTAGCATCGAGGTTGGTTACACGGAACATCTCTCCGGCGCCTTCGGCATCACTACCCGTGATAATTGGCGAATGCATATAGTAAAAACCATTTTTTTGGAAGTACTCATGTATCGCAAAAGACAATTTTGAACGTACCCGCATAATCGCACCAAAGGTGTTTGTGCGTACACGTAAATGTGCTTGTTCGCGCAATTTTTCTAAGGTATGTCGTTTTGGGGATAGAATGGTAAGCTTTACCTCTTCAGGGTCTGCCTTTCCGAGAACGCTCACTTTTGAAACTTGAATTTCAACCGCCTGTCCTTTCCCTTGGCTTTCTACCAAGGTTCCAATCACCTCAATGGCAGCACCAGTTGTGATATCGTTTAGGACTTCTTCTTCAAAATTTTCAAAATCTACAACACACTGTATGTTTTTGATGGTAGAACCGTCGTTGAGCGCAATAAATCGGTTGCTTCTGAACGAACGCACCCAACCTCGGGCTTTGATTTCGATAAGTGAGGGTTCCATCTCTAGAATGGTTGCTATGGAAGTGGCTTTCATGGTCACGATTTTATGGAAGGCAAAGATACTTGTTTGATTCAGAAATAGGAATTCAGTAATGGAAATTTTAAAGCCTCAAATGTGTGTTTTATCTATTCTCTTCTTCTGAAACAGCCTCTTCATCGTTCGCTTCCAAAATTTGAAGCGCAGGCTTTTTGAAGGTCTTTTCGTTTGCAATTTCTTTTTCTAAAGAAAGTAATAGCGCAGGTAATAATAATAGATTAGCCAACATAGCAAATAATAAGGTGGCCGAAACCAAAGCGCCCAATGCTACCGTACCCCCAAAGCTAGAAATAGTAAAAACTGAGAAACCGAAAAACAGTACGATAGAGGTATAGAACATGCTTACCCCAGTTTCGCGCAAAGCTGCGTATACCGATTTCTTAATACGCCAATTATTGGCAATAAGTTCTTGTCTGTATTTTGCCAAAAAGTGAATGGTATCGTCTACCGAAATCCCAAAGGCAATACTAAACACTAAGATGGTTGATGGCTTTATGGGCACCCCTAGAAGGCCCATAAGACCTGCGGTAATGATGAGTGGCAGTAGGTTGGGAAGCAATGAAACCAAAATCATTTTAAAACTTCGGAACATCCACGCCATAAAAAGAGCGATAAGCAGGATGGCCAAACTCAGTGAAATCACCAAATTGGTGACCAAATATTTAGTTCCTTTCTGAAAGACCAACGCTTTTCCGGTCACGGTCACTTCATACCGCTCTGGAGGAAAAATCTTCTCAATCTTAGCGATAAGATCTTCTTCCAGACGGTCATAGCGCTCAGTTTCGGTATCTTTCATAAAGGTGGTTATACGCGCATATTGTCCAGTAGTGTCTACGTAGCTAGATAACAGGTTGGTGCTTTTGGCACTGTTTTTTGCATACGACAAGATAAAAGTACGCTCCTGGCTGTTCGGCAATTGGTAGTATTCGGGATTGCCATTGTAGTACGCTTGCTTGCTATATTTTACTAAATCGACCACCGATAGCGGCTTAGAGAATTCGGGAACTTCTTCAATGTATTCCTGCAACTCATCCATCCGTTTTAGCGTGGCAAGTTTCATTACGCCCTTTTTACGTTTGGTGTCTACTAAAATTTCCAACGGCATAATGCCTTCGTACTCTTGTTCAAAAAACTTAATATCTTGGAAAAACGGTTTGCTTTTGGGCATGTCTTCAATTATGCTTCCCGAAATTTTAATGTTGTTCATGCCAATAATACTTCCGCAGAGCAGCACAATCGCCGCAATAAAAATGGCTATTCTGTGCTCACGCACCATGCGCTCCATCCAGTCTACAAAACTGCCAATCCACCGTTTGTTAAGGTGTTTCAGGTGTTTGTATTTTGGTACAGACATGTAGCTGTACACAATAGGAATGATAAACAAGCTCAAGATGAAAATGGCAATAATGTTGATAGAAGCTACGATACCAAACTCTTTAAGCAACTTGCTGTTGGTTAAAATAAACGTTGCAAATCCAGAGGCTGTGGTCACGTTGGTCATGAGCGTGGCATTTCCCACTTTTGCAATGACACGTTGCAACGATTTGGCCTGGTTGCCGTGTAATTTTATTTCTTGTTGATATTTGTTAATCAGGAAAATACAATTGGGAATACCAATCACAATAATGAGCGGTGGGATAAGCGCTGTAAGCACAGTGATTTCATAACGCAACAATCCTAAAATTCCAAAGGCCCAAATCACACCAATAATAACGGTGACCATAGAAATAAGCGTGGCCCGGAAACTGCGAAAAAAGAAAAAGAAAATTAAGGAAGTCACCAACAGTGCCGCGCCAATGAACATGCCAATTTCATCGATGATATTCTGGGAATTCAACGTGCGGATATAGGGCATTCCTGAGGTATGGACGGTAATCCCTGTTTCATTCTCAAAGTTTTCAATCGCGGGAATCAGATCGTTTACAATAAAATCGCGCCGCAATGCTGTGTTAATGATGTCCTTTTTAAGATACACTGCCGTTCGAACTCCCTGCTTGTTGGGACTGTACACAAGGCCTTTGTAGAACGGTAACTTATTAAATAGCTCGTAGCGGTATTCTTTTAAAATTTCTTCGGAAAGAATACTGTCTTGAATAAACGGCACCAGCGCAAAGCTTGTTGAGTCTTCTACCTTTTTTAACTTCTGAAGGTCGCCTACGGAAAGGGTAAGATCTACGGCTTCAAATTTCTTTAGCCCTGCTGAAAGTTGCGTCCACGCCTTGAAATTCTTCGGGGTAAAAAGGGTGCTATCTTTTACCCCCATGATAATGAGGTTTCCCTCTTCGCCAAATTGGTCGAGAAATTTATTGTATTCTATATTTACCTCATGGTCATCGGGCAGCAAGTTCGCTTCGGTATAGGTAAAGCGCATATATTGCCATTGCGATACCATAAATACCGTGATAGCAGCAATCACGATTAATAGCAACGTCCTGTTGCGAAGGATAAAACGTGCGACTGCACTCCAAAAACCGATGCTAAAAAGTTTGTTCAAAAGGCTAGGCGTCTAAGAGGTGCAAAGGTAGTGAATAGGGGTGGGTTATGGGGCAGGCTAGCGAATGGAAGTTTCAGAAAATCAAAATTTCGCATAAAAAGTGAACTTAAACGAAATGTTGTCTTCAAAATCGGGAAGATTATAGAAACCATAGCGATACGCACCGCTCAATCCGAAACCGAACAATAATTTATTTATTTCTAGTCCAGATTCGTTGTAAAACTGATCCAAGGTTCCAAATGGGAGTCCGATATGTTGTTCTGGATTTCTCAAATCGCCCAGTGCATGCCGGGTAATTAGTACCAATTCTGGTTTAAAACGTTCGCCAAGATCAAATCTTCTCAAGCTATGTTTTACTTGTAATGTAACCAACTGGTCTGAGAAAAACTCACCAAAATACATGGTTTCAAAACTACGTCGGCCCGCTACAGAGAAACGTTGCAAAATTTCATCTTTGGTCGGACTGTTTGGATAGGCATGGTATAAATGGGTGAGTGGCACATCACCAATAGCATAATCTCCTTCTAACAAAAAGTTTGTAGAAGACAGATCTGTTCTTTTAATGTAATAATCTAACTTAAGCCCAAATTTAGTATAGGTAAAATCGCTGCCCGTAATATCTTTTAGGCCTTGTGTTATCTGCGCGCTAATTTTCGGAAAGCCGTCAAAATATTCGATGCGGCCGTCTTCAGTGGTGATAAAATCGGTTTTCGGACTGATACGAAAAGAGGCAGTGACCTCGGCCATTTCGTAGTTGGTGTATGCAATCCCGTCGTTAACAAATTGATAGTCTTCTATTTGATCGATTCGGCTACGGGAGACTCTAAGTTCAGCTAGAATCTTCTCGTAAAACTCTGCTTGCACATTGGCTTGCCACGTGCGTTCTTTATAAAATTGGGTCACGTTCACCAAGCGCGGCTCGAATACAGAATAGACGCGACTATCGGTTAGAAATTCGAACTTACCTATTTCTTGTATATCGTCTTTGTAGTAGAGGTTGAACCATGTTTTATACTCTTTGTCTAACCGAATGCTTCCACCAACACCAAATTTCATATCACGGTCTTTAAATCCGCGTGCCACATACCCTCCAATTTTGAAACGGTCTGAAAATTTATCGTTGGTAACGCCGCCAACCCCCAAACGAAGACCTTCGTAATTATTAAATTTTATCAGATAGCGAAGGTCAATATCGAAAAAGCCAATGGGGTAAAATCCTGTGTTGAACGGATTTGATTTTTCTTCAGCGCGGGTAGCTGTAGTATCCTGTTCTGTTTTAATGGCAGGTTCTTGACCCAGAATGGTCATTGAAATCAGGAGACAAAAAAGCAGAAATACACTGCGCATAGATGAGGATGATATGAACTGCGAAAGTATAAAGAAAGCGGCTCAAAGGCCGCTTGTTTTTGTTTTGTTTAACGTAAAGTTTTGACTAGACAGTCATGATCTCTTTTTCTTTTTTAGCAAAAATTGTATCGATTTTTTCAATGTGGTTATCGGTCATCTTTTGGATATCGATTTCCAGATTGCTCTTCATATCTTCGCTTATATCAAGCTTCTTGATTTCGTTATTTGCATTTTTTCGGTCGTTTCGAACACCAATTTTAGCTTCTTCGGCTTCTGCCTTTGCTTGTTTTGCTAATTCGGCACGACGCTCTTCAGTAAGGGGTGGTACATTAATAATTACACTTTCGCCATTATTCATGGGGTTAAAACCAATATTTGCCAAATGAATCCCTCTTTCAATTTCAGGGATCATCGCTTTTTCCCAAGGTTGTATAGAGATGGTCATTCCATCTGGAGTACTCACATTGGCCACTTGGTTGAGGGGTGTTGCACTTCCGTAGTAATCTACCATAACGCTACCCACCATAGAAGGTGATGCCTTTCCGGCGCGAATGTTTACCAATTGTTTTTCCAAATGTACAATGGCTTTGTGCATTGATTCTTTGGTTTCATCGATTATAAATTGAATTTCTTCTTCCATGTGTACTGTTCCGCGCTAAGCGAAAATAACTTTTTAATTAACTATTTTGAGTCTAATCCAAGAATCAGACCAATTCAAAAATAGTAAAACAATTTGAGATACTACAAATTCACTTTAGTCCCTATGGTTTCTCCTTTTACCACCTTCATTAGGTTGCCTTTGGTATTCATGTCGAAAACGATAATTGGCAATTCGTTTTCTTGGCTCAAGGTAAAAGCGGTAGTATCCATCACTTTTAGGCCTTTTTTTAGAACATCTTCAAAACTAATAAAATCGAATTTGGTTGCCGTAGTATCCTTTTCAGGGTCGCTGGTATAAATTCCGTCCACCCGGGTACCTTTTAGAATAACATCTGCCTGAATTTCAATAGCGCGCAATACTGCTGCACTATCTGTTGTAAAATAGGGGTTTCCTGTGCCGCCTCCAAAAATGACCACACGGCCTTTTTCAAGATGGCGAATGGCTTTTCTACGTATAAATGGTTCTGCCACTTCGTTTATTTTAATGGCACTTTGCAATCGGGTAGGGATTCCCTCATCTTCCAACGCACCCTGTAACGCGAGACCGTTAATAACGGTGGCAAGCATACCCATGTGGTCTCCCTGCACTCTGTCCATACCTTTGCTGGCACCCGCGAGTCCTCTAAAAATATTTCCACCACCTATCACAATGGCAACCTCTACGCCTAGCGCAATGATTTGCTTAATTTCTTCTGCATATTCTTTAAGGCGATCGGGATCAATTCCGTATTGACGGTTCCCCATTAAGGCTTCTCCGCTTAGTTTAAGGAGTATTCTGTTGTAGTGCATGGTCTCAATTTGTGTTGCAAAAATAGTGAAAAGTTATGGTAAGTTTAGTGTTTTCTATTAGTTGCGTATGCAAAACCAATGAAATGTTTTTACACTGAAATTTTCGCATATTCTAGGGCAGTGAAATTTATAGAACTTGTTTTCTCTTGTTTCATAAACTATTCATATTTTTAACTATACCAAATAGTTAGCCTATCCAACCGAAAATTTTTCAATATGATTCGTAGATCTCTTGTCTATTTATTATTAGTTTTTTGCTTTTTTTCTTGTAAGGAAAAGGGGCTAGACACCAAGCTAATAGCTTCAAAATATTACCAAGGTGTTGTAAAGATTTTATTGATGGATCCTGAAGGAGAAAAAATTGAACCAGGCAAAGGGTATTTGGGCAGAGGGTCTGGATTTATCGTAACCGAAGATGGCTATCTTTTTACCAACAAACACGTGGTAGAAATGTGTGTGAAGGGATATGTAGACTATAACTATCTTGAAGATACTGAAGAACTAAACTCGGTGGCGGTGTATTCTGAAGACCTGCTTATAAATCCAGCACTCACCAAAGTAAATAGAACAGGGCACAGCATTCCCATAGTTCAGGTATATAACGGTACAGGTGAAAACGACTATAAATTGTACATCGCTGAGGTTGTTTCTATAGGTTCTGGCAGTTATGATGGGGCGATGCTAAAAATTGTAAGCGACCTTGAGGGGAAGCCTGTTCGGAAAAAATTTAAAACAGTACCGCTGGGGAATTCAGATGATGTGGCGCAAGGTGAAAATTTATGTGTGTACGGATATCCGGCGCAGTTTGGAGGCTCTGCGGCACTCATGCTAAAAGACCTGAGCACCATTAGTTTGGGTATCATGAGCGGATATGATTATGTATTCAATGAAGACTATGGCTATCTAAAAACAGATGCCGAGATTCATCCTGGGAATAGCGGCGGACCTGTATTTAGCGAAGAAAACAAGGTGATAGGTATTGCAACCGCCAAAGGGCGTACCACTGGCATTGGTCTCGTTGGTGGCGTAAATGGGATGTATTATATTTCTGCGATAGACAGTAAAGCACATACAAGTTTGGTTGAAAAGGGGCTTACTTTGCCGCAGCGTTCCACGTCAATTAATTCTACTAAGGGTGACAAATTACCCATTAAAAACACAGTACAAGCCAATGCTGTTGTTAAAGCGAGAATGGACAAAGAGTTGGCGCTACTAAAAGAGCAAATGGCCAAATATTATAAACCGGCAAAACTTTTTTTCGCATTAAAGTCGTATCCAGAAAACAACAATAAATTACCGAGTCTTTCAGAGCGCTATACCACCTTGGTTCATGGTACAGGAGCGAAAAGAGGCAATGTTTGGGTATACATAGACCATTCGCCTAACCAGTTAAAAACTGAAAAACTGCTAATTCTCGTAGATAAGCTATCGTTTACTGGAGTGTATAAAAAATATAAAGACCATTCGCTAACAGTAAATAGTAATTCATCTGCGGCATACTTCGACTTCAATTTTTACGATGTAGGCACATATCGGGTAAAAATATTTTCTGAGGAAGGGGTGTTGATGGCAACCAATACTTTGCAGATGAAACCGAACAGGTCATAAACTCTCAGATTCTTCAATAAAAAAATCCGTTTTCAGAAATTTCTGAAAACGGATGTATATATAAATTAGTCACTGAGTGATCCCGAAAATTTTCGGGATTGTATCGAAGTGAACTTACGCCAATGAAACTCTCTTAAAGCCAACCACTTCAACACCTTGGTCTGCTACATAGTCTGACACTTTTTTCTTGTCGTCCATGATGTAGTTTTGGTCTAAAAGTGCTTGCTCTTGGTCTAAGGTAGTATTATCGCTCACGTAACGCTCCATTTTACCCGGAAGGATTTTATCCCAGATTTGCTCTGGCTTTCCTTCAGCTTTCAGTTGTGCTTTAGCGTCTTCTTCAGCTTTTGCCATTGCTTCATCGGTTAATTGCGACTTCGAAATGTACTGAGGTACATTCTTCAATGTTTTACCAAGACGTCCTAATTCGATGTTGTCTTTTTCAATAGCTGCAATTCTCGCTTCGGTTTCAGAAGCAACATACGCAGGATCAAAATCTTTGTAAGACAAAGTAGTTGCTCCCATAGAAGCTACTTGCATCGATACGTTTTTAGCTACTTCTTCGGCATTGTCAATTGCCTTGGACAATCCAGTTAAAGCACCAATTTTATTTCCGTGGATATAGGTCCCTACAAATGGAGCTTCTAGAGTTTCAAATCCACCAATTTCAATTTTTTCACCGATCACACCAGTTTGTTCAATCAGTTTTTCTTCAACAGTCATACCGTCGAAATCAGCTTTCAATAATTCTTCTTTAGAATTTACATTGATAGCTACGTCGGCGATTTGTTGTGCTAATTCTTTATACGAATCATTTTTTGCAACGAAATCAGTTTCGCAGTTTACAGAAACTACAACACCTCTTGTGTTGGTGTCGTTGATTTTTGAAACAACAGCACCCTCACTTGAATCACGGTCTGCTCTTTTTTCAGCAATTTTTTGTCCTTTTTTTCTTAGGATATTGATTGCTTCTTCCATATTACCTTCTGCCTCTACCAATGCCTTTTTACAGTCCATCATACCAGCTCCGGTCTTTTTTCTTAATTCGTTTACTTCTGCGGCGGTTACTTTTACCATCGTATTTATTTTTTATGTGGTGCTTTTGCACCTGGTGTTGTTATTAATTGAAAAAAAGTCGTCGCAATTTCAATTATAGAAATGAACCTGACGACTTTTTAATTTTATGAAAATGTTATTTTCTGCGGAAGTCAATACTGACCTACTACTAAAAACTACTCTTCTTCGCTAGATGAAGCAGCAGCAGCTCTTTTTCTTTTAGGCTTTGCTGCAGTTTCTTCCTTCTTCGCTTTTTTCTCTTTTTTAGGAGCATCCTGACTGTCTTCTTTTCCAGACTTACGCTCGGCAAGACCAGCAGCAACGGCATCTGTTACGCTAGTGATGATTTTTTCGATAGACTTAGATGCATCGTCGTTAGACGGAATTGCGTAGTCAATCTCACGTGGATCGCTATTGGTGTCTACCATTGCAAAGATTGGTATGTTCAGTTTCTGAGCTTCCTTTACCGCAATGTGCTCACGTGTTGTATCTACGATAAACAATGCTCCAGGAAGACGGCTCATGTCAGAAATAGAACCTAAGTTCTTTTCTAACTTTGCTCTTAAACGGTCTACTGCCAAACGCTCTTTCTTAGAAAGAGTGTTGAAAGTTCCGTCTTGCTTCATTCTGTCGATAGAAGCCATTTTCTTTACTGCTTTTCTAATTGTAACGAAGTTTGTCAACATTCCACCTGGCCATCTTTCTGTGATGTAAGGCATGTTTACATTCTTTACTTTTTCAGCAACGATATCTTTCGCTTGCTTTTTAGTAGCAACAAAAAGAATCTTACGACCGCTCGCAGCAATTTTTGCCAACGCTTCGTTTGCTTCTCTAAGTTTTGCAGTAGTCTTGTAAAGGTTAATAATGTGGATACCGTTACGCTCCATATAGATATACGGTGCCATGTTCGGGTTCCATTTTCTGGTAAGGTGTCCAAAGTGTACACCTGCGTCAAGGAGTTCCTTAACTTGCTTGTTGTCTGCCATTTTGTTTTTAGTTTACGTTCTGTAATTTAGATAGCAATCTTTCCTTCAGTGTTTCTGAAATCTATGATTTAGATGCTAAACTAATTGTCCCGCCCGGCAAAGAGCGGGACTAACAGCTTATTAATAATTGTATTTGTATGAACTTTTTGTTTTTGAGACCTTTCGACTGCGCTCAAGGTGACAAAAACAATTTGTAATTTCCAAAAATCCTTAGATGCTTTGACTGCGCTTAGCACAGACAAGCTCAGGGTGACATTGGAAATAATATTAACGCTTAGAGAACTGGAATTTCTTACGGGCTTTCTTCTGACCGAATTTCTTACGTTCAACCATACGTGGGTCTCTGGTAAGTAATCCTTCTGGCTTCAAAATGCCTCTGTTCTCGTCATTCAACGTGCACATAGCACGAGAAATAGCCAAACGAATTGCTTCTGCCTGACCTGTGATACCACCTCCAAAAACGTTTACCGAGATATCAAACGTAGTTTCGTTGTCGGTTAACATTAAAGGCTGCTTCACTTTATACTGAAGGGTTGCAGTGGTAAAATATTTGTCAAGATCACGCTTGTTGATGGTAATGTTCCCTTTTCCTTCTGAAAGGTATACACGTGCAACAGCGGTCTTTCTTCTTCCAATTTTGTGAATTGTCTCCATTACTTGATGTCGTTAAGGTTAATTACTCTGGGTTTTTGTGCTTCTTGCCCGTGGTTGTCGTCTGCGTATACTTTTAGATTTCTGAAAATAGCAGCTCCTAATTTGTTTTTAGGTAACATACCTTTTACAGACTTCTCTATAAGTCTAGCAGGATCTTTTCCGAACAATTCTTTAGCAGTTAAAGAACGCTGACCTCCTGGATACCCAGTGTGGCGAATGTATTCTTTAGCTTCCCATTTGTTCCCTGTCAAGTTGATTTTGGCAGCATTCGTAATAATTACGTTGTCACCACAATCTACGTGTGGAGTAAAACTTGGCTTGTGTTTTCCGCGAAGTAATTTAGCAACTTCGCTTGCAAGACGACCCAATGTTTGCCCGTCCGCATCTACCAACAACCACTCTTTTGTAACGGTTGCCTTATTGGCAGATACTGTTTTGTAACTCAATGTGTCCATTTCGTTCTTTGTGTAAATAGTTAATAAATCATTGTTTTCACCCGTCAAAACAGAATTTTTCCGCTTTTTAAGGGGTGCAAATGTAGTGTTATTTATTTGATTGGCAAGGGGTGTAGAAAAATATTTAAGTGAAATTAACCTAGTGTGATAATGAGGTCATCCTGCATAACCATCTCGCCCTCCTTTATATTAATGGCCTTCACTTTTCCGCTGGTTAAAGCCAATACAGTATTTTCCATTTTCATGGCCTCTAACACAAACAAGGGGTCGTTTGCTTTCACTTCTTGTCCCTTCTTCACTAAAACCTTATAAAGCATTCCCTGTAAGGGCGCTCCGTATTGGTTTTCATCGTCGGGATCTGCCTTCACATTCTGTACATTTTTAATGTCAATCGATTTATCTCGTATTTCCACAAAACGATTCTCGCCATTCACAGAGAAAAATACAATTCTGTATCCGTCATCATTCGGTATACCCACCGAAAGCAGTTTTACAGCAATGGTTTTTCCGGGCTCCAATTCAATCATGGTTTCTTCCCGAAGCTTCATTGGGTAAAAGAAGTTCTTGGTAGACAAAATAGCCGTGTTTCCGAAGAGTTTATACTTTTCATGGGCGGCTTCAAATACCCTTGGATACAAACTGTAACTCAAGAAATCTTCAAATTCGATAGGTCTGCTGAATCCTTTTTGAAATTTCTTTTTAAACTCGGTAAACTCCTCCTCAATATCTATTGGTGTTAAATGTGCATTGGGTCTATCGGTATACGGTTTGTTGGTTTTTAAGATGATTTTTTGCAATTTCTGCGGAAATCCACCCAAGGGTTGTCCTAAATCTCCCTTGAAAAAGTTGATTACCGACTCTGGAAACGAAATGCTCTCCCCGCGTTGCATCACTTCTTCTGGCGTCAAATTGTTTGTTACCATAAAAATGGCCATATCGCCCACCACTTTGCTACTTGGGGTAACCTTTACTAGGTTTCCGAAGAGCCCATTTACCTGCTCATACATTTTCTTAACCTCGCTGAAACGATCTCCCAAACCAAGGGCTTCGGCTTGCGGACGTAAATTTGAGTACTGCCCACCCGGTATTTCATGTTGGTACACTTCTGCCGTTCCCGCTTTTAAATCAGATTCAAACGGATAGTAATACTCCCGAATATCTTCCCAATAATTTGAAAATTGGTTCAGCTTGATCATGTCGAAGTCGTTGGCTCGCTCATGACGTTTCATCATTTCCACTACCGAGTTGAAATTTGGCTGTGACGTTAATCCCGAGAGTCCGCCCAAGGCTACATCAACCACATCAACTCCTGCTTCAATTGCTTTTAAATAAGTAGCAGATTGTATAGACGACGTATCATGCGTATGCAAGTGCAACGGTATGTTCACCGTGTCTTTTAACGCGCCCACCAATTCGGTTGCGGCATAAGGTTTCAGCAAACCAGCCATGTCTTTTATGGCGATAATATGCGCTCCAGCATTTTCTAGGTCTTTTGCCAGTTGGGTATAATATTTTAAGGTGTATTTTGTCTCGTTCGGATCAAGAATATCACCTGTATAGCTAATCGCAGCTTCTGCCAATCCGCCCGTTTTATTGCGTACGTAATTAATGCTTGGCTCCATTGCCTTTACCCAGTTTAGCGAGTCGAATATTCTGAAAATATCGATGCCGTTTTCCCAAGAAGTTTCAATAAACTTTTCAATTAAATTATCAGGGTACGCCTTATACCCAACGCCGTTGCTTCCGCGTAATAACATCTGGAATAAGATGTTTGGCATTAACTTTCGGAGTTCGCGCAGACGGGTCCACGGACTCTCATTTAAAAACCGAAGACACACATCGAAGGTGGCTCCTCCCCACATTTCAATACTAAAGGTGTTGGGATGGTTTTTCGCAAAACTTTCGGCCACGTTCACTAAGTCATAGCTACGCATACGCGTTGCCAATAACGATTGGTGTGCATCCCGCATCGTGGTATCTGTAAAGTGTATTTTCTTTTCTGCCTTCAGCCATTGTGCAAATTTCTCAGGCCCCATTTCTGTTAAGAGGTCTTTGGTTCCCTTCGGAAAAGCGGCGTTGGGGTCGAATGCAGGAACAACCGGTGTACGAAACTTTTTGGTTTCATCTACAAACTTTACATCCGGATTTCCGTTTACAATCACTTCACCTAAATAATTGGTGATCTTGGTCGTTCGGTCTTGGGGTAATTTAATCTTGAACAACGCTGGCGTATTGCCAATAAAGTTTACCGAAGCTTTTCCTTCTTTAAAGGTTTCATGCTGAATGACATTCTGAAGAAAATGAATATTTGTCTTCACCCCACGAATCCTGAATTCTTTTAGAGCTCGTGTCATTTTTCGCACCGCACCGTCTAGGGTGCGTCCATGGGCCGAAACCTTTACCAACATCGAGTCGAAAAACGGACTCACGTTATACGATTGGTAAATGCTACCGGCATCTAGCCGAATCCCCATTCCTGAAGCACTTCGGTAGGTCGTGATGGTACCGTAATCTGGAGTAAAATTATTGGCGGGATCTTCGGTGGTAAGCCTACACTGAATTGCAAATCCGTAGGTGCGCAGCGACTCTTGGTCGTAAATCTTAATCTGTTTGTCATCCAATTTATAGCCTCCTGCAACAAATATTTGGGTTTTAATCAGATCAATGCCGGTAACCATTTCTGTAACGGTATGTTCTACCTGGATTCTTGGATTTACTTCAATAAAATAAACTTCATCGTTTTTGTCTACTAAAAATTCGACCGTACCCACATTGTTGTAATTCACCTCTTCCGCAATGGCAACGGCATAGGTATAGAGTTGCTCTTTTACTGTTTCTGAAACATTATACGATGGCGCCATTTCTACCACTTTCTGATGGCGGCGTTGTACAGAGCAATCGCGTTCGTAGAGATGGCGGATGTTTCCGTGGTTATCTGCCACAATTTGGATCTCGAGGTGCTTGGGGTCTTCTACATATTTTTCCAAAAACATGGTATCGTCACCAAAGGCATTTAACGATTCACTTTTAGCCGAATTGAAGTTGTTCGAGAGCTCTTCCGCAGAACGAATGATACGCATACCACGACCACCACCGCCCGATGCAGCTTTTAACATGACGGGATAGCCAATAGTTTCAGCTTCAGAAAGCGCAACTTTTAAGCTTGTCAGTTTTTTAGTATTACTTTGAATGATCGGAACCTTGCATTTTTTCGCAATCTTTTTTGCTGTAATCTTATCGCCCAAAGCATCCATTACTTCTGGATCGGGACCGATAAAAATAATACCGTTTTCAGCACATTTACGCGCAAAATCTGAATTTTCAGAAAGAAAACCGTAGCCGGGGTGAATGGCGTCTACATTTTTAGATTTGGCCAATGAGATTATGGCGTCACTATCTAAGTATGGTTTTAAAGGCTGGTCGTTGGTGCCAATTTGGTAGGCTTCGTCTGCCTTGTAGCGGTGCTGTGAGTAACGGTCTTCAAAGGTGTAAACGGCAACAGTTTGTAGATTTATTTCGGTACATGCCCTAAACACCCGGATGGCGATTTCCCCGCGATTGGCAACCAATACTTTTTTAATTTTCATGATGACAGATTAAGATGGCTTAAAGATACAATTTTTACTATGCATGCATAGTAAATTTGACAAAAGAATTTTTCTAGGGTCTTCACCTCGAGTGTTTTTCGGTTGCGCTCGATGGCGAAACAGAAAAATGTATCGAGAGGTCACACGTATCAAAAACTTTAATCAGCAATACTGCTTCTCGTTTCAATCTGGATTGCTTCAGAATCCCTCGAAGTGACAATTTTTTGGTGCCTACAAAAAAGGATTTTCAGTTTCATAGTTCCGAACGATGAAATCCAACGCGCTTTCCAAAATTTCCCCCATGTTTTTCGATTTTTTAAAGTTCACGTCTCCCGTTAGTTCTAAGAGTCCTTTGCGCAATTGTTTCATTTTTTCGGGAGGCGAAAGCGTGTCGTTTTTCATGCAGCTCAACAATTCGTTCAGTCGATCTTTCTCACTCGTAGCTCGTTTGGCCAATAACGAACGCTCCTCTCGCTTGTATTGTTCTATCGATGCGTCTTCCAACACGCGGGCTGTAAGTTGTACCAGTTTGTTGTTTTCTTTCAAAAATTGTGGTTTATACACCTTTTGGTTTCCTTCATACGACTGCTGGTCGAAGTCGATAGCTCGAATGCGGTACTGTATCCTGTCAAAATCATTGGTAAGCACCATCACATAATTGTACGATCGCATATCGCCCAAAAGCCTTACAAAGCATCGCTCGTTGAATTTCACAAACTCCTTGGCAATTTCACGTTTGTCTTGTTCTGAACAGAATTCGAGATGTTGCGCTATAAAATCGTCTCCTGGAATTCCTGAAATATGCTCTTCAATAAGCGTGTTGCCATGAATCAGAAAATTGATGTGGTTTGGCGACAGTAAATGCTCTAATTCCAGGCCATAAATTCGCGAAGCATCGGCTTTTTTGATGTATAGAAAAATGTAATTATCGTTTAATATGTTCCGAACCTTGATACGAAAGGGCTTAGAATTTCCGAAGGTGCAGAAATCGATTCTATCAATATTTAAATAGGGTAGCAACGCATCAGACCCGTCTGAATGGAGGATAGAGTACATCCGTTTTAGGCTTTCTTCAATCTCCTGTGTTTCGAATTCAGAATAATATACTTGTATCCAAAGTGTGTCGTTTCCGTGGGCATCAAAAACGGTAACCGAACCCTGAAACCGGAGCAAATCGTCATAGTAAATAGGGATTTTGATATTCCTGGCATGCTTGGTCAAGTATGTTGAAAGCTCTTCAGAAATAGGATAGGCAGGCTTCTTTTTTGAAATTAATTTTCTCATGGCGCTCTTGGTAACGATAAAGATACGGAGATTTTTAACGAGACATCCATCAAACTAGATTGTTAAAATTATCTTAATAAAATGCTGCATTATGTCACAACTGCCCTTTTTTTCAGTCATTTAATGTATCAATCAAAAACAATCTAACCATCATCATGCACAATCTCAAAAAATTAGCATGGCTTTTCCTTCTTTTTATCTTCGGAAATGGTCACGCACAAGATTCAGAAGCTGAAACAAAAACATATCCCAAACGCTCTTACACCACTGTACCTGTAGGGGATACAGAATCTCCCAAAATTGATGGCGCTCTCAATGATGCTGCGTGGGATCTTGTGCCGTGGACTTCAGATTACGTAGAATTTGAGCCTGATAACGCTACCGAACCTACCGAGCAGACAAAGATGAAAATTCTGTATGACGACAAGAATTTGTACGTAGCCTTTAAATGTTATCAAAAAGACCCTGCCACCATCGAACGACGCATGGGGAGGCGAGACGATTTCCCTGGTGACTGGGTTGAAATAAACATAGACAGTTATGGCGATGACCGAACTGGCTTTTCGTTTACTGCTTCCGCTTCTGGAGTAAAGGGCGACGAATTTATCGCAAACAATGGTAATTTTGACCCAAGTTGGAACCCCATTTGGTATTTAAGTACGCAAGTTGATGCTGAGGGTTGGACGGCAGAAATGCGCATTCCGCTAAGTCAACTGCGCTTTAGCAATGCAGACGAACAAGTTTGGGGAATTCAGTCTACACGGCGTTATTTTAATAATGAAGAGCGCTCTACGTGGCAACCCCTACCTGCCAATCCGCCAGGATGGGTGAGCGAATTTGGAGAGCTACTTGGAATTAAAGGTATAAAACCACAAAAACAGTTAGAAATTCAGCCGTATACAGTGGCTCAGTTAGATACGTACGAAGAAGAGGAAGGCAATCCATTTCGGGATGGAAGCGACGCTAGATTAACGGGCGGATTGGACGCCAAAATTGGTGTTACCAACGACCTTACCTTAGACGTCACCATTAATCCAGATTTCGGGCAAGTAGATGCAGATCCAGGGGCGGTGGCGCTAGACGGATTTGAAATATTTTTTCAGGAACGCCGACCGTTTTTTGTGGAGAATAAAAGTGTATTCGATTTCCAAATTGGAGGTGGGGCAGATAATTTGTTCTTCTCAAGGCGTATAGGTCGGAGTCCGCAGGGATCTGCCTTCGGACCTACAACGGCATATATAGATCAGCCCAACAATACAACTATTTTGGGAGCTGCAAAATTTAGCGGAAAGACCAAAGATGGATTAACCGTGGGTGTGTTGGAGAGCGTGACGTCAAAAGAATTTGCCGATGTTATAGATGAAGATGGTTCAGAATCTGAAGAATTAGTAGAACCACTCACCAATTATTTGGTAGGACGTATACAACAAGATTTTAATGATAATAATAGCTACGTAGGTGGAATTTTTACTAGTGCCATACGAAACATGGATGATAACGTTTCTTTTCTGCACTCGCATGCGTATTCTGGAGGGTTCGACTTTAAGCACAATTGGCAGGAGCGCACCTATTATGTTGAAGGAAGTGCAGTGGTGAGTAACGTTCGTGGTAGTGCCGAAGCCATTGCAAGTACGCAAACTTCTATCACCCATCTCTTTCAGCGCACAGATGCAGACCATGTCGAGGTTGACCCTACACGAACAGAACTTACGGGTACTGGGGGCCGATTTGAATTTGGAAAAGGAGGCGGGGGCGATTGGCGCTATGCGATTGGCGGAAATTTTAAATCGCCCGAACTGGAACTCAATGACATCGGATTTCTAAGACAAGCAGACGACATTAGGCAATATGCGGTGTTACGAAGGCTCTTTAATAAACCAACGAGCTGGTATCGAAGGGCGAATGCGCGGATTAACCTTTCTTCGGCATTCGATTTTCAAGGAAATTACAATCGGATTCAATATGAGATAGGAGGGTTTATAAATTGGAAAAACAACTGGTGGAGCGATTTTGGAGCTGCGCATAAACCTCGGATTTTTGTAAATACCTTTTTGCGCGGCGGACCACGTTGGAAATATAATGAGGAGAACTACATTTTCTTTTTTTCAGGTACAGACCAACGTAAAAAATTGAGCTTTAATGGGGGGACGGTGCAATCTAGGGCAACACAAGATAACTTTGCATTGTACGAATACGATATAGGAGCACGCTACCAGCCATTGAATAGTTTAAGTTTGTCTTTGAACGTGAATTATTCTGAAAATCCCAGTAGAACCCAGTATGTATCACAAGAAGATTTTAATGGTACCACGCGCTATATCTTGGGAGCCATAGATCAAGAAACTTTGAGTACAACGCTACGCGTGAATTACAATATCAATCCGAACCTGACCATTCAATACTACGGGCAACCGTTTATTTTTAAAGCAAAATTTTCAGATTTTAACTATGTAAATGACCCAGTTGCAGAAGATTTAAACAATCGGATTACCCAATACAATGCTGAGCAGATTTCATTTGCAGAAGGTGGTTATCTTATAGATGAAGACCTAGATGGAAATACAGACTACACCTTTGGTGATCCAGATTTTGCGTTTGTACAATTCAGGAGCAATCTGGTGGTGCGTTGGGAGTACATACCCGGTTCTGAAATTTTCTTGGTGTGGAGCCAGGGCGTCACGGGCATTGGCGATCCTGCCAATAGTTTTAATACCATTGTAGACAATCAGTTGCTTAGCCAAAAACCCCAAAACACCTTTTTGGTGAAGGCGACCTATCGGTTTGTGTTGTAGGATACATTCCCCCCTTGAGGGGGGTTGGGGGGTGTAAATCCTTACTCTTATTAAAAGTCTAAATTAACATACCTAATGTGCTACGCTTGTTATTGTCGCACAAAATGTATTTGCCTTCAAATAATCCTCTAGGGGTCATTTGTTTCATCTTTCTGTTTACTTTTACTGAAATAATTATAGTTAATGATCCTTCCCCCAACCCTAAAACCTGGCGACACGGTCGGAATTGTCTCTACCGCCCGAAAAATAGAGAAGACTGAGCTTCAGCCGTTTCTTTCATTATTAAGAGAATGGGGTCTTCAACCTTTGTTGGGAGAAACCATTGGCGCTTCAGAAAACCAATTTGCAGGCTCAGATGACTTGCGCACAACAGATTTCCAAGCGATGCTAGACAACCCAGAAGTAAAAGCTATTTGGTGTGCCAGAGGTGGATATGGAACGGTACGTATGATAGATGGAGTAGATTTTTCTAAATTACTCGAACAGCCCAAATGGATTATTGGTTATAGTGATATGACGGTGCTCCATAGTGTACTTCATAGCTTCGGAATAGCAAGTCTACATGCGCAAATTGCTGGTAATATTGAGAAAAAAACGGAAGCTACTCGGCAAAGCATACACGATGTGCTCTTCGGAAAATCGTACAAAATTGAGGTGTCTTCCGAAGAAAAATTAAACCGAACCGGTACTGCCAAAGGCGAATTGGTGGGCGGAAACCTTTCCATTTTATACTCCTTACATGGGAGCCCGTCTGCAATTTCTACGAAAGGAAAAATTCTCTTTATTGAAGACCTAGACGAATATTTGTACCACATAGACCGAATGATGCAAAATTTTAAGAGAAGTGGAGTGCTTTCTGAGCTAAGCGGACTCATAGTGGGTGGCATGACAGATATGAATGACAACAACATCCCGTTTGGCAAAACCGCAGAAGAAATTATTTGGGAGGCTGTAAAAGAATATGAGTATCCGGTCTGTTTTGGCTTTCCTGCCGGGCATATCAAGGATAATAGAGCCTTGGTTATGGGAAGTGTTGTCGATCTTTCTGTCTCAACAAAAACAGTAACTTTGTCATTTCGAAGAAGGTACGACTGAGAAATCTCACACTCTGTATTCAATAAAAAGCAAGTCATGTGATTTCTCCTATCGTCGAAATGACTTATTATGGCCGTTCACAACGATCTTGGTAAATTGGGAGAAGTGCTTGCCGCTACATTTCTGCGGCGGGAAGGCTATGCCATTCTAGAGCGTAATTGGAGGTTTCAAAAAGCCGAAATCGATATCATTGCCCAAAAAGAAGAAGATACCATCGTTTTTGTTGAGGTAAAAACCAGAAACAGTGCTTTTTTTGGTGACCCACAAAGTTTTGTGACGCCTTCAAAAGTAAAACTACTCGTAAAGGCGGCTAATGAATACTTAATCTCGAACCAACTTGAAGCTGAAGCGCGTTTCGATATTATAGCAGTTCTAAAAAATTCCAAAGAAGAACGTATGGAGCATTTTAAGAACGCATTTTATCATTTTTAGGGAGTGCTGTACCCATTCACACCCTATTTTAGAAGAGAAAAAATACCTTTGTAGAAAATCGCAGTATGCCGATTACTTTTGAACTTATAGATATATTGATCTTTGTTGGAGTTTGCCAAGGAGTTTTTCTAGCGCTTACCATGCAACGTATTGTAAATACGAATAAACGTGCCAACAGCATCCTTACCGTGCTCATCGCCATTTCAACGTTCATGTTAATAGGTAGGTTCTTGATGATTCGCTACTTTTCTGAATGGGTTTTTTATCTGGGCATCCTTTTTGATGTTGTCATTTTTCTGTTCGGACCTCTTTTTTATTGGTATACCCGTACCTTTTTATATTCCGAAGAAACGGAGAAACCGCTAGCGAAAGCGCACTTTATACCCGCTGTATTATTTTCAATTTTTGTAATAGTAATTTATGTAACCTATACGCCAACTACCTATTTGGAAGCATACCAACAGGGTGTACTCACAGTACCCTTTCAAATCATACTCGCTAGTGCAATTTTGGTGAATCTGTATTATCTCTTCCGTTCGTTTAAAGTATTATATGCATATAAGAAAGAATATAAACAGGCGTTTTCATTTCAGCAGAACCCTATCCAATACATAGCATTTTTTCTTGTTACCATAGCGGTTATTATCATATTATGGGCCCTGAGTTTTTTGAGTGGTTTTTTTGAAAATAGATGGTTGTCATTTATTGATTACGATTTGGTCTGGGCGGCAATTCCCTGCTTTATTTACATTATTGGATATTTCAGCTTAAAACAGCCAGAATTGTTTCGTGTTCCTATGAAACAAAAAACTGCGAATAATAAAGAAAGACTGAATACCGCCGAACAACAACTCCTTCAAGAAAAATTAGATAGCTTGATGGTAAACGACAAAATATTCTTACAACCCCACCTTACCCTTTCAACCGTTGCTGAAATGTTACAAACTTCTACAAACAACGTTTCCTGGCTTTTGAACAATGTTTACGAAACCACTTTTTACGACTTTGTAAATCGATACCGTGTTGAAGAATTTGTACAAAAGGTTGAGAACAATGAGCATTTACGGCATACCATATTGGCATTGTCGCTAGATGTAGGGTTTAATTCAAAATCTACCTTCAACAAAGCTTTTAAACTACACAAGCAAGATACCCCCAGTAATTTTATTAAAAAACACCACGCTGCCTAACTTTTTTGTAGTGCTGTATGCAAACGGTCGATAGGAATGCAAGTACCTTCTATGTTTACTGAAATTTTAAAATTCAGAAATATGAAAAACTTTGTACTTATTATTGTTTGGTCAGTTCTTGCACTGCAACCACTAATCTCACAAACCGTAACCACCTTCACTTTTGGTGATCCAGACGATGCTATTGCGCTTGATAGTAACGGAAATATCTACGCTGCCGGATTTATCGATGGATCTATCTTTAAGTTTACCCCCGATGGTACAGGCAGTAATTTTATAACAGGCCTAGAAAATGCCAACGGAATTGATTTTGACAGCAGTGATAATCTTTATGTAAACGATTGGAACGCAAACGAATTATTACGATATCTCATTGATGGCACGTTAGATGATGCAATTACCATACCTGGCAATCCGTCGGGAATGCTCAAGGCAATCGATAATGATGATATGATCTATACACGGTATGGCGCAAATACGATTAATAGGATTACGCCAGATGGGGTAATTACCCAAATCTCTGATGCTCCAGAACTGAATGGACCCGTCGGATTAGCATACGACGAAAATGGAAACCTATATGTGGGCAATTACAACAATAGAGAAATATACCGGGTAGGCACCAACGGCGGATTGTCTTATATAGCCACTGTGGGAGGTAGCTCTAATTTAGGATTTATTGCTTTCGCACAAGGCCGCTTATGGGGCACGGTGCTGGGAGAGCATAAAATTTACACGATTAATCATAACGCTACTGATGATGTGACCCTTTTTGCAGGAAGTATGGCTGGCTCTCAAGACGGTCCTATTGCGCAAGCTACATTTAATAGACCCAACGGAATTCGGTTTAATGATGATGAAACCATACTGTACGTTACCGATTTTGGAACTAAAAATCTAAGGGTAATCACAGAGATTTCGCTAGGGGTTTCTTCGGAAACTTTCAATGCGACGCAAATTGCATTGTATCCCAATCCGTCGGCAGACATACTTCAAGTGCGAAGTACAGGGCTATTGGGATCAATCACTATTCAACTTTATTCGGGTGATGGAAAGCTACTGAAAGAATTTGCAACAGTAGAAAGCGCAGCGACTTGTATTAAAGCAATCGATGTTTCAGATTTGGCAAGCGGAACCTATTTTATTACCATTCGCGATAGCAAGGGCGCAGTTACCAAACAATGGATTAAAAAATAGCTTTTGGTTGTTGCGGTCTTCGGGTCTTTAAACCCGAAGACCGCAACAATTTTACAAAGAAGCCTGCTTTGCTTTAATAAGTTCGCTTATTTTATATAAAACAATAATTTCTAGAACTATAGTAACACTTAAAAGAAGATATCCCCCTAAAGCAAAAAATACGGAGGTAAATAATGCATAAGTTACGATTTGAAAAATACCTGTAACGATTGCAATAGTTCCAATGGCCTTTTGCAATCGTATTACGGCAATTCCCATCAAGAGCCCTATGATGCCAAAAGAAAATGATTCTATAATTAGAATCGAGCCATCGTTCAGAGGTTCATAAAATAGGGACGCAATATCCAACGCGTAATAGGCTATATTAAAAATGAGCATGATGAATACAACTATCTTTAAAAGGTAGTTGTTTAAAATATTTCCAGCTAAAATAAAACCGCGAAGAAATAGTATGATAGCGGCTAATACGGCCAGTTTTAAAGGTATGTAAATGTAGGTTGGATAAAATGAAGCCGAATTATTTTCAAATAATCTAAAGGCATCTGCTGGAACTTCAGCAAATCCTAGTATAAAATAAACAATACCTGCTATCCAGGCAATCTTTAAATGTTTGGTAAGAAAATGAGCCTGTTTGGTATCGTCAATTTTTAGAAAAAAAGCTTTTTTTAGCCCGCTTTCAATAGTGCTTTCTGTGAACGTTTCAAAATCTTCGCCTAAAGCTGCCAAAATAGTTTTAACAGTGTATGTTCGCGGAATTACTTCGCCTGCTTCTATACGCTGTATGGTGCGTACGCTGATGTTGCATTGTGCTACCAATTCTTCTTGGGTGAGTCCTTTTTCTTGTCGTAGGGCCAAAATACGTTGCCCGAGTGCTGGTTGTTGCATAGCTTTGTTTTTAAGATGTGAAGCAATGGTACGACGACTCATATTTTTTGACAATTATTTTGGTTGAAATTCACCCGACACTTACCCGTCATTATAGTAAATACAAGGTTTTACGAGTTTTAAGTTGATTTCTGAAAAGACTGTAATACGTCTAAAACGCGACGTACTGAAACTACTTTTTCAATCGTTAACAAGAGGCGAAGCCCGTTTCGAGTCTGTTTTTCTTTCATCTTTACTTGTGGCGAATGGGTCTGCACAAACTGAAGCATTTTACTGAAGGCCGGACTCTGGTAAAAATCGCTTTGTTGGTCGCTGATAAAATAACCAACAAACCTCCCTTTTTTCATAACCACACGTTCTAGTCCCATGGCAATAGCTGCCCATTTAATACGAACACTATTCATTAAATCTTCAACTTCTTTAGGCAACTCGCCAAATCGGTCAATCAATTCTTTTTCAAATTTCTGTAGTTCGGTCTCTGTTTTAAGATCGTTTAATTTGGTATACAAATTCAAGCGTTCGGTAATATTATTTACATAATCATCTGGGAACAGTAGTTCAAAATCGGTATCGATAGTCACTTCTTTTACAAAAGCACGATTCTTAAAGTTTTTATCTGTTTCCGAATACAAATCTTTAAATTCTTTTTCTTTTAATTCTTCAATGGCTTCGGCCAAGATTTTTTGGTAGGTTTCAAACCCAATTTCATTTATAAAACCGCTCTGTTCACCACCTAATAAATCTCCTGCTCCGCGGATTTCTAAATCTTTCATGGCAATATTGAGCCCACTACCTAATTCGCTAAACTGCTCTAATGCGGTAATTCGCTTTCGGGCTTCTTCAGTCATAGCAGAATAGGGCGGAGTGATAAAATAGCAGAATGCTTTCTTGTTGCTTCTACCCACCCGACCACGCATTTGGTGCAAATCTGAAAGTCCGAAGTTATTAGCATTATTGATAAAGATGGTGTTGGCATTCGGCACATCTAATCCACTTTCAATAATTGTGGTTGATACTAACACATCAAACTCATTGTTCATAAACCGAAGCATCAGGTCTTCTAGTTTTTTCCCTTCCATTTGGCCGTGACCGATTCCTATTTTCGCATCTGGGACCAAACGTTGTAACATGCCGGCTACTTCCTTGATGTTTTCAATACGATTGTGCACAAAAAATACCTGTCCGCCACGCGAAATCTCATAGCGTACTGCATCGCGAATGGTTTCCTCGCCAAAACGAATGACATGGGTTTCTACCGGATATCGGTTTGGAGGTGGCGTGGTAATCACACTGAGGTCACGTGCAGCCATCAAACTAAACTGAAGGGTACGCGGTATCGGGGTTGCGGTTAAGGTGAGTGTATCTACGTTTTCTTTAATGGTCTTCAGTTTGTCTTTTACGGAAACACCAAATTTTTGCTCTTCGTCAATAATCAGAAGACCAAGATCTTTAAAAGTAACAGCCTTACTCACCAATTGATGGGTTCCAATCACGATGTCCAACGATCCGTCTTTGAGCCCGTCTAACACGGCGCGGCGTTGTTTCGCACTTCTAAAACGGTTCAGGTAATCTACATTTACAGGCATGTCTGCCAGGCGTTCGCTAAAGGTTTTATAATGCTGAAATGCAAGAATGGTGGTGGGTACTAAAATAGCCACTTGCTTGCCATTGTCTACCGCTTTAAAAGCAGCCCGCACGGCAACTTCTGTCTTTCCGAAGCCAACATCACCACATACGAGGCGGTCCATTGGGCGTTCACTTTCCATATCAGCTTTTACATCGGCTGTAGCTGCGCTTTGGTCTAGGGTGTCTTCAAACATAAAACTAGACTCCAACTCGTGTTGCAAGTAGCTGTCAGGATCGTACTGAAATCCTTTTTGAAGTCTTCGCTTGGCATACAGCTCGATAAGATTGAAAGCAATTTGTTTGACACGCGTCTTTGTTTTCTGTTTTAGTTTTTTCCAAGCAGCGCTTCCTAGTTTGTAAATCTTCGGAGTGGTTCCGTCTTTACCGTTGTATTTTGAAATTTTATGAAGCGAATGGATGCTGAGGTACAAAATATCCCGTTCGCCATAAATCAGTTTGATCGCTTCCTGTTGTTTGCCTTCCACGTCAATTTTTTGGAGTCCGCCAAAACGTCCGATACCGTGGTCTATATGCGTAACATAATCGCCCACTTCAAGGTTGGTGAGTTCTTTTAAGGTGATGGCTTGCTTCTTAGCATAACCATTTTTCAAACTGAACTTATGGTAGCGTTCAAAAATTTGATGGTCGGTATAGCAAACGTTTCTATTTTCGTGGTCTATAAATCCTTGGTATAGCGGAAAAACGATGGTTTCGAACTGATCTACATGCTGTTGGGCGTCTTCAAAAATATCGTGGAAACGCTTCGCTTGCGACTCGCTGCTACAGAAAATATAGTTAGTATAACCATCCGCGGTATTCCGGTTTAGGTTTTCGATCAGCAAATTAAACTGCTTGTTGAAAGAAGGCTGGGGAACCGTGCTGAAAGATATGGTCTGGCTATTCGTATTAGAAACTCCTTTAAAAGTTACAGTGGTGAACTTGTCTAGTTGTTCTTGCAACAAATTTGAAGTGCAAAACAATTCACTCGGCGTGCTCATTTTTACTTCACCTTGTTGCTTGTTATATGCTTCAGTTGCCTTGCTGAAAAGTTTGTCTATGGCACTGCCCAATAGCTCTTTGTTTTTAAGACAGACAACTGTTTTTGAAGAAATATAACTCAGAAAACTCTCTCTTGTCTCACTGAGCGCAGTCGAAGTGCCAGTTAAGCCCTTGTTTTCTATATTTGGTATGATTGAAATTTTCTTCAATTGTTCCAACGAAAGTTGCGTTTCTACATCGAAGGTTCGAATACTGTCTACTTCATCACCAAAAAATTCGATGCGGTAGGGTTCATCGTTGCTGAAACTGAACACATCCAAGATACCACCACGAACTGAAAACTCACCCGGCTCAGTCACAAAATCGGTTCTTTTAAAATTATATTCGAAAAGGACTTCATTCACAAATTCGATAGAAACCGTGTCATTTACTGAAAGTTTGAGGGTGTTTTTCTCTAGTTCCTTTTTGGTAACCACCTTTTCGAACAATGCTTCAGGGTAGGTTACAATAAGCGCTGGTTTTCTGCGAGAATTGATACGGTTTAGCACTTCACTTCGCAACAGCACGTTTGCATTATCGGTATCTTCTCCCGATATCGCATCGGGATGATACGGTCTGCGATAGCTTCCTGGGTAGAATAGTACCGTATCGTCACCCAATAAATTTTCGAGGTCGTTTAGGTGATATGCGGCTTCCTCTTTGTCGTTTAAAATGATAAGAAAAGGAAGCTCTGAAGTTTTGAAGGTTTCAGCAACAACCAATGAAGTAGCACTTCCTACCAAGCCATTAGCTTCAATTATTGGTTCAGAATTGGCAATAGCATCCCGAAGTTTTCCGAGTGCGGAAGACTTTGAAAAAAGGGAACGAACTAGCGTTTTACTCATTGGTTGGCAAAGATAATCTGCATACAGTTCTTATAAAACCGAAATATGAACTTTATCATTTTGATAACACAGCTTGCGGGTGGCTTTATGTACTTTTCAGTCATGGGAATAAAAGAATACGACGTATTTGTAATAGGAACAGGAACCGCAGGAAAAGGTGTAGCCATAGATTGTGTAAAAGACGGAATGAAAGTAGCCATAGCCGACAATCGTGAATATGGCGGCACTTGCCCAAACCGTGGTTGCGACCCGAAAAAAGTGCTAGTTGGAGTTACCGAAGCCTTTAAAATGGCAAACAATTTAAAGGGAAAGGGAATTTCCGAAGTGCCAGAAATGAATTGGCAGGATGTTCAGAAATTTAAAGAACGTTTTACAGATGCCATACCCGCTGCCACCGAAAAAAAGTTGAAAAAACTAGGGATCGATATGTACCACCAATCGCCAAAGTTTTTAGATGAACAAACCTTATCTGTAGAGGGTAAGACCGTGAGCGCAAAAAAGATTGTGATTGCAACTGGGCAAAAGCCTCTAGAGCTCAAAATCCCTGGCAGGGAGCATTTGCTTACCAGTGAAGACTTTCTACATCAACCATCACTACCATCGGAAATCATTTTTATCGGCGCTGGATATATTGGAATGGAGTTCGCCCATGTTGCCGCTCGTTTTGGTGCTAAAGTGACAGTGATCGAGTTTGCAGATAGACCACTTGCGCCGTTTGAGGAAGATATTGTGAATTATCTTACAGAGGCTTCAGAAGCATTGGGCATCGAATTTATCTTTAATGCGGAAGCCACCCAAGTAGAAAAGCTACGAACCAATTATCGTGTGACCTATAAACAAAACGCCAAAACACAAACGGTAAAAGCAAAAGCAGTTTATAATACGGCGGGGCGGGTTCCGTCTATAGATGAATTAGATCTTGACAAGGGAAATGTGGCATTTGAGAAAGGCGGCATTTCCGTAAACGAATATTTGCAAAATACGACCAACAAAAATGTGTATGCTTGCGGCGACGTGTCTGCGAGCGGCACCATGCCGTTAACACCCGTTTCTTCGCAAGAATCGCGGGTGGTCTCTATAAATTTGAGAAAGGAGAATACTGAAAAAATCGATTTCCCGCCAGTGCCTTCTGTTGTATTTACGTTGCCGCAATTGGCTGCTATCGGACTTACAGAAGCGGAGGCAAAGGAGCAAGGGTATGATATTGTGGTAGAACATAAAAACGTACCGCATTGGTTTAATGCGAAACAAATTGGAGAAGAAATTTACGCCTATAAAACCATCGTCGACAAGAAACGGAATTTGATTCTAGGAGCACATATTTGTGGTGCCCATGCCGACGAAATGATCAACTTGTTTGTGCTTGCCATGTGCGGCAAACTTAAAGTGGAAGACCTCAAACAAATGGTCTTTGCGTATCCCACTTGGGGGAATGACATCAAGGGAATGGTTTGATGAAGTCGAAGTCGAAGTTGAAGCCAAACTAGAAGATAATATTAGAAACACCATTCTCCCAAGTATTGGGGTGGTTGTTCTCGAAAAACGGTATACTGCGCAGCAGTGTTTTTGCGAGAACTTTGCGTTCTGTCTTTTAAAAGGGTATGGTCTAGTGAAATTATTGTCGTAGCCCTAGCTGTATTTCGAATAGAAGCACTATTTTCCCAAGTATTGGGGTGGTTGTTCTCGAAAAATGCTATACTGCGCAGCAGTGTTTTTGCGAGAACTTTGCGTTCTGTCTTTTAAAAGGGAATGGTTTGATGAAGTCGAAGTCGAAGTTGAAGCCAAACAAGAAGATAATATTAGAAACACCATTCTCCCGAGTATTGGGGTGGTTGTTCTCGAAAAACGGTATACTGCGCAGCAGTGTTTTTGCGAGAACTTTGCGTTCTGCTAATAATTGAAACAGTCTGATATTGAATAATTAAATTGAAATCAGATTGGCCGCCAATTTCTCCATGTCGCTTTCAGAATTATAAACGTTGGGCGATACCCGAATGGCTTTTCCGCGATAGGACACATATATTTTTTCTTCGGAAAGTTTTGCTTTTAGTGTCGCCATGCTTTTTTCTTTTGGCAAATAGATTCCGAAGAGATGATGGCTTCGGAAATCGTCCTGCTCAATAAAAAACCCAGCTTCTCGAAGTGTCTGAACTGATTGTGCTGAAATTTCCTTACAAAACTGCTGAATGGCGGCCGGTTGCCATTCAATGAGTTGTCTGATGGCTTCAGATAACATGGGGGTGAGTATAAAATTACTGCTTTCGCCTACGTCGTAACGCGTCGCCTTTGGCTTCAGCAATTCGTTATAATTAACTAGGTTCGAAAAATTCTCAGACCCTACATGGTTCATCCAATTGTTTTCAATAGGTTTACCCAAGTGGAAACGTTCTCCAAAATACGCAACCCCTAAGCTATAAGGCCCTAGCAACCATTTATATCCTCCACAGATAAGCACATCAGGTTGTATGTTTTCTACGGAAAATGGAAGGGCACCGACACTTTGGGTTCCATCGATGATGAGGAAGGCACCCACTTCATCACTCCTTTTTCGGATTGCTTCGAGATTGAAAAGCGTGCCATCTGCCCAATGACAATGTGGAATGGCAATGCACTTTGTTTTAATGTTGATTGCTTCTAAAATATTATCGTTCCAGACAGATCCACGACCTAGCTGAGGTTCAGGTGCCTTTATAGTGTTGATTACGACTCCTTTTTCTTCTTCCAAGGCTTTCCAGGTATAATAATTACTTGGAAATTGTTCTTCCAAAACAATTATTTCATCTCCTTTTTCAAAATGAATATTGTTGGCAGCAGTTGCAATCCCGTAAGAAACAGAAGGAATTATAGCAATGCTTTCTGAATCTGGAGCATCTATTAATTTTGCAAAGCGTTCTTTCAAAAGCCGTTTTTCAGCAAAAAAGTCGTTTTCAGAAATTAAATACGGGTTACTTTTCTTTTGCATACATTCTAAACCAATACGTTCTACCGATTTTAGCTGTGGCGACATATACGCACCATTTAAATAGGTGACAGTCTCATCTAAATTGAACAGGTGTTTTTGGTTTTGCATAAAATATGTCTGGTTAGTAGGGATTGTATTATAACAAAGCGAGTGAATTTTAAAAATGCCACCTTCCCCTAATCATGGGAAGGAGCAGGCTTTATTTTCTATATTAGTTCTTTTTAAAATACTCAAAACACTTTAAGGCAGGATTGGTTGCACGGTTTTTAAAAGCATGAACGCTACTGCTCACTACAAGTATTGCTGCGGCAACTACTGCCGACAGTTTTAGAACTTCATTTGAATCCCAGTTTGCCACCGCAATCGCGATCAATGCCCAAGCACCTACCAAGGCAAATTCGCGCATGTTTCGTTTCCAAGTGATAATTAGATTTATAGAAGTTGCAATTCCAATCAAAAAAAGCGTCCAAGTTACAGGAGAAATTCCGAAGCCATTCCAGTCAATTTTCACAAGATACGTAGCTACGTTGGCAATACATGCCACGGTGAGCCAACCGCTATAAATTACAAATGGCCACCAGACAAAAACAATTACTGAGATAGGTTCGTCGTCTAGCTCCATTCGATTTCTGACTACAATTTTCAGCAAACAGAAGAGTAACAGAAAGATGACGGCAACTGAGGCTAAGACCATTTCTGAAACAAACAAATAACACCAAAGACTATTGGCAGCACAGCTTAGTACAAACCACCAGCCGGTTTTCAATATCACCGAATCATCACGTACACTTCCGAACAGGCTCCGAGATTGATATATAATAAATCCGAAGAGCAAAAGGTATATAAGTCCCCAAATGGAAAACGCATATCCCGCCGGGGTAAAAAGTGTTTGGTACGTATTGCTCATGTCGGCTTGGGTCATATCATTGAAAACACCCGCACTCGAAGCATAGTTAAAATATAGGGTAATTATAAAAGCGATGATGTTGGCAATCTGTAGCGTCTTTTTCATCTACTAAAAATACAATAATAAGATGATTGTAAGAATTCGGAATGATTTTATTAGCATTTTAAAAGACATGTGTAAATGAGAAACCTAACAAAATATTAAAGTTTATGGCAACACATGTTTTATACCGATTAAGTACAACATCTCATCGAAAACTCGATTTTATAGAAATCTGTGATGCAGGAGAAATCGTTATGTATATTAAATTCGCGCTATATTTTAAAAATCCCCCAAAAAATGTACAAACTCGCCCCTTTCTTTCTACTTGCTTTTTTCGCAATCGCCCTACAAGCTCAAGTAGGAATTACTACTACCAATCCGCAGGCAGCACTTGATATTACCTCCAGCACTAATGGGGTGCTTATTCCTAGGGTTGACCTTCAATCTATAACAGATGTTACCACTGTTACGAGTCCTAATTCGGTAAGTTTGGTTGAAAGTACATTGGTTTATAACACGGGTGCGTCGGGTTTATTGGTGGCGGGCTTTTACTATTGGGAGAACAGCCAATGGAATAAACTCTTAAGCAGCAACCAAAAACAAATGCACATAGGAAGAGCTCGGGTTACAGCTGCAGGTACCTTAAGTATTACTGGAGTAGGTTTTATGCCCAGTACGGTAGAGTTTATTGCAATCAATAGAATTGAGAATTACAATAGTGGTGCTTATAGAAGTGGTTCCAATAATTCAAACGATTTACGAATGGCGGGTGGCTTTACTACAGGGTACGCTAGAAATGATGGAGCTTCTATAGAGCAACAAGCCATCGCTAAGGGATATAGTGGTTCCAGTCTGAATAATATAGGGACTTATAGTTCTTCTAGCCATTGTATTGCGGCATTCTACGTAAATAACAACGGTGAACCTATCCATGATAATGGTACCGCTACTGGTGGTACTGATGCTCAAGAAGGATTAGTGAGAGCCTCACTGCAATCGTTTGATGCAGATGGATTCACCCTTAATTTCGACAGGTTCTTACCTGGTGCTACGGCTACAAACAACAATCAGCTGGTTATTATTTACAAAGCCTACCGATATTAAAAAGAACGTAAAGCTAGTTTTTTATAATTTTTATAGTCTGTCCTTCTAAGTGAAGATAATATAGACCGTTCGCAAGGTTGGCGATGTTGATTTGGTTGTTATTCGGATGTAACCTGCCTTTCAAGACTTGTTGCCCTAACGGACTGTATATTTCAAAAGAAACATTCGTATCAACCGTTACCGTTAGCAAATCGTGTGTCGGATTTGGAAACACCTTTATACGCGAAGAAGTAAGGTCGTCTATGCCCAAAATAGGCGCACATTCTATATTGGTCTGCACATTAGAAGCCGCTGGCGGATTGTCTAAAAGCGATTCTGTTAGCAAGGGGCAATAACAGTCGTTATCTTCTACATATAATTTAAGCCACGAAAGTGCTATTTTACCAATAACACCATTGCCTCCTGTAGGTGAATTCGCTACAGAATGGTTTCCATTTTCAATTTCAAAAAGCAATTTTTCAGTAGTGGAAGGTGTCGCGTTGTAATGCGGATTCGCATGTTGCGCTGGAGGTGCTGTGGGGTCGTTTTGACCACTAAAAATGACCACAGGGCTGTTGTGGTTTAACGACGGATCTGGAAGCCAAGGACATAGTGCAACTACTCCTTTAATCGTATTGTCGAGAACTGCAGCGCGTTGTGCGCCGCCGCCACCCATAGACCAGCCGCTTACCGCAAATTTTTCGGCATCTATTTTGTCTTCGAGGGGAGAAGTCTCTCTCGTATTCTCTTGTCGAAGTGTTTCTAGTGCATCTAACAAAGCAGCCGCTCGAGCTTCTGGAAAATCGAAAGGTGAGTTGGTGCCAATGATAATGGTAACAATTCCATGCGATGCGTAGAAAGGTCCCCAATCTTCAACACTCGAAGGCGCGGCAGTAAATCCGGGTACAATAGCAATACCTGCGTACGGCGGGGTCGCATCGGTTGGGTAATAAATGGTCGCTCCCGCGTAATCGGGGCCATTTCGAATTCCGTCTGCTTCTGTAAGTGTATCCACATTAAACGGACCAGGGTCTGTTAAGCTTTCTAATGTGACATCACCACATTGTGCCAATAGCGTATTAGGAGCAACATAGAGAAATAAGAAGAGTAGGGCAATCGAGTAAATTTGTTTCATGGATTCTTTTTATATTAATGAGCTTCTAACCAATCGTTTCCTACTCCTATCTCCACATCGAGTGGAACACTCAGGGAATAGGCGTTTTCCATTTCAGATTTAATAAGCGTTTTCATGGTTTCTAATTCTGGCTTGTACACATCGAATACCAATTCATCGTGTACTTGCAACAACATTTTTGTTTGATAGTTTCCTTCGGAAAGTTTCTTGTGAATGTTAATCATCGCAATTTTTATGATATCTGCCGCGCTACCCTGAATGGGTGCATTCACCGCGTTGCGCTCTGCCGCACCGCGTACAACGGCATTTCTACCGTTAATGCCGTTGAGGTAGCGCCGTCTTCCCAATACCGTTTGTACATAGCCATTATCACGCGCAAAATCTACCATGTCACTCATGTAGTTTCGTAATTTCGGATACGTTTTATAATAGGTGTCTATCAATTCTTTTGCTTCAGTTCGCGATAAATCGGTTTGGTTACTCAAGCCAAAGGCAGACACACCATAGATAATTCCGAAATTTACGGTTTTTGCATTGCTACGTTGCTCACGGGTAACTTCTTCTAATGGGACATTGAACACTTTTGAAGCTGTTGTGGCATGAATATCTTCTCCATTCTTAAAGGATTCTATCATCGTATCTTCGTCACTTAGCGCTGCTATAATACGAAGTTCAATCTGTGAATAATCTGCTGCGAGCAGCACAAAATCGTCATTTCTGGGGATAAATGCCTTGCGCACTTGCCTTCCGCGTTCGGTGCGTATTGGGATGTTTTGTAAGTTTGGGTTGTTACTGCTCAAACGGCCAGTGGCGGCCACAGTCTGCATATAATCTGTGTGTACATGATGTGTCGTTGGGTCAACTTGCTCCGGAAGCGCATCAACATAGGTGCTCTTCAATTTTGCGAGTCCGCGATATTCCAACACATCGGCTATTATTTTATGGTCTTTCGCCAAATAGCTAAGCACATCTTCAGCCGTAGAATATTGCCCGGTTTTTGTCTTTTTCGGTTTGTCAATCAATTTTAGCTTTCCGAAGAGAATCTCACCCAATTGTTTAGGAGAAGCGATGTTAAATTCTTCGCCTGCTTCTTTGTAAATATTTGCCTCTAGGGCTTTAATGTCGTTGTCAAGTGCTACAGAAAGTGATTTTAAGAAGTCTTCATCTAGATTAATACCTTCCAATTCCATATCGGCTAACACGCGTAGCAGTGGTATTTCAATTTCGTCGAAAAGCTTTTGGGTATTTGCCTCGCCCAGTTCTTTTTCAAAATGTTCTTTTAGCTGAAGGGTAATATCTGCATCTTCAACGGCATATTCGGTTTGTTCTTCTACGGAAATATCCCGCATCGACTTCTGGTTTTTACCTTTTTTGCCAATAAGTTCTGTAATTGAAACAGGGGTATAATTTAAATAAGTTTCAGCCAAGACATCCATGTTATGCCGCATGTCTGGGTTGATGAGGTAATGCGCCAACATGGTGTCGAACAGCTTTCCTTTTACTGAAATATTATATTTCCGAAGTACTTTGATGTCGTATTTTAGGTTCTGACCAATTTTTTGGATGGTCTCCGACTCAAAAAATGGCCGCAATTGTTCGATCAATGCTTGAGCTTCTTCTTTGTCTTCTGGAAACGAAACGTAAAACCCTTTCCCCGTTTCCCAAGAAAAAGCAATACCCACCAACTGCGCTGTTATCGGATCCAGACCTGTGGTCTCCGTATCAAAACAGACAGAAGTTTGCTTCATCAAATTCTGAAGAAACAGTTTGGTGCCCATGCCAGGCTGTACAGTTTGATAAAAATGCTCGGTATCGTTAATGGTTTTTCTACTGCTAAAAGATTGCGCATCGGGCGTAGCTTCTCCATCACCGCCAAAAAGCGAGAATTGGCCGCTGCCAGCTGTCACCCTCTCCGTCTCCCCCCGAGAGGGAGAAGATTTTTTACTTGAAGCTTGGGTTGAAACACCCCCCTTGCCCCCCTCAGTGGGGGAACTATTGTCTTTTTGTTGATGTTCAGTTCCAATGGAGGCCATTCCTTCAATTGAAAAAGCCTTTAAAAAATTATCTTTCAGACGTCTAAATTCGAGCTCGTCAAATATGTCCATCACCTTTTGGGTGTCTGGTGGGCACATTTCGAAATCCTCTTCATTGAAATCAACTGGAACATCCAGCATGATAGTGGCCAATTTTTTTGAAAGTAGACCTAATTCGCCGTTCGCCTCCACTTTCTCTTTCATCTTTCCTTTTAACTGGTCTGTATTGGCCAGCAAGCCTTCCATAGAACCAAACTGGGAAATAAACTTTTTTGCTGTTTTTTCGCCTACGCCTGGAAGCCCGGGAATATTGTCACTGCTATCGCCCATCATTCCTAAGAAGTCTATCACCTGTTCTGGTCGATCTACTTCAAACTTTTTTTGCACTTCAGGAATCCCCCAAGTTTCATATCCGCCACCAAATACGGGGCGGTACATAAATATATTGTCTGAAACCAATTGGGCAAAATCTTTATCAGGAGTTACCATAAAGGTAGTATAGCCTTCCTTTTCAGCTTTTTTGGCTAGCGTACCTATCACGTCATCAGCCTCGAAGCCATCTTTTACCATGATTGGAATTTTCATCGCTTCTAAAATATCGCAGATAATGGGGATCGCAGTACGAATGTCGTCTGGGGTTTCGTCTCGATTGGCTTTATAAGCTTCAAACATTTCTACGCGATCTACGCTTCCGCCTTTGTCAAAACAAACCGCCAAATGATCGGGTCGTTCCCGTTTTACCACATCGATGAGCGAATTCATAAAACCCATAATGGCAGAGGTATTCTGTCCCTTGGAATTAATTCGAGGGTTCTTTATAAATGCGTAATAGCCACGAAAAATTAAGGCGTAGGCATCAACTAAGAAAAGACGTTTTTTTGTTTCTGGCATGCTGTGAAGTGTTGTTCCTCCAAAAATAGCAAGAACGACCCAAACAATAACAGTTTCAAACATAAAAGAAGTCAACATATAAAAGGCAATGTGTATTTTTGGCAAAAAATAAGATGTCATGGCGCAAAATTTTTCAATTGCCATTCACGGTGGGGCAGGAACGCTTCTAAAAGGACAAATGACCGCAGAAAAAGAGACGGCCTATAAAAATGCGCTGCAACTAGCTTTGGATGTAGGGTATGCGATTTTAGAAAACGAAGGAACATCGGTAGATGCGGTAGAAGCAGCAGTACGGGTGTTAGAAGATTCACCGCTCTTCAACGCAGGAAAAGGTAGTGTTTTTACTGCTGAAGGAACCCACGAAATGGATGCCGCAATTATGGAAGGGAAACATTTAAAAGCGGGTGCTGTTTCGTTGATTACGGGTATCAAAAACCCTGTATCACTTGCGCGTGACGTGATGGAAAAAAGTGAACATGTTTTCTTGGCAGGTGAAGGAGCAATGCAATTTGCACAAACTCAAGGATATGAATTACAAGACAAGGCATACTTTTACGACGAACTTCGTTACCAACAATGGCAAGATATAAAAGGAAGCGATGCCTTTCAACTAGACCATTCAGTAAAGAAGAATAGCAAGTTTGGTACCGTAGGGGCAGTGGCCTGTGATGCTTTTGGAAATATCGCCGCTGCTACATCTACAGGCGGAATGACTAACAAAAAGTGGGGTCGGGTAGGAGATAGCCCAATGATTGGTGCTGGTAATTACGCGAACAATAAGACTTGTGCCGTGAGTTGCACGGGTAGCGGGGAGTATTTTATAAGAGGGGTCGTAGCCTATGATGTGTCTTGCCTAATGGAATATAAAAATCTCTCACTTCAAGATGCGGCGGCAAAAGTAGTGAAGGAACGATTGTTGGAGATTGGTGGTGATGGCGGACTTATCGCTGTTGATGCAAAAGGAAATATAGCAATGCCTTTTAATACCGAAGGGATGTATAGAGGTTCAAGAAAAAATGGCGGTTCGGCAGAAATAAAGATCTACAAATAAATTTTTGAAATCGCACCAGCTTCGCCATCTGTGCCACTAACGAGCTCTTTTTTTACAAAGCCTTCCTGCCACTCTTTGAGATGATCTGGATTTGAAAATAGAGAAACCACTGTTTCTAATGGCTTATTTATATCTATAGATCCCTTAAACTTCATAGCTTAAAGGTACTACTAAAATTGTAAGCGTTGAATAGGAAGGTTTTAGTAACCAAACCGAGAGATTCTTAGTTTGTGACAGAACTGCTTAGCCTTCTATAACGGGTAGCTCGACCGGAGAAACGTTCACCTTCTTTTTCTTGATGTTGAAACGATCACCTTTAGCCAAAATATGTGTTTTTAAGTTTGTGAGAGACATAGGCGTTCCTTTGGTCAATAAATGGTGATTATTGTGTTTGGCTTTTCTTGCATTGAAAAGGATTACCATTCCAGAACCAATCACTTCAAACGTATTGTTTTTTACTACAACGCCAGTATCTTCTGCCAATCCCACTCCGATTAAATCGGGAAATTTTGCTACAGCTTCAGCCATTCTGCCAAAGCGTCCGCGGCGTATAAAATGTGAATCGATGATTAACTCGGGAATAAAAGCCATGCCCTCTTTCATCTTAACAGCACCTTTAATAAACGATTCTTGGCTGCTTCCACCAGAAATCATTTCTTTACTCATACACATGGCACCAGCACTGGTACCGGCAATCACAAATTTTTCATTCTGATACCGTTCGTGCATAATCTTATGAAGAGTCGTACCACCTATCTTTTCGGTGATTTTAGATTGGTTTCCACCAGAAAACATCACACAATCAGCATTTTTCATACGCTTAATGTTCTCAGGAGTTTCCGATTGGTCCCGGTCTCGAATATTCATAACGTGGAGATTGGTGCAACCCAATTTTCCGAAGGCATCTAAATAATTTTCGCCTACTTCATCAGGAATGCTCGATGCCGTAGGGATTATCACGATCGAAGCATCAATACCACCACTTTCTTTTACCACACGAGAAAGTATACCTTCTTCAATAAATTCTAGGTGGTAAACTTCATGCTCTTCAACTCCTTTATCTTCATTTCCTCCTATCGGAATCAATATGCCTTTTGCTTTCATGTTCAAGTTCTTAATGCGTGGCAAAAATAGCTGTTTTGTAACGTAAAAATGATATATTTAACGAATGTTCTTCAATGAACCGGTTTAAAAACATAAAATTTTATCTCTATGAAAATACGCGAAATAAATGCCATGCGTGGGCCAAACTATTGGTCTGTACGACGCCATAAACTAATTGTTATGGTGCTAGATCTTGAAAAAATGGAAGACTACCCATCTAACAAGATCCCTGGATTTATTGATCGCCTAAAAGAGATGTTTCCAACTATGTATTCGCACCGTTGCAGTGTGGGAGAACCTGGCGGATTTTTCCAAAGGGTAGAAGAAGGTACCTGGATGGGGCATATCATTGAGCATATTGCACTAGAGATTCAGACGCTAGCAGGTATGGATACTGGCTTCGGTAGGACTCGCGATTATGGTGAAGTAGGCGTGTACAATGTCGTTTTTAGTTATATGGAAGAAAGTGTGGGGCGGTATGCAGCTGAAGTTTCAGTTAAAATTTGTGAAGCACTAATTGCTGCTGAAACGTACGATCTTGATCCAGACATTCAGCGTATGCGTGAACTGAGGGAATCGTCTCGATTAGGCCCCAGTACAGGTAGCATTGTTGAAGAAGCTGAAAGTAGAGGAATTCCATGGATTCGACTCAACCAATATTCATTATGCCAATTAGGGTATGGCGCCAACCAAAAGCGGATTCAAGCTACGGTTACTTCAGAAACATCATCTATAGGAGTAGAGCTGGCATGCGATAAAGAAGACACCAAATACTTGCTCGAACAAGCTGAAGTTGAAGTTCCACGAGGTGATATCATTAGCCGAGAGAGCAGTTTGGAAGAAGCATGTCGTTATGTAGGTTACCCGTTGGTGATAAAACCCATAGATGGAAACCATGGACGTGGTATCACGGTAGATATTCAAAATTATGAAGACGCCTTGGCTGCCTTTCATGCGGCCAAGGAAGTAAGCCGTAGGGTAATTGTTGAAAAATACATCACCGGAGAAGATTACAGGCTTCTAGTTATCAATAATGTTTTGGTCGCTGGTGCCAAAAGAACACCTGCCCATGTGGTTGGAGATGGTTCTTCTACAGTACAGCAACTCATAGATGAAACTAATAGGGATCCGCGTAGGGGCTATGGTCATGAAAAAGTACTAACGCAAATCACGGTAAACGATCTTACCAAAACAATTATTAAGGATGCTGGTAAGACCTTAGATTCTGTTTTGGATGAAGGAGAAACTCTGATCTTAAAAGATACCGCCAACCTGAGCACTGGAGGTACTGCCGAAGATATTACAGACATTATTCATCCGGCGAACGTAAGTATGGCAGAACGTATTTCAAAAATAATAGATTTAGACATTTGTGGTATCGATATTATGACCACAGACATTACCCAGCCGCTTTCAGAAACAGGAGGCGCCGTGTTAGAGGTGAATGCTGGGCCTGGCTTTAGAATGCACTTGGCACCTACCACGGGGTTGCCCAGAAATGTGGCGTCACCAGTAATCGATAAACTTTTTCCGAGGCAAGGCGATACAGGGCGAATTCCGATTACAGCAATCACCGGAACGAATGGTAAAACTACAACGAGCAGGCTCATAGCTCACATGGCAAAAATGAAAGGCCATCGAGTTGGATACACCACTAGCGACGGGGTGTATATTCAAAACAGGTTGTTGATGACGGGCGATTGTACCGGTCCGGCAAGTGCCGAATTTGTACTGAAAGATCCTACCGTAAATTTTGCGGTGTTAGAATGTGCCCGTGGCGGATTGCTTCGTGCGGGACTCGGATTCAAAAACTGTGATGTGGCCGTGGTAACCAATGTGGCAGCAGATCATTTAGGGCTAAAAGGTATTCATACCATCGAACAATTGGCCCGCGTGAAAGGAGTGATTCCAGAAACCGTATTGCCTGATGGTTATGCAATCTTAAATGCAGACGATGACTTGGTTTATGAAATGCGAAGAAGCATTAATTGTAATCTGGCGCTCTTCTCCATGGATGAGGAAAACACAAGAATTAAAGCGCTTCAACGGCGCGGAGGTTTAACCGCAGTGCACGAAAATGGTTATGTTACCATTTGCAAGGGAGAATGGAAGATGCGTATCATGAAAGCTGAAGCTATTCCGTTAACGTATGGAGGAAAAGCCGAATTTATGATCCAGAACGTGTTGGCAGCAGTATTGGCCGCCCATGTTCAGGGCATTCGGATTGAAGATATGAAAGTTGCTCTAGAAACGTTCATCCCTTCTGCAGCACAAACTCCGGGTAGGCTCAATCTCTTTAAGTTTGAAAATTTCACCATTTTATTAGATTACGCACATAATCCTGCCGGGATGCGTGCACTTAAGAAATTTGCCGATAAGTTGGAGGCCTCACATAGGGTTTGCATTATTGCAGGAATTGGAGATCGAAGAGAAGAAGACAATAATATGATAGGTAGCATTGCTGCGGAAATGAGTGATGAAATCATCATTCGTCAAGACAAACGATTGCGCGGTAAAACCGAAGAAGAACTGATTAAAATGCTAGACGATGGTATCAAAATGAAGAACCCGAAAATCAAGACAACCATAATTCCTTCAGAAAGAGAAGCCATTACGCATGCAGTCAATAATGCAAAAAAGAATTCGCTCATCATATTGTGCAGCGATGTAGTGCCCGATGCGTTGGAGTTGGTTCAGAAATTTAAAGAGCAGGAAGCAAGTGGTGAGAAGGTATTTTCACAATAATCTTTCAGAAATAAAAAAAATAAAAAAGAAAAAGACCGCATTCCCCACAAGGCGGTCTTTTAGATTCTCAACGATTTGGGATGCGCCAGAATTTTACTTATCGATTAGATATCCGTTAAAATTTCCGTTAGTAGAAGTTATTACATCTGCCTCATCAAATATATAAGGACCAGAAAACGAATTTTGTCCTACGGTGTTATCTGAATTTCCGTTACCACTATAAATATTGGTTCCATTTAATGCAAATAGGCTACTGCCTGTAGTGCTTGCATTTATAAAACTGAGCACAATTAGTATTTTGTTAGGAGGTACGGTATAAGATGGATTTGCACCGCTAGTGATAGGTGTTACGTTGGCATCTACTGTGAACCCATTTATTATTTCGGTTGAAACGGAAGCTGTGATTACTTGTCCAGAACCCGCGAGCATAGGATTTATAATGTTGTTTGTGTTTCCAGCATTTTGCCTACCACTAGCAACCCTGTTACCGTCCACAAAGATGACCCCGCCACTATCAAGACTTCTGTAGCTAGTAATATAGAGGTTTTTCCCAGTAGGAACTGTATAACTACCTGTGCTAAAAAAGTGTGTGATTGGGGTAATACCCGAAAAACCATCTGGAAATTTTGGGTTGCTAAAAATGGACGCCATCGATGGAGCCTCCCACGTAGCATTACCAGTAGCGTCTGAGGTTAAAACATACCCAGCAGCTTCATTTCCGTCTTCATACTGGAGAGAACCTACCACATCTAATGTTGCTGATGGATCATTATTGTTTATTCCTAAATAGCGTTGATGTGTGAGTCGCATGCCTTCAACCATTGGGCTTTGGTTAATCGCGTTTCCGTGTACATAAAATGCTAGCCCAGTATGGTCCGTGTCAGTACCTGTTTGAACACTTGAAATAGCCGACTTTCTGTCGGTAGATCGCGTACCAGCAGGTGGACCAAAACTTATGGAACCGCCAACAGCGTTTACCCCAGAATTGTCGCCTCCTCCAACTATAAATACGCCATCCTGCCCAGTATTTGCATGACTCAGGTCGAAATTTGTTATTGTGCCTATATATAATGGATTATCTGGGTTAGATTCTCCAATTCCTACATAACCCAATGTGAAAATATCGTCTGTGTTATCTTCAGGTGCGGCGGTTGTTCCGGCTTCAAACCAATCGGCATCTACTGCACTTATAACACTCACCCAAGCTGCTGGTCCTGCATCCTGATCCCAATAATAAAATCCTTTGGCAGGTACACCGTCCCCGGTGATAAATACCATCATTCCATCTTGATCTGCTGTCGGATTTGTAGCGGGAAATTCGTCTATTCTCGGAATTAGTAATCCGTCTGTATTGGCTGGTGTAGCGATGTTGGTTGCTGAAATATCTAAAGTGGCTTTCGGGTCTATATTGCCGATACCAACCTGTGAGAAAGCCGTATAACTTATACAAATAAGAAGTGTTAAAAGGATATTATTTTTTATAATTGGGTTTTTCATACTGAAAGTTTCAATCTTAAAAAACCATAGCAGTTCGTAGGAAAAGCAGATAGATTACTAGGGATTACAAACCTATTGATCTTGAGCTTTAAATAAGTATATGAATTCATGGAGTTTTAAAAATGTAAGAATTCATGAAAGGTTTTAGCATAAAAAAGACCGCTCTCCTCAAAGCGGCCTTTCTATCACATCTGGTTAGGTGTTTAGATGTGACACTCAAAACATGATTGGTATTACTTTTCTGCCAAAACTATTTCAGGCACTGAGGTTTTTTTGTCATTTTCTAAGGCAGAAAGACGGGCTTCAAGTGTTTCAAATTTAGACAGTTGCTGCTTTAATTTTTTGTTTTCATTTTGAAGTGTTTCTATTTGTTTTTGTTGTTCTTTAAAAGCTTGAACATAGAGTGCGTCATAAGTTCCGTAGGCAGTTTGATAGAAACCCTGACCATCTTTACTCACATGTTCTGGAAACACTTCCATCAATTCTTGGGCAATAAATCCGTACTGAATACCTTCGGGTCTATCATTTCCGGTCTGGTCATCATCCCATTCATACATCACTCCGCGAAGATTGGTAATGCGCTCTAAAGCCGATTTAGTATTTATTGTTTGAATGTTCTTTTTCAGTCGGCGGTCGCTATTTGCCAACCAATCGCCTGCTGCACTTTTAGAGGCAGTTCCATTTACTTCAAAACTATTTGTTGTAGGTGCTCTATTTATACCAACACGACCATCTCCAAACATTTGTATGATATTACCACCGCCTGGATGAAAAATATTTAGCCTACTACTAGCAGTTGTATTATCTGTATCTCCAAAAAAGGTCCAAACATTTCCGTTCGTAGTAGCAGTATTTGATAGATTGATGCGGGCTCCAGAAGATCCTATGTCAACAAGACTTAGATTGGGTTCGGTTCCAGAGTTATCTGCCCGTACTTCTAAAAATCCATCAGGATTTTCGGCACCTGTACCTACTCCTAATTTATTTGAAATATAACTTTTACCTAAAAAGTAACCAGCCCAACCACTGGCAGGCGCAACTTCGTTGTAAGTTCCGTAATGAGTACCCCCCGCCGAAGCTGAAACAGCGTTGTAGGTTCCGTATCTAAAGCCGGTTCCTGTGGTATTTATTTCGTTATAGCTACCATAATGTGAAACCGCCGTGGGTGATGAGGATCCGTTAATGATGGTTCTGGTTCCAAAACGAAGGTTACTTCCGCCGGTTCCTTCAATTAAGTTGTTAACACCTACAGTGCCTCCGCCGCCAGTATTTGAAATATAATTATCTATGCCGAAATGTAAACTTGAAAAACTACCGCTCTTGTTTGTTTTCACACTCGCAGCCTTATTTCCCGCATCGATAGTTACTCTACCGGTACCCGAGCTGTTTTGACCAATCACCACATCTTCTGATGTTCCATCAGATGGATATAAAAATGTACCTCCGTCAGTCCATTCTGAAGTTGCAGGATTCACCCAACTTACATTTCCCGCACCATCTGTCTGCATGGTCTGTCCGTTACTTCCCCGTGAAGCAGGCATAGTGTAGGTATCGGTGCTTAGTGTCCCGATGGCCACGTCGCCTAAGAAATAACCTGCGTAGCCAGTACCTCCGTCGGCATATACAGCATATCGGCCCGTAGGGGTGCCATTGTTATAGGTGAGTCTTGCAGTGGTTCCACCTATATTGTTGGTGGCATATACAGCTGAATGGTTAAAATTTGAGTTTCCAGATTGAATATCTAGCCGAAGGATATCATCTCTCACATCATTAGCAATAAAACCACTTATAATAGGTATTGTTGCGGTGCTTGATCCTATAGAAATCCCGTCATTTCCAGAAACGCCCAATGCGGTAAAATCATAATTAGTTGCTGTTGTTGTTCGGTATTGAATTTCACCGTCACTCTGTATTCTGAAACGTTCCGTTCCGTTTCCAGTAAAGGAAATACGTCCAACCAAAGGACTAAAGAAACCGGTGTCAGTATCTGAAAACCGTATACTAGGATCAGCAGCCGAACCATTGTCAAATTGAATTTCATCCATGACACTAATATCATCGGGATTCAAATAATAGGAACTATTGTCCCAGTCAATAATCCGATCGCTCACATACAGATCGTTATCTGTAGTATTAACGTTTCCTATATAAACATCACCAGATTGTCGTTCAATATCGGCGCCCACTGTAGTCCAGTCTGTGTCGCCAGCCAATGTCTGGAATGTTACATTACCAGCACCATCTGTAGTCATTACTTGTCCGTTGGTGCCATCTGCGGCGGGTAGAATATATCTGTTGCTACCTGTATTTCCGAAGGAAGAACGCCCAATAAAATATGCTGCAAAACCAGAGGTGTTTCTAACATCGCTGTAGGTTCCATAGTGTGTTCCGCCTAAACCAGAAGGTATTGATGTATATGTTCCGTATTTATCGGTTGTTGATGTGATAGAATTTCCGAAGGCATTGTACGTTCCATACAGAACTCCTCCAGTATCTGTTGTTCCTATTCCAAATAAATTATAGGTACCGTATTTGGTATTATTTGAAAGTCCGCGAACATCATTGTACACTCCGTAATGAGTGCCAAGACCTCCGTCAATCAGATTGTAAAAACCATATTTTATACCACTAGACCCGCTTCCGGCAGCATTTAAAGAGCTAAATATTCCGTAGGTAATCTGACTGGTTGCCTGAGCTATGGTAATATCTAATCCTGTTTGTGTATTAGTGGTTGTAGAGCCATCAGATAATATACCTCCAGAATACAGGGTATTATTGCCAAATAATCCACTTACCGTATTCCGCATACCGATTTGATTTCCACCACCATTTTGAACCGAGGCAGTAAACGCAGTATGCAATCCATTTCCCGTATTTGTGATAAAGGTTTCGATGCCTTTTACGGTTTGGTTATGAGCACCACCCATAGTTTGTTGTAATCCTGTATGATCTCCCGTACCCGTGCTGTTGTCTACCATCTTGGTAAGAATAGGATTAGCGGCTGACCCTGTTAACTCAATGTCTAACGGATAATCTGCCGTATTTTTACCGATAGCAACGTTTCCTTGCGTAAAAATATCGTCTGAAATAGCATTTGGAGCGGTGGTTGTTCCTTCTCCAAACCAATCAGCATCTCCTCCAGAAACATCTTGAAAAGACACATTCCCACTTCCATCGGTGGTCATTACTTGTCCGTTGGTGCCATCGGCTGCTGGCATCAAATATCGATTAGATGCTCCGTTTCCTAATGAGGTTCTGCCAATGAGATAGGCTGCGTAACTATTCGCTTTTTGCACGTCGGCATATAGACCATAGTGAACGCCCCCTGCAGAGTTGGGGATGTTTATAAATTCTCCGTATTTATCACCGGCGCCATTGTGCGATAGATACGTATATACACCATAGTGTTCACCTGCGCCACCTTCGGTTAAAAAATTGTATAAACCATAAAAGTCACCTGAGGGGCCGGCTCCAGGTAGATTGGTGTTGTCTACACCGTAAAAATCAGTCAGAGTTCCCCCGATTAAGTTCTTCACCCCATATGCTGTATTTGTCGTTCCTTGAAACCTATTGATGAGCGAGTAGGTTATATTGGATGTTGAATTTCCGAATGAATTTTGATATCCGAACAGATAGGCGAAGCCAGAAGTAACCGAAGAATTCTGAAAACTGTTAGAAACTCCTGAGATACTTGATTGGTTTGAGCGCCCAATTGAATTGACAATACCATTAGTCGAACCTGATGTTGCTGCGGAACTCTCAATGATTGTATTATTCAACCCAGTTGCACTTACATCTGTACTTGAGTTTAATAAGCTTACCGTTCTAAGTGAACTTGTGGTCACAACTTGCAATGGAAATGTAACCGTGTTGGTTCCGATACCCACATTGCCATCTGTAAAGATGTCTGCACTATTTGAAGTAGGTGCTGTGGTGGTACCTTCTTCGTACCAATCTGCATCACTAGAGCCTGCAAATGCATCCCAAGAGGTGCCTGCATTGTTCCAGTAGTAAAACCCTTTGGCTGGGGTTCCGTTGCCAGTTATAAAAACCATCATCCCGTCTTGGTCTGCAGTTGGAGTTGTAGAAGGAAATTCATCAATTCTTGGAATGAGCAATCCGTCTGTATTGGCTGGTGTAGCGATGTTGGTTGCTGAAATATCTAAAGCTGCTTTCGGGTCTGTATTTCCGATGCCTACTTGTGAAATTGCGGAGTAGCTAAAAAGGAGGAATGCTACGAAGAGTATTAATTTTTTCATGTCGGTATATTTTGAGTACTGCGATTGCAGGATGTTGATAACCAAAGCATGAAGTAGGTAAGTGTAGATGATTAGGGATTACAAACCTACTATACATTATAGTCGAAAACCTATATGAATTCATAGAGTTTTGAAAATATAGGAATTCCGTTTCATGATGTTGATAAATGAAAAAACCCCCAACACGCCAACGTTTTGAGGGTTTTTGAGGGGTTAGCTAGGGCCTACTATCTTTTCACGATAATAAACTCAGATCTTCTATTCTGTTGGTGCTGTGCTTCGGTACAATTGGCACCACAGGCAATTTTGGGTTTGCTTTCTCCAAAGCCTTCTCCTGAAATACGCGATGCATCAATTCCTTTTGAAATGACATATTGCACAGTACTTTGGGCTCTGCGTTCAGACAATTCTAGGTTATACTTGTCTGAAGACCGACTATCGGTATGGCTTTCGGCTTTAATCACCATATTTGGATATTTTTTCATGAGAGCTACCAGTTTGTCTAATTCGAAAGCAGCTTTCGGTGTGATATTGCTTTTGTCTAATGGGAAGTAGATTGGGTTTAGCACCACCTTGTCGTCAACAATAATTTCTTCAATGGGCCGAAGCAATATTCTACCTTCTATAGTGGTATTATTGGCTTTTTCCATAGTGATTGCATTGCTTTCAAACTCGGTTAATACAGCTTGCACTTCATGTGCAATATCACATTCAGCAATAAATGTTACGCTACCGTCTTCTCCAGAGGTCTTTGTGCTTAGCTTATTTCCTAAGGTGTCATAAAAATCTACACGGGCACCCGCTAATGGCGCTTTGGTATATTCGTTTACAACGGTAACAAACATTTGTACTTCGCATGGCGGCTCTAATTTTTTTGTAGTGTAAATATCGTCACTCCCCATTCCACCAGTTCGGTTAGACGATAGATATCCTAGTTCGGTATTGGGATTGTAGATAAAAGCAAAATCGTCTTCAGAAGTATTAATGCCCGGTCCTAAATTTTTAACGGCTCCAAAGCCATCCCCTTCCGCAGGCGCATAAAATACATCTAAACCGCCAAGACCCATGTGTCCGGTACTAGCGAAGTATAAATCGCCATTGGTATCTATAAAAGGAAATACCTCTTTGCCTTCTGTATTAATATTTGCACCAAGTCGTACCGGTGACCCAAGACTACCATCTTTTTTAACCGCTACTTTATAAATATCGCTCATGCCCATGCCACCTGGCATGTCACTTACAAAATATAATGTGTTTCCATCTGGGCTCAATGCAGGATGCCCTGAAGAATATTCACTGCTATTAATTGAAACCGATTGCACGTCTTGCCATTTTCCATCCACCCATTCGGCATAAAAAATGTTGATTTGGTTTACACCTTCGGCACTTTTATCATATTTACCACGATAATAATCGTTGCGATCAAAATACATTCGTTTGCCGTCGTCCGTGATAGCAATATTGCCTTCATGGTATTTGGTGTTAACATCTCCATTTTCTAAAAGTTCCGCATTTTTGATCGTTCCGCCAACATCTTCTGCCTTGTAGATGTCGAGGTAGGGTTCTTCGTTCCAGCCATACTTTTTTCTTGTGGTGTTTCTGGCTGAAGAGAAATAAAAGTCTTTGCCAACTAGTACTCCTCCAAATTCAGAGAATTCAGTATTGATTTCTTTCATGTTAGTTGCCGAAAACTGTGGTCGTTCTTCCATCAATTTTGGCACGTAGTTCGGGTTTTTCATGAACTCTATAGCGCGTGAGTCGTTGGGTAACGCTTTTGCAAACTGCTTCATATAAATATTGTAATCGCTAAACTTGCCATTGGCTTTCAGTGATTGGGCATAATTGTACACCGTTTCTGGATTTACATTTCTGCCTTTTACAACACGTTTGTAATAGGTTTCAGATTTTTTGGTGTCGTTAATGTTATAGTAACTGTTGCCTAGCTGTTCAAAAACATATCGACTGCCTTTTCCTTTCTTCAGAAGCTTTTGGTACGCTTGCGCGGCATCTGTATACTGAAGGCGATTATATAAGGCATCAGCCTTTTTTGTGTCTTTATTTTGTGCTAAGCACAAGGTAGTGCTCAGGGCGAATAAGAATAGTATGGTATATATTTTTTTCATATTGAATGAAATTATTGTAGTGATTAGAAGTATCTCGGTGAACGAAGTGCCCGTTTTTTGAAGAACACATCAAACGAGAGTATGATCTCATGTGAAGAACTGGCCACCGCTTCAATTTCTGAGATTACACGATCGTACGCATAGCCTACCCGAATGTATTCTGTTACTTGAAACCCAACTAAACCGCTGAACGAATCGTCCAGTCTGTAACTAGCGCCAATTTCAAATCGATCGTAGAACAAGGCGTTTAAGTTTCCGTCTAAAGACAAGGGAGCATCGAAAGCAGACTTTGCCAACACTGAAGGTTTCAGTTTTATATTTTCAGACACTTGGAAAACATACCCCCCTGTTAAAAAATAGTGGTTTGTTTCACTTCCATATTTGAGGCCGTTTTCATCTAAATGAACAGAACTTAATAAATTCGGAACTGACAGACCTACATAAAAGTTTTCACCGTATAAAAAAGCACCCGTACCGATGTTAGGGTAGGTGTTGTTTATGTCTTGTGAGAAGAAAGGGTCTCCAGGGTCTTGCAACTCTAGACTTGTGAGCCCCACATCGTGAAAAGTTGCCCCCGCTTTTATCCCCAGAGCCAATTTGGTATTGTCTCCTACTTCAAGAGTATATGAAAAGTCTGCGTAGACATTTGTTTCGCTAATAGGTCCCAATTCGTCTTTAACCGCCGAAAGTCCGAGTCCTACCTTGTCGCTAATGGGTGAATGTCCTGAAAAAGTAAATGTTTCTGGCGCTCCGTCCAAACCAGACCATTGTTTGCGATATAATGCGGTAAGTGATAAGCTTTCCTTACTACCAGCATACGCCGGGTTTACCACATTCATATTGTACATGTATTGGGTGTATTGGGGATCTTGCTGTGCTTCCATGTCATGGGGCCAAAAAATCGCCGAGATAAGCGCTAATAAGAGTAATTTCTTCATTATTGTATCCTTTTTTCAGTAATCAGGTTGTTTAATTGGCGTCTCTGTTCAGGTAAATCCACCCTGTTGGTTGAGTGCCGAATACGGGATCGTCTGCCTCCAAAGTTAATACGTAGAAGTAGGTTCCTGTAGGTAATTCTTCATTATCTGTTGTTTGTCCTTTCCATTCATTGCGGTAATTGCTTTTATCGTAGACCAATGTTCCCAGTCGATTAAAAATCTGTAATTGCGAGATACCACTTCTGTCGGCTAAAAATTCGAGATTCAGGATGTCGTTAAATCCATCTGAGTTGGGTGAAATACCTTGGGATATGGTACAATTTCCGATATCGTATAAAGTTACGTCTATTTCGGCTTCACCTGAACAATCTCCATCGCTTGCTACAACGGTATAGGTTTGGGTACCCATTACATTAGCTTCAAGTGTAATTTCTAAGCTGGCGTTGGTTGCGCCCGTGATAAGTTCGCCATTTAAAAACCATTGGTATGTGGCGTCTGGGTTAGATGCTGTGGCAGAAAGAATTTGTGGCTCGTTCGGGCACGTTTTAAAATCGTCTCCTACACTAACTTCAATAGGTTCTCCAGTACCGATTGTGATACTGTCGCTAACCATGCAATTTCCTACGGAAATCGTTACACTATAGGTGCCGGTTTGTTGCACTACGATGGTAGGAGTGGTTTCTCCTGTGCTCCATAGGTAGGTAATGCTCATGGTGTCTCCTTCTATGATTGGCACAATTTCGTACCCATCCACATCGCAGAGTGCTTGATCGGGACCGAGATCTAATACGGGAGCTTCGGTGATGTCTACAACTACTGTGTCTGTCCCTTGTCCGCAGGGGTCAAGATTGAGCGTAACGGTATAGGTGTCGCTTTCTATCGGGGTAAATGTTGCTTGGGTAGACACCACGGTGCCGTTTCCATTTACCCATTCGTACGTAACTTGCGAAGGGTCAATTCCTGGGTTGGTTGGTGTGGCATCTAGCGTCGGAATCACATCTGAAGAACAGGCATTCAGTTCGTCAGGGAGATTGGTGGTTAAAACAACAGGAGGGTCTGCACTAATATTGAAATTTACAGTGCTAAAACACGTTTCGTTCATCACTCGTTCTACCCTCACAAAGATGGTTTCAGGGGTTGATGTATTGTTATAATTTGTAGGATCTGCAATCGCCATCTGGTCTAATTGCGCGTCTTCAAGCGAGTTGTGAAAGCTTACATTAAATTGAGTTGGGTCTTGACCATCGAGTACAATGGCGGTTTGTACGGTAAGGTCGAATAATTCTGTGCCGTTTCCGTCAGTATCACATGCAGTTAGGTTTGGGGGCGTTGCTATGACAGGTTCTGTAGTTACAATACCCAAGGTGATGTCGTCTATGGCAAGATCATTTCCGCAGCCACCCGCACCATTGTTAATGAGTACAAGTTGAATATCTGAATTAGAACCCGTGTCGAAACTGATAAAAAACTGCTGCCAATTTGGTTCTGGTCCGTTCGGGATATCACCCGTATTTGTTTCAGCAATCATGGAGCCCGAAGGGTCTTCAATACGAAATGTCACATTTGAAGGAATTCCGGTTCCACCACAGATACCCGTGTCGGTATCATACACCGTAGTGATCCATGCGCCAAAACTATAGGCTGTTTCAGGATCGAGTGAAATGGTACGTCTATAGAACTCACCAGTACTGAAATCGGCATTTACAAAAAATGCCCGACCGTCGGTATTTCCGGTATGGTCAGTCATGTTTGCATGCCAACCAGAATTAAGGCCATTAGAGTTGTTTGTGATTACATACTCTCCATCATCTACCATATCTATGGTATTGCAGGTATAGGTGGTAGTAGCTGTTGCGGGGTCTATACAAACGCGACCTACTCCTTGCCCAAAGTCTTCATTGAAATCGACAATATTACAGTCTGATGTTCCTTTAGTTGCGTTGGAAGCAGTTATAGAGTGCACATTTTGGCTGATAGCTTGGTAGCATGTTCCTAAAAACAGCAAGGTAGTAAATAACCAAATATTGCTAAAAAGTTTGCTTTTTGATGGGATACGGATAAGGATTGCGGGTAATTTTATATCCATTGTGGTTGGGTTGATGTTAGCGTAGTACTAAAATACTTAAAATTGCCACAGATAACACTGTGGTGTAGATTATTAGACAAAATGCAGGGGTTTATCGGTAAAAAGCTGATAAAATCAATACCATCAATCGGTTAGTGAAAAAATTCCATAGATGGGGAAATGATCGCTTATGCCTCCCGAATATCGCGTTCCCAAATAGGTTCTGAACGGATTTCCTTTTCGTCTGCCTTTGTATTCTTTAAGGTGTTTTGCATTGTAGATGTTTGCCGATTCGAACCGAAACGGGTTGCCGAATTGTTGCATAAACTCGTGCGAGACCAACAATTGGTCAAACAAATTCCACGCTCCCCTGTGCGATGTGCTCCCAGCTTCATGCGTTAAGAGCAATTCCATTGGGTTGTAGAAGTTCCCTGAAACCAGCGTTGTCATGCTGGTACTTTTAGGATCATCGTTAAAATCGCCCATAATCAATATTCGCGCTTGGGAGTCTTGCTGTCTGATACCATCCACGATTTCAAGATTACGTTTGGCGGCGGCAATTCTTCTGTATTCTGTTTTTTCAACCCCTGCTCTTCGTGAGGGCCAATGGTTTACCAACACGTGAAAAACGATATTTTTTAGTTTCAAAGTTGCGTGTAAGATATCTCTGGTATAATCGCGTTCTCCATGTTCATTTTCAAGATAGAGTGTATGTCGTTCACTAGCTACAACGTTTACATAGTCTTTGCGGTAGAGAAGGGCGGTGTCTATGCCACGTTCATCAGGGGAGTCGAAATGTACAATACCGTAGTTTTTTTTCCGAAGAAATTTAGATTCCACCAACTGTTCTAACACAAACCGGTTCTCGACTTCGGCCACACCTACTAGCAATGGTGGGAAACCGATTTCTTGATATCCTATTTCTTGAATGATGCTTCCAAGCTTTTTAATTTTTTTTCTGAAACGTTTCTCGTTCCATTTTCGGTCTGCATGTTCGGTAAAATCATCGTCTAGGGTGTGTGGGTCGTCCTTGGTGTCGAAAAGGTTTTCAAGATTATAGAAAGCAATACAATACTGGTTTTCTTCCGAAGCAGTCATACAAAAGGGTGTTAAACCCTTGTAAAGTACAAAATAATCTCTCAAAACCTTTTGTACCTTTGTGTACGAACGCTGTTACGTGTTAAGAATACGGAATTTGAAGTTTTTAATAAGAACAGTCAGCAAAACTTAAGGAGGATATATGTTAGAACAATCTACAACAGAATATGAAAGGGTCATTTTAATCGGTCTCATAACACAGACCCAAAATGAAGAAAAATCGAAAGAGTATTTAGACGAACTTGAATTTCTGGCCTATACTGCAGGAGGAGAAGTGTTGAAACGCTTTGTGCAGAAAGTACAGATGCCCAATCCGAAAACGTTTATAGGTTCGGGTAAGATGGAAGATGTATTGGCGTTTGTAGAGGCAAACAACATAGACACCGCTATTTTTGACGATGAGCTCTCACCGGCCCAACAAAAGAATATTGAAAAAATATTGAAGTGTAAGGTGATAGACAGAACGTATTTGATTCTTGATATTTTTGCGCAGCGAGCGCAGACCAGTTACGCTCGAACGCAAGTAGAATTGGCCCAATATGAATATTTACTGCCACGTCTTACAGGCTTATGGACTCACTTAGAACGACAACGAGGGGGTATTGGGATGCGCGGTCCTGGTGAAACTGAAATTGAAACAGACCGTCGAATTGTTCGAGATCGAATTTCATTGCTGAAAAAGAAAATCGCAAAGATCGATCGGCAGATGGAAGTACAACGGGGCAATCGCGGGGCGTTAGTTCGTGTAGCGCTGGTGGGTTATACCAATGTTGGAAAGAGTACTCTGATGAACGTGATAAGTAAAAGTGATGTTTTTGCTGAAAACAAGCTATTTGCAACGCTTGACACTACAGTTCGAAAAGTGGTGATTGGGAATCTTCCGTTTTTGCTAAGTGATACTGTAGGATTTATACGCAAACTACCCACCCAGTTGGTGGAAAGTTTTAAGAGTACGCTCGATGAGGTGCGTGAGGCAGATTTATTGCTGCATGTGGTTGATATTAGCCATCCTTCTTTTGAAGACCATATTGACTCAGTGAATCAAATTCTAGATGAAATTAAGAGTGCTGAAAAACCAACCTTTATGGTGTTCAATAAAATTGACGCCTATGAGCCTGAAACAATTGAGTCAGACGATTTGGTGACGGAAAAGACCAAAGCACATTTTACCTTAAAAGAGTGGAAACAAACTTGGATGCAACGTGAGAATACCGACGCTATTTTTATTTCGGCCTTGAACAAGGAGAATTTAGAAGAGTTTAGAAAAATGGTGTATGACAAAGTTCGTGATATCCATGTGACGCGTTTTCCGTATAACAATTTTTTATATCCAGAAGAGTACTTGGAGTAAGATAAGAGCATAAAAAAAACCGCCTAGAATTTAGGCGGTTTTTTTATTTACTGCTTATTCGTTTAAAATGCATAGGTAATGCCTAATAGCCAATAGCTCTGCAATTCGTTATCTACATTTTCAAAAGTTGGTGCTGGGCCACTGCCCTCTACAAAATTGGTAGTTGCAAAATTAAGCGCCTCTTGTTTGTTGCCGCGAAGGCCAAATTCGAAACCTACGCCTAAACTTTTCCAAACTTTATAACCTAATGAGTTCACCCAGGTCCAATTAGATAAATCTGAAGATTCATAGCTATAGAACGCTGAAAGGTTAGACTTAAAGCTAATTGCACCAATTTTTCGGGTATAATCTACCAAGAACTTTGCTCCTAGAGACGATTCAAAGATGGTGTCGTCTTCAGCGAACACAAAATTGTAATTCAACGGATGAACGACGACCACGAGGTTTTCTATGGGGGTCCAGGTTGCACCCACACCAACGTCAAGATAGCCTGGATCGTTAAAATTGTTCAAGACAGTGGTGCGGTACTCCGCTAGTGCCGAAGCCGCCACATTTTTAAAGATATTTCTTCCGTAGAGCGATGTAATATTAAAAACATCGGTGGCTTCTTGAAAGCTATCATCATCTGTAGGGTCGTCTTTGTCATCAAATTTCACCCAACCAACGTTCACATTGAGGGCATTTCGCCAAAAATATTTTTCTTCCTTAAGATTGGCAAAGCCGTTAAAAGTAACACCAATGTTACCTGAGCTCACATTTGGTGTGCCTTGGGCGTACCAATTATCAAAACTTGATAAGTTCACCCCAACGGTACCAAACGCGCCTATTTTCCAACCAGGCAACGCATCAATTTGGGCTTGAATTGCGTCAGCCTCTGATTGCAGCTTGTCTGCTTCAGCTTGTTTTTCTGCCTTTTGGGCTTCCAGTTCTTCTTTGGTTTGTGCAAAAGTGGCAAGAGGTAAAGCCAAGAGTGCTGTAATAAGTACTAATTTCTTCATTGTGTAACAGTTTAGATATCACAAAGGTACTTTACTTTTCGTTTTTACTAAAATTGAAAATGAATTTTGAAAAATAAAGTGACTCGTACAATAAAAATCGGGAGTAGATTATTTTCTTTTGAAGAGAGGCACCGCCGAACAGGCTTCACCATACATGATGCTTTTGGCAACAGGCTGTAATTTTTTGGCGATAAGTACGTATGCGTTCTGCGGAATCGGTTTGTGTGCACACCCTTTAATGATTACAGGTTTGTCTTTAAAATCTGAAACATCCATGGTCGAGATGATTTCAGCAAAAAGAATACTTTCAAGGGTTTCTAGAGAACCTACCACAGTTTTTTTGGCGTAAGGAGCCAATTGAAGTGATACTAAAAGAAAAGCCCAACCCGGGACAATGGCATCGGTACTGCAATACAAGGCTACATATTGACCTTGGTACTGTTCCCAATCATGGTTTGCTACTGAAGTTCTGAAATCTTTTTCCTTTAGTACAATACCTTCTAGCAACCATTGTGAAATATCGAAGGAAACACGTGTGCCCTTCGGATAAAAATCTTCAAGGTCGAATGTGACTAGTTTACTATTCGCTACGCGATTTACGATTTCGTTTTCCATTTCTCTTATTAATCTTCTAGTAATTTATGCACTAACCTTCCTTTTTCCGTGTCGCAAAAAAGCTACGAAAAAAGGACCGATGGGCTACCAAGACCACCTTGGACGGGTCTTGGTGTTACTTTTGGGCTTTATAACATCCCTAGCGCTTGCTTGGCTTCTTCACTCACCTTTGAAGCGAGTACCCCATTGTTCCTTTTTCCGTGTGGCGAAAAGCTACGAAAAAAGTACCGAAGGGCTACCAAGAACACCTTGGACGGGTCTTGGTGTCACTTTTGGGCTTTATAACATCCCTAGGGCTTGCTTTGTTTATTCACTCACCTTTATAGCGAGTACCCCATTGTTCCTTTTTCCGTGTCGCAAAAAAGCTACGAAAAAAGCACCGATGTGCTACCAAGAACACCTTGGACGGGTCTTGGTGTCACTTTTGGCTTTATAACATCCCTAGCGCTTGCTTGGCTTCTTCACTCACCTTTGTAGCGAGTACCCCATTGTTCCTTTTTCCGTGTTGCGAAAAGCTACGAAAAAAGGACCGATGTGCTACCAAGAACACCTTGGACGGGTCTTGGTGTTACTTTTGGACTTTATAACATCCCAAGCTCTAACTTGGCTTCTTCACTCATCAAATCTTGAGTCCAAGGGGGATCGAAAGTGATTTCAACTTCGGCGTCTTTAACTAGCTTAATACTTTTTACCTTATCCTCAACTTCTACCGGAAGCGTTTCTGCCACAGGGCAGTTTGGCGTGGTAAGCGTCATCAAAATTTTTACCTCTTGGTCTTCATTCACGAACACGTCGTAAATAAGTCCGAGTTCGTAAATATCCACAGGGATTTCAGGATCGTAAATAGTTTTTAACACTTTTACGATTTTTTCACCCAATTCTACAGTATCTATTTCTGTTGTGCTCATGCTTGTTGCTTACGTTGTGCTTGGTACGCCACAGCGTACAATTTCATTTGTTTTACCATCGATACCAGACCATTTGCTCGGGTAGGCGATAGATGTTCTTTAAGGCCAATTTCGTCAATAAATTGCGTATCTGCGGCTACAATTGCTTCAGGGGTTTGGTTTGAAAAAACTCGAATTAATATGGCAACGATTCCTTTGGTGATGATTGCATCACTATCGGCTGTAAAAATCACCTTGTCACCTTTTAATTCGCTATGTAACCATACTTTGCTTTGACAACCTTTTATGAGCTTGTCGTCTGTTTTGTATTTTGGGTCTATAAGCGGCATTGTTTTGCCCAAGGCAATCATATGCTCATAGCGTTCCATCCAGTCGTCAAATATCGAAAACTCATCAATTAACTCTTCTTGTATTTCTTTTATCGAACTCAAATTATGAATCTTTTTTCTCCTTTTTTGCGGTTAATAATACACTTCTATCAGTTTTTGAATAAAGTGTGAGTACGTTATTTTCGTAGGTGTAAGAACCTGTTTGACGAAGTGCATTTAACAGCGCACTTTCAGTAGTCATAACTGGCTCTTCACAGTAGTTCTCAGTAACGGCTAAATCGCCAAAACTTAGCGAGTATAGATCTAAGGTATAGTTTCCGAAGAAAGAATTACAACCTGTAGTACCCCGAACCGATTTGTCAAGCGCGGCAAAATTAATACTAATGGCAGGGTCGTTCACTTTAATTGCCCCCACGTTGGTAATATTGTATGCCCCAGAAAGCTGCACGCTTCCCGCTACATCAATTACTTTTTTAGTTTCGTCACAACTTGTAAAGAGTACAGTTGTTAGTGCCAATGTTATCAATAAAAATCTCATACTATTTTTGTTTTAAGTATAGGCAAGATACCACAATTCTTCCGCTAGGTGTTTTAAAAGTATGTTAACTCAGCATTTGTTGGGCCCTTTTCACACCTGCAACAAGTTGGTCTACTTCTTCTTTGGTATTGTAAAAGGCAAACGATGCACGAACAGTGCCTGGAATTTTATAAAATTCCATAATGGGTTGTGCACAATGATGGCCTGTACGTACCGCAATGCCCAATTTGTCTAAAATAGTCCCGATATCATACGGATGGATATTTTCAACATTAAAAGAAATTACCGAAGTTTTCTCTCTACCAGTACCGTATATTTTGAGTCCGTCGATGGCCAAAAGCTCATTCGTAGCATACTCCAACAACGTATGTTCGTGGGCCGCAATTGCATCAAAACCGAGGTGGTTAAGATATTCTATAGCGGCACCAAAGGCAATTCCGCCACAAATATTGGGCGTTCCAGCTTCAAATTTATGGGGTAGGTCGGCGTAGGTAGTTTTTTCAAAAGTAACTTCTGAAATCATCTCACCTCCACCTTGGTAGGGAGGTAGTTTTTTGAGCCATTCTTCTTTTCCGTAGAGCATTCCAACCCCTGTGGGGCCACACATTTTATGGGCTGAGGTGACATAAAAATCTACATCTAGTGCTGTGAGATCGGGCTTAATATGCGAGCAAGCCTGTGCACCATCTACCAAAACAGCAGCGCCAACTTGATGGGCAAGCTCAATAATTTTCTCAATAGGATTTATAGTTCCCAGTGCATTTGAAATATGATTCACAAAGACCAATTTGGTCTTTTCCGATAACAAACCGGAGTACGCATCCATCGCCAAGGTTCCCTCTTGGGTCATGGGGATAACTTTTAAAACGGCCCCTGTTTTTTCGCATAGCATTTGCCAAGGAACGATATTGCTGTGGTGTTCTAAAGCCGATACAATCACTTCGTCGCCCTTTTTTAAAAACGAAGCAAAACCATTGGCAACAAGGTTGATGCCGTGCGTAGTACCTGCAGTAAAAATCACTTCGTAGGGGTGCGCTATATTGAAATGTTCTTGGATGGTTTTTCGGGCTATTTCATATGCATCGGTCGCTTCTTGTGATAGCGTGTGAACCCCTCTATGAATGTTGGCATTGTAACGGGAATAGTAATCTACAATAGCATCAATTACCTGCTGCGGTTTTTGTGAGGTAGCCGCATTGTCGAGATATACCAAAGGTTTTCCATTCACTTCGCGTTGAAGTATGGGAAAATCTGCTCGAATCGATGTAATATCAAACATAGTGAGGGTTTTGAGATGTCATACTGAGCGAAGTCGAAGTGCATTTTCTTTCTAGAAGTTTCATAATCTTCGACTGGGTTCAGACTAGCACTTTAAAGCAAAATCAGAATTCGTTATAATTCAAATCCGAGACTTACCCCAATTTTATTGGCGATAAGCTTGTTGATACGGGCTTTTAGCTCCGGTATTTTTACACTTTCCAATACATTGTTGGCAAAGGCATACATAAGGAGCGCTCTGGCTTCTTTCTTGCCGATTCCCCTAGATTGAAGGTAAAACATGGCATCTTCATCTAGTTGACCAATGGTGCAACCGTGGGAACAACGAACGTCGTCAGCAAAAATTTCAAGTTGTGGTTTTGAATTAATGGTAGCTTTGTCGTCTACCAAAATATTGTTGTTTTGCTGAAAAGCATCCAGTTTTTGTGCATCTTTTTCTACATAGATCTTTCCGTTAAAAACACCTACAGAACTATCTGAAAAAATACCTTTATAGTCTTGGTGGCTCTCACAATTTGGAGCCATATGGTGCACCAACGTATTGTGGTCTACATGTTGCTTTCCTTCAAGAATGGTGATCCCGTTCAAGACACTGTCACAACGTTCTCCGTTTTGATAGAAATTCAGGTTGTTCCGCGTTATTTTTCCACCAAATGAAAAGGTGTGTACGCGGCAAATACTTTCCTGTTGTTGCGAAACATAGGTGCTGTCTACCAACGAAGCATTTTCACTGTCGTTTTGAATTTTGTAGCAATCTACAAACGCTCTTTTTTCAGCAAAAATTTCAGTCACGGCATTTGTAAGTACTGCATTGCTAGAAAGACTTTGGTGACGCTCAATAATCTGTACATGGGCATTTTCTCCCACGACAATTAGGTTACGAGGTTGCAGTAATACCGCAGCTTCATTTCCTGTTGAAAAATTAATGATTTCAATAGGTTTTTCAACTTCCTTATGCTTTGGAATGTGAATGTAAGCCCCCTCTTTGGCAAATGCTGTATTTAGGGACGTAAGACTGTCTTTTACCGCAGTCTTATTAAAATATGCTTCAATTACCGCTTTGTACTTTGGTTTGTTCAACGCAGAGGAAAGCAAGCATACATCGATACTATCGTGTGTGGTTTCTGAGAGGAATGAACTGTACACCCCATCTACAAAAACCAGTTTATACGTGTCAATATCATGCAGGAAATATTTTTTCACCTGTTTCAACTCGACGGTGGCCTCGCTTTTTGGAAACACGCTGTAATTTTGTTTCAGCAATGCATTCAGTGAGGTATACTTCCAAGCTTCTTCTTTTTTGGTAGGAAAACCAGCTTCTTCAAAAACCTTGATGGCGTTATTCCGCAGGTCGTGAATAGGCGAGTCGTCTTCCAAATGATCTTCAAAAGCGATATATGATGACAGTAATTTATCTTTTAGGCTCATACTTCATGTTCAGCATTCAAAATTTAGAATTTTTTCTAAAGGTTGAACGATTATACTAATTCTTCTTTGATCCAGTCGTACCCTTTAGCTTCTAACTCTTTTGCGAGTTCTTTGCTGCCAGATTTTACAATTCTTCCGTCCATTAAAACATGTACATAATCTGGAACGATGTAGTCTAACAGACGCTGGTAGTGTGTGATCACAATAACGGCGTTGTCTTTGCTTTTTAGCTTGTTTACACCATTGGCAACTACTTTTAAGGCGTCGATATCGAGACCTGAATCGGTTTCGTCAAGGATCGCCAATTTAGGCTCTAACATAGCCATTTGGAAAATTTCGTTCCGCTTTTTCTCACCGCCAGAAAACCCTTCGTTTAATGAACGCGAAAGGAATTTGCGGTCTATCTCCAACATTTCAGCTTTTTGCTTGATTTTCTTCAGCATCTCGCCAGCAGGCATATCTTCTAGCCCTTTAGCTTTGCGTGTTTCGTTGATAGCCGTTTTAATAAAATTGGTCACGGTTACGCCCGGGATCGCCACAGGGTATTGAAACGAAAGGAAAAGGCCCTTATGTGCGCGCTCTTCTGGATCTAATTCTGAAATATCTTCACCTTCAAACGACAGGTTTCCCTTAGAAATCTCAAATTCTTCTTTTCCCGCAATTACAGAGGCAAGGGTACTCTTACCAGAACCGTTCGGCCCCATGATAGCGTGTACCTCACCTGGCTGTACGTCCAGATTGATTCCTTTCAGTATTTCTTTTTCTTCAACACCTGCATGCAGGTCATTTATGTGTAACATATTTAGTTTTTCTTATCTTCAATTTTTATATCTGCTTCGGCCGGAGTATTGCTCACGTTTAGAATTTCGGTAATCGTAACAATTTCATCCCACCCATCGGCTCCTTCTTTTTTTGTAGAAACACGTCCTCTCACGGTAACAGGTACCATGTCATAGACATCTTTCTTTACAGGCTCCACTCTATTTTTGAGTTCTTCGGCCAGGTCATTCAGCTCAACGCCATAGATAAAGTTGCTTCCTTTCAACACGGCGCCATCTTCAACGTAAATAAATTCTCCCTTAATTTGCTTGGTACCGTCGTTTACATTGTTCTTTAAACGAAGTGCACTATTAGTATTTGTTTCAGTTTCGGTTTGCACAGATTCTGATTCTTTGTTGTCAGATTTGCAGGCAACTAATACAAGTGCAAGGGTCAACAATAATGCTAATTTTTTCATTGGGTAATCACTGTTTAAGGTTAGAAATTGTTTATCCTACCGAACCCTCCAGGGAAATTTCCAATAATTTTTGGGCTTCCACGGCAAATTCCATAGGGAGTTTATTAAGTACTTCTTTACTAAATCCGTTTACTATAAGTGCAATGGCCTTTTCGGTATCTATACCACGCTGGTTGCAATAAAAAATCTGGTCTTCTCCAATTTTACTGGTTGTTGCCTCATGCTCAACCTGGGCGGTTTTGTTTTTAGCTTCAATATACGGGAAGGTGTGTGCTCCACATTTGTTACCCATGAGCAATGAGTCGCATTGCGAAAAATTTCGGGCATTCTCAGCCCTAGCATTTATCTGTACGAGACCGCGGTAACTGTTTTGTGATTTCCCTGCGGAAATTCCCTTACTAATAATTGTGCTACGTGTATTTTTACCTAGATGCACCATTTTGGTACCCGTATCTGCCTGTTGAAAGTTATTGGTCACCGCAATAGAGTAAAACTCTCCAATGGAGTTATCCCCTTTTAAAATACAGCTAGGATATTTCCACGTAACAGCACTTCCAGTTTCTACTTGGGTCCACGATATCTTTGCGTTTTTCTCACAAATACCGCGCTTGGTCACAAAATTGAAAACGCCTCCTTTTCCTTCTTTATTTCCGGGGAACCAGTTCTGTACGGTCGAGTATTTAATTTCAGCATCGTCTAAGGCAATTAGTTCTACCACAGCGGCGTGGAGCTGGTTTTCATCGCGGCTAGGCGCTGTACATCCTTCTAAGTAACTAACGTAGCTTCCTTTGTCTGCAATGACCAGGGTGCGCTCAAACTGGCCTGTTCCTGCCTGGTTGATTCTGAAATAGGTTGAAAGTTCCATAGGGCAACGTACGCCTTTCGGGATGTAGCAAAAAGAACCATCGCTAAATACGGCACTGTTCAGCGCAGCATAAAAGTTGTCTCTTTGTGGCACCACACTACCGATGTATTTTTTTACCAATTCAGGATGCTTTTTAATTGCTTCGGAAATAGAACAGAAAATAATGCCTTTTTCAGCCAATGTATCTTTAAACGTAGTTGCCACCGAAACAGAATCCATTACGATATCTACGGCAACTCCAGCCAATTTTTTCTGTTCATCTAAAGAGATGCCCAATTTGTTGAACGTTTCCAACAATTCTGGGTCTACTTCATCAAGACTTTCGTATTTCGGCTTTTTTGAAGGGGCAGAATAGTAAGAGATATTTTGGAAATCAGGTTTTTCGTAATGTACGTTTGCCCAATCCGGCTCTACCATTTGCTGCCAGTAACGAAAAGCTTCCAAACGCCATTCGGTCATCCATTCAGGTTCTTCTTTTTTCATGGAAATCGCCCGAACAATATCTTCGTTAAGACCCACAGGGAACGTCTCAGATTCTATGTCGGTATAAAATCCGTATTCGTACTCTTTGGTCTCGAGTTCTTTTTTTAAATCGTCTTCAGTGTATTTACTCATAGTGTCATCTTCAATCTACGCTTAAAGCTTTTTGTTTTATAGTGAAAAAGATTCTCCACACCCACATGTTCTATTTGCGTTGGGGTTGTTAAAAACAAATCCTTTTCCATTTAGGCCTCCACTGTATTCTAGGGTTGTGCCTACTAGGTATAGAAAGCTCTTTTTATCTACCGCAATTTTAACTAAGTTATCTTCAAAAAGTTTGTCACCATCACCTAGTGCATGGTCAAACTTCAAATCGTACGAAAGCCCAGAACAACCACCACTCTTTACACCAACACGAACGTAGTCGGTGCCAATGGTGTAGCCTTCTTCACCCATTAACTGCTGCAGCTTTGTTTTTGCTGTGTCGCTAACTTTTATCATACCGTAGAATTATTCTAAATTAGAGTGCAAATATACGGCAAATCCCCCGTTTTACCATAGGCAGCGATTTAAATAATCTTATGTTCCAATAGTTTTTCCCAATGCCGTTTGTAAGTGTTGCTACAAGCGATTAGGTCTGGAAAGATTGCTAATTCCTAAAATCAGGATTGTTAACAAATGAGTCGTCTGAAAGCGAGAGCAAGAAGGCTTTCAAGTCTGCTTTGTCACTTTCGGTAAGTTGCACGCCACCTTCATCAACGGCTTTCATAAGCGGATCTATGGTTTCAGAAAACACGAGACCTTCACTGTAATGGTCTATCACTTCATCTAGGGTAGCAAAGCGCCCATCGTGCATATAAGGTGCAGTAAACTTTAAATTTCGTAATGTGGGTGTTCTGAAAAGTCCAAATTCTCTGGGGTCTCCCGTTACATTACCACGGCCAAGATCTTCAAACTCTTCGTCTAGACCATTGTTGTGAAATGCGTTGTCGGTCCATAGCGGATTTGCTGGTAATCCGTGACAATGAAAACAATCGCCCCTTCCTTCATCTAAAAACACATTCAGTCCGTTTTGTTCTTGCGGAGTCAACGCTGCCAAGCCCAATTGTGCTCGGTCAAATTTTGAATTTGCCGAAATTAAGGTTCGTATAAATTGCGCAATTGCTTTGGTGACGAGCGTAGAGTCTATCGTTTGCGTGCCAAAAGCCTGCTCGAATAATTCAGGATACGTATCAGAATTTTGTAAGGTTTGTTCTACTGTCGGCCAGTTGTTGGCCATTTCAATCGGGTTGGTCACCGGTTCAAAAATTTGCGACTCTAAGCTGTTTGCACTGCCGTCCCAGTTAAACTGTGTGCCATAGTTATATGCCAAATTGTGCAAGGGCATCGAATTTCTAAAACCTTCTTCGCCTGTAATGCCGATGCTTAATTTTCTAGGATCAGTAAATGCATTTTGCGGTAAATGGCAAGAGGCACACGCTAGGGTGTTATCTGCAGAAAGTTGCTTGTCGAAAAACAACGCTTTCCCCAATGCAATACCTTCTACGGTCTGCGGATTATCTTCTGGGATTATGGGGTCTAAAATTTGGTTTTGGAAAATTTCAGGAATCTCCAAGGGAGCTGGAGTGGCAACATATTGGCTCACGCTATCGTCACTGTCTTGGCAACCCGACAAAAATACTATGGCGAGTATAATACAAATCCATTTTCCACAGCAGTTCATCATAGTTCTAATACGTCAACTGCGCCTAATTCAAAAACGCCATTGCTACCATTTTCGTTCATGTCGATTTGTGCTTCAAATTTGGGCATCAACACTTGGCCATTTACATTTAAATCCCAAGTATTTGGGTTCTTAAACCATTCGGCAACGTTCATTTTCACTTCAATTTGAGTGCCTCGTACAATTGAAATAATACCAAGGTCTACTTCAAACGAGGTGTCTACCAAGTCTATTAGTGTTCCTGGTCCAGGAGGTAACGAGCTGTGTTTGTTTGCACGTATGGTATGGTATTGAAATGTTTGTGCATCTGTATTTGTGTCTAAGAATGTTCCTTCCAAACGCATATAGTGGTAACCGCCACCAAGAGGGTCAGGAACATTCCAGCTTCCATCAGAAGAATTTAAATCTGGGTAACCGCCCGGCTTGTCATTATCTTCATCGTCAAAACCGAACGTAAAAGAAACTGTATAATCTCCTTCAGGAATTTCAATGTTTGGCACAAATGAAGTGCCCACTCCGGTACGCGCAAAAACCAAGTTGTAATCTGCGGCGTCATATACAGTGCCATCGGTTGCCGTAAACGTAATGTCAGAGATTAAGTATACAAGTTTAGAAAGCTCCATTTCAGTTCCAAATGCATTTGTATAGGTAGTGGTCTCATAATCTGAATTTACGATTGCGAGATCATCCCAGTTTTGGGTAAATTCAAAATTAACCGTAGTCGAAACAGGCTCGTCTATCACCACAGTATCATCGTCGTTGTTGCAACTTATAAAAGCCGTCAAGGTAATAAGTGCCAATGCTATTCTCTTCATGCGTATTTTTATTTTATTTTAACAATAAAGGCATCTTTTCCACCTTTGTTTTGAGTAATATCGCCGTCTGAACTTTCGGTATCGCCTACCAAGAGAATCTCACCTGTAGTAGTTTCTAAAATGCTCTGTCCGAAGTCTAGTTGGCTACCGCCAATATTTTTTTCGAAAAGCAAGGTACCTTCTTCATTTATAACAAAAAACCAAGCGTCGTTCACACCGTTGTTATTTCCAACATTTATATCGCTACTTCTAGAAGAAGCAATCACCGAATAATACCCGTTGGCCATAGGAGTGATACTGCGAGCCGATTCAAATTGGGATCCACCATAGGTGTTTTCCCAGAGAATATTGCCTGAACGGTTAAACTTAACTGCCCAAACATCAGCATTACCGTTCAAATTACTAACATCTTGATCTGAACTTCTTGTATCGCCCACAACGATAAAATTTCCATCTGTAGTTTCGGCTAAGCTATAGCAAAGGTCAATCTCGCTACCACCAAAGTTCTTCTCCCAGAGAAGTGTTCCGTTTGCAGCAATGTTTAAAACCCAGAAATCGTAGGCGCCTTTATTATTGCTAATATCTGTATCTGCACTATCGGAAGAACCGATGAGGATAAAACTTCCATCAGCATTCTCTATAAAATCATAGGGGGTATCGGTCTGGAGACCTCCATAATATCGTGCCCAAAGTATTTGGCCTTGTGCATCTAATTTCACAGCCCAATAATCACCACCTGCATGGTTGGTTCCACGTCCTGGCGTTCTAAAAATATTGCCTTCACCGCCACTAGCAGTTACATCAATAACACCAAGCATTAGGTAGCCACCATCATTGGTTTGCTTTATGTTAAAGCCACGATCGTCTCCTGCATATCCAAATGTATTTTCCCAGATTAAATCACCATTCCCAGATAACTTCAATGCCCATAGATCGTTAAATCCTGCATTTTCTGAAGCAACATCGCCATCGTTACTACGGGTGTAACCAGCTACAATATAACCACCATCGCTTGTTTTTGAAATGCTGGTAGCCTCATCTGTGCTAGAACCTCCGTAGGTTTTACTCCATGAAACAGCACCGTTTGCGGTCGTCTTGATTACCCAAACATCTCTGTCGTCTCCTGTTTTGTCTGTGATGTCTCCATCGGTGCTTTTAGTGTACCCTGCCATCACATAGCCCCCGTCGGTAGCTTGGGTGGCGGCAACAAGGAAATCGTCGTCACTACCTCCAAGATTTTTCGAGAAAGTAATTTCACCCAATAAAACCGTATCAAGAGGTGGGTCTTCCATCGTTTCTTCTTCCTCTTCCATTTCGGTAACAGGATCGTCACCGTCACTACATGAGAAAACTACAAGAAAACATGCGCTTACGAATAACCAATATATAGACTTCATGGGGTGGGGTTTTATCAATTATAAGTACCTAAGTTTTTAGTCGTTTTAAATGACCAAAGCTTACTTATTTTTTAATCAATTTTTTTGTGATTTTATTATTGATGTTTACAAAATAAACGCCTTGCGTAAAGCTAGAAACATTTATGGTTTCAGTTTGTATGGCATCGTAGGTTTTTGCAAAAATAATTTTACCGCTCACATCTACAATTTGAATAGAAGTTACTCCAACGTTTTGAGAAGCGATCGTAATTACTTCGGAAACAGGATTTGGATAAACACGAAGACCGTTTTCTAAAGCATTTTCGTCTACCGACAACGGAACTTCTACTGCCAATTGAAATCTACAAATACCGACGTTTGAAGAAGCATCTGTACTTTCAAATTCAATAAAATAATTTCCTGCTGTTAATTGTGTGCCCGGTGCTGGGTCTTGTGAAATAGTAAGGGTGCCAGTACAATTGTCTGCTGCACTTACCAGATCGAGTGCTACATAGTCTGGTACGGTGTAAAAATTCTGACCGGCGTCGAATAAAACTTCTTCATCTGCCGGACAACTGAGCTGTGGCGCCAAATTATCTACAACATTCACTGTTGCCATACAGGTATCTATATTTCCGAAGGCATCATATACTTCAATTTCAACCATATTCGTGCCTAAATCTGCACAATCGAAAAACTTATCGCATGCTAAAAATCCTGCCACGCTTACATTGTCTGTAGAGCCATTGTTGGCATCAGAGGGCGTGAGTATTCCGTTACCATCTGCATCTAATGCTACGGTTACCGTACCACAGTTTGCTACTGGAGGAGTTGTATCTAAACTGCTTGGTTTTACCAACAAGAAACCACGTTGCATATCACTTATTACGATATTTCCACTTTCAAAATAGGGATATACATTCCAAGCACCGCTAAAACTAGCATTGTCGTTATTGGGGTAGGAGTCGAAAAACCCTTCTTCGGTAATGTTTCCATTTTCAATATCTGAAACATCTAGCACACGTAATCCAGCTCTATAATTCGCGAGATAAAATTTTGAACCTCTGGTGTAACCGTTGTGGTCTATTGCATCTGTAGGTCCAAAATACTCGAAGCTTACCGACGGGTTATCTAAATCATTTAGGTCGAAAACAACAGTTCGTGTTGGGATTCCAACATTTTGTTCATCTAATTCATCTCCGAGGAGAAAAAATCGTTGGTCTTCTGTAAACCATCCTTGGTGCGTATATTCAACGTCTCCGTAATCTAGTGTCGATATACCTACTGGGTTGTTTTTATCTGAAATATCAACGATAACAATTTCGTTTTCGTTGCTCCCTATCATGATTTCTTTTCCGTTGTAATCTGGGTCGGGCCCACAATAGGTTACCATTTGTGCATCATGACTATAGGCGTCCATTCCATAACCACCTTCGCCTACAGGAGATGTAGGGTTTTGGATATTCACAAATATAGGTCCGCCATTAAAAACGGGAACTCCAAAATTATCACGCGCACCTACAGGGTAAGCATAACCGGTATCTTCATTGATAACAATATTATGCGCACTTCCAAATTCGTCAAAATGTGCATCTTCAGTAAATGTTACTGGCGGCGAAGTAACCGTGCGCAATCGGGTAAGATCGAATACTTGCATTCCGTGGCCAGATGCTTCACTCACAATATATGCATGGTTGTTATATACTTTTACATCTCTCCAGAGACTGTTGCCCGTATGTGTAGGAAGTTTTCCCAAGTAGACAGGGCTTGTTGGGTTTGAAATATCTATAAATGCAGTACCGTTACTAAGGCCAATTAGTGCGTATTCATCTCCATTTGTAGGGTCTGTCCATCCCCATGAGTCATTACCGTTTGCGGCATCAAGTACTGATAAATCTATAGAAGATTGTAAATCATAACCACTACAAGGGTAAGGTCCTGCGGTGCCACCTGTACAAGGTGTTTGTGCTTGAAACCCGAGGGTTGTAAAAATAAGTAGGGAGAGGGTGAGTGTAATTTTTTTCATAAATAATTTTTTTTGATATTGCTGAAACGACGCTAACCGTTTAAAATTGTTCAAGATTTCTTAAAATTTATTGAATTATAATCAATAAGGAAGCCGGAATTCTTAGCTTAAATGCAAATATATCAAATATTCTACCTAACAAGATAGAATCCGCCGTCAATATCACTGATGATAATATGGCCACTTTCAAAGTACGGATACACACTCCAAGCCCCATTAAAAGACGCCTGATTGTTACTTGGGTATGAATCGAAATGAGCGATTTCATTTAAATTGCCATTTGCTATATCGCTGAGGTCAATAATCCTTAAGCCTGCAGTATAATTTGCGAGGTAATAGCGATTATTCTTCACATATCCATTATGGTCAATCGCGGGTGTTGGCCCACCATATTCGGTATGGGCAATCGGGTTGTCCAGATCTGTAAAATCGAAAATTATGGTTCGCGACATAAGTCCGAAATCCAATTCGTCTAATTCGTCCCCTAAAATAAAATAACGCTGGTCTTCGGTAAACCAGCCTTGGTGTGTATAACCTGTTTGTCCGTACGAAATGGTAGAAATTGGTAGCGGATTCGCCTTGTCGGTGATGTCTACCAACACCACTTCATCTACATTGCTTCCAATCAGTATTTCACGACCAGTATAATCGGTGTCTGGGCCGTTATAGGTTACCACTTGGGCATCATGGCTGTATGAGCCCATAGAGTAACCACCTGCTGGCTGGGGATTTTCAGGATCTTGAATGTTAATGAAATGTGGTCCGCCATCGAATGTTGAGGTCCCAACTACGTAGGCGTAACCTGTTTCTTCATTAATTACAATATTGTGGGCATTTCCGAATAAATTATACACTGCATCTGTGTTGAAATTTTCTGGCGGGTTGTTCACATCGCGCAATTTAGTTAGATCGAATACCTGCATTCCGTGACCCATGGCCTCACTTACAATAAATGCATAATTTTGATATACTTTTATATCCCGCCAAGTACTTGCCGAAGTTTCTGTAGCAAGTTTTCCTAAATAAATGGGTAGCTCCAGATTGGAGATGTCGATAAAAGCGGTGCCATTGTCTAAGCCCATGATTGCATATTCTTTTCCGGTTGTGGCATCTGTCCAGCCCCAGCAATCGTTCCCTCTACTTGCATCCATGTCAGCAAGACTAAACTGATAAATAAGGTCGATACCAAAACAAGAGTAGGTGCCACCAGCCAATCCACCATCACATGGAGCAGGAAAAGTTGGTGGTGGAGGAGGTGGAGGTGGGTCTTCCATAGGGGGGTCGTTCATGATATCACCAGGATCCATCGCGATTACAGTTTCGTCTTCAGAGCACATGGTGATAAAAAAAGTGAGGCAGAGTAACAGGAAAATTCTTTTCATGGTCATAGCTTTAAGAGCCTAAAGTACACCTACCTTCCATAAAATCCAATAGGATAAGGTCTTGTTTTATAAATGAAGCCGTATTTTTGCATCCAATTCAGAAGAAAAGTATATATGTTTGAAAATAAGGATACTTCAAAAACACCTATTGCCCAATTAGGAGAGTTTGGTCTAATAGACCATCTTGCCAAAAATTTTGAAATATCAAGCAAGACGACGGTAAAAGGAATAGGAGACGATGCAGCAGTTTTGGCACCAGAAAAAGGCAAACAATTGGTGGTTACCACCGATATGTTAGTAGAAGGGGTACATTTCGACCTTAGTTATATGCCACTTAAGCATTTGGGGTATAAAGCAGTGATGGTAAACTTATCTGATGTATACGCTATGAATGCCACTGCACAACAGATTACTGTTTCAATAGCAGTGTCTAACCGTTTTCCAGTCGAGGCTATGGAAGAACTTTACAGCGGTATACAAACAGCTGCCGCACTTTACAAAGTAGATGTAGTTGGTGGCGATACCACTTCGTCTACTTCTGGATTGGTGATTAGTATTACTGCGATTGGAACTGCAACTCCCGAGAAGATAGCCTATCGCACTGGAGCCAAAGAAAATGATCTGTTGGTAGTTACCGGCGATTTGGGCGCTGCATATTTGGGGTTACAGGTATTGGAAAGAGAAAAACAAGTGTACAAAGTAAACCCCAACTCACAACCCGACCTTGAAAAATATACCTATCTAATTGAACGGCAGTTAAAACCGGAGGCTCGAAAGGACATTGGTGGTTTGTTGGCAGAACTAGAAGTGCAACCTACTTCGATGATTGATATTAGCGACGGACTCTCAAGTGAAATCATTCATATTTGTAAAAGCTCTGCAGTTGGGTGTAATTTATATGAGGATAAAATTCCATTAGATCCGCAAGTGATTTCTGCATGCGAAGAATTTAATCTAGATAGTACGACTATTGCGTTAAGTGGCGGCGAAGATTATGAATTGTTATTTACCGTTAGTACCGAAGACTTTCCGAAGATAAAAGCGAACCCAAACCTCACCGTGATTGGCCATATTACCAAAGAGAGTGAAGGCATGCACCTCATTACCCGTGCGAATACCAAAATACCATTAATTGCCAGAGGCTGGAATGCGATGGAAGAAAGTGAATAGTTAAGCCGATTTTTGGTTGGCGAGAACGGTTTCAAAATAACGATTGTTCTCACGCCAGTACTTAGAGAGCTTTACCATTCTGCCGTAGCCATCTGTGGTAAATTGCTGCTTGCAGTTTACACACTGAAACTCTTCTTTATATAAAGAGTCTGTCGCGATTTGTTTCAGCGAATGGCCTTTAAACTTACACGATAACATCTTCATGTCTAAGCCGGAATTTTTTGATTCTTCTTGGCGTAAAAGGAAGCGAGCACGTTGTTGGTCTCTTTAATTTTTACGGTAAGGATTTCAAGTGTACCTTTCATATTGTCGGTAACTTCTTTTCCACAATGGCAGCAGGTATACTCGCTAATATGGTTGGTAATTTTTCTAGTTTCGGCGTAATCGTGGCCGAAGGTTGCGCAAACAACGCTCAGTAGGGAAAATGGGGAAGTAGTAAATTTTTCCATAACTAGTGGCTGGTTTAATTGTTAAGATGGGTTAAATGTAGAAAAAAAATCGAATTAATATCGATTAAATGCATTTATTTTCGATTAAATGCAAAATTTTAACAATTTCGGTAGTGTTTTCGATATGATTCATGTGGCTGCCATTAACGCTGAAAAACTCAGTTTTCGTTTGTTCCGCTATTTTTTTACAGTCGTCGATTGGTAAAATAGGGTCGTGCACACCGCAAATCATATATTTTGGTTTGCTGAAAGATTTTAACACCATAGTCCGGTCTTTACGGTCTTTCATCCCCGCAATCGCTGCTGTGATTCCTTCAAGTGGAAAGGTAAGCGCTTCTGCTTTTAATGCTGAAATTTCCTTTTCAAATTTAATTCTAGAGGCTTCGTTGAAAAGATTGGTGATCGCCATACCTACAAAGGCGTCTTTAGCTTTAGGTACCAATGCTAAGGCACGTTCCCTATTTTCAATACGCGCCTGCGAATCTGCAGCAGGGGTAGAATTCAGCAAAATCAACTTTTTAATTTGCCCAGGGTACTTTTCTGCCATAGCCATGGCCACATAACCACCCATAGAATGCCCTATAATGGTAGCTTCAGCAATCCCGAGCTGCGCCAAAAGTGCCGAAGTAATTTCGGCAAACAGCTCCATACCGTGCACTTTGCTAATGGACGGGGTTTTACCATGCCCCGGAAAATCGAATGTGATTACCCGATGCGTTTTTGTGATTTCTGGGAGGAGGCCGTCCCACATGGTGCTGCTTTCAAGAAAGCCATGTAGTAACATTAGCACGGGGCCATTACCTTGGCTGTTATAATATATAGGTGTATGGTGGTAGGAGAATATCATTTTTATATCTTCGGGGAAATTTAAATGCCAAAATTAATCAACGACCTTCACCCACACTTAATTTTTCTAAATTTAAATGAACTTTAACAAGCAGACGTATCTCACAGCCTTTGCGCTTTTTTCCATGTTCTTTGGCGCCGGAAACTTGATTCTCCCTCCATTTCTTGGTTATAATGCGGGTACCGACTGGTTTTGGGTGCTTATTGGTTTTGCTGCTTCGGCCGTAGTCGTACCCATTCTGGCAATTTATGGCTACGCGCGGCTCCAAGGTTCGATGCTCGATTTTGCTAAAAAGATATCGCCAGCTATTGCGTTGGTATATTGTATCATCGTTTACGCAATTTCGGTGGCATTACCGGCACCAAGAACGGCATCTGTTACTTATGAAATGGCAATACAGCCATATTTTGAGATGAGTTCGCTAGCCTTAAGCAGTATTTATTTTGTATTTGTGCTTGTGTTTGCTCTAAACCGAACTCATATTATTACCCTTATCGGAAAGTTCCTAACACCACTAATCATCCTACTATTGGTGAGTATCATCGGGATCGGACTCTTTGCTGAAACGGAACCGTTGCGAACTTCTATATTTGACAATGGTCTCTCGGCCGGAATGTTGGAAGGATACCAAACTTTTGACGCTATTGGCGGAGTGGTGGTTGGTGGCGTAATTGTGATTTCATTGGCGCTACAGGGAAAGTTCAACTATGGGGAAAAAAGGAAAATGATTGCCAAATCAGGCCTGCTAGCAGGTATAGGATTGTTTGTGATGTATGGTGGGTTAATTGCCTTGGGAGCATTTTTTAGCGGAACGATTTCCGTAGAAAACAGAACCGAATTACTCACTTTTTTAAGTACCGAAACCTTAGGGAGTATCGGCACCGCATTTCTCGCAATTCTGGTTGCCCTAGCGTGCTTTACTACTGCTGTTGGAATCATTACGGGTACCGCAGATTTTGTAAAAGGACTTTGTAAAAATTCTAGAAACGCTTATGTTGTAACAGCCATCTTGGGTTGTGTGCTAGGTGTGGCTATTGGCCAATTTGATGTTCATTATATTATAGATATCGCATTGCCTGCCCTCATGTTTATTTATCCTATCACGATTGTGCTTATCCTGTTAAATATAGTACCCGAACGGTATGCATCAGCTGTCGTGTTTCGCAGTGTAGCCTTGGTAACATTTCTGTTTAGCATTCCAGATTTTCTCACATTTTTTATGGCAGAAGGAGCCTTAGACGGGCTCAAAGATTCTATTCCATTGTCGCAATACAGTATGGGTTGGGTAGTCCCCGCGGGAATTGCTTTCGTCTTGGCCAATGTATTTTCGAATTTCAATAAAAAGAAAGAAGGGTCTTCTTCGAGCTAAGAGCACTTTTACCTTTTTTTTACAGTAAGAGCGTGTTGTAGTAGTTTGAAATCTTCAACAAGTCTTCCTCGTCGTTCCATTTAAGCTTGTAATTTTCTACGTAGTTTTTTATTGCTTCTTTTTGCTTGCCGAATAGCTTGTAAAAGTCTTTTTTCCGTCTAGGAATTTCAACAATAGTGGCATCCAGCTTTAAATAATACATATCCTTGTGTCTCTGAAAAGAATCGGGTGTTCCCGTTACGAAACTGCTCTCTGCTTTCTTAGCTTTTCTAAAGGAAACGGTTTCTTTTTTCAATAGAGTACAGCTACGATTGTCGTCGTCTGATACGATTACAAAGTAACCAATTCCGTTCTCATGTTGATATGCCCTATATTTTTTATCCTTTAAAACGACATATAAAAAATCGGGTTCCTTTTTCAGAAAATAATAATCTACACCATCGTCTAAGGGAGACACCTCGATTTTGTCGGTATAGGCATTGTAACGGGCCAAGGCAGTTTCCAGGTATTCGAAATTAGGAGTGTAAAACTTGCCTAAAGGAAGGTTGTTGGCTGCGCCAGTATTGTTGTCGATATAAGGAGTGCCTTCAATATCATCGTAGGAGAGTTCGCTCTTGGAAGCTTTCTGCATTGCCGATATTGAAAATCGGTTGGTGTCGAAAACATCAATATTTGATCCCGTGACCGCAGATCCAGAACTTTGTGTGGGGAGCTGCGCCATACACATATAGCATGCTAAAAAATAACAACTAACTAAGAAAATGTGATTCATGGGAGATATTTCAGGCTTACTACTATAGTTTTCTGCTCGTTTAAAAGTACTAAAATTTTTACCGTTTAGTACATACGCTAAGAAGGTTATGGATAAATAATAGTGGTCGCTTCGGAAAGTGGGGCTACATTGAAATTGTGGTAAAATAATCGGTTTTCTCTGTAAAAAGATAGTCGATTAGCTTGTTCCTTGTTTAAGCTGGATAATTAACTTTTTTGATGCGGGTGTACCCTGCAGCTCCAACTCTTCAATCATTCTTTTTTTGGTGCTTTCTGTAAATTGCTCAGCTACTTCTTTTTCTTGGGTAAAATCGAAACCAACAGAGGCAAATAATTTGTCTGACCATTCGTTCCTAATGCAGTCTAAAACCAAATGTACTCGGTTTGTACTTCCTGTGTTGGTTACACTGTGCGGAAGGTTTACGTTGGTATACCAAGCTTCTCCAGGGCGCATGGTAAGCGGTATGCCATTCAATGTAAAACGAACCTGATCGTTCGTTATAATAGGAATATGTACCCGAAACAGACCGTCTTCATATCCGCAATTATAATCTACGTGTTCGTTAATGACTCTTCCAGAAGGAAGGTTCATTAGCCGAATCGCATCTTTTTCACATAAAAATGAATCGATCACTTCCTTGAAATAAGGACATTTTTCAAGTGCGGTTGTATTCTTGAATTTTTCACTACTATTCGGAAATGCCGCCGGTAGATCTAATCTTCCGTCAATAGAACGTAATGGCAAAATATAATCATCGCCATTGTAATTGGCGGGGACGTAATTCTTTAAAAAATTGAAAGTGCTACATTTTTTCAGGTCGTTCTCCAATAACGTTGGATCGAATTGAAACGGAAGTAAAAAATGGGCATTTTCTGGCGCGTAATACTTCATGAATTAGCTATTCATTATCGCTTCAATTTCTTCGGCTTCAATTGGGATGTTCCGCATTAAATTAAAAGGTTCACCATTTTCTTGAATTACAACATCATCTTCAAGTCGAATTCCAAATCCTTCGTCTGGAATATAAATTCCAGGTTCAACTGTAAACACTTGGTTGGCTTCCATGGGTTCCCATAAAATTCCGTAGTCATGGGTGTCTAACCCAATGTGGTGGGACGTACCGTGCATAAAGTACTTTTTGTATGCTGGCCAATCTGGATCTTCATTTTTCACATCGGCCTTGTCTAGGAGGCCGAGACCCAATAACTCAGACGTCATTAATTTACCCACTTCTACGTGGTATTCTTTCCAAAGGGTGCCGGGCACCAATAATTTAGTCGCATCATTTTTTACGCGGTTTACGGCATCATAAACTTCGCGTTGTCTCTTTGTAAAACGTCCGTTCACGGGAATGGTGCGCGACATGTCACTGCTGTAATTGGCGTATTCTGCGCCCACGTCCATTAAAATAAGGTCGCCATCGTTACATTGTTGGTTGTTCTCTATATAGTGAAGCACGTTGGCGTTGTTTCCACTTGCTATAATGGGTGTGTATGCGAATCCGCGGCTACGGTTTCTCAAAAATTCGTGCATATATTCGGCTTCAATCTCGAACTCCCATACGCCAGGTTTTACAAAATCGAGCACTCGTTTAAACCCTTTTTCTGTAATGTAACACGCCTGTTGCATCAAATCGATTTCAATAGAATGCTTCACAGATCTCAGGCGTTGCAAAATAGGATTACTCTTGGCCCAGCTATGCGCTGGAAATTTCGCCTTGGTTGTTTTGATAAAACGGGCTTCGCGGGTTTCCGTTTCTATATTGGCACGGTAATGTTCGTTGGTGTTGAAATAAATCGTGTCTGCCTGTGTCATAATTTCATAAAACACCTTATCAAACTCTTTTAGCCAGTACACCGTTTTGATACCGCTTGTTTCCAATGCTTTTTCTTTGGTTAATTTTTCACCTTCCCAAACCGCAATATGTTCGTTGGTTTCCTTTAGAAACAGAATTTCTCGGTGTTTTGGGTCTGGTGCATCGGGAAACAACACCAAAATACTTTCTTCTTGGTCTACGCCGCTTAAATATAAAATATCTCGCGCTTGTTGAAACGGCATGGTGCTGTCTGCGCTTATCGGGTAGATATCGTTGCTGTTAAAAACCGCCAAACTAGACGGCTTCATTTGCGCCATAAAGTTTTTACGGTTTCTAATATATAGGTCTGAAGATATTGGGTGGTATTTCATGTTGTTACGTTTTTTTCAAAAGTAACAGAATTTTAATCAAATTTCGAGTCGAGCCCTTGCAAATTAACATGTAATCTGCTTTTAAAAACGTACAGATACGCGTAGTAAAACCAAACCGTATATTTAATATGTACCTTGCCATTTTAAAAGTAAAACATGGCATTTAGCACCACAGATATTATAGGTTTTTTAATCATGTACCAATGCCTATTCTTTGTTGTTGTTCTATGGACGAACCGAAAAACAAAACCATTTTTCATCAAGATGCTTTTGTCTATATGCGCTTGTATTGCTATACACTTTGGGTATTTGATTCTTGGTGAACGTTTATTTTCTAGCGGAAATTGGTTAGGACCTTTTTTCGGGTTGCTCTACGGGCCGCTCTATTTTCATTTAGCAAAAAGCTTGATATATCGAAACGAAAAGCCGCAGCAAATGATATGGCATTATATTCCCGCAATTTTGACATTGGGTGTTGTGGTTTTTCTTCGGAATAAACTATGGAGTTATTTAGACATTGTTTCACTAGTTATCACAGCACATCTTGCATTTTACTTGTTTGCAATTTTAGTTCTGATTTTTAGATTTCGGTCAAAACTTAAAACAACCTTGGCTAACTATATCGAAATCGATTTAAAATGGCTCGAAATAGCAATATATGTTCAACTTGCAGCCATATTCACTGCGCTACTAGAAGGATTTCTTCCAGTGACCAATAATGGTGATTTCTTAGTTTTTTTGGTGTATGCGCTCGTACTGGTTCTTGTAAATTGCCTTTACTATTTTGGTCTGAAACATGTCGGACTTTTTAAAGGACTGCAAGCAACTGATCTGGAAGGAAATGCTTCAGAATTTACCTTAGATGCAGCACAATACAACGAACAAAAAGATATTTTGGCAGCGTATATTGAAACAGAAAAACCATATTTAGAATTCGATGTTTCATTGGGTCAAATGACACTTCATACGGAAATAAGTTCAAGAAACTTATCGTATATCATCAACAAAGCCTACGGTTGCAATTTTTACGAATTTATCAACAACAGGCGCTTGGAAGTTGCAAAACAGTTGCTGAGCACCACCGATAAACAAGTGAAAGAAATAATGTATGAAAGCGGATTTTCAAACAAAACAACCTTCAACACGTTTTTCAAAAAACAAACAGGAAAAACACCTTCACAGTTCAGAAACTCTTTTAAATAGTTGGTGCCGCTACGCGCAACCGAACGCTCCTTTACACTTCAGATCGCATATTTGCTAAAAACAATATGGCAACTACATTTCGTTTGTTGGGCAAACCTCTCTTAACTGGACTTGCTGCAAGTATCTTGTTAGTGCTAATAATGGTGTTTGTAACTATCAATTTTCAAGTTATCTTGCCACTAGGGGTGCTGCTTTTTTATCTTTCGGGCCGTATTAATAAATCGGTGCCGCTTTCAATAGTTATGAAGCTCTTGCTTATCATGTGGAGCTTTATAGTGCTTTTTGCCCTTTTTGTGCTTACTGAAATTCCTGCGCTTTTTTACATCCCACTGTTTTGTTTGCTATCGTGTTGGCTGGCCATTTGGGCTCCAAAACTGAAGTTGCGTTCGGGTATTTTGCTAACCTTTTTTGCTGTAATGGTAGTCTTTTTTATGCTTTATGTGATTCCTATAAGTTTGAAAGACAGTCTTTCCGAAGCGCTTTATAAACCTATGCCTGTCGCTGAGCTTACAGATCTGAATAACAGTATAATTTCTACGGGCGATTTCAAAGGAAAAACGGTGGTGTTAGACTTTTTCGGGACATGGTGCAAGCCTTGTATCCAAGAGTTAAAAGAATTAAACCATGTGCAGCAGTACTTTAAGGACGACCCATCGGTTGCATTTTTTGTTATTAATGCAGATTTGGGAGGTGATACACCCGAAAAATTTGAACGCTTCATAGCTGCCCAGTCCTATAGGTTTTCGTACTTATACGATCATGAGAGTAGCTTTTTTAAACAGCTACAATTAAACACTTCTGGGTTGCCTTATTTACTGGTAGTCGATAAAAATGGGATGCTTCGCTGGCAACATGTTGGTTTTAATAGTGCTGAAACTAATTTTGCTGAAAATTTGATAACTACCATTCGCCAAATTCAAGATGAAGAGTGAAATTTGAATTGCATTTTTTGGGTTGTCCATAAGGTTCAAATGTGGTATTTTGTACCTTTCTAAAAATTCCAACCATGAAAAAATTTCTATTCGCCGCTTGTACGTTGCTTTTTGTCTCATCTGCAATTGCCCAGCAACCTGCTACATCGGCTTCAGATGTATCAAATGCATTACAACAGAAAGAACAACTCACACAAAATTCACTGGTTAAAAACCTTCCTTTTAAAAATGTTGGGCCAACTATTATGAGCGGCCGGGTGGTAGATTTGGCAGTAAATCCGGATAATCCCACCGAGTTTTACGTTGGCTATGCCAGTGGCGGTGTTTGGCATACCATAAACAACGGAACCACCTTTACACCAGTTCTGGACAGTAGCCCAACGCAAAATGTTGGAAGCCTTGCAGTAGATTGGAAGAACAACACGATTTGGGTAGGTACAGGAGAAGTTAATTCTTCACGGTCCAGCTATGCGGGAATCGGACTCTTAAAATCTTCCGATAACGGAAAATCATGGCAGAATATGGGGCTTAAAGACAGTCACCATATCTCAAAAATCATTATCAACCCCAACAATACAGATGAGGTAGTGGTGTCTTCCGTAGGGCATTTGTACTCAACCAATAACGATCGCGGTGTTTATAAAACAACCGATGGCGGCGCTACTTGGCAACGAACACTTTTTGTAAACGATCAAAGCGGTATCATCGAAATGGACGCAGACCCGAATAATTTCAACTTGATGTATGCTTCTTCATGGGACAAAGACCGAAAGGCTTGGAATTTCCGCGGAAGCGGAACAGGAAGCGGTATCTACAAAAGTACCGATGGTGGAAGTACCTGGACTAAAGTTTCTGGTCCGAATAGCGGTTTCCCAACGGGCGATGGCGTAGGTAGAATTGGTCTGGCAGTGTACGATGCCAATACGGTATATGCCATACACGATAACCAAGCACGACGAGCTGATGAAGGTGGGAAGAAGGAAGGCGACGACTTGTCTAAAGAACAGTTTAAAACGATGACGTCTTCGCAATTTTTGGCGCTAGACGACAAGAAATTGAATGCCTATTTACGAAACAACGGTTTCCAAGAAAAGTACAGGGCTGATAATGTAAAAAATATGGTGCGCGGCGGAACTGTAAAACCGGTAGACCTTGCCAAATACCTAGAAGATGCCAACAGTATGTTGTTTGACACGCCTGTAATTGGGGCAGAAGTGTATAAAAGTACCGATGGTGGAAAATCTTGGAAAAAGACCCACGAAGATTTCTTAGATGGAATCTATTACAGTTACGGGTATTACTTCGGAAAAATTCACGTTGACCCGAGCAATAGAGATGGAATTTACATTTATGGAGTACCCATTTTAAAATCGAAAGACGGCGGAAAAACCTTTACATCTATTTCGGCACCAAATGTACATGCAGATCACCATGCCCTTTGGATCAACCCTAAAATGCCAGGTCATTTAATAAACGGAAATGACGGCGGGGTAAACATTAGTTATGATGATGGTGAAAACTGGATAAAGAACAACCAACCAGCAGTAGGGCAATTCTACGCCATTAATGTTGACAATGAAGAACCGTACAATGTGTATGGAGGGTTACAGGACAATGGTGTTTGGGTTGGTCCGCACGACAGTGAAGAAAATCCGGGTTGGATGCAAAACGGGAAATATCCGTATGAATTTATCATGGGCGGCGACGGAATGCAAATTCAAATCGACAACCGCGATAGTGATATTGTATATACCGGGTTTCAATTCGGGAACTATTTCCGCTTAAACCGAAAAACGAATGAGAACACTTACATACAGCCCAAGCATGAACTAGGTGAGAATCCGTACCGATTTAATTGGCAAACACCCATTTTATTGAGCAGCCACAATCAGGATATTCTATATCTGGGAGGCAATAAGCTAATGCGCTCTATGAATCAGGGTAACGATTGGTCTGCCATTTCAGACGACTTAACTACGGGAGGGAAGAAAGGAAATGTAGCCTACGGAACCTTAACCGCCATTGCAGAGAGCCCTTTCCAATTCGGATTGCTCTACGCAGGAAGTGACGATGGGCTCGTACATGTTTCTAAAAATGGAGGTGCCAATTGGCAGAATATCTCAGCCTCATTTCCAAAAGATCTTTGGGTGAGCCGTGTGGTGGCTTCAGAACACAAAAAGGAGCGTGTGTACGTAACCCTGAATGGCTATCGATGGGACGATTTCAAACCGTACGTATATATGAGTGATAATTATGGTGCTACATGGAAAAACATCGCCAGTAATTTACCGCTGTCTCCTGTAAATGTAATTCGGGAAGATCCAGAAAATGAAGACGTATTGTATTTGGGAGCCGATAATGGCGCGTATGTGTCCTTTGATCGTGGCGATTCCTGGCAACCGTTTTCTAACGGACTCCCAAATGTGGCTGTTCATGACCTTGTACTTCAAAAGCGTGAAAAAGATTTGGTGGTAGGTACACATGGGCGTTCTATCTATATTGCCGATATCTCATTGCTTCAACTTTTAAATTCAGAGAATAGTAATGCATTCGTTATGGCGAAACCTACACCTATAAGAGCGTCTAGGCGTTGGGGAAGTAGTGGTTTTAATGCTTTTGGAGACTTTTTAAATCAACCCACAGTTCCGTTACAAGTCTATGCTCCGGCTAGCGGTACTGCGGAAATTTCCGTAGCCACAGAAGGTGGAGTAGTGGTCAATTCTTGGAAAGAAGAAGTGATGAAGGGGGTAAATGTGATTGATTATAACGTAAATCTTTCAGAAAAAGGAACCAAGACCATGAAGAAAAATGACGTGAGCCTACGTGAAGCTGAAGATGGAAACACCTATCTGCCCAAAGGAATGTATGAAATTAGCGTATCGATGAATGGAAAGTCTACAAAGGAGATTTTAGAAGTGAAATAATGCAAGAATGGTTTGTTTGGAAAAAGATGTCGGTTTATAATGAATCATTTATGTTTAATAGAGTTATTTAAAAATTAAACAAAATTTAACGTAAGAATCATTCTATTTAGTAATAAAACGGCGCTCAATGTTTGCCGAAACGCCTTCTGTGCTGTATTTTTGTAACTCAAAATTTTGAAAACACAACCATAATGGGAATCATATCCTCTTCCATCGCCCGTAAAGTTGCCATGGCACTATCGGGCTTGTTCTTAGTTTTCTTTTTAGGACAACATTTTACCATTAACCTAACCTCGGTAATCGATCCTGATACCTTTAACGAATGGTCCCATTTTATGGGAACCAATATCTTGGTTCAGGCAGTATTACAACCAATTTTGATATTTGGGGTAATATTCCATTTTATCATGGGTTTTATTCTAGAAATTCGAAACCGAAATGCACGCGCCGTCAAGTACAATTCGTTTAAGGGAAACACAAACTCGACTTGGGCTTCTCGTAACATGATTATTTCTGGATTGGTGATTTTAGCCTTTTTAGGATTACATTTTTACGATTTCTGGGCGCCTGAGATGAATATCAAGTATTTTAAAGGTGACATGAGCGGTTTATTAGACCCAGACAACGTTAATAGTGGGTTCCGTTACTACGAAGAATTGGTGCACAAGTTTGAAAGCCCAATCCGTGTTGGGATTTATTGTTTGTCTTTTATCTTGTTGGCAGTTCACTTGTGGCACGGATTTGCGTCGTCTTTCCAAAGTGTAGGCTTCAACAACAAGTATTCAAAAGCACTTACGAAGTTTGCAAAAGTGTATGCAATTGTGATTCCACTCGGTTTCATCTTTATCGCCTTATACCTTCATTTAAATCAACTTCCACATTAAAACCATTTCTGCTATGTCAATATTAGATGCTAAAATACCTGAAGGACCCTTAGCCGAAAAGTGGACCAATCATAAAAACTCAATTAATCTAGTTAATCCGGCCAACAAACGAAACATCGATGTGATCGTTATTGGTACAGGGCTGGCTGGGGGGAGCGCTGCTGCTACCTTGGCAGAATTGGGTTATAACGTAAAAACATTTTGTTACCAAGATTCGCCAAGACGCGCGCATTCAATCGCGGCACAAGGTGGAATAAACGCAGCAAAAAATTATCAAGGTGATGGCGACAGCAATTACCGTTTGTTTTACGATACTGTAAAAGGAGGCGATTACCGCTCTCGGGAAGCGAATGTTTATCGTCTGGCTGAAGTTTCAGCAAATATCATCGACCAATGTGTTGCACAGGGAGTGCCATTTGCCCGTGAATACGGAGGCTTGCTTGACAACCGTTCGTTTGGAGGTGTGTTGGTATCTCGAACTTTTTATGCGAAAGGACAAACCGGGCAACAATTATTGTTGGGAGCTTATTCGGCCATGAACCGCCAAATAAACCGTGGTAAGATTAAAGCATACAATCGCCATGAGATGTTAGACATCGTTAAGGTAGATGGCAAGGCAAGAGGAATTATTGCCAGAAATTTGGTGACTGGAGAAATAGAAAGACACAGTGCTCATGCCGTTGTCTTAGCTTCCGGAGGCTACGGAAATGTATTCTTCCTTTCTACCAATGCCATGGGAAGTAACGTTACAGCTGCTTGGAAAGCACACCGTAGAGGCGCATTTTTTGCAAATCCGTGTTATACACAAATCCACCCAACCTGTATTCCAGTTTCAGGAGAACACCAATCTAAATTAACGTTGATGTCTGAAAGTCTTCGAAATGACGGACGTATCTGGGTTCCGAAGAAAAAAGAAGATGCAGAGGCCATTAGAGCCGGGAAATTGAAACCTACAGATTTAAAAGAAGAAGATAGAGACTATTACCTAGAGCGCAGATATCCAGCCTTTGGTAATTTAGTGCCTCGAGACGTGGCTTCAAGAGCTGCAAAAGAGCGTTGCGACGCCGGATTTGGAGTGAATAAAACAGGGGAAGCAGTTTACCTTGATTTTAAAAGTGCCATTCAGCGCTACGGAAAGGAAGAAGCCTTAATTCAGGGGAATAAAAACCCAACTGACGCTGAGGTATATGAATTAGGAGCAAAAGTAGTTGAGAACAAGTACGGGAACTTATTTCAGATGTACGAGAAAATCGTAGACCAGAATCCGTATAAAACTCCGATGATGATTTATCCTGCCGTGCATTATACCATGGGAGGTATTTGGGTAGATTACAACTTAATGACCACCGTTGAAGGTCTATATGCCACGGGAGAAGCTAATTTTAGCGACCATGGCGCCAATAGGTTAGGAGCCAGCGCATTGATGCAAGGTTTGGCAGACGGATATTTCGTATTGCCGTATACCATTGGTGATTATCTTTCAAAAGACATTCGAACGGGGCCAATACCTACAGACACGAAAGAATTTGAAGCGGTTGAAAAAGACGTTAGAGACCGTATCCATAAATTGATGAGCGGTTCTGGAAAGCACTCGGTAGACTATTTCCACAAGAAACTCGGAAAGATTATGTGGAACAAATGTGGAATGTCACGTAATGCAAAAGATTTACAAGAGGCAATCACCGAGATTGCTGAATTGCGCAAAGAATTTTGGGCCGATGTGAAAATTCCAGGAACGGCAGATGGGCTTAACCAAGAACTCGAAAAGGCCGGACGTGTGGCCGATTTCCTAGAATTGGGAGAGTTATTTGCCAAGGATGCATTGCACAGAAATGAATCGGCTGGAGGGCACTACCGCGAAGAAAGTGTAGAAGAGAGTGGTGAGCAAAAGGGAGAAGCCTTACGCGATGATGAGAACTTTAAATATGTAGCTGCCTGGGAGTACAAAGGAGAACCGAAAGATGCGGTGTTGCATAAAGAAGAGTTGATTTTTGAAAATATTGAGCTTAAGACGCGTTCTTATAAGTGATATGGAAAAAGTTTTTATAGCTTACTTTGATTTACTTGGATTTAAGCAATTTCTTTTAAACAATACAGAATATGTTCTTTCTTATCGCTCGGGTCATATTCTTAGGGACATCGAAAATGCATTAAGTCAAGGTGCAATGAAACCTAGAAGACCAGGGGAAGTTATTGCGGATAGAAAGGATAATAATATAAATTGTTTAAATGTTTCGGACACGGTTATTTTCTATACTAAAGATAGCTCTAAAGAAAGTTTTGAAGAGTTTATGAAGGTTATTTTTCGATTTAATTGGACAATGAATTTTCATAATTTTCCAGTAAGGGGGTATGCGACTTATGATAATTTTGAGCTTATCCATGGTCAAGACTTGAATGACAATAATGCATATTATAGTGTTAATCTGATGTATGGTAAAGGTTTGTATAAATCACATGATAAAACAGATCTTCAAGACTGGGCGGGATGTGCTATTGACAGTTCGATTGAATCAAAAGTTGAAAATGAATTCGGAGGTGATAAATCTGTTATTTGGAAATATGCGAAAAAATATGACGTACCATATAAAAATCACACAATTTTTCAATATGCTTTAAAGTTCTCTGAGACTGAGATTAGTGAGGAATTTTTTCAATCTAAAAAAGAAGGTTTAATAAGAGCTTTTAAAAATGATTATAAATCAATCACTGACGGAGTTCAAAGAAAACTTGATAATACATTGAGATTTTTAAAAACTCATATCGAGGCGAAATAATTATAAAACTATGAAGTTAACTTTAAAAATATGGCGCCAAGCCAACGCACAAGCAAAAGGACAAATGGTGACCTACCCAATTGATGGTGTAGAAGAGGATATGTCTTTCTTAGAAATGCTAGACGTGTTAAACGAAGACTTGATCAATAAAGGAGAAGAACCTGTAGTTTTCGATCATGACTGTAGAGAAGGTATCTGCGGAAGTTGTTCCTTGCAAATCAATGGTGAGCCCCACGGTCCCGATCGTTTGGTGACAACCTGCCAATTGCACATGCGTATGTTTAATGACGGTGATACCATAGTTATTGAACCATTTAGAGCAACTGCGTTTCCAGTGATTAAAGACTTAATGGTAGACCGAAGTTCATTTGATCGTATCCAACAGGCAGGTGGGTATATTTCAGTGAATACTTCAGGAAATACGATTGACGCCAATGCCATCCCTGTTGAAAAGGAAAATGCAGACGATGCGTTTTATGCGGCCACTTGTATTGGTTGTGGAGCCTGCGTAGCGGCCTGTAAAAATGCCAGCGCAATGCTGTTTACTTCAGCAAAGGTGAGCCAATATGCTTTGTTACCCCAAGGTGAAGTGGAAGCCGCAACCCGTGTGCTTAACATGGTAGAACAAATGGACAAGGAAGGCTTCGGAAATTGTACAAATACCGGAGCTTGTGAAGTAGAATGCCCGAAAGGGATTTCATTAGAGAATATAGCCCGAATGAATAGGGAATATTTGGCTGCTTCGCTAAAGGGATAACCATAAATAACAAGATTTTAAGAATCCCAGTCTTTTTTGAAGGCTGGGATTTCGTATTTTAATAACGTGATTGAATACGACAAACACGGAAATATTAAAGTGCCACGTTTCGAGGAGTCTGCCGGGTTTTATACCACGAAAAAGCGGTCGCGTATCATGGGGAAAATTCGCTCCAAAAATACCAAGCCAGAGCTGCTTTTCCGAAGAGCACTTTGGGCAAAAGGAGTTCGATATCGTGTAAACAACAAGAAATTACCTGGTACCCCAGATATTTCCATACAAAAATACAACTTGGCCATTTTTATTGATGGGGAATTTTGGCACGGATACAATTGGGATGTCACTAAGAAACGCTTAAAGACAAACCGCGAATTTTGGATTCCGAAGATTGAACGCAACATGCAGAAAGATGCGCAAGTAAATCAGCAGCTTACAGATTTGGGGTTTACTGTATTCCGTTTTTGGGAAGGCGAAATAAAAAAGAATTTGACCAAATGTGTAGACGATGTGGTAGGATATATTAACTCGTATCCTTTTTTTAAAGAATTTAAATAGCTTTAAGTGTTTTGTCAGCAACTACAGTACCCGCTAAATTCTTTGCAATGGTCTGTCTAAATTTGGTAACATCGTACGGTTTTACAATAATATCATTCATCCCGCAATCGAAAATACGATAGCGAATCTCATCTACTTCTACCGCAGTAAGCGCAATAATTGGAATGTGCTTATTGAATGTTCGAATCTCTTTTGTGGCGTCAATACCATTTTTTACAGGCATGTTGATATCCATTAAAATTAGTTCGTAATCGTTTTTTTGAACCATTTCAACAGCGACCTCGCCATTTTCAGCAATTTCGCAAATTACACCTTCCTTTTCTAGAATTTTCTTTGTGACTGTCTGGTTGATCCTGTTGTCTTCAACAATCAATATTTTTTTAGCATCTAAAAGATTGGTATCTATCATAGGGGCAATCTCCTGTTGCGAAGTTTGTTGCAATACGTCAAACAATAGATTAAAAGAAAAAGTACTGCCCTTGCCTGGTTCACTGACCACGCTAATCTCTGAATTGGACTGATCTAATAATTTTTTTACAATAGGAAGACCCAAGCCTGTACCTTGATAATTTTGTGTTGCAGTTTCAAATTGCGAAAATTCATTAAAAATGCTTTCTAGCTTGTTTTTGGCAATCCCTACACCCGTATCACGAACCACAAACTTAATTAAGGCGGTCTGTTCGCTAGCATTTACAATCTTTGCATCTACATAAATACTTCCATTTTCAGTGAATTTGCAGGCATTTCCTAGTAAATTCATCAGCACTTGCGATAAACGAACCGAACTTCCTTTTAACAATATTGGTATTTCTGGGTCTATAGAAACAATAATATCATTTTTATGTTGTAACCGCATGTACTCGAAAGATGAGACGATTGTATTTATAAGTTCCCTTAAATTGAAAGCACTTGCATCGTCGGTGTACGCCTGATTGTCAATTTTATTCATTTGAAGCACATCGTTGATGAGCGCTAAAAGGTAATCTGCCGAAAATTTTAAAGATTTTAAATCTTTTTCGTGCTTTTTTAATTCCTTGTTCTCCATTAAAATGGTGCTCAGGCCAATCACTCCATAAAGAGGCGTTCTTAATTCATGGCTCACGGTAGAAAAGAATTTGGCTTTTGCTTTGGCCAATTTGTCACTTTCCTGTTTGGCACGTAGGTATTCCTTGTTTTTTAGCTGTAACTCGCGTACAAGTCGTTTGCGCCGTCTGTAGGCATAAAATAAATACACCGTAAAGAAGAGTCCGAGGGCCGAAAAAATCCATAGAAATTTGTTGGTTCTGCTCTTGGTTTTCATAAGTTCGGCCTGCAATTCATTTTTTTGTTGGGCAGCTTCTACGGTTTTTTGGTATTCGGCAATTTGGAATTTAGAGGTAACATTATTTGCGGCAGCAGATTTTTCAATTTCGCGGTTGGCAATAAGGTATTCTTCGTATTTTTTACGAGCTTCAAAAGCTGCTACATATTCACCCTTGGCATAGAGCACGTCACTATAACCTAGATAGGCAACCTCAAGTTCAGAAGAGAGCGCCTCTTTTTCTCCAATTGCTATGGCTTTGGTATAAGCTTTTTCGGCTTTATCATATTCCTTCTTGTATGTATAAAATGTGCCAAACAAGTTCTCAATACCTGCTTCAAATAGTAGGCTGTTTACTTTTTTTCTGAATTGATCTGCCTTTATCAAATAAAAGAGCCCATCCTTGTATTTTTCTGCATCAAAAGCTGTAATTACCGTATTATAGTAGGCTTTAGCTAAACTTAAGGAATCGTTGATTTTTTTAAATTTTTCAATCGATTTTTTATGATATCGCATTGCCCGCTTATAGCCGTTCTCTTCATAAGAATACAGATTAGCCAAATCCATATAGGTAATCGCAATGGCGGTGTCATTTTTAGATTCCATCGCGTAGCGTTCCGATTTCACGAAATTTGTTTTCGCCATTTCCATGTTGTCTAGCGCCATGAAATCGTATCCTAAAAATCTATACCCTTTGTGTATGAGTGCTGGATCATCTATCTCGAAGGCCGTATTCAGGATTTGAACATTTACCTCCATCGACTTTTTATAATTACCCAAATTGTAGTAAGTTTCAGAAGAATCTACAAGTTGTTTAAATTTCAGGCGTGTAGCATCACTTGCACTATCCTGTTGGGCAAAAATGCCAAGTGCGCACAATTGCGAACATATCGCAAAGAAGAAAAGAAGTAGTTTCTTCATTAATTTAAGTAGGTTTGGGAGGCGCAAGATACTAATTTGCTGCCATATACTAAATTTTTCGTCCAGACTCTTCTGGATTAGACTGTTACAACGAATATTTATAGATTTTATGATAACGAGTAAATTACCAAATATTTCAAATTCAATTTTTAGCGTGATGAGCAAATTAGCTGCTGAAACAGACGCTATTAATCTATCACAAGGGTTCCCCAATTTTGAAAGTGACCCCATTCTTATAAACTTGGTTTCGCAAGCCATGAAAGAGGGGCATAACCAATATGCGCCTATGCCAGGCGATTTCGGGTTGCGGGAGCAAATTTCAAAAAAAATACATCGGCTCCATCAGCATGCTTATCAGCCAGAGACAGAAATTGTAATCACAGCCGGTGCGACCCAAGCTATTTTCACAGCGATTGCAGCCACCATACAAGTTGGAGATGAAGTGGTGATATTCACACCTGCATACGATTGCTATGCGCCTGCAGTGCAGCTGTTTGGAGGAAAAACGGTGCCAATTCAATTACAAGCGCCCACCTATCAACCAGATTGGGATCTCGTTCGCTCAAAAATAACTGACAAGACCAAAATGATTATTGTAAACAGTCCGCACAACCCAAGTGGTATGCTCTTTACGGAAGAAGATATGCTATCACTGCAATCGATTGTCGAAACAAACAATCTTTTGGTAATCAGTGATGAGGTGTACGAACACATCATTTTTGATGGAGAAATACACCAAAGTGCGGCACGATTTGAAGCATTGCGACAGCGTACTTTTATTACAGCCTCTTTTGGTAAAACCTTTCATAACACTGGATGGAAAATGGGCTATTGTGCGGCCCCTAAATTGTTGATGGAGGAGTTTAAAAAGATACACCAATATGTGGTATTTTGTGTAAACCATCCCATTCAAAAAGCATTGGCTACCTATCTTCAGGAGCCATCGCACTATCTTGATCTAGCAGGCTTTTATCAAAAAAAGAGGGATTTTTTTAACGGGCTGCTGAAAGATTCACGTTTCAAATTGATTCCTTCAAAAGGCACCTATTTTCAGTTGTTAGATTATTCAGAAATTACAGATGAAAATGACGTGTTATTTGCTAAGAGATTAACCAAAAATGAAGGTATTGCAACAATCCCAACTTCGGTATTTAACGCCAATAATGAAGACTTTAAACAACTTCGTGTCTGTTTTGCCAAAACTGATGAGACTTTAAAAAGCGCAGCAAAAATATTATGCAGTATCAAGTAAAATTATTTTAGAATAAACGAACTATCAATTTTAGCAATTATAAAATTAATACATCCAATAAGACTGCTCACTTCTAAGTGGTTTTATTGGTATCTTTAAGGGCAATTACAAATTGATAAAAATAGAAGTCCAATACTATAAAATTTAATATTATGAGTCATAAAGGAGAAGCTTGGGAAATAAATGATGGTGATGCAAGTAAGTGCCCGTACTTTGGAGGTATTCAAAATCAAACCGCCGGTGGCGGAACAACCAACCAGAAATGGTGGCCAAATAGATTAAACCTAAATGTGTTAAGGCAACATACTGAAAAATCGAACCCGATGGGTTCTAAATTCGATTACGCTAAGGAGTTTAAGAGTCTCGACTTAGAGGCCCTTAAAAAAGACCTTACACACCTCATGACAGATTCACAAGATTGGTGGCCAGCAGATTTTGGTCATTATGGAGGGTTATTTATCAGAATGGCTTGGCACAGTGCCGGAACCTACCGAGTAACCGACGGCCGTGGAGGCGGTAATACAGGGAACCAACGATTTGCTCCTTTAAATAGTTGGCCAGATAATGGGAACCTAGATAAAGCACGCTTGCTATTGTGGCCCATTAAAAAGAAATACGGTAAAAAAATCTCTTGGGCAGATTTAATGATTCTCGCAGGAAATGTAGCCATCGAATCGATGGGTGGAAAAACCTTCGGATTTGCGGGTGGTCGTGAAGATGTGTGGGAACCTGAACAAGATATTTACTGGGGTTCAGAATCTGAATGGATGGCAAATGAAGCCCGATACGAAGAAGGTCAGTTAGAAAAACCACTTGCCGCAGCTCATATGGGACTTATTTATGTAAACCCTGAAGGACCAAACGGAAAACCAGATCCGCTGGGGTCTGCTCATGACATTAGAGAAACTTTTGGGCGTATGGCAATGAATGATGAAGAAACCGTTGCGCTTGTAGCGGGTGGCCATACCTTCGGAAAAGCCCACGGAGCAGGAGACGCAGAAAAATATGTTGGCATAGAGCCAGAAGGTGCAGCCATAGAACATCAAAGCCAGGGTTGGATCAACACCATGGGTACTGGACGCGGTGACGATACCATAACAAGCGGACTTGAAGGTGCCTGGACCCCACACCCGAATAGATGGGACCATGATTACTTTGACGTGTTGTTAAACTATGAATGGGAACTAACTAAAAGCCCTGCGGGAGCCCACCAATGGAGACCAACCGATGCCTCTAACGCAAGAAAGGCGCCTATGGCACACGATGCATCAAAAACACAGGATTTGATGATGTCTACAGCAGATATCGCACTAAAGATGGATCCAATATATTTAGAGATTTCAAAGAAATTCCATAAAGACCATGCCGCATTTGAAGATGCCTTCGCTCGCGCTTGGTACAAATTAACCCATCGAGATATGGGGCCTACCTCACGTTATCTGGGGCCAGAAGTGCCGCAAGAAGAATTATTATGGCAAGACCCAATTCCTGAAGTAGATTATACCCTTATTAATGATGAGGATATTACTGCTCTTAAGAAAACCATTTTAGATGCTGGATTATCAGTATCGCAGTTGGTTGCTACGGCTTGGGCATCTGCATCGACCTACCGTAATTCTGACATGCGCGGTGGTGCTAACGGAGCACGAATTCGCTTAGCCCCACAGAAAGACTGGGAAGTGAATAAAAATGTGATGGATGTGGTAGCCGCATTGGAAAAAATTCAGAATAACTTCAACAATGCACAGTCGGGGGATAAAAAAGTATCCCTTGCAGATATTATAGTCTTGGCAGGTTGCGCAGGGGTAGAACAGGCCGCTAAAAATGCGGGACACACGATTTCGGTTCCTTTTACACCCGGCCGGGCAGATGCATCACAAGAACAGACTGATGTAGAATCGTTTGCACACTTAGAACCTGTGGCAGATGGTTTTAGAAATTACCTAAAACCAAACCAGAAAATTTCAGCAGAACAATTATTGGTAGACAAAGCAAACCTGCTTACCCTTACTGCTCCAGAAATGACCGTTTTGGTAGGGGGAATGCGCGTTTTAGATGCAAATTACGACGGCTCTAGCTACGGTGTATTCACTGATCGAAAAGGAGCACTCACAAACGATTTCTTCACAAATTTGCTTGAGCTTAGTACAACGTGGAAAGCAACGTCAGACGACGACCGCGTGTTTGCTGGGCGCGACAGAAGGACCGGGGAAATTGAATGGACAGGAACCAGAGCCGATTTGATTTTTGGTTCAAATTCAGAATTGAGAGCCATTGCAGAGGTATATGCCTGTGAAGATTCAAAAGAGAAGTTTGTGAACGATTTTGTAAGCGCTTGGAACAAAGTAATGAACTTAGACCGATTTGATTTGGCATAAGCGCATTGCGAATTGCCGTTAAAATCATGCAAAGCAACACTCATGGTGTTGCTTTGTTTTTTATATTTATCACAACTTAATACCTATGGAAATTTCAGTATTATTCGATGCCATTCGAAATGGAGATCAACCAACGGTTTCGCAATTGTTAAAGGAACATCATTCGTGGGTTTCTGAAAAGGATGCACGCGGAAGTACACCGCTTTTGTTGGCAACCTATTATGGTCATGAAGCCATTGCAAAAGAAATACTCAAACATCCGCAAAACATTAACGAACAAGACGCAAGTGGGAATACAGCCCTTATGGGGGTTTGCTTTAAAGGGTTTGATGCCATTGCGAAGTTATTGCTTGAACATGATGCCGATGTAAATATGACCAATTACAACGGTGCTACCGCACTTATCTTTGCAGCCACGTTTAATCACTTAGAAATAATAGAAATGTTGCTAGAGCATGGAGCCGATAAAAGTGTAAAAGATGACCGTGGCAATTCAGCTTTAGACCATGCCAAGATGCAGGGTGCTTCAAAAGTCATCGAAATTTTAGAATAAGCCTCGAGAACATGCCACAACCTGAAAATTTAAAAGTAACACTCATACAGACAGAACTTCATTGGGAAGACGCAGCTGCTAACCGAACTATGTTCGAAGAGAAAATTAAAAGCCTTACTGCTGAAACCGATCTGATTGTGCTTCCTGAAATGTTTACCACCGGCTTTACAATGAATGCTGCCGCACTCGCAGAGCCTAACGGGGTTGACACACTAAAATGGATGCAAAGGTTGTCTTTAGAAAAAGACTGTGCCATTACCGGAAGCGTCATTGTTGAAGAAAACGGAAATTACTATAACCGATTGTTGTTTGTTTCACCCGAAGGATTGCTAGGGGCATACGACAAAAAACATACGTTCACCTTGGCGGGCGAACACAAAACATACTCGGCGGGCGACAAACGCCTAATCGTAACATACAAAGGTTGGCGCATTTGCCCACTGGTTTGTTACGACCTACGTTTTCCGGTATGGGCTCGCAATACAGAAGACTATGATCTGCTATTGTACGTAGCCAATTGGCCCAAAAAACGTGTGGCAGCTTGGGACGCATTGCTAAAGGCGCGCGCCATCGAAAACATGAGTTATTGCGTGGGCATTAATAGAGTAGGCTTAGACGGAAATGACCATGAATATGTGGGGCATAGTGCTGCGTATGATGTGTTGGGAGCACAGATTTCTAGCAAAAAAGACCTTGAAAATGAATTTATTGAAACTGTGACGCTTTCAAAAGAACATATTGCTACCCATCGCAAACACCTACAATTTTTAAACGATAGGGACGGCTTTACTCTAAATTAAACGTCTCCCGTAAGTCCCAATTGCCATTTACCTCAAGCCTGGCCGGATAGTATTTAATTTCTTCAGGTTGTTCGTTGCGTAGATAATTTCCAGGATCCCATGTGCCATTTTGGTTGGTGTCAAAAATCACACGTATGTAGTACAACCCGGGGTCTATATACTGAAACCGAACGGGTATATTTTCATCGATAGAGACGCTTTGGATGACGTTGTATTTTTCATTCACCAATTGTACTATTAACGGAAACTGATCTGCATTCGTGAGGGTGAGGTTAATTTCACCATAGTCGTCTGCTGCCTTCGTACGTGCTTTTAGCCGAAGGGTGTCGTTGGTAGCTCCAAAAAAGTCGATAATGGCATCTGGCAATACCTGGATGTTGTATGATTGTTCAAATTTCTTTTCAAAAACGATGTTCGCCCTGTTGTATTTTTTATCTAGCGTAAAAGTGTGGGGCACTTCAACAGAGTCTTTGTCGATAATCTTGATTCTCTCTGCGGAAATCGCTTCTATGGGAGTGTTTGCCTGTAATTTAAAGGTGTCTTTAGGTGTGAGGGTAGATTGAGATGCGACCGTCACTTTTAACGAGTCTGCAAACAGGTTTTTTAGGCGTACCTCTACGGTATCTATGGTTGCTCTATTTGTGACTTTAAAAAGTAGTGAATCTGTTACTTCGCTATCAAAAGCCGGACGGAACCAATAATGTAAGGTGTCTCTTTCGAAATCGCGATATATATTGGCATTGTAATCTGCGGGTACTTCGGAAATGGGCGAAATTTCGAGACTGTCGCCATTACCGTCAAACCCGAACTGTATTTCATTTTTACTCACATGGGTAGGCCGTGCAATTTTATAGTCGGCAATTTCCTTGAACAGCTTCAAACTATATGTTGAATCTGTAGGCAATGAAACCGTATCGCGTACAAATCCGATTTTATCGTTTTTTGGTTGAAAAATATAATCGTTATTAGTTTCTTTCAGCGCAAGCAATAGATACTTCCCTTCTTTTAGATTCGTAAATTGGAAGGTGTTGCTACTATCTTGGGTTACGGTAATGTAGCTCGGTTTTTCTTTAAATACTATCGAGTCTGAAAAACGTTCGTTGTATTCGTAGAGCAAAACACTCACAGGGTTTTCGGCTTTGGGCAAAAGCGCATCGTTTATTTTTCCCGACAAGGTGAGACTGTCTATATAGCTTCCGGTAGAAAAAACATATTTGTAATACGGAAATTCATTACTCTCATTATTATCTACAATACTTTTTCCGAAGTTAAACGAATAGGTTGTATTCTCGCGTAGGGTATCCTGTATTTTAATACGTAATTGTTTGCTGGTTGTGAGCGGCGTGATAATGGGCTGGTACTCGAGCGGAGGAGAAACCACCAAGTTTTTTTGTATGTCGACCAATTTAATGTATTCGTCAAAAAAGATTCTAATTTCATTGCCTTCAAAGTTAGTGCTGAAATTCTCCGGGGTACTTTTCACAATGACTGGCGGTAACGAATCCCTTTTTCCGCCAGAAGGTCTTCCACGTTTTGCACAATCTACAAATGAAAGTGAAAACAGGCATAGAATGAGCAAACTCAAGGCTCTATGCTTGTATGTATATAAATATGCAGCGAATTGTTTCAAGGGAACAAAAATAACAAGTTTTTTGATGGGATATCTGCTTTTCCCGTTTTATAATGTAATCGCCATGGTGGCCAGACTAATTTGTGCTGCCCCATGTGCTAAAAGATGATTGCCACAAGTTTCTAAAGTGGCCCCGGTTGTAACAATGTCATCTACAATGAGAATGTGTTTGCCTTGTATGGAGTGGTTGCTCGCCACTTCAAAAACTTCGGTATCTGTAAAGCGTGTAAAGCGCTGTTTGAATACTTGCGATTTGGTTGCAGATTTTTTCAATAAGACGTTTTCAGCAAAAGGAATGTCGAGTGCTTTGGCAATTTCGGCACCAAAACCAGTCACCTGGTTATATCCCCGTTGTCGTCGTTTTTTTCGATGTATCGGCACTGGGATTACCAAATCAATTTCGTTATAAGCGGCTATTTCTGCTAATTCATCACCCAGCCATTTTCCGAAGAAAAAACTAATCTGTTCTTGTTTTCGATACTTTAAATCGTGTAATAATTGCTGCGTAATCCCTTTTTTGTGAAATTGTAGTAAGGCAGTAGCATGGCTCACAGGGATACGCCCGTTAAAAATAGCCTGCATTGCTGTGTCGTTGTTTCTATGGTGGCATTGTAGCGGGAGGTCGTGCCTACAGGCGCCACACAATACTTCTTCGCCCTTTAAAAGCTTGTTCTTGCAACCGTGGCAAAGTTTTGGAAACAAGATATTTAACATTTTTTAATTTTTTTTATCATTTCATAAACAAGATGGATGCCTTTGCTTAGTAATTTAGCCAGCTAAACCCAAAGTAAACTTAGATATGACTACCGAAAATAATAGTGCCAAGTTTAAAGTGCTGATAGGAGTGCTTTCTGTGCTTCTTATTTCATTGGCCGTATACACGGTAATACTCTACAACGATAGTAAAAGTACGGTATCCGACTTAGAGCAACAAAAGATTGAAATTGAAAATGAACTGGAAGAGCTTATTGCGAACTACGATGAGGTAATTCAGGACAACGAACTGAAAGATAACGAATTACTCGCTGCGCGGGAGCGTATTGAAATATTACTCGATTCTGTTAAAGATGCTGAAGCCAACGTAGGATTGATTCAACGTTATAAAGTAGAGATTGGTAGATTGAAAAACGAGCGTATTGCGTTGTTCCGAAAGGCCGACAGCTTGATTGCTGCCAACAATCGGCTTGTGGTTGAGCGGGACAGTACCAATACCGTTCTAAATGAAACCATTAAAGTAGTAGATTCTGTAAATATGGAAAATCAGGCCTTGTCTGAAACCGTTGCGAAAGGATCTACCGTGCGTGCTACCGACTTGCGCGGGGAAGCTGTAATTGTGCGAAATAGTGGTAAAGTTGTAGATACGAGACGCAGCAGCCGTGCCGATAAAATCAGAGCTTGTTTCCAACTGGCACCAAACGCAATTGCAGAAGCTGGAGACAGAACGTTCTATGTGCAAGTGCTGAACCCAAAAAACAATGTGTTGGGAGATAAAGCAATTCTCAATTTTGAAAATGGCGTGCTCAATTATAGCAAGTCTGTAAATGTGTTTTACGAAAACGAAGAATTAGATGTTTGTGCGATGATTGATGCCAAGGAAGATGACCTGATTGAAGGCCGTTACGTCATAAATGTATTTGATGGGGGTAACCAGATTGCAACCACCACGATGATTCTAAAATAGGCAAACAAACAAATATAATATAGCTAAAACCTGTGCGGAATTTCTGTGCAGGTTTTTCTTTGTTTAAAAACCACAAACTGTTAGGTACGCCCATACAAAATTTTCTATTTTTGCGCCATGGCAAACGATGATCAATTCAAAAAGGTAGTATCGCACGCAAAGGAGTACGGCTACATATTTGGTTCTAGCGAAATTTACGACGGCCTTAGTGCTGTTTACGACTACGCGCAGAACGGAGTAGAATTAAAAAAGAACATACGCGAGTATTGGTGGCGAAGTATGGTGTATATGCACCAAAATATCGTGGGTATAGACGCGGCTATCCTCATGCACCCAACCACTTGGAAAGCTTCAGGACACGTAGATGCTTTTAACGATCCGCTTATCGACAATAAAGATTCAAAAAAGCGGTATCGTGCCGATGTGTTGATTGAAGATTATGCTGAAAAATTAGAGCAAAAGGCCCAGAAGGAAATCGCAAAGGCGAAAAAGCGTTTTGGTGATGCTTTTGACGATGCACAGTTTGTAGCTACCCACCCAAGGGTAGTGCGGTACCGTGAGCAGCAAAAAGAAATTTTAGGCCGTATGGCACGTTCGTTAGAAGCCGAAGATTTAGCAGATGTAAAAGCCCTTATAGAAGAATTGGAAATCGCCGATCCAGACACAGGCTCTAGAAATTGGACCGACGTAAAGCAATTCAACCTCATGTTTGGAACCAAGTTGGGAGCCTCGGCAGAAAGTGCAACCGATTTGTACCTACGACCAGAAACGGCACAGGGGATTTTCGTGAATTTTCTGAATGTGCAGAAAACAGGACGTATGAAGATTCCTTTTGGAATTGCCCAAACAGGAAAAGCTTTCAGAAACGAAATCGTAGCCCGCCAATTTATCTTTAGGATGCGTGAATTCGAGCAAATGGAAATGCAATTTTTTGTACGTCCGGGTGACGAGATGAAGTGGTACAACTACTGGAAAGAAACTCGTTTGCAATGGCACCTTTCATTAGGAATGGGCCAAGAGAACTATCGTTTCCACGACCATGAGAAACTAGCCCACTACGCCAATGCAGCAGCAGATATCGAATTCAACTTTCCTTTCGGATTTAAAGAATTGGAAGGGATACATTCCCGTACCGATTTCGACTTAAAGGCACACGAAGAATTTAGCGGAAAAAAATTACAGTTTTTCGATCCTGAACTGAATAAAAATTACACCCCCTACGTGGTCGAAACTTCTATCGGACTAGACAGAATGTTTTTAGCAGTATTGAGTAATTCACTGCAAGATGAAACATTAGAAGACGGTAGCAGTAGAGTGGTGTTAAAGTTGCCATCTATCTTGGCGCCGGTAAAAGCAGCCATCTTACCGTTGATAAAACGCGACGGACTCCCAGAGATTGCTGAAGAAATCGTGGACTCCCTTAAATGGGAATATAACGTAGCGTATGATGAGAAGGATGCGGTAGGTAGAAGATACCGAAGACAAGACGCCGCAGGAACCCCTTTTTGTATTACGGTAGACCACCAAACCAAAGAAGACCAAACGGTAACGATTCGAGATCGCGACACCATGGACCAAGAACGCATTCCAATAGCTGAAATAGCAGCGCGGCTTAAAAAGAGCATTTCGTACGAAGCTTGGCTTCATAACATACCAAATTAGTAGACTAACCCGCTTATATTTAGCGGGTTTTTCTTTTCATAAGAACGGAAGTTTTCGTAATTTTAACGTCTTATTAAGAATTAACCTAAAAAAACTATTCTAATGAAAGTTAAATTAACATTACTCGCCATGATTATGGCGTTTGGTTTTTCTGTAAATGCACAGCAAGGACCAGATTTTGTAGGTGAAACGCCACCTAAAATGTATGTGCCGTCTTTAGAGTCGAGAACGAACTTGGTTCCTGCAGACATGAGCATACGCGAAGCACAAGATAAGCGTGCTACTTCGTACCCTTACATCATCGGGAAAGACCCACAAACTACAAATGATGTATACGCTAGCAACCCAAATCCGCTAGAAGGAAAAATTAATACACGTGCGTTATTGTTCGATTTTGAAGCAACTGCTTCGGGCTCGTCTCCATCAGATCCTGCTCTTGCAGTAGGACCTAATCACGTGATGACCGTATTTAATACAGGTTTTAGAATCTTTGACAAAACTGGAACGCCACTTACGGGCCAGTTAGGGCCTACGAACATCTTCTCAGGAGGTGGGTGTTGTGACCTTACTGTTTCGTATGACAACGATGCAGATCGTTGGGTATTATCATACCTTTTCTCATCTAACGGTAGCGTTCAGGTAGCTGTATCTGACGGACCAAACCCAGTAACTGCTGGATGGAACGTATATACTGTGCCAAACGTAAATGATTATAACAAACTCTCTGTGTGGAGAGATGGGTATTATCTAACAGGTAATAATGGTGGTAATGCATCGGCAAAAGCTTGGGTAGTTGAAAGAGCTGCGGCACTTGCTGGAGCTCCTACGGCAGGAATCCAAGCCTTTAGTTTCCCAGGTTGGATCAATCCAAACCCTGGTATTTCTTTCCACAGTGCGCAGGTGTTAAACGTTACTAACGACGATATGCCAACCTCTGGAGGTGCAACGGTTGTTTACTTAGGAGATGATTCGTACGGTGGAGTTGCTACTGACCACATCAGATATTGGATTGTAGAGCCTGATTTCGCAACACCAGCAAACTCGACTGTTTCTGCTGTTACTGAAATCCCATTGGCACCATTCATCTCAGTTTTTGATGGTGGATCGTTTTCTAACTTGTCACAGCCAGGTGGTGGAGCTTCAATCGATGCCATTCAAGCAACGATTATGAACCAAGCACAATTCAGACAATTTCCTACATACAACTCTGCGCTGTTAAACTTTACAGTCGATACTGATGCAGGTGGTGGAAAACTAGCGGGTATCCGTTGGGTAGAATTACGCCAAACAGGTGCAGGACAGCCTTGGACATTACACCAAGAGGGTACTTTTACATCTCCTGATGGAAAGCATGCTTGGATGGGTAGTTTAATGATGGACAATGCTGGAAATATTGGTATGGGATATTCTGCTATGGCAGGACCAACAACACCAAACCCAACCGACTTTAGAGTTGGTACCTATTATACAGGTAGATTTGCTGCAGACCCTCTTGGAACTATGAGTGTTGCTGAAACTTTAATCAAGAAGAGTACCAATAACATCCCTAACTTGCGTTACGGAGATTACTCAAAAATTGATATCGATCCTAATGACGACGCAACCTTCTGGTTTATTAACGAAATTGCCGTTGGAGGTAGAAAAGACCACGTAGGGGTATTTACTATTGCGCCAACACAAGCAAATGACGTAGGAGCGGTGACAATTACCGAGCCTAACGATGGTGCGCTTACAGCAACTGAAGAAGTTACAGTAACGGTATTTAACTTTGGTACAGACCCACAGTCTAACATTCCAATCAATCTTACCGTAGACGGTACAAGTATTGCAGACGAAACCATCGCTGGTCCGTTGGCAAGTACTGAAAGTATCGATTACACATTTACAGCAACTGTAGATATGTCTACACCAGGTACGTCATACGATATTGAAGTAACTACCAATCTCGCTGGAGATGCGGTAGCTGCAAACGATGGCGCTTCAAAAACGGTAATGAACACTACCTTAGGTGTAGAAGAGAACATTGTTACAGATTCAGATTTATTAATCGTAAACAAAGGAAACAATTTCTTCGATATCTCTTTGGCAACTCAAGAGGTGACCGAAAGATTAACACTTACAGTAACCAACGTTTTAGGACAAACGCTTTTAAGCTACGGTCTTGAGAACAACGGAAACGGTTATGAGTATGGTCTTGATATGTCTTACGCTGCTAGCGGTGTATACATTGTACGTATCGGGAACAGCACTAGTGGTGTTTCTAAAAAACTGATCGTTAAGTAATTTAACGTAACTACAGATTAAAAAAGGGCTGCCCAACGGGCAGCCCTTTTTATTTGGAGTAATTATATGGTTACTTCATTTCTTTAATTTCAGTCAGACTTACCGGATTCGCTTTCTGACAACGGTTTGCCATACGCAACGGATTGTATTTGTACCAGACCTTCATATCGTCTTTCATAAATCCTTCTTCAAGATTAATCGGGTCGAATAGTACTTCGGTGTCGTCTATTTGAGATTTAATTACATAAGGGCAATCATCTTCAGCAGTAGATGCTACAATGGTGCCCATGGTAAATCCGTTTTCCATCATTTGTTTTGCTTCCATAGTATTTTCATTCATTGCGGCGCCATTTGTTGTTTTGCTGCTCGTACAACAGGCAGTAAAGACAAATAAGATGCATACCGCTGCAAGGTTTAAAATTTTCATGAGTAAGTGTTTTTATAGTTTGTATCAGGTTAAAATACAAAAAAGGTGCCGCTATTGAAGTTTTTAACTTGAATATTTAAAAATAGGCCCGCAGTTGTAGACTTCCGGTATGTACGGTCTTAGCGTTTTCGCTACTTCTTCCGAAGTAAGAAAGGTTCGCATCTAGATATTGCGTAATCCTTTTTTGGAACAAAAGCGTCCATGTAAAATTAGTTCCCGGTTGTAATCCTTCTAACATCTGATACGCCACAGGAGAAAACGCACTGCCCTCAAAAGCATTATTAATATAGTTGAACTCACCATTAATCGATATTTTCTGGGCATCGGTATATGAAAAAGAAGTTCCAAGTTTTTGTTGGCGTAATTGCTCCATCTCACCCAAGATGTTTTTTTCATCCATAAACTGATAGAATACATCAAAACGGGTAGAACGGTTGAATAAGTACGAAAGTTTCGGATTTATTTCATAATTGTCTAATTCAAAATTTCGGCTCGGAAAGTTCTCAGAAGTACTTTCATTTCGGCCTACCGCTCCGCGTAGATTCAGCAGCCACGAATCCCAAAACTTATGGTTAAAGTTTAGCTGATGGTTCACCAATTGGTTTTCTTGTAGCCCAACTGCCAACAGGTTACTACCCGAAGTGGCCGTATACGTATAACTGGTGGTATATTTCTGCTTTCCGCGGTTAAAGAAGAGGGTGTTCCTAAAGTTGAGGTTGAGCCCCAACTGGTCTTCATCGCCATCTCTAAACGGATTGAGGTTAAATCCATCGTTATCGCGCCGCACTTTACGGTTGAGCACATAAGAAGTCTGATTGTAAAACTGTGACAAAATCGCTAAGAAACCTGTTTTATTGCTCCAATTGCTGGGGTCTAAGGTCACAATCTGACTAAATTTATTTTCGCGCACCTTTATAAACACACGGTTGGGCAGTAAAATACGCACGTAGTCTCCTTGGTCTTGAAATTGTGCAATTTCAAATTCGTCCAATTCTTGTATGCCGTTGTTGTTATAATCTATCCAGGTGTAAATTCCCTGCCCTGGCTCTACTTGGGTATAGGTAAATTCTTGCTGCGGAAGCACTCCGTTGTTTGCTTCCAAGACCGTATTGAAACGAATGCCATTTTTTAAGATATTTTGGTTGTAGAGAATGCGCGAGTTCAATGATTTCTCTGTTTCCAGCGAATCTGTGCTCCGGTTGAAAGGCGTCAGCTCCCGATAGTTGGCAAATATAGAGAGTTGGGTATTTGCCGTGTTCAACAACTTCGATTTTACAAAATAGGTGTTCGAGGTATTTACCTTTAATAATTTGTTGAAAAGCACACTGTCGGTCACACGGTGTCTGTATCCTGCTTCCACAAAAACCTTGGTGCTATCTCCCACCCCGGCAAAAACTTCAAATTCTGAAAAGCGTTGGCTCACGGGGCTCAGGCTATCATTATTCAATTCCCGTACCTGGTTGTCTTCGGCACCTACTTTACCACCAACCCAGCTGTTTTTTAATGAGTATACCGCTGTTTGGTGCAATCGGTTAAAATTGGAAGATAAACTGTCACTTTCACTGTTCAAAATACTAGCTGCGGTATAGGTCTGTAATTTATTGAACCGTAAATTTCCGTTCAAAACATTTCTTGTTCCCTTGAAATTTTCAGAAAAATCTAAATTCTGAAATGTATATTGAGCTGTACCCAATTCTGGGGAATTCAGTTCAAATCCGCCAATCAAATAACGTTGGTCGCCCATCGGATTCAACAAGTTCCAATCTCTGTTAAATTCGATGTTGTATAGCCTTTCTATGGTTCTGAAATCTTCGTTTATAAAATCGATAGCCCCAATCGCATCCACTTTTAAGGTATCTGCTGTAGTAAATAGATTTTGTCTTGCATCCAACCTTCCAGCAAATCCGTCGTTGTCTCCATCATCAAGGTTCGAAAACAGGTTTAGGTCATTTTGGCTTCCAGCTACTTCAAAATTTACCATTGTTCTTTCAGTGGGGCGGTAACTACCGTTAAGTCCGCCCACCTGAAGTTTCGTAGGCGCATTTAATTGAATAATGGGTTCGTAATTTCCTTGCGGAATGCCATCTACAGGAGGCACGTATTCAAAAATACGACTGATGGCACTTTGGGTACTGATTACATAATTTCCTTGGTTTTCAAGTACAAGTGAAAATCGAACACTAAAAAGTTGGTCTTCTGGATCGTTCGAAAACACAAAAATTTCATCTCCATTGGCGGCAATTTCTTTTTTGTACAATATTTTATTTTCTGAAAACGTATCTTCCACAGCCGAAGGTGCCACCATTTCGTCCATGTCATCACCGGCAGCCTGTAATATTGCTACTTGTTCTTCAGACAGGTTTTGCTGAAGGGGTTGATTTTTAGCGTCATTTTCAGAATACACATATACGCCGAGATCTAATTTTTCACTGGTATAATTTCCACCTCCATAGCCAATAAATCGCGTATAATTTCGGTCTGTAAATTGATACTCCACGGTAATTCGCATGTTTGCGGTTATAGGATAGGTAGGGTTAAACCGTATTTCGCCTGCGTTGTAATCGATGACGTAGTCGGCATTTTCACCACGCTCTAACAACAAACCATTTACGTACACCCGTTCACTTCCTGAAACGATCAGAATAAACAGCTCTCCGTTGGGTCCCACCAATTTATACGGCCCCTGGTTTCCTTCTTGTCCCGTAAACTGACTTCGCTGAAAAACACCGCGCACTAAGGCACCAGAGGCAAAGGCTGTTGTTTTAGCGCCACTTTCATGGTTTATCGTGCCTCCTAGGGCGATTCCCTGAACCTTTTTGGTAAAGCGTCCAAAATAACTGTTGTTGTTCTGTAGGTCTACATCGCCCGCCCGGATGTTCCAGGTGTCGCTATACAGTTCTATAAAAATTTGGTCAAATTCGTCCAAACTTTGTGAATAACCACCTTGCTGCGTCGGGATGTTGGCGTCTTGGATGGATGCCCGTATCGACACCTTGTCACTCAACTTTCCTGTGATCTGTAGGTCCAGTTCACTATTCACCACAGCATTTTGGTTATTTCCGATGGTCACGCCCCTAGAGATACTTCCCACGGTGTTCAAGCCGTCAAAAGGTTTAAACGTACGTGTGTCTGTACCCTGCTCTAAAGAATACAATCGGTCTATGCTCCCGGTATTTTCTATGATCAGTTTCGGGTCGAAGGTGAAATAATCACGGGTGAGAAACTGAGGGTACTTTAAATAATTTACGGTAATAGAATCTGTTGGGTCGAAATTTTCTAAAAGAAGAAGCGTCCCCGTTTTAAAATCGATTGTATACGAAGTGCTGTCTATTTTTTTTCCTGATGCATCCAGCAATTCAAACCTTCTAGGGTTAATGCTCACCGTATCTACCCGAATGGTGTCACGAACCGCCACTGTTTTGGTTCGGTAGTTTGTATTTGTCTCCTGCGCTACTCCAACGGTAACGGTGCAAAATAGCAAGAAGCACAACAATTTGTTCATAGGCCTACAAACGTAACGCTGAAAGTTAGAATTTGTTGATTCTTTTTTGAAAACCTTTCAGTAAAGTAGCCTTGTAAAAATACGATACTATTTAAATTAGCACTTTATCGGCGTGAAGCATCACTCCGTACTAATTTTGGCTACACTTCTTTTGACCGTGTAGTATTCAATTTCCGAAGAAAACAATACCTATGAAAATAATCTCATACAATGTAAATGGCATTCGGGCCGCCATGCGAAAAGGCTTTACCGAATGGCTGCAACAGGCAGACCCCGATGTAATCTGCATACAAGAAACCAAAGCCATGGTAGACCAAGTTGATGTAGCCGAAATTGAAGCGGCTGGCTACCCGTACCATTATTGGTTCAGCGCACAGAAAAAAGGCTATAGCGGTGTCGCAATTTTTTGCAAACAGGAACCAAATCATGTTGCATACGGAACAGGGATAGAATCGATGGATTTTGAAGGTCGGAATATTCGTGTAGATTATGATGAAGTATCTGTAATGAGTCTCTACCTGCCCAGCGGCACCAACATTGCGCGTTTGGAACATAAACTAGATTATATGGCGGCTTTTCAGGCCTATGTAGATGCTCTAAAGAAAGAAATTCCGAATCTTGTGATTTGTGGCGATTATAATATTTGTCACCAGGCAATCGATATCCATGATCCCGTGCGAAACAAAAATGTATCTGGATTCTTGCCGGTAGAGCGCGAGTGGATTGGCAACTTTATAGACAGCGGATTTATAGACAGTTTCCGCCATTTCAACAAAGAGCCGCATCATTATACCTGGTGGAGTTACCGTGCCAACGCCCGTGCTAATAATAAAGGTTGGCGTATCGATTACAATATGGTTGCACAGTCGTTACAAGAAAATCTAAGTCGCGCCGTTATATTACCCAACGCCCACCACAGCGATCATTGTCCGTTGTTGGTAGAGCTCGAATTCTGAAGTGTGCTTTCAGAAGAAATATCCTAAATAACACATACTTTATGAAAAACCTACTTATCCTATTTTCTTGTGCGCTCTTATTCGCAAGCTGTGTCTCATCGCAGGTTTATGAAGATTTAAAAGATCAAAATGAAACCCTCCGTGCCGAAAATGAAGCACTCATGGCACGCTTGGATGGTACAGAAACAAGTGCCGACAAATATACAGTCGCGAATCTACGTGACGAAGTTGCACAATTGAAGGCACAAAAAACACAATTAGAAATGGATTTGGCAGCTACGCAGGGTAATTTAGAGCGTCTCCAAAAATCGTATGACGCTTTAGAAGCTAACAGTTCTGGTGCGCTCACCGAGAACCTTGAGTTAAACCGAAAGTTGTTAAAACAGCTTGAAGAAAAGGAACGTGCCTTGGCACAAGAAGCCGAACGACTGAAGCAAATTGAGCGTAAACTGAGAGACAGATCGGCGCGGGTAGAAGAGCTTGAAGGCATTATCGCCGCAAAAGATGCCAAGATGAAAGCACTGAAAGATGCCATTTCTGCCGCACTCACCAATTTTGAAGGAAATGGATTGACCATCGAGCAACGCGACGGAAAAGTGTACGTTTCTATGGAAAATAAGCTGTTGTTCGACAGTGGAAGTTGGTCTGTAAATGCCCAAGGTAGAAACATGGTACAACAATTGGGAACTGTGCTTGCCCAAAATCCGGAGATTGCAGTGCTTATTGAAGGACATACAGATAATGTGCCTTTCGGTGGAAACGGAAACTTAAAAGATAACTGGGATCTTTCAACAAAAAGAGCCACAGCCATTGTGGGGATTTTAACTGAAAACGGACAGATTCCCAAAGAGAACCTTACCGCTGCGGGAAGAGGGGAGTATGCCCCCATTGCGCCCAATACCACGGCTGAAGGAAAGGCAAAAAATCGTAGAATAGAAGTGGTGCTTACACCAAAATTAGACGAGATCAATAAATTGCTGAACGAAATTTAAGTTAGAAGAAACCTTCAAGATATAGCGGGTAAAACAATTGTATGAAATACACCAACCTCCCAAATACCAACCTGGAAGTCAGTAAAATTTGCTTGGGCACCATGACTTTTGGTCGACAAAACACCATAGAAGATGCCCACGATCAGATGGATTTAGCCCTCGATAAAGGGGTGAATTTTATTGATACGGCCGAAATGTATGCGGTGCCCTTTACCATGGAAACCCAAGGGCTTACTGAAGCATATATCGGCAAATGGTTTGCCAAGAATGGCAATCGCGATAAAGTGGTGCTTGCCACAAAAATTACAGGTCCTGGCCGAGGAATTTTTAAAGAAATTCGAGACCCATTAGATTTTAGTGCAGCCTCTCTCACCGATGCGTTGCATAAAAGCTTAAAGCGGCTACAAACAGATTATATCGATCTGTACCAACTGCATTGGCCAGAACGCAGTGTAAATGTTTTTGGTGTTCGAGATTATGACCATGCCCCCAACGCTGAGTGGGATGATAATTTAGCTGAAATAGTGACGCGTTTAGAAGATTTTGTAAATCAAGGTAAAATACGGCATATTGGTTTGAGCAATGAAACCCCGTATGGTGTCATGCGTTATATGGAAGCGCATCGAAAGGGAGCCACCAAAATGGTTTCTGTACAAAATGCATACAACTTGTTGCAACGTCGGGATGAGGTAGGATTAACTGAAGTATTGCAGATGGAAAACATAGGGTACCTTCCGTATTCTCCCTTGGCTTTTGGAATGCTTTCAGGAAAGTATCTGAACAATCGCAAACCAGAAAACGCACGGGTGACCTTGTTTCCAAATTATTCACGTTACAGTGGTAAATTATCATTTCGAGCAACTGAAAAATATGCTGAACTAGCCAAAAAGTACGACCTAAGCCTTCCGCAGTTAGCATTGGCATTTGTAAACAGCCGATCCTTTGTGACCTCTAACATCATAGGAGCCACTACCCTCGCACAGTTAGAAGAAAATATAGGCAGTATTAATGTGACGCTTTCCGAAGAAATGCTAAGCGAGATCGAAAAAGTACATCAACAAATTCCCAATCCGGCGCCTTAGTTCAATTTGTTAACTCACAAAAGCACTATAGCCGGTAATGGCGCGCCCAACGATTAAAGAGTTGATTTCTTTGGTGCCCTCGTAGCTATAAATCGCCTCTGCATCGGCCACAAAACGTGCTACATCATGCTCGAGCAGAATACCGTTACCGCCCATGACTTCACGAGCGCGGCTCACCACATCGCGGGTGCGCATGCTGCAAAATACTTTGGCTAGCGAGGCATGCTCATCGGTCATGATGCCTTGGTCTTGCATTTCACTAAGCCTAAAACACAAGGTTTGCATGGCTGTAAGATTGGCAACCATTTCTACCAAATGATTTTGGATAAGCTGAAAACGCGCAATTGGCCGCCCAAACTGCTCTCTTTTTTTGGTGTATTTTAAGGCGCTTTCGTAGGCGCCCCTGGCGCATCCTACCGCTTGCCAAGCTACTGCGGCGCGGGTCATCTTCAGTACTTTGGCGGTATCTTTAAATTTATCACATTTTTGTAGGCGGTCACTCTCGGGTACGCGGCAGTCGGTTAAGGTAATGAGAGCATTTTGCACGGTACGCAAGGCCATTTTGTCCTGCATTTTTTCGGCTTTATAGCCTGGGTTTCCCTTTCGTACCAAAAACCCTTTTACGGCATGGGTTTCTTTTTCTCGTGCCCAAATAATTGTCACGTCGCTAAAAGTGGCATTTCCAATCCATTTTTTTTGTCCGTTCAGCACCCATTCATCTCCTTCTTTATAACAAGTAGTTTCCATGCCTCCCGCTACAGCAGAGCCTACGTTGGGTTCGGTAAGACCAAAGGCACCTATTAGTTCCATGCGTTGCATTTTTGGCAGCCATTCTTGTTTTTGCGCTTCACTTCCGCAGAGATAGATCGACCCCATTGCGAGTCCGCTGTGTACGCCAAAAAACGTTGAAATAGACACGTCAACACGTGCCAGTTCCATGGCCATGATGCCTTCCATTAGAAATGTTTCGTTTGGGCAGCCATAGCCTTGGTAAGCCATTCCGCAGATATTCAGTTCGGCCATTTTGGGGATGATATGGTGGGGAAATTCGGCTCGATTCCAAAAATCGTTGGCAATGGGTTTGATTTCCTTTTCCATAAACTGTCGCACCTTTAACTGAATCTCCCGTTGGTGCGGGGTCAGTTTAAGGCTCAAATCATAAAAATCGCCATCTATGGGAGGTAGTTTGTGTTGTCCTTTCCGTGCTTTGGTTTTTAGCATTCGCATGAGACCAGCCATCTGCCGGTCGTCTAGCTCGCCCACAGTTTTCATTACTTCGCCCAAATCAATTTTTTGGGATAGTTTGGCAATAGCTTGCACGTCTACAGCGCGCAAAACAGAAAAGGTTTCTTTGATTTTTGAGAATATCGACATGTCATCAGTTTAGGTATCTAAAGATACAGGCTGCGTACATGCGATACGCCCAAAGATTTGTTAATTTGAAGGAAGTTCGCTCACTTGCGATTGGGCGACAAACCCTTTGATACTATCGTTGGCCAGTATATAAAACCATGTTCCGTGCGCTCCCAGAACCGAGAGGGTGTCATTTTTTGAAAGAATTGCCAACTCGTCTAATGCAGCAGACGGACCTTGGTGTACGCCCGTTTTATTTTTAGATACAATGGCATGCGTTACTTTATTTTGGGTGGTTATTTCAGGAATCTCTGTTTTTTTGATGTACGGATACGGGTCTAGAGGGCCTGTGCTGCCTTTGTAAATACCAAAATGCAAATGCGGCTCTGTGGTTTCAGCATTGCCCGTGTTGCCCACATACCCGATGGTATCTCCCAAAGCAACTTTTTGTCCCTCTCTCACGGCAATACTATCTAAATGTGCATAGTAGATTGTTTTTCCAAAAAGTCCGTCCCTAAGCCAAACTTGTTTACCGCCCAGACCCCTATTTCCTGTAGAAGAAATTCTGCCATCGGTAACAGCGAGTAGTGGTGTTCCACGAGCCGAAAAAATATCGATACCTTCATGCGAGCGTTTGCCACCATCTCGTGGTGCTGCCCAAAAGCTTTGTACATTTTTATTGTTGGCGCCGCTTACCGGAAATCCGTAGGTAGGCTGGGTATATATTTTTAGTTGAAAAGGAGCATCGGTATTAATTTCTGGTTGCATAGTGACTTTATAATCACCATGTTTTTGGATGGTGTAGTTAAGCTGACTCGAATTGGGTGCAGACGCTTGCAGTAATCTGTAGGTGTTAGACGAATCCTTCAATTTCTCGAAGAGTTCAATAAAAACGAGGGTAGAATCGGGTTGTTTTGCTAACGAGACCACCAATTGCTCACCTTCGCGCAGTTGTATGTTATAGCTGTGTACATTAAATTTTTCAGCAGAGAACACCCCGGTTTCCGTATAAGGAAGGGTCACAATCGTGCTGTCTTTTTGTGCGCTTCGGAATGCTTGTTTCCATGAGAGTAACACCGAATCGTTTTTTTCGAAGTTGCGATCGTAGAGTTCACGTGCCGTAGGATTGGTAACTACATCGGTTGCTTTTTGAATTTGTTCGCATCCCACCAAGAGCAGGAGCAAGATGCTGAAATAAAAAAAGTTTGGTTTCTCCATGGCCTGATGTGTAGCAGAAATTATACCAAAACTATCCAAAAAGATGCTGTACAACGTCGTGTACTTTGGCAACTTTAATAATGTTGATGCCGTACTTTTCCTTCGGAAGTTTACAATATTTTGAAATCACGATGCTTTCAAAACCTAGTTTTTCAGCTTCTAAAATGCGTTGGTCTACCCGTGTAACGGGACGTACTTCTCCAGCCAATCCAATTTCCGCAGCAAAGCACATACGCTTGTCTATGGCAATATCGATATTAGACGAGAGCACGGCAGCGACCACCGCAAGGTCTATGGCGGGGTCGTCTACGGTAATTCCGCCAGTGATATTCAGAAAGACATCTTTAGCACCTAATTTAAAGCCAGCGCGTTTTTCGAGCACGGCCAAAATCATATTCAGGCGTTTTGCATTATAACCAGTAGCACTTCGTTGGGGTGTCCCGTAAACTGCCGTAGATACCAGGGCTTGTATTTCAATCATTAACGGCCGCATTCCTTCAAGTGTTGCTGAAATAGCTGTGCCACTTAAATCTTCTTCGTTTTTAGAGATTAATATTTCCGAAGGATTACTCACTTCGCGTAGGCCACTGCCTTGCATTTCGTAAATCCCCAGCTCGTTGGTACTTCCAAAACGATTTTTGTTAGCACGTAAAATTCGGTAGATGTGGTTGCGATCGCCTTCAAATTGTAAGACGGTATCGACCATGTGCTCTAGAATTTTTGGTCCGGCGATATTTCCATCTTTAGTGATGTGACCAATTAAGATTACTGGAGTTGCCGTTTCTTTTGCAAATTTTATCAGTTCTGTAGTGCATTCGCGAATTTGGGAGATGCTACCTGCGCTGCTTTCAATATACTCAGTATGCAAGGTTTGTATCGAATCGATTACCACGATATCGGGAACAACTTCTGCGATGTGTTTAAAGATATGTTGGGTCTTGGTTTCGGTAAGTACAAAACAACTTTCGGCATCTGGATAAATTCGGGCGGCCCGCATTTTAATCTGTTGGGCACTTTCTTCTCCTGAAACGTACAGGGTTTTGTACGGTAGTTGAAGCGCAACCTGCAACATCAAGGTACTTTTCCCGATACCGGGCTCGCCGCCCAAAAGCGTGAGACTTCCCGGAACGAGACCTCCTCCCAGGACGCGGTTCAATTCGTTGTTTTTTGTATCGAGCCTAGCTTCTTTTTCAGAAGAAATATCTGCGATACGTATGGGTTTTGAAACCCGTTGCTGGCGTTTACCAACATTAGAGACACTATCTGTATATGAATTAGACGTCGTTTTTTGGATAATTTCTTCAGCAATGGTATTCCATTCTTTACAGGAGGTACATTGCCCCTGCCACTTTGCAAATTGTGCCCCGCAATTCTGACAGAAAAATGTAGTTTTTATCTTGGCCATAGGTCTTGCTAAAATAGACATAATTTTATTGAAACGGTACATTGTATAAATGGCTCGTAATTATTGATGTAGTGGTAAAAACGGAGCTAAAATTTTGAGTATATTGTCGTTGAATCTATAGAACGAACTGCAAGTGTACCGCTTCCCCGAGTTTTTATATCTGTATGTGGCCATCCTGCTTTTTACTTCGTTGGCAGCTGCCCAACAAGGGAAAACGTACCATCAAGTTTTTTCGAAAAAAGAAGGCCTCGAGCTCGATAAGATTGATGCTCTTGCCTATGATGACGATGGTTTTTTATGGATAGGGGGCAGTCTTCTAGACGTACGGGCTATAGTAAATTCTGAAAAGAAAAATAGGTTACAGCGCTTTAATGGCGCCACGTTCCACAACATTTATTTCCCAGACAATGTGGAGTCGGTATTAAGCGTTGGGCAATTGCAAAAACGTGCAGACGGTAAGATGTATGTACATACGTTGGTGCCTTCAGGACATGCACTTTTCTTGCTTGACCCAATTACTACTGAAATCACGAGTATTCGTTTTGCCGAAGACAATGAAGTAGCAGATGCGTTGTCGTTTGTAATACCGTATCAAGAGCATCATTACATTCTCCATCAAAAAGGACGTAAAATTACCTTCAGCAGATTGTTAGACGATTTAACGGTTGCCCCTTTATTCAGTTTTGAGGGTGGAAAGAACAAATACCTTTTAGATCCGTCTACGCTTCTAGTTCCTTTTGAAGACGTAATTTTTATTAGTGATGACAACTTTCCGATACACTTTTTTGACTGGGAAGGCACATTGCTGAAAAGATTTCCAGATACAGATTTTATACGTAAAAGAGAAAGCCTGAAAGCCAAATTTTTTATGGAGGCACATTTTAAAAAAGATGGCGTAAACTATGTGTTTCCTTCCCAAAATGAGCAGTTGCATTATATAGACCCCGTCGATTTAGACGTGAAACCGGTTGAACAAGCTAACAGCAAGCTAAACCGAGAACACCTGAGCTGTTACAATGACACTAAAGGAGGGGATATCACCACTACGGCAAATGCAACCGATGTAAGCCTGTCTTATTGGTCTGATGATGGGTATATAAGCAAAACACAGGTTAATATATTTGATTCGGCCACCCCAATGACGCTTTTTTCAGATGATGTGAAGAAAGAATTGTGGATTGGAAATGGAGCCAATGAATTGCATTATTTCAAATTTCCTTCTGAAACCATTAAAAATTACCTTTCAGAATATAGTATCAGAGCCCTTTTTCAGCGAAATGCGAACAAAGTGCTGGTAGCCACTGAAAGGAATGGGTGGTACGACATTAATTTGAAAACAGGAGTCGTGGCACCTTTCAAGATGTATGAAGCAAACCGAGAAATAATCCCCCATTCGAGTCGGAATATTATTGAAATCGGACCATCATTATGGAGTAATAGCAGCGGAAATATTATAGAGATAAACCCGGCTACGGGGCAAACTACTTCCTTTAGGCATTTTCCTGTGATTTGTCTCGAAAAACTGAATGACACCACTCTTGTTTATGGCACGAAGGGGTATCACCTGATGCGTTTTAATACCAGAACAAAACAGCATGAGCCAGTTATCGCGACTGATTCGCTAGATATTTTCGATATAGCAATACATGGGCAGCAGCTGGTGGGAGCCACCGATAAAGGCATATTGAGTTATAATTTCAATACGCAAGAAACGAAGCTATATAAAGATAAGGAGGTGTTGGGCGATTCATTTTTCTTGATGGTAGATTATGTAGACGGAATCGGATTTGTATTGGGTTCTAGAAAAGGTATTGTTGGAGTTTTTGATTCGCAGTCTGGCAACTGGGAAAAAAAATATCAAGACCCTCTAGATATAGGAATAGGTACTATAATTTACGATAACAATGTATGGTGGATAAATACTTTTAACGGCGTGGTTGCTTTTGATACAATTTCTAAATCGAATACTCGGTTTTCGGTGTCAAATGGTTTGAGCCATAACGAGGCTAATCGATATAGTGCTTTAAAAATAGGGCGTACATTTTTGGTAGGCAGCCTACGGGGATTAAACGTATTTGATCCTTCCGAACTTCATCCAGAAGCACTCGTTTCGACCTTAAAACTTCAGCGCGTTAAAAAATACAATCCGGAATCCCGCAAATTAGAAGAAAACTTCAACCAATTAGCGCTAAACAATAAAGAACCCATCGTGCTTTTGGCAGAGCATAGAGAATTAGAACTCGACTATGCGCTTACGCACGCAACGGCAATTTCAGATAATACCTTTAAATACAGACTGAATCGAGGGGAGTGGGTTGGGTTACGACAGGATCAATCTGTGGCATTCCCTAATATGGCTCCGGGAAATTATACCCTGGAAATAGTGGGAGAGGATTTTTCAGGAAACCAACTCGGCGAACCGCTGCAATTAGCCATTAATGCACAACATTTCTTTTACAGAACCTGGTGGTTTTATACGATTGTTTTGTTGCTTACGGTGTCATTGTTACTATATTTTTTGTACCAGAGCAAGCAAAAACAAAAAATGCAAGAACGTTTTGCCTCAGATTTGCTTACCTCACAAGAAGAAGAACGAAACCATATCGCGAAAGAATTGCACGACAGTGTAGGGCAGCAATTAACGCTTATAAAAAAGACAACACAACAACATGGCGATACCGCTGTGGCACTATTAGCAGACAATGTTTTGGAAGAAGTTCGGGCGATCTCTAGAGGACTTTATCCGGCCAATTTAAAGTTACTCGGTTTAACAGAAAGTATTGAGCAATTGGTGTTCGACTTAGACGAGCAGTCTGATACTTTCTTTTCGGTCACTACTATGCCGATCGACGATTATTTTAACGCGAACGAAACATTAAATGTGTTTCGGTTAATTCAAGAGTGTTTAACCAATAGCCTAAAACACGCTAAGGCTACCGCTGTAGAGGTTGAAGTGGAAGTTCAGAAAAACCAAATTTTGATAACGGTCTCAGATAATGGGGTAGGATTTGAAGTTGCTGATGCGACTTTGCAGCGAAGTTTGGGATTAAAAACCTTGGCCGAGCGTGTAAAAATATTAAAAGGTACCTTGGCCATTCAAAGTGCCAAGCAGGCAGGAACCAAAATAACAGTTGCAATTCCGAAGAAATGAACAAGAATCTAAAAATTTTAGTTGCCGATGACCACCCCATGTTATTAAAAGGGTTGGTTCAAGAATTTACTGAAAATGGCTACCATCAGCTTCTTCAAGCACATAATGGTGCCGTTGCGCTAGAACAGATTCTTTCTGAAACACCCGATGTGGCGGTACTGGATATTGAAATGCCCTTGCTTACAGGATTTGAAATTATCACCAAAGCCAAACAACACAGCGTAGCTACCAAATTTATTATCCTAACTTCACATAAAGAAAAAGGCTTCATTATACGGGCAAAAAAGCTGAACATAGATGGGTATCTCCTAAAAGATGAACCGTTTTCAGAGATCCAAAATTGTATTGAAAGTATTCAGAACGATATTTCCTATTTCAGCAAAAAGTTTGAGCAGGTTTTTGAAAACCAAGTGGTCCCAACCATGGCAAAGATTAATTTTTTATCACCGTCTGAACGTACCATCTTACGTTTGGTGGCCCAACGGAAATCTTCAAAAGAAATAGGAGAGATTATACAAATCTCCTATCGAACCGTACAAAAACACCGTACCAATATTATCGACAAACTAGGGCTAGATCCTGCGCCTGATGCCTTGTTGATGTGGGCAGAAGAAAACAGAGAGTTATTGCAGAATATTTAGCACTACGTAGGGGTACGTAGTTTTAGACATTGCATACGTATTGTGTGGGGCTTGTCCTACCTCTATATTTGAGAATCAGGCCAATACAATATAACTTATGGTACTAAAACTACGCTCCACAATCCTTTGTATCTTTCTTTGTCTTTCCCTTGCTGCCCAAGAAACCGTACGGTCTACCGTTGGTGTAAACGGAAGTTCAACCACCTTGCCAACTCAAGATGGAACCTACGTAGTTCAACAAAGCGTAGGCCAGGTCAGCGTTATTGGGCAACATGCTACTGAAAATATAACGGGACTACAAGGGTTTATCCAGCCTCCAATTTCTATCAAGGGCGTCGTTTCAGAAGATAATACGTTGCAAGCGGTTGTCTATCCGAATCCGTTTAACAGTTCAGTCACCATTCGTTTTTCCGAAGAACTAAAAGGACCCGTTTCTATAGTTCTGTATGATATTTCAGGAAGGGTAGTTTACCAAAAACAAAAACAGCCTTCAAAAGAAATGCAACTAGATTTTAGCGGTCTTGCCAGTGCCAGTTATCTGCTGTATCTCACACAGGCCGAAAAAGAATTTACAGCCAACTTAATTAAAAACTAACCAACCTGCCAACTATGAGAATCTATATCTCCATGTTATTTTTAGCGACAGCGCTCAGTTCTTTCTCCCAAGAAGTTTTTTTGGAGGGCGGACTCACAACATCAAATTTTGAATTTACCAACAGCAATGGCCAAGAATTGGAAAATTTAAATAGTGTCACAAAAGGGTACTTGTCTGTTGGCTTTAGCCATGAAATCTTTACCGAAGGCCTCAACGTAAGTGTGGGCGCGTCACACAATAGCTACGGTTCTGTAGGGAGTGACGATGTGTTGGGAACTTTTTTTGAGTACGATGTTGATTACCTCGGAATCAATTTGGGATTCGATTATGAGCTATTCACATTCTATGATTTTACCCCATTTTTAAAAGTAAATGCCTCTTATGAGTTTTTACTTCAGGGCACACAGCGCCTTAACAATCAGGTGTTCGACCTAAAAGGAGTAGAAGAGTTTGACGATGCCGGTATTTTTTTCCGTGGAGGCCTTGGGGTGTCGTATCCCATTTCAGAAAAAAGCACGATTTACGTACTGTACACCTATGGGCAGAGCCTTGATCTTGAAGATACTTCGCCCAATAGCAATGAGAAGCTAAAGATTTATATGAACAATATTGGTATCGGTTTTACCCTTAGCCTTCCGCCGAAAAAAGAGAAGGAAATTGAGGAAGAAATAGAAATCGAAGAATAAAAGTCACACCATGAAAAAACCACTACTTTTTTGTTTTACGATCATCTTATCGCTCACTGCTGTTGCGCAGACCGACGGGCTGAGCTATCAAGCAATCATCATAAATCCTGAGCCACAAGAATTGCCAGGGGTGGATGCTGAAAATACGATTCTGGTCAATACGGAAGTCGCATTCAGGTTTACGATTATCGACGCTAATGGTGCAATTGAGTACCAAGAAATTCAGGATACCACAACTAACGATTTCGGAATGGTAAACCTAACCATTGGCCAAGGAACTCCGAGTACCGGCCTTTTTACCGAAATTTTCTGGAATGGTACCAAAAAAGACCTTCAGGTTGAGATTAACCTCGACGGAAATTTTAACGAATTGAGCTACCAACGTTTGTTGTTTGTGCCGTATGCATTTCATAGAGACATTATTGCAACAGGTTTTCTAGATGTAGCCGGAAATGTTTTCTTCGGAAGCAACCTTACCGTAAACGGAATTACCAATTTAAACAATAAACTAAGTGTTACTAATGAAAGCCAAACATTGCTGTCGGGCACCCTCACTGTAGAAGGCAAGACCTTTTTGAACAATGCTTTGAGTGTTACCAATGATAGTCCCACTACACTCACCGGAAAATTACTTGTGTTTGGCGCCACGAATCTTCAGGATATTTTGGAAGTAGAGGGAAATACGTTTCTTCGGAAAGAGCTAAAAGTAGGAGGTAAAACGACCCTTTTTGACAGTTTGGACGTGCTTAACGAAAGTGCCACACAGCTCACGGGAACCTTGCGCGTAGATGGGCTTACTAATTTTGAAAGTGACGTAAATATTAACCAAGGCGGCGATTTGAATGTCTCTGGAAGTCTAAACATAGAAGGTGCAACACAATTTGACGGTGACCTCACCGTAAACGGAATTACCAACCTGAACAACAATTTGAATGTGAATAATGCCAGTCCGGCGAATCTTTCAGGAACGTTGGTGGTTGCAGGTGAAACACAATTTGGAAACACCCTTCAGGTACTGGGAACAACAAATCTGGAAAGCACCCTAGATGTGAACAACCAAAGTGCTACAAACCTATCGGGCACCCTTACCGTGCAACAGCAAACAGACCTAAATAATGGTCTAAATGTAAACAATGGGAGCCCTACAGTACTTTCGGGAACCCTTAATGTAGATGGGCTCATCGGATTTGGAAATGATGTTACTATAGAGGGAATTACCAATTTAAACAACACTTTAAATGTAAACAATGGGGCCGATACAAACTTGTCTGGTACATTAGATGTTATAGGTGCAACACAACTTAATAATACGTTAGATGTGGTGGGTGAAACTACTTTACAAAGTTCACTAGATGTGCTTAATGGAAGTGCAACAACACTTACAGGAACATTAGACGTTACAGGTGCCACAGTGCTCAATAACACACTCGATGTGACCAATGGAAGTGCTACCAACCTTTCAGGAACATTAGATGTAATAGGAGAAACCCTGCTAAATAATAGTTTAACGGTTGCCAATGGAAGCTTTACTGAATTGTCTGGATCGTTGGAGGTTGACGGAGCTACTACGCTCAACGATGGTTTAGCAGTAACAAACGGGAGTCCGACACAGCTTACAGGAATTCTTTCTGTGTCCGAAGGTGCTTTTTTTAATGATGTTTTAGAGGTTTTAAATGGAAGTGCTACTACCTTAACGGGAAGCTTAGACGTTGCGGGTGCAACTACTTTGAACAATACCTTAGATGTTACTGGTGGTGCGGCCACTAGATTGTCTGGAACATTGGCAGTAGATGGTGAAACAACCTTGAGCAATACGTTAACTGTTTCGGGAGCGACTACCATAAATAACGATTTAACTGTTACCGGTATCGCGTCGCTGGGTTCTATTAGTACCAATGCAATTAATGTTGCTGCAGATAGCCAAAATTTTGTGGCCACTTTTGAAAATACCAACAATGGAAATGGCGATGGGATTGTTATTAAATTGGGTAAAACGCACGGAGCTTATGTGGGAACACCTAACCAGACATTTCCCCCAACAAATGGAGAGGGGTATTTGGAAATAGACCCGATTGCAGCCATCTCAGCACTGCAAAGCCCTATTAATGTAGTTCAAGGTAAGTTGAGTAATTCATCACCTACTGGAACAACATTCACACCCAATGAAATTTTAGACTTAGTGCCTACTACCTTTTTGGCAGGAGCTATTGCGGGAATAGGAAATGGAATCATAGATTACATCAACGATGTAGATCCGCCAGGGCCGATAAAAGATTTGTTACCCGTACGATTTCCGGCGGTAACAGTGCCGAGAACTACCCTATTGCCTCAAACAGTTATTACCAATGACGTAACGGTTCCGATTATTGGGTTGCGAATACCTGGAGTAACGATTCCGGAAGTAGTGCTGCCCAGAATACCGATTATTCCAGAATTTACATTGGTGCCAGAAATTCCAAACCTACCTGTTCCTGGGTTTACAATTGATATACCAACCACCAATGTCGGATTAGTTGTTCCGAATTCGCTCAATAAAGACAACGAATATGTCACTTTTCAAGATAAAGATGGCCGATGGGTGGGTGCCATACGCGCACAATCTACTGTCGATTTTGCAAATAATACCGTTTTAGATCCTGTGTATGTTTTGAATGTTGCCGCTGGTTTTGTAGGAGCAGACTTGGCAGATGGACTTGCTACTGGAATCGCTGAAATTGCCAATATCACCGATGCGTTCAATGATATTGGAGTGGAGTATGCCTCTGGAAATGGTGATTATGCAGAATGGTTGGCCCGCGAGGATATTTCCGAATACATTACCTCGGGAGATATTGTTGCTGTAAAAGGTGGTAAAATCACTAAAGACCTAATTGATGCAGAACAAATTATGGTGGTTTCCCACCGACCTATCATTTTAGGGAATGCGCCAGATAAAGATAAAGTACACCTGGGGAACAATGTAGCTTTTATGGGCCAAGTTCCTGTAAAGGTATTAGGGCCTGTTAATACTGGAGACTTTATAGTAGCCAGCGCAACTATTAAAGGCTACGGTGTTGCAATCGCTCCAGATAATATGACGGCAACCGATTTTAAACTTGCTGTCGGTAGGTCATGGGATGAAAACCTTCAAGAGGGTCCTAAAATGATCAATACGGTTGTGGGGGTTCATAATGGGGATTGGGCAAATATCATCATGAAACTAAAAGACAAACAAGACACCTACGAAGCAAAATATAAATCGCTCGAAAAACAAGTAGAACTGCTAGACCAAAAAGCAGACGATGTATTGCTCAACAACCAAAAACACTAATCTGATGATAAAAAAGTTAACACTTATTTTTTTCTTTGTCGGTTTATGTGGTATGGCACAGACCGACGGGCTTAGCTATCAGTCGGTTATTATAGATCCTGATGCTCAGGAAATTCCCGGCGTAGATAAAACAGGGAATGTGCTGAACAACCAAAATATAGAAGTACGTTTTACAATCTTAAATGAAACGGGTAGCGCCGAATATCGTGAAGTTCAAGCTACGAAGACCGATGCCTTCGGAATGATCCATTTAGTGATAGGTCGCGGCGAACCTGATTTTGGAGATTTCAGCAAAATTGTCTGGGATGGCACTGCGAAGCAATTAAAGGTAGAGGCCAATTTGGGTAACGGATTTCGATTTCAAGAGGAAAAAGAATTACTGTTTATCCCTTATGCTTTCCATAGAGATATTATCGTAACAAAAGACTTGAACGTAGCGGGTGATGTTACTATCGAAGGAAATTTGGATGTAGCGCTAAAAACCGATCTGAACAATAATTTGTTTGTAAATGAACAAGCTACAACTGACCTTTCTGGCCTGCTTTCTGTAGATGGAATTACAACTCTGCAAGACTCGTTAACCGTGGCAAATGCTTCCCCAACAGGTCTCCGTGGAACCTTAGCGGTAGAAGGTACTACATTGCTGAAAGATTCTCTTTTTGTAGGTAGACGTACGCGAATGGATGCGATATTAGAGGTGGAAGGTACTACGGAAATAGGAAATGGTTTGAATGTTGAAAATGGCAGTCCAACCCTCCTTACTGGAAGTTTGAATGTAGATGGAGAAACGAACATCTTGAACGATGTCAACGTAAATAACGAAAGTGACGTAACTGTTTCTGGAGATCTAACTGTTCAAGGTCCAACCACCTTAGAACAAGACCTTGATGTAAATGGAGTCACCAATTTCAACAATACCGTAAACGTAAATAACCAATCACCCACGATGCTATCTGGAATACTTATAGCCAACGGCCCATCCCGACTTGAAAACACCTTGGTTGTGACGGGCGCCACAGATTTAGATGGCGGGCTGAATGTAAACGGGCAGAACCCCACCCAATTATCGGGAACTTTAAGTGTGGGTCAGGAAACCAATCTAAACAATCCACTTTTTGTAAATAATGAAACGCCTACCGATTTCTCTGGAGATTTAACCGTAGGGGGTGAAGCAACGTTCAATAATGATGTAACCATTAACGGAGTTACCAATCTAAATAACAATTTATTTGTAAATAATGGGAGTCCGACCAATTTATCAGGAACGCTAACCACCGATAGAGAAACTACGCTTAATGATGTGTTGGATGTAACTGGCGCTGTTTCATTAAATAACAATCTTACAGTTGGTGGAAATAGCAGTTCTCAATTATCGGGAACAATGACTGTAGATGAAGCTACGAGTTTAAACAATACACTTACCGTAGCAAACGCAAGCGCGACTACACTTTCGGGAACCATTACGGTAGATGGTGCAACCACCTTAGGAGATGACATGAGTTTAGTTGGGGGCAATCCGAGTTCCCTCACTGGAACCTTGAATGTGGGTGGAAAGACTGGTTTGGGTGATGGTCTTTCAGTATTAAACGGAAAAGCAACAGCCCTTAGCGGCACCTTAACAACAAGCGGTGCGGCTACTTTAGAAAGTACGTTACGCGTAAATAATAACGCAGCGACCAGTTTTTCTGGAATAATGGATGTTGATGGAACTACCAACCTAGCGAATACCCTAGACGTGTTGAACGGTAGCGCGACTAACTTGAGCGGGATCCTGAATGTAACCCGTGCAACTACATTTAATAGTATTGTAGCCATTGACGGACTATCTTTAATACAAAATGATCTTACCGTTACAGGTGCTGCCAATTTACCAAGCATTTTTACAGCTAAACTTACTATAAACGACAATCAGGCGGGGCATATTGGAGTATTTGAGAACACCAATAGTGATACAGATGCTGCGACAAGAGGAGACGGAATCCTTATCAAATTGGGAAGAACACACGGAGCCTATAATGGTCCCGAAGGAACTAACAATGCGTCTGATTACCTGAATGTAACAAACCCTTATTTGGCACAATACCAACCACAAATTGATGTAGTACAGTCGCTTATTGCTACAACCAACCCAGGCGGTGCTTCGATAAATGTAAATGATATCGTTGCCCTTATACCCACTAATCTGGTTGCTGGGCAGTTTGGAGCGATTGGAAATAGTATTATTGATGTGATTAATGATAAATTAGGACTGCCTGTAAGCACCCCTGAAATAGCGGTTCCCGCAACAACTATTGTTCCTGAGGTTACCATTTTTTCAGGTACCAATCGATTGTGTTCTGGGCAGTATTGTTTCAATCCGTGTACCTTTTTTAACTGTACCATTTGTATTCCGCCAGTAGAATTCTGTGTTCCGCCGCTTCCTAGAATATATATTCCAGCGATACGCGTACCGAGAACAGTATTAGTTCCTTCTATTAGTAATATTATTCCGGCTATACCTGCTGCTATTCCTGAAATTGGTGTGGCAGATGCGCTATTAACACTGCCCAATGTTACCTTCGGTACGGTGTCTAACTCGATGAGCAAAGAAAACCAATTTTTGTCCTTTCAAGATATGGCCGACCGTGAGACAGGGTCTGTTGTAGCACAGTCTACAGCCGATTTCCTTGACAATACGGTGTTAGACCAAACCTATGTGATAAACGTGGTAGCAGGGTTCGTAGGAGTCGATTTGGTGGAAGGTCTGGTGGGAGCAGGCGTAGAAATGTCGAATTTGATCGACGCCTTCAACAAGATAGGAGTTTCGTACGAATCTGGAAATGGTGATTATGCTGAATGGTTGCCAAGAGCAGATGTTTCAGAATACATTACCGCTGGAGATATTGTGGCCGTACGAGGGGGGGAGATTTCAAAAAATTTAGAAAATGCGGAACAGGTATTGGTGGTTTCGCACAAGCCTATTGTACTAGGTAATAATCCAGACAATGCAGAGGTGCCAAAAGGAAATTCAGTTGCTTTTTTGGGTCAGGTTCCCGTGAAAGTTATCGGGCCGGTGAAGCAAGGCGATTTTATAGTGACAGATACAAAGATGGCTGGCTACGGAAAGGCGATTTCAGAAAAAAACATGCGTCCTGAAGATTTCAAATTAGCTGTAGGTAGATCTTGGGAAACCAACGCTAATGGCGGACCCAAACTGGTAAAAATTGTGATGGGCGTACACAATGCTAGTTGGGCAGATGCGGTAGCTTCTATTGAAACACAACAAAATCAATTAGATGCTACCATTGAAACACTCGAAGAAAAGCTACAACGAATTTCAGAAAAATTAAACACCGAATCCTCAAAAGAAGTTGACTATGCAAGCAATCTTAAAAAATAAACCACTCGGTCTTCTACTACTACTTTTCCTGATGGGAACATTGGTTTATTCACAACCTACGGTTTCAGAAAATAGCACCATTACAGAAGCCCAATTAAAAGAGATGATGGCCAATGAAGAGGTGCTAAATGAATGGCTGGTGAAGGTGCAAACTCCAGGGGTGATTGTGAATGAAAATAAGATGATTTTTAGTGACGAAGCCCAAAAATTAGCACAAGATGAAGCCTATCGTGAAAGTGTCTATAAAGATGTGTATTCCTTGGCAGATGTGAAGGAGTCTATAGAGAAGTTTGAAATCCAAAAAGCGTTTTGGCGGATGATCAATTTGTACCCTAACGACAAACAGTTGATGCTGCAGTTTATTTATGCGTATGACCCGATCGTGCCAGCAGATAAATTGGTGACCGCTTCGTTTTACACCTACGCTTTTTTTGACCCGCGTATTACAAAGATTGTAGACGGCAAACCAGATGTGTACAGACCCGATCTTTTTGAAGAATATTTCAGAATAACAAAAGAAATTGTTCAGTACGTCGCCATGCTGCGCGAAAAGGAAAAAGCGACCAAGTAGCCACTATCTTATGAAAAAAAATACTGCTTACTTCTTACTAGTTTTTATGCTCTTTGTAATTCCATTGCAAGCGCAGGATTTTATCACTACTTGGGAAACGGCGACAGCTTCGGAAATGATCACAATCCCAACTGCGCCAGGTGAAACCTACCTTTATGATGTAGATTGGGAAAACGATGGCACCTTCGACGACATTGGTGTTACTGGCGACGCTACCCATACCTACCCAACTGCGGGCGTACATGTAGTAGCCATTCGTGGGGTGTTTCCACAGATTTTCTTTAACAACAGTGGCGATACCGATAAAATTATTATTGTAAACCAATGGGGAGACAATCAATGGACTTCTATGGCCAATGCGTTTGAAGGGTGCGGCAATTTGGTGATAGCAGCCCCAGACACACCAGACTTGAGTTTGGCAACAGATCTTTCAGCTATGTTTAAAGATGCCACAGCTTTAAATACCGACATTGGAAATTGGGACGTGGGAACCATAACCGATATGTCTGAAATGTTTAACGGTGCCACCAACTTCGATCAGAATTTGGGAAGTTGGAATGTCGCGAATGTTACCGATATGGCCGATATGTTTGCGAATACAGGACTCAGTATTCAGAATTATGATAACCTGCTCATTGGATGGGCACTGCAGCTGCTTCAGACTGGGGTGAATTTTAATGCTGGAACTAGTGAATTTTGCTTCGGAACGGTAGCAAAACAAACCATTGAATCTGTTTATGGTTGGGTGATTACCGATGGTGGTGAAAATTGCGGAAATACATTTGTCACAACTTGGAAAACCGACAATCCCGGGACCTCGTCAGCCAATGAAATTACAATACCTACAAGCGGTTCGGGTTATATGTACGAAGTAGATTGGGGCGATGGAAGCAGATCTAACAACCTAACGGGGAACAACACACATACCTATGCTTCTGCAGGAACCTACACTGTAAAAATTAGAGGCAATTTTCCACGTATTTATTTCAATAATGGAGGAGATAAAGAAAAACTACTTTCTGTTGAAAATTGGGGTGCTATTGCTTGGACTTCGATGGAAGCCGCATTCTATGGTTGTTCAAATCTCAGGATAAATGCGCTTGATGTGCCAGACCTTTCTGGCGCGACTAGCTTAGCACAGATGTTTAAAGGTGCCATTTCGTTGAACGACCCCATTGATACTTGGGATGTGACTACCATCACAAACCTTTCTGAAACCTTTAGTGGGGCCACCGATTTTAATCAAAGTTTGAATGGGTGGGTCACCACAGCGCTCGAAAATATGGATGGAACGTTTTTGAAAAGCGGTTTTAACCAACCAATCGATGCTTGGGATGTTTCTAATGTGAATTCCATGAAAGAAACTTTTGCTGAAAGTCCCTTTAACCAACCACTTCCTAGTTGGATTACCACGAACGTACTTTCAATGGACTCTATGTTTGCGAATGCGCTCGATTTCAACCAAGATATCAGTGCTTGGGATGTTTCAAACGTAATAAATATGCAGGGGATGTTTTTGAATGCTGAAAGTTTCAACCAGCCACTAAATTTATGGACGCCTTTGGCAGTAGAAACTACCGAAGGAATGTTCTCGAATACCGAAGTATTTAACCAACCCCTTGATACCTGGTTTGTACCCACCTCGATGGTGACTAACATGAGCGGAATGTTTACCAATGCCAAGGCTTTTAATCAACCTATTGGTAATTGGACGGTAAACAATGTCACCAATATGTCGAATATGTTTAACGGAGCACTGGCTTTTGATCAGGATTTAAGTGCCTGGCAGGTAGCTATGGTTGAAGATATGAGCTTTATGTTTGCCAGTGCAGAATTATTTAATCAAGATATTGGTAGTTGGACGGTTTCCAACGTGATTACCATGGAAAACATGTTTAACAATGCCTTGCTTTTTAATCAGGATATTGGTGGCTGGGATACGTCTTCTGTACAAAATATGGTTGAAATGTTTACTGCTGCGGAAGCATTCGACCAGAACATTGGTGGCTGGGATGTCTCTATGGTAACCGATATGGAGAACATGTTCGCTGGTGCTTCATTGAGTATTGCAAATTATGATGCGCTACTCAATGGGTGGAATGCCCAAACATTACAAAATGGTGTAAATTTTAACGGAGGTACAAGTAGGTATTGTACAGGAGCTGTTGCTCGCCAAAATATGATAGACAACGACTTGTGGCAAATTATAGATGCTGGAGCTGAAAACGTTGACCCTGTTCCAGACATTCCTACACTGCCCGACATCACAAGCGAATGTGCCGTAACGACCATTCCTGCCCCTACAGCAACCGATGCGTGTACTGGGGTGATAACAGGCACCACCGATGCCTTTCCAGTAACTGCGCAAGGTGAAACCATTATTACCTGGACGTTTGACGATGGAAATGGCAATAGTATTACCCAAAACCAAAAAGTAATTATTACCGATGCTACGGCTCCTGTGATATCATCGGTATCTAACATTACAGTTTCAGCAACAGCTGGCCTATGCAATGCTGTGGTAACCTATACACCCCCTATGGCCACAGACAACTGCGACTTTACAGTCGTATCTACGCATAATTCGGGAGATACCTTCCCTGTGGGTATAACGTCTGTTACCTATACTGCTACCGATACGGCTGGAAATAGCGATGCCCAATCTACGACTACGTTTACCGTTACAGTTACCGATGATGAGGCACCTGTTTTTTCAGGGTGTTTAACTTCTTTTACCGTTAATTCTGAAGTAAATTCATGTGGTGCTGTGGTTAATTACACAGCTCCGACTGCCTCTGATAATTGCTTTGCTTCGGTTTCATCATCGCACAATCCGGGTCAGTTTTTTCCTGTGGGGGACACTGCTGTAACGTATATTGCAACAGATAATGGAGGCAATTCGGCAACGTGTTCGTTTACAATAACCGTTCTAGATACGGTAGATCCGGTAATATCGGGATGCCCTTCTGATATCATTGTCTCTAACGATACCGGTGCCTGCGGAGCGGTAGTTAATTATGCTGCTCCTTCCGTAGCTGATAATTGTGGAGCTACCTTCAGTGCTTCCCACAATCCTGGAGACACTTTTCCCGTAGGAGTTACAACTGTGTTTTATACAGCAACAGACGCTGCCGGCAATTCAGATACTTGCTCTTTTACCGTAACTGTTGAAGATACAAGTGACCCTATAATCTCGAGTTGCCCTTTCAATATAACACAAAATGCAGACCCAGGAGTATGTACAGCGGTGGTGACTTGGACACCCCCTTTACAAACCGATAATTGCAGCGCAACGCTTTCGTCTACCCATAATCCCGGAGATACATTTTCGGCAGGGGAGACTACGGTGGTGTATACCGCTACAGACGCTTCAGAGAATACAGACACCTGTAGTTTTACAGTAACTATTACTGAAAATGAGGCTCCAGTGATTTCTAATTGTCCTTCAAATATTGTGATGACTAATGACCCAGGAAACTGCTCAGCAGTAGTTTCGTGGACGCCACCATCACAAACAGACAACTGTGGAGCGACTTTAGTAGGCAGTCATGTGCCAGGCGACACGTTTGCTGTTGGATCAACTATGGTTACCTATGTTGCGACAGACACATCGGGAAATCAAGCAGTTTGCAGTTTTACTGTTACTGTGGAAGACACTGAAAACCCTATCATTAATTCATGTCCGACTAATATCTCTGTGACAAATGACCTCGGGCAGTGTGATGCTGAGGTGTCATGGGTAGTGCCGCTAGCTACAGATAACTGTTCCGTAACATTGGTGAGTACTCACAACCCAGGTGATGTCTTTCAATTGGGGACAACCACCGTAACGTATACAGCAACCGATGCTTCAGGGAATGAAGCGAATTGCTCGTTCACCATAACGGTGGCCGACCAAGAGATGCCTGTTATCACTAACTGTCCTGTTAATATAACTGTTCCAAACAATTTTGGCGCTTGTGAGGCCAACGTGAACTGGGCTGCACCAACGGCCACTGATAATTGTGTTGGGCTTACGCTTACTTCTTCGCATGCTAGTGGAGATATGTTTCCTGTGGGAACTACTACGGTTACCTATACAGCAACCGATACCGCTGGAAATAGCACCTTGTGTAGTTTTGATGTGATTGTTGAAGATGCCGAGGCACCTTCTGTTAATTGTATAAGCGACACCACTGTTTTTGTAGATATGACGACTTATGAGGTGCCAGATTATATTTCAGAAGGCATTGTAACGGTGAGTGATAATTGTACCGACCCTGTGGGCAATACCAATCAGACACCAGCTGCTGGAACCCAATTAGAACCAGGTGATTATCCAGTTACCATAACTGCTATCGACGCGGCAGGAAATGAGACGGTTTGTATGTTTATTTTAAGTGTGGAGGCTATTTTAGGGACACCTTCAGAAGTCGATTTAGGAAGTCTTTCTTTTTATCCGAATCCTGTTTCAGCAAAACTCATTATCGACAATCCAAATAATATCGCTGTGGAAACAATTCAGTTATACGATGTAACAGGAAGAATGATTCAGGAGATTAGACATTTCAATAAAACTACATTAAGCATTGATGTTTCAGAATTGGCCAGTGCTTCCTATGTACTAATAATAAAAACAGAGTTTGGTACACTTACCAAACATATCATTAAAGAATAATTACTAACCAAACAACCATAGGCGCCCTCATTGCATCTTGCTTGGGGCGTTTTTTAAAATCCGAAATCGGCCTTTATCTTGTCTGCCTTTTCTAACATTAAGTCGATTGTGATAAAATCTACTTCTTCTTTGTCGAATGCACCTTGGTAGGTTCGCATCGCTTTTTTAGGTTCTCCCATTTCTTCATACGCTCGTGCCATGTAGTAGTCTCCTAAAACCGTATCTGGATACTGTCTTTGTGCCAATGATGCGATCGTGCGCAAAGATTCCCATTGTTCTTTCTTTTCAGCAGCTGTAGCTGTAGCGATAAAATCATTGATTCGAATCGGGTTGGTAAGGCCAAATAGATCTTCGATTATCTTGTACTTATCAGTTAAATAGTCACTGATTGGAGTATCCATTTTCAGCAACTTCTCGCTAAATTCTTGCTTGCTTATGGGGCGGTAAACTGAAAATATTTTCTCAAGTGCTGATGGGATGGCCCGTGCTACCAGTGAATAATGGGTGGCTCCTTCAAAATTATCGAAATGATAGTCGAAATTATCACTTTTTAAGGGTTTCAGATAACTATCTAATTCAATGGTTAGGTCCATGAGGTCTTTTACATCATCGGTTCCTGTTGCTAGGTAGTAAAACGTTCTGGTTTCAATATTTGGGATACGCTCGGGGATACGCTCGGCCATCATGGGCGCTAGATCCGGACTTAAATTGATATATCCGTTGAAAAGCGGCGGATCTTTAAATAAATAATAGTTTATAAAATTAGCGGTAAAATCGTGTCCTACTGCGATAGTAAACTGTGCCGTGCGGTACGTATTGTCTATATACGGGAGCAATTCTAAGCCAATAAATTCAAAAAAATCGGCACCTTTATCTGCGGGCATAAAGTTGGTGTCGTCGTATTCACCATCATCATAACGTGAATCTCCCTGCATGATTCCTACCACAATACTCTCAGGCATGTCTTCCCAATAGCTGAAATAATCTACGTTTCCGGCTACAGGTTCGAATAAGTAGTTGGCGTCTAACACTATAATGATTGGATACACTTTGTCTGTGTTCACATCATAGTCTCGTGGCAGCTGAATTTTCAGCTTTCGCGTTTCATCTAGTTTGTTTGAAGCAAATTCTTCATAGATGATCTTAGATTGTGCAAGAGTAGAAAATGAAAGGAGTAAGCAAGCTGAAAGTAATAATAGGCGTTTCATGGTCTAAAATTTTAGAAGGGGAAAGATACTAAAATTTATAGCGAATGTTTTTACCAACTATCAAGATTGCCCTTTGTTATAAAACGGCAACAATAGAAAGGAGAGTCCGCCAGAGGCGATAATATAAATCATATGGCTGGTCCAGACAATCCATCCCAATGCCCAACCTACGGGCTCGTCAATACCAAAAACCAACAAAATACCCATAATAGCCGCAGGGTAATAACCGAAACCACTGTTCGTGAAACCGAAGGTGAAGCTTCCTACCACAAAGGTCGTGATGATGATTCCGAATGAAATTCCGGAGGTTTCCCCTAAAGAGAGCGTAGCCGTGTAAAAGGAAGCGATATACAACCCCCAAATGGCAACACTCCAAAATAAAAATGCCCCTTTTTGTTTCATTTTTAAAATACTGAGCGCCCCTTCTTTTAAACCCGATATGAGTTTGTTTATCTTTAAACTTAGCGCGGTCTTTGCAAATTTTAGATACGCAAGAAAAATCAATAATAGCAGTAATCCTATACTTCCGAAGAGCATTAATTTTTTAACTGGAACCACATCGGCTAAATAGGCATAGAGTACGTCAAATTGAAGGAATAGTGCTAGGAGCGTAAAAAGAATCAATAAAATAAGGTCTACGATACGTTCTGAAATTACGGTACCGAACCCTTTGTCGAAAGGGACATTCTCGTATTTGGTGAGCACCAAAGCACGGGAAACCTCACCGCTTTTCGGAATAAACAGATTCATAAGATAAGCTACCGAGACTGCCATAAAATTATTGGCGAGTTTTGGAGCATACCCTAACGGTGCCAACATGAAATTCCACCGATATGCCCGAATTACATGGCTCAATACACTTAAAATTACCGAAAGCCCCACAAACCAATAGTTAGCACCTTTAATGTGGAGTTTCATCTGGCGAATTTGCTCGGGAGTAAATAAGCTAAAGATGTACCAAATTAAAAATGCTCCTAACGCGAGCGGCAGGGCAATACTTAAGAATTTAGAGAGTGATTTGTTCACCTTAGGTAAGGAGATTGTTTTCTTCGTTCGGAAAAACCAATGCCGGTTTAAAATCTTTGGCTGCGGCCACATCCATAAGCGCGTAGGTAATTAAAATAAGGATATCTCCTGGGGCCACTTTTCTGGCGGCAGCACCATTTAAAGTGATTTCGCCACTACCACGCGGACCAGGAATAGCGTAGGTTTCGAGACGCTCTCCGTTGTTGTTATTCACTATTTGAACTTTTTCGCCTTGAATGATATTAGCGGCGTCCATAAGGTCTTCATCTATAGTAATACTACCAATATAATTTAAATCGGCGCCTGTTACTTTTACTCGATGAATCTTAGATTTTACTACATGAATTTGCATGGTGCAAAGATACAATTTGATTTTTGATTTTTTACAAAGTTCGTACCAGAGTGAAAAGGCTACAGCTTCTAATCCAAAACAAGCTGTAGGTTATACTTTGTGGATAGGTATTTAGCAAAAGCGAAGTTATCTGATTTAATTCACAGCCATATTATCTATGAGCCTTACATCTCCGGCAAATGCTGCCACAAAGGCCCTAAAAGAGACTCCTTTTTGTTTTCGCTTGGCTGATGTAAGGGTTTCGCTATTGGCAATTTCAAAATATTCTAATTCGAGGTGCGGATTTTCATCAAAGGCTTTTTTTGCAGCTCTTTTTAGTGCTGGAATCGATTTTTTGCTGAAATTTTCTCGGGTTTGTTTTAAAATTTCAGATATAAAAACAGCTTCATTTCGCTGTGCATCGGTCAAGCGTTCATTGCGTGAGCTCATAGCGAGGCCATTGGATTCCCTTAAGATAGGGCAACCAACAATTTGAACGGGCATGTTTTCGAGCAATACCAACTTTCGCACAATTTGGAGTTGCTGATAGTCTTTTTCGCCAAAATATGCTTTGCTGGGTTCAATAATGCGAAATAGATGGGTCAGTACCGTGCCAACCCCATTAAAATGGCCTTTCCGGTGTTGTCCTTCCATCTCATCTGCGAGTCTGCCAAAATTGTATTTCTTTGCTTTTACTTTTTCGCCATAAACTTCTTCGGCAGATGGAGCAAAAACAATAACGGAATCACCCAGGTTCTTCAGCAGGGCGGTATCTTCGTCTATATTACGCGGGTATTTCACCAAGTCGTTTTTGTTGTCGAATTGGGTCGGATTCACAAAAATACTCACAACCACATGGCTGTTGTCTTGCAATGCCTTTTCTACGAGTGAAATGTGGCCCCTGTGTAAAGCTCCCATGGTGGGCACAAAACCAATGCTAGATTCGATAGGCAGCGAGAACAATTTTTTTTGCAATGCTTTGGTGGTCGTGTAAATGGTCATAAAATTTAGTTAATCATCCGCAAAATTAAGTTATTGCTTCATAACTGCATAAATTTTCGTAATTTTGCGTGTTTTAAGCAGCAACACCAATTAAAGCAATCCTATGAAAGATAAGAGAATCTTGTATGTGTCTTCCGAAGTAGTTCCATACCTCCCTGAGACCGAGATTTCTTCCATGTCGTTTGAGGCCCCAAGGATGGTCAATAATAAAGGCGGTCAAATCAGAATTTTCATGCCAAGGTATGGAAATATTAACGAACGTAGACATCAGTTACACGAGGTTATTCGCCTTTCGGGGATGAACTTGGTGATTAATGATATGGACATGCCGCTCATTATCAAGGTAGCCTCTATTCCGAAGGAACGAATGCAGGTGTACTTTATAGACAATGAAGAATATTTTAAAAGAAAGGCGACCTATGCAGATGAAGAGGGAAATCTGTTTCCAGACAATGACGAGCGCGCTATCTTTTTTGCCAAAGGTGTTATTGAAACCGTTAAAAAATTGAATTGGTCGCCAGACATCATCCATGTTCATGGCTGGTTGGCTTCGTTCTTACCTTTATACCTGAGAAACTACTATGGCAACGAACCCTTGTTCGAAAATAGTAAAATAGTTACCTCTGTGTACAATCAAGGCTTTGATGGTACGTTAGATGAAAAGGTGACCGATAAAATGAGTTTCGACGGTATTGCTGAAGATAAAGTTGCAGTGTTGAAGAGCCCAGATTATACGAATGTAATGAAAGTGGCTTTAGAAAATTCTGATGCTGCCATCGTTAATTCAGAAGAAATCCCCCAAGCATTGAAAGAATACCTCGAAACCATCGAAATTCCAGTGCTGCCATACCAAAACACAGAAACCATCCAAGACGCATATTTAGATTTTTACCAAAACAAAGTACTGGCATCAGAATAGCCGTATTTTTTAAGAAGCATTATGAAGATAAAGAATCTACTGCCAAAATTAATGGCAATTTTAGTCGTAATTGTGGTTTTCGCTTCCTGTGAGGAAGATTTCAATACCATTGGATCTGACATTGTAGACCAAAATTTCACCACCGAATTATTCGACCAGAGTACCGTTGTGTCTTACAGCAGAAAGTTGTTGCCTGTCCAGACCAATGCCCTTCCGTCGTATCAACTAGGGGTTTATAACGATCCGGTTTACGGAAAATCAACCATTAACTTGTTGAGCCAGCTCACCTTGTCAGAAACCGATCCTGATTTTGGAGATTGTACCCAATTAGATAGTGTAGTATTGTACCTGCCATTTTATAGTACCGCAACTACAGTCGATTCTGTGACTACTTTTACCACAGATTCTATCTTCGGAAATGATCCCATTAATATTTCTATCTACGAGTCGAAATTCTTTCTTAGGGACCTTGATCCAGAAGCCGGATTTGAGGAGCAACAGAAGTACTATTCGAACCAAGGACGAACTTTTGAAAACTTTTTGGGAGGTAAAATCATGACCATAGAAAATTTTGTACCTAGTAGCGAAGGAATCGTACTGAATGATACGGTAACACTTCCACCTGGCTTACGAGTTGCATTACCCAATGAGTTTTTCCAACGCAAAATCTTTGAACAGGAAGGAACAGCAAACCTCATTAATAATAACAACTTCCGTGAATTCTTAAGAGGACTGTATTTTAAAGTAGATAGCCCTACCGAAAATGGCAGCTCTTTTATTTTCGACGTTCTCGACGGTGATAACGATCCAGAGAATGATGCGAGAATTGATTTGTTCTACACCTTTAAAACACTAACTGGAGAAACGTGTGAAGAAAACACGCAAGACCCGATTGAAACAGTGCTCCGACTCAATTTTGACGCGATTAGCGTGAATACCTTCGATAATGAATTGAATCCGTCTATTGCAAGTACCTTGGCCAACCCAAATATTGACGATGGTGAAGAAAACCTGTATGTGCGGGGTGGCGACGGTATTGTCTCGGTAATTGAATTGTTCGGTGAAGATTTAGATGGAAACGGAGTAGCAGACGAGCTAGAGTTTTTGCGTGATCAAGAATGGCTTATCAATGAAGCCAACCTCATTTTTTATGTAAATAGAGATATAGTGCCCAGTGGAGATAATGAACCGCTGCGCTTAGTGATTTATGAAACTGGAAATGATAACTTTTTGGCAGACCTTCCCTTAGACCCAACTTCAGGAGAAGAACCTTTTGAAGCACTGGTAGACCATTATGGTCCGTTAGAGCGTGGTACCGATGCCAATGGTGATTTCTACAAGATTAGAATCACCAACCATGTGAGCAACCTTATTAATAGCGACTCTACAAATGTGCCTTTAGCGCTGGTAGTTTCGCAGAATGTGACGGTTTTCGACTTTCAGGATTTGGAAAATTCTCAAGCTCCGGGAATCGATAATGTGCCGGCTTCCACCGTTGTTTCTCCAGAAGGAACGGTACTCCACGGAAACAGAACTTCGAATGAAGCCAAACGTTTGAAACTTCAGATTTTCTATACTGAACCCAACTAATTTTATTCTTTATGTGCGGAATTGTAGGATATATAGGTAACAGAGAAGCATATCCCATTATTATAAACGGGTTAAAACGTTTAGAATATCGTGGTTATGATAGTGCTGGTATTGCATTGTTTGATGGTACCCAAATTCAACTTAGCAAAACAAAAGGCAAGGTAGCAGATCTTGAATCGCGTGTTGCTGCTGAAATTAAAACGAACGGTAGTTTGGGGATAGGCCATACCCGATGGGCTACCCACGGCGTTCCCAACGATGTCAATTCGCACCCGCATTACAGCAATAGCGGAGATTTGGTTATCATCCACAACGGAATTATAGAAAACTATGCTTCCATTAAAAAGGAGCTTATCAACCGCGGGTATCATTTCAACAGTGATACCGATACCGAAGTATTGGTAAACCTGATCGAAGAAATTAAGAAACAGGAAAATGTAAAATTGGGTAAGGCAGTGCAAATTGCACTTAACCAAGTCGTAGGAGCCTATGCCATTGCATTGTTCGATAAAAATAAACCTGATGAAATCGTTGTAGCTAAACTCGGGAGCCCTTTGGCCATCGGGATTGGAGACGACGAATTTTTTGTTGCGAGTGATGCAACCCCTTTTATTGAATTTACCAACAACGCCATCTATCTTGAAGACGAAGAGATGGCAATTATACGTCGCGGTCGTGACGTGAAAGTGCGTAAAATTAAAGGAGACAACCTCGTAGATCCTTACGTACAAGAGCTTCAACTAAATATTGAACAGATTGAAAAAGGAGGGTACGACCACTTTATGCTCAAAGAAATCTATGAGCAACCTTCTGTAATCAAAGATACCTATCGTGGGAGGCTCTTGGCCAACAAGGGCATTGTAAAGTTGGGTGGTTTAGAAGATTATATTGAAAAATTCACCAATGCCAATCGTATTATCATTGTTGCTTGCGGAACGTCGTGGCACGCTGGTTTGGTAGCTGAATATATTTTTGAAGACCTTGCGCGAATTCCTGTAGAGGTAGAATACGCTTCCGAGTTTCGATATAGAAACCCAATTATCACGGAGAAAGATGTGGTCATCGCGATTTCACAAAGTGGGGAAACTGCCGATACCTTGGCTGCCATAAAATTGGCGAAAGAAAAAGGAGCATTTGTCTACGGAGTCTGCAATGTAGTGGGTTCTACCATTTCTAGAGAAACACACAGCGGCACCTATACACACGCGGGTCCCGAAATTGGTGTGGCTTCAACCAAAGCATTTACCACGCAAATCACTGTGTTGATGATGATGGCGCTTCGATTGGCGAAGGCAAAAGGAACAGTTTCACAAAGCGACTATATGTTGCATTTGCGGGAGTTAGATACCATCCCTGGAAAGGTGGAAGAGGCGCTGCAAGGTGACGATAAGATTAAAGAAATTGCTGCGAAGTATAAAGATGCGGCTAATTTCTTGTACCTCGGAAGGGGCTATAACTTCCCAGTAGCTTTAGAAGGTGCTTTAAAACTTAAAGAAATATCTTATATCCACGCCGAAGGGTATCCCGCTGCCGAAATGAAACACGGCCCTATCGCGCTAATTGATGAGCAGATGCCCGTGGTGGTAATTGCAGTAAACAGCAACCACTATGAGAAAGTAGTGAGTAATATCGAGGAGATCAAGGCCAGAAAAGGGAAAATTATTGCCGTGGTCACCGAAGGTGATACCCAGGTTAAAGAATTGGCAGACTACATCATGGAGGTGCCTAAAACTCCAGAATCACTGAGCCCGTTGGTAACAACCATCCCATTACAGTTGTTGTCATACCATATTGCTGTCATGTTAGAAAAGAATGTAGATCAGCCGCGAAACTTGGCGAAGAGTGTGACGGTAGAGTAATCTTTTTTATACTTTTCTAGTACAATCTCTGCGGAATAATTCTATTTTTATTTCGTGAAAGTCATCAACCTTATTTCTGGTCCGCGAAACCTATCTACCGCACTCATGTACAGTTTTGCGCAGCGACTCGATATGAAGGTGCTGGACGAGCCATTTTACGGATATTATCTTTCGAATGCTGATGTAAAAATCCAGCATCCTTGCCACAATGAAATAGTGAGAACCATGCCGAATGATGCAGCTTTGGTGTTAAACCAAATTAGAGCGTTGTCTTCATCTCATCATGTTTTCGTAAAGGGAATGGCGCACCATTATTTGAGCGATGCTCCTGAATTTATTCTGAAATGGCACAACATTATTTTAATTCGCCATCCTAAAAAGTTATTGGCTTCTTTTGCGAAAGTTATAGAGCACCCCACCCTAGATGATATCGGGATAAAAAAGGCTTCGGAAATTTTCACCTACCTAACTTCAGAGGGAAAAACGCCCATTGTAATCGATAGTGACGAACTGCTAAAAGATCCATCGACCTATCTTAAAAAAATCTGTAGCTTGTTGCAGATCCCCTTTTTTGAAGCAATGCTGTCATGGAAAAAGGGAGGCATTCCTGAAGATGGGATTTGGGCCGAACATTGGTATGCAAACGTCCACAATTCTGAAGGGTTTGCCGTGCAGCGAACAAGTGACCAACCATTACCTGAATACTTGGAGCCTGTGTTGGCTGCTGCACTTCCGTATTATAATATTCTAAAGAATCATATTTTAAAAAACGATTAAATGCTACAAAAACGTACTCCCAAAAACGACACGATTCAAGTATATGTAAAGGATGGTCTGTACCCTCGAAATGAAGCCAAGGTTTCTGTTTTTGATAGTTCGGTACAGGGAGGCGATGCCGTTTGGGAAGGCCTTCGCGTATATCCTGAGGGTGTTGTTTGCCTCGATAAGCATTTAACACGTTTGCAGGAAAGTGCAAAAACGTTGGCGTTTACAGACATTCCTTCAAAAAAAGAAGTAAAGGCAGCAATTAAAATGACGCTGGATGCCAATGGCATGACCGACGACACCCACATACGATTAACCCTTACCCGAGGTGAAAAAATAACCAGTGGTATGGACCCGAGACTAAACCAAGATGGGTCGTGCCTGATTGTGCTGGCCGAATGGAAACCGCTGGTGTATGACAATGATAGCGGCATAAAAGTAATCAGTGCGAGTCAGCGCCGCAATGCGCCACAGTATTTAGACAGTAAAATACACCACAACAACCTCCTCAACAATATCATCGCTAAAATACAAGCCAACGTAGCAGGCAAAGATGCAGGATTGATGTTGGATGACCGCGGATTCGTAGCAGAACTTAATGGAAGCAATTTGTTTATGGTGAAAGATGGGACGATAGTGACTCCTTATGCCCATGCGTGTCTGCCGGGGATTACGCGCGCCACAGTAATAGAAATATGCAAGGAAAATAGCATCGACATTGAAGAACAAGACATCACCTTATCGCAACTCTACAATGCCGACGGCGTATTTGCTACAGGAACCATGGGTGAATTGACCCCTGTGGTAGAGATTGATGGTAGGGAGATACAAAAGGATGATGCGTTGATGGCAGAGCTGCTGGCCTTGTTCAAAAATAACATTCGGAACTATTGTGAGGTTTTAGATTCGTAAAGAAGCAGAATAAATTTTTACCCCTTCCAAGCATCGGTTCACACCGATGCCCGCCTTTCCCTGAGATGCTCGTTCCTCGCATGGGAAGGAGCCTTTGTTTGTTGATGCGGTAATTCTGTTTTGTTTTTGTGGCAGCGATAGCAGCGGCATCCTTTTTAATTTGTCAAGACCTTTCGACTGCCCGCCAGCATAAATCTTTCGGGCTGGCGCTCAAGGTGACAAATTAAAAATATACAGCGTATAGCGCGGTGCCCCGAAGTTTTAACGAAGGGGTAGCCACCCAAAAAACACAGATGAAATTTTTAGTGATTTTGGGTTGTGATATTCGGTAAGAAAAAACTATCTTTGCACCGTTAAAAACAAGGGTGCTTTTTGCGCCCGTAGATAACTAAAACAGATACAGTTAACAATGGCACAAGTTACAGGAAAAGTTGCACAGATTATTGGCCCAGTAGTAGACGTTGAGTTTGCGAACGGAGCTGAACTTCCGAAAATTTACGACAGTCTCGTAGTAGACAACCACGGAAATAAATTGATTCTTGAAGTACAATCGCACGTAGGTGAAAATACGGTACGTACCATCTCTATGGACTCTACCGATGGTTTGAGCCGAGGTGTTGACGCTGTTGCAACAGGATCGCCTATCCAAATGCCAATCGGCGAAGCGGTATACGGGCGTCTGTTCAATGTAATTGGTGACGCTATTGACGGTATCGGTGACCTTCCGAAAGAGGGAGACAACGGATTGCCAATTCACCGTGAAGCACCAAAATTTGAAGATCTTTCTACTTCTACCGAAGTATTGTTTACAGGTATTAAGGTAATCGACCTTATTGAGCCGTATGCAAAGGGTGGTAAAATTGGTCTTTTTGGTGGTGCAGGTGTAGGTAAAACCGTATTGATCCAGGAATTGATTAACAACATTGCAAAGGGTCACGGTGGACTTTCAGTATTTGCAGGAGTAGGAGAGCGTACACGTGAAGGAAACGACTTGTTGCGTGAGATGTTAGAATCTGGAATTATTAAGTACGGAGACGAATTCTTGCACTCGATGGAAGAAGGCGGATGGGACTTGACCAAAGTTGACAAAGAAGCCATGAAGCAGTCGAAAGCGACTTTCGTATTCGGACAGATGAACGAACCACCAGGAGCACGTGCGCGTGTTGCTTTGTCTGGTTTGACTATTGCTGAGTATTTCCGTGATGGAGCAGGAGACGGACAAGGAAAAGATGTACTTTTCTTCGTAGATAACATTTTCCGATTTACACAAGCAGGTTCTGAGGTGTCGGCACTTTTAGGTCGTATGCCATCTGCGGTAGGATACCAACCAACCTTGGCAACCGAGATGGGTGCCATGCAGGAACGAATTACATCAACAAAGAAAGGATCGATTACATCGGTACAGGCGGTATACGTACCTGCAGATGACCTTACCGATCCGGCACCGGCAACAACCTTTGCCCACTTAGATGCAACAACGGTACTTTCTAGAAAAATTGCTGAGCTTGGTATTTATCCAGCGGTAGATCCACTAGATTCTACGTCGCGTATTTTGACGAGAGAAATCTTAGGTGCAGATCACTATAACTGTGCGCAACGTGTAAAAGAGTTGTTACAGCGTTATAAAGAATTACAAGATATTATTGCCATCTTGGGTATGGAAGAATTATCTGAAGAAGATAAGATGGCGGTAAACCGTGCACGTCGTGTACAGCGTTTCTTATCACAGCCTTTCCACGTGGCAGAGCAGTTTACAGGTATCCCAGGGGTATTGGTAGATATTAAGGAAACCATTAAAGGTTTTAACATGATCATGGATGGTGAGTTAGACCACCTTCCGGAAGCTGCCTTTAACTTGAAAGGTTCTATTGAAGAAGCAATCGAGGCAGGTGAGAAAATGTTAGCGGAAGCCTAGATAATATTTTAGTTAAACTAAAGAATAATTCTCCCCTGCAAAGGGGAGATGTCAGCATCAGCTGACAGAGGGGGCAGTGTAGAATTGTCACTTCATTTAATAAAAGTATATCATGTATTTAGAAATAGTAACTCCAGAAGCTTCTTTAGTGAGCGGTGAAGTAGAAAGTGTAACGGTTCCGGGCATGGATGGTGAGTTTCAGATGTTGAACAACCACGCTGCTATCGTATCGTTGTTAGTTGAAGGAGAAGTTCGTTTTAAAGGAAATCCGACCATCGCCGAAGGCTTCGAAAAGAAGTTTACACAGAAAGATGGAAAATGGAATATGCACATTAACGGAGGAACGGTAGAGTGCAGCGATAACAAAGTAATTGTGCTGGCAGATTAATTTCGGCACACAAATTCCAAATAATACAGATCCCAAATTCCAAAAGGAGTTTGGGATATTTTATGCTTTATACGCTTCCATTGTCATTTCGAAGGAGGGATGACTGAGAAATCTCATGAACCAAGTGCCATGGGATTTCTCGTTTGCACTCGAAATGACAGTTTATGCTAAATAGATCGACCCTATTCCTGATTAGTAGAAATATTTTTTTTTGATGACTAAAAACCTACTGTGGAATGCGCTTTTAAAGACAAGTAATTTTCTGTTTTGTATACTACAGTTGTCATTTCGAAGGAAGAATGACTGAAAAATCTCACGAACAAATCGCTATAGGATTTCTCGTTTGCACTCGAAATGACAGTTTATGCTAAATAGATCAATACCCATTCTTGTCCGCCCGACACATAACGTTTCAAGTCTTTAAAGCCTACGGAATAGTGTGCATTTAGCGAACGTTGATTTTTAGTGTCTACTTCGGTAATAATGGTTGAAAAGGAATCTGGCAAATTAGCTTGCATGGTCTCGTACAATTTCCTGAAAATTCCTTGTTGGCGATAGGCCTTGGCGATGCAAATTTGCCCCATGACAATAAAGTTGTTGTGATGCAATAGTTTTGAAGCCGATTCAATACTGCTATAATAGCGATGTATTTGTTGGAACATAGGTCGCAACACTTCAATGTCATTTCCAAAATCAGGGTGCATACTGAGTGCGTAGCCTACCACTTTTTCGCCATCCTTTGCGACGATATGCGGGCATTTCTCATGCATTGCTTTCAATAGTGCAAAATCGTGCTGCACCGTGACAAACCCTTCGGATTTTTGTGCTGCTTCTGAAACAGACTCGGGTAGATTTTGTTGTTGCAATTGCAATATCTGATGCAATTCTTTTTCCGAAGTAACAAGTGAATAGGAAATCATGTGCAGTCAGTTTATCTCACTAAGATACTTAAATTGTGAGCTCATTTTCAGTTTGGGCTTAAATTACCTCTTTAGAGATTTTTTTCGATATTTTATTCCCTCTTAAAAGTTTCTCAAGGGGTGCTTTTTTCCAGATAGAATATCATAAATTGCAGGTGATAACAATTTGGTTGTCGGAAAAAAAGTAGAAATATAGATGAGCTCCTTTATAGCAGACATTATTATCCAAGCCACCCAAAAATTTAAGGGAAAACAGAAGTATTCTTCAGGAAAACCTTCTAAATATGAGCTCGCAAAAGAATACCGGCAATTTGTAATTTCCTTTAAAAGGAATTTAAAAAATTTAATACTTATTATCATAGGTATTTTTTCTGCCTCCTTTGGCTTTAAGGGCTTTCTGCTTACAAACGATTTTATCGATGGTGGGGCTACCGGAATCTCGTTGCTGCTTGCTGCAATTTCAGACATCCCACTTTACGTACTCATTATAGCGGTAAACCTTCCCTTTATATTTTTGGGCTATCGAATTATGGGACGCCGATTTGCAGTGAAAACCGCTTTGGCCATTATTGGGCTTGCGCTTTGTGTGGCTGTCGTGCCATTTCCAAATGTCACCAACGATGATCTCTTGGTAGCAGTTTTTGGCGGATTTTTCCTTGGAGCGGGAATCGGTTTGGCGATAAGAGGGGGCGCCGTTATTGACGGAACCGAAATACTTGCTATTTTTCTGAGTCGGAAATTTTCAACTACGATTGGCGATATCATTATCTTAATCAATATTATCATTTTCTCGTTTGCGGCCTATCTCCTTTCTATTGAAATTGCCCTATATTCTATGATTACATATATCGCCGCTTCAAAAACATTAGATTTTATTATTGAGGGTATCGAAGAATACATAGGCGTGACCATTATCTCCTCCCAGAGTACTCGCGTAAAAAATATGATTATCGATAATCTGGGTCGTGGTGTCACCATTTACAAAGGTCAGGGCGGCTACGCAAAGGATGGTGTTTCTAGAGAGTTAGATATTATTTATACGGTTATTACACGGCTGGAGTTAAACAAACTAAATACCGAAATAGAAAAAATTGAGCCGGATGCATTTATCGTCATGAACAGTATAAAAGACATCAAAGGGGGAATGATTAAAAAACGGCCTCTAAAACATTAGCTCTTGTTTTGAACATATTACATTCCATTTGTCAATGGAAGTAATTCCTTTACCCTTCTGTATCTTTGCAGTGCTTTTTAAAAAGCTACACTTATGACCGAAACGAATATGCTTACATATATTGACAATGTTTTACGGCACATGCCGCAATCATGGTTGCAACTTACTACCCATCGTCTAGATATTTACGATGAGAATTTGGCGAAGACGCAGTTCTTAGAACAGTTTGAAGAGTTGTATCACCAACAAAATTCAGAAAAAGCAGCACTAGCAGATTTACCTACTGCATACGACTATATCAGGTTGGGCCATCCTTTGTCTTGTATCCTAGAATGGGCTATGGGTCGTTTACACAGTCTGCCGGCAGAAAACGTCATTAGTTTTTCATCGTACCCCATGCCTATATTGGCAATTTTGAGAAAAAATTCATTAGATCAAACGCCCACCAGGATTTTCTATACGGCTGAAGTACCACCAATACTCGAGGGTGATTTGTTACAGCGCGTGTATGGGTATGATTTTGAACTCTTAAAGGTGCAGAATCTAGCTGAAATTTCAGAAGGTGAAGGTAGTTCTGTTTTCATTTCAAAAAGTGATACAATTACACAAAGCGAACTACACCCCGCTGTTGATTTCTATGTGACCGCATATTCAAATCTTGGAAGCATTTTGATGGTTCAGCATGAAAAGAACCACAATTATATTTCGGAAATACAACATGTTCGTAGGCGCGAAACCATTGCCATGACACCAGCAAACAGTCTAGAAGCACTACAGTCGCTAGCAAATCAATCTGCTATCGCTTCACATATTCATAATCTTGAAAACAACCGAAAGGAAGTCGTTGCTAACATACACGACGTTACCGGCACTAACAGCAAGGCTGTGGTTGGTTCTAGCGGACTTTCAGTGCAGTATGCTATCATGATGGGCCTTGTGCACCACGCGATTGAAAATCACCAAGGGAAAGCCATTAAGTTTATTGTCCCACCAAATTGTTATGGTGGCACGAACGATCAAGCAAGACGTGTGGCCGCGGCTATACGAAATGTGGAAGTGGTAGACCTTCCTGTAGATGGAAATAATGATATGGTGCGCAGTATCGATAAGGTGTTGGCAGAAGTTGCTAAAGATGATGCTGTACCTTATATTATTGCTGAAATACCTACAAATCCGAGAGTAGAGGTGCCTGATTTACAAGAATTGAAGCGGGTATTGGAAAAAGAACGCACCACAGCATCTGATACTGCGGCTATAGATCCTGTCTTTATTTTAGATCAAACGTTTTGCCCGAACGTTCAGTTTTTGGGCAATGGCGAAGTGCTTTCTACTGTCCGAGCCCTGTCTTATGTAAGCGGCTCTAAATTCCCTAGCGGAGGGCGAAGTACTGCTGGTTACTGTGTAGGAAATACGAAGGCACAAGGTCTGATGGACAGAATTGCGTTACATCTAAACCTCTGTGAAAACGAAGCTACACCACTTCAGTATGACATATTGGCCCAGCAGTTACCGTCCATGAATCAACGGATTGAGGCTGCGTATCAAAACACAAGATCGTTTGTTACTTTTATTGAACAAAAGCTACCTGAGGCTAAAATTAATTTTGTGTCTGAAGAATTGGCCAAACAAGGATTTAAACCGTCTGTTTTTTCGCTGGATTTACCTACAAAAGGAGCAACACCAGAAAAGAGAGAGGCGTATAAAAGAGCACTCAATCACACCTTAATCGATTTAATGATTACAGAAATACCACAAGAAAGTAAGTACTGTGTAAGTTATGGGCAGCTAAAAGGTTGCTATTGGACTATTCCCGCCACTTCTACCCAAGGTACGACCAAAGAAGGAGATAAAGATTATATTGCCCGTGTAGCACTTTCGCCTGAAATGGATTTGGAAAAACATAAAGAAGTGTTTTCACAGTTTGTTGAAATGATTGATTGATTTGGTCAAAATTTAAAGCATACAAGTGAATACCATTCTCTTGTTTATCTTTACGTATGTTGCCAAAAAAACTTCAAAAAAAGTTAGAGGACCGATCTTCAGATAACGCACTCCGCAGTTTGGGGAAGGCTAGTGATTCGGTCGATTTCTCGTCTAATGATTATTTGGGTTTTAGTACTTCGGAACTAATCTTTAACCGTGCTTCGGAAATTTTAAAGCATCACCACCTTCAAGTGAATGGAGCCACAGGTTCTCGGTTACTTTCTGGAAACCATTCGTTATTTCGACTCGCAGAAGATAAGATTGCCCAATTCCACAACTCCGAAAGTGCACTGATTTTCAATAGCGGCTATGATGCCAACTTAGGATTTTTCAGTAGCGTACCCCAGCGAGGTGATTTTATTCTATACGATGAATTGTGCCATGCCTCCATACGTGACGGCATACAGATGAGCCACGCCAAATCGTATAAGTTTAGGCATAACAATCTAGAACACCTATCATCTATATGTCAGGTTGAGCGCAGTCGAAACCTCAATCAAAATTCTGAAATATACATCGTCACAGAATCCACCTTCTCTATGGACGGTGACCAACCCGATTTAAAAGGTCTGGTAGCACTTTGTAAAAAATATAACTGTCACTTAGTGGTAGACGAAGCCCATGCATTGGGAGTTGTTGGTGAGCACGGTGAAGGTCTCGTACAACAATTAGGGATAGAAACCGAAGTATTCACTAGAATTATAACCTTCGGAAAAGGTCTAGGGTGCCACGGGGCCGCAATTTTGGGACGCCCAGAATTAAAACAATACCTGGTGAATTTTGCCCGAAGTTTTATCTATACCACAGGCTTACCGCCACATTCTATAGCCACTATTTTAGCAGCGTACGAACAACTAGAAAACGATACTGCGCACATTACTAAATTGAAAAATAACATAGGCTACTTACAAGAAACACTGCGAACGGAAGGATTACAGTCGCAATTTCTTCCAAGTGATTCTGCCATTCACTGCTGTTTGGTTTCGGGTAATACAGAAACGAAGCACTTGGCTACGCAACTTCAAAAGCAGGGTTTCGATGTAAAACCTATCCTTTCGCCAACCGTACCCGAAGGCCAAGAGCGTTTGCGTGTTTGTGTTCATAGTTTTAATACGAAAGAACAAATTGAAAAACTGATGGATTTCCTCAAAAATAATCTTGAAATCACTCAAGATAAACAGGGGGAGACATATAGTTCAAGCGAATAAGGAAACGTATTTTCCTATCTTTACCCAATGGCAAAAAACCAAACCTATTTTATCACAGGGATCTCCACCGAAGTGGGCAAAACAGTCGTTTCGGCTATCGTTACTGAATCACTGCAAGCAGACTATTGGAAACCGATCCAAGCAGGCGAATTAGAAAATAGCGATACCGTGAAAGTACAACGCTTGGTGTCAAACAAAAAGAGCGTATTCCACAAACCAGCATTTGAGCTCAAAACACCTATGAGTCCGCATGCTGCTGCCGAAATTGACGGTGTTTCGGTTTCAGCAAAAAAAATAAAGCGTCCCGACACAAATAACTCATTGGTGATGGAAGGTGCTGGCGGATTGCTAGTTCCGTTAAACAACAACGAAACCATCACAGACCTCATTCATCCAGAAGACCAGGTGATTGTGGTTTCCCGCCATTATTTAGGCAGTATCAACCATACACTGCTAACCATTGAAGCCTTGCAGGCGAGAAACTTGAATGTCTTCGGAATTATTTTTAGTGGCGCAGCACACGCAAGTACCGAGCAAATCATTGCAAAAATGTCGGGAGTCAGAATTCTGGGCCGTATTGACGAAGAACCCTATTTTGATAGTAATGTAGTAAAAGAATATGCAGCAGTCTTAAGGAATAAACTAACGTCACCCTGAACTTGTTTCAGGGTCTCACATTATGAAAACCAGTTTTGTTTACATATTGACAAACACGTATCGAACGACTTTTTACATTGGAATTACGTCTAATTTGCAAAAGAGAATCGTGGAGCATGCTAATGGAATCGGTTCTAAATTTGCTATAAAGTATAATTTGACCGATTGTGTTTATTATGAAACGTTTATTGATATAAAACAAGCTATTGCAAGAGAAAAGCAATTAAAGAATTGGAAAAGAGATTGGAAATTAAATTTAATAAGGGAGAAGAACCCTACTTTAAAAACTTTAATTTTCACCTAAATTATGTGATGCTGAAACAACCAGCCCGATAGACATGGTCTAGCGGGGTTCAGCATGACGAAATATAACACTGAGCGTCACCCTGAACTCGTTTCAGGGTCTCACAAACCGAATTTCATAAGAGATGCAAACCTAATAGAATAAATATTAGGTGTTGGCTAGATGATGAGATGCTGAAACAACCAGCCCGATAGACATGATTTGGTGGGTTCAGCATGGCGAAATATAACACTCACTATCACTCCAAATTTATTTCAGGATCATGCAACCTTACAGAAAATATTGAAACAAAATTGAATTCCCCCTTTGAAGGGGGCTAGGGGGATGTTTACATTTGTAAGATGAAACTTCAGGATAGAGACAAAAACCACATCTGGCACCCACTTACCCAACATAGAACCGCCCAGCCACCTATCGGGATCGTTAAGGCTAAAGGTGCATTGCTTTGGGATGAGGAGGGTAACGAGTACATAGATGGCATTGCGTCTTGGTACACCGCCATGTACGGCCACGGGCATCCAACCATCACAAAGGCAATCACCCAACAAATGGAGACCTTGGATTTTGTCATGTTTAGCGGATTGACACATGAACCTGCTGTGCGGCTTTCTGAAAAATTAATGGAAGTCCTTCCTGCGAACCAACAAAAGATATTTTTTAACGACAACGGTTCCACTGCCGTAGAAGCGGCCATCAAAATGGCGCTTCAATACCATCATAATGCTGGTGAAAAGAGAGATACCATCATTGCATTTGAAAACGGATTTCATGGCGATACGTTTGGCGCCATGAGTGCTTCCGGATTATCGGCCTACAACGGCCCGTTTGAAGATTTTTTGTTGAAAGTGATCCGTATTCCCGTTCCGCAGGAAAAAAACTCAGAAGGTGTTCTCGAGCTATTGAAAAATAGCATTGAAGCAAACAAATGTGCGGCCTTCATCTTTGAACCGTTGGTGCAGGGAGCTGCCGGCATGAAATTTCATTCGGCTGCCGGCCTAAGTGCCCTTATCGAATCGTGTCAACAAAACGACGTAATTTGCATTGCCGATGAGATTATGACAGGTTTTGGAAAAACAGGTAAAACCTTTGCGTCTCACTATCTTACCCATCAGCCCGACATTATATGTCTTAGCAAAGCACTTACCGCAGGAATGTTTCCGTTAAGCATTACGAGCTGCACCCAACAAATCTTCGACCGATTTTTAAGTACGGAAACGCATAAGGGTTTTTTCCACGCACATACGTTTAGCGCCCATCCATTGGGATGTGCTGCCGCATTGGCTGGGTTAAAGTTATTACAGTCTGATGAAATTATAAAGCAACAAAAGTTGATAGCAAACGCCCACGAAAACTTTGTTCAGAAAATTGCAAAACACCCCAAAGTTCATGAAGCGCGTTGTAAAGGGGTGATATTGGCGATAGACCTTGCTGTTGAAATGGAACGCTATGGAAACCTGCGCGATCGTCTCTATCAATACTTTTTAGAACAAGGTATTCTACTACGACCTTTGGGTAATACCATTTATGTGTTACCGCCTTATGTGATTTCGGAAGATCAGCTTCAAAAAATGTATGATAGTATTGAAGGAGCCTTGGCAATAGTGTAAATTTGCCGAAAATATAGTATTGCAACCACCCATCTCCATATCGGCCATCGCGTCTGTTTCAGCCTTTGGTGCTTCCACCGAAAAAGTTTGGCAGCGCTATCGTGACGGCGTACCCCTATTCTCTGAATTTGAAGGCACACTCATCTCAAAAGTTGCTTCGGAAATAGAAACAGAAATACAACAAATCATAGATAGCAATGACCGTTACAAGAATGTAGATCGAACAGTGCTATTGGCCATTTTAGCCGCAAAAAAGGGATGGGAGAAACTCGATGTTCGCTCAGCGAATATGGGAGTAAACATCGGTTCGTCTCGTGGGGCAACGGGCTTATTCGAAAAATACCATCAAGATTTTCAGCAACATGGTAAAGTTTCCCCATTTACGTCACCTACCACAACATTGGGAAATATATCTTCTTGGGTGGCACAAGAGTTAGGTGCTAATGGGGTGACCATAGATCATTCGGTTACCTGTTCTACCGCCATGCATGCGATCTTGAACGGAATTGCTTGGCTACAAGCCGAAATGGCCGACGGATTTTTAGTGGGTGGGAGCGAAGCTGCTCTCACGCCATTTACCATTGCGCAGATGAAGGCTTTAAAATTGTATAGCAATTCCCGTCACCGAATGGCTTGCGAGAGCATGCGATTTCAAAAAAAAGAAAACACCATGGTGTTGGGGGAAGGTGCTGCTGTGGCATATCTAGAACGGGGTATCAGTGAACGAACCAAAGCGGTTATTGCAGGCTTCGGATTTGCATCTGAAATCTTAACCCACAACAGCTCCATTTCAGAAAATGCAGATTGTTTTCAACATTCGATGCAACGGGCTATGGAAAATGCCGATTTAAAAACTGTAGATGCTATTGTACTGCACGCGCCAGGAACGGTAAAAGGGGATATTGCCGAAAAGAACGCTATCGACCTGGTTTTCGGAAGGCAGCTGCCGTTACTCACTTCTAACAAATGGTTGTTGGGGCACACCTTTGCTACTTCTGGGATGTTGAGTGTAGAAATGGCTGTACTCATGCTTCAGCATAATAAATTTATAGAAAACCCATTTTTTCCGAATGCGAGACACCTTCCGCAGGAGTTAAAAACCGTCATGGTAAACGCAGTGGGATTTGGTGGAAATGCTGTTAGTATTATTCTGCGGAAACCCTAAAAATTGTATTCAATTTTCCTATTTTTGAAATCTTACACGATGTCTGGTTGAGCGCTAGCCCGAACGAATTATTCGGGCGGGAAGTCTAAACCTTCATTGTTTGACGTTTTCCGAAAATATTTGCAAAAATTAGTACCAAAGAACTAATATGACTGAAATCAAGCACAACTGGACCAAAGAAGAAATCTTAGCTATTTACAACAAACCGATGATGGAGTTGCTTTATGAGGCAGCTACGGTGCATCGCGAACACCATAACCCAAACCAAGTACAGGTTTCTACCTTGCTTTCTATTAAAACGGGGGGATGCCCAGAAGACTGTGGATATTGCCCGCAGGCGGCACGGTACCATACCGATATTGAAGGAAACGCTTTAATGTCTGTACCACATGTAAAGGCACAGGCACTACGCGCAAAAGCAAGCGGAAGCTCACGTGTCTGCATGGGAGCGGCTTGGCGAAATGTAAAAGATGGTGAAGAGTTTGACCAGGTGCTGGAAATGGTACGAACCATCAATAAATTAGATATGGAAGTGTGCTGTACGCTCGGTATGATTACCGAGAACCAAGCACAGCGTTTAGCTGAAGCGGGTCTCTATGCCTACAACCATAATTTAGATACTTCAGAAGATTATTACAAAGATGTGATTTCTACGCGTGCTTATAAAGACAGGCTCGATACTATTGGAAACGTTCGTAAAACAAATGTTACCGTATGCAGCGGTGGAATTATCGGCATGGGTGAAGCTGTTGAAGATCGCGCAGGAATGTTAGTAGCTTTGGCAAGTTTGAGTCCGCAACCGGAAAGTGTCCCGATCAATGCCCTGGTGCCTGTAGAGGGTACTCCCATGGGTGAGATTGAAAAAGTAAGTATTTGGGAAATGATCCGTATGGTAGCTACTACCCGGATTGTGATGCCACAAACCCAAGTTCGATTGTCTGCCGGGCGTACAGAAATGAGCCGTGAAGGACAAGCCATGTGCTTTTTCGCGGGAGCCAATTCTATTTTTGCAGGAGACAAGTTATTGACTACACCCAATCCCGATGTAAATGAAGACATGGAAATGTTTAAGTTACTCGGTTTACAGCCTATGAAGCCTTTTGTAAAAAAAGAGCAGCCAGAAACTGTAGAAGCTCAGTATTCGAAATACAAGGCACAAGGTGAAAAGCCAAAATGGACCCGCCCGGGGCATACCATTGAGCGCAACGAAGAGGCAAAGGCAAAAGCAAAAGCCTAATTATTCAATTAATTTTATACATATCAAATTCATAGATAATGGTTTCAGCATATTGATTGAAACCATCTAATGTTACCTTAAAGTTTCGTAATTTCGTTGTTTACATTATGCAGCTACAAGAAATAGACAGGGTACATAGTATTACGAAAGAAGACTTTAAGAAAAACTACTTAAAGCCTCAGAAGCCTGTTATTATTGAGCATTTTGTAGATGACTGGCCAGCGGTTCAAAAATGGGACTTAGATTATATGGCTAAAGTGGCCGGAGACATTACGGTTCCCCTGTACGATGATAGGCCCGTACGCCACGACGAAGGTTTTAATCAGGCGCATGCCGAAATGAAAATGCGTGATTATGTTGCGTTGCTGAAAAAGGAACCGACCCGATACCGTATTTTCTTGTGGAATATTCTAAAGGAAGTTCCCGAACTACAGAAAGATTATACCTATCCAGATTTTGGAATTAGCTTGATGAAGGGCTTGCCGATGCTCTTTTTTGGTGGCGAGGACAGCTATACCTTTATGCATTATGATATCGATTTGGCTAATATTTTCCATTTTCATTTCCACGGAAAAAAGGAGGTCATTTTGTTTGACCAAAGTCAGAATGACTACCTGTATAAAATCCCTCATTCGTTGATCGTACGAGAAGATATCGATTTTAAGAATCCCGACTACAACAAATGGCCTGCACTGAAAAATGCGCAAGGTTTCCGGGGTAATTTAGAGCACGGAGAAGTATTGTATATGCCTGAGGGCTATTGGCACTACATGCGCTACATCACACCAGGGTTTTCAATGAGTCTTCGCGCCATTGCCAGAAACCCAAAAAATTTGGGAAAAGCAGTCTACAATATTGCTATTATGCGCCACTACGACAATCTGATGCGTCGTTTGCAAGGCCAAAAATGGATAGATAAGAAGAACGAAAAGGCGATTGAAAGAACACACGAGAAATTGGGTATTTCTTAATTTTCTCTTCACTCTTCACTCTTCACTCTTCACTACCTCTGTGACTTTATCCCAAACCAGGTTCGGTTCCCAGCCTCGGTAGAATAGATAGTCTGCTAGTTTCTTCTTTTTTTTCTGAAGATTGGTTTCATTTTCTAATTGTCGCAATCGTTTTTCAGCCAGTTCGTGGAACGTCTTTTGGTAGTCTGTTTCTGAAATTTCTTTGAGTGCGAGAGTGATGTTGTATTTTGAAATATCCCGAAATTTTAATTCGCGAACAATCCGGTTGCGTCCCCATTTTTTTGTTCGGAATTTTCCACGGGCAAATGCTTGGGCAAACCGCGTTTCGTTTAAGTAGTTTTGGGTGATTAGATGGTGGATGATTTGGTCTATAGCCTCAGGAATCATGCGCATATCGCGCAATTTTTTCTGCACATCTTTATGACACCGTTCCTGATAAGCGCAGTAGTGCTCTAGCTTTTTCTTTGCCTCGTATACGGTGTATGTTTTATGCTGTTGCACGTGCTTTCTTGTTTAGAGCGATTTTAGGTTGCTGAGCCTGTCGAAGCATAGCCTCTTCTACGGTGTATGTTTTGTGGGTGTTCACGGGTGGAAAATACTATTTTTTATAGGAATATATGTGAGATGCTGAAACAAGTTCAGCATGACGTCACCCTGAACTTGTTTCAGGGTCTTATACGAGTTTGCGTTAGGGATAGTAGCGGCCCGCCCGAACGTGCCTTTTCGGTATGGGCAGGCATCCCCCGATCCCCGATAGTTATCGGGGCGGGGATATAGCGTATAGCCCGACCATTTTGGACACTGAGGTGTCATACTGAGCGCAGTCGAAGTGTCTTCGAAGTGTCAAATAGGGAACCTGCCTTGCCGGCAGGCAGGCGCCCAAAAACAAAAAAACCCCTTCCAATCCCGATAGCTATCGGGAGAAAGGGGTTCTAGGTATTATTTTATCTCTTCACCATTTTTGTCGTTAAAATGGTATTCAAGATACGTGTAAGCATCTCTTGGTTGGATTTTTATCCATTTTTTGTGCTCCATGAACCATTTGGTTCGCACAGATGGAAAGCCTTTAATTAAAAAAGCCGCTATAAAAGGATGTGTGTTTAGGGTAATCTTTTTATAGTCTTTTTTGAGGATCCTTTTTAGATCTTCGGTAATTCTGTTCACCACTGTAATGGGTGCTTCAATTTCGCCAGCTTCCATTCCTGGGGCCTCTTCACGTGTTTTAATGTTCATTTCTGGACGTACACGTTGGCGGGTAATCTGTATTAACCCAAATTTACTTGGGGGTAGAATTTTGTGTTTCGCTCTATCTTCCTTCATTTCGTCACGAAGGTGGTTGTAGAGTTTTTTTCTATTTTCGGCTCGCGCCATGTCAATAAAATCGATTACAATAATTCCGCCCATATCTCTAAGGCGTAACTGTCGTGCTACCTCAGTAGCAGCGATCATGTTTACCTCGAGCGCGGTTCCTTCTTGGCTATTGCTTTTGTTACTACGGTTGCCACTGTTCACGTCTATAACGTGCATGGCTTCTGTATGTTCAATTACCAAATAGGTTCCTTTGCTGCTGGATACGGTTTTTCCGAAGGAAGTCTTGATTTGTCTCTCAATACCGAACTTTTCATACATCGGTACTTTCGAGTCGTAATATTTTACAATGTTTTCCTTATCGGGTGCAATTTCTTGCACATAATCTTTAATCTGTAAATAGAGGGTTTCGTCATCAATATAAATATTGGTGAAGTTGTCGTTGAAAACATCTCTAATAATAGAGGCTCCTCTGTCTAATTCACTTAACACCTTACTAGGGTGGTGCGCCCCTTGTAGCTTTTTGCACATCGCGGTCCAGCGATCTACGAGATTTTGCAAATCTCTATCCAGTTCTGCTACTTTTTTGCCTTCTGCTACGGTGCGTATAATCACTCCAAATCCTTTGGGCCGTATGCTCATGATTAAGCGTTTTAGCCTTTCTTTTTCTTCACGCGATTCTATTTTTGAGGAAACAGAAATGCGGTCTGAAAACGGGACCAACACAATATAGCGACCAGCTATAGAAAGCTCGCTGCTAATGCGGGGTCCTTTTGTGGAAATGGGTTCTTTTACAATTTGTACCAGAATAGATTGATTGTTTTTGAGGGCATTGTTAATGCCACCATTTTTATCAATCTCTTTTTCAAATGGGAAATCCTTTAAAGTATACTCTTTAAGTTTACCTGTGCTTACACGTTTTACGAATTTCAGCAAAGAGAGCACCTTCGGACCGAGGTCGTGGTAGTGCAAGAAGCCGTCTTTTTCGTAGCCTACGTTAACGAAGGCTGCGTTGAGACCGGGAACAGTTTTCCGAATCTTGGCGATAAACACGTCGCCAACAGTAAACTTGTTGTTGTCTTCTTCTTTGTGTAATTCGAGTAGTTTTCCATCTTTTAAAAGGGCAAAATCAACTTCTTGTGAACTGGATCTAATAAATAATTCGTAGTTCACGATTTTTTGATTTTAGTCCCGATAGCTATCGGGATGGATTAAACAATAATTTATCACAGGATTTAGTGCCCCAATGGGGCTACCCGTCGAAACCTAACTGCCATACATAAAAAGGACAGTCACATTTCATTTTCAAAGAACGATTTGTTTTTTAAACGAAAAAAGTAGTGTCAAAACTACTTTTTCTTGTGGCGGTTCGCGCGTCTTCTCTTTTTACGCTTGTGCGTCGCTACCTTATGTCTTTTTCTTTTTTTACCACTTGGCATATGCTTGTGTTTTTTAGATATCCCGCCAACGGCGGGATGAGTTATTATTTTACTTCAACATTGGTTTTTACACCTTCTACAAAAACCTTTGCTGGCTTAAATGCAGGTATGTTGTGTGCAGGTATTTTAATGGTAGTGTTTTTTGAAATATTTCTACCGGTTTTTTCGGCTCTAGTTTTGATGATAAAACTTCCAAAACCACGAAGGTATACATTATCTCCACCTTCTAATGAATTTTTAACTTCGGTCATGAAGCTCTCTACAGTAGCTTGTACATCTCCTTTTTCCATTCCTAGCTTTTCTGAAATTTTTGCTACTAAATCTGCTTTCGTCATTGTATTATAAGTTTTAAATTGGGTATTATAGGTTTATTTTTCGAGGTCGCAAATATAAACAATTTAATTTTTAAAACTAAGCTCTTAATCTATTAAAATATAAATAGATAACTATTACATTCGCACAATGCCCACAAACAGCTCCCCTTTTTCTAACAAACTAATAACGTGGTATTTAAAGCACAAACGTGAATTGCCATGGAGGAAAACTAAAGACCCGTACCGAATTTGGCTTTCAGAAATAATTTTGCAGCAAACACGAGTTGCACAGGGGCTTCCGTACTACCTGAATTTTGTAAACGCCTATCCTACCGTACATCACTTGGCAAATGCCCCTGAAGAAGAAGTGCTCAAACTGTGGCAAGGACTTGGGTACTACTCAAGAGCGCGAAATTTACGTGTAGCGGCAATCTTTGTGGCAAATGAGTTAAATGGCGTCTTCCCCAACGACTATAAAGGGCTCCTAAAGCTAAAAGGAGTAGGCGATTATACTGCCAGTGCAATTGCCTCTATCTGCTATAATTTGCCCACCGCCGTGGTAGATGGAAATGTATACCGGGTGTTGTCGCGTGTTTTTGGCGTAGAGACACCTATAAATAGCACAAAAGGCATCAAAGAATTCAAACAATTGGCACAACTCCTTCTAGACCCTAAACAGCCAGGAACCTACAATCAAGCTATCATGGAATTTGGTGCGCGGTATTGTGTGCCGCAAAATCCTGATTGTGGAAATTGTATTTTTTCAGATCGTTGCGAAGCGCTATTACATAATAAAGTTAAGGAGTTGCCTGTTAAACTGAAAAAAACAAAAATTAGAAAACGGTACTTCAACTATATCGTACCTGTTTCTGAAGATGGTAACACCCTTCTCAACCAACGGCAGGGGAAAGGGATCTGGCAGAACTTGTACGAGTTTCCCTTAGTTGAAACTTCCCAGGAGGTTTCAGAAAAAGAACTCTCACAGCACGACGCTTTCGCGGAAATCGTTACCGCGGCCTTCATTACTTCCGAAGCCATCGAACCAAAAACGATAGTGAAACACAATGAAACACCTATTGTACACAAGCTGTCGCACCAACATTTAATTACGACATTCTGGATCTGGTATGTGGAGCGTTTAAAAGACAACGCACTGCCAATCCATAAACTTGAAGCGTTTCCTGTTCCAATTCTTATAGAAAACTTTTTGAAAACCTTTACGTTTCCGAAGTAACCCGAAACTATACGTCCAAAGTTTAAAAAGGACACACTATAAAATCTTAAAATTGACTATATTTAAAATTCAAAATATACCTTTGTAGATTATACAAATATTATGAGTGGAACATTGAACAAGGTCATGCTAATTGGCCACACCGGAGACGAAGTGAAAATGCATTATTTTGATGGGGGCGGAAGTATCGGGAGGTTCCCCTTGGCAACCAACGAAACCTATACCAACCGTACCACGGGCGAGCGTGTTACCAATACCGAATGGCATAACATTGTAGTGCGTAACAAGGGTGCCGAGATTTGTGAAAAATACCTAAAAAAAGGAGATAAAGTATATATTGAAGGTCGTTTAAAAACACGCAAGTGGCAAGACGAGCAAGGGAAAGACCGTTACAGCACCGAAATTCAGTGTACAGATTTTACCTTTCTTACCCCAAAAACTGATGGGAGCGGCGCGCCATCTTCCAGTAACGACCCACAATCGTCTGCTAAGCAGCAACCATCACAGACCCCTGCCCAGCAACAGCACGTGCAGCAACCCCATGGCGACGAAGATGACGATCTTCCGTTTTAAGTTTAACCAAACCCACGACATTGGATCCTGAACCCCCGAGTTTATTTATTTCACTGCTCTCTTATACCGACATTTCCAGTTTGGTTATCCTACTGGTCTTACTGCTGTGTTCGGCATTGGTCTCTGGTGCAGAAGTGGCGTTGTTTTCGCTTACCGCAACCGACTTTGAAACACCTGAAGAAAAGAATCCGAATAAAAAATTAGCGATCGTACAACGCTTGTTGGTGCGGCCCAAGAAATTGTTGGCTACCATTTTGGTCGCGAATAACCTTATTAATATCGCTATCGTTCTGTTGTTTGCTTCTTTGGGTGAAACCTTCTTCGGAAATATTAGCACTTCCTACTTTGGCGTAAACATTCGGTTTTTGGTAGAAGTGGGTGTAGTGACGTTCCTGATTTTACTTTTTGGGGAAATCCTACCAAAAATTTACGCCAGTCGGAACAAACTGTCGTTTTCACAATTCATGGCGTATCCGTTAAGTGTGCTTGACAAGCTTTTTTCTCCTGTAAGCCTCCCCATGCGGGCGGCTACATTGTTTATTGAAGATAAATTCGGAAAACAAAAATCGAACCTAAGTGTAGACCAGCTATCGCAAGCATTAGAGCTTACAGACGATCGAGATACGACCAAAGAAGAGCAAAAGATTTTACAGGGGATCGTAACCTTTGGAAACACCGATACCAAACAGGTGATGAAACCGCGTATGGATATTTTTGCGCTTAACGAAGAGATGGCGTATAAAGACATCATGCCAGAAATTATAAGCAACGGATATTCGCGTATACCAGTGTACAAAGATAATATCGATAACATTACGGGGATTTTATACGTAAAAGACCTGATGCCTTATGTAGAGCGCAAAACCTTGGATTGGTCAAGTTTGGTGCGCGATGCTTATTTCGTGCCGGAAAACAAAAAGCTAGACGATTTGTTGAATGAGTTCAAGGAAATGAAAATGCACTTGGCAATTGTGGTAGATGAATATGGTGGTACGAGCGGACTTATCTCTTTGGAAGATATTATTGAGGAAATTGTAGGGGAGATAAGTGACGAATTTGATGATGAAGATCTGATTTTTTCAAAATTAGACGACAATACCTTTGTATTTGAAGGGAAAACACCGATGAAAGACTTTTATAAGGTCATCAAAATTGAAGATCCTGATATATTCGAAGAAGTAAAAGGAGATGCCGAAACCCTCGCCGGATTCCTACTAGAAATATCAAAAGGATTTCCGAAGCAGCATGAGGTACTAAAGTTTCACCAATATGCGTTTACCATTGAAGCGTTCGATAACAAACGTATCAAACAAATAAAACTCTCAATTACACCATAACTATGCGAAGCGCGCTACTTCTTTTGTGTATCCTGCTGTTGGCCTCTTGCAATGATGAGGTAACCGTAAGGCCTGCCGCGATGTTACGGTTAGAATATCCAGCGCCAAACTATAAAGAAATAAACACAGAGTGCCAGTATTCATTTCAAAAAAATACATTGGCAAACTTAAAGGTGAAGAATGGTTGCGGAATGAACTTAGAATACCCTTTAATGGACGCAACGGTGTATATTACTTATCAAGAAATACGCAGCGCCAACCTAGATTCTTTGCTATATGACGCCCAAAAACTAACCTATGACCATAGCAAAAAGGCCCAGGCCATCTTTGAACAGCCCAGGGTAGACACCTTAAACAAGGTGTATGGCATGTTCTACTCACTCGAAGGTAATGCGGCCACACAATCGCAATTTTATGTTACAGATAGTTTGAATCACTTTGTACAGGGTTCGCTTTACTTTAATGCCAAGCCTAATTTCGATTCTATCTATCCGGCCGTCATGTACCTGCGCAACGACATAAGGCGCATCATGGAAACCATTTCTTGGGAAGAATAATCTTAGATCAACCCAATTCAATTTAAAATTATCATCACCTTTGCACTTTCGTTTAAACGATGGCAGGATCGAATGCAAAATGGTGGTACTTAGCACTACTGTCCCTTATCTGGGGGAGCTCCTTTATCTTGATAAAAAAGGGACTCGTGGGCCTTACCGACTATCAGTTGGGTTCGTTACGTATTGTGTTAACTTCCATCTTTCTGTTCTCGGTCGGTTTTAAAAGCATACGGCAAATTGAACGCCGCCATTGGAAATGGGTAGCGATTTCAGGATTTATTTCCTCGTTTTTTCCACCCTTTCTGTTCGCAATGGCGCAAAATGAAATCGACAGTGCCGTTGCTTCTATGTTGAATAGTGTGGTTCCTATCATGACCTTGCTCACCGGGTTGCTGTTGTTCAAAATTCCTTCTACCAAGTTTCAAATTGCCGGTGTCATTATCGGTTTACTAGGAACCTTGTTTCTTATTCTGGCCGGGGCCGAATTCAACCCAAATCAGAATTACTGGTATAGTTTGTTTATTCTAGCTGCCAGCGTGGGGTATGCTTTTAATGTAAATATTATCAAAAAGTATTTAAACGATATTAGTGCGTTGGCCGTTACCACAGGGAGTTTTTTGTTTATTGTGATACCTGCAGGAGCGATTTTATACGCTACTGGTTTTTTTGAGACGGTTTTTTCTTCGGCTGAAATGCAAACATCTGCACTATACGTTGCTATTCTTTCGCTATTCGGAACAGCCATTGCGAAGGTGGTTTTCAATAAATTAGTTCAGATTGCCAGCCCTGTTTTTGCTTCTTCAGTAACGTATACGATGCCTGTTGTTGCTGTGTTATGGGGATTTATAGACGGAGAGGTGTTTAGTGTTTGGCAAATTTTAGCTGCAGCAGTTATACTTTTTGGAGTGCGTTTGGGCAATAAAAGGGCGTTAAAAGCCTAACATTCCGTTAAAGCAATCTACCGTCCAAATTTTTTTTGCGAACTTTATAGTTCATAAAAAATCCAACCTATGTCTAAAATTTATTTCAAATACGGTGTCTTGATTGCCATTGGCCTAATCTTGTATTTCGTTATCACAAAATTACTTGGCCTGCACCAGTACCCGGTATTGAGTGCTGCCAATGGAGTAATATATGGGGTGGGAATATTGATGGCGCTCAAGAAATATAAATCCGGAAAAGATCGCTTTAAATACCAAAAGGGATTCCAAGTCGGTTTTATGAGCGGCGCTGTTGCTACCTTTATATTTGTCATCTTTATGGCTGTAAATATGTATCAAGTTGATACTGAATTTGCACGAAACATTCTCGATTCCTGGAACCTAAACTACGATAGTGGTACATTTGTGATCCTAATTTCATTAGTGCTTATGGGGCTCTCTACTTCGGTGGTGTTAACTTTGGCATTTATGCAATTATTGAAAGATTCTTGGAATACTACCGATGGGAAGCGAAATACCCTGTAAAATAGCAACTAAACACTTTGTAGATTAATTTTTTAAAATTATATTTGCACCCGCTTTGAAGAGAAGCGGGTTTTTTAATTTAAAATAATCATCTAAACGTTACGCTATGTACGCAATTGTAGAGATAGCAGGGCAGCAATTTAAAGTTGCAAAAGACCAAAAGGTTTTTGTAAACCGTTTAGCCACTGAAGAAGGTAAGAAAGTCGAGTTCGACAACGTTCTTTTAGTAGGTGACGGAGACAATATTACCATTGGCGCCCCGGCTATAGACGGCGCTCTTATTGGAGCAAAAGTCGTGAGACACCTAAAAGGTGACAAGGTTATCGTTTTCAAAAAGAAACGTAGAAAAGGGTACCAAAAGAAAAACGGTCACAGACAATCACTTTCTGAAATCGTGATCGAATCGATCGCAGCTTCTGGAGCTAAGAAGTCAACCACCGCGAAAGCGACAGAGACCAAAGCAAAAGCAGCACCAAAGAAAGAGGAAGCTAAAAAGGCAGCCCCTAAAAAAGAAACCAAAGCAGCAGCTCCTAAGAAAGAGACCAAGGCGGCGCCAAAAGCAGAGGCGAAAGCTCCAGCTAAAAAAGCGGCTCCTAAGAAAGCTGCAAAGGCAGACGACCTTAAGAAAATTGAAGGTGTAGGTCCTAAAGCTATGGAAGCCATGGTAAATGCAGGACTCGATACTTTTGAAAAAGTTGCGAAAGCGAAGCCAGAAGCTATTGAAGCTATTTTGGCAGAAGCAAGTTCAAGAATGGCACATTTGGTAGCCAACACTTGGCCAGAGCAAGCTAAATTGGCTGCAGCAGGTAAGTGGGACGAGCTTAAAGAATTACAAGATAAATTAGACGGCGGTAGAAAATAAATCGCTTAAGTTTAACCAGTTCAGCCCTTTTGGGCGAACCCTAAAAATATATTGAGATGGCTCATAAAAAAGGAGTTGGTAGTTCGAAAAACGGTAGAGAATCAGAATCGAAACGCTTAGGTGTTAAGATTTTTGGTGGGCAACAAGCTACTGCCGGGAACATCATCATTAGACAACGTGGTATGGAGCACCATCCTGCAGACAATGTATACGCTGGTAAAGACTATACATTGCACGCAAAGGTTGACGGTGTGGTAAAGTTTACCAAGAAAAGAAATAACAAATCATACGTTTCTATCGTGCCAAACGCAGAAGCTTAGAATATTTATTTCTATAAAAGTTAGACCCCAATCGAGTACAATCGGTTGGGGTTTTTTATTTTGAAATACTTTTAGAAATCAACCGCCATTTTTGTTCTTTGGGAAAATGAGTCTTCATAAAGTCAGACGGATTTGTTAAATACCAAAAGCGCTGGGGATTTTTCAGGCTCCCATGGCTTACCGCCCAAGTGATATCTAAGAGGTGCCATCTGCCGTTAAGATAGACCCCATTCCAAGTGTGGTCGGGTGTGTTTTTTGGAGGTGTTGCTTGGTATTTTTGTGTAGTTCCGTGTATGACACTGGCTTTTATGCCTACCTCGGCACATAATTGTTTGTACAAAAATGCATATCCGCCACAAAGTGCTTTTTTACGCTGTAATGCATGGTGCATTACATTTTCTTCGGAAGTGTATATTTTTTGCTGCAGCGATTTGTTTAGTCGAAGCTCATTATCGTATGAAATATGTGTTGCCAACCAAAGGAAGATAGCTTCTGCTTTTGCTGCTTCGGAAGTTTTGCCACGGGTTATTTTTAACGCTAAGCTTTTAGTATCTAGCGTTGGTTTCGATGCTTTTTTCTTCGAATTTTTTGTTCTAATTGGCTTGTTTTTTGAAATAACCGCCCCTACTTGGGCGCTACAAGTAAAGCCGAAAGTTCCACCTATACAGAGGGATAAGCACAATGTTGTGATTCGAAATAACGATGGAATTCGCATACTGTAAAAACGTAGGTTCAATTTTTTTAGTATAAGCGCAATCTTGATGCCGAATATTTCGGAACATTTTTTGATGTACCTTCCGCAAATAACCACCGTATGAAATATCTCTCTCTTTTCCTGTGTGCGCTTTGCTTGGTGTCATGCATCCCACTACAAATTGCACCTAATTTTGATGGAGGAAAGATATTTCCACCGAAAAAATTCAAAAAACAATTGCCACAGCAGTACGTGTACGTGTTTGAAGACTCGAAAGACGCCAATGAATTTTACAACTATATGAATGCTAAATTCCAGATTGTCTACGATGATGATTTGGGAAATATTCCCGTAACAATAAATTCAAACTCCTATTATCTTACCTTCTATGAGGTTGAGCGAGCCACCAAAACGGTAAATTTGCTTCCCATGGCGGTAGATGCTGGATTGGAAGAAAACGGATTTAGCCCTGTGCTAGAAAGTGCCCATACATCGCGAACGGGGAAGTGGTTTATTGCCCTCACTATGACCGATGCTGCCTTACAAGACGCCCTTAACCCAAACTATACCTTTCACCAGGACGTGTTGAGCTACGCAGATGCGATGCGAAACGAGTACTTGAATACCGTACATTATATTGAGGTGTATCTAAAAAGCAAGCCTGCCAAATAAAAAACCCTCACATTCCGATACCTATCGGGACTGCAAGGGTTTTGTCTTTATTTTAAAATCAACAAAATTGTCGATCTAAGACCTACATTTAGTAACGGTAGTACTCAGGCTTGTACGGCCCTTCTACAGCTACACCGATATAATCGGCTTGGTCTTTCTTAAGTTCGGTAAGTTCTACACCAATCTTTTCTAAGTGTAATTTGGCTACCTTTTCATCTAGGTGCTTAGGCAACATATATACTTTATTCTCGTATTGGTCGCTGTTTTTCCACAATTCAATCTGTGCCAAAGTTTGGTTGGTAAATGAATTACTCATCACAAAACTTGGGTGCCCTGTAGCGCATCCAAGGTTTACCAAACGGCCTTCAGCAAGCAAGATAATTTGCTTTCCGTTTAAGTCGTATCTGTCAACTTGTGGTTTAATCTCGTCTTTGGCTGCATTGTTTTTTAACCAGGCAACATCAATTTCGTTGTCGAAATGCCCAATATTACAAACAATAGTCTTGTCTTTCATGGCTTCAAAATGCTCACCACGTACAATATCTTTGTTTCCTGTAGTTGTGATCACGATATCTGCATTTCCTACTACGGTTTCAAGTTTCTTTACTTCAAATCCGTCCATAGCAGCCTGTAGTGCACAAATAGGGTCTATTTCAGTAACGGTTACAATACTTCCAGCTCCTTTAAAAGAGGCTGCGGTACCTTTACCTACATCACCATATCCGCAAACTACCACACGTTTCCCGGCCAACATAATGTCTGTTGCACGTCTTACTGCATCTACTGCACTTTCTTTGCAACCGTATTTATTGTCGAATTTACTTTTGGTCACACTGTCGTTTACATTAATCGCAGGCATCGGAAGCGTTCCCTTGTTCATGCGCTCGTATAAACGGTGAACACCTGTTGTAGTTTCTTCAGACAGTCCTTTAATTCCATCAACCAACTCTGGGTATTTATCTAATACCATATTGGTTAAATCACCGCCATCATCCAAAATCATATTCAATGGCTTTCGGTCTTCCCCGAAGAATAGGGTTTGCTCGATACACCAATCAAATTCTTCTTCGTTCATGCCTTTCCATGCATACACAGCAATACCAGCATCTGCGATAGCCGCGGCTGCTTGGTCCTGGGTAGAGAAAATATTACATGAGCTCCATGTTACTTCGGCACCCAAGGCAATTAAAGTTTCAATAAGAACGGCCGTTTGGATGGTCATGTGCAAACATCCTGCGATGCGTGCGCCTTTTAATGGTTGCTCGTTCTTGTACTCTTCGCGTAAAGACATTAAACCGGGCATTTCTGCTTCGGCCAATTCGATCTCTTTACGACCCCAAGCGGCTAACGAAATATCTTTTACTTTATACGCCGTGTAAGGCACTGTGTTCGTAGACATATTATTATATTTGAATTAATAAGGTTTTTTCTTTTCCGTTCAATTTTCGGACTGCAAAAATACACAATATTCGCGAGAAATTATGCCACTTTACAAAACTATAACAGTAGCGAACCGAGCTAAGGTGCTGATTTGGAAGATTGAAGAATCGTTCGAGGAGCTTTCGGATGGGATTCACTTAACATCGCATTGCCGAGAGCGAGTAGATGGTATGAAAAGTGACCTGCACAGACGCGGATTTATGAGTGTGCGGCATTTGCTCGCGGAAGAGGGATATGTTGATGCAGATTTATATTATGACGACTACGGAAAACCTCACTTAAAAGATGGCAAGCAAATATCGATTACACATTCGTTTATCTTTTCAGCAATCATTATTAGTGATTCCGAAGTAGGCATCGATATTGAAAAACAGCGACATAAAATACTGAAAATAGCACATAAGTTTACACCCATTGAAGAATACCGGACCCTCGCCAACGAAGACGCTATTATGCGGAAGTTAACTATGGTCTGGGGCGCAAAAGAAAGTCTGTACAAAAGTTTTGCGACTCCGGGTGTGAGTTTCCTTCAGCATATTTATGTTGAAGATTTTAGGTTAGACGATTTGCAAACTACAGCCGAGGTGGGCTACAATGACAAAGAAGAACGCTATCAGGTCTGGTTTCTTGAATTTGAAGACTTTACATGTGCATACGCCCTTATCTACACCCAAGATGAAACAAAGTAGATATCGAGAAATCGTAGAGGCCGTAGCCTTACAACAAAAATTGCTCGCTGTTTTAGTAGATCCTGAACAATTTCAGCCAGAACTAGCCGCAATGTTCTTGACGCAAATTCCGAAGGAAACCACCCATCTGTTTGTTGGAGGTAGCTCGGTGCCAAATGGCCTAACGGCATTGGTTGTAGAATCCTTAAAAAAACATACCAACAAGCCCATTGTGCTCTTTCCTGGAGATGCCTCCCAAATCACTCCCCAGGCAGATGCGCTGTTGTTTTTGAGTTTACTATCGGGAAGAAACCCCGAATATTTAATCGGCCAACAGGTAAAAGCAATTCCGGCCATCAAAAAATCAAATCTTGAGATAATCGCGACGGGTTATTTACTTATCGACGGTGGAAATAGCTCTGCTGTAGCGCGGGTTACTGGAACTGAGCCCATGGCACAACATGAGGTTCAGTTAATTGTAGATACCGCAAAAGCAGGCGAACTATTAGGTGCAAAACTCATCTATTTGGAAGCTGGGAGTGGTGCTGCATTTCCTGTTTCCGAAGAGATTATCCGTGCGGTAAAAAAGGAACTTACCATTCCGCTGATTGTTGGTGGTGGTATTAGAACAGAAGCACAAAAGAAAAAAGCGTATGATGCCGGAGCCGATATGGTGGTGATGGGGACGGTATTTGAGCAAGCTATGAAAAATGCACAGTAAAAAGTGAACAGCCTGCCCGCCCGCCTGAATGACAAAGTCGGGCAGGTACCGAGTGTAAGTTTGGAGGGGTGATCAACAAATAATTAATAATCACCTGCCTCTAAAAACTAAGAATTAAAGACTAAAGACAAACACATGAATATTTCCGTAGAACTCACACTTACTCCGCTACAGGACAATTTTGAACCTCCAATCATCAATTTTATAAAGCACCTTCGGGCCTCTGATCTCACCGTGCTCGAAAATCCGTTGAGCACCCAAGTTTATGGTGAATATGATGCTGTAATGAAGGTGTTGCAAACTGAAATGAAAACAGCCTTGGCGGCCATTGACAATGGATTGATGTATTTAAAAATCGTAAAATCAGATCGCAGCGATTATGAGCCCCATTTTTGATTTTCTGTTTGGTCAGTATGCCGAATACGAAACCGTAGATATAATTTTAGAAATCGTTGCCATAATTTTCGGGTTCCTATCTGTTTGGTTTTCTAAAGAGAATAAAATTTGGGTGTTCCCGACGGGTATGATAAGTACGGCCATTTTTGTATATCTGCTCTTTAAGTGGACCTTACTGGGCGATATGATGATTAACGGATACTACTTTATCATGAGCGTGTATGGATGGTATGTTTGGACCCGAAAAGTAGATGCCACGCATGTGACGCCAATTAGTAGGATGAATGCTGCGGAAAAGAAATACGGACTTCTCATTTTTGTTGCCACCTTACTATTTGTATTTGTAATTTATCAGGCATTCGATAAATGGAACCACTGGACCGCGTATGTTGATACGGTAACAACAGCTATATTTTTTGTAGGGATGTGGCTTATGGCGAAACGGAAAATTGAAAATTGGATCTTTTGGATTGTAGGCGATGTGATTTCGGTACCGCTGTATTTTTACAAAGGATTTACCTTTACGAGTTTTCAGTACCTAGTCTTTACCTTTATTGCTATTTTTGGCTATCTCGCATGGAAAAAATATTTGAACAACAACCAAGTGATTGCTTGAAAATAGTGCTTTTTGGCCCTGAATCTACAGGTAAAACTACCTTGGCTACACAATTGGCGGCCCATTATACTTCAGAATGGGTGCCAGAATACATGCGCACCTATCTTCAAGACAAGTGGGATCGTGAGAAAGAAACAATTTCAAAAGAAGATCTTCTCCCCATTGCCAAAGGGCAAATACGTTTAGAGAATAATTTGGCGAAATCTACTAGCGATTATTTGTTTTGTGATACAAACTTATTAGAACTACAAGTATATTGCGAGTATTATTACAATGGTTGGTGTCCGACAGAAATTGCAACCGCGGTACACAACCATCAGTACCACTATTACTTTTTAACGGGAATCGATGTGCCTTGGAAGGCAGACGATTTGAGAGATAGACCTTTCGACAGGTCTACGTTATTTCGTAATTTTGAAAACGCCCTCAAAGAGCGGAACATTGCATATACGTTGCTGAAGGGCTCGCCCCAAGAACGGTTGCAGAATGCTATCGAAATTTTAGACAAAAGATTTACAAAATAATAGATGCTTAACGAAAAAGATATTGCCCAAATTGAAGAACATGGGCTTACCCTTCAACAGGTAGTTCGACAATTGGAACAATTCGCCAAGGGAATTCCTCCTACCCATGTTGTAACGGCTGCAACTATTGGCAATGGTATTGAAAAATTCAGCAGTGAAGAAGAAAAAGAACTCATTGCACTTTACGAAAAACGAAAAAAAGATAAAACCATTGTAAAATTTGTACCTGCCTCTGGAGCAGCCACCCGGATGTTCAAGTTTTTATTTGAGTTTCTGAACACCTTCAATCCTGAAAAAGAAACGTTCAACAAGTTTGTGAAAAGTGGAAATTTCAAGCAGTTAGAAACCTTCGCTAATTCGTTAAAAGACTTTCCGTTTGTAAATAGTGTGCGAAAAAAAATACGTGAAAATTATCCTGAATACAAACAGAGTAAAAAGGGGGAGCGATTACAGTACTTTGTAAAGAGCATGCTGGAAGAGAAAGGCCTTAATTTTTCAAAATTGCCAAAAGGGCTAATACCATTTCATAAATACGCCAAATATGCAACCACCGCCTTTGAAGAACAATTGTATGAAGCCGCTTTTTATGCAACTAGTAAAAACGACGCCTATCTACATTTTACTTTTTCTGAAGCACACGTGCCTTTCTTCAAAGAAAAATTTGAAGCAGTAAAGAGAAGGGTTCGGAAGCGAACTAAAAAGAACTTTCATGTTTCCTATTCGTTTCAGAAAACAGCATCCGATACGATTGCTGTAACTCCAGAGAACAAACCCATTCGCGATAGTCATGGTAAATTGGTGTTCAGGCCTTCGGGGCATGGCGCGCTTTTGGATAATTTGAATGATGTTGAAGCCGACATCATCTTTATAAAAAATATTGACAATGTAGTTGCGCAAGATTATGTTGATGACACGGTGGAGTATAAAAAAATGCTCGCTGGAAAACTGTTACAAGTACAAGAGCGGGTTTTTCATTATGTCGCACTGCTGAAGGATGAAAAAGAAACTCCAGAACAAATTGCTGATTTAAAATCGCTGCTGTGGAATGACCTGAATATTAAAGATATTCCGAGTTCCAGAAAGGAGCTTATCACTCTCTTGAACAGGCCTATTCGCGTGTGCGGAGTTGTTAGAAATACCGGAGCTCCAGGAGGTGGACCATTCTGGGTTAAAAACGCTCTGGGTGAAATAAGCCTTCAAATTGTTGAAATGGCCCAAATTGACCGTACCGACGCCAGACAAGCACATGTAGTGAGCGAAGCAACCCATTTTAACCCGGTAGACCTTGTTTGTGGGGTAAAAAACTACGAAGGAGCTAAATTTGACTTGAAACGGTATTGTGATCCCAATACTGGGTTTATTTCAGAAAAATCACAAGACGGAAAGCCGTTAAAGGCACTAGAGCTCCCTGGACTGTGGAATGGAGCTATGGCCAAGTGGAATACTATTTTTATAGAAGTGCCGCTGAGTACATTTAACCCAGTGAAAACGGTGAATGACCTGCTTCAAAAAGAACACCGCCCCAACGCCTAATGAAAACTGAAATTCTTTTAAAAGAACTGCAGTTTAAGGCCATTAGAAGTAGTGGCCCGGGAGGACAGCACGTAAACAAAACAGCTTCAAAAATTGAACTACAATTTAATATAGCAACTTCTGAAGGTTTGTCTGATATTGAAAAGCAACAGCTTAAGAAAAACTTGCAAAGTAGGCTTACACAAGAAGATGTATTGATTTTACAATGCGGTGATACACGAAGCCAACACCGCAATAAAACGATTGTGACGAAACGATTTTTGAGTTTGATTGAAGTTGGGGTTAAAATCCCCAAACGGCGCAAAAAGACCAAGCCTTCAAAATCTGCCATCGAAAAACGTCTGCGGCAAAAAAAGCAGCAGGCACTTAAAAAACAACAAAGAAAACCTCCTCCTCTCTAATTAGAGAAAACAAAAAGTGTTTCTTTTTTACACAGGTGTACCTGCAAATACACACATTCTAATATTTCTAATTTTGCCGAGTTTTATACAACTACCACAACATCAGGCTTTTGTTGTTAATTGATTGGGTGTGTCTAGTTTGGCGCGAAAGTTTCTATATAGGTATTGAACGTGAAAGCGCTCATAACAAACAGAAGGCCCCAACCTATGAGAAAGATAATTTTGGTATTGATATTTTCCATCGGAATGATATCTACTTATGCAGTACCAACCATCAATGCTGAAGCTAACTTCACATCCCAACAAGAGCTTCAGAAATACGCAGAAGTGAAGGTTTCTGAATTACCCCAGCATGTGAAAGATGCCGTAGCAAAAGATTTTGAGGGTGCTACCATCAACAAGGCTTACAAATCTGAAAAAGGTGAATTCAAACTAGTAATTTCTACCGCAGATGGCGAAAGCCAAACCTTGCATGCCAACAGCAAGGGCGAGTGGATTGAAAAGCAGTAAGCTGCAGGTATTTTTAGATTCAATACTTCGCGTGGGTGCCCTTTGGGGCACCCTTTTTTTATAGCACTTTTGCTTCCTTTTACTCCACTAATTAATATACTATTCACATTAAATCTCCATCATATTCTTTATTTTTACCTTATTGAATCTAAACGATGAGTCAACATATTTTAATAGTTGAAGATGATGTGGCTTTTGCTGCCATGCTCAGTGCTTTCTTAGAGCGAAACGAGCGTACGGTGAAAACTGTACACAATGGTATGGATGCCAAAAAAGTCTTGGCCGATAGTGCTTTTGAAGTGGTCATCACCGATCTTAAATTGCCAGATACAACGGGAATTGAATTATTGGAATATTGCAAAGAAACCGCGCCCGGTACTAGAGTGCTTATCATGACAGGCTATGCCGATGTAACCTCAGCCGTAGACGCTATAAAAAAAGGAGCTATCGATTATATCTCGAAACCTTTTCGTCCCGAAGAATTACTTATGGTGCTCGAACAATCTGAAAATGTACCAGAAGTCGCTTCCTCGGCTGTGCCTTCAACGAACGCTAAAGTAACACATACCAAAACTATCGACCTGCCCTTTGTAAAGGGGATTAGTGAAGTTTCTAAAAAATTTAATGAGTACGTCCAGTTGGTAGGGCCAACCAATATGTGTGTGCTTATACAAGGGGAAAGTGGTACCGGAAAAGAAGTTGCCGCCAAAGCAATTCACGATTCAAGTATGCGGCATGATAAGCCTTTTATTGCAGTAGATTGTGGTGCTATTCCGAAAGAGATTGCAGCAAGTGAATTTTTTGGGCATGTAAAAGGAAGCTTTACAGGGGCAGTAAATGATAAAATAGGTCATTTTCAAGCGGCAGATGGAGGTACACTCTTCTTAGATGAGGTAGGAAATTTATCGTACGAAAATCAAATCCAGTTGTTGCGTGCACTTCAAGAGCGCCGTATTAAACCGGTGGGTAGCAATGCCGAAATTGAGGTTGACCTTCGAATTATTTCTGCGACCAATGAAGATCTTACCAAAGCTGTGAACGAAGGAACTTTCCGGGAAGATCTCTACCATAGACTGAATGAATTTTCAGTACACATACCATCGCTCCACGAGCGGAAGGACGATTTGTTCTTATTTACCGAATTTTTCCTGAACCAAGCCAATATAGCTTTGGGCAAACAAATTAAAGGCTTCGATAAGATGGTTGAAACGGCATTTAAAAAATATTCGTGGCCAGGGAATCTCCGTGAATTAAAAAATGTAATCAAACGAGCGGTATTGTTGGCTACGGGAAATACGATCACGCTAGATGTGATTCCGAGAGAAGTGCTTGCTGAAAGCGAAAAACCGGCAAAAAAGGATTTTTCAAAAGATACAAACGAGAAGCTGCTTATTATTAACGCACTTAAAGAAGCAGATAATAATAAAGCAAAAGCCGCTAGACTACTTAATATTACTAGAAAAACACTCTACAATAAGTTGAAACATTACGAAATACAACTTTAATTTATTTCATTTTCCAAAGCTGCTACCAAGGTGGCTATTTCTGTCTCAAGTTTCTCAAATAGCGCTGTTAAATCGCTTCCAGGTGCTGTTATAAGTTCTAGCTGCTCTAGCACCGAAACTACCTGCTTGGCTTCAATCTGACGCGTCATTGTTAATTTTCGGTGGGAAATAGCGTTGATGGTTTCAATGTCTTCGTTGGCTAATGCTACGCGCATGGTTTCCATATCGGTATGTGTTTGGACTAAAAAGACGGAAAGAATCTCGTTCAGCGCTTTTTTGTCGGTGAGAAACGACTTCAACATAGAGAGATTGTACACAGCATCTGTATCTGTTTGTTTTTGGTTGGGGGTTTCCTCTAGTGTAGTTCCAGTTTCAAACAAAGAGTGAAGAGTGTTTAGCAATGCGCTTTTGTGGAAAGGTTTGTATAAAACTTCGCAGAACCCTGCATCGAGATAATGGTCAGTTTTAAGAGATTGATTACCTGTCATCGCAATAATAGGTTGATTTTTATGGCCAAGTGCTTTGCTTTTTTGAAGTGACGCCAATACATCAAATCCGTTGGTTTCGGGCATTTGGATGTCGGTAAGTACAAAATCATAGTCTACAGCCCCTGCAACAGTTTCGAACTCAGAAAATTTCTCGAAAGCCGTACAGGTGATTCCTTCTTGTTCTAAAACCTCTTGAAGTAACGAACGCATCGAGGGGTCGTCATCAAAAACTATTGCACTTAAACCTTTTTCTTCCAGCTTAGAAGCATGTGTTTTGATAGGTTCTGATGCAGGTACTTCCATTTCAGACACTTGTTCTAATGGAAGTATCACTGAAAACGAACTTCCCTTCTCCAATTCGCTGATTACCGAAATGGATCCGCCGAGTAAACCCGACAGTTTTTTAGAGATCGCAAGGCCCAATCCGGTACCTCCAAACTTGCTGGAGGTATCTTCTTCGGCTTGTGTAAATTCTTTAAAAATAAGTTCTTGTTTTTCTGCTGAAATCCCTATACCCGTATCCTTTACTGTAATTTTTACATGCGTCTTGTTGGCCGATTCAGAAACGATTTCAGCAATAATAGAAACCGTGCCCCGCTCTGTAAATTTAAAAGCATTACTTACCAAATTGAGCACGATTTGACGTATACGCAGGGGGTCACTCTTAAAATAACGCGATTGTAGCTGCTCTTCTATGGCGAAATGCAACCCTACTGATTTGTCTGTGTACCGGTCTTTTACAGCTTGTCCAGATTCTTGTAAAATATTGTACAGAGAAAAAGGAACGTGTTCTATTTTTAATTTACCCGCTTCCAGCTTCGAGAAATCTAACAAGTCGTTTACCAATTCTGTAATAAAACGGGAGCCACTTGCAATTTGGGCAGTGTAATACGATTGCTTTTCGGTGAGTTCGGTATTCTGAAATAATTCGGTGTATCCTGAAATGGTATGTAGGGGAGTTTTCAGGTCATGACTCACGGTGGCTATCAATTGTTCTCTACTTCGCAAGACTTCTTCGGTGGTTTCTTTAGCGAGGCGAAGCTTTTTCCGAAGCTTTTCAGCTTTGAAGAAATCTGAAATAATGATGTATGAAAATAGTAGAATGACTATAAGGCCAACAATACCTGAAATTTTCAGTACGCTGCTGGCTTTTTCCATCGAGCGTTGCTGAACGGTTTTTTCATTTAAATAATTTTCGGTAATCTTCTGGTCGAAGCTGGTAATGAGTTCTTGAAGATTTTTTGAGATTACCAGATCGTTTGCGATCAGTTCGGCTTCCCGAATCTTAAGTTCTTCTTGATTTTTATTCCGAAGATATTTTGCTTCGGCCACAATATAGCGGGTCACAGCAATAGTTGAATCGATGAGACGTGCATCTACTTTTACCGTGTCTAATCCCTGAATTGAATTCATTAATTTTAAAAGTCGTTGTTTAGCTTCACGCTCTCCACGGCTCATTCGCTCGTTTCTGTAAAAATTATTGAAAGTTAATTTTCCAGTACTGTTCTCCAGGCGGTCGAGTTCTTGAAGGATGTCATCTAGCGAAGAATCCTGGTTCATTTCCATAGAAAGTTCGCGGAGTTCAATGATGTTTTTATTTTTGGAAATGAGCAAACGCTTAATGCTGTCTAATTGCAGTTTTTGATCTTCATCTTGGGTAGATTTTCTGAAATCGGCTATCGATTGATAGAGGGAGTCTACCTGTGTTTGGAACCGTTCAAAATCTTTTTCGTCTTCAGAAAGCAATGCTAGTCTCGAGAAACTATCGGTTTCATATACCAAATTAATGAGCGAACCTGTTTCGACTACTTTTTTGCCATCATTATTGTTGGCGGCATCTAAATACAGCCTTAATTCAGAAAACAAAAACACGCTCACAATCACTGCCAGTGCCGCCAAAACGAGGTAACTTACAATAATCTTAAGGGGAAAACGAGTTTTAATAGGTTTGTTCATAGCATAGTAAAGATACAGAAAAACACTGCTAAAAATAATGAAATTATCATCTGGCTTCCGTACATTTGCGGCACATCTCAAAGGGGTGCTTGATTGATTGGAGCATAGCGGTTGAAGATTCGAGATTAATGAACTGAAATGTTCGTTCATCGAAAATTGGAAATCAAAATTCAACAATCTTTTAGGCTGAGATTATACCCATAGAACCTAGAACAGGTAATGCTGTTTAGGAAGCCGAGCGTTAAAAAAATGTCCTGTGGACATTTTTAGCGAGGTGCGGGCAGGCGGGCAGGCGCTTTTTCGTATGTCGCATTAAAAAAATGTCTTGTGGACATTTTTAGCGAGGAGCTTACCGACGAGCTGGAGATATCCTACAGTCGGATCATTTTTTAATAACAACAGAATAACGCCCCTTTTATTCGTAAACAAATCTTTTACGAATGAAAACGTTACGAATTACTGCAATTTTAGCCTTTGCTGTGGCTACAATGACGGCACAAGAAAAGCAACAAGACACCACTTCTGTAGAAACACTGGAAGAAGTTTTGGTGCAGTCGGTGCGAGTGAAAGCAGATTCACCTATTACACACTCTAATCTTTCCGCAGAAGAAATTGAAGATCGAAACCTCGGTCAAGACATTCCTATTCTATTAAATTACTTACCATCAGTGGTAACTACCAGCGATGCTGGTGCCGGCGTGGGTTATACGTACCTTCGTGTGCGTGGTAGCGATGGTTCGCGGGTAAATGTGACCCTGAACGGTATTCCCTTTAACGATGCCGAAAGCCAAGGAACTTTTTTTGTAAACCTGCCAGATTTTGCTTCTTCAGTGCAGAGTTTGCAGTTACAACGTGGGGTAGGGACCTCTACCAACGGGTCTGGAGCTTTTGGTGCCAGTTTAAATCTGTTAACCGATGCGGTTGCTGAGGAAGCCTATGGTGAAATAGCCAATAGCTTTGGTTCTTACAATACCAGAAGGCATAATGTGAAGTTTAGCACTGGCTTATTGAATGATCATTTTGAGATTGCCGGGCGCCTTTCTAACATCGCCAGCGATGGATATATCGATCGGGCTTCAAGCGACCTGAAATCGTATTTTTTACAAGGAGCTTTTAAAGATGGAAATACCCTCATTAAAGCCATTACATTTGGCGGTAGGGAAGAAACCTACCAGGCGTATTATGGCATCGATGCTGCTACGTTGGAAACTGATAGAACCTTTAACACGGTTGGACAACAATACGATAACGCTGGAAATTTTCAAGGGTTCTACGACAACGAAGTAGATAACTACGCACAAGATCATTACCAATTGCTGTGGAACCAACGTTTCAATAACAATTGGAGTACCAACGTTGCGCTAAACTATACCTACGGAAGAGGATATTTTGAACAGTACGTAGACGACTTTTACTTTTCTAATATCTTGTTTAGTGGCGATAGTCAGTTTGATTTCTTGGGAGCCGAACCAATTGAAATCAACGGAGAAACTATTACTTCTACCGATTATATCAGACGTAGATGGCTAGATAACGACTTTTATGCTGTGAATGCCAACGCCAATTACAAAGACGGAAATTGGGACATAACCGGCGGGCTGTTTTATAGTTTGTACGACGGTGACCATTTTGGTGAAATACTTTGGTCTGAGTTTCCAATCGAGTACGATTATAAAGATCGGTACTACGAAGGAACTGGCGAGAAAACCGAATTTACTGTTTTTACCAAGGCAACGTATCAGATAAATAATAAATGGAGCGTTTTTGCCGACCTGCAAGGCAGGTTTGTAACACATAAAACATCGGGTACAGAAAGTGATAGACAGCCTTTAAATGTAGATGTAACCTACGATTTCTTTAATCCTAAAGCAGGAGCTTCATTTCAGTTAAATAAACAGAATCAGTTTTACTTTTCCTACGGAAGGGCAAACAGGGAGCCACGCCGTAGCGATTTTGAGGAGGAGATTTTTACTGCGGAAACTTTAGACGATTTCGAATTGGGATGGCGCTACGTGTCAGATAGAATAACAGTGAATAGCAACCTCTTTTATATGGACTACCAAAACCAACTGGTATTAACTGGTGCGCTTGACGATGTAGGGCAACCCTTGCGTGCCACAAGTGGTGAGAGCTATCGTCTCGGGTTAGAAATAGATGCGCAAATTAAGGTGTTGGATAATTTAAGTGTGTTGCCGAACATTGCTCTTAGCACCAACAAAAACAGGGATTTCGTATTTTCTAGAGACGGTTCACTTGTTAATTTAGGCAATACGAACATTTCGTTTTCTCCTGAAATTGTGGCGGGAAATGCAATTTTGTATCGACCTATGTCAAATCTAGAGTTTGGTTTTCTGTCGAAGTTTGTAGGCGAACAGTTTATGGGCAATATAGATAGCGAAGTATCTAAGTTAGATTCGTATTTCATCAATGATTTAAACATCAATTACACGGTAACTTCATTACCTGTGGTGCGCGAAATTGTGTTTTCAGCATTGGTGAATAATCTGTTCAATGTTGAGTATGTGAGCAATGGTTATTTCTTTACGTTCGACGACGATTTTAGCAATCCGCCAACAGTAACCACGGTTGAAGGTGCAGGGTTTTTTCCGCAGGCAACTATCAACTTTTTGGTAGGAGCAACGGTTAAATTTTAATTCGAAACTTGAATGTTATTGCCATTTCTAACGGCTCGGTAACGCAACATGGGAAATACATTTTGATCTGTTCTGTGCAGTCCGGTCACGATGTCATAGCTATTTTCGTCTGTGGTACAAGGGCAAGTGGCAACAATACCCTCTATGGTCATTCGCGAGCATGAATTAGGGGTGTGGTTTGGGTCGCTTAGTTCAAACGCGCTGTATTCAGAATTGTTAATGTTGTAAATAACCACACCTTTTATGCCTTGTGGTGGCGACAACAACACTGTGCCACCCGGAAAATTGAGGGCGTTGTATTCGGGAAGGTTGAGATTGAGGTTTATATTTACAAGTGGATCGATTAAAAACGGGTTGTCACCATTATTGTCGTCGTCGCTCTTGCAGCACACTAATAAGGTGATGCATATGGTTATTCCCAATATTCTTTTTATAAAATGATTCAAAATTAGATCAGTATTTAGGGTTTGTTCTTAAATATTTACGTGCGTTTTGCAGCATTCAAAATTACGACAAAATAGCCAACAAGTTATTTTTTAGTATATTTGTTCTACGAAATCCCGTCAACGTATGGGATTTTTTGTGTTCTATGCCGAAGTAGTAAAAAAGACTATTTCCGCAGGTTAAAAATGACGTATAAGATTACAACGAAGGAATTATGGGCAAAGTATCTTACTATACTGCTGAAGGATTAAAAAAATTGCGGGACGAACTCAACCAATTAAAAGATGTGGAGCGTCCGAAGGCGTCGCAAGCCATTGCTGAAGCACGAGACAAAGGAGATTTAAGTGAAAACGCAGAATACGATGCGGCTAAAGAGGCGCAGGGTATGCTTGAAATGCGTATTTCAAAATTAGAAGAAACATTAGCTGGCGCTAGATTGATAGACGAAAGCCAGTTAGACACCAGCAAAGTACTGGTACATTCTACCGTAAAAATTAAAAATCAGGTGAACGGCGCCGAAATGACCTACAAATTGGTAGCTCAGAGCGAAGCAGACCTTAAAACCGGCAAAATTTCTGTAGACTCTCCTATCGGAAAAGGGCTGTTAGGTAAGCAGGTAGGTGATGTAGCCGAAATACAAGTGCCAAACGGAACCGTAAAATTTGATGTGATTGAAATTAAGCGCGACTAGCTATGGCATCCATTTTTACGAAAATCATCGAAGGTGAAATTCCGTGTCACAAAATCGCGGAAGACCATAAATTTATCGCCTTTTTAGATATCAACCCAAATGCCAAGGGGCACACGCTTTGTGTTCCTAAAGATGAGGTAGACAAGCTGTTCGATTTGGGTGAGCAGGATTATCTACAGTTATTACAATTTTCTAGAAATGTAGCCAAAGCGCTAGAAAGAACCATTCCTTGCAATCGAATTGGACTTTCTGTGATTGGGCTGGAAGTTCCGCATGTGCATGTGCATCTTATCCCAATAAACGATATGAAAGACATGTCGTTTCAGCATAAAATATCTATGGACCAGGATGAAATGGCGGATTTAGCAGAAGACATCCGAAAAAACTTCTAATTACGTAAAGTAATAGATCAGTGCTCCTACAAGCAGTGCGTCTAGAATGATGATGCCGTAGAGCAGTGGTTTTAGTTTTGTAGCAGTGGGCAGCGGTGTGGCTAGCTTTCTATGGTATTCATGTACACGCTCAATATCTTCAGTCCAATTTACAGGAAAAATAGTGTTACTGCAGGTATGGCAATATAAGTTGGAAGAAATCTCTTTTTCAGCTTTTTCAAAAAATTTGTTTTCGTTTTTCTGTTGTGTAAAAGTTAGCTCTAAGCCATCGGTTGCGTAGCAAGTAGGGCAATTATTGTTGAGACAGGCAGTATGTATGGTGTGGGTTGTTTTCATGTTAGTTTAATTCACGAAGCATAATGCTCATGGTGGTGCCTTTCGGGCTGCTTTTTAAAACGCGAATTTTTCCGTTATGGTATTCTTCAATAATTCTTTTTACCAGTGAGAGGCCGAGCCCCCAACCCCGTTTTTTTGTTGTGAATCCAGGATGGAATACGCGTTGGTGGTCACGCTTCGGAATTCCTTTACCGGTATCGGTAATTTCTATAAACACACGGTCACTTTTGGTGTTAATAGCGACTATGATTTTCCCCTTTCCCTTCATGGCGTCAATGGCATTTTTAACCAAATTTTCGATGGTCCAGCCAAACAATTGTTTGTTGAGGTTTACGAAGATGGCTTCGTTCGGGACATCCAATTCAAATTCGATCAGTTTTGAGCTTCGTGTATTTAAGTATTGATAGGCGCTTTTCGTTTCTGCTACCAAATCGGCTCGCTCAAGGGTTGGTGCCGAACCAATTTTCGAGAACCGTTCGGTGATGGTTTTTAACCGGTCGATGTCTTTCTCTATTTCTGAAATATACTCTGGATTTACGTTTTCTGTCTTCAGAATTTCGGTCCATCCCACCAGAGATGACAACGGAGTTCCTATTTGGTGTGCCGTTTCTTTGGCCATTCCAGCCCAAAGTTTGTTTTGGTCAGAACTCTTTGCAGTTCGGTAAAAGAAGTAAATTGCAGTAAAAAAGAGCCCAATAATTAAGATAAGCGCTGCTGGATAATACTTTAATTTGTTGATAATGGGTGAATTGCCATAGTAGATAGTGCTCAGCAATTCATCGTTGTTTTTTACTTCAATAGGTTTATTTTCTTGTGCAAACTGTTTAGAGAGCTTAACAAGCCGTTTTTGCAATTTTATCGAATCCAGCTTTGGAAGATCCAAGTTTCTGTAATCATAGGTGTCATTTTCCATCTGGTGCATGACCATGGGTGTTGTGGTGTTGCCTTCAATCACTTTTAGTACCACATCGCTCATGACCCCATCGTTGCTCAAGATCTGTTCTTGTAAATCTTGTTGCGCCGAAGCCCAGATTTGCATTTTGGAACGCTCATTTTGTTTTAAAACATCAAAAAAAACAGATGTGTTCCAGGCAACGAGCGTGACAATAAAAATTGAAACGGTAATAATTCCCCAACGTATCAGGGCTTTTCGATTCTGCATAAAGCGGGAGTTTTCGTATGCTAAATATAAAGTAAATCTGTTAATATTATTGTGTAAGCTTGTTTTCAATAACGCATTGCTTTGGGTACCTTTGTGCTATGTTAAGTATAGATCCGAAGGAAGTTTCAGTAGGTGTGTTGCACGGGTACCTGTTAGGTGCGGTGTCTCCAAGACCTATTTGTTTTGCTAGCACCGTAGATTCTGAAGGCAATGTAAACTTGTCTCCCTACAGTTTTTTCAATGTTTTTAGTGCCAATCCGCCCGTTTTAATTTTTTCACCTGCGCGCAGGGTACGCGATAACACTACAAAACATACACTAGAAAATGTGCTGGAAACGAAAGAAGTGGTGGTGAATATTGTGAGTTACGCCATGGTACAACAAATGAGCCTGTCATCTACAGAATATGCCAAAGGAGTAAACGAATTTACAAAGGCGGGATTTACTGAAATACCTTCGTCATTCGTAAAGCCACCCCGTGTAAAAGAAGCGCCGGTGCAATTTGAATGTAAGGTAACAGAGGTAATCGGTTTAGGCAGCGAAGGAGGTGCGGGGAATTTGGTGCTTTGCGAAGTTGTAAAAGTACATATAGACGAAGCTATTTTAGACGCCGAACAAAAAATTGATCCTTTTAAAATTGATACAGTGGCACGAATGGGGGGTAACTGGTATTCTCGTGCTAAAGATGGAATTTTTGAGGTCGAAAAACCACTACGAACGCTTGGCATAGGGGTAGATAGACTGCCCATGGCTATTCGTTTGAGTAAGACACTCACAGGAAACGATTTGGGCATACTTGCCAACGTAGAAACGTTGCCCAGTGAAACAGAAATAGCTACCTTTGTGTCGCAAGCTTCAGAACCTTACCAATACCTGATAACTTCGGGTGATGAAAATGAATTACACACAGAAGCACAAACACTTTTAAGTAACGGAAAACTTCATGAAGCTTGGTGTTTGTTGCTCTCTAAAGAATAATACGATTACTTACTTCGGAAACTTTTAATTTTAACCGAAGTATCAAAAAACTATAGAAATGGAAGTACAAGGAAAAATTAAAATGATTGACGAGACCAAAACCTACGGAAACAATGGGTTCAGAAAAAGAGAATTGGTCGTTACTACAGAAGAACAATATCCACAACACATCATGATCGAGTTTGTGCAAGACAAAACCGATTTGCTAAACAGCTACCAAGTAGGGCAAAATGTAAAAGTGAGTATTAATCTGCGTGGGCGTGAATGGGTAAACCCTCAGGGGGAAACAAAATATTTTAACTCCATTCAGGGTTGGAGAATCGAGAATGTAGACCAATCGGTTTCGTCTAATATGCCACCAATGCCTCCAGAGGATGCTTTTGAACCGGCTTCAAATTTGAATGAAGACGACCACGATGATTTGCCGTTTTAAGAAGTAAATGAAAACACTAAGAAAATCCTGCCTTTGGGCGGGATTTTCTATTTTTACCCTATGAATATCACCAAGCATATCGAAACGGTTTTCAACAAATATTTGCCGTCACCTTTTGCTATAGCGATACTGCTTACGTTAACCACAATAGTGTTGGCGTACTTTTTTACGGCACCACCTGCAGAAGGATTGCATGTTGTCGAAATACTATCGTTTTGGGAAAAAGGTATCTGGAATAACGCACTGCTAGTATTTGCCTATCAGATGATGCTAATTTTAGTGCTTGGGCACATTTTAGTGTTAAGCCCTCCTATGTCACGTCTTATTGCGAAACTAACCAATCTAGTGAATAGCACCTCTAGTGCTGTGGTTTTGGTGAGTGCCACGACACTAATGGTTTCATTTTTCAATTGGGGTCTGGGGCTCATTTTTGGAGCCATCATGGCTAGAAAGGTAGGTGAGGCGGCACAAAAACGAGGGTTTAAAATAAACTATCCGTTGGTGGGTGCATCTGGTTATGTTGGTTTTATGGGTTGGCACGGCGGAATGAGTGGTTCTGCACCATTAAAAGTGGGTGAAAGTGGTCACCTGAAGAGTTTGATGGCTGGAGTTGGAGATGCCAGTTTGGTGCAACAACTCCCAGATGCTATCGGTTTCGACCAAACGGTATTTAGTGCTACGAACCTTGTTCTATTTGCTGTTTTACTGCTGCTGGTACCGTTGGCGCTATACTTGCTGGGGAAAAGAGGTGCTGAAACTTCGGTACAATTGCCAACCTATCACAATAGCTACCAAACAGATGATGCAGCTGATGACGTTGGAAAAATTGACCGATCTAAAATTGTTGGTGTTGGGTTCGGACTTGTAATTCTGGTCGCTTTCCTGTTTCAGTACGTTAAAAATTTAGGAGAATTACGCATCACACCAAATATGCTCAACTTCTTTATGCTAGGGTTGGCACTCGTGTTACACGGAAATTTTTCAAATTTCTTGAAAGCAGTACAAGAAGCTATTTCGGGTGCCTCAGGTATTTTAATTCAATTTCCACTATATTTTGGAATTATGGGTATCATGCGCGATAGCGGAATGGTGGTACAAATCTCAGACTTTTTTGTGTCGATAGCTACCGAGACAACCTTGCCTATTTTTACATTTTTCAGCGCAGGTCTAGTAAACATTTTTGTGCCTAGTGGTGGCGGTCAATGGGCGATACAAGGTCCCATCGTAATTGAATCGGCTTTAAAATTAGGGGTTCCGCTCCCTAAAGCCATTATGGCATTGGCCTATGGCGATCAAATCACTAATATGTTACAGCCATTTTGGGCGCTGCCACTGTTGGGAATTACCAAATTGAAAGCCAAACAAATTCTTCCATACACTTTATTAATTATGGTATTGGGAATGGCCATTTTTTTAATCGGTCTCTTACTTTTTTAATTGTTGTTTAATGAACATACTTACTGCTGCCATAAAATTCCCACCCCTCGAAAGCGCGAGTGAAGACGGATTGTTGGCTGTTGGTGGAGATCTTTCTGTGGCACGGTTGCTCTTGGCTTACCAGTCTGGGATTTTTCCTTGGTATGAAAACGGACAACCCATTTTATGGTGGAGCCCAGATCCTAGAATGGTACTAAAGATAGCTGATTTTAAGGTGTCTAAATCGCTTCGGAAAGTGATTCGTTCGGAAATATTCACCGTTACTTTTAATCAAGAGTTTTCAAAGGTTATCAAGCATTGTGCCTCAGTTAAACGCGACGGACAAGCAGGTACATGGATTACTAGCGATATGGTGGAAGCATACCAAAAACTACATCAGCTGGGCCATGCCATATCGTTTGAAGTTTGGCAAGACAACTCACTTGTGGGAGGTGGCTACGGAGTAGATTTGCCAGATAAAAAAGTATTTTGTGGCGAGAGTATGTTCAGTCTAAAAAGCAACGCTTCAAAAGTTGGCTTTGCTGCGCTGGCGGCTAATTTGGCTAGCAAAAACTACCGATTTATAGATTGCCAAGTGTATACCGAGCATTTGGCACGTTTTGGTGCTAAAGAAATAGATCGTGCTCTTTTTATAAAATGGCTAAATGCATCATAAACAGCATCTTGAAAAAAAGATTATTTCCGTATCTTCGCATACCAATTTAAGCCACATCTTATGAAACGATTGATTCCTATAATTTTATTGATGGTTGTTTTTGCAACAACTTTGGTATCAGCACAAGAACCCTCTTTGCCAAAATACCTTACTGAAAGTGAAAAACAAGCACTAGAAACTTACACTTTTGGTAACGCAAACCGAACTCCGCCGCCTACAGGCCCTGTAAGAACGATGGCCGAATGGGAAGAAGTAGAGTATCTGGTGGTGACTTGGCAACCTAATTTTCCAAATATTTTAAGACAGATTGTGGCTGCAGCTGTTGAAGAGTGCAAAGTGATCATTACCACACAAAATGAGACATCTGTTTCAAATTATCTTAGCTCTAATGGGGTAGATCTTACAAACATCACTTTTTTAGATGAAGATTGGAATAGTATCTGGATTCGCGATTATGCTGGAAATACGGTGTATAGTGATGATGTGGGCGAGCGTGCGCTGGTAGACTGGATCTATAACAGACCGCGCCCTGACGATGATGTAATGCCCTTGGCACATGCGAGTACAACTGGAGTACCGATTTATGTCACAGATTCTGGAACCAATGACCTCGTAAATACCGGTGGAAATTTTATGAGCGACGGATTGGGTAATGCCTTTGCTTCAGAGTTGATTTTAGAAGAAAACGAGCCGGGCAATCCGTATGGTGTAAGTGCTAAGACAGAAGCGCAGATTGACCAAATTATGAATGAGTATATGGGGATTAATACGTACATAAAAATGACCGCGTTGCCGTACGATGTGATCAATCATATCGATATGCATATGAAATTATTGGATGAAGAAACCCTCTTGGTGAGTAAATATCCTGAGGGTGTGGCCGACGGACCCCAAATTGAAGTGAATATCGACTACGTGCTGAGTAATTTCAATTCAGCTTTTGGGACTCCTTACAATGTAGAATGGATTGATGCGCCTCCTAGTACAGGTGGTAATTATCCAGACACTGGCGGCCATTATAGAACGTACACAAATGCAGTGTTTATAAATAAAACTGTGTTGGTGCCAACATATCGGGCAGAAGTTGATGTTCCCGCCCTTCAACAATGGGAAGAAATGTTACCCGGTTATAATATTGTTGGAATAGACGTAGATAATTCTGGAGAGAATCTTATCTCCCAGCTAGGTGCCATTCACTGTATTACCCATACCATTGGGGTGGCAGATCCCCTGTGGATTGTACACCAAAAAATTAAAGAAGCCGAAACGAATGAAACGGTAACTATTGAAGCGCAGGTAAAACATAATTCTGGCATTGCAAGTGCATCGGTTTATTGGAAGGAAGAGAGTGCGTCTTCTTGGACAGAAACTGCACTAAGTGATGCAGGAAATGATATGTGGGCTACCGATATTACAATTCCAAATACCGAAGAGAATATCCAATATTATATTGCCGCAGAAGCAACTTCTGGTAAACAAGCCGTGCGACCTATTGTAGCACCTCAGGGTTATTGGACAATCAATTTGGGCAATGTGCTCAATGTGAATGAAAATTCAATCGGTACCGTTTTAGGGCCATTTCCGAACCCAGCCACAGATGTTGTTTCATTTCGATTTCAGCAAGAAGTAGCTGAAGTTACTGTGACGGTTTCGAATGTATTGGGGCAACAACTCTATGCTGGCACTATGAATACTGAAGGTGGTACGTTATCAGTACCGCTGCAATCGAATTGGACCGGAACACTTTTCGTAACACTGGCTACACAGCAAGGTGTTTCCGTTAAAAAGGTGCTTAAGAACTAAAATTTTGGTATTGAGTTAAGAGCTTTTGTTTTTATAGCTTTTTTCTCGTTAACGTTAAAGAAATAGTCTGTTTGAAGTGTTTATTTGGTTTTTAATCAGATAATTACCATATTGCAGTAGTTATTTCTAAAGTCCCAAACTTATGAGAAATCTTTCCCGTTTTGCATGTACCTTATTATTCTTGTTTGCAAGTGTTTCGGCTGTATCCCAAACTAAAAAGACAGATGTCAACACCGATGTAGACTTGGTAAAAGTCTACGAACAGGTAGTAAAGGAAGGATATCCTACCTTAGAAATCTATCAAGAACTGGCAACAGCACAATATTTCCGAAGTAATTATGCGGAAGCAAAAAAATGGTTCGAGAAGTGGTTTGAAATGGAAGAGCCAAAAGATAAAACGGTGCGCCATCGCTACAAACAAACCCTACGCGCGTTGAAAGTATCTACTAAAAACAATAAATATTTGGCAGTAACCGCTGGTTCTAACTAATCCATATCACATAGTTCTGTTTCACTAGTTTATTGGCTATACTAGATTTACCTAATTTTTTGTACTTCTGAATGCCGAAAGCAGCCTGTAAGATGGTCGTTTACCATTCCGGTTGCTTGCATATGCGCATACACAACGGTACTACCCACAAATTTGAACCCACGTTTCTTTAAGTCGGCACTAATTCTATCGCTTAGCGGAGTGTTTACTGGAACTTCTTCCTTGCTTTTAAATGAATTTTGGATCGGTACGCCTTCTGTAAAACTCCAAATATAGTTGCTAAAACTCCCAAATTCCTTTTGAACTTCAAGGTATGCCTTGGCGTTGGAAACCGTTGCTCGTACTTTCAGTTTGTTTCTAATAATTCCCGGATCTTGCAAAAGTTGCTCAATTTTCGCCTCGGAATAGGTAGCAATTTTTTGGTAGTTAAATTCATCGAACGCCTTTCTGAAATTTTCACGTTTCCGAAGTATGGTAATCCAACTCAATCCCGCTTGAAAGGTTTCAAGTGTTAGAAATTCGAACAATTTGGCATCATCTCTTACAGGAACACCCCACTCTTCATCATGATAGGTTACATACAATGGGTCTTCACCACACCACCAACACCGCTGTTTTTTCATAATTTTGTTTTTGTAGCGTAGGAAAGGTAGTAAGATTTTTAATTTTTTTTCGTCATAGTTGTCATGGAGATTTCAGAAAAAACAACAGAAGCATTAGTACAGCTTGCATTGCCGAGCGCTATCAGTTACACAGACTATAGAAATTTGGTAAGCGAACACGCGGCCAATGAGACAACTACGGGACCAATTCAGACAGAAGCTTTGAGCGAATATACCCAGCTAAATAACGCACGTATGCGCCGTTTGGATAAAACACTACGGATACCAGAAACTGTGGCAACACAATTTTCAAGCACCACTAAAAAACAACAATGGATTGTTATTACTGAAAGCTGGTGTGGAGATGCCGCCCAGAGCCTTCCTGCCATAGCTAAAGTTGTTGCGCTTGCAAAAAATATCGAGCTATTTATCGTCTTACGGGATGAGCATCCAACATTGATGGACGCATTTCTGACCAATGGTTCAAGGTCTATCCCTAAACTCATCGTTTACGATAAAGAACAGGAAAAAGTCGTGGCAGATTGGGGTCCTCGACCTTCTAATGCTACCAAAATGGTTGAAGATTTTAAAATGAAACACCAGGTCCTTACCCCAGAATTTAAAAAGGAATTGCAGGTTTGGTATACGAAGGATAAAGGACAGAATATCTTTGAAGACTTAGCATCGCTGCTTTCTCAATCTTGGCCTGGGAAATTGTAACTTATCGTACCTAACTGGAGCTCTTTATTACTTTGCGTGGTAAATCGCGCTTGGTTGGCATAGGCCAATGCGCTGTCTATTAAGCAACCGTTGGTGGTAGAAGAAAGTGATTTGTTGTAGGTGGCTTTCACAATTTTACCTAGCGCATTAACTTCTATTGAAATCACAATTTTCCCTCCTGCGTCACAGGTATAGACGGGATTGGGGAGTGCCAACGCTGAACGGTCTTTTAAGCTATAACTAATTGTTGTTCTGCGGTTGGCCCCTTTTGAACGTGAAACTTTTCCGTCCTCTTTACTCAGCGTAGTCTCGAAGGTTTTCTTCATTTTGTCTTTTGCAGCTTTTATGGTTGCATCTGAGTTGTTGGTGAGTCCTTCGGTGATGGCCGCGTCCATTTCGGCAAGCTTTTGTTCAAAATCTTCTGTCTCGGTATCAGTTCCTTTGTTCAAGAACTTTTCGGCTTCATTATATGCTCGATTTGTTTCAATGGCTGTTTTTTCAAGATTTGAAAGTGCCAATTGTTCCTGCTCGTCTTCTAAAATAGGGTCGGTTTCAGCATATTCAATATCATATTTAGGGTTGAAAGGTTCTTGGCCTTTGCCCAATTTCCAACTGTATAATGCTAAAAAGAAGATGGCAAACAGCAAGCAGGTGATTAAAAATGCGCGATATGAATAATTGAAATTCACGGGTACAATAACTGAAATATAATTGAAAACTCCTTGAAGATTAACGCGTTATTAAGAGGTGGGGCTTTTAAACTGTGATTCAAACTCTTCAATAGAAACGGCTTTTTCAACAGAAAAATCACCAATTTTGGTACGTCTCAAGGCACTTAAATGGGCTCCGTTTTGTAACGCTTTTCCGAAGTCATGAGCTAAAGATCGAATATACGTGCCTTTGCTACAGGCTACTCGGAAGGAAACATTGGGCAAGTCGATATTGGTAATTTCGAAGGTTGAGATATGTACAGATCGCGTAGGGATGTCTACTTTTTCGCCTGCTCTCGCAAATTCGTAGAGTCGTTTGCCTTCCTTTTTCAATGCAGAAAATACAGGCGGTTGTTGCTGTATGTCGCCTACAAATTGTTGTGTGGTTGCATGAATTTTTTCTTCGGAAATAGCTGAAATATCAAAAGTTTCGTCTATCTCAGTCTCTAAGTCGTAACTAGGGGTGGTAGCGCCCAATGTAATGACGCCTGTGTATTCTTTGTGCTGCGCTTGGTAGGTTTCAATCTTTTTTGTGAATTTTCCAGTGCATAGTATGAGTAATCCGGTTGCTAGCGGATCCAACGTGCCGGCATGACCCACTTTTATTTTTTTAAGGTTAAATTCTTTTTTGATGAGCCAACGCACTTTGTTCACCACCTGAAAGGAAGTCCATTCCAAGGGTTTGTCGATTAAAATGACGTGTCCGTTTTTGTAATCTTCTTCGGTCATATTAAAGGGTGCTTACTACGATGGCAGTGATTCCAACAAGTACACAATAGATGGCGAACCATCGCAATTTGCTCTTCTTTACCAAGGCAATCATCCATGTACAAGCAAAAAGTCCGGCGACAAACGCTGCTGCAAATCCGATGCCTAAAGTAGTGAGGTTGGTACTTTCAGCAGATAAATCACCACTCATGATGTCTTTGGCAATTTTACCGAAGATTAGTGGCACCACCATTAAAAAAGAGAAGCGTGCCGCTTTACTTTTGTCGTTACCCAGTAGTACCGATGTTGAAATGGTTGCGCCGCTTCGGGAAATACCGGGAAGCATGGCGATGGCCTGTGACACGCCAATAATAAATGCATTGCCAAAAGACACTTTTTTCCCAGTGTTTTTGGCGCGATCTGCCAGCCAAAGTAAGATGGCTGTAACGATGAGCATAGCGCCTACAAATGCAATACTTCCGCCAAAAAATGACTCTAGTTGTTCTTCGAACAGAATTCCGATAAGGGCTGCAGGGAGCATGGAAATAATAATTTTAGAAACAAACTTAGTTTCTTCATTCCACTTAAATTTCAGCAAACCCAAAACGATTTCAATAATATCTTTTCTGAAAACCACAATAGTGCTCAAGGCCGTGGCAAAGTGAAGTACTACGGTAAATAAAAGACTTTCTTCGGGAACAGAATTGTCTCCCAGAATGGCTTTCCCTAACTCTAGGTGCCCGCTGGATGAAACAGGTAGAAATTCGGTTAACCCTTGAATGATGCCAAGAACGATGGCCTCCCAAGTTTCCATGAATTATTTTGTCTTGTGGGGGTTCAATAAAATAGCGTAGACTTCAATACCAAAACCAATTAAGATGAGGGCGGGTGCCAAGCGAATACGTCTCCAACTGTAGATTTCAGGATTAAACACATTCGGGTCGTCACTGCCGCCACCGGTCATTAAAATAAAGCCTAAAACAATAAAGGCGACACCAATGAGCATGAAGGTATAATTTTTCTTTTCAAATACGAAAGTGGCCCGTCGTACCGCTGCTTCTTCTTTTCTTTTTTGTTCTCCCAAAATAGTATTTATTATTGGTTCAGTTGAACCGTGAGTTCTCCATCAAATTCAGTGTACAGTATGTGCCCGTCTACTTCGAGTTGTGATATGTGTCTGCTCTCTGTTCCGATCCAACTTTCACTGAGGTGCAATTTAACATTTTTATTTAGAACGGCCTCCCTTGCATTTTCTAAGGTGAATCCGTTTTCGAGTCCGCGATTGATATAATAAAAATCGCCTTCCGCATTGTGAAATACCAAGTCTTTTACGCCCCCTTCACTAATCTTGGTCACCTTCATTTCTACGATATTCGATTTTTCTTCACTCGGATTGGTAATGAGGCAGCTCTGGAATACAACCGCGAGTAAAACGATTAAGATATATTTTATAGCTTTCATATCGATAGTTTTTACAATTACGTTTTCAATAATAGAGTTCATCGGTGCGCAAGTTCAAAAAGCGCTGGGTGGCGAAAAATGTACTGAGCCAGGTAATAAAAATTCCTATTAAGAACACACCCACAAAAAGCGCAATCAGTAATATTTTGTCTTCTAATAGCTGCAGTTCTGGGAAACTTAGGTTGAGGTAGTACAATACAATACCCATCCCTATTAACGCCAAAAAGGCTCCTATCATGCCCAATCGCACACTTTTCCATACAAAAGGACGCCGAATAAAGCGTTTGGTTGCGCCAACCATTTGCATGGTCTTGATAGTAAAACGCTTGGCATACACCGACAAGCGTATGGAACTATTAATAAGTAATACTGCTATAAATAAAAATACACCGCTAATAATGAGTACCCATAGGCTTACCTTTTTCACGTTATCGTTTAAGAGGGCAATCAGCGGTTTGTCATACACCACTTCGTCTACAAAGTCTTTGGTCATAATCTCGGCGGTGATTTCTTCTAATTTGGTGGGCGACACATAATCTGCCAGCATATACACATCGATACTATTCTGCAACGGATTATACCCTAGGAAATCCATAAAATTTTCTCCAATGGTTGCCGCGTGTTCTTCTGCAGCTTGTTCTTTCGATACAAAAGTGGCTGTTTTGGTATATTCTGCCAGCGCTAGACTTTGCTTTAATTGGGTGATTTCAACTTCTTTGGCGCTGTCTTTTAAATACACCGTTAGTGCAATCTGTTCTTTAAAATGGTCGGCTACCTTTTTAGTGTTCAATACCAACAAGCCTAGCAATCCCAGTAAGAACAAAACTAGAGAGATACTTATTACGACCGAAAAGTAAGACGATATCAAGCGGCGTTTTTGGTATTTTTCAAAAGAAGATGCCATTGGCAATGAGGTTGATTATAAGTTCAAATTATGAATGTAAATGTACAAAACAATCTATAGCTGAAGTATGGTGCGCAACAAGATTTTTGGTTCTGAAAATACTTGCTACAAGCACAATCCTTCGGTGTATTTTACTAACGTTCTACCTTTCCTCTTTCGTACAATAGCTGTAAATTTGTGCTTTATTTTTACTGAAAAACAAGCGATGCGCAACTATCATTTCAACGAAATTGAAGCCAAATGGCAAAAATATTGGGCCGAGAACCAAACTTTTAAAGCTGTAAACAACAGTGACAAGCCAAAATATTATGTGCTGGATATGTTTCCGTATCCGTCAGGGGCCGGTCTGCACGTTGGGCATCCGTTGGGTTATATAGCCAGTGATGTGTATGCCAGATACAAGCGTCACCAAGGCTTTAATGTGTTGCACCCCATGGGGTATGATAGTTTTGGTTTGCCTGCCGAGCAGTATGCAATACAAACCGGACAGCATCCTGCGCAGACTACTAAGGTGAATATTGAAGGAGGCGTTGATAAGCAGGGAAATAAAATTGAAGGCTATCGCAAGCAAATGGACCAGATTGGTTTTAGTTTCGATTGGAGCCGTGAGGTGCGCACATCAAATCCGGAATACTACAAATGGACGCAATGGATTTTTATACAGTTGTTCAATAGTTGGTACGATTATAATGCCGATAAGGCGAGGCCAATTGCTGGGTTAATCGATTTGTTTGCTTCGGAAGGGAACGAAAACGTGTACGCTGCTTGTGACGATACGGTTACTTCTTTTAGCGCTTCTGATTGGAACGGTTTTTCTTCGGAAAAGCAACAGGAAATTCTACTGCAGTACAGATTGACCTATTTAGCCGAAACTGAAGTAAATTGGTGTCCAGAATTAGGAACCGTTTTGGCAAATGATGAAGTGGTGAATGGTGTTTCTGAAAGAGGAGGGTATCCAGTGATTCGAAAAAAAATGAAGCAATGGAGCATGCGTATTACCGCCTATGCCCAACGCTTGTTAGACGGTCTTGATACAATCGATTGGCCACAACCGCTTAAAGACTCCCAAACCAATTGGATTGGGCGATCAGAAGGGGCTACAGTTACTTTTAAGGTAAAGCCAGATGTCACCCTGAGCGCAGTCGAAGGGTCTCCTTCTATCGACGTCTTCACTACCCGTCCTGATACCATTTTCGGTGTGAGTTTTATGACCTTGGCTCCGGAGCATGAATTAGTGTCAAAAATCACCACGCCCGAACAAAAGCAAGCTATTGAAGCCTACGTTGAAGCGACTGCAAAACGTAGCGAACGCGAACGTATGGCCGATGTAAAAACAATAAGCGGTGTGTTTACCGGAGCGTATGCTGAACATCCGTTTACGAAAGAACCCATCCCGATTTGGATTGGCGATTATGTGCTTGCTGGCTACGGAACGGGAGCCGTGATGGCAGTACCGTGTGGCGATCAACGCGATTACGATTTTGCCAAGCATTTCAATATCGACATCCCAAATATTTTTGATGGAGTTGATATTTCCGAAGAAGCCTTTGCAGACAAAGAAAATACGGTGATTACGAATAGTGACTTCCTGAACGGATTGAATTATAAGAAAGCGACCAAAACAGCCATTTATAAACTGGAAGAAATTGGCGCAGGAACTGGAAAAATAAATTACCGCCTTCGGGATGCTGTTTTTAGCCGCCAACGTTATTGGGGAGAACCTTTTCCGGTGTATTATAAAAACGGACTCCCGCAAATGATTGATGCGAAATACTTGCCTCTGGTATTGCCAGAAGTTGATGAATATCTGCCCACCGAAGACGGACAACCCCCTTTAGGACGTGCCGAAAATTGGGCGTGGGACACCAAAACGAACAAAGTTGTAAGTAATGAGAATGTCACTCTGAGCGCAGTCGAAGGATCTAACAAAGGTGTCTACCCCCTAGAACTAAACACCATGCCGGGTTGGGCGGGGAGCAGTTGCTATATGTTCCGATATATGGATGCTGGCAATCCCGATGCCCTTGCGAGCAAAGAGGCGATGGAATATTGGGAGAATGTCGATTTGTATTTGGGTGGAAGCGAACATGCCACAGGGCATTTGTTGTACAGCCGTTTTTGGGTAAAAGCACTATACGATTTGGGCCATTTGTTGGTAGATGAACCCGTAAAAAAACTGATCAACCAAGGCATGATCTTGGGAGAGAGTGCTTTCGGATATTATACATTTTATTCTGTTTTGAATAAAGATGAAATATTAATCGACAAGAAAATAATATTTATTGGCAAAGATATTTATGAAGATGCATTACACGGAAACAAGCAGAAACTGGAGGCTGTTGTTGAAAAAGATTTGCCTGGCGATATGTTAGAACGAATTGAAGAAGGAGATTTAACTTTAATTATGCCTTTGAATTCTACTCATATTTTGGTTGATTTTGTAAACACTTCAAACGAACTAGACATCGAAGCCTTTATAAATTGGCGTGAAGAATTTAAAGATGCTGTATTTATTTTAGAAAATGGGACTGTTTTCTCCCCTTCCGGGGGAGATGCCCAACGGGCAGAGGGGGCAGTTTTTAAAGTTTCCCGCGAAGTCGAAAAAATGTCGAAATCGAAGTACAACGTCGTCAATCCAGACGATATCTGTGCCCAATATGGTGCTGATACCTTGCGTATGTACGAAATGTTCTTAGGACCGTTAGAACAGGCAAAACCATGGAATACCGCTGGAATTACGGGAGTACACAGCTTTTTAAAGAAACTTTGGAAATTATACCACAGCGGAGCTGATGGCGATTTTAAGGTGACCGATGCGGAAGCTTCAAAAGACAGCATGAAAACCTTGCACAAAACCATTAAGAAAGTGATTGATGATATTGAAAATTTCAGTTTTAATACGTCGGTTTCTACTTTTATGATTGCTGTGAACGAACTGACCGCGCAGAAATGTGATTCAAAACAGGTGTTAGCGCCTTTGACGATTCTTATCTCTCCGTATGCGCCGCACATTGCTGAGGAGCTGTGGAGTAAATTGGGGCATGAAGAGAGTATCGCGTATGCCGCTTTTCCGAAGTTAGAAGAAAAATATTTGGTAGAAAGTTCGAAAAACTATCCTATTTCATTTAACGGAAAAATGCGATTCACTATGGAATTGCCACTTGATATGGGGAAAGATGAAATTGAATCTGCCGTAATGGCACATGAGAAAACGCAATTTTATCTAGAGGGACGTACCCCGAAAAAGGTAATCATTGTACCTGGAAAGATTGTAAATATTGTAGGTTAACACGGTAACTAGAGTTGCCAGATGACCAGCCTGTTAATTTTTCTTCAAAATTTGTCAGCTAGCATCAGTGCAGCATAGTATTTGCTATCTTTATGCTGTAAACGAATGGTGACGTTCGTTTTAAAAAAAGAAAAATCAGAGATGCAGTGCATTTCAAAAATAAGAAATAGAACATGTTTGGATATTATATATTAGCTGGTGTCATCTTTTTAGTAAGTATGTACGTTAGCAACAAGCTGAAAAGTAAATTCAAAAAATACTCACAAGTCCATTTAAGAAATGGAATGAGCGGAAAAGAAATTGCCGAAAAAATGTTGGCAGACCACGGTATTACCGATGTTGAGGTGATTTCGGTAGGGGGTCAACTCACCGATCATTACAATCCGCAGAAAAAAACAGTCAACCTCAGTGAGCCCGTTTACATGCAACGAAATGCTGCGGCTGCGGCTGTGGCGGCACACGAAGTAGGGCATGCGGTACAACACGCTACCGCCTACAATTGGTTGCAGATGCGATCAGCAATTGTACCTGCCGTAGGAGTTTCTAGTAAGCTTTCGAATTTTGTGATCATGGCCGGAATTATTTTAACCGCAACTGGTATGGCCATTGGTAATTGGGTGTTTCTAATCGGAATTGGGTTGTTCGCGATGACAACAGTTTTTTCGTTTATCACGTTGCCGGTAGAGTATGATGCGAGTAAAAGAGCACTTGCCTGGTTGCAGAATAACAATATGGTCACGCAAGAAGAATATGCGGGATCAAAAGACGCCTTAAAATGGGCGGCCAGAACGTATTTGGTAGCTGCGCTTGGTTCGTTGGCTACATTACTTTACTTTATCTCCATCTTTTTAGGGAGACGATAAGCACGTTGAACATATAATTTTAACCGAAATGGCTACTGAGTCGTTTCGGTTTTTTTATGGTGTTTCCAGATATACAAGAGCATGAGAACTGGGGGAAGTAGACCTTTTACAATAACCATCAAGGTTTCTGTGGATTCAGAAAAGGTGTTGCCTTCTGAAGCGGTTAAGAGAAGTTCTCCGTAGGGTTGTGCAATTAAAAAGGCGGCGGTGGTTATATTCCATCCTATATGCAATCCAAAGCCTAGGGCCATCGATTTAGTACGGCGATAGGCATCGGCCCAAACCCATCCCATGAAACCGGTAGTAAAAAAGACATAGATGAGCACAATCATGCTAGAATCTAGAATTCCGTAGGAAAACCAATGATAGATACCAAAAGCAATAGCAGACACCAACATTCCGATCCAAGGTTTTAATTTAGTCATTAGAAGATACAGCAACGCACCTCGGAAGAGTAAATCTTCAGTCAGGACAGATTTAACATGATAAAAGAGCGCCTTTGAGATTTCGAGCCATGACACCGATTGAAGTTCCCAAGAAGCATTTCTGATGGCTGCTTCAGTAAAGATAATAAGACTATTCAGTACGATCGCAAATAGAACGCCAGCACCAAGCTGTAGAAAGCGTTTCGAGATAGGAAAAGGCCCCAGTGCTTTTAAATTTTCCGAAGAAATATAGCGTAAAAGCAACCATGACACCACAAGGATGACAACAATACCGATCATGTTTTCTATTTAAAGGTTATGAAAAAATTTTGTGCAGAAAAAAACTGATGAGACCTACAGTGATAGCACTTAACACCAACAGTTCGAAGGTGGTCTCAGGAAAGGCGCTGGACTGTGCGATATATGCCCAGGCTAATAAAAGCACCACAACAATGCCTCCCGCGTAGAGCATATTGTATTTTTTTACGGAACCTTTTTCATCAGATGCTTCATTCAGGAAATCGAGGGAAAAATCTAATTCTTCGCTCAATACCTTTAAGGTGTGTGGTCGTGGTGAAACTTGTGCTTTCTCGATACGTTGAATAGATCGAAGGCTTATGTTGGTAGCATTGGCTAGCTCTTGTTGTGAGTAGCCCATGACCATGCGTCCATTTTTGACTTTTTCAGCAATCATTTGTCGTTTTAAATTCTGCATGGCAAATCTAGTAGTCAACCTATAAATTATCTTAAATAGGTTACGTCATTCTTGTGTCATTTGTATGACACATCAGTGCTAGTGGTTGTTCGGCGGTATTAACCTATAACATTATCAGGATTGTATCCTAGATAGGGCACTTCCTTTTCAACAAAGTTAATTCCGTAATCTTCTAGTTCCTTTAAGATAGGTTCGTACACTTCTTTTTTGATGGGGAGTTGCACCCCTGGATTGGTGATTTCACCGTTCAATATTTTAAGAGTGGCAATCGCAACGGGCAGTCCTACGGTTTTTGCCATGGCAGTATAGCTCTGATCGTCTCCTTTAATCACCATACTACTGTCTATTTGGTGTTTGTTACCTTTTAATTCGTATCCAAACTTATGGTACATCACAATCATATCTTTATCCTCAGGCTGCAAGGTCCATTTGTCTTCCAATATACGTTGAAGTGCTTTGGCAGGCGTCGCATCTTTAATGCCTATCTTTTTTTCTGTGTTGAAAATATCAAGTTCCAACAACTTGCCCCACATTAAATCGTCTTGGTCTATCTTTAAGCTATGGCGTAATTTTAGTTCTACGGAATCTGTTGGCGAATAGGGCAGAAATAGGTTTACGAAGTCACGGTAGCTCAAATTTTCAGAATCTGGAATGGTGTAACCGTCGTCTGTCATGCCCAATTGCACAAACATATTCCACGCTTTGCTGAAACCGACACGTCTTATGGTTCCGCGGTAAAGTGTAAGCACATCTTCGAGACCGTACACACTTCGGTATTTCAATGAATTTCTATTGGCATATCCTTCAAATCGGCCATGGCCTTCAATGTCTAAAAATTCGGTTCTTCTAAAGAGACGGTGATAGGGGATGTATTTATAAGTTCCTTCTTGGATGAATTCGGCAGCGCCTCCTTGTCCGGCAAGCACAACATTTCTTGGGTTCCATGTAAACTTGTAATGCCAGAGGTTGTCGTCACTTTCAGGAGCAACCAAACCACCTGTAAAACTTTCAAACAACAGCATCTTACCGCCTTTGTCCCTGATTCGGTCAATTACCTGCATAGCACTCATATGGTCTATTCCTGGGTCTAGGCCAATCTCATTCATGAACACCAACCCTTTCGCCTTTACCTTCGGGTCTAACAGTTGCATTTCATTACTGATGTACGATGCTGTCACTAAGTTTTTTCCAAACTCAAGACAGTCTTTGGCAACTTCCATATGGTATCTAGCCGGAAGCATAGAAATCACGATATCGGCATTTTCAACCGCTTCACGTCGCTGATTGGCATTGAAAACGTCTAATAAAATTCCGCGACCGTTCGGGTGGCCACTCGTAAATTTCTGTGCATTCTGGATATTCAGGTCGCCAATAGTGAGAAATAGCGCTTCGCTATCAGATTTGTCGAGTAAATATTTGATCAAACTTGTCGCAGAACGTCCTGCTCCAATTATTAAAATGTTACGCATCTAAGGTGTTTTGAGTATCTTTGTGAGATAAGATTATAGCAAGCGAATTTAAGGATTGTAGCACAAATTTATGGATAAATCGAGCAAAAATATTGTAGTAATCGCGGCAGTTTTGGCAGCTATCACCATTGCGTTAGGAGCCTTTGGTGCCCACGGATTAAAATCGATAGTAAGTGCTGAAAGTTTAACTACTTTTGAAACAGGCGTACGCTATCAGATGTATCACGTTATTGCTTTGTTGGTTATCGGTTTGTCGGCACAAGTGCCAGTGGCAACCAAAAAATGGGTGTTGCGTTTTTTTTGCTTCGGAATGCTCTTCTTTTCGGGTTCTATCTATCTACTTGCACTAAAAGAGCAGCTGTCTTTTTCTGTCTCTTTCTTGGGTCCAATAACGCCAATAGGCGGACTCCTCTTTATTCTAGGTTGGATACGCTTAGCATACGGGTTATTAACATTTAAAAGGGGATAATTACCTTTTTTTAAAGAAGCATTGTGTTGTATATTTCTTATTTTTGTGGTCACAACAATTAAAACAAGTAATGGTCGATAAAAACCAAACTACGAAAAGGATTTCGTTAGAAAACTACGGAATCAAGAATGCCCATGTACATTACCAATTAACTTCTTCCGCCTTACATAATGAAACGATACGAAAGGGAATGGGAACCGAAGCCGAAAGCGGAGCCCTTGCTGTTAATACAGGTGAATTTACGGGCCGATCTCCAAAAGATAGATTTATTGTTAAAGACGATGTTACACGCGAACAAGTATGGTGGGGGAATATCAATATTCCGTTTCCTACCGATATGTTCGATGCCCTTTATGATAAGGTGACCGACTATCTTTCTGAAAAAGAAATCTATGTACGCGATAGCTATGCGTGTGCAGATGATAAGTACCGATTGAACATTCGCGTGGTAAATGAATACCCTTGGAGCAATTTATTTGCGCACAACATGTTTTTACGGCCTACCGAAGCCGAATTGGAAAATTTTGACCCAGAGTGGCTCATTATTAACGCACCAGGATTTATGGCAGATCCAAAAGTTGACGGAACCCGCCAGCATAACTTTGCCATCTTGAACTTCACAAAAAAAATTGCCTTAATTGGCGGTACAGGATATACAGGTGAGATTAAGAAAGGGATTTTCTCTGCGCTTAACTTTATATTACCAGTAGACAAGAACACCATGCCCATGCACTGTTCTGCGAATGTTGGGGATAATGGCGAAACAGCTATTTTCTTCGGATTGTCAGGTACAGGGAAAACGACCTTGTCTGCAGATCCTTCTCGAAAACTTATTGGTGACGACGAGCACGGTTGGACAGCAGAAAACACCGTATTCAACTTTGAAGGAGGTTGCTATGCAAAAGTGATTAACCTTTCCGAAGAAAATGAGCCAGATATCTACCATGCTATTAAACCAGGGGCCATTCTGGAAAATGTAGTGATGGACGACAATGGAAAAGTAGACTTTGAAGATACTTCCATTACCCAAAATACAAGGGTGAGTTACCCGATTTATCACATCGATAATATTCAGGAGCCATCTATTGGAGAAAACCCAAAAAACATCTTCTTCTTAACAGCCGATGCTTTTGGGGTGTTGCCTCCGATTTCAAAATTGACACCAGGACAGGCGGCATACCATTTTATTAGTGGTTATACAGCTAAGGTTGCAGGTACTGAAGAGGGTATCAACGAGCCTACCCCTAATTTCTCTGCGTGTTTTGGAGCTCCTTTTATGCCATTGCATCCTACCAAGTATGCTGAAATGTTAAGCGCTAAGATGAAAGCGGCTGGCGTAAATGTATGGTTGGTAAACACGGGTTGGACCGGCGGACCCTACGGAGTGGGAAGCCGCATGAAGTTAAAATATACCAGAGCAATGATTACGGCTGCGCTAGACGGACAATTAGACGATGTAAACTATGTGAAGCATCCTATCTTCGGATTAGATGTGCCGCAGACTTGCCCTAATGTGCCAAGCGAAGTGCTGAACCCTAAAGAAACATGGAGCAACGCTAAAGCGTATGACATTCAAGCAAAAGAGTTGGCGGCTTCGTTTAAGGAAAACTTTAAAAAGTTTGAAGCATTTGCCAACGATGAAATTTTAGGTGGTGCCCCCATTGGTGGCTAATTGAATAGGCCTAAAATATAAAAAGCTCCCAAGTTTATGCTTGGGAGCTTTTTTTGTTAGGTACAGTCAGGGCTATTTGCCTTTGTTCACTTCCTTAATATATTTTTCTAACGCCATAGTCATAGACGGCGTCTCTGGGGTTGGTGCTTGTATGTCTACACGAAGTCCGTTATCTGCAGCAGCTTTTACCGTAGTATTGCCAAACACAGCGATACGGGTATCATTTTGCTTAAAATCTGGGAAGTTCTCGAGGAGGGAGACAATACCGCTCGGACTGAAAAACACTAAGATATCGTAAAATACATTCTTAAGGTCAGATAAGTCACTTACCACCGTTTTATAAAAGGTAGCTTGCTTCCAGTTTACTTTTAGGTCGTTCAGTACACTTGGAACTTCTGGTTTCAATTTGTCTGAAGAAGGAAGTAAGAATTTTTCAGTTTTATATTTTTTGATCAGTGGCGAAAGTTCCGTGAAGGTTCTTTTGCCTACATAAATCTTTCGCTTGCGATACACCACATATTTTTGCAAATAGTAAGCAACCGCCTCGCTTTGGCAGAAATATTTCATGGTATCTGGCACTTTAAAGCGCATTTCTTCAGCAATTCTAAAATAGTGGTCTACGGCATTTCTACTCGTTAAAATAACAGCAGTAAAGTTACCTAAATCTATTCTTTGCGAACGAACGTCTTTTCCAGAAACACCTTCAACGTGAATAAAAGGTCTGAAATCTATTTTAACTTTTTGCTTTTCGATTAAATCGAAATAAGGAGAATTTTCAACCTTTGGTTCTGGCTGAGAAACTAAAATAGTTTTCACTTTCATAAGCTGCAATTTTTTTAATATTTCAATTCTATACAAACGCTTTATAGAGAATTATATAGGGTGAAATTTCAAGTGCGCAAAGATACAAAATAAAATAAAACAACTCACGAAAAATTAATTTGGTATTGGTTTTATAGCTGTAAAACAGCGTGATGCCATTGAGAACGGCTATTACTAGGAGCACAATTAATAAAATGGTGGGAGTTGGTTCATAGGTGTAAAAAAAGATCAAATTGGCTAAAAAAATAAAAACAGCTAATAAGTTTCGGTAGCTTAATTTCTGATAGAGGTACCGATTAATGGTTTTTTCAATGTTAAAAATAGCACCGATTAATTTTTCTATCATAAACTTAGACAACACAAAAACACTATAAATAGAACAGATTTGTATAAAAAACAAAATTGGGCTTTCTATAGCGTATTGCTGGGTTTTCAAAAATAAATAGATAAATAGCGAAACGGCCAACACCTGAGGAATAAACAACAGTACATTGAATGGATGCTTGATCTCGTCTCCTTTGCCCAGCACCAAAAAATACTTGTTGGTAACCGGCAACATGGTAAATTCCTGAAATCGTTTTGGGTATAGATATTTGGCTAGCGTATAGCACAATAGACAACCAACGAGTACCAAGGTGACCCAATTTAAGTTTTCGAACGTGCGTAACGCATAATCCATGGTGTAAAATTAGTTGAAATTAGCTCATTTCTACAGCTCATGTTATGATTTTTACCAACAAGATGTGACCAAAAAAAAGTACATTTGCCTTAAAATATTTGCATGTCCAACGCCCTCGTGGTCATACCTACCTATAACGAAATTGAAAACATCGAACGTTTGCTTCGGAATGTGTTTGCATTGCAGCGTGAATTCGATGTATTAATCGTAGATGACAATTCGCCAGACGGTACAGGAGCCGCGGTGATAGCGTTGATGCAAGAATTTCCGGAGCGCCTATTTATAGAACAACGTGCTGGAAAAATGGGCCTCGGCACCGCCTACATACATGGTTTTAATTGGGCGCTCGAACGTGACTATGAATATATTTTTGAAATGGATGCCGATTTTTCGCACAACCCAAACGACTTGATCAGGTTGTACAATGCCTGTGCAAAAGATGGATACCATATGTCTATAGGTTCACGTTATATAAAAGGCGTAAATGTAGTTAACTGGCCCATGAGTCGCGTGCTGTTGTCTTGGTTGGCGTCAAAATATGTGCGGTTTGTGACCCGAATGAAGATTTATGATACCACGGCAGGATTTGTTTGCTATCACCATTCGGTACTGCGGAAAATAAATCTGGAGAAAATTCAGTTTGTTGGGTATGCTTTTCAGATTGAAATGAAATTTAAGGCGTACTTGGCAAAATTCAAAATAGTAGAGGTTCCGGTAATTTTTACCGACCGAACCAAAGGAGAATCGAAGATGAGCGGGGGAATAATTTCTGAAGCTATATTTGGTGTCCTAAAAATGAAATTTAAGAGCCTTATTGGTAGTAATAACTTTAATGAAATTTAATGCACCCCATCTTAATTAAAAATGCAAAAATTGTAAACGAAGGTACCATCACCCAAGGAGATGTGCTTATTGTGAATGACGTAATTGCCGAAGTTTCAAATTCAATTAGTGCCAAAACTTCTGATACCAAGATAATTGATGCAGATGGCCATTATCTTGTCCCAGGGATGATTGATGACCAGGTTCATTTTAGAGAACCGGGTCTCACCCATAAAGCAACTATTGAAACTGAATCGCGAGCAGCCGTGGCGGGAGGAATCACCTCTTTTATTGAAATGCCCAATACGGTACCCCAAGCTACTACCATTCCGCTTTTGGAAGACAAATTTACCATCGCAAAAAATACAGCGTGGGCAAATTACTCGTTCATGTTTGGTGGCACGAACGATAACTTAGCCGAAATTCTGAAAGTAGATCCGAAAAATGTCGCCGGCTTAAAACTTTTCTTGGGTTCCTCTACTGGAAATATGTTGGTAGACGATCCGAAAACCATCGAAGAAATTTTCAGCAAAACAAAATTGCTTATTTCAGTACACTGCGAAGATGAAGATACCATCAAGCAAAATATGGAAAAAGCGTTGGCGCAGTATGGAGAAGATATACCAATCTCAAAGCATCCTGAAATTAGAAGTGCCGAAGCTTGTTATCTATCATCAAGCAAAGCTATAGAATTGGCCAAAAAAACGGGGGCGCGTTTGCATGTGTTCCATCTTTCTACAGAAAGGGAAACGCACCTTTTCAGTAATAAAAAACCATTGTCGGAAAAGAAAATCACGGCAGAAGTATGTATTCACCACCTTTGGTTTACCGATGCAGATTATGCCGAAAAAGGAACCAAAATTAAGTGGAACCCAGCGGTTAAGTCTGAAGCAGATAGAGAGGGGCTTTGGAAAGCGCTCAACGACGACCGTATTGATGTAATTGCCACAGATCATGCTCCGCATACCCTAGAGGAAAAAGCAAACGTTTATACCAAAGCTCCTTCTGGTGGGCCATTGGTACAACATGCGTTGGAAGCTTTGTTTGAGATGCACCACAAAGGACGTATTTCTGTAGAGAAGATTGTTCAAAAAACAGCACATAACCCTGCTATTTTGTTTGAAGTTGAAAACCGCGGATTTATACGCAAAGGGTATAAAGCCGATCTGGTACTCATAGACCCAAATGCTCCATGGACGGTCACCAAGGATAATATTGATTATAAGTGTGGTTGGTCTCCTTTTGAAGGCACTACTTTTAGATCGCGGGTCACGCACACTTTTGTAAACGGTGTGTTGGCTTACGAGAATGGAAAGTTTCCCAATAGAAGCCGTGGCGAACGATTAACTTTTTCTAGAAAATGAAATATTTCTGTTCCATAGCAGTAATTTTGATACTCTTTTCTTGCCAACATGTAGAGCGGCCAGAAAAACCAGAAAATTTGATTTCTCAAGAAACTATGGTTTCATTACTCACCGAGGTGTATTTAGGGAATGCTGCCAGAAGCATCGATAATAAACACATTCGGGAGCAAGGCATTAAACTCGATTCGTTTTTGTTTGCGAAATACAACGTAGACAGCCTGCAATTTGCAAAGAGTAATGCGTACTATACTGCCGATCTCGATACGTACAATGATATTATCTCGAAGGTGCAGCAACGTTTACAAGTATTAAAGAAGAACGAAAACGAACGCAAGCTTGAAGAAAATGCAGAGCGAAAAGCAGCACAAGATTCGTTGGTTGAAAAACAATACTTGGAAGCCGAAATAGACACCGCACAAGCAAGGTCAAAAAGCCTTATCGAATCGGTAACTTCAGAACAAGAAGAAAATTAAGTAGTATCGCTACGGAAATTTTCTGTCACACGTAATAACGTCTCCGAAAGGGGTGTATAGCTAAAAGACAGAACTTCTTCAATTTTACTTCCATCGTAAGTGTCGAAGTTGTACAACGAATTTACATGTGTACGCAACAACTTTCTTTTGGTGCCAAACAGCGTTGAAAAAAACCAATCGATGCCGCTAAAAACTGAAAGTTTCCACCTTGCGATGTTTTTGGTGGGTGCCTGGGTGCCTAGATGTGTTGCCAAGGCGGTTAAAAAATAACGATAACTTTTGTTAGCAGCTACCAGTATAAAACGCTCATTGGTAGTGGCACTTTCCATAAGTAATAGCATGGCCCTCACTACGTCGCGCACGTCTACCAAGCCAATTCCGCCGCTGGTGTAATAGTTCAATCCTTTGGAGACACGGGTTACAATACTTCCGCTGCCTTTGTGCCAAAGACCTTCACCTAAAATCACTCCTGGATTAACAATCACTGCTTGTAGGCCTTCTTGTGTGCCGCGCCAAACTTCCATCTCGGCACCGTACTTTGTGATAGCATACACACTGTTCTTTGCTTCAGGATTCCAGTAGGTCTCTTCGGTAAGCACTTCTTTGCCTATCGCATTTCCTAAGGTAGCAATAGAGCTCACGTAGCATAATTTTTCAACCTTTTTTTCAAGGCACAGGTTCACCACATTGGCAGTCCCTTCAATATTTGCCTTTTTGAGCTTATGGTAATTTTTTGGGTTGAAATCTACATAGGCCGCTGCATGGTAGACATGGGTGACACCTTCAAAAGCTTCGGTCAATATTGGGATGTCGGTGATATTCGCTTCAAACCACTCCAATTGTGTAGCCATTGAAGCATAGTCTCCTTGATAATAATTGCAGACTTTTTCAACAATGTGCAAATCGCTGTTTTTTCTGTGGATAGCCCGAACTTTTTCGCCTTTCTTCAGCAAAAAGTAGAGCAAATGGCTACCTACTAAGCCTGTTCCGCCTGTGACTAGAATCATAGTACGAATGTACTATTTTTTATGCGATGCTTTTCAGTTTACATAGAGCAGCCTATCTTTGCGCAAAACCGAATAGATGAGCTTAAAAAATTTCGTTGAAGAACTGAAGTGGCGTGGCATGGTACACGACGTAATGCCCGAAACCGAAGAACATTTGTTAGAGCAGATGCGCAGTGCGTATGTTGGTTTCGACCCGACGGCAGATAGTTTGCATATCGGTAATTTAGTACCCATCATGTTGTTGGCATTTTTTCAGCGTGCTGGACATAAGCCTGTGGCTTTAGTTGGTGGTGCTACCGGAATGATTGGCGATCCTTCAGGGAAAAGCAGCGAGCGAAATTTGCTTGATGAGGCTACACTTAGGCACAACCAAGAATGTGTTCGGAAACAGCTCTCGCACTTCTTAGATTTTTCTTCGGGAGAAAATAACCAAGCGGTAATGGTAAATAACTACGATTGGATGAAGGAGTTCTCTTTCCTCGGTTTTATTCGCGACGTTGGGAAGCACATTACCATTAATTACATGATGGCAAAAGACTCTGTAAAGAACCGTATTACGGGCGATGGTACCGACGGAATGAGTTTTACTGAGTTTACTTATCAATTGGTACAGGGATACGATTTTCTGCATCTCTACCAAAACGAAGGTTGTACCTTGCAAATGGGCGGTAGCGACCAATGGGGGAATATTACCACGGGGACCGAACTTATTCGGCGTATCGGTGGCGGAAAAGGATATGCACTTACTTGTCCGCTCATCACGAAAAGCGACGGAAGCAAATTTGGAAAAAGTGAAGGTGGTAACGTTTGGCTAGATGCAAAGCGCACTTCTCCTTATAAATTTTACCAATATTGGTTGAATACGAGCGATGAAGACGCCGAAAAGTATATCAAGATTTTTACGTTTTTAGCTCAACCGACCATCGAATCTTTAGTGAAAGAACACGCCGAAGCTCCACACACTAGAGTGTTGCAAAAGCGTTTGGCTGAAGAAGTAACCATTACGGTGCATGGAAACGAGCAATATGAAAATGCTGTAAAAGCATCGAGTATATTGTTTGGGAAATCGACATCATCAGATTTGAAAACGCTTGATGAGCAAACCTTTTTAGACATTTTTGAAGGAGTGCCCCAAACTGAAATCGCCAAAGAAGAATTGGATAACGGATTGGACATTATAGCTGCACTGGCTGAAAAAGGGGGGTTTTTAAAAAGTAATGGCGAAGCGAGACGCGCACTCAAAGAAAATTCAATTTCAGTAAATAAAGAGAAAGTTTCCGAAGGATATATGATTTCAAACGAAGACTTAATTAACGATACCTTCGTCCTCCTTCAACGAGGGAAGAAAAATTACTTCATCTTAAAAACTACCCAGTAAATAGCCAAGACGTATCGGTTGTAAAAAAAGGAAAACCCCCAACAGTACTGATAGCTGTAAGGGGTTTTCAAACTAACCAACCAATTATGAAGTTTAATTCTTTTTCATCGCAATTTTCTCCCAATTTTCGTCGGCTTTTGTTTGTAATAAGGTAGGTCCTTCTTCGTTCCAATTCTCTAAAGTGTCTGCAAAAATAGAATCGTAAAAAAGGTATAGTTTCCCATCTTTAATTTGAAAAGACTTTGGGTTAATCCCTACTTTCTTTCCGCTTGTTGCTACTGCATAGGCGCAAAATCCGCCATATTGAGGCACAAACGCTTCTGGATTCGATTGGAAGGTTTGTAAGTTTTTAGCATTTGCAAATTGATATTTTACACCTTTATGGGTGGCAGTAAATTCTTTTTCACCTTCCATGGCTTGACCATCAAAATAGGCCACTACGTCATAGCCTTCGGCCGCGTAACCCCTTTTTGTATTGGTTTCTTGTGCGTGAATGGCAAATGAGCACAGCAACACGAAATAAACGATGTAATTTTTCATATCGCCTAGGTCGCAGTGATTCAGATAAACTTACAAACGGTCTATAAAAAGTTTGTGACTTCAGGATAAGGTACGAGTGAGCTAATAAGTAGCTCGATACTGTCTTTTGCAATCAGGGTAATGCTCACGAGAATGGCTGCTACAAGAATGGCTACGGAAAGATTATGGTTTTTAATAGCTTTAAATTCGTTGACACCCCTGGTAAGGAGCGAAAACAGAAAGAAAACCGACACATTGATAAACACCGCCACCACAAATCCGATGAATAAATACAAACATGAATATTTAATGACGGTGCCTGTTGCAATACCTTCATTTTGTGTGGTCGCAATTCTGATGATGTTCGTGATAGAAGGTACAATTTCACTTAAAATGATGCCGATAGAAATAATAATCCCCGACGTGAAGATGGTAAACGCCATGTTTTCGCCTTGCAGGTCTTCGTTTTTAAAGAACAACCATTTCAATAATTTATAAGAAACAAAAATGATTCCGACAGATACAAAAATTGCGAGTATCAGTTCTATAAGGGCTAGGGTTAAGAGTTGTGTATTCATAGACTTATTTGCTTGTTAGTACTACATTCCAGTGGGTAACATCGTTAAAATTAGCTGGAAGGTCTCCCGCTTTAAAATATTTCGCAGTGGTTTCCCAAAGCACATACCTTTTTCCGTAGTGCGTTTTATAAGTTCCAGAAGCGGGTAGGTTGATCCCCAAAATTGAATGACGGTAAAAATCGCTATTCAGGATGGCCACATCGTAATCAAAATGTTTTAAAATACCATAAATGAGCACGGTACGCGAATCGCAATCTCCTTTCAAGCTCTGTAAAAATGACAACGGATTTTGCACTCCAAATTTAACACCTCCCACACAACATGCTGGGCATTCTTCCAACACCTTCCGAATGCTGTATTCGTAATTTTTGGCGGGCATACAGGTAGCTTCAAAAACGAAGGCATACGGAATATCCTGAATGCAACTTACGACCATTTCGGCAAATTCCATCTGATCAAGCTGCTGTTCACGTTGAATTTCAGCAAAAGCATTTAACACTAAATCTAATTTTGGAGTGTCGGTACGATCTATATAATCGTACAGATCGCCCCAAAAATTGGCATTGCTTCTCGCCCGGTACCCTTCAAGGTGCTTGTAAAGCGCTAGATAATCCTGTTCGCGAATGGTAAGTGAAGCGGTATAATTTTTACCGTAATTGTCGTTCCAGATACGATTGCTGCGATACACCTGAATGGTATCTGATCCTTCTACCATCGTACCGCGTGCCATAGCTTCCGAATTATTAAATGATTCGGTGTGGGTTCGTTCCCATCCGTTGGTTACAGCAGAAATCAAAAAACTGAACAATGCCAAAAACAATATGGCTACAAACATGCCAATCCACCTAAAGTTGCGCTTTGGTTTTCCTACAATTAGGTTCGAAACGAAAAATGACACACCGAATGAAACGATAAAGGAAAACAAAGTGGATATGCCAATAATTTTCAGAAATCCGTATCCGAAGCATGTGCATACTACCGCCAGAAACATCCAAAGACAACCGTTGTTTTTTGCTTTTTCCATTACAGTACCATTAGATTACAGCCACGTATGTCGCTGGTGTCAAAACGACCCATAATTTCAAAAGTTCCGTCGTTGTAAACCTTTCCTAAATCTTGCGTGGCAATAAAAGAACATGAATAGATATTGGCCAGATCAATTACATTAATCCCGCCAGTGGTTTGTGAAACATATGAAAGGGCATCTTCGGTGTCTCGAGTAAGCACGCGCATCCACGGTGGACAACGATATATTCCTTTTCCTGACGAATAGGCCTGTGACAATAATTCGGTCATGCCGTATTCGCTATGGATTTCAGAAACGCCGAATCCGTTTTTCAAAATGGCATGCAGTTCAGATTTTATCAATTCCTTGCGTCTTCCTTTCATTCCTCCGGTTTCCATCACTATGGTGTGCTGTAACTGAAAGTTCTTTTTGTCAATAAGATCGAGCAAAGCGTAAGACACCCCCAACAAAATTGTTTTTTGTTGCTTGGTCTCCAACAATTCTAATTTTTCAACAAGCGCATCTAAATCGTCAAGGTAAAACCCGCTATGTACATTTTCACTATCAGAAATAAGCCGATCGGCCATATAAACCAATGAGGCATTTCCCTTTTCTAAGTAAGAGGGCAGTAAGGCCAAGAATGCAAATTTTTTTGGTGCACCATAAAAATGGTTGAAGCCTGCTAAAAAGCTTGACTCATAATTGCTTAATTCTGCTACGTAATGCTTGCTAGGGGTGGCTCCTGTGGTGCCGCTACTTAAAAAAATTTTTTCAACCGATTTGTTTGTGGCAAGGATTTTTTCAGATTTGAAAAATTCGATAGGTAAAAAAGGAATGTGTTCTAAGGCTTTCACTTTTTCTGCTGAAATACCCAATAAATCACAAAACCTTCTGTACACAGGCACATGCTGGTATTGAAATTGGAAGGTTGCTAGTGCTGCCGATTCGAAATCGGGTTCAGAACTGATATAGGTGAAATTTTTTGGTGCGTTCAAAGCATGGCAATTACACATCAAAAATAGGCAATAATAAAAAGCCTCGCTACTATGAAATTGTATTTACCTTTTCCGATAGGTATTTCGAATTATTTTGGTGCCTATCATAACGACTAAACAGTGTAACTTTACATTTGGGTAATCCATTGGTGTATGATGGTGTTACCTAAACGTTAAGGATTTTCTCTAAAGAGATGGCATTGCGGATTTGTAGTATATTTATACTTTGTTAGTACAAATAAAATGAAGAAAAAAGAAACAAGAATATTATTGGTAGACGATGAGCCGGACGTTCTGGAAATTGTAGGTTATAACCTAACTTCGGAAGGATATCAGGTAAGTACCGCCGAAAATGGTCTAGAGGCGTTAGATAAGGCAAAAAAGGAGATACCACACCTGATAATTTTAGACGTAATGATGCCAGAGATGGATGGTATTGAAGCGTGTGAAAAATTGCGTGAAAATCCAGATTTGTCAGACACGCTCATCACTTTCTTTACCGCACGGGGGGAAGACTACTCGCAGCTCGCAGGTTTTGATGCAGGTGCAGACGATTACATTACCAAACCTGTAAAGCCGAAAGTGCTCCTCAGTAAAGTTAAAGCATTGTTACGCCGGTTTAAGGAGTCTGAAGATGAAGACACAAAGATGAAATTAGGCAACTTGGTCATAAATCGAGAAGAATACAAAGTAGTGCTTGGGAAAGAAGAAATTGTCTTACCACGAAAGGAATTCGAATTGCTGGCACTGCTCGCATCAAAACCTGGAAAAGTTTTTAAACGGGAAGATATTCTAGATCGCGTTTGGGGCAACGAGGTTGTGGTTGGAGGACGTACCATAGACGTACACATCAGAAAACTGCGCGAAAAATTGGGTGACAATAAGTTTAAGACGGTTAAGGGAGTGGGCTATAAATTTGTAGTATAGTGCGCAAACCCTTCAGAAAAACATACAAATTTGCTGGATATACGGCTACCATCATTACGCTGTTGCTAACACTCGTCATGGGTGTTTTTTTTTATGTTGAAGGGATAGACTCCTACTGGTTCCTTATCATTTTTGCTGTTGTTTGCTATGTTGTTTCTTTCTTTGTGATACAACACCGTGTCCAGAAATTTATCTACAAACGCGTGGTGAAAATCTATGAAGATGTTCGGTTGTTAGATGCAGCTACTTTTACCCCCAAACGGGTCACTACAGATATGGAGACGCTTACCAAAGAGGTAGAACGTTTTGCTGAAAACAAGAAGCTCGAAATCGAGTCGTTAAAAATACGCGAGAATTATCGTCGTGAATTCTTAGGGAATATCTCCCACGAATTAAAAACTCCATTATTTACCGTTCAAGGCTATATTCTGACCCTCTTAGATGGCGCGATGAAAGATAAATCGGTACGTAAAAAATACCTCCAACGCGCTAACAAAGGCGTAGAACGGCTTATTTATATAATTAAAGATTTAGATATGATTGCCAAATTGGAGATTGGCGACCTTGACCTTCAGACAGAAGTATTCGATATTATTGAATTGGTGCAGAGTATCTTCGACCTATTGGAGATGAAGGCCGCCAAAAAAAACATCTCGTTAACGTTTGATATCGATTATCCTGAAAAAGTGATGGTGCTGGGTGATCGCGAGCGATTGCAACAGGTGGTAAGCAATCTCATTGTAAACTCTATCAAATACGGCGTGAAAGACGGGACTACGGAAGTGAGTATTGAAGACTTTGTAAAAAATAAAATCATTGTACGTATTACAGACAACGGCGAAGGAGTTGAGAAAGAACACCTTCCACGATTGTTTGAGCGATTTTTTAGGGTCGATAAAAGTGGTTCGCGAAAAGAAGGGGGTAGTGGTCTTGGGCTGGCAATTGTGAAGCACATCATCGATGCGCACAACGAAAAAATTTATGTGGAAAGCCAAGTGGGCATAGGGTCCGAATTTTCATTTACCCTCGAAAAGGCTGAATAGCGGGCTGTAATCTTCCGTTTTTGAAAAATCACCTAAGCCCTTGTATAGCATTACCTTTTCTAACTTTTTAACAGTAAATTTTTCTTGTTTGCAACTCGGTACAAGTCCTTGTTTTTTGAGGCGTTTCGCTAAATATTCTTGTTCGTATTGTCCGGGTGTGGGAATAAAAAAAGCAGGTTTTTGAAGCACAGACAGATCCATAATGGTGGTGTAGCCAGAACGGGAAACCACCAATTCACTTTCTCCAATAAGCACTTCTAATGCGCGGGTCCCCAAAAAATTGAATTCTGTGATGTTTTTGTTGGTTTTTACTGTAGCTAGGTCTTCAACCACACCGCGAACCAATGCAACACGCTTGTTGGTTTTATGAAATTCAGAAATCAGTTTTTCTTCCAATAAACTGCGCTGAGGTTCAGGACCAGAAAGCAGACAGAGTATGTCATATTTCTTTTGAAGATTTTTTTTGGTCATCCTGCTTAGGGGACCAATGTATTTAAGGGGGAGGCTAGAGTGTTGTAAATGTCCTAATTTGCCGCTTAGGTTAATAGGGCCAGAAACATCGGGCACCCAGCATTCTTCGTATTTCGAAATAATCTTTTGATGTAATTTGGTGCTGACAAATGATGTTTTTCCAGAGAGTACATTCAATTGGTGTGTGATGTACACACAAGGGATCTCTTTATGGTATACCCCCATTCGGTTATCGCTTATGATGCCCTGAATTTTATTTTGAGAAACCAATTCTGCTACTACACGCCTTTCAGCTTTCATGGTTTTTTTGATATCGGGCAACTTGGCCAACATTTTCCATTTAAAAGAACTTCCCTTTTTCGTATAAGTTATATTGTATGCGGGTAAGGTAAGGCTAGGTAGTTCGGGAAATTCTTTTTGTAAGAACAACAATGCCGCCCCGTCACTTCCCAATAAAACATCGTATCCATTTTCAACTAACGATTCGATGAGGGGGATACACCGCGTAGCATGGCCCAGACCCCAATGCAGTGGTGCGACCAAAATTGTTTTTTTTGGTTTTTTGGTGGATTTATGGGATTCATTTGGTGCCATACGTAATTAACAAATGTATATATAATAACCTCACGGTATATTTCCTTAATTTTACCGAATTATTAAGCTGAAATTTTAAATCATTCACCCGTGGGAAGCAAAAATAAACTGAAACGCTTTAAAGAAAATGAAACCTTTGCAAACGTTGTGCAACCCACCCGTGCTGAAGTAACAGACCAAAATTTCAGATTGAAGGGTGCTTGGAAACAAGATTTCTTCAAAAATGACCGTCCGTTGGTGCTCGAACTTGGCTGCGGAAAAGGGGAATACTCGGTGAATCTAGCACAGAAATACCCCGACAAGAACTTTTTGGGAATCGATATTAAAGGCGCGCGGTTTTGGAGAGGAGCAAAAACTGCTTTGGAAGAAGGGCTAGATAATGTGGGTTTTCTTCGCACCCAAATAGAATTAGTCGATTTTCTTTTTGCTGAAAACGAAGTTGACGAAATTTGGATTACATTCCCTGACCCGCAAATAAAATACAAGCGCACCAAACATCGGTTGACCAACCAACATTTTTTAGATAAATACAAGCATATTCTTCGTCCCGGAGGAATGGTACATTTAAAAACCGACAGCGAGTTTATGCATGGGTATACGCTTGGTCTTTTACACGGTTTGGGTGAAGACATTCAATATGCACATCACGATGTGTACGGCAATCCACACGCTCCTGAAGAAGTGACCTCCATACAGACCTTTTATGAGAACCAATATCTAGAGGTAGACAAGAAGATAACCTACGTTAGGTTCACTTTTCGTACAAATTAATTTGTGTATATTGAGCTTGCAAACCAACCTGAATGGCACTATTGCTTAACTTTGTTATTGGCTTTTTGGCGGCACTCATTGGTGTAATTCCACCAGGTTTGCTCAACATGTATGCAGCCAAGATAAGCATGAAAGAAGGTAGAAAACGTGGTATCATGTTTTCTATTGGGGTTTGCGTCACCGTGATGTTGCAAACCTACATCGCACTTATTTTTGCACGCTTTTTAGACATGCACCCTGAGTATGTTGACATGCTGCAGAAAGTCGGACTCGGGATTTTTATCTGTCTAACCGTCTATTTCTTTTTTATTGCCAAAGATACCCGTAGGCAGATGCCAGAAGGGATGGGTCGATCAAAAACAAACCGCTTTTTTTCAGGTATGCTATTGGCACTGCTCAATTTATTGCCGTTGCCTTATTGGTTATATGTGAGCATTACATTTTCAGGTTTTGGCTGGTTTAGTTTTAACCAGTTAGAATTATTAGCGGCTGTTCTTGCCTCCGGATTGGGAACATTTACCATGCTGGCTATATATGTCTGGTTTTTTAGAAAAAAAGATAGGCCTAAGCGCAAAGGCATCAACATGAACTACATTATTGGTGGTATTACGGCTGCCATTTCAGTGATTACTTTTTTTAAGATTTTTAACGATTTTTAAATGGCGTCAGAAGGTTTTTTTGAAAAGGTGTACGAAGTAGTGGTACAGATACCCTATGGAAGAGTCACTAGTTACGGGGCCATTGCAAATTATTTCGGAGCGTCGGGCAGTGCCCGTATGGTGGGTTGGGCAATGAACGCTTGTGGAAAACACGGACAAGTACCAGCACACAGAGTTGTTAACCGTAAAGGACTCTTAACCGGGAAACATCATTTTGATGGTACCAACCTGATGCAACAACTACTCGAAAGTGAAGGCATTGTGGTAATCGACAACCAGATTCAGGATTTTGACAAATTGTTTTGGGATCCGCGAAAAGAGTTGTCTTTTTAAACGGTAATAGCTTCTGCAGAAATTTATACAACCATCAATCATTTCAATGCTTCTCTTTTCTAATCTGAAACCTGCATTGTATCTTTGCATTTAGAATTAATCTTAATAATGAAATTCAACAAACAAGATATTTTAAAGGCATTAGAAACTATTTCTCTTGCTGGTGAAGGAGAGAATATGGTGGCGAGCGGAGCCGTGTTAAACGTAATCACATTCGCAAACGAAGTGATTGTAGATGTGAAGATGACTACTCCCGCCATGCACATCAAAAAACGTGCAGAGGCTGATATCATAAAAACCATCAAAGAGAAGGTCTCTAATGAAGCCGATGTAAAGGTAAATATTAAAGTAGAAGCACCTGCTAAAGAAAATGCGAACCTCATTAAGGGGAAACCAGTTCCAGGGATCAAGAATATTGTAGCCGTGGCTTCTGGAAAAGGTGGCGTTGGAAAATCTACCGTAACTGCAAATCTAGCGGTAACCTTGGCCAAAATGGGCTTTAAAGTGGGTGTTTTAGATGCCGATATCTATGGGCCTTCCATCCCATTAATGTTTGATGTTTTTAATGAACGTCCGCTTTCTGTGAACGTAGACGGAAAAAGCAAAATGAAACCTGTTGAAAGCCATGGTGTAAAAGTGCTTTCCATCGGGTTTTTTACCAAACCGAATCAAGCCGTTATTTGGCGTGGCCCTATGGCTTCCAAGGCGCTCAATCAGTTGATTTTTGATGCAGCCTGGGGCGAATTAGACTTTATGTTGGTAGACCTGCCTCCAGGAACAGGTGATATTCACTTGAGCATTATGCAATCGTTGCCTATCACGGGAGCTGTTGTTGTGAGTACGCCACAAACGGTGGCCCTTGCAGATGCACGTAAAGGGGTTGCCATGTTTCAACAAGAAAACATTCAGGTACCCGTATTGGGCGTAGTAGAAAATATGTCTTACTTCACACCGGCAGAGTTGCCCGACAATAAGTATTATATCTTCGGAAACGGAGGAGCCAAAAATCTTTCAGAAGATTTAGAAATTCCGTTTTTGGGAGAGGTTCCCTTAGTACAGAGTATCCGGGAAGCTGGTGATGTAGGTCGTCCAGCAGCATTGCAAACCGCATCGCCAATTGCTGATGCTTTTGAAGAAATTACAAAAAATGTTGTTTCTGAAACGGTAAAACGAAACCAAAACTTACCGCCTACCGAAGCAATAAAAATCACCACTATGGCAGGCTGTAGTGCAGTTCAAAAATAAACTATGGAAACTACCTTACAACATAAAGTAGAGGCAGCTCTAGAAGAAATCAGACCCTTTCTGCAAAGCGACGGAGGCGATATATTGTTGCTTTCTATAGACAATGGTACCATTGTAAAGGTGCAATTGCAGGGAGCTTGTGTGGGTTGTTCGGTAAATCAGATGACCCTGAAGAGCGGCGTAGAAATGACCATTAAAAAGCATGCTCCAGAAATACAACAAGTAATAAATGTAGAAGCGTAACCTGACAATTGTCATAGGTTAAAATTTCTTAAGTAGCTTATTTTTGCATCTGAAAAAAAGGAATTGATTTTTCATGATAAAAACAGATATATTAATTATAGGAGCTGGTCCAACGGGACTTTTCACCGTTTTTGAAGCCGGCTTACTAAAACTAAAATGCCACCTTATAGACGCCCTTCCGCAGCCGGGAGGCCAATGTTCTGAAATCTATCCTAAAAAACCGATATACGATATCCCAGCCTTTCCCGAAATTTTGGCAGGTGATCTGGTTTCAAATCTCATGAAACAGATTGAACCCTTCCAACCTGGATTTACGTTGGGAGAGCGAGCCGAAACCATCGAAAAACAAGACGATGGCAGTTTTGTTGTAACCACCAACAAAGGAACCAAACACCATGCGCCCATTGTAGCAATTGCAGGGGGTCTGGGGAGTTTTGAGCCAAGAAAACCACCTATTACAGACATTGCAAATTTTGAAGATCACGGCGTAGAATATATCATTCGTGATCCTGAAATGTATCGCGACAAAAAAGTGGTGATTGCCGGGGGCGGTGATAGTGCGCTAGACTGGAGTATCTTTTTAACCGATGTAGCCGAAAGCGTCACCCTTGTGCACCGTAGAAATGAATTTAGGGGGGCACTAGACTCGGTAGAGAAGGTGCAAGAATTGAAAAATGTGGGCAAAATTGAAATGGTAACGCCTGCCGAAGTGGTTGGAATCGTGGGTGATGATGCGGTAGAAGGTGTAACGATTAAACGAGGCGCTGAGGTTTTTAATAAACCCTGCGACCATTTTATCCCGTTGTTTGGCTTAGCTCCCAAATTGGGCCCCATTGCCGATTGGGGATTGGAAATTGAGAAAAACGCTATTAAGGTAGACAATACGCTAGATTACCAAACCAATATTCCGGGGATCTATGCTATTGGAGATGTGAACACCTACCCTGGAAAATTAAAATTGATCCTTTGTGGTTTCCATGAAGCCACGTTAATGTGCCAAAGTGCCTACCAACGTATTTTTCCAGATAAACGATATGTGATGAAATATACTACTGTTGGCGGAATTGATGGATTTGACGGAAGTAGAAAAGAAGCGCCCAAAGCGGTAGTTAAAAAGATAGAATAACGCGTTAGGGATTGAGTGGTTTGTATGAGCTCTCCCGTCCCGATGGCTATCGGGAATCGGGAAGCGAGTAACGAAAGCGCGACCAAATTGGACACTGAGGCGTCACATTGATTGCTTTTCTTGTTCGATAGACGCTTATTCGTAGTGCTCTCGAAGTGCCAATTTGGTAACGCCCAACTGTTTAAAATGAAAGATATTACTATTTATATTACTGACCGTAATGGAGTCACCCATACAATTTTGGCTCCTACCGATATGAATATGAACCTCATGGAGGTAGTACGGTCTTATGAGTTGGCCGAAGAAGGAACGATTGGAGTTTGTGGTGGAATGGCGATGTGTGCTTCCTGCCAATGTTATGTTGAAAGTGACCACGAATTGCCAGAAATGAGCCATGATGAAGACTTGATGTTGTCTGAAGCATTTTATGTGCAAGACAACAGCCGATTGGGATGTCAGCTTTTTATAAGTCCGTCACTAGAAGGTCTGCAAGTGACACTCGCTCCCTCAGATGTTTAATCGATTACCGAGAGTGCTTTTTGAAACAAACGGTCTACAAATAATTGATATGCCTTGCCAGATGGGTGAAGCCCGTCGTTAGCTACCAAACTTGGGTCTGTTAATCCGCGGCGTGTAATGTCTGTGATATTCTGAAATAGCACTCCATTTTCTGTTGCTATCTGTGCTGCAAAGGCGTTGTATTGATCAATTTCTGCTGAAATTTTCTTGGGATCCTCCCTTTTTTGCCCGAAAGGTGTAAACGCATAATCGGGAATAGATACTACAATTACCCTGTCTTTGTTTCCAGACGCCAGTGCAATGGCTTTGTTCAGCAAGTCTAGAAATTCTTGTTCGTAAAGTGAAAAAGGCTTGCCTTGAAATTGATTGTTTACACCAATGAGCAGGGTGACCAAATCGTAATCGGTAGCTGGATTCTCGTTTTCTATGGCGTTTAGCAAATTGGTGGTGGTCCAACCTGTACGCGCAATAATTTTATAATCGACTGTACTGTTGGTGCTTTTTGCCAACGTATCTTGTAGTTGAAAGGGGAAATTCTGTGTCGCGGCAACACTTTCGCCAATGGTATAACTATCGCCTAATGCCAAATACTTAATATCGGCTTGGGTAGATTGCTCACTTTTTTTTTCGGAATTGGAGCAGGATACAACTGCTAGGAAAACAAATGACAAGGAAAGCGAAATAAGTTGTAAGATTTTCATGGGGTATGGAATTATTCGGTTTTATAGTCGATTAATTTCTGCGGACCTTCCAACAATCTTCTAATCACTTTTAAAGTCCCATCTTCGGTGGTCGCAATATGCCATTTGATTAAAGAAATGGCCCCTCCTTTAATTTCGAGTCCGGTGATGCTACGTGGGTGTACGCAACTACCGTCATTAAAGTAGGCGATATCTCCAGGTTCCGGAAATCGTGGTCTATGCGTATGCCCTGTGATGGTAAAAAGATTATCATTTTCAATAATCCACCGTTTGGTGCGCCGCTCTACCTTAATTAGTTCCCGATAGTTTTTTGCTGGGCTAGTAGGGTCTCCGATTCCAAAAATCTGTAACTGCCGCCAGAGGGCCCGCACCATAAATCGATTGAACCTCCAGCCTACGTAGTTCATCCAATCGGCTTGGTGTCCATGGGCCATAAAAAGTTCTTGTTTGGTGGTTTCATGTTGAAATATAAGGCCTTCAGAAAATTCGACGCCAGGAAAAAGAGGTTCGTCTTTTCCTGTTACTTTATTGAAATAGGTATACAGGTTTTTTTCTACAAAGCGCTGGTTTTGATATACCATATCATGATTTCCAACCACCCGAAAAAGCCTTCCATCGTTGTAGAAAAGTTTTAGGAGGTCGAATACATTTTTATGGGCCTCTAAAATATTTTTGAACTCTATATTCTCCCAAAGTTCATCACCATCGCCCAGCTCGCAATAAGTGTATCCTTCGTTGTAATAATGTTTTAGTGCATGGAAGTAGATATTCCGGTTATTCGCGAAATCATCTGCAAAGCTGTTGTCGCCTCGATGGCAATCACTAAAAATAACGAGCTTTGAGTTGTCGTTAAACGATACTCGTTTCGCTCTCTCATAAGCTCTGTTGAAACGTTTGCGGGAAGACATTCGTTTATAGTTTCCCTAAAGATACAATTTCCTTTTAGGTATGCGCTACGCTCATTGCGATCTCTTCTAGAATTCCATCCCAAAGTTTTTTCCGAATTTCTAATGCTTGAATGGCAGTTTCGGTTACTTCGTTCCAGTCCTGTTCAGAATTGCAAAGCTCAGCAACCATTTTTAATGCCATCGGACCGTGTTCGTCTCCGTCGAGTTCAATATGTCGGTCGAAATAATATTTAAATTCAGTTAGGTCCTGTTCCGGAAACCTGCTCTGGATGTTCGCAATGATTGCAGTGAACATTTCAGGAATAAGATCTTCCCTGCCAAAAGTAAACGCAGCGGCCACACAGTGAGGTTTTCCGCTTGCAATGGTTTTAAACGTAAATAATAGAAACTCTTTTACCGTTTCTGGAAGTTCTGTCTTTGAAATAGTTCTTATTATGTCTTTTGACGCAACAATTTCACTTACAAATTCGGTACTAATTTTCGTGTTAGCTCCTGCCTTTACCATGGCATCAAGGTACATTTCATAGTGGCTTTGCCGCACTCCATAAAGGTTTATGTCGGTTTCTTCAGCCAATACAATTTCGTTAATAAGATACCGGGTTTCAGGATTGCCTAAGGCTTGCCAAGGAATTGTCGTACACGTCAACCCCTGTTGCAATGCTTTTAGAAGTGACATAAAATCCCATACCGCAAACACGTGGTGCTCCATAAAGGTTCGTAGGTGTTCTGGGCGTTCTATTTCACTGTAAAGTGGGTGTGCGATTAATTCTTTTTGAAAAGGAGCGATAGCTTTCTGAACTTGTGAAATCATTGGTTCGATTTAATACATTAAAAAAGGCTCCATATATACGATGAAGCCTTAGATTTGGATTTTAAAAATGAGCCTATTTAAAAGCATTCAGGCCTGTAACATCTAAGCCTGTGATTAGCAAGTGAATGTCATGCGTTCCTTCGTACGTAATCACACTTTCTAGGTTCATCATGTGGCGCATGATTGGATATTCGCCTGTAATTCCCATTCCGCCCAACATTTGTCTAGCTTCCCGTGCAATTTTTAGCGCCATATCTACATTGTTTCTTTTTGCCATTGAGATTTGTGCTGAAGTAGCTTTGTCTTCATTCTTAAGCTGTCCCAATCTCAATGCTAATAATTGTGCTTTAGTGATTTCAGTAATCATCTCTGCCAATTTCTTTTGTTGCAATTGGAATCCGCCAATAGGCTTCCCAAATTGAATCCGTTCTTTGCTATAACGAAGCGCAGTGTCGTAGCAGTCCATAGCCGCTCCAATGGCCCCCCAAGCAATTCCGTATCGTGCCGAATCTAAACAACCCAAGGGTGCGCCCAATCCTGATTTGTTCGGTAATAAATTTTCCTTAGGCACTTTTACATCTTGAAAAATAAGTTCACCCGTAGCAGAAGCCCGTAAAGACCATTTATTGTGAGTTTCTGGTGTGCTGAAACCTTCCATACCGCGTTCTACCACGAGACCGTGTATGCGTCCTTCTTCGTTTTTGGCCCACACTACCGCTACATCACAGAAAGGAGAGTTCGAGATCCATAATTTAGCGCCATTTAACAAATAATGGTCACCCTTATCTTTATAGCTTGTGACCATCCCCGCCGGATTACTACCGTGGTCTGGTTCTGTAAGTCCGAAAGATCCCATCCATTCGCCGGTAGCCAACTTTGGAAGGTATTTTTTACGTTGCTCTTCGTTGCCATATTTCCAGATGGGGTACATCACCAAAGAAGACTGTACTGAAGCTGTAGAGCGAACTCCGCTATCGCCGCGTTCAATTTCTTGCATAATCAGGCCGTACGATATTTGGTCTAGGCCTGCACCGCCGTATTCTTCTGGAATGTAGGGCCCAAAGGCGCCTATTTCTGCCAAACCAGGGATAATCGACTTCGGAAATTGTGCCTTTTGCGCGGCTTCTTCAATAATTGGTGAAACGTCACGCTTCACCCATGCACGTGCTGCATCGCGAATAAGCTTGTGTTCTTCAGTGAGTAAGTCGTCTATATTGTAATAATCTGGTGCTTCGAATAAATCGGGTTTCATAGTGCAAAATTTTGAATAACAAAAGTAAAAATAGCAAGAGTAGTATCCTACATTTTAAGGTAAAAACTTGATACTAAATCCTCATAGGGTTTGGTATACTTATGGCGTTCTGTTTCAATAATCAACTTCTCTGTTACAATTTGGGTTTCCTTAAAAGAGAATTCGATGAGGCTCCTTTTTTCTTCGGAAGTTGGACTTCCTTTTACCCTGCAAATACGGTTGGGAAATAATCCTTGTGATTTGGCGGTAGAAATAAAAGATAGTTCTTGTATCTTCGGAAGTATAACAGCAAACGTTCCGTTTTCGGCAAGCAGATGCGACGCACACACCAGCAAGTGCTCAAAGGGAAGCGCGTCATTAAAGCGCGCTTTTTTTCTGTTTTCAGGCATAGCATTTCCCCTCTCTGCCTCCTGCATCTCTCCCAGGGGGGGAGAATGGAATGGCGGGTTGCTTACAATAAGATCATAGGTGTCTTCTATTTCCGAGGCAAACTCTTGTGCCGAGGCATGGTAACAGAACAAGCGGTCTCCCCAAGGGGAGTTTTCGAAATTGTCGGTACTTTGTTCGTAGGCGTCTTCATCAATTTCAACAGCATCAATGGTTGAAGCCGTACTGCGTTGGGCCAGTTGCAGTGCAATTACGCCCGTGCCCGTACCGATGTCTAAAATACTGTCTGTAGTATTCGGAAGCGAAACCCAGGCACCTAACAATACGCCGTCTGTGCCAATTTTCATGGCGCAACGATCTTGGGCAACCCTAAATTGTTTAAATTGAAAAGGTTTAGAAGCCATTAGAGGTACAAGTCTATTAGTCCGTCAGGGGCTTCCAAATAAAGGGTGTTTGTATCCCGGTCTACTTTTTTGATGATTTGGTCATTGATCGGGATCAAGATTTCGGTACCATTAAAATCAATTTCAAAAAGATGTTGGGGTGTGCTGTCGTTTACTCCGGCTACAGTCCCGATAGGTCCGTGATTTTCGTCGATTACGGCAAAACCTACGATTTCATGGTAATAAAACTTGTTTCCTCTTAGTTTCGGCAACAAGTCGAGTGGTAAATATAATTCGGTGCCGAGCATGGCATTAGCATCATCTTCAGAAGTTACTTCTTCAAACTTTACCCGTAGCAACGACGATTTGTGCAATGATAGTTTTTCAATAAAAAATGGAACCAAATTTTTGTGTTGTTCCACAAAAACTGATTCCATTTCTAAAAATTGTTCGGGATCGTCGGTGTCTAGCTTTACCAACAATTCTCCCTTAAAACTGTATTTTTTTACGATTTTGCCTACGAAGAAACAATCCTTCTTTTGCATCTCGTTACAGTTTTATTCTTCTTCTTTCGCTGCTGCTGGAGCTTCCTCAGTTGCTTTTGGAGCTTCTTCGGTCGCTTCTGCTACAGGTGCTTCTTCTTCAACTTTTTCAGTCGCTTCTACTTCTTCAGTAGCATCGGTACCTTCAGCAGTTTCGGGAGTTGCCTCTTCTTCAGTTTCTTCTTCAGCTGGGGCAGCTTCAGCAATACGTGCTTCGTTTACTGCTTTTTCGGCAGCTAACGCTTCTGCTTTTGCTTTTTCCTGCGCTTCGGTAAGTTTTCCTTTCTTCGCTTCAACCGCATTTTCTTTATCGGCCAACCAAGCGTTGAACTTTTCTTCGGCTTGCTCTTCAGTAAGCGCGCCTTTGGCAACACCACCAGCTAAGTGCTTTTTCAACATCACTCCTTTGTAAGAGAGTATCGCTCTAGCAGTATCGGTTGGTTGCGCACCATTTTGTAACCACTTTACAGAACCGTCTATGTTCAATTCGATTTGTGCAGGGTTTACATTCGGATTGTAGATACCTAATTTCTCAAGATATTTACCATCTCTTTTCGCGCGTGCATCTGCCGCTACGATCCAGTAAAAAGGCTTTCCTTTTTTACCGTGTCTTTGTAATCTAATTTTTACAGGCATAAAATTAATTTTTGAGGTTCACGACCTCGGTTTATAATTAAGGACGGCAAAGATACTATATTTTTGAAGTAAAAGTAGTTGGATAGAAGTTTTATTTTATATTTGCGAGATAACCTACAAATTTTCACCCCCATGAAAAAGTTATTCTTGCTCCTGATTGTTGCGAGCGCATTTATTGCGTGCGAAGATATCGAAGACAACAGCCCCGCCCTACAAGCCGAAATAGATAATGTATTTTTTAAGTCACTTGGGTCTGCCGCAGTGGTAAACCAAGACAAAACGTTAACTATACAAGCATCTACAACAGACGAAACTCTTACGTTGTTTCTAGAGCGTGACCGAGAAGGGGTGTTCGAACTTGGCGGCGGAAACATCAATTTTGCTGCTTTTGAAGATGCCGATGGTAATATATTTAGCACAGAGCCAGATGGAACCGGAATTGTCACTGTTTCCAGCTTTAACCCAGGAAGAAATATTTCAGGATCATTCGAATTCCAAGCATTCCTTCCTGGTGTAGACACTTTAACAGTTCAGAAAGGAATCTTTTTTGAAGTTCCCTTCCCTCAGGGAATAGAAATCCCTGTAGGTCCAGATCCTATGATCCCTGATGGTACTTTTGTCGCTGAGGTCAACGGGGATCTTTATAACGTAGATGATGTTGAAGCCACAGTGAACAATACTGTTTTGGTTATAGATGGTATTAGGGGCAATGACACCATTAGGTTGGTGGTCTCCTTAACTGCTACCGCCGGCAGCTATTCCATACCTGTTGGAGGCTATTATGCCAATTATATTGTGGATGGTGTGAGCGAGGCAGCCGAAGCTGGTAATTTCCGAATTTTTGAACACGATACTACCAACAAAACGATGAAAGGTACGTTCACTTTTACCACCGCGAACCACGAAATCACCTTAGGTCAGTTCAATGTGAAATACTAAATTTCACACATTAACCCATTCATTTTCTTATAACCCAAGCATTGGCGTTAAAGGTTGTTAAACCGCGTTAAGCTTGGGTTAATTCTTTGTAATTGCCTGTATTTAATGGTATATTGAGGTATATCGAATTAAAGGAAAGCAAAGCTTCTAACTTCGGTTTTTACAAAAAATGCTTTGCACATTATAAAATGAAAGAGATTATGTATACTGAGAAAATGTCAAATAAATTAAATGAATTGTTAACCAAAAATTACGATGCTGAAGCTGGATATAAAAAAGCAGCCGAAATTGTTGAAAATCCGCAATTGAAGCAATTTTTTGAAACCCAAGCGCAACACCGATATGATTTCGGACATGAATTAAAAACCGAAATCCGAAACGTTGGTGGAACTCCAGATAAAGGTACTAGCTTCACAGGAGACGCCCACCGTACTTGGATGAGCATGAAAGATACCTTCACTTCGAACGATGAAGAAAATATCTTGGAAGAAGTAAAGCGTGGTGAAAAAACAGCGGTAGAAGAATATAAAGAAGTGGTTGCAGATACCACCTTGCCGCCAACTACAAAGAGCATTTTGACCAAGCAAGTCTCAAATATTGAGAATACGCTACAAAATGTAAAGAACTTTGAAGCCATCGTAGCATAAATCAATCAAAATAAATCTGATAGAGACCGAAAGCAATTTCGGTCTTTTTTTGTGCGTAACTCGGCTAAAATGTGAACAACTCGAACAAAATTGAAACGCCCAATTCCAACGCATTTTTTATTTTTACGTTCCAAGTGTCTTGCGGCCAACATTCGTAATTCGCACCTCTAAAATTTACCAATGTATTTAATTTTCGATACCGAAACCACGGGCTTACCCCGTAATTGGAACGCACCTCTAACCGATAGCGACAACTGGCCCCGTTGTATTCAGATTGCCTGGCAACTGCACGACGCGATGGGGAATGTGATCGAACACGAAGATTATTTGATCCAGCCCGATGGATTCAACATTCCGTTTGATGCCGAAAAAATTCACGGTATTTCAACCGAATTGGCACAGCAAGATGGAATTCCCCTAGCAGAAATGCTACAGAAATTTTCCGCAGTACTGGAGAAAACAAAATTTATCGTAGGGCAGAATGTTGGATTCGACCTCAATATCATGGGAGCCGAATTCCTTCGGTTGAACCAAGAGAACATACTTCCAAACTTCCCGGTTTTAGATACCTGTACCGAAACTACCGCACAATTGTGCCAGATTCCTGGGGGTCGCGGCGGAAAGTTTAAATTGCCCACACTTTCAGAATTGCATGAATTTTTGTTCAACGAACGTTTCGCTGAAGCACACAATGCCACCGCCGATGTGGAAGCTACGACGCGTTGTTTTTTAGAGTTGGTACGCAGACAGATTTTTACTGCGGAAGAATTAGATGTTCAGCCTGATTACTTTCAGAATTTCTCTGAAGCCAATCCGAAGGAAATCCAACTAATTGGGCTAGAACATATCAACCTAGAAAAGGCTTCGGCAGCCATCAGAAAAGAACTGGAGGCCCAAACGGAAACCCAAGAGATTTCTTCCGAAGAACTGCAAGAAAATATTGAGGTGCTGCAAGATGCTCCCTTTGCCCACCTACATAACCATTCGCAATTCTCGATATTACAATCTACTGCAAGCACCCAAGACCTCGTAAACGCCGCAATTGCCGACAATCAGCCGGCCGTTGCCATTACCGATAGCGGAAATATGATGGGCGCGTTTCACTTCACGCGAGCGGTGAATATGCACAATGCGTCCCTTCAGAAGCAATACGAAGAAGACCTAAAAGCCTTTGAAGCATTTGACGCCGCCGCCACTCCCGATAGTGATCGGGATGACGGGGTTGTGCCCGAAAAACCTTCGCCTCCACAAGAACTAAAAGCGATTGTAGGGTGCGAGTTTTTTGTATGTGACGACCACACCAATAAATCGCAAAAAGACAATGGCTACCAGATTGTATTATTGGCTAAAAACAAAAATGGTTATCACAATTTGGCGAAAATGGCGAGTATCGCCTATACCGAAGGATTTTACTACGTGCCACGTATAGACCGCGAAGTGATTAAAAAGTACAAAGAAGATGTCATCGTGCTTTCTGGCAGCATGTACGGTGAAGTTTCCAGTAAAATTTTGAACATTGGTGAGAACCAAGCCGAAGAAGCCTTACTCTGGTGGAAACAGGAATTTGGTGACGATTTCTATCTGGAAATTATGCGCCATGACCAAGAAGACGAAAACCGTGTGAATGAGACGCTGGTCGCCTTTAGCAAAAAACACGATGTAAAGCTGGTTGCTGCAAATAATACGTATTACATTGATAAAGAAAACGCCAATGCACACGATATTTTGCTGTGTGTAAAAGATGGTGAAAAACAGGCAACACCCATTGGTCGCGGACGGGGTTATCGCTACGGACTCCCGAACCAAGAATACTATTTTAAGAGCCAAGAAGAAATGAAGGCGCTCTTTAAAGATTTGCCCGAGGCCATTGCAACTATTTCTGACGTAGTTGCGAAGATTGAATCGTATAGTCTGCAGCGGGATGTATTGCTCCCAAAGTTTGATATTCCTGAAGAATTTAAGGTGGCCGAAGATGAAGCAGACGGCGGAAAGCGCGGTGAAAATGCCTATCTAAGACACATCACTTTTGAAGGTGCCAAAAAGCGGTACGGAGAAATCACTCCAGAAATTGAAGAACGCATCAATTTTGAGTTGGAAACTATTGAAAATACCGGCTATCCGGGCTACTTCTTGATTACCGAAGACTTTATCCGCGAAGCGCGAAACATGGATGTGTCTGTAGGGCCCGGCCGTGGTTCGGCAGCGGGAAGTGTGGTGGCATACTGCCTCTGGATCACCAACATAGATCCGATTAAGTACGATTTGCTTTTTGAGCGTTTCCTGAATCCGGATCGTGTGAGCATGCCCGATATCGATATCGATTTTGATGATGAAGGCCGAAGCCGTGTCATGGATTACGTAATCAACAAATACGGCGCGAACCAAGTGGCACAAATCATTACCTACGGAACCATGGCGGCAAAAAGTTCTATCCGCGATACGGCGCGAGTATTAGATTTGCCTTTGGGTGATGCCGATCGGATTGCCAAGCTGATTCCGAATATGACCAAGCTGAACAAAATCTTCGGTATGAGCGATCAGGAATTGCGGTCTAAATTCCGAAGTGATGAACTGCCGAAAGTAAATGAGTTATTAAACCTTTCCGAAGGAAGCGACCTAGAAGCCGAAACGGTGAATCAGGCGAAAATCTTAGAAGGTTCGGTTCGAAATACGGGAATTCACGCTTGTGGTGTAATCATTACCCCAAGCGACATCACCAATTTTGTACCCGTGGCCACTGCCAAAGACAGTGATCTGTACGTAACCCAGTTCGATAACTCGGTAGTAGAAAGTGCGGGCTTGCTGAAAATGGACTTCTTGGGCTTGAAAACCCTGACGCTCATCAAAGACACGGTAAAGTTGGTGAAGCACAAGCACAACATCGACTTAGACCCTGATAACTTTCCGCTGGATGATGAGAAGACATATGAGCTTTTCCAACGTGGAGAAACGGTAGGGATATTTCAGTATGAATCTGCCGGGATGCAGAAATACATGAAAGAGTTGAAACCTACGGTGTTTGCCGATCTCATTGCCATGAACGCCTTGTATAGACCGGGACCGTTGGAGTACATCCCGAGTTTTATTCGACGTAAAAACGGGGAGGAAGAAATAGACTACGACCTGCCCGCCATGGAAGAATACCTGCAGGAAACCTACGGAATTACCGTCTACCAAGAGCAAGTAATGTTGCTGTCGCAAAAGTTAGCCGATTTCAGTAAGGGTGATGCCGACGTACTGCGGAAGGCGATGGGGAAAAAGCAAAAAGCGGTACTCGATAAGATGAAGCCGCGCTTTATTGAAAATGCGGCCAAAAAAGGACACGATCCAGAAAAACTCGAAAAAATTTGGAAAGACTGGGAAGCCTTTGCGAGTTATGCCTTTAACAAGAGTCACTCTACTTGCTACGCGTGGATTGCCTACCAGACGGCATACCTCAAGGCGCATTATCCTGCCGAATACATGGCAGCCGTGCTTAGTAATAACATGAGCGACATTAAACAGGTGACCTTCTTTATGGAAGAATGTAAGCGCATGGGCTTAGAAGTATTAGGTCCTGATGTAAACGAATCGTTTTACAAGTTTACGGTAAACGACCGTGGCGCGGTTCGTTTTGGGATGGGTGCTGTAAAAGGGGTCGGTAGCGGCGCGGTAGCTACCATTGTTGAAAACCGAAAAGACGGCAAATACAAGTCCATTTTTGATCTGGCCAAGCGCGTCGATCTTCGGAACGCGAATAAAAAAGCGTTTGAAAACTTGATCTTGGCCGGTGGTTTCGATAGTTTCGATCAGCATCGAGCACAGTACATGCATGACGAAGGCGACGGGGTAAAGTTTTATGAGAAGGTAGTAAAGTTTGCCCAAAAGTATCAAGAAACCCAAAATAGCAGTCAGGTGAGTTTGTTTGGCGAGGCCAGCGACGTACAGATTGCCGAACCCCAAGTGCCACCATGTGAAGAATGGGGTACCATGCAAAAACTGAAACAGGAAAAGGAAGTGGTAGGAATCTATATTTCGGGCCACCCGCTGGACGACTTTAAAGTTGAAATGAAGAATTTTACCAACTGTAAGGTGTCTAACTTTAACAACCTCGAAAAATACGTAAACCGCGAACTGTGCTTTGGTGGGATTGTGAGTGATGTGCAGCACCGGGAGAGCAAGGCCGGAAAAGGGTGGGCGATTTTTACCGTAGAAGACTATGAAGACAGTTATGAGTTTAAGATTTTTGGCGAGGAATACCTAAAGTGGCGGCATTTCTTGATTCCGAATAGTTTTATTTATGCGCGGGTGTTTGTAAAAGAAGGCTGGACCAATCGGGATACTGGTAAAAAAGGCGACCCGCGATTGCAATACAACTTTATGCAAATGCTACATGATGTAATGGACAACCAAGCGAAGAAGCTCACCATACAAATGCCGGTGCAAGATTTGGAGGACGGAAAGATAGAGCGCCTAAAAGAACTGTTTGGCTACCATAAAGGCGACCAGCACTTGCATTTTACGATCTATGAAGTAGATGAAAAAGTAAAGTTAAACATGCCCAGCCGCACCCAAAAAATTAAGATTTGCAACGAGTTGCTAGAAGAACTGGCGATGGATGGGGTGAAGTATCGGTTGAATTAGAAATATAATAACATGGCTCGTAAATTATTTACAAAAGAAGAAGTGGTTTTATGTACTTACATCGCTCGATTTGGTAGAAGCCAATTTAACGAGTCAGATATTTCCAATTTGGAGACGAGATCTGTTTCTTCCATAAAAATGAAAGTTTCAAATATAGCGGCAATGTTAAAAGAAGAAGGATTTGAAATAAACGAGGAGGTTTCAAGTCTCTCAGGCAAACCTCCAGGGCAGAAAGGCAGAAGGACTAATTGGGATATAGTTAGCCGCTTAATTGATTATAGCAGAAATGAACATTTTAATGAGTGTGAAAAAATACTGAGCTTTTAGATCTGTCTATTTGATAAATCTAATTTGAAGGTTCAATTTTAGGAATAACTTTGTGCCATCCTTGTAAATTTTGCCAAATTCATGTCTAGTGGAACTAGCAGTTTCAAATTTTGTGTTATTGAATAAATAATCTTCAAATTGGTTGCGATTATAAATATGATAACAAAGTACATCACCATTTTCCTTAACTATTAAATATCCACCTGTGGCATCATATTGACCTGTCCAGACTTTTGAAGGCATCATGCCAAGTGCAACATCTGTCAAAAACCGCTTAATTTTATAAATATAAAATTTATGCTCGTTCTTAATATCGAATTCCATCGGATTTTTCGTAGAAATATTATCGACTATTTCTTTAAGATGTGAGAAATTACTCGAATAGAATCCAAAAATCATATGTGATAAAATTTGTGGCAACAAACTGTCTATTAAGATAAGATTATTCGAAAAAATCTTTTGTTCAGTACTGTTAAAATTAAATTGACCACCACGGTTCTGAATCGCTGAAATTCTATCCTTTATTTTACTTCTTGTAGAAATTGAATTGATTTCTTCGATTTCCTTATCCGTTAGATTGACACCTTCAATTCTGTAAATAAAATTAGTTGTCTTTCCAGCATTCAATAAAGTTGATGGACTTCCAAGCTGCGATTTTATGCTGAAACCTAGTGTAGGTTGTTGATTGGTTCTTTGATCGTGAACCTTAATTGTAATATCTGTCTTGGCCGAAGAATTTGCTTTTAGTGAAATGCAGTTAATAGATTTCATAAAATCTTCAATTTCGGGAACGGAAAATGTTCTATGACGATTTTCTTTGATTATATTCAACAGATTTGTTGCATTTTCTTTGAATTCTTGTATCGGTACTTTCAGTACTTGGTCATTTCCCGAAATTAAAATAATGCTATCTCCAACTGAATATTCAAAGTCACCGTTGCTTTCTGACCGTAGAATCTTAATAATCGGATAGACTAAACCCTCTAGTTTTTCTATGTCTTTGTTGCCAAGAAATAATTGTGAGTCGCCTAGTAATTTAAAAAGAGCATAGATTTCACTCCACTCCCCTTTATTGCCTTTAAGCATTATATTTTATTTTTTCAATTATTTTTAGAGCTGTAGCTTGAATAGCAGGAACTGCTACAGAGTTCCCAAATTGCTTATAGGCCTGTGCATCAGAGACTACGATCTTAAAATCGTCTGGAAATCCTTGTAGTCTGGCCCATTCTCTTGGTGTCATTTTGCGAATGCCTTCCCGGTTTACTTCACCAGTAATGTTGGTTACAGGTTTAAAGTTGGATAAGCGATCATCAATTACTAGGTTTCGCTCTCGGCCCATTCCTCCACAAACAACAGCATTGGCAGTTCCTTCATGCGGAATGATTTCATAGCCAAATCCATTTCCTTTACTTTCATGCCGAGCGCGATGCTCTCGAAGAGTTTGCAGATATTTTGTGGATAAATAATATTTTACGGAAACTTCGTTTTCTTCTAAAACTTCTTCAAGAATTACATTTTCATTAGATGATTCTGGATACTCAAAACTGTCGATTCCTTGATCTTTCCTAAACCCAACAATAAAAATGCGTTCCCTGTTTTGCGGAACCCCAAATTCCTTTGCATTTATAATTTTCGGTTCTGGGACGTAATAGTTGAGGTCTTCGCGAAGTACGTTTAATATGGTAGATAAGGTTTTACCCTTATCATGATTTCTCAAGCCCTTCACGTTTTCTAGGAAAATAGCTTTAGGCTGTTTTTTTTTAATGATTTCAGCAACATCAAAAAATAATGTACCACGGGTATCTTCAAAACCTCCACGTCTTCCAGCAATCGAGAATGCTTGGCAAGGGAATCCTGCGCATAAAACATCAAAATTATCGGGAATGTAACTCTTAGTTTCGGGTTTGGTAATATCTCCAAAAGGTAATTCTCCAAAATTAGCTTTATACGTTTGCTTAGAATATTTATCCCATTCGCTAGTAAAAACACATTTGCCTCCTAAGTTTTGAAGCGCTAATCTAAAGCCCCCAATACCTGCGAAAAGATCAACAAATTTAAATTCTGGTTTTTTAGGTGCGGGAAATGGAATATCAGTGTTAAGACCAATAATTAAATATTGAAGAGCTTCTTCTGCAATTTTATTAGTAATATTTTCCGTTGGATATTCTTTGTTTAATTCCTCTTTCACATAAGAAATTGCATTCTTTTTATAAAATTTTGAAACTCCATTTTTATGATTATGTAAGTAATGAGTGAAAGAGGACTTATCATAATTTTCTATATCTGAAGGTTTATACTTCGATAATTTATTCTCAATTTTTTCAATATCAATTTTCCCTTTCATGTCGATCAAAATATGATTGTACAAGTTATGAAATATTCAACAGTCATTTAATCAATCCCGAAATTTTGTTCACAACATTATTAAGACAAAATAGATCGCTCCATTGCTTCACAAAACTCAACCTCAGGCAATTTGCCTTTTTCGATTCTCTTAACATACCGCTTTAATGATCTAGTTAGACCTTCGTTAATCTCTAAATCTTCCAACAAATAGACATGTGTAGAAGCAAAATGAAGCTTGGTGCCAATTGATTGGACTAGGGCTCTTGATCTTTTTTTATCCTTTCTAACCTCGAGAATAAGATAACGAGCATCAGGGTCTTCTTCTGGAAACGGAGTATGGAAATTTACTATCTGTCCTCTTTTAAAATTTGTCATAATACATATTATTTTAAGTAAAAATAAGTTCCAATTGAATTTTACACAACCGACAATATGTATCATTTTATTTAAACCAATCACATCAAAAACCCATCCATGGCCTCTGTAGGTTTTGGGATATTGGTGTCGTCAATCATTTCGCGGAGGTCTATTTCGATGCCGCGGGCAATGGCGGTGATAGGCACATCGTTATAGGTGCCTTCGAAGGGGTTTTCGCTATAGTCGCCAATTTTTTCCATCAGGAAAAACACCCAAATGATAATGCCTGCAATGGCCGGACCTATCCAATACATCCAACCCATTTGTGTGCTAAAAATTTCTAGGAGTCCGAAAGGCACAAACGCACAAAACACGAGGGTGAGCCAATAGGCGGTAGACGCATACTGCCGCGGAAACGGAAAATTCTTGATGCGCTCGCTCTTGCCCTGATCTTCGTAAAAGGTTTGGATGAGGTGATGGAATTCCATATGGCGGAAATCTTCGAACAACTGGGCGTTTCGCAGTTCTTGTAAACGCTGTGATTGGTTTTTAAGAATCTGTGTGGCGCGATTGGAGTAGGTGGAAAGTGATTGCAATTCGGCTTCGGTGAGGAAAGGGGAGAGGTCGTTGTGCACGGCCTGTTCGTAATCTGCACACACATCGGCAAAGTATAATTTTTTGATGCGCTCTTCGGTATGTTCCCAAGGGCGGGCGAGGCGCAACTGATGGCGCAGGGCAATGAGCCAGGCGATGTGGCGGTAGATGAGTTCCTTTTTGACTTCGGCGGCATTATCGCCTTGCACGAAGGAAACCACGCAACACCAAAGGTACGACTGTTATTTACCATACTGCCCCAGATTTTACGGGCTTCCCAGGTTCGGTCGTAGGAGCTGTTGTTTTTAAACCCCAGATAAAAGGCCACGGCAATACCGATAAGCCCCAAGGGTTGCCACGGGAGATAAAAGCGAATGTTCAAGAAATAAAACAGTCCAAAAAGGAGTCCGCTGTATAGGAGTCCGATAATCAGAGGCTTTTTAGACCAGTTGAGGGTCATAAAGAAACCGTAGTTGCGTTTGGTGTACATAGGAAGAAGGTTGGTTGCTACTAAGTTAGGTATAATTTGATTAGCAAAACCCTCGGGCAGGGATGGAGGCTTTGTTGGAGCTCTTGCCGCTGACAGCGGGAAAGCGACTGCCGAGAGCGCGGTACCGTTGTGGCGGTAGCCCGCCTAAAAATAGTCAGAAGATGTACCCGTCAAATTGACAACATATTGACTATCAAATCCGCAAATACCCGTATCACCTAAACTAATGTTAAGCTATTACCATTTGGCGCAATTATTGCCTATTTTTGTACAGTAAAATAAGTAGAACAACCTATTCTGAATAACGGAATATTAAAATACATTAAAGATGGCTTTAGAAATAACAGACGCAACATTTGAAGAAACAGTATTAAAGAGTGACAAGCCCGTAGTGGTAGACTTTTGGGCAGCTTGGTGCGGACCATGCCGTATGGTAGGACCGGTAATTGATGAGTTGAGCAAAGACTACGAAGGAAAGGCAGTAGTTGGTAAGGTAGATGTAGATGCCAACCAGGAATTCGCAGCGAAATACGGAGTACGAAACATCCCAACCGTGTTGGTGTTTAACAATGGTGAATTGGTAGGACGCCAGGTAGGTGTTGCGCCAAAGAACGTATACGCAGAGGCAATCGATGGATTGTTGAACTAAACAATTTCAAGTATAGAGATAAAGAGGTCTGGCAGGTTGTCAGGCCTTTTTGTTTTTTGGTGAGGAGTGAAGAGTGAAGGGTGAGTGGTGAACGGTGATGGGTGCTGCACTTCGACTCCGCTCAGTGTGACAAGTAGAGAGTAGAGAGTAGTGAGTAGTGAACGGTGAAGAGTGAAGAGTGGTGGAAGTGATAAACTTGGAGTTTCAGGTCTGTATATTTTTATGACAGTGGCTATCTAGAGAATTATATTTTTACAATGTCTAACTTTAACTTCCAACTTCCAACTTCCAACTTCCAACATCTAACAGCTAATACCTAAGCGAAGCAAAATCGTAATTGATTATCAATTTCAGTATCTTTACACCACACAGAATGAAAATATATGAGCACAGAAAAAAAACAAAAAGTTCAAGATAAAATAGAGCAGCAACAATTAGACAACCGTACCATTTTTTTATGGGGGCAGGTAGACGATAAAAGTGCCCGCCACGTGGTAGACCGATTGATGTATTTAGATAGTATCAATCACGACGAGATCAAGTTGTATATTAACAGCCCGGGGGGGTATGTAACTTCTGGTTTCAGTATGTACGACACCATTAAACAGATTAAGAGTCCGGTGTCGACCATCTGCACAGGTCTTGCCGCCAGTATGGGAAGTATTTTGCTTTCAGTAGGTGAAAAAGGACGCCGATTTATTCAACCCAATGCACGGGTGATGATCCACCAACCCAGTGGAGGTGCGCGCGGACCAGCAAGTGATATTGAGATAACCGCCCAAGAAATTTTAAAAACCAAAGAACTTTCAGCAAAAATTTTGGCCGACAATTGTGGTCAGGATTTTGAGAAGGTAATGAAAGATTTTAACCGCGACCATTGGATGGATGCCGATGAGAGTGTGAAGTATGGGATTGTTGATGGGGTTTTAGAATAACTAAATTTTTTATGCCTTTCATTTTCAAAGATCTTTTTCTTCCACATAATTTGCAAAAGCTTCGAGATTCAGTCGGCCAAAGGTAGACGCGAAGTTTTGTAAATGGTTTTCTGAATTCTGTGAGGCTGACGAGAAGAATTCAGAAAAATGTCTAAGAAAAGGCGTCTTTTCTTTTGTTTCGTTTTCTTCTGCTTCCGACGAACGAAAGTGAGAGGAAAGCAACACAAAGAAAATGAAAAGCAGATTATTAGGATTTATCACTATAGAAATAAGCAGAGGATATAAATAAAAATTGAAAAGCAAAAAAACCCTTCGACTGCGCTCAGGGTGACCGTATGGATATAGAAAAACAAATCAACGAAATAACAGGTTTTAAAAACCTTGAACTCCTCGCAACACAGGTTGTAGAAGGATTTATTTCTGGTTTGCATAAGAGTCCGTTTCACGGTTTTTCTGCGGAATTTGCTGAGCATAAGATTTATAACAACGGAGAGAGCACGAAGCATATCGATTGGAAGTTGTATGCCAAAACCGATAAGCTCTATACCAAGCGCTACGAAGAGGAAACCAATTTACGCTGCCATTTGATTATTGATAATAGTAGTTCGATGCACTACCCGATGCTAAAGGAGCAGCGAATCAATTCGTTGAACAAAATCGGATTTTCAGTTCTGGCCAGTGCAGCCATTATGAACTTGCTGAAACGGCAACGTGATGCGGTAGGAATGAGTATTTATAGCAACGAATACGAATTTTATTCGAATGAAAAAGGAAGCGAACGTCATCACCAAATGTTGTTGGGCAAGTTGAATGAAGCGATTGCCGATACAAGAAAAGATATTCAGACCAAAACCTACACGCACCTTCACTTAATTGCTGAAAAATTAAAACGGCGCAGTCTGGTCTTTTTGTTTACAGATATGTTCCAGAGCGATCGGGAAGAAGAGCAATTGTTTGAAGCGTTACAACATTTGAAGTATAACAAACACGAGGTGGTGCTGTTTCATACATTTGATAAGGAAAAGGAATTGGAATTTGATTTCAACAACCGACCCCGTAAATTTGTAGATGTGGAGACGGGGGAGCAGATCAATTTGTATGCAGATAATGTAAAAGAAAACTATGAGGCAGCGGTACAAGCCTATTTTGACGATTTAAAGTTGAAATGTGGGCAATACCGAATTAAGTACGTACAGGCGGATGTGAATGCGGGTTTCAATAAAATTTTGACCACCTATTTGGTAGAGCGTCAGAAGTTTGGGTGAGGTTAGGAAGTAGTAGGCTAAAAAAAATCATTTTTTTAAAAAAAATAGTTTGCGGAAATGAAAAGGAGGTGTATATTTGCCCTCGCTAATAGCAATATTAGTCAAGACAAGCTTTTAAAGTCTTAAAAATAGTAGCTCAGTTTGGTAGTTCTCCCGATAGTTATCGGGATGATAGAATACCAAGATTAAAAAATTGACGAGCTTTACGTCTATAAATAACAAGCACGGTCTGGTAGTTCAGTTGTTAGCATATCCCGTTTCACGGGAGGGTCGCTGAGCCGAGAGATTGGAAAAAATAGGACGAGCTTTACGTCTATAAATAACAAGCACGGTCTGGTAGTTCAGTTGGTTAGAATACCTGCCTGTCACGCAGGGGGTCGCGAGTTCGAGTCTCGTCCAGACCGCAATTAAAATGTTGTGTTGTTCCGCTTTAAGTGGAATGTGGTTACATCCCTTATGGGAGTACCGATGAGAAGCTTATCCAAATGGATGGGCTTTTTTTGTTTAGGGTAATATTATTGGGTTTTTTGGCAGAATTTCTTTTCTAAGGGTACAACTTTGGGTACAGATTTTTAGTTTGGTACAACCTAGATTATTTTGAATGGACCTTATTCTTCTTTAAATCTAAATTCTGAATTAGATATACCTCTAAAGCAGCAGCTAAATAAAAGTCATCATTACCAAATGGTAGTGTGATTATTGAATCTACCTCCTTCACTATAGGTTCGTATTCTCTGATTCCATCTACTGTCCCTGTATATTTCCAGTAATTACTTATTCTGGAGCCTAATCCACTGCCACCAAAACTTTTACCAATTCCTAAACCTACATAAGTGACTTCATTTCCCAATAGATGCGCATAGCATCCTTTGGATTGATTGTTCAATAATTCTCCCTTAAAGCTCCATGGGTTGGACCAAACAGGGGGGTTGTGATTTAAACACCAAAACTTATCAAAGAACTCTTTAGTCTTGAGTTCTAGAACATTTCTACTAACCATAAAATTAATATTATGAATCTAAAGATACTATTCTATACTAGTAAACGAAAAAGTGCTGATTCTGAAAACTCTGTTATTATATGTCGGATCACTTATAATAAAAAAAGGAAGCAATTTTCCACAGGGCTATTCATCAATCCAGATTACTGGAATTCCAAGAAACAAAAGGTGGAACTATGTGAGGATAGCACCTACATTAACCAACAGCTGAGCCTTGTCAAGAATAACTTGTATCAGGCTTTTTTATTTTTACAGGTGAGCGGACAGACCTTCACTGTTGAAGATATCTACAGTAGGTATAAGGGAGAGTCCACTACTGCTGAAAAACAGGCGCTTGAAACCTATCGTGAATACCTAAACAGAATAGAGAAATTGATAGGAAAGGATTTGCAACTTGTCACTTACAATAAATACAAGGAATCCTATAAGCATTTGGCTGATTTCATCAAGTGGAAATATAAGCGCAATGACATCCAAATCAAGTCTCTAAAAGGTGCTTTTTTAGATGATTACAGCTATTTTCTAAAGACGGAGAAGAACATGGCTCAAAGCACTCTAAACAAGGCTGTACAGCGCTTTAGAAAGGTACTGAAGTATGCTATTTCACAAGATTACCTAGACAAAGATCCTTTTATGCTCTATAAGCCAAAAACGGTAAAAAAGGAGATTATATTTCTAAGTAGAGAAGAGCTTACTAAGCTAGAAGAACAGGAGTTTGAAATAGAACGCTTAGGAAGGATACGAGATATGTTTGTGTTCTGTTGTTATACTGGGTTAGGTTTTAAGGAAATGGCTAACCTAAAGAAGGAGGATGTCTATGAGGAATTTGATGGTAAATTGTGGATTCATGTTAAAAGGCAGAAGACGGGAAGAACTTATAAACTGCCAGTTCTGAGACAAGCTCAAGTAATCATAGATAAATATTGTGATGAATCAGTTGCATATGTTTTGCCTAATATCTCCAATCAGCGCTTCAATGGATATTTAAAGGAAATTGCAGATGTATGTGGCATAAAGATTAATCTTACGCATCATATTGCGAGAAAAACTTTTGCAACGACTGTTCTTCTGTATAATGATGTGCCCATGGAGATTGTTAGTAAGCTGTTGGGGCATTCAAAACTGCAGACCACTCAGGATCATTATGGGCTCGTAATTGAGCAGAGGATTAGCGAGGAGATTAAAAGAATTAACGGAAAATTTAAGTAATTGTCAGTCATTCAAAATTAAAAACAGAAATAAATTATTACTTTTACTACGGCTCGCTAGTTCAACGGATAGAACGTGGACCTGCTAAGTCCAAAGTGGGGGTTCAATTCCCCCGCGGGATTATTCCTTCCCGATTAATGGGAGACTATATAGAAAGGCTATCTATCAGATAGCCTTTTATATTTCCTTTGTCATTTAAAATACAAATTTTTTATTTCCTTGTACACAGACATCACTTTATTCAAACTTGCGCCCATCAATTTGAATTCAGTATAAAGAACTGCTCCTAATAAATTGACTTCATCAATTCTCATACCATACATAAGATTTCTGATAATATCTAATGCATATCGGTTCTTATTTTCTATTGTAATTGATGTAGTTAGATAAATGACTTTTAAAAATTTAGCACAAACAGGAATAAGGAGATTATTATTATGAAGTGAAAATTGCAAATTATGTAAAACCATTGCATACTGATTGTCTTTTCCAACGAGCATTTGAAAAAACTCATTCTTTAAAACATCTAAGTTTAAATCAATCCCCGAATAATTATTCTGCAATAAAAAACTGTAAAATTCAGTATCACACTTATCTCGGTAATAAACCCTTAAATATTTTTCTGGACTCAGTAACCACTTATTAATTTGTGAAGAATTTTCATTTTTCAAAAGATATAATGAAGAGTCACTAGTGATTAATCTAAAACCATGTCTACTTGTCAAAAACATATTATCTACAAGGTATCCGAACATTTTATCTCTTTCTTTTCCTTCTTGTTCTAACCTTAATGCAATTTCAAGTTTTTCTTCTACATTATCAATAAAGCAATTCTCATCAATCCATTTTAAAATTTCTCTATAAAATTCAATCTTTGAATTTTTATCTGGCATTGGAAATACCTTTACACCTTCAAGAGTAATTTGTGTTGTAAGGCCTTCCTCGGGAGCATTTTCTGCCTCTTTTAATCCAATAGAAAATACTTGCTTGGTATAATAAGAAACAGTGAATTTATGCTCAAATTGAAAATTTAGCTTCTTACTAAGTTGATAAAAAAGAATAAGTGAAGTGACATCCAAACCATATACTTCTTTAATTTTAATGTTTATAGGATTGGTTGCTAAAAAAGGAAGAGTAGTAAATTTTGCTGTTTTATGACCTGTGAGATAAAAATAAGCATCTACCAAATTACTTCTAAACACCATTTTTGAAACTTCAGAAAAACCAATCCGAGAATTATAATAGTCTTGTAGCCCTTTTTCTTTATAGTCCTGTTCTTCTGTACCCCTTGGGCCGAAATTTTCAACCAGAAAATCTTTTAAGCCTTCTTGATCCGATGGAAACTCCATCATTTTAAAACCCAACTGATTTAGCGGGTTCTTTATTTCTTCCTGTATATCCCTCAGTAATTTTAGAGCGTCATTGTATATTTCTACAACCTCTACTGTGTGGATTGACATATCCATAGCGTCTGTATCAGTGAATTTATCGCCAACTTTTTTTCCGATAAATTTGTCTTTTAACCCATTATTGGAATCAACGAAAACCTCATTTAAATCACCGTTGTTAACTCGATACCTTACCCAAACACCAATCTTTATCTTTTCATATTTTTCAAAAAACCTATCACCATATTTTATAGACAAGCCAAAGTATTCTTTTCGTGCCTGGACATTAGATTTACTCAATGCTAAATTGTATAAAATATTGAAAGCATAATCAACCTCTATATCATTTCTAAGTAAAATCATGGCGATCGCCAATGCAACCGACTTATCATTGAACCTTGCAGGTAATGTGCTAACTTCATTTTTTATTTCTTCATACGCTTCTAAATTTTCAAGTGTTCCTATGTAGGCAAGAAGGTATTGTTCATTTGCAGGGTCTATTTCTTTCAGTAGCTTACCAATATTTTTTACCTCGTCCCAATTATTTGTAAATGCATGTAATGTGTGCTCAATACGTAACAATTCCTCATCAACAAAATCAAATTTTGTCCTAAAGTTATTGAGCAAACCCAATAATTCAGAATAGTTACCATCGCCCGCTTTTTCATTACTCAATAATTTTTTATACAAAAGTGAAGCATACATAACCAGTTCTTGCGACGGTTTATCTTTATCTACAAATTCAGATAAAAAATCTATCGCTTCATTTATTTTGCCAATTGATTGGTAGGATTCAGCAATTAGACTCTTGTAGTTGTGGTCTAAATCATCAGCTTTCTCAAGCACTTTTAATTCTTCTGATAAATTTTTCTTTCTTTCTTCTGAGACATCTGAATACCTTGTTTCACAGCTTATACTAAAAACTTTTTTGAGATTTTCCGATTTAAATTTTTTGGATTTTACCTTTTTTATATGTTCTAAAAAAAGTTGTTTGTCTAATGTCCGGTGAAACATATTAAAGAAAGAGTTCAAAATGTTAAAACCCTTTTGCTCGTCAATTATTTCAATGTCGTTAAGGTAGCTGTTAAAAACTTCCTCAATTTCCTCCGTCCTTTTTAGGAAAAAGAGAACTGCTGATTTAACAAGATATAATTCACTGACTAACTCTTCAGATTTCTGGTATTCATTTAATGCCGACAATGCTTCTTCGTAATCAGAATTTACAACTAACGCCTGTACAAAAGTCATTGTGTAGAACCAATTTTCTTTCGGAATGGAAGTATATAGATTCTTTAAATCATCTAATCGAGAATTTTCTTTTTTCTGAAAAAAATCAAAATAATTATAGATGTGTCTGTGATGCCAAATTGCCTTCGAAAGTTCTGTATTCTCCAGATTTTCAACATACTTCTTCAGTAATGGCATAAGATTTTTCACTAAAGGGTGTGACATGACTGGATTCTCTTTACCTGCAAGAAAACGAATTGGGTAATCACCAAAAATCTCGTTGATAAGCAAGTCCAATGTAATCGACCATAATTGTCGATTTGAAAAAGTTACCTTTTTATATTTATCGTATTCAACTTTAAAGTGAAAGCCCTCTATTCCTACATCTAAACCGAGAGCGTGTTTTTTCAATATATGGTTTGCGATATTTATTTTAAAGACATATTCACCCCTTACTGATTTTGGAGTTTCCTGAATCGCTACTTTTAAGTCCTTAGAATTATGAAGTCTTATTAGCCAAGCAACAATACTAAATTCATCTTCTTCAAGAATCTCATCTGCTATTTTATCCGCTTTTTCTGGTTCTTGTAGGTTCAGATATTCAATTCCAGCCTTTTCTCTTAATTCTTTATCAGCGGGGTTTAACTTATAAGCCTGTACAAACTCTTTTGCAGTTTCTGGAATAGCAAATTGTTGTAATTCTCTTTTACAGGTAGCACTTAAAAAAAGAGTTTTACTTTTTATTTCTGGAGTGTGTTTTAACTCATCTGGAATCCTTGTTTGGAGGTTTTCTAACTGTTTTAACGCAGTATTTGGTTTAAACTCATCAATTAGAGATTTTATATCCTGCAATTGTGCTTTGTAATCTTGGAGCAACAATACAAGACCTTGAATTTGAAGGTTATAAGAATCTCCTACTTGAAAAGAGCCGCCATTAGTATTTACAGTACCAGTATTGATATTACTCTCCATAATTATCTCCTATTCTAAAATCACCACCACCAGTATCAACATCTCCAGTATTTACATTTTTACTATCCTTTATCTTTATATCAGATTTGGGTAGTTTAGAGATAATTTCCTCAAAATGATTTAAGTTTTCTGAGTTTGCTTCAATTGAATTTTCAAGAATAGATTTTACTATTTCAAGTTTCGATTCATTTGAAGGATTCTCTTGGAACTCCTTTAGGGCTTTCTTTGGCTCGCCTTCTTTGTAGAATAATGATTTTACCCAATTTACAGCGCCTTGGGATATTGATTTTCCGGTATCCTCTACAAGGCTTTCAAGACCTTTAGTTGCTAGTGATACCGCTAACGCAGTAAGCATAGCAGAAGTAACTAGTGGCATATTTAATTATATTAAATTAAGTTTTCAAGTTACTATAAAATATAGAAACGAGGAATACGTATTTATACGGAAACCCGTAACGAGTTTACTTCAAAAATCCCTTCCAATTTTTCCAAGATCAATATAATAAAGTCATCAGCCGCATCATCAGAATGGGTTGGGAGGTACGTCCCAAATCAAATAGCTTAAATTTTAAATGTAAAGTAAATAGAGCTTATCACAAAAAGTGATGGAGATATTCTCTATCGTTTAATTATAGAAGAAAGTGATGGTCCAATGCACATAAAAAACGGGAAGAACTTATTTCAAAGCAAGTAAGCATCTGTGCCTACTACTTATGAGAAAATCTATAATAAATTGATTGGGACTAAATTTCAAACAAAAATTATACAATTAGATTTTGCAAAAAGACAAGATATTAAATTATACATAGGGATAAAATTTGCAAACGGGTCATGTAAGAAGTGAAGTGCATTTTTAATTGTACTTTAGTATGAAAAAGGACTGGAAAATAGAATTAATAGATACTGAAAATCGTTCAGAAAATTATTACGCCTGTTAAGGCTCTTTTAGAATGCTAGTTTTAGGAGGCCCCTAGTGTTCGGAAAGATACACTGAAGCTATTAATACTAAAGAGAAAATCTGTCTAGAAACGAGACAAATATACGTCATCAGAATATTATTTGCTGCTAAAACTTGTTACAATTATTTGGGATTGTAAATAATTGGTCTGTGTTCGAAAATTTCGTTTTCGGTGAAAAGAAACACTCATAATTTCTCCAAACAAGTATTGCTGTTCTAGAGCAAATATAATTCCTTCTATTTCCCTGTAATTGCCTTCTAATGTAAATATATATGATTTTTTCTCTCCATTATCGAAGTTAACTTGATGAGGCTCTAAAAATTCCACTATTTTTACATTTTTTGTTTGTGACTCCTTATTTAAGAAGTCTAGCAGATTAGTTTGTGTAGATTTATTATTAAACTCATTCTTCTTTAATACGGAGTCAACAAATTTATTTCGCCTTTTTATATCAATCATCGAGTTTCTTAACAATTCAGGATTTATAAACTCTCGTTCCAATAATTCTATTTTTCTTATAATAGTTAATGTTTTAGAAAAAGCATAGCGATATGCTAGAAGCATAGAAATTAAAAATCCGAAAAGCAGAAGTATGTTTTTATTTCTTTGATTCATTGAGTATAACAATTTCAATTTCAAATCTATCTCTGCCTGAATTTAAGTAGTTATAATTAATAACAGTAGTCTCTTTAACCCATTTCCATTGCTCTATTGATTCAACCCAAATAGAATAGTCGTCTTTACTGGTACACTGTGCTGCTATCTTTATTACATTCTTGTCAACTTCAATTGCTTTATCAGAACGAATAGTTTTTAAAATAGGTTGAAAGGAAATTTCTTCAAATAAAATTGATTTTGGTGAACTAGAAGTAATTCTATTAATATAATAAGAACCTTTCGATGATGAAACCCCTAGAATATCATTAACTAATTTTTCTTTACTTTCAAGATCAGTAACTTGGCTGTTCATTTTTTCTTTTTGCAAGTTATTTATTTCTACAATTTCAGATAGATTCTTATACTCAGACCTATAGTGAGAAAAAAGAAGAAAATTAATCAATAGTAATACAAATAAAAGAATAATTCCAATTTTAGCGCCCTTATGAAATAGTTTTAATTCTGAATACTTCTTATGCAATGACTTATTTAGAGCATTTAGACCAAGACTATCCTCATTGTTAAAATACAAGAATAGTCCTGCTAGAGAGAGCAAATTTTCCGCTTTAACTTTATTTCCATCAAGATTATATTCCAAACCACTTTCTTGGTCCTTAAAGAAATCAATAATATCGCCTATATTTAGTTCAAGCTTGTAAAATCCTGTGTAAATACTACTCTGTTTAATCAAATCCTTAATTGTTATAATAGGAAAGAAACCTAGCCCTACACGTACAATATTAATTCCTTCTTTCTCTGCTTCTTTTATATAACTATTGATAATATCTTTTCTGCAAACCGCTACATATGTAATTGAGGTGAAATGAAGGAGATCATATTGGAAGTCTATAATTTGAAGCCCAGGAAAAGCTTCTGATAATGCCTTAGATTCATCATGTTGTATTCCTATCTTCTTAATTAGAACTTTATCTGTTGAAATTATTAGACTTGCATGTTGTTTTTTGGGGAGTTGTCTAGAAATTTCTTGAAAGGTGCTAGCTTTTATTTGAGATAAACTGCTGAATTCACCTTTGTGTTTAAGGGCTAGAGTAGTATGTATGTAATCAGAACCATCAAAAGACGTTACCTCAATTCCGCAATAGGTATCTCCATAAAGCCAATATTGTGAGACCTTTTCTAATATCATTCAATAACTGTAGGTTTGATTAAAACATTTAAATTTCTCTTGGTTGCTTCGCGTCTCCTTTTACTGAAAAAATATTTAATTATTGGAATTCGGGCCAACCAAGGTACTCCTGATCCAGAATTATCGTTTCTTATAGATTCTATGCCTCCCAATACTACAACATCCTGATCCTCCATTCTTACGATTGAAGAGAATTCTCGACTCGTAATTCCTGGAGGTGCATCTTCTGCTATACGCTCTCCATTAAATGCAGACTGGATAACTTGAATGTCTAAAGTAATTTGACCATTGCCAGAAACAAAAGGAAGAATTTCCAAGGACAGTTCTGCATCTATAGGCAAATAATTCCGTATTTCTGATGTCTGAGGTATTTGAGATCCGAAAAAACTCTGACTAGTAACTGCGTAGTAAGTCGTTTCGCCGCTAGACAGATATGCCTTATGTCCGTTGATAGTAGTTAATTTTGGTGTTGATTTAACTCTTAGGGTGCCTGCCGACTCCATAGCTTTTATATCAAGATAAAAATTAGGAACTACTTTACCTAAATTCAATGAACCAAAACCATTGAAATTCCCAATAATTTTATTTACGTCTTGTGCTCCAATTGTCACATTACCGCTAGGAAAAAATTCTCCTGTTGTTGATACAGGCTTATCACCAATTCCAAATGAAATGCCAGTTTCGGTAATTGCACTTCGATTAACTTCTAAGATCATAACTTCAATAAGAATAACAGGAACCGGTTTGTCTATAAACTGAATGAACTCTTTAAAACGCTCCACTTTAACTCCAGGTCCACTAATTACAAAACTGTTTAGCTCTTTATCTATTTTTATATCTAGACCCTCTTTAATGTCATTTGGTATTATGTCAAGAATAGAAGTATTGATCTCTTGGTTAGTAGAAGAGCTTCTGTTATTCGAATTTTGCGTTCCATTAAATCCTTGAGAACTTCCTCCAATAAAATTTAGATTATTTGTATTGAAAGTATTTCTACCAGCTCTTCGTACACCTCCTCCCGAAGGGCCATCAAAAAGCTGTACTGATCTATACATTAACGTAACCAGTTCTACCTGTCGTAGAGATAATTGTCTTTCTGTACCAAAATAATATACATTACCATCTTTTTTATAAGTAAATGTTCCATTGGAATTACCAGAGCCATTAGGGGTTGAAGTATTTATGGGAACTGAATTACTCAAGAATATTTTGTCCAAAAGCAAATCAAAGGAAATATTGTCAGCTTTAATAGTAGTAGTACCTGCCGTTTCAAGAGGGCTGGCCGTGAAAATATCTAAATTTAAATCTTCACCTAATGTGTAAATTAAATCCTCAATAGATGTGTTTTGCAAGTCTACATTGACGCGCTTTTGCAGAGTGTCAACTATTCGATAATAAAAATTGCTCTTAATTTTTCTTATAGGTCTGTTTTGTGAAACTCCAGTTTTAGCATTAGATACCGTATTGTTTTCAAAAGCAGATTCAAATGTATAAAAACCGTCATCCCCTTTATTCATGATTAAATTATTTGAATCTGCAAGCTTTTGTAAAGCAACGTCAAGCGTAACATTTTTTAGGTATAACGTAAGAAGTGAAGTTTCAACGGATGGATCGTAAAGTAGATTTTGTCCTGTAACGTCCATGATTTTACGAAAGACTTTGTCTAAAGGGTCGTTTTTTAAATCCAGGCTCAAAAAACCATTAGTCAGAGAGTATTGAATATCGATTTCTTTTTCTGCTGGCCTTACTATGGGTTCTTGATATTTTTTTATTGACAGAATATTTCCAGTAAAATCTATTGAAAGGTTGTATTCCTTTACAAGAAAAATTAGGATATCTGAGACTGAAACATTAGAAAAATTATTTACTATGTCTATAGATTTTAATTCTGGTGATACGTTAATATTAACATCATGAATTTGTGAAATTGCAAGTAAAAAATTTGATAATGTTGTCTGTGAAATATTAATATTAATAGTTTCTTCAAGACCCGGGGTGTCTATCTTTAAAATTTCAAGTTGGTTTTTTATTGAATTCAAACGAGAAGATAAATCTTGACCGAATGATATTGAGAAAGAAAAAAACAGTAACCCAAGTAAAATACTTTTCATCATTTATTGTGCTAATAAAGAATAAACCTCATCGATTGACGTAACGCCTTGATTAATGAGTTCAATGGCATTCTCTTTTAAGGTTTTTAAATTGTGTTGCGTAAGATAATCATCTATTTCCAATTCATTATGCTTTATAGAATATTCTAAATCTGTTCGTATAGGAATAATCTCATAGATAGCTCTCCGACCACGATAACCTGTAAAATGACAGTGATTACAACCAGTTGATATCCAGTTTTTTCGAACCTTTTTTTTATAATCGAAACCTTCTGGAAATTTTTCTGATTCAACACTTTGCTCTCTCTTACAGTCATCACATAGTTTTCTGACCAACCGTTGTGCAACGCTCATGTTTAGTGTGGTAGCAATTAAATATGGAGGGACGCCCATATCAATGAGTCGTGAAATTGTAGCCCACGCAGAATTAGTGTGGATTGTAGAGAGCACCAAATGGCCTGTTAATGCCGCCTTTATGGCCATGTTGGCGGTCTTTTCATCTCGAATCTCTCCTACCATAATTATATCAGGGTCCTGTCTCAAAAATGTTCTCAACGCAGAGGGAAAATTAAACCCAATGTCTTCTTTTAATTGTACTTGATTTATTCCTGCTAGTGTATATTCTACTGGATCTTCAATGGTCAAAATATTTGTTTCCTCTTGGTTTAGCAAATGTAAAGTTCCATAGAGTGTTGTGGTTTTGCCAGAACCCGTAGGTCCTGAAATTAATACAATTCCGTTCGGTTTTTTAACTCCTTCTAAATACAACTTCAATTCTCTCTCGTTAAACCCAAGTTGTTTCAGGTCTACTTTCTGAGCATCTTTTTTTAAAATCCGTAGAACAACTTTTTCACCTCTAATGGTTGGCATGGTTGAAACCCGAATATCAAAATCACTTCCAGAGTTCTTAACACTTATCCTCCCATCTTGGGAAAGACGTCGTTGAGCAATATCGAGTCCCGCTCTATTTTTAATTTGGTTGACCAGTGCAGGATAATCACTGAGCGGAATCGTGTACTGTTCTCTAAGTTTTCCATCTAAACGAAACCTTACGCGACAGCTAAATTCATTGGGTTCTATATGTATGTCGCTGCTGCCATATTCTTTTGCGGTATTTAATAGTTGATCTAAAAAGTTTTCCTGTGAAATATTTAAAGATCCTGAATTTACTTTCCTATAATTATAACTTAAATAAGAATTAAGCTCGTCACTTTCCACCTCTTCAAAACTAATCGAAGAGTTTAATAGTATCTCCAATTCAATCTTTAGGGAATCAATCTGAGTACTGTCGGTTTTAAATACAGTATGTGTTTCATTTTTGGCTATTGGCACAATTCTATAATGAAAAGCTTGTTGAGAGCTAATAAGTTGTTTGATATGAACTGGGATATCGTAAAGGGCCATCTATAAAAAATAAAGATTAGGGTACATGCCTGACCAATGTAAGGAATATATAAATAAAATAAACAAAGACATAAAACCTGCTAGGGGAACTGTTTTATCATATTCTTTTTTCAGTCTCTGAAATGCATAATGTAAAACCAAAGAGAAAGCAAGAGCAAATACTGTGATTACTATAAAAGCAATTACAGGAAAAGACATGGCCATAAAAATGAAAAATAATACATCGCCTGGCCCAATTGTTTCTACCACCCTTTTTCTCATCACAATTTTGGCAATCATCCAAATAACAATTCCAACAATTACTAAAGTTATCGAGTTTGCCAAAACAGAATACAGATAATATTCTAGTTGAGTGCTTTTGTAAAAAAGAAAACTTCCAGAAGGTATTATAAAAAACAGGAAGAAATTCCATGCGGTTCTCTCAATTAGATCTTGCAAGAAAATCCAAATGAGACAAATGGATAATAAAACCTTGATAATTATTATAATCAATCTTTCACTATTTCAATTGGTTTGCCAGTTTCATCAATTTCCCATACATTAAATACTCCATCCCCGTCAAAATCAACAATTGCTTCAGCTCTTGCTTTAAATGATGTTATAGAGCTTGACAGTATTTCATATCTGTAATTTGCCGTTCCGTCTGCCTGAATTGTTTTTGGCACTTCAAAATCAATTTCATTAAATTCGCTAGCGTATTTCGAGTTTACATAGCGGTATTGTTCTTGAAGATTGAATAAATGCTTTAACTGAATTTTTGCCTCTTGTGCCTTCGTTTTAGATATCAAAGGCATAAAGTTAGGTGAAGCAATTAAAAGCAATGCTCCTATAATCATTAAAGTAAAGAGCATCTCTTTGAAAGTAAAGGCACTTATCTTTCTTGCAAATTGGATTTTTTTCATAAGATTAAAATAAAGCAATTTTCTCTTCGAGGAAAAATAAAATTATAAATAATTGTACATCAGTATATTAACAATTATGTAAGTATTAAGTTTTGTAAAATAATGATTTTTCACTAAAATATTAAAATCATTTTACATATCTTTCTTCCACTAACTAGCGAAACAAATTCTCCCCAACATATGTAAATCTACACATGTTATTCTGTTTGCACATTATATGACGCATGAAAAAATATTTTGTTCAGAAATTTTTTATATTTATTTTTTTCTCATCACCAATATTTGCTCAAGGCCCAATTTCTCCGGAGGCATCCTCTTTCGAACCCGTAGATGCAACGGATATGGTGAACTTAATGACAGGTGATTTCGCTTACGTGTTGCCAATTATCGAAGTGCCCAGTCCTGAGGGTGGTTATCCTTTGGCATTATCATACCATGGTGGCGTCGCTATGGGACAAGAAGCTACTTGGGTAGGTTTAGGGTGGAATCTAAATCCTGGGGCTATTACGCGAAATGTAGCGGGTGTGCCGGATGATTGGAAGAATGTTAAAAAATATAGTTCGATATTTAATCAGGGAGGAACTTCATCATCATTTAGTGGTGGTATAAATATTGGTTTGTCCTCTTATGCCTCAGTTGGTGTTTATGCAAGCTATTCAAGTCATAAGAGTGTTGGAGGTGAGAACTCAAGGAGGTTAGATATTGGGGTGAATGGCAGTTTTCTGTTCGTCAACGGAAACATTGGAACAGATGGTATTGGGCTTAACGCAACTTTATTTTACATGTCAAGGGATTTGTCAAATGGAATTTCTGGAGCGCTAGACACTTCAATTGGTGTTAGTCAAAGCTTTGTAAATGGTAAAACCACTTTCAACTACAGCGCAGGAATAAAACTTGGTGCTCTAGGAGTAGGTTTGAGTACTGGGGGCAACCTCTCTGGCAACATTTCTGGTCAATCAATGCAGTTAGGTGGTAGCAGTTCTATTTCTTCAAAAATGAGTTCGGTTTCTAAAATATTTAATTTTACACTCCCAACACCTATTATAAGTATTAATGTTGCCTCAAGAAAGACCAAGTATTGGTTGTACGAAAATGAATATAATATCTATAATGGTTCTGTATATGCTGGAGATTTGGAAAATACTTTTGACATTACGCCATTTGACTTAAAAGTTACATATGATGGTTATGAGATAAAAGAGGATGTTGATGATCAAAGTATAGAGAGCCCTAATTTTAATGCTGTAGCGTATGATGATTATTCGGTATCTGGACAAGGAATATCTGGCTCAATAACTCCGTATATATTGCAACAAGGAGTTTTGCCGTTACAACATAAAGTTACAAGAGAAGATGAAGTTTCTGGGTATATAAATGAAGAATTAAGATATTATTATCCAGATGATAACAATCTGTCCAGACAGTTTTCAAAAAATATAAATAGCTCAGGTTCTTCTCGATTACACTTCTATTTTGATAACGAAATTTCATCTTTCATCAAAGTAGAATCTGATAATTGGGAATTTCCCCAATTCGGTACAAATTATAGTTCAGTTTTTGATTTACAAACTCAAAATCGCATTGTTAATGATGATTTGATAAAGAATGGTGTAAGTTATGACGGTTACAACGAATCAAACGGTCGATTAAGAAAAGGTTCGTATGTGGAAGTTTATACAAATGCTGAAATTAATGCAAATAATTCATTGATAATAGAAGCGGATAATTTTAACCGCTCTAATTCATTATTATATCCTTCTGATGGTATTGGGGCTTATAAAATTACAACTTTAGATGGTAAAGTTTATCATTATTCATTACCAGTTTATCAAAGAGAGCGTTTCTCAAAAAATGCAAAATTAGAAGACAATATTGATCAGATCTTTTTTGCTGAAGAAGATTTGGAACCTTACGCCACACATTGGTTATTAACTGGTATTACTGGACCAGACTATATTGATGTAAATAGCAATGGAGCGCTTGATGATGATGACTATGGATATTGGGTTAAATTTGACTATGGAAAGTGGAGTGATGGTTATGTCTGGAGAAGTCCGGTAATTGATTTTGAAGAAACTGATCTTTCAAAATCTTACTCATGGGGAAGAAAAGAGGTTTACTATCTTGATAAAATAATTACTAGAACACATACTGCGCTATTCATTAAAAGTACTAGAGAGGATGGATGGTCATCAGAAATAAATATTAGCGATGGCAATGGAGGCCCGAAAGTCTACAATGATATACATATACAAAACTTTGTGGTAGGCGATGATAACAACACCTATTTGAAAGGAATTTATAATAATTTCGATTTTAATGGATACTCAATTGACCCAAATAATTATGCTTACTCACGAGTAAAGTATTTAACACAAACATATAAACATAAATCCCTCAAATTGGACCGTATCATTTTATTAAAAAATGATGCTATATCTGCTTCTATCACTAAATCCAATCCAAATGAACCGTCCCCTAAAAATTGTGGGAGTATTTTTATTGAAGCAGAAGCAGATTTGTACGATATAAATAATTATATAATGACTGATAGTGAAATAATTCATGATTCAGGTACATTTTACGGTGAATATTTTGGGAACATTCTAGATGTTGGCGACTTAGGTGATATTAATGATGTATATCTCCTTAATGAAGAATCTATTGAGAATATTCATTTTGGTTTCGATCCATTTTACGAATCATCTCCAAACACTCCAAATTCAACAGCAACTAATCAAGGCAAGCTTACCTTGCTAAATGTAGTAAAGGCAGGAAGAGGCAATACAAGTCTAATACCTCCATATAGGTTTCAATATAATGAAGCTTACACATCTTATAACAATGAATTAAAAGATAGTTGGGGCTATTCATCTACAAATCCAGCCGCATGGAGTTTAAGCAAAATAAAGACTCCTCCTGGAGGAGAAATTTTAATTGATTATGAAGAAGATTCATATGCGCGTGAGGCTGCAATCACTAACTTTATATTTAGCAATAATAAGTTCGAAATGAAATTTTTAGGGACACAAGCTGGAGCAAAACAGGTTGTATTTAGAAATCATGGCGACAACACACCTGCTCAAGACATCAGCTTTTATGACTATTTTCAAGTAGATGAAGAAAGTGAAATTAACATTAAATTTATTCAAGACCCTACAGGAGGTAGTGACGAACGAGTTGCAGATGTAAATAAAATCTGTAGAGTTGCCGCTGTTACACAAACAACAGTGACATTTGATTTGCCTATAAATTCTCATAGTTTGGAACGAACAGAGATTATTTGTAATGCGACTAATTGGGCCTATTACCATGATTATGACATAGTCGTTTCAGAATCTTCTGGTTGGCTGCGAGAACACCAACCAGATTTTTGTGATGAAGTTGGAAACGGTGCACATAGAACTAAAATTGAATTTCATTCTAGTAAGGAAAGTGTTAACCAGAATGGAGGAGGTATTCGTGTTAAGCGCTTAGCTGTAGCAGATGGAGATGGTAATGAATATGCTACCAATTATTTTTATAATGATCCTACAACTGGAACAACTTCTGGAATAACTTCTTATGCTCCTTCAAAAAGACAAAAAAATGTGAAGTTTATTTCTGCAGTTCCTGCCCCCTATGTAATGTACCAATATGTAACTGTGGAAGAAGCTAAAAATATAAACGATTTTGTGAGCAAAACTGTGTATGAGTTTAATACACTAGAGCCGATGCAAGAATTCAGTAATGGCTACTACATGGGACAAGAACTAGTTATCTCCTATGACTTTACAAAAAATCATGATTTCAAAATAAATGGTGAGGATGCTATTTTTAATACCTCTGTAGTACGACTTACTGATAATCTATCATCGCTTGGACAATTAAATTCAAAAAGTTTATATAATCAGGCAGGGCATCTCATTTCACGTACTACTAATAATTACAGTTATCCAACTAGTGGAAGCCAAGGAACTATTCGCGAAACGTTCGATTCTTATAAAAAGATAATGAAAGAGTATGGTGAAGATTTTTATTTTGGCACTTCATCAATTAAAGATAAGATTTCTAGCAAGTTATCAAGTATTGTCACAACAACTAATTTAGGTAACACTACTATCTATTCTACAAATTATGATTTCTATACAGGACAAGTCTTAGAAACTATAGTGGTAAATAGTTCTGGCGAAATGAATAAATCTCTTTCTATTCCTGCATATTCTATATCCGAATACGGAGGAGCGGGAGTTACTCATAACATGGGTTCAAAAGTAAATTCTCCGAATAATAAAAACATGCTATCCCAAATGGCTGCTAATTATGAGTTGACCAATATAAATGGTCAATGGTATCCCATTGGGGTTAATGTAAACACTTGGAATAATAACTGGACCTATCGTAACCCATCTGGAATTCAAACTACTCCTAGCAACCCAACAGAAAAAATTTGGAGAAAACACAAAACTTTTATCTGGGATGGTGAAGTAGACGAGGATGGAATCTTTACTAATTATTCGATGAATGATCACGACTCCTTTGATTGGTCCATGAGCGCATCATCGCAGCCCGAGCCTTGGAAAGAAATTTCAGAAGTGACTCGCTACGATCATTTTTCTATGCCTTTAGAAACAAAAGACATAAATGATAATTATGCGTCCACTAAGTATTGGGATGAAGAAACGAAAGTCATTGCAACTTCAAATGCTGGTTACAATGAATTTTTTGCAAGTGGTTCTGAATATCCAAAAACAATAAGTAGCACAACTTATGTAGCACCTGAAGTAACCACCAATGGAGTTGTTACGTCAGATCGTTCTCACACTGGTAAAAACTCAACAAAAGTATTATCTGGGCAATTTGCTTATAAAACTGTGCTCAAATCTGGTGAGCATAGAGCCGGACGATATCTCCTTTCCGTTTGGGCACATCTTGATGAATATAGAAATGCAAGAGTGAATATAAATGGAACACTTGAAGGTTTCAATGGTGAAACCACGCATGCGGGACAATGGGTTCAACTAAATCACTATCTGGATCTTTCAACAAACCAAGAAACAATATATGTTACAACGGTAGGGGCAGCCATACATTATGACGACTTCAGGTTACATCCTGTAGCATCGTCTTTATCTAGTTACGTTTATAATAGTGATGATACATTAGCAAGTATTTTAGGGGCTAATAACTTAGCTACGAACTATCACTATGATAAAATGGGTAGGCTGACGAGAATCTACGAAGAAACCGTAAATTCTAGTATCACGGGTGGATTCAAACTCTCTAAACAATTTGAAAACCATTATAAGTCTACAATTATAGATCCTGGAAATAGCGATCCAGTACCCGGTCCAGATGTATATTTTGATACTATTGTACTTGATACGTGTGAGGGGTCTTCAACTGCAATACTACACGCTGACCCTGATGCCACCATAGGATTTTTTGTAACTTTTGAATGTGGTTTCTTTGAGCCACCTGCCTCCTGCGAAGATATTTATTCCGCAGATATAGAAGTGACAATAGATAATATTTCAGTTTACAGTCTTCATATAACTCAACAACCAACAGATCAACCGTTTATTTTTCCTATGTCAAATCTTGATCCTAATGATCCGCCGACCTATTCTTCTGATGAGGCTAGCTTTGAAATAACCTTTAACAATTTATATCCCAATGCGCCAACAATTGGTGGTTTTGTAGATGTTAGAATCGTATCTACAACAATTGGAAATATTGTTCAAGAAAATTCTTTTCAAGATATATATCATTTTGAGACTTGCGATTAAGTGGATATCTATAAATTCAACTAAATATAGTTATGAAAAACATACATTCATATATAATTTCATTTAGCATTTTATTCTTATCTAATACGATAAGTTCTCAAGAACTCGCATGGACAGAAAACACTGCTTTTCAAGTTGATTTGAACAATTCCCTTTATGAAAGTGACTTAAGCATTTCAAATTCAGCCTATTCTTTATCTAACGATGTCCTTCCTTCTTATGAGATAGGATTTGTACATGCCACCAACTTTAAGATAGATAATCTAGCCGTTGAAACACAGGCGACAATGGACTTATTCTCACTGTACCTAACATTTGAAGATAGCTTTAATTTAGCAAAGATTCACAATAACAGTTACTCAATTACATATTATGAAGCTGAGAATAAAATTTATTTTAGTGGTCCAAATGGAGTGATAGATATTCTTTCAAACATTACAATGTCACAGAACGATGTTTTTAGAATAGAGAAAGTAGATGCAAACAGAGTTCTTTTAAAGTACAACACTGTTGAACACATACTCATTGATAATACCATTGGTGATGCCCGCGTCTCTTTACGAACTAATTCTGATAATCTTTCTTTTACATTGTTGAATGAAGGTTTTGATAATCGTCATGATGGTCGTCCCAATGTTATCGATTCAGAAAGAAATTGGTTTTTTGTTGAAACCTTTAACAATTCAGGACTTATTCAGTCTGCTGACGTATCGTTTTATGATTGTCTTGCTAAACCAATCCAAAGTCAAACCAGAGATTTTAAATCAGGGAAAACATGGATAAGTGAAACAATGTATGATTCTGCAGGAAGGCCACTTTTGCAAAGTTATTCTTCACCAAAAGAAGATCAAATTTTCAATTTTTTTTATAAGAATAATTTCATAAAAAAATATGGAGGTGTTTTAACAAGTGGAGATGTTGAATTTAACATAGAGATGCCTCCTTCAATAGATCCATCTGAAGAAGGCACATTGGGTTGGTACTATAGTGCCAACAATTCGATGGAGCCTTTTCAGGATATCACCAATAGACCCTATGCTGTGTCGGTTTATGATGAGTTAAATCCAGGAAATACACGTATGGTTTCTGGAGGTAAAGTCTTAGATACCAATGGAGATGGAACAATCGATGAGAGTACTGATAGTTTCCCACAAGGATTCAGCTATACAGTACCAGCAGCACAAGAATTGTACTATGCTTTTGGAAAAGATTATTTTCCTGAAAATTTTCAAGGTTGGTTTATGGCAAATGGTATTACGAATGATCTACCGATAGGTAATGACCCAAATACTCAAATGGTCACTCATAGATCAAGGAAGACTATTAGTATTGATGCCCAAGGTAATGAGCGTGTAAGTTTTATAGATTTGGAAGGCAACGTACTAGCCACTGCTAAATCTGGAGGTGCTACCAAATATGAAGTAGTCTCACTTATAGGAGAATTGGGGTTTGTTGATGTGCATATCCCTAAAGGTATTTCTAATACAGACATTCAACTTATTGGTACAGGGGGATTTACCATTCACGATCTTAGAACTGGGAATCTCGTATCAGAATCTAGTCTAATAGGAGGTAATATCTATAGAATTTCTCACAGTCCACAACTGTTAAAAGATACTGTTTTGGAAATTGATGCGAGTGGATCTATAATTTCGCCTGCAGTTGCGAAAGGAATTCGTTATAAAGTAAATTATTTCAACTATTCTTTAAATTATTACGACCGAGCTAATCAATTGAAAGAATCGGTACAGCCTATCGGCTTCGACTCAAATGCTTTCAACCTTGCCACTAGCACTCCAAATCACACTATGGTTAGTGATTACAATTACAATGCATCAAGAGAGTTGCAGAATGTAAGTAGTCCGGATGAGGGTGAAGGTCAATTTGTGTATAGAGAAGATGGTCAGATACGCTTTTCTAAAAATACAGAACAAGATTTAGAAGAAGAGTTTTCCTATACAAATTATGATTCTTATGGAAGGCCTATTGAAAGCGGAATCTGTGACGGGGACGTACCTTATTTTCAACCTATTGCCACTACTACTCTTTCCTTTACAGGTGAAAGTAGTTTAAATATTAATGGAAACGCTATTACAAAGACTGGTACCACCAATTGGAATACTTCAGGATTTGCTTCTAACGAGGACACGGGGGATGCAAATTTCGATATAACTTTTCAGTTTTCACCAAGTGATGAAGCGGTAGTGGGGGTGTCTGAAACTAACACAGATGGATCTTACTCCAGTATTCATTACGGATTCTACTTCTTCAATAATCAAATTTCGATTTTAAGTTATGGAAAAACACAGGTGAGTAATGTATCAACCTATATCGCATCAGATATTTTAAAAATTGAAAGAATTGATAACACCCTGTATTTCTACAAAAATGAAGACTTGCTTTATCAAACATCTCCGTGGTCATCTACACTAACTACTTTTCCCACAATGGTGATAGACGGAAGTATCTATACGCAAAATGCAGTGGTCTCTAACTTTAATTTGAATACGCTAGCAAATACTTCTGAAAATAATGTACCTCCTGGTGACTTTATAATCAGTGGTACCACCTGCAGAGAACAAGTATTTACGGTGTATGATATTGGGGATCCTTTAGGAATACAGGCTGCATTGGGAGGTAGCTCTACACAGTCGGAAGTTTCTAGAGTTCAAAGGCATCTTTCAGGAAACGTTTCTAAAACTTACACCCAAAACCCAGAAACTAGCACTACTTGGTATAGTTACGATATTTATGGTCGCGTAACGTGGATGATACTTTATGTAAATGGTTTGGGGGCAAAGACTATAGATTATAGGTATGATGATGCCACTGGTGAAGTGTCTAAGATTATATATCAAACTAATGATCCGTCTGAACGATTTATCCATAGATATTCTTATGACAGATTAGGAAACTTAGCCAAAGTTGAAACATCCCGGGATAATTTAAATTTTATTGAACATGCTAGCTACAGTTATTACCACACAGGAGAACTCAAAAGAACTGAGCTTGCCGAGGGATTACAAGGTATAGATTATGTGTATACCCTATCGGGACAACTCAAAGCAATTAACCATCCGGGTCTGTCTAGTGCAAGTGACCCAGGAAATGACCAAAATGACGTATTCGGATTTATTTTAGATTATTACAATAAAGACTATTCCAGAACGGGAACCTATTTGGGTTCTAGCTTGAGTGGAAGTGACAGGTTTGACGGTAATATAAAAGGACTTCGGTGGCGTACGGAAGGCCTTAACAGCCCAGGACCTCAAAATGGTTATTTGTTCGATTATAATGATAATTCTTGGTTAAAAGAGGCCGCTTTTGGAACAATTACGGGAACTAGCACCTATAGTATTTCTTCAACCCAAGATTATTTGGTAGATGGTTTGACTTATGATTTTAACGGAAATATTCTTTCGCTCAACAGAAATAAGGACACTAATGGCGGGAGTAATGCTATGGATCAGTTACAGTATAATTACTATTCAGGGACCAATCAATTGGCCAATGTAGATGATGTATCGGGCAATACGGCGTTAGATGGTGATATTAAAGACCAAGGCGCAAATAACTATATCTATAACACCATTGGGCAATTAGTGAGCAATGCACAAGACAATATTGCGTATGATTATTTTGCAAATGGGCTAGTTAAATCTGTCACTTCAACTACAATGAGTGATGAGAGCGGTGTAGTTTTTACCTATAATGATCGTGGGCATAGGGTTTCTAAAATAGGGTTGGACACCAATGGGAACGAATCTACTAAAACCTATTATGTGCGAGATGCTTCGGGCCAAGCATTGGCTATTTATACCATTCCCGAAGGTACAAGGCCCACGACAACGATAGAGTATCCTGTATACGGAAACTCTAGATTGGGTGTGGCAACCCAAGCCAATGTTTTTACGTATCAAATTGCTGACCACCTCGGCAATGTTAGAGCGGTAATACAGCGTGATGGAGGTTACACTCCCATATTGACTCAGAATTTTGATGGTATCTTTACCGTGCCTAGCAATTGGTCTAGCAGCAATACCACAATGAGTATTGATACGGCCAATGAACGTTTAAAGGTCGCTGTACCTTCTGGTACTGCAAATAGTACCCAAGTAACTTTTCCCGTTGTTCAAGGGAATACCTACAACATAGAATTTGAGGTAGATCTTGATGAGACGGCAAATACATTAGGCTATCAAGCCTATGTTACGGGGGTAGCCATAAGCGCTAATAATATTGCCACCCAAAATGGAACGTATACGTTTAACTTTACCCCTACAACCAGTGGTACTGCGAAACTTTCGTTTACGCTTGGGCAACAATATCAGTTGTTAGAGAATAATTATTATCTGGATAATATATCAGTAACCGATATAAGTACAACCAGTAATCCTCTAATGTTAGCCTATAAAGACTACTATCCCTTCGGGATGCCGATGCCCAACCGTAACGTAGAGGGTAATTACAGGTATGCTTATCAAGGTCAGGAGAAGGACCCAGAGACAGGAATGGAAGCATTCGAGCTGCGATTGTGGGATGCACGAATTGCGCGGTGGTTAACTACTGACCCTGCTGGTCAATTTGTTTCACCTTATCTTGGAATGGGTAATAATCCTGTGACAGGCGTTGATCCCGATGGCGCAAAAAATATTCGATTTGATTCTGAGGGTAAATATATTGGAGTGGATCATGATGTTTGGTGGCATAATCTATTATTTGGAAATAGAGGGCAATATGAAGACGGGAATGGTGGATGGAAGAACTTTGCTCTAGGAGATCAAGAAGATGATTTTAAGAATATTCAAGACGGTGTTATTAATAAAATTCAATTTGTCACTGAAGAACAGGTCAACGAATTACTAATTAAAGCCGGTGTTTATAGCGAGGAAGCACAAAAGAATCCTATGAAATATATGAGAGAACAAGGGATAGGTTTTAATAAATTTGATTTTGCAAATAGTAAGAATGGTATAACATCGATTTTTGAGCAAGCCAGTTCATCTCTGTTTATTTTACAGACTGGAGGAAGTGGAGATGGAAACATAAATGATCGTGCGCTAACAGGCTTAAATTCGAGCAATTTCGGTAATTTTCTAATCGGTGCTGCCGCAAATAAATTAGGTATCCATATTTTTGCAATGAGAATTGGTGCTCATGCAAATAGTTTAGGATTATTCAAGAATACTAATAATGGTTATCAACCTCAACTTGATTCTGGTGATGATCAACGCGCATTAGGCTATGGTTATTGGTACGCAAATAGGATGCATTTTAATAAATAATTAATTTTGAAAGTAGAGATATTAATTTTATTTGTAATTTATATTAAAGTTTGCAGTTCTTGTTGTCCAAGAATAACTAATAATGAAAGCGAATTTTTAAAAAGGTATGGGAATGAAGATTTTTCATTATTCTATAATACGGAAATTAAACTAAGAGGGTTTGATGATGGTAAAAGTTTAATTTCAATTTTAAGATACGATGTAAACGAAGAAGAAAATTATCAAACTTATTCTTTAGGAATCAATAATAACTTAACTTGTTATCCAGATGAATTAGATAATAAGAATTGTTTTATTGATTTAAGAGCTAAATCCTTGGCTGTTCACTTCAAAAAATATAATTTAAGTTACCTGCATGTGGATGAAGATAGTAATGTAATGATAAGTTTAGAAAAATTTGAGCAATTCGATATGGTAAAAGTAAAAGACAGTGCAAAATACTTTAAAAGTAGAAAGTCAAACAATTTTATTAAAGTCAAAAATAATTGGTATAAAAGAAATTAAAAATGAGAGAAGTTGTTTTAATATGTTTTTTAACGTTGCTGTCATGCAATAAAGACGACGATCTGCAAGAAGTTCGCGACGAGATTGTCGTACAGGCCTGTGAAAATATAGAGCAGATACCAGAAGTAACCATGAGCAACGTTTCCTTAACTCCCATTAATACAGATACCCAATATGGGTTTATACTCAGGGCAGATATTACCAACAATACAGATGTTGGTGTTCGAGGCGAACCTAATTTTCAACTGGTAATAAACGATGTTCCCAATAGTGTAGGTGGTCCCGGCATTTGCGGTATCATTAATGCTAATGAGGTCTGCGATTATGAAAACTATCTCGACGAAGATAGAGGAACGCCACTAGACAATGCTAGGATAGCGTGTTTTGGTTACGAACTTCAATGATAAGCCTATGAAAGTTTTTTTTATAGCAGGGTTGTTTGTGATTTTTAGTGTTAGTACTGTGTTCGCACAAAAGGAATTAACTTTTTCTGCTCATGTGGGCACTAACTATTCAAACTTTGTAGACAGTGATTTTTTTGGTTTCGATTACAAGTATGGAGTAAGCTATACGGTTGGTGCAGGTTTAGAGATTGGTCTTAATGAGCCTTGGTCTCTGGTCACCGGGTTGTTATATGACCGCAAAGTAGTGAATCTAGAATATACTATATTTATCCAAAGTGAAATGGGCAACGAAGTTGTAGATTTTAGTGATTCATTTACTTTTAATTATCTTGTAGTGCCTGCTATGGGGCGCTACACATTTGAAAATGAGAAAACTCCATTATTTATCAATGCAGGTTTATATACGGGATACTTGGCAAAAACAACGCTGTCTTTTGATGGTACTACCTCTGGATATAACTCGATTGATGGCGGTATAGCCTTGGGAGCAGGGATGCACATCCCACTTTCTGAAGAGATTAATTTAATTCTCGAGATTCGTGACTACTTTGGCCTAACCGATATTAATTCTGGACCAAACACAGATAATCTAAACAGCGTGCAACTTCTTCTTGGTATTTCCTTTTAAATGGAAAAGAGCATGGACCATTACTTGCCCAACTTTGAAAAAAGCATACTTTTGTTTTCTAATAATCTAACTTTTTAACTACTATGACCAAACTTGCACTTCCATTGGCTATTATTGCGATAGCTGCCAGCATATTCACTTTTTTTTCTGTACAATCTTCATCCGAACTTGTTTACGTTGACATTAACAAATTGATAGATGGCTATAAAAGAACAGCTGTTGAAAAAACCAAGTTTGAACAGAAAGCAACCCAAATGCAGGCTAACGTAGATAGTCTTATACAAGGATGGCAAAATGATATAAAAACGTATGAAAAGGAGCGTATTTCTATGACTAAAAAAGAACGAGAACTAAAGCAAGAACTCCTTTCAAACAAGCAGCAGCAAATAGGTAGTTACCAGCAAGCTATTCAAAAACAGATTCAAGAAGAAGATCAAAAGGCAACACAAACCGTAATGAACGATATCAACAGTTATATTCAGGAGTTTGGCAAAAACAATAATTATAAAATTATTTTCGGGGCAAGTGGTTCTGGAAACATCATGTATGCAGATCCTGCCTCTGATCTTACTGAAAAAGTTTTAGAAGGGTTGAATGCCGATTTTAAAACTAACTAGTCGCAACAATGAAGCGAGAAGTTATCGTTTTTTTAATAAGTAGTTTGCTGTTATTGTCATGCAATAACCTGTCATTTTCATCGAAAGAGGAGCTGCTCCACCATATAAAAAACACTGATAACGGTTATTATGCTGAAAAGACAGTAAATGGAATTGATTTTTCACTCCTTTACAGACCTACTGATCTCGTAGTTTCTCAATTTGTTGATTCTGACAGTATTGTTACTATAGGGATAAGAGACAGTTTAAGAAAGCATTATGGTGACTATCTTTACTTTAATTTAAGTCTTTCTCATAATGGTCGAGATATCTTGACAAGCCTCCCAAGAAGTAAAAATGAATATGGTTCCTTGGTCAATACATTTTCATTCGGAATGAGAGACATTGTCCATTTATATACCGAAGACAATGACACCTTGCCACTATACGACTTTAATTTTCCTCGTATGTATGGTCTCAGCAAGGCAACATCGGTGCTATTGGTTTATCCAAAGCCCAAAAAAATGGAGAACAATTATTTTTTCTTATCTATTGAAGATTTTGGTTTACAAACTGGGGAGGTAAGATTTAAATTAAAAAAAGACAAAATAGAAAACCAACCAACATTAAATTTCTGACAGTTATGAAAAAAATATTTTTATTCCTTTTGTTATCTAGTTCTTGTTCCTTGTTCGCACAAGATGATGTGACAACTATTAAAAACTCAGTTCGTGTAAATAGTATAGGCCTATTTACTGGATATTATGAATTTCAATATGAGCGGGTTATTAATGAGAAAAGTGCAGTTCGAGTCGGATTTGGAACGGGTACACTTCTTAACAATACAGGCTCAGATGCCGATGACGACTTTATGGAAGCTTTTGGCACGAATTCTTTCAATAATGAAAATGAACATACCGTTGATGGCTTTTCCATTAATGCCGACTACCGTTACTTTTTTTCTAGCAAAGGTGCCCCTGAGGGAGTCTATGTGAGCCCAGGGGTGCAATATCTGAAGCTGAACGAAAAGTATACCTATGTGAATACCAATGAGGGTGGATTTAGAACGTTAGTTGATAATGATTATTCTATTTTCAGCATTCGAGCCATGGTTGGGTATCAATTTATACTTGCTAAAAGTATTGTTATTAATCCTTATTTGGGTGCTGGAATAGGTATCGGTACTGTTGAAACTCCTACTGCACGAGTGGATGGTTATGGCAGTGGGGCTATACTAAGCCTAGGCTTAGATTTAGGTATAGGATTTTAAACAAAAGGTTAGCGTTATTTCGTTCAATATTTTTTTATATTGTAGCATCGGGAGAATACCATTTTAGAAATTTTTATCTCTCATTAATAACGAGAGATTAAAATTATTATCCTCCTTTTTTTTAAAATCGAAAAGTTGAAATATTGAAATTATTCTATTCTATTATCGCTATCTTTTTATTGGGTTGTGCACAAATAAAGTATTCAAAATCCATTCAAAGAAAATTACCAGAACTTGGAACCATTGGTGTATTTGAACAATATTTTGTAAAAGATGTTCTTCAGCCTAAGGCTTTCGTCAGCCTTGATTCGCCGGTTCGTGTTAAGGCCGAAAAGGTTATTGTCAGCAAAAGACAGATCTTTACAAAAAAAGATTCGACCTCTAAACCATTAGACAGCACCTTGGTGACTCTTTCTATAGTAGAGCCTAGGTCTATTGTAAACCAAATCAATAAAGACAAAGACCTTTTTTTATACCTCAAAAATCAAGAAAATTTTAAGATCATTACTAAGACTGAAATAAATTTCCCGGATATCTTATTGCACAAAATATTTTCTAGCGAAGAATTATTTTTGAATCAAAGTGAGACAGGCTTGCTTTCTCTCCGTCTGGTTACGGATGGAAAAGATATCGGAAATATTAATTTTAGCGAAGGTCGCACTGTAGATTTTCATGCTTCCAACTTTTGCTGGGGGTTTAATAAAGGATATAAGGTCCAATTAATAGACATAGTAGAACATGGCACAGGTTGTGGTGAAAATGGCTATCTTTCTTACAGTCGTGCTGAGAAAAAAGCTCAAATTAAATTTTAATGAAAGGTATATCACTTCTTATTGCTATTATCCTATTGTTAACTTCTTGTGATGAAGGAGGCTTACTTATTGAAACTGATATAACAGACGAAACTGTGGTTTTACTTGCGCCTTCTAACAATGCTGAGGTTATTGAGGGGGTAATAAACTTTAATTGGGAGGTAGTTGAAGATGCCTCAGGATACGAAATACAAGTGGCACTACCCGATTTTGAAACTACTCAACAACTATTTTTGAATAGTGTCGATTCGATACCATCAGCCAGCACTGAATTGAGCAGTGGGCAATATGAATGGAGAGTCAGAGCTTTAAACAACAACTCTTCAACATCATATTCAACTGCCCGATTCCTGGTAGTTCCTGTGGTGAATTTCTCTGACAATACAGTAAGTCTAATTTCACCTGAAAATGATCTAATTACCAACGTAGTCACTCAAAATCTAGAATGGCAAGAAGTGGATGGGGCTTCGCTATATCGAATACAAGTTTTAGAAAATAGTACGATACTACAAGAAGAAACTAGCACGACTACAAATTTTAGTTTAGATTTTCCAGAAGGAACACTTATATGGCAGGTGAGGGCTGAAAAAGGAATTGAAAACACGCAGTATACGTCAAGAGATATTTTGTTGGATGTAACACCACCTAATACTCCAATTCTTAGTGCGCCAAAAGATGAAGCGATTCTAATCGATACACTGGTAAGTTTCGAATGGTCACGAGAAGTTCTACAAGGGAGCGAAGAAAAAGATAGCATATCCATTTATCGTGATATTACACTTACTGACTTAGTTGTTGAGGAAATCGCAACGCCCCCTTTTTCTCAGTCACTTACTGAAGGTACATACTACTGGCAGGTAAAAAGTTTTGATGAAGCCGGTAATATAGGAACGGCAAGTTCCGTTTTTAGTTTCACCATAGATATACCTTGATGTGAAAAAATGGCAAAACATATTCCTGTTAGTTGGTGTTGTCATTATTTGGGGACTACTCATTTATAAGTTTATATCTGCATTTTCAACAACAAATGATAATACTAAAAATTTTGCACCCCCTTCTTCTTTTATTGCGCCAAAAAGTACACCTAGAGATACGTTCTCTTTGACTAGAATGGATAGAGACCCTTTTCTGGGAACAATAGGTACAAAGAGTAAACCCTTTAGTAAACCTAGAACTGATTTAAACAAAAACCCCACAGAAGACTTATGGCCATCCATTGAATACCAAGGAATTGTTTCTGATAGAAATTCTTCAATGAAGGTATATCTCATTTCAATCAATGGTGTTCAATATCCACTAAAAGAAGGTGATGCAATAGATGAAATCAAAATCGTCCTAGGTACTACCAATGATGTTGTATTGAAATTTCAAGGAAAAACTAAGAAATTTTTACTTAAATGATGCCCTATATTAAAAATATTAATGCATCTGCATTACAGTTTGCTGTATTAATTTCTGTAATCGTTATCATCCTATTGGGGTCATTCATCACACTTACATATACACACGGGTTGTTTAAAAAGCAATCAGATGTATTACTTAAAACCATAGATGAGGCAAATAGGGGCATAGAGCTATCGCTCTCGAGATCTTCAAATGTTGATTCTAGAATTACCGTTGTTGATGAACATAAAGAACTATTTATAAAAAAAAAAGTGTGGGGCGGATTTATTGCGATTGAAAGTACTTCAGAGAATAAAAACAAAATTTTTACACAGAGGGCGTTAGTTGGGGAAGCACTAAAAAATAATAATCTTGGTATTTTTGTTTCAGAACAAAAAATGCCTCTTCAACTAGTAGGAGAGACCAAAATAGTAGGAGATGCATATATTTCTGATGTTGGAATTAAGTCTGGCAATATATATAACACTTCTTTTAAAGGAAGTACATTGGTGTATGGTGATATAAGAAAAAGTCAAACAATCCTTCCCAAATTGGATTTGTTTTGGGAGAAAAACATTGTAAATTTTTTGAACTCCCTTCCTGAATCAAATTACGAATATGTTGATTTAGATTATAGACTGAATAATTCTTTTCAAAATAAAACAAAAGTGGTTTTTAACCAAGGGCCGACTACTATTTCAACAGAAGCTCTTGGAAATATAATATTTAAAAGTGATTCTGAAATCGTTGTAACTTCGAACGCGATGCTAGAAGATGTTTTTTTAATAGCGCCTAAAATAATTTTTAAGAAAAATTTCAAAGGAACAGTACATGTGTTGGCTGATACCCAAATTAAGGTAGAGGAGAACACTTCACTACTTTATCCCTCTTCACTCATCTTAATTGATAAAAACTCAAAATTAGGAAAACCAATTCCGAGAGATGATGAACCAATTTTTCTGGCTTCAAGTAGTACTGTAAATGGAGTTGTTATGTATCTTCAGAATATAAATTCAGATAACAATACTAATACAAGCATTCGTATAGATGAAAACAGCACTGTTTTTGGTTCAGTATATTGCAATGGAAATTTGTCACTCAGTGGCACTGTTAATGGTAACCTATATACTGAGCGGTTTATCGTTAACCTAGGGTCTAAGTTCATCAATTACGTCTACAACGGAATCATTGATAGAAAGGGGGTGAACGATGGTTTTGTAGGCTTACCGCTACAACAGAATAAAAAAGGAATTGCAAAATGGTTATATTAAGAAAGATTAAGGCAGCTACAATTACCGAAATTATTGTAGCATCAGCTATCATTCTTGTGGTATTTGGTATTTCAAGTGTTAGTGTTAACAATATATTTGCTAGTTCTATAATTGGGAATGACCATCAAATGCAAAACAGAATTCGAGAGTTATCGTATCTTCAAATACATAATAAAATTACAATCCCATATTTTGAAGAAAATCAACAATGGGAAATTAGTATAGAACAACAAGGCAGTGAAATTGTCTTAGAAGCGAATCATATGGCATCAAAGAAAATTACAACCATAGAATTAGATGTTCAAACTCCATAAATATAAAGCCTTTACGTTAACCGAGCTGTTAATTGGTATTGTGCTTACTATGGTTGTTGTTGGGCTTGCATATTCAGTACTCTCGTTAACACTACGGAATATGAATGTGATAGAGAGAAATATGCATACTACAACAGAATTATCTTTATTGGAACAACAGCTGAATATCGATTTCAATTCTCATGGATTTGTTGTTTACAATTTGGATAAAGAACATCTTATATTTTCATCACCAATCGATACCGTTCTCTATGAGGTCAGGGAAAATCTCATAATTCGGAATTTAGATACTTTGAGTGGCATGCATAATAGTATGAAGTTTTACTTTGGAGGTACTGAAGTTAAAGAAGGGTCTATTGATGCTATTAAAATAAATTTTAAAGAACGTGATCAGAATATCTTTCTATATAAAATAAATGATGCAACCACAATACTTTTGAAAGATGGGTCTGAAAATTAGTGCTAATAAAAATAAACATCAAACAGCTACAGAGAAAAAGAAAACAATTCTCGATCAAGACATACATCTTTTTGGATCTAAATTCTCTAACTCAATAAAAGAAGACTTTTATAGCGAGCTAAGTATTCTTCTGCAATCAGGGATAAACCTTCAAAGATCTTTGCAGCTCATAAGCGAAATTCAGAAGAAGGATAAAATATCTAAGATCATTCAGGAGATAGAACATAGCATAGTAAATGGAGTACCCTTTTCGGAAGCGCTTAAGAAGAGAAAGGAGTTCTCTTCTTATGAACATAAAGCAATATTGATTGGAGAGCAAACAGGTGAATTACCTCGAATTATCGAAGACCTTAGAAAGTACTTTAATCGCAAAAATGAATTGAAAAGGCAAATAACTTCCTCACTGGCGTACCCAATTACAGTTCTGATTTTAGCGGTGGTAGTAGTTTGGTTTATGCTACGTTATGTTGTTCCCATGTTTGTTGATATATTCCAACAGAATAAGGTGGATTTGCCTTGGTTAACATCACAAATAGTAAATATCTCAGATTTTTTTAACGCACACAGCTGGTCAATATTAATAGTACTAATTCTTATAATTTTATTATATAGGTATATTTCAAAGAAGGATTTGTATCATCGTGTCATTGGAAGTTTACAGCTTAAAATACCGGTTTTTGGCGATTATATAAGAAAAATCTATTTAATACAATTTACGCAGGCAATGACTTTGCTAACATTTTCCAAAGTCCCGATTGTTGATGCCCTAATATTAGCTCGAAAGATGATTCGATTTCATCCATTGGAGCAAAGTTTGATAGCTATCGAAAAGGATATCATTTCAGGTATAAGAATGGATCATAGCTTCGCTAAGCATACTTTATATGATAGGAAGATGATAGCGCTATTGCAAGTTGCCGAAGAAACTAATCAAACCGAATTTATTTTTCAAAAACTGTATGATCAATATAGTACTGAACTTAAGTATAAGGGTCAGTTAATGACAACTACTTTAAACTTTCTTTTAACTTTAGTTGTTGGGTTAATTGTGGCTGTAATTTTAATTGCGATGTATTTACCTATGTTCAGGTTGAGTAGTATTATTGGTTAATGGGATTTTATATGGTTAAAAAGCAGGTTTTTCCAGAATAGTTAATACTAGGCATGTTTTTTATGGTCTTTGCAGGTTGCTCGACGTGAACACGAAATACCAAAAACATCAAAAAAAACCATTTCAAAAAGAATCTTTTTCTGCACGTTCCCTACTTTCACACTCCCATTCTTTTGTAAATTTAAGTGCGCGATCTTAAATCTCATTCTAGCTTAATACCATGTTTAATTGGGCTAGTGTTAGTGAAGGCTCTAAGTTACCATAAAATAAAGAATTGGGGAATACGTATTTCTACGGAAACCCTAAGGAATCCTAATGGAGAGTCATATGCCTTTTGAATCAATCAGGTGAATTTGGAAGAAGTGGTGTACGTCTACACCTATAGCATCGGCAATTTTTTTTAAGGTAAGTGCAGTAAAATTTTGTCTGCCATTTTCGATACTAGAAAGATTTGATTTTTCCATATCAATCTGAATACAGATATCAAGCTGGCTGAAGCCTTTACTTCTTCTAAGCTTGGCAATATTTCTACCAATATTAAATAAATAATGTTTTTCAGCTTCAGTCATAATCATATGACAATATGCTGTAATATCTAACACAGATAGTTATGATATATAATAACTATATTTAAACTTAAATTTAAAGACATGAAAAAAGATTATAGATTGATGTCAATAATGGAAAGTTGGGACAGGACTATCGGTCAATCAGTTGATATTTTCCAATTTACCCCAATTGAATATACCGATGATGGGTCACGATATACTTTTAATCGAGTACCTAATAACGATAATCACTTTTTTGTTTTTTTATCATCGGAAAATAAAATGGAAGAGTTTGAAACTCAGAGAATGGAAATTATAGAACTGAACTTGAATGATTATCATTTTGAAATATTGCACTCTCCTGAAGGAAGAAGGAAAACATTTTTTTCCAAAAAACTATATGCCCTAAGAACAGGAAATAAATACAATCGTTAATTATTTATTATGGGCTCACAAATCATTGCAACATGTAAATGTGGTTTAAACACAGTTGTGTCAGTAGGTGGTGGAAGATATTCTTCTAAAGAAATTTACTATGTCCCTTGCCTTTGCACTCACTGTAATAGTGTAGTTCAGGTTAATTTTTTGGATAAATCTCTCGCATGCCTTGATTGTGGACAAAAAAATGCGATACTTTATTATAAAACTACTCTAGAGGAAAAAAAAGGTGAAAAAATAATTTTTCAGAGGGATAAAAATTTACTTACCGATGGGACTTATTTTTGTCCAAATTGTGAACGTGTATCCCTTCGTTTTCAAGTAGGGAATCTACTTTGGGATTGAAAAATTTTTTTTTTGGAAATTTTTTTTAAGACTTGTTTGAAAATGAACTTTTTCAATACAATTAGAATACCCTCTCATTATCCATTTTTGAATTTATGGCATTTAAGTGAATGCGCTATAATCTAACATCAACCCCCACTCTTTTTTGGTTTTGGGGGTATCCCCCCGTTAAATCATTATTAATCTTTAAATTTTTTGATTATGAAAATTATTGAAAACGAATATGATGGAAACATCGTAAAGAAAGTAGTCCTAGATGCTAGGCTATTGAACGGCTTGACCTTGGATTCCAATCCCATGCACCTGAAGAACGAAAAGATGACCGCGTATCACTGGGCTGAGGTTGAACTTCTAGATGTGAATGGAAGAGCAACTCAGAGAGGTTCTGTCATTGTGTGGGATTCAAGATTACAGGACAATCCAGAGCGATACGCCGAAAGTAAGGTACTTCCGATTGAAATCACTTTGAGTGGGGATTCAATTGGTGTTGCTCAAGAACACCTTGGCAATGGTAGATTTGATATTGAATCTTTGGGAATCTCCTTGGGTGATGTCAAAGAGCAAGTGATTGAAGAGGGGGTAGTAATATAGATCCTTGGAAGCATAACTATGGGGGAGCCTATTTGGGCTCCTTTTTTTATGTGCAATATTCTTGTCTGACAAATGAAATTATAATTTTAAAACATAAAAATCATGAAACTAAATATAGCCCAAAGGGCTCAGGTAAAATTAAGACTAGGTATTAGTGGAGCAAGTGGATTTGGCAAAAGCTATAGTGCTTTATTATTGGCTTTTGGAATCACTAATGATTGGTCAAAAATTGCCATCATCGATACTGAAAATAGCAGTGCAAATTTATATGCCCATCTCGGCAATTTTAATGTATTGTCTTTAAACGAACCATATAGTCCAGAGAGATACATTGAAGCCATTAGAACTTGTGAAAACAACCAAATAGAGGTTATCATCATAGATAGTATCACCCACGAATGGTCAGGTGAAGGAGGTTGCCTCCAAATTCATGAAAAATTGGGCGGTCGGTTCCAAGATTGGGCTAAGGTTAGTCCGAGACATCAAGCCTTTATTGATGCCATTTTAAAAACACCTTGCCATATTGTTACTACGGTTAGAAAAAAAGTTGATTATGCTATGGATACCGATATGAACGGTCGTACGAAGGTTACCAAGTTAGGAATGAAGGAGATTACACGCGAGGGCTTTGAGTACGAGCTGACGGTCAATTTTGAACTTATCAATGATAAACACCTAGCTAAAGCATCCAAAGACCGTACAGGTCTTTTTATGGATAAACCAGAGTTTGTAATCAATAAGACGACAGGTAAAAAGCTAATTGCCTGGTGCAACGAAGGTGTGTCCACGGAGGAAGCTAAATTGGAGATTAATAAAGCCACCACTTTGGAAGGGCTTAAACATATTTATTCAAAATATGCGAGCATCCAAAAGCAGCTTCACCCAATAATAATGCAAAGAAAAGCTGAGTTGGATGGAATATCCAATCAGGTCATTAATGAGGATGAAATTATAAACCATAAAAATACTGAAACGAATGGAACTAGTAGCAAATAATGAACCCTTGAATATGGTTCAACAAGATGTAGGGATTGTAAACAATCAGAACTCATTTATTGAAGCCAATACAGTAGAGGTTTCTCTTCGACATCTAAAAGAAAAATGCATAATCCCTGTGTTTTCAAAGGATAATGAGACCACTATCAGTCATTATGAGTTTATCCAAAAGACCATGGACATTGTAAGTAAATTGTTTCCAGATAGCCAAATACAAGCTCCTGAAATTAGGGTAAGCCATATTGTAAAGGGGAGGACCCCGGATGCCATTGGTAAACCCGCAAAGGAACTTTTGGAAAGTGAAAAGACCATTTACTATGAGAGATGTGCATTTCTGATGGAAATAAAATCTGTTGCCAAGGAAGTAAATGGTAACCAATTGAATCTTTCAATAGGTGGTGTGAGAGCCTATAACCAAGAGAATCTTTATAGCACAAAGAGCTTAGAAAAATTCAAGGTTTTCATTGGATTTAAGAATATGGTATGTACCAACCTTTGTGTAAGTACAGATGGATTGTTAAATGATATCAGAGTGGGATCTGTTTTGGACCTAGAAGCTAAAGTAGTTGAGTTGGTATCCACTTATGACATGAATAGACATCTAGACGTAATGAGACAAATGAGTGATTATGTACTGTCTGAGGATGAATTTGCGCATTTGATTGGAAAATTGAAAATGTACCTTTCTCAGACTAAGGCACAGCATGAAATAGGCTTTCCAATAAGCTTGAACGAAAGTCAACTGTCCAAAGTCGTCAAGGACTATTACAACTGTGAAAACTTCCATATGAGTGAAGATGGCTCGATAAGCTTTTGGAACTTTTATAATCTGTTAACCGAAGCGAACAAGTCCAGCTATATAGACAACAATCTGGAGCGGAACGTAAATTTGTACGCCTTGATGAATAAGCTGGCTAATACGAAGCAAAAGGGCACTGCCAATTGGTTGTTGCCAACAATATAATATAGCTATTTGGGGTAGTTCCAAATTAATTTTATTGAAGATGAATAAACAACAATTAGCTGATATTTTAAGGTATAGCCATCCAAGAGAACTATTTATTGTTGATTGGAAAAATAGGCTGGTTGTCTTGAAGTGTCCTTTCAAGGTAATGGCAAAAGTGAGTGTAGGACGGATCAATAAGAGTGAAATTGTTGAAGTGGATGAAATAAAAGTGACAATGCGTCTGATTACTGTATATGTTATTGAAGGTCAGGCTTATTTTTTCTATCATTTTGATATTTTGAATAAATAGGTAATATATTTATAAGTGCATTGACTGCACTATGTGCATTTATAATCAATAATGTAGTTAATGCAGTCAGTGCAATTAAATATAACCAATGGACTATTCTAGAATTAAATTCAGCAGTTTTACTAGCGATAAAAACTATTGTGAACTACAGGCATACTTTCAATGCCTCGATACAAAGGAAAACCCTGAAGAACCTGCTGAAGTTCTTCAACCAGTTAGGAATTTAAGGATAACTTATAAAAAAAGGGATGACATTACTGAAGAGGATCAATACTTGAAGTTGAGTTTTGACCAGGACTATTGCTATGAAGGATTAAAAGGTATAAGTGATTTTTATATCAAAGACTTCTTGCGATATAAAGAAGATAAGGGGATATTTGATGAAGGCGATGTCTCGGCTCTTGTTGAGTCCAGACTAAGTAAGATAAGGGATTGGAAAAATAGAATTACCAGAGCAGACTATATCGAACATCCTATAAAAAAACTTTTAAGAGATGAGATTGATATTTTTGATTTTTACCTCTGTCAATATCTCGATAATCCAAATCCTAATATTAAATATCGAATCCAATTTAATTGGATTCGGACAGATGTAATCTATTTCTTTTATTTACTTAGAATAAACGGCGCCATTGCCGAAATTACGGATGGTGATTTGGGTAGAATATTGGATTCCGTCATGGATTACAGCGATAATGATAATTTTAAAACATTGAGGGGTTCACGTAAACTATTAAACGATTATAGAAACGAAGGGGGGAAACCAGAAAATCCCGCAAATAATAGATTGCAAGAGGTGTTTGATGATGAATTCTTCAATAATTAAAGCTGGGGACACCGGATTGACCCCAGAAAAGTGATGGTTTTTTCGTATACTATATAATGAATTTTTGGTTCAATGCCAGAGATTATTTTCAAAAAAAACAAAAAGAAAAGAAAAAAATAGAACAAATGAACTAGCAAGAGATGAAAATATGATTTTTATTGAGCTATTACTCTTTTAAAGAGTTTATGGCTTGATGGGCACCTCCCTTGAACCTTATGTAAACTAAACATATCACTGGGAGGATGTGATAGTAGAATACTTATAATGAGAACAAATTTTATTTCATTAAAGGAAATGCTGGTTCGATACGAAAAGGAACCAGAAACAAATTATTTATGGAACGGAGTCAAAGACCAATCTTTTGGATTAGTCTTTGGTCCTAGCAAGAGCGGAAAAACTATTTTTTGCGAAAACCTTGCAATGCACCTAGCAGCTGGCAAGACGAGTTATTTTGGTTATGAATTGGACGGAAACCCTCGAAAGGTATTATTTATTGGGCTTGAGGAGTTCTGGAAGAACAGGGCAGAGAGAAACAAAAAACAGTTTAATTCATTTTCTTCGGAAGAAAAGACGCTAATCGAAGAAAATTACATTTCTCAAGAAATTGATTTTGAACGATTGATTGTCAACAAAGAGCAGTGGGAAAAACTTAAAGAACTAGTTCAATCATCCAAGGCTGATGTAGTGTTTATTGATAGTATCACAAGGATGAACCCTGGTAAACTTGAGGATAGCAAGAACGCAGAATTGATAATGCAACAGCTGAGGGACCTCTGTTACGATAATGGTATAACACTCTTCTGTATACACCATACTCCGAAAATGCAAGATTGTCCCATTACTATGGACAAGATAAAAGGAAGTGCCGTTTTTGCACAAGAAGCTGATTTTGCGATTGGCATTAATTGTACAACGAAAAAAGCACGATACATGAAAAATGTTTTCTTTCGATATGCCGCGGATGACGATGAGTCCGTTAAAGAATTCAGTATAGATAGCAACACGATCCTAGAAAATATAGGTGAATCTTTAGAGTACGAAATATTAAACCGTACCGACCGTAGGAGAGATTCATCGAGCGTGGACCTTATTGCTTCCCATATCAATTCCAGTACATCGACAACTTATTCAACAGATGAATTGGTTGGGTACTTTGAATCGAGGCTCGATATCAAGGAAAGACAAATAAAAAGTCATTTGTCGGATCTCGTGAAAGAAGACAAGATATTGAATCCGAAAAGAGGAGTTTATACTTCATTGGAATATACCAAAAACCAATCCTAATGATGGAAAGAAATCACATAATCTATAAAGCAGAAAATACTGAGAACGGTTGGGTCTATATTGGCTCGACCGTTGGCTCGGTTGATTTAAGAAAAAAGGATCACCTTCAAAAGGCAAAGTGTGGGTCTGGACACTACTTTCATCAGCAGATAGCTACATATGGTCCTGAATCTTTTGTTTGGGAACAGGTCGATACTGCCCTGAGTAGTGACGACCTTGCACAGAAGGAGAAACACTATATTGAGGTATATGATTCCTTTAGAAACGGATACAACTCTGACTCTGGAGGGGGCTTTAAAAAAACAGTTTATCAATACAGCGTTGAAGATTGTACTCTAGTTGGAACCCATGATTGTCTCGATAGTGCAGCCAATGCAGTCAGTGCAGATAAAAAGGCTATATCCAAAGCATGTTTGAACGTGAACAACATGTACAATGATTATTATTGGAGCTATCAGTACAAAGAACCCTTTGTTCCTAATTCTGATGCAAGAACAAAGGAAGTGATTCAGATGGACGTGGAAGACAAAGTTATTGCTGAGTTCAAGTCTGTAGCTGAAGCAGCTATTTCCTCTGGAGCTAATAGATCAAGCATTGCCAAATGCTGCAGAAATGAGTATAAGAGTGCTTCCGGCTTTAAGTGGAAGTACAAAATATAAACAACTAAACTAAAAATAGAAAACCCTGCCGTATGGTGGGGTTTTTTTATGTCTAAAATTTAAAAAACTAACAACTATGAACAAAATATCAGAAATTGAATTGAGTTATACGAATCAAAGTGATCAGATAATTAAGGTTACCAGTAGTTTATCTGCTTTTGAGATCCTAACGGATAACTGGAATCCAAATACAATAGAATTACAAGAGGAATTTAAACTTTTACTACTGGATCGCGACAACAAAGTTTTAGGGCTCTACAACCTCTCTAAAGGAGGTATAGCAGGTACGGTAGTGGATGTTAGGCTAATGATGGTAGTGGCGCTTAAATCAAAGGCATCTGCTATAATATTAGCGCACAATCATCCATCAGGGAATATGAAGCCAAGTGCCCAAGATAAGACCATAACCAAAAAAATTATGAGTGCTTGTAAATTTCTTGATATAGACCTATTGGACCATATTATACTATCTAATAAAAAATATTATTCGTTCAAGGATGAAGATGATATTTGAACAATTGAAGAAAATTGTAGGGACTGTTCAGAAGCTGTTTTGCCCAGTCCCTTTATTTTAGGTGTCTAGTAAGGACAGGTTCAGGTCTAGTTAGGACTTGGTCTAAGTGTAATTTTAAAAACTTGAAGTACAGAGTTTGATTAAACCATAACTCGTAATCTAATCTTTTTGTAGAAAATTGAGGAAATTACTATTGGGGTTGATTTTACTAACATGCAACAAGTATGTTCTCTTGGCAAAAAATTATTCAATGTTTTGAATAAAACCTATAAAATTTTGTATTGTAAGAATTTCTTACTATATTTGTATCAAATACATACGTTATGATTGATATTAGTCAGGAACTTGTTGAAGAAAAAATAATTGAAGTAATTAAGGAGATAGCAGATACTTTGGAAATGGAAGTTTCGATTGATTCGAATTCTTGTCCTGGGTTAATGCCAGGTATAACCAGTCAAGTTTTAGTTACTGTTATGGGGCGTTTAGAGAAGAAACTAAACGTCGTTATACCAGATGATTGCTATGTGTTCTTTGATAAGAAAGAAAAGAAACAATTAGATATTAAAAAGTCAGCGGAAAAATTAATTAAAAATGCAAATTATGGGAAGTGATGATTCAAATTTAAAAAGGATAGAAATAGCCGAAAGATTAAAAAGGGCTAGAGAGCTTTCTGGTTTATCTCAGGCTCAAGTTGCCAGTAAGTTAGATGTCCAAAGGCCTGCCATTTCTGAAATTGAAGCAGGAAGGCGCAAAGTAAGTGCGGAAGAGCTAGTCCAGTTTTCCAAACTTTATAAAGTCGATTCTTCTTGGCTACTAGGGGAAGATGAAGATTCTGAATTGGCCAAAGGGAAATTAAAATTCGCGGCGAGAGAATTAAGTAAGATGAGTGAAGAAGACAAGAACAAACTTTTTGAAATCTTAAATATTCTACCGAAATAATTTGTATGTATATGGATGTAATTGCCACAAATGGGATAAAAAAAGCTGACTCATTAAGATCAGATTTAGGGCTAAATATGTTTCAGCCAATAAATATATATGATACTTGTAAAACGCTCGACCTTGACGTTAGGTTTTATAGAATTAATATGGAAGGGATGTATGTGTCTAGTGATGAACCAAAGAATTCAAGAATAATTCTTTCTTCATTACGCCCATTTTCTAGAAAGGTCTTCACCTGTGCCCACGAGTTGGGTCATCATTTGTATGGTCACGGTTCAAAAATTGATGCAATTCAAAAAGAGAGCAATAAAGAATCTACTTATAATGAAGAAGAGAGGGTTGTAGATGTTTTTGCGTCAGCCCTTCTAATGCCGATTGCTGGTATTCAACATGAATTTAAAAAAAGAAATTGGGATCTGAACACAGCCACACCTGTAGAATTTTTTACTATTGCATCAGTATTTGGTGTGGGATACCAAACCTTGATTTTTAATTGTGCTATGAACAAACTGATAACCCGAAATAAATCAGACGAACTATCCAGATACTCACCTTCCAACTTTCTCAATAGGATTCTGAAAGGAAAGAAGAAGACTGGTCACCTTAAAATCATAGACTCAAAGTATAAAGAAACCACCGTGGATACAGAAGTTTCAGGATACCTTTATGTACCTAAGAGTGTTGATTTTGAAGGGAATCATTTAAATAAGGTTTCGGAAACAAAAAACGGAGTCTGCTATCAGGCAATAAAACCAGGGATTCTAAGAGCGAATGACGTAAACAACGGCCAAACTTATTTCATAAGAATCCAAAACTTCGAGTATGAAGGGATTTCAGAATATAGACATTTAGAAAATTAATAATTTATGACAACACCCACTTTAATACAAGACTTAAACTTATCTGAATCTTGGCTCAAAGTACTTGAGCAATATGATTGTATACCTGGTCAAGAGCTCTCACCTTTAATTGTTACCATTACTGATTTTGAAGAAAATGAGACTGTTAGAAAAACATTAGACGAAGACTTACTTAAAAGGAATAAACAATCAATCCAAACAGTTTCGGAGACAATTTTTCCATTATCATTACAGAAGCTTTTTCGAAATGATAGACAGGAATTTTATGAGGAATACAAAGCAAACTTCAAAAGGATTAAGAAACTTGATTTAAGAAGTAAGAAGCGTCGAAATGGCAGAGGGACTTATTTTCAACGACTTATTGATTATCCCGGAACAGATGGAAGGTTAAATCAAATTGAAAATATTATTCAATCTATACAAGATAACAAGAATAACAGGAGATCTAGGTATCAAGCCACCACCTTTAACCCTATTACTGACAGTCTGGATGGGCCTTATTTAGGATTTCCGTGCCTTCAGCACGTCACATTTTATGTAACGAAGGAAAATGGACTGATTTTAAATGGATTTTATGCTATGCAACATATATATGAAAAAGCATATGGAAACTGGCTTGGTTTGATTAATTTGGGAAAATTTGTTTCTGCGGAATTGGGTATACCCTTTGAAAGATTTAATTGTTTTGTAAGTATCGAAAAACTTGATACTTTAACTAAAGCGGGAGCTAGAAAATTACACAGCCAAGCATCAAAAGACCTAAATTCTTAATGAGCATTCAAGAGAAAAAATATACAAACAAAAAATCTGGTGTTACAATCATTTCACCTTTATCACCTATTGAAACAACCGAAGTCTATGATACATATTGGAAGTTTGCGGCACTCAGGCAAGAAGCATTCTTTAAAAAAATTGAAAACAATGGTTATCCTTGGTCAAACGATTCGATAATAAATACATATAGGTTTACAAATGCATATAGAGCATCAGACCGAGTGAGTCAATATCTAATACGTAATGTAATTTATTCGCCAGAATTTTCAGATTCACCAAAAGAGGTTTTATTCAGAATTCTTTTGTTCAAGCTTTTCAATAAAATTGACACCTGGAAATTAATCTGCTCAAATTTTACAAAACCTAGTTTCGAAGACTATAGCTTTCATGAATATAATGAAGTTCTTAATGATGCATTCACCGCTGGGGAAACAATTTATTCTGCGGCTTATATAATGCCATCGGCCAAATCAGCATTTGGCTATTCAAGAAAGCATAGTAATCACTTAAAGTTGATTGAATTGATGCTCAATAGCAACGTTACTGAGAAATTATCCGATGCAAAGAATATGCAGAGTGCATTTGAGATTATTAAATCTTATCCTGGACTTGGAAATTTTCTAGCTTATCAATTGTTAATTGACATTAACTACTCGACTATAATTAATTTTTCGGAATCTGAGTTTGTAATGCCAGGCCCTGGTGCTTTAGGAGGCATTAGTAAGTGCTTTACTCATACCGCAGGTTTAGATGAAAAGGAAATTATAAAATTAGTTACTGACAGGCAGGAACTAGAATTTGAGCGTTTAGGTTTATCGTTTAAATCTTTATGGGGTCGAGAATTACAACTTATTGATTGTCAAAATTTATTCTGCGAGGTGGATAAATATAGTAGGGTTAGGCATCCAAAAATTACTGGTAACAGCAAAAGAACAAGGATTAAACAAAAATATAAAAGGAATCCAAAACCGATAGATTATTGGTTTCCCCCAAAGTGGAATCTAAATGATAAAATTGTTTCGGAACTAGTAAATCAAAATCAATAAACTATGGCTTTTTTAGGAAATAGAACCATACTGGAATGTATTGATGAAAATAAGGTCATACAGCCTTTTGACGAAAAGAGAATTAAGAATGGAGCTTACGAGCTATCGTTGGGAGGACAAGTGTTTCAAACAAATTCAGAAACTAAGGAAATTCGAAAAGTCGGTCAAGAAGAAATCATACATATTGAGCCAGGACAGTTTGCCTTATTGTTGACAGAAGAAACAGTTGAAATACCCAAGAATAAGATTGGATTTATTTCTATAAAAGCTAAGATTAAGTTTAAGGGGTTGGTAAATGTATCAGGGTTTCACGTTGACCCAGATTTCAAAGGTAAATTGCTTTTTAGCGTTTATAATGCTGGACCGGCTACAATTACATTAAAAAGAGGTCAAAATTATTTTCCATTGTGGTTGGCGGAATTAAAAGAAAAACAAAACTATAAAGGAACCCATACTGATCAAGACTCAATACCAAGTGGACCAATTGAGGCATTAAGCCAAGGCGAGTTGACTTCACCTCAAGTTTTAAAAGAGAAAACATCTAAACTAGATTCTAGGATAGCAGTTCTAGAACAAAATAATAAGGCAAATAATTACATAGCCGTTACTGCTTTAGGGTTACTAATACTACTTTTTGTGAAATTTGCATTTGACTGGTATGCATTGAATAAAGGATGGGATGGTGCCATAGAGCATAATGAGAAAGTTGCAGAATATGATTCAATTATAAACCTAAGATTTCTCGAAAAGCAAAGATTGATAAAAGAAATTCAAACCTTGACTATTGAAAAGGATAGTCTTACTGATGAATAAGATATGACTAAGGAAACAAAACTTTTTGATTCAGATTTCCCCGAACACGAACAGCTACCACGAACTTTTACAATTGATTTTGAAACAATTGAGAGAGAAGGAAAAACCATGACAAAAATTATATATCAAGGCATGCAGGTTGGTGACTATATTGATGATAACTCGAGAGTGCTTGATAATTACCGTTTCCACGATGTGTTTCACTATACTTTCGCAACTGTTTTAGGATGGTCTCCATGCGCTCGAGCTATGTTGAAAAGAAAAAGAAAGAGTGTTTCAGATATTGACCAATTTGAGGATGGTGCTCGTGCTACAATTACTGAAGAAGCTGTTTCGCTTATAGTATTTAATTATGCCAAAAAAAGAAATCTATTGGATTCCGATAACAATGTTGAATCCGAAATCCTAGATTTCATTAAAGATTCTACTTCCCCATTTGAGGTTTCAAAATGCACAAAGGAGGAATGGGAAAAAGCAATTCTTATGGGGTATTCTTTATTCAGAAATCTTGTTAAACACGACGGCGGTAAAATCTATTTTGATATGAATAATAAGACAGCGCGTTTTATAAAGTGAGAAAAGAAGAATTAATATTGGAGTATTTTGCTCGAATGACACCAACATTTCTGTTTTTTAAAAGAATACCGTAGTTTAGATTATGAAGTTGAAAGTCATGAAAAAGTCAAAAATTTCAATACATACTGTCGAGAATCTAAACTATATGAATTTGAAATTCTGATTCTCTACAAGTTAATATCGTTGATGAATTGGGATCTACATTTTATGATACCACAGAATACTAAAGATATATGATTATAGGAATAGGATGCGATATTGTTGACATTGATAAGACCTTAAGATTAGGTTGGAAAAATGATGTCGATATTCTAAATAGAATTTTTTCTAAAAATGAGATTGCATTAGAGTCAGGATTAGAAACCGAAAGGTATTATTCTAGTAGGTTTGCAATAAAGGAGGCAGTTTTAAAGTGTTTGGGAATTGGAATGGAAGACGGAATTGCATTAAATGACATAGAAATACAAAAGATAGATGGTGGGGGTTTAAAAGTAAAATTAAAAGGAAGAATTAAAAAAATTGCAGACTCTAAACATATAACACATTGGTTTGTATCACTGTCACATTCTCAAGAGCAATCAATTGCTTTTGTTATAGCTGATAATCAAGGTGCAAATTTTCCTAACAAGTATAAGTAAGCCTATAATTACTCCTGAAAATATTGAAAAATCATTAAATAATTACGCTTTTGTGTTAGATTTTAGAGAACCTTGAGATTTAAATTATTTTAACTATCTGATTTATAGGCTTGTAATTAGTAAAGTTCGAGTCTCGTCCAGACCGCAAGATTCCGCAACAAGTGCGGAACAAGATGTTGTGTTGTCACGCCAAAGGCGTGATGTGGTTTAGTCCCGATAGCTATCGGGAAGAACCGATGAGAAGCTTATCCAAATGGATGGGCTTTTTTTGTTAGTGAGATAACAAATCTATGATTTGTGTAATCGAACTAATCCCGCTGTAGAGCGGGATCCTAAGTGATACTTTCGGAATACTATGATAACAAATCTATGATTTGTGTAATCGAACTAACCCCTCAGGAGTGCGAGGTCTTCAGACCATATTTATCTGTTAACTTATGCTGAATGTGTCACGTTTGCTTTCTGAATTTATTCAGCATAATTTGAAACCCAATTTCAGTATCTTTACCACACATTGAAAACACATCAAATGCTTGCTGAAATCATAGAAAACAGACGTGCCATCTACCCAGATGTCTATAGTAACCAACCCATACCCAAAGAAGAAATCAACCAGATTTTAGATGCCGCCAATTGGGCGCCAACGCACAAGCGTACAGAACCTTGGCGCTTTAAAGTGTTTCATTCTGAAACCTCTAGAAAACAGTTGTCAACTTTCTTGGGCGAAGCCTATGTGAAATCGGTTGAATCTCCTTCAGATTTTAAGCGCAAGAAAATGGAACAAAAAGCATTGCAATCGGGATGTGTGATTGCCATTTGTATGCAACGCGACCCAGAAGCGCGTATTCCAGAATGGGAAGAAGTTGCTTCTGTGGCCATGGCGGTGCAGAATATGTGGCTCACCGCACACGATCTAAACATAGGTGCATATTGGAGTTCGCCAGCGCTTATTCAATATGTGGGAGAACATGTTTCATTGGCCGAAGGCGAACGTTGTCTCGGATTTTTCTACATGGGTAAGTACGAGGGAGAACTTCCTGACGGATTACGAAAATCGAACATTTCAGAAAAAACCCAATGGATGTGATGACAATGTAAGATCTTTTCGATGGGTTAGAAACAACGATCATGAAAAGATTCAGTTTACTAACCATTGTCAGCATATTGCTTTGCGTTGCTTGCAGTAAGGATGATACACCCACACCACAGCAGGAACCCTTTGCCGATTTCAATTCACAGCTTTGTAATAACGTAACTGGCATTCCAGCTTTGTACTGGGATTATGCAAATGCGCAGCCGGTGCCACTTACCGAAATTCCAACCATTGCCAATCCCGGGCAACAATTTATCCATAGTGCGTATCCACAATTGGGGTTTACACTCCCTGTTGGTTATACGGCTACTGAAATTTCCAGTAACAATCCGCCCATTGTAGGGGTAAACGTCACTCGTAACGACAACCAAGTGCTGTGGCAGTATGTCCCCTTAGTTTCGCTGCAAGGTCAAATCCCAATTAACGACATTGTTGGTTCTCAAGTTAACAGCATGTTCGGTTTTCACAATTTCAACGGAAACTTTAACGTGTTATGTACCGCTACGCGAACCATGGAGCAGAGCGGACTCCAGTTTACATTTGGAGCACGATTGATAGAATTCGGATCATTCACAGGATTGGTTTGGGTAAATACAGTGTATGTTCCATCTATTAACTCCATGCAAGTATCTGTATCGATTTCTTCCGCGCCAACAGCGCAATTCAACGAAGAGGTATTCAATTTGTTTTTACCTATTTCATTTCAGCTTTTAGTAATAGACGATGGGGTAAGAGATAGTGATCTAGACGGCACACCAGACAACCAGGATAATTTTCCTTTCGACCCGAATCGACAGTAAGTGAATTCATTATCCGAAAAATAAATCCCAGTTCGCTATAAATTTATAGATGAAAAGCCCTAGGTAGACGAGCGTGGCAAAAAATTTCATAAACGTTGAGGCCAAAAAACCGATAAACGAACCAAAGGCGGCTTTTACGGCGAGTTTCCCTTCGGTCTGATTAAAAACAAGTTCACCGATAAGGGCTCCTAAAAAGGGTCCGATTAGAATACCGAATGGAATAGGAGCCAAAATTCCCACAATTAGTCCGATGGTGGTACCCCAAGCGCCTGCTTTACTTCCGCCAAAGCGTTTGGTGCCCATAGCTGGGATAACGTAATCCAAAATATAGAGGCCAATTGCGACAATGCCCGTAATGATAATAAAGACCCAATCAAAAGGCAGTGATGGTGTTAAATACAAACATAGAAGTCCGAGCCAACTCACGGGTACTCCGGGTAAAACCGGAAGAATACTGCCCGCAATTCCTGCAAGCATTAAAATGAGTCCGATGCAAATTAAAAGTATATCCATTCGGGAGTATCAGTAGGTAAAAATACACTTCTGTTACAATTTTATAACTAAAAAATTAGTTTAAACTAAATATTTAGTTATATTTGGACATCAAATCGTATTGGTAGCTGTATGAATTTCTGCAAATCTTTATTATTTCTAGTTTCTTTATTAATTTCTTCACTCGGAATTTCACAAGTATATGTAGGTGAGGTAATACATGGGGATAGATTTCAGTATGCGAAAATTACAATAACCGATAGCCTTACTACCTTTTCACTTCCGTATGTAGACAATGATAAAAAATATGTTGTTGCTGAAAACATACAGACCACACCAGACTGGCGGGTTATACGTGATCTAGAATCGTGGGTGTTTACTACAGCAATATCTTCTAACAAGTTGATTGGAACACTTTGGGATAACGGGATTTCCCAACCGGTCACTTTTTACAGGCAATTAGATGCTTTGCCAATTAATGAATTGTCTAAATATGAAGGTGTATTTGAAGACAACAATGGCAATAGGGCTGTTATATATGCTGAAAATGGCTACCTACATCTAATGTCGCCTTATACAGGACGGACCATGTCTCTAAAACCGATAGGAAACCAAACTTTTTGGAGTGTCTCTGGCGAACAGTCTGTTTTTAAAACCACTGACACTGATGATCTTACTGAATTAGAAATTACAGGACGATTCCAAAATGTGAAGATATTAAAAAAACTTCTGCCCATGAAGATTGAAGAAACTTGGGTGCCAGTAGGAAAAGATTCCCTCTACGCAAAGATTTTTATTCCGCCAACAGACCAAAAAGTGCCGGCTTGCTTGGTACTGCCAGGTGGCGGTGCGACAGGAATGGCCAACTACGAATACGAAGCCCGTTTTTTTGCTGCCTACGGAATGGTTGCCATGGTGTTCGATAAATCGGGAAATGGGAAGTCGAAAGGGCCAGGTAATTTTAACCTACAGACCTTTGAAGATAAAACCGCACAATACCTTCAGCTTTTTGAATTTTTACAAAACCATGTGAACGTAGATCCAACAAAAGTGGGTGTGCACGGCCCAAGCGAAGGTGGCCGATTGGCATTGATGATGGCAATAGATGAACCAGAAATTGCCTTCGTAAATGCAACAGCGGCTCCCATAACCAGCATGCGTGAAGGGCAATTATTTGCTATAAACGAATACCTTCGGAACAGAGGCATTCCTGAAGCTGACAATATTGCTATTAGAACAATTTGGAACGAATACTACGCTGGCATAATTGCAGGTGAAATAGACCCGAAAACGATAGAGAAGGCGAATGTCTTCCGTGAGAAATACGACCGCTTGTTTTTGCCGCCAAATGCGGTTGCACTTCCTGATTCACCTAACAAGGACGACCTTTTAAACGATCGGGTAGCCATACAAGCTGCTAAGATTCGCTGTCCTGTTTTCTTGCAATATGGTGAAAACGACGGGCGGGTGCCAGCCGATAAGAGTATCCAGAACTTTTATAAATATGTGTCTAAAGATGTCCCTATCACGTTAAAAATATACCCCAGGGCCAACCATTCGTTTATGACCCCAGAATATGAAATATCACACGGCTACACCAAAGACAAACGGTTATGGCTGCAAAAAATAGGATTATTATGAAACTACTCACTACCTTAATTCTCGCTATGGCGATTTCTGCTACGGGATTGTCACAGGACGTTTCCGCAGAAGAGCAAATTACGCGCGCCTGTTTGAACTATTTAGAAGGTTTTTACGAAGGCGACACTGCCAAGTTACAGCAGAGTTTACAACCGAAATTGTACAAATTCGGATTTATGAAAAAGCGCGACGGAATGGGCTATCAACAAGTGGCGCCAATGACCTACGACGCTGCGCTAGCCTATGCTGAAAATGTACGCGAAAAACAAAACTTTCCGGGTGAAGATGCTCCCAAAAAAGTACAGATACTTGACGTTGGTAACTCCATTGCAGCTGCTAAAGTTACCGCTTGGTGGGGCATCGATTATATATTGCTTTCAAAACGGGATACGGGCTGGATGATTGAACAAGTATTGTGGGAGGGTCCGCTAGCAGCCACTAAAAAGTAAAAAGATGAATTATGTAATTACAGTACTGTGTTGTTTGTTGTCGCTGGTTGTTTCGGCGCAGGGTATTTCCGAAGAAATACTACAACAAAATAGAAATATGGAAGCGGCTTATAACTCGGGCGCTCTCACTAGTATCGCAGATTATTATACAAAAAAAGCGACCATAGTTGGGCCCCGCACAGAAGTGAAAGGAAAGGATGCTATTATTGCCTACTGGAAAGGCCTGGAAGGGAAACATGTTAATTGGAAGCTCGAAAATTTATCGATTACCGAATATGGAAATGTGGCCGTACAACAAGGGATTTCCCACTTAACACACATGTATCAGGGCAAAGAGCATACGTCTGTCGTTCGGTTTACCCTTGTTTGGGTACAAGAAGACGGCCAATGGAAAATTAATGTTGATCATTATTCACCTAAAAAATCATGAAATGCCCTTTACATAAATTGTGTACAACGAAGATGCAAGATTTAGGCATTCCCTGCCCGAATAGCAGGCGGGCATCTTCCAAAATATCAAAATTTTTATACAGATGAAACAACTCACAAAAGCAGAAGAAGATATCATGCAAATTTTATGGGATTTGGGCGAAGCCAATGTGGCCGCGATTATCGATGAATTGCCAGAACCAAAACCCGCGTACAACACCGTAAGCACGATTGTACGAATTCTGGAAAGTAAGGAATTTGTGGACTACAGAAAGGAAGGCCGTGGGCATATTTACTTTCCGAAGGTGAAGAAAACAGAGTATAGCAACCAATCTATCAACAAGCTGGTAGATGGCTACTTTCAGGGTTCTTTTAAGAGTATGGTTTCCTTTTTTATGAAGAAAAACGACATCAGCATGCAAGAATTAGAAGGCGTACTGAACGAAATCAACAAAAACGAAAAGTCATGATACACTATTTTTTACAAGTGGTTTTATTCCAACTGCTATTTTTAGTGGTGTACGACCTATTTTTGAAAAAGGAAACCTTTTTTAATTACAACAGGTTGTATTTGCTGGTCACTTCGGTATTGGGATTTGTGATTCCCTTCATAAAATTAGACGTGCTCCAGCAACAAATTCCCCAAGAATTTAAGGTGCAATTACCAGCCGTTTTAATCGGGAATCCTGCTTCTGATGGAATGGTAACTACTTCAACTACTTTAGACACGGTGGTGATTGCTAGCCAAGGATTTTCTGCTACGGAAATCGCCCTGTGTATTTACGCTATGGGAGTTTTTATTGCTTCGCTATTGTTTGCTTTAAAACTTCGGAAAATTCATAGGTTGAAACAAACGGCGACCCTACAAAAAATGGAGCCGTTTACCCTTGCATTGCTGCCCGATACTGAAAAGGCGTTCACGTTTTTGAACACTATTTTCTTGGGAACAAATCTTTCTGAAACACAAAAAAGCCACATCATTCAACATGAGATGGTACATGCCAAGCAGCTGCACACCCTAGATTTGCTGTTTTTTGAATTGCTGAAAATAGGTTGTTGGTTCAACCCGATGGTGTATCTATTTCAGCAAAAATTACGAACCCTACACGAATTTACCGCAGACCGATTGGTTGCTTCAACCAACAAGTCTGCATACTACCAAACGCTCTTATCGGAAGTTTTCGGAACGACCAACATCAGCTTTGTGAACACTTTTTACAAATCATCATTAATCCGCCAGAACGTCTTTGGCTTTGTATTAAAATTTGGAAGTACGGACGGGCTGGTTAAAAAACGAATCGTTATGTTACAAAAAACAAATTCAAAGAAAATCTTTCAATTAAAGTATTTACTGCTCATTCCAGCTGTTTGCGCTATGTTGTTTTACACTTCTTGTTCTTCAGAAAAAGAAAATGTGGAAGATAATCTAGCTGATAGAATTGCCAATCTTTCTGCTGAAATCTCAACCAAAGAAACACTTACCCAGGCTGAAAAAGATGCCCTTGTGACGCTTATTTATAATAACTTTCCAGAAGGAACGAAGGGTATTTCTGGTGAGAAGGGTAAGCTTCTGTACGAAGAATGGCAAACGGAAAATTTGAGCGATGTCCCTTTTGCAAAAATTCAAAAAGTGCCTGCCTATCCTGGATGTGAAGGTTCTAATGAAGAAGTCAAAAAGTGTACTTCAAAATTAATCCAAACCTTTGTAGGTGAAAATTTCAACACCAAATTGGCGAATGAGGTAAACTTAAGTGGTCGTCAACGAATCTCGGTTCAGTTTAAAATAGATAGAACAGGTAGTGTAATTGACGTAAAAGCAAGAGCCGCGCACCCGAGCCTAGAAGCAGAAGCCATACGTGTAGTTTCCATATTACCAAAAATGACTCCTGGAGAGGAGAACGGTGAACCTGTTAATGTGATTTATGCTTTGCCTATTATTTTTCAAATAGATGAATAGACTTTTTATATTCTTGTTATTATGTTTTATAGGAACCAAAGCCGATGCCCAAAATGCATCGGCTTCGGTTGTTGGCGATAGTTTGTATGCGCTAGGAAATTATAGTAAAGCGATCGAATATTATAAAAAAGCCGAGGATGCCGAAGAAAAAATTGCCCGATCTTACAATGCCATTGGTAATACATCAAAAGCGTTGCACTACTATAAAAAGGCGTTAGAAGATTCCGATGCGAGTCTGCTGTCACAATACAACTACGGGAAGTTGCTTTTTAAAGCTAGAAACTACCCGAAAGCCGACAGTCTTTTTCGAGCACTTGTAGATGCAAGTCCGAAAAATCCTGAGTTTGTGTACCAGCTCGGACTCATAAAAGAAAAGCGAAACGATTCTATGTATTTCGTACATTTTAATCATGCGCTTTTGCTCGATTCCGAACATCTTAACGCGCGCTACAAATTGGCGAAGTACATGGCCGAAAAACGAAATTTTAATGGCGCGATGGAACATGTAGCAATAGGATTGGCAGCAAACCCCAACAGCATCCGCTTTTTGAATTTGAAAGCTATTATTGCCTTTGTTAACAAAAGCTATCACAGTGCTAGTGCCGTTTATGAGAAACTCTTGAGCCTTCAACAAAGTAATGTTCAACTGCATGAGAACTTAGCAGAGAGTTATCGGCAAACCAATCGTTTTGAAGAAGCTATAGAACAATATACAGTACTCATTAATGAATTCGACGACAAGAACCCGAAGTGGCATTTCAACATTGCAAAAAACTACGAAGCTTTACGATATCTAGATAAAGCACAGCATCATTTTGAGATTTCAATTTTACTTCAGGACCTACCTTTAGATACTTCGTATGTTGCTTTGGCGTCTGTATATAAAAAGCAAAAAGACTATCAAAAACAATTTGAAGCACTTCAAAAAGCAGTTGCGGAAAATCCTGAAAATCGGGAAGCGCTCTACTTCTTGGCCACCGCAGCCGATAATTATTATGAAGACGACCGGCTTGTGATTTCGTATTACCAAAAGTATCTGGAGAAATTTGGTGAACAAAGTCGGTACTCAGAATTTACAAAGGCGCGTATCAAAGACCTGAAAACCGAGATACACATGAATAAAGAGAAACAATAATTCAAAAATTTGTACTTTCGATGGGTAGTTCCCAAGTATGAAGTATTTCTTGATTCTTAGTACGCTTATTATCTGCACTTCCTGTCAGTTTTTTGAGACCGAAAAAATTTCGTCAGAAACGTTCTATGATGAAGAAGTAAAAACCATTAATTGGAAAGATGTAGACCGTTATCCTGCATTCGCAGCTTGCGATACGCTTTCAACAAAACCCAATCAGAAGCATTGTTTTGAAGAAGCTTTGGCCGCACATCTTCAGCAGGGAATCACAGCTCAAGGGGTTACCACCATTAAAGAATTGAACGATACCATCATGTTGTCGTTTTCGGTTTCAGAAAAAGCACAGATCTCCATTCTTCAAATGCAAATGGATAGTTTGCTGCAGAAAGATTTTCCGCATTTGCAAGACAGCCTTCATTATTCTTTAGAAGCGCTGCAGTTGGTAGCTCCGGCATACAAAAGAGGGATTCCCGTAAAAACCCAGTTTATGCTGCCCATTATTGTAAAATCGGTAGAAGAGTAAATTATGGTGCTTCGGAAAGTTTAAAGATTGAATTTGTATCCTAACGTAAAATCTACAGGAAATTCACCATTACTGTCAATGCCCAATCCTACGATATCGTTATAGGTAAAGAACAAATACCCGTTGCCCAACTGGTAATCTGCCCCAATACCAAAAATACCATGTGCCGTAAGGTCGCCACCCGATGACGATTCTAATACGATATCCCCATTGGCCTGCTCTACAGGAAAATCGTTACGGGTTGAATAGGTATAACTAACGAATTTGGTATTTAGAAAAATGTCTAAGGTTTCAGTTTTGACAAACTTTATGCGATAATTCAATGAAAACTGCGACGCGTTAAAATCGTAGTCGCTGTTACCAATAGTCTGCTTAAAACGCAGCACCACAGCATGGCGCTCTAGTTTTACCCTGTCTATCAATTCTAGGTCTACTCCAAAAACAGGAAGGAAATTGTTCCCCGGGTTCTGGGTAAAAATACTGTTGCTAACCCCAGCAAATGCGCCTAAGCGCAATCCCAACTGAATAGACGGCTCATCAACCACAAAATTTGGATCTACCTGCTTGTTGTAGGTACGAACATAAGTGCGCAAATCGGCCAAAGTAAGTTTAACATCGACTGTGGGCACTGGATTATCTGCGGTGAGTAGTTGGAGCGATTCTTTGTATTCTTCTTGATACCTTCTGTTGGTCTTTGTGTTTTTAAGTTCAGTGATGGCCGAACCTTTTTTAGCAAAGTAGCGATACTCCCCATCGATGGTATTCCAAAGCAGGGTGAGGGTGCCATCAACTTCGGTTTTTAAAGAATAGGAGCTTCCATCTACTTCAAAAGTCTCTTGTGCAAGTAGTGGCGCTTGTAGGGCGAACAAAAGGCTTGTAATAAGCAGTATACGTTTCATAGTAGGTAGATTTTGGTACGGTTAAAGGTAGAAAAAAATATCATAGGGTATACGGGTGTGAATCACTAGGTTGTGTAGCTGCGTTGTTTCCATGTATAATTTGCGAACAGACTTGCTATAACAACATAAACTGTAATTGCCGCATGGAGATAGAAAACTACAAGCAAGTGAGCAATCGGGACTTTTTTTGATAAGAAATGGGCGCTACGTCGCATAAAGAAAAAGTCTGCTTGTAATTTGGCCAACAGCAGCAAGACCAAAAAGGGCCAATGCCAAGGAGTTAAAAATAAGGCGACAGGAAAAAGTACGACGCCAAGGTTGGTTAAAAACACCAACACCCCCAAAAGTTTAGCTGACAAATTGTTTTGTTTTTTTGTTTTTGACGCCCAGCGAATTCGTTGAGAGACAAGATGCTTCCAGGACACAACAGGTTGGGTATGCACTACAGCCTCTGTCGATTTCATAAATTGAATTTTTTCTGGAAACGAATTCATGAATTTTTCCAGTAAAAACATGTCGTCACCACTTGCAATGTGCATGTTTCCTTTAAATCCGCCAACTTCATTGTATGCTGTTTTTCGGTATGCAAAGTTGGCCCCATTGCTCAGTAGCAAATTTCCTAAGCCGAAACTTCCCACGGTAACCCCCTGCAAACTCAAATTATCTAGTAGTTGGTAGTTGTCTAACAGTGTTTTGCTGCTGTGATAGGCCACAGGTGCCGCAATACAATAGGGATTGTTCTCGAGTATAAAGTCGTTGTAGACGGAAAGCCAATTGGCTGGCAGGGTGCAATCTGCGTCTGTAGTGATAATCCAGTCGTATTTCGATGTTGAAATGGCCAGAGCAATGGCTTGTTTCTTAAAGGAACCAGGAAGCGATGTGTTTTGTACGAGCTGAAAATCGATATTATTTACATTCATAGTGGCGCGTACAATTTCTTCGGAAGCATCTGTAGAGGCGTCGTTTACGAAAATCACTTCAAAATGGGAGCTCGGGTAATTTACTTGCTGAAGTGATTGGAGTAGGGCTGGTAAATGTTCGGCTTCATTTCTGAAAACAATAATTACTGAAAATTTGGTTGTTACAGGATGTTTCCGAAGTAAAAAAACAGGCACCTTTTTAAACCCAATCCAGAGCGCAAAAATAGCGACCACATAACAGCCAATCGTAAGTATGTAAAACCAAATCAAGAGGGTTGCGATTTAAAAGTGAGTACAAAATAACTGCCTACAATTGCGGGTATCACTACATTTAGCAGCCACATAGAAAATATGGTGGCTAGCACCATCATGTCTGGTATGGCAACATATGAAAACAACCAAACGGCCACCCCGCCTCGAACCACCACATCGAATATAAAAAACGTAGGAGCCACTGACACTAGTAAATACGTGCTAAAAATGAGGGGCGCTACTTCCAAATAGGTTACTGACGCTCCAAAAAAATTTAAAAAGATGTAAAACAAACTGCTAAATGTTAGGTATCTGAGTGCTGATAAAGAAAACAAAGTTACTTTTTTGGAAAGCGTTATTTTTTTGAATTGTTCCCACAAATTTTGGATTGACAATCCTTTGACAAACCATTGTTTTTTTCTGAAATAATAACCGATGATAGCAAGTAATACGATGATAAACCCTATTAAAAAGAACACTTCTCCATTCATCGAAATTTGATATTCCAGTACAAAATACACGAACGCCGGAAGCCCAAAGAGCACAGTTACCAACATTTGGAAACTGCTATGTACGAAGTTTAAAAAAAGGATTTTTTTTCGGTGTTTAGGTCTAAAATACAACGCCTTTGCACCATATTCGCCAATCCGGTTTGGGGTAATTAACGAAGCTGTTAACGAACCAAGACTTTGTTTTGCGGCTTCTCCAAACGAAATTTTATGAAAAGTAGCTACCGTCTGTTGCCATTTGGCTATTTCCTGAAGCCAATTTAGCGTGGCAAGCAGAATAAAAGTGAACAACGCCCACAAGCTTATCTCTTGTAAACTATTTGTTAAGATTGGCCGTAACGAATTTCCGTCTGCTTCAATTTTGTGAAAGAGATACCAAAATACCAAGACAAGCACCAAAACTTTTAGGGCAACGCGCCAATATTGCGTAGATTTGTGTGAAGCAGCCGTCATGAATGCGAATTTACTGAAATTACCCCACGTGGTTCTATTTGGTATCTTTTGAAATGTAAAACGCTAGCTGTTTTGCTGAAACTTACAATTAACAATACCTTGTCTACTACAGAAAAAATCATTTTAGGAATTGACCCCGGAACAACCATTATGGGGTTCGGACTCATAAAAGTGCTCGGAAAAAAGATGCATTTTTTACAATTGAATGAGTTGCAGCTCTCGAAATACGACGACCACTACGTACGGTTGCGGCATATTTTTGAACGTACCATCGAGCTTATTGATACCTTTCATCCTGATGAAATTGCAATTGAAGCTCCTTTTTTCGGAAAAAATGTACAATCTATGTTGAAACTTGGTCGGGCACAAGGAGTGGCGATGGCTGCTGGACTATCGCGCCAAGTTCCGATTACTGAGTATTCTCCAAAAAAAATAAAGATGGCCATTACTGGAAATGGTAACGCCAGCAAAGAACAGGTAGCAAAAATGTTACAAAGTACACTCGGCCTTAAGGAACTACCTAAAAATTTAGATAGTACCGACGGATTGGCGGCAGCGGTTTGTCATTTCTACAATCAAGGAAGGGTTGAGGTTGGTAAAAGTTATTCAGGCTGGGCTGCCTTTATAAAACAAAATGAAAAGCGAATTGTCCCCCCAACTCCCGGAGGGGGAGATAAGGCTTAATGTTAATGACGAAAAAAGTAAAAAATAATTTAGTGGCACCCCCATTGGGGGTTGGGGAGACGAGCGGCATCTACATCCACATCCCTTTCTGCAAACAGGCTTGCCACTACTGCGACTTCCATTTTTCTACGTCCTTAAAAAAGAAAGATGACTTGCTTGCTGCGCTAGTTGCCGAGTTAGCACTGCGGAAAGAAGAAGTTTCCGAAACAGTAGGAACCATTTACTTTGGGGGCGGAACCCCTAGTTTGTTGAGCGCTTCAGAATTAGATATGCTGATACATGCGGTTTATACACATTTTAACGTTTCCGAAGCACCTGAAATCACCTTGGAAGCCAACCCAGATGATCTTTCGGAAGCGTATCTAGAGCAACTCGTAGCATCTGCCGTAAATCGTTTGTCGATTGGCGTGCAATCATTCTTTGAAGAAGACCTGAAGCTTATGAATCGTGCGCATGATGCGAGCGAAGCGGAACGCTGTATCGAACTTGCAAAAAAGTATTTTGATAATATCAGTATCGATTTAATTTACGGAATTCCCGAAATGACCAACGAGCGATGGCTGGCCAACTTAGAGAAAGCATTGGCATACCAAATTCCGCACTTATCGTGCTACGCGCTAACAGTAGAGCCCAAAACTGCGCTGGAACGTTTTATAGCTAAAGGAATTGTCGCGCCTGTAGACGATGCTGTTGCAGAAGCCCATCACCAATTGTTAGTAGCCCACACAGAACGTGCAGGTTATGAAAACTATGAATTTTCAAATTTTTGTCTTCCCGGAAAACAGTCTAGAAATAACTCGGCCTATTGGCAGGGGAAATCGTATTTGGGTATCGGTCCGTCGGCCCACAGTTACGATGGAAATCGACGTAGCTGGAACATCGCTAACAATCCAAAATATCTAAAAGAAGTCTCAAATGGAAGGCTGCCCATCACCCGCGAGACGCTTTCAGTAAACGATAAATACAACGAGCACGTCATGACCCGTTTGCGGACATCTAACGGAATATCATTGGCGGAAATTTCCGAAGTATTTGGAGAACGGTTTACAGCATACCTACTCAAAATGGCCCAGCCTCACATAGATCAAGGTAGGCTGGCCCAGATAAACCATCACCTAGTGGTGACCAAAAAAGGAAAATTTTTAAGTGATGGTATTGCGGCCGATCTTTTCTTGGTGCGTTTGGAATGATAAATTGTATATTGAACTGTAATTTGTAGCGATGAGAGCAACTTTCAATTTGGGCGGCACCTTAAAGATAATAGATCTAAATGCACCAATAGACCTATCAATTTCCTTACGCGACAGTGAAGAAAATCCGTTGGCATGGTATCTGGGAAAACCTGAAATTTCTCCAGTGAAATTAGACAACTGGGTAGGTAAGGTGAGTGAAGGCGCATCGGTGAATTTTAATACCATAAATTTCAATCCGCATGCGCATGGTACGCACACCGAATGCGTGGGTCATATTTCAGAAGAATTCTATTCGGTGAATGATGCGCTTACCAATTTTTTCTTCACTGCAGAAGTGATTTCAGTAACACCAGCGGCTTTTGGAGACGATTTGATTATTTCTTTGGAACAGCTAAAACAGCTATTGGGTGATAACAGACCAGAGGCGGTGGTTGTTAGAACCTTGCCAAATACAGACGCCAAGCGATCGAAGCATTATTCGAACACCAATTGGCCATACCTTCATGAAAAGGCTGCAAATTTTCTTCGAGAAATCGGGGTAGCGCATTTGTTGATTGATCTTCCCAGTGTAGACAAAGAGAAAGATGAGGGCAAACTATTAGCGCATAAAGCTTTTTGGAATTATCCCGAACAACCTAGGTACAATGCTACGATTACTGAGTTTATTTATGTTCCCTACGATGTAAAAGACGGAAGTTATCTGCTCAACCTACAAATGGCAGCGTTTAGTAACGATGCAGCTCCAAGTAGACCGGTGCTGTATAAATTTATATGATATGAAACAACTTCTCAAAATTGAAGAATTGGCATTATTTGTACTGGGTATTTTGGCGTTCGCAACCTTGGATTTTGCTTGGTGGTGGTTTCTAATCTTGCTGCTTTTACCAGATATTGGCATGTTGGGGTATCTTATAAATGCAAAGGTGGGTGCGCAAACATATAATCTATTTCACCATAGGGCAATTGCCGTGGGACTCATCATTTTTGGTTACTTTTATACAAATGAAATTGTGTTGCTGTGCGGCATCATTATGTTTTCACACATTGCGTTTGATAGGATGTTGGGATACGGATTAAAATATCCAGACAATTTTAAACACACGCACTTGGGAAGCATTGGTAAAAAATAATATGGAATTACTCTTTATAGGTTTGGCATTTGGCGCTATTGTAGCGTATTTTTTGTTTCTGAAATTCAGCAGTGGTAGAAAGAAAGAAAAAGCACATTCGCAATCGGTGATACTCATGGAACGCATCAGAACCGTGTGTAAATTTATTACGGTAGAAGGCGATTTTTCTGAAATATACCATTATGAAAATGTCAAGGACAAATGGATTAATTTGCTCCTCGGAAAGAAGAAAGCATTGGTGCTCATAGAGGCGAAAGCCCATGTAGGCTTCGATCTTACGAAAATACACATGGACGCCGATACGAAAACCAGAACGATTACACTTACGAACTTTCCACAACCCGAATTGCTCACGGTAGAAACCGATTTCAAATACTACGATAAAAAAGAAGGCTGGGCGAACCCGTTTACGGCGACAGACCTTACTGAAATCAATAGGGAGGCCAAACAGCATATTGTGGATAAAATTCCGAGTAGCGGGCTCCTTTCTGAGGCTGAAAACCAAGCTTTAGAAACCATAAAATTAATGGAAACGCTCGTTGGCACCATCAGCTGGAAATTAGATTATTCGGCATTGCGGGTTGCTGCAACTGATCAGAAATCGATTCCCTCATGAAAAACTGGATATTCAGGTTCTGTTTTGTCTTTTGGGGCCTTTCAGTAAGCGCACAAATGGATGTTGCACAGATTGATGCCACCGTACAATTTTACCCAAATAGGTTTGATGATGTAACGCAGCTCTCCAATTTTATAACGCGTGATTTCAAGACAGACGCAGAAAAGGTGAGGGCGATCTACGGGTGGATTATTCATAATGTTGCGTACGAGCCCAAGGAATATGAAATGTTCAACTATAGCTTTAAAAATTATAGAGAACGCAATAGCAAAGAAGAAAATACACGCAATAAAACCATTCAGCGAACGCTCCAAAAAGGAATAGCGGTGTGCGAAGGTTATGCAATGCTGTTCGAAAAATTATGTGAGCTACAGGGTATTCAGACTTATTTGGTGCGGGGAGATATAAAAACCAGCTTCGACGATATTGGTCGTGAATTTAAAAGGATACACATGTGGAATGTTGTCTTTATTGATGGTGCTCCGTATCTTGTAGATGCAACTTGGGGCGCCGGAAGATACCATCAGAAATTTATAAAAGAACCCTCCTTTGATTGGTTTCAGACCGATCCGGAGATTTTTGTAAAAACACATTATCCAGACATGGTAGAAGATGCTTTTTTAGATTTTCAATTTACTCGAGAACTCTTTGCGCAACTACCGTTAATCATCCAGAATGAGTTACGCATCGATGCGATAAAAAGACCTGCCCACGGAGTGATCTCTTCAGCAGAAAATCAAGATTCTATTACGTTTTTGATAAAAACGAATCCGCCAAAAACAATTTCGTATTCGTATAACTTCGGAAAAAAAGAGAATATCAAAAATTTTAAAACCGAAGATAATTTCTTAGAGTTTCAGGTAGTAACGAAATCAAACAGTAATTTAGTGATCTATTTTGATGATGAACCGGCATTAGCTTATAAAGTGAAATAGCATGAACATCGAAGATTTCAGAACGTATTGCCTGAATAAAAAAGGCGTCACCGAATCACTACCATTCGGTCCAGATACTCTGGTTTTTAAAGTAATGAACAAAATATTCGCCGTTTGTGGTCTCGAGCGTACGCCTACCCAAGTAAATCTAAAGTGTGACCCCGACCGCTCAGAAGAATTACGCGCCGAATACGATGGACTGATCATCCCAGGTTGGCATATGAACAAACACCACTGGAATACCGTCATGATTGAAGACGCACTCCCGCCTAACTTAGTTGTGGAGTTGATAGACCATTCGTACGAGCTGATTGTTGCCTCACTCACCAAAAAACTACAGGCCGAATGGGCCGCATTATGAAGCAATCTCCTAATGATTTTTACCACGCTCAAATTGAGCAGTATTCCCGGGAAATTAAAAAATTAAAAAAACAATTGGCGCTCTCAAGCACCCTTCGTATACTCCTTTTTTTGCTAGTTTGTTTCGGGGTATATTTTACTTTCGGGTCTGTAAAATGGGTTATTGCCATTATTGTAGTAGGCATCATAGCTTTTGTAGTTATGGTCATTCGACATAACAACCTTCAATATCAACGAAATTTGAAATCGGCTTTGATAACTTACAACGAAACTGAAATCAAAGTGCTTCTACGTAATTTTAAAGAGTTGCCTGATGGTTCACAATTTAAAAATCCAGAACACGCCTTCTGCCAGGATATTGATCTTTTTGGTCGTGGGTCCTTTTATCAGTATCTCAATAGGACCGCTTTAGAAAGTGGTTCTCAATTTTTAGCTAGCATTCTGCTCGAGAATGATATAAATCAGATTTCTGAAAAACAAAAAAGCGTACAGGAGCTCGCCAGTTTACCTAAATGGCGACAACATTTCTGGGCTGTTGCTTCCTTAATTAAAACTGAAATTTCTGCTGAACGGGTGGTAAAATGGTTACACGATTATAACGCTTTTACTCCTTCTTGGATATCACCTGTTTCTACAGGCTTTACCATACTATCGGTAGGGTTGTTAGGGGCGTATTTTTTAGGTTTCGTTTCTGGTTTTGTAGTGTTTGGGTGGTTTTTGCTTGGCTTGTCTATAAGTGGCAGGTATTTTAAAAAAGTAAATAACCTAGAACAACACACTTCTAAAATACAGGACACTTTTAAACAGTTTCACAAACTTATTTCAGAAATAGAACAGCAGGAGTTTTCGTCAACAATACTTGCCCAAAAAAAGAAACGTGTGCTCACAGAATCAAAGAAAGCATCTCTTGTTTTAAAACAATTTGCCAAAAATCTTGACGCACTCGACCAACGCAACAATATGCTGGTTGGAGTTATCGCAAATGGTTTTATGCTGCGCGATTTAAGTATTGCAAATACCATAGAAAAATGGATTGCTAATTATAATTCTCAGGTAAAAGACTGGTTTGAAGTGATCGTTTTTTTCGACGCTTACAATAGCTTAGGAAATTATGTGTTTAACCATCAAAATCATGTTTTTCCAAGGCTTACCAATGAATCGTCGCTTCTTACAATAGAAGGGAGTGGCCACCCTTTGTTACCTCCAGATAAGATGGTGCGTAATAATTTTGAAATCAACCGAGAGGAGTTTTTTATTATCACAGGAGCAAATATGGCTGGTAAAAGCACTTTTTTACGAACGGTGTCCCTGCATATTGTGATGGCAAATATCGGGTTGCCAGTCTGCGCTACATCGGCTAAATACAACCCTATTAAACTTATTACCAGTATGCGAACAACCGATAGCCTAACCGATGACGAATCTTATTTCTTTAGCGAATTGAAACGTTTAAAATTTATAGTGGAAGCCATAGAATCTGACGAGTATTTTATCATTTTGGATGAAATTTTAAAAGGAACCAATAGCACCGATAAAGCTATAGGCTCACGAAAATTTATAGAAAAATTGGTTGCTGGAAATTCTACAGGTATTGTCGCTACACATGATCTTAGCTTATGCGAGGTAGCGAAGGAGTTGCCGACGGTAAAGAATTATTATTTTGATGCGCGTATCGAAGACGGTGAGTTGTATTTTGATTATACAATTAAGCCCGGTGTTTGCAAGAATATGAATGCATCTTTTCTATTGAAAAAGATGAATATAATAGATTGAAAAAATTTCTAACAACAACTATAATTGGACTCTTTAACTCAAATTGTATTAGGTGCTGCCGTAGGTGAAGCCACATTAGGCAAAAAAGTTGGTAATAAAGCAGCTTTTTATGGCGCAATCGCGGGTACCATCCCTGACCTTGACGTAGTGGCCAATTATTTGGTAGATACCGTTACTGCGCTAGAAGTGCATCGCGGTTTCACACATTCTATTGTTTTCTCAATTGTTTTTGGACTTTTTTTTGGATGGCTGGTTTCCCTTTGGGAGAAACGTGCTAGTTGGAAACAATGGTCCTTGCTTTGGTTTTTGTGCTTTCTCACGCATCCGCTGTTAGATGCCCATACCACTTGGGGTACGCAATTGTTTTGGCCTTTCGATGTAAGATTGGCATACAAAAATATTTTCGTGATTGACCCCTTGTACACCTTGCCGTTTTTAATCTTTTTAGTAGTAGCACTGCTGCGGAAACGGAACGATCCCAAACGCCGTACCTTTAATAACCTTGGTTTGTGGGTGAGTAGCATTTATTTAGTGCTGACCCTTGTCTTAAAAGGGATTACATTTTTAAAATTTGAAAATGCTTTAGAAGAACAACGTATCGCTTACACCGAAATCGAAACCAAACCGGCACCTCTGAATGCAATTTTATGGACCGCCAATGTAGAAACTGAGCATTCATTTTTGATTGGGTATTATTCGCTGTTCGACTCACAACCGATAAAATTTGGTGTACATCCAAAAAACCATGATTTGTTGGGTGGCTTAGCTGCCGATGCTAAAATAAAGCGGTTAATTAAACTGACCAATGGGTTTTATACCATCAGCGAAGACAATGGCAATCTGTATTTTAATGACCTGCGATTTGGAACGCTCAGCGTAGACCCAAACAACCGCGATTATGTGTTTAGTTTCTTGCTAGAAAAAAAAGGTGAAAACCTAGTGGTCACTGAAAACCGAAAACGCCCAGAAGATGCCAAGAACTTGCTAAAAGAACTTTGGGTACGTATCAAAGGCAATTAGCTTTCGGTATGTGTAACTTAAGAAAAGGTGAAAAGATGAAATGACAAAAAAGACTAAAAAATAAAAGGACATATGCCTCTTGGCCCCACTTCCAGTTTCCAGTATCCAACCTCCAGCTTCCAGTTTCCAGTTTCCAACTTCCAACTTCCAAAACTACCTTCTAACTACTCATATCAGCAACAATCTTCCAGGCGCCATTGATTTTCTTGAAGATTATAAGAAAATTTCCATTAGCATCGCCAACTTTTCGTTTTAGATAATACCGCCCCATCACCCAATAGCTGTTCTTTTCAATTGGAGAGATATCGTCAATCTCGAAAGTAAGTGTACCGCTGTGATCTTTGCTGGGATACCCTTTTTTGTATCGATCTAGCGTTTGTTGCCATCCTTTTGTGAGTCCGTTGCTGCCATAGAACTTTAACGAATCACTCTTCCAATAGCCCTGCATAAAACCTTCTAGGTCGTTTTGGCTCCACGCCTTTTCTTGGGCTTTCATAACACCGAGAATGGCAGCTTTATCGGTATCTATATCCTTTTGCGCGACACAAGACAGAAAAAACACAGAGAAAAGTAAACAGTAGCCTATTTTCATATAGCTGAAATTTTAATTCGTTTGAAAGATACGTAATTTTGAATTTCCCTAACGCCAACCCAATGACAGACATCACCATAGTTACCTGTAAAAAATATCTTCATAACAAAGGAGGTGACCTTTACGTAAACAATATATTTTTAGAGTATCAGCTTTTGAAGGATGCACTTGAAGCACTCGGACTCAAGGTGAAAAGAACCTACTGGAATGATCCAGAATACGATTGGTCGCAAACGAAAGTGGCTGTGATTCGGACTGTTTGGGATTATTTTGAAAATTTTCATGCGTTCAATAGGTGGATGGTGAGCACTGCTGCTGTTACCAATTTGGTGAATCCGTTGCCGTTACAACAATGGAATAGCCACAAATTCTACCTGAATGATTTAGCCGAAAAGGGAGTGCGTATTGTACCTACTGCATTTGTTCAGAAAGGGAGTGCTACAAGCTTGCGGGAAATTTCCGAAGAGAAGGGTTGGAAAAATATGGTCATAAAACCCGCTGTTTCAGCCGCCGCCTTCCATACCTATAAAATTTCCGTAGAAGATATCGAAGCCAAAGAAGACCTATTTCAACAACTATTGGCAGCGCGCGATATGTTACTACAACCTTTTATAAGTACCATCACTACCAAGGGTGAAGCGTCGCTCATGGTATTTAACGGCCAATTTACCCACGCTATTTTAAAGAAGGCAAAGCAAGGCGACTTTCGCGTGCAAGACGATTATGGAGGTACGGTGCATGACTACACACCGAGCCAAAAAGAAATTCAATTTGCCGAATTTGCCAATGCGCAATGCCCAGTGCCACCCGCTTATGGGAGGGTTGATGTTGTTTGGGACGAAGCTGGAAACCCAATGCTCTCTGAAATGGAATTTTTAGATCCTGAAATCTGGTTGCGAAATGCGCCAGAATCGGCAAAATCGCTGGCAGAAGCTATCGCACAATATGTTTCTTAATGTAATGATTCTTTAAAAAGTACGTCTGGATCTGGGCAACGTTGTTTCCACAGCTCCAATTCTGAGGCGTAAGCGACTCCATTATAATTTTCAGTCTCACCCAATAAGTCTGTGATGCATTGTAAGTGTAAATGGGGTACCCAATGGCCGTTTTCCGTTTCATCGCCGATATATCCTATGAGACCTCCTTTTGAAACCGTTTTTCCTTTCGGGGAAATAGATAATGACTCGATGCTAAGGTGACCGTAGAGTGTATAAAAAACAGCACCCTCTATTTGATGTTTTAATACGAGCAAGGGGCCGTAATCTTTATGAAAGTCATTGTGATGACTTATCACAATCTCGCCGTTGAAGATCGCATGCACAGGCGTTTTTGCCGGCACCCAAAAATCGGTACCCAAGTGAATGTTGCGGTATTCTGTGACTTCGTTTAGGGTTCTTTCAAAACGGGGAGTGTTATAAAAAGATCGTTCTTCCAGATATCCGTTGGCCAATAAGGCGTTGGGGTGTTGCTGCTGAAAAGCGTCTAAACGCGCTGTTGCCACCTCTAGATTTTCATGTTGCGGATCATTTCCGAAGAAATTACTGCCCGAACTCATGTCTGGTACGGCCACGGTAGTAAATTGAAGTGATGGAAACAGCGTTTTGAGCGATGCTCTTTTAGATTTAATACGTGTTTTAAAGTCCATAGCCAATATTTTTGTAAAGAAAGAAATAATTTTTACTATAAACCTAGGCAAGGTCAGAGATTCCATTCTCCTAATAAATCAGATATAGCGTTTTCAACCTACGTAACTTTACCTTAGTGTGATTTCTCTCAGGATCAAAATAACTTGACATCATTTTGTCTTAACTGTCATTTCGGAGTAACGACGAGAAATCTCAGGTCAATAAAGTATGGTCGAGAAGTCAGTTTCGAGTGAGGGTTGCTTCTTTCAATATTTGGATGAAACTAGTTGTGTGATTTCTCCTAGCGTCGAAATGACTACAAAACACCTTTCTGTTTCTTGTAAAATGCATTGGCTTGGTCCTGCATCAATTCGCGCGCAATTTTACGCTTATAATCATATAGTTCTTGTTCTTCTGCAATATCTGCGTACACACGATTGTTTACTTCGCGATCTGTGGTAACGAGCACATCGCGCTGATCCTTTTGCTGTGTAACCCAGCTTTTAAGTGCACCTTCCTGCTCGGCAAGTTTTAAGTCGTATGCACCTTTTGGTGAAAGTAATTTTGCGATGATGGGTGAGGTTTCTATGGCGAGAAACAATAGGAATATAAAAAATGAAGGAAGCCACGGTAGCTTACCCAATGCATTTACCCGAGCCATAAGTCCATCAAATCCATCGATAATGGGTTGTGTCTCTGCAACTTTATCTTGATAATCGGCTGCCAATGTAGCTATTTGGGCTTCTGTAGCTTCAATTTTGGCATTATTAGTTTCTTTTAGCGAATTGAGTGCAGTGAGTTCGGCATCGTGTTTTTCACGTTTTTCTTTATAGACTGGTCCTTTTCCTAATTTTTCTGTACCTGCGGTTCCTTCAGCTTCAGAAATGTACACATCATACAGTCCGTTCACTTCAGCTTCTTTGGTGTTTATTTCTTCTTTTAACGCAGCTATTTCAGCAGTAAGTGCTTCTATGGTAGGTGTATACTGCAGTGCCAACTGATCTTTATTTTCTAGTGTAAGATCATTTTTTTCTTCGAGTAGTACTTGATTGATTTCTTTTTCAAAAATTTTTAATTCTAGCGGTTTTGAAATCACTACTGCGATGATCACGGCAAGTAAAATTCTTGGAGAAGCCTGTATCAGTTCATCAAAAAAATTATCACGTTTTTTTATGGTAGAAACAATAAAACGGTCTAGGTTGAAGATGAGCAATCCCCAAATGAGGCCGAAAAAGATAGCCGTAACTAAGTTATCGAATACAGTAAATAGCGCATAACTTCCTGCAATCGCCGCCATGACGGCAGTAAAGAATACGGTAGCCCCGATGCCAGCGTATTTGGTTTGTTCTCCCGAAGAACAATCTTCAAGAATATCGGTATCGGCTCCTGAACAAAAGATGAAAAAGCGTTGTAGCATAGGTTGTTGTTTTTTGGATTGATGAATAATTAGAACGCTGTTAAGAGCAATTTGTTGTTGCTAGGAAGCTCAATTTGAGTGCCGTAGCTGTTGCATATTGTCAACATGGTTACTTAGTGATTTTCGCATAATTTTTAACTAAAAAGGTAAATAATCTTTAAAAAAGGTTCATTAATCGATAAAAAGTTCAATTTTCTGTTATTTTGTAGGAAATAGAAAAATTGAATATGTCCCAAAAAATGAAAAGAAAAATTTACTTAACCTCATGTCTTTTAATGGTATTAACAGGATTTGTTTCCACAGCACAAGTGGGAATCGGAACCACCACTCCAGATCCTTCATCGATACTTGAATTGAATTCTGACAAAGCAGGGTTTTTGCCACCAAGAATGAGTACTGTCGACAGAACAGCTATAGCCAGTCCTGTAGAAGGACTGACCGTATATGATACCGACTTAAATTCCTATTATGTTCATGATGGTTCCAATTGGGTGAAGTTGGTAAGCGAAAGCAGTACAAACGATTTTACAGGATGGGGCGACTATGTAGATGGTCAGTATACTTCTGCAAGCCCCCTTATTGTTAACACTACCAAAATAACATTGCCCAATAATGCTGCTACCACTAGGGACAGTCAAAAGCCCACGGATATAGCAACATTCTATGATGCTACTACACAAACTATTACTGGACGAAATGGAGATGCGATAAACATTTCTGTTGAATTTAAAGCGCGTCCGAATTCGTCGAGTGTAACACGATTAACAGTGGCCATAGATATAGGTGGTGCAGTTGGTGAAATTTATATTCGAGATTTTGTATTGTCAAAAGGAAACAATGTGGAACACTATTACTTAAGTTCTTTTAATGCGTATACACTTGATACATGGGAGAATAACGGAGGTACTGTAAAAGTTGTGTCAACTGCTTCAACAGATATTTATGATATACGATATATAATATCAAGAGTACACAAGGCTAGATAAGCTTATAATATTATAAACGGAGCCCATATTTTCGAAAAATATGGGCTTCCCTCTTAAATAAAGCTATCTAATTTTAGTTGATCTTAACAGGCTTTGTTGAAATCTTTACTTGCGGGTTTTTAGAAGATTTCCCGGTGGTTTGAATATTGAGGTTGTTATTGCTTTTAATGACTTCAATCGCTTTGTCTGAAGAGATTTTTTCACCTTCCAAATAAAAGGTTGCATTCTTTTTGGCCATTTCAATAACATGGTCTAACGGACTTTTAGGAGGTGGTGGGGGTGGAGGAATATTGGTGTCACCATCGTTTACGCCTTTTATCACATTTGGTGCAGGAGGCGGTGGGGGTGGAGGTGGAATGTTTGTGCCTTTGGTTGATTTTACTGTTCCGTCTTTAGAATTGTATTGGATAAGCTTCGAATTTTGTGCATTCGGAGCAATGGGTGCGTTTGGTGCAAAAGTGGCGCCAACAGGCTTGGGTGCATCAGGACTTGGCGGTGGCGGAGGAGGTAAGAGTCCGAGCCCACCATTTGCTTTCGAAAAATTGGTTTTCTTGTATTCTGCATCTAACTTCTTTAAAAAAGCCTCGGGCGTACTTGCAATTTTGATGATAGGTCGGGTATCAGTATAATCGGTTTCTTCCCAATCTTTAGTCAGTTTATCAATGTCTCTAGCAAATGTTTTGAGCGAAGAGGGCTTACCATTAATAGTGATTTCACTTAGCTGTACCATAATCACCAAGGGTTTCTTTTTAATAGCAGTAAAACTTTCGCTGGCCATAGGTGTATTGCCTTTGCCCCGAACCACTTCTTGGTTGCCAGCAACCAAACGATAAAAACCATAGTCTTTTAAGGCATCGAACACAAATTGAACTTCCTCTCGTGAGGGTTTTTCGGGCTGCGTAATGTGAATGTTCATCATTTGGCTTCGAATGGCAGGCGTAAGGTCTTGATGTAATTTTGAAACAGTTTTAGCCAAGGTGCTTTTAATAGCCGAAACTCCTTCAACTACATAAGAGCCGTTTTGTTTAATTTGAATGTCGATACTTCTTGCTGTTGGAATAGCACTACTATTCGTATTGTGAACATTTGTGCCAGAGTCTGTAAGCGGTTTTTCTATTGTTTTGGTTGTACTGAAACCGTAGATTAAAACGGCTACTAGAGGAAGTATTAAAATTCCTTTAAGCCACGCGGCTTTTCTTGATGTGTGTGTTTTCATAACTGTAAAACGTTTTTTAACCTGCCCGAATGCATCTTTTGAAAATAATCCGTTCAGGCGGGTTGATGAATAATTAATGGAATGTGCCAAGTTGATGAGACTTGAATCCCGATAGTTATCGGGAGATGAAAAATCTAGTAAAATCTTTTGGTAGGTGGAAGTGTCTGCGCCTTTTTGTAATACAGCGCGATCGGCTAAAAATTCGTGATTGAGCTTGATACTGTGTTTGATGAAATAGATCAACGGATTAAACCAAAATACGATACACAACAATTCGATTACAACGATATCCCAACTGTGTTTTTGTGTGGCATGAGCAGTTTCATGAATGATTACCTCTTCCGGAATAGTATCGGAATCATAGTCGGTTTTGTTAAAAAAGATGTAGTTAAAAAAACTATGTGGTGTCATTGGGAGTTGTAACAATACGTGAAAAACGGATTGGCTCTTAAATTTCGGGTTGTAACGAACTTTACGGTATATGCGAAGCAAATTTCTACCAAACCGTAAACTGAATAAAAGAACCCCTAATCCATACACGATTCCGATGAAGTAAGGCACATAATTTATAGGTGCTATGTTTGGGGTGGTAGCTGTATGCGTTGCAGGAAATTCGGTCATGGCGCTACCCAAGGGGGCAATTTCCACATATTCTGTAAAAGTGATGAAGGGGATCAACATAGAAACCAACAAACTTCCCAATAAGTAAAAACGTTTTGTGGTGTGCAGGGAAGTGTTTTCTAAAACGAGTTTGTAAAATCCAAACAGAATTCCTAAGCAGGCAACCGATTTTAAAATGTATACTTCCATGCTTATTTGTTTTCAATTTGTTGGTCTATCATTTTCTTGAGACTTTCAAGCTGTTCTTTGCTTAGATCTGTGGTCTCGGTAAAAAAAGAAGCGAATTGGCCAGCATCGTTGTTAAAGAAATTTTTAATGAGCCCATTTACGTGTTTGCTGAAATAATCTTTCTTTTTTACCAAGGGCACATATTCTCTCGATCGCCCTACTTGGGTATAGTCTACAAAACCTTTATCCTGCATACGCTTTAATAGCGTGGCAATGGTAGTGGTTGCAGGCTTGGGGTCGTCGTAAGCATCTATCAAGTCTTTCATGAAAGCTTTTTTCTGCTTCCATAAGTACTGCATGAGTTGCTCTTCTGAATTGGATAATGCGGTCATATTTTCTAATTACTCTACAAACATAGAACAAATTTTCTTATTCTACAAGTGTAGAGTTATTATTTTTTAAAATGACAATATTCTATTTCCGATGGAAAGTCGATACATTTGCTTCAAACAATAAGCATGAGTATAGAAAGAGAAGTCGCTAAAAGAGCTGAAAATAAATGTGAATTTTGTGGAGCAGAAGAAAAGTTGAATGTATACCAAGTACCAGAAACCCCAGCAAGAATTGAAGGTGCAGATGGGGCCATTTTAGTGTGCCATACCTGCGAGTCTCAATTTGAAGCAGAGGAACGGGATGCGAACCACTGGAGATTGTTGAATGATACTATTTGGAGCCCCGTAGCTGCGGTAAAGGTGATGTCTTGGCGTATGTTGCATCGATTGAAGGATGAGGGTTGGCCCCAGGATCTTTTAGATATGATGTATTTAGAGGAAGATGAACGCGAATGGGCTGCGGCTGCCGGAGATGCTGTAGATAAAAGCAAGCAATTGGTACATCGCGATAGCAACGGAAATATTTTACAGGCAGGTGATAGCGTAGTGCTTATAAAAGATTTAAAAGTGAAGGGCAGTAGTATGATTGCCAAACAGGGAACCGCTGTTCGGCGTATTTCTTTAGACCATGAAAACGAAACCTATATTGAAGGTAAAGTTGATGGGCAACAAATTGTGATCATTACCGATTACGTAAAAAAAATATAGTGCTCGATACACTTTTGCTTGGCAAAACCACTCGAACTGACAAAGGCGAATAAAATGTCACCTCGAGTGAATGGTCGAAGACCATTTGTATCGAGAGGAGTGTTTGGGGTAGCAGTGGTTACCCTGCAGGGAAAGTGAGAAATAATGGTATGCTATAATTTTGAGGCTGTCAGGTTGAGCGCAGTCGAAACCTATTTTATTTCTAGACTAGTAGAAGTTCTCGACTGCGCTCGAACAGACATCTTTTATTACAAAAAAATTCTCACTTGTACGAAGCGTAGTAATGGATGACCCGACCACGCCGAAGGCGTGGGAACCTGCCTACTGGCAGGCAGGCACCCAAAACCTACTTGTGAATTTCAGTAAAATAATGGTAAAACTGCGCTTCGACAGGCTCAGCGACCTACTTAGGTTGGTGTTTTGCTATTAGTTCGACTTTAATTTAGTGAAATAGTGATAGAATTGTGGGATGGTTTCAACACCTTTTAAATAATTCCAAATTCCAAAATGCTCGTTGGGAGAATGGATGGCATCGCTGTCTAGCCCAAAGCCCATCAAAATGGTTTTACTTTTCAGTTCTTTCTCGAAGAGTGCCACAATTGGGATACTACCACCACTTCGCTGCGGAATTGGCGTTTTCCCAAAGGTAGCTTCATAGGCTTTACTCGCTGCTTGATACCCCGTACTGTCTATAGGCGTCACGTATGCTTGTCCGCCATGGTGCGGTTTCACCTCCACTTTCACCCCTGTTGGAGCAATACTTTCAAAGTGATTCTTGAACAGTGTCGTTATCTTTTTCCAGTCTTGGTCTGGCACCAATCGCATGCTGATTTTTGCGTAGGCCTTACTGGCAATTACCGTTTTGGCACCTTCACCGATGTAACCACCCCAAATTCCGTTTACGTCTAGTGTGGGGCGAATGCTATTGCGTTCGTTGGTGGTATAGCCAGCTTCGCCATACACATCTTCAATATCGAGTGCTTTGCAATAGGCTTCTTTGCTGAAAGGAGCTTCGGCCATTTTTGCGCGTTCTTCAGCTGAAAGTATTTCTACATCGTCATAAAAACCAGGGATGGTGATATGGTTGTTCTCATCGTGCAACGAGGCAATCATTTTGGTAAGTACATTAATTGGGTTGGCAACGGCGCCTCCGTAGAGTCCGCTATGCAGATCGCGATTCGGACCTGTAACTTCAACTTCTACATAGCTGAGGCCCCGAAGTCCGGTGGTTATGCTCGGGATGTCGTTCGCGATCATACCGGTGTCGCTAATTAAAATCACATCGTTTGATAATTTATCTTGGTTGCGGGTCACAAACCATTCTAGGCTTTCGCTACCCACTTCTTCTTCCCCTTCGATCATAAATTTAACGTTGCAAGGGAGTTGCCCTGTCTGGGTCATATATTCCATGGCTTTTACGTGCATGTACATTTGGCCTTTATCGTCGCAGCTGCCTCGGGCAAATATGGCACCTTCTGGGTGTAATTCGGTTTTTTTGATGACCGGCTCAAACGGCGGACTGTGCCATAAGTCTAACGGATCTGGTGGTTGCACATCGTAATGTCCATAGACCAAAACTGTAGGCAGGTTTTTATCGATTATTTTTTCGCCGTATACGATAGGGTAGCCAGGGGTTTCACAAATTTCAACGGTATCGCAGCCTGCTTTTTCAAGGCTATTTTTGATGACAGATGCAGTTTTTATCACGTCGTCTTTATATGCTGAATCTGCTGAAATACTAGGTATTTTCAACAATTCTATAAGTTCATCTATAAATCGTTGTTTGTGTTCAGCTATGTATGGTTTTGCACTTTTCATCTAAAAATTTTTTCAATAGTTACGAAGGTACAAAAGACCTCAATTTTTAAGGGTTAAATAGTTTGTAAATTCTGAAAAGTGATTATATTTGCCGTCCCAAAGCGGATGTGGTGGTCCCGATAGATATCGGGAGGTAGCACGCTAGAAGTCTAGCGTAACTCTTAAAGAATAATGAGTTAGATCCGTAACATAAAATACACTACGCGGATGTGGTGGTCCCGATATCTATCGGGAGGTAGCACGCTAGAAGTCTAGCGTAACTCTTAAAGAATAATGAGTTAGATCCGTAACATAAAATTCACTACGCGGATGTGGTGGAACTGGTAGACACGCTAGACTTAGGATCTAGTGCCGCAAGGTGTGCAGGTTCGATTCCTGTCATCCGCACCAATAGAAAAGGACTGCATGTAAAGTGTGGTCCTTTTTTTTATGGAAAAGATATTATGACAGGATGAGAAGCCTGCCCCGTACTTATTACGGGGATTCCTGTTTACCCGAATATGTAATGGGCGGGTCATCCGCACCAATAGAAAAGGACTGCATGTAGAGTGTGGTCCTTTTTTTCTGATTGTAATGTAATAATAGGTTGAGAAGTTTATTTGCTTCGATTTCAGAAATAGAAAATTGAATCTATTTACTTTAAATGCTTCAACGCATTCAAATTTTACAATTAAACCATCCTTACTTTTAATCGAACCTCAATCTTTTTCTTCTTTTCGGTCAATTGTTTCATCACATCCATGAGTTCTGGGTCTTTAGACTTTTTATATATTTTGTTTATCGACAGGATGAGTCGTTTTGCTTCACGCGACGCCGCAACCCGGTCACTCGTAGTCATGTGGCTCATCGTGGCAGTTTGAAATGCTTCGGCTTCTTGCAATAATTTTTCCATTTTATTTTCCACTTATAATTTTAACTGAAAATAGGCGCGGGTACTAACCAGCTGAGTATAGCAATTGCTGCCAAGCCAATTAGCCCAACCACTATATAAAATGTACGGTTGTTCATCGACTTCATAACTATCTGTGTAAAGCGATCAGCGGTGTGCTTAATAAGGGGCCTAGGTTGGTAATCTTGGAATAGGTAATTCCAATTTTTCGCCATAAGTCTGGTTTCCTGTCTATAAGGCACATTATATAATCTGAATGGTACCTTGCAAAATCTTTGAGTGCTGGTGCGTTTTCGATATACTCTATTTTTATCTTTTCCCCTGAAAGCATTTCAAGATGATAACGTACTTTACATTGATTGGATTTTTGTTTTTCAGTTAGGTCATCTTTTCCAGACAGGGTTACAATTTTTATATTCCCTTTGGCAATTTGTACCAATTCGTACCAATTTTCAAGTTCGCTAATAGGAAGATCTATATCAAAACGTGATACAAGTACAAATTTGGGTTTTTTATGCATTTTTGAAGAGGCAGGAATGATCATTACTGGGCATTCCCGAATATGCTCTATAATGCGTTTGGTATTTCGGCTATATCGAATTGAATCTTCCCCTGTTCGGTCTTTTCCTGGGAGCACTACTAAATCAATTTTAATGTCTTTCATAGCTTTTTTCATACCTTCTATCAGGTTTGAACATTCTGAAATGGCACTAAAATGATGTTTACTATCTCGGCTGTTAAAGGCATATTTTTGGATTAATTTTCCAAGATTATCTTCAGATGCGCATTTGGGCTTATCATACCAATCATCGTCTGCCTGTAGCAAGTCTATGGTATTAAGACCAGATATGTCATAGGTGTATGTGTTGAGAAAATAAAATTCACATTGCTCACGTTTAAAAAACCTGATAGCATAATCAATGGCATCGTGGCTATTGAATTTAAAGTCGATTGGAATTAATATTTTTTTCATCTGTTCTAAATTTTATCTGCGTTGATATTTGGATAACTTATTATATATCCCTTTTTTAAATTGAGTAAACTCTTGAATAAATGCGGTGTGCGCATCACGTTTTTTTTCGTGTTCTTTTGCGCGGCTAACGTTATATTCTCTTTTTCCATATTCATACTCTGTTTTGAGTTCCTGTTCGTATTTACAGAGCATTGCCAACAATAGTGTGTTCTTTCTGCGTAACCCTTGTAGGGTTACTTCTACACTATGGTCTTTGATTAATTGTTGCCCGATGATTTTTAAATAATCAATTTCAGTATTAATAGCTGTAATTGCATCCATCCAATGGCTCAATGCTATAAGATCTTTTTTTATACAGAGTCTTCGGTGCGCGTCAATTTTGTATGGGAGTTCGATTTCCAAAATAGTATGCGTTTATGAAATTCCACTCAACAGCGTGAAATTTCCCTGTACTTTGCTAAAAAATTCATCTTTCAGCCTTCTATATTTATCCAAATGATAGAGGTAGCTTCTTCTATAAGTTTCGTGCTCTGTGATGTATGCCATATCGCATTGGGTGTCCTCGCACTCTATGATTTCATTTCTTGTATTCATATATCTTTGAAGTGCTCTTAATAACGTGTCATTTTCAGTTTCTTTTTTCTGAAATTTTTGAAGCACGCTTTCATCTTCCAGACGTGGGTCCAAATCTTCGCTACAAAGACCTATTAAATTCTTGAGCTCTTTTTTGATGTATTTGAGATGATTTATCCAATTGTCCAGTTCTATGGTGTTTATTTTATGGGTTACATCCACATCATTATCATGCTCGTATATTTCTGTTTGTAAGGTTTCCATTGTTTAAAGTCATTAAATAGGTATGTCAATTGTTCTTTGGGTCGTGTCCTGTGTTACTGCCACAATCTTTATTTTTTGAGTTCCTGATGGGAAATCCCATTCAATCGTATCTCCTTCAGAATAACCAAACAGCGCAGACCCCATAGGAGTGAGGATTGAAATTTTATCCTTCTTGGCATCTTTTTCTGAAGGGATGACCAGTTGAAGTTGTTTTTCCCAACCATTTTCTGAAAACACCATAATTTTGCTATTAAAGCGTATGACATCCTCGGGCATATCCTCTTCATTTACTATTTGGGCGTTCTTCATTTCATCGCTCAACCGTTGCAGCGATTTTTGTGTTTGAAAATCCTCGGCATATCCCGAGATATTTAGGATTCGTTTCAAATACACATACTCCTTTTTTTCTAATATGATGCTTCCGTATTTCATTTTGTCAATTTTTCAAGTTGTTTCATTAAGGAAATATACCTCGTTGGATATAGGCTTTTTCAATACGTCTAATTGCAATACAGTAGGCTGCAGTTCTTAAATCCATTCCCTCTCTTTCAGCATAGTCATAAACCTTGTTGAATGATTCACGCATCTTTTTATCCAGTTTTGCCATTACTTCGTCCAATTGCCACAGTTCGCCGTTTCGGTTCTGCAACCATTCAAAATAACTTCCAACCACACCGCCAGAATTACATAAGATGTCAGGGATTATGGTCACACCTCTATCCAGTAGTATCTTCTCACCTTCAACATTGGTAGGGCCATTGGCACCTTCGGCGATTAGACGGGCTTTGATTTTAGGGGCATTTTCTTTTGTTATTTGGTTTCCAAGTGCTGCTGGAATACAGAGATCACACTCTGTGGTAAAGAACTTTTCATTGTCAAGGTCAAATGCTCCAGGAAATCCTGAAACACTACCATTGTTAACTTTAGAATAATTGAAAAGATCCTCCACGTTAATACCATTGGTGCTTCTAATGCTTCCAAAGGCATCTTGCACGGCTACCAATTTTGCACCTTCCTTTTCCAAGAAATGAGATACCCAATAGCCTACGTTGCCAAACCCTTGAACGATGAATTTCTTTCCTTTTAGGGTCTCTTTGTTCTTCTCTGCCCAGAACTTGATGTTTAAAAACACACCGTACCCTGTGGCACGGTCGCGTCCTTCAAGACCTCCACTGCCATCGGGCTTTCCTGTAACCACGTGTTGATTCGCGGTGCGTTCTGCTGGTGGGCGAGTGCTCATATAGGTGTCTGCAATCCACGCCATTGTTTGGCTGTTGGTATTTACATCCGGAGCTGGAATATCGTGTTCTGGTCCTATGTTGTCTGCCAAGGCAAATGTGAATCTACGCGTAATACGTTCCAGCTCAGCTTGTGAATACTTTGAAGGGTCCAACTGAATACCGCCCTTACCACCACCGTAGGGAAGTCCTGCCAGTGAGGTCTTCCACGTCATCCACATTGCCAATGCCCTTGCAGCATCTATATCTACTGTAGGATGGTAACGCAATCCTCCTTTGTAAGGTCCCAATGCGTTGTTGTGCTGTACTCTATACCCTGTAAATATTTCTACGTCCCCATTGTCCATTTTCACGGGAAAATGCACGATGATTTCGTTGTTTGTAATGCTCAAAATTTTTCTGATATTGGGATGAAGTTCAATATGGTCAGCTGCGCTGTGAAACTGCTCCATCACATTATCCATCATTCCCTTTACAGAGGTTTTTTTCTGTTTTCTTTTAGGTATTTCTGCTGTTATTGTTGTCATAAGTGTGAACCCTTTTGCAAGAATTTATTTTTTCAATTATTTGAATAAACGATTTGTGATACTGCGCTCATTGTATTTTTCGATGATATATCTACTTCTACGTTTTAAGACTTCAGCTCTTTTTTGAGCGTTATTATTAATTTGGGATTGTGTGTTCATAGCATTACTATTAAAATGGGTTGTTAATTAAGCCTCTGTTTCGCAGATTTCGTCTGTTTGTGAATCTATAAGGGCTATCTTGTATGGTGCTGAATTGTAATTTATTTTTCAGCTCTTTTTTTCCGACCAAAACGGTGACTAACTTGTTGAGAATCATTGTTTTTTAAATTTTAGGTTATGCCATCGCCATTTCTGGCGCTTCTTTCTTTATATCGTTGATATTCAGAGGGTTTTTTGTTTCTGTAGTTTTTTCCTCTACTTCGTACTCACTACAAGACCATACTTGGCTTTTGTTGTGAGTAATTACACAGCTATCTCTATGGATGCAGGTTGGACAAATATTGAATGTGTTCGATGTCATAGTACATTGTAATCTTTTGCTGTACTAAAGGCAATCTATATGCCAGCAGGTGTGCCAGAAGTGACTTAAATAGAAGAAACCCTTATAAACAAGGGTTTGAGCACTTTGCTGAAAGCTAAAGTGGATTTGTGGACTGGTACATATTTACCCGGTTGGGGTGTTTTGTGCCATTATGGTAGCGTTTAATCTGAAAGTTTTTGCCTAATGGTCTTACGATCAATTCCTAAAATGTCGGCAGCTTTAGTTTTGTTGTTATCAGTGGCATTCAAAACTTTTTGAATATACCTTTTTTCAATTTCTTTGAGCGGAAGCAATTCGCCCTCGGGAAAATCTATGTTGTATTTTAATGAGTCGGGGAGGTTTTCTACATCAATGTGTCTATCGCACATTATGACGGCTCGCTGTATCACGTTCTCAAGTTCGCGGATATTTCCCGGCCAATCGTATCTTTGTAATATTTCCGAAACCTCTGGACTTATTTTTATAAAACGGTCTTTGTATTCTATCCCGTATTTAAAAAGAAATTTGTCCACGAGTAGGGGAATGTCTTCCTTGCGTTCACGCAATGGTGCTACCTCAATTTCCACCACGGTAAGTCGATAATATAAGTCTTCCCTAAAGGTGTCTTTTTTAATCATTTCCTTTAAGTCACTATTGGTCGCCGCAATGATGCGCACTTCAATTTTATCTGCTTTTTGAGCTCCAACTTTCACCACTTCTTTTTCTTGAAGCACACGTAATAATCGCGTCTGAACAGCTTTGGAAGCGTTGCCTATTTCATCTAAAAAAATCGTTCCACCATCTGCTGCCTGGAAAAAACCGTCTCGGCTTTTATCGGCACCTGTAAAAGCACCTTTCGTATAACCAAAAAGCTCCGACTCTAATAAATTTTCTGGAATACCACCACAATTCACTGCAATAAATGGTGCTCGGGAGAACTTTCCTTGATAATGTATGGCACGTGCTACAAGTTCTTTTCCCGTTCCACTTTCACCTTTTATAAAAATGGTGGCCTTATTATCCTTTACCCGTTCAATAATTTGAATAACCTCATTTATTTTTTCTGAATTGCCAATGATATCACCGTACGCATTACCGTTTTTTTGATCTATTGCATTTGCTGAAACTGGCTTATTAGAGCTGTTGTTCGTACTTCCTAAAGATTTCTCTATAGCATTATTAAGTTCTTCTTTGGTAAAAGGTTTGGTTAAATAATCGACCACACCAGATTTTATAGCTGCCAGCGAATCCTGTACAGATGGATAACCTGTGATAACGAGTTTGGGTAAGGCAGGATAATGTTCTGATACGAATTTAATAAGTTCTGTACCATCTATCTCGGGCATTTTCAAGTCAGTAATCAGTAAGTCTATTTTGGTATCCCGAAGTATTTGAACGGCTTCTTTTACAGATACAGCTTTAAAAGAGTGGAAATTCCAAGATTGTAAATGACGTTGCAGCAATTCCAGAATATGGATGTCGTCATCAACTATTAATATGTTCTCTTTTTTAAACTGCATTGATTATAAAAGTATTAAGATTTAGGAAGTTTAACAGTAAAGGTTGCGCCATTTTTCGAGTTATTCTCAACTACTATCGTTCCTTTATGGCTAGCTACTATGCCGTGCACCACGCTCAACCCAAGACCAGAGCCATCACCTGTGGGTTTCGTGGTAAAAAAAGGCTGAAACACTTTTTCAAGTGCTTCCTTTGTCAGCCCGGGGCCTTCATCAATAATTTTTAGAACGATATAGTTTTTTGACTGGAATGCTTCAATCGTAACCAATCCATTTTCTGGTGAAAAGTATATGGCATTGATTACCAGATTGAAAATAATTTGTGTGAGCTGTATGTTGTCTGCTTTCAACCATAATTCATCTTCTTCAATTTTTACATGGTATGTAACCCCAGCTTTTTTAAAGGAGGCGTCGAGTAGTGCTAATGCATTTTTTATTCTCGGCACCAGATTTATCAGTTTCATTTCCTGAGGCATTTCAAGAGCGAAAAACATCAGTTTTTTTACAACTTCGCGTGAGAAAATTGCGTTGTCAATAATCTTATCTAAATCTGCAGAAACTATTTTGTCTGTCTTAAAATCATCTTTTAGCAATTCGGCAAACCCAAGTATATTTGCCAATGGTGTGTTGAGTTCGTGGGCAATTCCAGCTGTAATTTCACCCAAGATTGAAAGCCGATCTGCACGTTCCATTTGGCGTTTGAGAGAGGTTTCGTTTTGCTGAATTTCAATACGTTCCAGAAGGTTTCCGATTTTTAAGGCTACACTATCCAATAATTGCTGCTCTTCTTTTAGAAATGAACTTTTATCATCTTGTAGGGAAGCAATAATTTCTCCATTTGGCTTATTGAATACCTGAATTTTTGAAGATATGTAAAGTGGTTCGTTAACTGATCCTGTTTTATACGAGTCTATTAAAGTATCGATAGAAATTTCGGTATGTTCTGGAAATTGAAATCCTTTTTTTAAACTTAATGCAATGGCTTTCAACGTTTCCTGCATCTGACCAACATCTGCGTTTACGATAATAGAAGATATATCATAAAGACAGCTAAGCTCTTTAATGCGTTCTTTCAATATATCTTCTGTCGTATTCATTTAAAAATTTGAAAATGGAAGCAACTTCTAGGTGCAAAATTAGTCAATATAATCTTGTGCCTAAATTTTGTGCTTAAGCGTAGTACTTAAGATAGTACTTTCTTATTGTAGGCTTATCGAAACCCTAACCACTCCGAATAGTTGGTTTTACAATTCCCGAATGTAAATCGTATATTTTTATTGGATTACAGCTCCGTTCTAGGTTTGTTGTTAAATCTTTTTTTAAATCGGGTTATCGGTGCTTTAGCTCAAGGATCACATTTGAATATTAAAAGGTGATTTATTCCTCAAACTTTCTCAGTTTCTTTACTCAGAGAAACTATAGCTACAGCATTGGCTTTACCTTTTAGTTGGGAAGTTCCTAAATCTTTTACTAAAAAACCCTTGTTCAGTGATAGATGGTCAGCCATTATTTTTGAAAGCAATAAATCTGATTCGTATGTAGTGCAGAGCCCGAGAATACGTGCCGTTGTGTTCAACACATCTCCTGTAAAGAAAATATCTTTTTTTAATGCCCCGATTTCACCCGTAGTTACAGTACCACAATGCATACCCGCTTTAAATTGAGGTGCTATGCCATATTTTTTTAAATAAAGTTCTGTTTTTTTCCGAAGCGCCTCTTTCATATCGAAGAAACACTGTAAACAATTATTTCGTTCTATCCCTTTGTCTAATTTCCAAGTGATTACGATTTCGTCACCCACGTATTGGTATACCTCTCCGCGGTTATTGATGATGGCATTTGAAAAATCGTAGTAATACGATTGCAGTAGCTCGAAATAGGCAGCATTACCAACCTTTTCTGCAATGGTAGTTGAGTCTTTCATGTCAACAAACATAAAAATTCTTGATTCGCGCTTGGGCTTGTGGTATTTTCCTGTAAAGAAATTTAATAATACTTGTTGCCCTAAATTGTCGCTAATTTCGGCGTATAAAAGGGATACAAAAAGTGAAAACCCGATTTGTAATACGGTACTGATATAAGTGATACTATAAAAAAATTCGCGGTATCGATCCCAAACTTTTTGATCAAATATTGAGATGTCCATTTCTATACTGGCAGCGATTACGTAGGAAATTAGAATGAGTACTGAAAATAGAATTGAATAAATAAAGAGCTTGCCTATAATTTTTTGTGGTAGACTTCGCTTTTCAAATAATTGGTTTACGAAAAACACTTCTAGAATACCAACAATACAACCAATAATAAATACGGCAAAACTGGCAAAAACGATGATTTCAGGAGTTATTTTAATCGCAGTATCTGGCGTATTTGCATAATCACCTATTACCGCATATTCGGTCCATAAAAACACCCATGCTAAAACCAACCAGATAATCCCGAACGGACTTATACGCTTGATATAATACTGGGTCTTAGCAGAAAATAACTCCATAGAACCATAAAAATAGGGCGTTTTCTATTAATCTAAGAATTACGAGATTGTATTTTTATTTTTTTGATTCTATTAATTTGTATCTTTGGTACAAATCAAAAAACTTAATTATGGGCGTAGGTGGTTTAGTTATAGGAACAATATTATTGTGCTTGGCACTAGGGTTGGTAATCGATCTTAAAGAACGCTATTAGGTTTCTTCCGCTCGATCAATCAACTCCTTAATTTCTTCCTTTTCATCCCCGTTTAGTTTCGGCTTCGGTGGGGTCACTGCTTTTTTTTTAAGATGTATTTCGTAATACATCCCAAAATGGTCGCTGCCAAAGTGTTTCGTACGAACCATCTCCTTAACAAACAGGTCTTTTGTGTGAAATAAGTGATCTAACGGAAATCGCATAAACCAATAATCTGCATGATAAGTTGGGAAAAACCCCCTGCCAATCCGCGGATCGATCATGCCAGTCATTTTTTTGAGCAAACGGGTGGTTCTGCTCCACACTACATCATTCATGTCGCCACAGACCACTGTAGGTTTTTCCAGATTTCTAATGTGTTTTCCAGTAATGATAAGCTCTGCATCCCGTTCTTCGCTGGTTTCATTTTCTGTTGGACTTGGAGGTGCTGGATGCAGACAGGCAAAAAATATTTTCTGGCCATTGTCTAACACATAATTGAAAAAGATAGAGGGAACGTCTTCCTCAACTTGGTTTTGCGTAGTTAGATCTAAAAGCTCTTTTTTAGAATACAAATGCATTCCGTAATAGTTCTCTAAAGGTATTTTTTCTGAAAAAGGATGTGTTTCTTCTAGTGTTCGTAGGCCCTCTTCCCAATCTTTGTTCGATTCCATGGTGAGGATTAAATCTGGGTCGAAGCTGTTGCATTCTGCCAAAAATTTGTCGAACTCCTTGTTGTCTTGAAGTACATTGGCAGCTAGAATAGAGACACAGCCGTCACTTGGGAAGTCAGGTTTTTTTCTCGGATGCAGCGAACTGTATTTATAGACCTTATGAAGTTGGTACCCAATAGCGAATACCAAACCACCTGCCAACACCCACTCAAAGGTTGAAAATTTCCAACTAAAAAAAATCAGTAATCCCAACAAAACCAACTCAATGGCGATAGATTGTAATCGTATAAAATCTGCTGTTCTGAAAAACCAATGTGGATGCCCCGTAGCAGGAAAAAAAGGGGATATAATAAACCAAATTGAAAAAATGTACAAAACCAATTCCATCGTATAAAGTTAGCTGAATTTTTAGGAACATTGGCTAGTTGCTTCGATTTTTGAAATGTGGTTTCATTGCTATTTTTGAGTTGCTTCGCTTGCGAAGTTGTAATTTTGTGGTCTATTTTAACCTTAACCATAAAATGTCTTGAATAGTAACGCTAAACTAGAACTCACCAAAGAAGAAATGACTGCCTACGGATACAAGGTAGTAGATGCGATTGTTGAACATTTTGATACGCAACATACTAAAAAACCAGTCGCATTCGCATCGCGCGAAGAAATGGACTCGTTGTTTTTAGAGCAAGCACCAGAACAGCCCTCTGATGCAAAGCAGGTACTCGATTTTGTGTTACAGGAGGTCATGTCTAAAAGTGCCATTGTTTCACACCCAAAGTCGTATTCGTTTGTTCCCGGCCCGAGCAACTATGTGAGCGCCATGGCAGACACCCTTGCAACCGGCTTTAATATATTTTCTGGAGGTTGGGCTGCTTCGCCTGCGGCAGCAGAATTGGAGATTATTACCATCGGGTGGTTGTTAAAAATTTTCGGATTTCCGAAGAAAAAGGGAGGGGGAATCTTTACCAGCGGAGGTTCTATGGCAAATCTTACCGCTATCGTAACGGCTAGGCGTATTAAGTGTGGTGACGATTTCAGTAAGGCTGTGATTTATTTGTCTGACCAAGCCCACTCTTCAAATATAAAGGCGATACGCGTGTTAGGTTTCAGAAAGGAACAAATCCAAATCATCCCCACCGACGGCGATTTTAAAGTGAGCCTGAACAAATTAAAAAACTGTATTGCGAAAGACCGACTTCGAGGCATGCAACCCTTTTGCTATGTTGCTACGGCTGGTACAACAAATACTGGTACGGTAGATCCGCTAACGGAAATTTCAAAAATCTGTAAACAAGAAGATATTTGGTTCCATATCGATGCCGCGTATGGAGGCGCAGCGATTTTGGCCAAAAACGGAAAGCAACTGTTAAAAGGAATTGACAAAGCAGATTCGCTTACGGTAGATCCGCATAAATGGTTTTACCAACCTTACGAAATGGGCTGTCTGTTGGTGCGGGACCATAAGTGGCTTAAAAATACCTTTACTGAAAAACCAGAATATTTAAGAGACGTAGAAGGCAATGAAAGTGAAATCAATTTTTATGATCATGGGATACAGCTCACGCGACGCTTTCGGGCGCTTAAATTCTATATGAGTGTAAAAACCTTCGGTCTATCTGCTTTTCGAAAAGCGATTACTTATAATATTCAATTGGCTGAAAAAGTAGAAACCATCTTGCGTAAAAGTAAGAAGTGGGAAATTATTTCTCCAGCAACTTTGGCAGTGATAAACTTTCGTTACAACCCCATTGGAAATACGTGGAACGAATTACAATTGGATGCGATGAATCAATATATTTCTAGCCAAGTCATAAATTCACGTGAGGCGCTTTTGGTAACCACCTTATTAAACGGCCATGTGGTGTTGCGCATGTGCCTTATCAATCCGCGTACTACTCTAGACGATGTAAAAGAAACATTGGCGCTTTGTGAAGAGTTCGCCACGCAAAAAGCAGCATTGTGATACAAAAAGACTGTATCATAATTGGAGGTGGTGCCGCCGGTTTTTTTACTGCTATAAATGCTGCAGAAGCCAACCCCAATATGGCTATTACCATTTTAGAACGAGGAAAAGAAGTACTCGGTAAAGTGAAGATTTCTGGGGGTGGTAGATGCAATGTGACACATGCCGAATTTATCCCCAAAGAACTTTCAACCAATTATCCGCGAGGTAAAAAGGAACTATTGGGGCCTTTCCATACCTTTATGACTGGCGATACCATTGCTTGGTTTGAAGCACGTGGGGTAGCGCTGAAAATTGAAGATGATGGCCGTATGTTTCCGGTGAGTGATTCTTCACAAACCATTATCGATTGCTTTACTTCGGAAATAAATCGATTAGGGATTGATCTCCAGAGGAATGAACCCGTACAGGACATTTCCGTAGAAAACGATTTTTTCAAGATAACCACAAAAAACCAGACGTTTAGCACCAAAAGGGTAGTGGTAGCCACAGGAAGCAATCCGAAAATATGGAAACTCCTTTCAAAATTAGGCCATACCATTGTACCAGCGGTGCCTTCGCTATTTACATTCAATATTAAAGATAAACGCATCGCCAATCTTCCTGGAATTAGCACCGAAGTCTCTGTAAAAGTACATACCGATTCTGGAAAGGTGTTACTTGAAAGTGAAGGGCCTTTGCTAATCACACATTGGGGTATGAGCGGCCCTGCTATTTTAAAACTTTCGGCTTGGGGAGCAAGACTATTAGAGCCTACAAATTATCACTTTAAAATAGCCGTAAATTGGCTACAACATCTTACTGCTGATGAAACATTAGAAGAATTGTTAGCACTGAAACTTCAAAAGCCGAAGCAAACACTTCAAAAATATGCGCAATTCGATTTGCCAAAACGCCTATGGCAAAGTTTGTTGGATGCGTCAAATATTAATGAGACCCAAATTTGGGCCGACATCACAAAAAAACAATTGGCGACCCTTTCCGAAGCACTAACGAATAGCGTGTTTCAAGTAGATGGAAAAAGTACATTTAAAGAAGAGTTTGTTACCGCTGGTGGAGTAGATTTAAAGGAAGTGAATTTTAAAACCTTCGAAAGTAAGTTAATTTCCAATCTTTATTTTGCTGGAGAAGTATTGAACATAGATGCGATAACGGGCGGATTCAATTTTCAAAATGCTTGGACGGGGGCTTTCGTGGTTGCCAAAGCTTTACAATAACAAAAAACCACTAGAGAACTAGCGGTTTTAAGCAATAGAGATGTATATACGGGTTACATATCTTGGTTGGGATATTCATCAAACACATCGGCAACTAAGTCTGCAATTGCTTCGGTTGTGTTTCCTGAATAAATATTATCTGAAGTTACTCCTTTCCACACAGTTTCTTTCGAATCTGCATCAATTAAATCTATCACGAGCGTACCTTCTTTATAATTATAGGTATCAGTATCGTACCCCACAACACGATTTACGGTACCATATTTATAATAATAGCTATTGTTGTAATACGGACTTATATTAGTTGCCGTGGGGTAACTATAATATGGATACGTGGCGTAAATTGGATCGGTATCTGTATACGATTCGGCATCAGTTTTGGTACTCACTAACACTAACAAATCGGGATTCGATCGATCCATGGCCAATCCTTCTTCTTGAATTTGTTGAGTAACTGTAGTTAAAACAGTTTCACTAACCATTTTTGTATCGTTGTTTTTATTTTCCAATTCCATTGAATTTGGTAAAAAAGCATACGTTTCATACGTATCCAAATTTGTATTCGGTGCTTTTACAGTTCTAACGGTAGGTCCGCATGCAAAGAATAGCAGCGGCACCATTAATAAAATATTTTTTAAAGTTTTCATAGCGTTTTATTTTCAATTTTTTCTATACTTAAAATAACGAATATGTCTCTATTTAACTGGCTGTTTAAGAGAGTTTACCATAGGTTTAACGAATGATTTTCTAAATGATAAATCAGTCTTAAAAACAGCATAAGAATCCTCCTTAATGTTAATTCTCACTAACATTAGTTGTAATTTTCCAACTCTTTGAAAGAGAAGTCAGTTTTGAGGGAAATCCTACGTGGCCATCCTACACAAGAACTGTATCTTTATATATGAAAATAATTGTCTTATTCCTTATAGCCCTATCATTTGTGCCTATGAAAGCTCAAGATTTACGTAAACACCAGTGGAAACAACGTATTATCGTGGTATCGTCACCTGATTTCGGGAATACACAAGCTAGACAACAATTAGAAGTATTACAAAATGAGCTCGCTGCCCTTAAAGACCGGAAGCTAATCGTCTACCATGTGACCAATAGTGGATATACTGTAGATTTTGATGAAGACATTAAAATTTCAGCAAACAAAGTATCTGCCATTTCAAGTTTTCAGGTTGTCTTAATTGGCTTAGACGGAGGCGAAAAGTTTCGTGCCACGGATATTCAAAAAGCTGAAAAGTTCTTTGATTTAATAGATGCGATGCCGATGCGAAGAGCAGAAATAAAGAATAAAAAGGATGAATAATACCAAGGTTGCATTACTGCGGGGAATCAATGTTGGCGGACATAAGAAGTTTCCGAAAGTTGGTCAATTAACGATGCTAGCCGATTTAGATTTCAAGAATCCGCAGGTATATTTACACACGGGCAATTGGGTTTTTACTGCTTCGGAAAGTAACGAGGATTTGGCTAATAAAATTGAAATGGCAATCACTAAAACTTTTGGTTGGGAAGTTCCGGTGTTGGTTTTTGATGCTTCGGAAATAGAACAGATTTTAAATGCGTGTCCGTTTTCCGAAGAAAAGAAATTGAAAAGTTATTTTGTGCTTCTAAAAAGCAGTCCTTTTGCCGATAAAATTTCAGAAATTGAAAAAATTGATTTTCCAGGAGAAGTTTTCCATCTCACAAAACGCTGCGTATATTTTTTTCCAGAAATGGGCGCGGGGAAGGCAAAACTCAGCACTAATTTTTTTGAGAATAAACTGAATGTTACCGCCACCGCACGCAATTATAATACCTTGGCTAAAATTTTAAAGTTGACTACTTCTTCAGAATCTTAAATGTTTTGGATGTCGCATTCTCAGAAAGAAACGTAACAAAATAAAGCCCTTTTGTTAGATTTGAACATCGTGCATACGTATTACATTGGCATCAGTATGTGAATCTATGAGTCGACCTAAGGTATCAACAATTTGTATTTCAACTAAGGAAACGTTCGACTGGAACTGTAGGTTGTTTTCAACTGGATTAGGGAATACGCTAATTTGGTTTGCATTTGCTTCTGAAATGCCCAAAGCACTTTCAACAGCCAGTAGCGCATTCAATTTACCATGGCCCCAAGTATTTTTTTCATGGTATTACTTTTAGGTGAACAGGCTAAATTTACTTGTTATAATTCGATTGATTCTTGGTTAACATAGCATGTATCTCGTCTATTTTATTTTTCAAATCGGTGTTTTCTTGTTCCAAGGTTTCAATTTTTTGGTGAAGCGCTTTTATGCTCTGTACATAGAGTGCATCATAGGTTCCATAGGCCGTTTGATAAAACCCTAGATTGTCTTTTTCAACATTTTCAGGAAAAACTTCCTGGATTTCTTGGGCTATGAAGCCATATTGAGTGCCTTCAGGACGTTGGCTGCCCGTTTGGTTGTCATTCCACTCGTAAGTAACTCCGCGCAATGCTAATAGTTTTTCTAATGCTTTTTCTTCGGAAAAGGTTACAATATTTTTCTTGAGACGGGCATCACTATTTGCCAGCCAATCACCTGCCGTTGTTTTTGAAGCATTGCCCTCAATTTCTAAGATATTAGTGGCAGGAATTCGCATGATACCCGTTCTTCCATCTTTGAGTAAAGTGAACGCATTATTAGTGCTTGGAATTCCAGTTGCAGCATTTCCGTTTCCAACTACAAATAACCTGTCATTTGCATTGCTCATAATGGTGCTAGCTGGTGTATATGTTTCTGAATTGAAGCCGAAAACGGTTTCATTATATGATAATGCAGTTACATCATTTCCTAGCGCAATCGAATGATCCCCGTTAGCTGATGCACTAGAACCGAAGGCAAATGAGTTATCTCCACTAGCAGTACTCACCCCTCCGCCCGAAAAGCT
>DFLU01000012.1:930964-931302 GCA_002375495.1 Flavobacteriaceae bacterium UBA3611
TTGCCGTAGTTGAATGCGACGGCCCCGTCACCCGATGCAACTGCGGAGGTACCAGCTGCAAAGGAAGCAAACCCAGATGCGGTGAGGTTGTCACCGAAGGCGGATGCCTGCTGTCCCGAGACACTGTTGCTGGTCCCGATGGTCTTGCCACCTACGGCTGAAGCGTCAATGGTATTGTTCGACCCGAACGCGAATGAGTTTTCACCCCCCGCGGTGCTCACCCCTCCGCCCGAAAAGCTGAGGTTGCCCGAGGCAGTGGAGCTCTGTAATGCGACCGATTCGATCCCGCTGGGGCTCCCGCCTATGGCCGCGAAGGCATTGGCCCCCGATGCGTTGCC
>DFLU01000005.1:0-182314 GCA_002375495.1 Flavobacteriaceae bacterium UBA3611
TCCTCGTCGTTGTCGCACAGTATATAGTCGCTGATAGGATCAGTGATCGGGGGACTGTCGTTGACAAGCAAGTCTAGTGCAATCACATTAAAACAATCGGTACTATTTACATTATCTGCACGTGCATAGATTGTTTGGAAACCAATTGTTGTGTTCACGAACATGGTTGGATTTGCGATAGGATTTACCCCATTTAGCGCATCATTAAAATCTTCGTAGTAAACTACCACCGCCTCAGGGTTTGAACCAGTGATTTCGTCATCTTTAGTAGGAAGATTAAATTCAGCAAAACCATCGTTGGGCAGTTCGTCACATACTTCGTAGGTAGACGGCTCAATAAGTACAGGAGCCGCAAAGAACTCTATTATAAAACTACTGATAGCGGCACATGTTCCTGGAGGACTGGCATTATTTTCTACCCGAACATACACCGTTTCAGGAGAGGTGGTCACATTGTAAGGGTTTGGCAATTCAGCCGTATCGTTTTCTGCATCTAGTTGCGTTGGGTGATAACTTACCGAATAATCATTAGGATCTTGTCCGTTTAAAGCTTCCGCATTTTTCAATGCCACCAAATTCAATAAAACTTCACCATTTGAATCTTCATCACAGAGACCACCAATATTTGTCATGGGACCCGCACTTACGGTATCAAACTGGATAAAAAATTCATCGGTAGCATAACATGTTCCTGTAAGCTCTTCAACACGTGCAAAAATAGGCTGCACTGGTGGCGTTGCGATAGGATAAGCCGTTGCTGGGGTAATTGGATTCGCACCAGAATTTGCCTCAGCTTGAGTTAAGTGATAGGAAACATTATAGTCTGCAGGGTTCTGAGTCCCTAAAATAAAGGGATCATTTACCGTCAAATCGAAGAAGCCTAAATCGCCATTAGCATCGCATTGAAATAGATCGATTGTAGGTTCGGCGAAAGGTTGTACGTTGAAAAAAACGTCTATACTGTCTGTAGCAGTACAAGCACCTTCGGTTACGATACAAGTATATGTTCCATCTACGGTAACATCTAGAGTAGGATCGGTTTCAATAGGAAGCGGTGTTCCGTTAAAAAACCATTGAAAAGAAAATGCAGGATCAACTACACCGGTATCAATGGTAACGGTCATTCCGATACAACTTTGAATATCTGGCCCTAGAAATTGCACAGCTTCATTTAAATCTACTGGCAAAATGAATTCATTATTGGTTTCATTCGTTTCTGCCACGATACCTGTTCCGTCTCCTACATCGTCAACCACTGCTTTTAAATCGAAGTTCACAGGGGTCCCTAGAGGTAGGTTTAGTGTTATGGTACCGCTTTCTGAGCCATCAATAGGGATATCAGCTACCGTCTGCGACTGACCAACTAATGTGTTGTTAATATAAAATGCAATGGGTGTATTGGCAGGTAAAAATGCTGTACTATTTACATTAAATACAGTATAGTTTACATTAATATCTCTGTTTTGGCAGAGCACCCCAAGATTATCAATAACAATAGTAGCATCAGGAATTTCGGAGTTCACACTTGTGATCAAGTTATGTACCATTACAAAATCCTGGCTAGACGTTAGATTAATGGTTATTTCGGTATCACCGGGCATTACAATGCCTCCAAGATCGTACACATCGAGATCCATATTGTAAAGTTGATCAGATCCGGTGTATGAGTTAGTACCATTAAAAGCGTTGTTTCCTGGGTTTAGCGGCGGATTGTCAATTAAAACACCTTCGATAAGCAGTGTTTCATTGTTGGCAATACCTCTATCACCTTCCCATGCGAGGAAGCCAATTTTGGCCAACTTGTCTGTAGAAACTTCAATATTTGTTAATGTTATTTCTAAACTAGGCTGATTTCCAGAGACATAATCAAGCCCGTCGAACAAACTTATTTGGTTTAGTGGCAATGAAGGATCTTCATAGATTACAATAATACTCCACCCCCCAAAGTTTGTGGTATTATTACAAGCAGGAATAATAGCTGCTGTAAGGTCTAAATCTGAAACATTATAGAGACCAGACCCCGTAATGAGCGGAGTTACATCTGCATAGGCACCAAAATACGTCTGGCCGGCGCCTGAAGTTAAACTAAACGTTCTATCGGCGCTTACCGGACTACCATTAAGTCTCACATCAAAATCACCAGACCCTGGTCCTGCCCAATACATGTGGGCCGAAACAAATGTTTGGTTGGGAAGTAAATTTAAAGCTGCGCTACTTGAAGTTAAAATCGTACAGGGAGCACCGTTACCATTTTCTTGTGTATTTAATGTATTTCCAAATGCCGTAAAATCTAAACGCCCATTGAATTGCTGAAACAAATCAATCTGTTGAGAGAACATAAAAACTGGGGATAGTAAGAGGCAGAGTAGTAATTTTTTCATAGTATCTAAAATAAAAGCGGAAATTAAGAAAATTTTATGAAACCTTTTGACGATCTATCCAAAAGATGTCCTGAAAAGCATGTATTCCAAATTTTTAAAGCAACCATTGAAATACGTATCTTTGCGCTCTTATAATTGATAACAGACTATGGATTTGGAAAAACAGGCCGCACCAGAAACCCACGATGAAGGAGATCACCTTGGTGCTGCTCCCTACACGCCCTTACGAAGCGATGCATTTGAATTGAGCGACATTGAAAAAATTGCGAGCATCAAAAAAGATGTAGAAAGCATCATGCAAACATTGGGGTTAGACCTTACAGACGACAGCCTTAAAGGAACTCCCAACCGTGTGGCAAAAATGTTTGTGCAAGAGATATTTGGTGGGCTACATCCTGACCGAAAGCCGAAAGCTTCTACATTTGACAATAAATACAAATATGGTGAAATGCTTGTGGAGAAGAACATTACACTCTATTCTACCTGCGAGCACCACTTGTTACCCATTGTTGGAAAAGCCCACATTGCGTACATTTCTAATGGAACCGTAGTAGGTCTCAGTAAAATGAACAGAATAGTAGATTACTTTGCCAAGAGACCACAAGTACAAGAACGTTTAACCATGCAAATTGTTAGCGAACTACAAGCGGTTCTTAAAACTGAAGACGTTGCCTGTGTGATAGACGCCAAACACCTCTGTGTAAATTCAAGGGGAATTCGCGATATTGATAGTAGTACCGTGACTAGTGAGTTCGGCGGAAAATTTAAACGTCCAGAAACGCGTCGTGATTTTTTAGATTATATCAATTTAACGACCAAATTTGAGGGTGTGTGACGATTTCCGAAGAAAGAAAAAGCCTTTTTATCATTGCCAACTAACTTGTTAAAAGCAACCCATGAGCCTTTACAAAAACCAAAATATTCAACTATACAATTCGCTCACAAAACAAAAAGAGCCTTTTACACCAATCCATGAAGGAGCCGTAGGCATGTATGTTTGTGGCCCCACGGTGTATAGCAACGTGCATATGGGAAATTGCAGAACGTTTTTGTCGTTCGATTTGGTTTTTAGATATTTAAAACATTTAGGCTATAAAGTTCGCTATGTGCGTAACATTACCGATGCCGGCCATTTAGAAAATGATGGTGAAAGTGGTGACGACCCTATTTTGAAAAAAGCACGGATTGAACAATTGGAGCCAATGGAAGTTGTACAAAAATATACGGTCGATTTTCATGAAACCATGGCAAAATTTAATGCATTACCCCCCAGTATTGAACCCACTGCCACGGGACATATCATTGAACAAATCGCCATCGTAGAAAAACTTATTAAAGAAGGATATGGCTACGAAAAAAATGGTTCGGTTTATTTTGATGTAGTTAAATTTAATGAAGATCATGCCTACGGAAAATTGAGCGGTAGACAATTGGAAGACATGATTACCAACACGCGCGAACTCGCTGCACAGAGCGAAAAAAAGAATCCGCAAGATTTCGCCCTTTGGAAAAAAGCAGAGCCCCAGCACATCATGCGTTGGCCCTCCCCTTGGAGCGAAGGCTTTCCTGGTTGGCATTTAGAATGTACTGCGATGAGCACGAAATATTTGGGCGAAACTTTTGATATTCACGGTGGTGGGATGGATCTTAAATTTCCGCACCATGAGTGTGAAATTGCCCAAGCCGAAGCAAGTAATCATAAGAGCCCTGTAAACTATTGGTTACATGCCAATATGCTTACACTGAACGGCAAAAAAATGTCTAAATCTACCGGCAACAACATCTTGCCGGGCGAATTATTTTCTGGAGAGAATGATATCTTGAAAAAGGCATTTACGCCAACAGTGGCCAAATTTTTTATGTACCAAGCCCATTACAGAAGTATCCTAGATTTTTCGAATGATGCGCTAGAGGCTTCTGAAAAAGGTTTTAATAGATTAATGGATGCATTGCACAGTCTTGCTGAAATTTCCACCTCTGAAAATAGCTCGCTAGACATTGCAACATGGAAACAAGCTTGCTATGACGCCATGAACGACGATTTCAACAGCCCGATACTAATCGCACATTTGTTTGAAGGAGCGAAGTACATCAATGCACTGAAAGAAGGCAAAGAAACCATCTCTGCAACCGACTTGCAGGAACTTTCAACCACCATGCACGCGTTTATATTTGACGTCTTAGGATTGGAAGACACACAAGCTGGAGGTGATGAAGCAGCCGAAAAACTTTCTGGGGCGATTGAATTATTGATCGAGCTACGAAATAAAGCGAGAGCAAATAAAGATTTTGCAACGAGTGATACCATTCGAGATGAATTACAAGAAGTGGGCATCCAACTAAAAGATGGAAAAGACGGCACTACATTTTCGTTATCTTAACTATTAGCTATTAGTCTTTTTGGCACAACTGAAAATGAAAAAGGTTTTGACGTTTCCCTTTATATTTTTAATTCGCGTATACCAACGTGCCATCTCCCCTATTTTTCCTTCTACTTGCCGCTACCAACCTACTTGCTCACATTATGGGGTAGAAGCTTTGCAAAAGCACGGGCTATTAAAAGGTGGGTGGTTAACACTGAAACGGATTGGGAGTTGTCATCCCTGGGGAGGTTCTGGCTACGATCCAGTACCGTAGATGGATGACAACTCGGCCAACGCGCCGCCTGGCAGGTTCACTAAAAATGTACACCGTACATATTAAATCTACAGCCGAGTTACTTCAATTTAAGATGAAAAATAAAATTGTTGGCTCTTGTCATGGAGCAGTTTTTCCTATCTTTACAACTCATCAAAAAACACTATGCTACACTTTTTAAGCACCGTCTGGAACCCGAGCGAAGGAATTGACCTCGGTTTTTTTATGATTCGTTTTTATAGTCTTTCCTACGTGATTGCCTTTATAATTGGTTGGTTTATCATGAAGAAATTCTATAAGAATGACAACATTTCTATGGAAAATTTAGACAGCCTGTTCATTTATATGGTGCTGGCTATTTTAATTGGTGCGCGACTTGGGCATGTTATTTTTTATGAAACCGAATTGCTTTGGGAAGACCCCCTATCTGTAATCTTGCCTTTTAAAACCGTACCAGAATTTGAGTTTACTGGGTTTCGCGGACTCGCAAGCCATGGGGCTGCCATTGGTATTGTATTAGCGTTGCTATTGTACAACAAACGAATTCTGAAAAAACCTGCACTTTGGATCTTCGACAGGGTGGTGATTACCGTAGCCATTGGCGGCGCATTTGTACGGTTGGGAAATTTTATGAATTCTGAAATCGTCGGAAAAGCCTCTGGAGATTATCCGTTGGGCATTAAAATGTTGCGACACGACATTTATCCGGAACAAGCTATGAAGGCGACTGGAATAAAAGATGTGAATCAGGCGTATGATGCAATTGCCAACAATCCACAATTTGCTGAAATATTAGCGACGGTACCCTTGCGACATCCCACGCAATTGTATGAAGCATTGGGCTACGTAATTACATTTTTAGTTTGCTGGTATATCTATTGGAAAACACCGCATAAAAAACATGTAGGGTACATTTTTGGATGGTTCTTAATTTTACTCTTCATGACCCGTTTTGTGGTAGAATTCTTTAAAATTGCACAAGTAGACGGGCGTGATGTTTGGGCTTTAAATACGGGACAGCTATTGAGTATTCCATTTATTTTGGCTGGATTTTACATCTTATGGCGCGCAACCAAAACAACGTATACAGAATGAAAAAAATACTTTTTTCTACAGCTCTTTTAGCGGCCCTCTTTGCTGCGGAAGGTTGTAAAGAAACTCCAAAAGAAACCAAGGTTCTCACAAAGACAGTAACCTTCACAAAAGAAGCTTCTGGCGTCCTGAAAAAAGCTGCTACAGATAGTATTGTGGCATCGTTGGATATTGAAATTGCAGAAGGCGATTATGAAACTCAAACAGGGTTGATGTACCGCAAAAACATGTTAGACAACCGTGGGATGCTCTTTATTTTTCCTGATGAGAAACGGCGTTCGTTTTATATGAAAAACACCGAATTCGGATTGGATATCATTTATTTAAACTCCAACAATGAAATCGTAAGTATCCAAAAAAATGCACAGCCTTTAGACCCTACTTCCTTACCTTCTGAAGCACCCGCAAAATATGTGTTGGAAGTAAACGCTGGTCTATCAGACCAATGGGGACTGGAAGCTGGCGATGTGATGGTTTGGGAACGCGATTGAGTAGTGGCTTCGAGTGCACTTCGACACCCGCCATTAGACTAAAAATAAAAAACCCCAGCTCTTTTCAGAGCTGGGGTTTTTAGCATCTAAAATTTCCGAAGAAAGAATTACGCCGCAGCTTCTTCCTCTTCTTCTTTCTTTTCAGTAAGATCGATTCCTCTTTTCTTCACTGTATCGTAGAATACTGGCGTTGCGATAAACAACGATGAATAGGTACCCACCAATACACCTACAATCAACGCGAATATGAGTCCGCGAATAGATTCTGCACCAATAAAGAAGATACACAATAATACAATCAAGGTTGTGACAGAGGTATTCAACGTACGACTCAATGTACTATTTAATGCACCATTAATAATACGCTTCATCTTCCACCCTGAATGTTCGTTAAAGAACTCACGGATACGGTCAAACACTACCACGGTATCATTCAGCGAGTACCCGATTACCGTAAGGATTGCCGCGATAAAACTCTGGTCGATTTCCATGTTGAAAGGCATCACTTTGTAAGTAAGCGAGAAGATACCCAATACGATGAGCACATCGTGGAATACTGCTGCTACCGCACCCAAACTAAACTGCCATCTTCTAAAACGCAGTAAGATGTAAAGGAATACCACCACGAGCGATCCTAAAACTGCCCAGAATGACGAAGTTTTGATATCATCGGCAATGGTTGGACTCACCTTATAATATTCCATTCGCCCAGCGACTTTATTTTCATCGTCGGCCTTAAATTGTTCTAGTGTCATCGCAGCCGGAAGGTTTGGCTTTAAAGTTTCAAAAAGCATTGCTTCTACCTCGTTGTCTATCTCGGCACTAGTTTCATCTACCTTATATTTAGTAGTAATTTTCAACTGATTGTCTGAACCGTAGGTTTTTGCCTCAGCACTTTCGAAAGTAGCTACCAAATCTTCTTGGATTACGGTTGGCTCTACATCTTTGTCAAATCGAACTGTGTAGGTACGACCCCCCACAAAATCAACTCCTTGGTTTAAACCAACGGTGAACAATGAACCTAAACTGATGGCCAATAGAATTCCAGAAATTACATAGGCAATTTTACGCTTGCGCAAGAAATCGATGTTCACATTCTTGAACAAATTCTTGGTCATTGGCGTAGAACATGTAAGTGACTTTCCGTTTTTGGTATAGCTATCTACAAACAATCTGGTGATAAAGATTGCGGTAAACAAAGATGTAAGAATACCGATTAACAACGTAGTTGCGAATCCTTGAATTGGTCCCGTACCAAACACCAATAGAATAAGTCCGGTAAGACCTGTAGTAATGTTTGCATCTAAAATGGAAGACAAGGCGTTGCTAAATCCATCTTTAATAGCGTCTCGTTGCGCTTTTCCTTTGGCGAGCTCTTCCCGGATCCGTTCAAAAATAAGTACGTTCGCATCAACCGAAATACCAATAGTTAAAACGATACCTGCAATACCAGGAAGGGTTAGTACCGCTCCGATACCTGCTAAAATTCCGAAGATAAACAAGATATTCACTACCAAGGCTACATCGGCAAAAGCACCAGCTTTTCCGTAGTAAAAAATCATCCAGATCAACACCAATGCCAAGGCAATTCCGAAAGAAAGCATACCGCTATCGATTGCTTCCTGACCCAAGGTTGGACCAACAACCTCGGCTTGAATAATATCTGCCGAAGCTGGTAATTTACCAGCCCGTAGTACGTTTGCTAAATCTTGTCCTTCGTTAATACTGAAATCTCCAGTAATTTCACTTCGCCCACCAGCAATAGGCCCAGAAGTTACACCAGGTGCAGAATATACCACATCGTCAAGCACAATGGCAATTTGGCTACCATCTTTAAAAGCTTTGCCGGTCATCTCCTCCCATTTCTTCGCTCCCGTACCGTTCATCTGCATGCTAACAGCTACGCGACCTACCTGGTCGTACGTTTGCGCTGCATCGGTAACAACACCGCCGCTCAATGGTGCTTCGTTGTCTCTGTTACCAACCAAAGCGTACAAATCTGCAAATTCTACGGTTTGTTCTTCTCCATCTACAGTAACCTCTCTATCTGTTGGTAACCCCCATACAAATTTAGTATAACGCAATTCTGCAGGCAGCAACTGACGAATCTGTGGGTTGTTCAAATATTCTTTAATTGTTTCTTGATCTTTAGTTTGCACCGAAATGATCACAGGCGAATTAGACGCTCCGAAGGAAACTTTCGATAATAATGGATTGCTCACTTCAGGATCTGTAGCAGTTTCGTCACCGTCGTCTTCTCCTAAAAGGTCTTCAATGGCATCGTCTGTAGACTCTTCCGTTAGCTCTTCAGCTACGGCAGTACTGTCTTGCGCTACTTCAGTTTCAGCCTCAGCAGTTTCAGTTTCTGGAGAAAGCATTGTTTTCAGCTTTGCATCTGCCTCGAACAAGAACGACTGGAATGTTTCTGCTTTATAAGCTTCCCAGAATTCTAATTGTGCAGTACTCTGTAAAAGGTCTTTGGTACGCTCGATGTCTTTCGCACCAGGCAATTCAACCAAGATACGCCCAGAGTTTCCTAATCGTTGTAAGTTTGGCTGTGTAACACCAAATTTATCGATACGCTTGCGCAGTACTTCAAAAGCAGAAGCAATAGACTCGTCTACTTTTCTACTGATAATTGGTTTTACGTCATCGTTAGACATATCGCCATTCGGAATTGATTCTTCTAGGTTTTTATTGAAGAAGATATTTGGAGACGCCAATTTATTGTCGCCTGGCAATTCTTCAAACGCCTTAAAAAATGATTCTAAGTACGTGTCTTGGCTATCTTTCTGAAGTTCTTCAGCATTTGCAAGTGCCTGATTGAATGCAGGGTCTTTGGTATTGTTTGCCAATCCTTTCAAGATATCTTTTACTGAAACTTGAAGAATTACGTTGATACCTCCTTTAAGGTCAAGACCTTTGTTCAGTTCTTTTTCTTTCGCTGTTTTGTAATCGATCCCCAACATCTGAGGTACGTTGTTTACCGAATCAAGGTATTTAGTCTCTGCGTTGGCACGCATTTCAGGTTCGGTGTCTGGATATTTCGCTCGCGCGTATTCCTTTGCATCATCTTCTACTCCTGTGGCGATGTAGGTGTACGATAATTGGTACAAACTAACAAGTCCGAATAGGATTGCGAAGACGGTAATTAGTCCTTTGTTTTGCATTTTGTTTTTATTTATGATGTCGAATTTTAGTTCCGAAATATTACGGGACGCAACTATAGCAGTTACGTTTCATTCAACAATTACTTTTATTTAACTATGAATTTTATAATCTTCCTATAGAAAAAGGAAGCGAAGGTGTGGGGAAGTAAAAAGCTCCCTTAGGCCACGGGCCCTGCCCTTACCTCTGGGATTTTGTAAGAAGTTGTGTCTGTAAGCAGTGCCGTATCAGTATAACAGGCAACTGCATTGTTTTGTACGACTTTATTTGTTTCAAATAATGTTTCAGCAGCATGTAAGAAGACAATCGGATGGAGATACCTATCGTGAACCGATTTAAATTCGATACGTGTTCCATTAAGCCCAAGACCATTATCTGAATGCGTGGGTATCTCACTCACTTTCAACTCATACCCATTGGTTGACGTATGATCTGAATTTGAAGGCGTAAGGGGGTCGGTACTGAAATCGGTATAACCAAATTCTAGCTGCTCATGTGCAGAAAATAGTGCCTTCACAGCACTTACTTCAGCATTACTGAAATATGTAATTTTGAGTGTTCCTTCAAATGTTGCGGTTATCTGCACATCGTGTACTCCGATACGCTGCAACTGTGTTTTTACGGCAGCAACCGCCTTTTCAGCTTCCTGCGGTGCGTTGGTGGCGGCATTGAATTGCACCACAATTTCTTGGTTGTGTGCAACGGGTTGTTCAACACTAATGCCTATAAAGGCTAGCGCTACAACTACAAATGCTATGTACCATCTCGGATTCACGCGCCAAATATAAAAAAATCGGTGGGTTTGAGGTCGCTTAATTCTATAAAATATGCGTTCGAGTTTTACTTATGGGGAGCGTTGTCTTTTTAGAATTTCTTAGATAAGTCTAGGCCCCCTCCGCCCTTCGGGCACCTCCCCCAAAGTGGGGAAGGGAAATATAAATACGCCCTGGAAAGCAAAGTCTCCCTCCACCCTTCGGGCACCTCCCCCAAGGTGGGGGAGGAAAATAAAAAAAACCTAACAAGTCAGAGACCTGTTAGGTTTAAATTTTATTTAAAACTTTTATGCCTTACAGCTCTAAAAGGGTATTGGTCTTGCTTACCCCTTCAGCACTTTCTTGCATGTGTGCTTTTTCGGCATCATTTAAATCGATTTCTACGATTTTTTCAATCCCGTTTCGACCTAAAACAACAGGCACACCAATGCACAGGTCGTTTAGTCCGTATTCTCCTTCAAGCATCGTAGAACAAGGGTATATTTTCTTCTGGTCACAAGCAATCGCTTGTACCAATCCGCTCACGGCAGCTCCTGGAGCATACCAAGCTGAAGTTCCTAATAATTTGGTAAGAGTTGCTCCTCCTACCTTGGTGTCTTCCTTCACTTGATTTAAGCGCTCATCACTAATAAACTCGGTTACAGGAACACTATTACGGGTCGCTAAACGCGTTAGTGGCACCATTCCCTTATCACTGTGCCCACCAATTACCATACCGTCTACATCACTTATTGGGGCTTCCAATGCCTCAGCCAAACGGTATTTAAAACGGGCACTGTCTAGCGCACCACCCATACCGATGATTCTATTTTTAGGAAGATCTGTGGTTTTATGTACCAAATACGTCATCGTATCCATTGGGTTACTTACCACAATCACAATAGTATCTGGAGAATGCTTTATCAAATCTGAAGAAACTGATTTTACAATTCCTGCATTAATACCGATCAGTTCTTCACGGGTCATCCCAGGTTTTCTTGGTATTCCAGAAGTGATCACACAAATATCACTGTTGGCAGTTTTGCTATAATCGCTGGTAGTTCCGGTGATTTTGGTATCAAAACCATTTAAAGACGCTGTTTGCATTAGGTCCATTGCCTTACCTTCGGCATATCCTTTTTTAATATCTAACAATACGACTTCACTTGCAAAATTTTTAATAGCAATGTACTCGGCACAACTTGCGCCTACTGCACCTGCTCCTACAACAGTTACTTTCATTCTCTTTTTATTTTAATGGATTATTTGAATTGGTTTTCTGCCTCTCTTGAAACAGGCCACAAAAATACGATTCTTGCTGTAGATTCCATGATAACAAACAGTTAATTTGTTGTGGTTCCAGCACCCTACGCTATGCTATGTTGTATTTAGGGCAATCCGTGTTGCCTTCTCGCGCCAACACGGCGGGCTTTCCCCTAGTAGTGTTGCGCAACCCGTGCACGGGTTGCGCAACAGCTAGCCGGTACAATCCCTATTGCTTTGGTCGTTGGTTGATAGTCTTTAGTCGTTAGTTTTTATTCTGTAGTTTTTTGATTGGCCAAAATTAAAAACTGATAGTTTTCGGCCAGGGGTTGCAGCGTCATCCCCCGATCCCCGATACTATCGGGGCGGGGATACAGCGGAAGACCCGGCGCTTCTTGCTTTCAAGAAGCGGGACGCCAAATATAATAGATAACGGTCATGAGATTTCTCGGACGCTGTGCTCCCACGAATGGGTGACTGAGGTGTCACGCTGAGCGCCTGTCTCGACGACAAGGCGGGAAGTCGAAGTGCTCTCGAAGCTACCAAAAAAAAGCCCCAACAAGGTCGGGGCTTTTCATATAAAATTATGTGATGAGACTACGCGTCAATATTTGCGTACACGGCATTCTTTTCAATAAACTCACGTCTTGGCGGCACTTCGTCGCCCATGAGCATAGAGAAGATTCTGTCTGCTTCGGTACCATTATCTATGGTTACTTGGCGTAGGGTTCTAAACTCTGGATTCATAGTGGTATCCCACAATTGCTCAGCGTTCATCTCACCAAGACCCTTGTAACGCTGTATACCAGCACTTCCCCCAAACTTTTCGTTTAACGCATCACGCTCCTTATCGGTCCAAGCATATTCTTTCTTCTGTCCCTTTTTCACCAAATACAGGGGTGGTGTGGCAATGTATACATGGCCAGCTTCCACGAGTTCCTTCATATATCTAAAGAAGAAGGTTAAGATTAGGGTAGAAATATGGCTACCATCTACATCGGCATCACACATGATCACGATTTTATGGTATCGCAATTTCGAGAGGTTCAATTCTTTGCTGTCTTCTTCGGTACCAATGGTAACACCCAAGGCAGTAAAGATATTTCGAATTTCTTCGTTTTCGAACACCTTATGGCTCATGGCTTTTTCCACATTCAAAATTTTACCACGTAACGGCAAAATTGCTTGGAAGTTACGGTCTCGGCCTTGTTTTGCCGTTCCCCCTGCCGAATCACCCTCGACTAAAAACACTTCACATTTTTCTGGATCTTGTTCAGAGCAATCTGATAATTTCCCTGGCAATCCGCCACCACTCATAACCGTCTTACGCTGTACCATTTCACGTGCCTTACGGGCAGCGTGTCGCGCAGTAGCCGCTAATATCACTTTCTGCACGATGGTTTTGGCATCGTTGGGATTTTCCTCTAAATAATTTTCTAACATTTCAGAAACCGCCTGACTCACCGCAGAGGTGACCTCACGGTTCCCCAGTTTGGTCTTGGTTTGCCCTTCAAACTGTGGTTCTTGCACCTTTACCGAAACAATAGCTGTAAGACCTTCTCGGAAATCGTCTCCGGCAATATCAAATTTCAATTTATCCAACATTCCAGAAGCATCGGCGTACTTCTTTAAGGTTGTGGTCAACCCACGTCTGAATCCGCTCAAGTGCGTTCCTCCTTCATGGGTATTAATGTTGTTTACGTAACTGTGTAAGTTTTCGCTATAAGACGTATTGTACACCATGGCCACTTCAACGGGCACGCCATTTTTCTCACCTTCCATGGCAATTACACCAGCAATAAGCGGTTCTCGGTTTCCGTCTAAAAAACGGATAAATTCTGGTAGTCCTTCATCACTGTGAAAAACTTCATTCAAAAACTCACCTTTTTCGTCAGTTTCGCGCTTATCTGTGAGCGTAATGGTAATTCCTTTGTTTAGGAATGCCAATTCTCGCAAACGGCTTGCCAAGGTGTCGTAATTGTACTCTAAGACCTGCTGAAAGATTTGTGGATCAGGCTTAAAAGCAACCACGGTACCACGTTCGTCGGTTTCACCAATTGTTTTTACAGGGTACAATACCTTACCGCGTTCGTATTCTTGTTGCCAAATTTTACCATCGCGATGTACCGTAGCTGTGAGGTGTTCAGAAAGTGCGTTTACACAACTCACCCCTACCCCGTGCAAACCACCCGAGACTTTATAAGAATCTTTATCAAATTTACCCCCGGCTCCAATCTTGGTCATTACCACCTGTAAGGCAGACACACCTTCTTTTTTATGGATGTCTACGGGAATACCACGACCGTTATCTTTGGTCGTGATACTATTGTCTTCATTAATAATTACGCTGATGGTATCGCAATGTCCGGCCAAGGCCTCATCGATAGAGTTATCTACCACTTCATACACCAAATGATGTAATCCCCTCACGCCAACATCACCGATGTACATAGATGGACGCATACGCACATGCTCCATGCCTTCCAACGCCTGAATATTATCTGCGCCGTAATTGCTTTTATTTTGTTCTTCGCTCATATAAATGGGTTATTTCTGGTCAAATTTTCGGTAACGAACAAATATAACCAAACCACCAATAAAACAGGCTCTTTTGGCGTTTTTAAAGCTTGAAGTTATTAACAAAATATTGTGAAAAACAATTGTGATTAAGACTCTAAAAACACATTGAATTTAGGGCTTGTCATCTACTGGTTTTTAAAGCGTTAAAATTTCCGAAGTGCTTAGTGTAAGCTAATTGGAACACGCACGACAGAACACCCAATCAATTTAACTTTTTATTAAAGTTATAATCTTTTCAATACCGATACCTTTAAACTCAATTTTAAATTAAGATCCATGAAAAAAAATTTCTTTACAACAGCACTTATTGCATTGGCTTTGGTGTTCACTACCCAAGTAGATGCCCAAAAATTTTCAGACCTAGATAAGAGTCCGATGGACGTAGCTGCCTACCCCAGCGATTACAGAGAAAGCAACAAATTGGTAAAAATAGCGTATAGTAGACCGCAACTTAAAGGGCGTCCGCTAAGCCAATTAACCCCTAAAGACAAAGTATGGCGTACAGGTGCTAACGAAGCTGCCGAAATTACGCTCTACACACCGATGAAAATTGGCGACAAGGTAGTTCCCAAAGGAACGTATTCGTTATTTACCATTCCTGGAGAGAAAGAGTGGACCGTTATTTTAAGCTCAGATACCAATGTTTGGGGAGCTTACAGCTATAACGAAGCCAACGATGTGGCACGTGCCAAGGCAAGTCTGACAAAAGCAGATACGAGGCTAGAAGCTTTTAGTATTGCATTTGAAGAAGGCTCTGGAGGTGTTGTGATGCATTTAGGGTGGGGCGACCAAAGAGTCGCGTTGCCTATGATGTTGGTGACCAAATAAGCAGTAAAAATTTTAAGTAATCCTAAAATTTGGTAGTTAAATCATACCAAATTTTGGGATTTTTTTTATTCCTATTTTTCTAAGGAATGTTCAGATATTTGTGTGTTTGAAGCGAAACAATCCATTTAGGATTTTTCATCACGTAATCTACAATGGCCGGCATCATCTTGTCCCGCTTGCTCCATTCGGGCTGTAGATACAACTTACAATCTTTAGACACAAAGGCAGCTTGCGCTTCGGCAAAACGAAAATCATCATTGTTATAAATTATCACTTTCAGCTCATTTGCTGCTTTGTACACCTCTGCTGTGGGTAATTTCATCTTCTTTGGCGAAAGACACACCCAGTCCCAATGACCGGTAAGTTGATATGCCCCTGAGGTTTCAATATGGATATCCATGCCTTTTTCTTTGAGCAAAGAAGTTAAGGGACCCATATCCCAGGTAAGCGGTTCTCCTCCGGTAATTACAATTGTTTTAGAATATTTTGCAGCATTTTCGACAATCGCACTGATCGCAGTGGGAGGGTGAATATTCGGATTCCAACTTTCTTTAACATCACACCAATGGCAACCCACATCGCAGCCGCCCACACGTATAAAATAGGCCGCCGTTCCTTTGTGATACCCTTCTCCCTGGATGGTGTAAAATTCTTCCATCAAAGGAAGCATGGTTCCTTTTTCTACTTCTTGTTGTACATCAGTTTTCATCGGGTGCAAAGGTACTAATTCGGCAGGCAGGATTCAGTATTCAATTTACAGTTTTTTAAAAGCATTTGGCATACCACAACTGCAATCTGTAATTATTTACTGCCCTTTGGCTACTGCCACAACTTCAATTTCAATTTTCGCTCCCATTGCCAATGCTTCGGCAGCAAAAGTAGTACGGGCTGGTTTCTGCGGAAAATACTGAACATATACTTCGTTAAAAGCTGAAAAGTCGGCAATCGCATCTAAAATCACTGTTGCCTTTACCACATCCTGCATCTCTAAGCTGTGGTGTTTTAGTACCGCTTTGATGTTCTTTAAAGTTTGTTCTGTTTCGGCTACAATACCGCCAGGCACCAATTCTCGCGTAGCATGGTCCATCCCAATTTGCCCCGATAGATAAAAGGTATTTCCCACTTGAACCGCATCACTAAATGGCACATTTTGTTTTTTTGGCTCATGCGATTCATGAAATACGGGTGCTTTTGGTTGCTGTAACGTGACCGTAGAAACAATTTCTTGGGGTTCTTCTTTAGGAGCATTACAACTTATCAGCATGCATAGAATAAAAATGTAAAAAGTTATATCAACGAGTTTCATAAGCTCTTATTAAAAATTTTAATTAAAATACGGAATATTTCAGAAGCTACGTGACAATGCGTATTTTTATCGAAAATTTCAACCTCATGGCAGATCAGCAGGAATTTTATGATCATATTACAGCAGGATACAGCACCAAGGGCGACTCAATAACTTTAGGGGCTGCTATGCTCGAAGGTGAAACCATCACCAACGCATTGGTGAAAGTTCCATTAAAAACATTGAACCGACACGGACTCATTGCTGGAGCCACGGGAACCGGAAAAACTAAAACACTGCAAATTCTTGCCGAAAACCTTTCAGAAAAAGGAATTCCCGTATTGCTAATGGATATGAAAGGCGACTTGAGTGGTATTGCACAGCCTAGTCCGGGACATCCCAAAATTGACGAGCGCCATGAGAAAATCGGCATCCCTTTTAACGCACAGAAGTTTCCAGTAGAAATCCTGACATTGTCAGCGCAAAATGGTGTTAGACTTAGAGCTACAGTTAGTGAATTTGGCCCCGTACTTATTTCAAGAATATTAAACGTTTCTGAAACGCAAGCGGGTATTATTGCAATCCTCTTCAAATATTGTGACGACAACCAATTGCCGTTGCTCGATTTAAAGGATTTTAAGAAAATTCTACAGTATGCCACAGGAGATGGCAAAGATGAAATTGCAGAAGAATACGGACGTATTTCACCAGCTTCTTCTGGTGCTATTCTTCGGAAAATAGTTGCTTTAGAACAACAAGGAGGTGATTTGTTTTTTGGCGAAAAAAGTTTTGACACAGACGATCTGCTGCGTGTAGACGAAAATGGAATGGGCTACATCAATATTGTGCGCCTTACCGACATACAAGACAGGCCCAATCTGTTCTCAACTTTTATGCTCTGTCTGCTTGCCGAAGTGTATAGCACCTTCCCAGAACAAGGTGATAGCGGAAGACCCGAATTGGTGATTTTTATAGACGAGGCCCACCTCATTTTTAAAGAAGCTAGCGATGCCCTGCTCAACCAGATTGAAAGCATCGTAAAACTGATACGATCTAAGGGGGTCGGACTCTATTTTGTGACCCAAAATCCTACCGATGTGCCAGATGCGGTCTTGAGCCAGCTCGGACTCAAAATTCAGCATGCGTTACGTGCATTTACAGCAAAAGACAGAAAAGCCATAAAATTAACCGCTGAAAACTATCCGCTTTCAGATTACTACAAAACCGACGAAGTGTTAACCTCACTCGGAATTGGCGAAGCGCTAGTAAGCGTATTGAATGAAAAAGGAATTCCGACACCGCTTGCCGCCACGATGCTGCGTGCTCCCATGAGCCGTATGGATGTTTTGACCGATGAAGAACTGCAAGAATTGTTGCGATCTTCTAAGCTTGTAAAAGAGTACAATGAAGAAATTGACCGAGAAAGTGCATATGAGTTATTGAATGAAAAAATTGAGGCAGCCAACAAACAAGAAGCCAAAGAAAAAGCCGAAAAAGAAAAGGCTGCTGCACGCAGAAAGTCAACGAGAAGTAGAAGCTCTTCCTCTCGTAGCAGAAGTAGCAAAGGCGCTCTCGAGAAAGTATTAACAAGCCCTACCGTTATCAGGAGCGTACTGGGCATACTTACAAAATTGATTAAATAGAATCTTAATGGTCAAAAAAAAAATTCCATGAATTGTTTTGGCTGAAACAGATAAAGAAATAAACCCACAAAGAATAAAAAAATGAAAAAGACCGTATTATTTGGCATCATAGCAACCTTACTATTTATACAATGTGAAGAGGAGAAAAACCCCTTTGCAATTACCGATGGAGCCATCGGCCCCATTACCAAGACCACAAAAATGAAGCAATTAGATTCTATCTTTGCGCAAGATAGCTTGGTAAAATTAAATCCAATAAAAGGTGCTTTAGACACCCAAGGCGAAGTAGAAATTTACGAAAAGGGCGGCACTAAGCTGCTTTTAGTTTCTCCATACGACGAAAGTGACCCCAACTCTGAAATAGCGAATGTACAGGTATTCGATTCACGTTATACCACGGAAAAAGGACTTTCGAAAGCTAGTACTTTTAAAGATGTAAAAGCAAATTATGAAATCGCTGCTATTGAAAACGCTATTAACTCGGTCGTGGTTTTCTTAAAAGGAACCAGTTTATATCTCACCATAGACAAAAAAGAGCTGCCAGAAGAAGTGCGGTATAATTTCAACCAAAAGATAGAAGCATCGCAAATTCCTGATGAAGCAAAGTTTAAATACTTCATGATTGGTTGGGACGCAGGTGACCCGATTGAAATTCAAGAAGGGGATATTTAAAATTTCCTATGAAACCATATTTATGTACAGGGCTCCTTGAGAGCCCTTTTTTTTATATTACTACCGAATGGAATAACAAAGAGCTCCCAACATTTTGTTAAGCGAATCAGTATTTTCAGAGTTTTATAGTAAATTCGAATAGAAATAATACGCAATGGACAGACCTAGTATCAAAAACGAAGATCAATACGAGGCGCTACGAGACAAAGGGTACAGCCAAGAAAAAGCGGCACGTATTGCAAACACTCCCAATGCAGGTGAAAAAGGTGGGAAATCAAGTCCGTACGAAGACTGGACGAAAGCAGAATTATACCAACAGGCCAAAAATGTAGGCATTGACGGGCGGTCAAAAATGGACAAAAAGGAATTAATTCACGCGCTAAGAAACAACTGATGAAACTATTATTAGCTTGCTTATTATGTACTTCATTCCTATGTGCACAATCTACGATGAAGTACACTGCAAATGCAGCGCAACCCTTCGGAAAGATAAATCCGACCGCTCCCCCAGAAACGGCAGATTACGCCCCACTTATTGGAACTTGTGATTGTACCTCAACCACCCGAAAAGCAGATCAATCTTGGGCAGAACCCCAAGATATGACATGGACGTTTAAATACATCATGAATGGTAACGCCGTGCAGGATGAGACGCTAAAAGAAGATGGCAGCCATTCTGGGAGTATCAGGCAATTTGCTGCAGACAGCAGCAGATGGTATGTTCATTATTATTCGAATACCGTACCTACTCCAATACTTTCAGCATGGGAAGGTGGGAAACGGGGAGATAGCATTGTATTATATCGAGCGCAGAAGGCTCCCAACGGCACTGAAGGCTTTTTTCGAATAACGTTTAGCAATATTTCAGACGAAGGTTTTAATTGGCTGGGAGAATGGGTAAACACTAATGAAACGTTCCGATTTCCGACTTGGAAAATCGTATGTACAAAAACTGAAGACGATTAATATGAATAGCCTAAGACCATTCCATTTGGCAATTCCGGTAGATTCTTTAGAACCTAGCCGCACCTTTTATAGAGAAACGCTGGGCTGTGAAGAAGGCCGCAGTAGCGACCATTGGGTCGATTTCAACTTTTTTGGCCACCAGCTTGTAATTCATGTAAAGGAAATTTCCGAAGAACGAGAAAATGTTAGTAATCTGGTTGATGGAAAAGACGTACCCATTCCACATTTTGGTGTGGTGCTTACCATGGAAGATTTTGAGACGCTATCACACCGACTCAAAAATAACGGGGTACATTTTGTGATTGAACCCTATATCCGTTTTGAAGGAAAGCCTGGAGAGCAAGCCACTATGTTTTTTAAAGATCCTGCTGGCAACGCACTCGAATTTAAAGCATTTAAAAACCTTAACCAACTTTTTGCAATCACCTAACTTATGGGTTCCATTAGACCAACTATTATCCGCCAAATTTTTATTCTTCTGCTCATCTTACTTATGGGCACACTTATATTTAGAGAGATAATCCCTTATTTTTCTGGTGTATTGGGCGCAATCACAATTTATGTGCTTTTACGAAGATGGATGGCAATCTTGGTTAAAAAGAAAGGTTGGCGACCCGATCTGGCTGCGGGATTGCTCATGTTGCTTTCCTTCTTTGGAATCCTGATTCCCGTTGCTGGTATCATTTTAATGCTGAGCAACAAAATTGGACGAGCTGTTAACAACTCAGAGAAAGTAGCGTCCGCAGTTAAAAAACAGGTAGTAGCCTGGGAAGATAAATTAGGGTATGACCTTAGTTCAGAAATCGATGTTTCGGCAATTTCTGGTTGGCTGTCAGAAAACCTACAGAGTTTTGCAGGTAGCACATTCGATATCTTTATCGCCATTGGTTTGATGTATTTTATGCTGTATTATATGCTAACCAATAGACGGGAACTTAAAGAATCGTTATTTGAGTACATCCCAATCAGTAAAAAAAATCTTAAGAAAATAGGCGACGAGTCGCATGCCATGGTACGCTCAAACGCATTAGGAATCCCAATGGTTGCTATCGCCCAAGGAGTGATAGCACTCATCGGATTTTTGATTTTTGGAATTGAAGACCCCTTCTTCTGGTTCGTGATTGTTACCATAGGTTCTATGATTCCATTTGTGGGTACGCTTTTAGGAATTCTCCCTGTTTTTATACTCACGCTATCGGCTGGGGACACGTTTCAGGCATGGGGAATTTTGATTTACGGCCTTGTGGTGGTAGGCTCTACAGACAATATTATTAGGCTATATGTACTCAAAAAACTAGACAATGTGCATCCTTTGGTAACACTCATTGGTGTCATTGTGGGAGTACCGTTATTTGGCTTTATCGGGTTAATTTTTGGACCCTTGCTCATCAGTTTGTTTATGATTGTGATGCGTATTTACAAACGCGAATACGGCAAACCGCAACACGACGACCCCACAGACGATGATCCAGATTTGTAATTATGTTTCAGAAATTTGACCATACTCAATTTCCACCTTCAGAAAAACCTGTGTTGGTATGGGATGGCGATTGTGGTTTTTGCAAGTATTGGGTGACTCGTTGGAAAAAAATTACACACGGGAAAATAACATTTCAAACCTATCAAGACGTCGCACATCAATTTGAAGATATTCCACTCAAGGAGTTTAAAAAAGCCTCGCGACTCATAACTGCGGAAGGAACTGTACACAGCGGACCAGATTCGGCTTATATGAGTTATTATATTGCAAATAGAAATTCACCCTGGCACAATTGGTACAGAAAATATAGTTGGTTTCAGCGTCTAAGCGATCACGGTTATAATTATATCGCAAAACATAGAAGTTTCTTTTTTAAACTAACAAAAGCCATGTTGGGTGGTGACTCCACTTCTTTTAAACATTATTGGGCGATGTATCTCTTCGGAATAGCAGTGTTACTATTTTTACTTTTCAAATATTTATAACAAAATTTTAAAACAGAATCACGGTTCCAAGCCGTAACTTTACTTAAATAAATAATTGTATGTTTTTTACCAATAAGAAAGAAGCGGATAAAAACGTAGTCGAAAAGAAAATCGACGACGTTTACATGGAAGAAAAAGTCTCCGAAGTTAATGATGGGGATGTTGAAATTCTATTAGAAAACGAAGAAGAGATTTCTAAAAAACTAGCGGGTGCTAACTCGTTGAGTAAATATGTTGAGATTGGTAAAATAATGTTAGGAATGGTGAAAGATATGAAACGGGGTGAATACACTAGTGTACCCTGGTTTGTGATAGCCACTATTGTCATGGCACTTTTATACATGCTTAACCCATTAGATATCGTTCCAGACTTTATACCCGGAGTAGGTTATATAGACGATCTTGCAGTGCTTTCATTAGGTATGGGGTGGATAGAGACTGATATTCATAAATATTTAGATTGGAAGTTGTCACAAGCGGATGTTTAAATTTTTTCTAGCCTTTTTTGAACGGATTCTCGGTACCCCCTGCTTATAGATAGTGCCGTACCAGCTATTTCTACATGTTCGGTAGTGAAGTTTTCTATTTTTGAGATAGCCACTACCGAAGACCTATGTATCTGTATGAATTTCAACGAAGGTAATTTGGTTACCACATTTTTCATAGTTTCCCTAGTAACATAAGCCTTATCTTCTGTATGCAATTTGATATAATCCCCAAAACTTTCAGCATATAGGAGTGAATCAAAATCTATTTTTACCATTTTACGATCACATCTAAAAAAAGTAAAACCATATGCTTCTTTTTCAGTAGGGACAACTTTTATTTCCTCAAACTTATGTAAGGCAGAAATAAAACGTTCTAAAGAAATAGGTTTGAGCAGGTAATCTACGGCATTTAGCTCAAAACCTTCTACAGCATATTCCCGATAGGCTGTCGTAAATATAACTGCCGATTTCTTGTCTATTGCCTTTGCGAACATGAGTCCTGTAACCTCTGGCATATTGATATCTAAGAAAATAAGATCTACATCATGGGTTTGAAGTGCCCGGAAACCTTCCGATGCATTTTTACAACTTGAAACCACATCATAACCTTCAATTTTAGAGAGATGGCTTATTATTATTTCTCGCGCCATAGGCTCATCGTCTATAATAAGTACACTATATTTTTTCATCTTTATACATTATTGATAAATTCAATAAAAACTGGGCATCGGTTCTTTTTGTGCTAAGCTCAAAAGAATCTGGGTATACTGTTTCCAACCGTTTTCGACTATTTTGGAGGCCAATTCCGTGATTGCTTTTTTCTTCACTTGTATTGCCCACAGTATTTTCGATGGTAAATAACAATAAGGTGCTGGTAGACCTTAGCTTTATGAAGATATCTAAGATACCATCTCTCCCTGCTCCATGTTTAAATGCGTTTTCAATATATGCCATAAACAACATTGGTGGAACCTGCTTATCTGTTTCAATTTCCTTCTCAAAACGCAGGCGCACCGTATCCTTGAACCGGATACTCTCTAAACCGATGTACGACTCTATGTACGTCACTTCATCATAAATAGAGACCAATGGTTTTTCTATTTGATGAAGTACATAATCCAACAAGTTGGATAATTTTAGAACAAGTGCTGGGGTCTCTTCAGATTTTTTTAGAGCGAACGCATACACTGTATTCAGTATATTAAACAAAAAATGTGGGTGTATCTGTTGTTTCAAATAATGGAGCTCTCTTTGTTTCAATAGCAACTTACCCTCTAAAATCTTATTCTGAAGAATTTTATTTTGGTTACGTGTATTATAGTGATGTTTTAAAAGATTAATAAAGCTCACAACTCCTACTACCAGATAGACTAAAATAAGTACGAACACAAAATTACGTGTGAGCAATGGCATGGTTTCTACATTGAAATACGCTTTTATCATAAATCCGAAGAACACAATGAGCATGATAAGAAATAGCGAGCCTATCATGGTATACAAACTATATAATGCACATAAGGCATATTTTTGTTTTAAAAGATAGTTTGGTATAATCTCGTACGAAAAAGTATAAGTTGCAGCTATGGTTACTGGAAGTAGACTAGACGAAAACCAAAATACAAAAGACTGATTTTCGGTATTGTAGCTAAAAAAGTATACATAAAATAGCCAAACAAGAACCCAAAGAATGATATGATAGGGTATATATTTAAACCGACGTAGCAATTGTGCAAGCATCTTGCAAAGATGGGTATTTTAAATAAAAGTGATAGTTTTATGAGATGGATGACCAATTTTGAAGGACTAATAACATAAACATTGATGTGGAATAGTAAAAATCACATAAAAACAGTTGTCTATCGGGTTGATTTGTACTTTTATCGCATTAAAATAACCCCGAGCGCAAGTATCTATATGTTTGCACTATAACTCTTAAAAAAAATAGTATGCGAATTCCATTAAACATTCTTGTTGAGGGCGGACTTGTATTTATGCTCCCATTAGTTGCCATGATTTTTATCATCATAATTTTGTTGATCTTGGCAATGACCAAAAACCAATTTCAAAGTAAATACGCTAAGCTCATCTCACACATAAGTCTTTTTGCGTTAGTTTGGGGATTTTTAGGATCTGTAATCGGGCTCATTCAAGCATTTGATGCGATACAAACTGTGGGAGATGTTTCTAGTGGAATGATGGCTGGCGGATTAAAAGTGGCGTTGATAACAACACTTTTTGGTGCCGTGTCGTTTCTAATTGGCCGATTTAGTATAATCTTAATTACGCTGCGTTCAATAGATTAAAACGAGACATCGTGTTGAACAGCTTTAATGAAAAAATGTAACTAAGTAATTTTTGGCATATACTATTGCTTAGGGCGATTTATCGAATTTCTAAGTTTTCCGAAGATATAGTTTACTGAAAAACCATAGAAGTTTTCTCTTTTTGCAAATTTCACAACGGGCCCAACCGAAATTCCATTTTTTTCGCTCAAGCAAAATTCAACTTTAGGCTGAAGCAATACAATGGCAGATGACTCATTTTTGGAATCAGAGGTATAATTAGAAATAAGTCCGAATCCGCCGACGAACTCAAAATTAGTCTCGTAACTATAGGAAGTGTATCCTAAACCTGCCATCAGATTTAAACGGGTTTTAGGATGTTTACTGAAATTTATGATCCGCCCAAACGAACCGTGATATACCATATATTTATCTAATGGAATCGTCGTACCAAAAGCAATTAAATCAAAAAAGCCAATGGCAAAATCATCAGGAAGTTCCCTTGGGTTACAAGTAAAAAACTGAAAGCCTAATTGTACACTGTATTTTTGATTAAAAATATAATTTCCAGCTACAGAAACGCCTGCAAAGTTACCTACTTCAGGGCCAATTTGGCCATAATAATATGATGTTGATTCTTGTTGCGCAAAACCAACTTGCAAAAAGCAAGTCAAAAAAAGAGATATTAAAAGCGTTGGGCCATAGTTTTTCATCAGCCCATTCGTTGCTCTCTTGCCAACAAAGTGTTTTTGAGCAGCATGGCAATCGTCATCGGGCCAACACCTCCTGGTACCGGCGTGATAAAACTGGATTTTTTACTGACATTTTCAAAATCGACATCACCTACAATTCGGTACCCTCTAGGCTTTGAATCATCATCTACGCGGGTAATTCCGACATCAATCACGACAGCATCGTCCCTGACCATTTCAGCTTTCAAAAAATTAGGAACTCCAAGGGCAGAGATCACAATATCTGCTTGGGAGATGATCTGCGTAATATTTTTAGTATTACTGTGGGTTAATGTAACCGTACTATTACCTGGCCAACCTTTTCGGCTCATCAAAATGCTCATGGGACGCCCCACGATATGGCTTCTTCCAATCACAACAGTATGTTTTCCTTTGGTATCCACATCATAGCGTTCTAGCAGTTCCAGAATTCCAAAGGGAGTAGCGGGAATAAATGTACTCATATCGAGCGCCATCTTTCCGAAGTTTTCTGGGTGGAAACCGTCTACATCTTTACTTGGGTCTACCGCCATCAGTACTTTTTGCGTATTGATTTGGGGAGGTAAAGGCAACTGAATGATAAATCCGTCGATGTTATCATCTTCGTTCAGCTCTTTAATTTTATGGAGTAGTTCAATTTCTGAAGTGGTATGTTTCATTCGTACCATAGTAGACTCAAACCCTACACGTTCGCAAGCTCGCACTTTGCTACCAACATAAGTAAGACTGGCCCCATCGTCACCAACAATCACAGCGGCCAAGTGTGGAACTTTTTCGCCTTGGGATTTCATTTTATCGACCTCAGCCTTGATCTCGTCTTTAATATCGTTCGAAACCTTTTTACCATCTAAAAGAATCATACTGCTTACTTATTGGTGAGTTTTTTTGATTTATATACTGCATTGACAACCAATGAAGTACAACTAACGACTAAGAACTAAAGACTAAGTGCCAGCGACTGATTTTACTTCATTTTCCCCATCATCTGCATCATCTTTCGACCGCCGCCACCTTGCATCATTTTCATCATTTTGCTCATTTGGTCGAACTGCTTCAGCAACTGGTTTACTTCTTGAACTGAAGTACCACTTCCTTTTGCGATACGTTTTTTCCGGCTTCCGTTAATTACGGCCGGGCTCGTTCGTTCTTCGGGGGTCATACTATGTATTATGGCCTCAATACCTTTAAATGCGTCATCATCGATATCTACATCTTTTAGGGCTTTTCCAGCACCAGGTATCATCCCTATCAGATCTTTCATGCTACCCATTTTCTTTACCTGCTGAATCTGCTTAATGAAATCGTCGAAACCAAATTGGTTCTTAGCGATTTTCTTTTGCAATTTTCTCGCTTCTTCTTCATCAAACTGTTCTTGGGCTCTTTCAACTAAGGAAACTACATCTCCCATGCCCAAAATACGGTCTGCCATACGTGCTGGGTGGAACACATCGATGGCATCCATTTTTTCACCGGTACCGATAAACTTGATGGGTTTATTTACAACGCTCTTAATCGAAATAGCTGCACCACCTCGCGTATCACCATCTAATTTAGTGAGCACCACTCCATCGAAATTAAGCCGGTCGTTAAAGGATTTTGCAGTATTCACAGCATCCTGACCTGTCATAGAATCTACCACAAACAATGTTTCGTCTGGTGTAATTGCTTTGTGTACGTTCGCAATCTCGGTCATCATCTGCTCATCGACCGCCAAACGACCTGCGGTATCTACGATAACAACATTGTGCCCATTTTGTTTTGCGTGTGCAATAGCGTTAGTAGCAATCGCCACCGGATCCATATTTCCCTCTTCGCTATATACTTCTACGTCGATTTGGTCTCCCACCACGTGCAATTGATTAATTGCAGCGGGACGGTAAACATCACAGGCTACCAAAAGGGGTTTTTTAGTTTTCTTCGTTTTTAAGAAATTGGCTAACTTTCCGGAGAAAGTTGTTTTACCACTACCCTGTAATCCTGACATTAAAATGACACTGGGCGACCCTTTTAAATTAATCCCAGCCGTTTCACCTCCCATGAGTTGGGTAAGTTCATCTTTTACGATTTTCACCATAAGCTGTCCAGGCTGTAGGGTGGTTAGTACATCCTGTCCAAGCGCTTTTTCTTTTACACGATTGGTAAATTCTTTAGCAGTTTTAAAGTTAACATCGGCATCGAGCAAAGCGCGGCGAACCTCCTTAAGGGTTTCTGCAACGTTTACTTCAGTGATACTCCCGTGGCCTTTTAAAACGTGGAGGGCTTTATCTAATTTATCGCTAAGATTATTGAACATATTCAGGTGTCATTTTAAAGAATGGCAAAGATACAAATTGGATGCCTTGTGACAAAGTCGGCGCATTACTAATTATATGTACTCAATTCGCATACTATTGGTGATTACGTCTGGTATTCTTTCGGTTGCCACCTTTATTTTTAGAACTACCCCGAGAAGGTTTGTTATTCCTCGATTGCTGCCTACCACGCTGGTTCGCAGCTTTATTTTCTGCTTTCTTATCGAGTACTTCTTGTAGGTTCTCTGTTACTTCAAATCCAGGTATGGTTTTTTGGTCTAAGCGCTCTCCCAGCAATTTTTCGATAGCACGAACATATTCAAACTCGTCTACGCTCACTATGCTTATGGCTTCGCCGCTGGCCCCTGCCCTACCGGTTCTTCCAATACGGTGCACGTAATCTTCAGGAATGTTAGGAAGCTCGTAGTTAATTACATGCGGTAATAACGGAATATCGAGTCCGCGTGCTGCAATATCTGTTGCTACCAAAACCCGTACATTTCCGCTTTTAAAATTTGCCAGCGCCTTTGTTCTGGCACCTTGACTTTTATTTCCGTGTATCGCTGCGGAAGTTATTTTTGCTTTATCCAATTTTTGCGCCAATCGGTTGGCACCATGCTTTGTTCGTGTAAAAATGAGCACCTGTTGCCAATTCCCTTCTGAAATAAGCTTGATGACCAAATCTGTTTTCTTTGCTTTATCAGTTTTAAAGATTAGCTGATCTACTTTTTCGGCAGTTGTATTTTCTGGAGTTGCTTCAACCAAAACAGGTTGGTATAAAAAGCTATTTGCTAGTTTTTTAATTTCTTTTGAAAAGGTCGCTGAAAAAAGTAAATTTTGCCTTCTTTTAGGCAACAGCGCCAAAATTTTGTTGATATCTCTAGCAAAGCCCATATCTAGCATCCTATCGGCTTCATCTAATACGAGAAACTCTACACTTTTTAATGAGAAAATCCCTTGGTTGTGTAAATCGAGTAAACGTCCTGGGGTAGCCACTAAAATATCGACTCCTTGTTTCATTGTTCTAATCTGTGGATTGGCATTTACCCCACCAAAAATCACAGTAGAACGTATGTCTACGTATTTCGAGTATGTTTTCACATCATCATACACTTGTGCAGCAAGTTCGCGTGTGGGTGTTAATACCAATGCCCTAACCGGGCGCTTGTGCATTTGTTTGGCATTGGCTAGCTTTTGAAGCATCGGAAGAGTGAACCCAGCGGTTTTACCAGTTCCTGTCTGTGCTGAAGCCAGCACATCTTTTCCTTCTAATATTCTCGGTATTGCTTTTTGTTGTATTGGAGTTGGAGTTTCGTATCCTTTTTCGCTGATTGCTTTCAGCAGGCTATCAGAAAGCCCTAAATTTTTAAATGACATATAATGAATTTAAGAAGCTCGTGAAGTTTATTTAATATGCTTCTTTATGAGGCACAAAGGTACGTCTAATTTATTCAGCAGTATGCAACTGCTAAAATTAAGTATCTTTAACCTTCAAAATCACTCCTTATGAAAAAATTGATGCTCCTTTCCGTAGCACTTTGTAGCCTACTATCACTTCAGGCACAATCGGAAAAGCAAAAAGTTGAAAACACCGTCACCAAATCTAAAATTGAAGGCCATATTTATTTCCTGGCAGACGACCTACTAAAAGGTCGCGAAACAGGCACACCAGAAAATAAAATTGCTGCTTCTTATCTGGCAAATACCTTACGAAGTTATGGTGTACAACCAAATCCGAAAACAGGAACATTCTACCAAGAAGTAAAACTCGAAAAAACGAGTCCGCCAGCGGTCATGGATTTCACCATAAACGGAACAAAACTAAAGCAAGTAGCGCCCATGACTGTTGAGGCATTGATTTATAATGGAGACGCTGTTTTTGTGGGTTACGGACTAGAAAGCGACTATACAAACAAAAATGTGAAAGGTAAAGTTGTGTTGGTAGAGGCAGGAAGTGCAGAGACCAAAGACACCCAAGGGTCGTTCGGGTTAATTCGAAAAAAGCAAATGGCTGCCGCCATGGCAGGTGCAATCGGAGTGATTGAATTTGTGGATGTTCAAGAGCAAATATGGAGTTTTATAGATCACAATTTTAACGCTCCAACATTAAAAGTAGCTTCAGAGGCTGGTAATATGGAAACTAAAGAAATTCCTTATATCTGGGTAAAAGACACCAATGGTGCTACCCTTAATGCTATTGAAGCGCAAGCAACGAATACTTTAGATATGAATCTCGGTGCACAGGTTTCAACTGAAGTTGTTTCGCAAAACGTAATTGGCGTAGTAGAAGGTACCGACGCGAAGCTAAAAAATGAATACATTATTTATTCTGCACACTACGACCATGTGGGCATTGGTACACCAGATGCAACTGGCGACACTATTTACAACGGCGCCAGAGATAATGCAGTGGGAACAACCACAGTGTTGAGCATGGCAGAGAATTTGGCAAAATACCCTACCAAACGTTCGGCTTTGTTTATTTTATTTACTGCGGAAGAAAAAGGGCTTCTTGGTAGCAAATATTACGTTGAAAACCCAGTACTTCCATTAGAGCAGATGGTGTATTGTTTTAATAGCGACAACGGTGGTTATAATGACACCTCAAAAGCAACTATTATAGGATTGACCCGAACAACAGCCAGTAAGAATATGATGGATGCAGCAACAACCTTTGGTCTCACTGCTATAGACGACCCTGCTCCTGAACAAGGCTTGTTTGACCGTAGTGACAATGTACATTTTGCCGCAAAGGGTATTCCGGCGCCAACATTTTCGATGGGCTTCACTTCGTTTGATGGAGAAGTGACCAAATATTACCACAGGCCTGGAGATCATACCGATAACATGGATTATAATTATCTGTTGAAATTTTTTAGAGCCTATGTAATGGCCGGTCGTAGTATTGCAAACGATTCTGTGACACATTTTTGGACTGCCGGTGATACTTATGAAAATGCTGGTAAAAAACTTTATAACAAATAATGAAATTTTTGAATAGTTTGTTCTGTTTTCTATTTCTCTTCGGAATGGGTTGCGGCACAATTAAAGACAAGGACATTGTGATTTATTATACCGACCAGAACAATAACCGTTACCGAATTACCGAAACTTCTTTCGACTACACGCCTATTACCGATAAAGAAAGCTCCTCAGGCACCTATAACGGCGGTGTTCCAGTTTCGAAAAAAGGGAGTATCGAAGTGTTTGAAGAACTACACCAATTAGCACTAGACATAATTGCTACAGCACCAAAAGAGACTAAGCGGGAAATGCTAACCACCATACTTTCAATTACCTCAAATGGTGAAACTGATAGAAGGATCCTTCGAAAGAGTGAAAAACGAACCCTATTTGAAAGCAAATTAGTTTCGTTAAAACAGCGTTTAGAATAGTCACTCGTAATAATTTCTCAAGGCTATTGCTTTTTTAACCCTTCCGCAGTACGAAATCTTATGTCTTTCTCTCTCATGATAGTTATCGGCATCGTTGGAAACAATAAAACAAAGGGAGTAAAGCAACTAATGTTTCAGCAGAAAAATAGAGCGCTAAGCTCTAAAAACAGAATTCATACAATTTCGCCACCTATCAGATTTCTTTGATAGTCAAATCATTACGTGGACGTAGTTTTGTAGTACACTAAAACTTCACGTCATGAATACGATTTACTTTATCTTTTGCACCCTACTTTGTATTACTACTGCCACAAGCCAGGAATGTAGTGAAGACTTCAAACAAATCTCGGGCCTGTGGGACAAGCTAACGTTAGAGAATGCGCTTAACGATCCAGAATCGCTTACTTCAGATTTTGATGCCCTAAAAGGAAATTTAACCAAATCGTTGGGCGGACTCAGCCTAAAAGGAAACGCTCCAAAATTATTATCGACTAAAGGAAAGGAGAAAAAAGGAACTATAAAAAAGGGTAAAAAGAGAACCTACGTTACTTATATGGCGCCAAAAGAGTCGATGCAGATCACTATAGCAAGCAGTGACAACCTCTCCGGACTCGAAGTAGTGATATGCGCCCATACTAAAGCCAACTTAACCGAAAATTTAGCAAGCCATACTTTTATGGCAGGTGAATCTTCCAAAAGTTTTACGGTAGATAATGTAAAAGGAAAGGTATTGAGTGCATCTTTAAAGCACAGTGGTGAGAAGGCACAGTTTAGCATATCATCTCAGTAGTTTACAATAAAATCATACTAGTATCAAACAGCGCTTCGCAACCAAAGGTGAAGCGTTTTTTCTATTTATAATTATTTGTAAAACAGTTTATTACATGAATTCTGTAGCTCCTAACAGAAATCATATATTTTCAGTTCCTCTTCGTTTTCTTTGATACTCAAGCCATTATCTCACAGTAGTTTAGCAGTATCAAATAATTAGAAATCTCATAAACCATTAAATCGAACACCATGAAAAATTACATCAACACACACATGAAAACTATCATTCTAGCACTTGCAGTGCTAATGGTAGGAATTACAACGAACGCTCAATCTTGCACCAGTACACTTAAAACTAGAAGCGGAACGGTCATGGCAGGAGGCCCAGCGAAAACCACATTCACAGCAACTTCTAATTCGGTTCGCATATCTGTAAACAAAACAGGTGGTAAAGCAAAAACAACGGTAAATATATATGCTAATGGAAGCTTTAAAGATCGAATGATTTTCGAAAATGGTCGTGACACACCTACCAAGGCTAAAACTATTACAGGTGTAAGCGGTAAAAGTATTCGTGTAGACATCGTAAACCAATCTGTGGCCAACAAGTTTAAATATAGTATGAAAGCAACAGGTAGCACAACCAATCTGGCCATAGGTGGTAGAAAAACAGGGCGGTTATTAGGTAACCAAAAAAAGACCTTAGAAACAAATGCTTCTTGTACCAACAAAACTAGAGTAACTATTAAAAGAACTTCAGGAAGAGCTCGAGGTACGGTTAGAGTTTGGAGAAAAGTTGGAAACTCGTGGGTAGAACACTCTAGCGATACTTTTGAAAGAAGTCAACCTAGAAACGAGATGGTGCTTAACCTAAACGGGAATAATAAGTTCAAAGTAGAGTTAAAGAATATTTCCATAGGGAATACCTTCTCGTATACTATGGACGCAAGAGTCAGAAACTAATTAACATAAACATTTAAACCAAATATCATGAAAAAAGTAATTCTATTATTCAGTATTGTATTGTTCGCTTTCACTTTTACTGCGGAAGCACAGAATTGTAACCAAGGTGCCAAATTGGCAAAAAAGACCTGGCAAAAATTTGGACCATGGAAACCAGACATTTCTTTGATTCCTTTTAAACAAAGTACCAAAAAGATCAAAAATGCTTGGAATTGGATCGCTTCTAACGGAGGTGCAAATATTGGTCCGCGTTATCTTGAAATAGATGGAGGCAATGAAAACGGGAGCATCACCGGACAAACAAAGAGAACCTTTGTAACACATCCTTCCTTTAATAACAATGTAAAGTTAACCATCAACAAATACGATGGGAGAGCAAAAACCGGAGTGGTAATTTGTGTACAGGGAAAAGATGGAGTCACGACCCAAAAAACCTCTTATATTTTTCCAAATGATCGAAACGGCAAGGTGAAAACGTTCAATTTGAGAAATGTGAAAGGAAAAATCATCATCGTTGCCATGAAGAATCTTTCCGTAGGAAATAAATTCAAGTACCGAATTAAAGCCGAATAGATTAATCTTTTCAACCTAGTTGGCACAAGAGACCTACTATTACTGTAGGTCTCTTTCAGCAACTAAGAACATTTCACATTTATCTAAAATTCAAATTATGAAAACACTACTCACATTGTTACTAATAGCACCATTTATCACGATGATGGCACAACCTAAAGTAAGCGAAATAAAACCGGTACCCAATGGCGAAATAAGCTACAGCGGAAACCTAAGCAACGGAACTGTATTAAACGACTTATCCTGGGCTTGGAGCAGTCAAAATGCTTGTTTCCCAGAGACACAAAAGAAAAAATTTACAGGAAAGCACGTTTTTTTTACTGGAGTGATTCCGAAGTATAGCGAAATGGAAGTAACGGTTATTCCAAAAGACAAAAACAAGAATTTTAGTATTTATGCGTACGAAATAGGTGTCGACAACATGCGCTTGGTGCCCGACCTAGACCGATGCATTAGATGCGAAGCTGCCCATAAAATGGATCGCCCAGTACGTGGAAAAACACAAGATTACACCAGAACCGTTACCAATCTGGTTGCCATAAACAGGCCATATAGAGTGGTAATTGGGATAACAGGTGCAGACGGATTAAGCGAAGGAGACTTCACTTTACAAGTGAAAATGAAGACGCGCTAATTTGTTTTTAAAATAATACCTATCTTTTGTTGGTGAAACAACTAAACACATACATCTCAATTTATCTTGGATTGGCGCTCATTTTAATGTGCCAATCCAATTTTTTGTATGCGCAAGGTTTCGGAAAGGATAAAGTTGATGAAACGCTTACCGTTTTAAAAACTACCACCGACCCAGAAGAAAAAAGAAAACTATATTTCGCTTTAGGTGACAGCCTTGTGTTGAAGAATGCCCCTGCCAAGGCAACCGAACTTTTTCAATATTTCTTAAAAAAAGACACTACAGCACTCGCCAAATTAATTCTATATGAGGCGTATTCCAGAAATTATTCTAGAAGCGGGTTTTTAGACGAAGCCATTGCACTTAAAAAAGAAGGTATTACCCTTTCTGAAAAATTTAAGGATGAGAGTAGGTTTATATTTTATCATATCACTTTGGCCTATTCATACGACCAAAAAAACAAACCAGATCTTGCTTTAGAATACCTTAATGCTATTGAAGAACTTGTTCTTCAAGAAAATAACACCTATCAGTTAGCAAATTTTTATGATGCAAAATCGGCCGTATATAATTCATTAAAAGAGTATGACACGCAAGAAGCAATGCTTCTGAAGATATATGAGCTTGTAAAAGACATGCCCAACATTCCGAAGAAGCGATACCATATGTACATCATATTAGATTTCTATACCCAAGTAGACAACCCAGAACAACTTACAAAATTTACCCAAATCCTCTCAGAATTATACGAAAAAGCTCATGCCAATACTCCCGCAGGACATATGCCCATTGAGGCGCTCTTTAAACGTAGGTTGAGTACAGAGAACATTCCACTACTACAAAAAGCCATCGCCATAAGTGATAGCTTGAATAGTATGAATTCGTACGTCTCTACCACCATAGCTCTGGCAAACATCTACGAATCTGCCAACCAACCAGAAAAAGGGATTGTATATTTAGAACAGGCAGTCGAAAAGCTAAAAACGGTTGAAAAACCCTCGCACCTAATCGATATTTATACTACGTTGGCTTCTATGAATGCTGCTGCAGAAAATTTTCAGGATGCCTACGATTATAAAATATTACAAGCTTCGTTACAAGATAGCGTGACTTCTGAAAACATGAAGCGGAACATTGCAGAGATTGAAATTGAATTTGAAACTGAAAAAAAAGAACGTAAGATCCTTGAACAGAAATTAGAATTAGAGAAACAAACCCAACAAAAAACACAGATCAGAAACGGGTTGATCGCGCTTTCATTAATCGCTATTTTAGTTTTTATATTTTTTAGATATCGTCTTCGATCCCAAAAAACCATTGCCGAACAAACTCTTTCTATCCAAGCCCAAAAAATTACCGAACTACAACAGAAAAACAAATTGTTGGCACTTAACAGTATGATCGAGGGGCAAGAAGCCGAGCGGTTGCGAATTGCCAAAGATTTGCACGATAGCCTGGGTGGGCTCCTAAGTACTGTAAAAGCACATTTTACCACCATCCAGAATGAAATCCAGCAGATAGAAGATTTTAACTTAACAGAAAAGACAAATAAGCTTATAGATGAAGCGGTTGTTGAAGTGCGGCGCATTTCACATAACATGATGCCTCAGGCCTTGAGCATTTCTGGTCTTCAGGGTGCTATAGAAGATCTTGGGCTACAGCTGCAACAAGAAGGCTACCAAACCAATATAGAATTTATAAATGTACCCGAAACGTTAGATCCCACCAAAGAAGTGATGCTCTACAGGCTGCTACAAGAACTGCTAAATAACATCAGAAAACATGCTCATGCAACTGAAATCACGCTTCAGTTAATAGGTCATGAAAACGAATTGACCGTGTTGGTTGAAGATAATGGCCAAGGCTTTAATTACGAAGATGAACTTTCCAAAGATGGGATTGGCCTGAGTAGTGTGAACAGCCGAGTTCAATTTTTAGATGGAACCATAGATTGGGATACGGAGTTGGGTCGGGGCACTGCGATTTCAGTTTGTGTGCCCTTGTAATTGTAAGAAATCACCCTCTATGAATTCATAGAGTTTTTTTGGCTCACAGAATTCATACCCTTTTGTCACCATAGCCCACTTACCTTAGAGATTCACAAAACCATCAAAAAAAGATGTTCGCTTTTCCGACCAAAAAAGCATTTCTAATCTCTTCCTGTTTCTTGTGGTGCGTACTTGTCTGCAATGCCCAAAAGCGCCCTTTCGACAAGCAAAAAATAGATTCTATTCTTCGGGTTTCAGAAACCATGGAAAAAGATATGAAAACGGTTCAACTTCTGGTATCAAGTGCCGGGAAGAACCGATACATCAAACCAACCCGTACACTAATACAACGAGCGATTGCAATTTCGGAAGCAGCAGATGATAATGAAATGCGTGCCAATTCGTATTACTCGATGGGAAATTACCACTATTTCAACGCCAAGTTAGATTCAGCTAGCTATATGCTAGACAAAGCGCTTACTTACATAAGTGACAACGAACTTCCATTTATAAGGTCTGGTATTTTAGCTACCAAAGGCGGCATTTCTAGTCAAAATGACGCGGTGTCACAATCTATTGTATACACCATGCAAGCGAGAGAAATCTTAGACAAGTTAGACACTATAGAGCTTAACGAAGCACAGAAAAAGAAACGTAGGGGCCAGAGTTTTGTACTTGCCAATTCGCTGGCAAATTTATACAATAAGGTAGAAGACTTTGAGACTTCTTTGGTGTATTATGACATCGCCAATGAAGCTGCACTAAAGATGGGCGATTTAAACGCTGCGGGAGTTATTATTAGTAACAAGGGAAACCTTCTCCTTAAAATGGACAGGAAAAAAGCAGCACTAAACGCTTTTAATGAAGGAAAAGAATTAAAAGTAAAAGCTGGTGCACCCACTACATCTATCGCCATTTCAAATCTTAATATTGGTGCTGCACATTTAGAACTGAACCAAGAAGAAGAAGCACTTTCATATCTAAACTCAGCACTTTCCATATTTGAAGAACGGAATTATACTTCAGGAATCGCAGAGGTATTGCCACAACGCGGTGCACTTTACAATAAACAGGCAAAATACGATTTGGCCATTGCAGATTGTGAAAAAGCCAAACAGCTCATCGATGCCATTAAAGTGCCCGAACTGATGTCTGCAGCCTGTGAATGTTTATATGAGGCCTACAAGAGCAAAGGAGACTTTAAAAGTGCCCTAGACAATTATGAGCGGTTTACGATTGCTAGAGATTCTGTAATTAATGAAAAGAATATAAAGCGGCTTACACAGATTGAAATGCAGTACGATTTCAACAAAAAACAAGAAGAGCAAGAATTGGTCCTCCAAAATGAAAAACGGCTGAAACGAAACATCCTTGCCGGACTGATTACCTTGGCGGTGTTTTCAATAGTTATTATCTTGTTCCTGCGGAAACGGATGCAATATAAAAACAAGTTGGCGCTGCAAACGGAAACCCTTCAACAACAAAAAATCACCGAATTACAACAGAAAAACAAATTGATAGCTATGAATAGTATGATTGAGGGACAAGAGGCTGAAAGGCTTCGTATTGCAAAAGATTTGCACGACAGTCTTGGCGGATTGCTGAGTACTGTGAAGGCACATTTTACGACAATTCAAAACGAAATTGAACAACTCGATGCTCTGGACCTCACAGGAAAAACCAACGCGCTTATCGATGAAGCTTGTATTGAAGTACGGCGAATTTCACACAATATGATGCCCCATGCCCTTAGTCTTTCTGGTTTGAAAGGTGCTATAGAAGATTTAGGAACCCACCTCCAAGAGCAGGGCTATAGTGTAAATGTAGAAATAGACAACCTCCCCGAAGCACTAGAACCAACAAAAGAGGTAATGATTTACCGCTTAATACAGGAAATCATTTCAAACATTAGAAAGCATGCGCAAGCCAGTTCCATCCTGATACAGCTAATCGGGCACAAAAATGAAGTGAATTTGCTGGTTGAAGACAATGGCCGTGGTTTTACTTATGAAACAGCGCTTGCAAAAGGAGGTCTAGGGCTAAAAAGCATCAATAGTCGGGTGGCGTATCTTGACGGAACTATAGACTGGGATACCCAACCAAATAACGGAACTTCATTAACTATTAATATACCCATAGTATGATACATGTATTTATAGTAGACGATCACAAGATGGTGATAGACGGGATGAAATTATTGCTGAAAGATGAAGCTACCATAAAAGTGGTGGGTACAGCATTGAACGGTGAAGAAGGTTTGATAGAAATCACCAAACAACCGGTAGACGTCGTATTGCTTGACATTAACATGCCTGGCATGAATGGTATTGAAACCTGTAAAGAACTTCTAAAACTCAATCCAGACCTTAAAATAGTTGCTATTAGCATGCATAAAGAAAGCAGTTTAATAAAGTTGATGCTGAATAACGGTGCCAAAGGATATGTGCTGAAAAATGCAGGTCAAGATGAAGTGATCGATGCCATAAAAACCGTAAACGAAGGAAAAATGTATCTAGACGATACGGTAAATGAAATTGTGCTGAACAGTGTACTGAAAAATGGAAGTGAAAAAGTCACCAGCCCGTTTCCGACACTTTCCCGAAGAGAAAAAGATGTTCTAAAACTTATACTAGATGAGTGTACTACCCAAGAAATTGCCGACAAACTATTTATTAGTTTCGGTACGGTAGAAACCCACCGGCGCAATATGCTCATTAAAACCGGCGCCAGAAACACTGCAGGACTCGTACGTACTGCTATAGAATATGACTTAACCAAATAATATAAATCTCATGAAAAAACTTATCACTTGCATTGTAGCCACAGCACTATTGTTTGCGTGTGCTTCAGAAACCGAAAAAGGAGTACTTGAAGATATCGCCGAGGTATATGGGGGCGAAACTTCCTATTCAAAAAGTTTTGTGTCGAATACTTCTGAAAAGCGAACCACCTTTAATGTCACTATTAAAAATAGCCAGATGATTGATACGCTGGCACCTACAGTAACTACAGCAAACGCTTCATTAATGGTATACGACGCGCTCACTTCCGAAGAAAAGAAAAACTATACCGATATTGAAACTATACTCGTGAATGCCAAAAATGATACTATTTCGTACTACTATCCGATGTCTGCCTTAGCCCCGATCAGCAAAAAAGCGAAAGTGTTCCATACGTTTTCATCAATCTTGGTGGATGGGAATTTTGACCAACTGAATGAGCTGGATCGCGCTGACGATATTCCAGCGAATTTTAGTGAAATATTAAAAAATGGCGTAGCGCAATTTGAAAAAAAATATGGAAGCTTAAAAGAATACCAAACGTTTGGCGTAGCCGAAGAGCGAGATAATGTTGGCACTTATTATCAATTTCAGGCACACCTTATCTTTGCAAATGGTCATAAAATGGGATATTGGGCAGTAGTTGATGCCGCTCCAGACAATGATGCGTTGCTCGGCTACAAATTTTTTCAGTAAATAAAACCCAACAAAAAAGCCCATTTTGCAAGCAAGATGGGCTTTCACATTAACCAACCGAATTGTTCATAAACATGAACAATGATTTCAATCTACAGGGTAAAACAGCTAATCCTTTTACACCTGTCTATATATAACAGCCCAAACAAAAAAATACTACCTCTTCAACATAAACTATTTTTTATATAAGTTTACGGTGCTAGTTTATGGAAGAGAAAACAAACGTTTGCAAAGAGCATATGTACGATAAGGTCTACAGGGAGTACGCTGAGACCATTTGTAATTTTATTTATTTTAAATGTGGTGATAAAGACAAAGCTCACGATATTGCCCAAGAGGCATTTATCAAACTTTGGGAAAACTGTAAAAAAGTACCACCCCAGAAAGCAAAGTCTTTTTTATATACCGTAGCCAATAATCTTTTCCTGAATACAGTAGCCCACAAAAAAGTGGTTCTTAAATATGTTGAAAGCCATCAGCCCAGGGTAGAAAAACATTCTCCGCAGTTTTTATTAGAAGAAAAAGAATATGGTGAGAGGCTGCAAAACGCTATTGCCAATCTCACCGAAATACAACGCACCGCATTTTTACTAAGTCGGGTAGAAGGAAAAAAATATCGTGAGATTGCCGAAATTTTGAATATTTCAGAAAAAGCAACTAGCAAACGAATTCATGATGCCCTAGAGGCCCTTCGAAAAACGGTAGAAAAAATATAGAAAAGGTAGTAAAAAAGCGATTTACTTGTTTTATAGCTAGAAAGCACACAGAAATGGACACAAAATTATTAGATAAATGGCTCAACGGCACCCACTCAGCCGAAGATCTGCAGAAACTGGAAACAGACCCAGCATTTGCCGCATATCAAAAAATTGACCGCTTTTCTAAACAAATCGAGATTCCAGAATTTGATACGGAAGCATCTCTAGCTGCTGTAAAGGATAAAATTGGCCAAACCAAACAAAAGAATACCAAAGTACGCACATTGCCGCTATTGCTTAAAATTGCTGCTGTTTTAGTAATTGTTTTTGCTACGTATATGTTGGCGGTTGGAAGTTCAACCAATGTGCAGACACAATTTGCTGAAACTATCACCATTGCACTTCCCGATACCTCGGAAGTAGTTTTAAATGAAAATTCTGAAATTTCATACAAGAAAAACAGTTGGGATGAATCTCGGGAACTATCGTTAACGGGAGAGGCATTTTTTAAAGTTGCCAAAGGCAAAAAGTTCACTGTACAGACACCAAATGGTGATGTTACGGTATTAGGAACCGAATTCAATGTTACTTCAAATGGCACCGATTTTTCGGTGAGTTGCTATGAAGGATTAGTAGCGGTCACCCATCAGGGTAAAACGGCCAATGTAGCTGCTGGAAACCATCTAACCATAGAAAATGGCGAACTAATTTCTAGTGCTGTATACGTTAACAAACCTGAATGGGTGGGTAACGAAAGCAGTTATAATGATGTCCTTATAACAAATGTGCTTCAAGATTTAGAACGGAAATACAACATAACCGTTGCGGCTCAGAATATTGATGTAACTTTACGTTTTACAGGAAGCTTTACCCACAAAGATTTAGAAGCAGCCTTGCAAACCATTACCCTACCCCTTGGATTAACGTATGCTATTGAAAGCGAAAAAAACGTCATTATTTCTCCCACGCAAGCCACGAAATAGAAGTTCGTTTATCATATGTTTTCTCTTTTTTATGGTTTCCCCAATTATTTTTGGGCAGAATACCAACACCCCCGTACTGAAAGCTTTAAAACAGATTGAAAAAAAATTTGACGTAAAATTTTCTTACAATCGAAGGGATTTAAAACCTATTTCAGTCACCAATGATTATCTGGCAGAAACTTTACCGATTACACTCGAGCGGCTCGCTGATGAGGGTCGGCTTAAATTCACCCAGATAAAAGAGCGATACATCGCGGTTCAGTTAGAAACAACCCCGTTATTTTCAGTTTGTGGTATCCTTATCGAAACGGAAAGTAGCCTCCCGATCGCAGATGCTGAAATCAAAGTAAACAACAATATCGTGCGCAGCGATAGCGGCGGGAATTTCAGTATGGAAGGACTATCAGAACAAGATAACCTTTCCATATTTGTAAACGGTTTTTTAGCTAGAATCATTACCGCTCGTGAACTTAAAGCCACAGGAAGTTGCCCGTTTATATATATTTCACAGACCTACACTTACCTGCCTGAAGTTGTTTTAACCAATTATATTACAAAAGGTATTTCAAAAAATATATCGGGAGCAACCATCATACAAAATGAAAATTTTGACATTTTACCAAGCCTCATCGAACCTGACGTGCTCCAGATTGCCCAAGCCTTACCAGGTGTAGACAGTGCGGATGAAACTGCTGCCAATTTAAATGTACGTGGCGGTACTTCAGACGAATTTCTAATACTTTGGGACGATGTACGAATGTATTTGTCGGGACATTTTTTCGGACTCATTTCTGCGTTTAATCCTAACCTGACCAAGAATGTAACACTTTATAAAAACGGTACTGCAGCCCGCTATGGCGAAGGGGTTTCGGGGGTCATTGCCATGGAGTCAAATTCAACCATCCCAGAACAGTTTCAAGGTGGGGTTGGTGTAAACCTTACAAGTGCCAATGCGTATGCTGAAATTCCCGCTGCCGAAAATTTTTTAATCACGGTTTCTGGCCGAACCTCTATAAATACCGGTATTGGGAACCCTGTGTACAATGAGTTTTTTAGTAAGGTGTTTCAAAATACTGTAGTAACCAACCTACAAAACAACAATATTGAAGGGGAACGCAGCACCGACGAACAGTTCAATTTTTTTGATGTTTCTGTGAAATCGCTTTGGAAACTTACCGCAAACGACCAACTCACGTATCATTTTCTTCGTATTGATAATCGTCTCAAATTCTCTGAACGTATCATTTCAGAAAACATGGGGTCACTTATCGATAGTGAATTAGAACAACAAAATGCCACCAATGCCATCACCTATACGCGTAATTGGAACTCGAAATTTTCTTCCAAAATTCTAGCCGCAACTAGCACCTATCAGCGAAATGAATTTAGCAATAATGTTGACGAAGCAATATTGAGCAGCAACCGTAATGAGGTGGTTGAAAAAACCGTAAAATTTGATTTACATTACAAATGGAGTGAGCAGGCAAATCTAGAAGCAGGCTATCAATACACCGATACTCAAATCGCCGACAGCCAGCGTACTTCATTAAACTCAAATTTGCAAGAACAATCGAATAGCCTATTTTCGAACGCAATTTTTGTGGGTGGAGCCTTTCGATTATTCGACGGAAAAACGCACATTACTTCGGGGCTACGTTTTACCCACTACCCTTCGCTATCTGAAACTTTTTTGGAACCCAGACTTCACCTCAGCCAAAAACTGAACAGTGCACTTCGCGTTCATATTTCTGCAGAGACCAAACACCAGACGGTGTATCAACGGGTTAATTTTCGAAATAATTTGTTGGGCGTAGAAACAAAAGATTGGCTCCTGGCCAATGAAGCTAATAACCCGATTTTAGAAAGTCAGCAAATTGGGATTGGTGGAAATTTCAGTAAAGCAAATTGGGCACTAACAGCTGACGCTTACTTAAAAAAAGTAACGGGAATTAACTCAGCAAATCTCGGATTCAGAAATCAATTTCAAGATGTTGAGACTATTGGGTCATATGATGTAATGGGATTCGAATTTTCAGTGAACAGGCAAATGACACAATGGAATGTATGGGTAAGCTATTCGGCACAAAAAAACACCTATCGGTTTGAAGATTTAAACCCACAAGAATTTAGGAACAATCTTGAAAGTCCGCACTCTTTCACCTTAGCCGGCTCTTACGATTACAAAAATTTTAGTTTTTCGTTGGGCAACACTTTAAAATCTGGACTGCCCTATACCAGGCCGAATGACGAAGATCCTTTTATTTCTACTCCCCAGGGAAGTAAGATAAATTTTAATGAACCCAATAGTGACCGACTTCCAAGCTATTTTAGGAGTGATTTCTCGGCTTCATATACGCTTCCGTTAGACGAAACATTTACAGGAAAAATCAATATAGCTTTTCTCAATATTTTCAACAGAAACAATGCCTTGGGACGTTATTATGTGTTGGATAAAAACGAAACAGGAGCCCCCACCTTACGACGTGTAGATCAATTTTCGCTAGGTTTTACACCCAATGTCTCCTTGCAATTGCTTTTTTAATTACATTCTATTGGGCACCTCAATTCCCAACAATGAAAACGCTGTTTTAATCACTTCACCAACTGCCGAACAAAGCGCTACTCGAAATGCAACTTCGGCTTTATGTTCCGCATTAAAAATAGGAACGTTCTGGTAAAATGAATTAAACTCCTTTACCAAATCGTAGGTGTAATTTGCAATGAGCGCCGGACTATAATTTTGGGCCGCCAATTGTACAGTATCCGGAAACTGCTGTAATATTTTAATCAATTCTTTTTCCTTTTCGTGAAGCGCTAAAGACCCTTCGGCTGTACTCGTGTTGTTTTTGTCTTCAGCAGCTTTTCTTAAGATTGACTGGATACGTGCATAGGTATATTGGATAAACGGACCAGTGTTGCCTTGGAAATCGACACTTTCTTCGGGATTGAACAAAATTCTTTTTCTAGGATCTACTTTTAAGATGTAATATTTTAGCGCCCCTAGCCCTATCGTTTTGTATAAATTTTCTTTTTCTTCTTCTGAAAAATCATCAATTTTCCCAAGTTCTTCGGAAATTTTCTTTGCTGTGGCCGCCATGTCATCGATTAAATCGTCTGCGTCTACCACCGTTCCTTCTCTACTTTTCATTTTTCCTGAAGGTAAATCTACCATACCATAACTCAGGTGGTATAAATTTTCTGCCCAAGAGAATCCGAGTTTTTTTAAAATTAGGAACAATACTTTAAAATGGTAATCTTGCTCATTCCCTACAGTATAGATCATCCCGTTCACATCTGGGAAATCTTTTACCCGCTGTATGGCGGTACCAATATCCTGCGTCATATAAACGGCTGTTCCGTCGCTACGAAGCACAATTTTTCTATCCAAACCTTCATCGGTGAGATCACACCAGACCGAACCATCAGGATCTTTTTCAAACACGCCTTTTTGTAGACCTTGTTCAATAAAATCCTTACCGAGCAGGTAGGTATCACTTTCGTAATAATTTTTATGGAAATCGACCCCAATATTCTCATAGGTAGCATCAAAACCTTCATATACCCAACCGTTCATCTTTTTCCAAAGCGAAACAACTTCGTCGTCTCCTGCCTCCCATTTTCGGAGCATTTCTTGGGCTTCTAACAACAACGGCGCGCTCGTTTTAGCTTCTTCGGTAGGCGTGCCTCCGGCAACCAATTGTTCTAGTTCCTTTTTGTACTCTTGGTCGAATTTTACGTAATAATTCCCAACCAATTTATCTCCCTTTAGCCCAGAACTCTGGGGAGTTTCTCCATTTCCGTAGCGCTGCCAAGCCAACATACTTTTACAAATATGAATACCTCGGTCGTTAATAATTTGGGTTTTGTACACCTTTTTCCCCGAAGCTTTTAAAATTTCAGCAACCGAATAGCCCAACAGCACATTACGCACATGGCCCAAGTGTAAAGGTTTGTTGGTATTGGGCGAGGCATATTCTACCATCATGGCATCTGCGGCAGTAGGCACGGTGCCAAAAGTGCTAAAATTCTCGATGGTGTTGAAAAAATCAAGGTAGTGTTGATCGCTTAAGACCAAGTTCAGAAAGCCTTTCACCACATTAAATTTGGATACTTCATCTACATGGGTGACCAAATATTGACCAATAGTCTCACCAATCTGTACTGGATTCCCTTTTACAGTGCGTAGCATTGAAAATACAACAACGGTTACGTCTCCTTCAAAGTCTTTACGGGTAGCCTGAAATTCTACTTCTTCTAGAGAAACATTATAGTTTTCTTGGACCGCGGTTTTAATATGTTGGGATAAAAGTTCCTGCAATTTCATGTGATTGTTTTAGCGATGCAAAGATAGCCATATTTAGAAAGATGCACCCCGAATGGTAGAATAGAAAAAATCAACACAATGTTAATCTGACTTGAGATTTGGATTTGCTGTTGTACCTTTCAAATCTTAACTGAAATTTTATGAAACCAAGCCCAGCACTTATTTGCATTCCAGACATTAGTGGCTTTACTGAATTTATGCGGAATGTAGACATTGAAGTAAGTTCGCAGGTAATTCCTGCCCTGTTGAATGAGATTATTTATAGCAACGAAATAAATCTGAAAGTTTCAGAAATTGAAGGTGACGCTGTGCTTTTTTATCGAAAAGGAGAGCTCCCTCCTTTTGATGCATTGGTGAAGCAGTGCAAAGCATTCTACACACAATTTTACGAGCAAATGGAAGAACTGCTTGAAAAGTTTCGAGACAAACGCAAGAACGTATCCTTTCCCGAAATTCTTGGATTAAAAATCATTTTACACTATGGTGATGAAATTGGGATGGTTCCTATCGGAAACCATATAAAACTCATGGGGGAAGATGTGATTACGGCACATCGACTTTTAAAAAACAAAGTTCCGATAGACGAATATTTGCTAATTTCAGACACCTTGTTAGCGCGTTATAAGGAAGATTCGGTAGCCGAAAACTTTGATTGGGCACAGTTAAAATCGGCCCAACAACAAGTAGAACATTTGGGCACTTTAAAATACCACTACATTAACTTAAAGCCTCTAAACGGAGACTAAATAGTAGACTTCATGCTTCTAAATGTATCGTATAACAACAAACAGATCTCTAGAAAGATTGATGCCGAACTGGGCAAGCCATTTCCCTTGGCAACCCGAATTAAAATGCGAGGAATTGGATCTTCCAAATTGATTATTTCTGAAGCGAGTGTTCAGATTAATAATCTTTTGATTTTAGACAACAACCGTAACCAATGTAATATCGAAATGCGCCCAAACGGTATTATTGTTGGGTTTAGAAGTTTGTTAGAAAGTTACGGACTCATCATTCCATACTATAAATTAGTGTTGTATAAGGGGAAAGCCGATGAGTATAGTATCTATCGTGACGATTATTATATAAAAATAGAAGCAAAGAAAAAGGATAAAGCGACCCATCGATTTATGGCCAAAGTATTAGCGGCAAAAGCCGATGCTAGCCCGACACGATTGGAAGATTTGTAATGATAATTTCTTCAACCTTCTACAAATTAGTTTGCTTTGCAGAATTCGTTATCTCTTTCGCATAAATGCACCCGCAACTAACGCTAGTACACCTAAGCCAATCATGGCTAGCGTCTGGCTGTTCAATCCTTCTTTAGCCGAAACTTCTAACGGGCCAATTGCTACCACTTCTTGAGGTACAAAAGCATTATATAGACCAAAAGCGATAAGTAGTACGCCGATGATTATAAGTACCAATTTCAATATTTTCATATTAGTTTATTTATGTTATTAAAGGTACTAAAATTGGTTACAGTTGGTAAAGTTTTTATAAAATGAGTTCTTGTTTATCATTCACTGCGTATCTTTAAACAAATATTAAATTTTGAAAATTCTACTCACTGGAGCCAACGGTTATATTGGCATGCGCTTACTTCCCCTTTTAATTGAGCAAGGGCACGAAATAGTGTGTTCTGTTCGAAATGCCAACCGCCTTTCAGTAACTGAAGATCTACGTAAAAAAATTGAGATAGTTGAAATAGATTTTTTAGACGAAGTTAAACCTGGTCTCTTACCCACAGATATTGACGCCGCTTATTATTTGATTCACTCCATGTCTGCGTCTACAGACGACTTTGACGAAAAAGAGGAACTTTCAGCAAAAAATTTTAATACCTATTTGGCCCAAACTAATTGTACACAAATTATCTATTTAGGGGGAATTGTAAACGAAAAAAACCTGAGCAAACACCTTTGGTCCCGTAAAAATGTTGAAGAAATCTTATCCGATGGCCCTGGGCATCTAACAGTGTTACGTGCTGCGATTATTGTGGGTAGCGGCAGTGCTTCTTTTGAAATTATCAGGGATCTCTGTGAAAAACTACCTGTGATGATTACGCCAAAGTGGGTAAAAACCCGTTGCCAACCCATTGCGGTGCGTGATGTCTTAACATATCTCACAGGTGTATTGGGTAAAGGGGAATGTTACGATGAAAGTTTTGATATTGGCGGTCCTGATATTTTATCATATAAAGAGATGATGCTGCAGTATTCAAAGTACAGAAATTTATCGCTAACTATACTTGATGTACCGTTTATGTCACCAAAGTTATCGTCGTACTGGTTATATTTTGTGACTTCAACTTCGTATAAATTAGCCTTAAATTTAGTAGATAGCATGCGCGTTGAAGTCATCACAAAAGATACCAGATTACAGCAAATGTTGAATATTACGCCAATATCTTATGTGCAAGCCATCGACCTTGCGTTTAAGAAAATAAAACAGAACCAAGTAGTTTCAAGTTGGAAGGACAGTATGGTTAGTGGTCGTTTCAGAAAAGACCTCAAAAAATATGTAGAAGTTCCAGACCAAGGATGTTTAAAAGATGTCCAGACCATTAAATTAAAAAACCCGGAACAAGCACTTGAAAACATATGGAGTATTGGGGGCAACCGTGGTTGGTACTACGGAAATTGGTTATGGAAGATTCGCGGGTATTTAGACAAAGCCTTTGGAGGTGTTGGTTTACGAAGGGGACGTACGCATCCAAATAAAATTTACGAAGGAGATAGTCTCGATTTCTGGCGGGTGATTTTAGCCGATAAAAAAGAGAAGCGCTTGTTACTTTTTGCTGAAATGCGCGTACCTGGTGAAGCTTGGCTCGAGTTTGACATAGATGAAAACAATGTGCTGCACCAAACCGCTACTTTTAGACCGAGAGGACTCAAAGGCCGGCTATATTGGTACGCCATGTTGCCGTTTCATTACTTCATATTCGCTGGAATGATCAATAAAATTGCGAATTCTTAATGTAATACATCGAGACATCTGCCCTGAACACTTTATATAAAAATGCCCTTTGCAGCTTGCTATTCTTTAGCTTTCGGTAAAAATACTTCAGCCATCATACATCGCGCACTGCCTCCACCACAAGTTTCAATAGTCTTCAAATCGCTACTCAAAATTTCGCAGTGCTTTTCTATTTGTTTAATCTGTGATGGCGCTAGACTATTGTGTGCCGCAAGACTCATCACTAAATATTTACTGTCAGTCCCGCGAACCTGCAACATATTTCCAGCAAATTGGTGTACCTGTGCTTCGGTAATAGCGATAATTTCTTTTTTTGATTGTTTTAAGGCTGAAACTACCTGCTTTTTTTCCTTAGGATCATCGATGGAATCTAAGCAAATAATGGCAAAATCTTCTGCCAATGCCATCATCACATTGGTATGATAAATTGGAAGTCTCTTACCATCAACCGTTTGATTAGCAGTAAAGATAATGGGGGTATATTCAAAGTCTTCGCAAAACTCGATAAACAAGTCTTCATCGGCTCTTGGTGAAAGTGCACAATAGGCAATTTTGTTAACTCTGTCTAGTAATAAACTGCCGGTTCCTTCCAAAAAGAAATCTTCATCTTCGGCTGGCGTATAATCCATAAAGCCTTCTATATGGAATCCTTCAGACTCCAAGCGAGTCATAATTTCTTCGCGACGTTCTCGGCGTCTGTTTTCAGCAAACATAGGGTACAAACCAACGATACCATTCTCGTGAAAACTCACCCAGTTGTTTGGAAAAATAGAATCTGGCGTATCCATTTTTAAATCGTCATGCTCTACAATAACCTGCACCCCAACAGCTCTCAATTTTGCGACAAACGCATCAAACTCTTCTTGCGCCTTGGTATTAATATCGAAGTTTCTGGCATCAATATCTTCTTGAAAATAATTGTTTACAGCGGTTTCTTCGTTCATTCTGAAGGCCACTGGGCGTATCATTAAAATTGTGTCTGTAATTTGCTGCATGGTATCGAGTAAAATAGGTTGCAAAAATACTTCATTTTGAAGTTGAAATCACTACCCGTAGCAGAACATTTATGTGAAAAATGTGCATTAAAAAATATAGGCAAAAGTTGACAGACAAACAAGTATCATCGCTGCTATTCGAACGAAAACTATTTGCTTACAATAAACCGTTTTACCACAGTTCCAAAATCGGTATACAGCGTTGCCAGATAAACACCATCGGTTAAATCACCAACTGAAATTGCTGGTTGCAATTTTTTATTCTCTTCAGAAATCACCTTTCTAGATGCCATATCGAACACTTCAATTTTTTGAATTGTAAAGGTGTTTGGGTGTGCAATCTGGAGTATGTTTAGCACCGGGTTTGGATAGAGTTTAATTTGTGAAATAAGTTCGTTCTCTTCCACACCCAATACATCACCATTAAAGTAATCTGTTGCCAAGTTAAAAGCCTGTACGCCTATATCTGCACCCAGTCTTCTACCAGGTATATCATCTATGGGTGGGTGTATGCCTCCCCAGATGCGAGAAAGACTAGTTTGGTCTGATGCGTCCCGATATGTTGCCCATTGCAACGTAAAAGGCTCTGAAGGTCCTTTTTCGAAGAAAAGAAAGGTATCCTGCTCAACTTCAAAAGTACCCATGCCGCCAGGAAAAAACGGATCTCCCGTCACAAATGTGAGTACTTCGGCTGCAGCGCGTGAGAATGTAGAGTGTCCCGAAACATAGCCCGCAAAGGGAGGCGTCACGAAAGTTCCTCGTTGGTACGGCCACCAACGTGTTGCTAGAATCCAATCTACCCCTGCTATATCTGTAGTAGGGTCTTCAATATAATCTGGCCCTTTCCAAGCTCGAACTTTTACTTTACCAATATTTCCATCTGCAGCTAAGGGGTCTCCTGCTTCAATAAGTTCAATAAGCCCTGGTACCAATGGTAAGCCGTGTGGGTCGAAGCCCGGTAATGAAGGGTCTGTACTTTGCCCTTTTGCCGCCATGTACCGCAGGGCCGAAATAGGGCGAACATAATCGTAGTATCCTTTGATACCCCACGTGGTTACTGCCGAATCGTGCATGGCTCCTCCCAGCGTTACATACAATTTTACATCCCACTCTAAATCAGATAAAATAGGACCTTCACCACCAAATCGTTTTTCAAGCAGCGGATCATCAGACACGTAATTTGCAATGACAAACCAATGTCCGGGAGGCGTTTCAGAATCAGGACCATCTGCCCAAAACTCTGCCAACACCCGTGCGTAATCACTTCTTTTAATCATTTGTGGCGCATAGGGCAATCCCGTTACTGGATTTACATCATGTCCCTGGCTCAATGCACCTCCCTCTGTAAAATCATAAAAATCTTGATACTCTGAAAAGGTTTCAGGCCAATCGGCTGGGTCTAAATTCCCCAAATTAGCAGGAGAAATATCGATACGTACTGGGTCTGAGGGATCTAAGTGTGAAGACCAAGCTGAAACGAGTGCAAAGTGCCATTTATAGGCATCGGTGAGTCCATTTGCTGGAGAATCTTGTATCGTAGGAGGCGCACCCGGATCGTTGTAAACGTAGCTGTTAAACCCATTGTTTAAAATCTCAAGATCATCAGGATCTAAAGCAAACGGAGCCACTTGCCCCCACTCAGGACTCAGAAAATTAGGAATTCCCCCAGGAATGATGTTTCCGCTTTGATCAATAAATGATGCAAACGCCAAAGGCTGCCATCTGTCTGGGTTAATATGGTCTATTTCGTCATATACTTCGAGTATGAGGGGCGGATTCACAGGTGCGTAGAAAATGCTAGCATAGTCATTTTCTTCATTCGAACCATCTTGTAAACCAAAAGCAATGATTTGGCTTGCTAGATAATTGCCCAATTTGGCATACGAACCGTCACTATAATCGGTAGAAGTAACGAACAGATTATAACCGTAACTCGCCATGCGCTGATTGATATCTACAAATATTTCGTCTGCACCAGGAGAATCTTTAAATCGGTGTTGCATCAATCTATAAATCGCATAACTCATCACTTCATGGGTAGCCTCGTCTGGATTGGAGGGCATGGGAAGTGGATCATACGCTACTGAGAAACCCTGAAACGTATTTCCTAGCAACACAGGAGTAGCCGTATCATTAAAAATTGCCCAGGCATCGTACATAGCTATAGCACCATGAAAAAGGTTACGGGCGTGAACCGTTGGTCTAGCAAAATCATTTCGAATGGCATGCAGCATTTCCTCATTCCAGTCTCGCGCTACCGAGTGCTGAGAAAAAACACTACTACATGAAAGTAATAGCAACATAAAAAAGACGCTAAATCTCATAGCCATACAACACTTTTATTCGTTTTCAATATTACTGAAAAATTAGGAATTTGACGCTATTTTTTGCTAGGAGGTATGATAATAAGTCATTTCTAAACAGTCTATTAAAAGATACTGATATTCCTGATCTATCTCAACCTTTTAGATGGACAATTCAGCTAAACAATCGTTAGTTTTTATTTAAAATGTGGCTGGTAACTCAGTCCAATTCCATACGATGCCCCTAAAAAGGTATTACGGCCGCCTAAAGTATATGCAACAGATACATACCCGCCAAAGGTATTTGAAAACGGTTTGTACAAAGTTCCCCCAATTTTATGAAAATCGACTCCAAACTCACGGAAATTTTGTGGTGCTGGTGTACCTCTATAATCGATTCCCCCCAAAGCATGTTGGTAGTCGTAGTAAAAATCGTAGTACCAATTTGCAGTTGCCCGACCAAGTTTTATAGTAAATGGTATGCTGTTGGGCACCTCTTCCAATTTGAAAGAGAATCCACTTTGCGTAGTTGCAAACCATCCCATATCATGCATATAGTGAAAAAGTAAACGAGATTCAATCACTGTTGCTTGTTGCCCAATATCGTTTAAGCCACCTATACGATAGTTTGACAATGGTGTAGAAAAACCTGCTGCGCCGCCCATCTGAAAACTACCTTGAACTAGGTCTGTATTTAGAAAGCGATATTTTAACAATAACGACACATCTTGGAAGTCATTTTCATTATTGCTGATAATATAAGGAATCGTTAGATTTACATCGAAATCGTCTGTGACCCCGTACGCAACGAAGAGTGCGGTATAATACGTACTTCGCTCTAGGTCTAGGGTTGTATCATCGGTAATATACTTTTTTGAATCTTCAAAACCCAAACCCAAGACCATGCTCGCGGTTTGCTGGTTTTGATAGAATCCATCAACTTTACCTTGTGCCAATCCGAATGCATGAAAAAAAAACACTGCAATTCCAAATAGATACTTCATATAAAATTTACGTACAAATAGTGCCTTCGGTTTTACGCACGCCGAAGTGGCATCGTAGTGCAACGAAGCAACCCTTCCTGTTTTGAAATTTCAAAATAGGGTACTTCTTCAACAGTAAAACCTTGTGACCGTAACCAAGCATTCAACCGCGTAAACCCTTTTTCTGAAATGACTACATCTTCGGAAATGGAAAAAATATTAGAGTTCATATGGTACATTTCTGTTTTATCGATATGAAAACAGTTCTCTTTTCCGAAGTAATCAACCAACCAGTTGTATTCCTCCTCATCAAGAAACCCCTCTTTATGGATGATGCATTTTCCTTTTCCGATTGGTTGAAAGCAACAGTCTAAATGTAGCGCATTATCTTCTGGTACAGTATTACTTTTTCTAAGATTAAAAGACTTTACTTTTTTATGCGGAAAAAGGGACTGTAGGTGCTTTACCGCATTCATATTGGTGCGTGCTGTAATATAATTTTTATAGTCGCTTCCCGAATAGGTCCCCACAAAAATATAATCGCCGTGTGGCATGACATCGCCCCCTTCAATATGCGCATTTTCAGGAAATTCGATAATTTTTGAAGGATCAATCTGAGAAAGCACATGGTCTAGCGCATCAATTTCTCGAGATCGATCTTCCAAGATGTTGGCCTTTATAAGTTTATCTTCTATGACAAATGCGATATCCCTAGAAAAAATCTGGTTGTAATTATCAATGGTTTTTGGTCTGTAAACAGTGACTCCATATTTCTCGAAGACAGCAGCTACCGCTTCTAATTCGACAATCATGTCTACTTCTTTCGGGTACGTTCCAGCCTTAATATGCTGCGCCGACTTGGGGTCGTAGGCATCTTCAAGTTTTGGGATGGGGCCATTGCTATTTGCAGTACCCAAAACAACTGCTTTCAGGGGAGAAAATTCGTTGGTGATGTTCAACTTTATCATAGAAAACAAATATACTAATCTAAGTGTTTAAAACGATGGCCAACTTTAAATGAAAAAAGCACCTCGTTGCTGAAGTGCTTTTTTATAAAACTCATTTTGTTTATCTTTTTTCTACAGGCTTAAAGCTTCTGAGATTTTCACCAATATAAACTTGTCTCGGGCGGCCAATAGGTTCCTTTCTCAAGCGCATCTCTCTCCATTGGGCAATCCATCCCGGTAATCTACCTAACGCAAACATCGGGGTGAACATTTCCACCGGAATACCTAACGCTCTATAGATAATCCCTGAATAGAAATCGACATTCGGGTATAGTTTTCTATCTACAAAGTACGCATCTTCCAAGGCTTCTTTCTCTAGACCTTTTGCAATATCTAGTACTGGGTCCTCGATACCTAAGGCAGTAAGCACCTCATCTGCCGATTTTTTGATGATTTTAGCACGAGGGTCAAAATTTTTGTACACTCTATGCCCAAAGCCCATCAATCTAAAAGGATCTTCTTTGTCTTTTGCTTTTTGCATGAATTTGTGTGTGTCACCACCATCCTCTTTAATCGCTTCTAACATTTCAATCACTGCTTGGTTTGCACCACCGTGCAATGGGCCCCATAGCGCGTTAATTCCTGCTGAAATTGAAACAAAAAGTCCAGCGTGTGAAGAGCCCACAATACGAACTGTAGAAGTAGAACAGTTTTGCTCGTGGTCTGCATGAAGGATCAGCAATTTGTCGAGTGCATCTACTACTTTTTTATCTACACTATAGTTTTGGTTGGGTCTATGGAACATCATCTTGTGGAAGTTCTCTACATAGCCCAGACTATCATCTCCATAGTCTAATGGTAATCCCGCACGTTTTCTGTGCGCCCAAGCGGTTAGCACAGGAAATTTTGCCAACATCCTAACGATGGCATTGTACATTTCTTCTTCACTATCAACATTTACAGAAGACGGGTTAAACGCTACCAAGGCAGAGGTTAACGAAGACAGAACACCCATGGGGTGTGCAGACTTTGGAAAACCATCCAATATTTTCTTTACATCGTCATCTACGTGCGATTGTTTTTTGATATCACCGTGAAACTTCTCTAATTGATCTGCTGTAGGTAATTCTCCAAATATCAAAAGGTAAGCTACTTCAAGAAAGTCTGCTTTTTCAGCTAATTCTTCAATTGAATAACCGCGATATCTTAAAATCCCTTCTTCCCCATTCAGAAAAGTAATGGCACTTTCGCATGAGCCCGTGTTTTTGTAACCAGGATCTAGCGTAGTAACGCCTCCCGTTGCTCCACGGAGTGTTTTAATATCAATTGCAGTTTCATTTTCGGTACCAACAACGATAGGAAATTCATAGGATTTTCCATCGATTGTCAATGTAGCTATTTTAGACATATTTTGTTTGGTGTTATTTAGATTTCAGAATTGCTAATTTACAAAATATCACCCTATTTTTTTGACATATTGAAATGTTTATAGGTTAAATAATCCTTAAAGGACAGGGTTTGGAAAGTAAAGTAGCCACATGTTATAGATGGCTATATTTTAAACGCAGCTTTTCCTGGATAATACGCTATATCTGCTAACTCTTCTTCAATACGAAGCAGTTGATTGTATTTTGCCATACGGTCGCTACGAGATGCCGAACCCGTTTTAATTTGTCCACAATTTAGTGCCACTGCCAGGTCTGCAATAGTGTTATCTTCGGTTTCTCCACTTCTATGGCTCATTACCGAGGTGTAACCTGCATTGTGCGCCATCGTTACTGCAGCGATGGTTTCAGTAAGCGTACCTATTTGGTTTACCTTAATTAAAATTGAATTGGCGATGCCTTCATCAATTCCTTTTGACAATCGCTCTACATTCGTTACAAACAAATCGTCTCCTACCAATTGTACTTTATCACCAACCTTTTCGGTAAGTGATTTCCAACCGGCCCAATCATTTTCGTCCATGCCGTCTTCAATCGAGATAATAGGGTATTTATCACACAATTCGGCTAAATACGAAGCTTGTTCTTCGCTCGTGCGTACTTTTCCACCTTCACCTTCAAATTTGGTATAATCGTAGGTACCATTTATATAGAATTCTGCCGCTGCACAATCTAGCGCAATCATCACATCATCGCCCAACGTATAGCCTGCCTTCTTTGTGGCCTTCGCGATGGTATCGAGTGCATCTTCGGTACCCTCTAACGTAGGTGCAAATCCGCCTTCATCTCCTACCGCAGTGCTTAGGTTTCTTTCGTGTAGCACCGCTTTCAAATTGTGGAATATTTCAGACCCTATTTGCATGGCATGGGTAAAACTTTTAGCTTTCACCGGCATCACCATAAATTCTTGAAACGCAATAGGAGCGTCACTGTGAGAACCACCATTGATGATATTCATCATGGGCACAGGCAAGGTTTTGGCACTTACGCCGCCCACATAGCGATAAAGCGGTTGTCCCAATTCTGCCGCAGCTGCTTTTGCGCAAGCTAGCGAAACTCCTAGAATGGCGTTGGCACCTAACTTCGACTTATTTGGTGTTCCGTCTAAGTCAATCATGATTTGGTCTATCTGAGCTTGTTCAAAAACGGAAACGCCCAACAACGTACCGGCGATTTTACCATTTACATTCTCGACGGCCTTTAGAACTCCTTTTCCCATGTATGTCTCCCCGCCGTCACGCAGCTCTACCGCTTCATGTTCACCTGTAGATGCTCCTGAAGGCACAGCGGCTCTCCCAAGATAACCGTGTTCTGTAATCACGTCAACCTCTACGGTTGGGTTTCCTCTTGAATCAAAAATTTGTCTAGCGTGTATGTCGATGATGATACTCATTGGTTGTTTATTTTCAGGTGTCTGTTAGAGATTAGTCCAGTACTATTAAAGGCTTCGGAATTAAAAATAGGTTTCGACTGCGCTCAACCAGACATCGGTTATTATTTACTAATTTTCTTTAAGGCAGCATTACCAAGTTCATTACCCATCTTATACATCTTAACATTCGCTATAAAGTCATCAAAAAGATACTTTGCATCGTGTGGTCCCGGGCTTGCTTCTGGATGGTATTGTACAGAAAAAACAGGCTTATCTTTCATTTTTATACCTGCTGCCGTATGATCATTAAGGTGAAGGTGTGTAATTTCAATTACATCGCTTGCTTCTGCCTCTTCCCTGTTTATTGCGAAACCATGATTCTGTGAGGTAATTTCTCCCTTACCAGTCACCAAATTTAGAATCGGGTGGTTGATTCCTCGATGTCCGTGATGCATTTTGTAGGTTGAAATTCCGTTGGCCAATGCCAGAATTTGATGTCCTAGACAAATTCCGAATAACGGTTTTCCAGATGCAATCATTTGCTTGGTGGTTTCGATCGCATCCGTTAACGGTTCTGGATCTCCTGGACCGTTGCTCAGAAAATAGCCGTCTGGGCTAAAACTTTGCAAGTCTTCAAATGAAGCGTTGTATGGAAAAACCTTTATATAACAGTCTCTTTCGGCCAAACTGCGCAGAATATTCTTCTTAATACCAATATCTAATGCTGAAATTTTATAGGTTGCGTTCTCGTTTCCGAAGAAATAAGGTTCTTTCGTAGATACTTTACTCGCAAGTTCCAATCCGTTCATGTCTGGAACTTTTGCCAACTGTTCTTTTAAATCGTTTACATTGTCAACCTCTGTAGAAATCACTGCATTCATCGCTCCATTGTCGCGAATGTAACTTACCAAAGCTCTCGTATCTACATCACTGATGGCAAGCAAGTCGTTATCATTTAAAAAATGTTCTAGTGATGCATCTGCTTCGGGTCTGGAATAATGATAGCTAAAATTACGACAGATGAGTCCCGCAATCTTGATTCCATCACTTTCTACTTCGTCTTTTGCAGTTCCGTAGTTACCAATATGCGCATTGGTCGTGACCATTAACTGACCGTAGTACGATGGATCTGTAAAAATCTCCTGATATCCGGTCATTCCCGTGTTGAAACAGACTTCCCCAAAGGCAGAACCTTCTTTATCTCCTACCGCTTTACCGTGGAAAATGGTACCGTCTGCTAATAAAATTAATGCTGGTTTTCTCGTTTGGTACTTCATATTGAAAAAAGTGTTTTACAAAAATACTTCAATTGAAATTGTTATTAAAATGGTGTTTTTATAAGTTTTGAACATTTCCGATGATTCTGAAAAATTTGGTTCAAAAAAAAGGGACAAACATTAAATGTTTATCCCTTTTCTCATATCTATTGAAGTTGAATCATTTATTCTTCTTCTTTTGTTGCTTTAGTCTCGGCCTTAGGAGCAGCAGCGGCGGAACTTCCACCTCCACGACGGCTTCGTCGCGTCGATTTCTTTTTGGTTGCTTTTCCAGCGTTATACAACTCGTTGTAGTCTACCAACTCAATCATTGCCATATCTGCGGCATCTCCTTTTCGGTTTCCTAACTTGATAATTCGAGTGTATCCACCTGGTCTATCTCCAACTTTCACCGCTACATCGCGGAACAATTCGATGACGGCATCTTTTTGGCGTAATCTAGACATAACGATACGACGGTTGTGAGTCGTATCTTCTTTAGACTTTGTGATCATCGGCTCTACAAATTGCTTTAGCGCTTTTGCTTTGGCAACTGTAGTGTTGATTCTCTTGTGCTCTATAAGGGAGCACGCCATATTTGCCAACATAGATTTTCTATGGGCTGTTTTTCTACCTAAGTGGTTGAATTTCTTTCCGTGTCTCATGACGTTTGTTTTATCATCTTGCTACCAAATCCCGTTCTATCGGGAGAGCAAAATATGATTAATTAATCTTTGTCTAATTTATATTTTGAAAGATCCATTCCGAAGTTAAGGCCTTTTACATTTACAAGCTCTTCAAGCTCTGTTAATGATTTCTTACCAAAATTTCTGAATTTCATCAAGTCATTTTTGTTATAAGATACTAAGTCTCCCAATGTATCTACCTCGGCTGCTTTCAAACAGTTCAAAGCACGAACAGAAAGATCCATATCTACCAATTTGGTCTTCAACAGCTGACGCATGTGCAATGATTCTTCATCATACGTTTCCGTTTGTGCAATTTCATCGGCCTCCAAGGTGATGCGCTCATCACTGAACAACATAAAGTGGTGGATTAATGTTTTTGCAGCTTCGGTTAATGCATCTTTTGGATGAATTGAACCGTCCGTTTGGATTTCAAAAACTAACTTTTCGTAATCTGTTTTCTGCTCTACACGGAAGTTTTCAATGCTGTACTTCACATTTTTGATAGGAGTATAAATAGAATCTGTGAAGATGGTACCAAGAGGCGCGTTTGCTTTCTTGTTCTCTTCAGCAGGAACATAACCACGACCTTTTTCGATAGTAATCTCGAAGTTCATGTTTACTTTCTTCTCCATATTACAGATAACAAGCTCTGGATTCAATACTTGGAATCCTGAGATAAACTTCTGGAAATCTCCAGCGGTTAATTGCTCATTACCGTTTACTGATATAGTTACAGTTTCGTTATCTATCTCATCAATTTGACGCTTAAAACGTACTTGTTTCAAGTTCAAGATAATTTCGGTTACATCTTCTACAACGCCAGCAATGGTAGAAAACTCATGGTCTACCCCTTCGATACGTACCGAAGTAATTGCGAAACCTTCCAAAGAAGATAAAAGAACCCTTCTAAGTGCATTACCAACTGTTAATCCGTAACCAGGCTCCAAAGGACGAAATTCAAATTTCCCCTCGAAATCTGTAGAGTTGATCATGATAACCTTATCGGGCTTCTGAAAACTAAATACTGCCATAATTTTTCTTCGTTTTAATTGTTATTTAGTTGCGCGGTTTATTAGTTTGAAGAACACTATAAACCCTTTGGCTAAACACCAATGTGATTTATTTTTATTTAGAATATAATTCGACGATAGACTGTACGTTGATGTTTTCTGGAATCTGGATCATTTGTGGAACAGAAACATAAGTTCCTTCCATTTTTTCTCCATTCCAAGTAATCCACTCATATACGTGACGTGCATTGTCTAATGAAGAGGTAATCGCTTGAAGTGACTTCGACTTTTCTCTAACTCCAACAACATCTCCTGCTTTCAATTGGTATGAAGGAATATTTACCTTCTCACCATTTACAGTGATATGTCTGTGACCCACCAACTGGCGCGCTGCACTACGAGTAGGAGCAATTCCCATACGGAAAACCACGTTGTCTAAACGTGACTCTGCTAATTGCAACAAAACCTCACCAGTAATACCAGGTGCTGCGGTTGCTTTTTTAAACATGTTTCTGAACTGACGCTCTAAGATACCATAGGTATACTTTGCTTTCTGCTTTTCCATTAATTGGATAGCGTATTCAGATTTTTTTCCACGACGACGGTTATTTCCGTGTTGTCCTGGAGGATAGTTTCTTTTTTCGAAGGCTTTGTCGTCTCCGAAGATTGCCTCGCCAAATTTACGGGCTATTTTAGATTTTGGACCAGTATATCTTGCCATTTCTTGTTGTTTTTGAAGGAGAATCCTAAATTAAGGTCTTACGTTAATCCTCTAGGTTTCTTATTCCCTCGGTTGATATTTATTAAAAATTTCAGTTTGCAAATATACAACATACCCCTAAATAAATAGATGTATGTTGTATACCATTTTGCTATGCTTACACTCTTCTACGTTTCGCTGGACGGCATCCGTTATGCGGCATTGGAGTTACATCGATGATTTCAGTAACTTCGATTCCTGCATTGTGGATAGAACGAATAGCAGATTCTCTACCATTCCCCGGTCCTTTTACGTATACTTTACACTTACGCATTCCAGCTTCAGTAGCAACGGCTGCTGCGTCTTCTGCTGCTAATTGAGCTGCGTATGGAGTATTTTTCTTAGATCCTCTAAAGCCCATTTTACCGGCTGAAGACCAAGAGATCACATCTCCACTCTTATTGGTAAGTGAAATAATGATGTTGTTGAAAGATGCAGTGATGTGTGCTTCTCCAACTGACTCCACATTAACTTTACGTTTTTTTGTGCTTTTAGCTTTTGGATTTGACTTTGCCATATTTTTTAGTGTTTAGTTGTTAGTTTTTAGTTGTTAGAATCCTAAACATTTCTATTTCTAGCAGATTCATCTAACGTCTAATGACTAATGACTAATGTCTTTTAATTATTTAGTTGCTTTTTTCTTGTTAGCAACTGTTTTACGTTTTCCTTTTCTGGTTCTTGAATTGTTCTTGGTACGTTGCCCACGTAACGGAAGACCCGCTCTGTGGCGAATACCACGGTAACAACCAATGTCCATTAAGCGCTTAATGCTTAATTGTACTTCACTACGTAACTCACCTTCGATTTTGAAAGACCCAACAGCATCACGAATAGCACCGATTTCATCATCGTTCCATTCGTTTACTTTTTTGTCTTCGCTAACTCCGGCTTTTTCCAATATATCTTGTGCTCGGCTCTGACCGATTCCGAAGATATACGTTAACGCGATTACACCCCTTTTGTGCTTTGGGATATCTACACCTGCGATTCTTGCCATAACTTATCCTTGTCTTTGTTTGAACCTTGGGTTCTTTTTGTTAATTACATATAATCTGCCTTTTCTGCGAACAATCTTGCAGTCGGCACTTCTCTTTTTAACTGATGCTCTAACTTTCATAATAGCTTAGTATCTGTATGTGATTCGAGCCTTTGTTAAATCGTATGGGCTCATTTCTAATTTTACTTTATCTCCAGGTAACAATTTGATATAGTGCATGCGCATCTTACCTGAAATGTGTGCAGTAACGACATGACCGTTTTCCAATTCTACTCTAAACATTGCGTTAGACAATGCTTCGATGATGGTTCCGTCTTGTTCTATTGCGGGTTGTTTTGCCATATTTAAATTTTAAATTTTAATTATTTACTATTCTTTGCCACACGTGACTTTCAATAGTCATACCAATAATTAAAAACAACTTTTTTTGTTACGCTACTGCTTTTCTGTTTTTTCCAGACTTCATCAATCCGTCATAGTGACGGTTCAACAAGTAGGAGTTAATTTGTTGCATGGTATCGATAGCCACACCCACCATAATTAAAAGTGAGGTACCACCGAAAAACAATGCCCAACCTTGTTGTACACCTAACAACTTCACCACAAATGCAGGGAAAATTGCTACAAGTGCCAAAAAGATAGATCCTGGCAATGTAATCTGCGACATAATTCTATCTAAAAACTCTGCGGTATCGGTTCCTGGCTTAATTCCAGGTATAAATCCGCCGCTTCGTTTCAAATCGTCTGCCATTTTATTGGTAGGTACTGTAATTGCCGTATAGAAATAGGTAAAGATGATGATAAGTGCTGCAAACACAACATTGTACCAAAATCCGAAAATATCACTAAATGTCGCCAACATACTCTGACCCCACTCGGTATCTTTAATAGATCCAAGGTTTGCCACAGCAGTGGGCACAAACATCAATGCCTGCGCAAAGATGATCGGCATTACCCCAGAAGCATTCAACTTTAGAGGAATGAACTGACGTGCACCAAAAATATTCTTTTCATAACCACCACTGGCGGTACGGCGTGCATATTGCACCGGAATCTTCCTCACGGCCATGACCAGCATGACACACGCAAGAATAATCACAAACCAAATCACCAATTCAATCAATACAAACATAATGCTGCTTGAAGCAACTTCTTGCGCAAATGATTGAGGTAAGGTTGCAATAATACCCACCATAATTAAGATAGAGATACCATTTCCGATACCTTTATCTGTAATCTTTTCACCTAACCACATCGCGAAGATACAGCCGGTTACTAAAATGATTGTAGATGAAATATAAAACACAGGTGTTTTACCTAAAATAAATGCATCGGCAGGAACCCCAAGGGCTTCTAGACCGAACAAATAACTAGGCGCCTGTACCAAACAGATACCGATGGTTAACCAACGGGTAATCTGTGTGATTTTCTTCCTTCCACTCTCACCTTCTTTCTGTAATTTCTGGAGATATGGAACAGCGATTTGCATTAACTGAACCACAATGGAAGCAGAGATATAAGGCATAATACCCAATGCAAAAACAGAAGCATTTGCGAATGCACCTCCTGTAAAGGCATTTAATAATCCTCCAATTCCACCGGCATCAAAATTACCAGCAAATCCGCCCAATTTTGAAGCATCGATATTAGGCAATACTACTTGCGCACCAAATCGGTACACCAACAGTAGCCCAAGCGTAACCAAGATACGGTTACGGAGCTCCTCTATTTTCCAGACATTCTTTAAGTTCTCGATAAATTTCATCCGTATCTTATATTACAATGTTATTGCTTCACCTCCAGCAGCTTCAATAGCTTCTTTTGCTGAGGCAGTAAACTTGTGTGCAGATACTTTTAATTTAGCTTTTAATTCTCCTCTACCTAAAATCTTCACCATTTCATTTTTTCCGGCCAAACGTAGACTTACCAATGTATCGAAATCTACTGTATCCTTAATTTTCTTGTCGTCAACCAACTGCTGAAGCGTATCAATGTTTACACCTTGATATTCTTTGCGGTTGATGTTCGTAAATCCGAATTTAGGAACACGACGTTGTAAAGGCATTTGACCACCTTCAAATCCGATTTTCTTAGAGTATCCAGAACGTGACTTCGCACCTTTGTGCCCACGGCCAGCTGTTCCTGCTTTACCAGAACCTTGGCCTCGCCCTAATCGTTTTCCCTCTCTATGGGTAGAACCTTCTGCAGGTTTTAAGTTACTTAAATCCATGTTGTATATCTTAAACAGTTTCTACTGAAACCAAGTGTTTAACTTTATTTACCATACCAAGAATATTTGGCGTGTCTTCGTGCTCGATGGTCTGTCCGATCTTTTTAAGACCCAACGCTTCAAGCGTTCTCTTTTGGTTCTTTGTGCGGTTGATTGCACTTTTCACCTTAGTTACTTTAATTTTTGCCATTTCTTTAGTATTTATCCTTTATATAATTTTTCCAAAGTAATACCACGTTGCTTGGCTACGGTCTCTGCACTACGCAACTGTAATAAAGCATCAAATGTTGCTTTTACCACGTTGTGTGGGTTAGACGAACCTTGACTCTTTGATAATACATCGTGAACACCTACTGCTTCTAATACGGCACGTACTGCACCACCTGCGATCAAACCGGTACCTGGAGCTGCTGGCAAAAGATTCACTCTTGCTCCCCCATATTTACCTTTTTGTTCGTGTGGCAACGATGCTTTGTTCAAAGGAATACGAACCAAGTTTTTCTTAGCGTCTTCGATAGCTTTGGCAATGGCACTAGCTACATCTTTCGACTTTCCTAGTCCTTGGCCAACTACACCGTTTTCATCTCCTACAACTACAATAGCTGAAAATCCGAAAGCACGACCACCTTTGGTTACCTTAGTAACACGTTGTACACCCACCAAACGGTCTTTTAATTCAAGACCTCCTGGTTTTACTGTTTCTACGTTTTTATAATCTTGATACATATTTCTTAGAATTTAAGGCCGCCTTCGCGTGCTCCTTCAGCTAATGATTTTACTCTTCCGTGGTATAGGTAACCTCCTCTGTCGAAACTTACAGTTTCAACTCCAGCTTTGGTAGCTTTGTCGGCGATTGCCTTACCCACTAATTTTGCAGCTTCCACTTTGTTTACTTTGGAAGCGTCTATGTCTTTATCTCTTGAAGATGCTGCAGTAATGGTTTTTCCATTTACATCGTCAATAAGTTGTGCATAGATCTCTTTATTACTTCTGTACACAGCCAAACGCGGACGCTCTGCTGTTCCTGAAACCGTTTTACGGATTCTAAATCGAATACGGTCTCTTCTATCGCTTTTTGATAATGCCATAACGTTATTTCTTATGCAGATTTACCTGCTTTTCTTCTAATGATTTCTCCAACAAACTTGATACCTTTTCCTTTGTAAGGTTCTGGCTTACGGAAGTTACGGATCTTAGCCGCTACTTGCCCAACCAATTGTTTGTCATGTGATGTTAATATTACGATTGGGTTTTTCCCTTTATCGCTAACGGTCTCAACTTTCACTTCTGGAGCAATGTCCAAAACGATATTGTGAGAGAAACCGATGGCCAAGTCTAATTTCTGACCTTGGTTACTTGCTCTGTACCCTACCCCTACTAACTCTAATTTCTTGGTCCATCCGTTAGACACACCTTCGATCATATTGTTAACAAGCGAGCGGTACAAACCGTGCTTTGCTCTGTGATCCTTTGCATCGCTAGGACGCTCTAAGATTACATTATTTTCTTCAACTTTTACGCTAACGTCAGAAAAATCCTGAGTTAACTCGCCTAATTTCCCTTTAACAGTAATCTTGTTGTCTTTTACATCAACTGTTACTCCTTCAGGAATCGCTACCGGGTTTTTACCTATTCTTGACATTTCTTTTTTGTCTTTAAATTTTTAGTAAACGTAACACAATACTTCTCCACCTACATTTTGGTTGGCTGCTTGCTTTCCTGTCATCACTCCTGCTGAAGTTGAAACAATAGCAATACCTAAACCGTTTAAGATACGTGGCATTTCTGAAGCACCTGCATACTTACGTAAACCGGGTGTACTTATTCTTTGCATTCTTTTGATCACTGGATCTTTCGTAAGCTTATCGTATTTTAAAGCGATTTTGATGGTTCCTTGCGGGCCATTGTCGTCTTCAAATTTGTAGCTCAAGATAAAACCTTGATCAAATAAGATTTTTGTAATCTCTTTTTTAAGATTTGAAGCGGGCACCTCTACTACGCGGTGTCCAGCTTTCACTGCGTTTCTAACTCTTGTTAGAAAATCTGCGATTGGATCTGTTGTCATTTATGTTAATTTCGGAAGTGGTTTTCATCCCGATTACTTTCGAGATAAACCTTCATCCAGTTAATACTTACCAGCTTGCCTTACGAACTCCTGGAATTAATCCTTGGTTTGCCATTTCACGGAACATTACACGTGAAATACCGAACACTCTCATATATCCTTTTGGACGTCCTGTTAATTTACAACGGTTGTGTTGACGAACAGGAGAGGCGTTCTTTGGCAATTTCTGCAATGCCTCATAGTCGCCTGCTTCTTTCAAAGCTTTACGCTTTTCAGCATATTTAGCAACCATTTTAGCTCTTTTGCGCTCACGCGCTTTCATTGATTCTTTAGCCATCTCTTAGTTCTTTTTAAAAGGTAATCCTAATTCAGTTAATAATGATTTTGCTTCTTTATCGGTATCTGCTGAAGTTACAAATGTGATGTTCATCCCTTCAATTTTCTTTACCTTATCAATATTGATTTCAGGAAAGATAATCTGCTCGGTGATTCCCATACTGTAGTTTCCTCTACCGTCGAAACCGGTTGCATTAATACCTGTAAAATCACGTACGTTAGGCAATGCACTTGTAATAAGTCTGTCTAAAAACTCATACATACGTTCACCACGCAGTGTTACTTTGGCTCCAATTGGCATACCTTTACGTAATTTAAAGGTTGCAACATCTTTTTTCGACATGGTTGCAATTGCTCTCTGACCAGTGATGTGAGACAACTCATCAACAGAGTTATCGATCAATTTCTTGTCAGATACTGCAGCTCCAACACCACGAGATACTACAATGCACTCTAGTTTTGGAACTTGCATTACATTTTTGTAACCAAATTCGTCTGTAAGAGCATTCATTACTCTGCTCTTGTATTCTTCCTTAAGTCTTGGTGTATATGCCATAACTATAATACTTGATTCGATTTTTTAGAAAATCGTACTTTTTTACCATCTTCCATTCTATATCCTACACGTGTAGCATCTCCAGATTTAGGATCTACCAACGACAGGTTAGAAATATGAATTGGAGCTTCTTTTTCTGTAATTCCACCTTGAGGATTCGCCGCACTTGGCTTCTCGTGTTTCTTTACGGTATTTACTCCTTCTACTATTGCTTTGTTCTTCTCAGCATCTACACGCAATACCTTACCTTCAGAACCTTTGTGGTCTCCTGCAGTAACAACTACGGTATCTCCTGATTTTATTTTAAGCTTTCCCATTTCGTTATCGTATTAAAGCACTTCAGGTGCTAATGATACTATTTTCATAAATTGTTTGTCACGAAGCTCTCTTGCAACAGGCCCGAATACACGCGTACCTCTCATCTCCCCTTGTGGGTTCAACAATACACAAGCATTGTCGTCGAAACGGATGTACGATCCATCAGGTCTTCTAACTTCTTTTACCGTACGAACTACTACTGCTGTAGATACAGTTCCTTTTTTTACGGTTCCGTTAGGCGTTGCTTCTTTTACGGTAACAACAATTTTGTCTCCAATAGAAGCATAACGCTTCTTTGTTCCTCCCAATACACGGATGGTAAGCACCTCTTTGGCACCTGTATTATCCGCCACTCTAAGTCTTGATTCTTGTTGTAACATAATTACTTCGCTCTTTCAATTATTTCTACTAGTCTCCAACATTTAGTTTTACTTAAAGGTCGTGTTTCCATGATCTTTACAGTATCACCTTCGTTGCAGTCGTTTTTCTCGTCGTGTGCTACGTATTTCTTCGTTTTCAAAACGAATTTTCCATACATAGGGTGCTTTACTTTTTTCACCTCTGCAACTACAATAGATTTCTCCATTTTGTTACTGGTTACTACACCGATACGTTCTTTTCTTAAGTTTCTTTTTACTTCCATCTTTCAGCTTGGTACTATTGTACTTCTCTTTTAGTTAGTTCTGTCGCAATTCTGGCAATCGCTCTTCTGTGAGCTCTTAACTGAATTGGATTTTCCAACGGTGAAATGGTATGTGCCATTTTAAGGTTTGCGAATGCCTGTCTGTTTTCAGCTAAAGCCTCTTGCAAATCTGCTGTTGATGCTTCTTTTATTTCTGATTGTTTCATCTTTATAAAAATTAAGCTTGATAATCTCTAGACACGATAAACTTAGTTTTCACCGGCAATTTCTGAGCTGCTAAACGAAGTGCCTCTTTGGCTGTATCTAACGATACTCCTGAAACTTCGAATAATACTCTACCTGGCTTCACTACAGCTGCCCAATATTCAACGGCACCTTTTCCTTTACCCATACGAACCTCAAGAGGTTTTTTGGTAATAGGTTTGTCTGGAAATATCATAATCCAGATAGACCCTTCCCTTTTCATATAACGGGTGGCAGCAATACGTGCAGCTTCAATCTGACGTGCTGTCAAGAAATTTGAATCTAAAGATTTAATACCAAAAGTACCATAGGCTAACTGGTTTCCTCTACCAGCGTTCCCTTTCATACGGCCCTTTTGTTGTTTACGGTACTTTGTTCTTTTAGGTTGTAACATTTGTTCTGTTCTTTAAAAAATTACTTTCTGTTACGACGTGATTTGTTACCACCTCGGCCAGAACCGCCTTTTCCACCTTTCTTGGTTAAACCAACCAATGGAGAAAGCTCTCTTTTACCATATACTTCACCTTTCATGATCCATACTTTTACACCCAATCTACCATAGGTAGTGTGTGCTTCAACTAAAGCATAGTCAATATCGGCTCTAAATGTACTCAACGGAATACGTCCATCTTTGTACGCTTCACTACGCGCCATTTCAGCACCGTTCAAACGTCCAGAGATTTGGATTTTGATTCCCTCAGCATTCATACGCATTGCAGCCGCAATCGCCATTTTAATCGCACGACGGTACGAGATTCTGTTCTCGATCTGTCTTGCAACACTACTAGCAACCAAGTAAGCATCTAATTCTGGACGCTTAATTTCGTGAATGTTGATTTGTACTTCCTTCCCGGTAATTTTCTTAAGTTCTTCTTTCAACTTGTCTACTTCCTGACCACCTTTCCCGATAATGATACCTGGTCTTGCAGTAGTAATAGTAACGGTTACAAGCTTAAGCGTACGCTCAATAATTACTCTTGACACACTAGCTTTACTTAAACGAGCGTGAACATATTTTCTAATCTTGTCGTCTTCGGCCAATTTGTCGCCGTAGTCGTTTCCTCCGTACCAGTTGGATTCCCATCCTCTAATGATACCTAAGCGATTCCCGATTGGATTTGTTTTCTGTCCCATCTAAATTTAGCTTTGTGTGTTATCGTTAGCTCCTAAAACCAGTGTAACGTGGTTAGAGCGTTTTCTAATTCTGTGCGCGCGACCCTGTGGTGCTGGACGAAGTCTTTTTAACATCGTACCACCATCTACACGAATCTCTTTAATAAAAAGATCTGCATCTTCAATAGAAGCCTCTTCGTTTTTTGCTTGCCAGTTTGCAATGGCAGACAACAACAGTTTTTCCAAACGTCCTGACGCTTCTTTTTTGCTGAATCTCAATATATTGAGCGCTGTATCTATTTTTTCACCGCGAATTAAGTCTGCGACCAAACGCATCTTTCTTGGTGATGTAGGGCAATTGTTCAATTTAGCGAAGTATTGTGTCTTCTTCGCTTCCTTGATTGCTTCTGCTCTTTCTCTTTTACGAACTCCCATGGCCTATTATTTTTTTCCTTTGTTTTTAGCACCTGCGTGACCACGGAATGATCTTGTAGGTGAAAATTCGCCTAATTTATGTCCTACCATGTTCTCAGTTACATATACAGGAACAAATTGTTTCCCGTTGTGCACTGCGATGGTTTGTCCTACAAAATCCGGAGTAATCATTGAAGCTCTTGACCAAGTTTTGATCACGGTCTTCTTATTTCCCTCTACATTTTGCTGTACTTTTCTATCTAACTTGTAGTGAACGTACGGTCCTTTTTTTAACGATCTTGCCATAGCTTATTTCTTTCTACGTTCGATTATATACTTATTACTTGCCTTCGTTCTAGAACGGGTCTTGTATCCTTTAGATGGAACACCATTTCTTGAACGTGGGTGACCTCCTGAAGATTTCCCTTCACCACCACCCATTGGGTGATCTACTGGGTTCATCACTACAGGTCTAGTACGTGGACGACGGCCCAACCATCTAGATCTACCTGCTTTACCACCTACTAACAACTGATGGTCACTATTACTAACAGCACCGATAGTTGCCATACATGTAGTTAGCACCATTCTGGTTTCACCAGATGGCAACTTTACAGTAGCATATTTTCCTTCACGCGCCATTAACTGTGCAAATGCACCAGCACTACGCGCCATAACGGCACCTTGGCCTGGACGTAGTTCTATACAAGAAATAATAGTACCTAATGGAATATTTGCAAGGGTCATTGCATTTCCAATTTCTGGAGCAGTTTGCTCACCAGAAACTATATTTTGACCCACTTGAAGTCCGTTCTGAGCAATTACATATCGCTTTTCACCATCTTGGTAATTTACCAATGCGATGAACGCAGTACGGTTCGGATCGTATTCGATTGTTGCAACAGTAGCAGGAATTCCGTGCTTGTCGCGTTTAAAATCGATAATTCTGTAACGTTTTTTATGACCTCCACCAATGTAGCGCATGGTCATTTTTCCTCGATTGTTTCTACCACCAGAACGTTTTTTCGGAGCTAATAAACTTTTCTCCGGCTTATCAGTTGTTATGGCATCGTAACCATTTACAACTCTAAAACGCTGTCCTGGGGTGATAGGTTTTAATTTTCTTACTGACATTTTTGTCTAATTTATTGTAAGCTGGGCTTACAAATTGTTGTAAAAATCTATTGTATCACCTTCCGCCACCTGTACAATTGCCTTTTTATAGGCATTTGTTTTACCAGTTTGAACGCCAGTTTTCGTATAACGAGTACGACGATCTGGGCGGACATTCATTGTGCGAACTTTTTCAACAGAAACTCCGTAAGTGGCCTCAACCGCTTTCTTGATTTCTACCTTATTCGCCTTTGGGTTTACCACGAAACCATATCGGTTATTCAACTCCGCATCGGTTGTGGCTTTTTCCGTAATAATAGGTTTTATTAAGATATTCATCTTGCTTCTATTTACTTAAATTCGTATTAATTCCTTCCAAAGAACCTTCAAACAAAACTACGCTGTTTGCATTCATAATTTTATAAGTACTTAATTCTGAGTTACTTACGACTTCAGTACCTTTTAAATTACGAGACGACAAATATACGTTATTATTCGACTCTCCCAACACAAACAAAGACTTTTTGTTTTCTAGCCCTAAATTCTTTAAAACCGAAGTAAAATTCTTCGTTTTTGGAGCGTCAAAATTTAAGTCCTCAATCACCACGATTGCTTTGTCATTTGCCTTTACTGTAAGGGCAGATTTACGAGCCAATCTCTTTAGGTTTTTATTGAGTTTGAAAGAATAACTTCTTGGTCTAGGCCCGAACATACGTCCACCACCTTTAAAAAGTCCAGACTTGATACTACCCGCACGGGCCGTACCAGTTCCTTTCTGCTTCTTGATCTTTCTTGTAGAACCTGTAATCTCAGCACGTTCTTTAGCCTTGTGCGTTCCTTGGCGCTGGTTTGCCAAGTACTGCTTTACATCAAGGTACATTGCGTGATTGTTAGGCTCAATTCCAAACACATCTTTAGAAAGTTCAACCTTTCTACCTGTGTCTTTTCCGTTTACATCTAATACAGCTACCTTCATTATTTCTGAATCATTACATAAGCGTTTTTGTGTCCTGGCACACAGCCTTTCACAACAAGTAGGTTCTTTTCAGCAACTACTTTTAACACTCTTAAGTTTTCAACTTTCACCTTTTCGTTCCCCATTTGGCCGGCCATACGCATTCCCTTAAATACTCTCGCAGGATACGATGCTGCCCCAATAGAACCTGGTGCTCTTAAACGGTTGTGCTGACCGTGGGTAGCTTGACCCACACCGCCGAAACCGTGACGCTTTACTACCCCTTGGAACCCTTTTCCTTTGCTAGTTCCAGAAATATCTACGAACTCACCTTCTACAAAGTGTTCTACAGTGATAGTATCACCTAATTTATACTCCTCTTCAAATCCTTGGAACTCGGCGACTTTTCGTTTTGCAACAGTTCCTGCTTTTTTGGCGTGGCCTTCAGCAGCTTTTGTTGCAGTCTTCTTGTCATCGAAACCAAGTTGAAGAGCTTCATACCCGTCAACCTCAGTGGTTCTGACTTGGGTAACAACACAGGGCCCACACTCTATAACGGTACACGGCATATTCTTACCGTTCTCGTCAAAGATGCTGGTCATCCCTATCTTTCTTCCAATTAACCCAGACATATTTATCAATTTATTTATTAATAATGCGCCGATTTTCGGCATTGTTTATTTAAAACTAAACGGGGTCAAAATAAATTCGACCCCGAATATTACTTTGTTTTCCGTTTTTCCCCAACCATCGTTGAGGACATTTCTTTCTTTACCACATCCCGAAGCAAGTTCGGGATGGAAATTAAAGTTTATAACTAAACTTTAATTTCCACTTCTACTCCACTTGGCAACTCTAATTTCATTAGAGCGTCAATTGTTTTTGAAGAAGAGCTGTAGATATCCAACAATCTCTTGTAAGAACTTAGTTGGAATTGTTCTCTACTCTTCTTGTTTACGTGCGGAGAACGCAATACGGTAAAGATTTTTTTATGTGTCGGTAAAGGGATTGGCCCTGTAACTACAGCACCAGTACTCTTTACGGTCTTTACGATTTTTTCAGCAGATTTGTCCACTAAACTATGATCGTACGATTTTAATTTAATTCTTATTTTTTGACTCATTGCTGAAATATTATGCGTTAGCGGTTCCTCTTGCTGCAGCTATTACTTCTTCTGAAATATTAGAAGGAGTTTCTGCGTAATGTGAAAATTCCATGGTTGATGTTGCACGACCTGATGAAAGGGTACGCAACGTAGTTACATATCCGAACATTTCAGAAAGTGGCACTGTAGCTTTTACAGTTTTAGCACCAGCTCTATCGCCCATATCACTTACTTGGCCACGACGACGGTTTAAGTCACCTACAATGTCACCCATGTTTTCTTCAGGAGTAATTACCTCCAGTTTCATGATAGGCTCCATAATTACTGCTTTCGCAGCTTTTGCAGCATTCTTAAATCCTAGTTTCGCAGCAAGCTCAAACGAAAGTTGATCTGAATCGACATCGTGGTACGAACCATCCGTCAATGTAACTTTCATAGAGTCTACCTCATATCCTGCCAACGGTCCATTCACCATTGCCATTTTGAATCCTTTTTCTACTGAAGGGATAAATTCTTTAGGAACGTTACCACCTTTAATAGCAGATTCGAACACCAATCCTTCGGCACCTTCTTCTGCTGGCTCTAATGTAAATACGATATCAGCAAATTTACCACGACCACCAGATTGCTTTTTGTACACTTCTCTGTGTTCTGCCTTTCTTGTAATCGCTTCTTTGTACTCTACTTGTGGTTGTCCTTGGTTTACTTCAACCTTGAACTCACGTCTCAATCGATCTACAATAATATCTAAGTGAAGCTCACCCATACCAGAAATAATGGTTTGGCCAGATGCCTCATCAGTACGTACTGTAAATGTTGGATCTTCTTCAGCAAGTTTTCCTAAAGCCATACCCAACTTATCAACATCTGCCTTCGTCTTGGGCTCAACCGCGATACCAATTACGGGATCAGGGAAATCCATAGATTCTAGAACAATTGGATGTTTTTCATCAGACATGGTATCACCCGTCTTGATGTCTTTAAATCCTACTGCAGCTCCAATATCTCCAGCCTCGATATAATCGATTGCGTTTTGCTTGTTAGAGTGCATTTGGTAGATACGAGAAATACGTTCTTTCTTTCCAGAACGGTTGTTCAAGATATAAGAACCCGCATCTAAACGACCAGAGTACGCACGGAAGAATGCCAAACGCCCTACGAAAGGATCGGTAGCAATCTTAAATGCCAATGCAGAAAATGGTGCAGTTACATCAGGCTTACGAATCTCTTCTTTTTCAGTATCTGGATTTACACCCACAATACCTTCTTTATCTACTGGAGAAGGCAAGTAACGACAAACAGCGTCCAATAAGAATTGAACACCTTTGTTTTTAAATGCAGACCCACAGATCATCGGAATAATAGCCATATCCATTACAGCAGCGCGAAGTGCAGCATGCACCTCTTCTTCTGTAATAGAATCTTCATCTTCCATAAATTTCTCTAAAAGGTTCTCGTCATACGTAGCAACCTCTTCAATAAGCATCGCTCTGTATTTACGAGCTTCTGCTTTCATATCTTCAGGAATCTCGATTACATCGAAAGTAGCACCTTGTGTTTCGTCGTGCCATACAATTGCACGGTTCTTTACAAGGTCAATAATTCCTTTAAAGTCCATCTCATCACCAATGTTCAATACAATTGGCACAGCGTTAGACTTCAACATATCTTTTACCTGTTGGCATACACCCAAGAAGTTTGAACCCTGACGGTCCATCTTGTTCACAAAACCAATACGTGGTACTTTATAATTATCTGCAAGCCTCCAGTTTGTTTCAGACTGTGGCTCAACACCATCTACCGCACTAAATAAGAATACCAAACCATCTAACACACGCAACGAACGGTTCACCTCTACGGTAAAATCTACGTGACCAGGAGTGTCAATGATATTAAAGTGGTAATCTTTTGTTTCAGGAGTAGGTTCTGCATTCTCTAATGGAAATCTCCAGGTACAAGTAGTAGCAGCAGAAGTAATGGTGATACCACGCTCCTGTTCTTGCTCCATCCAGTCCATCGTTGCCGCACCATCGTGAACTTCACCAATTTTGTGACTCACTCCGGTATAATAAAGAATACGCTCTGTAGTTGTGGTCTTACCAGCATCAATATGCGCAGCAATCCCTATATTTCTTGTAAATTTTAAATCTCTTTGTGCCATTTTTTAGAATCTGAAATGTGAGAATGCTTTGTTTGCTTCAGCCATCTTGTGTGTGTCCGTTCTTTTCTTAACGGCAGCACCTTCTTCTTTAGCAGCTGCAAGAATCTCTGCCGCTAATTTTTGCGCCATAGATTTTTCATTACGTTTTCTTGCATACCCAATCAACCACTTCATAGCAGTAGAAATTTTACGGTCTGCACGAATCTGCATAGGTATTTGGAAAGTCGCACCTCCTACACGGCGGCTACGAACTTCTACATGAGGCATAACGTTAGAAAGGGCATCTTTCCAAAGCTCTAAGCCTGTTTTTTCGTCGTCTGTTTTCTTTTCTTCTACGATATCGATTGCATCGTAAAATACTTTAAAAGCCACCGACTTTTTTCCGTCCCACATCATGTTGTTTACAAAACGTGTCACCAATTGGTCATTAAACCTTGGATCCGGTAAAAGCGGTCTTTTCTTGGCTGCTCTTTTTCTCATTTCTTCGTTTTAAATAAGTTTAAAATTACTTCTTAGGGCGTTTTGCACCGTATTTAGATCTACGTTGTGTTCTACCTGCTACACCAGCGGTGTCTAAGGCTCCACGAACGATATGATATCTAACTCCCGGCAAATCTTTTACCCTTCCGCCTCTAACCAATACTATCGAGTGCTCCTGTAGGTTGTGTCCCTCACCTCCGATGTATGCGTTTACCTCTTTACCATTTGTTAACCTAACACGGGCAACTTTACGCATTGCTGAGTTTGGTTTTTTAGGTGTAGTGGTATATACACGCGTACACACACCGCGGCGTTGCGGGCACGAATCTAGGGCAGCCGATTTACTCTTCTTGGTTATTTTGGCTCTTCCTTTTCGTACTAATTGTGAAATAGTTGGCATAAAATCCTGTTATACTTAAATTAATGATATAATTTCCCCACTATTAGGGCGTGCAAAGGTAGAATTTTTATTTGATTAATCAAACACCAACTTACTTATTTTACAAACGTTTTTAATAACCACAGTTAAAGTATATGAAAACTGCTTTCGAAGCGTTAGATTTACGCGCACAAACATCCCTTTTTTGAAGTCAGTTTTCTACATCTTTTTATACCTTAATATATATACCCTATTCAGCCATGGGCTGTTGGCACAAAAATTATATCTTGAAATTTCCGCAGAAAAACCCATTAGCGAGACACTGAAAGACTCTCTATCTACAACAACTGTTTTTAACGACTACAGTTCACTTCAAGAGGAAGCAGAGCGCGTTCCTACTCAACTACAACGTTTCGGTTTTATAGCAGCAGAATTAAAGTCGCTTTCAAAAAAAACCGACACTACCTATCATGCGTTTTACAATATGGGCCCGAAGTTTACCTATATTAAGGTAAACCACAATAATGAAATTTTCAGCAGAAAGCAATTGCAGCGAATTTCAAACGAAGTAACAGACAATTATTTTATTCTCGATTTTGAAACTGCCGAACAAGCACTTCAAGAACTGAACAACCTGCAGACTGAAAATGGAAATTCATTTGCACGGCTTCGGCTGGGAAACCTGATCATAGAAAACAATATTGTTATAGCACAGTTGGAAACAGAAGGCGAACAAATCAGAACCCTCGATTCGATTGTAGTAAAAGGGTATGAAAAATTTCCGAAGTCATTTCTAAAATATTATGCAGGGCTCAAAAAGGGGAAACCGTTCAGCAAAACAAAATTGCTCAAGCAAAATACCATAATAGACAACCTCGGATTTGCCTCCACCACCAAATCCCCCGAAATACTTTTCAGAAAAGAAACTACGGTTGCATATCTCTACCTTGAAAAACAAAACAATAATCTTTTTGACGGCATCCTGGGTTTTGCTACAGATGAAACAACACAACGCCTTCAGTTAAACGGATACATAAATTTAGAACTCAACAACAATCTTAATTTTGGAGAACAACTTATCGTAAACTACAAAGCCGATGGAAATGAGCAGCAAAATTTTAGAGCAAAAGTAACAATGCCCTATATTCTGAAATCTCCATTTGGTGTCGGGCTTGAGCTTAAAATTTTTAAAAGGGATAGCACTTTTGTGACCACCGAGCAGTTGGCACAAATCTCCTACCAAATCAATCCCATTTCTTCAGTATACGGCGGCTATAAAGGCTATGAAAGCAGTAACTTATTAGATTTGGCAGTTGCCGGGACCGCAGTAGAAGACTACACATCTAAATTCTTAATAACAGGAGGGACCCTAGTCTTGCCACAAGAATCGGCTTTATTTCCAAAAAAAACAGAATTACAGCTGCAAACCGAAATAGGATCCCGTGAAAGCAAGGGGACCAACGAAGACCAGCTTAGGGGGCTTGTTACCATAAACCACATATTCAACCTAAATGCTACGAATGCCATCTACCTGCAAAACACAACTGGCGCGTTGTTGAGCGACACCTATTTTACCAATGAGTTGTTCCGGTTTGGCGGAATCAATAGTATTCGGGGATTTAACGAAAACAGTATAGACGCTTCACTTTATTCAGTACTAAACACTGAATATCGCTATATCTTTAACCAAGGACTTTACCTTCACAGTATCATCGATTTGGGATATTTTGAAAATGATATTTTGGAGGTCAAAGAAAAGCTATACAGCTTTGGAATTGGACTGGGCTTACAAACAAGGGGCGGATTATTACGTTTTAATCTTGCAAATGGAAATTCTGAGAATCAAGATTTTAGGTTTTCAAACACAAAAATACACCTGAGTCTAACTTCTAGATTTTAGGTAATGCTAACAATAGCTTAACAATCAGATTAAAAAAAAACCAAATTTTAAGTTTAAAAAGTTGTGTAATTAACTTTTTATTGTGATTTTTGGCATTGGCTAATTCAAATAAATTATAAAATGAGAACAAAGTTTAGTGGAATTTTAACGCTTTTACTGGCGTTAGTAGTGCAACTCACGTTCGCACAAGAAAAAACAATCTCCGGTACGGTGACCGACAATACTGGTTTGCCCTTACCTGGAGTTAACATTATCGTAAAAGGTACGAGTAATGGAACCCAATCTGATTTTGATGGAAATTACTCCATCTCAGCAAATATGGGCCAAACACTTGTGTTCAGTTACGTTGGTTTTACAACTGTCGAGCGCGCTGTTGGTGCAGCGAATAGCATTAACGTCCAAATGGAAGAAGATGCAGCCGTACTTGACGAGGTGATCGTTACAGGTTACGGTATTGCGAGAGAGAAAAAGGCTCTTGGTTATGCTGTAAGTACCTTAGAAGCGGAAGCAGTTGAAAACAAACCTGAATCTGATGTAGTACGAACATTAAACGGTAAAGTTGCCGGTGTTCAAATTACAGGTACTGGTGGTGCCACAGGTTCTGGTACCAACTTCATCATTCGTTCTAAGAGTTCGATTACAGGTAGTAACCAACCTCTTTTTATTGTTGATGGTGTTCCTTTTGACGGTAGTACAAACAACCAGACTGGCTTTGGAGGTGGTAACTCTGTAACAAGTAGCCGTTTCTTAGATTTAGATCCTAACAACATTGAAAGTGTTAGCATCTTGAAAGGTCTTAGTGCAGCTGTACTTTACGGTCAGCAAGGTAGAAATGGGGTTGTATTGATTACCACGAAGAATGGTAGCGCAAAAAATTTAAATAAGAAATTCGAGGTAACCTTATCACAACAAGTATATACTACTGAGATTTCTAACCTTCCTGATTACCAAAATGAGTACGGACAAGGTTCTGACAACACTCCTAACCCAGGTTTCGTAGGAAACTGGGGTGGAAGACTTGATGCAGGTCTTACCATAGCTCACCCGTACGCGGGACCTTACGGTGGAACTGAATCTAACCCTGGTATTTTCCCTCAATTTAGAGATTTGGAGATTCCATACGTAGCCGCTGAAAATAACGTAAGTGACTTTTTCAGAACTGGTATTGGTCATGCAACATCTGTGAATGTATCTGGATCTCCAGGAGACGGAGGTAGCCGATACAACCTTAACTTTGGTTATACAACAGAAGATGGATATATCCCGAACAACGGATTGACTCGTTACAATATCGGTATGGGTGGTTCTACAAAACTATCTAACAAATTTACTTTTGACGGTACTGCTAACTTTAGTAGCCTTGAGGTGAACACACCTCCTATTGCAGCGAACAACGCAGCTGGCGCAATTTCTATTTTTACACGTACACTTTTTATCCCGCGTAACTTAGACTTGGGTAACTTACCATTCGAAAATCCGAATGACAGATCAAGTGTTTACTATCGTGGAGATCAAGAAAACCCATATTGGTTATTAAACCATGCTGGTTTAGAGCAGAAAACAAATCGTTTCTACGGTAAGTTATCTGCATCTTACGAAATTTCTGAAAACATCTTGGCATCTTACCGTTTTGGTTTAGATACGTATACAGAGGAGCAAGAATTCCGTGTTGCAAAAGGAGCAGTTACTGTACCTTACAACACAGGATACTTAAGAACTACTTCTGGTACCAACTTTATCTTTGACCACAACTTAAACTTCAGTTTTACGAATATCACGATTACTGATAAATTAGACGGAGACGTTCAAGTAGGTTTCAACGCAAGACGTGATGAGTACGAGCAGTTTGGTCTTTCAAGTACAGACCAAGTAGTTTTTGGTTTCTTTAACCACAGAAACTTCTCTGCACAGAACATTAACGACCCTGTAGGTGGTATATTAGACTTTAGAAGTGAGCGTAACATCTTAGGTGCTTACGGACAAGCTTCTTTCGATTATGACAACGTAGTATACCTTACACTTTCTGCAAGAAATGACTGGGGTTCTAACGTTGAGAGAGAAAACAGATCAATTCTATATCCTGGTGTATCGCTTTCGTTCACTCCAACTTCTTTAGACGGTGTGAGCACAAACGGAGCTTTAAACTTCTTAAAGTTACGTGCGGCTTACGGTACTTCAGCTCGTTTCCCTGGTTTATACGGAACAAGAGCAGTACTTAATACTGTGGCTAACACATTTGTTCAGCCAAACGGAAACACTACAGTAATTAACTCGCTTCCAGCTGGTAGCCCGAACCCTGACTTAAAGCCAGAACTTCAAAAAGAATTTGAAGTAGGTGTTGAAGCAGAAATGTTCAATAGAAGATTAACACTTGATGCGACTGTTTACAAGCGTATCATTGAAGATCAGATCGTAAACAGGCCTACAAACCCGTCTACTGGTTTTACAAATATTAATGATAACGTTGCAGAAAGTGAAATTGAAGGTGTTGAATTAGGTGTAGACTTTACACTTTTAAAGACTGATGATTTCGCTTGGAAATTGAGAAATAACTTCACAGCGTTCGAAAATCAAGTAGTTGATTTAGGTGGTCTTGAAGCATTCCCTTATGCAGGTTTTATTGGATTAGGTAACTATGCTTCTGAAGGTGAGCCTTTAGGTGTAATTAAAGGTAGCTATGCTGCTCGTTATGACCCAACAAACCAAACACCAGAAAATCCACTAGGAATAGAGAATGTAGGTGTTGAAGGTGTGCTTTTAATCAACCCACAAGATGGTAAGATTATTGACAGTGCCAACTTAAGTTTACCTGATGAGACTGTTGGTGATCCGAATCCAGACTGGAGAGCAACAACTATCAACTCTTTCTCTTATAAAGGATTAACTCTTTCTGCTCAAGTAGAATATACCCACGGTGGAGATATCTTCTCACAAACTGCTAGTCAGTACTACAGACGTGGTGTAACTACAGTGAATGTAGATAACAGAGAAGGTAGTTATGTTATTCCAGGAATTTTGGCCAATCCAAACACTGGAGTACCTTTAACTGATGCTAGTGGAAACTTTATTGACAACACCATTCAAATTGGTGCCAATGATGTATTCTTTATCAACTTGGTAGATCCAGTTGGACAAGGAATCTATGATGCTTCACACTTACGTTTAAGAGAGGTATCGTTAACCTACAGTTTAAGTGAGAAAATGTTAGAAAGAACTCCGTTTGGAAATGTTACCTTCGGTCTTTCTGGACAAAACTTATACGTTAGAACATTCAACATCCCTCAAGCTTTCAACTTCGATCCAGAAGCATTGAGTACTGGTGTTGGTAATGGTGATGGTCTTGATTTCCAAACTGGACCTTCTTCTAGACGTTACTCTTTTAGTATAAAAGCAACATTCTAAAAATAAAAGTACATTCTGAGGTAGTAATTTACTACCTCAGATGTTATACTTGTACTTAAACACATATAAATAACTATTATGAAAAATATTTTAAAAATAACCTTACTATCAGCCATCGTAGCTTTCTTTGTTGGTTGTGAAACTGGTGAATTAGAACTCTTAGTGAGTCCTAATGATGTAACTATTGATAACGCTGACCCTAATTTCGTATTAAACGATATACAACTTACCTTTAACGGTATTGTATCTGGATATAGCGCACCATCACGAGCTATAACAAGACAAGTAAATCAGTTTGACACTTACAACAATGCTGTTTCTGAAACAACTTTGCAGGGCGAGTGGGCTCAATCTTATCAGATGTTTGCCAACATTGACCTATTAGGTGGTATTAATGAAACACAAGCCGAAACAGGAGGTGTTCCTTATCACCTTGGAGTTGCTCAAATAATTGAGGCATATGCATACATGTTATTAGTTGATTATGTTGGGAATGTTCCTTTCACTGAGGCAAACCTTCCTTCTGAATTTCCAAATCCAATGGTAGATTCAGGTGCTGAAGTGTATGCTGCACAATTAGCACTTCTCGATGAGGCTATTGCTAATTTGAACTTGGGTGATGCTCAAAATTCACCTACTCCAGAAGATCTTTATCATGGAGATTTCGATGCTAGCAATTGGATTGCATTAGCTAACACTTTGAAAATTAGAGCAAACTTAAATACTGGTAATGCTGCAGGTATTACCGCCGCTCTTTCAGGAAACATTATTGATACAAACGAAGAAGATTTTCAATTTCTTTATGGTACTGTTGCAAACAGTCCAGAAAGTAGACACCCATTCTTTACCGGAAACTACTTAGCAGCGGGTGCTGGACAGTATATGAGTAATAACTTTTTAGACTTGTTGAATGCAGGTTTCGAAGACGAAACTGGTGCTCCATTTGAAGAAACTGACGGTCCTCAAGATCCAAGATTACGTTACTATATGTATCGTCAATCAAATTCTGCTCCTTCTGGTTCAGATCTTCCATGTGCAGGAAACCCACGATACGATTACTGTTACGTAGGGAACTTGTATTGGGGTCGTGACCATGCAGATGATGAAGGTATTCCTAACGATGCGTTCAAAAGAACTGCTTATGGTATTTATCCTGGTGGTGGAGCCTTTGATGATGATTCATTCCAACAAACACCATCTACAGATAATTTAGGTGGAGAAGGTATCCAACCAATTTACTTAGCTTCTTTTACACATTTTGCGTTAGCTGAAGCTGCATTAACTTTAGGAACGCCTGGAAATCCTGGTGACTTAATGGAGTTAGGTATCAGAAGAAGTATGAACAAGGTTCGTGATTTTGCAGGAAGTTTAGACAACGGTCCTTTTGAAATGACTGACGCAGATATTAATGCGTACGTTGCAAGAGTAAGAGCTGAATTTAATTCTGCTAGTGCTGCTGATAAAATAGATATCGTAGCTAGAGAATTTTATCTTGCTGCATGGGGGAACGGTACAGAGCCGTATAACTTATACAGAAGAACTGGAGCACCAGATTTACAGTCTCCAGTTATTGCTGCAGGTCCATTCCCAAGAGCATTTAGATATCCTGATACAGAAATTGATGGAAATCCAAATATCCAGCAACAACCAGCTACTACGAGAGTATTCTGGGATAACAATCCTGATAACTTAGACTAATCCATTTAAATAAGATCTTATGAAAAATTTAAAATATATAACATTAGCATTTATTGCAGTGATAGGGTTAACTTCCCTAACCAGCTGTGAGGATGAGGACAAATTACGTTTTCCAGAATTATCAAATGGTGGTTTTGTGAAATTTGTAGAGGCTCCAGTATTTGAAGCTGGTGCAGATCCAACGAGCGCAAGTTTTAACGCAATGACTGAAGATCCTAACGGAACTGTTGCAACTTTTGACTTAAGTGTTAGTGGCGATTTCGATGGAACTTCAGGAGATACAATTCCTTTTAGAAGTACTACTACCTTTCCATTTGATGTAAGCTTTACAGGTGCTGATATGGCTTCACTATTTGGTGTAGACATTTCAACCTTTGAAGAAGGTGATAGCTTTGAATTCTTTGGTACTGCAACGACCGTAGATGGGGTTGTATACGATTTTCAAACTACTGCTCTTATCGACACAGATGGTGACGGTACTCCAGATACTTGGAATGGCGGAAACAGTGACCAAGTATTGTTAAGTGCTGCAGGATTATTGTCAGCTTTTAACTATGAAGTTGAGTTTGTTGATCCAGATGAAGAATAAACATTTTTCTCATTAATAATAGAAAAACCATCACGTTTATGCGTGGTGGTTTTTTACTTTTGTATCATGAATAAAGAACACAAAATATTTGGCATATACCCTGTACTCGAAGCGTTAAAAAGCGACACGGTTTTGGATAAAATCTATGTTCAAAAAGATATACAGAATCCGAAAGTACAAACCATTATTGATAAAGCCCAAATTGCCGGTGCTACAATAAATGAAGTACCTGTTGAAAAACTGAACCGGCTCACCAAGGGAAACCACCAAGGTGTTGTAGCTATAACATCCCCCATATCTTTTCCTACTCTCGAAGACACGGTAGAAGGTGTCCTGAGCACTAAAGAAATGCCTTTATTTTTAGTATTAGATCAAATTAGTGACGTTCGTAATTTCGGAGCTATTCTACGAACCGCAGAATGTACAGGAGTTGATGCTGTTATCATACAGAAAAAAGGTGGGGCGCCCGTTAGTGGTGATACCGTAAAAACCTCTGCGGGAGCTATTTTTAGTATACCGATTTGCAAGGTAGACCATATTAAGGATGCTATATTTTATTTACAAGGATCTGGTATTACAACTATTGCCGCCACTGAAAAAAGTGACCAATCCTTATTTGCACTAGATTTTAAGAAACCTATGGCGCTAATTTTAGGATCAGAAGGGAAAGGAGTATCTAAATCTGTATTATCATTAACAGACGAAAGTGCCTCCCTACCCCTGTTAGGCACAATTAATTCTCTAAATGTTTCGGTTGCTTGTGGAGCTTTCCTATATGAAGCAGTGCGTCAGAGATCACTCTAATTAGTTAGAATCTTCCTGACGATCAGATTTTTTGTAGCTATACGTAATTCGAATTTCTCGAGGTTCATCAGACAGATTTCCAAGATCATCATCTGTAGCATCATTTTCATCTTCGGGTACTAATTCTATAAAGTTTCCGTGTTCATCAAAATGTTTCATGAAATCATCTTCGGTTTCATTGTAGTGCTCTTCCTCCCATTCATATTTTTTATTTTCAATAGGATTCTGCCTAAATACTAAAGCGAGCGCTAATCCAACCAAAAGCCCAGATAAATGCCCTTCCCAAGAAATGCTGGGGTCTATTGGAAAAACATACCACAACAAACTACCATACAAAAACACCACCACAAACGCCAATGCTGTTAATTGATACTGCTTCGAGAAGATTCCTTTAAAGAATAAAAATGAAGCTAACAGATAAACAATCCCACTAGCTCCAATATGAGTAGATGGCCTTCCTATGCACCATGTAAGTATTCCAGTTAAGATAAAACCTATAAAAAAAACCTTCCATCTAATTGAGCGGTAAAAATAAAACAGCGCCATCCCCAGAACCAGCAACGGTATCGAGTTATTGAATAAATGCTTAAGACTACCGTGAATAAAAGGTGCAAAAATAACCCCTCTTAAACCAGATACTTCTTGGGGAACAATTCCTAAGTAATTCAGATTTATTCGAAATCTTGTTTCTGCCCAAAACACAAGCCATGCTATAAACACAAACAATAGCGGATATATTAAAACATCTAGTGTAAATTGTAAAGGTCTTTTTGACGACATAAAAGCTTTTATTCAAAAATTAACCCAAGTCTGAAATTGTGATAAATTGTCAGTGCTTCCCTTTTTTGAATATCGTAAATTTACCACATGAACGTACCCTTGGCAGAACGCATACGCCCTAAATCGCTCGATAATTATCTGAGCCAACAACATCTTATCGGCCCCCAAGGGTCGCTTACTTCTCAATTGAATACTGGTGTACTTGCCTCACTTATCTTATGGGGACCTCCAGGAACAGGAAAAACGACACTTGCCACAATTATTGCAGAAACATCAGGCAGGCCTTTCTATACCTTAAGTGCTATTGATAGTGGGGTGGCAGCAGTTCGGGAGGTAATAAATAAAGCACGGCAAGGAGACGGCTTATTTACCACCAAAAACCCGATTCTTTTTATAGACGAAATTCATCGCTTTAGCAAATCGCAACAAGATTCACTTCTAGGTGCTGTGGAAAAAGGTTGGGTAACACTAATTGGTGCCACTACAGAAAATCCGAGTTTTGAAGTCATCCCTGCCCTCTTGTCACGTTGCCAAGTTTATATTCTAGAACCTTTCAGCAAAAAAGATCTTGAAGAACTCCTTCTGAGAGCGATAGATGAAGATGCTATCCTAAAACAGAAAAAAATTGAATTAAAAGAAACGGAGGCTCTGATACGTCTTTCTGGTGGAGATGCTAGAAAATTATTAAACATGCTGGAACTGGTCGTGCTTTCTGAGAAAACAGACACGATTGTAATAACAAATGAACTTGTACTTCAAAAAGTTCAAAAAAATACCGTTTTATATGACAAGACAGGTGAACAGCACTATGATATCATTTCAGCATTTATAAAATCGATACGCGGAAGTGACCCCAATGCTGCTGTCTATTGGTTAGCACGTATGCTAGAAGGCGGCGAAGATCTAAAGTTCATCGCTAGGCGACTACTCATTCTTGCTTCTGAAGATATAGGCAATGCGAATCCTACTGCATTGGTATTGGCAAATAACACATTTCAGGCAATTAACACCATTGGATATCCAGAAGCACGCATCATTTTAAGTCAGTGTACCATTTATTTAGCAACATCACCTAAGAGTAACGCTAGTTATGAAGCCATTAACAAAGCACAACAGCTTGTTAAACAAACGGGTGACCTGTCTGTACCCCTTTCACTTAGAAATGCTCCTACAAAGCTTATGAAAGAGCTAGGATATGGCAAGCAATACCAATATGCGCATAATTATGAAGGCAATTTTGTACCACACGAGTTTTTACCAGATGAAATTACAGGTACTGTGCTCTACCGCCCCGGAAATAACCAGAAAGAGAATAACATTAGAAATTACCTAAAAAACTTATGGAAAGAAAAATATGATTTCTAGTTTTTTACTAAAACGTACGTTTTAGGTCCTGAAGGCAGAGAAATAATAAGGTTTTTATCAGCATCAAAATACGCTTCACTTTTAGCTCCCTTAATATCTATATACGATACTTTACCATTAAAGATCTCGAGATTCCCAATGAGTAATAAATCATCTTCAGCACCTATCACTTCTTGGGACAACGAGTATCCTTCTGCAGTTTTACGAAGTAAATATGCTTGACCACCTGCCGTGTAACTAGAGAATCTAGCAGTCGGGAAATTTCCCTTTATAGAGACTCCAGAAACATTGTTGCTGGCACTTACGGTATTTTCGCCCATAGTAGGCTTGGTATTCTGATTGGTAGATGCACTGTTGTTTTCGCTTAACGCAATCTCTGGCTGTGAAATACCCAAACCTTCAAAACTTTCAAAAGCTCGCCTAAGGGCTTGATGATAGGCCCTTTTATATTCCTTTATTTTACTTTTTCCTTCTTGACTTCGAAATAATTCCAATCCGTTACAGTCTTTCACCACTACTGTAATTCTTGTATATATAAACCCAGAACTCCCTTCCACTTCTGCAAATACGCCATCACATTTTCTAACATTGGGCAGTTCATTTCCGAAATAGGCATTGAAGCCATATTTATTGAATAAGAATTTGGTTAATGAATTAAGTTGGTACTGATCTTTACCACGTAAAAAATCGAAGGTGTCTGGCACTTCGATATAGCTGTAATTATTTATTGCTTGCTGTGAAAAACCGACGTAACTACTCATGAATAACATGAGCACAATCAAACATATCTTACCTTTCATCTATTTTAATATTAAAACCGAGCTGTAAAGATACACTTTTTGCCTTGGCCAAATTACCATAGCGCAACAGGTTGTCTGCGGCTAGATAAAAATTAACCTTCCCAATATCTGCTACAATTCCCAATCCTACATTCGAACTGCTAAATGAATCGACTGTATACGTGGCCTTTGCTGAAAACGATTCGGAAATTTTTCTTCGATAGTAAATAGTCCCTGCCATTTGAGGACCTTTAGGCCTCATAATACCATAAAACTGTGCCCCAATGGCTTGTTGCCAAGTAACACCACCGCCTGGATTCATGCAATCACATTCTCCTCCGCCAAAGATGTTTCCAAAACCATATTCTACACTTGCATTTGTTTTTAGCGGTCTCCAACGTGTATAGCCTGTAGTAAGGGTATCTATCGGGATTTCATCTTCCAGTTCGTCTTCTAGATTGTCATAGTAAGGCACCGTAGCTTGTCCATTTTCCAGTGGCGGAAAAATTAGCTCAATTCCGTTTAAGTTATATGTTCCTGATGCCCTGTAGCTCTCTATGTCTTTACTGTGAAACACAGCACCTACGTCTAGCAAACTGGCTGTGGTGGTTATTCGGTTGGTTACATTATAGGTAACGCCCACATCCATTCCTACTCCTAAATTTCCTCCAAAAAATGCGCGGCTCAACAAAGCACTTCCCACATTTTTATCACTGTCGTCATCGGTCAGAGACGCAATACCCGAAGTACGAACCAGTATATCTGCATCGGTTATAGTGTGGTCATAGATATTTACACCATCTTCGTCGAGAGCGGTGGTAAACGTACCCTGGTTATCGGTACTACTAAAACTACCCATATTAGAATAGATTTTGGCGCGGACTCCCACAGTAAGTTTATCGTTTAGCTGTTTATTCGCCCCAATGTGATACACGGTCAATAAATCTGCTGTAAGGCTCAGTTCGCCCAAATCAAAAGGATAGTCTAAATAGTCTCTATTTCCTTCCCACGCTAAGATGGCAAGATCTCTCGGGAAATAGGTGATAAAATCAAGTTCTTGATACATTCCACCAGAAAAATAGATTTCATTTTTAGCACGCCAGCCAAAATTTAAGATTTCAAGCTGTTGTGTAGCCGTAAAGAAATCGGTATTGCTCATTTCAAAAATCTTATCCCGAATACGAGTGTTAATATCACCCTCCCCTTCTTGAAAGATATCATATGCAGATACGCCCGATGCTCCGCCGTTTAAATGAATCTGGGACAGTAACGGTATTCCAAAGTGCTTTTTCTGCGGAACCATTGATCCAGGATTTAGCATCAAGTTTTGGGGCACGTCAGTTAGACCATACAGCACCTGCTTGTTTTGGGCAATACCATGGGTGGCCCATAGGGCAATAATAAGGAAAAAACAATGCTTCATAGTAGTTTTTCTCAATCCTTGATTTCTAAAAAGTAGGTGGTTTTAGATTGAAGATTTAATGCTCCTTCAAGAGAAGCGTCTGCCGAAGGAATGGTTACAACTACCACCACCCTATCTGCTTGTGTTAGCGAAATAACATCTTCATCAATCACGGTTTCGGTATAAGAAGTAACCACGGGATTTGCCAGGCTACCTTCTGCAACAGTAGTACCAGCGGTATATGTAGTATCGTTCGTCTCATTGAGAAAACGGAAATCTACTTGAAAATTTCTAGGAATACTATTGGTAAAATTGAAAAGGAATTCGGCCGATTTCAGGTCTTCTTGTACAAATGTGTCATCCAAGAATCGAATTTCAGTCGTATCGGTCACTTCCAATCGTGGGGTTTGTGAAATGGAATCAAAAAAGTCTGATGCTTCTAAGTTGAAATAGATCAAATCTAACTCTACCACTGGGGTAAGCGCTATTTCATCTGCTTGGTCAAAGTCGGTATCTTTTACACACGAACAGATTAAAATAAGTGTGCATACGCACAAAAAAGGGAGCAAGAGGTTCCTTTTCATTTTGGGGATTTACAAAAGATAACGCGTGAACGAATACTATTATTATCTCTACAGATGTTTCTTTAAGTCTAGCAGGTGATTTACAGAAATATATTGTGAAGGTACTTCCTCTTTCCTATAGTTATAGAATATAGGTTTCATCCCTACTGCCTGCGCACCCAATATATCGGCCTCAAACGTATCACCAATCATAACACTACCGGTAGGGGTTGCGTTAGCTTGTTGCATCGCGTACTCAAACACCAGCTTGTTTGGTTTTTTCACTCCAACCTCTTCGGAAGTAGTGACCGTTTTAAAAAAATTTTCAATCCCACTCGTTTTCAACTTTATCCCTTGTACTTCTGTAAAACCGTTTGTGATGATATGCATGGTATAGCGCGATTTTAGATAGTCTAATATTTCCAACGCCCCATCTAACAGGTGGTTATTTACTGGGAGTTCATCTATATACGAAACAGCAATCGCATCGATAATAGTTGTTGGATACGACAATTTGAATTCTACAAAAGTATCTACGAGCCTTCCTCTGCGCAAGGCTTGCTTTGTAACACGTTCTTCTCTATAGGCCTTCCAGTAATTAAAATTGATCGGCTCATAAACTTTCAGAAAATCTTCGAGTACCAATGGAATTTCATGTTTCTGAAAGACCCTCTGAAATGCCAACCCAGAATTCCGGTCGAAATCCCATAAGGTATGGTCTAAATCGAAAAATACATCGGTTATCTTATTCATATTGCTGTAATATTTCTGAAAACAACGTTCTCCAAATTATATTTTCATCTTCTCCCATAAAATCTTCATTTCTGAAAACCATGCTAAAGGTACCATTTACCAATTTTGTCTGTGCTAACAACTGGTGTACCTTTTTTTCTATTTCATGGTCTGGAAGTGAAGTCAATGCCGTGGTTGTTACGGCTATAGGGTGTAATAGCAATGGGGTTTTTATTTCAAAATCTAGGTCGTAGAATAAAAATGGCGTACAAGTACCCGCACGAAAACCGGGTGTGTCATGGTAGGCCATTGTAAAGTCCTTTGCAATCTCGAGTTCAATTAAGTTTCGGTAATTTTCGGGTAGGTCTAAGAAGAAATTGGCTTGTTTGCTAGAGACCAGCGTTCGGTTGGTGATTTGCTCCATCCGCTTTTTCTCTTTCCGCAGTATTTCAAACTTCTCTAGCGACGATCCGGAGTACAGCAAACCGATTTCCTTATAATCCCCAACATACTTCACCAATTGTCTAAATGCTTTTCGATGGGTATTTAAACTGTCTTGGTACATTTCGTTTTCGCCCAGCAAGAAGAAGGCGGTCATTTTCGATGTACTGCGCTTCACAATATTTACGACCCATGTAAAGGTGTCGTACGGATCTTTGCGAAGCCCCAATAACACTTGTGTTCGTTTAAAAACTTCTTTAAATTTTAATTTTGAAAGATCGTTTGCATAGCCCATCACAGACCTGAACATTCCCTTCTGATTGTATAGAAATGGGCGCTGTACATGCAAAAGATTATGAATTATTACTTTTTTCTTCGGAATTGTAATCGCCGGGAACGTTTCAGTAAGTAGCTTACCAATTTTATAAGCCCAAATATCGATGACAGGAAGTTCTAAAAACTCATTTTGAAAAGCAATACTCTCTGAAGCAGGAAACCTACCTTTAGCATCTCTCACATGTGGAAGATATTCTTCATAACGACTTAACAAATAAAACGCCGCAGAAAACACATCGAAGGGAATGGCACTTTTTTCACTGGTTGCAAAAAAAGCAGGTACTGTTTCCCAGTTTTTAACCTGTATGGTGATATCTTCAATACCCTGTTGCGATAACAATCCGAATTCTTGCACAAACAACTCATTGGCCAAAGATTGTTTGCCATACGACATCTTCGGACCGTTATGGCCTACAAACTCTTCTAACACCGAGGTAAATGCAATATCTAGCCCCAAAATTCGGAATAGCATATGTTTAAAAACATAGGTAAATCGTGTGGTGACCTTTTGAGTGTAAATTAATAACATCGTAAAGTAAAACTAACAAAATTACAAGGCAGTAGGAACTAATTTTACGCCTATTTATAAATTCATCAAGCTTACTACACAAGCTATCAAATATGTCACAGCAAACCTTCGTCTGCAAAGCTGAAATAAGCACTTTCGGTTAAAATAACATGATCTAGTACTTTAACGTCTAATTGTTGACCCGCAACCGTTAGCTTTTTGGTAAGCGAGATATCTGCTTTGCTTGGTTTTAATGTACCACTTGGGTGGTTATGGGCCAATATAATAGCCACCGCTCCCAACAGTAAAGCATTCTTAAACACGATACGAACATCGACCAATGTACCGGTTATACCTCCTTTGCTAAGTTGCACCGATTGCAATACTTTGTTAGAATTGTCTACATACACAATCCAAAATTCTTCGTGCGGCAATTCCCCTAGTACTGGTTGTAAGAGCCTAAAAACAGCCTCACTAGAGGTTAGTTTAGGTTTCTTAGGACTTTCTTGGGCACCTCGTCTACGACCCAATTCTAGTGCTGCAGCAATGGTAACGGCTTTAGCTTCGCCAATACCTTTAAACTCCATAAGCTCGTTAATGGCCATTTTTCCCAATGTATTTAAATTGTATTCACTGTGCGCTAAAATGCGTTGGCTTAATGTTACGGCACTCTCGGCTCGACTACCACTACCAATGAGCAAAGCGATAAGTTCTGCGTCTGAAAGTGCTGTTCGGCCTTTGTCCAATAACTTTTCTCTGGGGCGGTCATCTTCACTCCAGTTTTTGATTGAAAAGGAAGTAGTCTTCGATTTGTTCAATTTGTTTTTACTAAAGATAATGATGTACCTTTATAGAATAACAACAATCAGAACTTATAACTCGTAATTCATGAATTCACTATTCGAAACAGCCGCTTACAACGAGATACGGTCTAGGCTCGACCAATTAGAACCCGATGCAACTAAACAATGGGGCACTATGGATGCTGGCCAGATGCTACACCATTGTCAAGCACCGCTAAATGTTTTGTTGGAAAAAAAGGAGTACGGATTAAAACCAAATTGGTTTGCAAAAACATTTTTCAAAAAAGCGATGTATAGCGATAAACCTTGGAGAAAAAACCTGCCTACCATGAAACAATTTAGAGAAACGGAACAGCGTGATTTCAACAAAGAGAAAAAAGCGCTCGAAACGTTGTTAGAGGAAGTAAATGCGCAACGTGATCGGCAAGAATGGCAAGCACACCCTACTTTTGGAGCACTTACCAAAGAACAATGGGGCAAAATGCAGTACAAACATCTAGACCATCACTTCCGACAGTTTGGAGTATAAATGTTTATTCGAAAATTAGCTTTCCGCGAAATTGTTCTTCCACATCTACAAAGGGCGGACGGTTTTTAGAGATAACATCGCCAATACTGATGATTACTCCGCGAATACTATCGGTAGGAAAGCAAATAATCTTATTGGTACTTCTATGGAAAATATTGATACTTTTCGCTTCTAATTCGGCTGCCTCCACACGTACATCGCCATCAAATAAGCCAATTTGAAATCCACGGGTTTTTCCTTTAAGGCGATAGGTAGAAACTCCATTTGCGTTTATGATAATTCCACCCGTATCTAATTCATCTAGATCGAAATCTCCATCAATATGGAATTCGTCTTCTACCAACCTGTCTTCAGAAACAAGTTCTAACCTTTCAAAACGAATTGTTCCGATATCTTCTACCGTACTACCTGAGCTATTTCTGATGATGTCTATATCTGGAGAAGTTACGTACACCTTTGTGGTTTCAAATTCTCGAAGCAAGTTACAGCTGTTGTTATCTTTCAGTTTTAGTATACTATCTTCTACTCTTACTTTTACCTCATTCATTAGGTTTTCAGGTGCTTCTACCACTACTCTTTGCACAGGACCTTGTGAGATATATAGTTTCACCCGATCGAAAACAATAATACGCTTAAAGACCTCTAAATCGATTTCCTTCTGAATCAATGCCCCATCTGTCTGGAAACAGTCGGGACTATTTTCAGAACTACACCCCCAAATGAGGGCCAATACGCAACAATAAAATAGTTTTTTCATCATAATTACAGTCGTATTCCTACACTAAATTCTACCGCCTCAGCTTTTGCATAATGTGCTTTTACTGTTACCGAACCAAAAATGCTATCGTCAAAGAAATATCTTTTCAATCCTAACCTGTTATACACCCTATTTTCAAACTCGTAGGGCCAATATACGTAATATCCTACTTGGGAAACAAATGCCACCCGATTGAACCGAAGTTCGTGGCCCACAAACACACCTATTCGTCTTGCATCTTCCCCGCCTTCAAGACCATCTCCTGGAAATGCAACAGACCGAAATTTTATAAGTTCTTCAATCATTCGAGAAATAAAGAGATCGGTTCCCAACTGAAAGGTGCTTTTGTAGTTAATACGCTTATCTACAAAAGCAGACAACGTAATAAACGGATATTGCCCCAACCCATTTACATCTGCCTCATTTACACCAGAACGAAACACCACGTTGTATTTAAAACGTTCAGCATAATTTTTACTGCCCCACTCTACGGGCACCAATGCATCAGGATAGTTAATCGCATCAAAAAGATAGGTAGCTCCTGCACTAATATAAAAGGTATTGGTACTATTGTTGGGTGCCTTAAAATTAGCATTTGAATAATGTATGACTCCCATCCCTACATTCACGCCCAAACCGTCGATAATATTTTCTTTGGTATAGTTAAATTTCAATAAAGTAGAACTCAAAAACTTACTTCCGTAAGCATTGTTCTCAAAATTTGTATCTGGATGGTACGGATTGGTTGCGTACGCTATCCCCTGACCTACCCCAATAGAGAAATTTCGGTTCCAGAAGTAAAAATTAAAATGCCCGTAAAGGGAATGGTTTTCACCCAAAAATTGATTGTCTAGATCTTGGTAGATATACGTAAAGCCCCAATCTGGATAGTTATAGCGTCCTTCCCATTCATTATAACCATACGGTTTTCGATTATAACTTAAAATGAGCCCAGAAGGATGCCCCGTGATTAAATGCGAGATATCTGGGTTGTGCTCGATGATGGTACCATAAAAATATTCAGCTTTCAATTCGTGAAACTTGAGTTCATTTTGTTGCGCCACGAGCGATTGGCAAAACAGGGTTAGAACGAACAAGTAAAAGGTACCTTTCATATTTTTAAAAACGCGTAAATATACAAGAAACTTAAAATAGTAGCCATGGCTTTTTGCACTATTTAAAACTTCACTCCCATTAGGGAAACGCGCTTAAAATTACCTTAGTATTTAAAAAACAGAAGCAGCAATTGCTTTTATATTGTCACTTTTCCCCATAGAGTAATAATGGAGTATCGGCACCCCTTGCGCCACCAGTTCTTTGCTTTGTTCAATACACCATTCTATACCGACTTGCCGTACAGCATGATTATCTTTACATTTTACCACTTCCATGATCAGATCATCAGGTAATTCTAAACTAAACCGATGCGGTATTAAATTGAGCTGCTTTTTTGTGGCAATTGGTTTTAAGCCGGGGATAATTGGGACGGTAATCCCCGCTGCTCTGCACTTAGCTACAAACTGAAAAAACTTGGTATTGTCAAAAAACATCTGTGTTACGATGTACGTAGCTCCCTTTTTTACTTTTTCTTTGAGGAAATGGATATCGCTGTCTAAACTTGGGGCTTCCATGTGCTTTTCGGGATAACCAGCCACACCAATACAAAAATTAGTCGGGGTGTTGTTTTGTAGTTCTTCATCTAGGTACAAGCCTTGGTTCAATTGCGAAATTTGCCCTACCAGTTCATCGGCATACCGATGTCCGTCTTTTTCGGGTTTAAAATACGTTTCGCTCTTCACTGCATCACCCCGCAGTGCCATCACATTGTCAATTCCTAGAAAGCCAAGATCTATCAAAAAGTTTTCGGTGTCTTCCTTACTAAAACCACCACATAAAATATGCGGTATCGCATCTACATGGTATCTGTTCTGGATGGCCGCACAAATTCCCACGGTACCCGGACGTTTACGCACCACCTTTTTCTCTAACAATCCATTTTCTAACTCTTTGTAAACATACTCTTCTCTGTGGTAGGTTACATCTATAAAGGGCGGATTAAACTCCATAAGCGGGTCAATTCCATCAAAGATAGAGGTTATGTTCTGCCCTTTTAAAGGGGGTAAAATTTCAAACGAAAACCGGGTAGTTCCGTTTGCTTTTTTGATATGATCGGTCACTTTCATGCTATTCTGCTAAATTTGGTTGCAACCATTTGATTGCCTTTTCTAATGAAATTTTCTTTCGTTTCGCATACGCGGAAACTTGATCTTGTTTAATTTTTCCGAGCCCGAAATACCGGGCGTCTGGATGGGCAAAATAATACCCAGATACCGAAGCGGCCGGCCACATCGCCAAACTTTCAGTAAGTGCTACGCCTATGGCTTTTTGAACTCCTAAAAGCTTCCAAATGGTTTCTTTCTCTAAATGGTCGGGGCAGGCGGGATACCCGGGAGCAGGGCGAATTCCGGTATACGCTTCTTTGATGAGTTGGTCATTATCTAATTGTTCATCGCTTGCATACCCCCAATGTTGCAGCCTAATTTCACGATGCAGGTATTCAGCAAACGCCTCTGCCAATCGATCGGCCAACGCCTTTACCATAATGCTATTGTAATCGTCGTGGGCTGCTTCAAATGCTGCGGCTAACTCAGCGGTACCAAAGCCTGTACTCACACAAAAACAGCCTATATAATCCTGAATTCCCGTTTCCTTCGGGGCAATAAAATCGGCCAAAGCCAGATTGGGTCGCCCAGCCGCCTTTTCTGATTGTTGTCGCAAGGTTCTAAAAGTAACCAACGGTGTTGCATTGCTACCCGTTTCCAAAGTATCTGGCGCATATACTTCAATATCATCAAAGTGTACCGAATTAGCTGGAAACAGGCCAAAAACTGCTTTTGCGGTCAATTTTTCTTCGGAAATGATCGTTTTTAACAAGGCTTGGGCATCTGCAAACAATTCGGTTGCTTGGGTTCCTACAATCGCATCATCCAAAATTGCAGGAAATCTCCCATGAAGATCCCAACTTCTGAAAAATGGCGTCCAATCTATAAACGGAATCAATTTTTCTAAATCGAATGCCTCCATTTTTTGAATCCCGAGTTGGTTTGGTCTCGCTATCTTAGTTGTGTGCCAATCGATTGGAAATTTGTTGGTTCGCGCCTCTTCCAGTGTCACATACCGTTTTATTTGCTGTCGGGATAGAAATCCGTCGCGGAACGTGGCATATTCTTCCTTAATTTTCTGGATATAACCTTCTTTGCGGTCTTTTTGCAACAAATCGCCAACCACCGTTACCGCTCGCGAAGCATCATTTACGTGTACCACGGCACTTTTGTATTGGGGGTCAATTTTAACAGCCGTGTGGGCTTTACTGGTGGTCGCTCCTCCAATAAGTAAAGGCACTTCAAAATCTTGGCGCTGCATTTCCTTTGCTAAAAACACCATTTCGTCTAGAGAAGGCGTGATAAGACCGCTCAACCCGATGATATCTACTTGATGGGATTTTGCTTCGGAAATAATCTTTTCTGGGGCCACCATCACGCCCAAATCGACTATTTCGTAATTATTACATGCGAGTACCACCGAAACAATATTCTTACCTATATCGTGTACGTCGCCTTTTACGGTTGCCATTAGAACTTTTCCAGCCGATTTGCTCACGGTTCCCTTTTCGTCGAAAATAAAAGGTTCTAGATAGGCGACCGCTTTTTTCATTACCCGGGCACTTTTTACCACCTGTGGCAAGAACATTTTTCCACTTCCGAAGAGATCACCCACTACATTCATTCCAATCATTAAGTGGCCTTCGATCACCTCAATTGGTTTTGAAGCTTGTTGACGTGCTTCTTCAATATCTTCTATGACAAAAGCGTCTATCCCCTTTACCAACGCCCTGGTAATTCGGTCCTGTAACGGCTCGGTTCGCCATGACATATCTGCTGTTCGCTCTTTGGTGCTTCCTTTTACGGTCTCGGCAAAATCGAGCAAGCGTTCGGTGGCATCTTCACGTCTGTTCAGAATGACATCTTCAACGCGTTCGAGCAAATCTTTTGGAATTTGGTCGTACACTTCCAACAAGGTCGGATTTACAATTCCGATGTTCATACCAGCTTGAATCGCGTGATATAAAAACACCGAATGCATGGCTTCACGAACAGGATCGTTTCCTCGAAAACTAAAAGACACATTGCTCACTCCGCCACTCACACTGCAATGAGGCAAGTTGTTTCGCACCCAGCGTGTAGCCTCGATAAAATCGACTGCATTGTTACGGTGCTCATCCATTCCTGTAGCCACCGGAAAAATATTTAAATCGAATATGATATCTTCAGGTGCAAACTGTACGGTGTCGACTAAGATTCGGTACGAACGCTCTGCAATTTCGATGCGTCGTTCGTAGTTATCGGCCTGACCCACCTCATCGAATGCCATGACAATTACCGCCGCTCCATAGCGTTTCACCAAGGTAGCCTGTTCAATAAAAGCTGCTTCTCCTTCTTTCAAACTAATAGAATTCACCACACATTTTCCTTGTACCACTTGCAAACCAGCCTCGATAATTTCCCATTTTGAACTATCAATCATGATGGGTACCCGTGCAATATCAGGTTCTGCCACCACGAGGTTTAAAAATTTCACCATTGCGGCTTTCCCATCAATTAGCCCGTCGTCCATATTGATATCGATAATCTGTGCTCCTCCTTCTACCTGATGGCGTGCAATATCGAGTGCTTCTTCAAAGTTTTCTTCATTTATAAGTCGAAAAAATTTTCGCGAACCCGCCACATTGGTACGTTCGCCCACATTGATAAAATTGCTTTCTGGGGTGATGACAAGAGGTTCTAGACCAGAAAGCTTTAGGTATTTTGGTTGATGGTTTACAGTTGATAGTTGTTGGTTATGCATTTTATTGTTCTGAAATTCTTAAAACGGTAAATTTTCTAAATCAACATTCCCTCCCGAAAGGATGATTCCGACTTTTTGATCTTTAAAGGTTGCGGGTTGTTTTAGGACTGCAGCCAAGGGTACGGCACAACTGGGTTCAATGACAATCTTCATTCGCTGCCAAATAAGCTTCATGGCATGTAAAATTTCATCTTCTTCTACCCGAATAATTTCTGACACCAATTTTTTAATGATCGGAAAGTTAATATCCCCCAGATGTGTACGAAGGCCATCGGCAATTGTGTTTACCGTCTCATTGGTCTCTATGCGACCCGACTGTAATGAACGATAGGCATCGTCTGCAGCAAAAGGCTCTCCTCCTATTGTTTTACAACCGCTGCCCAGATAATGCGAAGCTATCGCAGTACCCGCTACCAGTCCGCCGCCACCAACAGGCGTCAATATATATGTAAGATCAGGGTGTTTTTGGAGTAGTTCGGCTGCTGCCGTGGCGTTTCCCAATATCACATCTAAATTGTTAGAGGGATGTAAAAAGGTAGCTCCCTTCTCGGCTTCGATAGTTGCAGATGTTGATTCCCTGGCGGCTAAGTTACTTTCACATTCTATAATTTTCGCGCCGTAACTCTTTACACCTTCCTTTTTTACTTTCGGGGCGTTTTTGGGCATGACTACATAGGCTTGCACTCCCAAATTCCTTGCTGCCAATGCTACTGCTTGGCCAAAATTTCCAGACGAATGCGTGACAACTCCTGCCTTTTTCTGTGCTTCGGAAAGATTATGGATGGCATGTACGGCACCCCTCATTTTGAAAGCCCCCATCTTTTGAAAATTCTCACATTTGAAGTAAAGTTGGGCTTCCGCCATTCGATTTATGGATGATGACGTTAGGATGGGCGTTTGGTGTACTAAAGGACCTACAATTGTGATAGCCCTTTTTAATTGCTCTTGCGATGGTATGCTCATAAAATTTTAGATTCTGAAACCAAAGGTCTCGGTTGATAGGTAGCGGCAATCTTTGCAATGGCCGAAATATGCTCTGGGGTAGTACCACAACATCCCCCAATAATATTTACCAGTTGCTTGTCTAGATACTCTTCAATTTGCGACGCCATTTGTTCTGGTGTTTCATCGTATTCGCCAAACGCATTTGGCAATCCGGCGTTTGGATATGCTGAAACAGCCAAATTTGTACGATTGGCCAACACTTCGAGGTGGGGCGTTAGTTGTGTTGCTCCCAAAGCACAATTGAACCCAACACTGAGCAAGGGAACGTGCGAAATTGAAATCAGGAAAGCCTCAGCCGTTTGCCCAGACAATGTACGGCCTGAGGCATCGGTTATGGTGCCGCTAATCATGACCGGAATGTCTGTATGGCGTTCTTGTTTTACTTCTTCAATAGCAAAAAGTGCCGCTTTCGCATTTAGGGTATCGAAAACGGTTTCGACTAAAAGTAGGTCTACCCCTCCATCAATCAATGCTTCGGCCTGTTGTTTATAGGCTTCGCGCAGTTGATTGAACGAGATGGCGCGATATCCAGGATCGTTTACGTCTGGCGACATGCTGGCAGTTTTGTTTGTGGGACCCATAGCGCCCGCCACGAAACGTGGTTTATTGGGTTCACGTGCTGTAAATTCTGCTGCTACTTTTGTAGCGATTTTGGCGCTTTCAAGATTCAATTCGTATACCAGGTCTTCCATGTGGTAGTCGGCCATGGCGATTGAGGTACTCGAAAAGGTATTTGTTTCTACGATGTCGGCACCTGCTTCAAAATACTTTGCATGAATGGTTGCAATGGCTTCCGGTTGGGTAAGCGACAGCAAGTCGTTATTGCCCTGTACCGAAGTAGCAATATTTTTAAAACGGGCGCCCCTAAAATCTTCTTCCGAAAATTGGTAACGCTGCAGCATGGTACCCATAGCTCCATCGAGGATTAGGATACGGTTTTGTAATGCACTATACAGTTTGTCTTTCATTTCTATTATTATTTGCGAGAGGCCCGCCCTTCCGACTTAATATTAGCATTGGACTAATACAAACGGGTTTATTCGGGCAGGGGTAGCAGCGGCATCCTAAACGGGCACTGAGGTTCTCGAAGTGACCGTTTAGATACAGCGAATGACCCGACGCTTTACACGTGCATAACGCACTTGTAAAGGGGCTCGCCCTAAAAAATTAATCTACACCCACTAAGGGGTATTTTATAAAAATCAAGAAAGTTGAAAAGAAAATATCTTTGGTTCGTGTTATCTATTCCGCCAGGGCGGATAGAATGTAGCACCTTTCCCGATTAGAAGCGGGAGGTTGCTAAGGTTTCAAAGGGTCTAATCCCTCCACCTTTCTTGATAACTTTAAAATGTAATGAACGTATGCCAGTACAACCTATTATTTTGGCTTAACGAGCAATTATTTGTCACCCAGCCTGCTCTTTAATAAGGTCTGCCAGCGTGGTATTTTCAAAAATATTGAGGTTGGTATCGCGTACCCGTGCCATGAGTTTATGTACGCTACAGGCCTCTTCATCGGGGCAGTCGTCGCAGCGCTCATAAAAATTGAGGCTTACGCAGGGAACAAGCGCAATGGGGCCTTCGAGCACACGATATACACTTGCAATGGTAATTTCATTTGGTGGTTTGGCTAGAAAATAGCCACCGCCCTTTCCCTTTTTCGACTTAAGGATATCTGCTTTTTTTAGAATCAATAGAATACTCTCCAAGAATTTCTGGGAAATATTCTCGGCTTCAGAAATAAGGATAATCTGCACAGGATCGTCGCTATTCTTTTTAGCGAGATGCGTTAGAGCTTTGAGCCCATATTTCGTTTTTCGGGAAAGCATATACTAATTGGTTTTGACTCCGTTTACAATAATATCGTAGGTGACGGCTACCTGTGGTTCTAAGGTTAAAGATACAGAACAATATTTTTGAAAACTCAAGTCTGCAGCTTTTTTTGCCTTATTCGCGTCTATTTTTCCTTCTAGATAAATTGTAACGTGTATACTACTAAAAGGTTTGGCCTGCTCCACTTCTTTGCGTACCCCTTCTACTTCTGTCTTGTAGCTAGTAATCTCCTGACGTTGTTTTTTCAAGATGGAAATAACATCGATAGCACTACAGCCGCCTACTCCCATAAGAAGTAATTCCATAGGGCTTGCACCTTTTACTTCGGCTTCGGTTTTGTTGTCTATCTGTACAGGAATTTGGTTAGGACCGATGCCCTCGAACAAGTATTCGTTGTTTTTTCTTTCTAAGGAAACTTTCATACACCTATAATTTATGACTGATACGTAGCACATCACCAAAAACTCCTCTTGCAGTCACCGATGCACCAGCGCCTGCGCCCTGAATGACGATGGGAGAACTGCCATAGCTTTCGGTATAGATTTCGAAAATAGAGTCGCTACCTTTTAACTGCCCTAACATACTACTTTTGGGGGTTTCTTGCAATGATACCGTGAGTTTCCCTCCATCTACTTTAGAGAGGTCACCATGAAGATCTGCTACATAGCGCAGTACATTCCCTTTTTTTAGGTTCTTTTTCTTGATAAAGAATGAAGTGTCTAGGTGTGTTAGGTTTTTTAAGAATGTTGTCTTATCTAAAGCCCGCACTGCTTTTGGGATCAGGTTCTGAACTTCCACATCGTCTAGCTCTACTTCCAAATCGAGTTCCCTGGCAAGAATGAGCAGCTTTCTTGCTACGTCCATTCCGCAGAGGTCTTCTCGTGGGTCTGGTTCTGTAAAACCGTTCACTATTGCTTTGTTCAGAATCGCACTAAACGTTTCATTACGTTCTGAAAACTCATTAAAAATATAGCTTAGGGAACCTGAAAACACCCCTCGAATTCGGGTAATATTTTCACCCGATTGGTGCAAGAGTTTGATGGTATCGATTAGCGGAAGGCCTGCCCCAACATTGGTCTCATACAAGTATTCTTTTTCATGGCCATTCAAGAGTTTGCGCAAAGCACTGTACTCTTTCCACGGCGCTGTATTTTTGTGTTTATTTGAAGAGACAATGTGGAATCCGTTCGCAATTAATTTCTCATATTGCTTGGTAAACGCAGCATCGGCGGTATTATCGACAGCGATTAAATTTTCCAATTGATGTGTTTCTACAAAGGCCAGAATACTGTCTATTGAATAGGGTACTCCATGGGTTAATTTATCTGATCGCCACGATGCGGTCGTCCCTTTTTCATTGAATAAAATACGCGTAGAATTGGCAATTGCCACCACATGAATCTCTAGGCTTTTTCGTTGCAGGAGCGATTCCATTTTCTCGAAGAGTTGGTCCAGAAACGCATTTCCTACGTTGCCATGGCCAAAGACCACCAAGTTCACCGTTTTGTATTTCAACGCGGCCAAATCTATCTTGTTTGCTGTTGTAACTGCTGTATCCATCCCGTTTTATTTTTGACTCAATGAGGTGAGTTGTGGTTCTTCAATAGTTTTCAGCGCAGCTTTCAAATCGGCTACAAGATCTTCTGCTTCTTCAATGCCGCACGACAAACGAATGAGCGAATCTGAGATTCCAGCTTTTAATCGGCGTTCTCTTGGAACGGAAGCATGCGTCATTTGAGGTGGATGGCACAACAAACTTTTTACACCCCCTAAACTTTCAGCAAGTTTGAAGCATTTGGTTGAAGTAACAAACCGATTTGCCGCTGCTACCGTATCGTTTTTTAATGTAAAAGACACGATGCCTCCAAAAAGCCCCTGTTGTTGTTTCTTAGCAATCGTATGGTTTTTATGGGATTCTAGTCCTGGGAAATACACCTCTGAGACTTCTTTACATTGCTGCAAAAATTTGGCTACCTGAACAGCATTTTCACATTGTTTTCGATACCGAAGATCTAAGGTTTCAATGCCCCGAATCGTCAAAAAGCAGTCCCATGGTCCTAATATCCCTCCCGAAGCATTTTGAATGAATTTTATCTGTTCAGAAAGCTCAACAGTTTTAGTCACTACAAGTCCTGCCACCAAGTCGCTATGGCCACCTATGTATTTTGTACCGCTGTGTATCACAATATCGGCACCTAAAGCTAGTGGTTGTTGAGCAATCGGGCTCGCAAAGGTATTGTCTACCACCAAAAGTGCATTTACACTTTTTGCAATTCTAGCAACGTGCTCAATGTTGGTTACTTTCAGCGTTGGGTTGGTAGGTGATTCAATCCAAATGATTTTTGTGTTGCTGCTTACCGCGTTTGCCACATTTTCTGGGTCTGTGGTATCTACGTATTTTATAGATACTCCTAATTTTTCGTACACATGTGTAAACAATCGGTAGGCCCCGCCGTAAATATCGTCTACCGCAATAATTTCATCACCTTTAGACAACACTTTTAGCACCGCATCGATAGCTGCAAGCCCTGTTGCAAATGCAAAGGCGCTGTGACCGCCCTCTAATTGGGCTACCACGTCTTCTAAAACTTTGCGGGTTGGATTGTTACTTCGGGCATAATCGAAGCCCTTGTTAATGCCGGGTGCATCTTGAATAAAAGTTGATGTTTGATACACTGGTACCGAGATAGCGCCTGTTAGCGGATCGCTCGGGATGGAATGGATAATTTTTGTTGCACTCATTTTTCTAGTTTTTTGAGTTAATAAAATGATTAAATCAAAAGTCAAAATGCATCCGAAGATGTACTCTTTTAGAAAAATTGTTAGTAAGAAATGAATCCCTACGTTTTCTGGTTGAAACCGTAGTTTGTCGTTATCTATTCCGCCGAAACGGATAGAATGTAGCACCTTACCAATAGTGGGCAGGTTGCTAAGGCTTCAAAGGGTCTAATCCCTCCACCTTTCTTGATAACAATTCAATAAAGATTTGAACTTTGTGAGTACAAAGGTTGCAAAACCCAGAGTAGAAATCCAAATAAAAAACTGTATTTTTCAGAAAAAATAAATCCGAATGAACTTTAATACTCTGAATTATAGCACAATAACAAGCTTAATGTTTTTCCTTTTCTTTCAATTCTCAGTCAGTGGACAAAATTTTGAGGGGACCTTTCCTGATGATTTCTTCGGAATATATACAGGCACGCTCGCTATTTCTTCGGAAAGAGGAAATCAAGAAGTTATGATGGAGTTCCATTTGCTTCCCACAGAAATAGAAGGAAAATACACCTATACCTTGGTTTATGGTGAAGGTGAATCAAAACAAGTACGAGAATACCATCTACTGGAAAAGAATAAAGAAAAAGGAACGTACGTGGTAGATGAAAATAATGGGATTGTTTTAGACGACAAAGTGATTGGCAATAGGATGTATGCGCTATTTGAAGTAAACGAAACGCTACTAACTACTTTTATCACTTTTGAAACCGACCACCTAGTCTTTGAAATTGTGGCCACGCCAAAGGCGAAGAAGCGCGTTACACACGCTGATGATGAAGCTAAAACTGAAGTGATTTCATACCCCATCACCACCGTACAACGCGCCGTATTACAAAAGCAATAAGAAGTTTTTTAATTGTATTTCTTTCTGTACATTTGCACCCATTAAGAGGAAAGATTTGACTGATTGCAACCTCTTCTGAATCGAAGAAAATTCGAGGATGAGACTCCGAAACAAGATCGGGGTAAAAAATGCTAAAGGCAGTGTAAACTACCTTCGACGCTCTCGTCAAATCTCCCGCACACTCAATAATTAAATGTATTTTCATGGCATATCTATTTACTTCAGAAAGTGTTTCTGAAGGCCACCCAGACAAAGTTGCAGACCAGATTAGCGACGCACTTATCGACAACTTTTTAGCGTTCGACCCACAGAGCAAAGTAGCCTGTGAAACCCTAGTAACCACAGGACAGGTGGTATTGGCAGGTGAAGTTAAAAGTGCCGTATATCTAGATGTGCAAAAAATTGCACGTGATGTAATTAACAAAATCGGGTACACAAAAGGTGCCTACCAATTTGATGGAAATTCTTGTGGGGTACTTTCTGCCATTCACGAACAAAGTGAAGACATTAACCGTGGGGTAGACAGAGATAGCAAAGAAGAACAAGGCGCGGGTGACCAAGGAATGATGTTTGGCTACGCTACCAAAGAGACCGAAGACTATATGCCGCTGGCGCTCGACCTTTCACACCGTATCTTAAAAGAGCTCGCCCAATTGCGTCGCGAAGAAAAGGATATTCCGTATTTGAGACCCGACTCAAAAAGTCAGGTAACCATCGAATATAATGACGACAACTCACCTGTTCGAATCGACTCGATTGTGGTATCGACACAACACGACGAATTTGACAGTAATGATGACGCCATGTTGGCAAAGATTAAATCTGATATCATCACGATTCTTATTCCACGGGTAAAGGCGCAACTCAAACCAGAGATTGCTGCGCTTTTTACAGACGACATTACCTACCATATTAATCCTACGGGAAAATTTGTAATTGGGGGCCCACACGGGGACACCGGCCTTACCGGACGAAAAATTATCGTAGACACCTATGGCGGAAAAGGTGCACACGGTGGTGGTGCATTTAGCGGAAAAGATCCAAGTAAAGTAGACCGATCTGCGGCCTATGCTACACGGCATATCGCTAAAAACTTAGTAGCTGCTGGCCTTTGTAATGAAGTATTGGTGCAAGTAAGTTATGCGATAGGCGTTGTAGAACCTATGGGGATTTTTGTAGATACCTACGGAACAAGCACTGTAAACATGACCGACGGCGAAATTGCCAAAAAAGTAGCCAACATCTTCGACATGCGCCCTGCAGCCATCGAATCGCGGCTTAAATTACGACAGCCGATGTATTCAGAAACTGCTGCGTACGGACATATGGGACGAAAAAATGAAGTGGTGACCAAGACATTCGATATTCCGAATGGCGACAGTAAAACGATGGATGTTGAATTGTTTACGTGGGAAAAACTAGACTATGTAGACCAAGTAAAAGAAGCATTCAGTTTATAAAAACTAAGTAAAGTTGAATACACAAGATGCCCGTTAATTCGGGCATTTTTTTTTAAATAATGTTATGGTTTTTGGCTTTTTGCACGGCTTCAATTTTACTGTGCACCTGTAATTTTTTGTAGATGTTCTCGATGTGTTTCCGCACCGTGCTGGGCGATAAAAATAAATTTTCAGCAATAGCGGTATAACTCAGTCCAGTGCTAAGCTGTTCTAGGACCTCCACCTCCCGCTTCGACAACGAAATTTCTTCATGGTCTCTCGGATTTTGGATATCGATTGGATTACGCAACAGTTTGAGCGTTTTTAGTGCTATGGAAGGGTTCATGGCTGCGCCACCGTTAAGCGTGTCCTTAATACCCTCATACAAGTCTTTTGGATTGATCTCTTTCAGCAGATAGCCATCGGCACCCGCTTTTATGGCATTGAAAATATTTTCATCATTATCGAAAGCTGTGAGCATGATAATTTTTAATTGCGGGTATTTTTGCTTCACCACTTGGGTTGTTTCTATACCGTTTAAAACAGGCATTTCAATATCCATTAAAATGATATCCAAATGTTGGCTCTGTTCTAATTTGGTTAACAATTCACTGCCATTGGTTGCAGTGTGTTTCACCGTGATTTCATCAAAAAAAGAAAGCTTCTCTTTAATGGCATGAATCAAGAAGGTATTGTCGTCTACAATGGCTACACGTATGCTCATATCTTGGTTAGTTTACAGACTTAAAGGTAGTTAAATCTAAGCACATGCCACTAGGGCATATGCCCTATTTCAACAAACAAATGCCTCATAGTTTGGTCACTCTACTACTGTGGCACATCTATTTCAGGCTGGGGTTGTAGCGCTTCATTTATATTGTACTGTAAAAAATCGTACCGCTGTAAACTGTTGTGCCTTTTGGTAATCTGTGATTGGTGTATGGCTAAGCTTTGGGCCAAGTTTTCCATCCGCTCGCTGTGCTTCCCCTTTAATTTTCTGCTACGCAAAAGGCTTAGCAACCACCCCCCAATACAAAGGGCCAACGTACAAGATAGTATGGTGATTTGAATAGCGTCCATTTCACGGTTTATAGTTTAAAATTACGGGATGCTAATGGCAAAATCTATACGGCAGTTGCCCTAATTTTTAAAAGATATCGTGACGGTAGTGCCTTTGCCTTCTTCAGAAATAATATTGGCCTTACCTCCTATATCGCGGGTGCGTTTTCTAATGTTTGAAAGCCCATTGCCAGCTTCAATGGTTTCTTTGTTAAAACCAATGCCGTTGTCTACAATATTTATCACAATCGTATAATCGTTTGCTAAGGTTTTCATGTCTACGGAAATTTTAGTAGCCTTGGCATACTTTAGTGCATTATTCACTGCTTCTTGTATTATTCGGTACACGTTCATACCTTGAACTGATGTGAAGACTTGATTTTTGATATCTTCATCGGTGGTAAAACTGAATTCGACACTGTTATCTACCTTACTGGCCTTTTCAATAAAGTTAGCGATACGCACTTGAAGGTCTTCTGCCGTGATATTACTTTTATTCATCGCCCAAATGGTATCGCGTAGCTCATAAATTGTTTGGGTAGTAAATTCACTAATATTGCCCAATTTCCCAGTAATTGTATCATTGGTTCCGTCTAAAGCATATTTTAAATTGTCGATAGAAGAAGTTACAAAAGTTAGTTGCGAACCAATATTATCGTGCAGGTCTCTAGAGATCCTAAGGCGTTGTTCCTGAAGTTTGTTCTGTGTTTCAATACGGGCCAGCGCTGTCTGTAGCTCAGATTCTTTTTTTAACTGTCTGTTTTTCAGTTTTTGCTGATTGTACAACAAGTAACCTACTAAACCTAAGGCTACCGCCAATGAAAATCCGCCATAGATTAGTGTATTTTTACGCCGTACCTGAAGGTCTTTTTCAGCTAGCTGTGCGCGTTGGGCAAGAATTTCGTTTTCCTTTTTTTCGGTTTCATATTTGGTTTCCAGCTCTTCAATTGCCTTAGTTTTCGTTTCATCTAAGATCGAGTCGTTAATGGCGATATATTTCCGAAGGTATTCCACTTCAGCAATAGCATTTTTTCGGTCTTTGGCTAATTCTGCCAAGGAAGAATATGTCTCACGGGCAGAACGTTTTATATTGTTATCCAGAGCATAGGTCAAGCCTCTTTTAAGGTAGGTTTCGGCCAATTGATAGCGCTTCTGCAATCGTAGATTTTCACCAAAGCTTGAAAACGAATGGGCCAAACCGTTTTTATCGTTTATTTCTTCACGCACCGCGATAGATTGTTCAAAAAAATCATCGGCACGCTTAAAATCTTCTAGTTTTGTGTAAGCTAACGCAATATTTGCAAGATTAGACGCTTCTAATTTCCTGTCGCCTAATTCTTGGCTAATAGCCAAAGCTTTTTTATAGGTAGCAATAGCTTCGTCATATTTTTTTTGATAATCGAATATAGCGCCTACATTATTGTACCCTTGTTGAAGCCCGGTAATATTGCCCAGTTTTTTTTGTTCCTCTAAAGCTTTGAGCAAGTACGTAGTGGCTTTGTCATAATCCTGCATATAATAGTACACCACGCCAATATTGTTGTATCCATCTGCAATGCCTTCTCTATTGTTTGAAGTTTCTTCGGCCCGAAGTGCTATAAATAATCTATCGAGTGCCTGTTGATAATCGCCCTTGCGAATATCTACCATTGCCAGATTGTTATAGACTATAGCTCTTCCTATTTCAGAGTTTTCATTTTCTACGATTTTTAAAGCGGTATTGTAGACAACTACCGCACTATCATACAAGGTCTTTCGCTCGTAATAGTTCCCCAAAGTGCTCAGGTTCATCCACTCTCCTTTTTTATACTTCAGTTCTTTTGACAATTCAAGGCCTTGCAGTACAAAAGACTTTGCACTATCGACCGCCGTAACATTGTAATGGGCAGCGATTTTATGAAGCAACACTACTTTATTGGTATCTGAAGGCATTCGGTTGAGCACCTGTAATGTACTGTCGATATTTTTAATGGTCTTTTGGGAAAAACCCAGTTGCGAGCTTCCCACTAAAAAAAGAAGTATCACGAATTGACGAAGCAAGTTCGTGCGAAGCTTTTGAGGAAAATCCATACAGGTTTGGTTAGTTAATGAAAATTTCCAAAAGTTACTCTAAACTTTTCACTAACGAACCATCTTTCCAAATCCCCACCTGTTTTTTATAATCTTTATCGTGGTAATATCCTTTTCCTTCATACATTCCATTCACCCATTCGCCGCCATAATAGCCACCTCCTTCAAAAAAGTACCTGCCAAAACCATGAAATTGATTTTCAGCATTAAACGTACCGCTGTATTTATCACCATTTGAAAAATTATAGGTACCAAGATGCATTTTTCCACCTTTAAAAAAGCCGATAAAGGTATCGCCGTTTGTCCATACAAACTTTCCATATTTATCATCGCAATCGCCAGCTGTACATCCTGATTCTACATTATTAGAGCTATAGGTATAGGGAGTAGTAAGCGTTCCCTTATTAAAGAGCCCTTGTTCCCACTTGTTTCCTGTTACGGTATATCCTACTCCGTTTAGCTCTCCGTTTTGATACATACCCGCAATATTATCTTCGTTATCAGCTATATAAATTCCGTAGCCATTCATTTGGTCATTTCTCCAATTGCCAATGTACTTCCCAACGCCATTCCATTTATATAGACCGTATCCATTTTTCTTTCCGTTTTCCCAGAAACCATCATAGTAGCCATTTTCATATTGCAGCTTGCCCCAGCCGTTTTCACAATTACCACGAACACAACCTGAAGCAGTATCAGTGTCGACCGTAGAGGTTTCAGAACCTTTATAAATTTCTACGGGTTTATACACATAAGACGCAGTAGTATAATATGCTGGTAATACGTAACGAACAGCACCATTTTCTTTTACCAACATATCGTCACCACTTTGTTCTGTTGTTAGGTTGGTATAGTCTATAGATTTTCCATCTTTAATAATATGGTAGGTATTTTTATCTGCAACACGTGTCCAGTACGTATTTGAGGCCGAAAAAGGCAACTTTGTTGTGGTCTTTGCACCCCAATCGGCGAAGTTTCGGATTCCGTCCAGGTAGTACGTACTATTCGATCCATCATCATAATATACATAGCTTCCGTTAACGTTGGTGAATTTTCCAGTGCTCACGTACTGATCGTTTACGTAATTCGCAAACGAGTTTGGATTGGTGATATAGAAATTTGTTCCAATATTTTCAGCAAGAATTGTAGCAGTGCCCGAGCTCCCAATTTCAATATCTTTAAAGTCTTGAAGTAAATAAACAACTCTGTTCGAACGATCTAAAACGCTGAGTGTATTTGTTTTCAAAAATTTAAGATCCATGGTATTGGTTAACAAGGTTCCTGACGCGGTCCGGATCTCATAATCCATTTCATTGGTTTTCTTAAAGGTAGCAACAGAAACTAATGTGTTGGTTTTGGATATGTTAGTAGCCTTGGCCTGTGATATTTTACAGGTGGGTAGCCAAATTAGCAATGATAGAAATACAATTAAAAATCTCATGGTATGTGTTTTTGTGTTGAAGTGTTTTGTGTCGATTATTTTACGAAGGTTCCATTGTTCCAAGTGCCGTGTTGTACGTCACCATTTTTGAAATAGTAGATGCCTTTTCCGTGTCTTTTTCCGTTGCTCCATCCGCCGATATAGTAGTCGCCCGAGCTCCAAAGATAGCTTCCTTGCCCATGCCTACTCCCGTTCTCAAATTGTCCGTGGTACACACCACCGTCTGGATAGTAATATGAACCAAAATCTACGCGTTTACCATCTCTAAAAAACCCATTGTACTTATCGCCGTTGTCCCATTTGTATAGGCCAAATCCGGTATTACAATTACCTGTGCAGTTTCCATTTTTAATGTTATTGATAAAATCAAGACCCTCGTTGATTGTTAACGTTGAGTTCACATAGTGTCCGGCTTGTTTTAGCTTGTTATCACCCGCCAGAAGATATCCCGGGCCTTCACGTTTATTTTGCTTCCACATACCTCTGTACAATTCTTTGGTGTCATTCCATCCGTAATTACCAAATCCCTCCAACTTTCCTTTGTTGTAAAAACCCAAATAATAGCCATTGGCATATGTTTCGTAGCCTGGGCCGTGTGGTAGCCCATTTTCAAAAAAGCCTTCATAATATCCTGTTCCAAACTTTTGCTTTCCGTAGCCATTTGTACAATCGCCACTTACACATTTATCTGCCGGTTTGGTTTCTGAAGACGACTTTTTTGGAGTTGGTGGCTGGGGCACATCAACCGTTGTTGGTTTGGTTTTCGGTGTTCCAGGGGGTTTAGGTGGTGAAATTTGTGCAAAAAGTACACTCCCTGCAAAGAATAATGCAATTTGGACGATGGTTTTCATAATGGTCTCATTTCTAAATTAATACTATAAATTTCTAAAAAAGTGACCAATTACACCATACGGCAGTTGCCTTATTTTCTAAAATTGCCAAAAAATATATGAATTCTGAGAGTAGCACCCCTAAAATTTTCCGTCTACGTTACCGTAAAAGCATCATGATGAGCATGGTAAAACTTACCACTAGGGCAATACCAAAAAGTACATAGTTAGTTTTACTAAACCTATTATTAGGTAGTAATTTTTGGGCGCTTCTAGTAAGCCAAAGACCAAGAAGAAGTGCTGGAAGCGCCGTCACTAGGTTGATGTAGTAGACCCACATCCAGCCAGTGGCCAAACAGCATATTGCACAAATGAATCCGAGAATATTAAAAATTAATGGTTTTTGTTTCATTTTACTATCTATTCAGAAAGACGTTCTAGTTGTTGTTGTACTTCGGAAGGGTTTTGGTCTGGTTTTGCTATTTTTTCTGAAAGTTCCTTTGCAAATCCGCTGTGTTTGCGAATGGCTACCATACAAAGATCTACCCCCAAACGGAATAACAGCAATAAGGCTGCAGCCACTATTCCTGCGTCTAAGAATACCATAAAGAAACCGGCTAATATCACTACGAATTGCTGAATGAAGATGCGCACGTACGGACTGAAGAATATTTCTGAAGGCGCGTATTCTTTGTACTTTTCAAATTGCCAAAAATTGGAATAGAAATAACCCAAATTGCTTACTAATAATGACCCGATGATGAGTAACATTCCGTCCATTTGAAGCAGCACCGAAAAGTTATGAAAAAGTGCAAAACCGTGTGAAAGCCCTGGGATTGAATTTTCAAAAAAGAAGAATACAAATATCATCTGTATGCCTACAAACATTCCGTAATGGAACAAAAAGAAAACAATAGAACCATAGCCCTGCATACTATTATGGTCTTTCTTATCTTCTTTCCCGTGTTTAATTACCAAAAAAAGCTTTACAGCATGAAGCAGCCCAATGATGATGGTTTCAAAAAAGTATCCAAAAACAATACTTTCGGGAGCGGCAAGGCCCAAAACCAATAATATACACAAGAATAATGTTTGGGCGTATATAAGCACATTTGCTTGGTGTAATTGAAAGATATTTTTCAGTAGTGATGTCATAAATTCGATAAAAAATGGAAACCCCATGTCATTGGGGTTTCCGAAGAAAATAAGTCTCCTCTTACTTATTTCCGAAATATAACCTGGTTAGTTGGTTATTTTTTAAGGTCGTAGGCATAGATCGTATTATTATCAGCTTTATAGTACAAAATACCTCCGCGATCGTCTACCTGGTATTCTGGTTTTTTATCTTTAAGTAGAATTTCCTTTTCCATGGCACCCGAGTCTTTATTAATTTTCACTAGCCCTACTCCATCGTCTAATTTGGTTAGTATAAATTGTGCATTTGCAGTAGCAGCGGTAGCTTTAAATCGTTTCAGCATTTCAGCCACAGAAGCCCCACTGGCAGCTGCCAGACCTCCTGCAAGATCTGCATCACGATCTGCTTGCGCATCGTATTTTGCAATGCGGTTTCGTATCGACGAATTGGCTGCAGCTACAGATCCCGCGGCAGATGCCACAGCTGTTACTCCAGCTATAATGGCGCCTAAAGCACTTTTCCCGGGAGCTCTGTAATACTCGTGCCATGTTTTGCCACCTTCCCAGTCTAACATCATTAAGTTTTGGTCGCTAGTCAAAAGAATTCCACCATTTCTAACGTCTACACCTGTTGGCGCTTCTTTTCCTTCAAATTTATTGTTAGACAGTTCAGATACATCGCCACTCGCAGCGTCTACGGCAAATAACTTTTCGTCTGCGCTAATCAGATATCGGTTATTTTTGTTGTCAAAAGTTGAAGAAACGGCGTCGGCTCTTTTATACTTTAAGGGTTTCTTCCAAATTTGTTCTCCAGAATCCAAGTTTACTATGTTGGCATCTTCAGAAGTGATGTAGATAAGCCCTTGGTCTGTTTCGGCCATTGTTAAAATGTTCTCCCCTGTTTTTAATGGCTTTTTAAACAATGTTTTTCCGTCGTAAGAAACTTTATTAATTCCGCCGTCATAAATTCCGAAGAGAATACCATCATCCATAATATAGAAATGCTGCACATAACCTTTCGTCTTGGGAGCCTTGTCCCACATATCTTCACCATTGCTAGCGCCTAACATAGCGATTTTAGATTCTGACCGCCCTGCAAACACACTTTTTCCTTCATTGTAGGTATTGCTCACTACGGCAAGGCCCTGTGGTAAGATTTCGAAATTGGTCACAACTCCTTTTACTTTTGCTTCGTCTTTCCAAAGTTCGGCACCGTTGTTCGAACCAATTTTATAAATTTTTGTATTGCTCTTATTATCGTTGGTTATAAACGCATAGATATCAGATTCAGCTTCGTTAGCGACCATCCATTGTACATTTTTCAACTTATTGTCCCATTGTGTATCACCGCTATGGGTTTTTGAAAGCACACCTTGCGAAGTAGGAACCAACACTCTATCTTTTAACAACAAGGGTCTACCTGTCACAGCAAAATTTCGCATGGTCACCTTTCCAGGATCTACAAGGTTAAATCTAAAATCTTCAGCCCCTGTATTGAGATCGTACATAGCTACTTGCGATGCAAATTTTTCTTTGGAAGTACGTTGTCCTGCTACTATCAATTTATTCTGAGGCATATACACTTCTACGATAGTGGCCATTTTCCAGCCGTTGTCTTCGGTGCTGAATAGTTTTTTTCCAGAAATATAATCGATTACAGCTTTTTTTGAAGATATGCCAGCGAAACCACCCTGGGCCACTACAACATACGGCGCAAATGGGATGTAGGACAACTCTTCTGGTTTCACCCTTCCGTAATCTGTAAAGTTGAACAAAAGCTCATTACTTCCCGGCTTTATACCCACGAGTCCGTCATTGGTAGCTACCACCATGGTTCCACCTTGGGTAAGGGTCATTTCATTAATTTTCGCTCCCGTGTCGTATCTAAAATCGGGTGTTTCGGCCCTTTGGGCCACAGCGGTCGCAGTTAACACAAAAGCACACAGCGCTGTTTTTATTAAAGTTGAAGTTTTCATAATCGTGGTTTTAGTAATTTGATATTTCAAAGGTGCAACTTGAAATAGGGCAATTCAATAGGGCAATTGACGTATTTGTGGGAAATTGTTGGTTAGATGCTGGGCGTTAGATGCTGGAAGTTGGAAGTTGAGTGTTGGAAGCTGGAAGTTGGAAGTTGGAAGTTGGAAGTTGGTCTTAGGTCTTTGGTCTTTAGTCTTTAGTCTTTAGTCTTTAGTCTTTAGTCTTTAGTCTTTAGTCTTTAGAATATGATAAATTACTGCTTACTGCATATCGAACAAAAAACCGGAAGAAGAACTATTGTTCCGCTCCCGGCTCCACGTAAAAACCTCAACACTTGAGATTTTCTTAGATGTGATAATTAGTTGTTGGTTACCTCCAGATTAAATTCACCTGCTGTGACTGCCACAGTATCTGACATATCATTTGCATTGTACCCAGTAAAATTGAACGTACCTACAATGGTGTTTCCGTCAAAACTTGAAACCCGCAATTCGCCTTCAGATTGCGTCCCGTTAACTGTTGTGTAAATTACAACTGTTGATGGATCTGGGTTTGAAGGATCTGGAAGGTAGCTATACGTTCCAATATTCAGAAAATTTAATTCATAAGTACCCGCGCCATCAAAATTCTGAATAATCATCTGTAAATTCTCAGATTGAGAAGTACCACCAGAGATTGCCAAAACATCACCTTGTGCACTCATAGTTATTTGGGCCTGTACAGCTATATCTGCTGTTAGACCAGCACCATCTATACTTGCTGTAAGTGTCCCAGTACCAGCTGCAGGATCTTCCCCGCCATCATCATCTTTTTTACAAGCAGTAACAGCTAAACCCACCAAAAGGATAAGGCAAAATTGTTTAATACGTTTCATAATTAAGGTTTTTTTTAGTTTATGGTACAAAGATGCACGCAATGGTATGGGTAATCAATAGGGCAATTGACGTATTTGGAGTAGTTAGATGTGTGAAGCTGGAAGTTGGAGGTTGGGAGTTGATGGTGGTCAGTTGTCGGTTCTGAGTTATCTGTGTCCATACTCCATCGGACTATTGCGTCTAGGTTGGATACTCTTTAGTCCATATTCCATTCTCTATATTCTTACGTTAGAAGTTTGAAGCTGCTCTCCGACAGATGCTGCTCTCCGACAGATGCTGCACTTCGACAGCACTTCGACAAGCTCAGTGTAACAGCTCAGTGTGACAGCTCAGTGTAACAGCTCAGTGTGACAGGTGTTGGGTGTTGGGTATTGCACTTCGACTGCGCTCAGTGTGACAGATGTTGGGTGTTGGGTGCTAAAAGGAATGACTTTTAAAAAGAAATAGCATAGGGTAATTGTTGCTTTATCTTCTCTATTTTCTGCTGAAGGTCTTGCTGAAATTTTAGATGGGACACACTATCTGGCTGAAATGGCCGATGCTGCAATCCTTTTTGAATGACATCAATATCTTTTTGAAGTGTTTCTGTTTCCGAAGACACCCAAACATGCTTGAATTTCTCCCAAATATATTGAACGGCCGTAGTACTGGGATGTACCATATCATCATTGTAAAACCGATAATCCCGTAGTTCGTCCATCATCAATTCGAAGGAAGGGAAATAGAAAAGACCTCTCGACTGCGCTCGAGGAGACACAATCAATCTCTCATGAATGGCGGCAATTAAATGTGCTTTACTCTGTGTGTTTTCAACAAAACAGTCCTTTGTATGCCGCACGGGAGACACCGTAAAGATTAACTGTACCTTCTGATTTATCTTGTTAATGAGCGCCACAGTTCGTTCTACGCTTGCTGAAATATCTGCGACTGAAAGGATTTCCTTTGAAAATGATTTCTGCGGAATTTTGTGGCAGTTTGCTACAATTGAATCTGAAGCAATATGCCTGTAGACCCAAGCCGTTCCGAAGGTTAAAATAATGTGCGACGCCTCTGAAAGAGAGGTTGAAAATTTATTCAATCGATTGTTCAATAAATGCAACAACGCTTCTTTCGAAGTAGCTGTAACCGAAGAGTGTGCCTCAAAACTGAACCATTGTCCGTCACGTTCAAATATGTCCTTTTCAGTAAAATCGGTGCGATTGACAGCCCGGGAGATCAAATTTTCTATCGCCAACGGGTGAAACACAATCCCAAACGGATTCTGGAGATTCTGAAACTTAAAATAGTCTAATTTCCCTCCTATATTCTCTGTAAAACAGGAACCCAACAGCAAAATTTTAGAGGAATATTCTATCTGGTCTTCCTGTGGTGAGAGTGGTAAGGTGGTTTGTAGCTTCATGTTTTAGTATTCAATAGCAGTCGAAGTAAGCAGTAAAGTATGTTTATTGGACCTTGTTAAAGGAACAACTACTTTATAAAATCTTTCGCAACTTCCAAAGCCTTTTCAACCCCGTCCGGATTTTTACCTCCGGCAGTCGCAAAAAATGGTTGTCCGCCGCCACCGCCTTGTATGTGCTTTCCTAACTCACGTACAATCTGGCCAGCATTCAGATTTTTTTCAGCGACCAGTTCTTTTGAAATATAACAGCTCAACAACGCCTTACCATTGCTTTTAGAGCCAAACAGCAAGAACAGATTGTCTACTTCACCGCCAATTTCAAATGCCAAATCTTTCATTCCGCCAGCATCCAAATCAATTTCTTTTGCCAAGAAGTTCACTCCGTTAACCAACTCCATTTCAGCTTTTAGGTCGCCTTTCATATTTTTGGCTTTATCCTTCAACAGGGTTTCTACCTGTTTCTGAAAAGCTGTATTTTCATCTTGTAACTTTTCGATAGCAGCCACCGGATCTTTGGTATTATTCAGCAATTTTTGAACCGCTTTAAACACCTTGCTCCGTTCTTCAAAATAAGCCTTTGCCTTGTCGCCTGTAATCGCTTCAATACGTCGAATACCGCTTGCTACAGCTCCTTCAGAAGTAATAATAAAATGCCACACATCGCTTGTATTGGGTACGTGCGTGCCTCCGCAAAGTTCCATGGATTTGCCAAATTTAATGGCCCGAACGGCGTCTCCATACTTTTCACCGAAAAGCGCTATGGCACCTTCGTCTATGGCTTGTTGGTAAGGAATGTTACGACGTTCTTCCAGTGCAATCCCTTCTCTGATTCGCGCATTTACAAAGTCTTCTACCTCGCGTAGTTGCTCATCGGTTACCTTGCTGAAATGTGAAAAATCAAACCGTAAATTTCCACTATGCACCATGCTTCCCTTTTGTTCTACATGCTCTCCCAAAATATTTCTAAGAGCTTGATGTAGTAAATGGGTAGCTGTGTGGTTCGCTGCTGTTCGGTTTCGCTGTTTTACATCTACAACGGCCTTAAAGGTTTCTTCTGGATTTCGTGGTAAATTCTTGGCAAAATGAACGATCAGGTTGTTTTCTTTTTTGGTATCTACAATATAGACCACTTCGCCATTGGCCGCTTCTAGATAGCCCTTATCGCCTACTTGTCCGCCGCCTTCAGGATAGAAAGGCGTAAGGTTAAAAACCAATTGGTACAATTCTCCTTCTTTTTTGCTTTCAGTTTTACGGTAGCGCGTAATCTTCACTTGGCTTTCTAAGGTGTCATACCCAACAAATTCTTCTTCGGCATCATCTTTTAAGATAACCCAATCTCCCGTGGCTACCTTTGTGGCAGCACGAGATCGCTCCTTTTGTTTTTTGAGTTCTGTATTAAATTCTTCTTCATTTAGCTGAAATCCCCTTTCACGCAAAATAAGACTGGTTAAATCGATGGGGAAACCAAAGGTGTCGTACAATTCGAATGCTTTAGCACCAGAAATCTCTTTTCCGTCTGCCTGCTGAATGATATTTTCTAAAAGCACCAATCCTTGATCTAAGGTTCTGAGAAACGATGCTTCTTCTTCTTTGATGACGTTAGTGATTAAATTTTTCTCTTTTTTGAGTTCAGGAAACGCATCTCCCATTTGTTTGGTCAGGGTTTCAACCAACTTAAATATAAACGGTTCTTTGATGTCCAGAAATGTAAATCCGTACCGAATAGCACGACGTAAAATACGGCGTATCACATATCCTGCGCCCGTATTGCTTGGCAGTTGTCCATCTGCAATGCTGAACGCCACCGCTCTCACATGATCTGAAATTACACGAATGGCAATGTCTACTTTTTCTCCCGATTCACTGTCCGTTTTGCCGTATTTGCTATTTGTGATTGCTTCCACTTCTCGAATGAGTGGTGTAAACACATCAGTGTCGTAATTGCTTTGCTTGTTCTGCAATACCATGGCAAGACGTTCAAAGCCCATCCCGGTGTCGACATGTTGTGAAGGTAATTTTTCGAGGCTACCGTTGGCCTTTCGGTTATACTGCATAAAAACCAAGTTCCAAATCTCAACCACTTGCGGATGGTCTTGATTTACCAAACTGGCGCCAGGCACTTTCGCTTTCTCTTCGGCAGAACGAATATCTACGTGAATTTCAGAACAAGGCCCACAAGGTCCTTGCTCACCCATTTCCCAAAAATTGTCCTTTTTGTTTCCGTTTAAGATGCGGTCTTCGGCAACAAATTGCTTCCAAAAATCGTACGCCTCTGTATCACGAGCTAAATTTTCCGAAGCATCACCTTCAAAAATAGTTACATATAAAATGTCTTTGTCAATTCCGTAGACTTTGGTTAGCAGTTCCCATGCCCATGAAATGGCTTCCTCTTTAAAATAGTCACCAAAACTCCAATTACCGAGCATTTCAAACATAGTATGATGGTACGTATCCATTCCTACCTCTTCCAAGTCGTTGTGTTTTCCGCTTACGCGCAAACATTTTTGGGTATCGGCAATACGAGAATGCTTAATCTCTTTGTTACCCAGAAAATATTCTTTGAACGGAACCATCCCTGCGTTGGTGAACATGAGGGTGGGATCATCTTTTAGCACCATGGGTGCAGAAGCAACGATTTGGTGTTGTTTCGATTTAAAAAATTGTAAGAATTGTGAGCGTATTTCGCTAGATTTCATTGCTGCTATATTTCAGTAAAAACTGTAGGTTATTGGTAAGTGAAAACAATTTTTATCTTTGTAGGACGTTAGCAAAAAGCTAACACTCACCATCACCGCAAAAATAGGATTTTTTTAGCGTATGTCTAAGGTTAAATATTACTACGATAGCGAGACCCTCTCGTATCGAAAAATTGAGAAGAAAAAAGGCCGTAAACTCGGTATTTTTCTGCTGAGTTTGTTGGGGATGTTGCTCAGTGGTTTTTTACTACTAGTTGTCTACTTAAACCTTCCTGGTATTGAAACCCCTCGTGAAAAAACGATGAAACGGGAATTGGCCAACATGCAGTTGCAGTACGATTTACTGAACCGCAAAATGGACCAAGCCGAAAACGTTTTGAACGAACTAGCCGACAGAGACAATAATTTGTATCGGGTCTATTTTGAAGCGAACCCGATTCCGAATGAGCAACGAAAAGCAGGTTTTGGTGGGGTGAACCGCTATAAAGATTTAGAAGGTTTCGACAATTCAAAATTGGTGATTACAGCCAACAAACGGCTTGATATACTTACCAAACAAATCGTGGTTCAATCACGATCTCTAGACGAAATAGCACAATTAGCCGAAGAAAAAGAAAAATTACTGGCCGCAATTCCAGCCATTCAGCCTGTGAATAACGAAGACCTTACGAGAATGGCCTCGGGCTACGGTTATAGAACCGATCCATTTACTAAAGCACGTAAAATGCATTGGGGTATGGACTTTACCGCTCCTCGTGGAACCCCTGTCTACGCAAGTGGAGACGGTGTCGTGACCCGCGCAGACAATACGGCTTCTGGTTACGGGAACCACATTCGTATAGATCATGGCTACGGATATGAAAGCCTGTATGCCCATTTGTACAAATACAATGTGCGAAATGGCCAAAAAATTAAGCGAGGCGACCTGATTGGCTTTGTTGGCAGTACGGGCCGTAGCGAAGCACCACACTTGCACTACGAAGTGTTTAAAGATGGTGAGCGCATTAACCCAATTAATTTTTACTACGGAAACTTGAGCCCCGAAGAATTTGCAGACCTGTTGAAGAAATCGCAGCAAGAAAACCAATCGTTAGATTAGGCCAATTGCGGCGGCTTCGAGTGCCCGTCTAGCCGACGACGCTGACTTCAGCCGCCAAAAGTTGACACTATTTCGTAATTAAGCCGTGGCTGAAGGTCATGTTGAGCTACTGCCTTGCCAGAAGCGATTCAAGACGTGAGTCGATGTGCTCTCGAAGCCACCATAATTTTTATTTTCATAAACTTTTTAGATATTTCTCACTAACTTCGTGAAGCAATAGCACATATATGCACGTAGATCTTCCAGAAAAATTATATTACAGTATCGGTGAAGTCGCCAAGGCGTTCGATGTAAACACATCGCTCATACGCTTTTGGGAAAAAGAATTTGATGTGCTACAACCCAAAAAGAACGCCAAGGGAAACCGTAAGTTCACTCCCAATGACATTAAAAACCTAGAGCTTATTTATCATTTGGTGAAGGATCGCGGATTTACACTCGAAGGCGCTAAAACGCACCTTAAGGAACACAAACACAAGACACTTAGCAATTTTGAAATCATACGGAAATTGGAAACCGTGAAAGCCGAATTGCTAAAAATAAAAGACCAACTTTAAACACAAACGACCATGAAAAAAATGATTATCGTGCTTTTAGCGATACTTGCCCTAATTGCGATTTATTTAGTAATAAAGGGACCTAGTTTTTACAATACTGGTATCGATTTGAAAGAAAACACTGCCGAACAATGGGGGAATGTAGAAAGTGCCTACCAACGTCGTGCCGATTTAATTCCGAACATCGTAAACACGGCCAAAGGGTATGCGGAGTTTGAACAAGAAACTTTAACCAAGGTCATTGAAGCACGTAGCAAGGCAACAGCCGTACAAATTGATCCTAGCAATATCACACCAGCTCAATTAGAGCAATTTCAACAAGTACAAAGTGGGCTTAGTTCTGCATTGGCTCGATTACTCGCTGTATTTGAACGATACCCAGATTTAAAAGCGAATGAGAACTTTAAGGAGCTTATCAACGAACTTGAAAGAACGGAAAACCGTATCAACGTCGAGCGAAATCGTTTTAACGAAACAGTAAATCCATACAACAAGCATTTGAAGAAATTTCCGAATAATATATTAAATAACTTTATCGGTAATTTTGAAACGATGGACTACTTTGAAGCTGCCGAAGGAAGTGAAAATGCACCGGAAGTTGAATTTGACTTCGGAACTAATTAATACGTCTTATGTCTAAAGTAGAAGATTTTTTGACTGCCGACGAAGAAATGGCTATTGTAGAAGCCATTCGAACTGCCGAAAAGAACACCTCTGGAGAGATTCGGGTACACTTAGAAGCCCATAGCAAGACAGATGCGTTTGACCGTGCTGCTGATGTATTCGATTTTTTACACATGAACAACACCAAGCTGAACAATGGCGTACTCATTTACATTGCTGTAGAAGACCGCACTTTAGTCATCATGGGTGATAAAGGAATTAACGATGTGGTACCCCCGCACTTTTGGGAAAGCACCAAAGATGCGATTATCGAAAAATTCAAAAAAGGTGATATGAAACAAGGGCTCGTAGATGGTATTCTGAAAGCCGGTGAGCAATTGAAAAAACATTTTCCGCGAAAAAACAATGACACCAATGAATTACCAGATGATATTTCGGTTGGGTAGTTGTTAGTTGTTAGTTGTTAGTTGTTAGTTGTTAGAAATTAATAAGTTGAATATATACTATCCAAAACGCATATTAATTCTTTTTCCGATGGTGGCATTGCTACTATCGAATGCTGCAATAGCGCAGTTTACGATTCCGCCAAAACCCACAAAGCAATCTGAACAGACTTCGCTCTACGATTACATCAATCTTCTATCAGGTTCTGAAAAAAATGCCTTAGAGCAAAAATTGCTACGGTATTCAGATTCTACCTCAACGCAAATTCTGGTAGCGATTATCGGAACTTCAAACGGCGACGACCTAGCGTTGGTTGGAGCTAAATGGGGACAACAATGGGGTATTGGGCAAGCCGACGAAGACAACGGGATTCTTATTATTCTAGCGAAGGAAGATCGTAAAATAGATATCAATACTGGCTACGGTATTGAGTATCGTGTAAGCGACCGGACGGCAGAAAAAATAATTAACCAAATTATGATTCCCGAGTTTAAATCAGGGAATTTTTACAGCGGTTTAGACAAAGGAACCGATGCGCTCTTCTACGCATTGAATGGCGAATTTAAAGAAGATCGGGACTTTAGCAAGAAAAATGACAACAGCCGATTTGTATTCCTCATCATTATTTTTATCATCATCATTATTTTGTTGCGTAACCGTGGCGGTAAAGGCGGAAAAGGGGGCGGCGGCAGTCTATTGGACGTGATCATACTTAGCAATATGGGGCGTACGGGAGGATTTGGCGGTGGCGGAAGCTTTGGCGGTGGCAGTAGTGGTGGTTTTGGTGGCGGCTTCGGCGGTGGCGGCTTTGGAGGTGGCGGTGCTTCTGGTGGATGGTAAGCACCGACACCGTGATGTGTGGTGGTGGTTTGGATAATTTTGTAAGATGCGAAGAACAAAATTAGACAAACTTTTCGTTCAATTTATCAGAATCTAATCTCAACTCATAACTCATAACTCATAACTCTCAACTCATAACTTGTCACACTGAGCTGTTACACTGAGCTGTTACACTGAGCCTGTCGAAGTGCTGTCGATGTGCTGTCGATGTGCACACCTCCCAACTAATCTTTAAAACCTAAAGAATCCGCCGTCATTTACTTCTCCCTTTTTACCCAAACTATTAAATTTCCAACTAAAACTGAGCATTACATACCGTTCTAGCACGGTACTTTGTGAATCTTGAATATAATTTGCTGTGGCTGTTCGGCGGGTGTTGTTGTTCTGCCCCAAAATATCGTATACCTTGAGTGTGATAGTTCCTTTGTCTTTTAAGACCGAATACGCCAACGTGCTATTCCAAAATAAGACACTACGCTGAAATCCCGCAGCAACATCCGGATTGTAACTGTAATCGATATCGTTGCGCCATTCTAATTTTTCTGGGAAGAAGGTGGCAGTTTCTAAACCTACATTATGCCTCACAAAACTACGGTCATCAAACGCATCTAGATCGTATGTGGTATTGGTAAAGCTTAGCCGATAGCTAGGAATGAATTCAAACCATTTTTTCCAAGTAAAAGTAATACGTGTGTCGGGTGAATACGTAACATTATTTGAAGCGTACTCTACCCCGTTATTGAAATTGATGCTCTGGTTGGTGTTTACAGACATCGCCACGCGAAACTTTACTTCCCGTATGGTATCTAGCTTTACATTTTTGCTGTAGTTTCCACTTCCGTAGAAATAGTAGTTACCATCTACGTTCGTATAGGTCGTGGTTCTTACAAAATTCTCGTCGATAGTAGTTTGGGGTACGATTTGATTCTCTGTTAGATTTCCGTTAGCCCAAAAGCCGAAACCTGTTCCCTTCTGAAAATCGAATGCATTATACCCCATATACACATTGTGCTGATTAGAAGGTTCAAGATTCGGGTTACCAGTTACCACATTCAACGGGTCACTCACATCTTGAAATGGCTGAAGTTGTTGTACGTCTGGCGGACTGTTATTAAGTCTGTAATTGGCGTATAAGGATGCTTTCGGACTAAAGCGATAATTACCGTATGCATTTACTTCAACTGCTTCAAAATCCTGCTCAAATGAGGTTTGTGGCCGTAAAGCATCTACATTTTCTAAGGTTCTAAACACATAAGACGCACTTAAGTTTGCGCTTAATTTTTCGCCATTGTATTGGAGTCCTAATGAGGGCGTGCTACGCCTATTGGTGTATTCAAAATTGGTACTCAAGGCTTGGTTAAAATCTATAAAATCTTGCGCATCCTCGTTAAAATCGAATGTGCTTTCAACACTTGTACGCGTATCTTCACGGTGGCTGTACCTCGGATTCAGGAACAACTTCTTCGCGATAATCGGGTACCGATAGCTTATGGATGCAAAATAACTGTCTAGCGTAAATTTTTCGTCTGTAAACTGGTTTCTATCTAGTACCGACGGATTGTCACCGAATACTTCGGTACTTGATTCTAGGAATTGTTCAGCATCGTTATTTTCAAATTCGGTATTCAGGCTTACATTTAACGAAGCTCCCCTATCACCAAAACGTTTGGTTATGTCTAGGTCATTCCTAAAACTTCTATTGATATTTTCAGAAAAAGTAAACGTTTCAGCTTGGTTGGTTGTTTCACCCACTTCATTTCTTGAAATTTCGTCGTTCGAAAAACGTCGATTTCCGGTTCCGTAGGTAATCGAAGGCCGTACATTAATCAAAAAAGTAGAATCTACTTTTATGTCTAACCGTACATTAGTGTTGTTAGTATTGTTTTCAGTAAAGCTTTCAGAATTAGAATTGGTAAAAAAGCGGGAATCTGGTAAAATATTTTCTCGTTGGGTACTATTCCGATTTTCACTATTACTACCTGCATAAAAATGGTCTGCAGTAATCTCAAATTTCTCTCCGTAAGTATCTGCGTAATTCGCGCCGGCATTTCGCGATCGTACAATACCCTCTCCACCTCCAAATCGGCGACCATCAATTCCAAACGAACCATCGCTGCTGGTAAAGATGCTTCGGCCACCGCCAAACATTTTCCGAATCTCGCCAAAGCTAAATCCAGCAGAATTGATATTGTTACCTCCCGCGAGTACACTAATGCGTTGGTCATTATCAAATCGGTTAAAAAACCCTGCAAATTCATAGCGCTCGTCGGTGCCTGCTCCACCTGCCACTCTACCAAAAACACCTTTATTGTTTTCTTCTTTTATGGTCAGGTTAATCGTTTTGTTTTGTCCGTCACTTGCTTCTCCAGCAAAAGCTTCTGCATCGGTTTTGGTATCTGTAACCTGCACTTTTTCAATAATTTCTTTGGTCAGGTTTCGAGTAGTAATCGTGGGATCGTCTCCAAAAAACGGTTTTCCGTTTACAAGGATTTTATTTACTTCCTTTCCGTTTACGGTAATCTGCCCTTCTGCATCTACCTCCACCCCAGGTAGTTTTTTTAATAAATCTTCTACGGTAGCGTCTTTTTTCGTCTTAAACGATTTTACATTAAATTCTAGGGTATCTTTCTTAATGGTAATGGGCGCTCTCGATTTCAGCACTACTTCATCTAGGGTATTGGCATTGGTTTTCATCACAATGGTTCCCAAATTGATTTCTTCGGAAGTAGCCTTGAACTCTTTTTCGTATGTTTCAAAACCCACATAGGAGATGTAGATTTTTAAATTGGGATCTGTGGTCTTTTCTTCGATACGAAACGCACCGTCCTGATCTGAAATGGTGTAGGTTACCAATGTACTGTCTTTGGCACGTTCAACATAAATAGTTGCAGATTCTAGTGGTTTTTGGGTGTCTTCGGCAGTGAGGGTACCCGAAATCGTGAACGGTTGAAATTGGGCAAATGTAGTAAGGCTGCAAAAAAACAGCAGCGCGCGTAGGCATTGCTTCATAAGAGATGATTCGTTAGTTGATTGACGTTGGTGCTTCAATAACGATGTTTTTACAGAAATGTTTCAATCTCAAAAAAGAAGCACTACATATAACATCGGAAAAGACATGACCTACTTCTTCCTGATATAAATAGTTACCGGAACACCCGTAAAGTCGAATTCTTTTCGAAGTTTGTTTTCAATAAAGCGTTTGTAGGGTTCTTTTACGTACTGCGGAAGGTTTGCAAAAAATGCAAAAGCAGGATAGGGAGTTGGCAGTTGGGTACAGTATTTAATTTTTACGAATTTTCCTTTGTATTGCGGTGGCGGATACGCCTGGATAATAGGCAACATGGTGTCGTTAAGCGTCGAAGTTTTAATTTTTTTACTTCTATTTTTGAATACCTCAACCGCTGTTTCAATTGCTTTGAAGATTCGTTGCTTCGTTGTTGCAGACATGAACACAATCGGGATATCTGTGTAAGGCTCACATTCTTTACGAATATAAGCTTCCATTTCTTTGGTGCTTTGGTTGTCTTTTTCAACCAAATCCCATTTGTTCACCAAAATCACAATCCCTTTGTTATTGCGCTGTGCCAGCCAGAAAATATTCTGTACTTGACCATCAAAGCCTCGAGTGGCATCAAAAACCAAGAGGCAAACGTCACTATGCTCTATGGCACGCACACTACGCATTACCGAATAAAACTCAAGGTCTTCTTTTACTTTCGACTTTTTTCGGATCCCTGCAGTATCTACCAAATTAAATTCAAATCCGAAACGATTGTATTTAGTATCAATACTGTCGCGCGTAGTACCTGCAATGTCGGTTACTACAAAACGTTCTTTCCCAATTAATGCATTGATAAATGACGATTTTCCCGCATTCGGTCTACCTACCACGGCGAATCGTGGCAGTTGTTCTTCCTCAACCTCTTCTTCGTCTGGCAATGCCTTTACTAAATCGTCTAACAAATCGCCGCTACCGCTACCATTGATGCTTGAAATAGTATAGTACTTTTCTACGCCCAAGGAGTAAAATTCTACTGCGTCATTCTCGCGTTTGGAGCTATCTACCTTGTTTACTGCCAGAAAATAGGGTTTCTGACTTTTCCGAAGTAATTCTGCTACTTCTTCATCCATTCCCGTCACGCCACTCTCCACATCTACCATAAAGATGATGGCATCTGCTTCGTCTATGGCGAGTTCGACCTGTTTATCGATTTCCGCTTCAAAAATATCGTCGCTACCCACTACATAACCGCCGGTATCTATCAACGAGAATTCCTTTCCGTTCCAATCACTTTTTCCGTAGTGGCGATCACGGGTCACCCCGCTCACAGCATCGGTAATAGCTTCACGCCGCTGAATTAAACGATTAAAAAACGTAGACTTTCCTACATTGGGTCTCCCTACAATGGCAACAATACTCATGGTTTGATTCTTAAAGGGTGCAAAGTTAGAACATCCTTAGCAGTATTCAGTGGCAGTTAGCAGTTTTCTAACAATAATGTGCATGCTTGCTAAGTTTGGATGCATTATATGTAAAATTTTTATCAACTCTAAAAAAATCAGTACCTTCCTTCCCCAACCTATGTGAAGATGCATCTTTCGGAAAATATAGTACTTCGTCCCAGATTTCAATTTCAAGTTTCAGCAACCAAAGATGAGCTTTTAGCTGCGTTTCAAAATGCCAAAAAGTCTCAAAAAGCCTATATTCTCTCTATTGTAGACGACCATATTTTTATAAAAATACCAAAGCAAAAACAACATTTCTGGTCACCGCAACTTCATTTAGAATTACGCACCAATGAAGATTCAGGACTGATGTTACATGGTTTATTCGGTCCGAATCCGACCGTATGGACGCTTTTTATGTTTCTGCATTTTGTAGTAGCCACCCTATTTATAGGTTTGGGTGCATGGGCGTACAGTAATTATGCCTTGGACCAATCGTACAGGCTACAACTTGTCATGATGTTTGTTCTCATAGGAATCTGGTTTACGCTCTACTTTGCCGGGAGAATGGGCAAAAAAGCTGGGCGCAAAGAAACCAACGAACTCTATAGCTTTATGCAATCGATTGTTAGCATACCCTAGCACTGTTACTTTTGATTATAGCCAAACCTGCGGAGTTGCTTTTCGTTACTGCGCCAATTCTTGTTCACCTTTACATAGGTTTCTAAGTGTACTTGTTTTCCGAAAAAGGCTTCCAAATCTTTGCGAGCTTCAATACCCACGCGTTTTAAAGGCGCTCCTTTATGGCCAATAATGATTCCTTTTTGCGTTTCTCGCTCTACCATAATCACAGACCTGATACGGATGATATTTTCTTCTTCAAAAAACTCTTCGGTATCGATTTCTACGGAATACGGGATTTCTTTTTTATAGTGCATCAGGATTTTCTCACGAATGATTTCATTCACAAAAAAGCGTTCGGGCTTGTCGGTAAGTTGGTCTTTGGGATAGAATGGCGGACTCTCAGGAAGTAGCTCGATGATACGGTTGAAGACCTCGGCAACCCCGAAATTTTGCAGTGCTGAAATAGCGAATATTTCAGCATTGGGCACCTTTTGTTGCCAATGATCTAATGCTTCGGCCAACAATTGCTCATTGCCTTTATCTATTTTATTGATAAGCAGTAGCACTGGAATTTTCGCATTGGTAATCTTGGCGAAAAACTGTTCATCTTTCAATTCTTTTTCGCCTAATTCTACCAAATACAGCAACACATCGGCATCTTCAAAAGCAGATTTCACAAAATCCATCATGCTTTCCTGCAACTGGTACGCTGGTTTAATAATGCCCGGTGTATCGCTTAAAATAATTTGAAAATCGTCTCCATTTACAATCCCTAAGATACGGTGGCGAGTGGTCTGAGCCTTACTGGTAATAATAGACAAGCGCTCCCCGACAAACGCATTCATAAGGGTACTTTTACCTACGTTTGGGTTTCCTATAATATTAACGAACCCAGCTTTGTGTTTAGAATCTTCCATAGTGTAAAGGTACGGTTCAAAATGATTAAAAATAAAAATTCCGCAGACAATAAAAGCCAACGGAATTTTCAAAAACTAGTATTTCAACAGTCACTTAAAATAAATCATAATTTGGCCACGAGCTTCTATTTTCGATACTGGATTGCATGAGTTGTTGCATGTCGGTAATAATGGCGAAAATATCTGTGGAGGGTCTTGTATTTGTAAGTATAACATAATTGTATTCTCCAGCTATTTTACCTACTACAGAAGATGTGCCGGGCAATGAGCCAGCAAACCACCAGTCTGATACGCCAATATAGTTAACAGCCGTAGTTTGTGAAGTAAGAATGTCTGGCACGGCATTGCCTCCGTCTACGCGAACCAATAATTTTGCCAGGTCTGTGGCACTGGCAACCCAACCGCCGTGTGAATCCATTCTAGGAACGTTCATATCGGTATACGGGTTAAAATTTTCTTGGCTATAGTATTCTACTTCGTTCGGCCAGGTTTCAGTTCCTGGTTTGGCATTTTGCATGGTAGTAATGCCAGATGGAGATAATATTTGGTCTTTCACATAATCTACGTAAGACATGCCCGTTACTTTTTCGACTACTCTACCCAATACGCAATAACCAAAATTTGAATAATAGTAGGTAGCACCAGGCACCGTTTCTAGAGGTCTGTTATTTACGATATCATCAATTACCTGTTCTTGAGACCAATTGATATTGGCAAACATAGGGTCGAACGGATTGTTAGTCCATCCCGAGACATGATCTATGAGATGTATTACCTGAATGTTTTCAATATTTGTACCGTATGGAGCCGTTCCGTAGTCGGTTCCTAGAATGCCGTTGGCTCCAAATACCGTATCGTTAAGTCCGATAATCCCATCTTGAACCAATTTTAGGATGGCAATCACTGTCACCGGTTTCGAAACACTTGCTATTCTGAAAAGCGACGCGTCTGTGACCGACTGGGTGCCCGCAATATCTGCGTTACCATAGTGGTTTGCATATACGAGTTTTTCGTTTTTTACGATTGCTAATTGAAAGCCAGGAGCGTTGTATTGTGTTCGCAGATTTTCTATGGCTGCATCGAGTGCTGTGAAGTTTCCTTCGCTTGTCACGGTATAATTATTTTCATCGCCGTTTTCAGCAACAACAGTTAAGGTTACAGAACTCGTAAAATTAATAGGAGTTTCACCACTGACGATTTCATTGGCACCAATAAATAATTGCGCTCCAGGAGAAAGCTCATAGTTTACAACAATAGCACTACGATTTACATTGGGCGGAAAAAACACCTTAAAAGTATTATTCCCGGCTTGTACATCTGCATCTATAGGCATATTATTAGCAGCAGCTGGAATGGCGAAGTTTGTTATTAAATTGGCTGCACTTCCTGGGTCTTGGCCCATATCGTCATCGTTCATCATCGGGCTAGAGTCGTCATTACTACTACAAGCAAGGAGAAGTGCCAACACAAAAATAGAGAGGTATTTAAATAGTCGCATAGTTGAAATGTTTTTGGATGTTTTCAATACATCGAGCATTTATATTAATGTCATCAATAAATCCCAAAAAAGAGTTTTTTAAATTTTGGTTGGGGTTAGCCATGCGGCCCACTAAATCTTCGGCTTATTGCGACTACGGTCGTACAGCACAATACTTCCTGCCACCGCAACATTTAGGCTAAACGTAGAGGGAAATTGTATTAAAAAATGTGATTTTGAAATGGCTTCGTTTGTGAGCCCATGATCTTCGGCACCTAACAAATAAACACAGCGTTTCGGATGTTGGAAATCTTCTAAATTTTCAGCCCCGTCTGTTTTTTCGACCCCTACAATTCGAACGCCCTTTGGCAGATGTGCGAAGAAATCGGCAAAGGTTTTATAGTGATAGTACGGCATCGATTTTACCGCGTTGTGGGTATCGCTGGCTTGATTGGCATATCGCTTCCCGATGGTAAAGATAAAATGTGCGCCCATATTTTGGGCGGTACGCCAAAGCACCCCAAGATTTTCTGGGGTTTTTCCGTTCATGATGCCGATTCCGAAGAAATCTGTGGTAAAATTGTCAGGTTGCATACCTGCAAAGATAAGCTCTTATGTCTTAGTACTGAAGGAAGCTTGTGATGTGGTTGTTTATTTTTCCAGGGTATTGGAAAAATTATCTTCTGAATTTTGAGGAAAGAATAAGCGAAAGTCAAATTTAAACTTATCCATATCAAGATTTGCAAATTTAGGTTTCGCGTCTTTTGTATTTGTAGGCTTTGGATTATTGTTCATTAAGTATGTATTATTTGGGGTCATTAATATTATGATGCAAATATCGGGTATTGGTAAAAGTCCTACATCACAAAAAATATTATTTCTATGTTAATATTTCTATAATACAAAAACACAAACCATGCCTTAAACACTGGTGTTTAGCGCAGTTTAATAGAAAAAATTTGAATTTTGTTAGTTATTGTATTTATTATGCTAATGTTAAGTAAGTTTGACAAGTGTTACATCAGCAAAAACAAAACGTATTGTTAATGCGTTAATTCTATTACTATGCGGTATTTTATAAAATTCTCTGTTTCGTTGATCATTCTCGTTTGTTTCATTTCTTGTGCTGAAAAAAAAATACACCCATACCAAGCTATTGTTAGTTCAGACATCGATAATTTTTTCAATGCTTTTGATGCCATACATCAAACTACCGACAGTCTAGAACAGCTCATCAGTTTAAGAACTGAATTTTTGGACAAAGCTTCGGAAGGACAACTCGCAATGATTGCAGCCAGAAATTACTCGAAACAAGAATATCTGGACGTTATATTAGCGTATCCAAAGTTTTGGAATTCTATAAGGAAAAACACCAACGACATGACTCCTCATAATGAAGCTTTGAGGGAAGGAGTTCAACAATTAAGGAATATCTATCCCGATTTAGAAAGCGGCACTATCTATTATACCGTGGGTGCTTTTCGGTCGCCAGGAACAGGTTTAAACGATAAAATACTCATAGGCAGTGAGTTTGCGCTAGGAGAAACAACAACTGACGTTTCAGAATTTAAAGGGGTACGTGACCATACCGCCAATTATTATAAAATTGACCCGAAACAATATCTATCTTTTCTCACAGTACACGAATATGTGCATACGCAACAAAAGGATATTCCAGACAATTTATTGTCGCATACCCTACGGGAAGGAATTGCTGAGTTTGTAGCGATACAGGCAACAGGAAAAGATTCGCCTTGGGGAGCCTTCAATTATGGCCCCGAAAATGAAACATTTGTCAGAAATACATTCGAATCGCAGATGTTTAATGGTCGATCCTACGGAAATTGGCTGTGGAATGGAACAGACAATCTCTTTGGCCATCATGATATGGCGTATTATGTAGGCTATAAAATAGCACAACTTCATTACGACGCGGCAACCGACAAACAGAAAGCAATTAAAGAGTTGATTGAATTAGATTTTATGGATGAGCAGGCCGTAGAACGTTTGGTAGACGGCAGCGGTTATTTTTCTGCCAATTTAGACGTACTCTACGAAAATTACCAAAAAAACAGACCCAAAGTGTTGGCTATTGAACCTTTTGAAAATGGAAGCCAGCAAGTAGACCCATCGATTGATGAAGTTACTGTACGATTTACCAAGCCATTAGACACCTTATACCGAGGCTTCGATTTTGGGCCTTTGGGAGAGCAAAACGCAATGAAGCTGACTAAATACCTAGGTTTTTCTGAAGATGGAAAGTCAGTTAGGTTTCAAGTAGATTTAAAGCCCAACACCCAGTATCAGTTACAATTGCCAAGCAAGTTTGTAGATAGTGATGGCAATGCTATACCCCCTTACCTCATCGATTTTAAAACAAGTGGAAATTAGCATACTTGCAATGTCTTTAGTTGGATTGACATTGCTCACAAAGGGGAAAATGTTAAGAAAAGAATTAGCCCCCTCCCATTTTCGACATGTCTTCCAAGTCCTGAATTTCTGTGCCAACAGGAACGTTTACGTTGTATTCTGACATATCCACTTTCTTTTTTACTTCTATTGCGGTATAGGTTAAGGTTACGCCACCTTGAGGAGAAGATTCAAATTGTAAGCTAAGCCCAGGCAGGTCGTCGGGCATTTGCGATATGCCTTCTGGGCGCTTTATTTTTTCCGTATACCAAAAAATAGCGGTATTTCCTTCCATATCAGTCATGATCGCTTTTTTACATGTGTACCCAAGTATTTCCTTCGTTGCGTCAACATATTCGATGTTGTTGTTTTTTGCTGCTTCCTCAGCATCATCTTTTAGGTCGTCAGGATTTCCTTGAAACGCCATGGTCCCCATCATTCCTTCCATGAGCATGGTCATTTCGTTAGTTTCTCCTATGTTTAACTCTAGTGTTAGCGTCATCATGGTTCCCATAACCGTTCTAACCCAGTTCTTCTCCGGACTGATGGCCAACTCCATCGTACTGCCGCTCATCATCATCGCCATCATCTCTCCGTCTTCAGAAGTAGTTTCGACATCTGCTTCATATTTTAAGTATATCCCTTCTTGGGACATTCCCGTAACGGTAAGGGCAAGTATAAATAGTAAACTAATAATGTGTTTCATGATATTAAATTTCAAATAGTATAAGTCTAAGGTACAATTTTTATAACATATACTGACTGCTATTTTATACGACCTTTGAGATATGACATTTCTCATTCTTTAAAACTCTTTTCAGCATTACATTGGCTGTCTAACCTTTAGCACGATGAAAAACATATTATTGCCTACAGATTTTTCAGCAAATTCGATGAATGCAATCGATTATGCCATGCACTTTTTTGAAAATTGGGAATGCAACTTCTATATACTCAACGTGCAGAAAATTTCCGAATACATAAGTGACGATCTTGTGGCAGGTTCTAAAACCGATTCGATATACGATAGCATCGCCAGCGACAACAAAAAATTGATTCAGCAGTTGGTAAAAAAATTAAGCAAAAAGCATAAGTCACAAGGATATACTTTTCACGGATTATTCGATTATGACGATTTCGTTTCTGCAGTAGACCAAGCCGTTACTTTCCATGCAATAGACCTTATTATCATGGGAACCAATGGCGCTACAGGAGCCAGAGAAGTACTTTTTGGTAGCAACACACTGAAAATAGTGCGCCATATAGATTGCCCAACGCTTACGATACCCGAGCACTATCGTTATACCAAGATTAACAGTGCACTTCTTACTACGCAGCAATGTAAAGACCTTTCATTGAGAGAACTCGAAATTTTTAAAGAAATACTAAATATGCATCAATGCGAGCTCAATATCGTTGAGCTTGACGACGATGCTATTGTGATGTCGCAAAAGAAAGACAACCCGCAATTACAGAAGCTATTTAAAGATTACGCATACAACTATTTCAGCCTGAATGCTGTTCCCGGACTTATAGCTGTTAATACCGCAACCCAAATCTTGAAGGTTGACTTACACGCTGCATTTATTGAAAAAGAAACCTTTTTAGAGCGCCTACTATTTGGTTCGGATGATGCGAAGGTGTTGTACCGAACACTCGTACCCCTCTTATTTTTACATCAAAACGATTAAGACAGCTCATTAACGGCATGTTTGCCATCAGCCCAGGCATTTAAATTCTCAAGGGTAGCCGATGCAATATTATGCAATGCCTCACGCGTAGCAAAAGCTTGGTGGGGAGTCACTAATGTTTTGGGATGACAAAGAAGTTGGTGCAATTCCGTATCATTTGGAGCATTGTGTGATCTGTCATAAAAAAACACGCCATGTTCCCGTTCGTACACGTCTGTGGCATATCCTGAAACAAGGCCTTTGTTAAGGGCTTTTAAAATTTCAGTAGTATGTACAATACCTCCTCTTGCCACATTTACAATAATTGGTTTTTTTGAAAGTTTGGCTATATACGTTTTGTCAAAAAGATAATGAGTTAGTTGGTTTAGTGGAAGACTAATAAATATAATCTCCGCTTCGTTGGCGAGCGCATCTTTAGAAATATAGCTAACATCATAGTTGGTTATCAGCTCTTCGTTGCTACTGGTATCATTCGCCACGATGTTACATCCAAATCCGTGTAAGATTTTAACCAGCACACTTCCTATTCTACCAGTTCCCATTACGCCCACCGTTTTTCCGGTTAAATCGAATCCGATTAGATTATCTAAGAGGAAATTATCTTGAAGTGTCTGTTGCTGGGCGAGCGTTATTTTCCTGTTGAATGCCAAAAGTAATGCTATAGCATGCTCTGCAATGGCATTTGGAGAATAGCTGGGGGTGTTTGCCACCTTAAAACCGAGATGCCTGGCCGTTTTTAAATTTATGTTGTCGTGGCCTGCTGACCTCAGGGTAATATATCGCACCCCGAAATCCCTCAATTTAGTGAGTACTATGTCTGATGCGTCATCTGCCGAAAAAATAGAAATAGCATCGTAGTTTAATGCTTTCATTGCTGTTTCTGAAGTAAGCCGCTTTTCAGTATAGCTTATTTTGTGAATGGCGGCATTTGCTTTTTCAAGCAATGGTTTTTCAAAAGGTTTGGCACTATAAACGAGTACTTTCATGATTAAAGTAGTAGTAGTTTGTTCTCTCGAAGCGAATTAAAAAGGATCTTTGTATAGGCATTTATGTTTCTGTTCACTTTGTCAGCATCTACCACTTCAATTTCACCGCGCCACAGCAATTCACGTTCTTTTCCTGGACAAATACAGTACAGTGAGGTTTCTGTGGTATAGACTTGGTATCGTTCTTTTTCCTGTTTCTGATATTCGTGTATATTGCCGTAGAAGTAATCCTCGTAGGTTGGATAATTTCTTGAAAAATTTCGATAGGCATCTACTACGGTCACTCTACTTTCAGAGCCCGTGACCTTTGTAAATAATATAGCATCAAAACCCGCATTTAGTAGTCGTTGCTCTATATTATCGAGTTGTGCGAGCGACTTTTTATTATCGGTAAACGAAGTTTCAAAGAAATCGATACTTTTTACAGCGATGACCCCTTGTTTATCTAGGTCTTCTGTCATCTTTTTTTCGTAGGTACGCCGCAATTCTGCATCTGCTGAAATACCAACCACCAACACTTTATTGGCCTCGAAGTTTACTGTATCGGGGTTTTTGTATTGCTGTACCAGCTTTGTTGAGCTGCAACCGCTTACCACCCAAAGGATAAGCACGATGCCGAGGTATATGAGTCTTTTCATGAAAATTGATTTTGTTAGATTAATTTAAAAGGTTTGTTTGCTTCTTGAACTTTATCAATTCATTAATAAAACCGTATTCGTATTTGATAAAAGTTAATTGTAGCATCCATTCTAGCATTAGGCAAATATTTTTTCTGGAGTACCTTATCGTACTATTCAGCAAGTGATGCTACATTCTCTAGGGCTTAATGAAGATTTTTCTGTTTGCTCTTCTTCATAATTTCTGCCAGCATCTTAAATATGGTCCGCTTGGTTTTTTTCACATCCGCATGCAAATCCATAGTACTAATCATCAACTCGTAATGGGTGTTTTTATATTCTTTCACTTCGTTTGGAACATCAATATCATCTATCAACACTTGTAGATTGTTAGCATGCGCTTGCATTTCTTTTAATAAACGCTTAACCCTTTTGTCATATCCTCTTAACGCAATTGCTATTTGAGCAGCTTTCTCATGGGTTATATTATAAATTAGTTCTAGTGTGTCTTCAGCAACTAAGTCTCTTAAAAAATGGAGTTCATCCTGCAAAAATTTTAATTCAGAAATACTCATCCCTATATCGTCGTGCAACCCACTAGGGTTTCTCCATTCAATGTACTTGTAATGTGTGCTTGTTTTCATGATAAATAAATTAGAAATCAGAAGAGTTCCGAAAATCTATTTACTGCCTAGCAGGTAATGCTTTAGATATACCGTAAAAATAACTGAACAGCTACCTCTTAGAAATGATAATTATCAGTTTTGAAACGGCTGCTTTATTAAATTCACAGATGGATTTAACTATTTCCTCTAGAAAGAGCGTTTCGTACGGCTACACGAAAACAGTAACCACATCATTCAGCTTTGGTACCGTTACACGCCAAGAAAACGTAGCTTCCAGTTTTACGCTGAGTGCTTGTAATGAAGTAGGTTCACCATGAATTAGAAACGTATTTTCAGGTATATTTTTTATTTCACTCAACCAATGTAAGATCCCGTTCTGATCTGCATGGGCAGAGAGGCTTTCAATGTGTTCAACCGTAGCGTTCACTGGATAATACTTCCCGAAAAATTTCAGTTCATGTGCGCCTTCCAACAATTGTCGTCCCCTAGTGCCTTCCGCTTGATAACCCACTAGTAGAATTGTAGTAGTTGGCACGTCGATGAGTTGTTGCATGTATGTTAGTACACGACCTCCTGTTACCATACCACTACCGGCGATTACAATTTTTGGTCTGGGGTCGTCAACTGTTTCCCATGTTTCTTTATACGATGAAACAATATGCATCCGTTTTTTCATAGCTTTAAATTCTGTGGGAGGGATTTTATGCCATTGCGAAAACCGCTCAAAAACCCCCAGGACATTGCTACCCATAGGGCTATCTATAAATATTGGAATATTAGGGATACGCCGTTCATTATATAATTTCCAAAGAAGAAACATTAACGTTTGCAAACGTTCTACGGCAAAGGAAGGTATAATCAAAGTGCCGCGATTGTGAATTGTTTTGTTAATGAGTGCAATTAATTTTTCTGAAACACTCTCTTCTGGATGTAACTTTCCACCGTAGGTACTTTCCAAAAAAAGATAATCTGCCCATTGGGGCTTCTCTGGCGGGAACAATAACAGGTCATTTTTCCTGCCTACATCTCCAGAAAATACAAACGTTTTACCAAAAAGCGCTAATTCGATAAAGGTAGCACCAATAATGTGACCGTTATATCGAAATCGATATTTACAATTTTCCGAAAGCGAATGCCAGACATCTTTTTCTGCTGGCACCAACATCTTGATGGTGCGAGCGGCATCTTCAATCGTATAAAATGGCAAGGCTGGTTGGTGTTTAGAATACTTTTCTTTATTGGCACGTTCTGCATCTTCTTCATGTATTTTTGCGCTGTCCAACAATATAATTTTTGTGATTTCCAAGGTGGGTGAAGTTCCCATTATCTTACCCTGAAATCCCTGTTTCAGAAGCCTAGGTAGATAGCCTGTGTGATCTAAGTGACCATGGGTTAATAACACAGTGTCAATGGCTGAAACCTCAAAAGATAGATCCTGCCAATTTTGCTCCCGCAATTCTTTTAGTCCCTGAAACATCCCACAATCTACAAGTATATTTTGTTCGGGTGTTTCTAATAAAAATTTAGATCCTGTGACGGTTCCCGAAGCTCCTAAAAAATGTATGTTAACAGTATTCATTTCAATTTGAGTTACATAGCATTGAGATTTCAGAAAGTATTTTTGCTTTGCGGGTTTCAGAAACACCCAAATGATCTAGGTAAAATACGTCGTTGGCCAATTGGCGGCACAGCACAATATCCCGACTTAGGAGAAATTGTTTTTCTCTATTAGTGAGCAAAGTTGAAACAGTTATTGGATAGAGCCCCAATCGGTCAATGCGATCCTTTAGCCCATTATCTTCAGGGTGGTCCCAACTAAGCAAATACAAACCTGCACATTTTCCGTAGGCAAGTGCATCTTTCGTAAACCGGGTGTTTGTGACCACCCAGCCTTCATTGGGGCAATTGGGTGTGTCTTTATATTGCGCAAGAATGTCTTGGTATCTAGAGTGAATGTACAAAGGCACTTTGACGTTACAGGTAGTTGATTTTTCACTATGAAATTTACATTCGGCAACAATATGCTGCCCATTTTTAGATGCAATTACATCTACTTCATGCGACACACATTTGCCTTGCATTATTTTGCCCACCTCAACCTCATAACCAGCATATTTTAATACTGCGCCTATAAAATTTTCGAACGGAAACCCAGTGGGTCCCAACTCATAAATCGCCTTTTTGAGTTTGTATTTAGAAGCATAGATCGACTTGCGCCTTTTCAACAGTGAGAACGCACGGTTGTAAATTTCTTTGGTAGAAATACCTTGGTACAATTCATCACGTACCACGTTGATGATATTGTCGACAGTGAGTTCATCGGCCCCACTTCGATACAAGCTGGTCCTCAATTTGTCTATTGAAAAATCTACTTTTTCACCAGAAGACTTTATAACTTTAAAGGGTTCTTTTTTCATATTCAATTGCGGAAATCGTGCAAAGCTAATACGGGTACCTTTGCATTGAGACCCAAATCTTTTACCAAGGGTCTTGAGAAAATAGAACCAAAAAAGCTGTGTTTTTTATTAATAAAGGCAATCATTTCACTATTGCGGCTTTGCGCGAAGATGTTGAGCCCTGTTTGGACATCGGTATTTTCAAGTGTGTGGAAACTATATTTCAATCCTTCAAAACACGATTCGAGCAATGCTTTTTTCTCATTCTGTTCTTTTGAAAGTTCTTTTTCTTTTGAAATGTGCAAAATTCTAATGGGCGCATTTGTAATGTTCGCAATTTCGTACAGATAGTTGAGCTCTCTTCGTTTATAATGCGTTTTGAAACTGGTGGGAAATACAATTTCGTTGGGTTTTTTAAAAGAGACATTTGCAGGAACCATAAATACAGGACAGTTGCGCACTTTTTCCATTATTTCGGCAGAACTCCTGCCAAAATTATAATTTTCATCATCTGTTTCTCCCCTAGAACCTATTGCTATTAGCTCGATATCGTATTTTTCAACCGTATTCTTAATTACTTCTACCAACGGACCAAATTCGCACATGAAATGATATGTATGGTTTGGATACTCATCTTCAAATTTCAGCTGTACCTTCAACCCCTCCATCTTTTTTTCAGAAGTATGCTTTAGTGATTGCAACACATCGCTTGAAGGTTCTGGAATCGATAAATTGTCTGTCGAGTAACCCAACGAAAAATACGTATTCAAAACATAGAATTCTACTTGTTGGTCTTTAAACAACTCAACTACATACGCTATAGCATTTGTTGCATTTTTTGAAAAATCTGTCGGTACTAATATCCTTTTTTTCATCTTGATGAGCTTTATGGTTCTTCGTATAAAAATAAGCCCGAAACAGCCGTTTTACTATGATATTTATCAGTCTTGGGCAGGTACTATCAAAAATGGAATAAGCGAGAATTTTGCAATGTCTTTTACCGTAGCCTCCCTAAATAACCGCACAAAAACATTGTGCTTGTAATAGATCATTGCCAACAGATCTATATTTTCTTTTTGTATGTATGATGTAATTGCATTGTATGTGTCTGAAGTGCCCGGCAACCAATTGTTTTCTGGGTTCGTTTCTTCTAAGATTTCATGAAGTTGATGTGCGTTGGCACGTTGCTCGTCTGACTTTTTTTCCTTTTTTTGAACGTACACCACCTTCACGGTCGCATTTGTTTTTCCTACTAGTTCTAACAAGGGTTCAAGTTCAACTTTTGAGTATGGTCTCTTAAATCCTGTGGCAAAGGCAATTTTCTCTACCGATTTGAATTCGAAACCCTGGGGAATGATCAATAAGGATGCTTTCTTTATTTTGCGTATCATCGCAAGGGTATTGCTTCCAACTAAAATATCTGCAGCTCCGGTACTGCCTTTGTTACCCATAACGACAAGATCTGCCTGTTCTTTAACTATTAATTTATTTATTGCTCTTGCTAACGTGAGCGAGGTAGCTATAGTTTTATAGCTGTGATTGGCATTTGGAACGTCCTTCGCAATGGCATGTTTTACTTCATCACATTGTTCTTCGTAAGTCGAATAGAATTCTGCAACAACAGCTTCGGTTTTTGCAATATCTACCCGGCTGGTCATATGGCTTACTTGGTTTTCAAAAGAGTGCACAATAATAAATGTACATTCTGTTTCAGCATACAACTGTGCTGCATATTGTAATGCGGCGTATGCATTCGCTGAAAAATCTGTGGGAACAAGAATTGTTTTCATAAAGGGAATGTTTTATTGTCTCTCTACGGAAGGGATCACCAAAAACGGGACATTGGTATGATACACCACCTGATTTATGACGGGTTTAAATAATAAGTTTTCTAAAAAATTGTGCTTGTTATGGATCATCACAATCAAATTGATTTTCGACTTCATTTGAAACTGTTCCACAGCACCCAATACGTCGGTTCCTTCTGCCTCATGAAAAAGGTGTGCATTACGGATAAAATAGTTGTCCAAAAACGTTTTAGCTTCCTGTTGTTTTTCGGTTAATGCAGTACCGTAATACACATTCAACATATTTAATTCAGATACGTGCTGTTCGCACAGTTCCCGGAGCATTGGTAGATACTTATTGTCTTTGTCGAAGTTATAATCTGTAGGAAATAGAATTTCCTTCGGCTCTTCAAAACTGAAATTTTCAGGAACTGCCAATACGGGAACCTTTATTTTTTTAATGGCATACATGGTGTGTGTTCCCAAAAATATTTCTTTAGCTCCAGTAGCACCTTGCGTACCCATAATTACAAGATCTATTCCTTTTTCTTCTATTATTAGTTCCATTTCTGAAATAAGCATATTAAAGCTTGTAGCATATTTCAAACTATGTTTGGGGTTTTTAAAACTTGCCTCGAGCTTTTCTTTAAGGGCATCCATCTTTTTATCTGCATTTTCTTTGGCTGCTTCTTGCAGTGTTATGGCAGAATAACTGTCCATCATACTTCCTGCGCTTATCATAGCTGGGGTATAGGTGTGCAACAAATAGAATGTGCATGTTTCCTGTTTATACAATTGAAGCGCATACGCTATGGCATTATAAGCGTTTTCTGAAAAATCTGTGGGCAACAATATTCGTTTCATAGTATTCTTAATTTAAGTGAAGTTATTGTTATCTCGGTAGGTTTTGAAGGACCAAAAAGGGGATTTCTATTTCTAAACCTATTTTTTCGATGGCAGAGCGATACAGCAGGTTTTCTAAATAAGAATGTCTGTGGTTTACCATCACAAGCATATCTATAACACTGTCTTTCAAAGTTTTGTTTACTGCTGCGGTAATGTCTTTTCCAGGTGTTTTTATGTAAGAAATTTTCACGTCTTCAAAGCAGCACCCGGCAAGTGCTTTGTTATCTTGCTGTCTATGTGAAAGTTGCTCAGCTTCGGAAATATGCAGAAAATGAACTCTGGTAACAAATCGTTTCGCGATGGTATTTATAAGTTTTAGTTCCCTGCGATTAAATGGGAGCATATAATTGGTGGGGAATAGAATATTTTCTGGAGGATACCCGTGAAACCCAACGGGAACCGCTAGCACCGGACAACTAACATATTTAATTACTTGAAGTGTCTGGCTACCAAAAGTAATATCGTCTTTATTCGTTTTTCCTTTGGTGCCCATTACAATAATATCTGCATTGCTTGTATTGGCCAGATCATTTACCTCATCTACCAGACTACCAAATTTGGCCACATATTCATAGGTGTGTTTTGGGTTGGGCGATAGCTCCAACATTTGGGCGATAACTTTTTGTAATGCCCTTTCTATTGCCGCTTCACTTTTTTGCTTGTATTCTTCAAAGAATTCACGGTCCATTTCCATGGTGTTTTCATATACATCATCGGCAAAAGCATTCATAATGACAAACCTGCTTTTTTCATATTTGAAGAGTTCTACCGCATAGCGAATAGCATTATCTGCAGTTTCAGAAAAATCGGTAGGAATGATGACGGTTCTCATAGTAGCTGTTTTAGGTTTCCTATCCCAAAGCTACAGTGCGAAACATTCTTATAAAATGATATTTATCAGCCTAATAATAGATTGTACATCTATTTGGCAGATAGAAGAAAATTATTCGTGTAGCACCAAGAAAGGGATTCGGGTGTGGTAGCTAATTTTCTGGACCCGGGGTTTAAATAAAATTCGCTGGAAGAGATTGAGACTTTTCGCGATCATCACCACCATGTCTATTTTAAAAGAGCTGACAAACGACTGCAGCGCGTCTTCCAGATTAGGGTCTTCTACTACGTGAAAGCTATGGGGTACCTCGGCCAAAGAATCATTTAGATAAATCCTGTTGGTATTTTGAAAAGCGTTTAAAGGTTGTTCATTTTGGGCTACCCTCAGAACTTTGACCATCGATTGATGGATTTTTGCCATACCCTGCAACAGTTGCAGGACCTTGTTGGTATAAGGAATGTTGAAATCTGTAGGAAATCCGATATTTACGGGCGGTTTAAAAGTAGCTTCTTCTGGGATGACCAAGATGGCACATTTAACTTTTGTAATAACAGCCCCCGTGCTGCTACCTACGGTTATTTCTTTTATGCCTGAAGCACCTTTTGTGCCCATTGCTATTAGATCGATATTATTCGTTTTTACATAGCTCCGTATACTCTCAATAAAACGCCCTTTTACTACAGTTGCGATGATGGCATGGTTGTTAATGCGGTTTTTAGCATTTACCCTAGCTACTAGCGAATCCATATTGTCCTGCAGTTCACTTTCAATTTCGCCCAATGCAAGGAAGCCTGCTGTGTGTAAATTTTCATCTCTAGGGAGAGTGTAAGCAGTATCGACGTGCAAGAAATGAAATGTGACACGTTCCTCACGAAAGAACTCAAAAGCATATTGGATAGCGTTCCAAGCATTAAGAGAAAAATCTGTAGGAATTAATATATGCCGCATTACTTTTGATTATCGTACAAAAGTATTAGGGTGCTAAGCAGTAAAGAATGACAATTATCAGTTACTCAAAATTATTACTCCATCATCTCAAGGGCCTTCAGATCACGAATGGTAATATTTCTACCCTCGATTTCTATAAGATTCTTCTTTTTGAATTCAGACAAGGTACGTATCAAACTTTCTGTGGCGATTCCGGCCACGCTAGCCAAGTCTGCACGTGAAATCTTGATGGCTTCGTCAGGTTTCTTGTTGAGAATCTTTGAAAACTGTAAAATAGTCTGGGCCGTTTTTTTACGTACTGAGCTGTATGCCATTTGTAGCAGTTGTTCTTTTATTTCTGAAACGGTATCACTCAACACATTCACAAGTGCCAAGGATACTTTTTGATTTTTGCCAAGAATATCTTTTAATGAACTTTTAGAGATGCCAGCCAATTCTGATTCTTCAACAGCAGTAGCTGTTTCCTCATAGGGTACATTATCTTCAAAAGAAGTAAATCCCACAAATTCATCTTCCTTATAAAGTGCCGTGATGAGTTCTTTACCACTTTCATCCAATTTATGACTTTTTACGACTCCTTTTAATATAAGGAAAATAGTATTGGAGCGACTCCGCTCTTCGTAAATAACCTCCCCTTTTTTGTAGGTGCTAATTACACCATTATCGTCAAAAAAATTTTTTAGTTCGTTTAAGTCCCGAAGATCATCTTCCTTTTCTGTGAAAGTTGGCGCTATGGCTTTCGCTAAAATTTCAGCTTTTGCCAATCTACTTTCAATGGCGCTTATTAATTCATCCTCTTCAAAAGGCTTGGTAAGGTAATCGTCTGCCCCGAGGTCCATCCCTTTTCGTATTTCTTTGTGCTCTGTTTTGGCAGATAAGAATATAAAGGGAATGTGTGCCGTTTTTTCATCTAAAGATAAGGCTTCCAGTACTCCATAACCATCTACTTCGGGCATCATTATATCGCAAACAATGAGGTTTGGCAGGTATTCCTTAGCCATATCGATACCAATCTTACCGTTAGGAGCCGTAAAAACATGGTAATTGGCAAGTTCTAACAGTTCTGCAGTGTTTTCTCGAAGGGCAGTATCGTCTTCTATTAAAAGTATGTTTTTCATCATTGGTCTTTATCAGTGATTGGAATGGTTACCACAAAAGTGGAGCCCTTATTTTCAATACTTGTAAATGTAATGCTGCCTCCCAAGTTTTCCAAATGCGTCTTTACAATATTGAGCCCAATACCGGTTCCTTGGTTCAGCAAAGCATTTTCGGCTCTAAAGTATCGGTTAAAAATGTGCTTTTGTTCTTCTTTTGGAATTCCAATCCCTTCATCTGAAATGGAAATCTTAAGGCTATCTTCGTTCTGTTCAATAATTATATTTACGGTGGTATTTTCTGAAGAATACTTAACCGCATTGTTAATCAAATTGGTTAAAACGAGTGCCAAGATTTTTTCATCAAAGTGTACCACAATAGTATCTATGCCTTCGGGATAGGCAATCGTTTGTCCTTCCTTCAACATCATATTGGCATCATAAATAACTTCGTTCACCACTTTACTCAACGGAAAACTCGCAAAATTGTAGTTTACACTTCCACTTTCAAGCCGTTCTATGGATAAAAAATCATTGATGATATTATTGAGGTATTTTACCTTACTGGTTATAGTGTTAAGGTGTTTCTCCCGTTTTTCCTGTTGGTCTTCTTTTGTATATTTTCCGGCCAACGTGGCAGAAGTTAAAATACCGCTCAATGGCGTTTTAAATTCATGAGAAACCAATGACAAAAATTTTGTTTTCAGTTCGCCCAATTCTTTTTCTTTTTTGAGGGCATCTTGCAACTGTCGGGTACGAATGGCAACTTCCTTTTCCAATTTATTCGTGTACTCAACTCGTTCGGTAATGTCTAAAATTATGGCTACCAGAGTATCTTTATTCTCTTTCACCGTTTTCTGCAAATGAACTTCAACAGGATATGTACTTGCGTCTTTACGTTGATGCGTGGTATAGAATATTAGCTTTTCTTTTTCACCAATTAATAAAGGTGTGATTTCATTCCGAAAAGCAGCTTCGTCAAAATCGGGTTTAATATCTACTGGGGTCATACTTCTCAATTCGTCCAGTGTATATCCTATGTTTTGTTGTGCCCCCTTATTCACATCCATGAATTTTAATGTGGCTGCATCAAATATGAAAATTTCGTTGAGTGATTCGTTAAAAATCTCAGCCCAGTGCTTCAATTCCTGTTCAGCTTTTTTTCTAACGGTAATGTCAATTACCAAAGCCATTACATACTCTTGGTCATAGATGGAAAAGGGGTTCAATCCGGCCTCGACTGGGAAATGTGATCCATCTTTTCGGCGTCCGTATAAATTGCGACCATGCCCCATAGAACGCTTCTCGCTCTTATCCATAAATTCATCTACATGCGAATGGTGGCTATGATGGTATTTTTTGGGGATCAAAATATCGAGGTGCTGCCCTAGCAATTCGTCCTCGGCATATCCAAAAACTTCGTTTGCCGCCGAGTTGGTCGCCACAATGTGTTGCTCTTTGTTTACGATAACGATTCCCTCAGAAACGGCTTCTGATAAAATCTTAAAAACATTGCTCCCCTTTTTAAATACTTCCATAGGCATAAAGGTACATAAATATTGAACTGATAAATGTCATAGCACAGCTCAATTCGCCTTATTATTTTTACACTATTAAAAGATTAAAAGATGGAAAAAATTAGTGCTACCGAATTAGTATTCTATCAAAAATTAGGAGAACTTTTTTACGCCATTGCTGCCTCAGACAAGGTAGTGCGCGAAGCCGAGTATAAAACCCTCACACAAATCGTAGAAGAAAGGTGGAAGCAAATAGACGACTACGAAGACCAATTTGGCAGTGATGCCGCGTACCAAATTTCAATCGTTTTTGAATGGTTTGATTATGAGCAAATGGATGCAGACGATTGTTTTACAAGCTTTTCCGATTATTACATGGAACATAAAAGTTTGTTTAGCGAACTACGCAAAAATCTTATACTGAACACGGCGCACAGTATTGCAGAAGCGTTTGCAGGCACCAATAAAAGTGAGTTAATCATGATCGCTAAACTTGAATTACTTTTTAACAAACACTAAACCCCTTTTTTATGAAATACTTAGTGCTATCACTATCGCTGCTATTGTTTTTATCTTGTAAAAACGATACATCGCGGCCCACAGACACCCCAAATACCGAGGTGAATACTTCAATAGAAAGTGATGATACTTTTGAGCAAGTACTTCCGTTCGATTCTATCTACACCAACAATGATACGGAATTGAAAAAAACCAAATCGGTAGTCATAAAAAGACAAAATTTAATCGACAAAGAAGACGACAAAAAAGAATTAGAGGAATTGGTCATTCAAAAAACCTTTAAAAAAGATGAAGATTTATACCTAATAGACTTTACCTATCCGTACCTGAATGAAGAGTTAAAAGCTTCGTACCACAACTTTAATGAATATCTGGAAGAAACATATATGGATATTGCTGGGGTGGAAGCTAGTATTTTAGAAGACAAAGAATTGATATGTGACACCTTACGCATCAACCGATTTAAGGAAAAACGCTTTGTAGATTATAAAATCTACAACTTAAACGCGTCCCTTATAAGTGTGCTTTTCTACAAGGAAAACTATTATTCTGGCACTTTGCACCCTTCATACACCTTCGATTGTTTAAACTTCGATTTGGAACGCTCGGTATTTATGGATTATGAAGATTTTTTTAATGAAGGGACCGAAGAGGAAATGACACAAATTTTAAACGAAGTACTTCGAGAAAAAATAAATAGTGGTGACATCTATTTTGATTGTTGGGAAATTACCTTCGATGATTTTTTTGAGTACAAAGACAATTTCGTAGTAGACGATGCTAAGGTAGAATACTACTTTGACGACTGCGTTATCTGCCCGTCTTACACAGGCACATTCTCTGTAGAGATTCCGCTAGAGCGATTATTGCCTGTACTTAGAAAATATAAATTTAACCCCTTTATGATGTAATATGAGATTCTACGCAATTTTGTATGTAGTGGCCTATCTATTATTTGTAGGTACACTTTTCATATTGCCACTATTCTCTTTTGAAGGTGCTTCGATTCTAGAAACTACAATCGGAGCACTGGGAGCGCAGAAAGTACCTGGAAATTGGTTCGCAAACGCAACGGTCATCTTATTGAGTTTTGCAGTGGTACCGCTCGCCACAAAACAGTTAGGGAGTTATTGGAAACAGCTCGCAGTGCTCTATACCTTTTGTATCGTCTTTTTCTTTACGGGAATGTACCAATTGGCGGGTCTAGATGCACAGCAATATATTTTTAATTATACCAATGACGCGCTGCATTCCTTATTTTCAGTTATTACTGGGTTTGCTTTTTGTCTTTTTTGCGTTTTCTTTATCGTTATTTTAAAAGAAAAAGCACATAGATGGCAAACAGTTATAGTTTTCTCATTGGCATTGATACTACCGTTGCTTATGTGGTACTTTCCGGCATATAAAGGCATTTTACAACGTGTTCTTTTTCTGGTAACTTTTGGTTGGTTATTTTATGCATTAACTTCATACCCGTTGAAGAGAAGCAACAGTAAAGCTTCACAAATTAGACGTTATAACGAGCTGAAAAAACACATTCAAAAAGATGAAAAGTAATTTTAATTCTATTATCAACTCTGAAATACCTGTATTGGTCGATTTTTTTGCTGAATGGTGCGGGCCGTGCAAAGCACTTGCGCCTATTCTTAAAGACGTCAAGGCAGAAATGGGTGATGCTGTAAAAATTGTAAAGATTGATGTTGATAAAAACCAGCCACTTGCAGCACAATATCAAGTGCGTGGTGTACCAACAATGCTCTTGTTTAAAAATGGAAAGCAAGTATGGAGACAAAGCGGGGTGTTGCAAAAACAAGAAATCATAAATAGAATTCGCGCTAAGTGAAATGACAAATCTTCACAACTTTATAGAACACACCTTGCTTAAAGCCACAGCAACAACCGCTGACATCATTACACTTTGTGACGAAGCGAAACAATATGATTTCTTCGGTGTTTGTGTGAATAGCTGCTATGTATATTTAGCGGTTAATGAATTGAAAGATCATCGCACCAAAGTGATAGCCACCGTAGGGTTTCCTTTGGGAGCATCTTCTACAAAAACGAAGATTGAGGAAGCAAAACAAGCGGTAAAAGACGGAGCAGACGAAATTGATATGGTGATGAATCTTGGTTTTTTTAAATCTGGAATCACCAAATCAGTCACTGAAGAAATTCGAGCGATTAAAAAAGCTATTGGAAGGCGCATTTTAAAAGTGATTATTGAAACCTGTTATTTGAATGCTGCTGAAATGAAACTCGCTTGCAAAATGGTACGTTTGGCTGGAGCAGATTTTGTAAAAACCTCAACCGGATTTGGCAATAAGGGAGCGTTGCTAAAAGATGTACAATTATTAAAAAGCATCGCAAACGAAGATGTGGGAATCAAAGCTTCTGGCGGAATCAAAACAGCGAAACAGGCCATTGCATTTATAGATGCTGGCGCAACCAGAATAGGATCCTCGAATGGTGTCGCCATGGTGTATGAGCCAGAAAATCATAAAGAATGAGAGTACAGAATTATTTAATGATTAAAAACACTTAGAACAAAGCAATTTATGTCGTATTCCATTTGTGCCACAGCAACTCCTGAAAAAGAAGGCGAAATCATTTTCAATGAAACTTCCGCTTCGTTTGGTATCACAACCAGCAGTGACCAAGAACTCCCTAGTCCTGCAGATGTATTCTTGGGCGCACTCGCCGCTTGCATTCTTAAGAACGTACAGCGCTTCTCAGGAATGATGAAATTTGAATATCAAGAAGCCAACGTCACGGTTTCTGCAACCTATGCCCAAAAACCGTCTAGGTTAGAAAACATTACCTATGAGCTTGTGATTTTAAGTAGTGAAGAAAAGATTAATACGCCGTTGTTAAAACGGAATCTTTCAAAATTTGGGACTATTTACAACATGATAGCAAAAGCCACCGAAGTTTCTGGAACGGTAACCCATAACAGAATCTAAAAGTGTAGTCATTATTAGTATAATTACCTTTCGTATTGCAGCGTATTTTTTTAAAAATTTAATATCCGATATTATGATCAAGACCTTAGACGATAAAGAAAAATTGTTACTGCTCAGTTCTAATTATATTGGCAGTATGGGCTATATATTTCAAGACAAATGTTTTGTAGTACCCATCACCTATTTCTATAACCAAGAACAACATAACATTATCGGTTATTCAGCCAACGGACATAAAATTAATGCACTACGAAAGAATAATTCCGTATCCCTATCTGTGACCGATATCGACTCGGTAAACGACTGGAAATCGGTATTAGTCCATGGCAGGTATGAGGAACACGAAGGAACTATCGCTACCGCATTGCTGCATCAATTTTCATTAGGGGTAAAAGATCTTATTCTACGGAAAGAGTTACGGGATCTAGATTTTATAAGTCAGTTTTCCAGCAAGATTCACATCGACGATATGCCCATAATTTTTACTATCAATATCGAAGAAATTACTGGAAGAATGCGGAAGTTTTAATAAAAAAAGGAACCCTTTCACAAGAATTCCTTTTTCCATCCTACTGAAACACCCACTACACCTTAAAGGTCATTATGGGTAAATCACTATGATTCACGATAGCTTCGCCAATATTTTCAGAAAAGAAATGAGCCAACCCCCTTCTTCCGTGGGTAGGTATTACCACCATATCTGCATCAACTTCATCACTAAAGCTATAGATACCATGTTCTAATCTATAGTCACAGTAATATGCGGTATTATCATACACATCTGTATTTTCTACACCGCTGTGTAACATAAACTTAAAGGCCCGTTCTTGCATTTCTTGATTGCTCAAGAATTTCTCTGGGGTATTGATAAAAACCACTTGAAACTCGGCACCAATTGATTCGAAGAATTCCCAAGCTTTTTTGAATGCCCCTGCAAAATCTATATTGAAATCGCAAGCAAACACCACCTTGTCCATTTTAAAATCTTTGTTACGGTTTTTTACCACCAAAACAGGAATTTCTGAAGTGCGCACCACCTTTTCTGTATTAGATCCTACAAAAACTTCTTTTAAGCCACTGGCACCGTGTGATCCCATCACGATTAGATCTGCTTTAAAATCGTTGGCAACCGTATTTATTTCGTGAAACTCCTTATAATTTTGTACTGTAGTTTCAACAGTGATGCCTTTTAAATAATCTTTGTCCAGGAAATCGCTAAAACGCTTTTCAGCTAGTTTCATATAGTAGATAGCTTCCAACATTTCTCTAGACTCATCTTTAGTGAGAATTGCTTCCGAGAGCCCCATCATGTGCAAAACAACCAGTGAAGCATTGTTTTTTTTGGCTAATGTAGCAGCCACTTCAAGGGCGTATTCTGAGTGATCAGAAAAATCTATAGGTATCAGTATTTTTTTCATCTAAGAGGATATGTTTTGGTTCGTAAATTTTGCTTTTCGCTTTTTTAATTGCTTTTCGAGGTCTGAAATGGTTTCTTTTACAGCCATCTCATAATTTTTTTCGTTGGAAGCTGCAAAAATTTTAGGTCCCGGTAAGCTCAGTTCCATTTCGCAGATTTGTCCTTTTTCGGTAGGATCATTCTCTTGTTTAAAGAAAACATCGGCTCTAATTACCCATTCATATTTTTTTGCGAGTCGTTGTAACTTCTTAGAAGTATAATCAACCATGCTTTCGCTGGTTTTCATTTTTACAAATTGAATATCTATAGTCATAGCGTTTCGTTTCATTGTTTCTTCAAAAATAAAAAGCAACCCTACTTTAAACTATGATAAATATCAGTTACAACAATTGAGACTGAGCACTCATTATTTAGTTTATCATACTTTCCATTTTCAAAAGTATCGCATCAGACACATCACTTGCATTTTCAAGAATCGATTCACCGGCCATGGCATCAATACCTTCAATTTTATTATTGCCAGCGCCAGAAGTAGCATACACTATCATTTTGTGCTTCCTTTCGCTATTATTTTCGATAAATTCCAACACCGCCGCTGGAGGTTTCCCATATTCCCAAGTATGCAAGATCACAATCACATTGTATTTAGAAGAATCCACCTGTGGTAACTGCGATACGTCGATTGCTTTTATATAGACCGAATCCTTTTTATAAAAATTGAAAATATTGGTCACCACAGCATCTTTAAAACCACTTCCCTGTGTGGCCACGAGGACCTTAGTGGTTAGGTTCGGACTATGGATTGCTTTGCTTTGCACCACCTCCATTTCATAGGTTATTTTATACCAAACTGCGAATGCTACTAAGAAGGCAGCAAGGATACCTAAGAATAAGACCCGATTTTTAAGTTTTGATTTCATTTTCAGTAAATTAAAAGTCTAAAGTTAGTTTCTGAAACAACTTTTTACTATGATATTTATCACCTCCAAAAAAGTCGCAATGGTTCTAGCGATGTAAGTTCAAAAAGTGGGAGATTTGATGACTTCAATTCCGTTTATGACCAAAATCATTGCTATAGCGTCCATTTTTTTTAATCTTTATATAAATTAGTTACAGATTTGTATTTGCTACTATTTCAGAAATAAACATTCAGAAAGTAAAGGACTGCGTATGAAAACAGGATTGGTTCTATCGGGTGGTGGCGCGAGAGGTGTTGCGCACATAGGGGTGCTAAAAGCGCTCGAAGAACGGCAAATAGAAATTACACATCTATCAGGCACCAGTGCTGGCGCCATTGTTGGTGCGCTTTATGCTGCGGGGCATTCTTGGGAAACCATACTCACCTTTTTTAAGAAGGTACCTATTTTTCATTACAAGCGCTATGCGTATAACAAGCCTGGATTTATAGACACCATAAAGTTTTACAGTGATTTTTTCGGTTTCTTTGAAGAAGACGATTTTGACTCTCTACAACGGAAACTTTACATTCCTGCTACAAATCTTATTGAAGGAACCGAACGCGTATTTGACGAAGGACAACTCATTAAACCCGTACTCGCTTCAGCAGCATTTCCAGGTTTGTTTACGCCAGTTCTTATAGATGAAATTCCCTATGTTGATGGAGGAGTACTGAACAATTTCCCAGTAGAGCCCCTTAAAAAACAGTGTGACACACTCATCGGCGTATATGTAAATCCGTTGGAAAAAATAGATGTTTCCGAACTGAAACATTCGTACCAAGTAGCCAATCGGGCTTATCACATTAGTTTTGGCAGCCATTGTGTCGCGAAATTCAACGAATTAGATCTGTTGATCGCTCCCAAAAATATCAATCGGTATGGCATGTTCAACTTAAAGAATATTGATGCTATTTTTGAAATCGGCTACAATGCTGCCGTGGCCTCTTTAAAAGAATTTGTACTGCCCAAGCAACGTTAGAGATTTGTAATTGCACACTTGCTAATCATTGGTTAGCTGCTTTTTCTTGGCGTTTGGCCTGGCGTTCCAATTTTCTAAAATAACCGCGAAATAAAAAGTTATGTTTTAATGCTTCCATGTTCTCGTTCAACTTTTGGGAAGCTTCTTTTATTTGCTGCATGGTCGAGTCTATCGTCTTCGGAAGGGCTTCATCTTGGGTAAGATAATTAAAGGTGCTTTTTTTAGTATTTATTTCAGCAACCATTCCCTCTAGCTGCCCCATTGTTTCTGAAACCGTACGGCTAGACTTTTCTAGGTTCGATACCATACGTTGCATTTTGTTCCCGGTCACGGTATCGTTTAGCAGGACACCCGCAGCACTTTTTTCCATGTTTATTTTTGAAAGTTTCTCGTGCAAAGAATTTATGAGTGTATTGGCGCCTTGGGTCGTATTTTTTAAGTTTTCTAAGCTGGCATGAATGTTTTGCGTGAGCGTGGTATCTGCTATTAATGCACCCAATGTGCCCTCCCCTTCTAAAATTTTATTTGTTATTTTTAGTAAGTCGGCGGTAAGTAATGCCGCATTTTCATTGGTGACATTAAGGGTTGAGAGCATGTCGTCTGCACCAATTTTACTATAGGTTGGTATGGTATCTCCAGAAGTGATGGCGAATCGGTTTTCGTTACCCGGCAAAATGTTTACCACCATGCTCCCTACCAAGCCATCAGACCCAATGGTAGCAATCGCATCTTTTTTGATAAAGGCACCTGTTTTTTCTTCAACCATCATTTGTACTACAATGGTGGCCTCACCTACCATTTCAATAGCAGCCACGGTGCCTACATTAATACCAGAATAGCGCACGTTGTTTCCCAACTGTAGGCCATTTACATTTTGAAATACTGCAAATACCTGCATATTCTTGCTAAAGATATGTTGTCTGTTTCCTATAAAGTAGAGCGCGGCCACTAAAATTAGGGTGCCTAGTACTACAAAAAATCCGACGCGGGTTTTGTGGGAAGCTGATTTTTTCATGATTTCTATGTTTTAAAAAAGGCCTTTACTTTTGGATCTTGCGACTGTGAAAGCTCCTCGAAGGTACCTTCGGCATAATTAATTCCGTCTACCAATAAAATCATACGGTTACTAATTACTCGTGCACAATCTACATCGTGGGTAATGATGAGTGACGATGTTTGGTAGGTCTGTTGTATGTGGCGCATTAACTGAATGATTTCTTTTGAAGTGATGGGGTCGAGGCCCGTAGTGGGCTCGTCGTACAAAATGATTTTGGGTTTTAAAATGAGTGCCCGTGCCAGGGCAACTCTGCGTTGCATTCCGCCAGATAATTCTGCCGGCATTAGGTCGATGGCATGTGCCAAGCCAACATTTTCAAGGGCTTCTACCACCAATGCTTCGGTAGTTTGGGATGTTTTTATTTTATCCCTATTTCTCCGTAACGGAAACTCTAAATTTTCACGCACCGTCATAGAATCGTACAGCGCACTTCCTTGGAAAAGAAAACCGATTTCAGTACGCAAGACATCCAACTCGTTTTGGCCTAGGGAAACGATGTCAAAATCTTTAATTTTAATCGTCCCGCTATCGGCTGCCATCAATCCGACGAGGCATTTAATCATTACCGATTTCCCCGAGCCTGACTTTCCCATGATCACGAGGTTTTCCCCTTCAAACAATTGGAGACTAAAGCCATTCAACACATGGTTTTCGCCAAAGCTTTTGCGCAATTCGTTTATTTCTAATACAGGCTTTTTCATATCTCGAAGAAAATATCAGTAAGAAATACAGCAATAAAATCGATCACGAAGATGAGCATGGAGGTATACACGACGGCAGCATTTGAGGCCTCACCTACGCCAACGGTTCCTTTTGAACTGTGGTACCCCTTATAGCATCCTACCAGACCAATGGCGAAACCGAAAAAAAATGATTTGACGGTGGCCGGAATAATATCACTGAACTTCAGTGCATCGAATACTTTATTAAAATACAGCAGGTATGAAACTTCGCCTTTTAAATTTTCAACAATAGCAGAGCCAAAAAGCGCCACTGCATCACCCATAATGATGAGCAGCGGGAGCATTAAGGTAGTGGCTAAAATTCGGGTGACCACCAAATATTTGAAGGGGTTGGTTCCCGAAACTTCCATCGCATCAATTTGCTCAGTTACTTTCATACTGCCCAGCTCGGCACCAATACCTGAACCGATGCGTCCTGCACAAATAAGCGCAATGATTACGGGACCGATTTCGCGCACTATCGAAATACTGACCATAGAAGGCATCCAAGAGACGGCGCCAAATTCTAGTAAGGTAGGTCTGGATTGCAGCGTAAACACCAACCCAAGAATAAAACCTGTTACACCCACCAGGAGAAATGAACGGTTTCCCATTTGATAACATTGGCGGAGCAGTTCTTTCCATTCAAAGGGCGTTGTAAAGACTTCTTTAAAGAACCGTATGGCGAAATAGGTCATATCGCCAATTTCTTCAAAAAAGCGTTTTGTCTTTACCGTGATGGTGTTTGTTTGATGCAATGAATGCGTATTAAAAAACTAAATATAGCTGTCACGTTTCGAGCAAGAAATGATATCTATCAGTTGTCCCTTCTTTCCATTCCGGTTAGGCATTCTTACAGATTACTGATAATGCTAGCCAGACCTATTCCCAAGATCAGGAATAGCACGATGTATCGAAACTGTTCTTGCGACATTTTGTTGAGAATTAGTTTCCCGATCCAAGTGCCTAAAATTCCGACCACGATCAGAATGGGAATAAGGTATAAGAGTTCTATTTTTATATAGCCATTAAAGTAGTAGACAACAGTCCGGCTCACATCTACCCCTAAATCGATGATCGCAGAAGTAGCGATAAACTTGTCTTTATTCATCTTAAAGGCCGCCAAGGTAATACCGCGAATCGCACCACCTGTACCTAAAACCCCTGCGCTTAGGCCAGAAAGCACGCCACCAGCAACAGCATTCTTAGTCGTTGGTTTTACCGCCAGTTTTTTAAAAATCAGAAACAACAGACTTAAAACAACGAGAAAGATTCCAAGGCTATATGTTAAGATAGTCGGATCTATATATTTACTTATAAATCCGCCGATAATCACAAAAAGTACCGCTGGCACCCCTAGGGTTAAGATGACTTTCTTATCGATTCCTTTTCTGAAAAATGCAATTTTGGTAAGATTACTAGAAACATGGTAGAGCGCAGTAATCCCTAACACCGATTGGAATTCTAGAAAAAAGTTGGCTACGGGCACAAAAAACACCGATGATCCGAATCCGCCCACCGTACCAAAAATTTCAGCCAGCAATGACAGAATGATAAAAACGGGAAGGTAGCGTGATAGCATGTTTGTTACATATTGAACAAACATAGCACAATGGATACATTAAGGTTATGACATTTATCACTCTAAGATTATCACGGCCCACTACGGTAGCTTTCGAACAAAAAACAGGGTTTTTTCTGTTGATTTTGGTTGCGGAAAACCGTAAAATGGTCTGCTGTTTTATTTTGATATTGGCGGTTAAACGGGGGTGGATAACTGAAACAAAAATTACGTGTTTTTGGATATTTTGGGGAAAGTGGGGAATGGGTATATTTACACGAAATGACTTTGTTTGGCCTTATTGGACCGAAAAAAAAAGTTAAAAGTAGTTTTAAAACAAATTTGCAATAATTAAAACAGAATTATGGCACATAAATGTTTCATAACATTCAAAACGGAAGACATCTCATATAAGGAATATATCAGAGATGAAATGGACGTTGATATGATTGACAAATCATTAAATGATCCAATAAATTCAGACGATGAAGACTTTATAATGAGAAAAATCAGAGAGGACTATCTTTCTGATTCTACAGTCACAATTTGTCTAATTGGCAGTAGGAGTAGCGAAAATTTAGGTTGGGATGAACAGAGGTTTATAAAACGTGAACTTCAAGCTTCACTTTATAATGGGCAAAATAATTCTAAAAGCGGGATTTTAGGTATTGTCTTGCCATCAATGTATGATTCTATCTATACAGGCTCTGGGATTTGTGATACTTGTGGAAACTCACATACTTATGTTAATATTAATGATTCGACAATAATTAAGGAATTTAGTTATAATTATTATATACCTAATAACAAATGCGCTTGGAGTGAAGATGATAGATACTGTGTTTTAGTCAAGTGGTCAGATTTTAAGATAAATCCAAATTATTACATAGACAAAGCTTTTGACAAAAGGTCGAGTAACATATCAAGTAAAACTAAAGTAAGACCATAATGGAGTTTAAAGATTTCCCAGGTTTATACCAAGCTTCTGATGAAGCTTCTCTATCTGCTCAAAAAAATTATAAAAATATTATAGCATACGATTTGATTACTATGATTATCGCATCTGCTCTTGCGATTTATAATTACCAGAAAGTGGAACCTAAATTAATTGTTTATGTAATTTCCGGTATTTTCTTACTGATAAGTTTTGCTTTAACATTAATTATAAGAACGAAAAAATTTGAAGATGTTTGGTATCAAGGAAGAGCATTAGCTGAATCTTGTAAAACTTTAACTTGGAGATTTGTAACTTGTTCCGAAAGCTTCGAAAATGACTTAACTAAACAAGATGTAGAAGACTATTTTATATCTAGAGTAAGGGAATTAAGCAAAGAATTTAAAGAATTAAATGATTCTTTAAATGCAAAAATTGTTGTACTACCCGTAATAACAGATAAAATGTGGGAAATAAGAACCTTAAATACTTTAGAAAGAAAGCAGTACTATATTGAGAATAGAATTAATGACCAAAAAGATTGGTACGCTTCAAAAGCAGAATTTAATAAAAAAAAGTATGACAATTGGTTTTTATTAATAATAATATCTCAATTTATAGCCATAATAAGCGTAGCTTTTCTTATTAAGTATCCTGAATCTAATTGGAATTTAGTAGGTTTATTTACAACCATTTCTGCTTCAGCAATTAGTTGGCTTCAATTAAAGCAGCATCAAGAACTCAAACAAGCATACACAACCGCAGCTCAAGAATTGAATTTTATACAAGCATCATTTGGTAATATTAATTCAGATTTAGAATTAGCAGAATTTGTTTTGGATTCAGAAAATGCAATTTCTCGTGAACATACTTTATGGCTTGCTCAAAGAAGAAAATAAATGACAAATAATAATTCATATAATTCCTCTTGGTTAGAACTAATAATTTCTATTGGAGGTGTTTTGCTTTTTGCTCATCTGATATCAAAATTAATAGACTATTTAATTGGTAATTATTATAGTGAAGAGGATTACTATTTAGAAAAAAGAAAGAAAAGAAAACCTCGGATTTTCGTAAGTCATTCTTGGAAACATAACAAAGATTATAACAATCTTATAAAAGGATTTGAAAAGCAAGGTTTTGTTTATTATAATCACAGTATATCATTAGAAAAAGCAGAGGATTTAACAAACGGAAAGGAAATTGAAAATAAAATAAAAAACCAATTGCTTTATAGCAGATGTCTGCTTGTTCTTGGTGGTAGTTATTCGAATAAGTACTGGATAAAAAAAGAGGTCGAAATAGCAAAATCACTAGGAAAGAAAGTAATTGCAGTTAGACCTTGGAATACTGACAATATTCCGAAATATTTAGAGAAATCAGCTGATGAAATTATTGGATTTAATTCTAAAGCGATTATTGAAAAAATAAAATAACTATTGCTAACAGCGCATAATAAAAATATTGCATTTAAAGAAATTAAACTATTTGTGCTCATTTAATAAACAAAAACCGCCACAGTTGTACCGTGGCGGTCTTATACAGTGAGAAAATGCAATTAAATTACGTTATTAAGATTTATTGCGCTTCTGACGTCTTCTTATTCGCCAAGGCGCATTCTTCTGCCAGTCACCTGCCATGATACAACCATAAGGCATCACTTCATCGATGACAGTACCTAAACCAAATTGCTCCATTTGAGATCTTACATTCGCAGCACTTTTGTATGCACTAGGCAATTCAGAAATATCAATCGCACTAGATGAGAATTTATAGAATACCTTAAATCAAAGCCTGTTTAATCAATCACACTCCTCCCCATACTTCTCCACCATATACCGGGTAGCTTGTTTTAGTGTTTTTCCATTGACCGGATGCAATCCATGATACGTGAAAAATGTGACCACATCGTCGGATTTATCATACCATAAAACAGGTTGGCCGTTTTTTTTGACCGCTGCATCTTTGCAAACTTCAACCCTTTTCATTTTTCTGAGTGTTTTGGTATCACATGCTCGTTCAAGACGCTTACCGCTACATGCGGTTTCCTCCCAATGATCTTCCATCCAAATCATACAACACGTTTCGTCTGTAACAAAGAAATTCCAAGACAACGAAACTCCCAAGGCCATAATTAAAAACCAAAGCAAATAACTAGAAACTTTGTTACCATTCCTTGTGTTTTTCTGTACGAAGTCACGGTAACTTTCATAACCAATATATCTCGCCAATTGATCCTTCGAATTATTTGCAACATTAAAAGGAATATGATTATTATACTTTCGATAATACCCCCGGATGGCATCGGCTGTGATGGGCTGTTTTTCTGTTTTCTCTAATGTTTGGTGAATTTCGGAAGCTATAGCACTGCCACTACGCGCAGTTGCTTTTTTGCTTGCTTTCTCAAATACCTTCTTTAAAAAATTTCGTAACACATTCCCGTTTTTAAATCGATAGAAAATTACAATTCTTTTTTGGAAAGTTCTTGGAATATAAGTTTCCAAAAGCTTTCCAGCTACTTTCTAGGCCCATCTTCTGCAACTTTCTCATATTTGTCCTGTACTGCTGATCGCCCGAGCGTAATAGGGTTTTTACGAATATTTCAACAGTACTTACTGGAGTCGCATTGTACTGTGCCAAGACCATTTTGAGAAGTAATCTGACACACGGTACTTCTGCGCTCCACACTTCTCAACCGAAGAGCTTACTCTTCCCTTAATTGTATGGCTTACGGCCTAAACTCACAATCTGAGCCAAGACTCGGACAGCCATACGCATGTCAAATCTTTAAATACAAATACAATGAAAAAGTTGTCATATATCATGCTTTCATGTTTGCTAGGCGGACTTATTTTCTCCTGCACTCCCGAGAGCCAAATAACCACAGATGAAGTCGCGTGTTGCGGTGAAGATGGTCATTTACCCCCACCGCCTCCACCACCCCCACCACCACCAAATGGCGGGGACTAATAACTAATATTTAGTTATTACATTTGAGGAATGGAAAAATCAAACTTTTCATTCCTCTTTTTTTTGAAGGTAGTATTCATGCTGAGCAGTTTACTATCATCATCATCATATTGTTTCGCGCAACAAACAGTGGATAGCACTGCCTATTTCTACAACAAGATTTTAAACCCTGATTCTGCAGACGATCTAGTCGTTAGTTACGTGTACTTCAAAAAATATAAAGAAGAGAAAGGTATAGACCAAGACACTCTTGGACTTGTTTTCACATACCAAATGTTAGCAATGGCGGAATATAAATTGGGCCAAATCTACGCTAGTGAACAATCAGCCATTGAGGCTCTTAAATTGAAAGAGATTGCTTCAGATGTATTACAGTTTCCCGACGGGACCGAAAGTCGCATCAATAATCATTTAGGCATGGTCTACAGAACTACCGCCCAACCTGAAAAAGCTATACAAATCTATTCTAAAGCCTTATCGAAAAACAAAAGCTTAAAGGATAGCCTTATACTCTTAAACAACTTAGCGAATGCCCATCGGGATAGCGGAAACTATGATGAGGCAGTTGACTTATTGACGTCAGTTGTTAGAAGAAATAAAAAATTGAACAATCCGGTTGAAACAGCCAGGGCGTTGGATAATTTGGGATATACACAAGCATTGGCTAATGACCCGAAAGGACTAGAAAACATGTTGGAAGCACTAGAACTTCGGAAAGAATTAGGCAATCCTGGCCAACTTTTTACAAGTTATAATCATCTTACCGAATACTACGCATCCATAGGCGATACCACCACTGCTAGAATGTATGCCGTTTTGGGAAAGAATCTCGCGAAAAAGGTGAGCACAAAATATCGTCAAGAGGCCCTTGAGTCTTACTTTGCGTTAAGTGATGATCCCGAAATTGTGGAATACATTCGTAATAACGACAGTATCACAAAAGCGTCCCTTCAAAATGATATCAAATTCGCGAGTATCAAATATGACTTTTCAAAAGAACAAGAACGAACCCAGGTTGCGCAACTAGAACGTCAGAAAGAAAGTCAAAGGAAAAATCTCTTTAAGGTCATTGGGCTATTTATATTATTGCTGGGTATAGCGTTATATTTCGTATTGAAGTATCGCCATCGAAAGGAGAAAGTTGAAGAAATCTATCGAACCGAATCCCGAATTTCTAAAAAAGTACATGATGAAGTAGCTAATGATCTTTATCAAATTATGAGCAAAATACAGACCTCTATCCAATCAAATGATACAATACTCGATGATTTAGATTCGGTATACCACAAAACCCGGGATATTTCAAAAGATTATGGACTAATTGAACCGGAAGAAGAATTCGGCGAACTCTTAAACGACCTGCTCCTAAACTATCAAAACGACCAAGTGAATGTGATCTCCAAAAACTTGCTTCGTATCGATTGGAATGGCTTGGCAACCGAAAAAAAGATTGCCCTCTATCGAGTGTTACAGGAGTTAATGACCAATATGCGCAAGCATAGCGAAGCCTCATTAGTAGTGGTTTCAGCAGAAAAGCTGGGAAGTAAATATGTTGTTGAATATACCGATAACGGTACGGGTGGCCCTATAAAAATAGGCAACGGACTCCGAAATGCGGAAAACCGTATTCACTCGGTAAAGGGAACGATTATATTTGAACCAACCGAAAGAAATGGCTTCAAGGCAAAAATAAAGTTGTAGTATGTTTTCAAAAGTATTGGTCTCTGACGATCTGGACTGTATCAATTCGGGTGTAGCCAACACCTTAACTTTATTGGGCGTGAACGATATCGTCAAGGTACAATACTGTGATGACGCCTATCTAAAAATAAAGAGTGCGGCCTTAAAAGAACATCCCTTCGAACTCTTGATTACCGATCTCTCTTATGTGCCCGACCATCGGGAACAGAATTTTAATTCGGGCGAGGAGCTTATTGCCATCATCAAGAAAGAGCATCCAGAGGTAAAAATCATTGTGTATTCTGTGGAAGACCGCAAACAGCGGGTTGCCAACATTATGAACGAACTCAAGGCAGATGCTTATGTGTGCAAAGGCAGAAACGGATTAAAGGAATTGGAACAGGCCATTACAAGCGTGTATAACGGCCAAACCTATCTCTCTACCCAACTTCAACACCTACTGCATAAAAGTTCGCATTCAGAAATAGACGATTTTGACATAGAGTTGGTGCGTCTCTTATCGCTTGGCCATTCCCAAGAGGAAATCAGTACGCTATTTAAAGATCGAGATGTGAGTCCGAGTAGTCTAAGCTCCATCGAAAAGCGGCTGAATCGTTTAAAAATTCAGTTTAAGGCAAACAATGCCATTCATTTGGTGAGTATTGTAAAGGATTTGGGCTTAATTTAGATTTTGGTAGTTTGTAAAAATGCAACATCAAAAATTACAGTATGAAAATTAAGTATATTATTACAATTATCCTTTTAGTTTTGATGCAATTTAATTGCTCTAATGGTCCTGAAATCAAAACAGAAACTAAAAAACTGATTGAAAATAGAAGTATCTATTTAAATGGAGGTCTAAACGCTAATTTTGGAGGAAAGTCAAGAACGGTATTGAAAATAGATTTGCCGCCAAACACGGTTGAATGGTATTATAGTTTTTCAACCACAAAAGGTGAGAGCGGAACACAAAATTTGAACTTAGCAATTCAGTTAGCCGCCTTGATGGCTGACTCAAGTGGTTTAACGTCAGGTATTCTATCTTCCATAAAAGTACCGGAGGGCGTTGCATCTGCAGACATTTATTTATTGGACAAAACTAACATGGCTAAGTTCATCGCAAAGGAGGACTTTGATGGTGAGCAAATTTCATATGCTATGGAAGGCACTGTGGAAAGTACTAAACAAGCTGTTGTAAGAATAAATGATATTACTTCGGGAACTGTTTATTTAGGCTTAAAAAATCCGAGCACCATGAATAGTGTCACAATAAATATAGAAGTAGTAGCAATTACGGAATCAACAATCGAGCCCATATTGGTTAAAACGCCATAAACAGGTGAATTTGTAAAATTTGCTGCTTTATTTAGCGTAAGTACCACACCTACGGATTTCCGTAAAGTAATTACATTCATTATTCATATCATTGGGTGTTTGATAGCCAAAAGGCTTTCACATTGGGGAGCATAGAAAAGACACTGTAAAAGGTGTCTTTTTTTTTGTGGTTACGGATTACCGTAAGGAAAATGTGGTTTTGAATTGTAGGTTTGGACAAACTAACAACCAACTCCCGATGAAAATTACTACGCTTACTTTACTTCTACTCCTTTTAATTGTTCCTAAATCGAATGCCCAAGACGACGGTCTTCTCGGAGCTGTAGCAGGTGTTGCTGCTATAGGCGCCGTCATTGTAGCAGTAGACCAAATGAAGGAACAAGCTGAGCTGAATGCCACCGAATGGTTACTCAACAACCATCCTGAAATGAATAGTTTTTCTCTCAAAACGCTTTCGTTTGATGGAAAAAAAGCCAAGGATATGTCATCGGTTTCGGTAATTACTTATAAAATCCAAGAGTTTGAACTGCAGGATAAACCAGAATTGGATGGTAAAAAATATGTTTTATTTGGTTTCACAAGTTACGGCTGGGCCAATGAAATGGGTGTTGATTTAAACCGAATTATCTGGCATATGATTGATAAAGAAGAGTGGATAAACATGATGGTAGCATACGTAAAAACAGCTTCTCAGGAACAAAATGAAGAAAAAATTAGAGATTTATTAAAAAGCGGCAAAATTGTAAATAAAGGCGTGCGTGAAGGATTTGATCTTACTATACCATTTTATCGGATGAATGGTGACATGTATTCCGTACAGGACTATAATGAGATGATGAAGTTAATCTATAATGAACGGTCATTAGGCATCTACCTAAAAGCAACTGAAAATCTGGTACAAATTGGAAGAGGCGACATAATTGATATTCATGAGTTTTTTACGGAAAACGATTAGTTGTCAAAAGAAAACTTTAGCACTTATTTTAATACGAAACTAATTTTAAAAAAACATATTATGGCAAAATCAAGCGGACTTAAAAACGCGCCTAGCACCACAGGGCGTCCATCAGGAAAAGGCAGGAGCAACAACCCTTCGAAAATTTCTGGTGGCAATACTTCAACAAATAAAGGTACTAGCAAAAAATAATTAGTTGGCCTTCAAGCGTCAAGTTCAAATATAAAATCGATTGATCTATGAAATCATCCTCACAAACTCCAAACTATAAAGAAAAATTCCTTGAACGTTATAAAGACAAAGATCAAAATGAGCTTTTAATAGAGCTTATTTGGGTTCTTCGAAAAAATTTCGATAAAAATGAAAAGATTCGCGAGAATACGTCGAAATTAGTTTGGTGGTTGATTGCTATTCCAATAATTATCGGACTTATAATTGGGTTTATTTCATTAGCAGGTATTGCTTCCTTGTAGACTCAAAAAATTAAACTAATTCAACTTTTGTAAAACCTATAAGTTTCCTAGTAAAGTATGAATATTGATTAACAAGTTGAAATAAATCAAATAATGAAAAAAGCACTTCTTTTATTCCTATTCCTAAATGCGTCCGTATCAATTATAACTGTCCATGCTCAATCTATGAGCTGCCAAGAAGTTTTTGAAATTGTCACCGAGAATTATGACTCTAAAAACCAAGTGTCTTGCTATGGTTCTAGTATGTTAACCAAAGCTATTTATTATAAACTAGACGGGATGGGATTTGTAGTCGCATACCTGAAATCAAACGAATTCGATTTCAAAGGCAGACCTTACATCTTTTGTGGTATTTCTGATGCCCGTTGGAGATCATTTAAATCGGGTGGAATGTATGGTTCGTGGGGTGAATCGTTTCATGAGTATATTAGGGATTATACGTGTGATTGTGATTAAGCACGCCCACGACATGATATCGACTAAAACGTACGAAACCATCACTGGAAACTAAGTGAATCTACGTATACCAGAAATTGAATGATTCTGCTATATTTGAAAATCAACTAACGCAACTCCCATTGGAACCCAACCAAAACCCAGAACAACTTGCACGCGACCGGATTGACGAAATGCTTCGTGAGGCAGGATGGGTTGTGCAATCTAAAAATCAAGTTGATCTATCAGCAAATATTGGTGTTGCCCTACGAGAGACGAATACAGCTTCTGGCTCTGCAGACTATATGCTGTTTGTTAATAGAAATCCCGTGGGTGTTATAGAAGCCAAGCGTGAAGACGAGGGGCATAGACTAACGATGGTTGAAGAACAATCTGAACGATATGCCACTGAGGCCATTAAAATAGGTTCGTTTACACTTGAAGGAATTAAGCCATTTGTGTACGAGAGTACTGGGACGATTACTCGCTTTACCAACTATCGAGATCCGAAACCAAGAGGCAGAAATGTTTTTAGCTTTCATAAGCCCGAGACTTTAGCCGATTGGCTAAAAAAAGATAAAAGTCTTCGTGAGCGATTGTTATCAATACCAGACCTTGATGAATCCGGACTCCGTCCCGCTCAAATCGTAGCCATCAATAACTTGGAAAATTCTTTTAAAAAGAATAGACCCAAGGCGTTAATCCAAATGGCCACGGGTGCTGGAAAAACCTTCACAGCCGCAACTTTTGTGTATCGTTTGCTCAAACACGCCGATGCAAAACGAATATTATTTTTGGTAGACACCAAAAACCTTGGAGAACAGGCAGAACAGGAGTTTATGACCTTCCAACCAAATGATGACAACCGAAAATTCACTGAATTGTATAACGTGCAGCGATTATCTTCAAGCTACATTGCTTCAGATAGTCAAGTGTGCATTTCAACCATACAACGCCTCTACTCTATTCTAAAAGGTGAAGAATTAGACGAGAGTGCAGAAGAAGCCAATCCAAATGAATCCCGATATTTATCGGGATGGCTGCAACAGAAAATGGCGAAGAACAAAGCCGTGCCAGTGGAGTACACCCCAAAAGTACCTATCGAACAATTCGATTTTATTGTTATTGATGAGGCGCACCGTTCTATTTATAACCTATGGAAACAGGTATTGGATTATTTTGATGCGTTTCTAATTGGACTAACCGCTACACCAGATAAGAGAACCTTTGGTTTTTTTAATGAAAATGTGGTGAGTCAGTATACGTATGAAGAATCGGTAACCGATGGTGTAAATGTGCCTTATGATGTGTACACGATTGAAACTGAAATTTCACAGAAAGGCGAAGTAGTAAAGGCTGGTTGGTTTGTTGACAGGCGCGACAAACTCACGCGTAAAAAACGTTGGCAACAAGAAGATGAAGATACCGACTACAATCGCAATGATCTAGATAAAAAAGTAGTCAACCCTAGCCAAATCAGAAATATCATTCGTGAATTTAAAAGGGCTTTGAAAACTACGATTTATCCAAATCGTATTGATTCAAATGGAGAATACGAAGTACCTAAAACATTAGTCTTTGCCAAAACTGATAGCCACGCAGACGATATCATAAAGATCATCAGGGAAGAATTTGACGAAGGCAACGACTTTTGTAAAAAAGTAACGTACAAAATTGAAGAAGACCCGAAATCGGTGTTGAATCGCTTTCGTAATTCATATTATCCAAGAATTGCCGTAACTGTTGATATGATTGCCACAGGTACAGACGTAAAACCTTTGGAGGTATTGTTATTTATGCGGGATGTTAAAAGCATCAACTATTTTGAACAAATGAAAGGTCGTGGCACACGAACTATTAATAGCGATTCTTTACAACTTGTATCCAGAACAGCTAAAACAAAGACACATTTTGTCATAGTAGACGCGGTTGGTGCCACCAAGTCTAAAAAAACAGACAGCAGACCATTGGAACGCAAACCAACTGTACCCATGAAAGATTTATTGGGGGCCGTAACCATGGGAGTTGCCGACGAAGATTTGTTCTTGTCTCTGGCCAATCGATTGATACGTTTGGAAAAACAAATCACGGAAAAAGAAAAAGATAAATTATTGGAATTTTCTGGTGGCAAAAACTTAAAGCAGATCACCAAAGAACTCATTACAGCATACGATCAAGATGCCATTGAAACCAGAGCGCAACTAGAAATTGACAAAATTCCTGTACAAGACCAAACCCCAGCGTTAATCGAAGAGGCAAAAAAGCACGCTCAAAATGCCCTTATTTTAGAAGCAACCAAAACATTTAATGGTGAGCTCAACGAATATTTAGACAACGTTCGCAAGCAACATGAACAAATTATTGATAGCATAAACATAGATACCGTTACAAAGAGCGAATGGGAAACCACTTCTGTGGATAAAGCAACCCAAATCATCAAAGATTTTAGCGAATATCTCGAAGCAAACAAAGACGAAATTACCGCGCTAAGTATATTCTACGACCAACCTTATAATCGCAGAAACATCACCTTTAACATGATAAAGGAGGTATTTGAAAAACTAAAGCTTGAAAAGCCTACGTTGGCACCAGATTACGTTTGGGAAGCCTATGTCACCTTGAGCGCTGTCGAAAGGTCGCAACAACCAAAAGAGGAACTAACAGCCTTAGTTTCCCTAATTAGAAAAGTGTGCGGCATCGATAGCGAGTTAAAGCCTTTTGATAAAACCATAGATGAAAATTTCAAAAACTGGATGTTTAAGCAAAATGCGGGGCAACACAACCGTTTTACACCAGAGCAAGTAGAATGGTTACGAATGATTAAAGACCACGTCGTGAGCAGTTACCATATCGAATTGGACGATTTAGACTATACACCTTTTGACGCTAAAGGCGGAAAAGGAAAAATGCACCAATTATTTGGGAACCAAATGAATGAAATCATTGAGGAACTAAATGGGGTGTTAGCAGCCTAAGATATGAAAGATTCTCAAATTAATATGTTGGAACATTCTGAAGTCAAGGTTAAACTACTTGGGCTTTATATGGAAAGATATTTAAACATATTATATTTATCAAAATATATTGAAACTGTTATCTTGTTTGATTTGTTTTGTGGCGAAGGAATTTATGAGAATGGAGGTAAAGGTAGCCCGATAATAATGTTGGAGTCAATAAATAATTTAGAAGTAGACAATTCTAATAAATCTGGTTTTGAAATTCATTTTAATGATATTGATTTACCCAAAGTAAATAAATTACAAAATGAAATTACTAATAGAGATCTAGTGTCAAAAAAGATTACTGGGCTTTATTATACTAACAATGACTATCAAAAAATGCTTCCTTATGTGGTGAGTATGTTTACAGGATTCAGCAAAAGAAGGGGTTTTATTTTTATAGACCCTTATGGGTATAAAGAAATTAGGCTATCACATATCAAAGAGCTTTTAAGACCAGGAACAACTGAAGTTTTGCTGTTCTTACCAACGCATTTTATGTTTAGGTTTGAAGAAAAAGGAACACCACAGAGTTTAAAGGAGTTTATCTCTGAATTGATACCTGAATCTCAATGGCCGAAAAGTGAAACAGGAATTGAGTTTATAGATAGGCTAAAAAACGCCTTTAAAAAAAAACTTGGAAACGATAAACTTGTTGATACTTTTATTATTTCCAGAGATAAAAATCAATTCTTTTGTCTTTTCTTTTTTACAAGTCATATTTATGGTTTTGATAGGATGTTAGATGCAAAATGGAAATTAGATGAAGAACAAGGCCGAGGGTTTGCATTTAAATCAAATGGTGATTTATTTTCAGTGGTTGAGAAATCAGCTAATACATTTCCATTAGAAAAAGGCTTAAAAGAGTTTTTGAAAACTCCAAAAACCAATGGCGAAGTTTATGAATTTGCTCTTCACCTTGGCTATCTTCCAACTCATACAAATCAAATACTAAAGTCTTTTCAAGATACTGGTAATCTGGAAATAAAATCTAATGGTGATAAAATTCAAAAAGGGGCTTTTTATGTTAATTATAAAAATTATAAAAACAACTTCGATAAAATAACTATTAACTTCAAATAAAATGGCACAATCAAGTATAGAGTGGACAGAAATGACATGGAATCCAACTACTGGATGTACGAAGGTTTCGGCTGGTTGCAAATTCTGTTATGCTGAAGTTATGAGTAAAAGGCTCAAAGCTATGGGCGTTGAAAAATATAAAGATAACTTCAAAGTTCGCATACACGAAAAGGAATTAGACACGCCTTCAAAATGGAAAAGTCCTAAAATAGTGTTTGTTAACTCTATGAGTGATCTGTTCCATCCAAATATCCCTGTAGATTTTATCCAACGTGTGTTTAAAGTAATGAACAATCATCCACAGCACGTTTTTCAAATATTAACCAAACGAGCTGATGTTTTAAATTATTATGATGCTGAAGGTTGGTTAGAATGGAGTCATAATATTTGGATGGGTGTTTCAGTAGAAGATGAGCGTGTTACCGAGCGTATAGATTTATTGAGTCAGACAAATGCAAGAACTAAATTTTTGTCTTGCGAACCATTAATTGGACCGTTAGATAATTTAAATCTGCAAAATATAGACTGGGTAATTGTTGGTGGTGAAAGTGGTCATAAACCTAGACCTATGGAACCAGAATGGGTAGAAGACATTAAAAACCAATGTTTAGAAAATGATACAAAATTCTTCTTCAAACAATGGGGCGGAACTAATAAAAAGAAAACTGGAAGAGAGCTTAACGGTAGAACTTGGGATCAAATGCCTGAAATTATTCAAGAATCACAAATATGAATATAGAAGACTGGATCGAGTGTTCTTTAGGTGATTTGCTTAAATTGAAAAATGGTTATGCTTTTAAAAGTAGCAAATATCAAAATGAGGGTGTACCAGTTTTAAGAATTGGAGATATACAAGATTGGAATGTTGATATTAAAAATGCCAAAAGAATAGAAGAAGATGAAGAATATGACTCTCACATTGTAAACAAAGGAGATATTTTGATTGCAATGTCGGGTGCAACAACTGGGAAGTTTGGAATTTATAATTCCGAAGAAAAGGCATATCAAAATCAACGAGTTGGAAATTTAATTCCTCATTCTAAAAAATACACTTTAAAAAATTATATTTATTACTTGTTGTATTCTTTAAAAAGAGATATTGAACAACAAGCCTATGGTGGAGCACAACCAAATATATCAGCAACTAAAATAGAAGCACTATCTACAAAGCTTTTTCCCTTACCAATTCAAAAAGCCATCGTTAAAAAAATAGAAGCCCTCTTCACCCATTTGGATAGCGGTATTGCCGACCTAAAAAAAGCACAAGATCAATTGGTAATTTATAGACAAGCGGTTTTAAAAAAGGCTTTTGAGAGGGAATTGATGAAAAATGCTGAGAAATATAAATTAAAAAATATAACTTCAAAAATTGGTTCAGGTTCTACACCAAAAGGAGGTCAGGCAAATTACAAAACTAGCGGTATACCTTTAATTCGTTCTTTAAATATTCATTTTGATCATATTAAATATGATGGGCTCGCTTTTATAGATGAAAGTCAAGCTGAAAAATTGAAAAACGTAATTGTTCAGCAAGGGGATGTTTTACTGAATATTACTGGTGCATCAATTGGAAGAGTGAATATTGCACCGAATGAATTTGATAACGGAAGGGTTAATCAACATGTTAGCATAATACGACCCAAAGATAAAATCTTTAACACTAAATTTCTAAAATTATATATACAATCGTCAAAAATTCAGAGTTGGATTGCGAATGTAAATGTTGGTGCGACTAGACAAGGATTAACAAAATCAGCTTTAGAAAATTTAGAAATTCCAGTTCCATCATTACAAGAACAACATCAAATCATTAGCGACATAGAAAGTCGTTTATCGGTTTGTGATACCGTAGAAAAAGACATTGCAAACAGTTTAGAAAAAGCCCAAGCCTTACGCCAAAGCATTCTTAAAAAAGCATTTGATGGTAAGTTATTAAACGAAGAAGAAATTGCTGCTTGTAAAGCGCATAGAGACTACGAGCCGGCGAGTGTCTCGTTGGAGCGGATAAGGGCAGAGAAAACGAAATAAGGTTATGAAAATAGAATTTAAAGGAAACACTATCTCAAATTTAGCCGATTGGAAAAAGTTTGTCTTTATTGGTAAAAAAGCTAAGGATTGGAAAGAAGACCGTAGTGCCGCGTCATTAGCTGAATTTATTATTAAGAAAAACGGAGAAGAAAAGATTATTGAATTAGTGTCCGCTCAAATTGAGGAACCTTTCACACTAGAAGTTGCATATCCAGAATTCCAAGCACGATTTGATGCGCATGGTCAAGGTAGAGAACACGATTTAGCAATATTTGGCAAAACAGAATCAGGAAAAAAAATATTTATAGGAGTTGAAGCCAAGGTTGATGAATCTTTTGGAGGTACAGTTGCATCTAAGTACCATAAAGGTAAAGCAAAAGAGCTGAATGGAGAAAACACTAATTTACCAATAAGAATTGAGGAATTATTAAAATTTAATTTTAAGGTAATTACGGCAAGTGATTTTAATTTAAGGTATCAACTATTATTCTCTACAGCTGGTACTTTAAGTATTGATGCAGATATACATATATTATTGTTCTTGGTTTTTAAAACTGAGGGGTATAATCCTAAAGTAGCAGCTAAAAATTATAAAGATCTACAAGCCTTTTTAAAGAAGGCAGAAGCTATTAATGTGGATGGTAACATCTACGAGCTAAATATGAATAATAAGGCTTTAAGTGTAGTCTATAAAGAGATTTAAAGGGTAAAATATAATTGTATTCCTGCAAGTGTTTTAAAGAATAAAAGATAAAACCTATAGATTATGTTTAATGACCTTACACAAAATGATGTAATTAATTCATTAAATGAATTGATTAAACAAGGAAGTATTAATGATACTCAATATGCTGTTTGGTGGAAAGAGAAACTTGTCTCACCTGCCCGTGTAATTACTACGCATTACGATCTTCAGGGAACTACAATTAATAGAAAATCAATAAATACTGACCAAGCACAATCAAGATTACTTGAGCTAGGATTTCCAATTGTGGAATCAAATATTCAAGATAATTTCTTTTCAGAAAAAGAATTAAAGTCATTTCAAATACTATTAGCACGAAAAGACTATGATTCTACAAACGCAGTTGATATTAATATCGGCTCTTTTTTAAGAGAGACTGTTTGGAGTAAGACACAACTGTGGGCAGAGAAATTGGAGCAATTAGGATGGAAATTAGTTAGTAAAAGAAAAGGTTGGAATACTAGGCACCAAAAGAAAGGGTTTCAAACCTACAAACAATATGCTTGGTGTAGCTTAAAGCCTGAAGACGGAGAGAATAATCTATTATTGTTTACTGTTGGAGTTGGAAGCACTGGAAGTCTAGAGTATAAAATGGATATCCAATGGAATGATAAATCTTTTACCCAAAGCCAAAAAGACTTATTTTTTAATTTAAGGGAAGAACATAAAGCCAGTTTTCAAGTTATTGAAAAAAGTGATGTATCTAAACACTCTTGGAGATCTTTAATAGACAAATCCGATAAGTTTTTTACGAGTCATTTATCAACGTACACAGAAATATATTATGCACTTTGGCCTGAAAGAAGGCTAATGCGCTTAGTTTATAATGATAATAATTGGCAGTCTCCAATAGAGCGTTATTGGAATCCTAAATGGCAAGGAAGAACAGATAAGGCACATCATGATCAATATGGTTTTGGTTTTGAGGAATGGCTTTTTAACCCTAGATATTTGATTAACGGTTTTCAGTATGGTTATGTTAGGGGTATTGATACAATGCCAGAAAATTCCAGCTTTATAAATGAGTTATACCTATATACATTAGACCATAAAACAAATAAAAAGTTTTTAGTAGCAAAGCTTAAAAATGTTAAGATTCTTCGAAATGAAGAAGATATTGGGGAAGATGTTTTGGATGTTTTTGAATCTGGTAGAGATGAAATGCTTTTGGAGTTAGAAAAGGTTAAGGCAGATACAAAATTGTTAAGAAATATGCCTTTGAAACCCAACCTTTCTTTTGATTTAAACGATGTCCTAAATTATGAAGATTCTGTATTATTACCAGATGACTTTCTTAAAATTCATAGATTCATTCCCAATAAGGTAGAAGGAAACTTAGCTAATATTGTAGGTGAGATTGACGAATCATTTAAAAATCCTAAATTAAATTTCAATGAAGGTAACGGTACAGGTTCAAATTCTTATTCACAAAATGTTTCAGGAGGAAAAAGAAATGTCAATCGAACACACTCCGATATAACTAATGACCTTCATCGCTTTCTTTTAGCGTCTAGTGAATACAAAGGATATTCTATATCTACTGAAAGGACTAAAATAGGGAACAACCTTGTTGATTGTGCAGCGAAAAAAGGGGAAAAATTGCATTTATTTGAAGCTAAAACTACAAATTCATTCCTAATGAATGTTCGCTTAGCATTAGGGCAAATTATTGAATATGCGCTACTTGATAAATCAGTTGTCATTGAAAAGCTTTTAATTATTGGTCCTGCTGAACCAAATCAAAGAGATTTAGAATATTTAGATTCATTAAAAAAAATACTTGAATTGCCCTTGACGTATTGGTCATATTCATTTGAGGAAAAAATACTCAGTAAAAAATTTAAAAAACATTAAATGACAGATTCAACCATCATATCAAAAATCTGGAACCTCGCTAACGTACTACGTGACGACGGCGTGGGTTACGGAGATTATTTAGAACAAATCACCTATTTGCTCTTCTTAAAAATGGCAGATGAACTTAACAAACCACCTTATAATAAAGGCTTGGCCTTTCCGAAACTAAAAGATGTTGAGGGCAACGAGGTTGCGGATGCTGAAATAGCCAATTGGGAAACCTTATCTAGCAAACGTGGAGCTGAATTAGAATCTTTTTATAGTCAGTTATTACGTACACTTTCCACAGAAAAAGGAACACTTGGCCAGATTTTTACCAAAAGTCAAAACAAAATACAAGACCCATCCAAATTATTGAAAGTCATCAATCTCATCGACAAAGAAGATTGGTCATTGATGGGCGCAGATATAAAAGGAAAGATCTATGAAGGTCTCTTAGAAAAGAATGCAGAAGACACTAAAAGTGGCGCCGGACAATACTTTACTCCAAGAGCCTTAATTAAAACGATGGTGGCCTGCGTACAACCCAAACCCATGAAAACCGTTGTAGACCCCGCCTGTGGTACAGGAGGTTTCTTTTTAGCAGCCTACGATTGGATAGTAGACAATAATAAGCTAGACAGAGAAGAAAAGGAATTTTTAAAAAATAAAACATTTTTTGGAAATGAAATAGTTGCGAACACGCGCAGAATGTGCTTAATGAATATGTATTTGCACAATATTGGAGAAATAGATGGAGAATCGTTTATAAATCCAAACGATGCCTTAATTGCAGACGATGGTGAACGCTATGATTATGTATTGGCGAATCCGCCATTCGGTAAAAAAAGCAGCATGACGTTTACCAATGAGCAAGGTGAGATCGTAAAGGAAGATTTAAGTTATAACCGTCAAGACTTTTGGGAAACTACTTCTAACAAGCAGCTAAACTTTTTACAGCATATAAAAACCCAATTAAAAATTAATGGAGAAGCAGCAGTGGTGCTTCCCGACAATGTACTGTTTGAAGGTGGAGCTGGTGAAGAAGTAAGGAAACAATTAATGAAAACAACCGATTTGCATACTATTCTAAGGTTGCCCACAGGTATATTTTACGCCCAAGGGGTAAAAGCGAATGTCCTATTTTTTACCAATAAACCAGCAAGCAAAGAGGCTTGGACGAAGGATATTTGGTTTTATGACTATAGAACAAACGTACACCATACTCCCAAGAAAAATCCGATGCGCCAAGAACATTTAAAAGAGTTCGAGGAATTATACAATGGAAGCAATATTAGCAAACGCAAAGAAACGTGGAGCGAAGACAATGAAGAAGGCAGATGGCGCAAATATAATTACGACGAAATTATTGCACGAGATAAAACAAGCCTAGACATCTTTTGGTTGCGGGATAAAAGTTTAACCGACTTGGATAACCTTCCAGACCCAGATATTCTAGCTACTGAAATTGTTGAGAATTTGGAGGCTGGATTGGCTAGTTTTCAAGAAATTATTGACGTATTAGAAGATGGAAAGTAATATTAGTATAGAAAAAACCATTGTTTTATTACAAAGTGTTGAGGGTATTGTAAAAACTCATGAAAAGGACGCGATAGAACGTGGAGAGGATTTTAATCTCTTTACGGTTATGGGAATGGAGCATAACGAAACATTCACTCATTCTGCAATTATTGCTGCGCTATTACAACCGAAGGGAAATCATTATATGGGGTTTCAGTTTTTGGAATTATTTCTTAAACAATTAGGCTATAAACACGAAGGCGAGGACTTAAAGCACACAAAGGTCTATAAAGAATTTCATATAGGTAAGATTGATGACACTTACGATACAGGAGGATTTATTGATATTCTTATTCAATTTAGTTCAGGAAAAACCCTGGCGATTGAAAATAAGATATATGCTGGTGACCAACCTAAACAATTACATCGCTACTTCAATTACAATAAAGAAAATACATATGTGTATTACCTTACTCTTTTTGGCACAGAACCATCAAAAAATAGTAGTCAGGATTTGGAAGAAGGTAAGCACTATGATTTAATCGCTTACAACCGGCAGATTTTAGATTGGTTAGAGGCGTGTTATGACATTTGCAAAAAGGACAGTACCGTAAAAACCTCCTTGCAACAATATATTATACTGGTAAAAAAACTAACGAATACTTTAGAGAACAGATTGGAAATGGAATTAAGAGAAGCAATTATAGGTAATTTAAAGGAAGCGAAATATATAAGTAATAACTATCAATCTATTGTTTTTAATATTCGAGAACAGTTCAGACAAGCAATCTTACATGAAGTACGCAATCGTCTAGATTCAGAAATTTATGCAGTTACAGAAGGTAACACTCCAGATTATCACTATTCGCAAATATGGGTTCATTTGAAAAAAACACACACCATCCCCATACATTTCGGTATTGAGTCTTTTAGTGGTAAGGGAAATAATGATGGATGCCTATTTGTAGGGATTTTAGATCACACAAAAAAGTACAGTGACATTAACCTAATCAGTAGCGATAGGAATTATAACAATTGGTGGCCTGTAATACGTAATTTAACTACTCCCGAAGGAAATAGATTGCATTTAGGAAGTGATGCGTTGTTGGAGAAATTGGCAGCTGAAAAATTGGAAACATTTAAGCAATTTGTTGAGAAAACAGTTTCTGATATTGTTGAATTTATTGGGGTATATACTACACAAATGATTAAAATACATGAAGTAGAACTAAAATTAACAAATACCTAACTAATATGATAGCAAGAGTAAGGCAAGACGGTAATTATTTAGAAACATATGATTCCAAAGGAAAACGTATTAAAAGAGCCTATTGTAAAAACAGCTTTTTGGGAAATTCAAGTGAGATTGTTATTGTACAAGATGGAAATTATATAGAGGTGTTTGATGAGAACCTGAAACGTATTTCTAGATCTTATATAAAAATAGATGGATTTTTAGGGGCTTCTGGTGATAGTTTCTCTGTACAAGATGGGAATTATGCCGAAACTTACGATAAAAAAGGAAAACGAATTAGTAGAAATTATTCAAAATAAATGAGCACATCAAGCATAATAGACGTCCCTAAAAAAGCAGCTGACAAGGATCAATTAGGTATAGATGCCTATAAAAATGGTCTTACAGGTTTTATAAATACAGCACAAACACCTCTAACGATTGCCATACAAGGAGAATGGGGAAGTGGTAAAACCTCATTGATGAATGCGATAAAGCACGATTTATGTAAAGACCAACAAGGATTTTATGGTATTTGGATAAATACTTGGGAATATTCATTGCTTACAGATGAATACACTACAATGACTAATATTATTCAAGGAATAATATCTTCTGTTATAGTAGTCTTAGAAAAAGAGAAAAACCAAAATCTAGAGGCGTTAAAGAAAAAAGCAGTTGGTTTTTTTAAAGCAGCAGCAAAAAGTGCAGCAAAAATAGGCGCCAATGCAGCTACAGCAGGTATCGCTGGTGATGCAACCGATGCCTTTTTTGAGACCTCAGATAAACAATCTTCTTTACGCGAGTTACATACCGAACTACAAAATCAAATAAACCTTAGCATAGGAAATAAGGAGAATGCAAAGGGTTTTTTATTTTTTATAGATGATTTAGATAGAATAAACCCACCTGTTGCTGTCCAGATATTAGAATTGCTTAAAAATATTTTTGACCTAGAAAATTGCATATTTATACTAGCCATAGATTATGAAATTGTTGTCAAAGGATTAGAGCCAAAGTTTGGAAAGAAAACTTCTGAAAACGAACGGGAATTTCGTTCGTTTTTCGAAAAAATCATTCAGTTGCCTTTTACAATGCCGATTGGTCAATATCGGGTAAATGATCTAGTTATAGATAACCTTAAACAACTTGAATATTTTAATGAAGGTGAACTCACTTCAGATGTTTCAGATTTGATTGTAGAAATAAGTAATCTCACGGTAGGTTCTAATCCAAGAGCAATCAAACGCTTATTAAATAGTATATCTTTAGTACGTAGTATTATGCTAGCTGTAGAGTCTGAAGTTAAACCAACAGCCTTCGAGCAGCTTATTAATATTGGAGTTTTTAGCATTCAAATTGCATATCCATTAATATTTCGCGTGCTGGAACACTATCCAGATTTTACCGCCTGGAACGATGAGGTGATAGAAACCTTTAAGCTTAAGCCATTAGACCCCGCTTTAAAAGAGAAATTAGCACAAAGCGAATATTTTGATGATGAATGGGAACAAATATTATATCAGCTATGTCAGCGTGAGAGTTTTTTAAGTAATCGCGCAATGCAAATTTCTAGGCTATTTAATACGTTAAAAAATCGTATCGAAAGTAATGCAACCAATTCTTCAGACGAATCACAAGATGTCTCGGTACACGATGTTATGACCAATGCTATTCAAATAGCATCGGTAACAAGTTATGACACCATCACCGAAGAACCAAAGGTAAAAGAGATCCATAAGTCAGGATTTTTAAAGGGATTAAGAAGTAGAATAAAAAATAAATTTATAAAACAAGCTAAAGCAGAAGGTATAAAGATTCTCTATCAGCAAAAGGCAGTGAGATCCAATTTAACGTTTTTAATTGATAAAGGAAAACATAAGTACCGATTTGATATTTCAATTCACACAGACGCAAAAGAATACAGACTACAAGCACGTTATGAATGTTGGTATTATATGAAGGCAAAACATTCCGATTTTTTCAAAAACCTAGAAGAACCTGAAGCGAAAGAGATAAAGGCCAAGGAGCGTTACGAAGCTATGCTATCAAAAATGGAAAGCCTTTCCAAGGAACTTCCTGAAAATTACTACCTAAACAAATATGAATTAACAAATGATCACCATAACACCATAGTCGTAACTATGAACGCTAAAATGACTAATGCTTGGGGGTTTTTAAAAGATGAACAAGAAATGGAAAGTTACGTGAATAGGCTGATAGAATTTTTGAAAACCGTGGAAAACATTGAAATTATTAATTGAGCAATTTGACTGTTAAGGCATTGTCAAGGTTATTAAATTAACTTTAAAAACCGTCCTCAAAATAAACGCATCTGCCTCGGCTCGTGACAATAATTTTTCTTTTGGTGGCGGTTGTAACGGTAGGTTTCATCATTTCCAACAACGCCTGTTGCTCCTCCAGTGGAAGAGCCTGTACGATGCTAAAAAAATATTGGAGTTCATGATTGCAGTAGAATTGACCGAAATATGTGAAAATTGCAAGAGACAGTCCACAATATTTTTTAAGTATTCCTTAGCTTTCTTTACTATAACGATTTGTAACTTTAGGGATGCTATTAACACTCTTCCTTGCTTGGATTGCCGCTACCACCTGCATGACAGGGTTTAGCTATTTGTTTTCAACAATCTTGAATGAAAATTTCAAGGAACCTATCTTACTTACCGACCTTTTAGATAAGGTTTTTCATGTCGAACTTCCCGTATGGGTGGGGTGGCTCGCACATTATCTGACTGGAATCTTATTCCTAGTATTGTTAATAGCGGCCTATTCACTTACGAATGTTGCCATCTCTGTGCTGTGGGGTATTATTTTTGGAGCAATTTTAGGAGGGATAGGCATTGTGATGTGGAAAGTACTTTACAAAGCAGCTAATACCGATCCGCCAACCCATACCCGGCTGTTTCACCTGCAACTTATCATCGCACATATTTTCTTTGGTATGGCAGCGATAGGTGTAGAACGGTGCTACGATGCCTATTTAAAAATGTGGTTGTAAAAATTAATCGGATGATGATTCTTGTTCTTCTTTTTCTTTTTCCTCTATTTCCTCATCTGAAATCAAATAGTGGTCTTTCCCCAATCCCACAATATTGATAATATTGGTGACCGTGGTATAGAGCATCAATATGACCGTGATCATCATCCCACTGAGGATAGAAGACGAAATCAACGTAGCCCAATAAATAGCGTCGAACCAAGTAGTAGGCACATTTTCCGCTTCGGTTATAGGGATATTGAATAACTGGAATAAAATCAACGCGCCGACAAACAGAAACGTATCAAACGTAGCTATATTGAGAACTTGCTTGTAATGGGCTTTCTTCAGTTTATTTTCAGTTCCCGTACTGATACCCAATAAGGTGAGCAGTAGCGCTAAAATAGTGGCTGATGCCAGGACAATGGTGTTACACAGCATATTGAGGCCGGGCAGGGAACTAGAAATCAATTTTTTTGCTTCATAGCCGGAAACGCTGCCCAATAGAAATACTGCCAATCCCAAGAACAGGGTGGCCACCATCCCGCCATAGAACGCTTTTTTGTTCTTACGTACAAAATCAATAATTTTTGTTTGTGCTGCCATGTCTTGAGTATTTTAAATTATTTCGTAGGCTATCGGTTTAAACGTTCCCCCGTTGCTGTCTTCTGCCGAACAGGCCGTAAGCCCCACCAACAAATCCATTTCGGCCCGAATGATCAGGTGGTCCCCGGCTTTTGAAGTTGGGGGCAACACCGATAAGTTTCCATCGCTGTCATACTGCACATTCATAAATACATTGAATGCGGTAGGGATGTCATCTGGCGCAATACCGAATGGTTCCAATGCCATTTCCAAATTCTCTTTACAGCTTGGATGGTACCCTTTATGTTCGTACATGATTTCAAAAGTTTGCTTACAACAGGGTGCGAGCAAAAAGTCATTCCTGCCATTGGTGTCAAGTTCGATATATGCAAGTTTCCGACTTCGATGGCTCCATAAATAATTATCGGCTGTAATCTGGATGCACTCTTCAAAGTCTAATGTTTTGCCAGATGATAATTTTTCCCTCTTATCTTCTGCATTAAAGAGCACCATGTCACTTACCTGTTCACCCTCGGGGTCGATTATTTTTAATTTTTGTCCTTTTTTGAGATAGAACGCGGTGCCGGATTGTGGTGGTATTATTTTACGCATTGTTTTGTTCTTTAAATTAAGTGACGTGTAACTTAAAACATTAGTGTTTACTTGTAAAAGGGCATTTCCAATCGGCTGCTACTGCCCTGCCGCTATATTGTCTTGCTTCGCTATTGGTGCCGAAATCTTCTAGCATCGGATTGATAGATCCTTGATATGCTTTATCCCGCTTTCTAATCAGATCCCGAACCCTTTCGTATCGTCCTGCACTTCGAAGCAATTCGAACTGGCTGTGTAGATTAAAAACAATCATCGGAAAAGGTGATGACCGTGCCCATCTAGAAGAATTCGGATGCATCCCCACGATGTAAAAGGAAGTCCCCAATAAACTGAAGCTAAAGTTAGGCGATTCAGGATCCGGACTGGTAGTTGTATCCCACGCATGTGTATCGATGCTGTGTAGTGTTTGCAACAAGTTCCATAGGGAATTTTCAAATTGTTGTTCGGTTTCAATCGTGGTATCTTCAAACACAGCAATAAAAGTTTGGAATTTCATTGAATCTTCCTCAACTTCATTTACATATGTTTTTAAATCGTTCAATAGAGTATTTGGACAAAAATTATCCATATTTCCGTACGATTGAATGGTTACATTGTCATCGGCAATAACGCTCTGCGCCATGACACAGGGGTGGTCATCGAGAATAAATTCCCGTACCAACCCTTCCACATCTTCTTTTACTTTAACTTCAACAATAGTTTTCATTTTTCTAATTTATTTTTTAAGTAAATACTCAACATTAGGGCATTCAGAATGAAAGAAATTCCATTGGTCAATATGATTGGCCAATCTATTTTTAGTATTCCATACACGGTCCACAGTCCTACCCCTAGCAATAGTATGCTAAAAAAAACAGGACTTATATCGTCAACCTTATTGGTGGTCAACGCTTTATAGATTTGAGGGATAACTGCTATGGTCGTAAAGATCCCCGCCAGGTAACCGATGATGGATAATAGGTCCATATTAGCTTTCCTTTACATCTTTTAGCAACCAAGGCGATAGTTCACGGTCTTCATCATTGCTGTGGAGCACCGCAATATCTCCAGTAGTCTCAAAAACTACGGCGCGTACTTGAGAGAGGTCGAGTACATTCGCTTCCCTCAATTTAGACCGAAGGTCTCCCTCTGTGACCCTTGCTTTTAATAAATTATCCTGTAAAATATCCGGACCGTCCATGAGTAGGAGCGGCTCATTGTCGATGGCCTTTCTGAACGGTTTCCATTTACGTAGGAGTGCGGCGGTAAGTTGATACAGATAGACTACAAAAAGTCCGGCAACCCCTTCCAAGAGAGAAACAGATTTGGATAAAACCGTTGTAGCGATCAGGGAACCCACGGCAACGGTCATCGCAAAATCGAAACTCGACATCTTGGAGAAACTACGTTTTCCGAAAATCCGGGTAAAGACTATTACGGCAATATAAATAACAAGTGCGGTGACCGAAATCGCGAACAGCGACTCCATATCTGTGGAGAACCATTTTTTCATGAGTTAGTTATTGGTTTAGCGCCGACCAAATGGTCGTGCGCTAGTTGGTTGTTGTTTCTTATTTGAAAATTACTATCTAACCTAAATTCCGGCAACAACATTAGCACTTTTTAACCTGAACTGTTAAGCTTATTAAAAAGTAGTTGGTTGGATCACACAAACGCAAAGTGCGGTAAAGATGAAGAGATTACTGAGTAGGTAGCTTTATCGGTTGTAATGATGAAAATTAAATGCCGCGGTTTATAAAGTAAAGTCCAACCCGCATTAACTCTGAAGGAAATTTCAGTTGATAACAAAAGAAAACTCCTTGATTTCTCAAGGAGTTTCTGGTAGCGAGTACCCGCCTCCGCAAAACTGCGTACGGGCAGGCTGACTCGAACCAGTGTCCACTACTTTTGGCGGATATGAGCCCTATAAAGTTGTCAAAACATTCCTTATAAAACGACGACCAGTTGTAGACTTAAACCATTTCTCGCGAGCCATTGCAGCACCCTTTGTAGTGTAGAATTCAATATAAACCACAGTCCATGGCCGATACCGCTTGGTCCATCC
>DFLU01000005.1:182378-339593 GCA_002375495.1 Flavobacteriaceae bacterium UBA3611
GCCATTGCAGCACCCTTTGTAGTGTAGAATTCAATATAAACCACAGTCCATGGCCGATACCGCTTGGTCCATCCACTTCCTAAAGCATTATGGGATTTCATCCGTTCGATTAGATTCGAAGTATATCCCTTATACAATCTATCTGTTCTGTTAGAAGCCAAAACATACACCACAAATTCATCCATAAAAAAAACTCCCCAAAAAATGGAGAGTTTCTAGTAGCGGGAACTGGACTCGAACCAGTGACCTTCGGGTTATGAGTGTTTGACACCCACCTATTATATTAACACAAATATGCTGATATACAATGTATTAAGTAGTAGTCAATATTATTTGATATCAATTAACATCAAACAAAACCAACAAATGTTGTACCTATGTTGTACCTAAAATGATTATCTTTATAATCTAATAATTTTAATATGGCAACGGTAAGAGTAGTTTTAAGAAAAAAGAAGAATAAAGCTGGAAGGTTCCCAATTGCCATACGGATAACTAAAGACCGCAAAAGTTCTTTCCTAAATACAGGACAATATATAGATGAAAAATTTTGGGACGAAAAAAATCGGAACGTACGCAAATCCCATCCAAACTCAAAGGTGCTTAACAATTTTATTGTTAGTAAAGTTGCAGAAGCTAATGATAAGGTTTTAAAATCTGAAATGAAACCAGAGTATGAATCAGTAGCAGAAATTAGAAATAAGATAGTAGAAAAGAAAGGGTTTGATTTCTTTGTTGTTGCCAATATGCACCTTCAAAACCTTAAAAATAGAAATAAACATCATCAGTATGATACTGAGTTTGGCCGTTTGAAAAGGTTTAAAGAATTTTTAGGTAAGGATGTGCTTCCTTTTAACAAATTAAATGTAGCATTACTAAAGAAATTTGAAACCTATTTATTGCATAGTAAAAAGCTTTCTCCAAGAACGGTTGTAAACTACCTTATTTTAATTAGAACAATTTATAATCTCGCTATCTCAGAATCTATTACGGACAGAGGCTTGTACCCTTTTGGCAAAGGTAAAATGACAATTAGGATTCCTGAATCTCAAAAAATAGGCTTTAATGCTGATGAAATACAAAAGTTAGAAAATGCCCAAAATATTACAGAAGCTCAACAAAAGGCTATCCATATTTGGCTTATCAGTTTTTATTTTGCTGGGATTCGGGTTGGTGATGTCCTTCAATTGAAATGGTCTGATTTTAATGATGGCAGATTACTTTATCGTATGAACAAAAACAGCAAACTGGTCTCACTTAAAGTACCCGATAAGGCTATAGAAATTTTTAATAATTACAAGGATAAATCAGAAAGAAATGGTCTAGTATTTCCTCAATTAAAACATATAAACCTTAATGATACAGAAGAAGTTTCAAAAAGAACACAATCTATTACCCGAAATCTCAATAGAAGATTAAAGATAGCCGTTAAGGAATTGGGTATAACTAAAAATATTAGTATGCATATTGCTCGACACAGTTTCGGGAATATCTCTGGTGATAAAATCCCGATACAGATGTTACAAAAACTATATCGTCATTCTTCTGTAACTACAACAATACGCTATCAAGCAAATTTCATTCACAAAGATGCCGATGATGCTTTGGATAGTGTGATAAATTTTTAATTTGAATTTTCAATTTACAGAACACTTCGAAATTATCAAGCACCAACTTTTAAGAAATTTTAAGAAAGGCATAATTTTTGCAGCTTTCCAGTAAAAAACTGTCTATAGAACGTCAACTACATAATTCTTTGTAATTACCTTATCTAATATCGACCCTACTATTAACAGTTACTAACTCTGTAATTAGGTATGGTATGAAATTACATTTACTCGCGCAAAATCTAGAAAAACAATTATTAGAAATTGAAGAAAATTCAGAGACAATTATGCAACGCTCAAAGCATTCTATAATAGTCTGCACGAAACTTTTAGGTCAATTTAAAAAGGAAATTATTAACAAAGGTTTCGCCTCTATCTCGGATGAGATTTATTTTTTTAAGCACACAAAACAAATCCCATTAAGACATCTTATCTATTTTTCTGAAATTCGTTCCTTTGAAATTCAATTCCCCAAAACAGACAAAGAATCACAACGCAAATTTATTAGAAGAAAGATGCAGAAAGTCAATCGTTTCTTTAGCTACAATTTGGACTTCACGCAATATGCTGATTCAAAACATACTCATTTTGATAAAGAATATTATACACGAGAATATTTGGGGTCTTACATTATAGCTACATCTAAATTCTATTTCCAAGACCCTGAATTTTGTACACCAAGAGATATGCTTCTTGGTAAATACAGAGCCTATGATTCGCTAGCAACTTATTTAGATGAGAAAAAATTTAAAATTCGCAACGGTTTAAATGGTAAACTTAAATCCATTAAACCGATTGAAAAAATACATTGGCCATTTTCAAATACAGAATACGTTGAACTTTTATATGCACTCTGTGCAAAAGGATTGGGAAAACAAGATAACCAAAGCATAATGCAAATTTCCAGAAAATTGCAACAGCTATTTGATCTTGAACCAAAAGACATCTACAAAACCTATCACGACATCAAAAGCAGGAAGAATAGTCGAACGCTTTTTCTTGACGAACTCTCTACATCACTACTCATAGAAATGGATAAAAGTGAAGAATAAAGCCATTATTTCTCTATTCGATTCCTTATACTCAAACTGTTAAAAAAAGACCGTACTACGGTTGACCTACGGTAATTAACTTATGTATCTATTTTTTATAAAATTTAATATGATTTGAAGGTGTAGGTTTGCAAAAACACCCTCAAAAACTATCAAAACAAAGCAAATCTCAAGATGTTAAATTTTGACCGTACTACGGTCGAACTGGGGAATAAAATCCAATAAACCTATTCAAATTTGTAGAACGAAAGTCAAATCAAGTCAGGGGCTATCAAATTAATTGTAAATCAATAGTCCCTTTCTTTAAAATCGTTTTATTATGCCAGCAACTATTATTACTTCAGACGACCTTAGAGAATTCAAAATGGAATTGCTCGATGACATCAAAAATCTCTTATCCAAACAGGGAAATGGAAAACTTAAAAAATATCTTAAGTCTTCTGAGGTTATGGACTTACTGCAAGTAAGTCCTGGAACACTTCAAAATCTTCGTATCAATGGAACGTTACCCTATACTAAAGTTGGCGGAATCATTTATTATGATACCGAAGAAATACAAAATGTAATGACAGCTAACCGTGTACATCACGGTTTAAATCATTAAGCGATGAACTATATAAAGCTACTAAACGCGGCTTTTGAAAAGTTCTATTTTGATGACCGCCTAAACCCTACCCATATCAGTTTGTATATGGCCTTGTTCCAAGAATGGAACAGCAGCCGCTTTGCAAATGAATTCTATGTTAATCGTAGAGATTTGATGCTCGCATCAAAAATAGGTTCAAAATCCACTTATCATAGGTGTGTTACCAACCTAGATTCTTGGGGCTACCTGTCATACTACCCTTCAAACAATCCTTACAAGGGTAGTAAAATCAAGATGTCCATTATTGGTACAAGTGATGAACCTGATATGGGACGGTACAGTCCCATATTAGAACAGGTTGCGGAACAGTACCGTCCCAATGGTGTACCGATAGCGGGACAGCACTATCCCATATCTGGACAAGTTGTGGACTCGCACCGTCCCGTGAGTGGACAAGCATTGGTATCTACTATAAACAATACCAAACAAGTAAACAATATAAAACAACCAAAGGGCTGGCAGGCCGTTATTGATTTTTTTATTGAAAAAAGTTTTAATGCTGATGAAGGAAAAAAATTCTTCGAGCATTATGAAACTCGAAATTGGCAAACTAGCGATGGAAAAGAAATTCGAGATTGGCGAGCCTTAGCTTTGAACTGGATGGATAGAACCGAGCTTTTCGATGAAGAAAACAAACCAAACAAAAAACAAGCGTCCCAAATCAAGGACAACTTGCGAACCACTAAAAATAAAGATTATGGACAACCCCTCTAAAATTACCGAAGGTGGCGTGGAATACTCGCTCGGAAAGTTTGATGGCAAAAGCGTTCTTTACGATTTTGACAAAATCCTAATTTATCTAAATGCAAAGGGATCGAAATTATTTGGTCAACAATTTAGAATCTATGACGAGGACACGGTTATCATTCGTAAACTCTGCCATTATTTCATCAAGGACAAAGAAAATTGTGAAAAGAACGGAATTGATATCGACAAAGGCATTTTACTTTCTGGACCTGTAGGATGTGGAAAGACTACATTGATGAAACTACTTCGACATATCGTACCAATGCAAAGGCCTTACGAAATGATTCCTTGCAGGAACGTGGCTTTCAGTTTTAACCACCTCGGTTTTAAAACCATTGAAGACTATGGAAATACCAGATTTTATTGCTTTGATGATTTAGGTATTGAACCTGCTGGAAGGTTCTATGGCAAAGATTTGAACGTAATGGGCGAAGTCATCTTATCTAGATATGAACTATACATTCAGACCAAACATAAAATTAAAACACACGCTACCACCAACCTCAATGCTGAAGAACTGGAAGAACACTATGGTAATCGGGTTCGTAGCCGAATGCGAGAACTGTTTAACTTGATTGCTTTTGATAAAGGTGCTGGGGACAAAAGAAAATAATTAAACTTTGGCAAATTTATTGTATTTTGCCAAAGTTTAATAAATGTAATTACTTTGAATTATACAATAGAAAAAAAAATACCATCCTATTTTCAAGGGAATCAAACTATTTCTAAAAAAGATTTAGTTGATTGCATTCGCAAAGATTTTCCAAATCTGAAAGAAAGCTCGATTAACGTCTATTTGTCGAAACTAAAAAAAGAAGGGGTATTAAAAAATCCCACTAGAGGTATTTATGCGTTGCAGGGAAATAATGAATTTTGTCCGGTTATCAATAGTAAATTAAAGCGACTGTTCAATAAAATCAAAAAGGACTATCCCTTCATAGACTTTTGTATTTGGAACACTATTTGGCTAAACGATTTAATGCGACACCAGCCATTTAAATTTTACACCATTGTTGAACTGGAAAAAGATGTAGCCCAATCCGTATTTTACAAATTAAAGGACAAAGGAAAACAAGTTTTTTTAGAACCCGATGCAGAAACTTTTGAGCTTTACATTCATAATAGTGATGATGTAATTATTATAAAACATTTGGTTTCGGAAGCACCTATAATCGAAACAAAAAATACTATAATACCATCACTAGAAAAACTTTTAGTGGATATGATTATCGATACCAACTTGTATGGTGCGCAACAAGGGGAATTAGATTTTATATACGAGTCGGCTTTTAGCAAGTTTGAAATCAATCAAGGTAAAATGAAACGTTATGCCCAAAGACGAAATAAGGAAAAAGAAGTAGAACATAGAATAAATTTAACTTTGGCAAAAAATTAATATTTTGCCAAAACTTAATATATATGATTAAAGAAAGTACATATCATCCAGAATGGATTTTTGAGGTCAAGCAAAAACTTGGCAGAAAGTATGATCCAAAACTTATAGAGAAGGTTATTTATGCCTTGATACTATTGGAACAATTAAAGATAAACGGTCTAGAATTTATTTTCAAAGGTGGAACCGCTTTGTTGTTAGCAACAAAAAAGCCAAAGCGATTTTCCATTGACATTGATATCATAACCGAACAAATTCAAAGCGATATAGACCCCATATTAGATACTATGTGTAGTAAAACTGTTTTCACACATTGGGAAGATGACAACAATAGAAAACATACACCTGATGCCCCTGTGGGACATTTTAAAACATATTATAAAAGCAACGTGGATGGAAGCATTGAGCCGATTTTATTGGATGTTCTTTATACCCCAAATCCATATCCTGAACTCACAGAAATCCCAATAGCTCACGATTGGATTCAGACAGAGGGCGAAATTATACAAGTAATGATGCCAACTTTTGACGCTATTTTAGGCGATAAACTAACCGCCTTTGCCCCAAAAACAACAGGAATTCTATATAGCAAAGGAAGACCTGTAGAGATTATCAAACAGTTATTCGATGTCGCTTTTTTAATGGAAAATATTTCTGATTTGACGGTGGTACGAACCAGCTATGCAAAAGTGGTTAAAGAAGAGCTTTCCTTTAGAAAATTAGATATAACCGCAGAGCAAGTACTAAACGATACGCAAGAAGCTTGTTTTGTGCTTTCAACTCGCGACACTAAATCTGAAGATTTTAAACATCTTCAAACAGGTATCAGTAATTTTACAAACTTTACCATTGAGAAATTCAATATTGAAGAAGCCATCATAGCATCTTCAAAAGTGGCATACTTGTCTGAACTAATCAAATCCCAAATCAATAATAAGATTGAAAGGTTTGATAACCCATTAGAGGTAAAAGACTGGTTGATTGAAAACCCTAAATACAATAAGCTCAACAAGCTTAAAAAGAATAATCCAGAGGCTTTCTTTTACTGGTATAAATCAATAATGCTTGATGAAAGAATGTAATTCAACCTCGAAATGATTTATATAACAAAATCACTTCTGAAATAAATTGCACTATAATCGCTTTTAAACTTTCGGTTAACTCTAAAAATATGTCTTTCATAATAATATTAGTTTTGGATTGATAGTAAAATAGCGTTGGCAGCGAATTGAATATTGGTAGCATTTGAAATATAAGTACCTTCATCTTTATTAGATAAGAAACCCAATTCCAAAAGCACGGAAGGACAAAAACCAACTGTTTCTCGAAGCACTTGAAAGTTGGCAAACTTCACACCTCTACTTTCATATCCTATCGCTGTGCAAAGCATTTTTTCAATTTGATAGCCGACAAAAACAGATTCTTTAGAATACTTCGCTTGTTTCTTTGAAGCATAAACTTCAATTCCTCTTGCATTTGGATTATCCGAATGATTACAATGCAACGACACAAATAAATCTGCTTTTAAGATTTTGGCGAGCCTTATTCTATCAGATAATGAAATAAGTGTGTCCTTATACCTGGTCAAATAAATATCTAAAGGTTTTCCTAATTTTTTATTTAGCTTCAAAATGGCATTCGCAATATCCAATACGATGTCCTTTTCTTGAATTTTATTTATACCAATTGCACCAGCATCTTTTCCACCGTGTCCAACGTCTATAATTATTCTTTTTTGAGCACTCATTTCTTGTCCAAAAACGATGCACATTTTTAGAAGCAAAAAGACAAAACTGACGTTTTTGAGTGCTTTTTTCATTTTTAATTTTCAGGTTATCAACAACTTCCTTTCAAAAAATCATAGTATTTGATACTAAATAATAGCAATTAAATTCAATTGATTTCAAATAATATTTTATTCACAAATTACTGATATACAGTATTTTATGTTCAAATATATGTAAATTTCTACTAACGAAAACAACATAAAAATCTAAACAATTTTATTATGAAAAAATCACTCTATTTAGCATCATTTCTTTCACTCTTATCCACTTCGCTTTTTGCTCAAATTGGTGGTATTGAAGATTCAGTTAATGATGTTGGCGACACTATCAGAACTATTTTTCCAATTTTATTAGGTGTCATCTTCCTAGTTGGCTTCCTGTTTAATGCAGGACATTTCTTTGGAGAAAATGCAGATCTTAAAAAAGGAATTACTAGAGTACTAGTATTTGTTTTGATTGCTGGTGCAGTAGTCGGCATCTTCACATACTTAATCGGAATCGTAGTGTAACTATGAAGAAGTTTGAGGTCTATAAAAACATCAGGAAACGGGCGGTCATTTTTGGGTTGCCTATTTCCTTGTTTGCATTAATGATGGTTGCGATTCTTGCTTCGTTATTAATCATCATTTTTTCATTCAGCTTCTTAATGATAATAGGTGTTATGGTTTTTAATGCAGCCTTATACATCGCTCTTACAAGGATGGCTAATAATCCACAACTTTTTCAAACAGCTAAAGCTTTCCCTAAAATAATAAGTAACAAAAGAAATTCTGGCTTCGATTATGAACAAGATTAATCTTTCAGCATATAACCCTATTACGGATATTCAAGACAATATCATATTTGCCAATAATGGCAATGTCGTCCTATGCTATGAAGGAACGCTACCAGAAATCTATTCACTATCTGAAAAAGACTTCGAGGACATACACGGTGCTTGGTTTCAGGCTTTAAAATCATTGCCCATTGGTACGGTGGTTCAAAAACAGGATATCTACCTAAAGAAAATATACACTTCAGAAAAGCTTCCGAATACAACCTTTTTAGAAAAAGCGACCCACGACCACTTCAAAGGGCGTGATTATATGGAACATCGTTGCTTTTTGTTCTTTACGCTCACTAAGAACAAAGCGTTGAATAATTCAAAATATGTCAACCCTTTTCGTAAAGTTTCCAAAGGAATTGTTCAACAATTGGATGATAACGTTAAGAGCTTCATCGGTTCAGTAAGCGATTCTATCTCCTTTATAAACAATAGCCGAAAGATGACCTTCGTTTCGCTTAAAGCGAAAGAGATACAGCAACTCACAAATGGCTATTTCAATGGCTTCAATGATGGGTTTGATACCGATATCATACTAGATAAAAAAAGCGTCAATATTGGCGAAAACCATTTTGATGCCCTGGCTATCAATAGCGAACTGTGCTTTGGCGAAAGTGTACAGAGTAGCAAGACCAATGAGAAATTCACATCTGACGATTTTGTGTTTCATCAAGGGTTTATTGATGGCTTAGGGCTTACGCTTAATGAGAATCACATAGTCAATCAAATCTTGTATTTGGATGACAAACAGAAGTGGCGCAAGCTGCTTGATAAGAAAGTTGAAGAACTGAACAAAAGTTCCAATTTCGGCTCTCAGAACAAAGTCGTACTAGGCAAAATTCAACACATTCTCGACCAGATTAATGCCGATGATAATGCACGAATAATCCGTGGTCATCTAAACATTGTGTATTGGGATAAGAACCCTGAAAATTTAAGCCGAATCGGTTCAAAAATTAAAACTGAGTTTAAAGAACTGGACATTATCCCATACTATCCAAGAGGCGAAGAACGGAAGAACTACATCCTTAATAGTTACTGCTGTTTTTCATCCAACTTTTCAAATAACGATTTATATGTGACAGATTTAAAGCACGCTTTATGCCTGTTTATCAACAATACGAATTACAACTCAGATGCTACCGGAATCATCTTCAATGATAGAGAACATAATGTACCTGTTCTAAAAGATGTTTGGGACGAACGCAAGAAACGTATAAAAGCACGAAACTTCGCCATTTTCGCACCAACGGGCGAAGGGAAATCGTTTTTGGCCAATAATATTTTACGTCAATATTTTGAAAGTGGTGTCCGTCTGGTCATCATCGACTTGGGTGGTTCTTACACCAAATTCGCAAAACTATATCCTGAGAAATATACCGTACTCAGATATGAAAGCGGAAAGAACTTAGGTATCAATCCTTTTTACATCAGCGATGTAAAAGATTTGACACCGGAACGGTTGGAAGACTTGTCCGTTTTCCTGTTTGAACTGTTCGCTTCAGATTTAAAAGTGACCAAGGCACAATCTGTTTCTGTCAAGAAAATACTGAAACATTATTACGATAGTACACCGGAAAATCACTCATTGGATGGTTTTTACAGCTTTATAGAAATAAACCAAAGAGACCTTCTAAACATTCTAAAAATCCATCCCGACTACTTCAACGTCACAAGCTTTTTGCACGTAATGTCCGAATATGTCGGCGATGGTCTATACAGCTTCTTGTTTGAGGTAAGCGAAGACCAGACCTATAAGATTGAGGACAAACGATTGATTGTTTTTGAACTGGATGAAGTAAAGGATAACAAGGAAATCTTGTCCGTAATGTTGAAGTTGATTAAGTCAGCTATCCAAAGAACCATTTGGAAGAATAGAGCTGAAAAAGGTATCATCCTATTTGATGAGTTTGCCAAACAGTTAAAGTTTGACAACGTACTGGAAAGTGTGGAATTCTACTACCAAGCTATTCGTAAACAAAATGGTGCTATTGGGATTATTCTACAATCAATTAATCAGCTACCGAATAATTCAACATCCGCAAGCATATTAGAAAATACACAAGTCATTTATAGCCTAAACAATGAAAAAGGCTATGACGAATTAGTCAAAAGGCTAAATCTTTCTAGCCACGATTTGAACCAATTAAAGTCCATTAAAAACAACCTTTCTGGACCACGGAAGTACACAGAAATGTTTATCAAGATAGGAAAGGAAAGTAACATTTTCCGTCTTGAAGTTCCAAAGGAAGTCTATGCAGCTTACTTGACTGATGGGCAAGAAAATGAAGAAATAATGAAGCTCTACAATGAGCATAACGATATGGAAAAAGCAATAATTCAATTCACATCTTAAATATAAAAACAATGAAAACAAAAATCTTAGTACTCGCAATCGCATTACTGTTTAGCTTAAATATTAAAGCCCAGGGAATGCCAACTTATGACAATACCAATTTTGTCAGTTTGATAAAACAACTTGTAGAATCTGGTAAACAGACAGCTCAAATGATTAAGTCTGTAAAATTTTTAAAAGATGCAAAAGAGAGCATCGAGAAAGTATCAAGTGTGGTACAACAACTTAGAGCGGTTCAAGAAATAGCACAAAACAATCAGCGCCTTATCAATGTAATGCAGAATGATTTACAAGACATCCTGAACTCGCCTTACATCAAACCAGAGGAAGTTACTCGGGTTGCACAATCCTTTGATGCGATAGTTCAAAACTCATTGGACGCCGTTGACTTTATGGGCGAAATACTATCTAGCGATAATCTAAAAATGACCGATGCTGAACGTGCGGAAGTTTTAAAAGAAAAAGAATTGGAATCGAAAGAAATGGTTTCCAATATTCAGACAAAAACGAAACGCTACAAGGATATTATTTCCTTCAGAAAAATGCAGGATAAAGTAAATAACAGAGAAACGGAATATTAAAAATGACCGCAACCATACTTTTAGGGATTGGACTGGAATACATCGATGCGGTGTTTCAAACCATACAGAACAGCAGCTTCTCGCAATACACTATTGCCGGAATGAAAACGCTTGCTGTTCTGTTCTTTTTAATTAATATCCTTAAAAAGTATAATGAAGGTGTTGCAGATAAGGATGGCTATACTTGGGGATTGAGTCCTGGGGAATTGATGAAGAATTTTGCAATTGTTGTTCTAGTCATATTCTCGACACAAGTATTAGGCTTTTTCGATAGTATCTTGGTTTCGATAGAAGCGCAATATCGTGGTACAGCACCTGCTTTATTACCGTTGCAGATGCAAGATATTCCTATTGAAGAAGATGTAAGTATCATCGAGGTAGCGCAAGCTGCTATGACGCTCTTATATGAAGCATTGGTAACACCACTCTACGGATTCAAAATATTTGCATTTATCGTTAGCCTTTTTCTTTGGATTTTGGATTTGTTCATCTACCCACTATTCCTTGCGGAACGCTACTTCTTATTGGGTATAATGCAAGCCTTTTTTCCTTTGGTAATTAGTCTAGCGGTTTTTGAAAAATTTCGTTCGCTTGCCTACACGTTTTTTAAGTTATATGCTGCGGTGTATATGTTGGTGCCTGCCTTCTTTTTGGTCAATGTATTTGTAAATGCGCTCTATACTGAAATCAACACTAATTTCTGGACTAACCTTTTTGGTACAGATGTTGGCCAGGGCTTTTTTGCACCTGTGGTTCAGTTAGGGTCGGTATTTTTTATTGTCTTCCTAAAATTCAAATTATACAAACGCGCCACATCGTTCACGCTCAGATTGTTTACCAGTTAATTCCAATGAAAATGAAAACACCTTATAAAAACATCTATGCCGTCTTAAAACTGAACCGATTTATCGTTCTGGCAGTTGTCATTTTTGCAATGCTATCTAGCATCTTTTCACTTTGGATGGCATTCAGCACAAATCAAAAAGCACTCAATAGCGCTTTTGCTATTAATACTGATGGCAGTATTATTCCGCTGAAACTCGTTACCCAAAAAGAGAATTTTAAGGTTGAAGCTTTGGCACATTTAGACCTATTTCATAACTACTTCTATAACATCGATGCGAGTAATTACGAACGGAATCTTGAAAAGGCACTTTGGCTAGGGAATAGTTCTGTAGACAATTTATATCGCCAGAAAAAGGCTGATGGTGTCTATAACAGATTACTTCAATACTCGCTCGTTCAGAAGGTGCTGAGCACAAACTCACAAATCGAAGAACAAAACGGAACGTATGTCTTTAGAACCGTTACCATTTTTGAAATCAATCGTGGTTCAATAATAGACACCTACGAACTTATTTCTAGTGGAAACTTAATATCAGTTGATAGAAATTTTCCAAACAATCCACACGGATTATTGATTACAAACTATTTCGAGAACACCTTAAAAAAATTAAACGATGAAAATTGAGCCGATAATCGGCAATTAAAAAACCACGATTATGAAAGTAGAAAAGAATAAAATAGTATTTGCAGCGGTATTAGTCGTGATTTTCATATTCCTAATTTCCTATTCTATGATGGTTATGGGCGATGATAAAAGTGAAAATGAAAATCTTGAACAGACTTTAGTGCCAGATTTAGATGAAAACCAAAAAGAGTATGATTCTAAACTGGATGCTATCAATGATTTAAAAGAAGTGCGTGAAAATAATGCGCCTAGCATCTACGATGAAAAATTTCTGGATTCAACAGGTCTTTACAATCCTGATCTACCAGAACAGGAAAAGAAACGTATCGTAGATAGTATTTACGAGACTGGCAAAATTCAATATTCCGAAAAGCGACACCAGAGCTTTGGGCAAAAGAAAATCACTCAAAATACTGCACAGCAAATAGACTCAGCCGATATCAAAAGAGAACAAAAAATAGAAGCTAAAGAATTGGGTTTGGAACATCAACTGTTCTTTGCTGCTTCGCCGAAACCAAACGAAGTTTCGATTATTGGCAATACAGATGAAACCATTTATGTGGTTGTCGATGGCGACCAAATTGTGAAAGCAAATACCAGATTGCGAATGCGTCTTACAAAAGCTGCAACAATCAATAACAAATTGATGCCAAAGAACACACCAGTTTTTGGATTTATAAGCTTTCAGCCCAATCGGGCTTTAATTGAAATTGAAAATATAAAGCATCATCCCACCAAACTCAAAGCCTTCGATTTATCGGATGGTAGTGAGGGCATCTATGTACAAAACAATTTTCGAGCAGAAGCTACCACCGAAGTTATAGACGATATTGTTAGCGACATCAATATTCCTACCGTTCCACAAGTAGGCGGAATTACAAAGGTGTTTAGGCGTAACAATCGAAACATAAAAGTAACCGTACTAAATAATTACAGATTAATTCTAAAACCAAAATTATGAGCCCATAATGGGCATTTAAAAACGCACTCTTATGAAAAAACATATCATTATTTCAGCTCTTATAATTATGTCCGCTATCGCTCCTCGATTGTGCTGGGCACAAGCTACAACGCAAACAAACACAGTCCTCGACACTATTTACGCAAACGACACTAAAAATGTTGCGCTATTTTTCCCAGAACCTATACGTCAGGGTATAACTGGTTCGGATAATTTTGTTTTTACCTACAATCGTGAGAAAGAACAATACTTTGGATTACTTCAGGCAAAGCCTGGTAAAGAAAGTAATCTGCTGGTAGTCAACAGAAATGGTTCAATTTTTTCGTATATTGTAAGGTATAAAAAGCAACTGTCTAAGCTCAATTACTTCATTCCTTTATCAAATAGTATTGGGAATGAAAAGCCATTAGTAAGTGATTCAATTCAGACTGCAACTGTTAAAGATAGTATAGATAACAGAACGTATTATTATCAAAAATTCTGTTCTTACCTTCTTGACATAAAACAACACTTTGGTTACTTTACAAAGAGAAAACAAGGTATTATTTTGAGTGTTGAAAATATAGTTTTCGATAAAGAAGAACTCTATTTCGTTATTCAAATTAGGAATAATTCTACCTTGGATTACGATTTGAATTTCTTAAACCTTTCAATCGAGACTCGACAAAAAGGAAAAAAGAAATCTTTACAGAGTTTGTATCAAGAACCAACGTACAAACACAATCTGCCTTCAAAAATTGCAGAAAGTGAAACTGTGCGCTTCGTTTATGTATTGCCCAAATTTTCATTATCTAATGACCGTAGGGCGATTTTAGAATTGAACGAGAAAGATGGCGAACGCAATATAGAAATGAAAATATCACATAGATATATCAATAACCCAAATTAAGAATATTATGAAAAAAATTGTCGTTTTCTCGCTCGTACTGCTGTTCCTTTCTTGTGCCGATTCTGATACTAAAATTTCGGGACCAAGTGCCACAGCCCAAATCGTCATCGAAAGCTTTTATGAAAAAGATGAGGAAGCTTTAAAAGCCAACTCAACACCACAGGCATATTCTAATTATATGAATACTATAAATATGTTCAATGCGACGGTAAAGGATGATTCAAACTTTACAGTTTTGCAGGATACGATAATGGGTGACGTGGCTTGGGTAAAATATACGACAGCCTATGATAAGACACCGGGTCTTTTTAAACTGGTTAAGCAAAATGGCAAATGGTTGGCGGATGCGAGAGGCTCAAAGGATAAATCGCCTTTTTAAAAGGATACTTACTGATTTTTTTCGAGATTAATTTCCCAATAACCTTGTGTGCCACCGTGGCGTTTTATAAACCCTTTGGTTTTGAGCGCATTTATATGTTTGCCCACAGGGGATTCATTGATGCCTAAAGCTTCAGCTATTTCAGTATAAGTAATAGTAGTATTGGTTGCAATTAGTTTAAGTACTTCTTTTTGTCTTTTAGTAAGTATATCTATAGCATCTATTGCACCACCTGTTACACCACCCATTGCACCACCTGTTACACCACCTTTTTGACGATCTTCTCTAATAGTAGATTCATCAGCAACTTCTTTAGCAATAAAAGTCATTCTAAGAAAGTTATCGGAAAAACTAAAACTCTCTTTTCCATAGTGTTCTAAAATACGAGGGATGCCAGAACCTAATTGTTCAACCAGTTCTAAATCTTTAAAAATTCGCATCAGTTCCTTATTTCGTGGAACTGAAAAGCCTTCAAAAAATTCTTGCTTGCTCAATCCTTCCGGAAGACCACCAGCTGATGTGATTTCGATTCTATCGGTAAAAATCTCAAACTTTGGGGTAATCTCATTGGTATAGTCATTATGCACAAACGCATTAATGATGGCTTCTCGCAAGGCGATGGGATGCCAAAGGTTGGCTTGTTGTCTTTCTTTTGATGTGATTTTTGTGGTTGTTCTGTTCTCGACCGCAATTTTATCTATCACTTGTTTAGTAGCCTTAACTAAACATTCGTGACCATATTCGTTGCTTTCTATTAAGTCTGTTCTGGTTATGCCTGAATATTTGGCGACTTTAATTGAAGTGTTATTTTTGTCTGCCAAAAGATAGCCGGCATAATTAAAAGCACCATCTTCCGTAAGTAGTTCCAAGTTCTTTGCAAAAGCTTTACCAAGGGTGTACCCAGATTCTTCGTAGTAAATTTTTAGCTGTCCGAAGCCTAAATCCTGCCGTCCTGCTTTAATCTTGCTGATGGAATTTCGGGTACGTTTAGCAAACAGCTCATCTATCATTTTTTGGGGCATCGGTTCAGCCGCTGAACCCAAGCGAATAAAACAACCCTTTTCGCTCATCCCGTATTTTTTAAGATGATATGGTTTTTCTGGACCGCTGGCCACTATGATTTTCAGAATGTTCTTGCCGTCCCTTTCCTCACTCACAATATCAAACAGACCAAGGGCGGAAGGGCGGATGTTGTTTTTTAACCTATCCTTAATCTTTAACTGGTCGCCATCAGCATCTGCCAATCCGTAAGTATTTCCATCCTTATCGATGCCGATATGAATAATGCCACCTTCACGGTAGTTCAAGAAAGCAATGACCTCTTTTTCGAGTCCATCGGACAATTCTCGTTTATATTCTATGCGGTTTGTTTCGGTCATTTTTATTGGTACTTTTCTAATGCTTCCTTGTAAACATTTTCGGTTTGGTCTTTAAATCTGTCCTTGTTAGTCAGAAATATGTTTAGCTTCTCGTAAATGCTTTTATAAATTATTTGATGTGCTTTATTGGCTAAAACATCTTCGTCATAAACATCCATTTCAAAATCATCTTCTGTCGCAAAATCTAAAAGCTTCATCAAATCCTCTTTTTCTATTTTATCAATTTCGTTCCAATTTTCAGGTTGTGTCTTATCCTTTCTAAAAAATGCCTTGTTATCTTCAATCTTTAAGTATTTCATAGCTTACAGTATTTCTTTGATTATATGCTTCCGCTCCTGCTTCGAGACAGTTTAGAAGTACCTCTAAATTTTTTATTATTTTTCCATCAACACTTTTCAATGTCTTACTTGTCGGATGTCCGAAAAACACCTTATATTCCACATTACCAGAATCGACTAATTTTTGAGTAAAAACTAAATGATTCGGATTAATTGACGCGCCTATCGTACTGTTATGTGTTACCACAATTACTGGAATTTCTGTTGAAATTTGTTTGATTAGCTCATTTACTTCATTTTTAAGAAAAATATTATCAAATGACGATTCAGGTTCGTCAATTAATAGCAAATCGTGCTTTAAAGCATCACTAATTTCGTGTAGCAGGTTAAATTCAGAACGCTCCCCACCAGAAACCTCGTAACCGTGTTTGTTTAAAGTTCTATAATCTATCGCCACGAAGTATTTATAATATTCAGTTTCCTCAATTCCGATGTTTTGTAATGAAATTAAAAACTCATAGGGATTATCATAATTGTTGAAAGCCTCGCTAAAGCTTAATTTACTTTTGCTTTTATTTTTTAATTGACTTGCTCCAGTATATTTTTTTGTTTTTGCTAAGACTTTAAAGCCCCTTATTTCCTTACTGTCTATTATCTTTTCGGTTTGGACTTTCTTTACTAAATTCCTAAATTTCTGGACTTTGATTTTCTCTAATTGAATTTGTAAGAAATCAACCTCTTCAATTGATGTAGTGGTTGAGCGAAATCTCAAATTTTCTTTTATGGTCTCAATTAGACTATTTGTCCATTCCTTTTTTAAGTTAGTTTGGTAAAGCTCATTATGCTTTTCAATTAAGTCAACAATTAAGCTTTTCAAAATTTCATCGCTAATATGCTTGTTGACGATTGTTTTATATTCATTGGCTTCTATCAAAGTTTCAGTTGCAGAAATCAATTTTTTAATGTTATTTAAGCTGTCCAATGTAAACTTTGTTTCGTTGTATAATTTACATTTGGAAAACGTGTCTAAACTATCACTTTCAGTAGCATACTTCTTTAAAGAACTCAAATATTTTTCGAGGGAAACTTCATTGGATTTTAAGTCGATATCATTTACATCTAATACAACATCTTTAAACTCCTTCAAATAGTTTTCGGTTATTAAACTATGTCTTGTAGTAACTAATTTTTTGAAGTTTTCTTTATCATTTTGAAGCAGAGAAAACTGTCGTAAATATTTGACATTATCAAAGTTCTGACAGATTTTATCAAGTGTATATGTTTTCCCTGAAGAACGTCCGCCAACGATAACATTCAATCCTGTTGATAAGATTATCCCATCATCGGTTGCTTGAAAAAAGTCGTTTCCGTCATCTTTAGAAAGAAAAACTTTTGCTTTGTCATATAAGCAACCTTTAATAGCATTAAGTGTGTTTTCTTCAACATCAATGAAAGTTTGTTTGGTTGGATATGATGTCATATTTTCGACGAACCGACAATCACTAAATATTACTGGTGTTAATTTATCGGCTTCTTTAATGCAGGTTTTGAACTTTCTTAAACTTGTTACTTCGCCTGCAAAAATATTATTCCCTAATTTTTTTAAAGTCTCAGGTTTGATATTTGGTTTTTTATCATAATGTGGGATTAACAGATAATCTTTTAAGTTCAGAAAAACTTCTGTTAGTTGTTCGTAGCTAATCGAATCATCTTTTGTTGGAATGAGTTTTTGGACTTTTTGACATTTTTGCGCGAAATCATCAAGATTTTCATTTTCTGAAATTAAAAGTAAATGACCACCTTCTAAATCAATTTCTATCCCTGGGAAAATTTTTATATTGAGCGCTTGGCAAATTTGTTCGAACTGAGTTTTATCGAACAAGTTGTGATTGGTAATGGCAATACAATCAATTTCAAGTTTGTTTACATATTCCTTTAAAGATTCTAAATGGAAAATGAAATTCCTATCGCTGATAGATTGTACGGTGTGAATGTGTAGGTCTATTTTCTTCAATTCTTACTATTTTTAAATTACCGTCAAGAGTATTTTATTAGCTTCATATGCAAACACAAGGATTACCCTTTTAGCTAATCACTAACAAGTTTTTTAATTATTATTATAACTAATGAGACAAGTTAAACATTTAGATAAAGTGCGATGACTTCTTCAATTTGAAACTTACCTGGACATTATGCATTGGCTTCATTTAATGTATTTTCCAATGTTTCCTTAAATTCATTTTCATTTTCGTTATTATAAAATGGAACGCCTGTTATCAAATATTTATCAGAGTCAATTTCTATTGTCGTTTTATCTTCTCTAATCTCTTTTAAGAAGTCTTCTTTCCATTTATCGTGAGCTTTCAAATGGTTTCCTTTCGGCTCAATGAATACTTGATAAGTCAATTCATTCCCTGCTTTTTGTTTACAAAATAGAACGAAATCTGGCTCAAAAGCTCTGCCCATTTTATCAATGATTTTGATTTCTCTTTCATTACGAATCAAGTAAATATTTTCAAAGGATTTTTCTAAATTTTCGAAACGTCTAGCGAACATTTTCACAAACTCTTTTTCTTCACTAGTTCCATAATTTGCATTGTAAACATACCAAGGTTCATTAGCAACCAAGCCTTCTTGACCATCTGCTCGTTCACTATCTTTATAAACTTTTATTTCTTTGTCTTTAAATACTTCGTGTACATATTTGTTGAAATATTCAGAGCCTTCATATTCCGTAAGATTTGATTTAATTTCAGATTCAATAGTTTGTAATAAACCTTGAACTGCTAACAAGTAATCACGATTAGAAATCTTTGATAGTCTTTTTTTTGAGCCGTTAAAGGTAATTTCTAAACCACCTAAATAATTTGGGTTTTCAATTAAATTAGATAGAGATTCAGTTTTAGGAAAATACCTTATAATATTTGAAAAATAATAAAACGGATTTTGAGCAAGAGCATATCTTGTTATGTGTTTTGGAATTGCAGAAATTGCGATGTCTTTTTGCTCTATTTTTTCAGTTTTACTCTCTTTTTCTTCTTTTTCGAAAGCAATTGACATTACTCCAATACCAGATGATAGAGTGAAAGCGAAATTTCGTTTTGAAACACCTAAATCAGAGAAAGATTTTACATTGTTATAGCTCTTTGGTACTTTCTTATTAAATATTACTTTTCCTGTTTTGTAGAAATCTGTTTCTTTAAATCCTAACTTTAAAGTTAGTTGTTTAGTTTCCAGTTTGTCATCGTCTTCATAAATTCCAGATTCTACTAAAGCTTTTTTCAATTCAGAAATGTATCGATTATCTTCTTTAGTATGATAATACAATTCTTCTAATGCCTTTAAATCATTTGTAGTGTCATCATCATACTTTCGTTTATATTTATCTTGTCCTTCCTCTAGTGTAAAAGGAAAATACCTAGCACCTCTACCAATCAATTGAGCTTCCGAAAGTGTTGTTTTCCCAATTTTAGTATTTGAACCACCAGTATTCTGACCTTCATATAATCGAACTATATCAAATAGATTTAAAACATCCCAACCTTCATTTAGTTTTTGAACTGCAAAAACAGCTCTAATTGGATTGTTTACATTTTCTAAAGTATTTAATAATTCATCACTTTTTTTGCCTTCTAATAAGCTTTTTTTGTCTTTAGAATTTGATTCATTAGCACTTAAACAATTTTCTTCTTTGAAGTTTGATTTTATTCTTTTAGAAATTTCATTTAATGTTATATTCTGGGATTCAAAAAATGAAAATGCTTTTTGAATGATTTGAACAGTTGAAGTTTCTTGAATGTTCTTAACCATTGAAACCGAAAAACCCTCAATCAATTTATGAAAATTGACTTTGTTTTGCTCCGATTCTTTAATTGTCTTTTTCGCTTTAAATAGAATTACTGGTTTTAAGTTAATTCCTTTTGAATTTGCTAATTCTTGACGATATAAGTTCAATATCAATGCTTGGATTATTCGTTCACGTTCATCATATAAAGACCTTATTAAATTAATTTCTTTAGAGTATTTATCAATTCTAAACTGTGCAAGGTCGTATTTATGAATGACCTTGTCTTGATATTTTTCAACTATGGCTTGACTATCATAATCTAAAGTAGCTGTAAATTCTAAAAGGATATTTTCAAAATTTGTTTTATGAATTCTGTCTACTATTTCTCCCCAAACTTCTGCATTATTATGATGTGCTTCATCTGAAATAAGAACTGTTTTTCTGTTTTCGAAATCTTCAAAGCTTATTCCGTTTTCTTTGACATTAGTAAATAAACCAGATGTTAACTTTTGAATTGAAACAAAATTTATATTAATGTTTTGGTTGTCAGCTTCGTCAAAATTTTGAACCTCTTTTACAAAAACCTCTTTACTATTAACTACTATTTTATTCGCAAATAAATATTTAGACGATTGAGGATTTAAGAAGTTATCTTTTGTTTTATTAATGATATTATTAGAATTTACAAAGAAGAGGAAATTTCGATAACCTTTTTCATATAGGTATAGAATAAGTCCAGCCATAACTAATGTTTTCCCACTACCTGTTGCCATATTGTAAAGAAGGTGATAAGGTTTGTTAGGCTTACCATCAAAATCCTCAATGTCAGAATAGATGTATCTTCTAAAGGATTCTTCTTGATATGGTCTAATAGAATATTTTAAATTATCTGTGATATAATTTGGAACATTCACTTGTTCAAGTGCCTTACGTGCAAAGGGATTATCGAATATGTTATATAGAAATGCCATATTTAATCCTTTTTAATTTGGTAAAAATCTTTGGTTACTGTTCTCTCATTTTTATCAACTTGAAAATCTTTATCATCAATTGAAGATAAGTTTACATACAATTGATTTTTATCCAATAACTCTATTAAATGTTCTTTTTGTTGTTTTAAATCTAATTCTTTAAGTTCATCAATATGTTCTTCTTGTTTCTGAATATCTAAATTGTAATTGAGGAATGATTTAGCTTTCATTTGTTCCCAAATCTGCAATAAGGTTTTATTGTCTTTTGCTTCTTCAATTTGTTCTATGAATTTTTGATTATATTTTTTAAGCTCGAAATATGTATATGAACCTCCGCTTTTCCAATTAATAGCTTTTGAAATACCTGATTGGTCTCCATTAATAACATTTTGTAGTCTGATTGTGCTGTCATTTTTGCCATAATCGAGTTGTTCAATTCCAACATACTGTCTTCCTAATTTATGAGCAACTCCAGCTGTCGTTCCGCTTCCTAAATGATAATCTAAAACTATATCATTTTCATTGGTTGACATTTCGATAATTCTTCTCAATAATTTTTCGGGTTTTTTCCCTTTTTTTAAGGTAACTCCACCTTCTGACGCAATTCCTTCATAAGCAATATCAGTCCATATATTTGTTAGTAGAGTAGTAGGTGTTTCTACACCATCAATATTTTTAATTTTTTTCGAATAAAAAGCAATTTCTTGACCGTTTAATAAAAATCGAGAATCATTATTTTCTCTCTTAACCTCAAATACTTTTTCATTATTTTTTTTGGACTTCTTTTTTATATCAAGAGTATCTTTTCCAGCATCGTCTCCAATAGCAGTAAGACGAAAAACGGAATTTGAATTTTTTAATGCGAAATCACTTAATTTTTGAATGTATACGCCTTCTCCTATTTTCTTTTGAACTTTACTATATGGATGATGTGTTGTGTCTGGGTCAATTCCTTCTTCACGACAAATGATTTTTCTAATATCATCTATAATCCATTTTTCTGGCTGTTCTTTTATATTGGTAATGTAGCCTGTATAATTTGTATCATATCCAGAATCCACATATTGTAAATTATAATTAAAATCATTTTTTGAAACTCCATACATTAATATATATTCTGCGGTTTCAAATAGTCCTAAATTCACAGTTTTAAAGCCAGATGGTGATTTTGTTCTAACAGAAATAAGGTTTATGAAATTTTCAACACCAAAAATTTCATCCATCATTATTTTTAGGTTGGTTTTATTATGGTCATTGATTTGAACAAAAATCACACCCGATTTATGTAACAGTTTTTTTGCGGACTTAAATCGATTGTACATAAACGTAAGCCAACTAGAATGAGTAAAAGAGTCATTATATTTAAATGAATCACTTCCAGTATTGTAAGGTGGGTCAATGTAAATAAGCTTTATTCTTTCAGAAAATTCTTGCTCTATTGTATTTAGAGCTAATAAATTATTGCCTTTAATTATGAGGTTGTCAGTAATCGTGTTTTCTGGAAGTTCTCTTTTTTTATTTAGTTCAGCATTTCTCGTAAAACTTTTGAAAGTATGTTCGCCTTCTTCATTGAAGGTTTTAGCGTTAGTTAAAATTTTTGGTTCTAGTAATTGTGTGATTTCATCTTGAGCTAGAATTTCATTAAAAAAGATTTCTTCTCGCTTATCTTCCTCTTTACTTTGACCACCTTCCAAGATACAATCCTTGAATGGCCAAACTAAAGAAACTTCGTTTCTTTGTTTTAGGAATTTACCATCTATTGTAAGACCTACTTTTATTCTGTATTTCGTGTAACTATCGTTTGAATAATTTTTTTGTTCTAAAAATTGGATAAACAAGTTTTGGTCAAAAACTAAAGTTCCTTTTATATCCAAAAAGAATTTTTCTTTCAATTCTTTATTATCAAGCAATAATTCTAAAAGTCCAACATCAAAATTCTGTGCTTTACTGATTACAACCCATTTTTTTAATTCTCCATTGTCGGAAACAAAATTGTTTTCGGTTTTGAGTTGTTTTTCTAATGCTTCGTATAGTTTCATTTATTGGTCGTTCTTTCAATTAGTAATTCTTTGACTTGCACATTTAAAATTTCTGCAATTTTGTACAGGTCTTCTAAACTCGGTTGTCTTTTGTTTTGAGCATAAGAGTGCACCATATTGTAACTCTTTCCCAATTGTTCTGCCAACCAGATTTGTTTTATTCCTTTCTGTTCCAAAACCTCTTTTATTCGGTTCATTTTGAATTTTTTTAATTCAGTTCACTAAAGTAAAGAACATTTTCAATATACTCACTAAATGAGTATTAAAATTATCATATGAATAATATATAATTGGCAAGGCGCGAATTGTTTTACTTAAATATAGACCGCGCCTCATCATAAACCCGTTCAAAATTAGCTTCTAAATCAGCTTTAGAAAACGGATTAGTTTCATTAGGAAGTTCCCTTTGAATATCTGCTAACTTAAACTGCACCTTCTTATCTCTACCATCAGCATACGTGATAAACTCGCCCTGTTTCAATCTGAAAAATACGTCCGCCCGAATCTTTGGGATTTCTTTTTCGCCTGTAGTAACTCTTGTGTCAAAATCGAGGTTATGTCCCCGACTGATACTCTTGGTTGGGTCTTTAATGATTTCAAAAAAGCGTTCGTAATATTTTGCGGTGTCCGGGTCATTTACCTTTCCGAAAAACTGGTAGGAAAGATTGCTTAAAATAGCTTTGCTCGCTTTATCGCCATACATCATATCGTTTTGAATTTTATCCTGCATCACGTAAATTGTAGAGATATTATAGCTTCTCAATGTAGCTGGAATACGATGCATATTCAACAAACGAATGGTCGGTGCTTCTTCCATCAGCAAGAACGACGGTTTAGAATTCCGAACGCTCATTTGCTTTGTAATGGTGTGTATAATTGTAGCTATTACTGGCGAATAGGACGTTTCAAATTTTGGGTTGTTGACTATCGAAATTACCGCTGGATTTTCCTCGCTATTGATATTCAATGGCACTTCGTCTGCGGACAATGCCATAAAAATGCGCTGTGTACTAATTCGTTTCAGCGCATTTGCCAAGGTGCTTTTAACACCAGCAGTCTGTCTTTCAGAATCCTTGCCACTTATAAATGCATCTGCCATTGCCCTTGAGGTGGTGTTGGTTTCCAGAAACTGAATCAAACTTTTAGTATCGAGAAATTGATAAACAGCTATCAAATGGGGTAACGTACAGTATTTTGGATATTCCGTTTTTAATTTCCAAATCAATCCACCAATCAAACCTTCCGCAGCATCGTTGAAGAATTTTGTCGTGCCAGTTGTTCCGCTTTCTCTTTGCTCTAAAAGGTTTTCGATTAACACCCTTGACACCTCATTTACGCTTTCCTCGTTCTCTAAATAACGTGGCGCAATAGGATTTACCCTGTGGATGATTTTATCAAAGGAAATGACCCTAAATGGGATATCACTATCCTTGAAAAGCGGATATGCCATTTCTGTCAATTCAAAATCTTTATAGTCGTGAATTATTCCGCAAAAACCTTCTTTTTTAAAATGCTTTAAAAATCCATAAACCACGCTTTCGGTCTTACCACTTCCCGCAGAACCGATGATGGATGCACCACGTTTAATATTGTCTAATTTGAAATTTCCTTTGGTGGTGGCAAAATTAACTTGGTATTTGCTATCGCCATTTTTTGGGCTTTCGGTTTTATGTAAAAAAACATAAAGTCCTGTATTAATTAGCATTAGCGGACAAACCAAATAGAGCAATATAGATATCAATTCATTTCCTTCGGACAAATAGAACACGAGAACTAAAAGCAGTATGCTATTTAAAAGAAACGCATATTTTGATATCCGAAACGTTGCATAGAAAACCATACTGGCCAGACCAATAATTGAAAGTGTCGTTATGAGATTGTCTATCTGCATACTCGTTAGATTCCTATTGAACTTGATTTTATGGCCACTTCTGCGCCACGTCTCAATCGCTTAAAGACCCGAAGTGCTATTTGTGCCTGACTTACTGGAATACTCGGCACTATGGGCAATCCTGATTTGCTTATCATTTTAAAAGCCAATGCTTTTTCATTGGCAGGTAATTTCATCAAAGCGGAAAAATATAGGTTTGGATTCTTTACAAAGGTCTTTTTAGCTTTGTAGGTCTCTGCGTAATTGCGCTTATATCCAAACGTCTTATCAAAAGTTTTTTCCGCTTTCGCGAAAAATGCATCTCTATCAAAACCTCGTTTTACTTTTTTTCCGTGCATTTCAACTTCAGAAGCTTTGTGTTTACTTCCTGGCGAAAGACTTACAGAATTTGAGGCATCCTTTCTGCTCACGATAATATGGATATGACTTTGGTTTCCATCTTTCGCCATTCCCTGGACAATTCGTTTTCCGTTTTGTTGATGTGGTGCTTGTCGTTCTAATTTGGCAATTTCCTTTTCCATTTTCTTGATATTCCCTTCAGCTCGTCCTTCTTGAACATTTCGGATATCCGTTTTGAGCTGAAGTATTTTTGTGGCGAAAGGTTGGTTCTCTTTTATCTGAAAGTCCGTCCCCTTGAAAGTTCTTTGATGCTCAATTTTGGCGTAGTATTTTATGTCGTCTATTGATATAGGTCGTCCATTGATTTCACGATTGAAACTGGCAACATAATCTTTCATCAGCTCACGAGTGTAAGTTTTTAAATCTTGACTATTGTTCTGAAGTTTTCGTAATTCATACTTTGATGGGCTGACTGTAATCGAATAAAACTTGGGCTCTTTCTTTTTCAATTTTGCCGTGTTTCCATCAATTTCTTTGACCACTTCTTCAGCTGAAATCTCGTCGCCATATTGGTTGAAAAAGTGTTCTATATCTGGTTGTTCTAAACCTTCATTTTCTTTCTCTAAATAGCCTACAAAATCCGCTGAACTTTGGCTATAATTACCGCCCATTTTTTGAGCTGTGATTGTGATATACATAGTTCAAATATTTATAGCTGATTATTCGGATTCTGCTTTTCGCGAAAGCGGACTTCCTTCTTTTCTTCGGCATATTTCTTTTCAACAATCAAAGGTTTTTTTGCAGGTTCTTCCATTTCAAAAAGGGATTGAATCATCGCCACCGTGGGTTTGGTTTGTGTCTTTTCTACATCTCGCATTATGGCGATAACGGCATTTATTCTTTTGAGAAGTTTTGCTTCGATGGTTCGCCCTGTTGGTCCTAATTTTTCCTTTGGCGATATTTCGTTGTAGAAGAAAAAATCGAGCATCGTAGCCATCGCCTCGGTGTGCGATTTAAAGTAAGTGCGTGAAAAAGTTTGGAAACGCTTCGCAGTTTCCTTTTTAAATCTAATTCCAATAAATGAGTCCATATTTCGCCGATTTGTCGCAAAATCTTCCCTAAAATTGGGCGTTTACAGCCCGTTTGTCGCAAATCGCTGATTGTCAGGAAATTAAAATATATTCCAATCGCTGGTAATCAGCTATTTGAAAACGAAAAGGAATCCGAAACATCGCGCAGCGTGTTACCCTCTTGCTATTCCTTTTCGTCACGCGCAAGCGTGACAAAAATCCATACAATCAGGCTAAAAAGCCGATTGCCATTTTCAGGGAAAATGATTTTCCGATATGTTATTTTTCGATGTGTAAGGTTATCGGCGAAAGTCGAAAAGTGGATAACCTTACTTAAATTTGAATGCTGAATTTCAGCGAAATAAAGATACGTTTTTTTATTGATTATATACTAATCGCATACAAAAACACCTCTAAATTTTAGAGGTGCTTGCTTTTAATTTCATAAAATTTATACGTTGAAAATGTATTTATACGAATACAAATTCCGAAGTGCTTCTTCATCAAGCATCTTATTCAAATTGGTATTATGCTTTGTGGCATAATCCATTATATCCTTGCCGTACTTTTCCTTTACTTCTTCTTTGAAATTGGCAATTAATCGCTCTTGTGTTTCCTCGTTCAAATCGGTAAAATTTAGATATATCATAACGTCCGATTTTTAGTATTCGCTCGGTAACATCAGCGTATCATTTACAAAAAATAACCGCAGTTCATCGAGTGGAAAATCGGTTGCTCTATATCCTTGCTTTTCCAAAATATTATCATTACCATCGCTGTAAATTATCTCGGCTTCATATCCCGAATAATCCTGTTTTTCTTCGGACAATCTTTTAAAGTCGATTGTGATAAATTCGCTTCGGTTCATCAGACTTTTTGAAATTACGGACGTGTCCGTAATGAGCCAAAAACATTCTGCTACTTCGGATAAGTATTTCAATCCGTCCGTAAAACGGGTTCGCAATAATGGGATTTGATAAAACATTTCTGTTCCACTAAAATATTGCAATCGCTCTTTTATTTCGTTAACTTGTGCTTTCATTGTACATATATTTAATGTGTGAATAATGAAAAAGAGGGCGCATCTTTCGACTGTTACGCCCTCTTTCATTTTAAGATTTACTTGTCGTCTTTGCTTCCAAGTAATAGAATTTCATCGGCTACAACTTCCGTAACATAGCGTTGTTCGTTATCATCATTTGTATAACTTCGGGTTTTAAGCTTTCCCGATATTCCAACTTCTTTGCCTTTAACAACATACTTCTCTACAATTTCGGCAGTTTTGCCCCAAGCTACTACGGTATGCCAATTCGTGTCCGTTTGCTTGTTGCCTTCTTTGTCCTTGTAATACTCATTTGTTGCTAATGAAAAACGGGCTACTTTCTTTCCGCTTTCAAGGTTCGTAATGGTTGGCTCTTGTCCAACGTTTCCAATTAACTGTACGTGATTTTTAATAGTACTCATAATAAAAAGATTTGTGCCTGCTTTGTTACAGACTGGTTTATATTTCCCCTATTTGATTTAAACTGAATTAAATTTTAAGGGGTGTTTGTTCTTTTCTTCTGTGCACCGCACAATGGATAGAGTGGGTTTTGTCCAGACTTTTTGGGATAAAATCAGGTGTGTTTGCGACGTAGTAAATTCCTTGGAATTTCAAGGAAGTAGAAACCTTATTTTTCACTAAAACTTGTATAGTCTTGACAAGTTCCATAAGGGCATTAGCAATTCTTTTAAACGCAGTTGAGTTTGAGCGTACCGGCAGTTAAGCGATATAAGCAGCTGTGTTTAATTTAGAATTGGTTATGTCGTGCCTGTTTTTCGACGACCCGAAAAACATTGAAGGCTCTATCCATTATAAACCCCTTAAAATGTGTAAGGCAGCGGTTCGGTTTTTAAGGATTTTCGAGTAAGGGCTCAAGAAGACCGCGCCGAAAATACTGTTAAGAAAATCGAAGTGATGACTTTCCAATGAAAAGCGGACTTGATTCACGATTTTGGCTCAGGAATGAAGTGTCCCGTTCCAGCGTAGCGGGAAGGGTTAACGGAATGGAAAGCTGAAATTGGGGATTGTGTCCAAGACTTATGTAGTGAAGCTCTTTTTCCGGAATGTAGCTTTTCGCGAAATGCTGGGGAATGTGCTGATTAAAGAGTTAAGAACCACTATACTTTGTCTCATAAAAGGTCAATTAACAATACTACTAAAAAAGACGGAAAATGAGACTTTAGTTTCTTTACCTCCTATTTTCGTTTACTATAGTCGCATAAAACGACCATTTTATAGAACTATTCAGAGTTTACCGATTTATGTGTAAAATACCTGATATTTAATTTTTAGGGCTTTTGGAGCTATTCTAACTTCTCTAATAAATTGCCAAAAATTTAGTTTTTTGAAATTATTACCGTTATATATTTTTTTTTTATAAAATATTGGCAATTAATTTATCAAATTGATTATTCGAATTTTGAAAATAGAAATATTTTTGTTATTTTCGAATCTTAATCTAATCAAAACCCAACATTTTATGGCAAACGTTTTATGGTTACAAGGAGGTGCATGTAGTGGAAACACAATGTCCTTTTTGAACGCTGAAGAACCAACTGTGGTAGAACTTATTACAGATTTCGGGCTTAATATTCTTTGGCATCCAACTACAGGATTACAAATTGGAGATCAAGTACAAGATCTTTTAAAAGATATCTTAGCAGGAAAAGTTCAAATGGATATTCTGGTATATGAAGGTTCCTTAATAAAAGGTCCTAATAATACTGGGACAATGAATTATTTTGCCGATAGACCAATGATGGATTGGATTAAAGAATTATCAAAGGTTGCAGGCTATGTAGTTGCAATTGGAGATTGTGCAACTTGGGGAGGAATTCCCGCTGTAGCGCCAAACCCTAGTGAATCAACTGGTTTACAATTTCATAAGAAAAATAAAGGAGGCTTCTTAGGTCACGACTACGTTTCAAAAGGAGGCTTACCTGTTATAAATATCCCTGGATGCCCAGCGCATCCTGATTGGATAACTCAAATACTCGTAGCAATATCTGTTGGAAGAATAGGTGATGTTTTAATAGATGAATTTCACAGACCAAAAACATTTTTTACAGATTTCGTTCAAGACGGATGTACTAACGTGACTAATTTCGCTCAGAAGGTCGATGGAAACTTTGGAAAACGTGGTGGATGTCTATTCTACGAAGTAGGATGTCGTGGACCAATGACTAGAGCAAGTTGTAATAATATACTTTGGAATCGTCAGTCGAGTAAAACACGTTCTAATCATCCTTGCTTAGGATGCACAGAACCAGGATTTCCACATAATGATTTAATGAAAGGAAGTGTGTTCAAAACGATGAAGCATTTAGGAGTTTTTCCTAAAGAAGTTCCAACAGGAAGAACAAAATTGGCGTATTATATGGAAGCAGGTTTCCAGAAGGTTATGCCTACAAATAAACGTGTAACTGAAACTTCTAAATAAGTAATTAAACTAACTACAAAATGTCAGTAAAAGAATTAAATATATCACCCGTAGGACGTGTTGAAGGAGATTTAGATGTTAAAGTTTATATCGATAACGGAAAAGTAACTCGTGCTCATACCCAGGCAGCAATGTTTAGAGGTTTTGAGAAAATAATGGAAGGTAAAGATCCACAATCTGGTCTTATAGTAACACCGCGTATTTGCGGAATATGTGGAGGGTCACATTTGTATTGTGCATCATCTGCTTTAGATACCGCTTGGGGAACAAAATTATCTCCAAATGCCCTATTATTGAGAGCTATTGGACAAGCCTCTGAAACATTACAGAGTATTCCACGTTGGTTTTATGCCATTTTCGCAACAGATTTGGCGAATAAGAAATATGCTAATCAGCCTTTGTATAAAGAAGTGGTTAAAAGATGGTCGGCTTATGTCGGCGAAACATTTCAAATAGGGTTAACGGCAAGTGGATTGCCTGTTCAAATCTATGCTTTATTTGGTGGGCAGTGGCCACACTCGAGCTATATGGTTCCAGGTGGAGTTATGTGTGCGCCGACCTTAAAAGATATTACACGAGCACATGCTATTTTGGCACAATTTAAAAATGATTGGCTAGAGCCAGTATGGTTAGGTTGTTCGATCGAGCGCTATATGGAAATCAAATCATGGGACGATATGTTAGCATGGGTTGATGAAAATGAGTCTCATAAAAATAGTGATTTAGGATTGCTTATTAGAGCAGGAATCGAATTTGGCTTAGATAAATTTGGTCAAGGAGTAGGTAAATTTTTGGCAACAGGAACATACTTACATAAAGACCGATATAATAATCCAACTATTGAAGGTAGAAATGATGCCTTGATTAGTTCTAGTGGATTTTTCGATGGAGAAAATTATCATGAGTTTGATCATCTTAAAGTAAAAGAAGATGTTTCACATTCTTGGTATGATAATCAAGAAGATGGATTACACCCTTGGGAAGAACCATTACCCACTCCTGCTAAATCACAACCATTACACCATACAGATTTTGATGGACAATATAGTTGGTCAAAGTCACCAAGGTATGATGGACATGCTGCAGAAACAGGCCCTTTGGCCCGTGTTATAATGAATGCAAACCCTAATAATAAGGAACATCAAATTAGAGATCCTTTATTTGGAGATATCATGAAAAAACTAGGACCTAGTGTATTTACACGTGTTTTAGCGAGAGTTCATGAAGCTCCAAGAATATATAAGTTTATAGAGCAATGGCTTTCAGAAATTGACCTCGATGGAGAATTCTATATCAAGCCAGTTGAAAAGGACGGAAAAGGATTCGGAGCAACAGAAGCAGCTCGTGGTGCATTAGCTCACTGGATAGAAATTAAAGATGGTGTTATTAAAAACTATCAAGTAATGGCTCCAACTACATGGAACGTTGGGCCTAATGATGGTCAAGGAAACCCAGGACCAATTGAAAGTGCACTTACAGGTATCGATATCGAAGATCCTAGTGATCCTGTAGAAGTTGGTATTGTTGCAAGATCATTTGATTCCTGTTTGGTTTGTACTGTGCATGCGCACGATCAAAAATCTGGAGTTGAACTATCTCGATTCAAATTATAAATAGATATAAATCAATTATTTATATAAGCTTTCCCGAGGGTGTCTTCGGGAAAGTTTTTTAGTTTAATATAAAGAATAAGAATGAAGACAGCAATAATGGGTTTCGGAAACCCAGTTAGAAGTGATGATGGTATAGGAATGTACGTGATTGAAGAGTTGCAAAAAATTATCGGAGATAATGATACGATAAATATCTTTGATATGGGTACGGCCGCCTTTGAAGTACTTTTTGGTCTTAAAGGGCATACTAAAATTTTGATGGTAGATGCAGTAGTAAATTCCAATGAACCTATTGGTACTTTATTTAAAGTGCCTGCAGAAGAAGTGTTAAGAGCGCCACAAGATGACCCTATGGTATTTTTACATGGTATGAAATGGGATCAAGCACTATCGTATTCTAAAAAAATACTTGGTGATGAATATCCAAAAGATATACAAGTCTATTTAATTGCCGTAGAAAACACTAAATTAGACACAGTACTTAGTGAGGAGGTAAAGCAAGCTGGAGATAAAGTAGTACAGCATATTTTGGAAGATTTAAAATTTGTAAAGGCATAATGGAAGAAGATAATGTTATACTCAAATCTTCGCACGTTTATTTAACCGCGGCGCTCGTAGAACGGGTATTTGAAAGCATACATTATGCATATGTTACTTATGTAGTAAAACAAAAACAACTTTTAATTACTCCTGTTAGTAGTCAATGGTTTGTAAAGGTTCATGAGCCTACACAGTTTTTATTAAAATCTAGAAACTTAAAAGGCGATAGAACATTAGCGATACGGGAGATATTGATAGATAATGATTTAGACACAACAGATAGAATACTCCAGTATGAAATTGTAGAAAGAACGAATCTCATTAAAATAACAATTTGATGCCTAAAAGAAAAGACCCTAAAGACGCTTGGTTATTAGATGCAGAAGTGCGAACTAAGATTGAAGAAATTAAAGGGCGTTGGGAAGTTTCATTGGTATTTGTAAACATTAAAGATCCAAATCAAGTCTTGATACGAAAAATAGGAGATTATAGATCAAAAAGATTGGCTGAAATTTATGCACTTAATATGCAAAAGACAGCTGCAAAAGATATAAGAGGAACACAAAAAGTAGATAAAAGTGCTTACAATTTTAACAAAAACTAATAACGAAACGATTATAAAAAGTATTATTCACTCTATCGATAGATTGAATGAACTTGTAGAAATTGTTACGAATGAAAATTTAGCACAAAGTTCAAATAAAATACTGGTCATTTCTGATAATTTGATTAGCGCTTCTTTAGATTGGAATGACACTGAACCTCCGTATCTATTTCCTGAACTATCGTTTTCTAAAGAGAATCTTTTGGGAATCATCTTTTATAAATTAGGAAATCACCAAAAAGCGTTTGAATTTATTTCAGAAGAAAATCCGGTTTATAATCATTTATTAATTGCGACACATCTACAGTTTGGGTACGATATTACTGAAGATATGTGTGCTTTTGTGGAATTGGGTTCTTTACACAACCGGTGTATCATTGAGCAATATGGCACAATTAAATTACGACGTGACGTTATTGCACTTAAGACTTTATATGCGGAAGCCATTGCAAATGCTCCTAATGATGAACTACGATTATTCACTATTAAACATTTTGTAAATTTTTTATTAGATACGAATGCGTATGCTGAAGCTGAAAAAGTCTTAAGATTAGCTATACCAAGAGCCATATCTTCAGAATCGAAAAATGCTATTAACACTCAGCTGGCGTCCGTGCTGATGGCGCAATTAAAAGTACCATATAACCTAGATAGTTTAGCAGAAATTCAAGAATTACAGCAATCTAGTATTACTTTTTATGAAGAAAGAGAATTAAAAGTGAATGCAGGGTTAATCCTAGTTGATGCTTCGGAAATCGCCAATTTTCAGGAAGATTTTATAGATTCTAAGAACTACATAAATAAAGCTATTTTATATTTTAAAGAAGCAGATATTCCTGAATTTCTGGGTGAAGCTGGATTACGTAAAGCAACGCTTCTATATATATGGTCTAAAAACGGAAGCCCGCAGTATTACAAGCCAGCGATTAACGCCTTTCAAGACACTTTAAAAGTTTTCAAACGTGATACGCATCCTCAGAAATTTGCAGAAATCCATCATAGCTTAGCTCTTATTTATTCTGAAATCCCCGTATCATCGGAAGAAAAACCTATTTGGACAGCCTTTTGTGCATCTTCTTTTAAGGAAGTTTTAGGTTTTTTTACAAAAGAGCAATATCCATATGAATATGCGATGGCAAGTCATAATTATGCAACGGCACTCATGAATTTCCCTGAAGCAAAATTACATAACAATTTAGATAAAGCATTTGGTTTGTTTGAAGATGCACTTACGGTGCGTACTATAAATGAATATCCTTTTGAAAGAGCATTAACACTTTTAAATCAATTGGAATTATACTGGTTAATGCATAATGAGAATGAGAAAGCCGAAAAGAAAAAGTATAATCAAATGGTAGAAAAAGCAACTTCTATTACTGAAATTATAGACGATGAAGATTTAAAAGAACGCGCAAATCAACATTTAAATCAACTTAAGAATTTAAAGACAATTTTAAACTAACAATGCACGAAACTTCGATAATAAATGGTATTATGAGAACTCTAGAACAAGAGTTTGATGCAGAGAAACTCAATACGATGACGGGTATCTATGTGAAAGTAGGAATACTCTCTAATATAGAACCACGTCTTTTATATAATGCATATGAAGCTTCTCACATGATGAATCCAAAATATCAGAATGTAAAATTTCATATAGAGATGGTAGAATTGAAAATTCAATGTGAAAGTTGTGATCATATTACAGATGTAAAAAAGTATCGCTTTCTATGTGATAGTTGCCAAAAGCCTAGTAAAAATATTATTCAAGGTGAAGAAATGTTAATTCATAAAGTAGAATTTGCTGATTAAAAATCAACAGAATTTAAAATTAGAAAATATGAGTATAGATAAATCCACAAAAGCCGCTCGCGGTACGGTACAGTGTGAAAACACCAATATTAATTTATTGAAAGCCAATGATTTTGTTGCAGATATTATCAAAAAAGAAATGGCAAAAACCAAGACGCTTTTGATAAATATTACTTCTTCCGCAGGAAGTGGTAAAACAACATTAATGCAAGAAACTGCTCGACGATTGAAAGATAAGTTGAAAATGGCGGTAATGGTAGGAGACCTAGAGACAGAGCGTGATGCAGAACGCATACGTGAAACAGGCATTCAAGCATTACAAATTGTTACTGGAGGAATTTGTCATTTGGAAGCACAGATGATTCATCAGGTATTGCCTGAGTATCAGCTAGAAGATATAGATTTATTATTCATAGAAAATGTAGGGAACCTTGTTTGTCCTGCATCTTTTGATTTAGGTGAGGATTTTCGAGTAACCCTTATGGCAACAACCGAAGGTGATGATAAACCAAAAAAATATCCAAGAATGTTTTTAACCAGTGATATGATGCTCGTTTCAAAATCAGACTTGTTGCCTTATGTTCCTTTTTCGGTAGAAGCCGTAACAAAAGATGCACACGAGGTAAATCACGAACTTGAAGTGATACAAATTTCGTCTACTAATGGTGAAGGAATGGATGCTTGGTGCGATTGGTTAGTAGAAAAAGTGAATGCTAAAAAAGAAGCATAATCATTGAGTGCAAAGACATTTAAAATACAAATAAAAGGACGTGTTCAAGGAGTAGGTTTTCGTCCTTTTGTATTTAAACTTGCACAACAATTGAATATTAATGGATGCGTGTCTAATGATGCAGAAGGTGTTATTGTTAAAATGACTACTTCAACAGAAAAGGCGATTATATTTTTGGAAACAGTATTAAAAAACCCTCCACCAGTTTCAATTATTAGTAATCATAAATTTGAAGAAGTATCAACTCAAACTTTTAAAGATTTTAGTATTGTCGCTTCAGCAACAAATCAAAAAATAAACATACCACTTACACCGGATTTTGCTATTTGTAATGAATGTAAAAAGGAAATAAAAGATGTTGAAAATAGACGTTACGGTTATCCTTTTACCACCTGTGTAAACTGCGGCCCTAGATATGCGATAACAACCCGATTTCCTTTTGAAAGAGTGCACACATCACTGAGTAATTTTGAAATGTGCACTACTTGCGAAACAGAATATAAAGATCCAAGCAATCGGAGGTTTCATTCGCAAACTAATGGCTGTAATGATTGTGGTATTCGATTAGAGTTAGTTGAAGCTGATGATAGTAAGGTTACTATTGATAAACAAAAGATTCTACAAAAAACTGCTGAGCTTATTGCTGAAGGAAGAATTATTGCGATAAAAAATACAAATGGATATGTGTTGTGTTGTGACGCCACTAATCCCGAAGTTATAGAACAACTAAGACAAAAAAAGAAACGACCAAATAAAGCATTTGCAGTTTTATACGATACTATTGAAAGTGTTCAAAAGGATTTTCAATTAACAGGACAGGAAGAAGAGTTGCTAACAAGTACGGTTGCTCCAATCGTCATTCTAGAAAACACAAAGGAAACACGTATTGCAACAAAAATAATTGCACCAAGTTTAAATCAAACAGGTGTTTTATTGCCTTCATCTTCTCTTTTGGAATTATTGATGGATGTTGTAAAGAGTCCAATAGTATGCACCAGTGGGAATATACATGGCTCTCCAATAATTTCAGAAAATGAAGTTGCTCAAAGTGAATTAAGAGAAATAGCTGACTATTTTGTACATCATAACTTACCCATTCAATTTCCACAAGATGATTCGGTCGTAAAAATTGTTGAAGGAAAAGAAATTATTTTAAGACGTTCGCGTGGTTATGCTCCAAATTATTTAACTGATTATATCCAAAATACTTCAGGTATTCTGGCAATGGGAGCACATTTAAAAAGCACTTTTTCTTTAGTTCCTAATGCTCATATATATGTGAGTCAATATTTCGGGAATTTAAATAGTTATGATGTTTCTGAACGGTATGAGAAAACTATAAATCAGCAGCTGAATGTATTTAATTGTATGCCAAAAACGGTGTTAATTGATGCACATCCAACGTATCAAAGTAGTATCATTGGTAACAAATTAGCAAGAAAATGGAATGCTGAATTGGTAGAGATTCAGCATCATAAGGCACACTTTGCTAGTGTGCTAGGCGAGTATGAGTTATTTGATTCTGAAGAAAGAGTACTCGGTGTGGTTTGGGATGGTACGGGTTATGGAGATGACAATGCTATTTGGGGTGGAGAGTTTTTTACCTATGAAAATCATAAAATAGAGCGTGTTAGCCATTTTGAATACTACGATTGGTTGGCTAATGATAAAATGGCACAAGAACCTCGGATTGCTTTATTGAGCCTCCTTGAAGAAAAAAATAGGTGTTATATTAAGGATAAGTTTTCTGAAATAGAATTCGATCTATATACTAAATTGCTTCGAACCAATAGTTTGAAAACATCTTCAGTTGGTAGATTGTTTGATGCGGTAACTTCAGCATTAGATATTAAAGATATCAATACGTTTGAAGCAGAAGCTCCAATGTTACTCGAAAATAGTGCTATGACTTATTCAAAGAGTTATTATATAGATTTTTTGTACAATGTTGATTATGATATTGTTCCTTCTAAACTAATAATAGAAGCGCTTGTTAAGGCTTATGGCAAAGGGTTTTGCAAAGAAAGGTTAGCATATAGTTTTATATATACTTTGGCTAAAAGTGTTATAAAACTCTCCCAAAAATATAATGCAACTGTTGTTGCTTGTAGTGGTGGTGTTTTTCAGAATTCATTACTGATTTCAATATTGGAAAAAATGACATCTATTGAAAATATTGATTTAAAAATAAATCGTAAATTGTCTGCGAATGATGAGAATATATCATTTGGACAATTGATGTATTATCAACATATTAAAAATTAAAAGAGCGAATTATGTGTTTAGCAATCCCAGGAAAAATAAAAAGTATTGAATTGCAATATGGTGGAGCGGTAAGAATGGCTACAGTGTCTTTTGGTGGCATTACAAAAGAAGCCAGTTTAGAGATGTTACCAGATGCAGGTATAGATGATTATGTCTTGGTTCATGTAGGTGTTGCCATCAGTAAAGTTGATGAAGAAGAAGCTCAGAAAACGTTTAAATATCTTGAAGAATTAGGAGAGATTGGGGAGTTAACAGATGTAGACGAATATTTACCTAAAAAGAACTAGTCATGAAGTATATGTCTGAATATCGCGATCCAGAAGTTGCGAAAGCGTATCTTGAAGAAATAAAAAAAACAGTAACACAACCTTGGTCCATAATGGAGGTTTGTGGCGGACAAACGCATAGTCTTGTTAAAAATGGTATCATCGATATGCTACCAAAAGAAGTGACAATGATTCACGGTCCTGGATGTCCAGTATGTGTAACACCTTTAAATATTATAGATAAAGCCATTCATTTAGCACTAGAAGAAAATGTGATTCTATGTTCCTTTGGGGATATGTTACGTGTACCTGGTTCTAAAAAGAATTTACTCGAGGCAAAAGCCGAGGGCGCGGATATTCGTATTCTATATTCTCCGCTTGAAGCAGTGAGAATAGCAGAGGATAATCCTGATAAAGAAATCGTTTTTTTTGCGGTAGGTTTTGAAACAACTGCTCCAGCAAATGCACTTTCAGTTATTCATGCGCATCGTAAAGAACTTAAGAACTATTCTATTCTAGCGTCTCATGTTTTAGTGCCTCCGGCAATTAAAGCCGTTATTGATGATGAAGAAAGTAAGATAGATGGTTTTTTAGCAGCAGGACATGTATGTACTATTATGGGGAATGCCGAATACCACCCTCTTTCCGCTACTTATAAAGTCCCAATTGTAGTGACTGGTTTTGAACCGTTAGATGTTTTACAAGGTATTTTAATGGTGTTGAAGCAACTTGAAGGGAGTAAGGCACAAGTAGAAAATCAATATTCAAGAATTGTTAAAGAGGAAGGGAATCCTGAAGCACAAAAAATGATTCATAAAGTGTTTGAAATTAAAAACCAAATATGGCGTGGTATAGGTGAAATCCCTGAGAGTGGATATCAAGTCAGACCAGAATATGCAGATTTTGATGCTAATAGGAAATTCAAAATTGAAATTCCTGAAGCACCAGAAAACCCAGATTGTATTTCAGGTCAAATAATGAAAGGATTAAAGAAACCTTTTGAATGTTCTCAGTTTGGTAAAAAATGTAAGCCTACAAATCCTTTGGGTGCACCAATGGTGAGTAGTGAAGGAGCTTGTGCTGCATACTATCACTTTTCTGGGCTTGTAGAGGCCTAGTGTTAAAATCGAAATTATTTAATGTCAGATAAAAAAATACGAATGCAACTGCAATGTCCTATGCCTAAATTGGACTTTGATGTTATAAACTTGGGTCACGGTAGTGGAGGGGTACTTACGAACAAATTATTAGATAGTGGTGTTTTTGATTTACTAAGTAATCCTATTCTTGATGAACGGCACGATGGTGCTATCTTCGAATTAGAGGGAAAAATGGCATTTTCAACCGATAGTTTTTTAGTGTCGCCTATTTTCTTTCCTGGTGGAAATATTGGAGAATTAGCTGTAAATGGAACTGTTAATGACCTCGCGATGTGCGGGGCTATCCCTAAGTATTTATCTCTTAGTTTTATCATAGAAGAAGGATTAAAAGTTACGGAGTTTTGGAAAATATTGGTCGCTATAAAAGGTGCTTGTGAAGAAGCAGGAGTTCAAGTAGTAACGGGTGATACTAAAGTGGTTGAAAAGGGAAAAGGAGATAAAATATTCATTAATACTTCGGGTATTGGAAGCATTCATTCGAAGGCTAAAATCTCATCAAAAAACATAAAAGTAGGAGATAAAATTATTGTGAGTGGTAATATTGCATCTCATGGTATGGCGATTATGTCGGTTAGAGAAGGGCTTGAATTTGACTCTGAAATTTTAAGTGATACGATACATCTTAACCATACTATTAAATCATTACTCGATACTTTTGGCGAACACATTCATTTACTTACTGATCCAACCCGAGGTGGAATAGCAACTGTACTGAAAGAAACTGCCCAATCTATTAATTTAGGATTCGATATTACTCAAAGAGATTTGCCAATTGATAATCAAGTATCTAGTGCATGCGAATTGTTAGGTTTAGACCCTATTTATGTAGCAAATGAAGGACTTTTCATTGCTTTTGTAGATGAGTCGATTGCTGTTGATTTTTTAGAAATGCTTCAAAAAGATGAAAATGGGAAGCACGCTAAAATAATTGGTTCCGCTACTGAAGAACATCCGAGACAGGTTATCATGGAAAGTGCGATTGGAGGTAAACGTGTGGTAAGCATGTTACCAGGAGAACAATTACCTAGAATCTGCTAACTCATGGATTATAAAACATTAGGAGATCAAGTGACAAATGGAAGGTTGTTTAGAGGTTCTGAACAAAGGTCTTTCTTAGCACCTAGAGGTGTTTTTGTTGCAAAAAACAAACTCTTTGTATCAGATACGGGACAAAATAGAGTATTCATTTGGAATACAATTCCTACAACAGAATTTAAAGAACCCGATGTTATTTTAGGTCAAATAGAGGTAGTGGATAGTGGACGAAATTCTGGAGGTGAAGTGACAGCAACTTCATTACAATATCCTTCTGGTCTTTGGAGTGATGGAGAACAATTAATAGTTGCAGATGCCTGGAATCATAGAGTGCTTATATGGCATGCTATTCCTACTTCAAATGCGCAACCAGCAGATGTAGTTCTTGGGCAGCCAGATTTCGACTCTAATTTGCCTAATGTAAAGGGTATAGGAAACGATCCCACTGCGCATACGCTCAATTGGCCGTATGGATTGTTTTCAGATGGTAAAAGCCTTTGGATTGCCGATACTGGCAATCGACGCATCCTATTTTATAATGATATTCCCTCTGAAAATTATACAGCTGCTGACAAAGTAATCGGAAAGCCAACCTTTACAACTCGAGATTATAATAATGATGAACCGATATGGCCATATTCAGTTAAAATAAATGACAAAGGTCAAATGGCCGTTGCTGATACCCAATTCTATCGTGTGTTAGTATGGAATAATAAAGATGATGCATTTTCAAAACCTGCTGATGTTATTATTGGTCAAGATAATTTTGATGCTTGTGGTCAAAATCAATTTAGTTTAGCACCAGAAGCGAATACTTTAAATTGGACCTACGATGCTTGCTTTTATAGAGATGGTATTTTAGTAAACGATACAGGAAATAGTAGAATTTTAAAATTTGATGAAATTCCTAATACCAATAATCCTTTTGCGAAAGCAGTAATAGGCAGAGAAGATTTTAAAACGAGCAGCGATTTTAATGGGAATATGCACGGTACTAAAAGTGCTATTTATTGGCCATTTTCAATTACCACTGCCGGTGATACATTGTTCATAGCGGACACCGGAAATCACAGACTTGTAATCTGTGAACTAAAAGGTTAGATACAACCAATAGAAGCCAATAACTATTGCAAATAGCCCTCCAGCAAAACGAATTCCTTTAAAAAAATTATCATTGTGTTGATGCTTTGAATGCGATGTTAACTTCCCTAAAATCAATGCATATACAGACATTGCTAAAACAGTACCTATTGCAAAGCCGATAATGTATTGTAATCCTTCTAAATTATTTTCAAAACCTAATACGGGTAACAACAACAGGAAATGCGCAACGCCCGCTAATCCATGTAAAAAGCCAATTCCAAAAGAGGAAAGAACATTTTGTTTTACAATTTTATCGTGCACATGTTTATGACCCTCATTATGACTATGCTCATGCGCATGTATATGAACATAGTTTTCGCCTTCATTATGAACATGAGGATGTTGATGTTTTTTTTGCTCATTAAAAATACGATAGAATGCCCAAAACCCAACTCCAATCAAGACAATAGCTACTAACTGCTCACTATATTTTGAAATACTCTCGACTGGAATATATTCCTTGAATAATAAGAACAAAACACCAATTAAAAGCATTCCTACTAAGTGTCCTAAACCCCAAAACAAACCTATTTTCCATGCTTTTCGTTTAGTTTCAATGACTAAAGGGGTAACTGCTGCCAGGTGATCGGGTCCAGAAATAACATGAAGCATTGACGCAAGTGTTCCGGCAAGTAGAGGAATGGTTAATGTCATTTAAAAAGTCTTATAAAGATGACAATTTACTAAAAAAATATTATTCTTGATATTATGAGGAATAAATTTAATTTGACTATTTCTTGTTACTTTTATAAATGGATATGTAATATTTCTAATTTGTTTTAAAGAAATTAAAAAAAGTAGGTGACAGGCTGTATATGTCATAAAACGGCACATAGTCCTATTGTTCAAGCTCTATACCAAAACCTTCTAAAGTCTCATAAAAGGAACGTTTTATGAGACATCAGAAGCTGTTATATAGCTGTTACAGCTTTGTTTAATAGAATTTACTTCTAAAACATATCAAACAATAGAATTTTAAATGGCTTAACGAAAAATAGTAAAATGTTGTACCTATGTTGTACCCAGCACATAAAAAAAGGCCTCACATTTCTGTGAAGCCTTGAATTTACTAGTAGCGGGAACTGGACTCGAACCAGTGACCTTCGGGTTATGAGCCCGACGAGCTACCTACTGCTCTATCCCGCGATGTATGTTTGAAGGTGATCGCACACCCTATATTTTTTTCTTCTATCGAGAACCAGTGTCCGCCACTATTGGCGGATATGAGCCCGACGAGCTACCTACTGCTCTATCCCGCGATATGGACGGCAAAGATACAACGCTTTTAGAAAAATACCATATAAATAGTCGCTAATTTTAACAAGAAATCATAAAAATTTCGAAAAACCCTGTCATACTTTTATCTTTAGATATGAGCAAGAAAGTACGAATCACCCTTATCACCATCGGTTCCATAATCGGCCTACTTCTTTTGGCACTGATTATCGGAAATATAGTGGTTAAAAATAAAGTAGAAAAATTCTTTACAAACGGACTGCCTGAACATATTGCAGCAAGTTATGGTAATCTAGACGTCCACCTCATCACCGGCACCATGACCTTTTCAGATATTTCGGTATCCCTGCAAGACACATCTAAAAAGGCAAAGCATACCCATGTAAAAACAGAAAAGCTCATTGTAGAAGATTTTAAATACTGGGACTATCTATTTAATAACCAAATTCATCTCGAGGCGATTCAAATTTCAAAACCAGACATCACCTATTACAAACACAAGTATCAGCCTAACCAAAATACTACAAATTCAAGTACTGCAACTAATAAACCCTTACAACGAACGGTATTAATAGATAAATTTTCTATCGACAACGCCAAAATTACCATGTATGACGATACAACCTACTCTACCTTTTTATACGTGCCCGACATAATGGTCACCGTTAGCGGTTTGTATTTTGATAATGAAACTTTGCAAAAGAGACTCCCCGTTACCTATAAAAACTATCAGGCTTCTACCGACAGCATCTTTCTAAAAGTAGGCGCATATGAAGCGTTGAAAACGGGACCTTTGCAATTAAAAAACAAAAAACTCACTGTAGACTCCATACGTTTGTACACAAAATATTCAATAGCAAAACATACCGAACTCCTTGAAAAAGAAAGAGATCATTTTGATGTATCTGTAGGAAGCTTATCTGTGAACAACATTGATTTCGGATTTACTGACCGACAATTCTTCTATAAAACGAGCAAAATTATATTCGATAAAATTGACGCTACTATATATCGAAATAAATTGGTAGCAGATGACACCAGAGAAAAACCGCTGTATAGCAAAATGCTTCGCGAACTCCCTATCGCACTTACCGTAGATTCATTACTCATAAACAATAGCAACGTGCGGTATGAGGAAAAAGTAAAGGCTGATCAACCCCCAGGAACCATCCACTTCGACAATCTAAATGCTAACATAGAAAATGTAGGGAATACATATCCGGAAAAACAAAGCACCAATATGAAGATTACTTCAACGTTTATGCAAAGCACCCCAGTTAATGTTGATTGGACGTTCGATGTACAAGATACTTCTGATGCTTTCACTTTTAAAGCAGATATCGGGCCCCTAGCCGCAGAACAGTTAAATTCGTTTACAAAGCCAAATCTAAGGGCAGCATTAGAAGGAAAAGTAGATCAAACATTCTTCTCAATTTACGGCACCAGTAATCAGTCTGAGATTGATATGCGCATTAAATACGACCATTTTAAGGTGGATCTATTAAAAGAAGATGGCTCTAGCACTAAAACACTACTATCGGGATTGGCGAATTTATTTTTAAAGTCCGATAGTGAAAACGACAGTGAAGGATTTACAAAAGGCAGTGCCACGGTGCAGCCGGATAAAACGAAATCCTTTTTCAATTACTTATGGTTGAACGTGCGTGACGCACTAAAAGCTTGTTTACTATAATATTTTATTCCATAATCCATTTCATGGCTTCCATACGTTTTTCAACAGCAAAACTTTTTACGTTAATAGGCAGTAACAATTTCTCAATACTGGCGCACGCATGAATCCATTTTCGGTCACTCACGAGAGCTACCTTTCCTAAATTTTCCTTATGCTCATATTTAAAAAGCAGGTGCTCGCTTATCGCAGGCAGTGTAAATCTTTCAACGCCTTGATCTTCTAAATAAAGATTTATAGAACCAAAGCGTTCAATTTTCTTTTCAATTTCGGCAATAAGCGATGCTGCGCGCTTTTTATTAAACACACCATCTTCAATTAGAAAACCGACTGTTTTCTCAGAAAAACTAAAACTAGGACTCATGGCAGGAGTTGATTGGTACTTAAAGGTACGCAAAAAACTTATTGCCCGAGGTTTTCAGCAGAAAAAGAGTGCAATTCACCTCCTTCGAATACTACGGAAACGGTAATGGGATTGCAACAAACTTCGCAGTCTTCTACATAGGTTTGGGAGATCGATGGGTCTAATAACATCGAAATCTCTTCCCAACAATACGGACATTGGAAATAATGCTCAAACATTAAAAATCTACATTTAATAACTGCCCTGTGAGCTGGAGTAGCTCCAATTCGGCCAACTTCGCTTCGTATTTGGCTAAATTCTTGTTCGTTTCTGCATTTAGCAAATTTATTTGTGCCTGACGCAGTTCTACCGAAGTGATTTGCCCTAACTTATACCGCTCTTGAGAACGTTCATAGTTATTGGTTGCTGTGACCACATTTTGCTCCTGAAGCCGAAACACTTCCAATCTATTAAGGTATGCATCATTGGCATTCGCCACATCACGCCGCACTTCATTCTCTATTTGCTGCAACACCAACTCTTGGGAATCTTTCTGGATACGGAGGTTTTTTACATTGGTAATGCCGCTTCCACCGTCAAATAAGTTCCAGGTTAAACTTATTCCAGCACCAAATCCAGTTGTGGTTCGCGAACTCGCAAAACTTGTTACCGGAAATTCACCCTGGGTCCATCCGTACGAACCATTAATACCCACAGATGGCAAAAAAACTGCCTTGCTGGCCTTGTAATTGTTTCCTGTAATGTCAATATTTTTTCTTGCCTGTTGAAGGCGCACATTGTTCGTGTCAGATTGTTTAATGAATTCTTCTAACCGTAATTCTCCCACAAATACTACAGAGGTATCTACCGCAAAGCTACGTTCTAGATCGCTGTTCAAAACCACGGTGAGATCCCGCTTAGTATTGCGTAATTGCTGTCTAGAATTTAATAAATTAATACTGTCTGTCACCAAATCGACTTCGGCATTTAAGACCTCCAATTTATTAACCTGTCCGTATTCAAAACTATATTCGGCGCGTGTTAAACGATCTTTGGTATTCTGATACGTTTGCTCTAATACCGAAATATTTTCTGTAATGCGAGCCACCTCATAATACACAGAGAACAATTGCAAGAGTGTGGTTTCTATAGTCTGTCTTGCCTGTAGTTCCCCAAGGTTGTATTGTTCTTTTAAACTCTTGTAATTATAGAATCGCCCCAGCCCATCAAACAACGTATAATTTAAATTTACCGAAGCATTGTATTGGGTGCTTTCTGCACCATCAACTACGTTGGTTTCTCCGTTATTGAAAGTCACTTCTTGGTCTTCAATATTGTAAGAAGCTCCTGCAAGCCCCGTTATTGAAGGCAGGTAACCTGAATTTAAAATATTTTGGTTATTGTCTGCAACTTCAAGATCGTTATTGGCGATTTTAATGCCAAAATTATTTTCTAACGTTTCTTCTATTGCCTTTTTTTTACTTAAAAATTCTTGTGCCGAAATCGTCATAGAAACGAAGCAGCCCATCAATACTAAAAATGATCTAAGCAGCATGTTCTTCTTGTTTTTGCTCTTTTATAGCGCGTTCTACTTCTTCTTTTTGAACATCTTTCCCTGTTACGAGCCATTTAGCTCCCGCTTTGGTACTATTGGTCACCGAGAGTAATACAGGGAGTATGATTAACGTAAGTACCGTAGCGATTCCAATTCCGTAGGCAATTGAAATTGCCATAGGTTTTAAAAATTGCGCTTGTCGGCTTTTCTCTAATAGCAATGGTGCAATTCCCGCAATGGTAGTTAGTGAGGTAAGAAATATGGCTCTAAACCTAGAACGTCCTGCCTGATACAACGCTTCATCAAATTTCATCCCTTCGCGTAAATAGGTATTGAATTTTCCAATTAATACCAAACCGTCGTTCACCATAATACCAATAAGTGCAATAATACCGAGTGCAGACAAAATGTTAATTGGGAAATCGTGTATCCAGTGTCCCCATGCTACTGCAATAAAGCTGAAAGGGATCATGATCATGAGCAGTAGGGGCTGACTGTAACTGCGGAAGGTAAATGCGATGACTACATAAATTAAGAACAATACGATAGGTACTACCGTCCATGCCGAATCTGCTAGTTTACCAGCTTCTCGGTTTTGCCCTTCATACGAAACAGAAACTGTAGGATATTTTGAAAGTATTTCGGGCATGACGTTCGTTCTAATATCGGTCATGATTTCGGTAGCACTCCCTTTGGGGTCGTCCAAATCGGCATTCACCTGAATCTCTCGAAGTCCGTTTAAATGACTGATACTTTCATCACCCCGCTCAATAGAATAGGTGGCAATTTCACCAAAAGGAACCCGTTGCCCACCTGGCGTTACAATTCGCATTTCGTCTAGGTCACTTATCGATTCGCGATTACTACGGTCATAGCGCACCCAAACCCGAATTTCATCTTGTCCTCTTTGGAAACGCTGTGCTTGGAGCCCAAAAAATCCTGCCCGCACTTGGGCCATCACATCACGAAGGTTAAGTCCGAGTGCATACGCAGACTCGTTCAGTTCTATGTTTATTTCTTTGATACCTTCAGGGTCAGAATCGGTAACATCGGCAAGCAATGAGTTGTTTTCTAACGCAACTTTTAGTTCCGTTTTAGCCGCTTTTAGCTCTTCGGTGTTATTTCCGAGGAGTGAAACCGACACCGGGCTCCCCCCAAAATTACCACCAGAACCGAATGTGAGACGTTCTACACCATATACTCCGCCTACTTCATCCCGAATGGCGTTGGTAATCTCTGGCGAGCCAAAATCACGTTCTTCACCTGGTAACAAGTTTACATTCAGTGATGCCTTATTATTTCCGGGCCCCACGCGTTTGATAATATTTTCAACTACTTGCTTATTGCCTGTTTGCTTTTTAGTAAAATCTTCATTAACACGCCACGCAGCAGCTTCTACCACCGAAATTATGCTATCGGTAAGCTTCGGATTGGTACCTTCAGGCATCAATAAGTCGATACTCACACGGTCACTCGCAATGCTCGGAAAAAACGAGGCACGCACTACTCCACCCATAAATGAGCCCACGGTTAAAATCATAAGTCCCAACAAAATAGCAAGGGTCACAAATCGTTGGTTTAAGGAAAATCGTAACACCGGACTGTACAGGTTATCCCGACAATAGCGCATAAATTTATCGCCATATTTGTTGATTACTCGCAGCTTCTGAAAAACTTTAGCGATACCCTTCTTGTTTTTTCTTTCTTCTTCACTTTCGCGAACCAATGCTTTTGAGTGGGCAATGTGGGCAGGTAAAATAATGAGTGCTTCAATAAGCGAAACTGCCAGCGTAAGCATCACAACTACCGAAACTTCACTAAAAAAGTCGCCAATCCTACCATCGAGAAAAAGGAAGGTTGAAAAAGCCAATACCGTAGTTAAAATTGCTGAAATAATGGGCGGTAGCACTTCCATGGTACCATCAATCGCAGCTTTGATGGGAGTCTTTCCTTTTTCGTAATGTTGGTAAATGTTTTCTGAAATCACAATACCGTCATCAACCAGAATACCAATTACAATGATCATCCCAAATAGCGACAACACGTTGATGGTTACACCAAAGTTGGCGGCAAATATGAACATTCCCAAAAACGATATCGGTAATCCGAATGCCACCCAAAACGCCAGTCGTGTATTCAGGAATAAAGAAAGGAAGAGCAATACTAAGATAATCCCTACCGCTCCGTTTTCTAGCAGCAAATTGGTACGATCATTCAATCGAATGGAAGAATCACTTACCACATCAATTTTTACGCCTGTGTATTTCTGGTTAAACGTGTCTATGTACGCATTTACTTGCTCGGCCGTAGAAATCAAGTCTTCACTATTGGTATTGGTAATTTCTACGTTTACTGCTACATTTCCGTTGAAATAAGAAGCGTTTGGAGTTTCAGAAAACCGATCGCGCACTGTTGCCACATCTTGCAAACGCACGACTGTACCGTTGGCATTGGCACGAACTACTAAGTTGTTCAGTTCGGTGCCGTAATACGATCTGTTATTTGCTCGAATCAGATAATCTTCTGCTTCGGTTTTAATATTTCCACCGGTGGTAAGAATATTCGCTTCCGCAACGGCCGCAGCGACTTCAGAAAAACTCAAATTATACGCTAGAAGGTCGTTCTCCCGCACCGAAATTTCGATTTCTTCTTCTGGATAACCAGAAACCGAAATTTGAGAAATACCCTCCATGGCTCGAAGGTCGTTTTCTATCTGTCTGCCAATCTGTTTTAGGGAAGCCAATTCGATATTATCGCCGCTAATGGCAAAGTCTATGGTCTGGCGAATCCGTTCTTGTTTAGCGACTACCAAGGGTTCCATTCCTGTGGGGAAGTTAGGCACACGATCTACGGCATTCTTAACTTCGGCCACCATATCGTCGATATCTTCACCACTTTCAATTTCAACAGTAATGCTACCCCCATTCTCACGAGAGGTAGAAGTAACGCGCTCTACGCCTATCAGACCTTTTAAATTATCTTCAATTTTAAGAACTACCCCTTCTTCAATTTCTTCAGGAGCAGCGCCAGGGTAGGCAACGCTAATGCTAATAATTTCAGATTCTTGTAGTGGGAAAAATGACGACTTTAATTGCAGCATGCCTATTACACCGAAAATGGCAAAAGCAATGATTAGCACATTTACAGCAACATCGTATTTTATAAAGTAACTGATGACCTTTCTCATGCTATTCTACCGTTTCTGTGTTAGCTGAACTAGGTGTTGAACTCTCGTTTACCTTTACAAGCATGCCTGCGTAGGCGCCTGGAATCGATTTCGATAAAATTTTCGTTCCATCTGGCACACCTTGTACCACAACTTCTTTTGGTGAAAAATGTACAGGTTGCACGGGTATTATGTCTAAAACACTGTCGCGTACAATATAGATTTCAGATTCATCTACTAACAATTTTCTTGAAATCTTAATGGCATTGGGTTGTTCCCGGGCTTCTAGTTGTGCTTCTAGGTACATCCCTTCTTTAAGGTCTTCGCCTTTTACTTCAACAAATACCTGTATGGTCTGCGTGGCTGGGTCGATACGCCCATTAACACGCGATACTGTTCCAGTATAGGTTTTAGAACTCTGAGGCAATGAAAGTTCAACATTTTCACCTAATTTTAAAAGATCGCTAAATGTTTTACCAATCGCCAATTCCACTTCAAAAACTGAGGTGTTTATGTATTCCCCTAGTTTTTGTCCTTGTCTAATTAACGTTCCTTTGGTGACCAAAGCTTCGGTTAAGATACCATCGAAAGGTGCATAAATACTATATTTTCCGAGGCGTTGCTCTAAATTTTTTAAATTGTAATACGAAGAATACACCCCCCTACCGGTGACAAAATATTTTACATTTTCAGAAGAAGTCTCTGGTAATGGCGGCACACTATTGTCTATGTTGAAATTATCTAAATACGCCTGCCACTTCGGAAAAGCGTCTGGATAATCTAAGCGTAAATCGGGCATTAAAGAAGTGACCAAGTTGTAGAATTCACTCTTAGCAGATTGCACCGAGGCATAATATTCTGCAGCATTCACCCTGATTAAAGTTTGTCCTTTTCGGTAGGGCTGACCCACTTTAAAATCTTTTGCACTGGATTGAAAAATACCTTGAACCTCAGAATACAATTCGAGTCGTTCCTTGGCTTGAAGCGTTCCGTTTGCAGCAATTGTGATAGGTACTGTGTCATTTTTGACCGTTTCCACAAAAACTGTTTTAATAACCTTATCAACTTTAGGTTTCGGTTTGTTGTTATTGTCAATGATATATTTAGCCCCGAAAAAAGTACCTAACAAAATAAGTACTCCTAGACCGTACAGAAGAATTTTTCGCATCGCCAACTCGTAGATTAAGTGTAAGCTTCAAAAATACTACGGCTTTAAACCATCGAAGTTAAAAGTATCTTAAAGTTGCAATTTTTCGATACGTTCGGTTACAGATTCCCAATCTTCCATAAGTTGGTTAAGTTGGTCTTTTTTACCTTGGCACATTCCAAAAAAACCATCTTGGGCGATCGTAACATCGTAGTTTACTTGTAATTCTACATCAATTTCTTTCAGCTCTTTTTCCAGCTTAGCAATCTTAGCTTCGGTTTTGCTGAGCTTGTTCTGAAGTGACTTTAGTTTTTTCTGTTCTTCGTAGGTTTGCTTGCCCCCAGTGGTTGTCTTTTTTTCTTCGGAAACTTCCTTGGTTTTCTTTTCGGCTTCACGTAGATTTTCTAGATTTCGCTGCTCTAGGAAATAATCGATATCGCCCAAATACTCCTTCAGTTTTCTATCTTTAAATTCGTACACCTTGTTGGTGAGTCCTTGCAGAAAATCACGATCGTGCGATACTAATATCAACGTTCCCTGAAAGTTTTGCAGCGCCTCTTTTAATACGTTCTTCGATTTGATGTCCAGGTGGTTGGTAGGTTCATCCATTACCAACACATTGAAAGGTTGCAACAGCAGTTTAGCCAACGCTAGGCGGTTTCGTTCGCCTCCAGAGAGCACGCGCACATATTTGTCTACTTCTTCCCCACGGAATAAAAATGCCCCAAGGATGTCACGTACACGCGGACGTGTTTTTTCATCTGCCGCATCGAGCATGGTATCTTCTACGGTTTTACTTCCGTCAAGATAGTCTGCCTGATTCTGGGCAAAATATCCAATCTGAACATTATGGCCTAATTGTATGTCGCCTTGGTATGGAATCTCTCCCACAATCATTTTAGCCAGCGTAGACTTTCCTTGCCCGTTCTGCCCAACAAAAGCCGTCTTAGAGTCTCTTTCAATAAGCAAATCTACATTGTTCAGTACTTGTTTGTCGCCGTAGTGCTTTGAAGCATTTTCTGCGGTGATTACCACTTTTCCCGGTGTCACAGAAATAGGAAACCGTAAACTCATCACGGCATTGTCGTCTTCGTCTACTTCAATTCTGTCTATACGGTCTAATTTTTTGATAAGCGATTGTGCCATGGTGGCCTTACTCGCTTTTGCCCGAAACTTTTCGATCAGCTTTTCGGTTTGCTCAATTTGTTTTTGTTGGTTCTTTTGCGAAGCCAACTGTTGTTCTCTTAACTCTTTCCGAAGCACCAAATATTTAGAATACGCTTTGGGGTAGTCGTAAATTTTACCCAATGATATTTCAATGGTCCGGTTGGTTACATTATCTAAAAACATTTTATCGTGAGACACCACCACAACTGCACCAGCGTAGTTTTTCAGGAAATCTTCCAGCCATAGAATCGATTCAATATCTAGGTGGTTGGTAGGCTCATCGAGTAAAAGAATGTCATTGTTCTGCAATAGTAGCTTTGCGAGCTCAATACGCATACGCCAGCCACCAGAGAACGTCTCGGTTACTTTATTGAAATCTTCACGTTGAAATCCAAGTCCTTGTAAAATACGTTCAGTTTCTCCTTGGTAATTATACCCGCCATGAATTTCGTATTGATGCTGCACTTCATTCAGGTCGATCATCAATTGGTTGTAACCATCACTTTCGTAATCAGTACGCTCTGCCAATTGGGTATTGATATGCTCAAGTTGTTTTTCTAGCGCTTTAATTTGGGTAAAAGCCTCATACGATTCTTCTAACACCGTGCGTCCCTTGGTAAAATCGATATCCTGTTTTAAAAAGCCTATGGAAATTTCTTTGTCGGTTGCGATGGCACCTTCGTCATATTCCTGCTCTCCAGAAATGATACGGAGCAAGGTAGATTTTCCGGCTCCGTTCTTACCTACCAGTCCGACCCGATTACCAGGAGATAACTGAAAGGTGATACCTTCAAAAAGGTATTCGCCCTGAAATGAAACCGAAAGATTATGAATATTTAGCATGCGTCTATTAAAATTATTTATCTCCCATGATGGCTAGGGTGTGCAAAGATGCTTAATTTTGTTATGCAAAAAAAATTGCATTTAAAAGAACCGCAGCCATGGGATTAAAAGGAACCAAAATCTACAGTATTTTTACGGGCACGTGTCCCGTTTGCCATACAGGTAAGATGTATTCAAATAAAAACCCATATGTTTTTTCTGAAACTTTAAAAATGCACGATCGGTGTCCGAATTGTGATGTAAAATTTAAGATTGAACCCTCATTCTTTTATGGTGCTATGTACGTTAGCTATGCTGTAGGTGTTGCCATTGCGGTGGCGGCATTTATAATTGCCTATTTCTTTATTGGCTTAGACAGACTAACCACCTTTTTTGTAATTACGGGCACTTTGGTGTTGATGCTCCCAATTATTTTACGGGTTTCCAGAAATATATGGATTAACTTCTTTTTTAAGTTTGATAAGGAGCGGGTGTAGTTAGTTGTTAGTTGTTGGTTGTTGGTTGTTAGTTGTTGGTTGTTGGTTGATGGTTGATGGTTGTTGGTTGAAATATAATTTTGTTGGAAGATCAACTTAAATTCCACCCTCGGATTTTGCTGCGCAAAATCACCTTCCGCCAATAGCGGAAGGAGTGATTGGTTATGATTACTTAAGAAATCTATTGATATTAACCTCTGCAGGTAGTGGTTTTCCAGCTGCTATCGAATCTAGTAACCATTCTGACAATAATGGCGCCATAGAAAGTCCGCGGGTGCCCAGGCCATTCATAAAATAAATCGGTTTGTTTTCGAATGGTTTACCAAGTAATGGTTTTCGATCTTTTACGGTTGGACGTATGCCTGATACTTGATTTACAACTTCAAAATCACACGAAATCATGCGTTTCAATTTTGAAACAATTTCTTCCCTAGCATCTTTGGTGGTTCCTTTTGAAAAATCATCACGGCCATAAGAAGCACCTACTTTATACAAGTCATTTCCTAACGGAATAATCATCATCGGACCTTTCAGAATCGAATTCAATTTTAATTTTGGTGCTTTAAAGATGACGTATTCGCCCTTGTTGCCAACAAAAACCTTATCACGGTTTGGAGAGACTGAGAGGGGGAAAAACGGATTATCCACAATGGAAGCCCCCTCGCAAAAAATAATATGTTTTGCTGAAACGTCCTTATATTCTACGTGATTTCCGCTTATCTTCAATAGGTCATGTTCAAAATTTTCAGAAATCAAGACATTACTAGTTTTCAAAAAGTTTCTGAAGGCATTTATCAACTTTTCGGGATGCATAAGTGCGCCGCCCTTTACGTTTCCAAGTCCGAATGGCGCAGCAACAGACGTGTTTTTATTTGTGAGAATTTCCGAAGAAAGAAACGATTCGAGTTCCTTTTTATCGCTTGCTACCATCCAATTGTTTTGTTCCTCAACCGAATGCAGGATACGGTGTATTGCCACATCTTTGAGGATTGGAACACCGATACGTTCACCCAAACTTTTATAGAAGGGAATGGCCGTTTTGAAGAAGCTTGCAGCATTCCAGGCGGCAGTAAAGCGTTTTAGTACAGTTGGGTTCAACACCCCACCAGAAGCCGCCGTAGCCCCTTCCTGTGCATTATCAATCAAACTAAAGGACTTGCCCCGAGCTTGCAGTCGTTCCGCTAAGCAAATACCTGCTATTCCGAATCCGACTACGATATAATCTACTTTTTTCATGGAGCGTAAAAATACGGAAATAGTTGGTGGTCATTGGTCTGTAGTCTTTAGTAATTAAAAGTGCTGTCTTATCAACCCATGATGCAAACTGCTTCTGCCACTGCAAACTATTTCACAGTACGTTTCGCGTTAGGGGTTGAAGCGGCATCCTTTTTTAGGGCATTTCGATACGACTTCCTTACGGAAGTCACTCAATGACCCTAAAAAAGATATAGCGGAAGACCCGACACCAAGCTTTAGTGAGGGGGAACGCCCAACACAACCCAATAAAAAACCCTCCGAGGGAATACCAAGGAGGGTTTGTGTTTGAAACCTAGTGGAATATTAATAGTTCCAAAGGTCTATTTCCATGTTTCTGATTTGATCTTTAATTCGTTCTGCTTCCAGTAACTGCATCATCGCATTATCGTTGATATAATCGCGAACACCACGGTCACCTTGTACGTTGTCTTCTTTGTAGATCATGGCGTTAAATCGCCTTGAATTCAACAAATGGTCATACGAAATAGGTTGCGAAGTATTTTTGCGGTTAAAGGCTTTGGCTTCGTGTAACGCTTTTCGTGCGCCCGGGAACCAAACCCAGAACAACTCTACTTTACTATCTATCATATCGTCAGGGAACGCTTTAGAACGTGCTTCGTTAGCAACGGGGCACAATCCTAACAAACGGTACTTTAATTCACCTTGACGCTTGTCGAGGTACCAAATACCGCGAATTCTCCATTCTTCGATATCACCAGCATCTAAATCGAATCGTCTGATATACTGCGGATCTACAATCCCTTCAGCATTCAACTGCTCGATACCTAGATCGGTAGTATCACTATACACAAGAGAAGCACTCAGGTCTTTTAACGTACGCTTTTCCGTAAAGTAAGAATCTGCATAAATATGCTCGATATTACCATTCTTGATGTTTTTCACCAATACGTCGTATAACGAACGTCTTTCAGAACCAATGTTGTTGGTGTCTATTGGATAGTACAATGGAAAGTTCACACGCTCATCTAAGTCGATGATCTCCCAAGTGGTTTTAGACCACAGGATATCACGCTCGTCTGTATACCCATAAGGTAAAGGCTCGTCATTGTCATAAGCAATCTGCGCTTCCGTCTTCTTGCCTATGTCTTCCGGTGTCTTGGCGTTGAGTACATTTAGCTGCGCATTTGCAGTAGCTGTCACTAACAACAATCCAAAAACAGTTAAAACAACATTTTTAAAAGTCATAAATCAGTTTTTAATTCTAGTTTGTAAGCTCAATGATTACAGGTGATGTTTTCTTTAACACCACACTACTTCCTTGAACTTTTGCATTAATATCGAAAATCTGCACTGCGTCGCCACGTTTTGCTCTACGCAATGCACCTTTAGCAGCACCATCTAACCGTGTTCCATTTACACGAACTGTTGGTTGTCCTGATACTTTAAAGCTAAAGCCTGTTACTTGTAAGTTTACGTCGAAGTCGAAATCTGGAAGCACCGCGGAGATTGAAGCAATTTCCAATCCGTTACGTTGCATTCTTACGATTCCAGTCTCTCCACGAACTGCACCTTGTGGTGCTGGGATATCCTTGATACGGAATTTAGCTGGCGTGCTGATTCGCTGTCCGTCAGGCAATGTTCCGCTAGCAGTAATTGTAACTTCACGTCCAGCACCTGGTCGCATCACATACTTACTACCCGAGATTTTACTTAGGCCGGTAGCACTTGCAGAAACATTATTATCTGGAATACCAGGAATAGAAACCGTCATTGGGTTATCTACACCACGGTAAACTACGTTCATTTTATCTGCTGCAATAACTGCTGCATTTGGCTTAGAAATTGTTGCGAAGCCAGTTTTTACAGGCACCTCTACTTTTTCTCCACCTTCACCATATACAAGTGTTCCTTCAATTTTGTGATCTCCAGGGCTACCTGCACCTACATTCAAGACTACTTTACCACCTTGTACAGTGTATTGGTCTTCAGTTAACGGCCTACCATCTAAGGTAAGATTCACTTCTTGAGGCACTGTACTTGCATCGGTACGACCTAAAAGAATAGCACCGTTAAAAGTTTCTCCAGAATAGTACGCAGATTTCTCTACATCCATAATGGTAGAATAGTTACTAAAAGAAAGTGCTGCTGCTTGTTGTCCAGACAACATTTTCTGTAAAATCTCACTTTGGTTTGTTTTTACGTCGTTTTGCAACGAAGTCATTTTTGTAAGCGAAGCAATTAACGGGAAACCTTCATAGTGGTAGTTCAACCAATCTTGCTTGGTACCATCAGACTTCTCAACTTCTCCTGTTCCGAAGGTATCATTGATACTCGCAATAATTTCGTTGGCACCTGCCACTTTTTTAGCTACAGCCGTATCAGATAAAATCGCTACCATTTCAGTACGGTACTTATTCATCTGATCGATAAATTTTTGACCTTCAGGCTTCAAGTTCTCTCCTGTAAAGAATAAATTGTTGAAGTGATCTGGCTTATCCATTACTTCGTAATCTGTAGGGTCTTCAATAGTCTCAACAGCGCCCGCTTTTAAGCTTTGCATATAAGCGTCGAACTCAGAAGTAATCGCCGAAATCTCTTTCGCTTTTGCTTCAACTGCCGCATACTGCTCAGGTTCATCACTCGCTTTGGTAGCTAGACCGTCCATAAACGCAACATTCCTTTCGGTTGCCGCTTGGTTAGCGTCGCTAATTTTTTCGTTTAACAGTCCGAAAGCAGATAATACTTCTTTCGACATGTTCAGTGCAAGCATCGCGATGAAAACCAGGTACATTAGGTTAATCATCTTCTGCCTTGGGGATAGTTTTCCTCCTGCCATTTTCTTTGTTTTTTAAAGATTAATATTTGGTTGAAAAACTATCTTAGTTTCTGTTCATTGCAGATAACATACCTCCGTACACACCGTTCAATGAAGAAAGGTTGGTTGCAAGGTGTTCCATCTGAGCTTTTAATTGTTCAGCATTTTCAGCTACTTGCTGATTTGCTTCTGTTTGGCGGCTTGTAGATTCGATCTGTACCTTATAAAGACTGTTCAATGAGTCCATTTGTGCAGCGGCCAAAGCCATTTCTTCACTGTATTTCTTAGTAGAGCTCATTGCTTCTGCAGTAGGAGCCATTCCTTTAGCAGCACCTTCGAATGAACGGATACTTGTACTTAATGAATTCATTAATTCTGAATCGATACGTGCATCTTTCAACATTTCGTCTAATTTCTTAGATAAAAGTCCTTGCGCGTCTTCTGGTTGCTTCGCTTTCTTTCCTGAAGCTGCTCCACCAGCCAATTCTGGGTATACTAAAGACCAATCTAAATCGTCATCAACTGGCTCGAATGCAGAGATTGCGAAAATGATAGCCTCGGTAATCAGACCAATTGCTAAAAGAAGTCCTCCATTCAACGGACCTAATTCCCAGTGAAGGATTTTAAATAGTGCTCCTAAAATTACAATAGAAGCTCCAAGGCCATAGGCCATGTTAAATAGTCTTTTAGATGATTTTGATTGTGCCATAATACAATAGTTTTTAGTTAAGTTAAGTAAATAGTAAGTAAGTTAAGATTCAATAGTATAAGAAGGGAAACGCAAGGTATTATCTTGCGTCTCCGAAGTTGTTATTTACGGTAATATCGGTACCCATATAGTCTTGCACCGTACGGAAACCAATGTAACTTCTTGCAGAGTCTGCATATTCGAAGTCACGGCTGCTCACTTGTAAGAAGTAAGCCACGTCTTTCCAAGATCCACCACGTACTACTTTACGCATGTTGTCTTCGTCGTTTACGTTAGGGTTCATGGTTGAAGAGTACTCGTATGAAGCTGCGTCATAACTAGAGGCTACCCATTCTGCCACGTTTCCTGCCATATTATATAAGTTGTAGTCGTTTGGCTCGTATGCATCAGCTTCTACCGTATAAAGGGCCTGGTCTGCTGCGTAATCTCCACGCAGTGGTTTAAAATTCGCCATAAAGCAACCACGGTCATTTTTAGCATACGGACCACCCCAAGGATATGTCGCAGATGCCAATCCGCCACGAGCGGCATACTCCCATTCTGCTTCTCCAGGAAGACGGAATGAGTTTACATGCTGGCGATTTTTCGATTTTTGGAATGCGTTTTTATACAACGTTCTCCACGCACAGAATGCCTTAGCCTGTTTCCAACTTACTCCAACTACAGGGTAGTCTCCATAAGCCTCATGCCAAAAATAGTCGTTATGCATTGGTTCATTGTACGAATAGTTAAAATCTTTAATCCAAACTGTAGTGTCAGGGTAGATTTGAATTTCTTCTTTCTTGATAAAGTCTTTTCTACGTTTTCCATCAGCTCGTGCCGCTGCCTGGATGTCCATATACGTATACTGGAACTTTAGTTTATCTACATCTATGGTACGTTGCCCATTGTATGCTTCTTCAGCAGGGATATACATGGTATCCATCACTTCAGAATAGTACTCGTCTGGATATTCACCTGTATCCCAAATAAGGTCTACATCTTTATTAATTTTTCTACCAGCATAGAAATCGTCTCCCATACCATAGTAGTTATCGTACATATATTGCTCGTACGGGGTCATTTCTTCGTTCTCCTGATCTACGAATGCAAATTCACCGATACCTCCATCACCCGGAGTAGCTCCCACCTCATCGGCAAGAATAGCTAACTTCAAACGAACGGTTGAATCGCGTACCCATTCAACAAATTGTCTGTACTCTGCATTAGTGATTTCGGTCTCGTCCATGTAGAAAGAACGAACCGTAACAGTCTTTGTTGGTGCATCGTTCACCGCCACAAAGTCGTCATCAGATTTACCCATAATGAATGAACCACCAGGGACTAATGTCATCCCGTATGGTTTCTCTGGGTACCATTTTTTGCCTTTTGCGCCAACAAGTTCTCCTCTATCTCCAGAGTTACAACTAAACAAAAAGGCTACCACTGCAGTAAATGCAAGAATCTTCTTCATAGGTATTTAGGTTAAATTCAATTGATTTAAGGGCGTAAACCTATCTATAATAATTTAAAAAAACAACTAATTTCTTTAAAAACCCTTAAACCAAAATATTACTTGGTTTTATTAAATTTCATTTTTTCGGCGGGCTTTCAACCACCGCTCAGGAATCTCCTGATTCGTTGCAGCCACGTATTCATCGTAAGTGCATGGTAATAACGTATGCTTTTTCAGTTTAGTATCTACTTCTGAAATAAATGGCAATTCAACCCACCAGCGACCTGTTTTGTGGCTCTTTTTGAACACCAAAACCTCTGCTTCAACTGGCACTTTATAGGTAGAATAATACCGTTCGTCGGTAAAATCATTGTCTAAAATCCTGAAGTTAACACCTTCAACGAAGTACCAAAGTACTTGCGCCACTAACATCGCTCCACTTTGTACCTGTGAAAAATCTTTCAATTCATAGACTCCAAACGATGACACCCGATTGCTTATACCTGCATAGCGGGCCAATGCACAAATTTCGCGACCGTCAAATCCATTTGGACTTGCACTATTCTTATAACTTAATTCTGCGCTTTTTATTGCTGAAATATCCAAAGTAACAATATCTGCATCTCTCATCACAGGCTCTACCATCGCAATATCGGCAGTGACTGCCCCCAATCTATAGGCATCAAAATAAAGTTTGTCCATGAGCCCAATCTCTCCTGGCGGATTAAAATAAGATTGATAGCCCAGCACACTATAATTAAAGAGATTATACGGCTCGTCTACAATGATTTTTCCTACGTACGATTTGTTCGAAATAGGCTTTTCGGCATCACCAAGATCGAAGTTGGTATCGATGTTAACCATATTCACCATGTTCGGACTACCGTCATAGGCACGATACTGCGCATACAACGTATCCTGCCCACCTCCAAAAATGAGGGGTATAATATCTTTTTTGAGCAGAGCGCTCACTACCGTCTTTAAAGCAAAATAGGTGTCTTCTACAGCTTCGCCTTTTTCAATATCCCCTAAATCGACTATTTTCTTAGACCAATTTCCAGGATACAATGAGTAAAACGCACTGCGGAAAGCGTCAAACGACACTTCTTCTCCTATATAATTAACATCGTTTCGGTTTTCGAGCACCCCAACAATTGCAAACGAAACATTTTTCAAATCGGGAAGGTCTCCCCGGTTGTGATGTAGGTCTATTTGTTTTCCGAGAGTTCCATCGGGTAAGATTTCACGATGGGCTACCACTTTTTTTGAAACAGGAGAAAGAAATTCGATCATAAGGTCTTTACGGACTTAACTAGTAATTGCATTCTTGAGTGCCAAAAGTAGCAAATCTGATCCTTATTTCTTTGCAGGTTTTTTCTTAGCTGTTGTTTTTTTTCTCGTCGCCTTTTTCTTTGGTGCTTTTTTGGCGAGCAATTCTTGGGCGTCTTCTAACGTTATCTTATCTGCCTTCGTAGATTTTGGCAGTTCCACCTTTGTTTTTCCTTTTATTAAATTGAAACGTCCCCAACGTGCTTTCTCTAATCGAATGCCTTCATCGGGCCACTCGTTAATGAGCTTATCGATTTCTTTTTGCTTTTTATCTTCGATGAGCTGCACGATATCTTCTTCTGAAAGATTATCGAAATCGTATTTCTTGTTCACGTTAATGAACATATTGTTCCATTTTATAAATGGGCCAAAACGACCTTTTCCTTTTTGCACCGGCAAATCTTCATACATATATATAGGTGCATCTGCTTTTTTCTTTTCTTCAATAAGCTCTTTCGCAAAAGGCATCTCTACATCAAGTGGGTCCATTCCTTTTGGTAATGAAATAAAGGTTTTTCCGAAGCGCACATACGGGCCGTAACGACCGTTATTCACTTCAACTTCCTCACCATCATAAACCCCCAAGGTCTTTGGTAGTTTAAATAGATCCATTACCTCTTCAAACGTTACCAAGTGCAATTGCTGGTCTGGCCTCAAGCTCGCAAACTTTTTCTCTTCATCGTCTGGAGCACCAATCTGTGCCATAGGGCCATATTTCCCCAAACGAACCAAAACGGGTCTTCCAGACTCAGGGTCTTCCCCTAAAATACGCTCACCACTTTCACGGTCGGCGTTTTCTTGCACATCTTCAACATGCGGGTGGAACTTGGCATAGAAATCTTTCATCATTTTCTTCCAGTCTTCCTTTCCTTCAGCAATATCATCAAAATCTTCTTCTACCTTCGCCGTAAAGTTGTATTCAAGAATATTTCCGAAGTGCTCTACCAAGAAATCATTCACGATCATCCCAATATCGGTAGGCACCAACTTTCCTTTATCACTTCCTACAGTCTCAGTAAGTGTATTGTCTTTAAGACTATCGTTCTCTAAAGTGAGTTGTAAGTACTTCCGCTCTTCTCCATCGATGGTTCCCTTTTCTACATAATTTCGATTCACAATAGTCGAAATGGTTGGCGCGTAGGTAGAAGGTCTACCAATACCCAACTCTTCCAATTGTTTTACCAAAGAAGCTTCTGTATAACGATAAGGAGGTCTTGTAAAACGTTCGGTTGCAGTAATGTAGCCAGCATCTAACGTATCGCCCTTTTTCAGGTTGGGCAACATACCGTCTTGTTCTTCTTCTTCAAAATCGGTTCCTTCAAGATATACTTTTAAAAACCCATCAAATTTGATCATCTCTCCATTGGCAGTGAACTGTTCCTTTACTTTTTCAGATGCGTTTACATCAATTTTCACATTGGTACGCTCTAACTTTGCATCACTCATCTGGCTTGCCAAAGTACGTTTCCAGATAAGATCGTATAAACGTGCTTGGTCGCGGTCACCTTCAATACTGTGCTTGCTCATGTCAGTTGGGCGAATGGCTTCGTGTGCTTCTTGGGCACCTTTCGATTTCCCTTTATAATTGCGCGGCTGGCTGTATTCGCTTCCGTAGTATGATTCAATTTCTTTCTGGGCCGCGTTACGCGCATCATTACTGAGGTTCACACTATCGGTTCTCATATAGGTAATTAAACCAGCTTCGTACAACCGTTGTGCGATTGTCATGGTTTTTCCTACTGAAAAATATAGTTTTCGTGAAGCTTCCTGCTGAAGGGTTGACGTAGTAAAGGGTGCTGCTGGCGATTTCTTAGCCGGCTTTTTTACCAAATCGGCAATGTTATAATCTGCGCCCAAATTCTTTTGAAGAAAAGCACGCGCTTCTGCTTCGGTATCGAAATTCTTAGGAAGCTTTGCTTTAAACTTACTTCCATCGGCAGTGATAAACTCGGCATCTACACGATACGAAGCCACAGGGCTGAAAGCTTCGATGTCCCGCTCGCGTTCCACAATAAGTCGTACCGCAACACTTTGCACGCGTCCGGCAGAGAGCCCGCCCTTCACCTTACGCCACAATACAGGAGAAAGCTCATACCCCACCAATCTGTCCAGGACACGTCTAGCTTGTTGGGCGTTTACAAGATTGTAATCAATTTTTCGCGGATTCTCGATTGCTTTAAGGATGGCAGATTTTGTAATTTCATGAAATACAATCCGTTTGGTATTCTCGTCATTTAGGTCTAGCTCTTCTGAAAGATGCCAAGCAATAGCCTCTCCCTCTCGGTCTTCATCACTCGCCAACCAAACCGTATCTGCTTTTTTCGCAAGACCTTTTAAATCTTTCACCAAACTTTTTTTGTCTGGTGAGATAATATATTTAGGTGTAAAATCACCATCTACATCTACCCCCAGTTCTTTGGAAGGCAGGTCTGCGATATGTCCAAAACTAGAGGTAACTTTAAAATCCTTTCCCAAGAATTTTTCAATAGTTTTGGCTTTCGCCGGGGACTCTACAATCACTAAATTCTTTGCCATGCGTTCAATTTTTTGGATTACAAAAGTATGTGATTTTTTTTACACCGAATTTTTAACCCAAAAAATTAGGTTTCTGTTAACATAAGAACAGTAAGCCGCGAGCGCACATTTCAACCTAAAAAAAGAAAGTAACTACCTAAATGACACTATTTATAACAGCGCTTCACTCTTAAAACCTATGGTACTTTTATAGATGTAATATATAGGTATATGCACAAATAGTTGGGTCACAAAGACACCCACAAAGCAAAATATGATGCCCAATTGCGCGATCATAGAAGAAATCATCACGATTCCGAAGATAATAAGCCAAAATTTATGCCCCAGTTTAAACGCAGCCTTAATAATCTGCGACACAGATAGGTCTTGGTTAAATGTAAAAAGCACGGCAAAGAGCTGGAGTGGAACCATCACATAAAAAATGGGCAAATAACACAACAGCGCTGCTACAATAGCAATACCCATGGCGGCAAGGTTTAAGAGCAATATCTTCGTAACATTTCCTTTGAGGAAAGAAAAGTAGTTTCCAGATGGCCGATTTAGCCCCGTGTCCTTAAACTGAATGACTTTATAAAAATGGGCCACCAACGAAAAATTAAAAAGTTGCACCACTAAGGCCAACGCAAATATCACCAACATATAACCAATCCAAAAACTGATTTCATAATCCAATTCCGGCTGATAATACGGATCACCCATATTTTCAAACAACCCAACATAGAAGGGCATCAACGGTACATAACTAATTATAAGCAAAGGAATCACAAACAACATGCTAATGAGTCCATGAAACAATGCGGGCTGCCAGAGCTCTTTCACTGCATCAAAACTTTTGGTGAGAATATCGCCAAAGTCTGGTTTGGCAGCTTTTTCAATTGAATCAAATATAGGATGTTCCATGGTTTGTAAAGGTTTGGTTGGTTAAAGATAGAAAAAAGTAAGCTGCCATTTTGACATAATTTTAGATTTATCTGTATCTTTGCACACTGCTTGAGACAGCCCTAAAAGAATACCCTAAAACAGCATGCAAGAAAAAACAATAGACGAAACCCAACAAGGAAACACCCTCGTTTTAGAGCACAAATCTGAAAATAAGAAGAAGCTTTTTATCGAGAGTTACGGTTGTTCTATGAACTTTAGCGATAGTGAAATTGTAGCTTCTATTTTAGCAGAACAAGGCTACAATACCACAAGCAACCTAGAAGATGCCGATTTGGTTTTAGTGAACACCTGCTCTATTCGAGACAAGGCTGAGCAGACCGTACGAAAGCGTCTTGAAAAATACAATGCCGTTAAAAGGGAGCAAAATCCGAAGATGAAAGTTGGGGTGTTAGGCTGTATGGCAGAACGCCTAAAAGAGCAGTTCTTGGATGAAGAAAAGATTGTAGACATGGTGGTGGGGCCAGATGCTTATAAAGATTTGCCCAATTTACTTGCAGAAGTAGAGGCTGGAAATGATGCGGTGAATGTAATTCTTTCAAAAGAAGAAACATATGGTGACATTGCGCCGGTTCGATTAAACACGAATGGCATTAATGCATTGGTAAGCATCACAAGAGGCTGCGACAATATGTGTACTTTTTGCGTAGTTCCTTTTACCCGTGGGCGCGAACGAAGTCGAGATCCGCAAAGCATTCTTGAAGAAGTAAACGATCTAGCCGCTAAAGGGTATAAAGAAGTCACGCTGTTGGGACAAAATGTAGACAGTTATTTGTGGTATGGCGGCGGACTCAAAAAAGATTTTAAGAAGGCAACTGAAATGCAAAAGGCGACGGCAACAGATTTTGCAAAATTGCTTTCTATGGTTGCCGAAGCACAGCCTACGATGCGTGTTCGCTTTTCAACTAGCAATCCGCAAGACATGACCGAAGATGTCTTCCATGTCATGGCCAAATATCCTAATATCTGCAACCACATACATTTGCCATTTCAAAGTGGTAGCGACCGTATGCTGAAGGAAATGAATCGCCAACATACCGCCGCCGAATATCTTGCATTGGTTACTAAAATGTGGGAGATTTTGCCCGATTGTAGTATTTCTCAAGATATTATTGTTGGCTTTCCTAGCGAAACCGAAGAAGACCATCAAGCCACCTTGCAGCTCATGGAACAAGTGAAATTTGTTTTTGGGTATATGTATAAATACTCCGAACGTCCGGGCACCATGGCTGCCAGAAAATTTGAAGATGATGTGCCAGAAGCAACGAAAAAGCGTAGACTCACAGAAATTGTAGATGCCCAACGATCACACAGTGCTTTTAGAACACAACAATTTTTGGGTAAAACCACTAAAGTACTGGTTGAAAAAGAATCTAAAAAAAATCCCAACCAATGGAGCGGCCGAAATGAGCAGAGCATCGTGGTTGTATTTCCTAAAGAAAACTACAAGCCTGGTGATTTTGTGAATGTAAAAATTAACGACTGTACCAGTGCTACATTGATTGGCAATGCAGTGGTGAGTAGTGAGTAGTGAATAGTGAATAGTGAATAGTGAGAATTAACCTTTAACCTTTAACCTTTAACCTTTAACCTTTAACCTTTAAAAATATTGGAAAGCGTACAAGCAACAAAACAACGATTCGGTATTATTGGAAATGATCCAAAACTGAACCGTGCCGTAGAAAAAGCCATCCAAGTGGCTCCCACCGATATTTCAGTATTGGTGACTGGTGAAAGTGGTGTGGGTAAAGAAAGTATTCCAAAAATTATCCATTCTTTATCACACAGAAAACACGGTAAATACATTGCTGTAAACTGTGGGGCGATCCCCGAAGGGACCATAGACAGCGAACTATTTGGCCATGAAAAAGGATCATTTACAGGCGCTACCCAAACACGTAGCGGTTATTTTGAAGTAGCCGATGGCGGGACTATTTTCTTGGATGAAGTTGGTGAACTTCCGTTGCCTACACAGGTGCGTTTACTACGAGTACTTGAAAATGGCGAGTTCTTAAAAGTGGGATCTTCCAAAATTCAAAAAACAGACGTTCGAATCGTGGCGGCTACCAATGTTAAAATGGTAGAAGCCATAGAAAAAGGTAAGTTTAGAGAAGACCTTTATTACCGTTTGAGTACGGTAGACATTAACCTACCTCCATTGCGGGAGCGGTCTGAAGACATCCATTTATTGTTCAGGAAATTTGCTTCAGATTTTGCACAGAAATATAAAATGCCCACCTTGCGACTAGAAGACGATGCCGTGCAAATGTTGCTGAACTATCGCTGGAGCGGAAATATTAGACAATTGCGAAATGTAGCTGAACAAATTTCAGTATTAGAGCAAGAACGAACCATCAACAGAAATACATTGCGGAACTATCTTCCAGACATGGGAAGCAATCTGCCGGCAGTAATTGGCACCAAAAAAAGTACGAGCGACTTTAGTAGCGAACGTGAAATACTCTATAAAGTATTGTTCGATATGCAACGGGACGTGAACGACTTAAAAAAATTGACCCTCGAACTGATGAATTCGGGTAATGCTAGCAAGGTGAAAGAGGAAAATAGTGGGCTGATCAACAAAATTTATTCTGAAGAGCATAACCATCAGGAAGAATTGGCAGCGATAGTCGATGAAGATGAAACAGCCGCCGATATTGAAGTTTTGGGTATTTCAGAAGGAAATACCGAAAGCAGACAAGATAAATACGACTTTGCAGAAGAAATTCAAGAGGAAGAGAGTCTTTCCCTTCAAGAGAAGGAACTAGAGCTCATCAAGAAATCGTTAGAAAAATACAACGGCAAACGAAAAGACGCCGCAGACGAACTCGGTATAAGCGAGCGTACCTTGTACCGTAAAATAAAACAATACAACCTATAAATAATCGTACTTATATGAACCATTTGCGTAACATCGCTATTGTATTTTTTCTTGCGGCAACGCTACAAGGTTGTAAGTTCTATTCGTTTACTGGAGCAGATATTGATTATAGCACCACTAAAACTTTTCAGGTAAATTTCTTTAAAAACAATGCTCCCATTGTAATTCCGGGGCTGGCACGAGATTTTACGAACGACCTACAAGATCTATTGGTAAACCAAACGAGTTTAGAATTGGTAACCACTAACGGCGATTTAATATACGAAGGTGAGATTATTGAATATTACATTGCCCCTATCACCGCCCAATCTAACAGTACTGCTGCGCAAAACAGACTGACCATCAGTATCAATGTTCGGTTTTTCAACACAAAGAAAGAGGAAAAAGATTTTGAGCAACGTTTTTCATTCTATTTCGATTATCCAGGAAGTACGCAGCTCACCGGTTCCCGCCTAGATGATGCCGTCGCAGTGATCTTTGAGCGTATTACACAAGATATTTTTAACAAATCCCTAGCCAACTGGTAATCGTGAACACAGCAACTTTTACATATCTATTGGCGAATCCGCAGCAGTTGAACGATCAACAGTTGGCCGACTTAGAAACGGTGATTTCGAAATACCCTTATTTTCAGAGTGCACGGGCCCTTCAGCTAAAAGGATTAAAAAATAACGATAGCTTTCTGTACAATGATGCCCTAAAATTAACTGCGGCCTATACTGCAGATCGAGACATCCTGTTTCAGTACATTACTTCAGACGCGTTTGTACAAGATAAAATTTCCGAAGCCATCTTACAACACGATGCTTCAGTAAATGAACTCGAAGTTGAAATAGAAGATGTAACCGAACAAACCGCACTCGAACTGGACAAGCAACTAAAAAACGAGCTTAAAAAGGCCGAAGCAATTTTAAATCCGCAGCTGTTTGAGCGCAAAATTGCGTCGGTTAAGGAAATTTCAGAAGAAGCCAACAAAACGCCTGAGCCGGAAGCACAAATACCGAATGAAGCTGACGATTCTATTGAAGTGACCACACATAGCGAAGAAATAGAACCAGACGCTCCCCTAGCCTTCAAAAAACAAGATACCCATTCATTTAGCGAATGGCTGCAGCTCACAAGAGCACAACCTATAGATCGTTCTGAAGAAAAAGAGGAAGCTATAGCGCAAACACCTTCACAAGATGAAGCGATTGAAAAAAAGTTCGAATTGATCGAAAAATTCATCCAAGACAAACCAAAATTGGAAGTTTCGGCACAACCCACCAAGCAAATTGACTTGGCAGAACCATATACACAAACGCCGAATGCCTTGATGACAGAGACTTTGGCAAAGGTTTACCTTCAACAAAAAAACTATAAAAAAGCAATTAAAGCTTACGAAATTTTAATTTTGAAAAATCCCGAAAAAAGTGGTTTCTTTGCAGACCAAATTCGGGCAATTAAAAAACTGAATACAAAAGAAGAATCATGAGCACGTTTACAATATTTTTAGTCTTAATAATTTTTATCTGCTTTTTATTGGTAGTAGTCATTATGGTACAGAACCCAAAAGGTGGCGGATTGTCATCTACGTTTGGTGGCGGTGGTGGCCAGCAATTGGGAGGTGTAAAGAAGACAACCGATTTCTTGGATAAAAGTACCTGGACCCTAGCAGTGGTATTGTTGGTACTCATCTTGGCATCTAACATCCCAATCATGAATGGTGTAGGGACAGATAGCACTTTTGATCAAGACGCTGTTGAGAATGTTGTACCAAATCAAACAGATACAACTACAGACGGGACTGATACAGAATAACATATTTCTATAACACTTTATAAAAAGCCAGCTACTCACATAGCTGGCTTTTTTTGTACTATTGTATTTCAGAAGCACCTAAAAAAACACCATGCAAAAAATACTAATCCTTTGGGTGCTATCCATCCTGTTTTCGAGTTGCTACGCTTACAAACCATTTACAGACCAACCCCAAAATGTAGTCCTTGGCACTAAGTATCATTTCGATCTTAATAACGGAAAAGAAATGACAAAACGAATCGATTCAGTAGGTGCAGATGCATATTACTATTCAAAAGGAAAGCGATTAGAAGCAGTGCCTTTTTCGGAAGTAAAAAAACTAGAACAAGGTTCCTTCTCGCTTGGAAGAACCATAGGTTTCTCAGCACTTGTAGCCGTGGGAATAGCTGTGATTGCAAGCATCGTATATGTTGTTGCTGGCCTCTCTTAGTTCATATTTCATATCCATTTATAATTTACATAAATAACCTGACAATTTATCAGTTTACAGGGCGTGGCATACTTTCTGCCTATTACCAACAGACATTATAACTATTAATTTAACAAGAGATTCCCGCAGCTGTGGGAATAATAAATTCAAGATTTTATTATGGCATTAAAAATCCAACCCCTTTCAGACAGAGTAGTTGTCGAGCCACAAGCGGCTGAGACAAAAACCGCATCTGGATTGTACATACCAGATAGCGCAAAAGAAAAACCACAACAAGGCAAAGTAGTTGCCGTAGGAAAAGGTAAAAAAGATCATGACATGACCGTAAAAGTTGGCGATACTGTTTTGTACGGAAAATATGCTGGCAGTGAGCTAAAATTAGAAGGTAGCGACTACCTCATCATGCGCGAGGACGATATCTTGGCAATCATTTAGCACGTTAACTTAGATTGAGCTAAACTGACGTGGTCAGGTTGAGCGCAGTCGAAACCTTAACACAGTAAAACCAAATAGACTTCCCCTTTAATGGGAGTTGTAAACACTAAAAACTTTAAGAAATGGCAAAAGATATAAAATTTGATGTAGAAGCACGTGACGCAATAAAACGCGGCGTAGATGCTTTAGCAAACGCAGTAAAAGTAACATTGGGTCCTAAGGGACGTAACGTAATTATCAGTAAAAGTTTCGGAGCACCACAAGTAACTAAAGACGGTGTTTCTGTAGCGAAAGAAATAGAATTGGAAGATGCACTTGAAAATATGGGTGCACAGATGGTAAAAGAAGTCGCTTCTAAAACCAACGACTTAGCAGGTGACGGTACGACTACCGCAACTGTTTTAGCACAGGCCATCGTAAAAGAAGGTCTTAAAAACGTAGCCGCTGGCGCCAATCCGATGGACTTAAAACGCGGTATAGACAAGGCTGTAGAAGCTATTGTAAAAGACCTTGAAAAGCAAAGCACCAAAGTGGGTAATTCTTCTGAAAAGATCCAGCAAGTTGCTGCGATCTCATCTAACAATGATGAGACCATTGGTAAACTGATTGCTGAAGCCTTCGGAAAAGTAGGCAAAGAAGGGGTAATTACGGTTGAAGAAGCCAAAGGAACGGAAACCTATGTAGACGTTGTGGAAGGAATGCAATTTGACCGCGGATACCTTTCTCCTTATTTTGTGACCGACAGCGAGAAAATGCAGACTGAATTGGAGAACCCGATGATCTTACTATGCGATAAGAAAATTTCGTCTATGAAAGATTTGATGCCTGTTTTAGAGCCTGTAGCACAACAAGGAAAATCATTGTTGATCATTGCTGAAGACCTAGACGGTGAAGCATTGGCTACCTTAGTAGTAAACAAGTTGCGAGGATCACTTAAAATCGCTGCTGTAAAAGCACCCGGATTTGGAGATCGTAGAAAGGCAATGTTAGAAGATATCGCAATCTTAACAGGCGGAACGGTAATTTCTGAGGAAAGAGGATTCACTTTAGAAAACGCTACGCTAGATATGTTGGGTACTGCCGAAACAGTAACTATCGATAAAGACAATACTACCATCGTGAACGGTGCCGGCAAGAAAAGCGATATCCAGACACGTGTGGGACAGATAAAGTCTCAAATTGAATCTACTACAAGCGATTACGACAAGGAAAAATTGCAAGAACGTTTGGCTAAATTGGCCGGCGGAGTTGCTGTATTGTACGTAGGTGCTGCGAGTGAGGTTGAAATGAAAGAGAAAAAAGACCGTGTTGATGATGCATTACACGCTACCCGCGCTGCCGTTGAAGAAGGTATTGTTGCTGGTGGTGGAGTTGCCTTGGTACGTTCACAGAAAGTGCTAGAAAAACTTACTACTGAAACCATGGACGAAGCAACTGGTATCCAGATTGTATCCAAAGCGATTGAATCTCCATTGCGTACCATTGTTGAAAACGCAGGTGGTGAAGGTTCTGTTGTAGTGAACAAAGTAAGAGAAGGCAAAAAGAACGAAGGTTTCGATGCGAAAACTGAAACCTACGTAGACATGCTGAAAGCAGGAATCATCGATCCGAAAAAAGTGACACGTATTGCTCTTGAAAATGCGGCGTCTGTATCTGGAATGATTCTGACAACCGAATGTGCTTTGGTAGACATTAAAGAAGATGCACCAGCCGGCGGCGGAATGCCTCCTATGGGTGGCGGAATGCCAGGCATGATGTAGTGGCGAATCGCCACAGATAGTAATATTAGTGAGAACTCACTAACTTAAAAGACCTTCGATTTTTAGCGAGGGTCTTTTTTTTAGAACCAACTCACTTAGTTCACGTCTTAGTGCGTAGCATAAATGCGAAAACCGCCCTTTTCAAGGCGGTTTTCTATTTGTTTTCTCTTTAAAGGCTACGTAATTGGTACGTTTCCTATGTTGAAGTTTTATTTCAAAAACTTCTCGTTCAAATTACTTCTTCTTTGAAGTAGTCTGAGGAGCTTTCTTAGGAGCCTGTTTTGCAGGTGCCTTAGGAGCTTTAGCTGACTTTTGATTTTTCATAACTTTTAGTATTTAAAGTTACTGAGCCTTTCGTTTTCTTAAACCTTTTAGGTTTTCAGTCGGTCGATTTCAACTCATATTCTTATCACTAAGAACATCGTAAATGTACATCAGAAAACGATACGAAAATTTTTTGTTGGCTAAAGATTAACTAAAAAAATGGAGTATAAATTATGGCTATTTTCGGCCCTTAACAAGTCGAAAGATACAAATACTCACAAGTGTTATTACCAAAGGCCAAATAACAAAAAGATCTACCCGCATTACCGCGCTTCCACCGTCTGGTTGGGTTGCCATCCATTGTTGCATGTAATACTCCCACACCAACGCTGCAACAATAACTGCAACTGTGATGATATAAAGCAATGTCACGGGTTTAAATCGCATCTTAGTTATTCTTGTGGTCTTTTTTTACCTCTTCATCTCTATACATGCAACACGGATGTACGCTGTTATACGCTTCATCGGTAGCAGTAATCTCTTTGGTATCATGCCCCACTGCTGCAATATTTTGCTGAATTTTGGTAAGATCGGTTTTTCGTTCGTCAAAAATCAATTTCAGCTCATGTGTTTCTATGTTCCAAACAGCAGACTTAACGCCCTTTGTTTTTACAGAGGCCTTTTCAATTCGCTCTTTACACATGCCGCAAACTCCGTCTACTTCAATGGTAGCTCTGGCATTTTTATTTTGGGCAAATACGCCTGTTCCTAAGAGCAAGGCGATGGTAACTATAAGTACTTTTTTCATTTTTTTTTAATTTAAATTATAACGTAATCCTGTATAAAAACTACTCCCAAAAATGGGGCCGTAGACAAATGTACTATCAAAATACAAGCCAAACGGATCGTCTGCACTCACGATTGGATTCTCTTGTTGTACATTGGTAACATTCTCTCCGCCCAAATATACTTCAAAACGGGGTGAAAACACACGGGTAACCTGAAAATTCAATGTTCCCAAGGTTGGGGTTCGCTCTGGCAACTGAAAGGCTTCAGGGCTCATATCGGTAAACGGATACCGTTGTGAATCGAGCCAATTGTAGGTGGCGTCTACTTTCCATTGGCTCCCCGAATCAGTGCGATGGGACTCCCACGCAACATTCGCAAAAATTCGGTTTTTAGGCACCAAGGCTCTTTCAATGGTACCACGATCTACAGCACCTCCATTCATGGTTGCCTGCACATCAAAATACTTATAAGCAACGCGAAGATCGGTACGCTCAAATACATTTAAACTCACTTCTGCCTGAAAGCTATTGGCAAAACTATCTCCATCTAAATTGTAAAACTGAACCTGCCGTGAAGCACCCCAATCTACAATCACTTGGTTTTCAAAATCGGTACGATAAAAATCGAGTGCGATGTCCCCTGTCCTTCCGAAGAGATTAAATCCTTGTAGATACGAAACACCATAATTCCATGCTTTTTCAGGATCTAAGCCATAAATAGGCCCCTGCGAATCTGGCAATTGTATCACTCGATTACTAGAAAACAACTGTTGGTTTTCAATAAAAATATTGGCGCTTCTGCGGCCACTACCTACTGAAAACCGGAACACTCCCTTATCCCAAGCGGTATACCGTGCGTGCAACCTTGGTGTTACAAAAAAGCCCAACCGATTATGGTTGTCTGCCCTAATCCCCATGGAAAGATTAAGGTTTTCAAGATCGTCGTAGTTGTATTCAAAAAACCCTCCTACTGAGTTTTCTTTTCTGTTGAATGGAGCCGTAAGCACCAATTCTTTGTATTGATCGTACGTAAAGCTCACCCCCATTTTTACTTTGTGACGTGAATCGCTTATAATTGAATTATACATCGCATTTCCGTAGAAACTTTGATGCTCAATATTATATACGCGTAGCCCAAAATACGACTCTTGGTTGTGATAGCTAAATGCCGTTTGCACACCGATGCTCTGGTAAGGTATTTCGGGATTCACCCAACCCAATTTTGCCGAAACATCATAGCGCTCGGTATTTATCTCACTACCCCAAAAATTGGTGGTCAATTTATCTCTGTCTGGATCAAAATCTAATTGTCCTGTTTGCTTTTCATCGCGCATGGCACGCACATTTATAAAACTTACAAAACCGTTTTCACCGTCTGTGTACTGCCAACGATTCATCACATTCACCTGTTTCGCTAACGGAAGGTCTAAAAATCCGTCGTCATTATTATCAGACTTCAACGTTCTTGTGTTTCCATGTAGGTAAAGACCCGTATGCCACCGATCACTAACTTTGGTGTTGAGATGGGTGTTCAACTCGAACCTCCCATCAACGGCCCCATAGGCGTTCACAAAAAGTTGATGGTCTGTCGTCGGTTTTTGGAGTTCGGCATTGATCTGTCCTGCGATGCTTTCAAAACCATTTACCACACTCCCCGCTCCTTTCGAAATTTGAATACTTTCTACCCATGTCCCTGGAATAAAACTGAGCCCTTGTGCTTGTGCTGCACCGCGTACTGAAGGAATATTTTCGGTGGTAATGAGTATGTTCGGACTTTTAAGTCCGAGCATTTTTATCTGCCGTGTTCCCGTAATCGCATCTGGAAAATTCACATCGATAGACGGATTGGTCTCAAAACTTTCAGCAAGGTTGCAACAGGCTGCTTTCAGCAATTCGGCACTGCTTACATTTACCATATTTTGTGCTTCTAGATACGAGCGTGATGTGGCTTTTTTTCTTGCGGAAATGGTCACTTCATCGAGTGCTCCCTTCGATTTCAGCACATGTCTGATATTTCTTGCTTCGGAAATGGTTAAGGTGTCAGATTGGTACCCAATATAACTGATGACCAATTTTGAATATTGCGATTCGTACGGAAGTTCAAACAGTCCGTTAAAATCGGTTACGTCGCCCACGTCAGCATTGAGCCAAAATACATTGGCACCTGGCAATGGGACTTCTTTATTGTTTACTACTTCCAACACAATCCCTTCCACTTTTTGTTGTGCGAGCGTGATCATTGGAACTAATAAGATGATATATATAAGCTTCCTCATGTAGCTTTAAAATTTAATTGTTTTTCGATTTGCGTGTTTTAGCCATAATGGCCGGCGCTCCCAGTGTAGTTACTGCGAGACTTCTATTTTCCGCATACGCGGAAATGTCAAATCAAATAAGGAAGGTTTCATAAAGTACAGGAATGTCCTTTATGAGCGGAGGCGGATTATATTCTGAATAGAAAATTTTCTCTGTAGCAATCTCAAAATTCGATTGCAACACAAATACCGAAACAAATGCCGTCACAAAATGAACGGGTAGCTGAACGTCAAATTCAGAACTATTAAAACTATCGTCGGTATTTACTTTGGTGTATTGGTTGGCACAACAGCTATGCTCCTTGGTAGATTCGTCTGCACAACCGTCATCTACAGCCATGCCACAAGTGAGTTGTTCTTCGCCAAGAGTAAGCGTTGCTAACATTTCAAAATCGCCACAAAAATGCTGTGCATAGGCAATACCACTAGTGCTTGCCATAAGCAACATGCATAATACTATTGATGCGATTTTTTTCATTCGCTCAAAGGTACAAAATTTGCAAAACAATCATACTAGTAGAGATGAGACTAGCCAATTACAGAAACCACCTTATACCCAAGCCTACAACCAACCAGGTATACGAAACAAAGGCAGCAAATTTTAGAACAGTCTCTAATATCCGACTTTTAGGAGCCATCTTCCCCATGTTGTGCGAAACATCTGTTTTTTTGAAAAATCCCAAATAGATTAAAAAGGCCGAAGCTGCCAAAAACAAGATATTCAGAACAAAGGTGTAGTCTAACTTAAAGTAATCGCTATCACCAATAGTTACTTGCGACGGATCTGGAATTATATTGAAAAGATCGAAAGCGTAATGTAGGGCTAACGATGTACCAATCAATGCGGTAAATAATAGGAAAAGAATAAAAAGAGACATTTTCCATCCGTAGTATTTAGCATTGATACGAAGTACCGGAAAAACGACCAAATCGCTAAAAATAAACGCCATTACCCCAGCAAAACTCACCCCCTTCCCGAACAGTAGTGCTGCCAATGGAATATTCCCCATAGAACCGATAAACGTTAAAAAAGCAGCAACTGGCCCCACTACCACATGCTCAAGGACTTCCAAAAAGGTAAAATCTGTAGTTCCTTGTCCGCTATTAATAAACAAGGTTTGAAAAAAGCTATCGGGAACAAAAGCCGCTACTATTCCGGCAATGGTAAAACCAACTGAAACATCTTTCCAGACCATGCCCCATTCCATTTTGTATTGGCGCGCAACTTTTACCCAACCTTCGGTAGAACTGATTTTTTGTTTCCAGTTTTTATCGGAATCCATTTCATCACCATCGTCATTTTTTAGATTATTCCGTGCGTTTTCAATTAGTTTTTTAGGGTTGATGATTCGAATGAGAATCCATACAATTAGAATGAGCAGCACACCTCCCACATACTCTCCAACAACAAATTGCCAACCTAAAAAAATTGAAATTATAATTCCTAATTCTATCACCAGATTGGTGGAAGCCAGTAAAAACGCCATCGAAGAAACAAAACTCGCTCCCTTTTGGAAAATTGATTTAGCCGAAGCCAATGCTGCAAAACTGCAAGAACTGCTTATAAAACCAAAAAATGTACCTAGCAATACACTCTTGTGTTCAGCACCGCCCATGGTTTCCTGCATCTTTTTTTCGGTCACAAAAACCTGGATCATGCTACTAATTACATACCCCAAAATAAAGGCCCAAAGCGCCATCCAAAAAAAACCAACGGTGGTATAGGCGGCCTCCGACCATTTTTCGAGGAATGTATTCATTACACTTCAGTTTGGATTATTTCAATGAAACCAGTGAGCCACCTTCAGAAGCATTATGATTTGAAACTAGAAGGTTAGACGCTGTGGCTTTATTTTGAAAAACTATTCGATTTTCCCCTCAATCCTTCCGCAGCGCAACATTTTATCCCCAAAATAAGGGTTCATAATGTCACTACTGGCGCTTAACCAAGAAGCACCTGTATTGTTGAAAGCCATCGGGCAGTATTGTTTGTAGATGGTGCCAGAAGCAACTTCACCTTCGAGCATTTCTTCCACGATTGCGGTAAGCTCAACAAAAGCTTCACGTTGCTTATCCATGTGTCCTGCCTCCATCACGTTTTGGGCAGCTTTCATTGCAGAATCATCTACCCCCATATTTGCAAAAGCGGTCATGAGTCGTGAACCTTGAGCAGCAGTCTGTGCTGCATTTGTGGCAACCATAGCATCTTTCATGGCAATATACTCGCGAAAAACTACGGCCATATTAGGGTCGTTAAACGCAACCTCACCAATGGTAGGTTTTTTACTTTCATCTTGGGTAATGTCGTTCGCAGTTTCAACTTCTACGGTTTCTGGCTCGTTACTTTCTTTAGCGTCTTTGCAAGAAACAAAGAGCGACAAACTTAAGCCGAACAAGATATATTTTGTGTATTTCATGGTTCAAATTTTAAAAAACAAAGATAGGGATTTCAATAAAAAATCAATGTTGATTCTTCTGTCTTTGTTGTACGTAAAAAGCCGGTACTAACAAAAATAAAGGGAGTGGCTGTATTAAAAAACGACGCACATAAAACAAAAGCATATGTTCTCCCGCTTCGGAAATATGCAATAACACATACAGTAAAATTCCCAAGACCAACGCTAAAATTCCGTAGAGTACCAAAGAAAATAATACAACGCCACGATTTTGAAATAACACCCAGAGTATCCCGATAGACACCCCTGTATTCAGTAAAAATCGAAACAGCACATGGACGAGTGTTTTTAGCTTGTCTAACTCTGGCAAAGCCATCGTAGTATGGTCTGTCTTAAAAAAAGCAAGTAATGGATCGTAAAACAAATCGGTTTCAAACGCACGTATCAGCACCAGCAATGCAATGCCGATAATTATTAAGAGTATTTTTAGCGCATTATTCATTTGTAGTAACTATTGGTGACAACATACGCACCCAAACGAGCCATAATAAAAAAACCATTCCGTAAATCAATGCCGGAAACAAGACCCCGTGCAACCAATGCTCTTGCTCTGGATAGTTGTAAAGAGCGATTGCCAGTATGGCGATACGCAAAATATTCACGGCATAAATCAAAACACTTCCCACAAAGATAAAGAGCACTGTTTTTTTCAATGATTGCGCAAACGCTATGACAAAAGCTATAAATAGCACTATAATGCTAATTGCATTACAGCCCTCTACAATGCGTGCAAGGTAGGTTCCATTTACAAAAAGCTGCATCGATGGTTGGGCCTGGTGTGGAACGATGGCTGCTTCGTACCCAAAACTTTCTATCAGTAAGGTACTTTGTTTTGACACTAGATTTGTAATAAAATCGGGCGGATAGGCCGAATTCACCGAAACCCCTAAATATCCCGCATAGACCAGACTAAGCAGTAGATAACTACCTGAAAACAGTAGCAAGAACTGGAGGACTCCCTTGTATTTTTTAAACAAAACTTTCAACATGGCATTTTAACAAAAATACAGCATTTGTGTTGGCAAGAACTGTTCTTTTTGAAATACATTTGTCTAAATATTATTGCCTTATGCCCTTTAAAAACCTTCAACCCCGCGTTGCTGCACTATTGCACAATTCAGATGAAACTGTTGAACGCCGATTGACCCAGGTATGTGAACTACTTCAAGAAACCATAGGATATTACGACTGGGTAGGTTTCTATTTTGCAAATCACGAAGCTAAAACACTGCACCTAAAAGCCTTTGCCGGCGAACCCACCGACCATACAGTGATTCCGTTTGGGAAAGGTATTTGCGGACAAGTAGCCGAAAGCAACGCCAATTTTGTAGTGCCAGATGTTGCCGCCCAAAATAATTACATTGCTTGTAGCATGTATGTGAAAGCTGAAATTGTGATTCCGTTGTTTAAAGACGGAAAAAATATCGGGCAAATCGATATCGACTCACATATGGCCGATCCGTTCTCTGTTGAAGATGAAAAATTCTTGGAATGGGTAAACGAGCAAGTTGCTGAGATTCTTTAAAACTCCATACACGTCATGCTGAATTAGTTTCAACATCCCACAACTAACTCCTGCTACCATTGAGACCCTGAAACCAGTTCAGGGTGACGACAGAAGTTTTAGTCAGAATAGTTGTAGCTATTTATCATTCGTCCATGCTGAACCCCGCCAGTCCGCCCGTGCCGGTACGGACGGCAACGAGTCTTTCGAACTGGTTGTTTCAGCATCCCACAACTAACTCCTGCTACCAGTGAGACCCTGAAACCAGTTCAGGGTTACGAAAAAATTTACATTCCCGTACGAATTGCTTCAACAGGATCTAATCGTGAAGCCGAAATTGCAGGAAGAATCCCCGATATGAGTCCGATTACTGCTGAAATCGCAGTTCCTAAAAACATATTCCAGCCCGAAAGCACAAACTGGAAATCGCCTGTAAACGTAGACGCGATGATAGACACGATAAACACTAACACCAGACCTATCAGTCCGCCAATCACAGCCAAGATTACTGCTTCAAATAGAAACTGAAATAGAATAAACCTATTTTTAGCTCCCAACGATTTTTGAATTCCAATCAGGTTGGTTCGCTCTTTTACACTCACAAACATAATATTTGCAATTCCGAATCCGCCAACCAGCAGTGAGAATCCGCTTATAATCAGCCCGATGACATTCATCTGACCTGTGATATTATCGATGAGATCGGTAAATCCTTTTAATTGGTTCACAAAGAAATTATCTATATCGTCAGGTTTAAGTCCGCGTGCCATCCGCAATCGTTGCGATAACGCCGCTATAAATCCGTCACTTTCCACGCCCTTTTCAGGTTTCAAAACAATAAAAGGCGTTAAATTCCGGTTGCTGCTCCCGAACACTTTCCGAACAGCATTTACAGGTAAATAAGCCGCAGTATCACGAGAACCGCCAAAAAGGGACGAACCTTCCTTTTTCAACACCCCAATAATAGTAAATTTTCTTCCGTAGAGTCGCGCTTGTTTTCCAATGGCCTGCTGGGCAGATCCGAACAACACATTGGCTATTTCGTCACCTACCACCGCTACATTCGAACCGCTATTGCTTTCTGTTTCATTAAAAAAGCGACCTTCCGCTATATCGAGGGCTTCTAATTCATAATATTCAAAAGTTACCGCGCCAATCTGTACATTGCTTACCGTAGCACCTTCAAACTTCATGGTTTCTGGTGGCACGTTTAAGGTATACGACACGGCTGCTACGTCGGGCACATTTCGCTTAATATATTGATATTCGTCATAGGTGACATCAGGAAACTGCTCCCATTTCCAACGGGGAATTTCAGTAGGGCCAAATGAAAAACGCCCGAGATAGATAGTACTATTATCTAGCGAACTTAAACTTCCGTCGATTTCTTTTTTTAGTGAGTCTACTGCAGCTAGTACCGCGATTATGGAGAAAATACCGATGGTTACACCTACCAACGAAAGGAAGGTACGCAGCTTGTTATTTTTTAGTGCATTTACTGCAAAATTGAAGCTTTCTTTCAGTACACGAAGGTAGATAAGCATGGTTGGTGTGTTAAACGGGTTCTATCTGTTGATAAAGTTATAAAAAGTAGGACGCTTTCTGTTGGCATTCGTTACAAATTACGCTGCAGAATCATTATTTTTGTCGCTTATATTTTCAACCAGAATTCAGCAACCACACCTATGAGCGACACAAGAAAGATTTCATCTGCATTAATTTCAGTTTTTCACAAAGACGGTCTGGAGCCAATCGTAAAAAAATTAGACGAACTTGGCGTTATGATCTACTCTACCGGAGGCACCCAAAAATTTATCAATGATTTGGGCGTCAACGTTATTCCCGTAGAAGACGTAACCGATTATCCTTCCATTTTGGGCGGACGTGTTAAAACGTTGCACCCAAAGGTATTTGGTGGTATTCTGAACAGACAGGACAACGAAAGTGATGTTCGAGAAATGGGGCAATACAACATTCCGCAGTTAGATGTGGTGATTGTAGATTTATATCCTTTTGAAAAAACGGTTGCTTCGGGTGCTTCGGAACAAGATATTATTGAAAAAATTGATATCGGCGGAATTTCACTCATTCGCGCAGCAGCCAAAAATTTTAAAGACACCATCTGTGTTTCTTCAATGGAAGATTACGCAGACTTTCTTGATGTTATTTCTGAAAACGAGGGCGAAATTACGCTGGCAGACAGAAAGCGCTTTGCAGCAAAGGCGTTCAATGTTTCTTCGCACTACGATACCGCCATCTTTAATTACTTCAACAGCGACCATAGTATTGCTTCGTTAAAAATTAGTGAAACCAACGGGCAGGTATTGCGATATGGTGAGAATCCGCACCAAAAGGGATACTTCTTTGGCGATTTCGACGCAATGTTCGACAAGCTTCACGGTAAAGAATTGAGCTACAACAACCTGCTAGATGTAGATGCCGCTGTAAATTTAATGCACGAGTTTAAAGGCGAGGCCCCTACGTTCGCCATCTTAAAACACAATAATGCGTGTGGTATTGCACAACGCGACACCGTATTAGCGGCCTATAACGATGCTTTGGCAGGTGACCCGGTTTCGGCATTTGGAGGAATTCTAATTAGTAATACTGAAATAGATGCCCCCACCGCTGATGAAATTCACAAATTATTTTGCGAAGTGGTCATTGCACCTTCTTTTTCCGAAGAAAGTTTAGAAATCTTAAAAGGTAAAAAGAACCGAATCTTATTAGTTCTAAAAGATGCCGAGCTACCGAATACAACGGTTAGAACCTGTTTAAACGGTGCGTTGGTGCAGGAAAAAGACCATAAAACCGATGCCGAATCTGATTTAACCAACGCCACCAACAATAAACCCGACAATAGAGAGTTAGAAGATTTGTTATTTGCCTCTAAAATATGCAAACACACCAAGAGTAACACCATTGTCTTGGCTAAGAACAAACAATTATGTGCCAGTGGTACTGGGCAGACCAGCCGTGTAGATGCGTTACGCCAAGCAATTGAAAAAGCAAAAGGATTTAATTTCGATCTGAATGGTGCCGTGATGGCCAGCGACGCGTTTTTTCCGTTTCCAGATTGTGTTGAAATTGCAAATAAGGCAGGTATCGAAGCTGTTATCCAACCCGGAGGGTCTATAAAAGACCAATTGAGCATCGATTATTGCAACGAAAATAAAATGGCAATGGTATTTACCGGAACCCGTCACTTTAAGCACTAATTTTGTTACATTTGTTGGGAACGAGCACGTTATAGTTTAATTTTTTACACCTACCTGATTACTTATGGGATTTTTTGACTTCCTCACCGAAGAGATTGCTATCGATCTTGGTACCGCGAACACGCTTATCATACACAACGACAAAGTAGTAGTAGACGCACCATCTATTGTGGCGCGCGACCGCAGTACTGGTAAAATTATAGCCGTAGGTAGGGAAGCAGCAATGATGCAAGGAAAAACCCACGAAAACATTAAGACTATTAGACCTCTAAAAGATGGTGTAATTGCAGATTTTGACGCCAGTGAAAAGATGATCAATATGTTCATCAAAGACATTCCGGCGCTAAAGAAAAAATGGCTTACGCCTTCCCTGCGCATGGTTATTTGTATTCCTAGCGGGATTACAGAAGTAGAAATGCGTGCGGTAAAAGAAAGTGCAGAGCGCGTAAACGGAAAAGAAGTGTACCTGATACACGAACCTATGGCGGCAGCTATTGGTATTGGAGTAGACATCATGCAACCCAAAGGAAACATGGTAGTTGATATTGGAGGGGGAACTACAGAAATTGCGGTGATCGCCTTAGGCGGAATTGTCTGCGACAAGTCTGTTAAGATTGCTGGAGATGTATTTACCAACGACATTGTGTACTACATGCGCACCCAGCACAACTTGTATGTGGGTGAACGTACGGCCGAGAAAATTAAAATCCAAATTGGAGCTGCTACAGAAGATTTAGAGTTGCCTCCAGAAGAGATGAGCGTGCAAGGGCGAGATTTGCTAACGGGTAAACCGAAACAAGTCCAGACAAGCTATCGTGAGATCGCTAAAGCATTAGACAAGTCGATTCTTCGTATTGAAGACGCAGTGATGGAAACATTATCACAAACTCCGCCCGAGCTAGCAGCCGATATTTACAATACAGGTATCTATCTTGCCGGTGGTGGTTCGATGCTTCGTGGTCTTGACAAAAGGTTGTCGCAAAAAACAGACCTCCCTGTCTATATTGCTGAAGACCCATTACGCGCTGTAGTGCGCGGTACAGGTATCTGCCTAAAGAATATCGCTAAGTACAAAAGCGTACTCATTAAGTAAACTTCTGATTTGTGCAACAGATTATCTTTTTCTTTATACGGAATAAAAATTTCCTGTTGTTTTTGCTGCTTTTCGTTGTTGCATTTGCTCTAACGGTAAATAGCCACTCCTACCATCGCAACAAATACATTACCTCTGCCAATTTTTTTAGCGGCACTATTTATAGCTGGAAAAGCGATGTGGTGGGATATTTCAAACTAAAAGAACGCAATAACGCACTTGCCGAAGAAAACAGACGTTTACGTAGTTTATTGGCAGAAGCCCGCGATACCGTTCCATTTATCGCACTAGACAGCACTGTCTTTCCGGGTCCTTATCAATACTATCCGGCAAAGGTGATCAATAATTCGTATTCAAAAACTAAAAACTATCTTACCCTTCGCAAGCGTATTGGAGATCCGATTGAAGCCGATATGGGCGTGATTTCTTCCAAAGGAATTGTAGGTATTGTAAATAAGGTGTCTAACAAATATGCTTCTGTACAGTCTATTTTGAATACCAATAGCAAGATTAATGCGAAGCTCAAAAATTCGTTCCATTTCGGAACGTTGGTTTGGGATACCCAAGAACCCAACGAAGCAAAATTAATCGACATACCAAGACAAGCACCCGTTGTGGTGGGAGATACTATTGTAACCGATGGTAAGTCGACCATTTTCCCAAGAGGCATTCTTATTGGCACCATTAAAGATTTTAACTTGTCTAACAACCAAGATTATTATGATGTCACGGTTCAATTATTTAATGATATGACCAATCTCCACCATGTGTATATTATTGAGAATGTTGAAAAAGAAGCTATTCAAGAGATAGAAGATGTTGAGGTGAAAGCACCGCTTCAGAACAGGCCCACCGAATCAATAGAAGAAACCAACCAAGAGAACGATGCAGAATAGCGACTTATTGGTAAATATCGGGCGATTTAGTATCATGGTTGTGATCCAAATATTGCTGTTCAACCACATCAATTTTATGGGGTATATCAATCCGTATCCTTACATTTTATTTATCGTTGTTTTCCCATTTACAGGAAACAAGAGTTTACTTATATTTCTAGGCTTTCTGCTGGGGCTATCTGTAGATATTTTTAGCGACTCTGGAGGTGTGCATGCTGCAGCCTGTGTTTTTATTGCGTATCTACGGCCATTACTGCTGAAATTTTCTTTTGGGGTAAGCTACGAATTCAACACCATAAAACTGAGCAAAGCAGATTTAGGCGCACGCTTTACCTATATTTCGGCCATGGTATTATTACACCATCTGATGCTATTTTCTATGGAAATTTTTAACACTTCACACTTGGTATTGATCTTGAAATCTACGTTATTTTCAAGTATCTTTACCATAATAGTATTGTTCTGCATTACGCTACTTTTCAGCAGAAAAAATTAAGCTGAAAAACAACCCTTTTTAGAATGAGAAAATTATTATTACTTGTTATTGTGATGATAACTGGCGTTGTATTTGCCAGCAGGCTCTTCTATCTTCAAGTGTACGACACCTCTTTTGAAAAACTTTCAGAAAACAATGCGATAAAAATTGAGTATGATTATCCGCAGCGCGGCTATATTTACGATCGCGATGGTGAATTGCTAGTTTCTAACCAACCGTCGTACGATGTGATGGTAATACCGCGTAATGTAAAGCCACTAGACACTTTAGAGTTTTGCAAATTGCTGAAAATTTCAAAAGAAGAATTTAAACGGAAACTTGAAAAAGCCCGGATTTGGTCGCCACGACTTCCTTCACCTCTCTACCCACAGTTAACCAAGGCCGAATATGCGTCGCTTTCAGAAAAAATGTACAAATTTGAAGGCTTCTATATTCAAAAACGTTCGTTACGTGAATATCAAGTGAGCCACTCTGCCAATGTACTCGGGTTTATTAGAGAGGTTGATGAACGCATTATCAAGGACAACCCAGACTATATCATGGGGGAACTCATCGGGAAACAGGGTGTAGAGCAAGCGTATGAAGATGAATTGCGTGGCACTAAAGGAGTGAAATACATTCAAAAAGATCGATTTAACAGAGAAATTGGTTCGTATAAAGATGGTGCGTTCGATACGATTCCAGAACGCGGAAAAGACATTCAGCTTACCATAGATGCAACCTTACAAAAGTATGGTGAAGAACTGTTCGCGAATAAGCGTGGTGGAATTGTTGCTATCGAACCTGCCACAGGCGAAATTCTTGCTTTAGTTACCGCGCCAAATTTCGACCCTGGGCTTTTAGTAGGCCGTGAGCGCTCTGCAAACTTTACCAAATTGTATTATGATACTATTGCAAAACCATTGTTTGATCGTGGTTTGCAGGGCGAATATTCTCCAGGATCCCCTTTTAAAACGCTAACTGCATTAATTGCGATGGAAGAAGGGGTGATGAATACCACCGAAAAAGTATATTGTAACCACGGGTATGTGTATGGTCGTGGCCAAAAGTTAGGTTGCCACAGCCATTTTAGTCCGTTGGCCATGATAGACGGAATCGCACAATCGTGCAACGCTTATTTTTGTACGGCGTACCGACGCATTATCGAAAAATACCCAACGCCCCAAGAAGGTATCGATAATTGGAAAAGCCACTTGAACAGCTTTGGCTTGGGCGATTATATGGGTTATGACCTTCCGAGTGGTAAAAAAGGGCTCATCCCGAATTCAGACTTTTACAACCGTTGGTACAATTACCCGAAGTACAAGTGGTATGCTACCGCAACTATATCGAATGCCATTGGCCAAGGTGAAGTAAACCTAACGCCCATGCAAATGGCTAATTTTACCGCAGCCATTGCCAATAGGGGCTATTGGTACAGACCTCATGTTATTAAAAGTATTGAAGGACAAAAAACGATTCCTGAAGAATATACCGTCAAAAATGTAACTACCATAGCTCCTGAACATTTTGAACCTGTGGTACAAGGTATGTTTGATGTGTATAACAAAGGTACAGCGTCTAGCCTTAGAGTTCCAGATATTGAAATCTGCGGAAAAACAGGAACTGCAGAAAATTATGTGCGTATTGATGGTAAGGCGGTTCAGCTTACAGACCATTCTACCTTTGTTGCTTTTGCTCCTAAAGACAACCCGAAGATTGCGATAGCTGTTTTTGTGGAAAACGGTTATTGGGGAAGCCGCTACGCAGGTAAAATTGCTAGTTTGCTCATTGAAAAGTATATTAAAGGTGAAATAACCAGAACCGACCTCGAAAAATTTGTACTGGAGGGCAGCCTTATGAATGAATACGAGAAGCCGTACACCGGCAAGCCATTCCCAATTAACGATGGAAAAAAGATAAGTGCTAAGTTCTTAGCTGAAAACAATACGAAATAACCCCTAATTTCTACTTGAAATTACACACCGAAGCGACACCTAAAACCCAATGTCCCAAAGCAAAGTATATTTAAAATTTGACTGGCTCACCATTTTCCTGTTTTTTGCCTTAGTGGGAATTGGTTGGATTAACATCTATTCAGCTTCCTTAGATGAAACTGCTACCGCTTTTTTCGATTTAAGCAACGTATACTCAAAGCAGCTCATGTTTATTGGTCTGAGCGTGCTGCTCATCATTTTTATTCTAGCCATAGATTCAAAATTTTACGAACGTTTTTCGAGTGTCATCTATATTATTTCACTGGTCTCACTGCTCGGACTATTCGTTTTTGGCAAAGAGATTTCCGGTGCTACTTCATGGTATAGTTTTGGCCCCTTTGGTTTGCAACCCTCAGAATTTGCAAAAGCGGCTACTGCACTGGCACTCGCTAAATATTGTAGCGATATGCAAACCAATATTGGAGAGTTCAAACATCAAATACGTGCTTTTATCATCATTGCACTACCGGCAATATTCATCATCCCGCAACCTGATCCAGGGAGTGCTTTGGTGTATGCGGCGTTCATTTTCCCCTTGTATCGAGAAGGCTTGCATTTTGTATATTTATTGCTCGGGTTCTTCGCCGCAGCGTTGTTTGTGGGCACATTAGCTTTCGGCGTTATATGGGTATCCTTGGGTGTGATCGCTATTGGGGCACTCATCTTTGCTTACAATGCGAAACGAAATCGAAAACGACCCCCAATTATTCGTTATAGCATCATTGCTGCTGCGTGTATAGGATTTGCTTTTTCGGTAAATTATATATTTGAAAACGTCTTTGAGCAACGCCATCGAGATCGTTTCAACATTGTTCTGGGAAAAGAAACCGATTCTCAGGGAATTGGGTACAATACCAACCAAAGTGAAATTGCAATTGGTAGTGGTGGATGGACCGGTAAAGGCTGGACCCAGGGCACACAGACCAAAGGAAATTTTGTACCAGAGCAACATACCGACTATATTTTTAGTACCGTAGGGGAAGAATGGGGATTTGTGGGCAGCCTTGTAGTAATTATACTATTCGTGGCCCTCATTATACGTATCATCTACCTTGCCGAACGACAGAAAAACCAATTTAGCCGTGTTTATGGTTATAGTGTGGGTGCAATCCTCTTTCTACATTTTTTCGTAAATGTAGGCATGGTAACAGGCCTATTCCCCACCGTTGGGATTCCGCTGCCATTTTTTAGCTACGGCGGCTCTGGCCTTTGGGGTTTCACCATCTTATTATTCATTTTTGTGAGACTTGACGGTGGTAATTATTACTACACGTAATCAGCGGGGTGGCGAGCAAGCTGTTTTTTTGTAAGTTGTTTGACACAAAAAATAAGGTTGCGAAGGCGGACAAAAACCCAACTATTCATTTTTGTGAGACTTGACGGTGGAAATTATTACTACACGTAATCACCGGGGTGGCGAGCAAGCTGTTTTTTTGTAAGTTGTTTGACACAAAAAATAAGGTTGCGAAGTCGGACAAAAATCCAATTATTCATTTTTGTGAGACTTGACGGTGGAAATTATTACTATACTTGATTATCGGGGTGGCGAGCAAGCTGTTTTTTTGTAAGTTGTTTGACACAAAAAAATAAGGTTGCGAAGGCGCACGAAATTAGAACTAATGATTTTGTCCTATTTCGCAGCGTTACTTACCATGCTTTCCTATCCACCGAAGCCTCAAAACTCGCTTGCATTTGTTTTGATAACTTCGGAAAAAAATCGATTCCTGTCTTAGCCTCAATGGCGTCGATAGGCACAGCATAGTCATAAAAGGATCTATCAGTGCCTTCATTTGGAATTAAAAAAGCTATGGCTTGGTAACCATCGCTTCGTTTGTCTAAAATAATTTTATAAAATTCTTGAGGTACTGAAACTTCTTCATCGCCAATATGTTCTAACCCATCTCTTAGCACACCTCCTGTAACCACAAACACACCGTCGTATTTTTTAGCCCAATACCGTGTTTTTTGTTCCAATCGATTCCATATCCCACCATTGAATTGGCGGTTTTGTGGACTAATATTGCTAGTTAAAAACGTCTCGTGATACGCATCGTAATCAAATTCACGGTCTGCTGCCGGGCAAAGATGCCCTCTGTCGTACCCAGAATTTTTATAATTGCGCCAATCTGCTGAACCTGATGCAACACTACGATCTGCAACAAAATACGGACGTTTAAAGTCGCTGTTTTTTAGATGCTCTTTTTTTAATTCGTATGCCACCCATTCAGCTTGTTCGTGAGCTTCAACATAAGACAAGGTGTAATACTGATGGGTTACCACATCGCCAGTTGTGGAAGATGGCAAAAACCCTTCGTTGAATTCGGCATAACTGGTCGTAGTCTCTTCAGTATTGGGGTAAGCTTCCTTTTTTTCATCCACGTACTTTTCAGCATAATACAGCGCAGCAGTGACCAAAATAATTAATAAAGGATATACTAATTTTCGATTCATCTTTTCAATTTTAATAACATCATGTGGCTTTTACATCCATTGCGTCGCGAAGCGCATTCCCAATCAACATAAAAGCTGTTACCAAGCTCATAATTGCAAGTCCGGGAATGATGGCTAAATACGGCTTTCCGAGAATGATATAACTATAATGATCTTTTATAATCCCGCCCCAGCTAGGCATGGGTGGCTGTGCCCCAATGCCCAAAAAACTCAATCCGCTCTCTATGAGTATCGCCCCAGCAAAATTAGCCGCCGAAATAATGATCACGGGCGCCATTGCATTGGGTAAAATATGTCTTGTAATAATTCTCCAATCGGTATAACCCAACGCTCTTGCCGCAGTAACGAACTGCATTTCTTTTACGCCCATTACCTGTCCACGTACTACACGTGCCACTTCAACCCACATCGTAAGCCCTACCGCAATAAAAACTTGCCAAAACCCTTTGCCAAGGGCGAGTGTAATCGCAATAACCAACAATAAAGTAGGAATAGACCAAGTAACATTAATAAGCCACATAATGGCCGCATCTACTTTTCCGCCAAAGTAACCCGCAATGGCTCCAAGGCTTATACCAATCACCAATGAAATGAATACCGCTACAAATCCGATCGCCAATGAAATTCGAATACCAATAAGCATCCTGCTTAATAAGTCTCTACCATATTTATCGGTTCCCAGTATAAATTTTTTAGTTGAAACATACTGGGTAGAAATTTCGCTAGGTGTTTTGGCAGCTGGAAACAGACTATGCTTATACTCCTTTTGGAGTCCGCCAGACCCTTCTTCGGTATATTCAGTAATTAGAATACCATCTTTGGTGGTGCTAAAAGTGGAAATAGGAATTTCGGTCGCCGTCGTTTTCTTTCCAAAGAAAAACGCTCCTAAACCACCATTCGATGTTCCCTGCGAAGGTATGGTTAGGATTTGCACCGTAAACCCCGGACTTTTGGAATGAATAGAAAGATGCATTTGATTTGCATTTTCTGAGTCGTCTGGAGCCAAAGCATACGCAAAAATTGCCAAAAGCACGCATAGTGATAAAAAACACAAACTGAACATCCCCCAAAAGTTTTTTTTAAACTTTTGAAGTGCCAACTGTGTTACCGAAGTCGCCTGTTTTTTCACCGCATAAAACTACAAAAAAACCCGCGACACACTTTCAGGTATCGCAGGTTTAAATATAAATTGAGCCCAATTAGACAATCTGTTTAAGGATTGGCAAATTAGTTTTTAATATTGGCTAATTTTTTGGTCTTAATGTTCGTTATTTTGAGGTCTTCAAGAACATTTACAGCCTCTTCAACATAAATATCCTTCGCCAAGCTCTTGTGCCATCTTTTGCGCTTCTCACGTAAAGTCGTGTCCTGGCGCATCAGCTCAACTTCATCTGGCAGCGAACGGTAACTCATTTTATTGTCATACTCGTCTATAGCATCAAACTTTTTGGTTTCTGCTTTGCGTTGTTCTATTTCAGCATAGTACTCGTCAAAATTCAAGCTTACATCCAATTCGTCACGGCGTTTTTTAATCCATCGTGCATTTTCTTCAATAAGGCTTAACTGTTCACTTTTTGCCATACGCGCTTTACTTTTGGCAATCGCTTCATCAAAATCAACATATCCGTCCCATACATCAAATTTGGCAGGGTCTATTTTATCAAACGGCAATGGGTTGTCGTAATCTCTTTCTCCAATGTCTACATAGCTAAACCTATCTGGCATCACCACATCACTTTTTACCCCTTCTAATTGGGTAGAACCTCCGTTTACACGATAGAACTTTTGGGTAGTCAGCTTCAACGCACCCATATCGCCCATGTCGTTTTTACGCAACCATTGGTTTAGATCGACTAAGTTTTGTACGGTTCCTTTTCCGTAGGACTGCTCGCTACCGATAATGATAGCACGCTTGTAGTCTTGCATCGCAGCCGCTAAAATTTCGGAAGCCGAAGCTGATAACTCATTTACTAAAATCACTAACGGGCCATCCCACAAAATATCGTCATCTTCATCTTCTAAAACTTCTTTACCGTTACTGGTAGAAACCTGTACTACCGGACCTTCTTTAATGAACAACCCAGCGATATCTACCGCAGTTCGCAGTGATCCCCCGCCATTATTCCGAAGGTCGAGTACTAAGCCTTCAACACCTTCTTCTTTTAAGCGAACGATCTCCTGTTTTACATCGGTAGCAGAATTACGCTCTTTATAATTTTCCATGTCAAAGTAGAAAGCTGGCAAGTTGATAAGCCCAAACTTTTTATCCGACTTTTCAATCACCGTACTTTTGGCATAGGTTTCTTCAATTTCTACCACATCCCGGGTAATTGTTTCTTCTCTCGTGGTACCGTCTACTCCTTTAATGGTAAGTGTTACTTTAGAACCTTTAGGTCCTTTAATCAGTTTTACGGCATCGTCAACACGCATTCCAACAACACTTACTGCTTCTTTTTCGTCTTGCTGACGCACTTTGGTAATTAGGTCGCCTACTTCAATGTGCTCTCCTCTCCACGCCGGGCCACCACTTATAACATCTACCACTTTTATGTAGTCATTCTTCTTTTGCAGTCGGGCACCAATTCCTTCTAGTTTTCCGCTCATGCGCAAATCGAAACGATCGCGGTCTGGCGGAGCAAAATAGTTAGTATGTGGATCAAATTCTTCGACGATTGTGGTCAAAAAGGTTGCAAAATAATCTTTACGCTCTAAGTCATCGGTAAACTCGTAATATTCTTCCAGAGAAGTACGGGTTTGCGTTCTCGATTTTTCTTCAATTTCTGAAATAGTTAATTTGGCATTTTCAGAAGGTGTAAATTCTTCTCCTTTTTCAGCAGCCTCTTTTTGATTTTTTGCTGAAACTTCCTTTTCTTCAACAAGATCGTAGTAATTTGAAAGCGTAGAAAACTTTAATTGTTGTCTCCAACGATCTTTCATTTCACTTTCGTTCTTTACATACGCTAGATTTTCGTAATCTACATTAATCACTTCATCTATTGAATAATCGAAAGGTTCTTCTAATACAGCAGCATATCGTTTCTTGCCTTCTTCCATACGTTTCATAAATCGGTCATACACCAAATTGAAGAAAGTCAGATCTTTTGCCTTAATCTGATCGTCGATCAAAGTTCTATAAGCACTAAACTCTTCAATATCTGAAGCTATGAAATAGCGCTTCAACGGGTCTAAGGCATTGATAAAATCATCATACACACCAGCACTGAAGGTGTCATCCATGTCTGCCGGACTGTAATGCCCTTTTTCTAAAACATAGGTAATTAGGTCTAACAGTACTTTGTCTTTATCTGGATCGTTAAATTCTTTGGTGGTAAAACTGCAGGAAGTTACCGCCATTAAAACTCCGAGAAATAAAATTTTCATATTCTTTTTCATAAAACGCATCGTCCTTTTTTTTGAACCCTAAAAATAGAGAAAAAACCGTGCCAAGTGGCCCTTAGGGTACTAATATTTTGTTAAACGGCTGTCATTCAAAAATTGGCAGATTCTGAAGGTAACCTTTTGTTGGTATAATTGATTACGTTCGTTTTTTATAACAACCAAGAATCTGTTCTAAATTGAATCGCTGTTCATAGTATAAACTGTATTTTTGTACTCTTAGTATTTCAACCTATGGCAACTAAAAAACCCCTCATTCTTGTAACCAACGACGACGGTATCACAGCACCCGGAATTCGTGCACTCGTAGAAGTAATGAACACCCTGGGCGACGTTTGTGTAATTGCACCAGATTCTCCACAAAGCGGCATGGGCCACGCAATTACGATTCATGACACCCTCTATTGTGATGCCATTGAAGTACGAAAAGATGAACCGCAACAAGAGTATAGCTGTAGCGGCACTCCAGTAGATTGTGTGAAACTGGCGGTGAACGAAATTTTAAAACGGAAACCTGATCTCTGCGTAAGCGGAATAAACCACGGAAGTAATTCTTCTATCAATGTCATTTATAGCGGTACCATGAGTGCAGCCGTAGAAGCAGGCACGCAAGGAATCCCGTCTATTGGTTTCTCACTGTTAGATTATTCGCTAGATGCCGATTTTGAGCCTGCGAAAAAATATGTAAAGTTACTTGCTGAAGAATGCCTTAAAAACGGACTCCCAAAAGGAGTAGTACTGAATGTGAATATCCCAAAAGCAAGCGCTTCTGAATTGAAAGGAATGAAAGTTTGCAGACAGGCCAATGCCCATTGGACCGAAAATTTCGATAAACGTACCAATCCGTTGGGCCGCGATTACTACTGGCTTACTGGCGATTTTGTAAATGAGGACAAAGGGGAAGACACAGACGAGTGGGCCTTAGCACACAACTATGTTTCAGTAGTGCCGGTTCAATTCGACCTTACCGCCCATCATGCAATCCAAGAAATCAATTCCTGGGATTTATGAAAACCACCAAACAGTTTATCGCAAAAAATATCGGGATTGGTTTTATACTCGGGGTACTAACCAATTTGCTAGGCAGTGTACTTTATATCTTGCTATTTTCCAAATTCAACTTTAAAACCACCATCAAAGTGGCTTTAGAACAAGATGTAATGGGTAATATTATAGGTCTTGGTGCCCTGCTCAATCTATTGCTTTTTTTCTTTTTTCTGAAAAAGAACCGATATTATAGGGCCCGTGGCGTTATTATGGCAACACTACTAGCGGCATTTTTCATCCTCGCGGCAAAATTCTATTAGCAGATACACATTGCTTCTTGTATATTTAGGCATATTTTAAAAGCATGAAATATTACCTTCTTGCAGGTGAGGCGTCTGGCGATTTGCACGGCGCTAATCTTATGAAAGCAATCTACAAAGAAGACCCCAATGCAAACATTAGGTTTTGGGGAGGCGATCTGATGAAAGAGGTTGGCGGAACCCTGGTAACACATTACAAAGAGCGTGCTTTCATGGGTTTTGCTGAAGTGATAACGAACCTTAGAAAGATATTTGGACTGATTTCAGATTGTAAGAAAGACATTGAAGCATTTCAACCCGATGCGCTCGTTTTTATAGACAACTCCGGTTTTAACCTACGTATTGCAAAATGGGCCAAACCGAAAGGCTATAAAACACACTATTATATCAGTCCGCAAGTTTGGGCCTCAAGAGCCAGCAGAGTAAAAACAATTAAGGCAACCATAGACCATATGTATGTGGTGTTGCCATTCGTAAAAGATTTCTACAAAAAGTACGAGTATCCCGTGCACTTTGTGGGCCACCCATTAATTGACGCCATTGCCGATAGAACCCAAGTAGACCCCATACAGTTTAAAGCAACACATGGTTTAGACGAACGCCCTATCATTGCCTTATTGCCCGGCAGCCGAAAACAGGAAATCAATAAAATGCTGAAGGTGATGTTGAGCGTGGTAAGCGATTTTCCAGCATATCAGTTTGTCATAGCGGGAGCTCCGAGCCAAGAATCCTCCTTCTATGAACCGTTTATGCAGCATCAAAATGTTCGGCTCATTGCAAATAAAACCTATGATCTTTTAAGTCTGTCTACGGCCGCGTTGGTTACCTCGGGTACTGCCACGCTAGAAACTGCATTATTTAAAGTACCTCAGGTAGTATGTTACAAAGCCAATGCCCTTTCCTATCAAATTGCGAAACGCATCATCACCCTAAAATTTATTTCTTTGGTGAATTTGGTACTCAACAAGGAAGTTGTTAAAGAGTTGATTCAGAATGAACTTCACAAAAAAAATCTAAAAAAAGAATTGACGGCTATTTTAGACGAATACAAGCGTGCTACGTTGTTTTTAGAGTATTACGATCTTGAGCAAAAATTAGGAGGAAAAGGAGCCAGTGAGAAAACGGCAAAATTGATTATTGAAAGTTTAAAACAATAACTTATAAATCACTCACCTTAAATTTCTTCAACCATTTGAGGTGGTTTCGCGCAAGAAATCGTTGTTAATTTCGTTTTGATAAGTGTTTTTAGTTCTTCCAAAAAGTTGCCAAATTGATGCGTATTTTTAAAAAATAACCAAGCTGCCCGCCTTCTCGGGACCTATCGATGAAAAAACTACTACCTATTTTATTGCTTTCCTTATTTTTAGCTTCCTGCGGAAGTTCAAAAAGAACTACAGATTCACGAATTAAAAAATCACGGACTAGTGTTAGTAATTCAGAAAAAACTGCCAACGCACAAGCAGATCGTATCGTGGAACACGCCAAGAAATTTCAAGGCACAAAATATAAATTTGGTGGTACTACAAAAAAGGGTATGGACTGCTCTGGCCTAATTTACACCGCTTTTCTAACCGAAGATATCGCCTTGCCACGTATTTCACGTGATATGGCAAAGCAAGGCAAACGTATTTCGCTCTTAAAAGCCCAGGCTGGTGATTTAGTGTTCTTTCAAACCAATAAAAGCAGAAAGGTAATCAACCATGTAGGGCTGGTGGTCGAAAATGTTCGTGGTGAGTTAAAATTCATCCATTCTACCACTTCGAGGGGGGTAATCATATCCTCAATTCAGGAAAATTACTGGAATTTGGCTTTTGTAGAAGCGCGCCGTATCATCTAAAATTACTATCTTTAGTCTAACTCTCCTACCCTAATTGGCCTCGCGCCTTTCTTCTAGGATGAGAGTTCCTTTTATTAATACCACGGTTGTTCTATTTTCAGTATTCCTCACCCTGGGGATCTGTCTTTCCTATTGGGTACATGAACATATTGCTATCACAATTTCAGCTGAAATTCAACTTGGCTTATTATTTTTTATTGCTTTACTCTTGCTATTCGCACATTGGCAGAATAATGCGAGATTGAGCCCCACGTCTCTATTTGGTGTTTTGGTCTGCGTACTTTTCTTCGGAATTGGCTACACCTCGTACTCGCTTCGATTTCCGAAGTACATAAAACAGCATTATACACATCATACAACGTCCGACAGTGCTTCCTTTCTTCAATTGAAGATTAGAGAAAAACTGAAACCCAATACCTATTACCACAATTTTATTGCAAAAGTTGCTGCTGTAGATGGTTCTGAAACAAAGGGGGACCTCCTGCTACATCTAGCAAAAGATTCTCTTGCGCAACACTTATTTGTTGACGAAATTCTGTTCGTTCAAAAAATTCCCAAAGCAATTCGGCAGCCATTGAATCCGCACCAATTCAATTATGCGCGATACATGAAAAATAACGGGGTGTATACTGAAATCACCTCAAAACCCCGTGATATTCTATTTCAGAGAAAAGGAAAAACTACATTGGTTGGTTTTTCAGCTTCCCTGCGTAATTTCTTTATTTCAAAACTAAAAAAAAGTTCGCTGGAGAAGGATCAGCTTAGCATAGTACAGGCATTAGTATTGGGCCAACGTCGTGATATTAGCAAAGAACTCTACAATGCGTATGCTGCGGCTGGCGCCATCCATATCTTGGCAGTATCTGGTCTGCACGTAGGTATCTTATATTTTATTTTTATGTGGCTCTTCCGGCCGCTTTCCTATTTCAAACATGGAAATACCATTAGAAGTGTTATAATTGTGGTGCTTCTCTGGGCGTTTGCCATGTTGGCCGGTCTCTCACCATCGGTCGTACGGGCCGTGACCATGTTTTCTTTTTTTACGCTCGCCAGCTCACTAAACAGGCCCACCAATAGTTTTAACACGCTCTTTCTCTCCTATTTGCTGTTATTGTTACTCGTGCCCCATTGGTTATTTCAGGTGGGTTTTCAATTAAGTTACCTCGCTGTGTTCTTTATTCTTTGGCTACAACCAAAACTTTACAACCTCTATACACCTAAATTCTATATCGATAAAATGCTGTGGGGCATCACTACGGTCACCATTGCAGCACAGGTTGGTATCGTTCCATTAAGTCTCTATTATTTTCATCAGTTTCCTGGGCTTTTCTTTATCACAAACCTAGTTATTTTGCCTGTGCTGGGGCTCTTACTTGCCGGCGGACTCCTACTGGTCATAATGGCAGCTTTCAATGTGGCTCCTGACGTTTATGTTGAAGGGTATAATTTCGTATTGAAACTCTTAAATGAATTTATTGTTTGGGTGGCCACACAAGATTCCTTTTTGTTTGCAGACATCCCATTTTCCGAAGTAAAAGTGCTAGCTAGCTATTTGGTGATTGTTAGCTTAGGTCTGCTATGGAAGAATTATAATGCCAAAACATTTCTGTTCTGCCTATCTACTATTACAATTTTCTGCGGAAGCGTTCTATGGGACAAAAAAAGGAACAACTATCATGAATTGGTAGTTTTTAACCAAAACCGAAAAACCTTAGTGGCCGTAAAGGAAACTACTGAAATAACCATCATGAGTCCTGACACTACAATACAAAAATCGCATTACCTATTGAAAGGGTATAACACACAAGCAGGAATTAAAAATGTACATGGTAGTCGCTTGCCAACCTTTTTTACGTATAAAAATCAACAGATATTGGTGTTAGATAGTTTAGGAGTTTATAGCACAGTTACCAAACCTGATATCGTATTACTGACCTCCAGCCCGAGAGTGAATTTAGATCGGCTCATCGACAGTTTATCGCCACGTATGATTGTGGCAGACGGGAGTAATTATAGAAGTTATGTAGAACGATGGCGACGAAGTTGTTCCATAAAAAAACTCCCTTTTCACCATACGGGTACCAAGGGAGCCTTTACACTTAAATAGTCGAAACACTTAACTAAAAAACAACTACTTAAAAGTGCCTTTAAAATTTTCCTGATAATCTTGCCAAGCTTCGGCAGTGGTCAGTTTTTTATAATCATCGTTTGCAATCATTTTGAGAAAAATCTCTAACTGCTGTGGTGTTTTATAACCAGCGATTGCTTGAATGAGTGTACCGTCCTCTTTAAAAAAAACTAGACTGGGATATCCCGTAATTTTTAACGCATGGGCAAATAAATGTTGTGAGTTGCGCCCTTTTCGGCCTGGTTGATAATTAGGGTTGGTATAAGTAAAATCTTGATACGTTAATTCTTCGTCACCTTCCGCATTAAACTTTACCGCATAGTAATTATCATTTATGAATTTAGCTACTTGAGCATCACTAAACGTATTTCTGTCTAGCAATTTGCACGGGCCACACCAAGTGGTGTACACATCCATAAATATTTTTTTGGGTTGTTTCTCTTGTGCTGCCAATGCCTCTTCCATACTCATCCAATTAATTTTTTGGGCGGTCATGGAACCAACAACTAATAGCAAGCCGAGTAGTAACAACTTTTTCATAGCAATTTTTCTTTTTGTAAACGTTTTCAACATAAAAACAGTTCAGTTTTATGTAACAAAAAACGTTCCACAAAGGGAACGTTTTTTATTCATTAAAATTGTGTATTATTTAATACCGTGCATCATTCGTATCATCGTTTTATTCAAAATGACTAGAATGATTCCAGCGGCTACAGGGATTAGTGTAAAAATCAAGAAGAAAGTAGTCATCCCATATTCTTCAACAATAGGATCAATGTAACTTCCTGTTATACCCGCTGCAAGGTTGGCTATGAAATTAGCTACGAACCAAACTCCAAACATCAACCCTACCAACTTAAGAGGTGCCAATTTACTCACATACGAAAGACCTACCGGAGATACACAAAGTTCTCCAAGTGTATGGAAAAGATACGCTAGAATTAAGAATATCATACTAACGCTTGCCGTTTTAGCTCCCAATGGAATTCCCATCGATCCGAATGCCAAAATTCCGAAACCAAGTCCGAGTAAAATCAAACCTATCGCAAACTTTACAGGTCCGCTAGGGTTGTATTTACTCTGCCAGATTTTAGAAAATAGGGGTGCAAACGCAATAATAAAGAATGAGTTCAGAATACCGAACCACGATGCCGGAACTTCTGCAGCCTCTGCAGTAAACTCACGATAAAGCATCCAAAGTACAATAGCCCAGATAATGGCAAAACTGATTCCCAGAAATATATTTGAAAGCGCGTATTTACCAAACGTTTGCTTAAATAACATTACCAACACCCATGTAATGATTAGCATTGGTATAATGGTGAGCAGTGTATTGAATACCTTAAAGATCATAGCACCATTATCAACCAGAACCCTGTCTGTATAATCTGCAGCAAAGATGGTCATAGAACCCCCTGCTTGTTCAAATGCCCACCAAAAGAAAATCGTAAAGAAGGCAAAAATTCCGATCACAATCAATCTGTCACGAGTAACTTTCGATTTCTTAGCATCGTCTGCAACATCTTCAACGGCCTCTTTTGTAGCTTCTAACTTGTTTTCAACCGCATCGTCAAAGTCTTTTGTTCCCTTCGGTGAAAGACCGATACGACCAAATATTTTTTGGGCAAAATAAAACTGTAGCATTCCGAAGAACATAAAAATACCTGCGAGTCCGAAACCATAATGCCATCCAACTTTTTCGCCTATATAACCACATAGTAAAATTCCTAAAAAGGCTCCTGCATTAATACCCATATAGAAAATGGTATATCCAGCATCCTTTTCCTTGCCCTGTGTTTTGTACAACTGACCAACGATAGAAGAAATATTCGGCTTAAACAATCCGTTACCAATAATCAGCAAACCTAACCCGATATAGAAGAAAGAGTCTGATGTAATTTCGAGCGCCATAGAAGCGTGCCCAAGGGTCATCAACAACGCGCCAATCACTACTGCCTTTCGGTATCCGGTGACCATGTCTGCGATAATTCCACCAAAGATGGGTGTTACATACACCAAGCCCGTATAAATTGCATATAATTGAAGTGCTTCAGCTCTTGCCCAGCCCCAGCCGCCTTCATCGAGAATAGAGGCAACTAAAAATAGCACGAGTAGTGCGCGCATTCCGTAGTAAGAAAAACGTTCCCACATTTCAGTGAAGAACAGTACAAAAAGTCCCGAAGGATGCCCTAGAACGGTTCGCTGGTTGATTTCTGAACCTCCAAATTTAAATTCCATATTCGTAAGTGTTAGTTATAAGTTGTTTTTAATATAATCTGTCATTAGTGTATATAAATGTAATCGTGTATTACCGCCGTAAATCCCATGATTTTTATCTGGGTAAATCCGCCAATCAAATTGTTTATTGGCTTGCACCAACGCTTCAATAAGTCGCATGGTATTTTGCACATGCACATTGTCGTCTGCACTACCGTGTACCAACAGGAATTTTCCTTCTAACTTCTCTACATGGTTAATAGGTGAATTGTTATCATACCCGCTCGCGTTCTCCTGCGGGGTCGTCATATACCGTTCTGTATAAATCGTATCATAAAAGCGCCAGCTGGTAACCGGGGCCACTGCAATGGCCATAGAAAAAGTGTCTGCACCTTGAAACAAGCAATTGCTAGACATAAAGCCACCATAACTCCAACCCCAAATTCCAACACGTGAACTGTCTATGTATGGAAGTGCTCCTAATTGTTGCGCAGCAGCTATCTGATCTTCTACTTCGTATTTTCCCAACTCCTTTTGGGTCATTTTTTTGAAGTCACGACCTTTTAGTCCGGTACCACGACCGTCTACACAAGCAATGATATAGCCTTCTTGTGCCAACATTTGATGCCAATAGTCGTTTGCACCACCCCAGCTATTTTTTACATTTTGTGAACCAGGCCCAGAATATTGGTACATAAAGAGCGGATACCTTTTTGACGGATCAAAATCGACTGGTTTAATCATGTACATGTTCAGTTCTTCGCCATTCACGTTGATAGTACTAAACTCTTTTGGAGATGTTTTATACGCAGCTAACTGATTCTTTAAAGCTTCGTTGTTTTTAATCTCACGAATCAATTTTCCATCTATGGCCTTGTGCAAGGTGAACTTATATGGGGTTTCTGTATCGTGGAACGTATTGATGTAATAGGTGAAATCTGAGCTAAATGAAGCACTATTAGTTCCCGTTTCTGTACTAAGGCGCGCTTTATTTTCACCATTTTTTAGTACCGAATAGACATCGCGGTTAATGCTTCCATTTTCTGTGCTTTGGTAGTAAATACGACCCGTTTTCTGATCGAAACCATAATAATTGGTCACTTCCCAAGGGCCTTTTGTTACCTGATTGATAAGCTGTCCTGTTTTATCGTAGTGGTAAATATGGTTCCAGCCGTCCTTTTCGCTGGTCCAGATAAAACTGTTATTGTTTAAAAAAGTAAGGTTATCGGTAATGTCTACGTAGGCATCGTCACGTTCTTTTAGGATGAGCGACGTGGTATTCTTAGCAGCATCAACAAAAACAAGGTCTACCATGTTCTGCTTACGATTGGTTAACTGCACGCTTAAGATATTTGGATCGTTTGTCCATTTAATTCTCGGAATATAATAACTGTTGAAATTTTCTAAATTCACATCAGCGGTAGTGTTCGAGTCTAAATCATATACATGTAGTGAAACTTCCGCATTTGGGTCACCAGCTTTTGGGTATTTAAACACTTGCTGGCTCGGGTATAGATCTTCCCCAAAAACATCCATAGAGAAACGAGGCACTTCGGTTTCATCAAATCTGATGTACGCTAGTTTGTCACCATCTTTATTCCAATCGAATGCACGCACAAAGGCAAACTCTTCTTCGTACACCCAATCTGTAATACCGTTTATAATGCTATTCTTCTTACCATCGGTAGTAATTTGTTTTTCACCTCCTGTTTCCAAATCTTTTACATACAAATTATTGCAATATCCGTAAGCTACTTTTGAACCATCTGGACTAAAAGTGGGTTCCTGAATCTGCTTATCTGAAACAAGCGTTAACTTTTTGCTTTTTAAATCGTACACGTAGTACGTCCCGAGTGATGAACGGCGGTATATTTGTTTTAACTGGGTTGCCAATAACAATTTCGACTCATCTTCACTCAATTCATAGGAAATGATAAAATTAATTCCCGGCATGTCTTCTGAACTTACCAGCGTGCGTACTTTTTTACCGCTTTTATAATCATACACATCTACGGTTGAGGCACTGAGCTGCCTACTGTAATTTAAAACGGCGTATTCTTTTCCGTTGTTCATAGATCGCAATGCGTCTAGACGTTCGGTTCTAAAAGTTCCACCCCAGATATCTTCTAAGGTGATGTCTTGTTTTTGGGCTGTCGTAACTGTTAAAGACAGTACGAACAATACGAGTAGGGAGGTACGAGGAAGGAATTTCAAACTGTTAAAATTTTGTTATGTCAATGTTACTAAAATTTCAGCAACTTTCCATGATTTTAATGTAAAAATACGGCATCTTACGCTGCCATAAAGCTGTCTAAAATTCAAGAAAAACGGCTTTAGCACACAATTACAATAGTCTTATCTTTGTAGCTTCAACCCTGTACGGCATGACACAACCAATTTCTGGATTTTCTAAAAAGTCGAAAGAAGAAAAAATACAATGGCTCCTCGATACCTACTTCCCAAAGAACAAGGAAGCAAAACAAGTCATAGAGCAATATTGGAACAGCGACCAAGCCCTGCAACAATTACATGACGATTTTATAGAGAATGCCCTTACCAACTATTACCTCCCGTTTGGCGTGGCTCCTAATTTTTTAGTGAATGGCAGCCTGTATTCCCTGCCTATGGTGATTGAAGAAAGCTCTGTTGTGGCAGCCGCAAGCAACGCTGCCAAATTTTGGTTGTCTCGGGGCGGATTCACAACCGAGGTAATTTCAACTACAAAAAACGGACAAATACACATCGATTTCTATGGTGCTTCGGAAACCTTAGCCGATTTTTTTACTGAGATCAAGCCGAAATTAATAGAAAGCATTGCCAACATCCAAGAAAATATGAAACGCAGGGGCGGCGGTTTGATTGATATCGAGTTATTGGACGCCTCCCAAACCCTTGAAGGATACTATCAACTACACGCCACATTCGAAACCCTCGATGCCATGGGAGCCAACTTCATCAATAGCTGCTTAGAGCAAATGGCAGCAACTTTTGAAGCAGAAGCAAACACATCTAAAAAATTCGATACCCATCAACCAAAGGTAGTGATGAGCATTTTATCCAATTACGTCCCAGAATGTATGGTCAGGGCGTCGGTACAATGCAAAGTAGAAGACTTGGCACAAAATGATATTTCTGGTGAAAACTTTGCCGCAAATTTCGTGCGTGCTATAGACATAGCAAAATCTGAAACCCGTCGTGCTGTAACCCACAACAAAGGCATTATGAATGGTATTGATGCTGTGGTACTGGCAACCGGAAACGATTTTAGGGCTGTAGAAGCCGGAGTGCATGCATACGCTGCCAGAAATGGCTATTACAGCAGCTTGACCCACGCAAAGATAGAAGATGGGGTCTTCAGTTTTTGGATTGAATTACCATTAGCACTGGGTACGGTGGGCGGACTCACATCCTTACACCCGCTCGTAAAATTTGCCTTGCAGTTGCTACAACAACCTACTGCAAGAGAGTTAATGGAATTAATTGCCGTTGCAGGGTTGGCCCAGAACTTTGCCGCAGTGAAATCGTTGGTCACGGTAGGCATACAAAAAGGCCATATGAAAATGCACCTAATGAACATTTTAAACCAATTAGAGGCCACTTCCGAAGAAAAAAAGAAAGCAATTGAGTATTTCACGACTACCGCTGTATCGCACAGTGCAGTGACTAAATTCATCACATCTTTACGAAGCTAAAATTTTAGAACTTCTCAAATCAAAACCCATTGAAAAAGTCATTTTACAGCAACGGCAAGTTACTACTTACAGGAGAATACGTTGTTCTAGACGGAGCCACAGCCTTGGCCATTCCCACCAAGAAAGGACAAACGCTTACTGTTTCAGCTACTGAAGTTGAGGGCATCAAATGGCGAAGTATCGATGCTACTGAAAACTGTTGGTTTGAAGCACATATAGACTTAAATAAGCCCACTTCAAAATCAAATAACCCAGTGGAGCATACACTGAAGACCATTCTAAAACAGGCAAAACAACTAAATTCAGATTTTCTAACAGACGCAGTGGGCTATCAGGTGGAAACTACACTTTCGTTTCCAAGAGACTGGGGATTGGGAAGTTCGTCTACGCTCATCAATAATATTGCCCAATGGGCCAAAGTAGATGCCTTTGCACTCCTGCATCAGTCATTTGGAGGTAGCGGTTACGACATCGCTGCCGCACAGCACAACAAGGCTATTTTTTATCAGATTAAAGATAGCACACCAACTACCCAAGAAGTTACCTTACCATGGGACTTTACAAACCAGTTATTTTTCGTGCATCGCAACAAAAAACAAGATAGCAAAGAAGGTATTTCGAAATACAAAGAAGCTAGACCCTCACAAAAAGAGATTGAACAAATTAGTGACCTGACACGAAAAATGCTTTTGTGCTATTCCATAAACGATTTTGAGCAATTGTTAATGGCTCACGAACGAATCATTTCTTCCATCATAGGACTTCCTACCGTGAAAGATTTGTTATTTCCAGACTTTTCAGGCACTGTAAAAAGCTTAGGCGCTTGGGGTGGCGATTTTGTACTTGCCACTGGCCCTATTGATACCATGGAGTATTTTAGAGAGAAGGGGTATACTACTATCATTCCATTTACTGAAATGAGCTTATAAAAAAAGCCCCGATTTCTCGAGGCTTTTTACTTTGATGTAGGAAACTGTTTAGAAGAAGTTCTTGCGATTATCTTCTATTTCTGCTGCCTCCTTTAATGCATTATACACATCTGTATTGATGGTTGGTGTACGCTGCGTATTTAATTGGTTTGCGTATGAAGCATAGTTATCTAAGCTTGGCGCAGGATTTACTGCCAACACACGAACTTTATACACACCGTTGTTTCCAACGAGTAGATCGGTTTCTTCACCAGCCTTCTTTCCGAAAGCAACGCCAACAACACTCGGCTCGTTACCAGCTCCAGGTAGTGTAGGTGCAGCCATGGTTACCGCAGTTGCATTTTGAACGGTCACGCCTTGGCTTGCAGCAACCTCTTGAACAGTAGATCCTGTAACGCTTTCTTTAATCTTTTCGGCTTTCTTTTCTTTTCTCAAGATAGGAGTCACTCTAGGTGAAGCTTCAGCTATGCTCATTAACCCTTTCGGATTCTTACGTGTTAATTGCGCTACAACATAGCCATCAGGTGTACTAAAACGCTTGATGTCTCCTACTTCGGTCTCTTCTTCAAAAGCCCATTTTATGATGGTTCTGTTATTTCCGATACCAGGAATGGTAGCATCTAGTTCACCTACTTTATTTACAGGCTTCACACCGTAACCAGAAGTTTTGGCTACTTCAGCAAAATCACCTTTTTTAGCTTCCAACTCGAATGAAGTTGCTTCACTAAATATGGTGTTCAAGGTTTTTTCACTCGCTTCGATATCACGAGTTACCGTTGCAATTTTCATTGCTTTTTGTTGGTTCTTTTGCCCTAATACCTCTACCAGGTGATAACCAAAACGTGTTTCTACAACACCCATATCACCTACATTCTTTTCGAAAGAATAATCTCTAAAGGCAGGCACCATCTGATTGTAAGGGAAGAAATCGTACACCCCATCTTTCTCTACACTAGCGATGTCTGAAGACATATCTTTTACAAAGGTTGTAAATTTAGATTTGTCCGTTTTCAAAATCGTCAACAAACTATCTGCAGTTGCTTTTGCTTCAGCTTTTGTTCTGCTAATGCTGTCTGCCTGGCTCAACCCAATAGGAATCAAGATATGGCGAACCTTCGCAGAATCTGGCAATTGGCGTACAGCAACAACTTTACTCAAGTTTATTGTATTATCTACTCTGTAAGGACCGTAAATACTCCCTACTTCCATATTATAAATCGTGTCTTTAATAGATGCCGGGATATCTGATTTGTACATCCATCGGTCTTGGTATGGGTTTTCAGAATTGGCATTTACAAACTCTTCAATATTGTCAGTGGTTCTAAAACCAGGGATGGTATCGTTTAATTTTGAAACTTCATTAAATTCTACCGTTTCGTTTAATAAATCATTGATTTCAGCTTCCGCTTCAGCAATATCTTCTTCTGAAGCTTTTTCAGAAATACTGATATACTGAAAATCTACTTGCGGCTCTACCGTAAATTCTTTTTTATGATTTTTAATGTAGGTTTCAATTTCAGCATCTGTTACCGGAACATCTTCGTCTGCAATTTTAGTAAATGGGATAAATGCATATTCCAAATTCACCTTATCATTCTCATAACGGTATTGCTGCTCCCCATCGACAAGGGTAGAAGCCAAGCCGCCCTTCACCATCGTAAAATACATGCTCTCTAAAACAACCGTCTTAGTACCTTTAATATAGTCATCCCACTGTTGTGATGCTTGTTGGTTGGTACGGATGCTCGCAACATACTCATCTAATTTTGCTTGGCTAAATTGTCCTGCTTCGTTCTGAAAAGTTGGATTTCCAGACAAATACGTGCTCAAGGCATCGTTCAACATGTCGTCTTGCACTGTTAAGCCAAGTTCTTCGTACTGCTCTTCTAACAACACGCGTTTCACTTCACGATCGTACACAGCGTTGATTGCCTGTCCTGGAGCTGCATTCTGCGGAAGTTGCTTTTGCTGCGCCTCTACTTTGCTCATAAACTCAACTCGGTCTAAATCTACTCCGTTTACCGTAGCTACCGTGCTAACTGATTTATCTGAAGAAAACCCTCCACTTTTAAGCACATCTGCCAAAACGAAAGAGAATAATGCCAACGCGATGATAATGATCAAGAACACCGAACGTTGTCTAATTTTATTTAAAACTGCCATTTTATCAAGTAATTAAACCTTTTTAATACCGTACCAAAAAGGTGTTTGTTTTTTTTGAACTAGTGGGCGAAAATACCATTTTCCCCCCATTTATGAAAACCTTTTACCGAAAAAAAATAAGGTGGATTTTTTCTTGTCAGCCGAAGGACAAAGCGAAGTTCGGCTCTTAAAAATCACAGTCTGTAATTTTAACAGCCAATCATTAATTTTCCTCTTTCACTTCAAGCTCTACCAGTTCTATTTTGGTGCTCGACACTTCAAGAATGGTAATCTGGAAATCTTCGATGGCTATGGTCTCCCCTTTCTGCGGAATTTGTTCGGTGACGTGAACAATCATACCGCCCAGCGTTTCATACGCTTCGCTTTCAGGAAGGTCTAATTTGTAAGCTTCATTTATATAATCTACCTCAAGTCGGGCAGAGAATTTATAACGCCCGTCGCTCAATTCGTCTTCGATAAGATCTACGCTATCGTGTTCATCTTCAATCTCACCAAACAACTCTTCAATTATATCTTCAACGGTAATAATTCCCGAAGTACCGCCATATTCATCTATCACCACTGCCATACTACGATGTTTTCTGGTTAGAATGTTAAGCACATCTTTTGCCAGCATGGTTTCTGGAACAAAAATCACTGGCATCAGTATTTTTTTGAGTGTCTGTGGCTTTTTGAACAACTCGAACGAATGGGCATAGCCCAACACATCGTCTATGTTTTCTTTGTAAATAATAATCTTAGACAACCCTGTTTCAGTGAACATTTTTGCCAATTCTTTGGGTGTGGTCTGTATGTCTACCGCAACTACTTCGGTACGCGGAATCATTACTTCGCGCGACTTGATTTCAGAAAAGTCGAGTGCATTCTGGAAAATTTGTATCTCGCTATCAATTTCATCTTGAATCTCTACCGTCTCCATCTGTTCGCTGATATAATTTCCGAGTTCTATTTTGCTGAAAGTGAGCTGTACTGAATCACCTTCGGTTTTAAACAGCAACCGCAGCACTAAATCTGATATCCAAATGATAAATTCTGAAATAACCGCGAAGAACACATAGAAGAAATAGGCCGGAACAGCAAAGATCTTCACCAAACGATTGGCATAAATCTGAAAAAACACCTTTGGCAAAAATTCAGCTGTCAATAAAATAACCAGGGTAGAGATGAGTGTTTGTATCAACAGACCTGAAGCCCCTTCTATGGGGATGTATTCCATTAACAGATCCCCCATAAAAAAACCGTACACCACCAAAGCAATATTATTGCCCACGAGCATGGTGGCTATAAATTTGGAAGGACGCGCTGTAATTTTTTGAAGCACTTTGGCCAGAAAATCATTTTGTTTCTTCTCTATTTCGATATGAATTTTATTAGAAGAAACATACGCAATCTCCATCCCCGAAAAGAAGGCCGAGAACAGTAACGATGCAATAATGATAATAACGGTATAATCCAATGTGTTGCGTTATGGTTTTGGGTTAGATCTCTTTCTTAACTGGGTAAATAAAATACGGCATACTGCCACTAAACTGAACCCTACGTCAATCTTCGCCTCTTCTTCTTTTCTCTATATTTTTACGGAACCTCCTTTTGAAAAAGAACATAAATATGGCCACTACTGTAAAAAATAAAAATAAATAGGCTCTGTTGCGATCAGTTTCCCAATTGGTAATCACCAAAAAAATGGCAAAACCAGCCATAAAGAGGTACACATATTCGAAGAGTCGGTAAATTTTATCAGTCATTCTGGATGTTATTTTTTTCAATAAGTTGCACGCCTTGGTTGTTGCGTGATATAAAGGTAGTAAAATCTTGGCTAGAGTCGAAACTGGCACCATTGTTTACAGAACCATCTTTTAAGATGATTTGGTAGGGTTGGTCTGTAAAAACCCATTCTTTTGCTTGGTCCCAGTAGAGCTGGTCTGCATTTAAAATCACACTATCGCTAGTCACCAAGACTACATTTTTCCGCAGGTCTACAATTCCGGTTTCTTCATACTTGATGGCATAATCTGAAATCACGGTACTCAATTTTCCATCTTCCCAGAAAAAAAGCTCTACTCCTTTCGGAAATTCTAAAAAGGGAAAATCAAAATTGGAATAATCTTTCATTTCAGGCGCCCTTAGATTGGCGACCACCTTTCCTGAGTCTGTATATTTCATATTAATGCCCTTCCCCTCTGCAAAAGGTAGGTTATCGCCCATAGCGAGTTTCTGGACATTTTGGTAATTGCCCTCACACGCAAAAAGCGTGATGACGAAAAGTATCGCCATCACGCTCTTAAACATATGTGGTATGTTAATCATTCTTATAAGTTAGGCACTCTCACACTACCGCCAACCCAACAGTTAAAAGTAATGGTCTTACCTGCCATCCCTGAACTGAAGATGTCACTTTTCTGTGGTGCACGTGCTCTATACGATGAAGCAGCAGCTCTTGCATTGCTTGCAATACTTCCATCTACACGAGCAGCTTTTTCGGCCATTTCTGCAGCCTTCCAGTTAATTGCTCTTTTCTCGAATGCTGTACTTCCACAGCTGTTAGAGCTGTCACCGTACATTTTTGCGATTCTCAAGTACGCAACACCTAACGATGGGTTTTCTGCCAATGCCTTGTTGTAATAGCTACGTGCGCTACTCAAACTACCCTTTTTACGCATGTTTTCAGCAATACTGTAATACACACGAGCTTTGTCTTTTGGCTTCGTTTCCAACTCGGCTGCTTGGTTGTAATATTCCATTGCCTTGCTACCGTTGCCATCTTTTTCGGCCAATCTACCTAAATAAAAAGCAGATTTTGCAGAAGGCTCTATGGTGTGTAATTGTTGTACCATTTTAAAGAACAATGGCGTATCACAATCTTTAGAATTCAGCTTTCCAGCAGCACTCTTTAACCAGTTTACATCAGTCTTTTTCTCTTCAAACAGCTTTTCGTACAACGGAATTAAGTTATCACAATCTGCTAATTTCCCTAATTTACCATTTACACTTCCTTTTACCTTTCCGTAGGCACCGAGATTGGTCTCATAGTTATTCTTATACTTGTTTTCTTTTGAAGTAAGCTTTTTTCCAGATTCTTCCTTATCGATTAAGGCCGTTAGTTTTCCAGCTAACTCTACTTCTTCCTTTTCAAGCTTATCGATAATAGTATCGTATAAGTCGAAAACTTCCTGTACATTAATTTTCCCTTCCTCTTCAAGGTCTACACCCAGTGAAAAGTATGTGTACAAGCTTTTCGGACTCGTAAACGTTTCTTCATCTTTTTTGAAGGCAGCTTCGAACGCTTTGTATTGTTCCATTTTGGTACCGATACCAGCGTCGTATTTTACTTGGGCAATATTTGCCATTTCACGACCTACTTTCGTTTTAGATGGAAAATGCTGAATACGCATCTGTACCGTCTTTTCTAAGTCTGAAATCTTGCTCTTGTCTCCTTTTTCGATAAAATCTTCGAACATCTTCGTACCGTATTGGTACACCGCCACACTCCACGTAGGACATTTGTCTACCAAAGGTTGGTAATGCGGAAGAGCCGCTTGATAATTTTTTGCTTTGGCTGGAGCAGTAAATAAAGATCCTAGTGTCGCACATTCGTCTTGTGCAACCGCTTTGCTACCAAAGGCAACAAATAGTATCGCTGCAAGTAAAATTGCTTTCGTTTTCATAGTGTTAGTGTTTATAATAATAAGGTTATTCATAATATCGTTTCTCAAACCATCTGTCGTTTAGCGACAAACTTAAAAAAGTATTGAAGAAATTCTCTTTTACTAAACCAAAATCTTTTGTTCCGCGTGTACCGATCTCAAAACCTATGTTTACGTTAGAGAATAATCTTCCTACGGGTAAACCAACTCCAAAAGATATGCCAAACTCATTTATATCCTGTCCGTTTACGTTAATCCCAGTCTCTTCAAACCTAAATCCGCCGCGGTAAACAACTCGTTGCCAGTAGTTTCCTAACGAATTATAATTCGGAATATAAAATCCGCCAATTCTGTACTTACTGGCATCTTTGAATTCAACATTCGAAATATCGAACGTACGGTTGGTAAAATTACTTGTTTTTTGATCGGTGTATTCGGCACCTATAAACCAAGACTTCACTTCCCCTATCCCCGCTCCGATGGTCCACTGTGAAGGAAATGTAAAATTGGTATCTCCAACTTTGATATCGCGGCTGTCGATAACAGCTTCAGCACCCGTATCTGATTCTAAAAGCGTTGAAATATTTCTGCTGTTTTCTGAAGTAAAATCTGTTTCAGGGGTGTAGGTAAGCTCTGTGAAAAGGGTTAAGTTATCTTTTAATTTTTTTTGGTAGCTTACTCCCAAGTTAAAACTAAATCCGAGTAAATCACTTCGGTTTTGCTCCCGTGTACTATATTGTATTCCGTCTTGACGGGCTGTTGCGATATTTTCGATATTTCCGAAGTTATAGTTTCCATCCACTCCAAAACTCAGCTCGTCTGTGATTCGATAGGCTACGGTCAAAAATGCTTTGTTCAACCCTCCCGTACCCGTGTATTGGGTGGTACCTGTAGGAGCGTCATCTTGCAGCTGGTATCCTACCGCTGTATACGGTATTAACCCAAAACTCGCACCAAATCTTCCCATTGGGATACCAACAGCCACGTAATCTAAACTTGTGGTAGATGCCGTCTCTTGTTGCGTTTCTGTGTTTAACGTTTCACGCTTGTGGCTAGCTGCAATGGTAAAATCTACCAATCGCAAATTAGCTATCCCAGCCGGATTTTGTATGTTGAGGTGTATGCTATCGCTATAAACACTAATGCCCCCCATTGATCTATTCTCTGCTGTTCCCTTAAACTTGAGGGTCCCGATTCCGTAAAAAGAATACGGCGATACAGTACCTTCTTGTGCTTGTGAAACTCCTATACCAAGGAGAATAAATACGATGAATAAGTTTCTTAACATTCTTATGTATTATGTTGTAAAATATGGAGCAAGCCCTCCAACAAAAAATTGGGGTGGGCAAAGATGCTATTTTTTAGGCTATCTCGCAACAAATGAGCATCTCCTCCTGTTAAAATAATTGTAAAATCTGGAAATTGTTCGCGCCAAAAGGCTATGTATCCGTCGATTTCCTGTGCAATGCCGAAAAGCACGCCACTCTGTATGGCAGCTTCGGTACTGTCTCCGATGGTTTTTATGGGTAGTGTTGGTGTTAGTAACGGTAAATTTGCAGTAAACGTATGTAACGCTTTATAACGCATCATCACTCCTGGTGAAATAGCACCCCCCAAATACTGATTTTCTTCAGTGAGGAAGTCGTATGTAATACAACTCCCCGCATCAATCACCAAAACGTTTTTCTTCGGAAATTGGACAGCGGCGGCACTTACCAATGCAATTCTATCTACCCCTAGGGTATTTGGTGTGCTATATGTATTCTGAAACGGAACGCGGGTTTCTGAATCGAGCTGTACAAGATCGAATCGTTCGTTCAATAATTCTAGGGCAGCCTCCGGAACGTTTCCAACCGAAGAGACAATCGCTTTTTTTAGACTTGGATATTTTACGAGCAGGGTGCTAATTTCGTTAAGAACAGAATCTTTGGTAGCATGTACGAGTTCTTCAAGCGCGGCGTCTTTAAAAACGGCGAGTTTGATACGGGTATTGCCAATGTCTATGATTAGGTTCATTTTTTGCTAAAGACTGCAAAGTTAAGGCTTCGTTTCAAAAAAGCTGGTGTTACAACGGGGTAAAAACATATCCTTATGTAATCACAATAAAAAAACCCATCTCGCCAAGGCGGATGAGTTTCGTGCTTATGGTGGCACCTCCAGGATTCACCAGCACTGCGGCTGTTCCTTTAGTCCCAATCTTGCAAACCTTACCTGCCGGCAGGCAGGTACAAAACCGCACTACCTTCGGCAGCTTCTTTTTTTTATAGTCCCAATACTTAGATAGCACGCTTTCTCATTTGCTCCCATAAAAAAACCCATCTCGCCAAGGCGGATGGGTTTCGTGCTTGTGGTGGTACCTCCAGGAATCGAACCAGGGACACACGGATTTTCAGTCCGTTGCTCTACCAACTGAGCTAAGGTACCTGCTTAAAGCGGGTGCAAATATAAGTTTATTTGGAGTTTTGCAAAATATAAAATAGATTTTTTTTAATCGCAGTACCGATTTTTCCTTTCCCTCGCGTTAAGGATTGCCGCAGAAATCCTGCGAAGCAGATTGGAGCAGAAAGCCTGGCCCCGCCCCGATGGTTATCGGGGATCGGGCAACGCCCAAAAAATTAGATATAAAAAAGCCGAAACACTAATGTTCCGGCTGTAATCTCTACTTGGCAACCATTATGCTGCCAACGAACGTCCTTTTAAACGTTTCTCAATTTTCTGTTTTATGGCGGTAAGGCGCTTCATTAAATCCATTAATGCTGCATCTTTGTTTTGCTTGTAAACTTCATTCACGCCAAGTATCAATTCTTTGGCTTTCCGACTGGCGATTATCCGGTCGCTTGTCGTCTTAAAAGTGTGCTTCTCTTGCTCAAACTGCAAGGCCTCATTTATTATTTCCATGTACATCTAAATTAAAGGTTGGAACTGTGCTTCAAAAAGCTTATAATAGTAACTAAAAATAGTCCAGTTTATTCTTTCGTGAAGTAATTTAAACAAAACTTTAACACAACTTTTAACACTCTCACTTTCAATTGTCAAAACCACGCAATTTTACAAGAAATTTTACCTTTGAAAAAAATCTGAATAAACGAACTGGACATGAAAAATTTCCTATTCCTCGCATTCTTTTGCAGCATCACCTACTCACAAGCGCAAATACTTAACGCAGAATCACTCCGAAAAGTTACAGACACCTCCGGATTTTCAGGAGCCGCCTCCTTTAATTTTTCCCTGAAACGAAATGTAAACGATTTCTTTACCCTGGGCAGCGATATCCATGTTCAGTATAAAAACAACAACCACCTTGCATTGTTTAAAAACGATGTAAATTTCCAAAAAATTGAAGGTGAAAAATTTGAAAACAGCCTGATTTCGCACCTGCGCTACAACTACCGATTTCATCCCCGTATTGCCTGGGAAGCATTTGCCCAAGGGCAATACAACAAGATAAACCTCATCGACTTTCGCGGATTGATAGGCACGGGACCTCGATTTAAACTAACCACTTCAGAGAATTACAAGGTGTACCTCGGCACTTTGGCCATGTTGGAGTACGAAGAAGTCACAGACGGGGTTACGCCTTTGCAGCGCAATCTCAGGGGGAGCACCTATGTCTCGTTTAGCTTTTATCCCACAGACCGAATCAGCATTATTAGCACCACCTATTACCAACCGCTGTTCAAACAATTTAGCGACTACCGAATCTCCAGCCAAAGCTCGCTGGCAGTAGATCTGTTTCAGGATTTTGCGGTTAAACTGAGCCATACTTTTATTTATGATGCCTTTCCGGCCGTGGGCATCCCCAATTCGCAATACGAATTCACCACAGGTTTTGCCTATACCTTCGATTAAACCAAGAATCTATAAACTTACGTAAGGTTGGGTGGTAACTCCCGACTCACTTCCCTATATTTACAGCACATTAAAACCAATCGGTTTTTTGTTACGTAATTAATATTAAATGTAAACCAGATACTATGTCCTACTACGATCCGAAAGACCTTCGCAAATTTGGGAACATCACCGAATGGAGTGAAGAGTTGGGTACAAAATTTTTCGATTACTACGGAAAAGTCTTCGAAGAAGGAGCCCTTTCTGCACGTGAAAAATCGTTGATCGCCCTTGCCGTGGCACATACCGAACAGTGCCCGTATTGTATAGATGCCTACACCAAAGATGGCCTGCAGCGCGGGGTTACCAAAGAAGAAATGATGGAAGCCGTACACGTGGGAGCTGCGATTAAAAGCGGTGCCACGCTCGTACATGGTGTCATGATGATGAATAAAGTGAATAAATTAGACGGATAACAAGTTGGGCGTGCCCCTTTAGTTGGCTTCGAGAACACTTCGACTAGCTCAGTGTAAGACCTCAGCCAACTAAAGGGTCGCGCTTTCAGCGGTCGCTTCCCGATAGCTATCGGGAGAGCTCCAACAACGCCTCTATCGCTCACGCAAAAAAAAAGAATTGCCCACAAATGTGGGAAATATATATGGGAAAACTAAAAACACAAAGCTTACACAAACGCGATAGCGAACTTGCACAATCCAACAGACAATTGGAGATTCTCTCCAACGGGATCTTTCAGGATGGCGAACTTCCTACTTTCGCAAAAAAAATAAAAGAAACCAACCAATTTCCGCTCCGGCCTAAAAAGCTGGAAATCTTACAAATTAACGTAGGGTACATGTGCAACCAAGTGTGCGAACACTGCCATGTAGATGCCGGCCCAGACCGAAAAGAGATCATGACCTGGGAAACCATGGAACAATGCCTGGAGGTGATACGCAATACCGGCGCCCACACCTTAGACCTTACTGGTGGTGCCCCCGAAATGAACCCGAATTTTAGACGTTTTGTAGAGGAAGCTAGCAAAGCAGGGATCAAAGATTTTATCGTTCGCAGTAACCTTACCATTATTCGAGCCAATAAGAAATACTACGATCTGCCCGATTTCTTTAAAAAACACAATGTGCATGTGGTAAGCTCGATGCCCCACTGGACACGCGGTAAAACCGACAAACAAAGAGGCGAAGGTGTGTTCGACATGTCTATTAAAGCCCTGCAAGAACTGAACGAACGCGGCTACGGAATGCCCGATAGCGACTTACGGCTCGACCTCGTTTACAACCCCAGTGGTGCTTTTCTACCTGGCGACCAGGCCAGCATGGAAAAAGATTTTAAAAAGGCACTGATGGAAGATTTCGGAATACACTTCCACAACTTATTTGCCATTACTAATTTGCCCATCGCACGGTTTTTAGATTACCTGATTGCTTCTGAAAACTACGAAGACTATATGTATCAACTGGTAGATGCCTATAATCCCGCTGCAGTTAAAAACGTAATGTGCACCAACACCATTTCGGTGAGCTGGGATGGTTATTTATTCGATTGTGATTTTAACCAAATGCTCGAATTGCCCGTTGCCAGCAAGGTGAAACACATAAGCGATTATAACGAAGACCTCCTAAACGATAGAAATATCGTAATTTCCCAACATTGCTTCGGCTGTACCGCAGGTGCGGGCAGTAGTTGCCAAGGAGCCGTCGCCGAATAAGCTTTAAATAGTTGGCACACATGAAATACCTAATTGTCTTCATACTACTCATTTCTCAATTAACGGTTGCCCAACAATCGTTAGACGAGCTGTTGTCGCAATACAACACGCGCAGCATTCCGTATATTTCAGTAGAAGGCCTACGGGCGCTTCAGATGAATGACGATATTGTAATCCTAGACACCCGCGAACCTTCAGAATTTAGTGTGAGTAAAATAGATGGTGCGGTACATGTCGGGTTCAACGATTTTTCAAGTGATACCATTTCCGAAGAAATCGCTGACCCAAACACTCCCATTGTGGTGTACTGCTCGTTAGGCATACGCAGCGAAGAAATTGGCGAAAAACTAAAAAAAGCAGGGTTTACGAATGTTCAAAACCTGTATGGTGGTATTTTTGAATGGAAAAACAAAGGCTACCCCCTATTAAACGAGCAATTGCAACCCACTGATAGCGTTCATACATTTTCGAAATCATGGAGCAAATGGCTAAAAGCAGGAATTCCAGTTTTTGAACAAAATAGCAACTAGCGTAAAAAAATGGCAATTTTAGGTTCAAAAAATACAGATGAGCGTACGCAAACCAAGGATGTGTTTCACTACCCGACGTCAAAAAATGCGCTCATAATCTTTACGCGAAATCCCGAACTGGGCAAGTGCAAAACGCGCTTAGCAGCAACTATTGGAGATGCTGCTGCTTTAGAAGTCTATACCTTTTTACTTCGCCATACGGCGGAAATTTCCGCAGCAACACAAGCAGATAAATTTGTGTTCTACTCCGAAAAAAAGCGGGAAAACGACCTCTGGGATGAAGCAACTTTCAGAAAAAAAGTGCAACTTGGCGACGATTTAGGCATACGCATGGAACAGGCGTTTCATGAAATTTTCGCGCTGGGATATGAACGCGCCATCATTATTGGTAGCGACATGTACGATCTAACCACTGCCGACTTAGACAATGCGTTTACACAGCTCACGACCCATGAGTATGTTTTGGGGCCAGCTGAGGACGGCGGTTATTATTTATTGGGCATGAAAACGATACAGCCAGCCCTTTTTAAAAATAAAGCATGGGGAACGGAAACGGTTCAAAAAGACACCTTGCTAGATTTGAAAGATGCCCGTGTAGCAATCTTGGAAGAAAAAAACGACATCGATTATTACGAAGACGTTAAAGATATTGAGATATTCCAACAGTTTTTACCTGCTCATTTAGATAATAGAATTGAATAACCTACTAAATTAAGTAAATGAAAAAATACATACTACAAGCCGTCGAATTTTTACAGCAACGCGGATTCGGGACTCCGGAAGTTGGGATTATTCTGGGTACAGGCTTGGGCAAAATTTTAGAAGATGTAGAAGTGGAAGCCGAAATGAGCTATAACCACATTCCGAACTTCCCTACGGCCACGGTCGAATTTCATACAGGAAAATTAATCTATGGCAACTTGGGCGGTAAAAAAGTCATTTTAATGCAGGGGCGTTTTCATGTGTACGAGGGATACTCGCTTTTAGATGTGACCTTCCCTGTACGTGTCATGAAACACCTAGGCATCAAAAAATTGTTGGTGAGCAACGCTGCTGGCGCCATCAACTTAAATTTTAAAAAAGGAGAAATCATGCTGATTGACGACCATATCAATTTGCAGGGCGGATCCCCATTGGCATTTAAAGGCATAGAAAAGTTAGGAGAACGCTTTGTAGATATGAGTGCTCCATACAATCATGATATGAACCAAAAAATGGAGGCCATTGCCAAAGAGCACAACATTAACCTGCACAAAGGAGTGTATGCGAGTGTAGTAGGCCCCCAATTAGAAACTCGGGCAGAGTATCGCTATTTAAAGATTATCGGGGCAGACGCCGTAGGTATGAGCACCGTACCAGAAGTGATTGTCGCCAACCACCTGGGCTTGGCAGTTGCTGCGGTTTCTGTACTCACAGACGAGTGCGACCCAGACAACCTAAAACCTGTAGACATTCCCGATATTATTGCACAGGCGGGAAAGGCCGAACCACAAATGATCACCTTATTCACCGAATTAATTAAACAACTATAGATGGACAAAATTCTGTCTTTTGCGCTTTTGGCATTGGCTGGCTATAGAATCATTAGCTCTTTTGTACAAGAACAAGAATTTGGAAGTTTGTTCGGGCTAGAAATAAATATTTGGCTATATCGTGGCATATGGCTTTTGGTAGGTGTTTTAGCCATCAACTCACTTCGGAAAAAAATAAATTTAAAAAAATAAGCATACTGAGTTACTCAGTTCACTTAAAATTAATCTCAGCGCCCAGCGCACTAAAATTATGAGTTATTTAGATACTACACACGACGTTTATAAAGAAGCAGCACTCACTCCAGATGTTGGGCTGTGCTGCACCACCAATCCTATTTGGGAATTACCCGGACTGAAGATTCCTAAAATCATGCAGGAAATGAATTATGGCTGCGGAAGCACCGTGCATGCACGCGACCTTTCAAACAACCCTAAAATGTTATACGTTGGTGTTGGCGGCGGTATGGAACTGCTTCAGTTTGCGTATTTCAACCGTGAAAAAGGCGGTGTTGTTGGTGTAGATGTGGTAGATGAAATGCTAGAAGCTTCCCGAAAGAACTTTAAAGAAGCAGAAGCGATGAACCCTTGGTTTAAAAGTGAGTTTGTAGACTTAAAAAAAGGAGATGCCCTTAACCTTCCCGTAGAAGACAACAGTATAGACGTGGCAGCTCAAAATTGCCTGTTCAATATTTTTAAAGCCGAAGACTTAAAACGTGCCATCGAAGAAATGTATCGCGTATTAAAACCCCACGGTCGATTGGTAATGAGCGATCCTACCTGTGAGCAACCCATCAATGAAAGCTTGCGAAACGACGAACGCCTGCGGGCTTTGTGCTTGAGCGGGAGCCTTCCTATTGCTGAATACGTAAAGGCGCTCACCGATGTTGGTTTTGGAACCATTGAAATTAGAGCGCGAAAGCCATACCGAATTTTAGACCCAAAGCACTACCCTACCGACGAACTGATTTATATAGAAAGTATCGAGGTTGCAGCTATTAAAGATCCTATGCCAGATGACGGTCCTTGTGTTTTTACAGGCAAAGCAGCTATTTACTATGGAGAGCAGGATTATTTTGATGACAAGAAAGGTCATATTTTACTGAAAAATCAACCTTTGGCCATATGCGATAAAACTGCAGCTGCGCTACAGGAACTCGGAAGAGATGATATTTATTTTAGCGAGTCTACCTTCCATTATGACGGCGGTGGGTGCTGCTAGCACTCGTTTCCTTTACTGAAAATCTCAACCAGGTTGTGTCTGTTATAAGATTCAGTCGAAGCTGAATATGTAATATTTTGCTAAAACTAACCTAAGCCTACGTTAATTAGAGAACTTCATGTCTAGAGGGTTCGTATATTATCTAAAATAACTTATTATGAGATACTTTACATATACTATGTTACTTGCCTTTGCACTAGTTACTTTGCAAAGTTGCAACCTTCTCTCTGCGGCTGGAGTGAGCAGTCAGGGACAACCCACAAAAGAAGTTACAGGAAACTTAACCTCGACCACGGCTAATTCGGCAGTGAATATCGATCACTCACAATGGACCACGCTACTTAAAAAGCATGTTGATAGTGAGGGAATGGTAGATTATAAAGGATTTCAGAAAGACGAAAAAATGCTTGACGCGTACTTAGATATGTTGGCGACAAAAGATCCTAACAACGATTGGAGTGTACAAGAATTATTGGCATTCTACATCAATCTTTATAATGCCCAAACAGTAAAGCTCATCGTAGAAAATTATCCAACCAAAAGCATCAAAGATTTAGACAGTCCTTGGACCAAAGGTCGCGCACGCGTAGATGGAAGGGAATTATCATTAGGCGGAATCGAAAACGGAATTCTTCGGAAAATGAACGAACCCCGAATACACTTCGCCATAAATTGTGCGTCTATTTCATGTCCAAAATTACTGGACGAAGCCTACACCGCGAGCAAGATAAATGAGCAACTAGAAAAAGTGACAGTCGATTTTATCAACGGTGATAAAAATGATATTTCAGCAAATGAAGCAGAGCTTTCGTCTATTTTTAAATTCTACCCAGACGATTGGAAAGTAGATGGAAAAGTAAACATCACTAAATATATCAATCAGTATAGCACCACCAAGTTAAACCCGAGTGCCGACCTTACGTATAAGGAATACGACTGGGGATTGAATGAGCAGTAAGCTGACTTAAAATAGTTCTCGAAGCATTGCTTGCCCGAGTATAATTTTAAAAGTAGAAGCAACTCGAAACTTCAATTTTACGTATGTTTACACCTATGGTTAGCATCATCATTCCGGTTTTGAACGAAGCAGAAACGCTTCCCACACTTCTAGAACATCTTACCACAAATGCTTCAAAAGCGAATATAGCAGAGATTGTTTTGGTAGATGGCGGCAGTACTGATGGCACTAAGCAGTTAGCTAACGATTTTGCTGCCTCATCTCTGTGGCCCATCGTTTTGATTTCTTCGAAAAAAGGGCGCGCCAAACAAATGAATGCTGGTGCAGCATTTGCAAGCGGATCGGTATTTTATTTCTTACATGCAGATAGCTTGCCACCGAAAAATTTTGACAACTTGATTCTTTCCGAAGTAAAAAAAGGAAACCCCGCTGGTTGTTTTAAAATGAAATTTGATAGTAACCATTGGTGGTTGCGCTTGGCAAGTTGGCTCACGAAATTTAATTGGAGAGCCTGCCGTGGAGGTGACCAAAGCCAATTTATCACCAAAAAGTTATTTAATGAAATAGGCGGCTATGACGAATCGTACATTATATATGAAGATAACATCCTCATTAACGAACTATATGCCAGGAAAAAATTTGTAGTGATTCAAGAATGGCTCGGTACTTCGGCACGATTGTATCGCGAAAGAGGAATTTGGACCTTGCAATATCATTTTTGTGCGATTTACGTTAAAAAATGGTTTGGGGCAGATGCTGATACCCTTCACCAATATTACCTAAGACATATTAAATTAAAACGCACCCACGAACTTACTACCGTGGCAAAAGCACCCGAAATCGTGGGAGATAAATAGTTTTTTAGGATTTCTTAAACATTCCGTTTGTGTAATTGGTTGTAATTTTAGATTTCAACCAAAAAAACAAAAAGCTATGAATATATTTGAGGCTATTCGCGCAGATCACGACATCCAAAGAAAACTTTTAGACCAAGCCCTGGCAACAGAGGGAGATACCAAAGAACGAAAAGAAATCTGGGAAAAATTGAAAGTAGAGTTAAAAGGGCATGAAACCGCCGAAGAACGAAACTTTTACAAACAACTCATAGATAACGACATGATGGTAGAGCATACCCGACATGGTATTGCAGAGCATCACGAAATAGACGAATTGATCGAGAAAGTAGAAGAAGCAGATATGGATAGTTCTGCTTGGCTCGCACACCTAAAAAGTCTAGACCATCAGGTACGACATCATCTTGAGGACGAAGAAAAATCGTTCTTTCAACTAGCAGGAAAAGTGTTCTCGGAAGCACAAAAAACAGACCTCGCTAAAAAATACAATGCAGAAATGGAGGCGCAACGAAAAGAAATGAAGTAGGCATAACGTATACTACTACACTGAAATGAAATAGTTAAAACCCAAACAATTTTTGACTTTATAAGACCCCGCCCTACGGCGGGGTTTAATTCGACCGACCATTTTTGATACGCCTACTGCTTTCAAAAATGGGGTCTCATTAAAAGTACTGGCCGATGCCAATTACAAATCCGTTGGTTGCATTTTGTGTAATCCCATAACCGTAATCAATTCTGAAGACCGTATTAAAAATACGTTTGTGAATTAATCGCACGCCAACTCCTGGGTAGACCCGTAAGTTCTGGTCGTCTGCAAAATCGCCAAAATCACCCCCTGGGTTTCGCCAGCTTCCAGCATCAACAAAGACATTTCCCTGTAATACAAACCAATTTTTTTCAAAAAGCGTTTGACGGTATTCTGTATTTAATACAACTGCCGCGGTACCTCTATCGATTGTGTTTCCAACCCCTCGAATATTTAGGTTGTTGTCTACAGCAAAAGGTGCAAATGGGCTCTCATTGTTCGTGGCAACACCCAAGCGCAATCTGTTAGCCCAATTTCCGCGTTCTCCCACGCGTTTGTAATAAATAAAGTCGTTAAAGCCGATCAAAAATTCGGGCAGCGCCTCATTGCGGCTGGTTACATACTGAAAGTTAAATGTACTCTTAAATCCGTCTACAAAATAATAGAAGCGTTCCACATCATTGTATTCATAAATCAATTTGTAGAGTAATTTTTTGACCTCCAAAAACTGCGGCACTTCAGCATTGGTAGCACCTTCCTTATACTCGTAGGTTTCAGTAAAATAATTGGCCCCCAATTCCATTCGGTGTGAAAAATTGAATTGATGCAGCAGTAAGGCCTCGTAAGACAGGTTATTGTATTTATAATCTGCAACGCCTTCGTCTAAAAACACCGGTTCTTCTGTAGTAAGATCCTGAAAGTTAATTGCAATCCCTGATTTTTTCCCAAACAGAAAAGGCGCCCGAAAATTTAATCCGTAGCTACTGTAAATATCCCTCTGATAGAATCCGCCCGCGAGAATATTTTGTCCGAGACCATTAAATTCATATAACCCCAATCGGTAGGCAAATTCATCGTCATTGGTTGTATATACGTTCGCCGAAGGAATAATGGTAAAATTTTCTTCAATGCCGTATACTACCTTATACGTACCGTCGTCCTTCTCATCGACTGTAAAATACGCATGTGCAATGCCTGGCAATCGTCTGAGGCGTTTAATGTCTTCCTGGAGTTGTAAGCTATCTAACGGTGTTTTTTCGGTTACTTCTGTAATTTTTCGAATAAACTGGGCACGTGTTTTTTTGTTGTTTTGTATTTCCACTTCGGAAATTTCCTGAGCGGTTACACTAGCACATGCAATGAAAAAAACGAATAAAAACCCTTTTACCATAACCCATTAGTGGTACGGAAAGAGAATTCCTAACAAAGAATAGTTCAGAAAAGAAATTTGTACAGCACCCTTCGCTATAAAATCTAATCTTTTAGATGTTTAAAGAAGTTTTTGATTGTTTCTTCAGCAGGCTTGTTTTGGGGAGTAAACTGACTGTTTTCGGGACCACCCACCTTATCGTGTGCTATAAACCACTTCCATATAAATCCGCCCGCAAACCAAGGCTCATGATACATTTCATTAAATAATGCTTGGGTAAGGTTTACTTGGGCCGTAAGGTTTACTTCTATCATATCCCGATCGCTTTTCCACGGTTCTTTACCAGCAAAATCCACACTGCGATAACCGTATTCGGTAAACAAAATAGGTTTCCCATGAGCTTCGGAAACTTTCTGCATTTCAATTTTCCATGGTTGCCACCCCCTTTGGGCGTCTACTATTTTTGGCGTTTTCTCCTCCGAAACTGGGAAATAAGCATCTACTCCAATATAATCGAGTTGTTTCCAGAAAGGCACCCGTTTGTACTCGTCCCAATTGGCCGCATAGGTCAGTTTTCCTTTATAAATTTCTTTTACTTCAGTGATCAGATTGTTCCAATATTCGGGGCGATGAACGATAAATTGTTCTAATTCCGTTCCAATGCAAAACAAGTTCACATCAGTTTCGGCGGCTAATTCGGCATACAAAAGAATAAACTCACGATACGAATTTTCTAGTGTTTGCCATTCTTTTTCGGTAGCCATCTTTAAATACCCGGTAAACTCACCACGCCAAATCCAGATTTGGGGTTTAAGCATCACTTTGATACCATTGGCATGCAAGCTTTCAACATATTGTTTCACACCTTCACGACGCTCGCCATACCATTGTCGTTCGGTGTTAAAAAAAAGTGTAGGAGCTTCTAGATTTCTGATGAAGGCAAAGGGCATTACCGCCGCATAATTGGCATGTACATTTTTAACCTTTTCAATTTGAGCCTGAGTAGTTGGCTCTCCTGCGGCTACAAAACTGATTCCATTAATTTTTTGGCTCTTCGAACTACAACTCTGGAACAGACAAATACACAGTGCAACCTTTAAAATGAATTTCATAGCAGACACAATTTGTGGTCAATTTACAAAATTACAACCGCTAATTTGCTTAAAATACTGCACGTATGCCAAAGTTGAAGGTTTCTCCCAAACCCGTGTTATTTCCGCGCACGAAATTGGTGTAAAGGGCTTCCAAATTCACCTCATCGGTAAGTTGAAATTTTGCACCCCCACCAATTGCTGTAAAATCTTGCGCAAAGTCGTTACCCAAATCGATACGTTGGCTATGTTGCACCAAAGCTAAAACCGTAAATTTTGACGAAGGAAAATAGCTAAAAAACACCCCTGGTGTAAGATTTAAACTGTTATTGGCAAAACTTTCGTTTGTGTCGCCCAGACTGAGCTCTGTGTTTAGTTCAGTAAATAGCTGAAAAGCATCTCCAGCAAACGTGTAGTCGTAAAAAAACCGGTTTTGCCAGATATATCCTTTTTGGTCTAAAAAAACACCTTCTTCCACTTCAGTATCGACCAAAGGGATAAAAACAGACGATTGGATTGAAAAATTGGAGCGTCGCTCGAAAGGCACAAACTTCACCGATGGCGCCACCGATGTGAGTCCGCTACGAGCCGTGCCTCTTTCTCCATCAAAACTAAAAACATCTAATGCCGGTCGGTCTGCAATCACGTTACTTCTAAACTCAAGAATGACTCCTAGATTTACTCGTTTGTTATCGCTCACACCCGTATATCCCTCTAGCGTAGACGTGAAAAAGGTTTCTCTAGGTTCACGACCTTCGGTAAACGTACTTTCGGTTTGGGTATAGAGGTTATTAAACCATTTCAAATCGAATTGCCCTTTGGCAATTAGCTTAGACGGCGTAAGATTTTGGATTACAGAGCCGCTCGTTTCAGTGTTTTCTTCCTGGGAAATCAGATGGGTTGCAGACAGTAAGACTGCACAAAAGATGATAACTTTTTGAGATAATTTCATGGTTCTTTAGTTTTAGTTATTATTTGCACCCCGTTTACGTAGGGTCGTGCTTCACTTGTCTGCTAAGACGTGGGGAAGCGCTTAGCAGACAGAGCATAGACTTAAAAATTTATTGTGGGGATTTGCACTAAAAACAGTGCATGCTATTTGTTATTTAGTCGCCAATCGTACGAATAATAGGTAACCTTGGCATCTGTTGAAACTTTCTCTTTACGGTATTGATTTAGAAAATCTATCTCACTTCCATTTTTTATAAAATCTTCTTTATACCATTTAAAAATTTCAGAAAAAGCTACTTTGTTCCCTTTTACTTGTATAAAACTGGGGTCGTTCAGCGCTTGTACCGTTTGTTTTTCGAGCAGCTTTTCTAGATTGGCTGGTGTATACGCCTTTGGAATTATGGGTGGGCAACCTAGCGCACCACATACCAACACAAAATGAAACCGTGGTTCATTAAATTTTGCACGCAGCTTTTTATTTTCGATATCGTTCAGGGTGATTTTTGTGCCTGCCAATTCATAGGTAGTCTTGTCGAAAAATCCTTTCTTATCTAAAGGTGATTTTATAGGGTAATTTGATATAATTCCTTTGATAACAGACAGGTTATACGCATTGATCCAAAAAGCTTGATAGGTTTTTTCTTCGGAAATCGGCACAGACACATCTTTTGCCATTGCCAGCACCTTGTTCAATGGTTCTGGGTTTTCATAGATAGCACTATAGTCTACTTTTCCGTTAGAAACATAGGTGCTGAAAAAGCTGTCTGCTTCATCAAAGAATGTCGAAACATCTTGCGAAGAAGCATCAAAAGAGAAAACAAGTAGAAAAAGGAAAAATAACAGATTGCGATATTTCATCTTACAAATTTTATAGGCATTCAGTCAACATCTTTTCAAAATGCTTACACAGGCAACGTAAAAAAACCTGAGACAGCATCATTCGTGCCTTAATACTCCTTAAAAAATAGTATCTTCAAGACATCAAATTCAGTTCACTTGTAATGTTTCGGAACTTCCAAACGACTCAAGTAGCAACTTATCAAAAAAATATGCAACACGTTGTCATTATCGGAAATGGAATTGCGGGTGTTACCGCTGCGAGACATATCCGAAAACTTTCAGATAAAAAAATCACCATAATTTCTGCCGAAACAGACTATTTTTTCTCCCGTACAGCACTTATGTATGTGTATATGGGACATATGCGATGGACAGATATTGAGCCGTACGAGCATTGGTTTTGGGAGAAAAACCGCTTAGAATTAAAGAAAGCCTATGTTTCAAAAATTGAAACTTCTGCCAAAACACTTCATTTTAAAGAAGGAGGAAATATGCAGTACGACCAACTGATTATTGCTTCTGGCTCTTCAACAAATACGTTTGGATGGGAAGGCCTAGATAGCAAAGGCGTAGTGGGTATGGTGACCAAACAAGACTTAGAACAAATTGAGAAATATGCACCCAATAATAAAGAATGCCGAAGCGCTGTTCTTGTGGGTGGTGGATTAATAGGCGTAGAATTGGCCGAAATGTTACGCACCCGAAATATTGACGTCACTTTTCTAATTCGTGAAGAGAACTTTTGGGACGGCGTACTTCCCGAAGGCGAAGCTGCCATGATTTCCCGGCATGTAAAATCGCATGGTGTCGATTTACGAAACCACACTAACCTCGATAAAATTGTAGCCGATTCAGACGGAAAAGTACGCGCCGTTATCACCAAAGAAACAGGCGAAGAAATCGCATGCGATATGGTGGGGATCTGTACAGGAGTGAAACCCAACTTCTCTTTTTTGGCTGAAAGCGGCATTGAAACAGACCGGGGCATCTTGGTGAACCGAAAACTAGAAACTAATATTAAAGATGTCTATGCCATAGGCGATTGTGCGCAACAGCGGGAAGCAATAGGCAACCGAAAACCTGTTGAAGCCGTTTGGTATACAGGCCGTATGATGGGCGAGACAGTGGCTCAAACTATTTGTGGCAACCCGTTCGAATACAACCCTGGACATTGGTTTAACAGCGCTAAATTTTTTGATATTGAATACCAAACCTATGGTTGGGTTTTTTCAAAAAAGAAAGATTACGAAGCACACTTCCATTGGCATCACGAAGACGACACCAAATGTATCACCATTGCCTACCATAAAGATTCGATGCAATTTTTAGGCATCAATACCTTCGGAATACGGATGAAACATGAGGTTTTTGACAGATGGCTTACCGAGAAGCGTGACGTGCATTTCGTGATGGAGCACCTAAAGAAAGCCAATTTTGATCCAGAATTTTATACCCAATACGAAAGTCAAATACAACGAAGTTTTCAACAGCACCAACCTATAAACGCATAAACCATGAGCACCATACAAAGAGACATGTCTTTAACCGGGCAACCCCCAAAAACTATCAATACTCAGCAAAAGATAGCTTCAGTTATTGGCTTAACAGGGTTGGTTATTTTGTTTATAGCATTATTCAATGTCAACTTTCCAAACAAAACGCTTTGGTTATCACTTTCATTGGGTTCAATTGGGGTTGGGACTATCTGGTTCGCCAAAGCTGCATATCTAAACAAACACGAGGGTATTAAAAATGATGGAGTTTATTTTAAATCGTTGACCAATCGCGGCTTTTGGGGTTGGGTACTGGGAATTGTCATGACGCTATTTTATATCATTTTGTATTGGTTTCCGCAGTATTTGGGTCTCGTGGAAGATGGTGACAACACAGGGGTTATATCCTTGTTCGACCCACTGAGTAAAGCCTTGAGTGGCAATCCGGCCAGCCAATGGTTTCTCTACGGAACCCTATATACCTTGGCAATTCTTGCCTTTGGAATAAAATTTATTTGGAAATATAGGCACAATCGGTACGAAGTGATCCGAACATTTTCAGTCATGTTTTTTCAATTGGCTTTTGCCTTTGTAATTCCAGAGATATTAGTGCGTTTAAATGAGCCTTACTACGATTTCAAAAACGTATGGCCGTTAAACTACGACCTGTTTGCAGGTTATAAGATCGATGAATTTATAAGTGCGGGCGATGTAGGACTTATCATGCTCATCTTCGGAGTACTGTCAGTTTTTGTAATCACACCCATTCTAACCTACAAATACGGAAAAAGATGGTATTGCAGCTGGGTTTGTGGTTGCGGCGGACTAGCAGAGACGGCTGGTGATCCGTTTCGACATTTAAGCGACAAGCGGCAAGTTGCATGGAAAATAGAACGCTGGGTGAGTCATAGTGTGGTTGTCTTTGTAACTGTGATGACTACCGCGACGGTATTTTCATACCTACAGGCAAACGAATCTAAAAATATTAGTGAGTGGAGCAACCTTGAAAACAAGATGGTTTTTATGAGTGACGCAGAAGGGAAACCACTCAATGAACGCATCTTGGCGGCTCAAAAAGCGGGTGCAAGTAGTGTAGTTTTTTTAAACAAAGACAACAACTCGCCGGCTCCCATAGTAGACAACACAGAGGGCATAACCATCGATTTCTTTTTTGCTTCGGAAAGTGAAAATGAAGCAGCTTTGTCGAAAATAAACAATGGGGAAGCGGCAACCATTGTAGCCGATAGATCTGAAGGTTCCAACTTGAATGTTACCAAAGGACAGGAAGTTGCCTATTATGATAATCTATGGATTGGCAAAGAATTTTTTATCTGGTTTGTGATAGGGTTGCTCACCTTAGTCTTTGCATGGGTACTATTGTTCAAGAGAGAAGAATTGGCCAAAGACGCGAAATACGGTGCCATTGGCTATTTTGTCGTGGTACTATCCATTTTATTGTTCACCTACTTTAGCAGCCCCGGAAAGTTATTCTTTTTTGATGCCTATCAACTCCGGAAAAGCTACGGTTTTTTAATCGGTGCCATGTTTAGCGGTGTGATTGGTGTTGGTTTCTATCCTATTTTTGGAAGTCGTGTTTGGTGCAGATTTGGTTGCCCAATGGCAGCGATATTAGGGTTTCAGCAGCGTTTGTTGTCTAAATTTCGGATTACCACCAACGGCGGTCAATGCATTTCGTGCGGAAACTGTTCTACCTATTGCGAAATGGGAATTGACGTACGGGCGTATGCGCAAAAAGGCGAAAATATTGTACGAAGTAGCTGCGTAGGCTGTGGGATTTGTTCGGCTGTTTGTCCGCGGGGTGTATTAAAATTAGAGAACGACGGTATGAAGGGACGTATAGATGCCAATGAGATACTGCTCGGAAATGACGTAAACCTTATGGAGTTGATGAACCAAAAACCGAGTCCGAGTAGTTACATCCAACAAGATTAATAATAAGTCTCATTAACCATTTAAGTAACTAAATTTTTTTATTTTGGCAGTTAGCAATGGTCGTTCCCTTCGTCTAAAGCTGTATGCGAAATCAAATTCTTGCTATGTTAATGTTCTTCGGAATGATTGCTACGATAGGTTCGGCAACTAATCTTTCCACAGAAAAAAAATACCAAAAAACATTTTATGACACTGGCATCCTAAAAGCAGAAGGCTGGCAAATTGGAACCGTTAAAACTGATTATTGGTATTTCTATCACGCCAACGGACAAGTAGCTTCCAAAGGAACTTTCAGAAGAAATAAAAAAGAAGGATATTGGTTTTATTACAACGAAGAAGGGCATCTGCTAAAAGAAGGGCACTATAAGCACGGAATGGCATCAGGTTGGTGGATTTTTTACGATATTGCAACCCATTCAGAAAAACGATTTCAATACAATCAGAACCAGAAAAATGGATATGCCCTTATCTACAAAAACAATCGATTGAGAAGAGCAGAGAAATATCATAACAACACCAAAATTGGAGAATGGACCTCAATATTTTCTTTCAAACGAGATAACCCAGACGTTTCGCTATAATGCAACCTTCAGTAAAAGTAATCATACCTGCCTTTAACGAGGAAGCTTCTATTGGCCTTGTTGTACAAGACATCCCTGCGTTGGTAGAAGAAGTGATTGTAGTGAGTAACGGCTCGACAGACCAAACCGAAGCTATTGCAAAAGAAACCGGCGCCACTGTTTTGCAAGAACCGAAACGGGGCTACGGATACGCTTGTCTGAAAGGAATGGCGTATGTGGCAGCGCAGCCTAGGAAGCCCGATATTATTGTGTTTTTGGATGGCGACTACAGTGATTATCCGCAGCAACTCACCGAATTAATTACCCCCATTGTTGAAAAAGATATCGATTTTGTAATTGGGGCAAGAGTAAAACGACTTAGGGAAGTAGGAGCGATGACATTTCCGCAGCGATTCGGAAATTGGCTGGCCACCTCGCTCATGAAACTTTTTTTTGGTGCAAGATTTACAGATTTAGGTCCGTTTCGGGCGATTAAATATAAAAAACTGTTAGCACTTCAGATGGAAGACAAAACCTATGGTTGGACGGTAGAAATGCAATTAAAGGCACTAAAGAAAAAATATACCTATGTTGAAGTGCCCATGAAATATAGAAATAGGATAGGCACTTCTAAAGTTTCTGGAACAGTAAAAGGTGCTATCTTTGCTGGCATTAAAATACTTGGCTGGATTTTTAAATACACGTTTAAAAAATGATACTTGAGACCATTGTCATGGTTATTTATACTGCCGCGCTCATCTTGATACTGATGTATGCGCTGGCCCAATTAAACCTCCTCTTTAATTATCTGCGGAATAGAAAAAAGCACGATAGATGTGCCATGTTCGACCTTACTAATCCGGAAGAAATTCCATACGTGACCATACAATTACCAGTATACAACGAACTGTATGTGATGGATCGCCTTTTAGAAAATATTGCAGCCATAGAGTACCCGCGAGAAAAACTGGAAATTCAAGTATTAGACGATAGCACAGACGAATCGTTAGAAACCACAGCCGCCCATATTGAAGCATTAAAAAAGTCGGGGCTCGACATTGTTCACGTAACGCGTGTAGATCGAAAAGGTTTTAAGGCTGGTGCTTTAAAGGAAGGCTTAACGACAGCAAAAGGAGAGTTTATCGCCATTTTTGATGCTGATTTCCTTCCGAAGAAAAAATGGTTGCTAAACACCATACCATATTTTAAAGACCGAAATATTGGCGTGGTGCAAACCCGTTGGGGGCATATAAACAGGGACTATTCGTTGCTTACCCGAGTGCAAGCATTTGCTTTGGATGCACACTTTACATTAGAACAGGTAGGGCGGAATAGCGAAGGACATTTTATTAATTTTAATGGTACTGCAGGAGTTTGGCGCAAGCAATGTATTCTGGATGCCGGCAATTGGGAAGGCGACACACTAACCGAAGATCTTGACCTAAGCTATAGAGCACAATTAAAAAATTGGAAGTTTAAATATTTAGAAGAAGTAGAAACACCTGCCGAATTACCTGTTGTGATCAGTGCGGCACGGTCGCAACAATTTCGATGGAACAAGGGCGGGGCCGAAAACTTCAGGAAAATGCTGGGCAAGGTTTGGCGAAGCAAGAATATTTCGTTTAAAACCAAGATACATGGCACCTTGCACTTGCTAAACAGTACGATGTTCTTGAGCATTTTGGTGGTGGCGATTTTAAGTATTCCAATGTTGTATATCAAAAACGAATACGCCCATTTAAAGTATTACTTTATTGTAATGAGCTTTTTTGTTGTGAGCACGCTCATTTTCTTTATCTGCTATTGGTTTACCTTTAAAAAGATTAACGGTGGCGGATTCATGAGTTTTCTTGAATACATTGGTATGTTTTTTATTTTCTTCAGTATTGCCATGGGGTTCTCGGTACATAATTCTATCGCAGTGATTGAAGGCCATATTGGGAAAAAAAGTGAATTTATTCGCACACCAAAGTTCAATATTAACACCTTAAAAGATAGCTGGAAGGGCAACAAATACCTTCGCAGCAGGATTTCTCCAAACATTCTCATTGAAGGAATTTTGATGCTCTATTTCGGTTTTGGAATGTATTCGGCCTTCGTTGTTGGAGACCAAGGAGGCGATTTCGGACTTTTCCCGTTTCACTTAATGCTCTTCATTGGTTTCGGGTTTGTTTTTTTTAAGAGCATCATTAGTAGGGCTTAGTCAAAAAATTCTGCTATTTTAGAACCTTAATTTTTCAGCTTTCAAACTAAATGTCCACTAACGTTAAAGCAACCTGTTGTATCAGCTTGTTGCTCATTATTTTTTCAGTTAACAGTTCCGCACAAAATGAAGGTGGAAACTATTATGCTGAAAGACAAGTGGAATTAATGCACGATAACGATTTTCTACATTTTACAGACCGTTGGTACACCACGGGGAGTTTCATCAGTTATCGGAAACTTCTGAACGAGCGGAATGAAAACATTCCCAATCGCAGACAGCTCACCTTTCAATTGGAACAATCTTTTTACACACCATCAAATATTCTATCAAGCCGTATTGAAGATTACGATAGGCCTTATGCAGGCTTCTTAGGCCTCAACACTTCGCTAACTCTTACCAACGAACGACGGATGTTAGACTTTACGTTTACTATTGGGGTTACGGGTGAAATTTCAGGATCGGAAGGGTTACAAAATTGGTTTCACAGCACTAACGAATCGCAGGCCACACAATGGACTGGGCAGATTGAAAATAATACACACGCCAATCTCTACGGAAGTTACCTTCGTGAATGGAAAGTGTATTCAGGTTTTTTAGATGCGATTTTAGCTACCAAACCAAAAGTAGCGTTGGGCACCAAAGATTATTATCTTGAAAATACGATGACGTTATTTTTGGGCAAACGCAATGCTATGGAAAATACCATGGCATATCGCCAATTGGGGACCATAGAAAATGAATTGTTTTTTGCGTTAACTGGCGCCTATCGATATGTAATACACGATGCCATGTTGCAAGGTTCTATTATTTCAGACAACAGTGAATTTACATTAGAACCCGTGAATTCACTCATTTTTTATGGTGCTGAAATGTATTGGAGAACACGAAGAATGGATTTTAAAGTTGCCTATATGTTCACAACCAAACGTGCCGAAAGTACGGGCACACACGGGTTTAGCACCTTGTCTATTTCGCGTAATTTTTAGAAGGTAACCTCCATTTCTTGCGTAGCTCCTTCCCGCTCGATAACTACTTTGGTAGTTTGTCCTTCTTCAAATGTAGCCAATGCTTTCATATAGCTCATCATGTCTGTTACTTCAAAGGCCCCGAGTTTCTTAACGATATCTCCCTTTAGAAGTCCTGCTTTTTGTGCTGGCTTGTCTTCGCTCACTCCGTCGATGCGCATTCCTTCGCCCGTAAACAGATAATCGGGAACCACGCCTAGTCCTACTTTAAATCTGGGCACTTCTTCGCTTTCATCTTTCGTTTTCCGAAAAGCTAATTTCCCGTCATCGTTCAGGTCTACAATAATGGCATGGATATAATCTGAAATTTTCTGCATTCCTTCATAGTTCAGTTTCTCAGCATCATCACCAGGCTTGTGGTAATCTTCGTGTTGCCCTGTAAAAAAGTGCAACACTGGAATATCGGCCAAGTAAAAACTGGTATGGTCGCTCGGACCAATTCCACTATTGTGTTCAGCAATTGTGAGTCCGTAGTCATTATTCGCAAAAAGTGTCTGTTTGAAAATGGGTGATGTGCCCACTCCGTGAACAGCGATGGTGTTTTCTTCATTTAAACGGCCTACCATGTCCATATTGATCATGTAGGTAATTCCATTTTTGTCTACGGTACTATTTTTTACGAAATAATTGCTGCCCAAGAGTCCCATTTCTTCGCCAGAAAAAGCAATGAATAAATAATTATTGTCTTTTGTGTTTTCCTCTGTGGCGTCAATCAGTTTAGAGGCCAGATTCAGCATCACTGCCACTCCGCTGGCATTATCGTCTGCACCATTGTGGACGGCAGGTTTTTCTTCTCGATACAAAGAACCTTCTCCGCCCATACCTAGGTGGTCATAATGCGCACCGATGACGACTGTTGTAGACGCTTTATTATCTATAAACCCGATTACATTGGTTCCTGTAAGCGTACTATCGCTTTTAAGACCCGTGAATTCTGCTTGTTCGTGCGGATTGCTACTAGGACGGAATGTAAAGGTCTGCGTATAATTATTTTGATAGCCTTTAGGTACTAGGCCAATTTCTTTAAAACGATCTTCAATATAGGTGGCTGCTTGTAGTTCACCCTCGGTCCCAGTTTGTCTGCCATTAAAAGTGTCATCAGCCAAAGCAAACACATCCTCTTTCATGGTTGTTTCTTTTTTTACATTTTCTTGGCACGAAAAGAGAATGAAAGTCGCACAAAGTATCCAAATTAAACGCATATCCTTATTTTTGCACAAAAATACAGCAAAATGCGATACGTACTTTATATTTCGATACTCTGTTTCCTAATTTCTTGTAAGAATTCAACTGAAGAAAAAATAGTAGACGACACATCGAAAACTATGGAACAAATTTCTGAAAAAACCTTGATGGAATGGGATGATGACAGCCTTATTTACCCAGAAGAAAAACATTTCAAAAATATTCGGCAGGTTACTTTTGGAGGCGATAATGCAGAGGCCTATTGGAGTTTCGACGATAGCCAACTGGTATTCCAATCGAATAATAGCGCTTGGGGAATGGAATGTGACCAAATGTTCTTAATGAATGCTTCGGAAACATTTAAGGGTGACAAACAGCCGCCAATGATCAGTACGGGCAACGGAAGAACTACATGTGCTTATTTTTTACCTGACAACAAGCATTATGTATATGGCTCTACGCATTTGGTAAACAAAGAATGTCCTGAGGTACCACTTCGGAAAAACGGAAAATACGTATGGCCGGTATACGATAGTTTCGACATTTTTGTGTCTGACCTCGAAGGAAATATTACGGCACAGCTCACGAACGAACCGGGTTACGATGCTGAAGCTACCGTTTCTCCGAAGGGTGATAAAATAGTATTTACCTCGATGCGTAGTGGCGATTTAGAATTGTACACCATGAATATTGATGGGTCTGATGTGCGTCAAATTACAGACGAATTAGGGTATGACGGCGGGGCTTTTTTCTCTCCTGACGGAACAAAATTGATCTTTAGAGCATCTCGACCAAAAACGGCAGAAGCTGTAAAAGAATACAAAGACCTGTTAGCACAGGGATTGGTGCAGCCTACTGAAATGGAACTTTTTATTTGTGATGCAGATGGAAGCAATTTAAGGCAACTAACCAATTTGGGCAACGCCAACTGGAGCCCTTTCTTTCACCCAAGCGGTGAAAAAATATTGTTCAGCAGTAATTTTGAAGCAGAACGCGGATTTCCATTTAATTTATATTTAATCGATCTTGATGGAAAGAACTTAGAGCGTGTGACACATAGCCAAACATTTGATGCGTTTCCTGTTTTTTCAAATGATGGCAAATACTTAGCGTTTTCTTCCAATCGGAATAATGGTGGTGGCCGTGACACCAATCTTTTTATTGCTGAATGGCAGGATTAATTTTCAAAAATTAAAATTTTTCTGAAAGCTCGAGTGCATTCTTTCTACCAACGATGAAAGAATGTGTATCGAGAAGGTTTCTTCTCGATACTATTTTTAACTTGCGTAGCAATTAAAAATCACTCGAGGTGAATCTCACGTTAGAACGTCTGAAAGCTATAGTGCTCCCATTTTTGGGAGCCGTTATTTTCTATGTTCTGTTTGCGTATTATCTTGAGCGGAGCGAATTTATAGCCCTCCTCTTGCTGTACGGAGCACTGTTTTTTGTGAGTTGGCGTATCATCGAACATTCTAAACTTAAATTTTGGACGCTAGTAGCAATCGGAATTTGTTTTCGATTGTTGTTTCTTCCTGCTATCCCCAATTTATCGCAAGATTTTTATCGGTTTTTGTGGGATGGACGATTGTTGATACAAGGAGTGAACCCATACATTTTAACTCCGTTATCTTACATGACAGACCTCTCGACTGCCAGTCCGATAGATTCGTTATGGCAGGCGCTCGAGGTGACATCTGGCATTACTGTGTCAGACGCTGCCATTCTTTACAACGGTATGGGAGAATTAAATGCAAGTCATTATAGCAACTACCCGCCCGTAAATCAGTTGTGTTTTGCCATTGCAGCGCTTCTATCAGGGAAAAGTATTGTTGGCTCGGTCGTTGTTTTGCGGGTGCTGATTATCTTAGCCGACATTGGGATTGTAATTCTTGGAAAGAAACTATTAGAGCGGCTCAAGCTTCCTAGCAAGAATATTTTTTGGTACTTCCTGAATCCGTTTATCATCATAGAGCTTACCGGTAACCTACATTTTGAAGGGGTCATGCTTTTCTTCTTAGTGGTTGCATTGTATGCGCTCTGTAAAAAAAAATGGTTTTGGGCCGCAGTGCTCTTAGGAATTTCCATTTCAGTAAAACTATTACCACTATTGTTGTTGCCCCTGTTTTTCGGATATTTTGTAAAGTTCAAAAAGAACGTGAAGGAAACCACCACTTCTCCATTTCCTGCACTAGGTATTTTTAGACTCATAACCTTTTATGTTGTTGTACTAGTGGTTGTCCTATTAACTTTTGCTCCATTTCTATCGTCAGCGTTTATCGCTAACTTTTCAGCGACCATTGCCTTGTGGTTTCAAAACTTCGAGTTCAATGCGAGTGTGTATTATATCATTCGGTGGATTGGTTATCAGACCGTTGGTTGGAATATCATTGGCACCGCAGGGAAAATACTTCCAATTATTGTTGTGATTGCTTTGCTAGCCCTTGCCTTTTTCCGTAGAAACACAACACTACAGCAACTCATTACCGCCATGCTCTTTGGAGTTTCTATCTACTTTCTACTATCTACAACCGTACACCCTTGGTATGTTGCAACTCCGCTCATTCTGTCCGTTTTTACTACGTACAAATTTCCGATCGTGTGGAGCTTTTTTGTGATATTGAGCTATTCGGCCTACGGAGCAAATGGTTTTGATGAAAACTTGTGGTTGGTCGCACTAGAATATATTGTTGTTATTTCTTTTGCTATTACCGAGATTAGCTCCAAAACTGGTAAAAGAGAAGGAAACTTCCGGATTGTAGCACGCTAGAAAACCTTTGTTACAAACAAATCTATCACTTCAATTACAATCAGGATGATTATGATCCATTCTAGGGTACTGCTCTCTTTATGGTTCCAAATGTCCTTAAAAAGCTCTAAGTTTTCTTTAATGATGGTAATCCGATCTTGAATGTTTCTATATCGGTCTTTAAGGTCGAATACCTGCTTCAGTTCATTATCAAGTTTCGCCAACTGCTCGTCTTCCCAAACCACTTCTGGAGAATCGAAGATGTACAAATTTTCTGAAATTCTATTTTTTATATTGAGGGTTCTACCGATAAATTTTTTCAACTTGAGGCTAGAAATATGCAGTCTCCCCTTCCGTTCGAGCGATTGTGTGTGCTTACTGGCTTCCTCCAATAATCGTTCAGTGATTTCAGAATAACGGTCTAATGCCACCGATTGTGAAGTATGCAGCATGATAAGGCGCACCATTTCTTCATCTACTTCAGGAATCGTAACACTATCAAACAAAACTTTCGTCGTTTTCTCCTTAATGGAAACATCAATTGTTTCAATTAGATTACCGCTCACTTCTCCTTTTCCAAAAGGGGCAAGTTGCTGCGCAATCTCTTTGATTCGTACTTCGGAAATATTAAAATAGCTTACGATTCCAAACTGGAAAATATACACGAATTTTGTGTCGCTCAGTTTGTAAAAAAGTTCATCACTATCACTAAACAGTAAATTTGCCTTGAAGTTTTTCCGTATCTCACGGATATTCAGTTGCTGTGCGATCTGGCGCGACTGTACTTTAAACATAGGGGTGTTCGATTCCGCGTTACGGAATACATCTGATTAAAAATTAGGGGTGTTTTTTACTTTTTGACGCGTTCTAAACGATAAAAATCTTTGCGTCGATCTTTTAGATTTTTTACTGCTCCAAAAGAGTGGAGCTCTCTAAGCAGACCCAAATCTACGTCTGCCACCAAAATCATTTCTGCGTTTGCCGTTGCTTCTGCCTTAATACCATTGCTCGGAAAGGAGAAATCACAAGGTGTAAATACCGCAGATTGGGCGTATTGAATGTCCATGTTATGCACATTCGGTAAATTACCTACACTGCCTGAAATAGCGACATAGCATTCATTCTCAATCGCTCTGGCTTGTGCACACAAACGCACTCTAGAATATCCATTTTGTGTGTCTGTAAGGAAAGGCACAAAAAGGATGTCCATACCCTCATCTGCCAATAATCTAGACAATTCTGGAAATTCAGAGTCATAACAAATCAAGATTCCGATTTTTCCACAATCGGTATCGAAGGTTTGTAATTTGTTGCCATTCTGCATCCCCCAAACCTTTACCTCATCTGGGGTACAATGTATTTTTTCATACCGCTCAACGCTTCCATCCCTTCGACATAAGTATCCAACATTATACAACTTATTGCGTACCAATTCTGGCATGCTACCCGTTATGATGTTGATGTTATAGGAAATAGATAACTGCGATAGTCTTTGGGTGATTTCCTTTGTATACTTTGCCAATTCTCGAATGGCGTCAGACTCTCCCATCGCGTTAAACTTTGCCATTAACGGCGCATTGAAAAACTCTGGAAATACAGCAAAATCGCTACGATACCCGGCAACACTATCAATAAAATATTCAGCTTGGTGCATTAAATCTTCGAGCCCGTCATAGCGTCGCATCTGCCATTGTATGAGCCCGAGTCGAACCACGCTTTTCACTGCACTCGGTTTTTTTGTGGGTTTGGTATAATAAATATTATCCCATTCCATAAGCACGGCAAATTCTTCAGAAGCTTTATCGCCTTCTAAATAATTTTTTAGCACACGCACCGGGTGAAAATCGTTTGAAATTTGAAAGTTTAACACAGGGTCGTCAATCTCTTTGCGTTTTACTTTTTCAATATATTGCTTGGGAGAAAATTTATCTGAATGCAAATGATAATTCGGCATTCTTCCACCAAAAACAATACTTTTCAAATTTAAATTTTCACAAAGCTCCTTTCGGTAGTCATACAAACGCCTTCCTAAACGCAAGCCCCTAAAATTGGGCTTAATAAAAACATCGATACCGTAAAGCACATCCCCTTCGGGGTCATGAATTTTAAAATTTGGGTCGTCGGTAATATCGTTGTACGTATGTTGATTGTCAATTTTATCGTAGTCTACTATCAATGAGAGTGCGCAACCCGCGATTTCACCATCTACTTTGATCACCACCTGACCTTCAGGAAAAATAGAGATCAGCCGACCTATTTCGTCTAATTTCCAATACGAATTTGGCAATCCACCATATGCTTCAATAGTTGCTTCTTTGAGCGCCTCATAGTCTTGAAGGCTCAAGAATTTTAATTCAATATTTTCAATTTTTGAAAGATCCATTGGTGCTAATTTACATTCCTAGAAGGTAAGCGAAAATTAAGGGCGCCACAATAGTAGCATCACTTTCTATGATAAATTTTGGCGTATCGATATCTAGTTTGCCCCAGGTTATCTTTTCGTTGGGTACGGCTCCTGAATAACTTCCGTAGCTCGTTGTAGAATCTGAAATCTGGCAGAAATAGCTCCAGAAAGGTGTATCAGTACGTTCCATATCTTGATATAACATAGGTACTACGCAAATAGGGAAATCGCCAGCGATACCTCCACCGATTTGGAAAAACCCGATGCCTTTTTCAGAATTATCAGTATACCAATCTGCAAGGAAGGTCATGTATTCAATTCCGCTTTTCATGGTAGACGCTTTCAATTCACCTTTTAGCACATAGCTTGCAAAAATGTTACCCATCGTGCTGTCTTCCCAACCCGGGCAAACAATCGGTACGTTTTTTTCAGCAGCGGCATACATCCAACTATCTTTTAAATCGATCTCGTAATGTTGTTCTAACACCCCGCTAAGCAACAATTTGTACATATATTCATGCGGAAGGTGTCTTTCGCCCTTTGCTTCGGCATCTTTCCAAATTTTTACAATATGCTCTTGTATTCTTCGGAAAGCTTCTTCTTCAGGAATACAGGTATCAGTAACACGATTTAGGCCCTTTTCGAGCAAGTCCCATTCATCTTTTGCTGTGAGGTCTCGGTAATTCGGAACGCGCTTGTAATGGCTGTGTGCTACCAAATTCATGATATCTTCTTCTAGATTGGCACCCGTACACGAAATGATATGCACTTTGTCCTGACGAATCATTTCAGCAAAAATTTTACCCAATTCGGCTGTGCTCATCGCTCCTGCCAACGACACCAACATTTTGGCGCCACCGTTCAGCTGATCTTCGTAGCCTTTGGCCGCATCTACCAACGCTGCAGCGTTAAAGTGTAAGTAATATTTTTGAATGAATTCTGAAATCGCTCCTTTGTTAGTCATTGTTGCTATCTTTAAATTTTGTGATTGTATTTTTTTCTTGGTTGAAATTGCTCTCAAACTCTTCACCAGCATCTTCACCAGCAAACTTGTAGCTCAACATTTTATAGTAGAGTTTTGCTGCAAGAAAATCTGACGACTTATCCTCTTCCCTTGGGCACAATTCAACAATGTCGAAACCTACTACGTTCTTTTCTTCAAAAACTTGTCGCAGGAAATCCAACGTTTCATACCATAGCAATCCGCCAGGCTCTGGTGTGCCCGTAGAAGGCATAATTGACGGATCTAAAGCATCTAAGTCGAAGGTAATAAAAACATTATCGCCTAACGCTTCAATAACATTATCCATCCAATATTCATCGGTAGCCATATCGTGTGCAAACCACGTTTTATCTTCATCCAACACGGTAGTTTCAGCCACATCCATACTGCGAATACCCACTTGTATTAAATTAGTGGTTTGGCTCGCTTCGTAGACGGCACAAGCATGGTTACATGAGGATCCTTCATACTCCTTTCGTAAATCGGCATGGGCGTCTATATGTAAAACTGTAAGGTTGTCGAAGCACTCATTAAAAGCCCGTATGGTGCCTATTGAAATACTGTGTTCACCACCAAAGATGGTAACAAACTTATTACGTAAGATAAACTCTTTTGTTTTTTTATGAACGGCGTCTACAACGGCTTCTGGCGAGCTGTTTTCTGTGATGGCATCTGCAAGATACACTCCTTGTCTGTATACCTCAGTCTGCGTTTCAATATCATACAATTCCATATTCTCTGAGGCATGCAAAAAGGCATCCGGTCCTTTATCTGCCCCTTTTTGAAAGGTGCTTGTACCATCATAAGGTACTGGAATTAAAACAATTTTAGATGTTTCAAGTGCAGCATGCTCTTTGGCGATGCCTGCGTACGTTTTTGTATTCATTGTTACGATTAGTTCTTTGTAAATTCTAATTGATCTTTTGTGTTTTTTTCTTCTGAACTCACGTTTCCGTAGCCTAGGATACCGAGTAGCTGATCGCTTGTTTGTTGTTCTGAAAAGAGTCGCGTTGTAATGTTTCCGTCGTCATCTTTATCAACCAAAACATGCTTAGGACTCGGAATCAGACAATGTTGAAGTCCGCCAAAACCACCTATAGTTTCTTGATATGCTCCCGTGTTAAAAAAACCAATGTACAACGGCTTTTCTTTTTTAAACTTCGGAAGGTAAATTGCATTCATGTGTTGCTCACTGTTGTAATAATCGTCGCTATCGCAGGTAAGTCCGCCCAATAACACACGCTCGTATTCATCTTCCCAACGGTTAATGGCCATCATGATGAAGCGTTTGCTGATAGCCCAAGTATCTGGTAAGGTTGTGATAAATGATGAGTTAATCATGTTCCATTTTTCACGGTCGTTTTGTTGTTTTTGGTATAGTATCTCGTAAATCGCTCCGCCGCTTTCCCCTACTGTAAAACTTCCAAATTCAGTAAAAATATTAGGTACTGGCACTTCAGCCTCGGCACAAGTAACATTAATCTGATTGATGATTTCGTTAATCATGTATTCATAATCATACTCGAATGCCAATGAATTCTTTATCGGGAAACCACCTCCAATATTTAGACTATCTAATGACGGGCATACTTTTTTAAGTCTGGTATACACTTTTAGGCATTTTACCAATTCGTTCCAGTAGTATGCATTGTCACGAATACCTGTATTGATGAAAAAGTGTAGCATTTTTAATTCTACTTTTTCATTGTTCTTGATCTGTTCCTCATAAAAAGGGACGATATTTCTATAGCCAATACCAAGTCTAGAAGTATAGAACTCGAATTTTGGTTCTTCTTCGGAAGCGATTCTAATTCCTACTTTAAACTCTCCAGTAATTTCATTAGACAGCAAAGAGAGTTCTTCATAGTTATCGATTACCGGAATGCAGTTTTCATGCCCATTGTTGATGAGTCGCGCAATGTTCTGAATGTATTGGTCACGTTTAAAACCATTGCACACCACATAGGTTTGGTCGGTAATTTTACCTTCAGCCTTTAGGTTTTCAACAATATTGATGTCGAATGCTGAAGAAGTTTCAATATGGATATCGTTCTTAAGCGCTTCATTCAGTACATGTTTGAAATGTGAGCTTTTGGTGCAATAACAATAGTTATATTTTCCTTTATAGTCATTTTTTTCAATAGCATCGCCAAACCATTTTTTGGCACGTAGAATATTATCTGAAATTTTTGGAAGGTAGGTAAACTTTAAGGGTGCTCCATATTGTGCTACCAACTCCATTAAATCGATGTCGTGGAAGGTTAATGTGTCTTCCTTAAGTTTAAATTCTGGTTGGGGAAAATCATACGTCTGATTGATCAGATCGATGTATTTAGTATTCATGTTGTTGTTTTTGGTATTTAAAAGTAACTCATAGATGTATCGATTCCACAGTTAAGGAGTAGAATAACAATAATTTAACGCAGTTAACCTTAGATACGGATTGGGTTTAGCCAGTAAGCCAAACGGGTGGCGATACCCTTGGTCTTTATTACCGGGCCATCAATTTTTGGAGTAACGGAAGCTAGCTTTAAATTTCGGTTTTCTGCCTTGCAGTCTGTTTTTGAATATGACTTCCTAATCTTCAAAAACCCGAACATAGAAACTGGGTTCAATTTGTTCAGCTAAAAGTGGCGCAAATGTAATTTATTTTTTGATTTGGCAAATTATTTTTATGAGAATTTAAATAATTGGAGCGCATAAAAAAAGTTCCACCCAAGGTGGAACTTTTCTATCTAAATATTTCGTTTTACTACAGCATTGAAAAAAGTTCAACTTCTTGTTTGGTTAAAATCTTCCAGCGCCCTCTTGGCAAGTCTTTTTTGGTTAGATGTGCTATGGTTACGCAATCTACTTTTACGACATTGTACCCTAAGTGGTCAAAAATAGTACGTATCAAGCTGTTCCCCATATTCTTGATTTTAAGTCCGACTTCCTTTTTAGGGGCATTAGTAACATAACTGATTTCTTCTACGAATACCTTTTCACCATCTACCAGCAATCCTTCTCTGATTTTATCTAAGTCTGCTGCTTTTAGGTTTTTGTCCAATTCAATATGAAACAAGCGTTCCATCCCTTTGTTATGCAGTTTTTTCATCAGCGCATCATCGTTGGTAAATAGTATGAGCCCCGTCGCATTTCTACCCAATCTGCCTACAGGTTTTACATTGGCAGTTGTAGCATTGCTTATAAGGTCCATTACCGTAAGTCCTTTACTATCGCTCGTCGTTGTGGCAACAGATTTCGGTTTATTGAGCAAAATGTATGTATCTGGCTCAGGGCTAATACGTCTGCCGTCAAAGCGCACGTCGTCTGTTCGCTGTACTTTGTGACCCATTTCGTTCACTATCTTGCCGTTTACGGTAACCAAGCCAGTGGCAATATAGGTGTCTGCCTCCCGTCTAGAACAAATGCCACTATTGGCGATGTACTTGTTTAAGCGGATGCCATCAGGGCGTGCTGTCGATTTCTTTGTATTTGTATTCGGTTTTCCTTCGGTTTTCGAACCAGCTGTATGCTTGGTTGGGGCACCACCACGGCCAGTCGGTTTATTTCTATTTTCACCTTTTAACGGTGCATTACCACGAGCACTACTTTTGCCCTTGGTTGTATTGTTTCCTCTTCCTGAAGTCTTTCCTTTTCTACTATTATCTTGTCTGCTCATGCTTATGCCCGCAAAGGCGGGTACCTCTTTTAAAACACTAAAAATTAGTGCGTTGTTATTTTTTGCAAAGATAAAGAAGCTTTCGGCTAAAAGCTATAGGCTTTATGCTTTATCTTCAAAAAACACCGTAGATTGTCGTTCGGTATTAACCGTAAGCTTTGTGACATCGGGCCTTGAATAGTGCCCAACGGGGTCAAAATTCTGTCGCTCTTCATACACACGGTTAAAATCGAGTGTATGGTAGCTATTCCCTTCTTCGTTCAAAATTGGTTCAATGATCCATTCACCATCGGGTCCAGCGATACAACTACCCCCATTTGCGAGCACTTTTGGAGCGTTTTCTAAAATGAGATCGAGATGAGGAGTATCATCGGGGAAGTCGCTCACAGTCATCAAAGACGAGACTGAAATGGCAAAACTACGCGATTCGCGAGCGATAAATCGGGTGATATCTTTTGTGTTATGGTCGCTGCCGGGCCATACGGCCACGTGCAGGTTTTCACCCTGCCCGTAGAGCGCAGCTCTTGGCAGCGGCATCCAATTTTCCCAGCAGTTAAGTCCGCCAACGGTAAATTCCTTTAACTTATGTACCCGTAGTCCATGTCCGTCTCCTGGTGCCCATGTAAGGCGCTCATCATAGGTAGGCTGTAATTTGCGATGCACACTTTGTATTTTTCCATTTTCTGAAATATAAACCAACGAGGCATAAATACTGTGTCCTCCTCTATCTGTTGGGCGTTCAATAACTCCTAAGTAGATTGCGATTTTGTGCTTCTGGGCCAGTTCACAAATGGAATCTAAATCACCATTTTCAATAGTTACTGCGTTGCGAACGTAATGGGCATGTAACTCCTTATTTATCTTAGTATCCCAATGCGCCCCGTCTGTTAAGGCGAGCCAAAATGGATAGCCCGGCAAAAGAGCTTCACCAAACACGATAAGCTCAGTGTTATTCTCTGCAGCTTCTTTTATTTGATATTCAATTTTTTGAAGTGTTGCCTGCTTATTGAGCCATACTGGGGAGATTTGGGCGAGCGCTACATTGAGGAGGTGTTTCTTTTGCATGATTTAAAGTTACTATTTTCGAGGATTGAATGCCAAAATACTTTTGACTTTCAGGTCCAACCAATATTTAAGTTAAGGAGCGCTTCGTCAGATTTATCCAAAGCGACTCAAGACCAGATCAACATCAATGAGCACAATACTGAAGACCCCTACTACGATAATTAGTTTTAGAATATTGTGTAAAATGATGTAATGGAGTTTTCGTGCCGATTTCCACAGTACGAAATCGAATATTGCCAACGCCACGATACTTCCGAAGAAATAATAGTTCATATAGCCTATTTCGAATTTGGTAAGTAAAAGAACAGTTGGCACCAAGGTTACAACACTCAACATTGTTAACATCCGTTTTGAAAGCTTTTCACCATATACCACGGGAATAGTACGATAGTTCTGAACCAAGTCTCCTTTCAAATTTTCTAAGTCTTTGGTGAGTTCCCGCATTGAAATCAATAAGAACAAAAAAGTAGCGTGCACAAAAATAACCACATCAAAATTTCGATAGTAGATAAATACGGCAAAAAACGGTATTACGGCCAAAATTGCAGCAGTAATGTTCCCTATAAAAACGTACTTTTTCAATTTATGCGAGTAAAACCAAATGGCAAAAATATAAATTGAAAAAAAGAGCACGGCCTTAAAACTCACATAACTCGCGAAAATCACCGATAGGAAATTAAGCACAAAATAGCTCGTGAGTTTGGTTTGCTGGCTCACCAGCTTATCTAGCATGGTCTTGTGTGGTCTGTTGATTACATCCTTTTCAGAGTCGTAAAAACTATTTATAATGTATCCTCCGGCAATGGCCGAGGCAGAGGCCAGCACTAACATTAACAAGTTGGGATCTAGTAAAACTGTTCGTGCCGGTAAATTGGGAGCCAAGATATACACCGAAGTAAGATATTGGGCCAATACGATCACCAGGATATTGTAGCCCCTGACGATTGAAAACAGGCTGAAAAACTTCAATAGAAAGTATTTCTGTTTTCGGGTGAACATGTAAGATTGGGTTTAGAAGTTGTAAACCACTTCCAAATTGTAGTTTTTAAGTTCTTTTCTGGCGTGATCAATATCTTCGGTAAAGCCTAGCATGTAACCGCCGCCACCAGAACCACAAAGTTTGAGGTAGTATGCATTGGTATCGATCCCCTTTTTCCAAAGTGTATGGAACTCTTTCGGAATCATGGGTTTAAAATTGTCTAAGACTACTTTCGATAGTTGTTTTACATTTCCGAAGAGCGACTTTACATCTCCTTTCAAAAAATCGTGAACGCAGGCATCGGTGTGCTTTACAAATTGGTCTTTCAACATATTTCGGAAACCTTCTTGCTTCATGTTTTCCATAAAAATATTGACCATGGGGGCGGTTTCCCCTGTTTGGCCGCTATCTAATAAAAACACTGCGCCCTTTCCGTTTTCGGTTTGTGACGGAATGTTAGCACTTTCAATGCTGTCTTGGCTGTTGATGAGAATAGGAAGACTCAAATAACTGTTCAGTGGGTCCAGACCTGACGATTTTCCGTGGAAAAAAGACTCCATGGCACCAAATATTTTCTTCAACTGTAATAACTTCTCACGGGTAAGATTTTCTAGAACCGTAATCTTTTCAGTTGCGTACTGGTCATAAATAGCCGCCACTAACGCTCCACTACTCCCTACTCCGTATCCTTGCGGAATGCTAGAATCGAAGTACAGTCCGTTGGCGACATCTTTCTTCAACTTTTCTAAGTCGAATGTAACCAAAGCGGGTTGTTCGGTCTGTAAGTTTTCTAAATATTCGGTAAAGCGTTTTAAAGCACCATTGCTTTTACGCGTAGCGATGGTTTTATGGGCATCTATTTTTAGTGCTCCGTTGTAAAAATTATACGGTATAGACAGACCTTTAGAGTCTTTGATGATACCATACTCACCAAAGAGCAAGATTTTAGAGTAGAAAAGGGGACCGCGCATAGTTTGTTTGTGTAGTACTAAAGTACAATAATTTAACTAGTTGGTGCAAAGATACGAAAATATAGAATTTTAAAATGTTTAAGAATTCACAATAGTAGCTCCCAATCCGCAGCCATCATGAATATATTCTCCATTTTTACAAAAAGGAGATAGCTGGGTTTCTATAAATTGTTGTACGACTTCCTTTTCTGAAATAGGATATAACACATGTACATTGGCGCCGGCATCTAACGTAAAGCAAACCTTACTTCCTGTATCATTACGGAGCTGCCAAATACGGTTGATGATCTCCAGGGTGTTTGGTTTCATTAAAATAAAATAGGGTTCACTCGCCATCATCATGCCGTGTAACTGCAATGCTTCGCTTTCTACAATATTGATGAATGCTGAAATATCCCCAGATTCGAACACCGAAATTAGTTTTTCAAGATTGCCATTGGCTGTTTTAAATCGCGCTTCGGCATAGGGGTTGCCGTTCATCAGATCGTGCCCAACGGTACTGCTAACTTGTTTTTCACCTTTGTCTACCAATAAAATACTGTCTTGATAGTCTTTGAAATTTTCATGAACCGTATACGGATATTTCATTCCGAAGAGGTTACTACTCCCTTCAAGTTGCGGATGCTCCCCCCAAACCACCAACGGACCTTCAATACTCCTGGCAGCACTGCCAGAGCCCAAACGGGCTAAAAAGGAAGCTTTTTTATTTGAAAAATGAGTATCGTAATTAGCTCCAAGCTTATTTTCAATCGCGACCAAGCACATAGATAGGGCGCCCATACCGCTGGCAGAACTTGCAATTCCGCTGCTGTGCGGAAAGGTATTTTTAGTTTCGATCTTAAATTGATACATTTTCAGAAAAGGTACATAGCTGTAGATACGTTCAAAAAATTTCCGGATTTTCGGCTCAAAGCCCGTTTCCCTTTTACCGTCTAAATAAACTTCAAAGTTGAAAGTTGAATCTTCCGTAGTTTTTTCAAAATACAAAGTGGTTTCGGTTCTACATTCTGACAACGTAAAGCTAACCGAAGCATTTTGCGGCAATTGCTCCCCATACTTTCCCCAGTATTTTACCAGTGCAATATTGCTGGGTGCTTGACAGACCACAGACCCGCTATTGACAGTCTTTGGAAGGTATTTCGGAATGAACTCTGAATGCATCATATGTAGCACAAAAATAGGGCTCTTTTTTATTTCGTGATGACATTTTAAATTCTTTTCGATTTATAAGAAACAAACTCATTATGATGAACACGTTTAAAATCACACTCGTAACATTAGCTTGCTTCTGTTTAGTTAGCTGCCTAATACCTACCTCCTCTCAAGAATCTGAAACAAATGACATGGCAGATTATGTGGAAGACGTCAATAGTGAAGACAATATCGTTGCCCCGAATATTCAAAGCGAAGAAAAAGCCATCAATAACAATGATTATTCTCAAAACGGCATCACTTACTTTAAAGTGTACGACCAACAAACGGGGATGGTCTCTAGCACCGTTCCCTTTCCATCATCTTGGACGCAGTTACAGAACAACCGTGATTATACTTTCGAGGGACCGAGAAATTTAAAAGTAAGCGGTGGATTTGGCCGTCAGTTTACCTTCGGAAATAGCTATTACCAAACAAACAGCACGCCACCAATGGACGTGAACCAAATTATTGAAACTTTTTTTAAGCCTACAGCACGAGAGACGAATCGGAAATTATTAACGACGTACGAACTTCCAAAACTGGCACAAAATAACCAGCAATTTAAAGAGCAACTATGGAGTTTTGCTCCTTCCAGAAAATCGACCCAAGCGTATGGTATCGAATGGGAGGACGATCAAAATATGAAATATATCACGATACTTATTATCAGTCAGGAACTTTCAAATTATGGCAACACATGGAACTTTTTTGGTCAGTACCTACAAGCCAATTCAGCAGATTTTTCCGAAGCAAAAAAAGCCTTTTTATATGGTTTGGAAAACACGCAATACAATCAACAATGGATTGCCACCAGAAACCAAAACGATATGAATCGTGCCAATGTAAGTTATGCCGCACACCAAAAACGTATGGCGGCCATACAGGCACGAGGAAATGCTTCGATGGCCCTTTCTAAAACGTATAGTGAGATATCTGATATTTCCCACGCAGGATATCTAAAACGAAGTAACATTAACAGCGCAGGCCACTCCAAAACCATTAACACAATTGCAGAAAATACAGTGATTGCAAACCATGGAACAGGAGAACATTATACAGTTCCTTCCGGCAGTAATTACTATTGGGTGAACAATAGAGGTGAATATTTTGGGACCAACAATATCAATTACGATCCACGAATAGACCAACAAATTAATGATAGCGAATGGACAAAATTTGAAGTGGAGAACTAAAATTTTCTGTATCTTTCTCCGTACTTACCTTGTATGGAGAGCGTTAAAAACATAACAGAACAAAACAAATTGGTAGCAGCCATAAAGGCAAACGACCCTAAAGTTCTCCAAATGCTTTATCAAGAAAATTACGGAAAAATAGCAGCCTATATTTTTAAAAATAGTGGGTCTAAGCCACAAGCCAAAGACACCTATCAAGAAGCATTTATTGCGTGCTACCAAAATATAAAAGAAGACAAATTTGTACCACAATCGGAAACGGCCCTACAAGGGTATTTATTTACCATTGCAAAAAACAAATGGACCGATTATTTACGCTCGGCACACTATAAAAAAGTACAGGGAATGAACGAAGTTGTTAGTTTGGGATTAGAGGCTCCAGAGCCATTTTCTTCGGAAGTTAGCGAAGAAGAATCAAACTTAGATTTGGCGATGACGGGCTTTTCCAAATTAGGAGATGAATGCAAATCACTTCTGAAACTTTTTTACTTTGAAAAAAAATCGATGGAGGAAATTTCCGAACTCATAAACATTACCGATGCATCTGCCAGGAACAAAAAATACCGCTGTATGCAAAAATTGAAAACGATTGTAGCCAATCTCAAAGACTGATGTATGACCCCAAGAGAAAATGAACATATGCAATTTTTAGATGCTAGCGAACGCTACTTAGGCAATCGTATGGACCTTGCTGAGAAAGCTGCTTTTGAAGAAAAACTGGCAGAAGACCCTATCTTGTCACAACAATTTGATGAGCATAAAAAACTCATTCTAGGTATTGAAAGTGCCGTGCTTAAAGAGAATTTAGATGAGTACCATGCTACACTAGAAAACGATTCGGGTGTAAAAACACTTTCCGATAAAAAACCGAGTCCGTACCTATGGCTTGGTATTGCTGCGAGTATTGTTGTTGTTCTAGGTCTTTTCCTCTTTTTTGATAAGAACGATGACAACGACGCTCTTTTCGCAACCCATTTTGTGCCAGACCCAGGTTTGCCCACCACCATGGGAACTTCAGAAAACTACACTTTTTATGAAGGCATGGTAGATTATAAACGTGAAGATTACAAGACGGCCATTACCAAATGGGAATCGCTATATGCTGAAAAACCCGAGAACGACACACTCAATTATTTCTTGGGTGTAGCAGAACTTGCCAACAAAAATGCAGCAAACGCAATAACCTATCTAGAAAAAGTAGCTCCTGTGAACGAAAGTATGTTTCAAGAAGAAATTTTTCACTACCTAGGCTTGGCAAACCTCAAAGCAGGAAATATGGAACAAGCAAAGCAAAATTTCCAAAAAAGCAAAAAACCCGAAAGTGCAATCATTTTGAGTGAATTGAATAACTAACTATGATTTTTTTACGTGTCTTATTATGTAGCTTGATACTTTCCTTCACCGCAACGAGTTTGGGACAAACAGATACGCTAACTGGAATTCCCAAGCTTCGTGAACTTATTAACCAAAAGCAAATTGCAGACGCTAAAAAAGAACTAGCCAGCCAAATTGCCAACTTCAAGGCTACTGAAAAATTCGACACACTTCCTTATTACGTAGAATTTGTTGGAAGCTATACCCTAGCAAACAATAACTGGGACCTCGCACTGGCCCAAGCAGAAGCATTTGTAGACACACTTATTTCCTACAACAATGCGGGTATTTCAAAACAAGCATTAAAAGAACTGGCATGGATTTACGACGAAACCGGCAAACCAGACAAAGCGTACCAAACCGTTCGAGAAGCATTAACCTACGCGCGGAAAGAGAAAAACGTTAAAGGGTCGACCGTAGCCGATATTACCTATAATTTGGGATACTATTCTGGAGCCATGGGCGAATACCAACAAGCAAAAAACCATTATTTAGATGCCTTGAAGCTCGTAAATGCGAATCCCAATCCCGATCAAATCTTTCTACAGCAAATTTACAACTCGCTTGGTGGCGTGATGTGGATGCAAGGCAAAATGGATAGCTGCAACTACTATTTTAAACAATCAGTTATCGCCCTAAAAAAAACCGATAGCTCGGCAATGAACCGATATTTCAGGCCTGGGTTGCTAAAGATGAACATGGCAGTGGTTTCAAATGTGCTGGGCAAAAACAATGAAGCCATCCAATTTTCCGAAGAAGCTATCAACAACTTTAATACCTACGTACGGATTTCAAAAGACGAACAACGTAAAAATGCAGCTAAGGGCCATACCCTAGTAGCGATAGACAATCTTGGTGTTTTTTATAATACGATTGGTGAATTTAGCAGAGCTGAAGACCTCATTATATATGCACTAGAACAGAAAAAAAAGAACAAAACCCACGACGATCCCAACGTAATCATCTCACAAATCATACTTGCGCAAGCCAAGATGAACACGCGGAAATTAGACGAGGCCGCACAACTTTTAGACAAATCTATAGACCAATTAAACAATACCACTGGGGTACAAGATAATTGGCGAGCAGCCGCATATTCTACCAGGGCAAAAATTTTTGAAGAAAACAAACAGTTTGAAGAGGCAGCGATTTATTATAAAAAGGCTGAAACTATGTATCGAATTGAAAAGCAGGGCGATTTCAATAACGATGTTCTCACAGAGTTTGCTAGCATGGCGCTGTTTTATGCGAAACGCGGAAATGAATCAAAGGCAATCGAACTGGGCAAAGAAGCATATGAATATACAAAACGGAGCGTTTGGAAAAACACCTTACAAGCACAAATCAACACGCTGTCACTGGCCGAAGTGTATTTCGAATTGGAAGATTTCGAGCAAGCCATAATATACAGTGATGAAGCAATCGATTTTCGCTTACATTCTGCTGAAAAAGCAAAGAGTGTCCAAGATTCTGTCCTTGCACAGTTCTCGAAACCCCGGGCCTATCTTATTAAAGCGAAAGCTCTTTATGAAAAAAATAAGCCGCTTTCTGAAACAGAACTTTCCGAATTACTCAATCTACTGAACAATGGTATCGCCATTCTAGAACAGCGAAAAACGGTTATCAAAACATACGACGATGTCTCTAAACTAATTTCGAGCAACGAAGAATTGTTCAATTTTGCCAAGAAAATCAGACTCGACCATTATTTGCAAACTGAACAAAAACAATCCCTTGACGAAATTTTAAGTTTGCATGAATCTGCTATCTATAGTCGCATCAGGGCCCGATTAAACCTTCGGCAGGACATACAATATGCCAATGTTCCAAAATCGGTCATTGAAAGGGAGCAACTGCTAAAAAATAACCTTTCCAATTCACTAAAATCGGAAACTCCCGATGGTATAGATCAATTTTTTAGCGCTACCCAAAACTGGAATCAATTTATAGATAGTCTAAGAACTACGTATCCTAAGTATTACGATATCCGATATAAAAATATTGAAACCTCCTTAACTTCTATTCAGCAAAGTTTACCAAAAAACACCAGCGCTATTCGTTATCTGTTCGTCGATTCCAAATTGTATGCGATAGTGTTAGACAAAATACAAAAAATATTAATACCGCTAGATTTTAACGCCATAGAAAATTCCCTGCCGGCTATCCATAATAATCCCTTTAGTGTACAAAAAATGGGACCAGAACTTTACAAACTGTACGATGTGCTCTGGAAACCGTTGGAGGCGCATATCAAGCACACCAATGTAATCATTATCCCAGATGGCGCGCTTTACAACCTTAGTTTCGAAATGCTTACCCACAAACCAATCGTGGCATGGGGCGATTTGGCTGAGAGCAGTCTGTTAGGCCGTTATACCATTTCCTATAACTTCAGCTTGTTACTTCTAAATTCTGATACGACCTCCACCACCTATGCGCATAATTATGTGGCGTTCGCTCCAGAATTTACTTCAGAAATGAAAAATGAATACCAGTTGGCGGTCACAGATTCGGTACAATTAGATAAAACATATTTAACCTTATTACCACAGCCATTTACTTCGGAAATAGCCAAAAAATATGCTACCGTATTTAATGGAGATGCTTTTCTGAACAAAAATGCTTCCAAGCAGTTCTTTATGAAGAATTCAGGTGAACATAAAATTATTCATATCGGAACACACGCCGAATCAAACAATGTCATGCCAGAATTGTCGCGGCTTATTTTTGCCAAATCAGTTTCTAATGACACCTTACTGAACAATAATTCCCTTTATACCTACGAAATTTACAACCAAAACCTCACTTCTGAATTGGCCATCCTCACTGCCTGCGATACTGGGAAACCAACGTACCAAGCTGGCGAAGGCATGATCTCTCTGGCACATGCATTTCGGTACGCCGGCAGTAAAAGCATCTTAACCAGTCTTTGGCAAATCGATGAACAATCCAGTGCACAAATTGTAAGTGCTTTCTACGATTATCTTAAAAAGGGGAAGGCAAAAGACGAAGCCTTGCGACTGGCGAAATTAGACTACCTTGCTACTGCCAATGGCAGAACAGCAGCACCTAGCTATTGGGCCGGACTTGTTTTAATAGGAGATACCACGGCCATCGAAATAGATTCAGATTCCGTTAGTTGGGGCTGGTATCTTACCGTTGGCTTACTTGTTATTGCCCTTTCCATAATTTTCTTTCTACTCCGGAAAAAATAAAACATCCTATTTGTGATGACATATTTGAATTGCTTCGATGTACTATTGAAGTGATCCCAAATCTACTTCCTTTTTTTGCCCAACATACCATTTAGAACCTGCCTACTTCTGCTTTTTAAACGTATTATGATGAAAAAAGCACTTCTATTATGTATTCTAATATCACAACTTGGCTTTTGCCAGGTTGGAATTGGAACCACAACACCAAATGCTATCTTAGATATTAGAGCAAGTAACCCTTTAAATCCTGCTGCAACCGATGGTATATTAATTCCCCGAGTCGCTAATTTTCCTACTACGAATCCGAGCGCAGAACAAAATGGGATGCTTATTTTTCTTGACACCCAAGTTGGCATCAATAAACCAAATTTTTATTATTGGGATCATCCCAATAGCAAATGGGAAGAAATAGGCAATACGCTAGATGAAGCTTATGACCAAGATGGTGCTGGGACAGGTAAAACCATTACGGCAGATAGCGGGGGTGTTTTAATACAAGGAACAGATGGTCTTCAAGTGACAGGAACCCACGGAAGTGGAGCCACCCTTTCCTTAAGTGGTGCAGGCACCAAAATGTTTTTCTATCCAAGAAAATCAGCTTTTCGGGCAGGAGGAGTTTCTGGAAACCATTGGGACGACAGCAATATTGGGGAGTATTCCACCGCTTTTGGGTATAATACCATTGCAAGTGGTGTGTATTCTTTCGCTTCTGGATACCAAAGTACTGCCAGTGGGGAAAACAGTGTGGCTATATCCAATGCTACAGCAACTGGCTTAAACGCAGTAGCGATTGGAGATAACTCAAATGCATTGGCAGATAACACAGTTGCCATTCAAGGAGATGCCACCGTAGAAAATGCCATCGCCATTGGGGGAACAGCCTCTGGCATCAATAGCATAGCGATTGGTGGAATTGCATCAGAAGATAATACAATTGCCCTGTTAGGAGGGAGTGCATTAGGTGAAAATTCATTTGCCTTTGCAGGAACAGCAGAAGCAGACAACTCACTATCTTTTGGAGGTACATCTGAAGCAGAATATAGTATGTCATTTTGGGGTGGTGAGGCAAAATCTTATGGAGAAATTGCCATGGGCACCTATGGGCAAAGCTATATACCCAGTTCAACCACTAGCTTCGTCGGAACCGATAGGCTGTTTAGTTTAGCAAATGGGTATAATGATTTCTCAAGTGGCTTTGTATACTCCAATGCAATGATTGTTTTAAAAAATGGAAATGTGGGATTTTCAATCGATGAACCAGCGGTCAACCTTCACATTGGAGGAGCTTTTGCACTAGCGCAAGGCCAGTATACTAATGTTACCACAGATAACCAAACCATCACCATTGGAGATTCATCCCATGTCTTACTTGTTTCAAATAACACGACGACAACCAACCGTACCATCCTCCTTACAGATGGCATGACACCGGGTCAATTATTAATTATTGTTATGGGCGGAAATTCATTTCGAGGGGTAGAACTAGAAGACGGTTCTGCAAATGTGAATCTTCAACAAACCCGGGAATTATATGGAGGGGATACCCTTACACTTATTTGGAATGGTACAACATGGTTAGAAACAAATTATTCAGATAATTAAGATGAAAAATATATCTCTACTCCTAGCATTCTTATGTGTAAACCTTGCACATACACAAACGGTTGGAGTTAATACCAGCACTCCAAGAGCTCTATTGGAAATACCTGCCACAAATTCTTCATTACCATCGGCAGAAGACGGACTATTGCCTGTTCGGGTCGCTACTTTCCCTTCCTCCAACCCCACAAGCAATCAAAATGGGTTGTGGACTTATCATACGGCGAATAGACAAAATTATTGGTGGGATGAAACCACCGGGGGTTTCGAGTCTTTTCGAAATACATTAGACCAAGCTTATGATAATAATGGCTTTGGACAAGGACGGTCTGTATTTGCAGATTCCGGGGCACTCACCGTGGTTGGGGACGGCCTTTTTGTTACAGGTACCTTTGGAAACGGAAACAACCTAAATCTCGAAAATGGAGGGAATACCAACCTTATCTTTTTTCCAAAAACTGGTAGCTTTATCAAAGGCAATATGGTATCCAATACAAATACGACAGACTACGACTACAACGTAATTTTTGGTGATGGCTACAATAGTGATCAATACGGCGCTAGCTATGCCACTATTTTTGGATATTATACCAGTGCCTCCGCAGATTATTCCATTTGCCTGGGATATTCCTATTCGTTAAGCTTTGGGGGAATCGCAATTGGGGCTAGCGGCATTTCTCTTGGGGGATCACTCGGACTTGCTATTGGAAATAGTTATACAGTGTGGGATGGTATATTCGCAATCGGGCAAAATACAGGGGATCACACAGATCTTTCGGTGATAGGAAATAACAACCATGCTGTCTCTACCGGAGTTAATGGTTATTTTACAGGAATTGGAAACAACAATACCGGAAACTTTACTGGTTCCCCATATTCCCGACAAAGGTTCATAGGGTTTAATAATACTTTTGGGAATGGCCTCGGAATGGCTATTGGAAATGATAACACCCCAGAAAACGGGCTCACCATAGGGCACCATTTAGTATCTAATAGCAGACAACAAATAAGCATCGGTTTCTATAATACCAGCTATACCCCAGATCCAGAATCCTCTTTCGGACAAGAGCCCGACAACAGATTATTAGTCTTCGGAAATGGGACAGCTACACAACCATCTGATGCATTTACCGTACTTGAAGATGGAAGAACAGGAGTGGGCACCGCTTATCCAGAAGTGAAACTTCAAGTAGCAGGAGGCTTTTCAAGCCAACCCGAATCGTTCACTGTGACCTCCAACCAACAAACCATAAACGTAGAAAACAAATCTTATATACGTGTTAACTCAAATAACCTCCCAAGCAACCGGGAAATCGTGCTATCTGATGGAAATACCTACGGACAAATACTAACCATCGAATGTAATGCAAATGGGAGTTTTGGTATTCGTTTGGTAGACGGGTCCAATAGCATCTTATCTAATGCATCCATAGATTTATACCACGATGATACCATCACGCTTATCTTCAGAAATAGTTGGTATCAAATTGGACATTCGAATAATTAGCATCCATTATTGATGACATATTTGAATTGCTTCGATGTACTATTGAAGTGATCCCAAATCTACTTCCTTTTTTTGCCCAACATACCATTTAGAACCTGCCTACTTCTGCTTTTTAAACGTATTATGATGAAAAAAGCACTCTTTCTTTTATTTATAGTTCCTGTACTTGCCTCAGGACAAGTCGGTATTAACACGACTAATCCGCACCCCTCTTCTATCCTAGATATGAATAGCACAACATCGGGTGTACTCGTACCACGTATGACAGCTGCGGAAAAATTAGCCATCACTACTCCCGCCACGGGTTTGTTAGTTTATCAAACCGACTCCCCTATCGGTTTTTTCTATTACGACGGAACATCATGGGTGCAAATCAGCACTGGAAGCAGCGCTATGGGAGAATTTCAAAGTATCAGCGGGCTCGTACAAAATACGACAGCTGTAGGTAGTGATGACTTCGTATTTGGTGATACCGATTTAGAAGGAGCTGGCAGTAAATTCTTTCTAGACACAAGCAAAGGTGCTTTCAGGGCCGGACAATCATCAGGAAACGAATGGGATGATGCTAATGTTGGAAATGGTTCTGCGGTACTTGGCTATGGAACCGCATCGGGTGATGGCGCCGTCGCATTCAACTACGGGAACGCATCGGGCGCCAATGCCTTCGCGGCCATAGG
>DFLU01000001.1 GCA_002375495.1 Flavobacteriaceae bacterium UBA3611
GAAAGATTACATTTATCTTTAAATTATAAAACACCTAATTACGTGCACAAAAATGCCGCTTAAAACTAATTTTAACCTGTAGCCGTATTTTAGGACGAGACATTAAAAAAATCCGTTTCACCACAATTATTAGCTGATTGAATTGTATATTTGGTACTATCAAATGATAGTATCAAATTGAAACCACCGTACGAAATAACACCCAAAATATTAAAATTAATTACCTCCATTTCAGAGAAAATTGGCGAAGTCAATGCCAACTATCTAAATAGGCCTTCTCCACAACTGAGAAAGCAGAATAGAATAAAAACTATTCATTCTTCACTGAAAATAGAAGGAAACTCTCTCTCAGAACAGCAAATAACTGCGCTTTTAGAACATAAAAGAGTTATCGGCCCTAAAAAAGATGTGCTTGAAGTTCTAAATGCAATTGCGATTTATGAAAATTCGAATAACTACAACCCAAAAGATGAAAAACATTTTTTGAAAGCCCATCGTCAACTCATGAAAGGACTGATTGACGATGCCGGTAAATACAGAAATCAAGGCGTCGGAATTGTAAAAGGCTCAAATGTGGAACATATGGCACCACCTTATGAAAATGTGCCGCATTTGATGAACGATCTATTTAATTATTTGAACAAAGATCAAGAAATTCAGCTGATTAAAAGCTGTGTTTTTCATTACGAAATGGAGTTTATCCACCCATTCATGGATGGGAATGGCAGAATGGGAAGATTATGGCAAACACTGATTTTAATGGAAAAATATCCGGTGTTTGAATTCCTTCCCTTTGAAACATTAATTAGTAAAGACCAAGATAAGTATTACAAGGCGCTCTCAGATAGTGATAAATCTGGAAAGTCGACAATTTTCATCGAATATATGCTAGAGGTAATTGAAACTTCAATTACTGAGCTCTTAAATTTTAACAACAGATCGCTTAATCAAAAGGACAGATTAGAGTATTTTACATCATTGAACAAAGTTGAATTTAGTAGAAAAGACTATATGAATGTGTTCAAGGATATTTCAACTGCAACAGCAAGTCGAGATTTGAAAGAAGGTGTGGAACAAAATCTATTCGAACGAACCGGAAAAAAGAATAAAACAACTTATCGTTTGATATAACTAGGCACAACAATGCATATATTTTATGTCTCTTTTCGGGCTAAACCTGAATCTCCCCAATTAATCGTAAATTGCCCTAGCGGATAGAACCGTCGGCGCGGCGCCACTGCCCCAGCTGATTCTCACGCTGACGCTTCCAGCGCTTGCCGATTCAGCCGCAGTCACGCCACAAAACATATACAAGACCGTTGTAACACATACGAGGAAAATCTATGAAGATAATTTTTACTGCATTAATTTATTGCTTATTTGCAAACTTATCATTTAGCCAAAGTGCAGAGCTTTACGATAAGAATAATACTGAAATGGTTGATGATTATTTGTGGGCTGTTTCAGTTGACAAGCAAGGAAATAAATGGTTGGGAACAGGCGATTATGGTTTAATAAAGTTTGATGGCTCTGAATTCACAAATCTCAATGAAGAGAATTCTGAAATTAAAGGAATTTTCGTTTCGCCAATTTTCACGGACAGCAAAGGTAACGTTTGGCTAAATTTTTCAAAACCAAACCACCGAATTGCAAAATTTGATGGTAAAAATTGGGAAGTGTTCAAAGAAAATGATTTGCCCACGTCACAAATCAATGTAATTTCAATAATTGAAGATATTGATGGCAATGTTTACTTCGGTGGTGCTAATGGAGTATTAATATTTGACGGTAAAAAATGGAAATCTTTGGATTTTCCAAGTAAGGGAATTATTATTAGAACAATGGACATTGACGAAAAAGGAAATTTTGCAATAGGACATAATTCGGGTTTAATTTTACGAAAAAATGGAGTTTGGAAAAAACTAACTAAGGACAACTCCGATTTACAGCTATCAGTAGTTCGGGCAGTCAAATTTGTTAATGATAAATTATTAGTAGGATATGGTGGCGGAATGGGAAATGGTGGATTATCAATAATTGAAAATGACAAATGGACACATTTTAATAAAACCAACTCGAAAATACCAGACCATATGGTCAGAGATATTGAAATTGACAATAATGGAACAATTTGGATGGCAACTAATAACGGAATGATTAAAATGGTTAACGATAAAATTGAGCCAATTTATTTTCGTGAAGGAATGTATAAGAATACTGTTTTGGACATTGAAACTGAAGGTAGTATAATATGGGTTGCAACCAATTTCGGCCTAATAAAGATTACGCAATAAGTACGTGTTACAACACTGCATATATTTTATGTCTCATTCCGAGCCAAATTTGATTCTCCCCAATAAATCGTAAATTGCTTGTAAATTACGGAAACACAAGCATTTTACAATAACTAATCATGAAATCAATCATTGTTTTTTTAGTGCTATTTGTTAGTATGTACCCGACTAACTATATAGAAAATTCTGAACCTAAAGACAGTGGTTATGTACCCTTTGAATTCATCAAAGAAAAAATTATTGTCCCTGTTCAAATCAACGGCAAAACATATAAATTTCTTTTGGATACCGGGGGTATATTTGAAATTTCCGAAGATCTTCAAAATGAATTCAATTTTAATAAAGTGAATTCTACTGCGATTGTAGACATAAACAGAAAAGAAATTGAACTGTCAACCGTTTTGGTTCCCGAAATCAACATCGGAAACTGGCAGTTCAAAAACAGAAAAGCCATTGTAAGCGACCTCCCAAATAAGTATCCGTATAGCTGCTTTAAACTAGATGGAATGATTGGAAGGGATTTTTTCGACAACGTGCTGTTGCATTTTGATTTGGCTTCGAATGTATTTCGCTTAACACAAGATACCGAAGCGATACAACTAGACAAACTAAACCGAACCAAATTAAAATTAAGCAAAAGGGGGTTGCCCGATATTAAAATATCTATAAATGGTAAAACTGAGTACATCGAATTCGATTCAGGATCTGGAGATTTTTATAGCCCTAAGACTGCAGATGTAGAAAGAAAGCTCAAAAAAGGGACTAACACCGACATCCTTGAATTTCAGGGTAAATTTTCTTTCGGTGTCACTATGGATGATATTAAAATAGCCAATCGATATATTGAAAAAGTATCAAGTTTTAAAATTGCGAATGCAAGCTTTCAAGATTTCTATTCAGATTTTTCGAAAGTTAGCGCAGCAAGAATTGGAGCAGGGATACTCAAATACGGAAAAGTTTCACTCGATTATAAAAATGGATGGTTTTACTATGAACCCTATTCTAAAAGCAACAATTTTGAGCCTCTAAAAACATTTGGGTTCGATATCGCAATTCAAAATGGAGCATACAACGTAAAATATATTCTGAAAGATTCTGCTGCAGATAAATCTGGATTGCGCCCAGGAAATACGATCTTAAAGATAGATGCAACTCCAACCCAAAACATTCAAGAAGATTGTGAAGGATACCTAAACGGATATGCCTTTAAGGATAAAGAGAAAATAAACCTTACGTTTATCAACAGCCAGGGTATTGAAAAGAATATTCAGTTAACGAACAATATTTATAAATAAGAAACAGTGTATCAATATGGTATGCCCAAAATTTCAACAGAACATAGCAGATAGCAAAGTAGTCTTTTGTGGTTCCGCTAATCTAGTACATTCAACTTCGCAAATCGAAGTAACAGCTTCTTCAATCCGCCATTCTCAAAATTAATTTCGGCTTTCGTATCTGCCCCTACTCCTTCTATTTTCATAATTTTTCCTTTTCCGAAGCGAACATGCTCCACAAAAGTACCCACGTCCAAATTGGCTTCTTTCAAATCGAAGTTCTTGTCTGCACTACTCTTCACAGGTTTCAATCGACGTAACTTCTGCAACTGCTCCTCGGTAGGTCCTTTAGGTGGCGTTCCCGCGGTAGGTTTGCGCAAACGTAGCTTGCTCCTGTCTACTTCATCAAAAATATCGGCATCGATGAGCGGTTTATAGCGTTGCTCGGTAATTGGTGTTAAATACTCTAAAAAACCTGCATCAATCTCTTCAATAAAACGGCTGGGTTCTGCATCTATCAACTTACCCCATCGGTAGCGACTTTGCGTATACGTTAAATAAGCCTGTTTTTCAGCACGCGTAAGCGCAACATAAAACAGTCTACGTTCTTCTTCCAGCTCGGCCCGTGTATTCATGCTCATCCCACTGGGGAACAGTTCTTCTTCCATCCCTACAATGTACACATACGGAAATTCTAAGCCTTTCGCAAGATGAACGGTCATCAGTGCCACCCGATCTTCATCTCCCTTATCGTTATCCAAATCGGTTGCAAGGGCTACATCTTCTAAAAATTCGGCTAGGGAACCCGTAGTATCGGCAAGTTCTTTCTGTTCTTCCACAAAATCGCGCATCCCGTTCAGCAACTCTTCAATATTTTCTATTCGGGCAATGCCTTCAGGGGTTCCATCTTTTTTAAGTTCGGTGACCAATCCTGTTTTTTTCGTAACATGTTCAGCAATTTGGAAAGCGTCATAACTCTGGTTCAGCACCTGAAAACTTTCTATCATGGTGGTGAAGTTTTGAAGTTTATTTTTGGTTCCGCTATTGATCTTCAAATCAATTTTATCAATCGCTTTCATTACCTCAAACATCGATCTGCCGTAGTGATTGGAAGCTACTGTCAACTTTTCGAGGGTGGTCTGCCCTATTCCCCTGGCGGGATAATTAATGACGCGTTTCAGGGCTTCTTCATCCTTCGGATTCAAAATGAGGCGTAAATACGCAATCACATCTTTAATCTCTTTTCTCTGATAAAAACTGAGTCCGCCATAAATACGATACGGTATGTCCTTTTTCCGAAGCGCATCTTCAATTGCCCGAGATTGTGCATTGGTGCGGTACAAAACAGCAAAATTACCATAACCTTCTTGTTGGTTCATAGCTGTTTCAAACACATTGCTAGCCACAAACCTTCCCTCGTCACCATCGGTCATGGTTCGATTAACCTTAATTTTGGCGCCTTCATCATTGGCGGTCCATACTATTTTATCGAGACGGGTTTTGTTTTTTTCAATAATGCTATTGGCAGCGTTTACAATGTTTTTGGTAGACCGGTAATTCTGCTCCAGCCGATACACATTCACATTGTCATAATCTTTCTGAAAGTTGAGTATGTTATTAATATTCGCCCCGCGGAAGGCATAAATACTCTGTGCATCGTCGCCCACCACACAAATATTTTGAAAACGGTCTGATAGCGCCCGAACAATCAGGTACTGGCTGTGGTTGGTATCTTGGTACTCGTCTACCAAAATATATCGGAATCTATTCTGATACTTTGCCAGAACTTCTGGAAAACGGGTTAACAACTCGTTAGTTTTCAGCAGTAAATCGTCAAAATCCATTGCCCCCGCCTTAAAACATTTATCTACATAACTTTTATAGATATCGCCCAAACGCGGCATCTTTGCCATGGCATCTGCCTCTTGCAACTCGGGATTATTAAAATATGCTTTTACGGTAATCAGACTGTTTTTGTAACTAGAAATACGCGAGTATACCTGTTTGTATTTGTACACATCTTTATCGAGGTGCATTTCTTTAATCACAGCGCGAATCACACTTTGCGAATCTTGTGTATCGTAAATGGTGAAATTGTTCGGGTAGCCCAATTTATCTGCCTCAAAACGAAGAATTTTAGCAAATACACTATGGAAAGTTCCCATCCATAAATTTTTTGCTTCACTATTACCAACAATCTGGGCGATACGTTTTTTCATTTCGCGTGCCGCTTTGTTGGTAAAGGTCAAAGCCAGAATGTTGAAAGCATCTACCCCTTGGCTCATTAAATAGGCGATTCGATAGGTAAGCACGCGCGTTTTACCGGAGCCAGCACCAGCAATCACGATCATGGCCCCGTCTTTTTGAAGTACGGGCGCACGCTGTGCATCATTAAGTTGTTCTAGGTATTCTTGCAAGGTTTTTTCTGCTGAAATTGAGTTCGAAAATGAAACGGAAAAATAACGATTTTGATAGGAATTATCCTTCGGAAATTTTAGAAATTATAAACAACTTATTTCGTTTTTGGTTTCTTTAAAATTAAATATCTTTAGCCAATAGTCGGCAGTTGTTTATTGCAGTTGCCCGTAAAAACACTACCATGAAATATTATTTATGCTGCTTATTACTAGTACTCACTTCAAATGTGTTTGCTCAAATGGATCAAGATATCCTGAAAGACGTCGAAAATATCGAATCCCAAGTCATCGATTGGCGCCATTATTTTCATGAAAACCCAGAGCTTTCGAACCGAGAATTCAACACGGCTAAAAAAATTGAAGAACACTTAAAATCGTTGGGAATGGACGTTCAAACTGGCGTTGCCATAACAGGTGTGGTAGGTATTCTGAAAGGTGACAATCCAGGAAAAGTAGTGGCCCTTCGCGCCGATATTGACGGGCTGCCAGTGACCGAGCGAAATGACCTCCCGTTTAAAAGTAAAAAAACAGATACGTTTTTAGGTGCCGAAACAGGCGTGATGCATGCCTGTGGCCACGACACCCACATTGCCATTCTTATGGGCGTGGCAGAAGTGCTCTCAAAACATAAAGACAAAATTAATGGCACGGTAAAATTTATTTTCCAGCCTGCTGAAGAAGGTCCGCCACCAGGCGAAGAGGGCGGCGCTAAACTTATGGTGAAAGAAGGAGTACTTAAAAACCCTGATGTAGACGCCATCTTTGGGCTACACATTAATTCCGGAACCCCCGTAGGAACCATCAAATATAAGCCTGAAGGCACCATGGCCGCAGTAGAACGTTTTGTGGTTACCGTAAAAGGAAAACAAACCCACGGTTCGGCGCCTTGGACGGGTGTAGACCCGATTCTTATTTCGGCTAAAATCATAGACGGGTTCCAAACCATCATTAGCCGTGAATCACCCTTGGTGCAAGAGGCTGCCGTGATTACCGTTGGGAAAATCACCAGTGGGGTTCGATTTAATATCATTCCAGAATCTGCTGAAATGATCGGAACGGTACGTACCCTAGACCCTGATATGCGAGAAATGATTATCCGCCGAATGACCGAAATGGCTCGAGATATTGCTAAGGCGTATGGTGGAGAAGCGACCATCGATTGGCAAAATAACACCATTGTAACCTACAACGACCCAGAGTTGACGGCACAGATGTTGCCAACGCTTCAAAATATTGCAGGCGAAGAAAATGTTCAACTCATGAAAGCCACTACAGGTGGAGAAGATTTCAGCTACTTTCAAGAAAAAGTTCCTGGGTTCTATTTCTTCCTTGGCGGAATGACCCCTGGAAACACTACGCCGTATCCGCACCATACACCAGATTTCAAAATAGATGACAACGGATTGCTGCTAGGGGTTAAAACCATGACACAAGTAGCCATCGATTACTTAAACGCTCAATAAACGAATACTATGGACGCCGTTCTTGATTTTCTAGGATCTGTGCCATGGTGGGCATGGGTACTTATTGCCTTGGCACTGATTGCCTTGTATGACATAGTTCAGAAAAAACACACCATTTTACACAACTTCCCTATTGTAGGGCATATTAGGTATATGTTAGAAAGTATAGGTCCCGAATTACGCCAATACATCGTCGCAAACAACCGGGAAGAACTACCTTTTAATCGTATTGAACGCGGTTGGATCTACGCTTCAGCAAAAAATGAAAACAACTACGAAGGTTTTGGTACCGATCGAGACATCTATGAACCAAATTATATCTTCGTAAAAAATGCATTGATGCCCTTCAGAATTGACGACAAACATCCCAATAAAAAAGACCCTTATTTTTTGGCGTGTGCTAAAGTGATGGGTGAAGGCAGAAGAAGAAGGCCATACCGCCCAGCATCGGTAATCAACGTTTCTGCGATGAGTTTTGGCTCATTATCTGCTAGAGCTGTAGAGTCTCTCAATAAAGGATGCCAATTGTCGCATGCATATCACAATACAGGAGAAGGCGGACTTTCACCCTACCATAAAAAAGGAGGGGATGTTATTTTTCACTTCGGAACGGGATATTTTGGAGTTCGCGATGATGACGGTAACTTTTCGATGGAAAAGATGAAACGCTTGGTTCAAGAAAATGAGCAAGTTCGTGCTATCGAAGTCAAACTTTCACAAGGGGCCAAACCCGGCAAGGGCGGTGTGCTTCCAGGGTCTAAAATAACAGCTGAAATCGCAGAGATTCGTCATGTTCCCCAAGGAAAAGATGTATTATCGCCACCTAGTCACAGTGCTTTTTCAGGAGTTGAGGATATGGTCAATTTTATAGAACAAATTGCTGAAGCCACTGGCCTACCCGTTGGTATAAAAGCGGCGGTTGGAAAACTTGAAGATTGGGAGCAATTAGCTTCTTTGATGGCTGAGACGAATAAAGGACCTGATTTTATAGCCATAGACGGCGGTGAAGGTGGTACTGGTGCGGCTCCTCCGAGTTTTGCAGACCATGTGGCACTGCCATGGATTTACGGATTTTCAGAAGTATATCAAATATTCAAAAAGCATAATCTCACCGAGCGTGTAGTATTTATCGGAAGTGGAAAGCTAGGGTTTCCCGCTCGAGCAGTAATGGCTTTTTCTATGGGAGTAGATTGCATTAATGTAGCACGTGAAGCCATGATGGCCGTGGGCTGTATTCAAGCTCAAATTTGCCACACCAATCACTGCCCCAGCGGTGTTGCAACGCAAAATAAATGGAAACAAAAAGGAATAAACATTCAAGACAAGGCAATACGCACGAGTTTTTATTTCAAAAATTTCAGAAAGGAAGTACTTGAAATGACTCATGCTGCTGGGTATGAACATCCTTCCCAATTTACGATGGACGATGTAGAAATGGTTACCGGTGATAAGAGCTTGATCAATACACTGGCCAATATTTACCATTACCACAAAGCGCCTGTACCACATGAAAGTATAAAAAAGATGATGCAATGCCCTCACTTGGGTGGAAACTATAAACGTAAAATTGAAAAGAAAGAAGTTAAAAAAGCAATTAAGAACGAAGAGGTTCGTTATTAAACTTTAAACAAAAAAACCAACTTTCCTATGGAAGAAATGACGCAAGTTTTACAATATGTAGCCTATTTATTACCCGCCATCGTAGTGGGTATCATCGCCTATTTCTTTTTTAAAGGACATACTGCAAATGAAGAAGGAAGACGTAGGTACCTCATCCAAAAAGAAGCGCAGAACAAGATTTTACCTACCCGTCTCCAGTCGTATGAACGACTAACACTGCTCTTAGAGCGTATAGATCCGAACAGTTTGCTGATTCGTATCAAGCCTTTTTCTGATGAAACTGAAAAATACGAGAAGTTGCTAATCGATAATATAGAAAAAGAATTTGAGCATAATGTAACCCAGCAAATCTATGTAACACCAGAATGCTGGAATCTGATCAGTGCTGCGAAAAACGCAACCATACATATCATCAGACAAGCATCTATGCACGAAGCAGACAATGGTGCAGATGCGCTACGAGAATATTTATTGCGCAACTTTATGGAAGAGATTACACCTTCACAAAAGGCATTGGCATATATTAAAAAAGAAGTGGCCGAATTGTTTTAAGGGGTAAAGAGACCATTCCGAATGGCAAAAAGGACCAATCCTATCCTGTTTCTTATATTTAGTTTTTCATAGATGGAGTCACGGTACCCTTCTACTGTTTTCGGGCTCAGAAACATTTTATCTGCTATTTCTTTATACGTCATTTCACTGCACGCATATTGTAAAAACTCCTTTTCACGATCTTTTAAACAAATGTCATCATTTTCTTTATGCAATGAGTTTACGAGTAGTTTACTCACCGTATTGGTGTGATAGTATCCTTTTTTTAATACTTGTGAAAGCGCCTCCTTCAAAATAGAGCTTTTGGTGTCTTTCATCAGATAGCCTTTAGCACCTGCACGTAGCATTTTTAAAATTGTTTCTTCATTTTCTTCTACGGAAAGCGCCAAAACATGAACATCTGGATATTCTTTTGAAAGAATTTGAGTGGTTTCTATACCGTTTAGTACGGGCATGTTGATATCCATCAAAACGATGTCGGGTACATTCTTAGGGTTTTTGAATTTGTCTAAAAGTTCCTGTCCGTTTTTACATAAGTACAGTACTTCAAAATCGTCAAAATCTGTGACCAATCCGCCAATTGCCTGGAGCAAGAGCGTATGGTCGTCTACTACAACTACTGATTTTTTCATGGGTATATTTTGTTAGGTTTCAATCTATAAATTTAAGGAATAATTAAACAGCTCGAGTTAAGTTCTGCACAACATTCGCAACATAGTTCCTTGGTTTGGTTTCGATAGTATTTCTATGTCGGCATCAATTACCTTGGCTCTATTTTTCATATTTTTTATTCCAATTCCAGAGAAATCATTTTCGCTGGAAAATCCAACGCCATCGTCTTTAGCCTCTATTCGCAATGTATATTTTGAATACATCAATGAGACATCAAGATGGGTTGCTTTAGAGTGTTTAATGGTATTCGAAAAAAACTCCTGTAAAATCCGAAACACAATAATTTCTTTATCAGGGCCAATCGAGATTGGTTGTCCCGCTACATCATAGGTTGCATTTACAAAACCAATTCTATTAAAACGTTCCATCTCTAACTGTACGGCTTCTACCAAGGTCAAGCTTTTTAATGCTTCGGGATTGATTAATTTAGACAGTGCCCGTAATTCGTTAATCCCTTTCCCTATGGTTTCTGAAGCCTCATCTATAGTTTCAGGCTTTTCTTTCGCTAATTGTACCTGAATCTTCGCCAGCGTCATTAATTGGCCGATATTATCATGTAGTTCCCAGCTAATGTTACGCAAGGTTTCTTCACGGATTTCTATTTGTGTTTCTGAAAGTTCTGCTTCAAAAGCTTCTTGTGCTTCCTTTTGCTCTTGCAACAATTTGTTCTTTCGCCTTACAAAAACAGTAACCAGCGTAATGATGATTCCCACCAACACCAAAAGTATTAATACCGATACGAGTGCAGCTATTTCCGTCTGGTCCATAAAAATCCGATTATAAAACAGGCATTCATGATAAGTACCAAGATACGGTGAACACTTCTCAAAATGTGATAACTATTATCAATTTCAGTAAAAAAGTGACGTGTAATCTTAATGGGGATATACCCTACATAGAACAATAAAAGACCGATACTAACCCAAAACAAAAGCTCTGTTTTTATTTTTAAAACCCGTGGGGTGTATAAAATACCAACGAAGTATAAAATAATACAAAAAATGAGCATACATGCCCCTGTTATGTAAGCCAGTAGCTGTGGATTCTCCAAAAACGAACTAAAGCCAAGGTTTGCCACACACGACACTAAAAAAATTGCTGTGGCAATCAGAATTAGGTTTCGATCCCGAATGCTTTTGGTATGCTTATAAAACACAAAATAGAAATACAAAAAAAAGACAATATTATAAATATTGTACAACACTACGTTGCCCTCAAACCGCTCCCACATGAAAGTAGCAGCGATTTCAGTAACAAAAGTGTACAACAATAACCAAGGAAAAAAACGGAGATAGGTATGGCTATATTTTTTGTAGCATACAAAGGCCAACAAAGCAGCCAATCCTTCAAAGGCAAGGACTGCATAAAATAAAACCGTATAAAATCCCGAGTGGTCCAAGGCTTAAATGCTAGTCATCAAAATCAGTTCCTTGCTGTGGGGGTGGCGGTACCAAATTTGATTCGTTTAACAATAAACTCACGTCATCTCCGTCGTCTACAGACATGTTAGCGCCCATCATGGCGTTGATGAACATGAATTTTGGTTTTGCAAAGCCAGGACTTCCTGTAGCGTTTAGTGCACCTGTTGTCTGGTTTTGCTTATTGGTTCGTTGTTGTTCTGGTGTATCTCCACCTGGCTGCTCTTTCAACCAGTCTTTAATGTACACCACCGTTCTACCTCCATCGGCGGTTTTACGAGTGATAAAGCCCAGTTCTTCACCGTCAGACTTTGTTGTAGGAACAAGTACAAACGAATTCTGCCGAGGGTATTTAATATCGTTTCCATCGCCAAACTGACCTGCATTTGGGTAGTTTACTAAATAAAAACGAAGTCCGCTAATACGCACATTCGCCAGTTTCGCTTCAGATTCTATAAAAGCCATGTACTGTTTCATGGTTTCGTAATCGTATTCTCCAAAACGTGTTGGATGGAAGTCTTGTGTGCTATCTATAGACGACTCGTAATTTCTAATTAACTGTACGCGTCGTTCGCTATACGCATCGAACATCTCTTTGGCTTGTCCCACCGAAACAAGCTGTGCTGGTGGCTTGCTGTTTTGAGGCGGATCTACAGGGTCTTCGCAGCTAGTGATGATAAACATAGATAACGCTGCAAAAAGGATAAACGGAAAAAGCTGGTTTGTTTTTTTCATAGTTTTAATGTATTAATTTCCATAAAGTTACGGTAAATATCATCACAAAATCAATTTGATATTTCGTACAAATGACAAAACAATCTGATTATAAGTGATTTACATCAAAATCGAAGCTAAATTCGGGGTGATAGCCTTGGCAAAATAGGGTTTTTCCCCTATATAAAAAGGAGCTATTCTGAAGCGTCTGAAACCTTGGTCTCATTTAATTCCTTGTTTTTCATTTTAGCATAATTGAATCCTTGCTCCCACCAAAGCGACATCGCTTTTTTATCAAAAACTAAAGAATTGGTCGTTAACACCGTGGGTGTGTAGTACAGGTTGATGATGGCATCTTTGTTGGTCGCCACAAATTTTCCGATACGGATATTCTGCTTTTCTACCCGATCTAGCATATAACTATGTATAGAGGTTAGCAATGAAAATACATTCCTGACGGGCAAACGGTTGTAATACGTAACATCGGTTTCTAGTATTATTACGTCTACTTCGGTGGCACCCCTATTCAAGGCTTCTTCAATAGGCACCATACTGCCAAAACCACCATCGGCATATTCGCAGCCTTCTTTTTTTACCAGGCTCATAAATGGTACATAATTGCAAGAAATCCAAATCCAATCTAAAAAGTCTTGATACGCAAAATCGTTAATCGATTTGTATTCTACTTGGTTTAAAGAAAGGTTAGAAACTGTGACAACTATTTCCTTTGGGCCGTTTTTCAGCAGATCAAATTCGTCTTTAGTAAACGTTTTTTCAATAAGCTTTCTTAAGTTTTGGCTTTCGCCGAAGGTTTTACTTCCCTTGAGAAAATTTCGGAGCACCGAAAAATGGTTAATAGCGATTTCTTTTCCGCCGTAATTCGTCTTCTTTACAACAAAAGGGCAACTACTGAATATGCTTTCTTGATTTACTGAAGTATACACCTCCTTTATCTTTTCGACCTTGTGCATTGCCAAATGTGAAATCAATAAGCTTCCAGTGCTGGTTCCCACAAAAAGGTCATATTCTTGCCCAAGTCCTTCCAACAGGTATTGCGCCACACCCCCTGCAAATGCGCCCTTACTTCCTCCGCCTGAAATTACTAATGCTTTCATTGTTCACTAAAGATACGGGAAAGGTATTTTTTTTCTGCATTTGTAAACGAATTCATGGTTCTTTTAAGCGCTTCCTTGGTTCCTGGATTCTTTAAAACTTCGTCCAACAATTGCCTGGCAGTGTTCCTGAAGCGCCAATTGTGATGTACTGAGGCATTTACCAAGTTGTTCACTACCGTCTCGTCGTACAACTGAATCTCATTGATGTACCCAAATGCTTTTTGGCGGACTTCAAAACTGTATGCTGGGCTAGTATACGACCGTAATTCGTCAATATATCGAGGTTTTGCGGTTTCGTTATACGTGGGCGTTACAATGGCCAAGGTAAGCCATAATTGCCTTATGTTTTTATCTTGAAATCCGATGCTATTTTTCATTGCATCCAAATACATGGCGCGATCTTCCGGGAAGTTCGTCCACAAACCGTACAATGCAGCTTCCTGTGTCACGTATGATGCATCATTCAACAAGCTCTCAAAGTCGGTTTTGAGCGCTATTGGTATCTCAGCCAGACTTAAGGCTATTGCCTGTCTTACTAAAATATTCTTACTCTCAAACCCTTTCTTGTACAGCGGAACCGTTTCTTCTATAGGCTCACCAACGAGTTGATACACGGCTTCCTGACCAATAAAATCGTCTGGAAAAGTGAGTGCCGTAGTTAATTGAATTTTCTTTTCTGAAAGTGGAAGCGCCGCTAGCCTGTTTAATTCAAAATATTTTTTAATGAAAGACGATTTCAACAGCGAGTTGAACGCCTGTTCTGCCTTAAAAGCGGTTTGTTGCAACCAATCTTTCTCCCATGCCGAAATATCCATGGTGGTCGCGGCACGAACTTCATCTAAAAAATTTTCAGTTGTCACATTCTTAAAACTGTATTTGGCTAGATACATTTGAATTGCCTTTCTGAATGCCGTGTCACCAATAAGCTCCCGCAACGTATGCAGGGCCCAAGCTCCTTTTTCATAAAAAGTGAGCGAACCCGCATTCGGGTCGAGTAACGATTGTCCTTTTCCTTCATCACTGAGCGACTTCAATTGCTCTGCGGTTTGATATAATTTCCAGTAATAATAATCATCACCATAAATTTCACGCTCCGCCAACAAGGCATAATAAGTCGCAAAGCCCTCTTGCAGCCAATGGTGGGTGCCAGAAGTTTCGGTTACTAGATTTCCAAACCATTGGTGGGCCAACTCGTGGGCGTTCACGTTCAAATAATTTCTATCTACAAAAGCGATACTATCAACCACGAAAGCTTCAGAAAAAATAGTGGCTGTTGTATTCTCCATACCTGCATACAGAAAATCGCGCACGGGCACCTGTTTGTAATTTTGCCAAGGATAGGGCACTCCGATTTCAGTCTCTAGAAAATCGAAAATTTCTTTGGAATAGCGGTATGTGGGTTCAAAATTAGCAGTATCTTCTTCGGAAAGGTATAACTCTATAGGCACGCCGCTTTTTGAAACTGTCTCGCGCTTTTTATAATTTCCCATGGCAAAAGCCACCAAATAACTGGCCATGGGTTTCTTCATATCAAACCGATAGGTTTTAGATGGTGGAAGCAGCACCGAATCATACAACTTTCCATTGGCGACAACAGTTTCTCCCTTTTCAGCAAAATATTGAATATCAAATTCAATTTTGTCGTTCATGTCGTCTATGCTCGGCAACCAATGTGAAGTGTACTTTCCCTGACCCTGTGTCCAAATCTGATTTCCAGTAAAGTATAGTGTTTGCTTGGGTTCTACGGTATAGCTAAGATTTACCTTGTAGGTCTGCCCCGCTTTAAAGTTTCCCCTGAAAATAAGGGCATCATCGGTAGCTTCGGCTTCGATCCCATCGGCCGAAAAATAGCGCAACGTCATATTCTTGGCGTCTACAAACACCGAATCGGTATTTTTTAAAATTTCAAATTCAAGAATGTATTCACCTTTCACATTCTGTTCTGAAGCAGAAGGAAAAATAAGCGCTGTGACTTTTTTGAAATCGACTACCTCGGTTTGTTGTGAAAAACAAGTGGCTACGGTACATAAAAACAGTATGAGATATTTCATAGAAAAGGGGAATCAATAGTTCTGCCAAATTAAGTAAATTCGTTCTATGAATCCCAATTTTCTCCAAACTCCAATCGATTATCTCAAGGGTGTGGGCCCAAATCGGGCCGATCTTCTGAAAAGGGAATTGGGCATTCATACCTTTCAGGACCTACTTAACTTGTACCCCAACAGGTACTTAGACCGCACCCAATACTATAAAATTGGGCAGTTACAGCAAACCAATGCTGAAGTACAGATTATTGGGAAGGTTACCCATATAAAATCGGTAGCCCAAAAACGCGGGAGTAGGCTCGTAGCTACCTTTGTAGACGACACCGGCAAGATGGAACTTGTTTGGTTTAGAGGACAGAAATGGATACGCGAGCAGCTTAAAATTAATGTTACGTATGTGATCTTCGGAAAGTTAAACTGGTTTAATGGTATCCCATCCATGCCCCATCCTGAAATGGAACTACTTTCAGTGCATGAACAAAGCTTGCGTTCTGCCATGCAACCCATTTATCCTTCTACTGAAAAACTCTCTAATAGCGGCATCACCAATAAGGTGATGAACACGTTGATGCAACAGCTGTTCCTAGAAACCAAGAACGCTTTTGCCGAAAGCTTATCGGAACCCATATTAACCTCCTTAAAGTTATTGTCGAAAAAAGAAGCGTTGTTTAATATTCATTTTCCGCAGAGCAATGAGCTACTATCACGTGCACAATACCGTTTAAAATTTGAAGAATTATTCTTTATCCAATTGCAATTGCTTCGGAAAAATCAGTTGCACAAAGCCAAAATAAAAGGGTATCCCTTCCGAACGGTTGGTGAGAATTTTAACACCTTTTACAATGAGCATTTGCCTTTCAAATTAACCGACGCACAAAAACGGGTGCTGAAAGAAATAAGGGCAGATTTGGGCAGTAATGCACAAATGAACCGGTTATTGCAGGGCGACGTAGGTTCTGGCAAGACCATAGTAGCGTTCATGTCAATGCTCATGGCACTTGACAACGGTTTTCAAGCCTGTTTGATGGCTCCTACTGAAATTTTGTCAGTTCAACACTATCAGAGTTTTATTGAATTATCTAAAAACTTGAATATCAGCGTTTCATTATTGACTGGTTCAACAAATACTTCAGATAGAAAAAAAATTCACGAATCGTTAGAAAACGGTGAATTACACATCCTTATTGGCACCCACGCCCTGCTGGAAGACAAGGTGAAATTCAAGAATCTCGGACTCGCAATTATAGACGAGCAACATCGTTTTGGAGTGGCGCAACGCAGTAAGTTGTGGCACAAAAATGAATACCCTCCGCATGTTTTGGTGATGACGGCCACACCCATTCCAAGAACATTGGCCATGAGTGTGTATGGCGATTTAGACAATAGTGTAATTGATGAACTTCCGCCAGGGAGAAAAGAAATTACAACGGTGCACAGATACGATGCCAATCGCTTAAAAGTATTTCGGTTTCTACGGGATGAAATTGAAAAAGGAAGACAAGTCTATATTGTGTATCCACTCATTCAAGAAAGTGAAGCATTAGATTACAAAGACCTAATGGACGGCTATGAAAGCATCGCTAGAGATTTTCCGGCGCCAACCTATCAAATCTCTATTGTGCACGGACAGATGAAACCGGCAGACAAAGAGTATGAGATGGAGCGGTTTGTAAAGGGCGAAACCCAGATTATGGTTGCTACCACGGTTATTGAGGTGGGGGTAAATGTTCCCAATGCCTCTGTGATGGTGATTGAAAGCGCCGAACGGTTCGGACTTTCACAATTGCACCAACTTAGAGGGCGCGTAGGACGCGGTGCAGAACAAAGCTATTGCATCTTAATGACCAGCCACAAATTGAGTGCCGATGCCAAAACACGTATCCAGACCATGACCCAAACCAGCGACGGTTTCGAAATTAGTGAAGTAGACTTAAAATTAAGAGGTCCTGGAGACTTAATGGGCACCCAACAAAGCGGGGTATTGAACCTTCGCATTGCAGATATTGTGAAAGATGCTGAAATCTTAAAACTCGCGCGTAACTATGCCATAAAAACTCTGACAGCAGACCCTTCGCTGTCCTCGCCAGAAAACAAGGCTATTAAGAGCACCTTTGCACAACTTGTTAAATATAAAAATATATGGAATTATATCAGTTAGAAACACAAAACCAATAGCAGCATTCGCTATAAATAATGCTTCATCCCTCCTACTTTTTGGTTTAATTTTACCCAGAGCAATTAAATACGTATTTTAGAGGATTCTAAAATTGAAATCAGATGAAAATTAACCCTTTCTTGTTAGCAGTAATGTTGTTCTGCACTACCAACTCTTACACTCAGAAAAAAAATAAAAAGAAAGATTCAAAAGAAAAAGAAACTACCGAATGGAATGTAGCAGACCCAGGCATGGGTTTCAACTATAAAACACACAGTTTTACTACAGATGAGGGAACTTGGATGAATCTGGACGTAAGCCCTGATGGTCAAACCATTGTGTTCGATATGCTGGGAGATATCTACACCATACCAATTACAGGTGGTAAAGCCAAGGTGATTCGTAGTGGTATTCCTTTTGAAATTCAACCGAGATTTAGCCCAGACGGGACTAAAATATCTTTTACAAGTGATGCTGGCGGCGGTGATAATATATGGGTAATGGATGCCGATGGAGAAAACGCCAAGCAAATTACCAAAGAAAATTTTCGCTTATTGAACAATGCTGTTTGGATGCCCGATGGCAATTATTTGATTGCCCGTAAACACTTTACTTCCGGCAGAAGTCTCGGTGCAGGCGAATTGTGGCAATACCATCAGACGGGCGGTAGCGGATTGCAACTTACCGAGCGTAAAAACGACCAACAAGATGTAAATGAACCGTGGGTTTCAGCAGATGGAAAATACCTTTATTATTCAGAAGACATGTATCCGGGAGGGTTCTTTAAGTACAACAAAGACCCGAACAGCCAGATTTATGTAATCAAACGATACAATTTTAACGACGGTACCACAGAAACCATTACCGGAGGCCCAGGTGGCGCTGCACGGCCTACCGTATCGCCAGACGGATCGAAGTTAGCATTTGTAAAAAGAGTGCGTGAAAAGAGCGTACTCTATATCCACGATCTTAAAACGGGCGAAGAGTGGCCTGTTTACGACCAATTGAACAAAGACCAACAAGAAGCTTGGGCGATATTTGGCGTGTATCCAAATTTTGATTGGATGCCAAATAATAAAGAGCTGGTCTTTTGGAGTGGAGGAAAAATCAATAAAATCAATATTGAAAACCAACAAGCGTCTATCATACCATTCACTGCCGATGTAAAAATTGACTTAGCCGAAACCGTACACACCAAGAGTCCGGTAGCGCAAGACATGGTGACTTCGAAGGTGATACGAGACGCTGTTACCTCACCCAATGGAAAATTTTTAGTTTTCAATGCTTTGGGTTATATTTGGCGAAAGGAGCTACCCAATGGCACTCCGAAAAGATTAACTACGGGCACCGATTTTGAGTTTGAACCGACCATCTCCCCAGATGGAAGCACTATTGCTTACGTCAGTTGGAACGACCTCGAGAAAGGTGCCATTTTTATGATACCTGCCCAAGGTGGAACCCCTACCAAACTCACGAGCAGCAAAGCCATTTATCGTACGCCATCGTTTTCTAGAAACGGACAAATGCTAGCTTTCAGAAAAGAAAGTGGGAATGCAGACCAAGGATTCAGTTTCACTAAAAAGCCTGGTATTTACACCATCAACAAATCGGGAACCAACGAAAATTTCGTAATAAATAAGGGAGAGAACCCAACATTTTCTAGCGACGGAAAACGTATTTTCCTACAAACTGGCGGTACGTATTTCGGAAATCTCACAAAAAAATTAATCAGCGTCAATCTTAATGGAAACGATGAGCAAGAACACCTTATTTCAAAATATGCCAACCATATCGTGCCTAGTCCTGATAATAAATGGGTTACGTTTTCAAACCTTCACAAGGTGTATATCGCCCCGCTGGTAACCAATGGTAAACCCATTACTTTAGACGGAAAGAGCAACTCTGTTCCTGTTCAGCAAATTGCGAAAGACGCAGGAGTAAATATTCATTGGGCTGCGAATAGCCAAAAAGTAATGTGGACTCTTGGCGACGAGTATTTCAGCAATACGTTAAATGAAAAATTCACCTTTTTACCGGGAGCTTCTGAAACCCCATCTGAAATGCCAACTTCAGGGATTAAAATCGGTGTAACGGTCCCTACCGATACACCCACTGGTAAAATTGCCTTCACCAATGCGCGTATCATTACCATGAAAGGAGATGAAGTGATGGGCAGTGGTACCATTATTATTGAAGGAAATAAAATCATTGGGATGGGGCAGAAAATCGGAATTCCAGCCGATGCCAAGGTCTATGATGCTACCGGAAAGACCATTATGCCGGGCTTGGTAGACGCACACGCACATATAGGTGCGTTTCGATCTGGTATCCCGTCACAGCAAAATTGGCAATTTATGGCGAATCTTGCCTATGGTGTAACGACCGCACACGACCCTTCAGCCAATACAGAAACAGTTTTTACACTTTCAGAATTACAGAAAACGGGCAGCCTTGTAGGACCTAGATTGTTTTCTACCGGATTTATTTTATACGGAGCCGATGGCGATTTTAAAGCTGTTATCAATAATTTGGAAGATGCGCGAAGCAGTATCCGCAGAACAAAGGCATTTGGTGCCAAGAGTGTAAAAAGCTACAATCAGCCCAGAAGAGAGCAACGCCAGCAAGTATTGCAGGCAGCCCGTGAAGAAGGGATCAATGTGGTTCCTGAGGGTGGCTCCACCTTTTATCACAACATGACCATGGTTATCGACGGTCATACGGGGGTAGAACACAACATCCCAGTGGCACCTGTTTATAAAGATGTTTTGGAGGTATGGGGTAAGAGCGGAACGGGCTACACACCCACGCTCATTGTTAATTATGGCGGTTTAAACGGAGAGTATTTTTACTATCAACGTGACAATGTTTGGGAAAATGAAAAACTCCTCACCTTTTCACCTAGAGCGGTCATAGATTCCCGATCAAGACACAGAACAATGGTACCGCTTTCAGAATATGAAAACGGACATGTATTGGTCTCTAAAACGGCCAAACAATTAAGTGATGCCGGCGTAAAAGTAAACATGGGAGCACACGGCCAATTGCAAGGTCTGGGAGCCCATTGGGAAACTTGGATGCTTGCCGCAGGGGGTATGAGCAATTTGGAAGCATTAAAAACAGCTACGATTAATGCAGCAGAATATATTGGAGCTGGAGATGATATTGGTTCTTTGGAAGTTGGGAAACTGGCAGATCTTATTGTGTTGAATGAAAACCCATTAGAAAACATTGAAAACACGAATACCATTGAAATGGTGATGGTAAATGGTCGTCTTTACGATGCAGATACCATGAACGAGATTGGAAACAATGACAAAAAACGGAAGCCTTTTTGGTGGGAAGACAATAAACACAGTGAAGCGTTCCCATGGCATCAAGAAAGTAAAGGATTTTTGCATATGGGCTGTAACCACTAAGTATTCATGAATTAAACATATGAATCTCCGCCCCTATTGGCAATTTTATAGATCTATTTTCCCGTTTATAGCGGCATTTGGCTTTGTTGTTTTAGTACTGTTTGGCGTACTGTGGGGGTATCTCCTATTCTGCACCCTAGCCTTTGGTATGGGTTTATTGGGGTTTCAATATTTTAGAAAAAATGAATTTTACAGCTATTACAACCTGGGCATTACCAAATGGCAGCTCGCAAAATCCGCATTCATCATCAATTTGTTGGTAGGACTTCCTATTTTTCTTGTTTGCCTGCCATTATTTCTATTCATATTTGGAAGTACTTCAATTACATAGTGCCGTTAAATCTTTTGGACGAAAAAAAATTGTTCGAGAAGTTTCTTTTCAAATTGAAAAGGGAACTATTGTTGGGCTCTTCGGAAGAAATGGTTCAGGAAAATCTACATTGCTGAAACTTCTTTTCGGGACTTTAAAGGCAGATGCACTTGAAGTTTCAATCGATGGGCAACTGGTGAGACCGTCTCAAGTAATTCCGAAGCAACTCATAGGGTATGCACCACAACACGGCTTTTTACCGAAGAATAGAAAGGTACGTGATATAATTCCGCTCTTTCACAGTTCCGAAGAAAAACAAGACGCTATTTTTTACGATTCGCATATTGCAACAATGACCCACAAATCAGTGGAACAGTTATCGCTTGGCGAATTAAAGTATTTTGAAGTGGTTTTACTTTCGCATCTGCCGCATCCTTTTTTGATGTTAGACGAGCCTTTTTCTATGCTCGAACCACTTCATAAAGAGCGTTTGAAAGAATTCTTGGTTGCGCTTAAACAACTAAAAGGTATGTTGATAACCGACCATTATTATCAGGATGTGTTAGAAATTGCAGACCAAAATATTGTGATAAAGGAAGGTATCTCCTACCCGATCACCAACACCCAAGATTTGCAACGGTTTGAATACATTTCCAAAAAATAGGCGCTACAAAAAACATAAAAAAGACCCCAATTTCTTGAGGTCTTTTCTACTTACTTAACTTATGTAAAAGGAGATTATCCTTTTGGCATAACTACCTTGTCGATAGCGTGTATCACTCCGTTAGAAGCATCTACATCAGCCATCACTACAGTAGCCATTTTTCCTTTTCCATCTTTTACCATTACTTTACCATCTTTTAGAGAAAGTACAAGATTTTCTCCTGCTAAGGTAGTAACGTTATAAGCGTTATTGTTGTCGTTAATCGCTTTAATTACAGCATCGGCTTTCCACTCTCCACTTACTACGTGATATTTTAGCAAGTTTTGTAGTTTCGCTTTATTATCATCATTCATAAGCATGTCCATGCTTGCTGCAGGAACAGCTGCAAACGCATCATTGGTAGGTGCAAATACGGTGTATTCACCTTCTTCCATAAAGGTCGTTGCAAGATCTGCTTGCTTTAATGCAGCTACTAAGGTTGAAAAGTTTTCATTTTTCATTGCAATAGAAGCGATTGAATTTTCTCTCATCTTCATTTTTTCAGCCTCCATCATTTTAGCTTCCTCATCAGCCTTCATTTTGGCTTCCATTTCCATCTTTTCCTGTTCAGCTTTTGCTTCAGCTTCTTTCTTTTTTCCATCGTCACAGGCCGCGAATAACATAGCAACTACAGCTAGTGACATACATAATTTCATTATTTTCATAGTATTGTTGGTTTTATTAATTATTTATATCAAAGATAGCGCGGTTTCCGTGCATATACTATTAACAATTCACTAATGTTACGTTAAATGATATGAGAAAAATCAAGTTTTAGTTAAAAAAATTATGATGATCTTACAACTATTAAAGTTGTGTTACGGAATCTACGGCAACTGCCTAATTTTTGTATCTTTATAAGCGTAACACTAAAACAAAAATTATGGTCAAAGCAAAATATCAAAACGTCTTAGATTTAGGTGAAAAACTAAAAATCCAAAATGGAGACGTAAAGGTCGATGGAAACAAACTTCATATTACAGGAACTGCAAATACCCAATACGAGAAAAACCTTTTGTGGGACGAAATTAAAGCTTCTGGAGGTGAGAATCCGTCAGACATCATGGCCGATATTAAGGTAGCAGATACTACCGTATACGCGCGACATACTGTTGAAAGTGGTGAGTCACTCAGTAAAATTGCAAAGCACTACTATAAGGACCCGATGAAATACAACGCAATTTTTGAAGCCAACAGAGATAAATTAAAGAATCCTGATATGATCCATCCTGGACAAGAGTTAGTGATTCCGAATATATAAGTAGCAAGCTATTAAACAAATCCCGCCTTAGTGCGGGTTTTTTTATGTAAACCATGGTAGCAGATATTTCTATTTGGTTACTTCTCGGCCTATTTGTGTTGGGCGCAGCGGCCTTTACACTTTCTACCATAAGTGGCGGTGGCGGAGCCTTAATGCAAATCCCAATACTCAATGCACTTCTCGGTACTGGACAAACTGCCCAAGTGATTAATTTAGGAACGTTTATTAGCAGACCTTCTCGTATTATCATTTTTTGGAAATACATAAACTGGAAGGTATTTTGGTACTATGTGCCTTCTGCCATGTTGGGCGCCATATTCGCTGCCTGGCTGTTTTCTGAAGTAAAAATTTATTGGATTCAGTTGGTCGTGGGGCTATTTTTAGTCAGTACGCTAGTTCAATATCGGTTTGGAAAAAAAGAACGGTCGTTTCCCGTAGCGCTTTGGTATTTTATACCCCTCGGATTTTTCATTGCTATCATAGGTACATTTACCGGGGGTATGGGACCGATTTTAAATCCGTTTCTATTAAACGCCGGAATCGATAAAGAAGAGTTGATTGGTACCAAGAGTGCCCAAAGTTTCTTTTTAGGAATTGCACAAATAGGGAGCTATGCATTTTTTGGTTTACTCACCACCAAACTTTGGATACTGGGTATTGCGATGGGATTAGGTGCCATTGTGGGAAATCTTATAGGAAAATGGCTGTTACAACGTATGAGCAAATTGGCATTTAGACGTTGGCTGATCACTATCATGGTATTATCAGGAATTGTGCTGATCGTGAAAGCTATTTCTGAAATTGTGAGTTAAATTTTTAATTAGCCTCAATTACAATTTTGGAAGAAATGAAATTAAGAAAGCCCGCAAGCGTAAGACCGGAATTGAAGAAGAACAAAACCGCATTGACGGGTAATAAAAAGACCGCTTTTTAAGGCGGTCTCTTTAGTTCTAAGTTAAAAAATTACTTAAGAAATTTTAATGGTTCTTGCTGGCTTTTTCTTAGCCTCTTCTTTCTTCGGAAGTGTTAATTTTAAAATACCATCTTCATACGAAGCTTTGATATGTTCTGCATCTACAGACTCTGGCAGTGTAAAACTTCTGTTGAAAGAAGCGTATTCAAACTCTTTTCGAGTGAATGTGTCTTCCTCATTTGAAGTTTCGTTTTTCATTTCAGAAGAAATGGAAAGTACTTGATTGTCTATCTCTACTTTAAAATCTTCTTTTTTCATGCCAGGTGCCGCTAGATGCACAGAGAAATAATCATCTGTTTCTGAAATATTGACTTTCGGCAGGCTTAAACCAGTGTTGAAATTCGATTTAAAAACGCTTGGCAAATCATTGCTGAACATTTCATCAATCCATGAAGACCATGTCGGGAAGGTTCCCACCATGCCTTTGTTTGCCAAACTTCCATTTTTTTCGCTTTTTACTAATTTGTTCATGATAAAAAAATTTTAGTTAGACTTAATTTCAACCATAAAAATGCAACTAGTGTTCCAAAAGAAACAAATGACATGATTGAAATAAAAAATTATCAATTTTTAAAAACTAGAGATGCTATTAAAAGGAAATTTTAACAATTGAGCGTATTATAATGAAAAAATGTCACTGAAAAAATTTCAGTTTTAGAGTCCGCTGATATATCCACCATACACATCTTTAAATCGAAGACCATCACTCAGACTATACTTACTTAACTTTTTGAATTCTACCAAGGCCCATAAGATTACCTCTTTAAAAAATGGCTTATCTTTTTCAGCAATATCTGGTACATAATTCTCCAATAATTCGTCTAGCGGTTCTATTCGGTCTAGTTGAAGTTGAAATTGGTCATCGTCATAGGTATCTAGCAGTTCAAATCCGCCTGTTTGTTCAAAAAACCAACCTACAACCTCTTCGTAAGGGTCTGCATCTCCTTCTTTCTGAAGTTTTTCAATCTTCGGAAAATAATTTAAAAATTGATGTTTTACGGCATCTGCAATGAGTTGCCTAGCAACCTCGTTGGCACCTTCTTGCTCACCTTCGTACACCAATTCTACTTTTCCAGTAATGGCGGGCACTATGCCCATAAAGTCACTTAAACGCACATTAGTTTGCTCATCTCCATTGGTTAATGCTCTTCGCTCTGCGGTGCTCAATAAATTTTCGAATGCAGTGATACTCAATCGTGCGCTCACACCACTTTTAGCATCGATAAATTCGCTGTCTCGTGCTTCAAAACTTATCTGCTCCACAATATCTTTTGCTAATTCTGGAACATAGATATTTGCTTTTTCTTCAATCGCTTGAGCTGTTTCCTGTTCAGTAATGGTTCGAGCCACATCTAAGCTTTCTGGGTAATGCGTAAGAATCTGGGAACCAATTCGATCTTTCAGCGGTGTTACAATGCTACCCCTATTGGTGTAGTCTTCAGGGTTTGCCGTAAATACAAATTGAATATCCATAGGCAATCGCAGTTTGAATCCGCGAATCTGTATATCACCTTCCTGCAGAATATTGAACAATGCTACCTGTATCCGGGCTTGTAAGTCTGGCAGTTCGTTAATCACAAAAATACAACGATTGGCACGTGGAATCATTCCGAAGTGAATCACACGGTCATCTGCGTATGTCAGCTTCATATTTACTGCTTTTATTGGGTCTACATCGCCTATGATATCTGCAACGGTCACATCTGGGGTTGCTAATTTTTCAGCAAACCGATCGTCTCTATGCAGCCAAGAAATCGGGGTTTCGTCTCCTTTTTCTGATATAAGTTCTTTGGCGTACCTCGAAATGGGCCGAAATGGGTCATCGTTTATTTCACTTCCTTCCACCACAGGCACATATTCATCTAACAGTGAGACCATCTGTCTCGCCAAACGTGTTTTTGCTTGTCCGCGCAGTCCTAGCAAATTGATGTTATGCTTCGAGAGAATAGCACGTTCAAGTTCAGGGATAACAGTGTACTCATACCCATGAATACCTTCAAAAACCACTTCTTTCTTCATGATTTTTTGAAGTAGATTGCGTCGAAGTTCTTCTTTGATTGTCTGGTACTCGAAGCCAGCTTTCTTCAGCTGGGCGAACGTTTTTATGTTTTCTATTTTCATATGTTATTAAAATGGATTCTCCCCTTGAGGGGAGTTAGAGGGGTGTTCACTTAAACACAACATCCCCCTACTCCCCTTCAAAGGGGGAATTCTATTATCTTATTTTTCGTTTTCTGTTGTTCTCGTAATCTGTAAAAATCATCTCACCCAGCCCTTGCAACCCTGTGTAAAACGCCTTCCCTTGGTTGGCTTCGGTAAAATGATCTACAAATTGCTGTAAATATGGGTCGCTCGCAATCATGAATGTGGTAATGGGAATATGCAATTTTCGTGCTTGCGCAGCCATCATATAACACTTATTCACGATGTACTCATCTAAGCCGTTACTGTTTTTGTAATAACGTCCGTCTGGTAGCCGTAAACAGCTTGGTTTACCATCGGTAATCATGAATATTTGTTTGTTTGTATTTCGTTTGCGCCGCAACATATCCATAGCGAGTTGCAACCCGGCGACTGTGTTAGTGTGGTACGGCCCCACGTTTAAATACGGTAAATCCTTGATTTTTATGGGCCATGCATCGTTTCCGAACACCAAAATGTCGAGTGTATCTTTCGGGTAACGGGTGGTGATCAATTCTGAAAGCGCCATGGCAACTTTCTTGGCAGGTGTAATTCTATCTTCGCCATACAGTATCATACTGTGACTTATGTCAATCATGAGCACGGTACTCATTTGGGCCTTGAACATGGTTTCTTCTACTACCAGATCATTTTCAGTGAGATGTAAGTCACCAATACCATGATTTATTTGGGCATTCTTCAGACTTTCAGTCATAGAGATACGTTCTAAAGAATCACCAAATTGATAATTTCTAAACTCGCCCGATTGCTCGTCTCCTCTACCTGTGTACTTCGATTTATGGTTACCTAGACCACCTCGCTTTAATTTTCCAAAAATCTGTTCCAACGCCCGTTTCCGCAGTGAGCGTTCCAACTTTTCAGTAATAGAAACTTTACCATCTCCTTTTCCCTTTCCGCTACCATCTGGCCGAAACTCTTCCCGAATGAATCCACGTTCCTTTAATTCTTCTATAAAATCGTCGATGGTATAGTCTGGTGTAGTAAGCTTGTATTCGTTGTCCAATTGTCGCAACCAGTCTATTGCCTCGTCAAAATCTCCCGAGGTGTGTGTTATTAACTCTTGGAATATCTCAAAAAGCCGCTCAAAGATAGACTGCTCTTTTGGGGTATGTTTGGTAAAAACGAAACCAGTTTTAGGAGGTTGCTTTTTCATTTCTTAAAAATACCATATTTCTGTGTAGGAAAGGTATTCGTTTTGTTAAACAAAAGTTAGAATCTTCAAAATGCAATAAGAATGAAAGTGGTTCGCTCCCTTTTTGAATTTTAGTATCTTTAGGCTTCTTTAAAATTTACCAACCATGAAGCACTTTTTTCTAAGCTTATTTCTCTTAATTACTGGCTGTCTTTCGGCCCAACAACTCACCAACGATATTTTAAAAGATATGAAGCCCCGAAATATTGGTCCGGGTGGGATGTCTGGTCGAGTCACTTCTATAGATGTAGTTACCAATAACCCTGATGTGATGTATGTAGGTACTGCCTCTGGTGGGCTTTGGAAAAGCACCAGCGGGGGGATTAAGTGGGACCCCATATTCGACAATGAGAAAACAGCATCTATTGGTGCTGTAGCCATTCAGCAAAGCAACCCGAGTGTTGTCTGGGTAGGCACAGGCGAAGGAAACCCTAGAAATAGCCTGAATGGCGGATTTGGGATCTACAAAACTTTAGATGGCGGAAAGACATGGAAAAGCATGGGTTTGGAAAACACCCGGCATATCCATAAAGTAATTATCGACCCCACCAATCCCGATGTGGTCTACGTAGGTGCCATTGGATCGCCTTGGGGTGTACATCCAGAACGTGGGGTGTTTAAAACAACCGATGGTGGTAAAACATGGAATAAAATCTTGTTTCAAAATAACAAAACGGGTGTGGCAGACATGGTGATGGATCCTACCAACCCAAATAAACTGTTAGTTGCCATGTGGGAACACAAAAGAGACCCATGGTTCTTTACATCTGGCGGTGAAGGGTCTGGTCTGTTCATTACCCACGATGGCGGAGATACTTGGGAAGAACGCACCGATGCAGACGGATTGCCAAAAGGAGAATTGGGACGTATTGGTCTTGCTATTGCACCAAATAAACCGAACATCATCTACGCTCTTGTAGAAGCTAAGAAGAATGCGTTGTATAAGTCTGAAGATGGCGGATTTACATGGAAAAAAATCAACGATAAAAACGATATCGGAAACCGTCCGTTTTACTACAGTGATATTTTTGTAGACCCTGAGAATGAAAATCGTGTGTACTCGGTATTTACCTATGTAAATGTTTCTGAAGATGGCGGTAAGAATTTTACCGAACTCATGCCAGCCTATGGCGTAGACAATGGAGTACACCCAGACCACCATGCGTGGTGGATCCACCCTAGCGATGGTAGCTTTATGATGGATGGGAATGACGGCGGACTGAACATTACGCACGATGGCGGCGCTTCCTGGCGTTTTGTAGGGAACTTACCAGTGGCGCAGTTTTATCATATTAATGTAGATAATGAGTTTCCGTACAACGTCTACGGTGGTATGCAAGACAACGGTAGCTGGAGAGGCCCTGCATACGTGTGGAAGGCCCAAGGAATTCGAAATAGCTATTGGCAAGAAATTAGTTTTGGAGATGGCTTTGATGTGGTCCCAGATCGCGACGACAGCCGATACGGCTGGAGTATGAGTCAGCAGGGGTTTGTGAGTCGTTATGACCATATCACAGGAAACAATTATACGGTGAAACCCACCCATCCAGATCCTGAAATGTTCTTGCGTTTCAACTGGAACAGTGCCATTAACATCGACCCGTTCGATAACAGCACCATTTACTTCGGAAGTCAGTTTGTACACAAATCGACCGACAAAGGACTCACTTGGGAGGTAATCTCACCAGATCTTACCACCAACGATCCCGAAAAGCAAAAACAGAGCGAAAGTGGCGGACTTACCATGGATGCAACGGGTGCCGAAAACCATACTACGATTCTTGTAATTGAACCCTCTCCCCTAGAGCGAAATATGCTTTGGGCAGGAAGTGATGATGGTCGTGTACACTATACCCAAAACGGCGGTGAAACCTGGGTAGATGTTTCAAAAAATATCCCTGGCCTGCCAACAGGTAGTTGGATTGTACAAATTAAGGCAAGTAACAAGACTAAAGGCGAAGCGTTGCTCGTGGCGAATGACTACAGACGATTTAACTACACGCCTTATGCCTACAGAACGACAGATTATGGTAAAACTTGGAAACGTATTGTTGATGCTGACGATGTAGAAAGTTATACCCTCAGCATTGTTGAAGACCCCATAGAAAAGAATTTGCTGTTTTTAGGAACTGATGATGGGTTGTATGTTTCTACGAATGCAGGCGGTAGTTGGATGAAGTGGACACGAGGCTTCCCAACGGTATCTGTAAAAGATTTGGTGATTCAAGAGCGGGAAGACGATTTGGTGATCGGTACTTTTGGCCGTGCTGCGTGGGTATTAGACGATATTCGTCCATTGCGTGAAATTGCTAAAAATACCAACATCTTAAATGAACCACTACGAGTTTTCAATCCGCCAACGGCCTATCAAGCTGCTTACCAACAACCTACGGGTAGCAGATTTGGGGGCGACGCACTGTACAATGGCGAGAACAGACCTGGCGGCGCGCGTATTAGCTACTATTTTAAGAAAGATGAAAGTTCCGCTGACGCGAAGGAGATGGACACGGAAGATATGTCATCAGACGACGAAACAGAAAATGATAGCAGCAACGAGGGTGATGAAACGAACGTTGCTGAAACTTCGGAAATTTCCGAAGAAAACAAACCAAGTAAAGATTCTATTTACATGAAAATTTACGACGGCACGCGACTTATTCGCAGCCTGAAAAGAAAGGTACCCGACAGTACTGGGATTTATACCTGGCGCTGGTGGATGGATGAAGCGGGTGTAGACCGACCCTCTCGAACCATCAGAAAACGTCGTAGGGAGCCAGGCGGAACCTCAGTAAAACCTGGAACGTACAAGGTAACTCTAGAACACGACGGTACAAGCACAAGCACTACTGTAAAGGTTGAAAGCGACCCACGATTAGACATTCCGCAACAAGCGATTATTTCAAGCTACGATGCTTCAAAGCAGCTCGAAAACATGACCCAGACGGCCGCAGATGCTGTGAAACAACTTGTTGAAAGTAAGAATACGGCAGACGATTTTAGCAAAAAATTGACCAAGGAGGACAAGAAAAAATACAAGGAAGAAATTAAGGCCTCTAAAGAAATCAGCAAGCAAATAGATTCACTTGTAGCTATGTATTTGGGTAAAGTAGACAAACGACAAGGAATTACCAGAAATCCTGAAATCACCGTAATGCAGCGTATCGGGCAGGCCAATTGGTATAGTGGCAGCAGACCGAACGGTTTGACGAAAACCGAGCGCACCTTAATCCAACAAGCTGAAGACGAGTTAGAGGCTGCACTTCAAAAGACCAATATGTTTTTTGTAACCGAGTGGCCCAAATACCAGTCTAAAATGAACAAAGTGACCATCAGTCCCTTTAAAGATACCAGACGAATACAACTAGAATAACAAAAAAACAACCACCATGAAAAATTACATCACACTACTTGCCATCGTGCTTTTGTTCGCGGCTTGTAAAGACACCAAAAAAGAGGAAGTTGCCGAGGTGAAAGACATCGGGCAATACAGCATTGCACAGTTTATGGACAATGAGAATGCGTTTGCCAATGGTTACGCACCAGACAAAAGTAAGGTGCTTATCACCAGCAACCGATCTGGCATCTATAATATGTACACGACACCAGCACAGGGAGGCGAACTTACACCTATTACCAAAAGTGATAGCGCTTCTATTTACGGGATCTCTTATTTTCCTGAAGACGACAGGATATTGTTTCGGATGGATGGTAACGGTGATGAAATATATAAAATCTATATGAAAGATGGTGACCAGATCACTGCACTCACCCCTACCGAAGAGGTACGCGCCTTATTTAGGGGTTGGTCTAAAGATGGAAAGAGTTTTTTCTACGGAAGCAATGAAAGAGACCGTCGATTTTTGGACCATTATGAAATGAACATTGAAACCATGAGTCCAACGATGGTGTATCAGATTGAAGAAGGCTTCGATTTTGCTGGTATGAGCGACGACAAAAAGTACATCGCGTTACTAAGCCCCATCAACACCAACGATTCAGATTTATATATTCTGAACACTGAAACCAACGAAAAGACGAAGGTAAATGAAACTGTGAGCGGTAACAGTCCGCAAGATTTTTCACCCGACGGGAAGGCATTGTACTACACTACCGACGAAGGTGGAGAATTTAGTTATGTCATGAAATACAATATTGAAGAAGGTACTTCTGAAAAAGTGTTGCAACGAGACTGGGATATTAATGGGTATTCGTTTACAGACAATGGCACCTATCAGATCACTTTTATCAACGAAGACGCCAAAAACACCCTTGAGGTAACAGAGGTTGCAACTGGAAAAGCTGTAGAGTTTCCAACATTTGAAAATAAGGAAATTACCAGTGTTGATTTTTCAAGAGATGAAAAGTATGTATTATTACGTGTAGGGGGCTCACATACGCCATCAGATTCTTATTCGTATAATCTAGAAAGCAAAGAACTATCGCGGCTCACAGAAAATTTAAATAAAGAGATTAATAATGACGACCTTGTTTCGGCGCAAGTGATTCGGTACGAATCGTTTGACGGACTCGAAATTCCGGCGATTTATTACCAACCACATCAAGCCACCAAAGAAAATCCGGTACCTGCATTGGTTTGGGTACATGGTGGTCCTGGCGGACAATCAAGACAAGGGTTTAACAGTACCATTCAATACTTAGTGAACCATGGCTACGCCATTTTGGCCGTAAATAATCGCGGAAGTAGCGGCTACGGTAAGACATTCTACAAAATGGACGACCAGAACCATGGAGACAAAGATTTAAAAGATTGTGTGGCGGGGAAAGATTGGCTCGCCTCTCAAGAGGTAATCGATGGTGACCGTATCGGGATTATTGGAGGATCTTATGGAGGCTATATGACCATGGCCGCACTTACCTATGCTCCAGAGGAGTTCAATGTGGGTGTAAATATCTTTGGAGTGACCAATTGGTTGCGTACCTTAAAAAGCATCCCGCCGTGGTGGGAATCGTTTAAAGATGCGCTGTATACTGAAATGGGAGACCCAAACACAGAAGATTCTATTAGACTGCGACAAATTTCGCCGTTGTTCCATACCGACCAAGTGACCAAACCGCTCATGGTATTGCAAGGAGCGCAAGACCCGCGGGTGTTGCAAGTAGAAAGTGATGAGATTGTGGCTGGGGTTCGTGAAAATGGCGTACCTGTAGAATATGTATTGTTTGAAGATGAAGGCCATGGATTTGTAAAAAAAGAAAATCAGATTGAAGCCTACGGAAAGATTAAAGAATTTTTAGATAAGTACTTAAAAGGAGACGCCACGCAGACTATGGATGGCGAAACCATTAAAAATGTTGAATTAGAAGCAGAAAAATAATATGAAGAAACTATGTATTGCAGTACTCACACTTTTAACCATGGGCTCTGTAGCTCAAAATACTGGAACCGACGAATTAGGAGCTTGGTATATCCTAGCCTCAAACAGTAAAGTTTCAGAGAAGTTTTCGGTACAGTTACAAACCCAATTTCGTTTTTTTGAATTAACCAGTGAAATACAACAATTTAAAATTCGATCTGGTGTAAAATACCGAATCATGGAAGGGCTATCGGTGGGTGCAGGCTATGCGTATTTCAGAAATGATTTTTCGTACCTATCTGAAACACCCGAAGCCTTCGACGAGCATCGCATCGTGGAAGACATTTTGCTAGACCACAACATCGGAAAAGTTAAAATAAACCATCGGGCGCGGCTTGAAAATCGTTTTATTGTTGCAAATGGTGAAACTGATACCCGTCATTGGTTTCGCTATATGGCGCAATTTGTATATCCTTTTTCAGATAACTGGAGCGCCGACATTTACAATGAAATATGGCTAAATGTTGGGAACGAACCTACGTTTGCACAGAATTGGTTAGGAGTTGGTTTGGGTTACAAGATTAGCGACCTCATTAAATCGAGAGTAGGTTATCAGAGAATCCACTTAGACGGACCTGATTTTGATAGGTTATTGCTACAAATCACCTTTACGCCCGACTTTACCAAGGAAACCACGCCATAACGATCTAAAAATTCTATAGTATGTAATAGATTAAGCGATACCCCTCTCTAAAAGCAAACGCTATGAAATCGAGCAAAATTAATTTTACCAATGCCAACGGCAAAACACTTTCGGGAAGAATAGATCTCCCGCTTCAGCGCGATCCCCATAACTTTGCGATTTTTGCACATTGTTTTACCTGTACCAAAGATTTCAGCGCGGTACGAAATGTGAGCAAAGCCTTAGCTAGTGAAGGTTTTGGTGTACTCCGATTCGATTTTACGGGCTTGGGCGATAGTGACGGTGATTTTGCCGATACAAATTTTTCTAGCAACGTAGATGATTTGGTTAGCGCTGCACATTTTTTAGCTGAAAAATACAAGGCACCTTCATTACTCGTGGGCCACTCATTGGGTGGTGCAGCAGCCATTTTTGCTGCTTCGGAAATACAAAGCATTGAAGCCATAGCAACCATTGGTGCACCAAGTAATCCTGTTCATGTTCAAAAACAATTTGGCGATAAATTAGATGTTATCAAAACTGCGGGTGAAGCTGTGGTCGAACTGGCCGGTAGGGATTTCACCTTTAAAAAACAATTTATAGACAATTTAGAATCACATTCTTGCGAAAATGCGGCGAGAAAACTGAACAAAGCACTCCTAATCATGCATTCTCCCCAAGATGCTACGGTTTCTATAAAAAACGCCGAAGAAATCTACCTCGCAGCAAAACATCCAAAAAGCTTTGTAACCTTAGATGGATCTGAACATTTGCTCATCGATAAAAAAAATGCGTCGTACGTAGGTAAAGTAATTGCGGGGTGGGCAGCCCGATACATTGCCGTGCCAGCACCCGAAACAATTAAAACTACACACTCTGTAGTAGCAAGCCTAGACGATGAAGACGGTTTTACCACGCTCATGAAATTGGGAACACACTACATGAAAGCCGATGAACCAACTAGAGTTGGTGGCAAAAATTTTGGTCCGACACCCTACGAATTATTAGCAGGCAGCCTATCTGCCTGTACAGCTATGACCATACAAATGTATGCGAAGCGTAAAAAATGGGGTATCGATAACGTAGAAGTACATACCAGCTATTCGAGAGAACACGCCAAAGATTGTGAAGATTGTGAAAACAATGATGCTGCAAAAATTGATACGTTTACCCGAGAGATTAAGATTACCGCAGATTTGGATGAAAAACAATTAAAACGTGTACTTCAAATAGCCGACAAATGCCCGGTTCATAAAACGCTACACAGCGAAACACAAGTAATTACTACACTTATTCATCCGTGAAGCCTTCCGCCAAATTTGAAGTCAACATCACCGGCACCCATGCTGTTATAGTTCCTCACGAACATGCCCAGCCTTTTCTAGATGCAGGACAAACACGCGTGGCATTAACAGCTTTTTACCAAGAGAAATCGGTGTCCTTTCATGGCAAACTTCACGAACGAAATGGCCAAATAACCATAAGTTTTGGGAAGCGTTATCAAAAACAGCTAGGAGTTAGTACACAAGATCATTTCGAATTACAAATAGAAGAAGATACCAGCAAGTACGGGGTCATCATGCCCGAGGCATTTGAGGCAGTATTAGCTACCGATGCAACGGCATTTAACCTTTTTGAAGCACTCACCATGGGCAAAAAGCGTAGTTTGATTTATTATATAGACCGTTTCAAAAGCACACAAACACAGGTAGACAAGTCACTGGTTATCTGTGAAAACTTGAAGAGGGGTATAATAGATGTGAAGGAATTAATAAAACAATAGCGTTAAGATTATTTAAAATGTTTGGGCAGGACGTGCATTGTTGCTACTTTTAAATATATATAAACCAACAATTAACACTACACACTATGAAAAAAATACATATTGGGCTCGTAGGCCTAGCGCTCTTAGGACTTCTAAGTTGTAAGAATGATCAGAACAAAGATGCCGCAGATGACATGGTTCAAGAAGAAGTAAAAGAGGAGACCATGGTAAAAGAAGTAGAAGAAGAAGTTAAAAAAGTTACTTTAAATCTTGAGTCAAGAAGTGGAAGCCAAGCTACTGGAGAAGCAACTTTTACTGAAACCGACGGAAAAATTACTTTTGTTGCTATGATATCAGGTCTCGAACCCGGAACCCATGCCATTCACATTCATGAAACTGCAGATTGCTCTGCAGATGATGCCACCTCTTCTGGAGGACATTGGAATCCTACTTTTGAAAAACACGGAAAATGGGGTGCCGAAGATGGTTACCATAAAGGTGATATAGGAAACTTTGTAGCCAATGCCGAGGGTAATGGAAGAATTGCCATGACTACAGACCAATGGTGTGTTGGTTGCGGAGATGAAAAGAAAGACATCCTTGGAAAAGCAATTATTGTGCATAAAGGTGCAGACGACTTTACCTCACAACCTTCTGGAGCTGCTGGTGCCAGAGTAAGTTGCGGCGGTATCATTCAATAATAATATTGAAATACGCTAAAAAACAAAGCCTCTAGTACTGTACTAGAGGCTTTTTATATGTAGGCAACCACTGTTTCTTTTTAGGGACACTCGAAGTAGGTTTACTTTATGTTTCAGTAGTGCTTACGATACTACAATACAATTAATTCAAAAACAATACCAAAGTAAAACCCCGATCTAAATTAGGATCGGGGTTTTGTATTTTACATGTTGCCATGTTTACTTTTTCACAATGCGTTTTACCACACTTGAAGTTTCCGAATTAATTCTAACGAAGTAGAGTCCGGTAGCCATATTCTCAAGAGAAATAGCCGTATCAACTCCAGCATCAGTTAGATCAATTGTGTTAATTGTTCTACCATTCACATCGGTTACGATAGCCGAAGTTAAGTTCAGCGAACCGTTATTACGTAAGGTAACCACACCTGATGTAGGATTCGGGAATAAAGCAATTTCGTTTGCTAAGAGATTGTCTTCTACCCCTAATATTTCATCTACCGTAAGGTTAAATGTACATGTATCACTGTTAGTGGCCGCATCTGTTGCCGTAATGGTAATAACCGTAACTCCAGGGCCTACTTGTGTACCTGCCGCTGGCGACTGGGTTTTAATAGGCGAAGCTGTACAATTATCTGTTGCCGTAGCAAGAGAAGTATAGTCTGGAATAGTAAACATTCCGCTACCATCGGTAATTGTTTCAGTTTCGTCTGCTGGGCATACTACTTCAGGTGCTTCTGCATCTACAGTAACTTCAGCTGGGGCACGAGATGCTAAACATCCTGAAAACCCTACACCGATATCACTTGCAACACCATAATTTTCATCATTACAAACATCTGCCCAATCTACATTCGAATCGGTATCACCAAATCGCTTAAACGATTCGTTACAAACCGTTGTTAAAGAAGCGCCAGGTCCAGTCCAATCAAGATCAGCTGCCGTAATGTTGAATCCGTTGATGGTTACATTTAAAGCAGAAATTTCCGCAGCACTAAAGTTCCAGAATACAGAATCTACTACATTTCCAGAATCGTCTACAATAATGATCCATCCATTGCCGGTACTACCCCACCAGATGTTATCGCCCCAATAATCTGAAGCTCCAGTAGCATCGCTAAAAGTTACAACGCTATCGGCTCCTATTTGGCCTAACGATTGTTGTACGCTATTCACAGTGTTGATGTTTGTATAAGGCTCATCACTTACAGCGACAGTATATCCAGTATAATCTGTAGCAACTCCAACATTCTGAATTTCCAAACGGTCTGGAGTTTCAAAAGTCATTTCAGAAATCACCAATTCAGACAAAGGTCCGGGCGGATTCTCCTGTGCGTACACTGTGGTGTTAGACACTGGGTTAAATGTATAGTCTTCCCCTTCAAACAAGAAGTTTCCTCCAGTTTCGGCGTCGAACCATCTAATTACGTTTGCAGGATCGTTTGGTGTTGCTGAAACCGTTACAGAATCACCCACACAGATATCAGATGCACCCGTAGCAGTTGGTTCTGTTGGAACACCCAATACTTCTACTGAATCTGTAGCTGATGAAGCTACTGCACATGCTGTAGCAGTTACTTCATACATAATAGTGTGTACTCCAATTCCAGCTGCAGCAGGATCGAAGGTATACGTACTTCCGTTTCCATCATCTGTTACTCCAGGACCGCTGTATACACCTCCAAAAGGAGTTCCTCCAGTTAATCCGGTAAGTACTTCTTCATTCACACATACATCAGCTGGTGCTGTCATATTAGCTGTAGCAGACGGAGTATCGAAAGCTTCCGTTCCGTCAGAACGACTATTCGATGAACCTTGATCTGCGCTAAAACCTAATCCTCTACGCGCAAAAGCGTCCCAGATAAGACATTCGTTTGCACCGCCATATAAGGCTTGGTCTGCTGCGAAGATAGCATCTCTACCATCTACAAAACCTGGGCTACAAGGCTGTAATTTCATTCCTTCGATAACCAAGGCCAATGCTTGTACATTTCCAGCATCTAAATTCACATCTCCTTGGAAGTTGTAAATATCACTATCGACACCATGCTCTGCAATAAGTTCCCAAGTAAGTTCCCATAACATCATAGACCAAACAGAACCAATACCGTGAGGAATTGCTGCCGACTTGATATCATCATAGGTTTGTGAGTTTATAGCAAAATCTGTGCTATATGGCTGTGGTCTAATTCCGCCGCCATTAGGTCCTTGTCCAAATAGGTACGTTCCAACAGCACGAGGGTCTTCTGCCATATCTCCAGGCTCTATCGTTAAGATAGCACCTAGGAAATCACTCCATCCTTCTCCCATTTGCTCTGTATTTCCAAGACATCCTGCTTGGCTCGGTCCTCCGGTTAGTCGGTTTGAAACTCCATGGCCATATTCGTGAACAATAACTAAGTTATCAAAGTCTCCATCTTTATCGTTACAGATATACATTTGCATACGTGGATTTCCACCATCAGGAGGTGTCCCAAAGTTTGCATTACAGGTTCCCGATCCATCTTGTGCTTCGGCATCGACAGAGTCTCCTCCTACACCATTTCCGCTATAGTTTAATTCTTGGAAATTTCCACCTGCTTCGTCGAAACCATACTGAAATAATACATCGTGGATGATGTTGTTCCAGTAAAATAAGTTTGTAATAGCCGCAGACTCATATTGGTTGCTATTGGTATACACTTGGTTGAAAGGAAATCCAGTAAAATCTAATGTTGCGCCTCCGTCAGGTTGAAAACCGAAGTTATCACCATCTTCATAGGCATCTACGTTATTTCCTTTTGTTACGGTAAACTCTGCACCTGCAGCTCCGTTGGTATCGTGCCATCCAAAAGGTGATGCCAATAAATCGGCTGGATTTGTCACAATACTTCTTGAACCGAAATACGGACTTTCTACAGGAATTGCAAATACTTCATAGCTATTTGGAGGAAGTGTTGCATTGGCAACCATCTCATTATAATTAGGAATATCGTATAAGTTCTTATGGAAATCTAACGCTTTAGCTTCGCTTGGTTCATGAGTATGGTTAAGGTTACAATTTACCATCCAATTTACCTTGTCTACAATGGCGCCTGTATTAGCATTTACACGTACACTCCACCAATCGTGTCCTGAAACTTCTTGGATTGAAAGATCCCAAGCCAAAACTAATTCATTTGCTTCGTTTAATTGGTAGGTCAATTTTGCAGGAATTTCACTTAACGAAACACTCCCTTTCGAGATGCGTGTTTCTTGTGCTACACCCTCTTTAGTTTCTAATACAGAAAGTGATCCGGTTGTATATCCCAACTGGTCTGCCGCAGCCTCTACGGCTTGCACTGCAGATAACGAAGGGGTATTCCCTGAGCTTGTTCTGCTTGTTGTTTGATTTACAAAACGGTTGCTCTGGGTTAGTAGTGAACCATCTGGACTCAAGTGTATTCCAGATTCTGAGCCATATACTTCAAGGCCATTTACCAACTGTCTATAATATATATGAGTGACACCGCTGGTGCTACTCACATTTTGATCGGTGATGGTCCATTGTACATCGTTGTACTCTAACTGGCCATTTTCTACTAGTTGCGATAGCGTATAATCTATCTTCGGTGCATACGTTTGGGCTACAGTTTGGCCAAAACATAGGCAAAGGAATGCTAGTATCATTCCGTAGGAAACTTTTTTCATAGGGTATAGTTTAGATTAGAAATGCGATTTGGGTCGCAATTTTGGCGTAAAAATATCAAATTAAAGCATTTATAACAAAATTTTTAATGGTATCCTGAAATTTTTAACATTTCAACAATTTTAGGGTGTAAATAGCAGTGATTATTGAATTTATCATATTTAAGTTTGTATCATCATCTATTTATTTATCTTAGTACCTTCACATAAATGTGTTATATGGAACAACCCAATGAATTAATCATTAGCATGCAAAAAGGCGACGAACGTGCCTTTTCTAAATTGTATACAATGTACTCTGAAGCTATATACGGAATAATCTACAGTATAGTTTTAGACGAAGCGATTGCCGAAGAAGTTTTGCAGGATGCATTTATCAAAATTTGGAACAACAGCAATTCGTATGATATCACCAAAGGACGTTTTTTTACTTGGATACTCAATATTGCTCGGAATACCGCTATTGACAAGACACGCTCTAAGAGTTACAAAAACAGCAAAAAAAACCTAAGTACTACAAATTTCGTAGATATTTTGCAGTCGGGTGATAACCTAAACAAAGCCACCAATGCAATAGGCGTTCGCAAATTTGTGGAAAAATTAAAACCTACTTGCATTAAGATTATCGAACTTTTGTTCTTTAAAGGTTTTACCCAAAAAGATGCAGCTGAAAATTTAGAAATGCCACTAGGCACATTAAAAACACGAAATAGAAATTGTCTTAAAGACCTGCGTTTAGTGGTTCTTGGACCCCAACAAATATGACCGAAGTAGAAATTATAGAATCAGGAAAATTAGAACTGTATGTTTGCGGTGCTTTGCCAGAAAGTGAAGCCCTTGAACTGCAGCAATCTATTGCTTCATCTATGGCACTTCAAAAAGAAGTTGAAATTATTGAAGCTTCTTATATCAGCTTGGCAGAAAATGTAGCGCCTCCACTTTCGGCAGTGGTATGGACCTATATATTAGATGCCATCGGTAAAGTGAAGTCTATAGATTCAGGAACTAGTAGCAGCACAAATTGGGCTGCTATTACAGGATGGGCGGCTGCAATTGCAGCTATATGCGGACTGTTCTGGATGTTAAATCAAAACAATGAACTGGAACGTGACGTACAAATCACAACTACAGAGAACACTGAACTGCAAGAAACTTTAACGGATGCCGAAGAACGCCAGTTGCTTACAGAGGGTATCTTAGCCGATATTAGAAGTGACAACTTTAAAACGGTTCCTTTACCTGCCAACCCAGCCGTTGCGCCAGAAGCATTTGCCAAAGCATATTATAATTCTGATGATAATATTGCATATATAGACGCGGCTAAACTACCGCCTGCTCCAAAAGGAAAGGTGTATCAAGTTTGGGCTTTAAAAATGCAGCCCTTAACACCTAATAGCATGGGACTACTTGAAGACCTCACGGCGCTAAAGCCAGGACTTTACAAGTTTGAAAATTTCCCCGAGGCTGAAGGTTTCGGAATTACTTTAGAGCCCGAAGGTGGAAGCGAAAGCCCTACATTAACCCAATTGTACGTATTGGGTACCGTAGCACCATCAGCACCGTAATTCGAATAACAGATATTTAGTACAAATTAAAGCGCCACTTTCTCTCTATTGAAAGTGGCGCTTTGGTATACAAAAAAGGCATCCTTACGAATAAGGATGCCCTAACTAACAAAAAAACTCTGAAAAAACCGGTAATCCGGTTATTGACTATCTAAAAAGATAACCAACCATTGTATCCATATTTACGTAATAAATAGCAAGGTGGTTTTAAAGAGACTCGATTTTTTCGTAGAGCACCGGACCAACTTCAAATTCTGCTTCTAACAAGTCAGCTTTTAACGGACTCACCTTTTCGGAAAGGCCATTTGCTTTATACACCATCGCCGCATGATACAATGCCATAGGCTCTTCTGTCTTACCAATTACATGTGTATCGATAGTTTTTAAAGCTTCTTCCTCCATACCGTTTTTGAGCTGTGCCAACGCGAGTAAGTGATAGGTTTCTGGAGTAGCTCGATTCTTAACTTCTTCTTGGGCAATCTCTAATGCCTTCTTCGGATTACTTTCGGCATATACTTCTATAAGATAAGTGTTGTACATAGCTCCGTAATTTCCTTTTGCTACTGCATCCATAAACTTTTGGGTAAATGCTTTACTCTTGGCAGTTTCACCATTAAATTCGGCCATCTCAGCTCTCAATAAATAATAGTCAGGTACTTGGTGCTGTACCGAAATACTATCTAAAATCCGAGAGGCTGTCTCCGTATCTTTTTCCCCAGAATAGGCAATCCACGCCAAGCCTTTTTTAGCATAGGCATTATCTGGTTGCATATTGAGCGATTTTATATACTGCCAATACGAGTCTTGTATACGCCCTGCATGACCGTAGAAGTCGCCCAAGTTAGTGTAGGTCCATAATTGTAAAGGCTCACTCTTTCGGCCATCTGCGACGTCTCTTGCTTTTTCTAGAAAACGAATTGCAGCATCCAGATCACCTTTGTAGTCATTCCATTTTGCCAATCGTAATAAGTAATTATAATCAGAAAGATTTTTCGACTTTTCTAACATTTCCGAAGCCTTGTCATACATACCCAATTCCATATAAACGTCGAATAGCATCAATTCTGTCGCTTTTTTATTAGAGACGCCGGCGTAGCTTTCTTCCAGAATTGTCTTGGCTTCCTGGAATCTGTGTTGACTAATATAATTTCGTGCGAGTCCACGTGCAAATCCGTCTTTATTATGGGCAGAATTGGCCATTCCTTTTTTATAGAGTGTTTCAGCAGCGTATAAATTCTCAACATTCCCTGTAGCATCAAAAAGTGTTGTATACGCCCCGGCTAGTGCGCCAAGGCTTCCTACACCTGTAGTATCTGCAGAAAGTTTATTAGACCAGAAGTCTCTTTCGGCCATAGCGTTTTTATAGGTATTGCCTTGTTCGGTCGATAAATATTTGTCGTAGTGTTCGGGGTTGGTAACTTTTACTTCAGGTGTGTTTTCAGCACACGAGAAACAAAATGCTAGCAATCCGATAAAAAGTAGTTTTTTCATAGTTTAAGTTAAAATAAAAAAGAGCAATACGAATATATTGCCCTTTTTTCAATCATATTAAATTATTTCAGTTTACAGTGTGTTAGGTCCTGACATATAAGGGAAAGGAAGTGAAAAATCTCGGTCTCCTGGTCCAACACTATCAGAAATCAACAACGGCTCGCCTTCTGGGTCTCCGTCAAAGTTCAAGTTCATGAGGTCTCCTCCACCAAAAATTAAGATCAAGGAAATATCAATAACGTCATCTTGCAACGTACGTCCTGTTAATGCAACACCTGTAGAAGGATCGAAATACGTTGTTTGCGCATTCGGTGCCACTTGCAGTGCATCAAACTGAGCCAATACGGTTGTAAAAGTCGCGGCATCTAGGCCTAATATATTGGTTTCATAATTTACATCTGCAGGGTCTAAACCTAAAGCAACTGCGTACACATCAAAATATGCTTCCATATTTTGTTGAAAGATAGGCTGGAACGATGCTCTACCACTAACAATAGTTGTATTAAAATCGTTCTTCACCATATCGGTTCCACCAAATACGGTGTTAATTCCTGGTCTACCCATTACGTCTTCTTGCGCATACGTACCTGAAAAATCAAGTACAACGGCACAAGGCTCACAGAATGTTCCACCACAATCGACACCTTCCTCATCGGCATTCATAATACCATCGTCACAGGTTGGTTCGTTAAGGGCGTTTCCGTTATCATCATCGTCTGCACATTGTACAAACATAGCCGTGGTGCATATTGCTACCGTAGCCATTACTATATATCTATATATTTTTTTCATTTTTGTTTCTTTTATCTGTATTAGCTATTTATTGTTTTCTTTTTGTAGAAACCCACATATTGTAGGCATCTGGCAATCCGTCTACTAGTCCGGCAGCAGTTGCTACGTGAGTAGGTGCTGTACCAAACATACTATTGGGTACCTCTACCGTTATAGCAAGTACATTTAAATCTTCAAAAAAGTCGGTTGCTTGGTCTGGAGGTAAAAATCCTTCAGGGGCAACAGCTCCAGAAGCCACTTGGTTAAATCGCTCAAAGTCGAAATAGAAATAATCTCTACGTGGTCCAGCAAAGAATGTCATTCCATTATTGGTGGCCACTTCTGTTTCTCCTACTCCGGAAATTTTAACGCTGGTCATGGGTCCTGTTACCTGGACTTCACTGTTTAAACCTGTTTGTGCAGGTGCAGTGGGTCCGAAAAAGTACATAGAATCTCCTCTACGAACGGCTTGAATAACTAGATCTTCCACAAAATCTCCTGTGTTGTCTATATTGAATTCTACCATAACATCTTCTTCAAACGTTGCCATTTCGGTGACGTTCCCAGCTGTTAAGGGTCCTTGAATGGTTGCGATGAGCACAGTGTTGTTCGGGTTGCTACCTTCAAAAGCATAGAAATCTGCTATGTCTGAAGATGTCAGTGCTACAGCCGGTGCATCAATGTGATCGGCAGCTATCAGGAATACAGAGAGTATCGCTACTCCTAATCCGCCAATTGCTGCAATTAGTTTTGTTTTTTTCATTTTGAAAAGTTTAATTATTAATAATAGTTTTTTTGAAAGTACCAACGGCTGGTTTATTTGGCTATTTTTACCTTCACAATAAGATACGTCTAAAATAGGCGTACGGTTTTTGGCTACAAGTTAATCTTCTGTTAACTAATACCAAAAAGACTCTTAAACAAAACTGAATGAACCCTTCAGCTAGCGGATGGATTCCAAAATATATGGCACTTTGGCAAGATGCAGCTGCATTAGGCACTACCAACTTTAGTGAAGTGCCCTACCTTGTTCTTCAAGAAAACGGATTCTTGTACGGGGTGTCTGTTGCTCCTTTGTTATTTCCGCTACCGACAAAGATACTACTAACTACAGACGAACTCACCAAAACCAATCTATTTCATTTATTGGTAACCAAGTATTTCGTACATGCTCCAAAAGCGACCACCAAAGAAGCTATTACTTCTATTCTTGAATTTTACCATCATATTGAAAAAGGAAAAAAAGGTTTTTTTCAACAATTTGCCCGCTATTCTAAAACCCACGCAAAGTTAGAGGGCGTGTTGTCTGTTCGATTGCATGAATCGAACAGTTTGCTAAAACGAAGTTTTACATCTTTGCTTACGTATGCTTTCTTATATGTCGATGTGCTTGCGTACGAACATTATCTGCAAAAGAAGACAGGAACAAAGAAATTAATTAACGAATATGAAAATCTAGTGCTGCAAACCTGTTTTGAAGCGTTGCAAAGCAAACAAAAGAAAAATAAATACGACAAACTCCTCATTGAATTGTTTGAAGCCACCTCATCATACACCAACACCAAGAAAAGTGAGCAGTTCAATTTGGAAAATGCCACCACAATGCCCATTGAACAACGCAGGTACATCTTAGACTTAAGCTGTTTGGCCGTATGGGACGACCATACTATGGATGCCAGCGAAGAACATTTTTTAAAAAATTTATGCGAAAGGCTTCAATTGCCAGACGCAGATCTAGTGGCAAGTGTTCAGGCTATCATCATGCTAACCCAAAACAAATCGGTTCGTCTTAAACTGTTTGAGTATTCACATCCTGTGAATCAATTCTATAAACAGGCGACCAAAACCGTAAAGACACTCATCATCAGAAATAAGTCTAGACTGCTAACTGAATTGGATGAAAGTGGTGAATTGCTCCTTTTATTAGGAAAATCTACCACCAGAGAACTTTCAAAAGAAGAAAAAAAGAAAGTGCGGTCGCAATTGTTGGATATTTGCAAGACCATTCCTTCATTAACCATATTTTTACTACCGGGCGGTACATTACTACTCCCGCTATTTATAAAATTGATTCCGCAATTATTACCTTCGGCATTCGACGAAAACCGTATTGAAAAATAAACTATGCGCCCAATATTTTTTACAGCTGTCTTCAAAAATTTATGGTTATGGTTCCCATTGTGTGTAGTGATGATAGCAGGGTATTTTAGTATTCAACCCCTAGCCTATTACGGTAAAGAAGTTATTGGTTTTACATTAATGACGCTTGCTGCTACGAGTATTACCTCTCTTTTTTACAGAACCGCCTTAGCCAAGGGCATCGCGATAGCGTCTTATTTATTATTGGCCTTTTTTGCCTTTGTAAAACTCAGTTTTTACCTTCAATACGGGGTAGGCATTAGTGCTTCTGCCCTATTTGTAATATTTGAAACAAACGCTGGGGAGGCTTCAGATTATTTGTCGAATTACTTTAATACCACCACCATCTTCTTGGCTATTTTACTTTTAGTTCCACTTTTTTGGCTGCTGAAAGCGAAACGGAAACGAAAGATAGAACGTACACCAAATAAAATTCAAACAATTTTTAGAGCGGCACTCCTTATAGGTATTGCGTTCATTTCAGTGTTTTTAATTCGGAAGTATTTCAGAACCCAAAACATACCTTACGCCACCATAAGTACTTTTAAAGAGTACAAAATCGCAAAACAACAATTAAAAGATAAATTAGCACAACCCACGAGCCCCGCATTTACCGAGGTAACCTCACAAGCAGACCCGCAAACCTATGTGGTGGTGATTGGAGAGTCTACTTCAAGCTGGCATTTGCAATTATACGGGTACGGACGCGAAACCAACCCTAAATTAACTACCATAAAAAATGATCTTCTGGTGATGGACAATGTTATCTCTCCACATGTACATACCATAACGGCGGTAGAAAAAATTCTAACATTGGCCGATTCTGAAAATAGCAAGCCATCTGTAAACGGCTCTATCATTCAATTGGCAAATCAGGCTGGATTTACCACCTATTGGATCTCAAACCAAAAGCCTGTAGGACTCTACGAAAGCATTCCTACTATTTTAGGTAGCGCCGCACAACACACAAGGTTTCTTGCCACAGACGATTATAACTATCAGATTTATGATGAAGCGGTGTTACCCGTTTTAGATGAACTACTGCAAGAGGAAACTCATGCTAAAAAGATTATTTTCATTCACCTTATCGGCACACATCTTCGGTACGAAAAACGATATCCCGAAACCTTTAATATGTTTAAAGACAATCCGCCCCATCTAAAGTTTCAACACAAAAAAGCGATAGAGCAAACCAATTTGTACGATAACGCTGTGCGTTATAACGATAGCATTATGTATGAAATAATTCAGCGCCTAGACCAACAAAAAGAACGCTCTTATCTGGCTTATTTTGCCGATCATGGCGACGAAGTGTATGATACAATGGACTTTCTTGGGCATAATGAATACCATGGAACAGCGCCTATGTTTGAAGTACCCATGATATTTTGGTTTTCAGAAGCATATAAAAAGCCCTCAGATTCGCTGTGGGCCACCTATAACAAACGAAAATACAGTTTAGAACATTTTCCGCATACCTTCGCGCAACTTAGCGGTATTGGGTTTAGAGGATTCGATGCTTCCAAAAGTATATTAGACAGCTCTTTTGTTGATAGACCTCGGATTGTAAAAGACACGGTAGATTATGATAAGCGGTAAGCATTTGCTAACGGTCTAACCATAATTTGAAGTCTTTTACCCGTTCGCGCGCCACAATCACTTCTTGCTCGTCGTAGCTGTTCAGTTTTAATTGTAACCTGCTGTTGGTATAGCTTATGATATCTTTTATAGCGTGTATGTTGATATAGTATTTTCTACTAATCCTAAAGAAGGTTTCTGGCGCCAGCTCTTCCTCTAATTGTTCTAGCGTCGTGTCTAATAGAAAATCCCTTCCCGCAGTTGTATGGGCGTACGTCCCTTTATTTTCTGAATAAAAACATTCAATTTCGTCTACGGGAATCATTTTTATATGTTGCCCAATTTTAGTGGTAAAACGTTTTTTATATTCTCGCGCTACTGGGTTCTCCAACAGTTTCTTGATGTCTTCAAAATTGAACTGTACATCCCTGCCCTTGGGTTGAAACGTTTTGTATTTATCTACAGACACCTTCAACTCATCTTCGTCTATGGGTTTTAGCAAATAGTCAATACTGTTCAACTTAAAAGCTTGCAACGCGTATTCGTCGTACGCCGTGGTAAAAATGATTGCGCTTTTAATCGTGACCTCATCAAAAATTTCAAAAGAGAGTCCGTCACTTAGTTGAATATCTAAAAAAATGAGGTCGGGATGTTCATTATTTAAAAACCATTCTACCGATTCTGCTACGCTGTGCAGCATTTGGTCTACCGCTACCCCATGACGCTCTAGCATTCGCTGCAGCCTTCTGGCAGCGGGTTTTTCGTCTTCTATAATCAATACCTTCATGTACTATTTTTTAATACTGTACTTGTTTCTGAAATTTCCTTGTATTGTAAAATTACCCGTTTATTCGTTATTCGCAACCACCTTGCCCTCTTTCCAGATAGTTGAGATGTCGCTTATGTTTTTTATATCGGTGATCGGGTTTGAATTCAGTAAAATCATATCTGCGCGATAGCCTTCTTTTAACATACCGAAATTTCCTAAGTTGAAGTGCTTCGGCGGAAGTGACGTAGCAGATTTCAACACCTCTATGTTCGGTACTCCAGCTTCCGAAAGCAACGCCAATTCTTTATACAAATCGGTGCCATAATTGATGTTTGCGTTTGGTGGATCGGTACCTGCCAAAATCGGAATGCCTGCATCGTACATCCGTTTTACCTGCTCAAACAATTCAGCATCTGATAAAATAGTGCCCTCGGGAGCCGATTTCCGAATTTCTTTGAGCAACAGTTGTGTGGTTAGCAGTGTTGGCATGATAAAGAAATTTTTATCTGTTACCATTTCCTGCAGTGTTTCGGTAGAGATCATTTTATCCCACCACATATGCACGAGCCCGTCGGCACCATTTTTAAGTACTTTCTGGGCATCCTCTGCTTTTGAAATATGCACCACCACAACGGTTTCTTTGCTGTGGGCTGCATCTATAAGCGCTTTTACCGTCTCGTGTGAGAGGGTTGATTTCCAAGGTTCTACAATAATTTTAATGTAATTGGCACCTGCATTTATACGGTCTGCCACAAAACCATCGGCGTCTTCTGGAGTTGAAAGTGTAGGCGTAGGAAAACCGTATTGCGTACCATGGCCATCAGGTGCTGTTGCGGCTGCTCCTGCAGTAAAATATCGGGCGTATTCTGTAGTACCGCCAAGGTTTTTCATTGCACTTTGGAATTGCTCCATTCCGTGCATATCTAACAGATTTAAAACTCCGGCCTTAGCAGCTTCGGTCAAACTTGCGGCAGCCCAAGCGTGAACATGGGCATTGGTCATGGCTGGCATCAAAAATTTGCCGCTTCCATCAATCATGGTGATAGAATCATTGTTTGTGGTACCTACCTCACTAATAATTCCGTCTTTAACTAAAACAGATGAATTTTCAACAACTGTTTCACCATTAAATACGGTTACGTTTTCGATTAAAAAATCTTGTGCAGCACTATTGCAAAGTGCAAACAGCAGGATGGTGGTTGTTATGATTAGTTTCATTATTTAAATTTGTTGAGTGTCTCGTCTTCTTTTTCTAGGTACTCTTTTATTTTGCGTTCTTCCCAATCTTTCAAAAACTTACTTTTAGAACCAAATACTTTCAGACCGTGAAAAAAGAGTCCGATTCCCCAGAAAAACGGAGTTGTAAAATGCCCCCAACTTGGCATGCCAAAACGAAAACTATCACCGCTAAAAACACCCATGGCTACCAATAGTAGTAGCAGGTTTATAATGATGTAAATAATAAGGTGAATATAAAAGCCTTTTATTTCGGCCACCTGTTTTTTAGCACGTTCTAGTTTTTCGGTTCTTGTAGGGTCTTCGATCATGTTAGAATTGGTTTTCATCTTCTTGGTTCATGAATTCGTTTATTTTACGCTGTTCCCAGTTTTTAAAAAACTTGAATTTATACTGAAAAACATACAATCCGTGTATAAGCAATCCTACGCCCCAAACAATTGCAGTTCCGTAAACGTTGAGATCGAGCCAACGCTCAAAGTGAAGGTCGGTAAAATTGCCACCTCTAACCAGGCTCATAATATTTGCTTTCAGCAACAAGAGCAGTACGTTTATAATAATGTACACTTGCAGGTGTCTGTAAAATTTCTTGATATCGTCTACCCGTTTTTGTGCTCGGGCGTATGAGGTGTTTTCTGTAGTTTTCATAATTGATTAGTATTTAGTTCCAGCGTTGCTTTTCTTCTTCTTCCATAAACTCTTTCAGCTTGCGCTCTTCCCAATTTTTCCCCATAAACGGATTCCATTGAAAAGCTTTGGCCGCTTGAAAGACAAGGCCGATACCCCAGCCAAATGCAGCCCATAAAAACCACATATAGCGCCATTCATTTATATAATAATTTAAAGCTCCCAGGAGTGAAATAAATATAACATAGGAGATAATACCCGTATAAAATTTCTTGATTTCTGCAACGCGCTGCTTAGCGCGTAAATATTTATTTTCTCGTTCGGTATTTGTATTCATGATGCTTAGTTTGTCGGTTCGTTGTCTTAGAATAACTGTTTCAGAGTTGACGCCCTATAAAGTTAAGGGATTATCGTCTTCCATAAACTCTTCAATTTTACGGCGTTCCCAATCTTTTCCGAAGAAAGGGTTCCAGCCAAAAGTTTCAGTAGCGTGACCTGCTACACCAATACCCCAACCAACGATCGGAAATATTGCCCAAGGAAAATTGCTTCCACCAAAATAGTTGATGCTAATAAAGATGGGTACAAAGATTAAATAAATAGTGAAATGTGTGTAGAATCCTTTTAGCCGTTCTACTTTTTCTATAGCTTCTTTTCTTCTGAAATCTGTTGTGTTTTGTGACGTTTCCATAATAGTTGATTTTTAATTACAGTACGAATATACGTGGCGAAACTAAGAAGTGAAAAAGGGAACTACCGAACTGTAGTTTAATGATACTGAACTGTAACTATCAGTCTTCTTTGTCCATTAACTCTCTAATCTTACGCTCTTCCCATTTCTTATTGAAGAACGGATTCCACTCAAAAACTTCAGAAGCATGGCCTATTACCCCTAATCCCCAACCCACAATCGGGAAGATCGCCCAGGGAAACGACGTTCCAGACCGAACGTTCAGGTATATAAACACAGGCACAAATATTAGGTAGATGGTACCATGCACATAAAATCCCTTTAGCTTTTCAACATACTCCTTGGCGCGCTCTAAACGCTTATCTGAAATATAGCTTTCTTGATTTTTAGTAACTACCGAAATGTTTGTTAACATGGGTATGGAAACTCGAAAATGATCTTGCAGTTTCTCTACCAAAACTTTTCGTTTGGTAAGCAGGCCATATCGCTGATAGATATTTTGAAGCCCGACACCACTGCTCTCCCGCATCACTTTTTTAGGCTGCATATTATTTTCAACAATCAGATTGCCGTCTTTTTCATAAATCTGGATGTGCAGTTTTTTGGAGGGTGTTACCTGATTGTGCTTTACTGCATTTTCAAGTAATAATTGCAGTGATAAAGGTACTACCTTTGCTTCTGGATTACTTACATTTTCTGGTGCTGTAAAAACAATACTGTCTTCAAAACGCATTTTTATAAGTGTCATATACAATTGTGCAAATCGAAGCTCTTCTTCAACCGTGACCAACTCTTTGTTTTTCTGTTCTAGCACATAGCGATATACTTTCGAAAGCGACGTGGTAAAACGGGTGGCGGCCTCTGGGTTTTCTTCAATAAGACTCGTGAGAACATTTAAGCTGTTGAAGAGGAAATGCGGATCTAACTGATTTTTTAATGCATCAAATTGTGCTGAAGCCGTTTTTGCTATAATTTTCTGCTGGGTAACTTGGGTTTCTTTTTTGTGCTTGTAATAGTACACCGCATAAAAAATACTGGTCACCACTACTGAAATCAACAACCCAACCCAATAATAATCTAATTGTTGCTTGTCTAAAAATCCTGAAACCGTTCCACCCCTGATTACCGTGACCATGAACATATTGATAAAGAACAAGGTAACCAATGTGAGTGTGATCGCTCCCAAAAATGCGATCACCAGCGGCTTAAAACTAAATAAAGAATTTCCGTACCGCCTCATCATATAGTTGAAATAGGGCACATTTACTAAGTACAGCGAAACAGAATATATTTGGTTGACCCCATATTCAAACAATAAATTTTCTATAGACACGTCTTTGTTACCTGAAAAGACTTGAACAATAGTCAAGACCAGAAATATAAGCGTACCTATAAATCCAGCCTTTAAAAATTCTTTGAGAAATGTGTTCATTTTAATCGTTGCAATTATTTTCTGCCATCACTTGTACCACTCGTGAGCCTCCTCCTTGTGGGTAAAATTCTCCTTCAGGAGTAAAGGTAGCAAAAAGTGTTTCAGCACGCTTAAGGTCTTCGCAATAAGCTTCGGTAGATTTCCCAAACCATTTGGCGGCGCCAATGTCCCATTCTGCTTTGCCTAAAACCACTCTGGGGTTCTCTGGTGCTATTTGGGCGGCTTTGTTGTAGAGTTCTGAAATTTTCCCGCTGTAAGTCATCCCGTATTTTTGCCCGTCAAAAACAATCCACGCCGTGAGCATCTGTGCCTCTAACACCATAATTTCTGGGTTGTTTTTTGAAATCGCTTTTGCATCGTTTAAAAAATCTTGTGCTGTTTTTAACTGCGGAACCAACTTTTCTTTGTCCTTTTCAGAAAAACTCTGAAATACATGTATCTGTGACACGTAATAAGGCGGCAGCCAATTGTCGGGTTCTGCTTGGGCAATGCGTTCAAAAATATTAGCTGCTTCATTGGGCTTTCCTGCTTCCCATAATTCGAATGCTTTGCGCATTCCTTGTTCGTATTTTGTCTGTGCCGTTGCCATTACGCTTAGCAATAGGCAAGTTATAATTAGTATAGATTTCATCATTTCTATAATTTTATTGATACTTTTTTAGTCTCTGTTCCTTTTAATTCAAATTTTGCGTCGCTCCATTTTGGCGGACCAAACATTCCGATAGCGCCGTTACTACAGCCATAATCTTCACGAGGGATCATACCCATAAACATATCGAACTCGCCATCGCCATCTTCATCATGAAAACATGATACTGCAAAAGTACCATTTGGCACATCGGTAAAGGTAACAGATGCTTTTTTGCCAACAATCTTGGCATCTAGGCCTTTAAATTCTTTTTCTAGCCAAGTACCTTCATTGTCGTACAGGCCAACTTTTACGGTGCCTTCATCGCTTCCAAAATTAGTCATGGTAACTTCTACAGTGTTTTGTGCGTGTAGCGCGAAGCCAGTGAGCAATAAAACGAAATAATTGATAATTGTTTGCATGGTTTTTTGTGGGTTTTAAGTTGGTTCAAATATCTTCTGAAAAGGTAGTTCTAGAAAAAGTTGTTTGCTGAAATGTCGTAATTCGCTACCCAACTGTAATTCATTATAAATTGTCTAATTGGTTATCGCTGCCATCTTCACTTATCGTCCAGAAAAAACCAACAAAAAAGAACTGGTCTGCCGCAGGGCGAAGCGTACGTCTATTAAAATTTCCGTTGGCATCTGCCGTACTCGAATATTGATATCCGTTTACATTATTAAAGGCAAATGCATTATTTATCGAAAAGTATAAAATCTTCTGCGGACTAAGTAAATATGCCCAGTTTAGGCTTACGCTGTTAAAATCTTTGGTTTTTTCTTGTAGAAATCCAGGCGTATTGGGGTTGGTATAGGTACGACCACTCCCGTATTGATAACTGAACCCAATCTGGCTCTTCCAATCGTCTATCCAGTATTTTGCTACCACCGAAACATTGTGGGTGTTTGCAAAAGAAGGTGTCGCGGCTGTGGGGTAGTTTCGGTACAAACGCTCAGTGTCTAATAACGAATAGCTAACCCAATAATCTACATTTTTAATACTCTCGTTATCCCGCCAAAAGAAATCGATTCCTTGCGCAAACCCATCGCCAGTGTTTGCATATACACTATCAAAACCAGCCATTTCGGTATTAAAAGTCACTAAATTGTCATACTGCTTTCGATAGGCTTCTGCCCTGAAAATACGGTTATTGGCGGTATATTGATAGTTTAAGATATAATGCTGTGTTTTTTCTGCTTTTAATTCTTCTTGCTGAAATTTTAAAATTTCCTGTTGCGGCTGTTGGTAGAAATCGCCGTAGGCGACAGACAACTGGCTGTTCTTCCCTGTTTTGTAGGCTACCGAAGTTCTTGGCGAAAATGTAAACTGCTCGAACAACTCACTGTATTCCCCCCGCGCCCCTACCTTGATGGCAAATTTCTTCGAAAAAATCACGTCTGTTTCTGCAAAAACCGCACTGATATTGTTGTTGAAGCCATAGTCTACGTCTACTCCGGTATCATGGAAGTTTTCGGTAAAGTGGGTTAAAAATTGTTCGGCACCGACACTTAATTTTACTCGGTTGCTAAAGCGCTTTCGTAGTTTTGCTTTTAGGTGTACAGAATTTTCGATGCCCGTAATATCACTTCCAAACACACCGACCTTTGTATTGCCATACGCATAGCTTCCGCCCGTTTCAATTTTAAGATCTGAACTAAGTTCGCCACTGTAGCTTGCGTTGGTATAAAAATTACTGTTTTTGAGTTGGAAGTTTACACCTTCTGAAAAATTAATGTCTTCTTGTGTTAGCTGAAAATTAGTAGTATCGAATGCAGCGTATAGTTTTAAGAGTCCGTTTTTAAATTTATTTCTAAAAACCGTCTCACCAGCAAATGTTTCGAAAGGTTTTTGCCAATCGTTTCTATCTGGAAATGCAGCAATATAGGGCGCTAGGTTAATATACGACGCATTTACACTCAACGAGCGGTTCTCCCATTTTTGGGTATTTCCGAGTCCGCCACCCACCGTCATTAAGGCGATTTCAGTTTTTTCTTGGTCTGGTTCGTCTATGGTGTTCAACAGTAAGACAGAAGAAAGTGCTTGTCCGTACTCTGCCGAATACCCTCCCGTAGAAAACGTAATCCCATCAAACAGAAAAGGACTATACCTTCCTCGTGTTGGTATGTTATTGGTCGTAGGCGTATAGGGAGCGAACACCCGTATGCCATCGATAAATATTTGGGTTTCTCCCGCATCTCCCCCACGTACAAACAACCGTCCATCTTCAGCAACAGTGGTGGTACCCGGTAATGTTTGCAACGCACCTACAAAATCGCCCAATGCGCTAGCGGTGGTTACCACATCTAGCGGTTTGAGGACAGATACTTTACTGTTATCACTTGCCTCCAAACTTCCAGCCGAAATGACCACCGTATCTAACGAATTTACATCTTCACGAAGCGTAAGCGCAAGATCTTTTAATTGGGATACATCGGCAGCCATCATAAAAGGTTCGAACGTTACGTATGAAATCACTAGGGTTTGAATTCCTGTTTCGGTGGTTTCAAAAGAGAAGCGTCCGTTTTCATCTGTAGAAGCACCGTCGTAGGTTCCTTCAAGATATACGTTGGCGCCAAAAATGGGCTGACCGTTTTTTTGAAGCACCGTTCCTGAAATGGTTTCTTGTGCGATACTATTTCCGCAGAAAAAAAGAAAGAAGCCTAGGATGAGATGCAGGTACGAAAGTTTCATGGGTTTTCAATTATAAGATGATTGATTGTTTTACAGGGTCAAAAGTGCAATAGTTTTTGTGCACTGACCAAAAAAAGAAACCCAACTGTAAAAATGTAGTGCTCAATTGTAATTCTAGTCTATTGCATATTTTAGCTATCTTTAAAAGAAATTTAATCACTATGAAAAAAATATACCTTTTGGCCCTTGCTGGCTTGCTCACCTTTACCGGATATTCACAAGACACCTTCTCTATCATTGCGGTAGACCCCGCAACGGGTGAAATAGGCTCTGCCGGAGCTTCTTGCGTAACAGGTATTGGCAGCCAAGGCATTATCGACATCATTACCAAGATAATTCCCGGTCGTGGTGGTGTGAATTCACAAGCCTATGTATGTATCCCGAACACCAACCTGAACAATGCCATAGACCAAATGGAGATGGGTGCTTCCCCTTCAGAAATCATCGATTTTCTGATCGCGAACGACGCTTGCAATGCACAAAATTTCGATCCTGAGTTTAGACAATACGGCATCGCTGATTTTGATGAAGACGATATGCCACGAACAGCCGGATTTACGGGCAGTATGGCAGACGATTATAAAGAAGACCGCCAAGGAGCTACGTTTAGTGTTCAGGGTAATATTTTATTGAACCAGACTGTGATAGATAATATGGAAGACAACTTTAATACCACCACAGGTACGCTGGCAGATAAATTGATGGCAGCCTTGCAAGGAGCCAACTTTGCTGGAGCCGATTCGCGCTGTCTTGCCGCAGGAACGTCATCTACAACCGCTTATTTGTTGGTGTATAAAGCTGATGACGACCCGAACAATCCGTACCTTCGGTTGAATGTGGGCGAACAAGCTACAGGAATTGAACCCATCGATCTGTTGCAAATGCAATACGACGCTTTTCTTTCAGTAAATGAGGCAAATTTGAAAAGCAAACTAAGCCTGTATCCAAATCCGGTAGCAACAACATTGCAAATTACATCAGATAGTTCTATCGTAATTAACGGGTTGCAAGTGTATGGCATTCAAGGAAAGATGGTACATTCCCAAGCCGAGTTTAGTTCTGGAAACGGGAACCACACTGTAGATTTAGGACATTTAAAAAGCGGTGTGTATTTTGCTAAATTCAACACAAACCAAGGCGCTACCACCCTTCGATTTGTAAAAAAGTAAAGCAGATGATTACAAATTTAGGCGTGCCATATCCAATTGGGTCATGGCACGCTTCATTTTTACAATTTTTTCAATTAACAAATCTTTATTAGAATATCGGCAGATAACTTTTATCTTCACAATATAAAAACAACCCACTACCATGTCGTCTTCAGTAAAAGTGAGCGAATATATTTCGAAACACCCTAAATTTTCAATACAACTCAGCCAAATACGTGAGGTACTATCACAAACCGAATTAGAAGAAACTGTAAAATGGGGAGCCCCAGCCTACGTTTTAGATGGTAAAATTGTGATTGGCATGGCGGCATTTAAAAACCACATGGGTATTTGGTTTCACCAAGGCGTATTTTTAAAAGATACACAACAAAAATTAGTGAACGCCCAAGAAGGTAAAACAAAAGCCCTGCGGCAATGGCGCTTTGAAGAAAATGATGCAATCGATAAAAAGTTGGTGCTGGCATACGTAAAAGAAGCTATCGAAAATTGTAAGGCAGGTAAAGAAGTTAAGCCCGTACGCGCCAAAAAGAAAGTAGCCACCCCCGAGCTGATGGAAGCTAGATTTAAGGAGAATTCGGCTTTTAAAAAAGCATTCGATGATCTTACCCCAGGGAAGCAACGAGAGTATGCCGAATATATCGCAAGTGCAAAACGGGAGGCGACCAAAGTAAGCCGACTCGAAAAAATAGAACCAATGGTCTTGCAAGGAGTAGGTCTAAACGATAAATACAAAAACTGCTAAGTGAAAAAACCGTTTTTTAAGCGCTATACGCGCAGGCAGATTCTCTTTTATTTAAAGCGCGCAGTTTATATTCTGATTGCATGGGTGCTAATCTCTAATTTGTTGTTTTTCTACGAATTCCTGACGCTTTATAGCAATGGAGTACTCGATTCGAGCTACGATTTTCAGCAGGCATTTAGAGCGAATCTTATCGTTGCCATATCGGCAGGGGTTATTGGTGGTACGCTCACGGTGAATCTTATGGACCGTTGGTTGCGTAACAATGCGTTTTGGAAAGCCCTCATTTATATTACTATTACCTACGTGATCGGTGCTTTGGTGGTGAGTACATTTGGTGCCTTATACTATTATAGCGAAGAGCTCGGACTCCCATTTTACCATGAAGATGTGTTGGAGGCTTTTAAGAACTTTTTCAGAACGTGGTTGTTTTTAAAGAATTTTGTGGTTTGGCTGTTTATTGTCATTGGCACCTTAATCGTACTCATGGTAAACGAAAAATATGGGCCAGGTGTGTTTCCAGATTATTTATTAGGGCGTTATTTTAGACCCAAACATGAACGCCGCATCTTTATGTTCGCCGATATTAAAAATGCTACGGGTATTGCTGAAAGTTTAGGTGAAAAGAAGTATTTTAATTTTTTAAAAGATTTTTTTAGGGATATTGCCCCTGCAATCGTACAGTCGAGGGGTGAAGTGTACCAATATGTAGGAGATGAAATTGTAATCTCTTGGAAAATGAAACACGGCCTAAAAAGCGGGAACACCATACGCTGCTATTATAATATGAAACGTATGCTTGCATACCGCAAAGGTCGCTACATGGGCAAATACGGCTTCTTTCCTGAATTTAAGGTGGGTATTCACTGCGGAAATATTATGGTGGGCGAAATTGGGCAGATAAAACGTGAGATTGCTTTTTCTGGAGACGTACTCAATACCACTTCCCGAATCCAAGAGCAGTGTAAAGTATATAACGTAGACATTCTCGCCTCTGAAGTCTTTGCAGACCTGGCTTACACCTTACCAAAAGGAGTGGTTAAAAAAGATCTGGGCGACGAAACCTTACGGGGCAAAAAAGAAGAAACCGGCATTGTGACCTACATCAAAGAATAATCTCGGTATTATTTTTGCAATTGGGTGGCTGAGACTTCAGAAGCCATACATCTGGACAGTCTTATGGGCGTTGAGAAAATAGGTGGCTTCGAGAACAGTTCGACTTCGCTCAGCGTGACACCTCAGCAACCATCGTTTAACTCTTAATTTTTATATCATGAAAACAGACAACTACACAAAAGTGATCCTAACCATCATTGCCATTTGCCTTACCATCAATGTGGTAAAAGAAATCAATATCTTTCCGAAAGCGCATGCTTCAGAAACTGGAATTTCCGCAGAAATTTCTAACGATTACAAATTAGTGCCCATTTCAGAAAACAACACCATAGATGTGCGTATTGTAGACATTAACACCTATGACGAAATGAACGTAAATGTGAAGAGCATCGACAGTTATGATGAGATGAAGGTAAACATTAAGAGTATTGATACCTCAGACGAAATTGATGTGAACATCGATGAAGTTGGAGGTTCTTACGTTTCGTCTGGCGGACCCATAAAAGTGAAAATAGACTAGGTTTTCTTGTATGGTCTGATGATGAGTCGTGCCGCGCGATCGTAGTTAATATAACTATAGGTCCAATTAAAGAAGGTAATCACTCTATTTCTAAAGCCAACCAAAAACCAAAGGTGGATAAACATCCAAACGAACCAGGCAAAAGCACCTGCAAAGTGCCATTTTTTTATATCGACCACCGCTTTATTTCGGCCAATAGTGGCCATGGTACCTTTGTCAAAATAACTAAAAGGTTGCATCTCCTTATTTTTTAAGAGCCGTTTAAAGTTCTTTGCTAAGTGCTTCCCCTGTTGAATAGCCGGTTGTGCTACCTGCGGATGGCCTTTCGGAAATGCTTCGGTTTCCATGAGCGCAATATCGCCCAGCGCATAAATGCGATCGAAACCCAGTATTTTATTGCATGGATCTACCTTATAACGATTTATTTTTTCTAGAAAAGCCTCCCCGTTAATTCCTCCAATAGGATTTCCAGTAACCCCTGCGGCCCAAATAAGCGTTTCGGTATGGAATGTTTCACCATTCTTGGTTATGGCTTTACTTCCATCGTAGCTTTCGAGCATTGTGTTTAGATGTAACTGCACTCCCAATCGCTCTAAGTATTCTTGCGATTTTTTAGACGCGTGTTCACTCATGGGCGCAAGCACTTTATCTTCACCTTCTAACAGATGTACGTGCATCTCCTCTTCCTCTAGTTCTGGGTAGTCATGCCCTAAAATACCTTTTCTGAATTCTGCCAATGCACCGGCCAATTCTACACCCGTTGGGCCTCCTCCCACCACCACAAAATTCAGCAATCGTTTTCGTTCTTCATCGTCTTCAGTAACATCGGCTTTTTCAATATTTTGCAGCATCAGACTCCTAATATTGAGGGCATGCGGCACACTTTTCATGGGCATGCTGTATTTTTCAATTTGATCATTTCCGAAGAAATTAGTTTTCGTACCCGTAGCAATCACCAAATAATCGTACGAAAGTTTACCAAGCGACGTATTAATTTCCTGTGCTTCAGGAGCTACACTGATAACATCTGCCAGGCGAAAGTGAAAGTCTTTATTTTTTCTAAAAATCTTTCGCAACGGATACGCAATCGAATCAGGCTCGAGCCCTGCCGTTGAGACCTGATAGAGTAAAGGTTGAAATGTGTGATAGTTGTGCTTGTCGAAAAGCACCAGTTGTACGTCTTCTTTACGGAGGCCTTTCAACAATGATATACCTGCAAAACCACCACCGATTACAACGATTCGGGGTTTTGTAGTCTTCGGAATGTTCATAATCTGAATTGAACTATAAAGATACGGTAGGTAGAAAAATTTCGGTTTAAATTTGTGATTTTTGTAACATAACGGTCTACACAGCCACTAATGTTTCAACTAGCATACAACCATTGGACAAAAAATTAGAACATAGTTTTGTGACGCAACTGGAAGAGAACCAGAATATCGTGCACAAGATCTGCCGACTCTATACGAACGATGCAGACGCGCACAATGATCTGTTTCAGGAGATTACCATACAGCTATGGAAAGCGTTTCCAAAATTTCGGGGCGACTCTAAATTTAGTACTTGGATGTATCGGGTTGCATTAAATACGGCCATCACCTTATACAGAAAATCGAAACGACGGGTACAAACCCAAGATTTTGAAGGAGTTAGTTTTAAGATCAAGGCTGAAGCTTATGACGATACCGTAGAACAGCAGTTAAAGCTTATGTACAGCGCGGTAAAAGACTTAAATGACATTGACAAAGCATTGGTTTTCTTGTACTTGGAAGACAAAAACTATCGAGAGATTTCTGAAACATTAGGAATCACCGAAGTGAATGCCCGTGTGAAGATGAACCGTATCAAAGAAAAATTACGAAAAATACTTAATCCGTAACTATATGGATGTTTTAGATACTTTAAAAAAACAATGGCAAGAGCGGGAGCAACAGTTTCCCAAGCTCTCCTATGACGATATTTACAGCATGTTGCTTAAAAAGTCGTCGTCTGTAGTAAAATGGATTTTCATCATCAGTGTATGCGAATTACTATTTTGGATCCTAATATCATTTGTGGTCCCCGACTCGAGCAGGGAGTTTAACGAACAAATGGGACTTAAAACAGCATTTACCATTATAGGGGTGATCAACTATATTATATTCGCCTTCTTTTTATTTATTTTTTATAAAAACTATCGTTCCATTAAGGTTACTGCTACGGTTAAGCAATTAATGGAAAGCATACTAAAAACCAGAAAGACGGTTAACTATTTTGTGTATTACAATGTTATTTCTACCGCCTTGCTATTTATTGCCATAAACATCTACTATTTTCTACATAAAGAAGAATTAACCAAATTTCTTTCAAAATCGTACGAAGGTTATGGTTCCATTCCACAAGATAAGGCTACCATGGTATTCTTTGGCGCTCAAATAATTGTAGGTGCTGTTTTTATTGGGTTATTGATCTTATTCTATTATGTAGTGTATGGTTTCTTGCTGCGCCGCTTAAAACGAAACTACCGTGAACTCAAAAAGATTGAAGTGTGACAGGGTGATGGAAGTTGGGAGTTGGAAGCTGGAAGTTGGGAGTTGGAAGTTGGAAGCTGGAAGTTGGGAGTTGGAAGCTGGATGGCAGGTGCTTGCCCGTACCGAACAAAGTTTGGGCGGGTTGTAAGTTGTGCGTCGTTAGTTTTTAGTCTTTAGTCGTTAGTCTTTAGAAAATGATCTACTGACAACTGACTACAAACTACTCACTACAAACTACTCACTACAAACTACTAATTCCTCACTCCTAATACCGCCACTGCCGTTCTTTGTTCAGTTCTTCTTCGTTTTGTATTTCTTCTTTCGGGATCACCTTTAAGAACGAAGGGTGTTGTTCTATGGCGTATTCAATTTTTTCAACAATTTGGTCTATGGTATCATTTTCATAATCGATGTTCATCGGTTCTTTAATTTCCATAGACTGTAGAATACCGCGTTTTTTAATACGAATTCCTTTTTTATCGAACGAACGTCTAAATCCGTCTATCACAATCGGTACCACCAAAGGCTTATTTTTTTTGATAATGTGTGCGGTACCCCGTCTGATTGGTTTCCATGGTTTTGTGGTTCCCTGCGGAAAAGTAATCACCCAGCCATCGTCCAAGGCTTTTTTAATATTGCTTACATCGCTCATCTTTACCTGTCGGTTCACTTCCTGTCCTTCGGCACGCCAAGTACGTTCTATACTCACAGAACCAGCATAGGCAAGAATTTTTGGAAGCAATCCAGATTGCATGGTTTCTTTGGCAGCAACAAAATAGAGGTTAAGCTTTGGGTTCCAGAGGTACCCGATGTTTTTAATACTGTCCTGCCTTCCGCTTAAACTTGCGTTGAACACATGGAACATTGCCACCACATCGGCAAAATAGGTTTGATGGTTCGAAACAAATAACACATTCGTTTCAGGAAGATTTTTAATGATTTCGCTACCGTCTATCTCTAATTTATTGAATCCTTTAAAACGCCTGTGGGTAAGCGCTCCCAGAATACGGATAAGCCAACGTTTCAAAAAAAGTATATGTCCGAATGGATTCTTTTTAAAAAGTCCCATAAATAGTTATCATTTTTCAAGAATCGACTCTTAACAGTACCGCAAAAGCCGAATTGCGAAGATACGAAATAAAGCAATTATAGTAGCTGTTTCAGCATTTCACGCACTTCATTGAGCATCATGGCGGTAGCGCCCCACACCACATGTTCTTCTAAAAAAAATGCAGGAACTTCAATTTGCTTTGCATATGAGGTAGACAAGGTTTGGGTAGTAATGGCTTTTTCTGATAAAAAAGTTGCCAACGGAACTTCAATAATGGCTTCTACCTCTTCTTCCTGTGCTATAAATTTTGGTTGTGCATGGGTAATGCCCAAAAAAGGCTGCACAAAAAAATTACTGGGCGGTATGTAAATCTCAGAGAGTTCTTTTAGTACTTCAACACTCCCCACGGGCACCCCAACCTCTTCTTCTGTCTCTCGTAAGGCCGTATGCTGATAATCTACATCTCCTTGCTCCCATTTACCTCCCGGGAAACCAACCTGTGCAGAATGCACCCCTTTATAGGTTTTACGTAAAATGAGCACAAAATGGGTTTCGAGACGATCTGACGGATAAAAAAGAACTAGCACTGCAGCTTTTTTCGCATTCTTAGAATCTCTTGCATTTTGTTTTAGTTCGAGCAAACGTTCAATAGGCGCCATTTTGAGATGCAACTGCTCGCCGGGCAATTCCATTTTATTTATTTTTACAATCTTTTCTTTAAATTCTGAAAAATCCATTTATGAGGATATTGTTCGTTTTATTGCTATTATTGATTTCGTTTTCGGCTTGTGAAGATACCAAAAAGACTTCCGCAGAAAAAACAGAAACTATACCTGAAACGGAAGGTGGTACCGATGCTCCTACTGAAACTAATACTGCTACAAAATCTAACGACGATTCGAGCAAGGTTATTTCCGAAGAAGCTACCAAAACCTTTCCGAAGATCACACAAGACAACTTAGTCTCGTTTTTTACGGAATACGGAGAAGAAAATCCAGAAACAGAAGTAAAAATCAGTACGCGCCTGGGCGATATCTATATTTCCTTATATGAAGACACGCCACTGCACCGTGCAAATTTTATATACCTCGTAAAACGCGGCTATTTTAGCGATACTTTCTTTCACCGGGTGGTACCAAATTTTATTATCCAAGGGGGTAACAGCGATCTTGCTTCTACCAACAAAAAACGGGTAGAAATTGGTTCTGGTTATCTTTTACCTGCCGAAATTAACGGTCGCAACCATTTCTACGGAAGTGTATCTGGAGCCAAGGAATATCGTGAAAATCCAGATAAGCAAACAGCACCGTTCGAGTTCTTCATTTTCTTGGGACCACAATCTTCTACCAGCCACCTAAACGGAAATTATACAGTGTTTGGTAGCGTGACCAAAGGAATGGAAGTTGTAGAGAAAATTTCAAAACTTGACAAAGATGATGGTGAATGGCCCTTACAGAATGTGTATATAAAAGCAGAAGTCCTGCAATAAAAACCAACACGTAAGTGTTATCAAGTATCTTTTGTTTTATAAATACTAGGCAACGACCAATTAAAGGTGACAGCCAACAAACGAACCGTGATCACCACCGAACCCGAGATAATCACTATCAAGTTAGATGAAATATTCATGCGTATGAGCAAAAAGTATACGAGTCCGCCCAAAATACAGGCCGTAGCATAAATATTCTTTCTAAAAATAACCGGAATTTCGTTACACAGAATATCTCGAATCACCCCACCAAAACAAGCAGACATAGTCCCCAGTGCAATACAAATAAGCGGTGGAAAATCGGCAGCGATGCCTTTTTGAACTCCAACAACCGTATACAGTGCAATCCCAATAGTGTCAAACAAAAAAAGTGATCTACGTACATACCCGAGTTTTTTTCGGAAAATGATGGACAAAATTGTAGCGCCAATAATCACGTATACAAAAGTGAGGTCGCGCATCCAGGTTATATTAGCATCAATAAGTACGTCACGAAGCGTTCCTCCCCCAACCGAGGTAACAAACGCAATGATAAAAATACCGAACAGGTCCATTTGCTTTTTCATGGCTGTTAGAGCTCCAGAAACAGCAAAAGCAATGGTTCCTAAAATATCTATGATTAGGAATAGCTCAACTTCCGGTGGCGATACAAAAGATAAAATCACATGTTCTGGGTATAAAAGTTATAGTCTTTCACCACCTTATCTACGAAGGCAATAGGCGTTTCGTCTGGGGTTACATCCATTACCTTCGACAGTCGTTTTGTAAGTTTTAAAATTACATTATGGTTTCCGTGATACTTGGCATCCCAAAATAAGCTTTTTATGGTAGACATTTCGGCATCAGTAAAAACGGTGACTTGCGGATATTTCGGCACATACCCTTCAGGAATGTCCATTACTAGTGTTTGTGCCAGCCCTATTTCTTTTTTTTCTGTAATAACCGTGGTACTCGCTGCAATATCACCCAAACGCTGCCCTTTTCCATTCAGCAAAACAGTAACAAGCGCCAAAGCACCGCTGGTGGCTGAAATATCGATGATACGCAACAGCCAACGTATAAAATAGTTTGAAAATGCCGGTTTGCTACCGTCTAATTTTACCACACGAAGTTTTAACAACGCCTTTCCCGGACTGCGGCCATTCCAAAAAGTTTCCCACAACAGACTGTAACAGAAAATAGGCAGACCAATAGTCATATAAACTAATATTTCAAAGTCTTCAGACACCCCGTCTAGTGCTCCCAACGCAATAGAAACCAAAACGATGTATAAAAAAATAATAGCGTAGTCTACAATGAACGCCAGAACCCGTTCACCAACGCCTCCCACGTTCTGCGCAATGTTAACATTTTGCGCTGTTTCTATTTGAAAGTTATCCATTAAATATGTTTCTTTGAAAAAAACCTTGCTACGTATGCGCGAAGCCGCTTTTGCGAAACAAAATAAAGATAAATGGCTAAGATTTGAAAGCGTTCTTCGGAATAATATTCAGGTTCCGCCAGACGAACTGAGCGCACTCTACGTAGAAGTCACAGATCACCTTAGTTTTGCCCAAACATTTTATCCAAAAAGCAACACCCTTCGCTACTTAAACGGTCTTTCCGTTTTGGCGCATCAAAAAATTTACAAAACGAAAAGAGAGTCGAGAAAAAGATTTATTACCTTCTTTACCCAAGAATTTCCGTTATTCTTCTCACAATACCACAAACACCTGCTGGTAGCGTTTCTCACTTTTGCCATTTTCAGTATTGTAGGCGCGTATTCTGCCAGTACCGATGGCGATTTTGTACGTCTTATAATGGGCGATGGCTATGTAAACATGACGCTTCAGAACATTGAAGATGGCGACCCCATGCGGGTATACAAAGAGATGAACCAACTCAATATGTCGCTGTGGATTACCATTAACAACATTAGAGTGGCACTTATGGCTTTTGCTTTTGGGCTGTTTTTTAGCTTGGGAACGCTTTTTATCTTAATGCGAAACGCAGTGATGTTGGGGTCTTTTCAATACTTTTTTTACGACCACGGATTGTTATGGGAAAGCGCAAGAACCATCTGGATACATGGGACCATCGAAATTTCTGTGATTATCATAGCGGGTTGCGCAGGGCTGGTATTGGGCAATAGTATGTTGTTTCCAGGAACCTATACTCGGGTTCAATCGTTTGTTCGAGGGGCAAAAGATGGCGTAAAAATATTAATCAGTACCATACCGTTTTTTATCATCGCCGGATTTTTAGAAGGTTTTGTAACCCGCTATACCGAAATGCCAGATTGGTTGGCCATTCTTATTATTGGTGGCTCGCTGGCTCTTATTCTTTTTTACTATGTTTTTTATCCCATTCACTTAAAAAGAAAACTAAAATTGAAGTTCAAACAACGTAACACTGCCGAAGTACAATAGACCTATTACCTACAACAACCTATTTATGATGCAAGAGACCATTTCCTTTAAAAAACAACGCGAACTAGGCGCTATTCTTGGAGACACCTTTAAATTTATCAGATTACAATGGAAACCGCTTTTCTCACTCATCTTTCGAATTGCTGGTCCCGCCCTACTATTGCTAGTGTTGGCGTATGTTTTTTATATGCAGACCATGTTCGGCTCACTGGGCGCAGCAAGTGTGAATCCGTTGTTTTATCAAAGTAGCGAATTTGGCGCCTCTCTAGTCATCGCACTAATACTCATCATTATTTCAGGAATTGTGTACTACGGTCTTATGTACGGAACCGTAATGCACGCCATAAAGTCGTATATAACGAATAATGGTATCATCAACAAGAAGGAAGTGATTGCTGGCGTAAAGCAAAACTTCTGGAGCCTAATGGGAACAAGTTTTCTTACCGGTTTGATCACCATTGTCGGATTCCTATTCTGTATAGCACCGGGTGTGTACTTTGCCACGGTGTTTGCAAGTACCTATGCCATCTTAGTTTTTGAAAAGAGAACCGTAACTGATGCCATAAGCTATAGTTTTGAGCTCATTAAAGGAGAATGGTGGATTACCTTCGCTACGCTCTTGGTGACCGTCATACTGTACTATATCATCATGATGATTGCCCAAATACCGCAATACATCTACTTTTTTATAAAAATGTTTACCATTGCCGAAACCATCGGTGGAGATCCAAGCTCGATGTTCGATTGGGGATATATCGCACTCAATTCTATCGCGATGATTGCTCAATACCTATTGTATATGATTGTGGTGATTGCCACTGGGTTTATCTATTTCAACTTAAACGAAAAGAAAAATTTTACAGGCACTATTGAAACAATTGAAAGCATCGGAACGGAGCAATTGGACAAGGGGGAAGTGTGACAGGTGCTGCACTTCGACTGCGCTCAGTGTGACAGGTGCTGGGTGCTGGGTGCTGGGTGCTGGGTGCTAATATTAAATGAATAAATTAAAATTTCGAAATAACTAATTTGCGCTATTTTTTTTGTGTTTTAACCTTTCTCTTTGCTGCGGAAATTTCCTTGGCCCAGGACACGCTTCCTGTTGTTGAAGAGACCGTTGTAAACGACAGCATTGCCAAATCCGAACAACCACCCGTTACCTACGATACCAATAGCGAGCAACAACCCCTTTCGTTCAATAAAGAAACCATTGAAGCCTATCAGGCTGATGACGATTTTAATTACCATCCGAAAGAAGAGGCAGACAATTGGTGGACCCAGTTTCTCGATTGGTTAAGCCGCGTGTGGAACGGTTTCTGGAATTGGGTCGGAAATGTTTGGCGTTCGTTTTGGAGCACCATTTTAGGTGACGCCGAAGGGAGCACCCTATGGAGTTTTGTAATCAATGTGCTACCGTATATTATTCTAGCCATTCTCATCGCATTTGTAATTTGGTTGTTCTTTAAACTCAATCCAGGTTCAAAATTATTGCAAAGCAAGGCAAAACCAGCTGTGTTCTTTTCCGAAGAAGAAGAAATAATAAAGTCTAGGGATATCGAGAAATTGATTCAAAAAGCCCTTCAAAATAAAAATTATCGTCTGGCCGTACGCTATTATTATCTTCTGATCCTAAAACGACTTACCGATGCTGAATTGATTGCCTACGAATTCGATAAAACCAACAGCGATTATTTTGCTGAAATTACCGCGGCAGACCTAAATATCGGATTCCGGAAAGCCACGAACTTATACGACTATATCTGGTATGGCAATTTTACCGTTACTGAAGCCGATTTCAGTAAAGCACAAAACACCTTTAACCAACTCGAAAAGCGTATCCCGAAGACCCAATGACAAAACTTCAAAAAATAGTGTTGTTTTCATTGCTACTTCTTGTAGCCCTCTTGGTGTATGCTGAAGCCACAAAAAAGCAACCCATTAGCTGGTACCCAAGTTACAGTAGGGTCGATAAAATTCCGTTCGGAACCTATGTGTTACACGACCTGTTACGTGATAAACTAGATGAAACGTTTATTGAACAAAACAGACCACCTTTTGAAGTGCTTGAAGACACCACGCTTACGGGAACTTACTTTTTTGTTAATAATTGGCTGTCGATAGACCGCACTGAAATGGACCGTCTTTTGGCATGGGCCGAAAAGGGCAATACTATTTTCCTTTCAGCAAATAGTTTCAACGCACGGTTGCTAGATACGCTCTCTTTAGAAATGGGCACGGCCTACCGTCTAAATAATCTAACCACCGAACCTGTACTCGAATTAGCTAACGAAAACTTGAAGGCCGAACAGCCATATCACATTAGCCGCGACCTCACCATTCGCCATTTTACTGACCTAGATACGCTGTCACAAACGGTATTGGGCGTTGTAGATACGTATGCAGATAGTTTGTTTCTAGCAGACCCGAAACCAAATTTTATAAAGGCTCCCTTTGGTGATGGACTTATATATTTACACGCCCAACCTGAAATTTTCACCAACTACTTTTTGTTAGAAAATGATAATTCTCGGTATACCGAAGGCGTTCTGGCATATATAAATACTGCAGCACCATTTTATTGGGACAACCACTACAAATCTGGCAAGCCCATACAAACCAATCCGTTGCATATTTTACTAAACAATCGCTACCTACGCTGGGCTTATTATTTCATGCTTATTGGCGCTGTGCTTTTTGTATTGTTTGAAGGAAAACGCAAACAACGCGTCGTGCCCGTAGTAACACTCCCAGCAAACAAGACCTTTGAATATACACGTACCATTGCAGGTATGTACTGGGACCAAAAAGATTACAAGGCCATTGCCGATAAGCAAATCATATTGTTTATGGAATACATTCGTACCAGATTGCGGCTGCCAACCGAAACAATTAACAACCGTTTTATAAAATCGGTTGCAGCCCGAAGTGGCAATACCGAAGAAGATACCAAGGCGTTGTTTACCTTTATGGAACAAATTCAGAACAGCGAAAAAATAACACCTGAGATACTTTCAAAATTAAATAGTAAAATCACCACCTATAAAAATAAAACCGATGGAAAATCCTGAAGAAAATCCAGTGCCACAACAGCAACCTGAAGCGAATGCACTACCGCAAGAACCGTCTGAAGACCTTCAGTTCGATAGCCGCATTCCGTTAGAAGAGCTCAAGCAAGCAGTAAACTCAATAAAGGAGCAACTGGGTAAGATCATTATTGGTCAAGAAGAATTCATCGAATTGCTTATCGTTAGCTTATTGGCTAATGGGCATGTACTCATTGAAGGGGTCCCCGGAATTGCAAAAACCATTACAGCGAAGTTATTTTCCAAAACCCTGAAAACTGATTTCAGTAGAATTCAGTTTACGCCAGATTTAATGCCGAGTGATGTGTTGGGTACCTCAATTCTGAATATGAAATCGTCTTCTTTCGAATTTAAAAAGGGGCCTATTTTTAGTAATGTGGTGCTTATTGATGAAATAAACCGTGCCCCTGCTAAAACGCAAGCGGCGCTTTTCGAGGTTATGGAGGAGCGACAAATTACTATGGATGGTGAAAAATATACCATGGAGTATCCATTTATGGTGTTGGCTACGCAAAACCCAGTTGAGCAAGAAGGCACCTATGCCCTACCCGAAGCCCAACTAGACCGTTTCTTGTTTAAAATACGGGTGGGTTACCCCAAGCTAGAAGAAGAAGTTACTATTTTAAAAACCCATCACGACCGTAAGCTAGCAGTGCCACAAGATGCGATTGAAGGTGTTTTAGGCATTGACGACCTTAAAAAATTCCGTAGGCAGGTACAAGAAATTCTAATAGAAGATAAGATTTTTAACTACATCGCGCAGGTAGTGAACAAAACACGAAACCACCCCCACCTCTACCTAGGTGGTTCGCCAAGGGCGTCGTTGGCAATCATGAATGCCTCTAAAGCTTTTGCGGCTATTAACGGACGTGATTTTGTAACACCAGATGATGTAAAGCGCAGTTTAGCCCCCGTCTTGCGCCACCGTATCATTTTATCTCCAGAACGCGAGATGGAAGGAATGACCCCCGAAACCGTAATCGATATGATTGCACAGAGTATTGAAATCCCTAGATAATGATCAGGTTCCTAAAATCACTATACCTAACACCACGTTTTTTCTACGCCATTGCCGTGCTGGTTGTTTTGTTCCTACTGTCGTACGGTTGGAATGAAATGTACGGTATCACATGGTTGGTGGCTTTAGGAATTGGAGTGCTTATTTTGTTTGAAGTAGCTATGTTGTACAGCAGCAGCGCACTTTCGGCGAAACGCATCTTACCTGAAAAATTTTCGAATAGTGACCAGAACGAAGTGATGATTCAGCTTACAAATAAGCATCCCTTTACCATTTCCGTAGGGATAGTAGATGAGCTGCCCGTGCAATTCCAAAAGCGGGATTTTTTCCAAACCACCAAGCTTTTGGGAAAAGAACGAACAACATATTCGTATTCGGTGCGTCCCGTTGAACGCGGTGCGTATGTCTTCGGAAATTTAAATCTGTATGCAAGCTCGGTAATTGGTTTGTTGCGTAGGCGGTATACCTTTAGCAACGAACAAAAGGTGAAAGTGTATCCGTCATTTATTCAGATGAAAAAGTACGACTTCTTAGCCATAGACAACAGACTTTCGCACATTGGCCTCAAAAAAATACGGAAGATTGGCCATACCATGGAATTTGAACAGATTAAAGAATATGTCTCTGGAGACGATGTTCGAACCGTAAATTGGAAAGCCACCGCAAAACAAGCGCGCCTGATGGTAAACCAATTTCAAGATGAAAAAATGCAACCCGTGTATAGCATCATCGATACCAGCCGGGTGATGAAAATGCCCTTTAACGAACTAAAACTGGTAGATTATGCTATTAACAGTGCGTTGGCTTTCAGTAATATTGCCCTAAAAAAAAATGATAAGGTAGGCTTGGTTAATTTTAGTAATACCATTGGTAACTTTCTACCCGCCCAAGCTAAAAAGACCTATCTCAACAACATCTTGGAAACCTTGTATAATATGGATTCTGAATTTCTGGATTCCGATTTCGGTTTGTTACAGGCTATGGTTAGGAGACGTATTACCCACCGGAGTCTTTTATTGCTGTATACAAATTTCGAGCATATTTCTTCCTTACATAGAAAACTGCCCTATTTGCAAGCCATTGCAAAAAAACATGTACTCGTGGTCATCTTTTTTGAAAATACAGAGTTGCGAAAACTTAGCGATGTAGCGCCCGAAAATGTATCTGATATATTCGATCAAACCATTGCGCAGCAATTTCAATTCGATAAAAAACTCATGGTACGGGAACTCCAGCAGAGAGGCATCCAAACGGTATTGACGGCACCAGAAGATCTTACCGTGAATACCATCAATAAATATCTAGAGATTAAAGCACGCGGATTGCTATAATGCGGAACTTTAGGCAATTTCAATTCTGGAGTACGAGCCTATACTTACAGTTCAGTATCCATTTTCGACGTTTCGGTGAGTTACTTTGGTGAGACTTGTGGTTTCTTTTCACTTTTGAAGTGTAAAACAAACAATCCATATAAAAACACACACTCATGAAAACAATTATCACCACACTCGCATTCTTACTTTTTGTAGCATTCACCAATGCCCAAGCAAATCTAGCAACCAACAAAGATGCTTCTGGAACCACAATTACCATAACTGTTCCTGTAAAATCTGAAAAAGGCGAAATCATCGCCGCTTTGTACAATGAAGAAACATTTATGAAAGCCGCACCGTTACAAGGCGCTACAAGCGAAATCAAAGATGGAAAAGCACTACTAACATTTCAAAATGTAACACCAGGTACCTACGGAATCACCCTATTTCACGATACAAATGGCAACCAACAAATGGATTTTGAACCTAATGGAATGCCCAAAGAAAATTACGGGGTATCGAACAATGTTATGAGTTTTGGCCCACCACAATGGAAAGATGCCAAATTTGAAGTAACCGCAGAACCCATCGAGATGGAAATCATTATGTAATCAACCCTTGCAAATTATGAAAAAGGTCAAATCAGGTAGATTTGACCTTTTTTTTATAATCATAAACTTTAATTAGCGTCTTAACGATAAGTTTTATTGATAGTATTTTGTACCTTTGATGTGCGCCATTACGCGTTTCCTAAGCTATTACAATATGACGATTACACAACTAAAATATGTACTTGCAGTAGCAGCCCATCAAAACTTTACAAAGGCGGCTGAAAAAACGTTTGTCACGCAACCCACCTTGAGTATGCAGATTCAAAAATTAGAAGACGAATTAGACATACAAATATTCGATCGCTCAAAGAAACCCATCGAACTAACCGAAATAGGTAAGAAAATAGTAAACCAAGCACGGAATATTGTGAATGAGGCTGAGCGTATGCAGGATGTGGTAGACCAACAAAAAGGTTTTGTAGGGGGTGAGTTCAAACTGGGTATTATACCAACCATTATGCCTACGCTGTTACCCATGTTTTTAAAAACCTTCACCAAACGACACCCAAAAGTGCAGCTTAAGATTGAAGAGTTGACTACAGATGAAATTATTTCAAAAATTAGTGAAGGACATCTGGATGCTGCCTTGGCGGCCACACCCTTATATCAGGAAAATATTAAAGAACGAGCCTTGTATTATGAGCCTTTTGTAGGATATATTCCGCAAAGCCACCGTTTGGCGTCTAAAAAGGAAATAGAAACAAGTGATTTAGACATAGACGATATTTTATTATTGGAAGACGGCCATTGTTTCAGAGATGGAGTAGTGAATTTATGCAAGACCTCAAAATTGAATAGCGAAGATCACTTTCAGTTACAGAGCGGGAGTTTTGAAACACTTATAAAATTGAGCAATGAGGGCTTGGGAATGACGTTATTACCCTATTTGCATACGTTAGATCTTTCAGAAAAACAACAAGACAATCTAAAACATTTTACAAAGCCCTTGCCTTCGAGGGAAGTAAGCTTAATCTACAGTACCAGCGAATTACGACTTCAGATCATAGAGGCTTTATACAACACCATCTCTGGTGTAGTTCGCGGTGCGATTGCTTTTCAGGACGTAGCCATTGTTAGCCCGACCAAACAACCATAAAAAAAGTCCCGAATGAACGGGACTTTTTTTTAGGGATTTAAATATATTAAACACTGATTTAATTGAGGGTTCTGTTTTACAAGAGCATCAACCCAAACCTTTAGTTCCTCAATTTCATAAGGAAGTAAACGTTCCATCGCCTTCTTTAACTCTTTACAGAACAAGTTAACATCAAAACTTACTTTTTTTAACACAGCCTTGGTGTAATCATACATTGCTCTAGCCATAGTAAAACTTGGTATTAATTAGGTTAGGTAGTTTTTATCTATACGCGTGTGTTTTTGAAATTTTCAGTCTCTAAGATAACTAAAAAGTTTTAAAAAAAGTGTAACTGTTGATAACTATCTATCGATTAAAACCGATTATCGCCGTCTAATAGGTCTCCAAGCCCTCCCAGTATGCTTCCCTCGCCTTTGTCTTTTCCGCCTCCTCTGGGGGCTGCGGCCCAAACTCGTTTTGCCAATCTACTAAACGGAAGCGATTGCACGAATACTGTTCCGGGTCCGGTTAAGGTTGCAAAAAAGAGTCCTTCACCCCCAAATAGAGTATTCTTTATTCCGCCTACAAATTCTACATTGTAATCTACAGTATGGTCAAAACCAATGATACAACCAGTATCTATTTTAAGTTTTTCGCCTGGTGCCAACTCTTTGGTTGCGGTGGTCCCACCCGCGTGTACAAAGGCCATTCCGTCTCCTTCTAACTTTTGCATGATAAAACCTTCACCACCAAAAAGTCCGCGTCCCAGCTTTCTAGAAAATTCAATACCGATACTCACACCTTTTGCGGCACATAAGAACGCATCTTTCTGGCAAATAAATTTATTTCCGAATTTAGTAAGGTCTATCGCGATAATTTTTCCAGGATAGGGTGAAGCAAAACTCACACGTCTTTTCCCTGGCATCGTGCTATAAAAGGCGGTCATAAACAAACTTTCTCCTGTAAGCAGTCGTTTGCCGGCTCCAAAAACCTTCCCCATAAAGCCTTTATCTTTTTGGGAGCCGTCTCCAAAAATAGTTTCCATTTTAATGCCGTCGTCCATCATCATAAAGCTACCTGCTTCAGCAACAACGCCCTCATTGGGGTCGAGTTCAATTTCTACGTATTGCATTTCTTCACCATAAATGATGTAATCTATTTCGTGTGCGTTCATTTTTAAAGTTTAGGAGTTAAACATATATGTGTTGGTATGAAGTAAAAATTGTTACAAATTTAAGCGAAAAGCTTTTGGAATGATGCTGGGTGTTGGGTGTCGGATTTTATGCTAAAGGCTAGAAGTTATAATATTTGGGCGTTCCCCCGCTCCCCGATAGCCATCGCGGCGGGGTCGGGCTGTACGCGCTACATGCCTGCCCGTCCGGTCAAGGCAGGGTAGCATGCTCCCATCCCTAACGCAAAACAATAAAAGCCCAAACTGAAATCTAATGCCATACGGCTACAGCAAAAATTTTAGAAATCAATACTGCAGTTGTTGAGATTTCTCCTTCGCAACGCTCCGTCGAAATGACACGTTAACTCAAAACCGACAACCGATCACTGCTCACTTGTCACCGACCACGGCTCACCACCTACCCTTTCCGCTTGACGGTCCACTCAAATTCAAATACAGAGACAATATCGCCTGCCGCATCCGTTCCAGTTGCTTTCATCCAACAGGTTTGACCTTCCCCATTAGAGATTGTTTTTTCGATAGCCGACTTTATTGCAGCACCGTCATTACAAGTAAATGTGATTCGCCCTTTTGCTTTTTTGCTGAAGGTAGCTTTGTTATTGGCCACCAACATAGACACGTTGGCATCGTTTTCTTTTATAAATGCCATTACTAGTGCACCTGTACTCAACTCTGCTGCCATCCCCTGAACTGCCCAGAACATCGAGTTGAAAGGATTTTGGTTAATCCACCGGTGCTTGACAGTAGTAGTACATGAATTTTCAGAAATTTTTTTCACCCGTACGCCCGTGAAATAAGCCGACGGTAGCTTCAACATGGTGAAGGTGTTAATTTTTTTTGGAGAGAGCATACTGTTCTATTTAGCGAGCGAAGATAGTGAAAACAATACTTCCGAGGTAAAATGGATTAAAAGTCTAATTCTTAAATATGTTAAAATTTTCTTAATATTTAGTACTATGCGTAACATAATACCATCTAATAGACATATATTTGTATAAGAAATTAATGGACCATGGAAAACAACCCAACCGAAAACGATAAGAATGTAGCTGCGGCAACGCACCTTTCTACCTTTTCAAAATATTTTATACCGTTCGGAAATTTTATTTTTCCACTTTTATTATGGACGGTGAACAAAGACAAACAATTTGTTAATGAACACGGCAGGCAAGCCCTCAATTTCCAGTTGAGTATTTTGGTTTATACGCTTATTATCGGAGTGGTTTGCTTGCCGTTCTTTATCATATTTGCCACAGATTTTATTTCGTTGGTAGAGGTTATGGAAAGTCATTACCACGATGTATCGGTACAGAATATTAAAAACCTATCAGGATACGTCATCCTTTTCTTTATCATCGCCATTTTGTTACTCGGCCTATTTGTATTTGAGCTCTATGCAGTGATAACCGCTACCATTAGAGCTTCTCGGGGCGAACATTATAAATACCCGCTTACCATCTCGTTTATACCACAACAACCATTAAAAACACAACAGCATGAACACCTTAGTTAGCATCGTTATGGGTATAGTACTCAATTTCTTGGGCGTAGAAGTTCAAGAACGAAAACTGGCCCAAACAGCACAACAGGAAATTGCCACGCATACGCAATATATTAAATGCGCTAAAATTTCCGAAGAAAAAGAAACTATGAAATGTACATCAGTCAAAATCGAACATAAATGTAATCTAATCAAATGAAGATCGAAAACACAAAAGCGCAAATGCGCAAAGGGGTCTTAGAGTACTGCATCCTGTCTATTTTAAAAGACGGAGAAGCGTACACCAGTGATATACTGGATACCCTGAAAGACGCAAAAATGCTCGTGGTGGAAGGTACCATTTATCCGCTGCTTACGCGGCTAAAAAATGCAGGGCTCCTCGCCTACCGTTGGGAAGAATCTACCAGTGGGCCACCACGTAAGTATTATGAACTTACAGAAACAGGAATTCTGTTTTTAAATGAATTGACCAATACCTGGGGCGAACTGCAACAGGCCGTAAATAAAGTAACTAGCACAACCTCGAAACAATGAACAAGACAGTAAACATAAATTTAGCGGGCACGTTTTTTCACATAGACGAAGACGCTTTCGGTAAACTTTCGCGCTACCTTGAAGCCATAAAGAAATCGTTGAGCGACCCACAGGGAAAAGACGAAATCATTCGTGATATCGAAGCCCGTATCTCTGAACTATTTTCAGAGAAAATTGAAAACCACTCGCAGGTTATCTCCCTGAAAGAGTTAGACGAAGTAATCGCTGTCATGGGGCAGCCAGAAGACTACCGTGTAGATGAAGAACTTTTTGATGACGCCCCTGCTGGAGCTCCAAAAAGCACCTACAGCCGTGCCAATGCTTCGCACAAACAATTATTTCGCGATGTAGACAATAAATTTATCTCGGGAGTTTCTTCAGGTTTAGGACATTATCTGGGGCTAGACGCTATTTGGGTACGTCTGTTATGGATTTTACTCACCTTGTTAACCAGCGGAACGTTCATTATTATATACATCCTGTTTTGGATTTTAGTACCGGCGGCAGTTACCACGTCTGAGAAACTAAAAATGAGCGGTGAAGCCGTAACAATATCGAATATCGAAAAAAAGTTCAAGGAAGGATATGAGACAGTCGCTGATCGGGTAAAATCTGCAGACTACGACAAATATGGGCGTGAAATTAAGAAAGGTGCCAATGGGTTCTTTTCGACGCTTGGGGATATCCTTCTGGTCATCCTTAAAATATTTGTCAAGTTTTTCGGCATCCTATTAATTTTGATCGGTCTCTCTGTATTGGTCGGGCTCATCGTGAGTTTGTTCACCTTGGGCACCATCGATCTTTGGGGAACTGGCGAAGTGCTAGACTATATTAACTTGGTAGATACCACCAATAGTCCTCTCTGGCTTGTATCGCTACTTACTTTTATCGCGGTGGGAATTCCGTTTTTCGTGATTTTCTTATTAGGATTGAAACTTTTAGTGAACAACCTGAAATCGATTGGCACCAAAGCTAAAATCATTTTACTGGTACTTTGGGTAGCATCCCTTATTGGCCTCGGTATTATGGGAATTCGCCAAGCAACCGAAAATGCCTACAACGGTGAGGTAATCACAGAAGAGACCCTGCACGTGAGATCTGGAGATACGTTGCGCATTTCGATGCGTGGAAACACCCAGTATGACACTTACATTAACAGAGACAGTGGCGTAGAGATAAAATATGATGAAAACGATACGAAGGTTATCTATAGTAACGATATCAGACTCATTGTAAAATCGACTACAGACTCGGTAGCCAAGATTTTAATCGACAAAAACGCTGAAGGCAATAGTTTTCTGAACGCTAAAAAACGTGCAGAGGCTATCGAATACGATTACATTTTTGAGAACGGAACCTTGTTTTTAGACGGTTACTTTTTAACAGCTATAGAGAACAAGTACCGTGACCAAGAAATAGAGATCACTGTATTTTTGCCTGAGGGGTCTGTTGTGTATGCTGAAGAGAACACTTATTCTTTTCATCGCAACGACTCAAGATATCGTGACATTTTACACAATGGTATGGAAGACCGCTTGCTATTGGTACTGAAAAATAAATTACAGTGTCTGAACTGCCCAGAAGGTACATCCGATGACACCTCAGACTATAACTACGATTCTAGCAACTCGAACTGGAAAGATGAAGTAGACTCTATTTTTGGTGATAATACCAATGATACACGCGTGAAAGTAACCGATACGGTGATTAACGATGTGCCTGTTCGAATCGTAACAGATAGTATTGAATAAAAAAGAAACAATCAAAAAAAACCATATATCATGAAAACACTTAAAATAATTTTATTTACCCTAGCAGCCTCTACGTTGGTATCGTGTAACTTCGATGTTATGTTTGGCCAAACCCACGGAAACGGTACTGTAACCACAGAAGATAGAGCCGTGACAGAAGATTTCAATAAAGTAAAAGGAAGTGCTGGCTTAGATGTTTTTCTTACCAAAGGAAATACGGCAAGCATACGCGTTGAAGCAGACGAGAACCTACATGAAATTATTGAAACCGATGTGTATAACGGAAAATTACACATTAAAACCGCAGACAACCACAACATAGGGAAAGCAAAGTCTAAAAAAGTATTTGTTACGTATGTCTCACTTGATGAAGTTGGTGCCTCTAGCGGTGCAGACGTTATCGTGAACGGCGTTTTAGAAGCCGAAAACTTAACATTGGACGCAAGCAGTGGGGCAGATCTTGAAGTGGAGGTTTTTGCTAAAAAACTCTACCTTGATTGCAGCAGTGGCGCAGATATAAAAGTTTCTGGACGGGCGTCAGACCTTACAGCAGACGCATCGAGCGGAAGCGATATAAAAGCAAAAGACCTAATGGTTGTAAACTGCAAAGCCGAAGTTTCTAGCGGTGCCGATATTACAGTTCACGTTAAAGAAAGTTTAGAAGTGGATGCTTCTAGCGGAGGTGATATAAAGTATTACGGAAACCCGACAGCTGTTAAAAACAACAGCGGGAAGTCGTCTGGAAGCGTTCGGAAAATGTAGTTGGTCGTTAAAAAACAGCCTTCAAGAGTCTGCGTAGCTATTAAAATAATATGTAGCAAGCATTATATATTTAACATTTCAAAATGCTATCGGCTAGCCAGCCACATCCGTCCTAGTTTCTAATTATATCTGGGACGGATTTTTAATTTCACTAGAAAAAATGAAACATATACAACTTTTACTTCTATTTATTACCACCGCTTCCATTGCACAAGTGGAAACAACCTCAGAACTGTATCAGCAAATGCAACAAATGGACAGTATTGTATTTGATGCAGGTTTCAACCACTGTGATATGAAAGCCTTAGAAGCCGCACTTTCAGAAGATTTAGAGTTTTACCACGATGTGGCCGGTACTCAAAATAAAGCGGAGTTTCTTAAAGCTATGGCAACAAATATCTGCGGAAATCCTTCAGCAAAAATTACACGTGAACTCATCCCGAATAGCTTACAGGTATTTCCACTTGCAAACAACAATAATTTATACGGCGCTTATGTTACAGGTGAACACGAGTTCTACCGTCAGGAAAAAGGGAAAGAAGTTGAAAAAACCGGTTATGCGAAGTTTGCTTCCTACTACGAACTACAAAACGAGACGTGGAAACTAAAGCGGGTTTTTAGTTACGATCATCGTGCAGCGGAGTGACTCATTTAAAGACAAAAAAGCCGCTATTTCTAGCGGCTTTTTCAAGTATGATTTATTTCGTTTTAATACATGGGTGTATTAATTTCTTCTACACTGTCTATTTGCACCAAATAACGCTCTGCGTCTAAGGCTGCCATACATCCCGTACCTGCAGCGGTAACTGCTTGGCGGTATTCTTTATCCTGAACATCGCCACTGGCAAATACACCTGGTTTATTGGTCTTAGTAGACTTTCCTTCGGTGATGATATATCCCGTATCGTCCATTGTTACTTGGCCTTTAAAGATATCGGTGTTTGGCTTGTGCCCAATGGCAATAAAAAGACCTGTGATCGCAATTTCTTCTTTTTCGCCAGTCTCATTATTTTTCATACGCAATCCTTCCACTACCATGTCACCTAATACTTCATCAACTTCGGTATTATAACGCAAGTCTATATTCTTCTTTCCCAAAACACGGTGTTGCATTGCCTTCGAAGCTTTCATTTCATCTTTACGCACCAACATGGTTACTTTATTACAAATATTGGCTAAATACGTTGCTTCTTCCGCAGCGGTATCTCCTCCCCCAACAATCGCTACATCCTGATTTTTGTAGAAGAAACCGTCGCAAACCGCACAGGCAGAAACTCCGCCGCCGCGTAATCGTTGCTCACTTGGCAAGCCAAGATATTTCGCTGTGGCACCGGTAGAGATAATCACCGTTTCAGCCTCAAGCTGAGTGGTATTATCTACAGTGATTTTATGAATTCCGCCTACTTCATCACTAAAATCAACAGCAGTTACCATCCCGATACGAACTTCGGTACCAAAACGTTCAGCTTGCTGTTGCAATTGTACCATCATTGTTGGCCCGTCGATGCCTTCTGGATACCCAGGGAAGTTGTCTACTTCGGTAGTGGTGGTAAGTTGGCCACCAGGTTCCATACCTGTGTACATAATAGGTTTTAAGTCTGCACGTGCTGCATAAATCGCTGCGGTATATCCTGCTGGTCCGGAGCCAATGATCAAGCACTTAATTCGTTCCACTGTTTCACTCATGGTGTTTTTCTCTTTTGAAATTTTCAGATTGTAAAAATAGTAAGATTGATTCTAACGCGGTAGAAAAATGTATGAATAAATCTAATACATTAATTACAACTGGTTATAGTAAATCGTTTATTTCAAAATTTCAGTTTACGATTCATCCAGATGAAACTATTGTGCAGCCAACATTCCATTATAAAGGAGCGCAAGATGCCTGTATTCGATGTGTAAAATTTATAAAACCGTTAGACTGATTTCATCCAACCCGTTAAACTCAGACGCTCATGGTGACTGGTTAATACTTCATGTGGAATGTCGCTTTTGAAAAACACCATTCTTCCAGGTTTGGGTTCAATTTTGCTGACTTGATTATTGGTATACAGTAACAATTCACCCCCATCTCCCGCCTTCCAGCTTTCAGTTAAATAAAAAACGATAGAGAATTGTCTGCGTCCGTCATTTTGAAATTGATCCACGTGTTTTTTGTAGAATGAACCAATAGAATAGACAGCATACTGAAACTCGAACGAAGAAATACCCGTATAACACGTGCGATTTAAGTGATCTACAAATCCTTGAATTTTCTCGAAAAACTCCTTTTCACATGGGTTTGCCAACAATGGATCTACCCAACGAATGCGGTCATTCCTGATTTTTTCTAACGTTTGTAGGTTGTCTTTATTCCCTATACCTGCAGTGTAAAAATGCGCATTATTATAATGTGCAAGTAAAGATTTTCGAAGTCTAACCAACTCTCCAGGTGCGAGCCAGTTGTCTACGGATTCAAAATCTTTTTCCAAAAGACCTTGAATCAATTTTTCGTATAGATGAAACACAATTAATTGTGCGAGTAATACCTATATTTAAAACAGGCAGGCGAAAATAATATATTTTACCTTACCAAAGCTATTGAAATAAGTTTTCTTGAAGTTGGACCGCTTCAACTTTTTTTGAAGTAAAAGTCAATTTTTTGAAATGCTCCGTTTACGTTCCCTTCCACCCAAGCATGAATGGAATCTGGTGTTGGTTGGGTATAAACAATCCGCTGCGGAAAATCGTGTAGCTTATTTTCAAAAGTAGCCGCATTTTCTTCAGTAGAAACCCTAGTGAATGTTATCGGGGTATCATTGTTCTGACCATAAGCAACTACCGTTAGATACACTTCTTCTGCCTTTTGCGAAAGCAGTAGTTCTTCAGCAAAAACCGTATCATTTTCAACTTGGGTGTAACTAAAACCAGAGAAGGTGCTATCGTTTTTTCTAGTCCATGTTTCTTTTGAAAATTCATTGCCTTCAGTATTCGTCCACTCACCTATCAGCCATGAAAGTTCCTCCAGCTTTTCATAAGATTCTACCAGCGATTTTTCTTCGGAAGGCATCTTTTTCGCAGTTTTAGAATTGCACGAAACAAGCAATAGTGAGGTGCACAATACCATAGCAAACAACTTCATATTTTCAAATTTGAGTGTAAAGCTACTTAATAATAAGGTGTAAAAGGAACGATTAATCTTCAAGATTACAAACTGTTAGACATCTTTCTTTTTGAAACCGTAGGTGTTTTGCCTGATAAAATCTTTAGGGAAAGTTTCGTCTCCATGAAAGCCCAATGCTATGGTGCCGCTATCTTCAGGAATATAATTGGTCTTAAAAATATAGTCCCACAAACTCAAGCTAATCCCGAAGTTAACTCCATATCGCCCTTCAGGAAGATCGTAGGCGTGGTGGTACAAATGCATTACGGGATTATTTAAAATATATTTAAAGGGTCCCCAAGTTAATTTAATGTTAGAATGATTTAAATGCCCAATGGTAATGGCGATAAAGTGTACAATGTACGCCTGTTCAGGTTCAAAGCCAAATAAAATCATGACCGCAAACGTTTTGAGTGGTTTGTACAAGATGTTTTCCATCCAGTGGTATCGCAAATGTGCCGCAAAACCCATTTCCTTAACGCTATGGTGCACCTTGTGAAATTTCCACAGAAAAGCATAACGGTGTAAGAGCGTATGGGTAAACCATTGTACAAAATCTAAAACCACGAAAAAGAGCACTAACTGCAGTGCGATGGGCCAGCCCTCCGGATTGAAAAGCGCCAGAGAATTTTCTTTAATCCCCAAATCTTCGAACGCCACTTGAAGCAGTTTATAGAATCCGCTAATGGCAATCGCGAAGAGAAAAAAGTTGAAAAACATATAGAAGGCATCCAACCAAAAGTCTTTTCTGAAAATAGATTGGTCTTTTCGCCAAGGGAATAGTATTTCTAATACCCATATCACTATTGAAATTAGCACCAATCCCCAAAAATAATTGGTATACCAAGGCACCTCGAACAGGATTGATTGCCAAGTCCAATCGATGGTGCCGATAAACGCATCGATAAATGCATCTAGGTATTCTTTCATGGGTTTTAATTACTTATGAATTTGTACTGTCGCAAAAATAATACGAAACTTTCGAATGCCCCCAAATAGAATTTGAAGAATCCTAATAAACCCTTATTGCAAATCAAAAAGCAAACACTGCGTGTTCCTACTTTTTTATTCCCTCAAACTTGCAAATAATAGGATTTATAGAATCCTAATAAACCCTTATTGCAAATCAAAAAGTAAACACTGCGTGTTTTTGTTTCTTTATTCCCTCAAACTTGCAAAAGCAAGCTTTTGGCGTTTTCGGAAATAAAAAAA